>NZ_JAHVDH010000001.1:0-813921 GCF_051487245.1 Plantibacter flavus
GCGTAGTACACGGTGTTCTCCAGCAGCGACTTCTCGACGAGCACGTTGTCGCCGTGGATCTTGATCGAGTCGACGTTGCCGACCACGTGCACGTTCCGGGCGGTGAAGTCCCAGCCCTTGATGCCGTCGAAGTACACCGAGGGGAACTCAGCGACGACGTCGACGTGGTCGATGACGAGGTTGTCGAAGCCGTAGTTCGTGATCAGGCCGGTGGCGAAGCCTTTGGCCTTGCCGCCGCGGACGATGGAGTTCTTGATCGTCACGTTCGGGGCCTTCACGTTCACGAAGCCGTGGATGTCGAGACCGTCGATCACCGTCCCGGCTTCCGTCACCGTGATGTCGCCGTCGAAGCGGGTGAGGCTCGTGCCCGCGGGAACCCCGGTCGTCGTGGCGGAGGGCTTGGCAGGGGCAGGAGTGCTTCCGCCACCGGTTCCGGCGGTGGCGGTCACGGTCGCAGCGTTGCCGAACGCGATCTTCGCGGCGGAGGCGGCCGTACCGGACAGGTAGCTCCACACACGCACCGGGCCGGCAGCGCTCACACGGGCGGCCGAGGTGTCCGAGGCGCTCTGCTGCCAGGCCGGCTTCGTCGCGCCGTCCACCCAGGCGCGCACCGAGAGTTTGACCGGGTTGGTGCCCGAGACGACGCCCTCGAGGTTGAGCTTCTGGCCCGTCTGCACGGTGACGCCCGTGGCGCCGCTGACGAGTGCCGTCTCGACCCCGCCGACGACCCGTGCGATGCTGACGGTCACCTCACCCGTGGAGAGGATCCGAGCCTTCGCGCGGTAGCCCGCTGCGGTCGACGCCGAGCGGAGCTGCACGGCGACGTAGGCGGTGCGCTGGGCAGGGACGGTGAACTGGGCTGAGGCGGTGACGTCGCCGAGGTTCGTCCCGGTCACGGTCGCGGCGGCGGATGCACCGGGAGCGACGGTCAGTGAGCCGGTGGTCGCCGCGTTCGCGGCTGTGGGGATGGACACCAGTGTGCCGATCGCGATGACGAGCGAGGCGAGGACTGCGACGAGTCGTCGTGACCTGGAGGTCGAGGTGGTCGGGTTGCTCGGGTGGTGCGTGGGTGCTGAGGCGTGCTTCGGGCGCGGTGAGAGATGGGTCCCAGTCATGGGTGAAGTCCTCCGTCGGACGTTGGATTACGGTTCGGCGGATCCTGGCCCCCCGGTCAGTCCCTGTTATCTGTTCGTTAACCTTGCAGGACTGCAGAGGGGAGCGCAAGTTCCCCCTGACCAGGAAATTTCTGATGCCCCCCCACCCGGGGTACCGAGCTTGTCGACACACTTTCCGGCTCGTTCGAGCTCGTCCCCGCGAGGTGATCCGTGTCGTGCGTTGACAACCGCGGCCGTGGCACATTCAGTGGCCCGGAGCGCCGAGGGCCACGATGCGCCCGTCCAGGGCATCGACCCGTCCGTGCATGATGTCCCCCGCTGGAGCTGAGGGTCAGCTGGGAAGTGGCGCGGCAGGAGTGGTGGGGTGGCGTCCGATGGCGTTCTGAGCCGGACGGATCACTCCGTGAAGCGGGCGCGGCGCACGGCTTTTCCCGTGCGCAGGGCGTCGCCGAGCGAACGGCCGATGAGGCCTTCGCGAGCGAAACCGCTCAACAGTTCGGCCGCGAGTGCTCCGCGGTCGACCTCGGGCTCCGGGCCGTCGTCGACGCCGTCTGCGGGGCCCGCGAAACCGTCGTGGGCGAGGAGGATGGAACCCTGGTGGCAGTGGCGCACGGCGTGGGCGACCCGCTCGTGCTCGCCGACGTCTTTGACGTCCCAGGCCGTGGCCGTCCACAGCACCGTCTGCAGACCGGCGCGCTTCACGGCCTGCCATGTGTCGATGCTCTGCGCACCGTAGGGCGGACGGAACCACTCGACGGTCTGGCCGCTCAGCGCTTCGAGCTCGCGCTTCGCGTCGAGGGTGCGTCGGTAGGCCTCCTCCTCGGAGAAGTCGGTGAGGCGGAGATGGTCGCCGCCGTGCAAGGCGATCTCGTGGCCCTCGGCGACGATGCGCGCCAGGAGGTCCGGGTGTTGCCTGGCTCGGCCGACGAGGACGAAGAACGTGGCTGTCGCGCCGGCCTCGGCGAGCGCGTCGAGGACGCCGGGAGTGCCGTCGGGACTCGGGCCGTCGCCGTAGGTGATGACGACGGTCCGCTCGTCAGTGGCGACGCCGACGATGGAGCCGTAGACAGGCAGCGAGCCGGTGAGGCGTGCCAGCAGTGCCTGCCGAGCCTTCGTCATGTTCTGCACCGCCCTGTGTGTCGATCCGCCGTCCAACAGTACCTCCCCGTCGAGTCGTTGGGGGAGTGGGTGGCGGAAGGTCCCGGGTGGTGCAGTGTGGTCAGGCTTGGACGACGAGCGTGCTGTCGGCGGTGCGCTGTTCTTCGAGCTGCGCGAGGGCGCGGCGGAGCGCGGTGCTCGACGTGCTCATCGTGTACGGGAAGTACACGACCTCGACGCCGACCTTCGCGAACTCAGCCTCGAGGCGCAGGCCCTCGGCGGTGCCCCGCCAGTCGTCGCCCTTGAAGAAGATGTCGAAACGGAGGGCTTCCCAGGCTTCGAGCTTGTCCTCCCAGGTCTCCTCGACGGCCTCGTCGACGAAGCCGATGTGGCGGACGATCTCGAGGCGCTCGGTGAGCGGGACGACGGGTTCGATGCGCTTGCGGGTGCGGAGCAGCTCGTCGGACACGACCCCGGCGATGAGGTAGTCGCATGCACTCTTCGCGTGGCGGAGGATGTTCAGGTGTCCGACGTGGAAGAGGTCGAAGGCGCCGGCTGCGTAGCCCACGCGGCCCTGTCGTGCTGTCGCCTGCTGATCGGTCATCGTCCGAACGCTCCCCACTCGAGTGTTTCCCTGTCGTTGTCGGCGCGTTCATTGAGCCATCTCCGAGGCTATGAGGGTCATCAGCGCTTGCCGAGTCCACTTTCAGGTGCCACCCGAGGAGGGGGTGCCGAGTAGCTGTGAGCGGGATGTGCCAATATGCTGCTGTCTCGGGTGCGTCGCTCTGACACCGCCCGAGACCGAAGACGAGCGCGAGCTCGGAATGGGGTACAGCGGTGAGCGAATTCGATGGAGACCAGCCGGCCGGGGAACGTGCACCGGGCCACGGCGCGCCACGATCCACGCGACGCACCGTCCTCATCGTCGCGGGTGTCGTCGTCGTCGTCGCCCTGATCGCGGTCTCCTTCCTCCTCTTCCGGCCCGGTGCGACACCCGATGCCGCCGCTTCCGGTTCGCCGAACGCGACCTCGTCGGCGTCCGCGAGCCCCGGTGCGACCACGCCGACCGGGGACGCGTCACCCAGCGGTGACGCCGCCGAGCCCGGCACCCGCCCCACCGATCCACCACTCGCCTTCGACGAGGACGGCGAAGCGCTGCCCGGGGTCACCGTGAGCGTGACGAAGCTCACAGCGGTGGAGGGCGAAGCGTCGGGCGTCGGCGAGATCGCCGGCCCCGCCGTGCAGGTCTCGATCACGGTGAAGAACGGCACCGATGCGAGCCTCGACCTGCGGACGATGCAGGTCACGGCCGATGCCGGTGCCGATCGGTTGTCGAGCAGCGAACTCAGTGGCCCCGGTGTCGTGCCGTTCCCGTCGGACCTCGCAGCGGGGGACAGCGCCACGGCGGTCTACGTGTTCGGGGTCGCTGCGGGCGACCGCGACGTGTTCCGCGTGTTCGTCGACACCGTCGTGACCGCCCCGGTGCTCGCCTTCGAAGGTGCGGCACCTCCGGCCTGAGTGAGGCATCGGCGCCGAACCGAATCCGGCGCGTGGAGTCGCCCGGCGAGGGGCGCAACGGTGGGGGTCAAAATGACCCGTGTTTGAGGGATGTTGGCCGCTTCCAGGCGCTGATAGCATCCGATCGCGCCATAGCACCCGAAGCTGTGCCGTGCTCTTCTTTCACCGTTACCGGTCGCTGTCCAGGCGACTGATGGGGGCACCCGATCATGACCCGAACTCTCTTCTCGAAGGCCGCTCTGGCTGCCGTGGCTGTCGCCGCGGTGCTGACGAGTGCGCTCATCGCGACACCCGCGTACGCCGACACCGCACCGGTCGATCCCGCGAGTCCCGCGTCGCCGACCACGGTGAGTGCTGACGCGCTCCCGACCGTGCAGGTGAACGGCGTGGTCTGGCAGCAGGCCATCGTCGGCGACACCGTGTACGCGGTGGGCAACTTCTCGCAGGCGCGTCCTGCGGGAGCCGCCGCCGGCGTGAACACGACCGCCCGGAGCAACATCCTCGCCTACAAGCTGTCGACGGGTGAACTCATCCAGAGCTTCGCGCCGAGCCTCACCGGAGGCGAGGCCATCAGCGTCGCCGCCTCGCCCGATGGCTCCCGCATCTACGTCGGTGGCTCGTTCACCGCGGTCAACGGTGCGACCGTCTGGCGCATCGCCGCGCTCAACCCGACCACGGGTGCGCTCATCACCTCCTTCCTCCCGAAGCCGGCTTCGACGGTCCGCGCAATTGTCGCGACGAACGACGCCGTGTACTTCGGTGGTCTCTTCACCTCCGTCGGCACCGACCAGCGCCTGCGTCTCGCCGCCGCGAAGGCCTCCGACGGTTCGCTGCTGCCGTGGGCCCCTGCGGCCGACGGTGGCCGTGTGAACGCGATCGTGCTGTCGCCCGACAAGACCAAGGCGGTCGTCGGCGGTCAGTTCACGACCGTGAACGGTTCGAGCAACCCCGGCTACGGCGTCGCCGCCGTGAACCTCACGGACGGTGCGCTGCTGCCGTTCGGCGCCAACAGCCAGGTGCGCAACGGTGGCACGCAGGCCGGGATCACGAGCCTCACCTCCGACAACGACAGCGTCTACGGCACCGGGTACGTCTTCGGCAGCGGGGGCAACCTCGAGAACAGCTTCCGTGCATCGTGGGACGGCGGTGACCTCAAGTGGGTCGCGGACTGCCACGGTGACACCTACAGCGCAGCGGTCGTCGGGGACGTCGTCTACACGGCGGGTCACGCGCACTACTGCGGCAACATCGGCGGTTTCCCGCAGACCGACCCCTGGTCGTTCTACCGCGGCATCGCGTTCAGCAAGTCCGCGACCGGCACGGCCACCCCGGACATCTACGGCTACCCGAGCTGGGGCGGCACCGCCTCCCCGACGCTGCTGAACTGGTTCCCGAACCTCGACACCGGCACCGCGACCGGCCAGAACCAGGGCCCGTGGGCCGTCAGTGCCAACACGCAGTACGTCGTGATGGGTGGCGAGTTCAAGAACGTGAACGGTTCGGGCCAGCAGGGTCTCGTGCGGTTCGCCGTCTCCTCGAAGGCGCCCAACACCCAGGGTCCGGTCGTCACCGGCTCCCGCTTCAACCCGACGGTCACCTCCTCGGTGAACGGGCAGGCCCGCATCCGCTGGACCGCCAACTGGGACCGTGACAACAAGAACCTCACCTACCAGGTGATCCGCGACGGCAACACGGCCCGTCCGGTGTACACCACCACCCAGGAGTCCACCTTCTGGCAGCGTCCGTCGATGGGCTACGTCGACACCGGTCTTACCCCGGGCCAGACGTACCGGTACCGGGTGTTCGCGACCGACCCGTTCGGCAACATCGCGCGCTCCGACACCATCACGGTGACCATCGCGTCCGGCGGCCAGAGCTCGAGCGCGTACTCCGCATCGGTGCTCGCCGACAGCCCGCAGACCTACTACCGCTTCGGTGAGTCCAGCGGGACCACGGCTGAGGACTGGGCAGGCTTCGCCGACGGCAACCTGAGCGGCACCATCTCCCAGAACCAGGACGGCTCCGGCATCGGGGACACGAACACGTCCTACGGCTTCGCGGGCGACAACAGCACCGTGACCACGCCTGACCCCTCGCTCGGCCCGGACACGTTCACGGTGGAGAGCTGGGTCAAGACGACCACCACGAACGGTGGCAAGATCATCGGTTTCGGGAACACCGCGACCGGGAACTCGAGCAACTACGACCGCCAGGTCTACATGGACAACGCCGGCCGCATCTGGTTCGGAGTCCACCCGGGCGGCGTGCGCACGGTCAACACCTCGAAGAGCTACAACGACGGCCAGTGGCACCACATCGCGGCTTCGCTGAGCAGCGCGGGGATGAAGCTGTACGTCGACGGGCGACTCGTCGCCAGCCGTGCGGACGTCACGTCCGGCCAGCCCGGCTTCACCGGGTACTGGAGGATCGGCGGTGACAACCTCGGCGGTTGGACGAACCAGCCGAACTCGTACTACCTGGCCGGCAACATCGACGAGGTGGCGATCTACGACACCGCGCTCTCGCAGGACTCGATCGTGAACCACTTCGTGGCCTCCGGTCGTACCTCCCCGATCCCGGCGGCTCCGGCCGACAGCTACGGCGCGTCCGTGTACAACCTCGACCCGTCGATCTACTGGCGCCTCGGTGAGACGTCGGGCCAGGTCGCGGCCGACTCCTCCAAGAGCGACCACGCCGGCACCTACACCGGACGGGTGAACCAGGGTGTCGACGGCGCGATCGCGGGTTCGGCGAACAAGGCTGCGACCTTCGACCCGATCAACCAGGGCGGCTGGCAGCAGGCCGGCGTCGCGAGCCAAGACCAGTTCAGCAGCCCGTCGAGCTACGCACTCGAGCTGTGGTTCAAGACGACCACGACCCGTGGCGGCAAGCTCATCGGCTTCGGCAGCAGCCAGACCGGCACCTCCGGCAGCTACGACCGGCACGTCTACATGGAGCCGAACGGTGCACTGACCTTCGGCACGTGGACGGGCCAGACGAACACGATCACCTCGCCCGCGGGCTACAACGACGGCACCTGGCACCACCTGGTGGCGGAGCAGTCGAGCGCCGGGATGAAGCTCTACGTGGACGGCTCGTTGAAGGGCACGAACCCGCAGACCTCTGCGCAGGACTACTCCGGCTACTGGCGGATCGCCGGTGACACCACGTGGAACGGCACCGACCCGTTCTTCGCCGGGACGCTCGACGAGGTCGCCGTCTACCCGACCCCGCTGACGAACGCGCAGGTGGAGAACCACTACGCACTCGGCACAGGTGTCGTCCCGAACGTGCCACCGACCGCATCCTTCACCGCCACCGCCACCGATCTGCACGCGCAGTTCGACGCGACGGCCTCGACGGACTCGGACGGCACGATCGCTTCGTACGCCTGGGACTTCGGTGACGGCACGACCGGCACCGGCGCGACCACCACGCACGACTACACGACGGCCGGTGCGCACACCGTGACGCTCACGGTGACGGACAACAAGGGCGCCACGGCGACCACGACCCGCTCCGTGACCACGAAGCTCCCGAACGTCGCTCCCGTCGCCGCGTACAGCCCGAGCGCCACGAACCTCCAGGTGGCCTTCGACGCTTCGGCCTCGGCCGACTCGGACGGCACGATCGCCTCGTACGCCTGGCAGTTCGGCGACGGCACGACCGGCACCGGCGTGACGACGAACCACACCTACGCAGCAGCCGGCAGCTACCAGGCCAAGCTGACGGTGACGGACAACGAGGGTGCCATCGGCGAGGTCACGCAGACCATCGTCGTCAGCGCTCCCGTCCTGGTCGCCCCGACCTCGCACTTCACGGCGGCGGCCGCCGGCCTCACCGTGAACGTCGACGGTTCGACCTCGACCGACGCCGACGGGACGATCGTCTCGCACGCCTGGAACTTCGGTGACGGGCAGACCGGCACCGGCGCGACGGCGACGCACGGTTACGCGGCGGCGGGCACGTACACGATCACCCACACCGTGACGGACAACGACGGCCTCACCGGCTCGAGCAGCTCCTCGGTGACCGTCACGGCGCCGGCGAACGTCCTGCCGACCGCAGCCTTCACGGCCACGCCGAACGGCCTGACCGTGGCGGTCGACGGATCCGCGTCGACCGACAGCGACGGCACCATCGCCTCGTACGCCTGGAACTTCGGCGACAACGGCACCGGTACCGGCGCGACGGCGTCGCACACCTACACGGCCGCCGGGACGTACACGGTCTCGCTCACGGTGACCGACAACCGCGGCGGGACGAACACCATCACGCACAGCGTCGTGGTGACCGCTCCGCAGACGCCCACCTCGCTCGCCAACGACACCTTCACCCGTGCGGTGACCGGTGGTCTGGGTGCGGCGAACAGCGGCGGCACCTGGAGCATCACCGGTGGCACCGCGAACGCGAGCGTCACGGGCGGCAAGGGTGTCCTGAAGCTGACCAAGGCGGGAGCCGGCGTCAACGGTTCGCTCTCGGGGGTCTCCTCGACCTCGACCGACGCCTCGGTGACCTTCAGCCTCGACAAGGTGGCCGACGGTGGTGGAGCGTTCGTCTCCCTCGCCGGACGTCAGGTCTCCGCGGGCAACGACTACCGGGCGAAGGTGAAGGTGGCCTCCAACGGCGCACTGACCCTGTACATCACCCGCACGGTTGGCGGCGCTGAGACGACACTCAAGACGGTCGCCCTCACCGGGACGTACACCGCCGGCACCGAGTACACGGTGCGGGTCCAGGTGGACGGCTCCAACGCGACGACCATCAACGCGAAGGCGTGGCGGACGTCCACGGCCGAGCCCGCCACCTGGCAGACCACGACGACCGACACGACGGCAGCCCTCCAGGCCGCTGGTACGGTCGGCGTCATGACCTACCTGTCCGGCAGCTCGACGAACTTCCCCGTCGCGGTCTCGTTCGACAACCTGTCTGCGGTCCCGGTCGGTGCGCCGACCACGCCGCAGCCACCGGCGAACGTCGCTCCGACGGCAGCCTTCACGCAGTCGGCGGCCGACCTGGCACTGACGGTCGACGCATCGACGTCGTCCGACAGCGACGGGACGATCGTGTCCTACGCCTGGGACTTCGGAGACGGCACCCTCGCCACCGGGGTCACCGCAACGCACAGCTACGCTGCGGCCGGCTCCTACACGGTCCGACTCACGGTCACCGACAACGCCGGTGCCACCGGTACGGTCACCAGTGTCGCGACGGTCACCGCTCCGGTGGTGCCGCCGGTGGACCCGCCGGTGGATCCTGCTGCGGCCTTCGCGACGGACACCTTCGAGCGGACGCAGGCGGGCGGCTTCGGCACCGCCGACACCGGCGGGGCGTGGACGATCGCGGGCGGCGCGGCCAATGCGTCGGTCGCTGCCGGCAAGGGCGTCCTGAAGCTCACCAAGGCGGGGGCTGGCGTCAACGCCTTCCTTCCGGGCGTCTCGGCGGCGAGCGCTGACGTCGCAGTGAACTTCACGCTCGACAAGCTGGCAGACGGTGGCGGAGCGTTCGTCTCCCTCGCCGGTCGTCAGGTCTCTCCCGGCAACGACTACCGGGCGAAGGTGAAGGTCGCCTCGAACGGTGCGATCACGCTGTACATCACGAAGACCGTCGCCGGCGTGGAGACCACGCTGAAGACCGTCGCCGTGGCGGGGGCGTTCGCTCCGGGAACCGAGTACACGATCCGCACCCAGGTGTCCGGCTCGGGTACGACGACGATCAACGCCAAGGTGTGGAGCACCGCGGGCGCTGAGCCGGCGGCGTGGCAGACCACGACGACCGACACCTCTGCCGAGCTCCAGGGCCCCGGGACCGTCGCGCTGCTCACCTACCTGTCAGGCAGCTCGACGAACTTCCCCGTCTCGGTGCTGTTCGACGGCCTCGTCGCCCGACCCGTGCAGTGATCGGACGTTGATGGCATCGGATCAGTCCAGGAGCGCGCCGTCGCCCAAGCAGGGCGGCGGCGCGCTGCGCCGTGCGCGGAAACGCGCGAAGCACTTCGTCGCCAGACTCGACACCTTCTCGCTGGGACTGTTCCAGCAGCGTCGGAGACGCTCGCTGCTCGGCACCGGTGAGGTCGTCGTGTCGCTCACGAGCTACGGCGTGCGGACGCAGGCCGTCCACACGACGATCGAGTCGATCGGCCGCGGCAGGGTCCGGCCGCGTCGGATCATCTTGTGGTTGGACGACCCGTCCGCCATGGACACGCTGTCCCCGGAGCTCCGCAGTCTGCAGGCACGCGGGCTGGAGATCGCCCTGTCGGACAACCTCGGGCCGCACACGAAGTACTGGCCGTACGTCGCGTCGCTCGGGGAGCACACCGTGCCGCTCGTGACCGCGGACGACGACATCATCTACCCGCGCGGTTGGCTCGAGGAGCTCCTCAGCGCCCACCACGCCCGTCCGGGTCTGATCTACTGCTACTGGGCCCGTGTCGTGCAGCAGGACGCCTCCGGTGACTTCACCCCGTACGAGTCCTGGCCGTCCGCGACCAGCACTGTTCCGTCGCCGGCGAACTTCGCCCTCGGCGTCTCCGGGGTGCTCTACCCGCCGGTCATGCTCAACGCGCTCCTGGCGGCGGGTCGGGCGTTCGAGGCCGTCACGCCGAAGGCCGACGACATCTGGCTGCACGCCGTCGCGCTCCGCGGGGGCATCCCTGTCGCGCAGGTCCACGAGAAGGCCGTCCACTTCCTCACCGTCCCGGGCACGCAGGTCATCAGCCTGCGCTCGGACAATGTGGCGGGAACGGGGAACGACGATGCGATCGCGCGCGTGTACAGCGCAGCGGATCGGACCGCGCTGGCGGACTACACCTCGAGCGTCACGCGCGACGGACGCTGAGCCGCGCGTCTGGCCGCTCGTCGGGCGGCGACGGTTCGCGGAGGGAGGGTCCGGAGCAGCTGCTCACGACCGAGCGAGGCGTCGGCCGTCGCGATGCCGATCACGGCCCAGACGAGCACCCCGGCCACGGATCGGGTGGCCAGGGCGCTGTAGGTCTGCGGGATGATCACCGCGAGCACCCCCGCCAGCATGATGCCCGGCATCGTCACCGTCCTCCGTGCGACGACGAGGAGGTAGACCATCGTGCCGAAGTACAGCAGCGCGAACAGGATGCCGATGTCGATCGAGTACATGAGGATCGAGCTCTCGAGGCTCGTCCCGAGCCCGGCGGCCGAGCCGATCCGGTAGCTCGAGGAGATGCCCTGACCGGTGATGAAGTAGTCCGGCCACTCGCGGGCGAAGAAGTCGAGGGCGAGGACTCGTGCGCGCGTCGAGCCCGTGTCGTCCTGCACGCGCCCGAGCACGCCGGTCGCGAGCGGTGACAGGGCAGCGGCCACGATCGCGGCTGCCGCGAAGACGAGACCGACGATCCGTGCGCCGGCGCTCCGCGTCGACATGCCGATGACGTAGAGCGCCGCCACGATCATGACGATGAGTCCGAGTCGGGACTGCGAGACCAGCGCCCCAGCGAACATGAGTGCGAGCAACGGGATCCGGACCCACCAGTGACGCAGCCCGGACAGCAGTGGGGTGACCACGCAGACCGCGAGCGAGAGGGCTAGCGGCTGGTCGAGGGTCCCCATCCAGCGGTCGTGCTTCGGGTTGAACCAGTACTGGGACTCGAATCCGGCGGCGTACACGACCGGTTCCTTGAGGGACCACTGCAGGATCGCGACGGCGACCGCGATGGAGGTGAGCAGGATCAGCAGGTTCCTGAGCGCTAGCAACCGCTCCCGGGTCGCGCTCTCCAGGATGAGGAGGAACAGGACGACGGGCACGAGGATCTGGTCGACCAGCAGGTTCATGCCACCGCCGTAGTTGCCGAGGCGGGTCGTGAGAAACGCGACGACGAGGACCACGGCCAGACCGCTGAACAGCAGCACGTGCTGCGCGAGCACGTCGCCGAGGCGCGGTCCGTTGTGGATGATCTGCATCGCGACCGTCGCGACCACCAACCAGGTGGCCGGGTGGAAGGCGAGGGGACCCGCGTTCTGCCCGGTGAGCACGTACCCGCCGACCGTCGGCACCAGGAACCAGAGGGAGATCGCGAGGCCGACGCTCACGATCGGCCGGTTGCGGAGGATCAGCGCCAGCGCGACGCAGACGAGGATCCAGACCAGGAGTTGGGTCATGGGGTCCGCTGCCGATCAGCTCGCGGGTTGTGTCGCAGACGGCGCAGGCTGGGCTGAGGCGTCCTCGGACCCGTGGTCGCCGATCAGGAGCGTCCCGAGCGCCTTGTCCATCCGCTGCGCGCGACCGCTGGTCGTGCGTCGTGGCGGTCGTGGCGAGGAGTTGAGGACGGTGCCGAGGATCAGCGTCTCCGCGGGGGCCAGGGTCTCGATCGCGCGCACCAGCTGCGGCTTGGTCGAGCGGTCTCGGCCGACGACGAGGACGGCGCCGTCGACCTCACGGCCGATGAGCGATGCGTCGATGCGGGGGAGGAGCGGTGGCGTGTCGAGCAGCACGATCGGCGCCAGATCGCGCAGTTCCTCCACGAGCGTGGCGAATCGCGGCGAGGCCAGCCCCTGGGCGCCGTCGATGCGGGCCGTGCCGGCCGGGACGAGGAGGAGCCCGGAGAGCGGCGTGCGCACCACGATGTCCGACACCTCGGCCGTGCCGGCCAGGTAGTCGCTGAGACCCGGACGGTCGGTCGAGCCGAACGCGGTGGTGAGCGAGGGATGCTGGAAGTCGGCGTCGACGACGATGACCGAGCTGTGGAACCGGGTGAGGACCTTCGCGAGCTGCCCCGTGATGAGGGAGCGGCCGTCGCCGGCGTGCGCGCTCGCAACCTGGAGGACGCTGTAGCGCGGCGTCGCGGACTCGAGTTCGAGGTTCGCGATCAACCGCTCCACTGCGATGTCGACCTTCGTCACGGAAGCGGGCTCCCGACCGCTCTCGCGCTGCAGGAGGAGCGGGTTCGGGTGCAGCCGGGGAAGCGTCGCGAGCACGGGCAGGTCGAGGGCGTCCTCCAACTCCGTCGCCGTTCCGACCGACCGCCGACTCGTCTTCCGGACGATCGCGATCGTCGCACCCATCGCCAAACCGATCACGGCGCCGAGCGCCAGGTTCAGCTGCTTGCGAGGGGAGACCGGCACCTCGTTGAGGGTCGGACCCGACACGACGTTGAGCTTGACGTTCGCCAGTTCGGCGTCGCCACGGTTGTCGAGCGACGACACGAGGACACCGAACTCGTCGGCGACGGCCTTCGCGAGCGCGTAGGAGCGTCCCTTGTCGGTGTCCTGCACCTCGACGCCGAGGAGCACCGTCTCGGGGTCGGAGTAGGCGTTGATGCGCGCGGTCACGTCGGCGACCGAGAGGTCCACGTCGCTCGCGTCGATGATCTGCCGGACCATCGACTCGCTCGTCAGGAGCTGGACGTAGGAGTTGATGCGGCGCTGGGCGAACTCGTCGGCCGCGAGCGCCGAACCGCCGACGTCGGTCTGCGTGGAGACGAAGAACTTCACGGTGCTGGCGTAGACCGGGGTGCTGATCGAGTTGTACACGCTGGCGAGGCCGAGGCCTGCCACGAGGGCGATCACGACGATCCACCAGCCGGTCACGATGGCACGTAGATATCCGAGCAATGTCACGCGTGTTCTCCTCGGGTGCTGGGCGTGTCTCGAATCATACGTCCCACTGGCGTCCCATTCTGCCGCATGCGCGGTATCCTGCGCGCGGTCCGGTACTCTGGTCGAAGCGCGCATCCTCTTCTCCGCCGCCCGTCCGCACCCGAAGCGCCGACTGGCATGAGTGCTCCGCGCGATCTGCTGAGACGAGATGGGGTCGACTCGATGAGAGTCCTGATCATGCACCCGAGCGCGGAACTCTACGGTTCCGACCGCGTCCTGTTGGAGAGCGTCGCCGCATACACCGCACAGGGCGACGACGTCACCGTCGTGCTGGCCTCCAACGGTCCCCTGGAGGAGGAGCTGCGTCGCGCGGGCGCAGCGGTCGAGGTGCTCGACCTGCCGGTCCTCCGGAAGTCGATGCTCTCGCCGATCGGCCTCGTGAAGCTGGCGTCGAGCTCGCTCGTCTGGCTGTTCCGTGGCCGTCGGTTGGTCGCCAGGCTCCGCCCCTCGGTCGTCTACGTGAGCACCGTGACGATCCCGATCGCGAACCTCATCGCACGGTTCGCGCGGAAGCCGCTCGTCGTCCACGTGCACGAGGCCGAACGCAGCGCGGGTAGGCTCGCGCGCTTCGCCCTCTCGGCGCCGCTCCACCTCGCCGACCGCATCATCTACAACAGCGACTTCTCGAAGCAGACCGTCGAGATGATGTTCCCGGCGCTCGCCGCTCGGTCCGAGATCGTCCTCAACGGGGTGACGGGGCCCGCCCAGGTGGAACCGGCACGCCAGTCGCTCGACGATTCGGTCGAGCTCGTCTACATCGGCCGCCTGTCCGCGCGGAAGGGCCCGGACGTGATCGTCGAGGCCATCGACCGGCTTCCCGCCGGCCTCGGCGCGACCCTCACGCTCGTCGGCGCGGTCTACCCGGGCTACGAGTGGTTCGAGGAGGAACTGCGTGCGCGGATCGCGGAGCTGGGCCTCGCGGAGCGCGTCGTCTTCACGGGCTTCGTGGACGACGCGTACCCCTACATCTCCGCGGCCGACATCATGATCGTCTCGTCGCGCGTGGACGAGCCGTTCGGGAACACGGCCGTGGAGGCCATGCTCGCGGCCCGTCCGGTCATCGTGAGCGACACCTCGGGGTTGCGCGAGGCGGCCGGTGGGTACGAGTCGGCGGTCTTCGTCGAACCGGGCGACGCCGACGCGATCGCTCGCGCCATCACCGCGACCGTCGACGACTGGGAGCAGCGGCGCTCGGCAGCACTCCGCGACGCCGCCCTCGCAGAGCGTCGACACGGGACGGACGCCTATCGCGCCCACCTGCGTGCCGCCGTCGCCCGGGCCGGGACCGGCCGGTCGACGCGGCACCAGACGCCCCAGGCGGCGTCGTGACGTCCGTCGGGCCCGACGAGGGGGAACCAGCCGTCAGACGCCCGCAGACGGCCGCCCAGGGCGTGAAATGGTCGGCCATCGCCGTCATCCTCCGCCAGCTGGCGCAGGTCGCGAGCGCGCTCGTCATCGCGCGCATCCTCGGTCCCGCGAGCTACGGCGTCGTGAGTGCGGCGACCATCTACGTGACGCTCACGACGCTCATGCTCGACCAGGGCCTCTCGTCGGCGCTCATCCAACGTCCGGTGCTCGAGCGCCGCGCGGCCGGCGCGGTGGCCAGCCTCAACATCCTGCTCGGTGTGGCCCTCGGCGCACTCACCTGGTTCATCGCGCCCGCGATCGCCGACTTCTTCGGCGTCGACGCCCTGACCGACGTCCTCCGCATCCTCGGCTGTCTCCTCCCGCTCAAGGCCCTCGCCATCGTCCCGCGGGCCATGCTGTCGCGCGGCCTGCGGTTCAAGAGCATCGCGGTCGCCGACGTCGTCGGAGCCATCGCCGGAGCGGCAGCCGGTATCGGTTCCGCCCTCCTTGGCGCCGACTTCTTCTCCACCGTCTACCAGACGCTGTTCACCGACGCGCTCGTCGCCATCGTGCTCCTCATCGTCTTCCGCGGCCCTCTGCCGAACCTCGCCTTCCGCAGCATGAGCATGCTGCTCGGCTACAGCGTCAAGGTCTTCGCGACGAACTGCATCGCCTACTTCTCCCGGAACATCGACAACATCCTCGTCGGTCGTGTCCTCGGCGTCACCTCGCTGGCCTTCTACGGCATGGCGTATCGCGTCCTCTCCATCCCGGTCCAGCTCATCGGGCAGACCGTGAACCGGGTGCTGTTCCCGATCTTCTCGCGGAGCGCCGGCGACCGGCGTCGCGTCGCATCGCAGCTCACCGATGCGACGGAGATGCTCGCGACGACGGTGGTCCCGATCATGGCGCTCATCTCCGCCGCGGCACCACAGCTCGTGTTCATCGTCCTCGGGCCGGAGTGGATGGCCGCGGCCGCGCTCATCTCGGTGCTCGCGATCGGCGGAGCCCGCGAGACCATCTTCTACATCACGCCGTCGCTCATGAAGGCGCTCGGGTTCGCCTCGCTCAACCTGCGGTACGAGCTGCTCGCGACGGGCATGCAGGTCGCGGGCATCGTGATCGGGCTGCAGTTCGGGGTGCTCGGCGTCGCAGCCGGCTACACGATCGCCGGATTCCTCCTCATCCCGGTCCTGCTCCTCATCCAGCGACGACTCACCGGCGTGCACGTCCGCGCCCAGCTCGGCGTGATGCTCCCGGCGATCCACGCGAGCCTGTGGGGGGCTGCGGCCTATCTCGCCATCGGCCTCATCGGGATGCCCGACATCATCCACCTCCTCGTCGGCGGGACGGCGTTCTTCATCTGCTGCGTCGGTGTCTTCCTGCTGTTCCACCGCCCGACCGCCCGCCGCTACCTGCAGCGCGCGAAGGAGACCATCGGATCCGGCAACCGCCGCAGACCGAGCACACCAGGAGCTGATGCCGCATGAGCCGCCAGTCGTTCGACACCCTCACCATCGCCGTCTTGACCTACCGCCGTGTGCCGCAGGTCGTCTCCCTCATCCCGCAGCTCGTGGCGCAGGGGCGTTCGATCGACGCGGACGTGCGCGTCCTCGTCGTCGACAACGATCCGGAGGCGAGCGCCCGCGAGGCCGTCCTCAGCGCGTTCGCCGAGGCCGACGACGCAGGTGTGTACGTGCACGAGTCGACCCCCGGAATCGTCGCCGGGCGGAATCGCGCACTGACCGAATCCGCGGATCAGGACCTGCTGGTCTTCATCGACGACGACGAGGTCCCCTCCGAGCGCTGGCTCGCCGGGCTCGTCGCCGAGTTCGTGGCGGCTCGACCGCCCGTCGTGGCGGTCGTCGGCTCCGTCGTCTCCGTGTTCGAACGCGAACCCGACGCCTGGGTCGAGGCCGGGCGCTTCTTCGACCGTCGTCGCCTCGCCACCGGGACGTCGATCGAGGTCGCCGCGACGAACAACCTGCTTCTGGACCTGCGCTGGTTGCGCGAGCAGTCGATCACGTTCGACGACCGCTTCGGGCTGTCGGGCGGCTCGGACACGCTGTTCTCCCGCACGATCGTGGCCCGCGGCGGCCGCATGGTCTGGTGCGACGAGGCGGTCGTCACGGATGAGGTCCCGGCGAGCCGGATCACCCGCGAGTGGGTGCTGCAGCGGGCGTACCGGAGTGGGAACTCGTGGAGCAGGACCTCGCTCGTCCTGCAACCGACCGCCGTCGGACGGTTCCGGGTGCGTGTGCCGCTGCTGCTCCGCGGTTCCGTGCGCTTCGTCGGCGGGACCGCCCAGCACGTGGTCGGCCGGCTGACCGGATCGCTGCGCCACGACGCGAAGGGCAAGCGCACCGCCAAGCGCGGCGCTGGCATGCTGTCCGGTGCCTTCGGTGGCGTCTACAGCGAGTACGCCCGCGACCAGAACGGGTGACCCGTGGCGGCCCGCTCGCGCAGACGGCTCATCGTGGCGCTCGCCGTGGTGGCGGTCGCCGGCCTGATCGCGACCGCCGTCACCGTCGTGGCCGCTTCCGCACCCTGGCGCGCTGGGGCTGATCTCGCCGCCGACACCTTCGACCGCACGGATCAGCCCGGATGGGGAGTCCCGGACCTCGGGGGACCGTATCGGCTCTCAGGGGCGTCGGCCTTCTCGTTGGCAGCCGGAACCGGCATCGTCTCACTCGAGGCCGCCGGGACCGCGGCCGAGGCGGCGTTCACGGGAACGGTCCTCGACGACGGCCTCCTGAGCGCGAGCTTCACCCCCACGACCATTCCCGCGACGGGATCCGGCCTCCGCATCGGCCTGGTGGCCCGTTCCTCGGAGGGATTCGCCTATCGGGCGGTCGCGAAGATCGCACCGTCGGGTCGGATCGATCTGACGGCCGACCGCGTCGACGGGACGCCTGACGCGGTGACCGCGCTCGGCACGTTCGAGGGTGCCATCACGACGGATGCCGGCACCCGGACGACGCTGCAGTTCCGGGTCACGGGCACCGGACCGGTCTCGCTCGACGCGCGGGTGTGGACCGGTTCGTCGGCGCAGGCGCCCGAGTGGCGCACCCTCGCGCAGGACGGCAGTCCGGAGCGGCTGCAAGCGGCGGGCGGAGCGGCGCTGTGGGCGTACGCCTCGGCCTCCGGAGGGCCGGCGGCGCTCGCCGTGTCGAGTCTCTCCGCACGGCCCGTGGAGCGCAGCGTGCTGCCGGGTACCGAGCAGGACGACGCCGTCACGCCGCCGCTCGACCCGGACGCCGCTGGAGCGCTTCCGGTCGCGGACTTCGGGTATCCGACACCTGCGGGAGCCCGATTCGTCGATCGCGCGTCGGGTGACGACACCGGAGACGGGAGCAGGCTCCATCCGTTCTCGACGATCTCGGATGCCATCGTCGCCACACCGACGGGCGGGACGATCATCGTCTCGGCGGGTGTCTACCGGGAGACCCTGGTCGTGCCACCCGAGAAGCGACTCACGATCCAGAACGCCGTCGGTCAGGAGGTGTGGCTGGATGGGAGTCGCCCCGTCACCGGGTTCCGTGAGGCGACCGATGGGACCTGGGTGCGCGACGGCTGGTCGACGCACTTCGACGACAGTCCCTCCTATGCGCGGGGGAAGCCAGACTCGACCGAGCCCGGCTGGTCGTTCGTCGATCCTGCCCACCCGATGGCCGCGCACCCGGACCAGGTGTGGGTCGACGTTCGAGCGCTCAGCCAGGTCGCGAGCACGCAGTCACCAGGGGAGGGCGAGTTCGCCGTCGACGAGACACGCGACCGCCTCATCCTCGGCTCCGACCCGTCCTCGGCGACCGTGGAGGCGAGCGTGCTCGTGCGGGCCGTGACCATCCAGTCCTCCGGGAGCGTGTTCCGCGGGATCAACGCACGCCGGTTCGCGCCGTCGGTGCCGGACATGGGGGCAGTGCGGGTCGACCGCGGGGCGACCGACGTCACGATCCAGAACATCGTCGTCTCGGAGAGCGCGACGACCGGGGTGAGCGTCGGCGCCCAGCGTGCCGTCCTCGACCGCGTCACCAGCACGCACAACGGCATGCTCGGCGTGCACGCGGTCTACGCGGACGGGTTCATCGGGAGTCGACTGCGGGTGGAGGGCAACAACACCGAGCACTTCAACGCGGCACCGGTCGCCGGGGGCCTGAAGCTCACCAGGTCGCGGGACGTCACGGTGAGCGGCGGGACGTTCAGCGGGAACGAGGGCAACGGACTGTGGTTCGACGAGGCCGTGGTCGGGGTCGAGGTGCTGGGGAACCGCGTCGCGCACAACACCAAGCACGGGGTCATGTTCGAGCTCTCCACCGACATCCTCGCTGCGGGCAACACGGTGACCGGCAACGACGACGCGGGGATCAAGGCGTTCAGCTCCGATCGCGTCCGCCTCTGGAACAACACCGTGCTCGACAACTGGATGGACATCGTCCTGTCCATCGACGGGCGGGTCGCGACGGACCCCGACGCCGTCGGACGAGACCCTCGCCAGGCCTTCCCCGATCCCACCCTCTCCTGGGCGATGACCGACGTCCTCGTCGCCAACACCGTGGTCGGAGAGCCGAGGCAGGGAACCGGGTGCGTGGTGTGCGTGACGGACGCGCGGTCAGACGGGCGCACCGAACTCGGGGTCCGTCTCGCGGGCAACCTCTACCAGCGAGCCGACCGGTCCGCACCGAAGTCGCTCATCGTCTGGCCGGGGCGAGCGGCGAAGGAACAGTACGCGGACCTCGCCGAGTTCGAGTCGGCGAGGCGTCAGCCCGGTGCCGGCGTCGAGGTGGACGGGCGGTTGCCGGTCGACGCGCACGGGCGCCTCTCAACGGCCGTGCAGCGCGAGCTGGCGCCGGACCAGGTGCCGATCCCTGGGGACCTCCGCAGCCTGCTCGGACTCGCCCCGGGGCAGACCGGCGCCGGCCGCCGCTGAGCAGTGGAACGCCGCGGCGTGGATCGCATGTCGATCCACGCCGCGGCGAGTGGGGAGAGCCGGGTCAGTCGGCGGTCACCGGCGTCGCGCCCAGGCGGTCCATGTCACGGAACCACTTCACCGAGGCGAGCATGAGGTGCCCGGCGTTCGCGACGAACATCAGCGTGTACGCGGCGAAGAAGAGGACCGGGGCTCCGAGCAGCAGGAAGATCATGCAGAGGAAGCCGTAGTCCGTCGGGATGACGAGCAGCGACCGCAGCGGCGAGCTCTTGCGGTCGGTCGCCGCCGGCTTGTGGCCGTAGGCGGCCTTCAGCTGGTCGTTGAGGATCATCGCGAAGAACGAGACCGCTGCGACGACCGTGTAGCCCATCGGGATGAGGTACAGCGCCGGGTTCGTGAACTCGAAGTGTCGGAACACCATGATGAGCACGGCGAGGTGCAGGGTCGAGATCTTCGTGGCGTCGACCACGTGGTCGAGCCACTCCCCACTCGGCGAGCCGCCGCCGCGGAGCCGTGCGACCTGGCCGTCGGCCGAGTCGAACGCATACCCGATCGCCAGGGCCAACCACACCGCGACACCGAGCCACCAGGTGGGTGGGAGAATCGCGAGCATCGCGATGCCGGAGAAGGTGAACAGTGCGCTGATCGCGGTGACGACGTTCGGGGTGAGGCCCACCTTGTACGCGCCGGCGGCCAGGTAGCGGCCCGCCTTGCGGTTCACGTAGATGGAGTACGCCGGGGCGCCGGCGGCGCGCTTCTTCTGCGCGCCCGCGAGACGGGCGACGATGTCGGCGTACGAATCGGTCGTGCTGGGGGCGGTCGAACGGGTGTCGGCAGTGATTCGGGTCATGCCAATCCTCCGGTGCTCTCGGTGATGCGTGTCGGGTGGGGGCGATCGACCGGTTTCGGGTTCCAGTCGATGGGGAGGCGCGTAAAGCGTCCGGTGCCGTGGATGGTCGCGCCGTCGGCGAGACGCAGGGCGAGCGCCTCGTAGCCGTCGGCGATGTCGTCCCAGCGGTAGGTGGCTGCAGCGCGCGCCTGGAGGGCTGCTCCGAACGCGGCCGTCGCAGCAGGGTCCTGCTCAGCGAGCTCGACGAGTTCGGTGAGCTGCTCTGCGGTGGAGAAGAACGTCCCCTGTTCACCGACGACCTCGTGGTTGAACACGGAGTCGAAGCCGATCACGGCGGTTCCCGCGCCCATGGCGCGGAGCAGCGAGGGGTTCGTCCCGCCGACCGAGTGGCCGTGCAGGTACGTGAGCGCACCGGCGTACAGCTGGTCGAGGAGCTCCTGGTCCCAGACGCCACCGAGGAGGCGTACGCGCGGGTCGGAGGCGGCGAGGGCAGCGATGCGCTCGCTGTGTTCTGCGCCGTAGGGAGCTGAACCGACGACGACGAGCGGGTGCTTCGCGTCGCTCTTGATGAACCCCTCGACGATCAGGTCGACGTGGTTCTCCGGTTCGAAGCGTGCGACGACGAGGTGGAACGCCCCCGCCTCGACGCCGACGTTGCCGAGCAGGTCGGTGCGGGGCTGCTCGAGGATCTTCGCGCCGTAGGTGAGGAGTTCGGTCGGGACGCCGAACTGCTGCTCGTAGTAGTCGGCGATGCCGGCGGCGTCTGCGATCAGTGCGTCGGCCGTGCGCACGGACCGCTCCTCGGCCCAGCGGTAGTACCGCTTGCCGGAGCCGCTCCACTTCGCACGCTTCCACTCGAGACCGTCGACGTGCACCGCGGTCGGAACGCCCTTGGCCCGGATGAAGGGGACGAAGGGGGCGTTCGCCGCGTTGAAGACGAAGGCGGCGTCGTGGCGGCGGGTGAACATCATGTTGAGCACGGACAGCGCGGTGTGGCTGAGGGTCTCCGCCACCTTCATGCGAAGCGCCGGGAGGTGCACGAGGCGCATGCCGAGGTGCTCGGCCGGCTGCTCGGCGGCGGTGCGGCGGCAGTAGACGGTGACGTCGTGGCCACGAGCGGCGAGCCGGCTGCCGATCTCCTCGACCGCGGTCTCGAATCCGCCGTATGCGGCAGGGACGCCGCGCGTGCCGACCATCGCGATGCGAAGCGTGCCGTCGGCCTGGCGGCCGTGGGCGACGCTCCGTCGGGGACGGGTGTTTCCGTCACGACCGATCATCGGATCATCTCCGATGCGGACGGTGGGAAGAACGTCAGGGTACTGGACATAGCTGAGTTCGGGTCTCTCATGTATGCGCGACGGCCGCAGTGGTTTCGGGTCTGCGGGACGAGGCGTGGTGTCGACGTTTCGGGCGTCGGTACTCGGGTATCGGGTGTCCGGTGGGTTGCCGGTGCACGACGACGATGGCGTCGCTCGCGAGCATGCGCCTGATGCGTCCACGCTCGGGTGAGGGCGGAGTGGAGGCGCGGTCGGCTCGGGTAAGCGTCGCGGGTCTCGTCGCAGGATCGGGTTCATGCGTGCGAGTGGCGTCATTGACCAGGTGGCCCGACTCGGCGGGTTCGGGTGTTTCGGGTGCCGAGTGGTTCACCAGTTCGCGGTGGTGAAGACGACTGTATCGAAGTGTTGTCCCCTCTGGAAGGGATTTTGTCCTCTTTTTGCAGGACACCCCTCGGTTTGGGGGCATCACCGCCTCGGCGGAGGGCATCAGTACGCGCCGACGGGCTTGAGGACCACCTTCACCGTCTGCCACATGATCATGAGGTCGCCGGTGATGGACCAGTTCTCCACGTAGTAGAGGTCGAGTCGGACGCTCTCCTCCCAGCTGAGGTCGGACCGTCCGCTGACCTGCCACATGCCGGTGAGGCCCGGTTTGATGTGCAGACGACGGTGGACGTCCTTCTCGTACTCGGCGACCTCGCTCGCCAGCGGAGGGCGCGGTCCGACGAGGCTCATGTCGCCCGTCAGGATGTTCCAGAGCTGTGGGAACTCGTCGAGCGAGAACTTGCGGAGCACGCGGCCGACGCGGGTGACACGCGGGTCGTTCTTCATCTTGAAGAGCACGCCGTTGCCCTCGCTCTGGGCCATGAGGGCGGGCAGCGCGGCTTCAGCGTCGGTGATCATCGAGCGGAACTTGAACATCGTGAACCGCTCGCCGTTGCGGCCGACGCGCTCCTGGCGGAACAGCACCGGGCCAGGGCTGTCGAGCTTGACCGCGAGGGCGATGAGGGCCAACAGCGGGGAGATCAGCAGCAGACCGATGCTCGTGAGGCCGACGTCGAGGGCGCGCTTCATGATGTGGTGGCCGCCTTCGAACTGCGGGATCTCCACGTGGATGAGCGGCAGCTCCTCGACAGGACGGAAGTGGATGCGGGGGCCGGCGACGTCCGTCAGGCGGGCAGCGAGCACGAGTTCGGTCGCGGTGCCCTCGAGGTCCCAGCCGAGGCGGCGGATATAGTCGCGACCGCCGTCGACGGGACCCGCCATGATGACGGCGTCGGCCGTGAGGTTCGCGGCGGCCTGCGCCACACCGTCGACGTGGGAGACCACGGGGACCGAACGTCCGCGGCTGCGGAACGGGCCGGTCTCGTCGTCGTCCAGCACGGCTGCACCGACGACGGTGTAGCTGAGGCTGTGCTGCTTGGCGACCTGCTCGAGGACGTACTCGACGTCCTCCCGCTTGCCGACGACGACGGTGCGTGCCGTGTACTCACCGAGGTGGCGGCGGCTGATGAGCCACTTCCGCCAGATCCAGCGGGAGACGAGGAGCGCGAACGTGCCGATCGGCAGCGCGAGGATGAAGTAGCCGCGGGCGATGTCGATCTTCGCGATGAGGAACACGATCGCGAGGATGCCGAATGCGAAGGCGCTGGAGTTCACCACGCGCTTGTACTCGGTGACGCCCGAGCCGATGATGCGGCTGTCCCTGGTGCGGGTGAAGGCGAGGAACGCGAGCCAGACGGTGACGATGACGCCCGAGAGGACGACGTACATCTCCTGCGCCTGCCTGCCGAAGGGCTCGTCGCCGAAGCGCACGAGGAACGCAGCGGAGACGGCTGTGATCGCGATGAGCGTGTCGGTCAGGACGACGCGGCGGCGGTACCGCTTCGACCACTCGCGCTGCGTGAGGGTCTTCACGGAGGCGTTCGACCGCGCGGCGACGCGTGCTGCGCGGCGCCGTCGACCGATCGTGATCGGTCCGGTGAGGGGGCCGGCGAGGGGGAACGGGTTGTCCTTCACTTCGGCGCTCATGCGCCGGCTCGCTGCGTGCTCGGGTGCTGCAGGAGTGAGGAGATCGGGTGCTGACAATGGGCCCATCGGGGGTACCGACGGCGATTCGGGTGCGTCGTCATGAGGCTGCTATCCACTTGTGATGTCGGGTGGGATTCGGGTGTTCGTGTCTCGAGCGATTCGGGTCGCCCGCGGAGACGCGACGTCGATCGTGTTGCCCACGAACGGCCGACGAAGTCAGTCGTGATGAGCGTCCCCCTTGGATATCTTTCGAGTGTATGGAGCGGGGGTCATCGACGATTCCCCCACTCCAGGGGGGTCCTGGCCCCCAGTTCTGGGGGTCTAGCCCGGCTGCGACGCGCGATTCCGTCGTGATCTGCCACTTCGGCGACGGAGTCCGTCGGCGACGTTTCCCGGGGGACGGGGGTCAGCAGGGGTGCGCCGCCCGACGACTGTGGAGCAGTGAGAGGAGTCCCACTGGCGCGAGGACTACATTGGTGCCATGGATGCAGCGCGGTCGACGAGCGGTGTCGCCGGCGACCCCGCACGCGATCCGATGTCCGAGTGGCCGACCGGCCGGCTGCTGTCCACGGCCTCGCGGCTCGTCGAGCACGCCTGGCAGCAGGCGTTGGAAGGACTCGGCGTCACGCACGCCGGACTGATCGTGCTGCACCTGCTCGAGGCCGGTCCCGCGAGTCAGAAGGAACTCGCGCGGCGGGCACGCGTCCAGAACCAGACGATGTCGCGCACGCTCGACCGGCTGCAGCGTGACGGGCACATCGAACGCGTCGCAGCAGCGGATGACCGTCGCCGTCACGTCGTGACGCGCACGGACGCCGGCACGCAGGTGTGGCGGGCGGCCGACCGCCTCGAGGCCGACGTGTTCCCGGCGGTGCCGGACCAGGACGCCCTGCGTGCGCAGTTGCTCGCGATCGTCCGCTCTGGCGAGTCGGCCCGCTGGTCCGAGCTTCCGCCCGCGGCCTCCTGAGCCCGCCGCTCGGCCGCGGCCCCTGCGTTTCTTTCGACCCTCGCGGCTTTCTCGGTCCCCGCGTGTGCCTCGGTCCCTGAGCTTGTCGACGGGCGGCGCTTCGAGAGGCTCGGCGACCGGTTCGTCGCTGCGTCCGTGGTTCCGCGGTCCCCTCGCCCCCGTCCGGGGGTATTCGAGCTGGTGCTCCGGGACGAGAGTGGCTAGTGTGATCAAAGTTTCTATTGTGACTCTTGTGACGTGATTGAAGCCGCGACCCGCCGGGAGCGCCGCGATCGTGTCGTCGGAGAAGGAGAATCATGACCCCCGCTCGAACGCCTGCCGCATCGCACGGCCTCCGTCGTCCTTGGTTGGCGATGGCGGTGTCCTTCGGCGTCGTCACCGCGTCTCTCACCTTCGGCGCCCTGCCGGCGCAGGCCGACGACTACCCGAGCTGGGCGGACGTCGAAGCGGCGAAGTCGAGCGAGTCCGCCAAGGCCGCGGAGATCACGAACATCACCGCCCTCATCGCTTCCCTGCAGGAGGCCTCCGACGCCGCCTTCCGCGACGCGCAGATCGCGGCGGAGGCCTACCGTCAGGCACAGGATGCCGTGACGGAGGCGACCGCTCGGGAGTCGGCGCTCCGCGAGCAGGCCGAAGCCGCAGCGACCACGGCGAAGACCTCGAAGCAGCGTGCGGGTGCGCTCGTCGCGCAGCTCACGCGCGGCGGAGGCGGCGACGTCTCCCTCGACCTCATGCTGGGGGCCGGCCAGTCCGACGACCTGCTGTCCCGGCTCTCCGTGATGGACAAACTCAGTGAGCAGAATGCCGCGAGTTACGCCCAGGCGGTGACCGACCGGAACGCCGCGAGCGGCCTCACCGAGCAGGCCGAGGTGGCGACGACGGAGCGCGAGCGTCTCGAGGGCGAGGCCCAGACGAAGTACGACGCCGCCGAGGCCGCGTCGGCTTCCGCCGCAGCCGCGGTCGCGGTCCAGGAGCAGCAGGCCGACCAGCTCTACGCGCAACTAGCGTCGCTCAAGAACACGACGGCGGAGACCGAGCGCGGGTACGCCGCCGGCGAGTCCGCTCGGCAGGCTGCCGAGGCGGCTGCGGCGGAGGCAGCGGCGAACCAGCCGCCGGCTTCCGGAGGCGGCTCGCCGGGAGGTTCCTCCGGTGGCGGTGGATCGTCGGGCGGTGGCGGATCGTCCGGCGGCGGTGGCGGCGGTGGCGGAACGGTCTCTCCTCCGAACGCTGCCGGGGTCGAGTCCGCGATCGCGTTCGCACTCGCGCAGGTCGGCAAGGGCTACCAGCTCGGAGGCTCCGGCCCGAACGTCTGGGACTGCTCCGGGCTCACCCGTGCCGCGTACGGCAGCGGCATCGGCACCCACTCCGCGACGAACCAGTACTACACGATGCAGTCGCAGGGCCGCCTCGTCCCGTACAGCCAGAAGCAGCGCGGCGACCTCATCTTCTGGTCGAGCGGCTACGACTACTACCACGTGGCCATCTACCTCGGAAACGGGCAGATCGTCGAAGCGGCGAACGAGCGCGCCGGCACCCGTGTCGGCGGCATCTGGGGCTCCGGCGACGTCGCCGCCTACGTGGGCCGCCCAACGGGCTGACCCGATGAGCACCGCGGAGGTCGACGCACACCTCGCCGCGCTGCAGCACCAGCTGAAGCCGGCGGTCCTCCGCCTGCGTGCGGCGATCATGGCGTCCGACGACGGGTTCTCGGAGCATGTGAAGTGGAAGGCGCCCAGCTTCGTCTACGACGGCGAGGACCGCGTCACCTTCGCCCTGCACCCGGCGAACCGGATCCGCATCATCCTCCATCGCGGGGTGCGGAAGCGCGACGACAGCGCGCACTTCGTGTTCGACGACGACGCCGGCCTCGCCGTCTGGGCGACCCCCGACCGCGGCGTGGTCACCTTCGCGAGCGAGGGCGCCGCACGTGACGCCGAGCCCGCACTTCTCGCGCTCATCGCACGCTGGGTCCGCGCCTGAGTCGCCTGCACGGCCATCGCCTGCCCGCGGACGTATGATCGACTGCCGAGCGGCGACCAGACGACCTCGGAAGGACCCTGAGGAGGCGCCGTGCGGACTGCTGTGCTGGGCATCGCACTGCTGCTCGTCGGGCTCGTCGCGATGCTCGCAGGAGTGCTGCCGGGTCCGGACGCGGTCGCGGTCGCCCAACGGGTCTGGCCGATCCTCCTCTTCGTCGTCGCGATCACCGTCGTCGCCGAACTGGCCGCGGAGGCCGGGCTGTTCGCGCTGCTCGCCTCCCGCCTGGTGCGCTGGGGCCGGGGAAGCGCGTGGCTGTTGTGGTTGCTCGTCGTCGTCCTCGCCACCCTCAGCACAGTGTTCCTCTCGCTGGACACGACGGCGGTGCTGCTCACTCCCGTCGTGATCAGCCTCGCGCGGCACGCCGGACTCCCGCCGTTGCCGTTCGCGCTCACGACCGTGTGGCTGGCCTGCACCGCCTCCCTGCTCCTCCCCGTGTCGAACCTCACCAATCTGCTGGCGGAGCACGCGATCGACGAAGCATCGGCGGCCGGCGGCGGCGGACCGCTCGGACCGGCAGGGTTCGCCGCACTCATGGCAGTGCCCGCCGTCGTCGCCGTGGTTGTGCCGTGCGTCGTCCTCGCGGTCGTGTTCCGTCACCAGTTGTCGCGCCGATACGCCGTCGTGAGTGAACCGGCGGGCTCGGGGGCGACGGAGACCGAGGCGCGGGACAGTGGCGCCCCCGAGCATGACCGGTTCCTCCTGATCGCCGCTGCAACCGTCGTCCTCGTCCTGTTGCCGCTCCTCGTGTCAGGACTCCCGGTGTGGCTGCCGGCGCTCGTCGCCGCGGTCGTGCTCGGCGCGTGCTTCCTCGTCAGACGGCCGACTGCGCTGCGGGTCGCGCTCGTCCCGTGGCAACTCGTCCTGCTCGCGTCCGGACTCTTCCTCGTCGCGGAGGCTGCGCACGCCCTCGGGCTCGGGACGGCGCTCGCCGTGGTCGCCGGAACCGGTGACGACCTGCCGGCGCTGCTGCAGCTCGCCGGCGTGGGCCTGCTCGGTGCGAACCTCGCCGACAACCTGCCCGCCTATCTCGCGCTCGAACCCATCGCCGGTGATCCGGTACGGTTCGCCGCCCTCCTCATCGGGGTGAACGCCGGTGCACTCATCACGCCGTGGGCGTCGCTCGCGACGCTGCTCTGGCACAGCCGACTGACGGCCGCGGGCGTCGCGTTCGGCTGGGGTCGGTTCATCCTGCTCGGCCTCGTCGTCGCGCCACTGACCGTGGTCTTCTCGACGGTCGCGCTCTGGATCGTCCACCGCTGAGCCGGCGCTCCTCGACGCGACCTCGTCCGTTCGCCCGACATCGGGCGAACGGACGACGTGGGTCAGTGCTCGTGCCGGGCGTCGGCGGCTCGGCGCCGAGCGAACAGTTCGGCGACGATCCGGTCGATCAGGTCGAACGGGATCGGGCGGCTGAACGGGAACTGCAGGGTGTCCTTCGCCGCGCGGTAGTCCGACACCGCCTGCTCGAGCGATCCGTCGAACCGCGGGATCGAGTACAGCGCGATGTGATGCTTCCAGGCGCCGAGGTACACGAGGTACCGGTCGTCGAGCATGAAGGTCGGCATCCCGTAGCGGATGGCCTCGGTGAGCCCGGGGACCACGCGGTGCACCCGCAGCCGGATCTCCTCGATGGCGTCGGCCGCGTCGCTCGGCTGCGACGCCAGGTAGTCGTCGATGGTGGTCGGTGCGCTGGCCATGCTGCCTCCTCGCTGGAACGGCGACGCGACGGGCGCTGCAGCACCCGTCGCGTCATCGTCCCATGTCGGTGCGGGGCCGACAAGGGTGGTTCTACCGCTCCGCGAGGGCTCGGCGCACGTCGTCCTCGACGAGCTCCATGTTCATCATCGCTCCCGCCATCGACCCGGCGGCCGCCGCCTGCAACACCTGCGGGCGGAGGTTCGTGACGTCGCCGGCCGCCCACACGCCGGGGACGGCGGTGGCACCCATGGCGTCGACGGGGAGGGCGTCACCGAACTCCGCACCCCTCGGGTGCGGTGCGGGATGCAGTCCGAGCCCGGCGAACGGGGCGACCCGCACCCGCGCGATCGGAGCGACCGCGAGTGCATCGACCGGGACGGTCCGACCGTCGTCGAGTCGTGCACCCACGAGGCGGTCGTCTGCGACCACGAGCCGCTCGACCACGCCGTCGACGACCTTGATGCCGCGAGCGGCGAACTGCGCCTCCTGCTCCGGGGTGAAGTCTCCCGCGGTGTTCCGCAGGACGACGACCCGATCGCTCAGCTGGCGGAACAACTGCGCCTGGTGTGCCGCGGCGTCACGGTTCGTCGCCAGGATGCCGATCGTCTGGTCCTGCACCTCCCAGCCGTGGCAGTAGGGACAGTGCAGCGCATCGCGACCGAACCGCTCTCGGAGGCCGGGGATCGCCGGCAGCTCGTCGGCCGTGCCGGTGGCGATGAGGAGTCGGCGTGCGACGACGACGGTGCCGTCGTCGACCGTCACGCTGAAGGAGTCACCCTGTCGGGACGCCGTGGTGACGCGTCCGTCGACGAGCCGCACGCCGTAGGCGGAGACCTCCGCCCGGCCGAGACGCAACAGTTCCAGCGGCGGGATGCCGTCGCGCGAGAGGAAGCCGTGGACGCCGTCCGCGGGGGCGTTGCGGGGCTCACCGCCGTCGATCACGACGACCGAGCGGCGCGAGCGGCCGAGCATCGTCGCCGCGCTCAAACCGGCGGCACCGCCTCCGACGATGACGACGTCGACGACGACGTCGGATGCGGGGTCGGCGGAGGTCGAGGAAGGGGCAGGAGGAAGGGTGGGGTCCACGGTGTTCCGATCGGGTCGAAGGGTGCGCCGGGTCGTCTCCGCGGCACGGGACCAGCGTGCGGTGCGATGTGCTGAACCGGCAAGAAAGCTTGCCGAAGCGGCAACGTGGTCCGAGAATCGAACCATGGCGCATCGACACGACGACGCAGACGACCAGTCCTTCGATGGCGTGCTGGACGCGGTCGGGCCGCGACTGCGCGCGATCCGCCAACAGCGGGGGACGACCCTCGCGGCGCTGTCCGCCGACACCGGCATCTCGGTGTCGACGCTGTCACGACTCGAATCCGGTCAGCGCAGGCCGAACCTCGAGCTGCTGCTGCCCCTCGCTCGTGCGCACCAGGTTCCACTCGACGACCTCGTCGGTGCGCCGCAGACGGGTGATCCCCGCGTCCATCTCAAGCCGATCCAGCGGTACGGGCAGACGATGCTGCCGCTGACGCGACGTCCAGGCGGTCTGCAGGCCTACAAGCACGTCATCCACGGCGGCGACGGCCCGCAGACACCGGGGGAGCAGAAGGTGCACGAGGGCTACGAGTGGCTGTACGTGCTCAACGGGCGTCTGCGGCTCCTGCTCGGCGACCAGGACATCGTCCTGCCGCCGGGCGAGGTCGCCGAGTTCGACACCCGGCTGCCGCACTGGTTCGGACGTGCGGACGGCGACGCGGTCGAGTTCCTCAGTCTGTTCGGCAAACAGGGCGAGCGCATGCACGTGCGGGCGAGATCGACGGGTGGGCGGTGAGCACGAATCCTCTGTTCGCGGGCTCTCCCCAGGTGGAGGCGGCAGAGTGGGGCGATGCCAGACTCGACGCGTTTCCACCGCCCCGTCCCCGTCCAGCCCGGACCCGGTGAGGAGTCGGTGTGGGACTACCCGCGCCCGCCCCGCGTCGAGCCGCGAGCTGAGCGCATCGTCATCCGCTTCGGTGGTGAGGTCGTCGCCGAGTCGACGTCGGCGGTGCGGGTGCTCGAGACGAGCCATCCGCCCGTCTACTACGTGCCAGCCGCTGACTTCGCTCCCGGTGTGCTCGTTCCGGTGGAGGGAACGAGTTTCTGCGAGTTCAAGGGTGAGGCGCACTACCTCGACGTCCGGGTCGGCGACCACGTGGCGTCGGCGGCGGCGTGGACGTACCCGGATCCGCGGCCGGGGTTCGCCCCGTTGTTCGGCATGATCGCGGTGTACCCGGGCCGCATGGACTCGTGCGAGGTCGACGGCGAGGTGGTCCAGGCGCAGGCGGGCGATTTCTACGGTGGGTGGATCACCGCAGGGATCGTCGGCCCGTTCAAGGGTGCCGCGGGTACCTTCGGCTGGTAGTCCGGTCGTGACGCCGGCGGCCGGTGCGGTGTCCTGAGCCCGTCCAACGGGTTCACGGGAGAGCCATCGTCTATACACCGCCCGTTCACCGTCGCGCAACGGCTGGGGGAGCCGCACGCATCGTGCCAGTCTGACCGCAGGACGCCTTCGACGAAGAGGCGCGTGCGCAGGAAGCGGTCGATGCGATGGATGCGTTCGATGAAGCGGCAGACCCCGGCTGGTCGCTCTTGCGGGTCGTCTCTCTGTTCGGTCTCGCCGTGAGCGGCGGTGCGGTCGTCGGTGCGGTGCTCGCGGCGGGTGCGGAGTTCTTCGCCTCCGTCGGCCACCTCGGTGGTCGTCCGCTGGACGTCGCCGGGATCGCCCTGCTGGTCGGCGGACTCGTCGGAGGCATGCTCGCCGCGGTCGGTGCGGTCGGTGCACTCATCGCGCTCAGCGTGCTCGACCACTGGGGTGACCGCGGCCCGCGGCATCGTGCCTGGATCGCGGGTGGCGGTGCGGCCTTCCTCGTCCTCATCGTCGCGAGCCTCATCGCAGCGCCGATCGGCTTCGCTTCCACGGCCACAGTCGTGGCGTTCGCCGTGATCGGCGCGGGTGGGGCGGCAGGTGGTGGGCTCTACGCCTTCGAGCGGGCGCTCTCGCGGCGTCCCACGGTGTGGGTCGATGTCGACGGGGGCGGATAGCGGGATCGTTCGCCGACCGTGTCGAGGCGCCCGTCGACAGGCTCGGGGACCGGGTTCGGCGCAGGCAGGGGTTCGGTGGCGTGGGGCCCGGCGGACTCAGGGGGCCGAGACGGCGGCCGACTCCTGAAGCCGTGAGCGGTGCCAGTCGGTCTGGGTGAGCGCCGACACCCGCAGCAGGCCGGCGAGTCCGTCCCAACCGGCGGACCACCCGATGCGGGACGCGATGGTCCAGACGCTCGCCCCGGGATCGTCCGTCACGACCGCCCGCACCTCGTCGGCTCGCGTGAGGTGGTGGGCGGCGAGTTCGTCGCACCGTTCGGCGAGCCCAGAGAAGCGGAAGCCGTGCCCCGGGACGACCTGATGGTCGTCGTACCCGCGCACACGCTCGAGCGAGCTGAGGTAGGCGGAGACGGGGTTCTCGTCGCTGTGTGCGCCGAGGCCGAGGCCCGAGAAGATCGTCGGCAGGACGTGGTCGCCGGTGAAGAGGATGCCGCGGTCCTCATCGCGCAGGGTGAGGTGTCCCGTGGTGTGGCCGGGGGTGTGCAGGACACGGATCGTGCGCCCCGGCAGGTCGAGGACATCGCCGTCTTCGAGGGTGCGGTCGGCTCTCGTGCTCCCGAGGTGCCCGGCCGGCGCATCGTTGCGCTCGCTCCATGGACGGACCGTCATGTCGTCGGCCGGCACCCCCCAAGCGTCGAGCGCTGCGAGCAGTTCCGCTGGTCCGGGCGGCACCGCGGCGGCCGCCTCGTCCTCGAGGCGGTGCATGAGCACCGGGGCGGCGAGTTCCTCACGCAGCGTCCCGGCGAGGCCGAGGTGGTCGGGGTGCAGGTGGGTGACCACGACGCCGGTCAGCGTCGAGACCCCGATCGCCTGCAACTCGCGCAGCAGGTGTTCCCGCCCGGCCGCCGTGTCGGTGCCGGGGTCGATGACGATGGCGCGGCCGTCGGCGCCGAACAGCACCGAGCAGAGCGTGAACGGGTTCGCCGGGTCGCCGGTGGGGACGGCGACGACGGCGGTGTCGGTGTCGAGGTGCTCCGTCGCGGGGATCCTGCCCTCACGGAACGCGGACGCCTGCGACTCGCTGAGTGTCGTGATCATGGTGGGTCTCCGGGTGGTGTCGGGGGACGGACCAACCCTAGTCGCGCTCTGCACGAGGTCAAGGTTCAGTACCATGGTGCACATGACCGTGAACGACATCCTCATCGGCGTGATCGCCCTCATCTCCGTCCTCGGCGGCATCGGCATGGTCGGAGGACTCATCGCGATGAGCAAGTCCGGCTACCACGGCTGACGCAGCCCACGGCTGACGCAGCCCACCGCTGACGCAGCCCACCGCCGATTCGGCCCGAGGGCGGCTAGCGGGCGATCGCCTCGTCCGTCGCCTGCTGGACGGCAGCGAGCGCAGCGGCCACGGCTGAGCGCCCCAGCGACCCTTTCCGCGCGGTGGCGATGATCTTCCGTTCACTCATCCCCGCGAGCGGCCTGCTCACGACGTCGCTGCGGGAACCGATGGCGAGCGCGGGGAGGACCCCGACCGACAGTCCTGCAGCGACGTGGTCGATGACGACCTCGTAGCTGGTGAAGCGTCCGACGATGTGCGGTTCGAATCCGGCCCGGCGACAGAGCAAGGGGATGAGCTCGCCGAGGTAGGTGCCCGGTGCGTCGAACGCCCAGTGCTCCCCGACGAGATCGCTGAAGGTGACGGCATCGAGACCGGCCACCCGGTGGTCGAGCGGCGCGATGAGCAGCAGCGGGTCGGTGGTGAGCGAAATGCTGTGGACCGTCGGGTCGAGCAGGAACCCGTCCTCCTGGTCGACGGTGACGACCACATCGCACGTGCCGCGCTGCACCGCGGTCGTGCTCTCATGCGGTTCGAGCTCGATGAGTTCGACATCGAGTCGTGGGTGGGCGATGGCGAGTGCGCGTGCCGCGGGGATGAGGACGGGGGCGATCACACTCGTGAACCCGGCGATCCGCAGCCGCCCCGAAGGTTCGGATTCCACCTCGGCGAGTTCCACCTCGATCGCGTCCATCTGGGCGAGGAGCGCCCGCGCGCGTTCGACGAGCAGGGCGCCCGTCGGTGTGAGGACGAGGGTGCGTCCTCGGCGTTCGAGGAGGGCGGCGCCGGTCTCGGATTCGAGGACGGAGAGTTGCTGCGACACGGTTGACGGACTGAGGTCGAGTTCCCGACCGACGGCGCGGATCGTGCCAAGGCGGTCGAAGGCCTCGAGCAGTCGCAGTCGCACGGGGTTGAGGGCCATGGCTCAACAGTACTGAGGCCATGGAAGCGCTTTCGACAGATCGCCCAGTCCGATCAGGGGTCCGTGGCTCGCGTCATTCCCAGCGGAGGGTGGCGGGCAGATGGCCGGGTTCTTCGAGGCGGGCGTTGCGGAGCACAGCACCGTTCTGCGCGAGCGCGAGCGCCGTGACCGACAGTGACGCCAGACGCAGGCCGTCGTGCTCGTCGACGCGCACGATCGCCTCGTCGGCGCCGGTCGGGAGCACTGTGCTGTCGCGGAGGACGCGCAGCCACGGCTCCCAGCTCGCGGCCGTTTCGCCGTCGAGCGGCCCGGTCGGCGCTGCGGCAGTGACGAAGGCCGGACGCCACCGATGCACGCGTGGCACCTCGAGGTGGTCCGGTCCCTCGTGCGTGACGAGGTGCAGGCCAGGCGGCACGTCGATCGAACGGATCGACTCGCCGTCCCAACTTGTCACCCGTACGCGGTCGGCGGCCAGCTCGACGAGGTTCCACGACCGAGCCGTGCGCGCACGCTGCTCATCGACCCCCGTCGTGACCGCCTCGAGGGGGAGGACGCCGCGCGACGTCCAACCGCCCTCCGGAACGTCGAGGTCCTCGCGACGGTTGAGGACGACGGCGGCTCGCGCGCCGCCCGGGGCATCGTCGTTGCTCGCGAGCCACGCGCCGCCGGCCTCGCGGTCGTGGATGCCGTGCACTGACTCGCCGAGCTGCGGCCACCAGGCGCCCGGCGGGTCCCAGGCGCGACCCGGCTGTTCGTCGCGGAGACCGAGCATCATGATCGGCCACCGACGCTCAGGGTCGAAGTCGATGATGACGGTGCACACGCTGGTTCCTCCTGGATCGGCTCGACTCAGACAGACTAGAGGAGTGCGCGGTGTCGAAGCCCCGTACGGGAGGAGACGTCATGACGCTCGGAGCACAGCCCGCCGAAGAACGCCGACGAACGATCGTCGTCGGCATCACCGGTGGCATCGCGGCCTACAAGGCGGTCGGTGTGGTCCGCGGTTTCGTGAAGGCCGGCCACGACGTCCACGTGGTGCCCACGGAGAGCGCCCTCCGCTTCGTCGGTCTGCCGACGCTCGAGGCGATCAGCCGGAACCCGGTCACGACGTCGCTCTACGACGGCGTTGCAGAGGTCCGCCACGTCGCACTCGGGCAGCGCGCCGACCTCATCGTCGTCGCGCCGACGACCGCCAACACCCTCGCGAAGCTGGCCGCCGGCCTCTCCGACGACCTGCTCGGCACGACCGTCCTCGCAAGCCGGGCGCCCGTGCTGCTCGCACCGGCGATGCACACCGAGATGTGGCAGCACGCCTCGACCGTCGCCAACACGGCTCTGCTGCGGTCGAGGGGTGTCGCCTTCATCGGCCCGGAGTCGGGGGCGCTGACGGGCGGCGACGAAGGTCCAGGGCGCATGAGCGAGCCGGAGGACGTCGTCGCGGCCGGACTGGCACTGCTCGACGGCGCTGGCCTCACCGAGACGTCAGTCGTGGTGCACGACCTCGCCGGCGAGACCGTCGTCGTGTCCGCCGGCGGCACGAGGGAGCCGCTCGACCCCGTGCGGTTCCTCGGCAACCGGTCGAGCGGACGGCAGGGCCTCGCGATCGCACAGGCGGCGGCCGCCAGGGGCGCGAGGGTCGTGCTCGTCGCCGCTCATCTCGACACCGATGTCGCCACCGAGGCCGTGGCGACGTCCGGCGTCGAGGTGGTCCCCGTCGGCACGACGGCCGAGCTCGCGGACGCCGTCGGGAAAGCCGCCCGCGCTGCGACCGTCGTCGTGATGGCGGCAGCCGTCGCCGACTACCGCCCGGCGGACGTGTCCGAGCGGAAGATCAAGAAGGACGACTCGGGCGACGGGCTCACGCTCACCCTGGTGCGGAACCCGGACGTGCTCGCCGGCCTCGCAGCGGACGCCGCGCCGGGTCGTATCGTCGTCGGATTCGCCGCTGAGACGGCCGCGAACCGGGAGGAACTCCTCGACCTCGGGCGCGCGAAGGCGAAGCGGAAGGGCGCCGACCTCCTCGTCCTCAACCGTGTCGGATGGACCGCCGGCTTCGGGACGCCGGACAACGAGGTGGTCGTGCTCGATCGCGACGGGTCCGTGGCCTCGGAAGTGGCCGGATCGAAGCGGCAGGTGGCCGACGCACTGCTGGACCTCGTCCTCGCCCAGCGCCTCCGCGAGCGACACTGAGCCTGTCTCGGACCATCCGCGTGGCCGGCGACTGACGCGAATCCGGCCGTCCGTGTGGCGTGCCTGCCCCCGAACGGGGCTGAACGCTGCCAGCATGTGACCATGCCCCGTCTCCGTCCTGCCCGCCGACGAGCTTCGATCGCCGCGGCGCTCGCCGGGATCATCGTCCTCACGATGGGCGTGACGCAGCCCGCGACGGCAGCGGAGTACCCCAGCTGGGAGGACGTGGAAGCCGCCCGCTCGAGCGAATCGTCCAAGCAGACGACGATCGTGCAGATCGAGGGACTCGTGCAGGCGCTCCAGTCCGCGGCGGCGCTCGCCGAAGCCGAGGCCGTGCTGCGCGCGGACGAGTACGAGGCCGCGCAGCTCGCGGTCGACGAGGCGAGCTATCGTGCGGTCTCCCTGCGCGGGCAGGCCGACGCCGCCGCCGCGGCAGCTGACGCGTCGAAGCGCCAGGCCGGCGCCCTCGTCGCGGCGTGGCTCCGCACCGGCTCTGTCGACCTCAGCACCGCGGCGTTCCTCGACGGCGACGAGCCCGAGGCGCTCCTCGGCAGGCTCAGCACGATCACGAAACTCACCGAGTCGACCGACGGCACCTACGATCGCGCGCGCACCGATGCCAACACGGCATCGTCGCTGACCGAGCAGGCGACCGTCGCTGAAGCTGCCCTGGGCGAGCTCGCCGTCGCTGCGGAGACCGCGCTCACGGAAGCCGTTCAGGCGCGGGCGGACGCTGAAACCGCGGTGTCGGAACAGCAGCAGTACCTCGCGACGCTCGAGGCGCAGCTCGTGGTGCTCCGTGAGGATCGTGCCGCGACGGAGGCCGACTACCGCAAGGGCGAAGAGGTCAAGGCTGCGGCTGCTGCTGCGGCTGCTGCTGCCGCTGCGGCCGCTGCTGCAGCCGCCGCAGCAGCAGAGGCAGCGGCCAATGCCGGCGGTGGCGGTGGCGGTGGCGGTGGCGGTTCGGGCGCCGTCGGCGGTCAGGGCTGGGCGCTGCCGATCTCAGGCCGTATCACCGACAACTACGGTCCTCGGCCGAGCCAGCCCGTCGCGGGCGTGAACCCGTTCCACTCGGGCACCGACCTCGCAGCGGGTTGTGGCCGGACCGTCTACGCCGCGAGCGCCGGCGAGGTCACCTACGCCGGTTGGCTCGGCACCTACGGCAACTGGGTCCTGATCGACCACGGTAACGGCGTCCAGACCGGGTACGCCCACAACAGCTCGATCCTCGTCGGCCGCGGCCAGTGGGTGTCGGCCGGGCAGGGCATCTCGCTCGTCGGGTCGACGGGTGCGTCCACGGGCTGCCACGTGCACTTCGAGGTGCGTGTCGGCGGCTCCCGCGTGAACCCCGTCCCGTTCATGGCCGACCGCGGCGTCTGGCTCGGCTGACCTCCGGCCGCGACGGGTTCAGAGCCCGAGGCGCTCCAGCTCTGCGTCCATCCGCTTCGCCATCTCGGCGTAGCCCTCGTCGTTCGGGTGCAGGCCGTCCGAGGCCATCCACTCCGGGTGTCCCTCGATCCAGTGTGATGCCCCGGGGACGGTGTCGGCCCCGATGTCGGCGGCACCGTCGGCCACCCACTCGATGATGGTCTCGATCGCCGCCGGTCGCTCGTCGGTGTACCAGAACGGTTCGACGACGATGAACCGGGCGTCGGGCAGCGCGTCCTTCAGCCGGTGCAGGTCGGTGTCGATCTGGCTGTGGATCTGGTCCGCCGCGCGGTCGAAACTGAAGGCGTCGTTGAGGCCCATCGTCACGAACACGATGTCGGGCTGTTCGGCGATGATGAGCGACGGGAGGTCGCCGCTGCCGTCTCCGAACCCGTCGCGGTGGTTGACGAAACCCAGGCCGTTCACGCTCGGGTTGAACTCGCGCCAGCCGCGCTCCTCGCTGATCACGGTCGACCATCGCTCGGCCGGGTCGCTCGCGCCGGTGCCGAGCGTGTACGAGTCCCCGTAGAAGGCAACGAGCGGTCCGTCGCCGTCCGCGACGGGCGCTGCAGCGGGTGAACTGCACGAGGCGAGAGCGGTGGCGAGCGTGAGCGCGGCGGCGGTGGCGAGCAGGCGAGATCTCATGGTTGTGCTTCGGAGCGACACCGGCATCGGATCTTCGCAGACGCAGATACGTCGATTGAAGGAGATCGCACCCGCACCTGCATGGGATAGCATCCGAACATGCCGCAGATTCGGATCAAGGACGCGGCCCTGTTCCTCGGGGTCAGCGACGACACCATCCGCCGATGGATCGACCAGGGTGTCCTCGAGCGCTCCACGGACGATGCCGGTCGCGGCACGGTCGACGGGCTCTCGCTCGCCCAGCTGGCCCGACGGAACGCCGTCCTGCCCGTCGATCCCTCGGAGATCGGCCGTTCTGCGCGCAACCGGTTCGTCGGCATCGTCACCGACATCACCATGGACACCGTCATGGCGCAGGTCGAGCTGCAGTGCGGACCGCACCGGGTGGTCTCGCTGATGAGCAGTGAGGCCGTGCGCGAGCTCGGTCTCGAGCTCGGTGCCACCGCCATCGCCGTCGTGAAGGCCACGACGGTGCTCATCGAGACACCGAAGGCACGATCATGATCACCCTCGCCCACCGCTCCACGCCCGCACGGCTCGCCGTCGGCCTCGCGCTCGGCGCCGCGCTGCTGCTGAGTGCCTCGGGCTGCTCCTCGGCCGCCCCGGCGGCCACGCCGAGCGCATCCGGCTCCGCAGACGCCCTCAGCGGTTCGATCACGGTCTACGCGGCGGCATCGCTCAAGACCACGTTCACCGAACTCGCGAGCGCGTTCGAGGACGAACATCCCGGCACCACCGTCGAGCTCACCTTCGCCGGCTCCTCGGACCTCGTCACGCAGCTCACGAACGGTGCACCGGGTGACGTCTTCGCATCGGCCGACGAGAAGAACATGGCGAAGCTGACGGACGCCGGCCTCACCGAGGGCACGCCGGTCGATTTCGCCACGAACGTCCTGCAGATCGCCGTCCCGCCGACGAACCCGGCCGGCATCGCCTCGTTCGCCGACCTCGCGAAGCCCGGGGTGAAGACCGTCGTCTGCGCGCCGCAGGTGCCGTGCGGGGCCGCGACCGTGGCGGTCGAGACCGCCACCGGCGTCACGCTCGCACCGGTGAGCGAGGAGTCGTCCGTCACCGATGTGCTCGGCAAGGTGACCTCTGGGGAGGCCGACGCCGGGCTCGTCTACGTCACCGACGTCATCGCCGCCGGCGACGCCGTCACGGGTATCGCGTTCGACGAGTCCTCCGAGGCCGTGAACACGTACCCGATCGCGCAGCTCGCCAGCAGTGCGAACCCGGACGTCGCCGCAGCCTTCGCAGCGTACGTCGTGAGCGACGCCGGCCAGCGGGTCCTGAAGGCCGCCGGCTTCGGCGCTGCATAGGCTGCGAGCCCGGGCTGATGACGACCTCCGGATCAGGCGTGCCCCGCTGGGTGGTCGCCATCGCGGTCGTCGGGGCGGCGTTCGTCCTCCTGCCGCTCGTCGCGATCGTGCTGCGGGTGGACTGGGCGGACTTCGGCGCCCTCATCACCTCGGAGTCCTCCCTCGCTGCGCTCGGACTGAGCTTGCGTACCTCGCTGATCGCGACGGCGCTCTGCATCCTGTTCGGTGTGCCGCTCGCGATCGTGCTCGCCCGCACGAACTTCCCCGGGCAGCGGGTGCTGCGCTCGCTCGTGCTCCTACCGCTCGTGCTGCCGCCGGTCGTCGGCGGCATCGCGCTGCTGTACACCTTCGGACGCCTCGGGATCCTCGGCGGGCCGTTGCAGGACGCGGGGATCACCATCGCCTTCTCCACGACAGCCGTGGTGCTCGCGCAGACCTTCGTCGCGATGCCGTTCCTGGTCCTCAGCCTGGAGGGGGCGATCCGGACGAGCGGTTCGCGGTTCGAGGGAGTCGCCGCGACCCTCGGCGCCTCGCCGACCACGGTCTTCCGCACGGTCACGCTGCCGCTGCTCGCCCCGGCGATCCTCTCGGGGGCTATCCTGTCGTTCGCACGCGCGCTCGGCGAGTTCGGTGCGACGCTCACCTTCGCCGGGAGCCTGCAGGGCGTGACGCGCACGCTGCCGCTCGAGATCTACCTGCAGCGCGAGACCGACCCGGATGCCGCCGTCGCGCTGTCGCTCGTGCTCGTCGTCGTCGCGGTGCTCGTCGTCGGGGTCGCCGGTGCCCAGGGGTCGGGGCGTCGGCGGTCGCTCCTTCGAGGTGGCCGCACCACCCTCCCCGAGGGTGCCGGTGTCGGTGTCGTCCACCCCGGCGGGCGGAAGGCATGATGGCGGGCGCCCGGGACCAGGCGTCGCTGCACCTGACGGCGACGCACCGCGCGAGGGATTGGGAGCTGTCGATCGACCTCGCAGCGGGGGAGACTGTCGCGGTCCTCGGCCCGAACGGCGCGGGGAAGTCGACGCTCCTCGCCGTGCTCGCCGGGCTGCTCCGACCGGACACCGGTCATGCGACGCTCGCCGGACGCGAACTCTTCCGGCTCGGTGAGGGGCGGAGCAGCTGGCTCGCGCCGCACCGGCGGGGGATCTCGCTGCTCGCCCAGGAGGCGCTGTTGTTCCCGCACCGTTCCGTGCTCGACAACGTCGCCTATGGGCCGCGGAGTGCCGGCATCCCACGGGCTGAGGCTCGCGAGCTCGCACGCAGACGGCTCGCCGACGTGGAGGTCGCCGAGTTGGCCGACCGCCGACCGGCGGAACTGTCAGGTGGGCAGGCGCAACGGGTCGCCCTCGCGCGTGCGCTCGCTCCCGAGCCGTCACTGCTGCTGCTCGACGAACCGATGGCGGCGCTCGACGTCACGGTCGCACCCCAGCTGCGCCGGATGCTCCGCGAGCAGCTCCACGGACGCACGACGCTGCTCGTGACCCACGAGGTCCTCGACGCGTACACGCTGGCCGATCGCGTGGTGGTGCTCCGCGCAGGCCGGGTCGTGGAGCAGGGACCCACGACGGACGTCCTCGAGCGCCCTCGCACCGCCTTCACCGCCGATCTCGCCGGGCTCGACCTCGTGACCGGCGCGCGGACGGACCACGGGCTGCGTCTGGAGGACGGCAGGGAACTCGTCGTCGGCGCACGGGGCGTCGTCGACGACGGGGCGCTCCGGGTGGGTGACGCGGTGGCGTGCGCATTCCGTCCGGGTGCGGTCGACGTCCGCTCGGCGGGTGATGGACCGGCGGGCAGCACCCTGCGTGCGGCCATCACCGACGTCGAACCGCGCGGCGACATCGTACGCGTCCGATCGGCGTTGGTCGCTGCGGACGTCGACGTCCAACGGTTCGCCCAGGCGGGTTGGTCCACCGGCGACGTCGTCGACTTCGTCATCGATCCGGACGCAGCGCTCGTCTACCCGCGCTGAGCGAGGGGCTTGCCGGACCTACGGGGCGGGAGCCGGGCCGTCGGTCGGTTCGGCGACGGGCAGGAACTCGTCGACGCCGTCGACCTCCTGCTCGATGGAGTCCTCGGTGGTCTCGCGATCCTCGGGGACGTTCGGCTATGCTGCATGCTTGCTCATGCGACCACGATACGACGGGGCGACGCGGGATCGCACGAATCGCCTGCATCGATCGCGGGTCCCCGCTCGAGGTCCGGGTCGACGACGTACCCTGGTCCGGGAAGAGGCCGAACCACGGTCGACATCGAGAGCCGAGGACGAACGATCGTATGACCCGCATCCTCATCGCTACAGGGACCGGCCGGTACAGCGACCCCTGGCACCCGTTGGAGACGACGACGCAGCTCATCGCCAACGCCTTCGCGGAAGCCGGGGACGAGGTCGAGACCACGGATCAGGTCGACGAGGCGTTGACCCGGCTCGCCGACGTCGACGTCCTGGTGGTGAACGCTGCCGACCCCTGGCGCAACGGCGAGACCGGGAGGGGGCAGGCACCTGGCGCGGCCGACGGTCTGTCGGCCGCACTCGCACGCGGGATCGGGATCCTCTCCATCCACAACGCCGTCTCCAGCCTGCGCGACTACCCCGAGTGGCGCGCTGCCATCGGAGGGGCCTGGGTGCCGGGGCGATCCGGTCATCCAGAGCTTGGGCCGGCGACGATCACGGTCACCGACGAGGACCACGACGTCACGTCCGGTATCGAGACGTTCGAGCTGGTCGACGAACGGTACAGCGACCTCGACATCGATCACGACGTGCACGTCCTCCTGTCGCACCGCATCGACGACCGGGTGCAGCCCGCTGCGTGGACCAGGGAACACCTGCAGTCGCGGATCGTCGTCTCGACGCTGGGCCATGATCCGCGTTCATTCGAGTCTCCGGAGCATCGACGGTTCCTCGTCCAAGCCGCACACTGGGCGCACGAATGCAGCGGCACGAGATGACCGTCCGCTGGTCCTTCGACGACCGCGGCCTGTCCGCCGTGAGCGGTCACCGCGACGTCGCACGCCACCAGGATGGAACCGGACTGCCGCCTGCGCGCTCGCCGCGCCCGTTCCTCCACCCGATCTCCTCGCTCGCCGGCGTCCTCCTCACGGAGGTCGAGCCCACCGACCATCCGCATCATCTCGGCGTGTCGATGGCGATCGCCGACGTCGACGGCGTCACCTACTGGGGCGGTCCGAGCTTCGTCCGTGACGAGGGCTACGCGATGCTCGACAACCACGGCACCCAGACCGTCGTGAGCCAGGAGCTGCGCGGCGGTCGGCTTGATCACGAGGTGCAGTGGACGGCGCCGACCGGCGTGGTCCAGCTGCGCGAATCACGCGCGACCACGCTGGAGACGTCCACGGTGCCGACGGCGATCGACGAGGTCCGGACCCGCACCGGTGAGGCCGCCGGAGCAGTCCTCCGCGTCGTCGTGTCGAGCACGCTCCGCAGCACGTCCGGGGTCGTCACGATCGGGTCCCCAGCCACGAACGGTCGAGCGGGGATCGGGTACGGAGGGCTCTTCTGGCGCATGCCGCACGGCACGGTCGAGACGGTGTGGAGCCCCGCGGGCGCCGGTGAGCATCTCGCGAACGGCTCGTCCGGTGCGTGGGTGGCGTTCGTGCTCGCCGACAAGACCGGGCCGGCCAGTCTGCTCTTCCGACGACCGGCCGGTTCGGGGCAGGACGCCGAACGGCCCTGGTTCGTGCGCGCCGACGAGTATCCCGGCGTCGGCCTCGCCGTCGCGAGCTCGACGGTGACCCAGGTCGATCCCGAGCATCCGCTGACGACGACGCTCGAAGCGGTCGTCGTCGACGGACGGCTCGACGCACCGTCTGCCGCCGCGCTCCACCGCGCACTCACCGTCTCCCGAGAGGATGCAGCATGACCCACCAGGACCAGCCCGCGATCGTCGTCGTCGGGATCCACGGCCACGGGGCTTCCCACGTCGAGGCGGCCCGCGCGCTCGTCGCTTCCGGCCGCGCACGAGTGGCCGGGCTCGTCGATCGCACCCTCACCGACGAGGACCGTGCCGTCGGCGACGCGCCACTGTTCGAATCGCTCGACGACTGTCTCGCCACGGTGTCCGCGGACGTCGTCGTGCTGTCGACACCGATCCACACGCACCTGGGGCTCGCAGTGACGGCTCTCGAGCACGGGGCCGACGTCCTGCTGGAGAAGCCTCCGGTCACTTCCGCGGCGGAGTACCGTGCGCTGCTCGCCGTCGAGCAGCGCACCGGTGGGCTCGTGCAGGTCGGCTTCCAGAGCCTCGGCTCGCACGCGATCGGGATGATCCGCGACCTGGTCGCGGCCGGGACGATCGGCGAGGTCCGTTCGTTCGACGCCGCCGGGACCTGGGTGCGCACGCACGGTTACTGGACGAGGGCGGCCTGGGCGGGACGGCGACAGATGAACGGCGTGCCCGTCGTCGACGGGGTCGTCACGAACCCCCTCGCCCACGCGGTGCAGACGATGCTCCGGCTCGCCGACGCGACGCGCGAGGGCCGTCTCGAACGCATCGAGCTCGACCAGTACCGGGCGAACGACATCGAGGCCGACGACACCTCGGTGGTGCGGCTGACGCTCACCACCGGCGAGGTGCTCACCGCGGCGCTCACCCTCTGCGCCGCCGAGGACACCGATCCGATCGTCACGGTCCGTGGAACGGAGGGTGACATCCGGTTCGCGTACACGCGCGACCGTGTCGAGATCGCGCTGCACGGACAGGAGGCCCGCATCGTCGACGTCGAGCGCACCGGACTCATCGAGAACCTGCTCGAGGCGAGGGCGTCGATCGGCGGTGCGGAGCCGGTCGCCCTGGTCAGCTCACTCGAGGACGCCGCGGCGTTCACCGCGATCCTCGACGCGATCCGTGCTGCTCCGGAGCCTCGCCCCATCGCGACGGCGTTCGTCGACTGGCGCGGATCCGGCGCCGAGCGACACCCCGTCCTTCCCGGCATCGGGGAGCTGGTCGAGCGTGCCGTTCTGACGAGCAGCACCTTCGCCGAACTCGGGGCGCCCTGGGCTCAGGAACCTGCCGACCGCGACGCGTCCTGAGCGCCCGCGACCGTGCGCGAGCCGTCCATGAGGATCCGCACGGCTGTCGGGCCGACGCCGTGGATGCGCAGGAGGGCTGCCGGGGCGAGACGGTCGAGCTGTTCGAAACGGGTGATGCCGTGCGCGGTGAGTTCGCGCATCGCGACCTGACCGATGGACGGCGGGAACTCGGACGGCTCCTGAGGCACGATCTCGACGAACAGTGCTGCGATGCGTTCCTCGATGTCGTCGCGGATGCGGCGGACGGCCACGATGCCCTGGCCGGCCGGGTCCTCGAGTTCCCAGTCCTCGTAGCGCTTTCCGGGGAAGATCGGGCAGGCGTCGCCGCACCCCATCGTGATCACGACGTCCGATGTCCTGACGGCCTCGGTCGTGAGGATCTGCGGGACGGCCGCGGTGATGTCGACCCCGTGCTCGGCCATCGCCTCGACGGCGACCTCGTTGATGCTGTCCTTCGGCGCGCTGCCGGCGGACAGCACCTCGATGCGGTCTCCGGCGAGGGCGCGGAGGAAGCCGGCGGCGATCTGCGAGCGGCCTGCGTTGTGCACGCAGACGAAGAGGACGGTCGGGGTCGGGGTCATGTGGTCTGCCTGTCGTGTCGCGTGCCGAGAGTGGGGGAGTGGTCGAGCAGGTCGACGAGAGCAGTGTACGTCGCGAGCGGTTCCACTCCCCGCGCGAATCCGCCGGTGATCTCGAGGGACACGAACCCGTGCAGCGCCGCGCGCAGGATCCGACCGGCATCCGTCATGGCGACGCTGTCGAGGCCTCGACCACCGAGCACGCGTTCGAGGAGGAGGACGAGTTCCCGGTCGGCGGGAACGCCTGCGTCGGTGCGTGCGTCCGTCACCGAGAAGGCGAGAGCGTATCGGCCGGGGTGGGCGAGGGCGAAGCGGCGGTAGCTCGTCGCTGCCGCGGTGAGGGCATCCGACCCGTGGAGTCCCGCCGTGGCGACATCGAGTTCGCTGCTCAGCTGGGCATGCGCGAGCGTCGCGACCGCGGTGCGCAGGTCGTCGGTGCTCCTGACGTGCTTCAGGAGCGCTGGAGCCGAGGTGCCGAGTTCCCGGGCGAGGGCGGCGAGCGTGAGTGCCTCGGGCCCGTGGGCGTCTGCGAACGCGGCGGCACCGACGATCACCCGTTGACGGGAGAACTTGGGCCGGAGGGCGAGTGCGTCGGTCATCGCATCGAGCCTATCCGTCTCGCGCACGCGCCCGAATCCGTGCAGGCTTCGGCGCATCCCGAGTGGTCGCCGTCGACTCGCGGGCGCCCGCTACTCGCGAGGCTCGGTGGCTGGCAGTTGGTCGGCGAAGAAGCCGATCCCGGCCTCGACCTCCGGCAGAGTCGGGCCGGGGTGCCAGTTCAGATGTCCGTGGATCATCCCCCGCGCGAGCCGGACCTTCACCGGCACACCCGCGTCCTGAAGCTGGCGTGCGAAGAACTCGCTGGACTCCCGGAGGTCGTCGTACTCGCTGATGAGGATCGCGGCGGGGGGCATGTCGCTCAAGTCGCTGTGGCCAGGCATCGCGTACCTGGGCACGCCGTGGATACGGCCGACGTAGTTCCGTTGCGCGCTGATCATGTCGTCCGGTGTCGCACGCGCCGAGCTGGGCAGCGCGTGCAGCGCACGGGCGACGTCCGGACCGCTGCTCGGCAACGGAAAATGGAAGACCCCGTATGCCAGGAGCATGCCGTCCGGTGTGCGACCGCGCTCATCCCGCAGTCTCATGGCGACTGAAGCGGCGAGATTCGCGCCGGCACTGCCTCCGCCGATGAAGGCTGCTCCATCGGTGTCGTACTCGCGCATGAGCCAGAACCACGCAGCGTGGACGTCGTCCAGCGCCGCCGGATACCTGCCGGAGTCACCGACCGAGAGCCGGTAGTCGACCGACAGGACGATCGCGCCACGTCTGGTGGCCAGTTCGGCCGCCACGACGTGCGCTTCCGCCCAGTCGATCGAGCCGGAGGTGAATCCGCCACCGTGGAGCATCATCACGCGAGTCTGACCGCTCCAGGACGTCCCGCGCGGTCGGTACAGTCGGGCTCGCGCGCTGTGACCTTCGTGATCGACGGTGACCTCCGAGATCTCCACGTCGTCGGGAGGTGTCCACGCATCGGGCGAGCGGGTGAACTCCTCGTGGATGTGGGCTGCGTCGTACCCTCGAGCCACCAGCTCCTCCCGTTCGGTGAAGCGTTGGATGAAGAACGGGTCGAGCGGCATGGAGTCTCCTGGGTCGATGTGATGGGGTTCGCGTCGAGTGTGTGAGCGTCGTCAGTCGAGCGATGAGTGCGTGGTGACGAACTCGACGACCTCAGAGACGACGAGGTCACGTGTCGGCACCGACGCCCAGCCGTGGTCGGCGCCGTCGATCAACGTGATCTCGGCTCGGTCGGGATAGATCTCGCGGTACCGCTCGGCGTAGGCGACGGGGATGAAGTCCGCGGTGCCGTGCAGCACTCGGACCGGACCGCCGTACCCTCGGGCCGAGCCGTAGACGTCGAACGCCGGCGCACTCTTCAGGAAGTCGGTGCCGAGGCGGCTGCCGGAGAAGTCGAAGTAGCCGAGTTCCTCGGCCGTGTCGAAGGTGCGGCCCTGTAGTGTGCCTGAGCCGATCTCATCTGCGAACGAGGCGGCGGGCGACAGCATCGTGAGGGACCGGATCCGCCCACGGAGCTGAGCGGCGGCGACGCTCGCGATGACGGCCCCCATGCTCATTCCGATGAGGTGGATGCGGGTGTCGTCGACGATGTCCAGGGGCGCGACCGCGCGCACGATCCCGAGCGCATCGGCCAGGTCGCGCTCCACGCTGATGTCGGTGAAGCTGCCGTCGCTCTCGCCCTGCCCGGTTCGGTCGAAGGCGGCGGAAACGACTCCCGCATCGGCCAATGCGCGACCGAGCCTGGTGAAGAGCCCGCTCTCCATCCTGTTGGAGCCGAATCCGTGCAGGAGGACCGCCGTCGGCAGGGGGCCTGTGGCATGGGGAGGGCGGTAGATCGTCCCCCGGAGTGTTCGCCCGTCGATGGAGGTGGAGATGGGAGTGAGTGTCATGTGTTCGTTCCGTTCAGGAAGTTGGCGATGCGGCATCGACGGTCGAGGTCGGGACGGTCCCGGACTCCGGGTCAGCCTCGTCCTCGTGATCGAAGGCGGTCCCGACGCTCCGCCGGAATCCCAGGTAGCCGACGAGGAGGCCGACCATGCTGACCAGTGCGAGCGCGATGTACAGCCCCCGTGGATTGAAGGTGAGCAATGCCGGCGTCACGACTGCGAGCAGGGCTGCGGCGATCCGTGACGTGCCGTAGACGAGGCCTTGCGCCGTCGACCGGATCAGGACCGGGAAGGACTCCTGCGTCCAGACCTTCATCATCGTCTCGTAACAGAAGGCTCCAGCGACGATGACGAGCAGTACCGACACGATGACCGTGACGAAGGTGAACCCGAAGACCGCCGGAACGAGGTACGACGCGACGACGCCGATCGCACCGACCACGTAGAACGGCATACGGAGAGACGTGTCTGCGACGCGCATGAAACAGAGGGCGGCGAGGATCGCCGCGGGGAGTCCGAGGAGGGAGACGGCCGAGTACTGCTGGATGTCGACCTTCGCGACGTTCACTGCGACATAGGTGCCGAACGACCCGCCGATCGTCACCGCCAAGGTGGTGAGCGAATAGTAGATCAGCAGTGTCCAGGTCGCGCGGCGGTACGGCTTCCGGAAGAGGTCCCTGATCTGAGACGTGTCTGCCCGGATGGTGCGGATGCCCTGCGTCTGCTCGGACTTCGCGGTCGACCACGAACGCGATTCCGGCACCGTCAGTCGGAGGACGAAGGTGACGAGCCCGATTGCGGCGACACCACCGAAGAGGATCTGTCCGCCCACACCTCCGAGGCCGCCGGCCACGACCGTGGTCAGAATGGCCGTAGCGATGCCCAGGGTGCCCAACACGTTCGAGAAGATGATGATCTTGGCGCGGTTCTTGTCGGAAGCCGCTTCGGAGATGGTGGCCAGGGAAACAGGCAGGTCTGCCCCGACGCCGAGCCCGAAGAGGGCGACGGCGATCGCGAGCAGCCCGAACTGCGGGGCCGTTGCGGCCAGGCCGGCGCCGATGACGATCAGAGCCATGGTGACAAGGAAGACACGTCGTCGCCCGAGCTGATCGCCGAGGCGGCCCCCCGCGAGTGCGCCTGCAGCGACCGCTGCAGTGCTGATGCCGGTCAGTAAGCCGACCTCGTTGGGAGTGAGCCCGACCGACTGTTGGTACAGGACCAGCGCCGTGCCGATTCCGGTGAGCGCCATGCCGTCGACGAAGGTGGCCATGCCGCAGACGAAGCCGACCCACCATTCGTTCGGCTGTCGCTTGGTTGAGAGTTCTTGCACAACCACGTCGTGCTCCTTTGCTGAGTGGATGAGGGCGCGCGCGTCGTGGCATGAAGACGTCGCCAGACGCTGCTAACTGCTGTTAGCTGGTGACTATAATCGGAAGCGGGCGGATTCGTCAATCGCGGTGACAAGCAGTACTCACTGGCACGGTGCGGTCCATGATGCGAGAAGAGGGCTCGATGGCCAGGGTCACCCAGGCGGACGTCGCGGCGCGGGCGCGCGTCTCCCGCACGGTCGCGTCGTTCGTCCTGACCGGGCGCAACGATCAACGGATCTCGGAGGAGACCCAACAGCGCGTGCGTGACGCGGCTGCAGAGCTCGGGTATCGGCCGAACCGCACTGCGAACATCCTGCGGACGGGCACGTCCGGCACGGTGGCGTTGGTCTCCGACTTCATCGCCAGTACGTCGACAGCCAATGCCTTGATCCGGGGTGCGCTCGAGGGGCTCCGTTCCCGCGACAAACTCCTGTTCACCGTCGAGACGCTCGGTCGCCCGGAACTGGAGGCCGCCATGCTCGAGGACTTGCGTGACCGCCAGGTCGACGGCGTGATCTACGCCTCCATGTTCACGCGCTCGGTCGTCGTGCCCCCGGTCATCCGCGATCTCCCGTTGGTGCTCCTCAACTGCGTGAGCGCGGATGACGCGGAGTTCGCGACAGTCGTCCCAGACGAGATCAGGGCCGGAGAAGCCGCTGCGGCCGCGCTGATCGGAGCGGGCCATCGGGATGGCATCTTCTTCGTCGGCGCGCTCGAAGAAGGGATGACCGGAGGGGCGGAGTGGCATGGCTGGACGCCGCTCGCCCTGTCCGAGCGGCTCCATGGGATCCGGAGACGCCTCGCCGCGCACGGCGCTGAGCTCGCCGGCATCGTCCCGGTCGCCGACGATTGGGATCCGCACAATGGGAGGCGCGCCGTGGAGCGGCTCCTGCGCGACGGTGCCCGTCCGACCGCTCTGATCTGCGTCAATGATGCGGTGGCCTTCGGTGCCTACCAAGCATTGTCGGCGGCGGGGTGGGTCGTTCCCGACGACGTCTCCGTCGTGGCTTTCGATGACAGCCAGCTCGCGAGTTGGCTCGAGCCTCCGCTCTCATCGATCGCGCTCCCTCAGGACGAGATGGGTCGCATGGCGGTTGATCTGCTGCTCGATCCCGGGAGGGGCGTCGACACCGTCAGGGTCCCGATGCCGTTCCGGGCCCGTGGATCGATCGGTGTCGCCGGACCAGCGGCGTCTCACAGGATGTGAGGGCAAGAAAGACCCCCATCATGGAGAAGCGAGATGGGGGTTCGTGGCTCCGACGGGCACCATCACCCGCTGGCGGGAGGACGTTCGGCCAGCGGGCTGGTTCGTCGGCCATCGCCCGGCGCCTACTCATCCGACGTGACGCGCCCGAATCCGCAGGCGCGTGCATCCGGCGGGCCGCGTGGACCGGGCGGATGGCGACGACGGCGACTCCCGGGGGGCATGCGCGGGCTTCAGGGGTGCGTGCGCGCGGACCGGCTCCGAGACAGGGTGGAACCCGCGCCGCGCCAGAGCTCCACGAGATCGTGGGTCGGATCCCGGAGCCACTGCAGCTGCAGACCGTCCAGGAGGGCGAGCACTTCGATCGCGAAGGCCCTGGGGGCCGCATGCCAACCGCTCGCGAGGTCCTCGAGCGCGCCGAGACCTTCGCGCGTGCGCTCCTGGAAGTACTCGTGAGCCGGGTGGGCCGGGTCGAGGGCCTCCGCTCCGAGGATCGTGTACAGGCGGACGATCTCGGGTTGTTCGGCGTTGCGCGCGACGAGGGCGTCGAGCGATGCCCAGGCCCCGGCCTCGTCGGCCGCGGTGAACCGGGCGGTGATGTCCTGCATGTCCCGGTCGTCGCGGCTCCGGAGCACCGCGACGAGCAGCTCCTCCCGCGAGGAGAAGTGGTGCTCGATGCCGGCACGGGTCATGTCGCAGTCCTCGGCCAGCCGTGACAGCGTGAACGCGTTGTAACCGCGCTCGGCGATCTGACTCGTCGCGGCGTCGATGATGAGGCCCCGGCGTTCGCTCGGTGCGAGTCGGGTGCGTGTCCTTGCCGGCGCCATTGGATCAGCCTGACACATCGCGCCTTGCGCTATTTGTTGCGCTTGCCTACAATTCATTTACCTGCACTGATGCAGGTAAGAATCGGAAGGTTTCCTGATGTCGACGAAGACCACAACGACGGCGTTCTCGGACAGTGTCGAACGCGTACGTGGAGGCGCTCCAGTCCTGGCCGTGGCCGAAGAGCTGCTGGGCCAGCTGACGCCGGAGGAGCGACTCTGGCTGCTCGACGGAGACGACGACTTCTGGCCGGGCCTCGGCGAGATGAGCGCCGGGTACAACATGCGACCGATCGTCATGGGGAGCATCGAGCGCCTGGGTGTTCCGGGACTTCGGTTCAGCGACGGACCGCGCGGCGTCGTGATGGGCAACTCGACGGCGTTCCCGGTCGCGATGGCGCGCGGCGCGACGTGGGACGTCGATCTGGAGGAGCGCATCGGCCGGGCGATCGGCGCGGAGATGCGGGCGCAGGGGGCGAACTTCTTCGGAGGCGTCTGCATCAACCTGCCCCGACACCCTGCCTGGGGTCGCGCCCAGGAGACCTACGGCGAGGACAGCCTGCTGCTCGGTGAGTTCGGGTCGGCGCTGACCCGCGGTGTGCGCCGTCACGCGATGGCGGTCGCGAAGCACTACGCCCTCAACTCGATGGAGAACGCCCGCTTCACCGTGGACGTCACCGCCGACGACGCGACGCTCCGTGAGGTCTACCTCCCGCACTTCCGCCGCGTCGTCGAGGCCGGTGTCGACGGCATCATGACCGCCTACAACAGTGTCAACGGCGAGTGGGCGGGGGAGAACGAGCGGCTCATGGAGGGCATCCTCCGCGGCGACTGGGGCTTTGACGGGGTGACGGTCTCCGACTTCATCTTCGGACTGCGCGATGCGGCGAAATCGTTGCGCGCCGGGCTCGACGTCGAGGAGCCGTTCCGACAGCAGCGGGCCGAGGAACTGCCCGGCGACCTCGCGTCCGGCCGCGCGTCGTGGTCGGACGTGGATCGTGCTGCGCGGCGTATCCTCGCAACCCAGCTCGCCTTCTTCGCGCGTGAGCTCGATCCGGAGCCCGACGCCTCGGTGGTGTTCTCCGACGCCCACCGCCGGCTTTCGAAGGAAGCCGCCGCCACCGCCGCAGTCCTCCTCAAGAACGACGCCGTCGACGGTCGACCACTGCTTCCGCTCGCGGCTGACGAACTTCGACGGGTGGCGGTCATCGGCCGACTCGCGGACCTGCCGAACACCGGGGACGGCGGCTCGTCGAACGTCCGCTCGCCAGCGGTCGTCACACCGCTCGCCGGGCTCACCGACGCCCTGCCCGCCGCGACGATCGACTTCGTCGGCGCCGACGATCCGGCGGCGGCCGCCGACGCCGCACGTTCGGCGGACGTGGCGATCGTCGTCGTCGGCTACACGGCGGCCGACGAGGGGGAGTACATGGGCGACCTCGGATCGCAGCCGCAGATGCTCGCCCTGTTCCCGCCGGCGCCGGACGGCGTGGAGGTCGCCGCCGCACTGAGCTTCGATCAGGGCGAGCAGCCGCTCACCATGGGAACCGCCCTCGGCGGCGACCGCCGTTCGCTGCGCGTGCGGCCGGTCGATGCGGAGATGATCCGCGCGACGGCGGCGGCGAACGCGCGCACCGTGGTCGTCATCGTGACAGCGGGAGCGGTCATCACCGAGGAGTGGCGCGCGGAGGTCCCCGCGGTGCTCGTCGGCTGGTACAGCGGGAGCGAGGGCGGTGCGGCGCTCGCGGAGGTCCTGCTCGGTCGGCACGACGCGGCCGGCCGCCTGCCCTACTCGATCCCGACCGACGAGGCTCATCTGCCGGTCTTCGACATCGACGCGACGAGCATCACCTACGATCGCTGGCACGGTCAGCGGCTCCTCGACCGCGACGGCGTCGAGCCGGCGTTCCCGCTCGGCTTCGGGCTCTCGTACACCACCTTCTCCATCGGTGGTGTCGAGGTCACGGACGTGGTCGACGAGGCGTTCTCCGCGGTCGTCACCGTCACCAACACGGGAACCCGCGCCGGACGACACGTCGTGCAGGTGTACGCGGTCGTCGACGCGCCCGACTTCCCCGGACGAGTGCTCGTCGGGTTCGCTCCGGTCGAGCTGCGCGCAGGCGAGTCGCGGACGATCACCGTTCCCGCGTCGACGAGACCCCTCCAGCGCTGGACCGCCGCCGGATTCGCGCCCGCTGCCGACTCGGTGCTCGTCGAAGCCGCCTCGTACTCGGGCGACCCGTCGGCGACCACCGCGCGACTCGCGCTCGGGTAGCGCCCGCCGGCGCCCTCCCTTCAACCGATCCACTCACCGAACACGCTTCACCGAGCAGAAGGACGACGATGTCCCACCCCGATCAGACGACCCCGAAAGCCCGCCCCGGCGGGGCCCCGGACACGACCAGCATCACCGCGCAGCCGAACGACGGCCGCACGCACTTCCGCCCGATCCGCCTGGGGTTCGCGCTGTTCCTGGGCGGCGCCCTGTGGATCGGCCCGTTCTTCGCGAACAATGCCGTGCTCCTGCCCGCCAGGCTCGAGCAGATCGCGCCGGACGACAAGGTTGCGCTGGTCGCACTGCTGGCGATCACCGGTTCGATCGTCGCGATGCTCGCGAACATCGTGTTCGGGGCGCTCAGTGACCTGACGCGGAGCCGGCTCGGCAGACGGGCGCCCTGGATGATCGTCGGATCGGTCGGCGCCTCGGCGTCCTTGTTCGCATTGCTGTCCACGGAGTCGGTGACGCTCGTCGTGGTGTTCTGGATGGCGTTCCAGCTGTTCCTGAACGCCATCGCCGCGCCCCTGCTGGCGACGCTCGCGGACCGGGTGCCACCGGCCCGCCGTGGCACCTACTCGGCCGTGTACGGCGTCGGAGTCCTCTTCGGTGTCTTCGGCTCGCAGATCATCGCGTCATCGTTCGTCACGGCTCCCGCGACCGGCATGGTGGTCTTCGCGATCGCGGTGGTCGTCGCCGGTCCGCTGGTCGCCGTCATCGCGCCGGAGAAGTCGAACACCGCTGTCCCGCGGGAGGCGTTCAGCGCGGGCATGGTCGCCCGGAACTTCGCCTTCCCGCGGCGAAACGCGAGGGACTACTACCTCGCCCTGTCCGGCAAGCTGCTCTTCGTGCTCGGTACGTACTCGCTCACCGGATACCAGCTCTACATCCTCACGGACTACATCGGGCAGCCCCTTGCCGAGGCGGGTGGCACCATCGGACTGATGGCGCTCATCCAGCTCGTGACCGCGCTGATCTTCGGGGCGATCTCCGGCCCGATCTCCGATCGGCTAAAGCGACGGAAGGCTCTCGTGATCGGATCGGCGTTCCTCGTCGCGTGCGCGTCCCTGTTCCCGTTCTTCGTGGCCGAGCCGTGGGCGATGCTCGTCTACGCGCTGATCGCCGGGATCGGCACCGGCGTGTACAACTCGGTCGATCAGGCGTTGAACACCGAGGTGTTGCCGAGCCCCGACAATGCGGCGAAGGACCTCGGCATCCTCAACATGGCCAACACCGGAGGACAGATCCTGGGCCCGGGCGTCACCTCGGCCATCGTGGGCCTGACCGGAGGGTACGGCGCGGTGTTCATCGTCGCCACCGGGATCGTCCTCGCATCCGGGCTCCTCATCAGGCCGATCCGATCCGTGCGGTGAGGCGGCAGCGCCGGCCCCTGCGGGCGTCGTTACGGACTCGTGCTCACGAGGGCACCGGTCGGGACGGGCGCACGCGCGAGCCTGCGTTTGCGGCGCGGGTCAGGTCGAAGAGGTGGTCATGCTCGGCGCGATCGAGGTCGAGGAGCGGGCGATGGCGTCGCGGACGTCCATCGCCCCACGTCCACGCGAACCCGTGCGTACCTCGTAACGGCGCGCACAAAGAAACCCCCACCATGTAGAAGCTAGGCGGGGGTTTCAGTGGCTCCGACGGGCGTCGATCCCGTGACCTCACGATTTTCAGGGCGGCTCTGTCAAGGGTTACTGCGGAATGCTGAGAGATACCGAAATGCCCGGTCGTTGGTCTTTTCCGATGCCAGAGATTGCGGCTTGCGGTTCGCGTTTTCGCGGAATAGACGCGGGGTTCCCTCCAGGAGGCTAGCCGTTAAACCCGCTCGCGGGGCAGCACCATATCTGGTCGTCGTAGGACGGCACGAGCAAGATCTCCCTCGCGATTCCGGTCCAAGGCGACACGGTGAAGGCTGGAATCGTTCGCTAGCTGCAGGACGCATCGACTAACACTCCAAATCACTGGAACTGAGAGGAATCGTCATGACAACGCAGCTCACAGCCCGCGCCACCCGAGACGAGGGTGGCACGCGGACGATCACGATCCCCGAACTCACGTCCGCCGCACCCAGCGGGGCGACGATCGTCGCCACCGGCTCCGCGCTCACGCATCGGGCGTGTAGAAAGCAGCATCGGATCGAGTCCCAGAAGCTGTGGGGGAGTGCCGCGGGGTGCGTTGTCTCGTCGTTTTTGTGGCGTGAGGGTCTTGACTCGCGTGCGGGATGCGAGCGATGAGGTCGGTTCGTTGAAGCCGATGCGGCCGGTTGCGCCGATGCCGAGGATCTGCAGGTCGACGCCTCCGGATTTGAGCGCTCAACCAGCTGCTCTTTTCAAACTTGCACCCGCCATACCGACCGGTGCACGAGACCAGTCATCTTGACTCTATCCTCATGGTCTGGGCGGAGGCCCTCGTCCGGTTCACGCGTACTCACGCTGTAACCCCTGATTCGCCGCATCGTGTGGACAGTCGGCGGGTGGGCGCGGCTGGTCGATCGGCGGTGGCTCGACGCGCGGTCGCGGCCGCATTGCGTAACTGGCTCCTTCGACCATGCTCCAGCCAGGTTTGCAGGCAGCGGGTTCTCTGTCAGACACGCAGCTCACCGCTCGCTATGGCGGGCGTCCGAACCCATTTGACAGCTCGGTCACTGATCAGATCGACCGTGTCTGCGAACGAATCTCCGTCGAAATTCTGCCAGCTTGCAAGATTGAGTCCTTTCGCGTTCGATCTCGTTGCGTCAGTACCCGAGCTGTGCGATCGCGTCTTCGACACGCTGGCGTGTCTCGGGCCGCACGAGGTCGCGGTTGTTGAGCACCCGGGAGACGGTCACATGGGAGACTCCCGCCAGCTTGGCGACGTCGACCATGCGGGGGGGGGGGGGGACACGTGATCTCCAGATACGTCACGGATGCGAACAGATGCAGACGAATCCTCCCACGCCGGGCTCGTCGACAAGGACGGTCGTGAGCGATCTCGCGAGCGGTTGCTCGAGGAGACGCGCCCACGACCGTCGTGTCAGTCGAACCGCACGCTGTCGATGTTCAGGCCGGTATCACCGGCGTCGTTGCGGAAGGTGACCACTGCGCCGGCGGGGATGGCCGTCGTGAGGGAAGCGCGGTTCCAACCGGTGTACCAGCCGCCGGTCGCCGTGAAGGTGAGCGTGCCGACATCCGTGCCGTTCACATAGACGCTGATGCCGCCGGCCACTGGCGCCGCGTACCTGATCGAGAGTGCTGTGCGCGTAGTCGCACTCGTGACCGAGACGGCATCCCCGACCACGTCGAGCTGGCACACCGCACCCTGGTTGAAGGTGGTGATACCGGTTGCGCAGGCCAACGCCCGGCCGACGAAGGTGCCGGCGCTCTCCGGCTCGACGAACTCCGCCGCTACTCGCGTGAACGTCACCTGGTCTGCGTTCAGCCCGGCATCACCGGTGGCGTTCTTGATGGTCACCGTTGAGCCTGCCGGAATCGCTGCGGGCACTGAGACCGTGTTGTACGTGCCGTACCACGCTCCAGTCGAGCTGAACGCCAGGGACGCCACTCGGGTGGAGCCGACGTAGACGCCGATGGTCCCGGACGTCGCTGCGGCGTACTTCACCGTCACTGTGTCCGACTGGGCCACATCCGGGAAGGACACGCTGTCGCCGACCTTGTCGAGCCGTTCGACGACCTTCCCGCCCGAGGCCGCGGTATCAGTCGCCACCCGCGCGCGGCCCCCGAACGTACCGGACTCCGCCTCGACGGTGTTGCGTGTGCGCTGCCCGTTCGCCGCGACGACGAGCGATTGGTACGGTGCCTGGAGCCCGGCGTCTGTGGAGGTGGCTTGAGCCGTGCTCGTCCAGCCGACACGATTGCCGGTCACGGTGGTGGTGAGTGCCGATCCCCCGGCCTGGAGCAGTTTGGTCTCACTGACGCCTGAGGAGTTGACGACGTTGTCGGCGATGGTCAGCCCCGACACGAAGGCGTTGGCGCCCCAGACCCACCACCAGGTGCCGTTGAAGTCGTCGATGACGTTGGCCGCGATGGTGAGGCCGGAGGAGGACTGGTCGGTGTACAGCGGATTTCCCTGTGATGCACCACCTGTGTGCTCGATGAGGTTGTGGGAGATGGAGGATCCTGGCTGGGCGCCGAGCGTGTAGATCGCACCGCCGTCGTGCATCTTGGTCATCGTCTTCGACACGATGTTGTAGTCGACGGTATTGTTCCCCGCGACCGTGCTCTTCGACCCGGCCGGCTTGTGCTGGTAGTAGTCGTTGAAGCCCCAGCCCATCGAGATGCCCGTGTAGGGAGCGTTCGAGATCTCGTTGTGGGTCACCGAGAGCCCTTGTGCGTAGTAGATCGCGAGCGGCACCGTCTGGAGGAACTCGGCCCCAGCACGATCGACGACGTTGTTCGTGATCGTGTCATTGGTGGGCGCTCCCTCGACTCCGGTCGGCAGGTCGCCGTCGCCGATGTAGGTGTTGTACGGTGACCCGACCGTGATCGCGGAGCCGCTGATGTCGATGAATCGCGACCCCGAGACGACGGAGTCGACCGTGTCGTTACCGAGGTTCAGGGCACCGGCACCCAGTCGGGTGAAGGTGTTGGCGGCGAACGCGATCCGTTGTGCGTTCTGGACCTCGACCGCGGCAGGCATGACGGTCGTGTTCGCGTAGCCACTGGTGCCACTCGGGCCGACCGCTGTGTGCCAGTTGCCCGTCGACCAGTACTTGGAGTACAGGGCGTTCGACTGAACGGTGCTCGCTCCGACCGAGGAACCGACGTCCAGCAATGACCAGTGCATGTTGGCGACGGTGAAACCGCTGAACGCGATGTCGTGGACGCGTGCGCTCGTCGAGGTACCGGCGATGGTCATCAGCTTCTCGGCGCGGGGGGCGACCACGCTCGCGGTCGAGAGGTCGACGGTGGCAGGCTTGCTGTAGTACAGCTTGCCAGCGGTGCGGTCGAAGTAGAACTCGCCTGGCTGATCCAGGAGTTCGATCGCGTTCTGCAGGTAGAAGTTGTTCGCACTCAGCTTCACGCTGTCGAAGAACGCCGAACCCCATGGTTGCGGCGTGGTCAGGGCGATAGCACCCATCGGTTGCTGCAGGGTCGCGACGCGGTTGCTTCCCGACGTCGTCACCGAGGTGAGTCCGACGACGTGGAAGGAGAAGCCGTCCTGGTTGACGATCTCCATGTCCGACTGCTGTGACAGGCTTGCAGGCAGGCCGGAGCCGGAGAGGGTGATGCCCGCGAACGTGCTTCCCCCGTCGAGCGCCCACGGGTCGGTTGCTGCGACGGTGTAACTCCCGGACCCGCCGATCGCGGCCTGGACACCCGTGCTGCGCGCCAGCACGGCACGCTCGCCATTGACGTAGAGGGTGCGCAACTTCGTGGTGCGGGCGAGGTCGGCGACCCAGATGTTCCCCGACTGCAGGGTCCAGCCGGTGACCGCATCGCCGCCGTTGAACACCGGGGTCTCACCCGGATACGCCTGGTAGCTGACGGTGTAGCCGTTCGTTCCGGAATCCGCGATCCCGAAGGTGACCGCAGAGGAAACGGGGTAGCTCCCGCCGCGGAACTGGACGACGATGTCGCCCGTCATCGAGGAGTTGACGCTTGCGACGCGAGCACGCGCTCCGTCCAGGGTCTGCAGCGGGGCGGCGAGGGTTCCCGCAGCGGAGTCGGACCCGGTGGGTGTGACGTAGATCGTCTGCTGGACGGCCGCGTGGGCCGGCGGCGCTTGGAGGACGCTGAGCACGAGCGTGCTGAGCGCGAGGGTCGCGACGAACGTCGCGGCGAATCTTCGTCGCGATCGATCCTGCGTGGGGTGAGGCGTGGACAGCGTCATTGCTGAACTCCTTTGTGAGGTGGTGCGTTACACGTGAGCGGCCAGTGCAGCCGGGTAGTCGAGTCCCTGCGGCAGACCGACACCTGGTTCGGCGCGGGCGTGGATGAGCCCGTCAGAATCGACGATCGGATCGCGCGTCACGGTGCTGCTCGTGACCAGCGATTCATAGGAGGTGGTGTTGGGGATGATCATCGCGAGGTGCTCGTGCGCGATGCCCGGGCCGTGGATCTCTGCGCGGAGTTGGAACGCTTCTGCCAGGTGGGCAATGCGGAGCGCGCCCGTGAAGCCGCCCTTCAGCTCGGTGCTCGTCCGCACCGAGGTGGCGCATCCACTGGCGATGAAATCGGCCGTGTTGTAGTGCGCTCCGTCGGAGGTCTCCCCGACGAGCAGTGGCACCTCGACGCGCTCGGCAAGGCGAGCGTAGGAATGCACGCTGAACTCGCGCATCGGTTCCTCGTACCAGTCGAACCGAGCCTCGGAGAGGGCGCGGCCGAGGTAGATCGAGTCGGGGAGGTCGAAGCCGGCGGAGCCGTCGAACATCAGCGGCACGTCCGGTCCGACGTGCTCACGAAGCGCGAGAGACAGGCGGGCATCCTGGCGGGCGTCGCCCCAGGCATGCAGCTTGATCGAGCGGTACCCGAGGGCGAGGCACTGGTCCGCCACGTCGAGGTACTGCTCGATCGACGAGAACGTGCTCGTTGAGGCGTACGCCGGCAGCGACTGTCGGAAGCCGCCGGCGAACTGCCACAGGGGCAATCCGGCTTGCTTCGAAGCCAGGTCCCAGAGGGCCACGTCGATCATGCCCATCGTGTAGATGGGGAACTCTTCGACACGGTCGAGCTCCCACATCCGGTGCCAGATGTATTCGCGGTCGAGGGCGTTGAGGCCGATCAGGTCCTCGCGAATACGGCGATCAACGAGATCCTGTGTGATCACACCATTGCGGCTGAAGGCGACACCCTCGTGGCCGGTGTCGGTGATGATGCGGATGACCGCGGATACCCGGTCGGTCGGGGATCCGGGGAGACCGTGACGCCAGTCGAAGGCTGGCGAAGCCGCCGGCTGGTCGACGAGGTGGCATTCGATGTGAGTGATGTTCACGAGGGGGTTCCTTCCTTGGAGCGAGTCTGCTCCGAGGTGAAGTCGATGGTGTGTGGCCGTCCGCCGACGAGTGAGAGCTCGAGCTCGTGATGGGGGGTCGTCAGCCGAACGGTGCGAGTCACGGTCGAGGAGACTTCGAGGTCGGTTACGGATCCCGCGCGCCAGCGGAAGCTCACATCCACGCCGCCGTACGCGCGGAGGTTCGTGACCGCGCCCGAGCGCCAGCGCGCGGGCAACGCGGGCAGCAGCGTGATGCCGCGGGTGTCGCTCTGGACGAGGAGTTCGACGAGGGCAGCCGGGAAGCCCATGTTCGCGTCCGACTGGTGCACCGCGTCTGCCGTCGGCTTGCCGTCGAACTCCGGGAAGGCATGGAGGAGTGAACCAGGTGCGGTGCCCATGCGAACGACCGACTCGAGGCTTGCGAGCGCGCGTTCACCGTCGCGGAGCCGCGCCCACGCGGCTGCAGTCCACACCCTCGACCATCCGCCCCAGCCGTTCGACGTCGACTCGACGTTCGCCTGCCTTTTCAGGAGGGTCGTGCGTGCGGCATCGGCGAGGGGCGACGCGCTGACGTAGTCGTCCGTCCCCGGGTAGAGCTCGTAGAGAGGCGACAGATGACGGTGGCCGAGTTCAAGTGCGCGGTATGCCCAGGTCCACTCAGGAATCTCGCCATCGATGATGGGTACCTCGGGGAGTCGTTCGAGTACGGACACCCATCGCGCCACCGCCTTCCGCTCTGGAGCGTCGGCAGCTGCCGCGGACGCGCTCACGGCGGTGATCGCGCTCCGCAGGGTGTCCCGGATGAGCCAGATGTCGAGTGTCGGCGCGATGCCCAGCCACCCGTGTCGCCAGTACTCGGGATCGACTGCTCGGCTGGCGGGCCGAGCCACGCCCTCCAAGAGGTACGCGTTCTCCGGGGTGGACGACGGTGAAGGCACGAGCCGCCCTTCCTCGTCCTCGACGAGCCACCCTTCGACGAAGGTCGCCGCGCCGATCAGAGCGGGCAGGAGCCGCTTCGCGTACTCGCGCTCCGGGTACCGCTCGTGGTGCTGCCACAACTGCTGGACCAACCAGAGGCCAGCGGCGGGGAACAGGCCGACCTCGACGAGTGTGGTCGGGGCGGTGTTCAGCCACACGTCCGTGTTGTGGTGGACGACCCAGCCCTCCGCCCCGTAAATTTCTCGCGCGGTGCGTTGGCCAGCCACGGCGAGGCCGTCGACCAGGTCCGCGAGTTGGTCGACGCTCTCGGTCAGGTGGAACGGGTCGGCGCTCCAGAGGCACATCTGAGCGTTGATGTTCACGGTCCAATTGCTGCACCAAGCGGGCTCGGTGTCCTCGTTCCACACTCCTTGGAGGGTGGGAGGAAGCGTTCCGCCGATGCTGCTGGCGATCGTCAGATACCGTCCGTAGTCCGCCATCAGCAGCGTCAGCTCGTCGTCGATCCCGCCGGCTCGCACGGCGTGGACGCGAAGGTCGGTCGGGAGCCCGCGGAGCGTGAGCGCGGCTGCATCGTCCAGGTGCAGGGCGACGCGCGAGCGCTCGAAGATTGCTCGATGTGCCGCTCGGGCATCCTCGACGATCGTCGGCCGGTCCGCTGCATCGTCCAACAACGCCTCGATCGCGGGGGCGATGCCGTCTGCGGTCGGTGAAACGGCGACCGCGACCGCGATCGTCCAGCTGCCCGGTTCGAGCACGATGTGCTCACCGGAGCGTGTCCAGGCGCCCCCGAGGACCCGTACCCCGATACCGAAATGCAGAGAGGTGCCGCCCGTGACGTGCTTCGCACGGTAGCTGTCGGCGACGAGAACGCGGTTCGGCTCGACCTCGTGCCATCGGCCCTGGAAGACGAGACCGTCATCGGTCGTCGCGCCGAAGGGGGAGGTCACTGACATTCTGGTCGCCCGCTCGCCGGTCTGCGTCACGATGAACACGGAGGGGGTGCGCGATGCGATCACGTCGCGGACCACGCTCGCGTCCTCATCGAGTGTCCATTCGAAGGCCGCCACGCCGTCGGCAAGGTCGAGGGAGCGGCGCATCGAGACTGGGGAGGCCTCATCGACGCTGAGCTCCAGCGCGCCGAGTGGTTGGAACGCTGCTCCGAGCCGTGGCGTGCCGAGCAGATGCTGCGCAGCCGCCTGCGCTTGGAGAATTTCGCCTGAGGCGAGGGCATCACGAACCTCGTCGAGTGCTTCGCGGGCGCCTGACAGCTCACGCTCTCGTGGGCCAGGCGACCAGAACTGCTCGTCGTTGAGGGCGAGGGCCTGGTGGTCGAGATCGCCGTAGACCATGGCTCCGGACCGGCCGTTGCCCACAGGAAGCCCCTCGAACCAGGTCGAGCCGGGTCGCTCGAACCAGAGGATGGGGTTCGACATCGTCGTCATGGGGTCGCTTCCCTCGCGTCGCTGGATGGGTACCCCACTATATAACTATGATTCATTATCCGGTCAAGTCTGTCATTGATCGGTGCCTCGTCGGCGAACTCTCCGATGATTGTTCGCGTTGATCATCCAGGCCTGGTAGGACGGAACCGGAATCACCAACGGATGGAGAGAGGGCACATGAGCGCAGGAGTTGCAGGCACGGTCGGCTACCGGCCGGGCTACGAGATCGCTGCCGAGCGGATCATCGAACTGATCGTCGAGCGGGATCTCGCTCCCGGGGACCGCCTTCCGACCGAGCAGAACCTCGCCGATCAGCTCGGCGTGAGTCGGAGTGTGACCAGGGAGGCCATCAAGGTATTGGCTGCGATCGGCAGGGTCAGCGCGCAACGTGGTCGTGGACTCTACGTCGGGCGAGGGACGGCCGCATCCAGCGGCAGCCTGCTCGCGGGTCATCGCTTCGTCCCAGGTCGGATCGAGCAGGTGGAGCAATTGCTCGAGTTCCGCTTGGTGCAAGAGGTGTACTCGGCCGGTCAGGCTGCTCGAAAGGCCACGCCGCCAGTGCTGAACCTGCTCGATGAGGCGATCACGGACGCCGCTCGTGCGCTGGAGGACGACGACCGTTCACTGTGGGCCGACGCTGACACCCGGTTCCACCTGGCCATCGCACAGGCCAGTGGCAACGAGTTCATCCGAAGTGCACTGGAGGGCGTGCGGCAGTTGCAGGAGCAGGTCGTCGTCCTCGCCTTGCACGGCGGTTCGGGCGGGAGTCTCCGTACCGCGCACGACGAGCACGTCGCCATCCTCGCGGCGATCCGGGCCGGCGACGCGACGGCTGCTTCCGAAGCTTCGCGCTTGCATCTGCAGCACACGATCGAGGGCTATCGCGAGGAAATCGCATCGCTCGTTGCGGCGCCGGGTCGGTGAGAGAATAAGTACTATTCATTTTGAATATGCTGCGGTAGAGTCCTACTCATTCCGCAGTGAGTGACCGTGAGTCAGTCGGATGCGGCCCTATCACCCTGTTGACAGAGAGGTCAATCGCAATGAAGACACAGCACCCGAAGGCACGGCGGTTTGCAGCCGCCGCTGTCGTAAGCGTCGCGATCGCCGCGGCGCTCGTCCTGAGCGGTTGTACCGCATCGGGCTCAGCCGGTTCCGGAGCATCGGCTGACGGCGATGGGCAGTTGCTCGTCTGGGCAGACGCAACGCGCCAGCCGGCCGTCGACGCCTACGCCAAAGCGCACCCTGCCGTGAAGATCGACGTCGTCACCGTTGACGGCGGTGACCTGGCGTCGAAGCTCTCCCTGCTTGCGAGGGACGCGAAGTCCCTCCCCGACGTGGTGTTCACCGCCAACGGCGAGAGCGTCAAGTTCGCCCAGGACTTCGACTTCTCCGCCGACCTGACCAACCTCGTTGACAAGAAGGTCCGCGACGGTTTCGGCGCGGCCCTCACCGCCTGCACAGTCGACGGGAAGGTCTACTGCCTGCCGCAGGACATCTCCACGCAGATGCTCTGGTACAACAAGCCCCTGTTCGACCAGTTCGGTTACACCGTGCCGAAGACCTGGGAGGAGTATGCCGCGCTCTCGACGAAGGTCGCGACCGAGCACCCCGGCTACGTCACCGGGAGTTGTGGCGACGGATTCTGCCCCAACGTCTACTACCGCGGCTCGGACTGCCCCGGCGTGACCGAACAGGGCAAGGACGCCCAGATCAACCTGGCCTCGAACCCTGACTGCACGCGCGTGACCGACATGCTCGACCCGCTCATCGCGAACGGTTCCGTCAAGACGCTCAGCCCGTTCGACCCGGACATGACCACGCTCGGCACCGACAACAAGGTGCTCATGCTTCCCGGTTTCGTTTGGTACGGATCGGTGTTGTTCGAGGGCAGTTTCAAGAACGCCGCAGGATCGATAGCGGCCGCACCGCTGCCGAGCTGGGGCGACAAGAAGCAGGGCGCGGGGGCCGCAGTCGGCGGCCAATGGATCGTCAACGCCAAGAGCAGCGACCCCGTGGCGGCGTCCGCGCTCATCACCGCGCTGACCACCGACGACGAATCGCTCGCAGCGGCCGTCACCTTCCCCGCCTATGAGCCCGCCGCCGCTGCCTGGATCGCGAAGTCCGCCCAATCCGGCTACTACGCCGTCGACCCGACCGATACGTTCACCTCGGCGCGAGCAGACGTGACGGGGAACCTCTACACCCCGACCGGATTCGAGATCCTCACCTCGTTCCAGAACGCAGTTTCACCGAAGCTGAAGGAGGGTGCAGCGCTCTCCTCGCTGATCGAGACGTGGGAACAGGCGCAGGCGCAGTCCTTGACCGACGCCGGCTGGAAAGCTGTCATCAAGTAGCGCAAGTGTTCCGACAGATGGGCTGGGCGATCCTGCCCAGCCCATCGACACCAGTGAGGCAAGTCATGAGTACAGCACTACCGACCAGAACCCGTCGGAGGACAAGGCCGACCAGACGGGTCAGATCGGGTCTCGCGTGGGTCCTCCTCGCGCCGTACCTGGTCCTCCTCGCGGTCTTCGCGATCATCCCGGTGGCGAGCGCGCTTTGGTCCAGCTTGGGCGGTGACGCCGACTCGCGAAACCCGTTCGGGTTTTCCACGATGATACGTGCGTTCTCGAACCTCAACTTCCTGCCGGCGGTGATCAACGTCGGTACCTTCCTGGTGGTCTTCCTGCCCGTCCTGCTCGCCTTCGCCACGGCAGCGGCACTGGTCCTGCACAGCCGTCCGGGACGGTTCGCCACCGTGATGAAGCTGGTGTACTACATCCCCGGCGTCGTCGTCGGGGCGCCGCTCGTGCTGCTCTGGCTGTTCATGCTGACGCCCCAGCTCAGCCCCTTCCAAGGGATCCTCAACGCCTTCGGCTTCGAGACGGGCGCTGACGTCTTCACCTCGCAGAACCTGCCCGTGATCTTCGCGATCATGTCGATCTACGCCGGAGTTGGCGGGTGGATCGTCGTCCTGTACGGATCACTCGACGCTCTCGACACGAGCATCATGGAGGCGGCGAAGATTGATGGCGCCGGCTCCTGGCAGGTCGCTTGGCACATCAAGTTGCCTCTCATCACCCGCTACATCGCGTTCATCGGCGTGATCAGTTTCGCGGGTGCCGCTCAGCTCGTCGCGGAGCCGAACCTCGTCGGTGCGGCGCTTCCGGGCACCGTGAGTGACACCTGGTCGTTGAATCAGCTTGCGTTCTACTACGCGTTCAATCAGAACGACGCGGGTGCGGCCAGCGCCTATGCGATCTTCCTCGTCGTGATCGGCCTCGCGGCAGCGCTCTTCCTCATCTACGGCCTGCGTACCTACTCGGAGACGGAGAAGACCACATGACCGCGATCAGCCTCACCCCGCGAGGCGGCGGCACGCGACATGGTTCCCTCGTCGGACGTGGAGCGCGGATCGTCCTCCTCCTGCTGGTGGGCGTCGCCTTCGCCGCGCCACTCTTTTGGTTGGTCCTGGCACCGACGAAGACGGAGAGCGAGCTCACCTCGCTACCGCCATTGGCATTCGGTTCCTTCGAGAACGTCGGGACGGCCTGGAACAATCTCATGTCGTTCAACGACGGCATGCTGCTGCTCTGGCTCACAAACTCCATCGCATATTCCGTCGCTGGAGTGATCATCGCCGTGGTCGCAGCAATCCCTGCGGGCTACGCCCTGGCGATGTACTCGTTCCGAGGCCGCCAACTCGTGCTCACGCTCACGCTCATCGGAATGATCTTGCCTACCGCGGCGACCGTCATCCCGATCTACCGGGAGCTCGCGCTTGTCGGGCTCACAAACACGGCTTGGGCGGTGATCTTGCCCTCGGCGTTCTTCCCCTTCGGCGTGTACCTGACGTATCTGCACTTCCAGACAGCGCTCCCGCGCGAGCTCGTCGAGGCAGCGAAAGTGGACGGTGCGAGCGAACTGCGTGTCTTCCTCTCGCTTGGGCTCCCATTGGCAAAACCTGCCGTTGCGCTCGTCACGTTCTTCGCCTTCGTAGCAACCTGGAACAACTACTTTCTGCCCTACGTGATGTTGGTCAACGACAAGCTGTACACCTTGCAACTTGGCATCGCGACGCTGTTGAACTCGGCGCCCGTCATCAACGCTTCGAATCAAAGCGACCTCCCCATCCATAAGCCGGAGGCCGCCCTCGCCGCCCTCGTCGCGATCGTGCCCATCGCCATCTTCTTCTTCGTGTTCCAACGCTTCATCGGCACGGGCATGCTGTCCGGGGCAGTGAAGGAATGATGGAACACGTCATCACCGAAGGAACTCTTGAATGCTGAGCCATACATCGGGATCGGTACTGCAACTCCCCACGTTGGGGATGGGGGCCGCCCAATTGGGCAACCTCTATCGGGAGATGACTGACGCTGAGGCATCGGCCGCTGTTGACGCCGCGTGGGACGCCGGAATTCGATATTTCGACACTGCTCCGCACTATGGCCTGGGATTGTCAGAACGCCGCCTTGGTGCTGCGCTGGCCTCACACCCTCGCGATGAGTATGTGTTGTCGACGAAGGTCGGGCGCTTGCTTGTGCCGAGTGGGCTCCCGGCCGGCGCAATGGATGACGGTGGCTTCGCCGTGCCGGCGACGCTCCGACGTGAATGGGACCTGAGTCGCGATGGTATCCGTCGGTCTGTGTCTGAGAGCCTCGAACGGCTGGGCCTCGACCGGATCGACATTGCCTATCTGCACGATCCGGACAATCACGGAGCCGAGGCGCATGCCGAAGCCATCCCTGCGCTCGTCGAATTGCGTGACGAGGGGGTGCTGCGTGCTGTGGGGGCCGGCATGAATCAGTCAGCCCTGCCTGCGGAGTTCGTGCAGCGTCACGACGTGGACGTGATCATGCTGGCCGGTCGCTACACCTTGCTCGATCAGGGAGCGCTCGACGACCTGCTTCCGGTGGCCGCCCGCCGCGGCGTTGGTGTCGTCGCCGCTGGTGTCTATAACTCCGGGGTGCTGTCGCGACCTCGTCCGCCTGCTGATGCGTTTTACGAGTATGAACGGGCGCCAATGGAGCTCATTGCTCGGGTGCACGCCATCGCAGACGTCTGCGAGGAATTCGGCGTCCAGCTGCCCGATGTCGCAATTGCGTACCCGCTTCGGCACCCCGCTGTCGTGTCGGTTGTCGTCGGTATGCGTACGGCAGACCAGGTGCGCGGCACGATGGAACGGGTGAACCGTGAGATCCCGGAGGCATTGTGGACGGCGCTCGACGAGCGTGGGCTCGTGCGTCGTGGCTGAGACCATTGTCGATGCCCACCAGCACGTCTGGGATCTCGGTCGCGCCGAGTACTCGTGGCTCGGACCGGATGCTGGTGTTCTGCATCGTTCCTTCGACATGGCCGAGGTGCTTCCTGACTTCACAGCCGCGGGCATCACCGGGAGTGTGCTCGTGCAGTCCGCGGACAACGACGATGACACTGAGTACATGTTCGAGGTCGCGCGTCGGACTCCGCAAGTACTCGGCGTCGTCGGATACGTTCCGCTGCACGAGCCCGATCGAGCGGCTGAGCGCCTGGCCGAGCTGCTCAGAGACCCGCTGTTCTCGGGGGTACGTAATCTCACCCACAATCGAGCCGACCCGCACTGGCTGCTTCGAGACGATGTCGGGGCCACCCTCAGCCTCCTCGAAGACGCAGATGTGGCTCTCGACGTTGTCGGCGTGCTCCCAGAGCATATGCGGGCGGTACTGACACTGTCTGAGCGTCACCCGCGGCTGCACATGGTCCTCGATCACCTGAACCGGCCACCCATCGGCGCTGCCTCGGCCGAACCGTGGCGTTCCCTCATTGCGCAGGCCGCCCAAAACCCACTGGTGGTGGGAAAGGTCTCCGGACTGTACTCGACTGTCGGCGACCCTGCAGCTTGGAGCGTCGACGGTCTCCGACCCGCATTCGAGCACGCGCTCGACGTTTTCGGCCCGAGTCGGCTGATCTACGGGGGTGATTGGCCGGTGTCGCTCATCGCGGGTGGCTACGCGCGTGTGTTCTGCGGCATCCACGAGCTCCTGAATGGCGTCTGTGCCAACGATCGGTCACGCATCCTCGCCACAAACGCTGCAAATTTCTACAATCTCAACCTGTCAAAGGAGACCGCATGACCAGTTTCACCCTCGCTCGACTTGGTTCGCCGGGAGCTGAGATCCCAGTCGTGCGCGTGCACGGCCGGACGCTTGACGCTCGCGCCGTCAGCGCCGATTTCGATGGTGCGTTTTTCGCGTCGGCAGGAATCGATCGTCTGCGCAAGGCTCTCGGGACGCTCCCCGCGCTCGACACGGCAGAGGCTCTGCGTGTCGGTGCTCCGATCGCTCGCCCCGGCAAGATCGTCTGCATCGGCCTCAACTACCGTGATCATGCCGAGGAGACTGGAGCGGAGCTGCCGGACGAACCGGTGCTCTTCATGAAAGATCCATCCACCCTCGTGGGGCCATTCGATGATGTCCTCATCCCGCGCGGGTCAGTGAAGACCGACTGGGAGGTGGAGCTCGGCGTCGTCATCGGTGCCGAGGCCCGGTATCTCGATTCCCCTGCTGACGCGCTCGCGTGTGTTGCCGGTTACGCGGTGTCACATGATGTGTCTGAGCGCGAATTTCAGCTTGAGCGCGGTGGTCAGTGGGACAAAGGAAAGAGTTGCGAGACCTTCAATCCCTTCGGCCCGAACCTTGTCCCGGCTGACCAGATCGGCAACCCACAGGAGCTGGGTTTGCGTCTGAGCGTGAACGGCGTGGTTCGCCAGAACGGTACGACGGAGAACATGCTGTTCTCTGTTGCGCACGTGATCTGGTACATCAGCCAGTTCATGGTTTTGCACCCGGGTGACGTCATCAATACGGGGACACCGGCCGGTGTCGCGCTCGGCATCGCCGGCAATCCCTACCTGCGTGCCGGTGATGTGGTCGAACTTGAGATCGATGGGCTCGGCCGCGCTCGTCAGAACCTGGTGCAAGCATGACCGCGCCAGAGTTCGACGGACTCGTCGCTGTTGTGACGGGTGGTGCGTCGGGCATCGGTCTCGCTGCTGCTCAAGCCCTGGTGGCCCGAGGAGCCACGGTCGCTGTGCTCGACCGAGCCATAGCTGGACTCCCGGAACCGTTGCGCGGATTTGTCGCCGATGTCTCGGATCGCGCCTCAGTTGAACAGGTGATCAACGCCATCGCGGCCGAGTTCGGCGGCATCGATGTTCTCGTGAACAACGCTGGAATCAGCGCCTTTGGCACGGTGGAAGAGAATGACGATGCCGAGTGGGCTCGCGTTCTCGACATCAATGTTGTCGGAATGGCGAGGGTTGCGGCGTCGGCTCTGCCATGGCTCCGGCGTTCGAACGCAGCCGCTGTGGTCAATCTGTGCTCGATTGCGGCACTGAACGGTCTTCCGCAGCGCGCGTTGTACGCCGCCTCGAAAGGTGCCGTGTTGGCACTCACCTATGCGATGGCGACCGATCATGTACGTGAGGGGATTCGCGTGAACTGCGTCAGCCCTGGCACCGTGGCGACGCCGTTTGTTGACCGCATGTTGGCCGGATTCGCTGACCCGGTCGCTGAGCGGGCCGCACTCGATGCGCGTCAGGCCACCGGCCGCATGGTTGAACCGGCGGAGGTCGCTGCCGCGATCGTGTATCTCGCCAGCCCGCTGTCTGGGTCGACGACCGGTACCACGCTCGAGGTTGATGGCGGAGTGACGCATCTGCGGATGCGACCGCGCGAGGCCGGCAAGCCTCACGAGGTGAGCAAGTGAGGCGCCTCGCGTCCGTCATCGGACTGCCAGCCGGCAACGTCGAGGAGTATGAGCGCTTGCATGCCGCCGTTTGGCCCGCCGTTCTGGACCGACTGAGCCGGAGCCACGTGACCAACTACTCGATCTATCGGCACGGCAAGCTGCTGTTCTCCTACATGGAGTACGTAGGCGACGACTTCGAGTCAGACATGGCCGCCATCGCCGTCGACCCGACGACCCAGGAATGGTGGGCGGTGTGCGAACCGTTGCAGCGGCCGCTACCCGACGGCGCCCCAGATGAGCGGTGGAGGGATCTGCCCGAAGTGTTCCACCTCGACTGATCGGGCGCTCGGGTGTTCCGTCGCTTCGCTCGACCAGCCTATTTGGAGGACGGCAGACCGGTAGCTGTCGTGGATGAAATAGGAGATTGTGCCGCGGCAGTTTCGCTGAGCGCCCGCGGCGGCGGCCCGTTAGAGCGAGAGGACGGTCCGCGGCGATCGCCGCCGATATGCTGACCGCATGATCGGACTCGTGTCCAACCGGACACTCGCGTGTGCCCGACATGCAGCGACCACTGTGCTCGTGATTCTCTCGGTCGGCACGCAACTGCGCCTGGTCATCGGAGGCGGGCGCTCGTCGGGTGTGTTGACCTGGGCGGGGCATAGTCCCAGCGGACACCCCGTGTCCGATCAGATGTGAGCCACAAGAGGGCAATCTGTGGCCGGTGGAGTGCGACGACGGGCAGTGGGCCGGCCGGAACACCCAGTGGGGAACGATTCGCATCCGAAGCTCGACGCACTGGTCAACACGACCTGGCCAACGATGAAGGCCGAGCGCCCCACGGAGGCCGAGCGGGCGCAGTTCGTCTACGACCTGTTGCGCGAGGTGTTGGACTACGTGAAGTACGATCTCCACGGACCCGACTCGGACAACCCAGAGCGCGATCGCCTCGGCCGAGCCGTGAGGATGTGAGCGTCAGCGGAGTCGATGACACCCTGGAAGCACCCTTTTACTCCGGCACGCACAACGATTCGGCTCGACTTCCGCGCACAGGGCCGCGCAGCGTTGCGCACGTTGCTCGACCGAATCGATGGAGGCATCGATACAGCTTTAGAGGTCCCAGCACCCACGCTGATCCTTCGCGGATCCACTGGGCCATCAGCACCTCATCGAAGCGACCCGCTCCCGGTGTATCGCATAACCTGACGGCATGGTCGAAACTCCGAAGGTGTGAGTGACAGAGCAATCCGCGATCGGGTCGCATATAGCACGCAAGAGACGTACACCTAGACCTTTCTCCGGGCTGCATAGTGGGACCCTCCCGAATCGGCGACATCACCATCGTCGCCACGTCGGAGCGTTTCGGATCAGCCGAGCTCACGATCGCCGCGGTTGAACCTCGAGCGGATACCTCGGGTTGAGGGTCGGGCGCGGTGCGGCGGAGTCAGATCAGGCTCAGCGATCCGCGGACGAGGCGGAATGTGGTCGTCACCACGTTCGACGCCGGCGAGGGTGACCAGCCCGGGTCATCGAGGTAGGTGCGCACATCTGACCTGAGCGTCGCGAAGTATTCCAGGTGCTCATCCACAAACGTCGCTGGGTCGGCCCCATCGTGTCGTGCCAGACTGTCCGGCACCTCGTCGAGACGGCGCTCGAACACCGACGTGTATTCAATCATGGCGGCAGGTTGCCCGGCCGAGTCGAGTACCCATCGACGGCTTCCAACGGAGGGGATGGACTCTCCCCGCTGGTCATACACGACGCGAAGTGTCGTCGACCCCGATTTCCTACCGTCCAGGATGTCGGCGACGAAGCGGTCGCGGTCCTGCCCAGGCGACCCGAGCTCCCAGGGAGCCGTGTAGCCAACGGTCGTCGGTGCGGACGCCCTCAAGATACGTTCGCAGAGCTCCATGGTCCGGACGTTGTCCCATGCGGCTCCGGCCGCGGCCTCCGGATCTTTGAGGAGCGCTGCGAAGTGTGTCATCTCGTCGACGAAGCCGCGAAGTTGCAGGTCTGCGTTCCCGCCGGACATCGTGCTTTCGCTCGGGTTGTGCACGGTCGTAACCGTCGACAGGTCACCCGCAATCGCAGCGGACTCGGGCGCGTCGTGGATGGACAAGCGGCGTGCGCCGTCCGTCTCGAGCCAGCCGCGGTCCCCGGAGATAACCAATCGCTCGATCTCTGAGTCGTGGCTGGGGAGACCGGCGAGCTGCAGGGTGCCGACGACACCGGTCTGTTTTGAAAATGCGGGGTTTTTGCGGGGTGGCCGACTGTTAGCTCTCGAGGACATAAAGAAACCCCCACCATGTAGAAGCTAGGCGGGGGTTTCAGTGGCTCCGACGGGCGTCGATCCCGTGACCTCACGATTTTCAGTCGTGCGCTCTACCAACTGAGCTACAGAGCCGAGTACATCAGATGCACGACGGCGACGATGTCTCAAAAGAAGAAGCCCTCCCTTGCGAGAGGGCTTCCGACCTTTTGCGACCCTGACGGGACTTGAACCCGCGACCTCCGCCGTGACAGGGCGGCACGCTAACCAACTGCGCTACAGGGCCATACTTGTTGAATTTCTGTGGTGCTGTGCTGCGGTGTTTCTCTTGCTGCTCAGCCGCGCAGACTCACTATACCTGAATCTGAGTGACTGTTTTTCCAGTAGTCATTGGTGACCCCAACGGGATTCGAACCCGTGCTGCCGCCGTGAAAGGGCGGTGTCCTAGGCCTCTAAACGATAGGGCCGCGAAGCGGTGAAGCTTCATGACTACCGAGCGACAAGCATACGGATGAATCGGCAGAATCCAAAATCGAGTCGTCGGGGTCGCTCCGAAGAGACCGTGACGGATCTCGCGACAGGCCTCGAATGACCGCTGCGGCGTTCGGCTCCGGGGTTAGCCTCGGGCGTGGAGCAGCGTGGTCGGCCCCGATGTTCGTGGCTGCCCGCACCTCACCATGGCCCCCATTCGGGGGTATCGTGAGGGCTGTTGCGAATGTGACCGATGTGACTGCAGTGAACCGAGATGAGCCGTACTTCATGAGCAAGAGACTTCCCGGTGCCTCGCGCCGAGGCCGCACGATGACCGCTGGGGCGGTGTCGTCAACTCGCTGGCGCGCCCGTCTGGCAGCAGCCGTGGTCATGTCCCTCGCGATCATCGGGTCCTTCGGTGTCGCCGCTCCCGCCGTCGCCGCCGACTACCCGTCCTGGGACGATGTGCAGGCCGCCAAGGGCAATGAAGCCGCGAAAGCCGCCGAGGTCACCAAGATCCAGGACTTCATCGCGCAGCTGAAGGTCGAGCTCCAGCAGGCCCAGGCCGAGGCGGAGAAGCGCGGTACCGAGTTCCAGGCCGCCGAGGAGGCGTTCTTCGAAGCCGACGCGCGCGCCACGGCCATCCAGGCGCAGGCCGACGCGAAGACGACCGAGGCCGACACCGCCACGAAGCAGGCCGGTCGCGTCGCCTCGCAGCTCTACCGGTCCGGTGGCGCCGACCTTAGCCTCAGCCTCTTCCTCGACGGTGAGAGCAAGGGCGCGAGCGACCTCCTCTCCAAGCTCGGCAACATGAGCCAGGTGGCCGAGCACAGCAACACCGTCTACGAGCAGGCGGTTGCAGCCCGCAACACGGCAGCGGCCCTCGGCGAGCAGGCCGGTGTCGCCCGCGACGAGCGTGAGTCCCTGCGCCAGGCCGCGCAGGTCGCGATGGAGGCCGCTCAGGCCGCAGCCACCGCCGCGGCCGACAAGCTGCAGACGAACCAGGACCTCATCGTCACGCTGAGCGCCCAGCTCAAGGCGCTGCAGGACACGACGGCCAAGACCGTCAAGGAGTTCGAGGTGGGTGAGGCCGCCCGCAAGGCGGCCGAGGCAGCGGCGGCGGCGGCACGCGGCGAGAGCGCGGACGGCGGGCAGCTGAGCGCGCAGGGCTGGGCCATCCCGGCCTCGGGCAGCATCTCCGGCACCTACGGCTACCGCGACCCGATCTCGACCGGTGGCGGCAGCTCCGGCAGCTTCCACCGCGGTACCGACATCGCCGGTGGCTGCGGCATCCCGATCTACGCGGCCACCTCGGGCACCGTGAGCTACGCGGGCTGGTACGGCACCTACGGGAACTTCGTCCTCATCGAGCACGGCTCGGGCGTCTCCACCGGGTATGCGCACATCGTCGACGGCGGCATCCAGGTCGGCGTCGGCTACCAGGTCTCGGCCGGCCAGGTCATCGCCTACACGGGGACGACGGGCGCCTCGACCGGCTGCCACCTGCACTTCGAGGTCCGCATCAACGGCAGCGCGATCGACGCCCAGCCGTTCATGGCCGACCGCGGCGCTCCGCTCGGCTGACCGACGCCGCACAGCGTGCACAACTCCTGCACGGCTCGTCGGCTGGGGTGTTCACGGCCCCGACGAGCCGGTTCCCCGGGCAGCCCGGGGAAGTCTGCAGGAGTTGCGGGCAGACCCGATGCATGACGAAGCGGCCGGCACCCTCGGGTGCCGGCCGCTTCGTCGTTCGCGGTGGGTGAGGGTCAGTGACCCTCCGCCTTGAGCTTGTCGAAGCCCGCGAGGATGATCTTCTCGGCGGCTGCGGCGTCGCCCCAACCGTCGATGCGAGCCCACTTGCCGGGCTCGGTGTCCTTGTAGTGCACGAAGAAGTGCTCGATCTCGTCGCGCGTGGCCTGCGGGATGTCGTTCAGGTCCTGGATGTGCGCCCAACGCGGGTCCTTGTACTGCACGGCGATGACCTTGTCGTCGCCACCGCCGTCGTCGGTCATGTGGAGCACACCGACGGGACGGACCTTGATGCCGACACCGGGGAAGGTGGGGAAGTCGAGGAGCACCAGCACGTCGACCGGGTCGCCGTCCTCACCGAGGGTGTTCTCGAAGAAGCCGTAGTCCGCCGGGTAGACGAAGCTCGTGAACAGCACGCGGTCGAGGAACACGCGACCGGTCTCGTGGTCGATCTCGTACTTGTTGCGGCTGCCCCGCGGGATCTCGATGACGGCGTCGTACTCGGCCATAAGCCTGCTCCTTGCGAGGTTGGGAAGAGAGGTGAGTCGGCGAGGTCGCCGACGACCACCAACCCTAACCGATCCGCTCCGGGACGCGGCTGAGCGGGCCACGCCGGCCACGCCGTGCAATAGCGTGGAGCGCGTGAACGACGTCCGACCCCCGCTCCACCCGTCCGTCGCAGCCGTCCGGAAGGCGGTGCGCGATGCGATCGCGTCGGTCCGACCGGTCGCAGCACCGAGCGGTGCTGACCTCCTCGTCGCGCTGAGCGGCGGCGCCGATTCGCTCGCACTCGCCGCTGCCACCGCGTTCGAGGCCGCGAAGCTCGGGCTGCGTGCCGGCGCGGTGATCGTGGACCACGGCCTGCAGCTCGGCTCGGACGACGTCGCCGCCGACGCCGCAGAGCAGGCGCGGTCGCTCGGACTCGACCCGGTGCTCGTCCGCACCGTCACCGTGGGAGAGCAGGGAGGACCGGAGGCTGCGGCCCGAGACGCCCGGTACGCAGCGCTCGAAGCCGCGCGCGTCGACAGCGGTGCGCAGCACGTGCTCCTCGCCCATACACTCGACGACCAGGCTGAGACGGTGCTGCTCGGGCTCTCGCGCGGGTCCGGGGCCGGGAGTCTGCAGGGGATGGCGGCCGTGAGCGGTTCCCTCCTGCGGCCACTCCTCGGCGTGCGCCGGGAGCAGACCCACGATGCGTGCGAGGCCGAGGGACTCCAGGTCTGGCAGGACCCGCACAACCGCGACGACGCCTTCGCCCGGGCCCGTGTCCGCGAGCGGGTGCTGCCGGTGCTCGAGGCGGAGCTCGGCCCTGGGATCGCCGAGGCACTCGCGCGGACCGCGGACGCCATGCGCGAGGACGCCGACGCGTTCGAGGAGATGATCGAGGAGACCATCGAGGAGATCGTCGAGCATGCCGAAGCCGGCATCTCGGTGAGCGTCGCCGCCCTCGCCGCGAACCCCGCCGCGCTCCGGCAGCGGGTGATCCGCTACGTCGTCCAGAGCGAGTTCGGCGTCTCCCTCTCGCGGGTGCAGACCATCGAGGTCGCGCGCCTCGTCACCGACTGGGCCGGGCAGGGGCCGATCGACCTGCCGGGCTGCTCCGCGAGTCGGAGCAACGGACGGATCGTCTTCACCGCCCGCTGAGCGCTCCAGTGCGTGCTCGTGCGACGATCGTCGCACGAGTCGGGCGGGCATCTCGCATACACTCGACGCATGGAGCAGAGCGACATCCCGGACGACCTCACGACCATCCTCGTCACCGAGCAGGAGATCCGCGACAAGCTCGCCGAACTCGCGCGGCAGATCGAGATCGACTACGCGGGGAAGGACGTCCTGCTGGTCGGCGTGCTGAAGGGCGCGGTCATGGTCATGGCAGACCTCGCCCGCGAACTGCGCATCCCGCTCGCGATGGACTGGATGGCGGTCAGTTCCTATGGCGCCGGCACGAAGTCGAGCGGTGTCGTGCAGATCCGCAAGGACCTCGACGCCGACCTCACGGGTCGCCATGTGCTGATCGTCGAGGACATCATCGACTCCGGTCTCACGCTCTCCTGGCTCCTCGAGAACTTCGCCTCGCGCGGGGCCGCGTCCATCGAGGTCTGCGCACTCCTCCGGAAGCCGGAAGCCGCCAAGGTGCAGGTCGACTGCCGCTACGTCGGCTTCGACATCCCCAACGACTTCGTCGTCGGCTACGGCCTCGACTTCAACGAGAAGTACCGCAACCTCCGCGACGTCGGCATCCTCGCCCCGCACGTCTACGCCTGAGACCCGGCACCGAGCCTCAGACCACCGGATCCGTGGCCGACCGCCGCACCTGGAACACTCGTTAAGCCCACGGCAAACATGGGGGAGGCATCCAGCAGCGAGGGGGTAGCCTGATCCTCGACGCGGCAACGCCCGTCGACCCCTCCTGCAGAAAGGGAACGGGCCAGTCCCGGCCTCTCACTATGAACTTCAAGCGTCTCTTCAAGGGTCCCATCCCGTACCTCATCATCGCCGCCCTGGTCTTCTGGATCGGCATCAGCCTGATGAGCATGAACGGCTTCCGCGAGGTCTCCACGCAGGAAGGCCTCGCCTTCCTCGAGAAGGGGCAGGTCAAGGAAGCGGTCATCACGGACGGCGACCAGCGCGTCGACCTCACACTGACGAAGGCCGACGACGAGTACGGCCAGCAGGTGCAGTTCTACTACGTGAACGCTCGCGCCGCAGACGTCATCGAAGCGGTCGACGCCGCAGCTCCGTCCGGCGGCTACAACGACAAGGTGCCGCAGCCCAGCTGGCTGCTGTCCATGCTCGGGATCCTGCTCCCGCTGCTGCTCATCGGCGTGTTCTTCTGGCTCATGCTCTCGGGCATGCAGGGCGGCGGGAACAAGGTCATGCAGTTCGGCAAGTCGAAGGCGAAGCTCGTCTCGAAGGAGTCGCCGAAGGTCACCTTCGACGACGTCGCCGGGGCCGACGAGGCGATCGAGGAGCTCGAGGAGATCAAGGACTTCCTCAAGGAGCCGGCGAAGTTCCAGGCCGTCGGTGCACGGATCCCGAAGGGTGTGCTGCTGTACGGCCCTCCCGGAACGGGCAAGACCCTCCTCGCCCGCGCCGTCGCAGGCGAGGCCGGCGTCCCCTTCTACTCCATCTCCGGCTCCGACTTCGTCGAGATGTTCGTCGGTGTGGGTGCGAGCCGCGTCCGCGACCTGTTCCAGCAGGCCAAGGAGAACTCGCCGGCCATCATCTTCGTCGACGAGATCGACGCCGTCGGTCGTCACCGCGGCGCCGGCATGGGCGGCGGGCACGACGAGCGTGAGCAGACCCTCAACCAGCTCCTCGTCGAGATGGACGGCTTCGACGTCAAGACGAACGTCATCCTCATCGCGGCGACGAACCGTCCCGACATCCTCGACCCCGCGCTCCTGCGTCCCGGCCGCTTCGACCGCCAGATCGGCGTCGACGCCCCCGACCTCGCCGGCCGCAAGAAGATTCTCGAGGTGCACGGCAAGGGCAAGCCGCTCGCGGCGAGCGTCGACCTCGAGGTCGTCGCCCGCAAGTCGCCCGGCTTCACCGGCGCCGATCTCGCGAACGTGCTCAACGAGGCCGCCCTCCTCACGGCGCGCTCGAACGCGCAGCTCATCGACAACCGCGCACTCGACGAGGCCATCGACCGCGTGATCGCCGGACCGCAGCGCCGCACCCGCGTCATGCGCGAGCAGGAGAAGCTGATCACCGCGTACCACGAGGGCGGTCACGCGCTCGCCGCTGCGGCGATGAACAACACCGACCCCGTCACCAAGGTCACGATCCTCCCGCGCGGCCGTGCCCTCGGGTACACGATGGTGCTGCCGCTCGAGGACAAGTACTCCGTGACGCGCAACGAGCTGCTCGACCAGCTGGCGTACGCGATGGGTGGTCGCGTCGCTGAGGAACTCGTGTTCCACGACCCGACGACCGGAGCCTCGAACGACATCGAGAAGGCCACCGGGATCGCCCGCAAGATGGTGACCGAGTACGGCATGACCACCGACGTCGGCGCCGTGAAGCTCGGGCAGTCGTCCGGTGAGATGTTCCTCGGGCGCGACATGGGACACCAGCGCGACTACTCCGAGGAGATCGCCCAGCGTGTGGACGCCCAGGTCCGCGAGCTCATCGAGGCGGCGCACGACGAGGCCTGGCAGGTCATCACCGCCAACCGCGCCGTGCTCGACCGCCTCGCCGCGGAGCTCATGGAGAAGGAGACCCTCGACCACGTGCAGCTCGCGGAGATCTTCAAGGACGTCAAGAAGCTCCCCCCGCGTCCCGTGTGGCTCTCGAGCAAGAAGCGCCCGATCGGTTCGGGTTCCGCCGTCGGATCGGCCGCGTTCACCGCGCCGATCGACGCCGGAGCCGCCGATGGCGGTGTCAGCTCCGAGCCCGAGTCCGAGGCCCCGGCGAAGCCGAAGCGCACCCGCGTCACGAAGCCTCGCCCGGCGACCGCCTAAACCGGCATGACCGGGGGTGAGCACGCCGTGGACGACACGGCTCCCACCGCGCAAGCCGGGCCCGCCGAGGGCCCGGCTTCGCGGCCGTCCGTCGACCGTGCCAGGATCGCGGCGGCGGTTCTCGAGATCCTCGAGGCGATCGGCGAGGACCCGGGTCGTGCGGGGCTCGCCGACACACCGAAGCGGGTCGCAGACGCGTACGCCGAGTTCTTCGGAGGTCTCGGTCAGGACGCCGTCGCCCACCTCGAGCGCGTCATCCCCGTGGGCGAGGACGGGACCGGCGACATCGTGCTCGTGCGCGACATCAGCTTCCGATCGGTCTGCGAGCACCACCTGCTGCCGTTCCTCGGCACGGCGCACATCGCCTACCTCCCCGACGAGCTCGTGATCGGCCTCGGCGCACTGCCGAAGGTCGTGGAGACGCTCGCCGCACGTCCGCAGGTCCAGGAGCGCCTCACCGAGCAGATCGCCGACGCCATCGTCACCGGGCTCGCCCCGCGCGGGGTGCTCGTCGTGCTCGACGCCGCCCACGGGTGCGTGTCGATGCGCGGCCCCCGTCAGCTGTCGAGCACCACCGTCACGGTCGCGAGCCGCGGCGCCCTCGAAGCACCGGCCGCTCGGGCCGAGCTCATGGCGCTCATCGGGGCTTCCGCGAACCCGGAGCGCTGACGCCGTGGCGAGACTCGACCGAACCGGCCCCGGGACGACCCGTGCCACGCCCTTCCAGATCATGGGTGTCGTGAACGTGACGCCCGACTCCTTCAGCGACGGTGGCCGCTACCTCGACGTCGACGACGCGATCGCACACGGCCTCGAACTGGTCCGAGCCGGCGCGACGATCATCGACGTCGGTGGCGAGTCCACGCGGCCGGGAGCCGCCCGGGTGGACACGAGCGAGGAGCAGCACCGGGTCGGGCCGGTCGTCGCCGCCCTCGCCTCGGCCGGCGTGCGCGTGAGCGTCGACACGATGAGCGCCGAGACGGCCGTGTCCGCAGCCCGGGCCGGCGCGTCGATCATCAACGACGTCTCCGGGGGCCTGGCCGACGAGCGCATGCCGGCGGTCATGGCCGACTCCGGTCTGGCCTGCGTCATCAGTCACTGGCGGGGGCACTCCGCCGACATGGCCAGTCGTGCACACTACGACGACGCAGCGGTCGATGTCGCGCGGGAGCTCGATGAACGGGTGTCCGTGCTGCTGGGGCAGGGGCTCACCGCTTCGCAGATCATCGTCGACCCGGGGCTGGGCTTCTCGAAGCACACCGAGCACAACTGGCGCATCCTGGCGAGGCTCGACCTCCTGCAGAGCCTCGGGTATCCGGTGCTCGTCGGGGCGTCGCGCAAGCGGTTCATCGGTGCCCTGCTGACCGGCGATGCCCCGATGGAATCTCGCGACGCTCCGACCGCGGTCGTGAGCGTGCTCGCCGCGCAGGCAGGAGCGTGGGGAGTCCGGGTGCACGACGTCGCTGCGACGCGGCTCGCGCTCGACACGCTCGAAGCATGGCAGGGTGGAGCCGATGACTGACTCGATCACCCTCACCGGCCTCCGCGCCTTCGCGCATCACGGCGTCTTCGACTTCGAGCGCGAGGCGGGGCAGGAGTTCGTCATCGACGTGACGGTCTCCCTCGACCTGCGCCCGGCTGCCGGTGGCGATGAGCTGGGAGCGACGATGCACTACGGCGAGCTCGCCGAGGCCGTGGTCGCCGCCGTCGAGCGAGACCCCGTCGACCTCATCGAGACGGTCGCCGAACGCATCGCGGCCGTCGTGCTCGCGAACGAGCGTGCCGAGGCGGTCCGAGTGACCGTCCACAAGCCGAGCGCGCCGATCACCGTGCCGTTCGCCGACGTCGCCGTCACGATCGAACGTACAGCGGCCGACCGGGTCGCCGCGGGCTCACCGAACGGGCAGCGCGACTGATGGTCTCGCGCACCCCGATCCACGACCCGGCACGTCGCCCGGGCCCGCCGAAGGCTCCGCTCGTGACGGCCGTCGTCGCCGTCGGCGGCAACCTCGGCGATCGCCGAGCGACGCTCATCGCCGCATGCGAGGAGCTCGCGGCGACCCCAGGCGTCGTCGACCTCCAGCGTTCGCCGCTCGTGAGCAGTGCGGCCGTGAAGCTCAGCGGTGTCGACGAGTCGGCCCCGGCCTACCTCAACGGGGTCGTCGTGCTCCGCACCCGCCTCACCGCCCACGCGCTCCTCGACGCGTTGCAGCGCATCGAGCTGGCCCATGGGAGGGTCCGGGAGGAACGCTGGGGCGACCGCACGCTCGACCTCGACCTCATCGCCTACGACGACGCCGTCATCGACGACGACCGACTCACCGTCCCGCACCCACGGGCCGCCGAGCGCGCGTTCGTCGTGGTGCCGTGGCTCCTGCTCGACCCCGATGCCGCGCTGCCCGGCGTCGGACGCCTCGACTCCCTCGCCGCAGCCCAAGACGGCACGGTCACCGCTGACGAGGAGCCGACCCGATGAAGCGGACGACGCCGACGCCACTCATCGTCCTGGCGGCCACCGGAGTGGTCTTCGGGTTCCTGCTCGAGGTGGCGAGCGTGTCCGGCGGAGGAGCGTCGATCATCCCGCCGGTCACCTTCTCGGTCTCCCTTGTCGCGATCGCGATCATCCTCATCGCGTTGGCCTGGCCGATCCGTCGCAGCACGACGGGACGCGCCACCAAGCGCATCGACCCCTTCCGCGCGATGCGGGTCGTCGCGCTCGCGAAGGCGTCCAGCCACGCCGGGGCGCTCGTGGCCGGCGCCACCGTCGGGATCCTGCTCTTCGTCCTGACCCGCCCGATCATGCCCGCGCTAGGCTCCTTGTGGCTGGTGATCGCGTCCATCGTGGGATCCGCCGCACTCGTCGTCGCCGCTCTGGTGGCCGAGTGGTTCTGCACCGTTCCGAAGGATGAAGATGACGACGCCGCACCCGGGGGAGCCCCGTCCCACACCTGAACCGCTGATCGAGACGTCGTTGCAGGAGTTGCCCGTCTCGGATCCCGCCCGGCGGGAGGCTGCGGACCTGGCGGTCGCCGAGGGCACGAGCAAGCGTCTCGACCTGCCGGACGCCGAGTGGCGCCGGGTGAGCCCGAAGCTCATCGCCGTGGAGTTCCTCTCCTGGGGCGCCATCCTCCTCATCGGTGTGGCCGTGGCGCTGTTCACCGCCCTCGTCTGGGAGTGGACGTGGATCTGGTGGCCGTTCGCGGCGTTCGCCATCGTCACCCTCATCACCGCGATCTTCATCCCGCGACGCGTGCGCGCCATCGGCTACCAGCTGCGTGCTGACGACCTGCTGTTCCGCCGGGGCATCATGTGGCAGCGTTTCGTCGCCGTGCCGTACGGGCGCATGCAGCTCGTCGACATCAACCGCGGACCGTTGTCCCGCGCGTTCGGACTCGCCGACCTCAAGTTCGTGACGGCGTCGGCCTCGACCGGGGTCGTGATCTACGGCCTGCCGGAAGCCGAGGCGGAAGGACTGCGCGACCACCTGGTGGCCGTGGCGGAGAGCCGACGGACCGGACTGTGAGCGCACAGCAGCCGCCCCGATTCGACGCCCCGGCTCCTGGTCCGCGCGTGAAGCGGGAGGCGGAGGCGATCGTGCCGCGCGTCGCCGGCCAGAGCCTCGTGGACGGCCAGTGGCACCGCCTCCACCCCGCGACCCCGCTGCTGCGGGGTGGTATCGCCTTCGTCGCGATCCTCGGCATCGTCATCGCGAACCTCCGGGAACGCCTCATCGAGCTCTTCATCCCGGGGCCCGGCATGGAGGCACCGGAGGACCCGGTCGACTACGTGCTGAACCACGGCATCGTCGGATGGGTGCTCCTCGCCGTGGCCGGCGGACTCATCGTGGTCATCGCACTGTTCTGGTTGTCGTGGCGCATGCACACGTTCCGCGTGACGGACGAAGCCGTCGAGGTGCGGAGTGGCGTGCTCTTCCGCACGAACCGCAAGGCCAAGCTCGACCGCATCCAGGGCGTCTCCATCGAGAAACCGCTGCTGGCCCGCCTCATCGGTGCCTCGCGCATCAACGTCAGCGTCGCAGGCCAGGACGCGAACGTGAAGCTCGAGTACCTGTACGCGGCCGACGGAGACGGCCTGCGCCAGGACGTCCTCACCCTCGCGAGCGGTGTCAAGCTCGCCGAACGGCAACAGACGGCTCGGAACGAAGCGGCCGTCGCGGGCGACCTCGGGGTGCCAGGCGAGCAGGTGCAGCCGAGCGGACGGGACATCGGCGGCAACGTGACCCGTTTCGTCACCGACCGGGTGGACGACTTCATCTCCCCGGAGCTCGACCCGCAGGCCGCGCCGCCCGAGTCCGTGGTTCGGCTCACGCTCGGACGACTCATCGGCTCGACCGTGCTCAGTCCGTTCACGGCGATCGTGCTCGTGTCCGTCGTCGTCGGCGTCGTCCTCATCGCCAACGGCATCGACTGGGCGTGGTTCTGGCTCGTACCGATGGTCCTGAGCCTCGGCGCGTTCCTGTGGTCGAGCGTCACGAAGTCGCTCCGATACAGCATCGCGGCGACACCCTCCGGGGTTCGGGTCGGCTTCGGGCTGTTCTCGACCACGAACGACACGATCCCGCCCGGCCGCATCCACGCGATCGAGGTGTCGCAGCCCATCATCTGGCGTCCGTTCGGCTGGTGGAAGGTGCGGATCAACAAGGCCGGCCTCTCGCTCGAACAGGCCGCCCGCGGCGCGTCGAACAACACGGTGCTGCCGGTCGGTTCGCTCGTCGACGCCGCACAGGTCGTCGAGCTCATGCTCGCGGGCCGGATCGACGGCAGTGCCTGGGGGCCGCTGCAGTCGGCGCTGTCGACGCGCGACGGCATCGGCTTCGTCGGTTCGCCTCGCCGATCCATGTGGATCAACTGGTTCTCCTGGCGGCGGACGGGGTACGCCCTCCGCGACGGCCTGCTGCTGTTCCGTCAGGGCGTCGTCTGGCGCAGGCTCCACATCATGCCGCTGGCACGCCTGCAGAGCATCCGGATCGACCAGGGCCCGCTGCTCCGTGCCCTCGACCTCGCCTCGGCGACCGCCCACACGGTGCCCGGCCCGGTCATCGCGAAGCTCCCGGCCATGGCACGCGACGAATCGGTGCGCCTGTTCGATGCGGCCGCCGAGGCGATCGTGGTCGCGCAGTCCACCGACCGGAGCCACCGCTGGGCGAGCTTCGACGCAGGACATCTGCCGGCTGAGGCGCAGGCGGCAGCACCCTACGTCGTGGCCGACGCGGCTGCGGCGTCTGCGGACGACGGTGCGGCGCCGACCACCTCGACCGGGCACGACGGCGAGGGGGCCGCTCGATGAGCGCCGACATGCGCAGTGCCCGTCTCGGGGTCGGCATCATCGGCAGCGGACGGGTCGGACCCGTCATCGGTGCCGCCCTCGGTGGCGCGGGCCACGCGATCGTCGGCATCACGGCGGTCTCCGAGGAGAGCCGCGACCGCGCGGGGGCGCTGCTGCCGGGCGTCCCGATCCTCGAGCCCACCGAGGTGGTCGAGCGCAGCGAGCTCGTCGTCATCGCCGTTCCGGACGCCGAACTGGAGTCGCTCGTCGAGGGCTTGGCGGCAGTCGGTGCGTGGCAGCCCGGCCAGCTCGTCGCCCACACCTCACCGCGGTACGGGGTCGGGGTCCTCCGGTCCGCCGCGGCCGCTGGAGCGATCCCGCTCGCCCTGCATCCGGCGATGGTGTTCACGGGGACGACGCTCGACCTCGCACGGCTCCACGAGACCTACTGCGCTGTCACCGCTCCCTCCCCGGTGCAGCCGATCGGCCAGGCACTCGTCGTCGAGATGGGTGCGGAGCCCGTGATCGTCGCGGAGCAGGATCGAGCGGCGTACGCGGAGGCGGTGGAGACCGCCGCGAGCTTCTCGCGCGCCGTCGTGCAGCAGTCCACCGCCATGCTCGCCGACATCGGTGTCGACAACCCCGGCGGTTTCCTCTCCTCGCTCGTGCGTTCCTCGGTCGACGAGGCGCTCCGCGGTGCGACGACCCCGGACGTCGACGAACTGCTCTGACGAGCGCACCCGTCCGCCCCAGACGGGCGGACGGGTGCGGTGTGCCCTGCGGCGAGCGGAGGAGGGTTCAGCGTCGGCGGTGGAACAGCGCGTCGACGGCGAAGCGCCCCGGGCCGGTGCATGCGAGCGCGAGCGCCGCGACGCCGAGCAGCATCACGAACTCGAAGCCGCCGTCGGCTGCGAAGAAGCCGGCCGACAGGTGCACGAGGACGAGCGCGACCGCCATGTTGACCGCGAGGAGGACGCCGACGATCCGGGTGCCGAGCCCGACGACGAGCAGGACGCCTCCAAGCACCTCGAGGCCGGCGACGACGGCTGCGGCGACCTCGGGGGCGGGGATGCCCATGCCGCCGAAGCCCTGCGCGACGCCGGGGATCGTGTCGACGAGCACCTTCTGCAGGCCGTGCGCGAGGAACACCGCACCGAGGGCGAGGCGCAGCAGGAGCAGGCCGGCCGAGAGCCCGGCAGCGCGGACGGGAGAAGCGGGTACGGCAGGCGTGGGCGGGACGGTCGTGGGTTCCTGGGCCTCGGTGCGCTGGTGGTCGTTGATGGTCGTCATGACGAGCCTTTCGAGTTCGTTGATGGCGTCTGGTACCCCGATCGGGGGTATCCGGTCTTCGAGCCAAGCACGCCGCGCACCCGCGCCGGTGTCCTCCGAATGGTTCTTCCCAGGCCCTTGCCAGGTGCTCGAAAGGAACACCACATGTTCGCCGCCGTGCGCAGAGCACCAGTCCTCCCCGGTAAACTCCAGTGACCGCACGAGGAGAATCGCACCGCATGACTGACACGACGCCAGAGCAGATCGACGACGCAGCAGAGCAGGCAGAGCTCTCCGAGCAGAAGGCCGTCCGACTCGCGAAGCGCCAGCGCCTCATCGACGAAGCAGCGTCCGGTGCCGGCGGTGCGTACCCCGTCACGCTCCCCATCACGGACACCATCCCCGCCGTGCGAGCGCGCTTCGGCGAGCTGCAGCCCGACGAGGCGACGGGCGTCACCGTCGGTGTGGCCGGACGGGTCGTCCACCTCCGCAACACGGGCAAGCTGTGCTTCGCGAGCCTGCAGGCCGGCGACGGCAGCCGCATCCAGGCCATGGTCAGCCTCGCCAACGTCGGCGAGGAGCAGCTCGCGGCGTGGAAGGAGCTCGTCGACCTCGGCGACCACCTCTTCGTCTCCGGTGAGGTCATCTCCAGCCGCCGCGGCGAGCTGTCGATCATGGTGGCCGAGTGGGCGATCGCGGCGAAGGCGATCCTGCCACTCCCGAACCTCCACAACGAGCTGAGCGAGGAGACACGGGTCCGCAGCCGGTACCTCGACCTGATCGCGCGCGAACAGGCGCGCAAGAACGTCCTCGACCGGGCGAAGACGGTCGCGAGCCTCCGTCAGACCTTCACCGAGCGCGACTTCGTCGAGGTCGAGACGCCGATGCTGCAGGTCATGCACGGCGGCGCCTCCGCCCGTCCGTTCGTCACCCACTCGAACGCGTTCGACACCGAGCTCTATCTGCGCATCGCTCCCGAGCTGTACCTCAAGCGTGCGGTCGTCGGCGGCATCGACCACGTGTACGAGATCAACCGCAACTTCCGCAACGAGGGCGCCGACTCCACGCACAGCCCCGAGTTCGCGATGCTCGAGGCGTACGAGGCGTACGGCGACTACGGCACGATGGCGGACCTCACCCAGACCCTCATCCAGAACGCCGCGCTCGCCACGAGCGGGAGCCACGTGGTCACGTGGGCCGATGGCACCGAGTTCGACCTCGGCGGCGAGTGGGACCGGATCTCGATGTTCGAGAGCCTCTCCGCTGCAGCCGGTGTGGAGATCACGCCGCAGACTCCGCTGGAGCAGCTCAAGGCACTCGCCGAGCGCGAGGGCGTCGAGGTGCCGCATCCCATCCACGGCAAGTACGTCGAGGAACTGTGGGAGCACTTCGTCAAGGGCGGGCTCGAGCGCCCGACCTTCGTCATGGACTTCCCGGTCGACACGAGCCCGCTCGTCCGCGCCCACCGCAGCATCGACGGCGCCGTCGAGAAGTGGGACCTCTACGTTCGCGGCTTCGAACTGGCGACCGGCTACTCAGAGCTCGTCGACCCCGTCGTGCAGCGCGAGCGGTTCGTCGAGCAGGCGAAGCTCGCGGCGCAGGGCGACGTCGAGGCCATGCGGCTCGACGAGGAGTTCCTGCGGGCGCTCGAGTTCGGTATGCCGCCGTCGGGCGGCATGGGCATGGGCATCGACCGCCTGCTCATGGCGCTCACGGGTCTCGGCATCCGCGAGACGATCCTCTTCCCCCTGGTCAAGTAGCCCCAGGGCTCGACCACCCTTCGACAGTCAGGCGCGACGATGAGCATGATGGACCCCGGTGATCACCAGGACCCGCAGAAGAAGGGTCCGTCGACGGCGCGGATCACCATCTGGATCGTGGTGGGCGGCATCGGCGTGTATTTCGTCGTCAGCGGACTCTGGGGAGCGCTCTCGGGCGGGAGCTGACGGTCCGGGCCTCGTCCGCTCGGCCGACGCCGTTCCCTGAGCCGGTGCCTGCGCCTGCCGCTGCCTCCATCGGCCCCTGCCGGTATCGGTCCCTGAGCCTCTCGAAGGGCGGGTACGATGGAACCCATGATCGAGGACTACTGGCTCAACGCGCTCTGGTCGCTGCTGCCCACCGTGGTCGTCGGTGCCATCTTCTGGATCGTCATGCGTGCGATCCTGCGTTCGGATCGCAACGAGCGCGCGACGTACGCCAAGATCGAGGCGGAAGAGCGTGCGCGCCTCGGCCTCCCGGCGGCCGACGCCGCGTCCTCCCGCGAGGCCTGACGCCTTCAGTCCCGGCGCGTTCGTCCGCGCCGTCGGTACCGGTCACTAGGCTGGAGCCCTTCGGCACCTGAGTGGATGGGCGACATGACGATCGAGTTCTCCTGGAACTGGCTGGGTATCACCGCCCTCGTCCTCGACTTCATCATCCGCGTCGTGGCCGTCATCGTGGTGCCCCGCAACCGCCGCCCGACCGCGGGCATGGCCTGGCTCCTCGCGATCTTCCTCATCCCGTACATCGGGGTGCTGGCCTTCCTGCTCATCGGAAACCCGAAGCTCCCGCGGAAGCGGCGCAAGAAGCAGTACGACATCAACGTCTACATCCGGCAGACGACGCGTGATCTCGTCAAAGCGAACCTCACGTCGAACGCTCCTGCCTGGTTCCGCTCCGTCGTCACCCTCAACCGCAACCTCGGTTCCATGCCGTTGCAGGGAGGGAACTCGGCCCACCTCATCGGCGACTACGAGACCTCTCTGCACGCCATGGCGGAGGACATCGACCGCGCCGTCTCGTTCGTGCACGTCGAGTTCTACATCCTCACCTGCGACCGGACGACGAAGCCGTTCTTCGACGCGCTCGAACGGGCCGTCGCGCGGGGCGTCACGGTCCGTGTCCTACTCGACCATTTCGCGAGCTGGCGGACCCCGGACTACAAGCACACCCTGAAGCGGCTGACCGACATGGGGGCGAAGTGGGCGCTCATGCTCCCGCTGCAACCCCTGAAGGGCAAGTTCCAGCGCCCCGACCTCCGCAACCACCGCAAGATGCTCATCGTCGACGGCGTCGTCGCCCACATGGGCTCGCAGAACGTGATCGACCGCAGCTACAACAAGCCGGGCAACATCAAGCGCGGACTGCAGTGGCAGGAGCTCATGACGCGCGTCGAGGGACCGGGCGTCGCAGGCATCAACACGATCTTCCTGAGCGACTGGTACAGCGAGACGGGTGACGTGCTGTCCCAGGAGGTCGGTCTGCTCGAAGCCGTGCCGACTGGCGACCTCGAGTTGCAGGTGGTGCCGAGTGGGCCGGGCTTCGACGGCGACAACAACCTGAAGCTCTTCCTGACCCTCATCTACGCGGCACAGCGTCGAGTCGTCATCACGAGCCCGTACTTCGTCCCGGACGAATCGCTGCTCGCTGCCGTGACGACGGCGGTGCAGCGCGGCGTGCCCGTCGACCTGTTCGTCTCCGAGATCGGCGACCAGGCGATGGTGTGGCACGCGCAACGCTCCTACTACGAGGCCCTGCTGCGAGCCGGCGTGCGGATCTTCCAGTACCCGGCGCCGTACATCCTGCACGCCAAGCACTTCACGATCGACGACGAGGTCGCGGTCATCGGCTCGAGCAACATGGACATGCGCTCGTTCGGTCTCAACCTCGAGGTTTCCCTGCTCGTTCGTGGCGCTGAGTTCGTGAGCGAGATGCGCGCCGTCGAGGACGGATATCGGGAGATCAGCAAGGAGCTGACGCTCGCGGAGTGGTTGAAGCAACCGCTGCGATCGACCGTGCTCGACAACCTCGCGCGGCTCACGTCGGCGTTGCAGTAGTCGTTCGACCAGCTAAGCAACACTGGTCGGGCTTCTGAAATGTTTTCATCCGATATGTTGTCTGGATCATCCATCGTCATCGAGGAGATCCATGCCGAACGCCGTCCGACACCGCTCGCTCATCGCCCTCCTGGTCGCAGTCGGTCTCATCGCCGCAAGCGCGACACCGAGCGCCGCCCAGGAGCCGCACGCCACTGAACCCATCGACGATCCCGAGACCTCGATCCTGCAGATCCGCGCGAACGTGACGTCCACGATGACCGGAAGCGCCCCCTTCGACGCGTCCTCGGGGCCGGGGCTCGACGTCAGTGGCGCGGACGCCGTGCTCCGGTCGCACGACAGTGTGACGTACGGCCTCGAGATGCAGCTGATCGGTGCCGCCACCGACGACCGCGTCGTCATCGAACACCGACTCCCGGAGGGCCTGCGTTGGCCGGTAGCCTCCGCCCTTCCCGGGACGTGCCGAGCCGGTTCCACCGTGAGCGACGACGGGAGGACACTCCGATGCGTCCGTGGCGACGTGCGTCCCAACTCGGTGAGCACGGTCTCGCTGGTGGCGAGCCTCGTTGCCAGTCAGCGACAGGGGACCGCGGTTCCGCACGATCCGGAGGCGATCGTGGTGACCGCCGAGGACGCGTCCACCGGTGAACCGGTGCGCGCGACGGCCACTCCGGAACCGATCGTCGTCAGCAGCGCCCCGCGCATCAACCTCGGGGTCGCCCGCGGCGCGGTCGTCCCGGGTGTCACCGAACGGGACGGAACGCGCGGCTACTACCTCCCGCACAGTGTCTACCTCTCGATCACCGGATACAACAGTGACGGTGGGCGCGGCGCCCGGGGGGCCACCGGGCCTGACGGGCCGGTAACGTTCCGGATCGACCTGTCCGGGTACACGGCCGGTTCGCGAATCGCATCGGTCAACGCCGTCAGTGCGCCCGTGCCCGCGCTCTGTCTCGTCGGTGCGTTCAACACCGACGTGTTCCCCGAGGCGCGCGGCGGCGGCGTCGGAGCGGTGACGGACTCAGGCACCTGGCAGTGCTCGCCGTCCGAGGACGGCCGGTCCATCGAGGTGACCGTGTCCGGCGCAGACCTCACGGGTGATCACATACCCACACAGAGTGGAACGGGGAAACCCATCGCCACCCGCGGCTACCTCGCGCTCGGACGATTCGGGGTGTTCGTCCCCGAGGTCGACGTACCGACGTCCGGCGGTGTGCCGGTCTCGCTGGTCCTGGACCAGCTGAGTGCGGACGGGAGCGACGTCGACGGCGTGCTCATCCCCAACGCGCAGGACTCACCGGAGGACAATTCTGCGAGCGCGACCATCGCACGACGATCAGGAGCCGGCACGCACATCAGCCGGTACGTCGATCGCCGCACCGAGAACGGACTGGTGCCCGGACAGAGCACGCTCGGCTCCGGCGACGCCCCCGTGGTGGCCGGTCAGCGCTTCGAACAGGCGACCTCGTGGACGAACGACAACACGGACGATGCCCTCGACGACGCCATCCTCTGCGCGGTGTTCGATCCGAAGACGCAGCACGTGGTGGGGCGTCCCGACGGGACACCTCCGGTGCAGACGCAATCGGGCGCCGGGCCGCTCATCGTCGAATACGGCACACGCCGGACCGTCGATCTCGACGCCAGTGACGCCGTGCGCCAGGAACAGTTGGACGCTGTGACCTGCGACGACGATGACGATGCCTGGAGCACGGCCGTCCCCGAGACGGACGAGGTGACGAAGGTTCGGGTGCGTCCGGCGAGTGGGTCGATCCCGGTCCGAGGCTCGTTGACGGTCTGGGTCCAGCTCGCTGCGAAGCAGGGGGTGGAGCTCGGTACGCCGATCACGGTGACCTACAGTGTCAAGTCCTCGGGCAACGGACCCGACCGTGAATCGTCGAGCGAGGTCGTCCGCGACGGTTGGTGGCACGGTGTCTACCGGTCACAGGACGGCAACGCCCACTATCCGCGCGGGGATCAGCTGATCGCCGCCGATGTGCACCTGTCGATCATGAAACGCGCGATCGATCCCGCGACTGCGCCCGGGCAGCCAGCGCCCATCACCACTGGCGGTTCAGTCGCATTCGAAATCGCTCCGGTGATCGTGAGTCAGGACGACGTGGGCACTCGCGCCGACCACACGAGGGTCGTCGACCTCCTGCCCGCCGGACTCGTGTTCGAAGCGGATTCGGCCTCGCCGCAGCCGACCACGGTCGAGACCGACGCCGGCGGGAACACACGTCTCGTCTGGGAACTCGGCACGATCCACGACGACCACGAGCCCGTGATCACCTACCGTGCGACCGCGGGCGCGCTGGCGTCCGGTGAACTGGTGAACCGGGTGCTCATCGCGAGCCCGGATGATCCGACGTCGCCCGACGACTTCCCGGCGGACGTCACCACGAAGAACACGCATCTGTCACGGCAGAGCGTCATCGTGACCGCGGCGACCGGCCTGCAGATCGACAAGACCAGCGCGCAGCGCGCTGTCGAGCCAGGAGACGCCGTCGAATACCTCCTCACGTTCGCCAACCTCAGCGCCGACCAGATGCAGCAGGACGTCGCCGTCATCGACGTCCTGCCGTATCCGGGCGATCGTCGGGGTTCGACCGCGCAGGGTCGCCTTGCCGGACCCGTCGACACCCTGGCCGAGGCGCGCTACACCGCCGCGTCATCGGCACTCGTCGACGAGTTCGTCCAGGCGGACAGCGGCGATGACTTCGGGCGTCTCCCCGACGGACACCGTTGGTGCACGCCGCACGAGTTCGGCGAGGCCGGATGTCCGAGCGCCTTCGGCGAGGTGACGGCGCTCCAGATGACGCTCGCGGAACTTCCTCCTGCCGCCCACGCGGGAGGGCGCTACACGCTCGACACGACCGCGACGACCACCGAAGACCGCTTCGCGAACGACGCCGTCATCCATTCCTCGACGCAGCTGCTCGGCGCTCGCTCGCACATCGTCGAGACCGACGTCGTCACCTCGGCCGTGGGCGAACGGATCTGGTGGGACCTCGACGCGAACGGACTCGACGACGACGGTGTGGAGGGCGGACGCGGCGCAGGCATACCGCAGCTCGAACTGCGGCTCGCCGGCACGGACAAGTTCGGCGCCGTCGTGGACCGACGGGCGACGACGGACGACGACGGCCACTACCGGTTCGACGGACTCATCTCAGGCACGTACGAGATCGCGGTGACGCCGCCCGCCTCGGCGACCTTCACGCGTCTCAGGGAAGGGGGCGACGACCTCCGGAACTCCGCCGTTGACCCTGAGACGGCACTGATGTCCGACATCGTGGTGGAAGACCCGTCTCTAACACTCGAGGACGGACTCGACCTCCGCTGGAACGGGGGACTGCTCGCCGCCGATGGTGCGCCGGCCCCGGGCCCGAGCGGACCCACGGATGCGCTGGTGCAGGCTGGATTCGGCGGAGGGACGGCCCTTCTGGTGTCGCTGAGCGGACTGCTCCTCGGGGTCGCGGTCCTGGTCGCCCGTCGGCGGTTGCGCACACGCCCACCGGGGAGGTCCGGGCACTGAGGACGGTGGTGCCGCGTCGACATCGCTCGACGCGGCACCACCGGGCTGCGACCATGAGGCATGGACCTCTTCGCACGGATGCCCGAGCTGTTCCCCCTCATGCGCGGCGGCGGAGCCTTCCTGGTCCTCATCGGCCTCGGTATCGTGGCCGGCGCGTTCACCCGTCAGCGGCGCACGCGCCTGGTCTGGCTCATCGTCGGCGCGGCCCTCGGTGTGATCGTCATGGCTGTCGGTGGAGCGACGAAGGTCATCTTCGCGGGTCTTCCGTATCCTGCGGTCTGGCAGTGGATCGTGCTCGGCGTCGCGTTCCTCGTGGAGATGGGTCTCGTGAACGTCGTCCTGCGGAAGGTGCCGGACTGGAACTCGCGCCCGTTCTGGCTGTGGATCCTCTTCATCGTCGGCGCACACTTCCTCATCCTCGGCCCGAGCCACGGGCCGGTGTGTTTCCTCCTCGCGCTCGCGTGCATGGCGAACGCCCTCATCGGGCTGCGGGCGACATCGGTCGACCTCCGGTGGTTCTGGGCGGTGGACGGGGTGCTCAAAGTCGTGGGCGGCGGGCTCATGGTCCTGCTCAGCTTCAGCCTCGGGTGACCGTCGGCCTCGCGCGACGAACCTTGGAATGTCCGCCGAATCGACCACAGACGCTGCCGGGTGCCATCCCTATACTGGGGGCAAGTCAGGCCCACGAAGGCGTCGCCTGCTCCCGGTCGGCTCTTCGCCTGACGCGATCGAAGGAGGCATCTGTGCACCACACCGATATTCCGACCCGCGCCGACATCGTCGAGCTCGCCACCGCTCGAGAACCCTGGAGTGTGTCGATCACCCTCGCGACGAGCACCAACCCGTCGGACACGAGTCACATCCGCCTCGACCTCAAGAACCAGGTCAAGGTGGCGACCGAGCAGTTGACGGCCGGTGGAGCAGACCGCAGCGTCGTCGCCCGGTTCGCGGAGACCGTGGACGGCCTGCTCGAAGACCCCGACTTCCTCCGGTACCTGTCGTCGAGCCTCTCGATCTTCATCAGTCCGAACCTCACCCGCTACTTCCGCGTGCCGAACGTGCTGCAGTCGTGCACCGAGGTCTCCGACCGCTTCTACATCAAGCCGCTCATGCGCGCCCTCACCTTCCCGCAATCCGCGTACGTGCTCGCCCTCGCCCAGAGCGGGGTGCGCCTGGTCGCCGTATCGCGGGACCTCCCCGCGACGAGCATCGAGTTGGAGGGGGTGCCGGCGGACGTCGCAGCCGCCGCGGGCGTCGACTCGATCCGCGGCCGCGGTTCCGACGGGCGGAGCCCACAGGGACGCATCCAGGGCTCTGAGGGTCAGAAGGTGCGCATGCAGGAGTACGCGCAGGCGATCAACAAGGCGCTCGCGCCGGTGCTCGCGGGTTCCAAAGAGCCGCTGATCATCGCCGGGGCCGAGCCGATGACGGCGATCTTCCGTTCCGTGTGCACCTACAAGCACGTCGTCAAGCCCGAGATCGAGGGCAACCAGCAGGAGCGCTCCGACGAACAGCTCGCCGCCGCCGCACGACCGATCCTCGACGAGCTGTACGCCGCCGAACTCAAGGCACTGTGCGACGAGTTCGGCACGAGCGCCTCGAACGGTCGGGCGGTCACCGACCTCGGTGACGTCGCCCGCGCGGCAACCGCGAAAGCCGTCGACACCCTGTTCGTCGACATCGACCGCAGCGTGCCGGGCACCGTCGACGAGGAGAGCGGCGCCGTCACCCTGGCATCCGACGCCGATGCAAGCAACTACGGCGTCATCGATGAGATCCTCCGCCGGGCTCTCCTGTCCGATGCGCGGATCCTCGCCGTGCGTGCCGACGACGTCCCGGGCGGCGGGGCGCTCGCCGCGACCGTCCGGTTCCCCGTCTGAGCGGCTCGACACCCGCACCACCCGCAGCGCACGTGCCCGGTGCACGTGCGCTGCGGCGTTGCCGGGGCTGCGGCATCACGCCCACGGCGAACAGGGGCCAAGAGAGCCCAGACGGTCGTTACTCTCGACGTAACGGCATCACCACCCTGCCCGGTGCCGGAGGAGAGTGATCATGTTCGAGAGATTCACCGACCGTGCGCGTCGAGTCGTCGTCCTGGCCCAAGAAGAGGCCAAGATGCTCAACCACAACTACATCGGGACCGAGCACATCCTGCTCGGCCTCATCCACGAGGGCGAAGGAGTGGCCGCGAAGGCGCTCGAGTCCCTCGGGATCTCCCTCGATGCCGTGCGCGAGCAGGTCACCGACATCATCGGCACCGGCCAGCAGCAGCCGACGGGGCACATCCCGTTCACGCCGCGCGCCAAGAAGGTGCTGGAGCTGAGCCTGCGCGAAGCGCTGCAGCTCGGCCACAACTACATCGGCACGGAGCACATCCTCCTCGGCCTCATCCGCGAGGGCGAGGGTGTCGCAGCCCAGGTGCTCGTGAAGCTCGGCGCCGACCTCAACCGCGTGCGCCAGCAGGTCATCCAGTTGCTCTCCGGCTACCAGGGCAAGGAAGCGGCCCCCGTCGGCGGCAACCAGAGCGAACAGCAGGCACAGGGCGGATCCCAGATCCTCGACCAGTTCGGCCGCAACCTCACGCAGGCCGCTCGCGACAACAAGCTCGACCCGGTCATCGGCCGCGACAAGGAGATGGAGCGGGTCATGCAGATCCTCTCCCGTCGTTCGAAGAACAACCCGGTCCTCATCGGTGAGCCCGGCGTCGGCAAGACGGCCGTCGTCGAGGGGCTCGCCCAGGCGATCGTGAAGGGCGACGTCCCCGAGACCCTGAAGGACAAGCAGCTCTACTCGCTCGACCTCGGCTCGCTCATCGCCGGAAGCCGCTACCGCGGTGACTTCGAGGAGCGCCTGAAGAAGGTCACGAAGGAGATCCGCACCCGCGGCGACATCATCGTCTTCATCGACGAGATCCACACCCTCGTCGGTGCCGGCGCCGCAGAGGGCGCGATCGACGCGGCCTCCATCCTCAAGCCGCTGCTCGCCCGCGGTGAGCTCCAGACCATCGGTGCCACCACGCTCGACGAGTACCGCAAGCACTTCGAGAAGGACGCGGCGCTCGAACGTCGCTTCCAGCCGATCCAGGTGCAGGAGCCGTCGCTGCCCCACACGATCAACATCCTCAAGGGACTCCGCGACCGCTACGAGGCCCACCACAAGGTGTCCATCACCGACGGTGCGCTCGTCTCGGCAGCGAACCTCGCCGACCGCTACATCTCCGACCGCTTCCTGCCGGACAAGGCCATCGACCTGATCGACGAGGCCGGCGCCCGCCTGCGTCTGTCGATCCTCTCGAGCCCTCCGGAGCTGCGCGAGTTCGACGACAAGATCGCCGGCGTCCGCGAGGCCAAGGAGACGGCCATCGAAGAGCAGGACTTCGAGAAGGCGGCGTCGCTCCGCGATGAGGAGAAGAACCTCCTCGGCGAGCGTCTGCGCCTCGAGAAGCAGTGGCGCTCCGGCGACGTCAAGACCACGGCCGAGGTCGACGAAGGCCTGATCGCCGAGGTGCTGGCACAGGCCACCGGCATCCCCGTGTTCAAACTCACGGAGGAGGAGTCCTCGCGGCTGGTCTTCATGGAGAAAGCGCTGCACCAGCGGGTCATCGGTCAGGAGGAGGCCATCTCGGCACTCTCCAAGACCATCCGCCGCACGCGCGCAGGTCTCAAGGACCCGAAGCGTCCCTCCGGCTCGTTCATCTTCGCCGGCCCCACGGGTGTCGGTAAGACCGAGCTGGCGAAGGCGCTCGCCGAGTTCCTCTTCGATGACGAGGGCGCGATGATCTCGCTCGACATGTCGGAGTACGGCGAGAAGCACACCGTCTCGCGACTGTTCGGTGCTCCTCCCGGGTTCGTCGGCTTCGAAGAGGGCGGCCAGCTCACGGAGAAGGTGCGTCGCAAGCCCTTCAGCGTCGTCCTGTTCGACGAGATCGAGAAGGCGCACCCCGACATCTTCAACTCCCTCCTCCAGATCCTGGAAGAGGGCCGGTTGACCGACGGCCAGGGCCGCGTCGTCGACTTCAAGAACACCGTCATCATCATGACCACCAACCTCGGTGCTCGTGACATCGCCGGTGGTCCCGTCGGCTTCCAGATCGAGGGCAACGCCTCGACCGGGTACGACATCATGCGCGGCAAGGTCAACGAGGAGCTGAAGAAGCACTTCAAGCCCGAGTTCCTCAACCGTGTCGACGACATCATCGTCTTCCCGCAGCTGTCGAAGCCGGAGCTCCTGCAGATCGTGGACCTGTTCACGAAGCGTCTGTCGGAGCGTCTGCTCGACCGCGACATGACGATCGAGCTGACGCTGCCCGCGAAGGAACGTCTCATCGAGGTCGGGTTCGACCCGACCCTCGGTGCCCGTCCGCTGCGTCGCGCCATGCAGCGCGAGGTGGAGGACCAGCTCTCCGAGCAGATCCTGCACGGCGAGCTGAACGCGGGCGACCACGTGCACGTCGACTTCCTCGACGGTGCGTTCACGTTCACGACCTCGGCTCGTGGCGAGTCCGTCGGTGCCGGGGTCAACGCCCAGGCGTCTCTCGGTACGGGCTCCGCGACGCCGGACCTCGCGATCACCGCAGAGTAGTCAGATCACGTCAGGCCCTTCGACAGGCTCAGGGAACGGTCCTCCGTTCTCGGGTCGGTCGGAGGGCCTTCGTGTGTCCGGCGACGGTCAGCTGGGCCTCAGCCCCGGGGGTCCCTGAGCCCGTCGAGGGGCGTGTCCCGTCCCTCCGGTCCCCGAGAGCCCGTCCCTCCGGTCCCCGAGCCTGTCGACGGGCGCCGTACGGTCTATCCCAGGCGGTCGAGGTACCGCAGGATGATGCCCTCGCGGAGTGCCCATGGCGAGACGTCGAGTTCGCGGACGCTGAAGGCGGCCATCGCCTCGGAGAGCACGATGCCGCCCGCGACGATCTGGAAGGTGCGGTCGGCGGTGATGCCGGGGAGCGCCGGCCGGGCATCGGCCGGGATGCGCGCGAGACGGGGGATCCAGTCGTCGAGCTGGCTGCGTCGGAGGAGTGAGCGTTCTGTGCCGCCGATGCCGTCGGCGACGGAGCCGGCGAGACGAGCGAGCGAGCGGATCGTCTTCGAGGAACCGACGACGTGGTGGGCTTCGGGTTCCGCGGCGAACGCGGGGAGCGCGTCGGCGAGCACTCGGCGGGCATGCTGCCGCAGTGCCTCCTGCTGCTCGGCAGTCGGCGGATCGTCGTGCAGGAATCCGACCGTCGAGCGTCCCGCGCCGAGGGGGAGCGAGATCGCGACGTCGGGATACTCGTCGCCGCCAGCCGCGATCTCCAGGGATCCGCCACCGATGTCGAGGAGGAGCATCTCGCCGGCGGACCAGCCGTACCAGCGGCGGACGGCGAGGAAGGTGAGCTTCGCCTCGTCGTCGCCCGACAGGACCTGCAGCGCGATGCCGGTGCGCTCCTCGATGAGTGCGAGGACCTCGGGGCCGTTCGTCGCTTCTCGGATGGCGGAGGTCGCCATCGAGAGGAGCTCGTCGAGCCCGCTGTCTCGCGCGATGGCCGCCGCAGCGCCGATGGAGTCGAGGATGACGGCGACGCCCTCGTCGCTGATCGAGCCGTCGGGGGTGAGGTAGCGCATGAGGCGCAGCACCGACTTGTGCGAAGACTGGGGGATCGGGCGCGCGCCGGGGTGAGCGTCGACGATGAGCAGATGGACCGTGTTCGAACCGACGTCGAGAACTCCAAGGCGCATGCGCTCACAGTAGCGGCTCGGGTGGTGAGGTGCCGGTGCCAGCGCGGTGCGCTCGACCGGGTGCGACTGCGGCCGCTCCCGCCATCGGTCGCGACACGGCCCGCGCTCGGGCGAGCGCACCGCGCTGGCACGGCGAGGAGACGGCTGTGCTGCCCACGGCGTAGGATCGGCCGCATGACGGACTCCCCGGCGACAGGTTCAGCACACCGCACCCGCACCCTCGTGATCCTCGGCGCCGGGGGAGACCTCACGGCTCGCCTCCTGCTGCCCGGTCTCGCCTCGCTCCTGGCATCGCCACGAGGCGCGGACATGCGTCTCATCGGCGTCGACCGGTCGGCATCGACCGACGACGCCTGGCGGAAGCGTGTCGCGGCGTCCTTCGCGGAGTCGCCGTCGAAGACCGCGGACACCGTCATCGCGCACACGAGCTACGTGCAGGCCGACGTGTCTGACCCCGCCGACCTGGCCCGTGTCCTGGAGGCGGCCGGGCCGGACGTCTCGCTCTACTTCGCCCTGCCGCCGGCGGTCACCCTGCTCGCCTGCAAGGCGCTGCGCACCCTCGACCTCCCGAAGGGCATCACGCTCGCGCTGGAGAAGCCGTTCGGGACCGACTACGCGACGGCCCGCTCGCTGAACCGCCTGCTGCAGCACCTCGTGCCAGAGGAGCAGGTGTTCCGCGTCGACCACTTCCTCGGCAAGTCCACCGTGCTGAACCTCCTCGGCCTGCGCTTCGCGAACCGGATCTTCGAGCCCTTGCTCTCCGCGGACAACGTGGAGCGGGTCGACATCGTGTTCGACGAACAGCTCGCGCTCGAGGGACGCGCCGGGTACTACGACAAGGCGGGTGCGTTGATCGACATGATCCAGAGCCACCTGCTCCTGGTGCTCGCATTCGCGGCCATGGAGCCCCCGGCGAGCGTCGACGCGGAGGACCTCCGCGGCGGCATGGCGCAGGTGCTGCGCGCGACGCGACCGTGGAAGAAGGACGGCACCGCGAGTCGACGCGCCCGATACGGCGCCGGGACGATCGGGCGACGGAAGCTCCCCGCCTACGTCGACGAAGCGGGCGTCGACCCTTCGCACGGCACCGAGACGCTCGCGGAGATGACGCTCGCGATCGACAACTGGCGATGGGCCGGGGTGCCGTTCGTGCTGCGGTCGGGCAAGGCGCTGGCCGACGCTCGGCAGGAGATCGTCTTCACGTTCAAGCCGGTACCGCATCTGCCGGCCGGCTTGCACGGGACGACCACGCCGGCGCGGCTCCGGATCGGACTGAAGCCCGCGTCGCTCGACCTCGACCTGATGATCAATGGCGAGGACGACCCGTTCGAGCTCGACCCGGTGGCGCTGCACGCCGAACTGCAGGCGGGCCAGCTGAGTGCGTACGGGGAAGTGCTCGCGAGCATCCTGGACGGCGACCCGACGCTGTCTGTGCGAGGGGACGTCGCCGAGCAGTGCTGGCGGATCGTGTCGCCAGTGTTGAGTGCGTGGCGGAAGGACGCCGTGCCGATCGACACGTACGCGGCCGGTTCCGCGGGCCCGAAGTCCTGGCACTGAGCAGTCAGGGGTGGTCGCCAGCGCGGTGCGCTCGCGCGAGCGCGGTGCACCGAGGCGAGCGCGGGGCCTTGTGCGGCAGAACGCACGGATCGGCTTCGGCGCGGGCCATCGACGCGAGCGCGGTGCTCCGGAGGCCCGCGCTCGCACCAATGGCCCGCGCTCGGATCAGCGCACCGCGCTGGCCTCAGTAGACTTTCGGCGGGGGCCGAGGCTGGGAGGCACGATGGTTGAGGATGCTCGTCAGGAGTACACGGTTCGTCGCGCACGGACGAGCGATGTGCCGCGCATCCAGGCGCTCGTCGAACCACTCGTACAACAGCGCATCCTGCTCGGCAAGGACGACGTCGTGTTCTACGAAGCCGTGCAGGAGTTCCGGGTCGCCGAGACGACCGACGGGGAACTCATCGGCTGCGGTGCCCTGCACGTGATCTGGGAGGACCTCGGCGAGGTCCGCACCCTCGCGGTCTCCGGAGATCACCTCGGAACCGGCGTCGGCCACGCCCTCGTCGCGCGCCTGGAGAGCGATGCGATCGAGCTCGGCCTGCGCCGGCTGTTCTGCCTCACCTTCGAGACCGGCTTCTTCACGAAGCACGGGTATCAGGAGATCGGCGAGGAGATCGTGCCTCCCGAGGTCTACGCGCAACTCGTGCGCTCGTCGGACGAGGGTGTCGCCGAGTTCCTCGACCTCGCGCGGGTGAAACCGAATACGCTCGGTAACACCCGGATGCTCAAGCTGCTCTGAACCTCGCCTTGAAGGTTTGCGCTCATCGGTTGGCCCGATGAGAACGGTCACATTCGCGTTCTGACCAGGGAAATTCAACGGAATCGGTGGAGTGGCCGTGCTCAAATGAGCACGTGTCGGTTAACGTCCCGTTCACATTCGGGGTGGTCTTCCGTCACGTATGTCCAGTAGCTTCTCAGGCACTGCCCATTAGCCTGTGCCCCGAACGGGTGTGCTTTCGCGCGCTCCGGACGAGGACAGCCCTGGATTCGGAGCCACATGTCGTCCAAACGTCCCTGGAGGCTGACAGCCTTCGCCGCCCTTGCCGGGCTCGTCGCCGCACCACTCGTGGCGACGCCCGCAGCTGCCTCGACCGACGGCCTCGGCGTCGTCATCAACGAGGCCTACCTCTCGGGCGGAAGCGCCAACGCGCCGTTCACCAACAAGTTCGTCGAGCTGTACAACCCCGGCACCGCTGCGGTGGACGTGAGCGGCTGGTCGCTCCAGTACCGCTCAGCCGGGAGCACGGCAGCCTCGTCGACGACTGTGCCGCTCACCGGCTCGATCGCCGCCGGCGGCTACTTCCTCGTCTCGGGTGGCAGCAACGGTGCCAACGGTGTCGCGCTCCCGACCCCCGACGTCACAAGCGGCCTCAACGCCTCAGGTGCGAACGGCACGCTCGCACTCGTGGCCTCGACCACGGCCGTGACCCTCCCCGCCGGCTCGGTCATCGGAGACAGCACGGTCGTCGACCTCCTCGGCTACGGCACCTCCAACACCTTCGAGACGGCGGCCTCACCCTCGCCCTCGGGCAACTCGGTTCCGCAGTCCATCGCCCGCACCTCCTTCGCGGACACGGACGACAACAGCGCCGACTTCACCCTCAGCGACTCGGTCACCCCGCAGAACAGTGGCGGCGAGACCCCGGTCGACCCGGAGCCGACGCCCGAACCGACGCCTGAGCCGACCACGCCGGTCGAACCCGGGGTCGCGACGATCGCCGAGATCCAGGGCACGGGAGCTGCGAGCCCGATCGTCGGCCAGACGGTGACGACGACCGGATTCGTCACGGCGAGCTTCCCCACGGGCGGCTTCAACGGCTACTACCTGCAGACCGAGGGAACGGGCGGCACGATCGACCCCGCGACCCACCTCGCATCCGACGGGATCTTCGTCTACTCGCCGTCGACGGTCGCGAACGTCACCGTCGGCCAGTACCTCCAGGTCACGGGCGTCGTCGACGAGTACTTCGGCCTCACCCAGCTGAAGGTGACGGACGCCGCGGCGGTCACCCCGCTCGACGCGACCGGCATCGCCGCACCGACCGCCGCCGCCGTCGCGTTCCCGAGCACCGACGAGGAGCGCGAGCGCCTCGAAGGCATGCTGCTCGCGCCGGCCGGCGACTACACGGTCACCGAGAACTACGACACGAACCGCTACGGCGAGCTCTCGCTCACCGCTTCGGCCACGCCGCTCGTCACCCCGACGGTCCTCGGCAAGCCCGGCTCCGCCGAGTACCTCGCGGCCCAGGCCCGATACACCGCTGAGCTCGTCGTCCTCGACGACGGTGCGACCCTCGACTTCTCGAAGGCCGCGAACACCGGTGTCCCGCTGCCCTACCTCTCGAACACGGCGCCCGTCCGTGTCGGTGCGGCCGTCGACTTCACGCAGCCGGTGGTCTTCGACTTCCGCAACAGCAACTGGAAGTTCCAGCCCACGCAGCAGCTCACCGGCGACAATGCCCAGGCGGTGCAGCCTGCGACGTTCGAGGACACCCGTTCCACCTCGCCGCGTGGCGTGGGCGGCGACGTGTCGCTCGCGACCTTCAACGTGCTGAACTACTTCGCCACCACCGGAGACTCGCGCACCGGGTGCACCTTCTACACCGATCGCGACGGCGGCAAGACCACCGTGAACAACTCCGACGCCTCCGGGTGCGGTGTGCGCGGGGCTGCGACGGCGGAGAGCCTCGCGCGTCAGCAGGCGAAGATCGTCTCGGCGATCAACGCGCTGGACGCCGACGTCGTCTCGCTCGAGGAGATCCAGAACTCCGCATCGATCGGTCTCGACCGCGATGACGCCCTGCAGACGCTGACCGCTGCGCTCAACGCGGCTGCCGGCCAGGACACCTGGGCGTTCGTCCCGTCGCCCGCCGCGGTCCCCGCGGACGAGGACGTCATCCGCACGGCCTTCATCTACAAGCCCGCGACGGTGGAGACGGTGGGCGAGAGCCGCATCCTGCTCGACTCGCCCGCGTTCGACAACGCCCGCGAGCCCGACGCACAGGCCTTCAAGCCGAAGGGCGCCGACGACGCGTCGACGTTCCTCGTGATCGCGAACCACTTCAAGTCGAAGAGCACCTCCTCGGCCGCGACCGGCGACAACGCCGACACCGGCCAGGGCGCCTTCACCGGCGACCGCACGCGCCAGGCCGAGGCGCTCGTCGCCTTCGCCGACACGGTGTCGAAGGACCTCGACACCACGAAGGTGTTCCTCGTCGGAGACTTCAACTCCTACGACGCCGAGGACCCGCTCGACGTGCTCCGCGAGGCGGGCTACATCAGCCAGGAGGCGAAGACCGGCAAGTACACCTACGCCTACGACGGTGCGGTCGGCTCGCTCGACCACATCTTCGCCTCGGCCGACGCCGACGCGAGCGTGACCGGCGCGGACGTGTGGAACATCAACTCGGTCGAGTCGATCGCGCTCGAGTACTCGCGCTACAACGCCAACGTCACGAACTTCCATGTCGACGACATGTTCCGTTCGAGCGACCACGACCCGGTGATCGTCGGGATCAGCGCTGACGCGAGCGAGAGTGCGACCGTCAACCTGCTGAACATCAACGACTTCCACGGTCGGATCGACGCCAACACGACGAAGTTCGCGGGCACGATCGAGCAGCTCAAGGCGATGTTCGCGCCCGACCAGACAGCGTTCATCTCCGCGGGTGACAACATCGGCGCCTCGCTGTTCGCCTCGTCGTCGCAGCAGGACCAGCCGACGATCGACGTGCTCAACGCCCTCGGGCTCGCCGCTTCCGCGGTGGGCAACCACGAGTTCGACCAGGGCTACGGCGACCTCGTCGACCGGGTCATGGCGAACGGCGACAACGCCGCCTGGCCGTACCTCGGCGCGAACGTCTACGAGAAGGGCACCCAGACGCCCGCCCTCGACGAGTACACGATCATCGAGGTCGACGGGGTGAAGGTCGCCATCATCGGCGCCATCACCGAGGAGACCCCGACGCTCGTCTCGCCCGCCGGCATCGCCGACCTCGACTTCGGGGACCCGGTCGAGGCCGTCAACCGCGTCGCGGCGCAGCTCACCGACGGCGACGAGTCCAACGGTGAGGCGGACGTCATCGTCGCCGAGTACCACGAGGGCGCTGGAGCCGGCACGCCGGACGGCGCGACCCTCGAGCAGGAGCTCGCCCAGGAGAGCGCCTTCACCGAGATCGTCACCACGACGAGCGCGGACGTCGACGCGATCTTCACCGGTCACACGCACAAGCAGTACGCGTGGGACGCCCCGATCCCGGGTGTCGCAGGCAAGACTCGTCCGGTGCTCCAGACCGGCAGCTACGGCGAGTTCATCGGCCAGATCACCCTCACGGTCGATCGCGCCTCCGGAGACGTGACCGCGTACACGGCGAAGAACGTCGCCCGCACCACGGCAGCCGAAGCGGACCTCGTCACCGAGTTCCCCGTCGTCGCCGAGGTCAAGGCCATCACCGACCAGGCCCTCGCGGTCGCCGCTGAGATCGGCAACCAGCCGATCGGGTCCGCGACGGCCGACATCACCCGTGCATTCAACAACGGCGTGAAGGACGACCGCGGCGCAGAGTCCACCCTCGGCGGCCTCGTCGCAGACGCCCTCCGCGCCTCGCTCTCGAGCGCCGACCGCGGCGGGGCCGACATCGGCATCGTCAACCCGGGCGGCATGCGCGAGGAGATCCTCGCCGGTGAGATCACGTACGCCGAGGCCAACGCGGTCCTGCCCTTCCTGAACAACCTGTGGACGACCTCGCTCACGGGTGCCCAGTTCAAGACGGTGCTGGAGCAGCAGTGGCAGCGCGACGCAGCGGGCAACGTCCCGTCGCGTCCGTACCTGCAGCTCGGTCTGTCCTCGAACGTGCAGTACACCTTCGACTCGACCCGGGCCGAGGGCGACCGCATCACGAGCATCACCGTCAACGGTGCCGCCATCGATCCGGCAGCCAGCTACCGGATCGGATCCTTCAGCTTCCTGCTGCAGGGTGGCGACAACTTCCGTGAGTTCACCAAGGCGACGGACACGCGCGACTCCGGTCTCGTCGACCGCGACGCGTGGATCTCGTACCTGACGGCGTCGAGCCCGGTCTCGCCGAACTTCGAGCGTCGCAGTGTCGAGGTCACGAACGTGCCGACGGCAGCGGTCAAGGCCGGTGCCACCGTCTCGTTCAACGTCGGCAAGCTGGACCTCACGTCGACGGGCAGCCCGGTGAACACGACACTCGCCATCGAGCTGAACGGTTCGCCGGTCGGCACGGTCCCGGTCACCGCCGGAGCCGCCACGGTGTCCTTCACGGTGCCCGCCGGAACCCCTGACGGTGCCGCGACGGTCTCGCTGACCGCACTCGAGTCGGGGACGAACCTCACGGTCCCGATCACGGTCGCGACGCCGCCGGTGGTCACCCCGCCGACGCCCGTCCCGGACTCGGCACTCATCCAGGCGCTGAAGGACCTGATCAAAGCGATCACGGACTTCATCATCGGGAAGATCGCCACGATCCACGTCGGCAAGGAGTACGCCGGCACCTGGGTCAGCGTGTGGCTGCACTCCGAACCGATCCTCATCAGCGACGGCTTCGTACAGGTCGACGCCGACGGCAACGTCCAGGTGACGGTGCCGGAGGACGCACCGGTCGGGGCACACCGCCTCGTCGTGCAGGACGCCGACGGCAACGTCATCGGCTGGCAGGACATCGTCGTGCAGGCCGCGCCGGTCGACCCGGGCACCGACCCGGGCACCACGCCCGGTACCGGCAGCGGGACCGGCTCCGGCACCGCCGGGGGTACGCAGGACGGCAGCCTGAGCAGGACGGGTGCCGAGCCGTGGGGCAACCTGTCCCTCGCGGCCCTGCTGCTCATCGGTGGCCTGGCGCTCATGATCGCCCGACGCCGCAGCGCGCAGCACTCGTAGTGCTCGTCCGCTAGCGACTCCGCAGCACCCGATGCCCCGTCATCGGTCGGACCACGGTCCGTACCGACGGCGGGGCATCGGGGGTTTTCGGGGTTCCCCGCTTAATCTGTCACCATGTCGAGTCCCACGAATCCCCGCGGACCGCTGCCGGCTTCGGTCTACCGGCGTCGTCGGTTGGTCGTGTTCGGTGCGCTGCTGGCCGTGATCGTCCTCGTGATCGTCCTGATCGTGTCCATCACGTCGCGGTCCGGGGGGACCCCGACCGCTGCCTCGCCATCGTCGACCCCGTCGTCGACGCCCAGTGAGTCGTCCGGCGAGGCGCCGGCCGCGACGACGCCGCCGATCGACGAAGCTGCGACCACCGACCCCGGTGCTGCCGCAGCCTGCACCGCGGACCAGATCACCGTGGAAGCGATCGTGAACGGCACGAGCTTCGCTGCGGGGGAGCTGCCGCAGCTGTCCTTGAGCGTCACGAACACGGGGTCGGCTGCGTGCACCATGAACGCCGGCACGAGCCAGCAGGTGTTCACGGTGTCGAGCGGCGACGAACCGTACTGGACGTCGACCGACTGCCAGACCGCGCCGAGCGACCAGCAGGTGCTGCTCGAGCCGGGGAAGACCGTTGCCTCCAACCCGCCCATCACCTGGGATCGCACGCGTTCGGCGCCCGACACCTGTGACGCAGCGCGCGATCCGGTCCCCGCGGGAGGCGCCTCGTACCACCTGAACACCTCCATCGGCGGCTTCGCCTCCTCCGACAGCACGCAGTTCCTCCTCAACTGAGCCTGAGCGACCGGCCCGCGTCCACAACTCCTGCTGATCGCCGCCTGGCACGCCGCGAGCCCCGAATCGGCGGTTCGCCGCGCCGATCCTGCCGGTCTGCTGCAGGAGTTGTGATGGGGAGCGACTGGATGGAGCTGCGAGAATAGGGACATGGCGAAGCAGAGACGTCCCGAGTTCCGATCCCAGGCGCTGGCCGATGCGCTCGCCACAGGCGACATGGTCGCGGTCGCGTACGCACTGCGGAACGGTCGGTTCGTCGTACCGCTCATGAAGCCCGGCAACCCCGACAAGCCGACGGAGACCGGCGAGGTGTGGATGTTCCGCCAGCCCGAGACGGCGCGGTTGGCGCTCCTGCTGTTCTCCGACGCGAAGAACAAGCCGTCGTCCCTGCCGCCGTACGTCGGGCTGCACGACGGCGCGTGGTTGGCGAGCTTCCTGCGGACGTACGGCGACGACATCGAGACGGTGCTGTTCGACGTCGCCGGCCCGTCGTCGTTGCAGGCGTCCCCGGAGGAGCTGCTGCGGGTGCTGAAGATCGAGCCTCCAGCGGCCGAGTAGGACCCAACCCGCCGGTTCGTGCGTCGTCACCGAGCGCACAACTCCTGCGATTCCGCGGTGCCGGGCGCACCTCTGCGCCTCGGCGGGCCACCGCTCCGCGTTCCGCAGGAGTTGTGCGCACGGCGACGGTCAGACAGGCGGTCGGACAGGGGATCGGGCCGCCGGGTCCGCTCCTTAGAACGCCGGTTCGATTTCTGCGGCTCGGACGACGGGGGTCGCGCGCGCCGCAGCACGTTTCGCCATGCCGAGAACGATGGAGAGGTCGGCGCTCGCCTCGGCGTGCAGCAGCGTCTTGTAGCCGAGTCTCGTCGCCTCGGAGCCTCGTTGCTTCGCGACGCTGACCGGCCGGACTTCGCCGCCCAGGCTGATCTCGCCGTACGCTGCGAGGTCGTGGGGGATCGAGAGGTCGCGGAAGGCAGACACCAGGGCGAGCGCGATGGCGAGATCGGCCGCCGGTTCGGTGAGTTTCACGCCGCCGACGGTCGAGACGTACACGTCGTAACCGCTGAAGTCGTAGTTGAGCCGGCCCTGCAGGACCGCGAGGATCATCGAGACGCGTGAGGCCTCGACGCCGCCGGTGACACGGCGCGGGTTGGGGGCGGTCGTCTTGTCGAGGAGCGCCTGCACCTCCACCGGAAGGGCTCGTCGCCCCTCCATCGCAATGGTGACGCAGGTGCCGGCGACGTTCGTCGCGCGGCTGAGGAACAGCGCGCTGGGGTCGGGGACCTCGGCGATGCCGTCGCCCGTCATCTCGAAGCAGCCGACCTCGTCCGTCGCGCCGAAGCGGTTCTTGAGCGTGCGGAGGAAGCGCAGTGCCGTGAATCGGTCGCCTTCGAACTGGCAGACGACGTCGACGAGGTGTTCGAGGAGCCGGGGGCCTGCGATCGAGCCGTCTTTCGTGACGTGGCCGACCAGCAGGATGGGGAGGTCGCGCTCCTTCGCGATGCGGGTGAGGACGGCGGAGACCTCCCGCACCTGCCCCGGCTGACCGGCGAGACCGTCCGACTGCGAGGAGGAGAGCGTCTGCACGGAGTCGACGATGAGGAGCTGCGGGTCGACCTGCTCGATGTGGCCGAGGACGGTGGCGAGGTCGGTCTCGGCAGCGAGGTAGAGGTCGTCGTGGAGGGCGCCCGTGCGCTCGGCGCGGAGGCGGACCTGGCTGACCGACTCCTCGGCGCTCACATACAGCACGCGCGCGCCGGTCTGTGCTGCGCGGGACGCGACCTCGAGCAGCAGCGTGGACTTGCCGACACCGGGCTCGCCCGACAGCAGGATGGCGGCGCCGGGCACGATGCCGCCGCCAAGCACGCGGTCGAACTCGGCGATGCCGCTCGACCACCGAGGTGCCTCGGTGGCGAGTGCCTGGGTGATAGGGCGTGCCGCCCGCTCGTCGGATGCGCGGATCGGCGTCAGTTTGCCCAGCACACCCGTCGGCGCGGTGGCCTCCACGACCGTTCCCCACTGCTGGCATTCGCCGCAGCGACCGGCCCACTTCGCGGTGGTCCAGCCGCATTCGGTGCAGCGGAATGCGGGGGAGGAAACCTTGGCCATGCGGTTAGCCTAGGCGTGGCGTCCGACACCTGCCGCCCGCTGTCGCGGCCTGTGGAGAACGAGCAGGCCCAATTCGCGTCATGGCCGGACTTCTATTACACTCGACCCCGGTACCGTGTCCGAGCGGCCGAAGGTGCAACTCTCGAAAAGTTGTGTGCTTGAAAGAGCACCGTGGGTTCAAATCCCACCGGTACCGCCATGATGAAGCCCCCTACATCCCTGCAAACCCCTGGGAAGTAGGGGGCTTCTCTCCGTGCTACGGCGTCCAGCTGTGCCGCTGCGGCAACATGTGCAAGCCGCTTCACCGACGTTCGGGGAGCGATTGCGCTCAGACACGTGCCCGACCAACCCCGAGTTCTGCTCGAGTTGCGTGCATCGAGAGCTCTAGCCAACGGTCGTCTCGCATCGAGGAGCGGATTCGTCGCGCTCTGGATCAGTTCTGCAGACGCCTCGCGTTCACCCGGCCCAGTGGATGCGGCATCGGCATGACCAGCGGCCGTGTTCGATCGTGCTGTTCGGGGCCGGACGGAGATTTCTGTGACCGCTCGAACCGCGCGAGATGCGTTCATACGCCGTGCGAGGTTGACGGCGTTGCGTTCATTGCACGTCGCGCGGAGGTGCGGCTTGCTCGCCGGGGATCGACGCTGGGGTGGTGAGAGGGACGGCGGCGTCCTCTTCTGCCCGTGTCAGCGCTTCGGGATCGGCCGCAGCACGCCGCGCGTCCAAGTCGGCGTTCACGACCGGCAGTATCTTCAGGTCGAATTTGGAGTAGAAGATCATGAGGACGATGATGCCGAGGTAGACGAGCGCTGGGATGCCAGCAAAGAGTCCGACGATAGCGGTGTTCGCCGATGCAGGCTGGACGTCGAGGGTGCCGTCGTATCCCGTTGCGCTGAGGCTCGCGCCCACGAGGAGGCCTGCTGCGCCGATTCCAACGCGACCCATGACGCCTGTCAACGCGCCCATGGTGCTTTCCAGGCGTCGCTTTCCCTTCCACTCGTTGAACGCGCACACGTCGAGGATCATCACGCCACCCAGATAGCTGAGGGGGAGCGCTGCGAAGCCGCCGAGGAGTGCGCCGACACCCAGGAGGATCAGGCTGCCATTGGCGAACAGATAGAACCCGGCGCCGATGAGGCCGATCATGCAGCCGGCGATCATGATCTGCGAGATGGCGAATCGCTTCATGAGTCGCGGGAACAGCAGGATGAGGGGCAGGATCAGCACGGCTGCACCTGCGACGGCTCCCTGTAGTGCGAGATTGCCGACGACATATCGGAAGTAGTAGGAGATCATGTTGGCGCCGTTGATGCCGCTATTGAGGAAATAGAGCCCTGCAATGAGCCAGATCCATTTGCCCGCGCGGAGCGTCGAGATCAGATCACCGATCTTGATCGGCGGCGCACCGGTGTCTGCAGTCTTGAACTCCTCCTTGACGAAAATGAAGCGCGTCATGCCGAGGATTCCCAAGGGGACCGCGACACAGAGCATCACGATGGACCAGCGCGCTGGATCCTTGTCGGCCCAGTTGAGGCCGATCGGGAGGGCGATCGTCAGGGCGATCCCCGCGATCGTGGTGAAGATACCGGCCCGGGTGTACACCTTGGCGTAGACACGGCGGTTGGCGAACGCGCGTGCCATGTAGAGGGTGTCGTTCGAGCGCAGGAGCGTGTCGAAGAGGACGTTGATCGCGAGGAAGGTCGTGAAGACCCAGATCGTCCGTCCGGAGATGTCGAGCGATGCTGGCGTCGAGAACAGGGCCCAGGTGGCAAGCCACACACCGATGACGGCGAATTCGTAGGGTCGAGCCTTCCCCCACCGTGTCTCGGGGCTCCGGTCGATGATCCACGAAGCCAACAGCCCACCGGCGATGTTGCACAGGCTGCTGACGAGGATGATCACACCGACCATCGCGGCGGGGATGCCCAGCGTATCCGTGGCGTAGATGGCCATGTATCCGAGAACGATGAAGTTCGCGCCTGCGGAGATTCCAGCGCCTGCCCACGCAAACAGTTTTCCGAAGGGGAGGCGGTCCGGGTCTGCTCGTTTGTCGATCCGGGTACGGGTCATTGTCTAACTCCTTTGTCAGTCCAGTGGTGAAGCGGTGCGGTGAGGAGCAAGAAGGTCGCTGTCGGTCGGGTAACCGGGGTGGTGTGCTCGTCTGGCTCCAGTAAAGCCACTCTCGCTGAATTTGACAAGCGATTGCCAATTTGGATTTGGCAACTTCTGGAAACGCAAGCCCCCACGCGTTCGTGGAGCCGCGATCGAGACCACACGCGGCGTCTGGAGTCGTCAATGCGTTCGGAGACGGACGCGGTCGAGGTCGTCCTCGGCGAACGCGCCGGTGGAGATACGGAGATCGGATCCGAAGTCGACCGGCCGTACTCCTACCCGGGACGTCGAGCCGAACTGCAGGACGCGCGGCGGATCAATCGGGTGCGCCGGTGGATTGCCGAGGGATGAACCGGGTTCCGAGAGCGGGGCCTTCGACTGTCAGACGGGTGGGTTCACAGAACAATTCGACCGCGTGCGCGCCGAGTTCCGTGAGCGGACTGCGGATCGTAGAGAGCGCGGGCGTCGTGAGATCCGCGCCGAAGATGTCGTCGAAGCCCACCACACTGAGGCGGCCCGGTATCGCCAGCCCCTGCGCCTGGGCGGCTCTGAGCAGTCCGAGCGCCATCAGGTCGTTGTAGGTCATGACTGCGGTGGCTTCCGCCGTCACGATGCGTTGCAGGAGTTCGGCGCCGCCGTCCAGCGTGGGAGCGGCCGGCCCGATCTCGCGGAGCGGCAGTCCCGCGGCGATGGTGAGGGCCCGCAGGACCGTCCATCGGTGCGAACTCATCCACGAGGTGCGCGGTCCGGAGACGTACGCGATCGATCTGTGCCCGAGTGCGACGAGGTGGGCGAGCGCGTCTCGCATGCCGGGCCGTACGTCGGGGATCACCGAGGGGATTCCAGGTACCTCCCGATTCACCAGGATCACCGGCTTGAGTTCGTTCAGTTCGACGATGTCGGTGTCCGTCAGGCGGGAAGCGACCAGGATGAGGCCGTCCACTGACGGTTGGAGGCGTTCTGCGGTTTCGAGCTCGGTGGCCGGGGACTCTTGTGATTCAGCGACGACCAGAGTGTTGCCGCGACGGGCCGCCGCCTGTTCCGCGCTCCGGATCAGGTCGAAGTACACCGGGTTCGTGATGTCGGACAGGACCAGGGCCAGCGTGCCTATGCGGCCGGTCGGGAGCGCACGTGCGATCGGGTTCGTCCGGTATCCAAGCGCCTCGGCGACGAGCCGAACCCGCTCCTCCGTCCGGATGTTGAGCCGCCCAGGTCGGTTGAGCGCGCGCGAAACTGTCGATGCACTCACTCCGGCTTCTGTCGCGACGTCGTAGATCGTCGGAGGAGCCTTCTTTCCGATCTTCGCGTCCTCGGGCGTCTCGTCCTTCTGTGGCACTCGAGCCTCCTGGCGTCTATTCAGTCTGCGACGGGAGCGTCGCGGCTTCTGCCGGCTTTCCCGGGCTGATGATCATGTCCAGGAACGTGTCAACGGCCACACCCACGTCGAACCCGTTCTTGTCGAACAGCCACTTGTGTCGGAGGCCGTCGGCTGTGGCCAGCAGGATCGTTGCGAGTTGGGCGGGTTCCACGTCGACCAGCAGACGGTCGTCGTCGCGGAGCTGTGCGAGAAGCCGGGTGTAGAACGAACGGATTCCGGCGAAGCGCTCCGCCAGGGCAGCGTGGGCCGGGTGGTCGGCCACGGACGCCTCACCGGACAGGACGGCGTCGAGCTCGAGCAGTTCCACCGAGGGTGACCCGATGCTGCGCGTCGCGCGACGGAGGATCTCGCGCGGATCGTTCCCATGCTCGCCGACGGCGCCGATCGCGTCGGCGATCTGCAGATCCCGAAGCGTGATCACTGCGAGGAGGAGGTCCTCTTTCGTGGGGAAGTGGTGCAGGAGACCGTTGTGACTGACGCCGGCGCGGCGCGCCACCTCTGCCATCGTCGTGGCCTGAAACCCGTTTGCGGCGAACGCTTCCAAGGAAGCGACCACGATGACTTCCCTGACACGGGCAGATTTGGCGTACGGGCCCCGGACTGTCGCTGCTGTCATGATAGAAGTCGTCTCCTCGCGTGAATTCAGCATTTTCCTGCCGTTTTCAGCATACGGCTCACGTTGTCCTCGCCGACGGATGGTCAGAGGGAGGTCGGCCGTGGTGGGTGAGGCCCTCATCGTGGACGTCTCCCGAGGAAGAGGGGCACGGCTCCGCCGACCAGTGCGAGGGCTGCCGACGCGAGGTAGAGGACGACGTACTGGGACTCCCGTGAGGCGGCGAGTCCGAGCAGGAGCGGCGCAACGAGGGGAGCGACCGCGCTCGGGATCCGCTGGGAGAACGAAGCGATCGCCAGGAACCGGCCCGCTTGCGTGGAGCGGTAGGGCAACACGTCGAGCACGAGTGCTTGGCCGGCGGACCCGAAGGCGGCGATGCCGAGGTTCGTGACCAGCGCACCGACGATCAACATCGGGAAGGTCCAGGCGAATGCGGACACCGCGCTGCCAGCGGCGAAGACGATCGCAGATGCGGCGACCCAGCCGCGTCGGGTGCCGACGCGGTCGGACAACCAGCCTGCCCCAAGCGCTCCGAGCGACGCGGAGACGATGCCCAAGGCGGAGATGGCAGCCATGACCGTTGACACCTCCGTGACAGAGACACCGAGCCGCTGAGCGTAGAAGTACGTTCCATACGCGACGGTGAGCGAGAGTCCGAAGAAGAAGAAGAACCGGCCGCTCAGCACCCAGGCGAATCGTGGATGTTGCCGCGGGTGGAACGCGAGACTCCTGATGAATCGGGCGACGGTGAGCGGCTCGCCGAGTTGCATGTCCCGTGAGTCAGGCTCGTGGACGAAGACGACGAACATCCCGACGAGCGCGGCACCGATTGCTGCTGGAATCAGGAAGAGCAGGACCGAGTCGTCAGCGAACTGTCCGGCGACGAGGATGCCGAGAACCGGCGAGACCTGGCCGGCGAGATTCACCAGGCCGGAGACCTGGCCGCGCTGTCGTTCCGGCAGCCTGTCGGCGAGCAGATTGCCGATGGATGCCCCCGTGGTCCCCCAAGCCACGGAGGTGAGCATCCATCCGAGCCCGAGGACGACCAGGTTGGGGCCGAAGGCGAACACCGGCACCGCCGCGAGTCCGATCACGATTCCCAGCACGGCGAACGGCTTGCGTCGGCCCCACCGTGTCCTGGTCCGGTCGCTGACGATTCCGGTCAGCGGTGCGGCGACGAGCGAGCACACGGCTCCGGCTCCGAGGATGAAGCCGAGCACCTGCTCGCTGTCTGGAGCGAGTTCGGTGAGCCTGACAGCCATGGAGAACACCATCGGAACGATCAGGGCGATTCCTGAGCCGAACGAGGCGACGACCAGCAGAAGGATCGTGTGCCAGGGGGCTCGCGATTCGCGATCGACACCGTCATCAGCGATCGTCGAGGGGTCGCCAGGGTCGACGCTTCCTTGTGCAGCGATCATCGGATCGACCGACATGCTCGTCGCTGCTTCGGTCGAAAGACGACCGCTCGTTTCCTCCGGTGTCATGCCCGGCACCGCGCCCGTCGCATCACGCGTCCGTCGGAGGGGTCGGTTTGCGATTCCCGATCCGCTTCCACCGCTCGCGGAGCGAATGCGCCGCGCCCTTGGGTTTGCGGTCGCGCGAGAAGATGCCCTTCCGGTTCCCCTCCACCCGATGTATCCCCACCGTCGTCTGGAAGTCCGCGAAGTTCCACACCTGTTCGCCGACAAATGATGGATTGCGATCGAACACGCGGTGATGCATCGAGAGATAGTCGCGCTGGTACTCCTCGGTCCAGGGGACGTCCCAGACCGAATGGGCGCCCGGAAGCGTGTCGACGCCGTACTCCGCCATCATGATCGGCTTCCCGAACTTCTCCGACCACCCCCGAAGATCGTGTTCGAGGTACTGCTCGGCCGTCTGCAGGTCTCCGACGGCGACGTACCAGCCGTAGTACCGGTTCAGACTGATGACGTCCAGGAGGTCCGCCACCCGATCGTTCTCGAAGGTCGCGAACATGACTTCTGCAATCGTGATCGGTCTGGTCGAATCGAGTTCGCGCGCGAGGTCGATCAGTGGAGCGAAGTACTCCCTGGCGCCCTCCTCGTTCGTCGCCGGCTCGTTGGCGATGCACCACATGACGACGCTCGGATGGTTCTTGTCTCGAGCGATCAGTTCCCTGATGTGTTGGGCGTGAGCCGCCTGGGTTTCATCGTTGCAACCGTCAGGCCCGAAGGTGGGGATCGCCGGTGAGCCGGTCAGGCCGCCCATGACGCCGAGGTTGAGCCCGACTGCCGCCGTTTCGTCGATGACGACGATGCCGTGTCGGTCGGCGAACTCGAGCACTTCCTCCGCATACGGATAGTGGGAGGTTCGGAACGAGTTCGCCCCGATCCAGTCGAGCAGCTGGAAGTCGTGGACGAGGTAGGCCGGATCGTGCCCCTTCCCGCGGATGGCGGTGTCCTCATGCTTGCCGAAGCCGGTGAAATAGAAGGGCTGCCCGTTGATCAGGAACTGGTTTCCTCTGACCTCGACGGTGCGCACCCCGACAGGAATGCTGAAGCTGTCGACGAGATCCTCGTCGTCGGTCAACTCGACGGTCAGATCGTAGAGGTACGCCGCTCCGGGCTGCCAGAGGTGCACGTCCGACACGCTCAGGGATCCCGACGCCCCGTCTGCGCGGGCGACAACGGCGCCCGCCTCGTCGGTGAGGTGCACCGAGACCTCGCCGGAACCCATCGCGTCGATGGTGAAATCGACGAGTGCGGAAGAACCGATCAGCTCCGTCGTGATCGCGATGTCTCGGACGAAACGGCGGGGGGTGGAGTACATCCAGACCGATCGCGCGAGTCCGGCATAGTTGTAGAAGTCATGGAGATAGGACTGCCGCTGAATACCGTCGGGGCCCGTGGTGACCGTCCCCGGGGGAATCGTGACATTCGTCAGGCGGTTGTCAACGCCGATGGTCAGTCGAACCGCTTCACCCGGTGTGACGATGTCGGTCAGATCGGCCTCGAACGGGGTGTAGCCGCCGACATGTTCTGCGACGAGACGATCCTCGACGTACACGGACCCCGCGTGGGTTGCGGCGTCGATGCGCAGGACGATCCGTTCCCCGCCCCATCCGCGCGGCACGAAGACGGTGCGCTGGTACCAGACGACACCGACGTGGCCACGGATCGCGGGATCGACGAACTGGTCGTTGTAGCTCGCCGGCACGGCCGCCTCGAGGCGCCCCGGGAGAACCCGCTCCCAAGGGGCGACGAGGTCGTGCGTGTCAACTGCGAAACGCCAGGTGCCGTCGAGGTTGATCAGGTCGCGGGTCGGGGTGGCTTGGGGCTTGAGCATGGTGCTCCTCAGTTCTCCGGGGCCAGAGCGAGGCTCCAGCTCCATGCGTAGTGGTCTCCGTTGAGGCGGTGGACGGGTCGAGTGTCCGGCCCGAGCAGTGCGGTTCCGACGCCGCGGTGGGCGATGTCTAGATGCACGATCGTGCGGGAGCTCGCAGGAAGCTTCCACCAGTGCGTCGCCTCTTCGAGCTCCTCAGTGGTGTACCGGGAGACGTTCACGTGCAGCGTCGTCGCCGACTGCACGCGCACCCGCCCGGCGGATCCGAAGAGCTCCAGCTCATCGACGCCTCCGCGAGTGCCGTTCTCCTGCGGGATGAGGTAGGGCGTGGCAAGGTCGTCGACGGGACTCGTCCAGCGACCCAGCAGAGCCGAGTCGCTCCGATCCGGATAGTTCTCCCATGGACCAAGCCCCGTCCAGGCGGCATCGGTGAACCCGTCGCTGAGTTCGAATTCAACGCCGACGCGCAGGCCGTCCCGTGTTCCATGAGGAAGGGAGACGTCTTCGTCGAAACGGTACTCCCCGTCGGCTGCGCTGATCCGGCGGCGGTGGACGATCTCCTCGCCCCAGGCGGTCGCGTAACGGATGGTGACGACGGTCGCATCGCCCTCCGCCTCCGCATCGACGGTGGACGGCGTGAGGGCGAAGAAGCCCGACCGGACGAAACGCTTGTCGAGAGCGAACGAGGCATCGTTGTCGGTCAAGGCGCGCCAGAGGCTCAACCGCGGAGGGCTGGTGAGGAGCGGGTGTCGGATGGACCCATCGGCGGCGACCCGTGCCGGTCCGCCGATCGGCAGCGAGAGCGGTGCTCGTGGGAGCACCACCTGCTGGACGGCGACTTCCGTGCCGGCCGGTGCCCAAATGGTGCTGGTGGCGGTCCGCGCGGTCAAGGTGACAGCGAGGACGCCCGGATCGGTCAGATGCTGGACGATCTCCACCGGCAGGTCGATGCTGCGTTCCGAGCCCGGGGCGAGATCGAGCTTGATCGGTGTCTCTTGGCCGGCTCCGCGGCGTGTGTCGACGCGGACGGACAGTTCGAGGTCATCAAGCCCGGAGAAGGCCCGCCGGCTCCGCACCCGTAGCCGACCCTGCATGACGTCTTCGGGGCCAGAGGTGATCCGGATCGGACTAAAGATCCCGCGCATCTCGAACATGGCCGGCTTCGGTGCTGCGTCAGAGAAGGCGATGCCGTTGAGCATGGTCGCACCGCTCTGTCCGGCATCATCGAAGTCGCCGCCGTATCGCAGGCGACCGTCACCGTCGACGTCCAGTGCATGATCGGTGAACTCCCAGATGAATCCTCCTTGCAAGGCGGGGAGGGATTCGAAGAGACGCCAGTACTCGGCGAGCCCGCCCGTGGAGTTGCCCTGGGAGTAGGCGTACTCGCAGGTGATCAACGGGCGGTCCGTGCGCTCATCCATCGCATACCCTTCGAGCGCTGCAAACGAGGGGTACATCGGGACGACGAGGTCGGTCGACGCATGGCCGGCGTGCCAGTCGGTTCCGACCGCCCCTTCATACTGGACCGGGCGTGTGGGATCAGTCGCTCGGACCCAGGCTGCTGCGGCCTCATGCACGGGAGCGTGCCCGGATTCGTTGCCAAGTGACCAGGACACGACGCACGGGTGGTTCCGGTCGCGGAGGACCATCCGCGAGACGCGCTCCATGATCGGGAGCAGGTAGCGCGGATCATGTGCGAGCGATGACGCGAAGGCATGCGACTCCACATCGGCTTCATCCACCACAAGGAACCCGATCTCGTCGCAGAGGTCGAGGAAGTGAGGGTCGTTCGGGTAGTGCGAGGCACGGATGGCATTCACGTTGCAGCGTTTCAGCAGTGACAGCTCCCGGAGCATCCGGTCTCGGCTCACCACCCGACCAGTGCGGTGGTCGATGTCGTGTCTGTTCACGCCCTGGAAGAGGACTCTTCGGCCATTGATGAGGAGATCCGTCCCGACGATCCGCACGGTCCGGAAGCCCACTCGAAGGCCGACTCGATCGATCTCTGTGCCAGTCGGGTCGATGAGGGAGACGGAGAGGTCGTACAGTTCGGGAGTCTCAGGCGACCACGGTCGGACAGCGAGGTCCGCTCTCTCGACGACCGCCGTACCGGCGATGCCGAACGTCGGCATCGTCATGGTTGCGAGATCAGGGATGGCGCGGAACTCGGGCGGGATCGGGGCGCTCGCCGCCCGGATGCTGAGGAGGTCCATGAAGTCGTCCGGCAGCGTCTGGACAGGCCGTTCGTTCCTTCCGCGGGCCGGTTTCGGCAACGTGGGCGCGGCCACTCGCGGCGACACGACGCCGTCGTGCTCGTCGTCTCCGATGCGCACGACCGTTCGATACCCGCCGTCGGTGCGGTGAGCCAGACCATCAGTCTGGACGTCGACGCGGAGGCTTCCGAGACCCCGAGCATGGTCCCACTCAGCCACGGTGACGACGTCGGTGATCCGGACCTCAGGCACGTAAGAAATCCAGACAGATCGTGCGATGCCTGATTGCCACCACTGGTCCTGGTCCTCAAGGTAGCTTTCCGCCGACCATTTGATGACCACGAACTCGAATTCGTTCATCCCTTCTCGGCATGCATCGGAGATGTCGAACACGGACTCGAGGTGCGAGTCGGTTGCCGGAGCATACCGATGCCCGTTGATCGTGACGCGAAGCTCTCCTTCGACAGCACCCACGTGAAGCATGGTCCGCGTCCCGGGCCGTTCCGACAATTCGACGGATCGTCGGTACACGCCTGTGGGGTTCCTGCTCGGGATTGCGGGTGGGATCTCATCGAACGGCATCGGGACGTTGGTGTAAAAGGGACGATCGTCGGAAGACGTCATCGTCCACAGCGAAGGAACCTGCACGGTCGTCCAGTCGTCGCGACGCGGCGCCGTCGGCGCCGGAAGCAGTTGGAAGGCCCACTCGCCGTCGAGCGAGAGGTCGACCGGGCGACGGATCGCTCGCATGGGCTCTCGGCTGGCGACCGCGGAGGGGGCAACGGGACCTTCCGGCCAGGGCGAGCTGTTCGTGACGAGTGTCATGGTGATCCTGTTTCTGCGCTGAAGATACGAGCTCACGAGCATGAGCGAGCCCGAAGATGGATTGGAGATCGGAGGGAACGTGGAACGCTCGCCCTAACCGCTCAGAGCTGCACCGTTGGATCGGGCGATCTCGCCCAGCCAACCGAAGCTCGGTTTCGGCCGTCGGACGAAGGTCTCCCGGTCGACGGCGATGAGTCCGAAGGTCGGTTCCCAGTGGCCCCATTCGAAGTTGTCGAGCAGGCTCCAGTGCAGGTATCCACGGACGTCGACACCCTCGTCCAGAGCGCACTGGACGGCATCCAGCGCGCCTCGTGTGTAGGCGATCCGCTGCGCGTCGTCGGAGGTCGCGATGCCATTCTCGGTGATCAGGATCGGCACGCCGGCGGTTACCTGCCAGCAGTGACGGACGGCGATGCCGACTGCATCCGGCCGGAACGGTGTCCCGACGAGTGTGTCGTCCGGTCGCGGTTCGTGCGCAACCTGGCCATCTGGCCCCACTTGCAGCGTGGAATAGGACTGGACGCCGACGAAGTCGTCTCCTCGGGATGCCTCGAGGTACAGGTCCTCCCATTGCCAGCTGAGGTCTCGGGCACGGGACTCGCCTCCCGGCAGGATTTCGAAGGCTCGGTTCGCCACTGTCCAGCCCACACGAGCACCTGTCCGCTCTCGAATGCGGTCTCGGACCGCGTGGTGCGCGGCGACGAGCCGTCGACCGATCTCCGCATCGGGCGGCGGGAGCTGCGGTCGAGCCTGTGCCGCATCGGGATCGCCGTCGATCGTCGGGCTCGTCCACCGAGCGCGGGCTTCCGGGTCTGCGGCGAGCCGGGCCATGCCGGTCATCATCGAGAGCATGTTGGGTTCGTTCATCGTGCACACCCATGCGACACCGCTGAGAATGGGGATGACGGCATCGACGTAGGCGGCGAATCGAGCGACCGCGGAGTCGACGAGCCAGCCGCCCTCGTCGGCGAACCACTTCGGGTTGGTGAAATGGTGGAGGGTCACGACCGGCGTCAGGCCGAGCGACACGGCGGTGTCGATCATCCGACGGTAGTGGGCGAGTTCTGCACGCGAGATCATGCCCGGTCGAGGTTCGATGCGTGCCCACTCGATGCCGAATCGGTAGGAGGTGTATCCCGCTGCAGCGAGCAACTCCATGTCCTCGGCATAACGGTGATAGCTGTCGCAGGCGTCTCCGCTGAAGTCCATCCCGGGCATCAAGCCCTCGTTCGCCCAGAAGTCGCTGTTGAGGTTGTTGCCTTCGGTCTGATGGGGAGCCGTTGCGGCTCCCCAGAGAAATCCGTCGGGAAAAGCGGTCATCGTTGATCCATCCTGCCTAGGAACCGGTGTGGATCACCGTAACACGAATTATGCAATTGATTGCGATTTTCAGTTCCAGTGCGCGGGCAGGCGAGCCCGCTCTGGCGAGTGTGCGTCCTCCGTCCGGCCTCGAGGAACGCCGTCGTGTTCAGTCCGCGTCGTGTGGATTCGCCGCATGACGGGCTGCGAGATAGCCGAACGCGAGGGCGTAGGAGATGCTGGCCCCTGCGCCGAAGTAGGAGCGTCCAAGCACCGTCGCGGTGGTGTTGCCGGTTGCGTACAGACCGGGGATGGGCAGGTCGTCGACCCCGAGGACCCGCGCATGTTCGTCGGTGACCAGGCCGCCGCCGGTGCCCGCATCCGCGGGGTAGATCTCGTACGCGTAGAACGGGCCCTTCTCGAGGGGGCCGAGGGCCGGGTTCGGCTTGTGGCCCGGGTCTCCCATCGACCGGTCGTAGTTCGATGCGCCGCGTCCGAAAGCCGGGTCGCGGCCCTCGCGAGCGTGCTCGTTGAAGGTGTCCACGGTTCGTCGAAGCGTCGCCGGTTCCGCGCCGATCAGCGCAGCGAGCTCCTCGAGCGAGTCCGCGCGTCGTACCCAACCCCGCTTCAACCACTCCTTCGGCATGGCTCCTGGAAGGCCGACCCCGCTGGAGTAGCGTGCCCGGTACGCGTCGTCGAAGATCGACCAGCATGGCACCGACTTGGCCGCGTACATGGCTTTGGCGACGTCGATCATCGACGTCGATTCGTTGACGAATCGTTCGCCGCTTCGGCTGACAAGAATTGCCCCAGGTCGCTGTCGTGCTTGCCCCAGGGTGGAGACGCCCAGCGCGGTCTGCGTCGACGGCAACCACCAGGCAACGTCCAGCAGATCTGTCTTCGCGCCCAACGCCATCGCCATCCGCATGACCTCCCCGGTGTCGCCCGGGTTGGCGGTGCTCCACTGCCCGTCGTTCGGCATCGCTCCGCTGTACTCGTGCCGCATCCGGGCGTTGCGTGCGAAGCCTCCGGCGGCCAGGAGCACGCCCTGGCGCGCCCGCACGGTGACGAGTTCCCCTCGGTGCTTGATGCGGGCACCGACGACCCGCCCGTTCTCGACGAGGAGCTCTTCGAGTGGCGAGTCGGTCCACACCGGAGTGTTCTCACGGAGGCAGATATTCAGCATCTGCCCGATCAAGCCGGCTCCATTTGTCCAGAGATCCTGTCCCAGGAGTCGGGACCCGAATGTCCGGATGCCGATCCGGACTGCACTGAGCAGTGGCCCGAGGGCGCGATTGAAGAACTGCACCGATCGCATCTCGTTGGTCTTCAGCACCAACCCGATGTGTGTGGCCATGCCCGGGACCACCCGGGACCGCCATGGGCCGAGTCGTTTCGCGTTCCAAGGCTTGGATTCGATGGACCGCCCCCGGGCGACACCGCCGGGTGCCGTGTCGAAATAGTCGCTGTATCCATCGCTGTACGCCAGTTGAACGCCCTCACGGCGAAGGAGGCTCACCACTTCGTTGCCGGCGGTGACAAAGGCCCGGCGCCGGGTGAGGCTCGTCGGCAGGGTCGGCTCACCGAGAAGCGACTCCATGTAGACCATTGCGTTCTCGGTCGAGTCCGGAACGCCCTGGGCCGTCATGAGTTCGTTGGCGGGCACCCAGAGCATGCCTCCGGACATCGCCGTCGATCCGCCGACCGCCGATTCCTTCTCGACGACCAACGTATCCAGTCCTGCGTCCTTCGCGGCGATTGCGGCCGCGAGCCCCCCGCCACCAGAACCCACGATCAGGAAGTCGACAGTGAGTGATCCCGTTCCGGCGGATGGTCTGGTCATCTCGAACACTCTGCTCCCCTGTCGGGGCACGCTGTCCGGGCCCCATCGAATAAGCGTGCACTGGCGCACGCTTAGTCGATGTTAGGGTCCCGAGGTTGAGACTGCCTGGCAGTTTCCGGTCAGGCGAACAGTGCGCGGTGGATCAACGCGCGGGCGTCGCGGAGTTGTCGCTCCCTCGCTGCTCGACGCGGCACGTCCAAGACGCCCGCGAACAGGGGAAATGCCAGCATGACGTCGGAGAGTTGTGTGTCGGGGTGGACGACGCCCGACCTCAGGGCGCGCTCGAGCAATGGGGTGAAGCTGGACTCCGTGCGTTCGGACAGCGCCTCCAGCCATTCGAGGCCCTCGCCAGACAGTGCGCCAACGAAGATCTGGTTCTCCTGCTGCATGTCGAGCACGAAGTCGAGCAGTCCGACAATGCCCGCTTCCTCGTCCCTCAGTGCTTCCGCTCGTTGTTCGATGCGTGCGACGCTCTCCTCGTAGACGCTCGCAGCGAGCTCTTCTCGGCTCGAGAAATTCCGGTAGAGCGTCATTCGACTGACCCCCGCAGCGCGTGCGACTTCCTCGAGTGCGACGTCGATCCCTTGAGTGGCGAACACCTCCCGGGCCGCCCGCAGGAGGCTCTCGCGATTCTCGGCGCCATCTCGCCGCATCGGCTTGGAACGGGTCTCAGGCATGCCCGAATACTATCGGCCGCTCTGCAGGGAAGCGTCCCAGCTCGCGCGATCGGGCATCCGTTCGGCACTGCACGACGAATAAACGTTCATTAGTGTACGTTTATTGCGGACGCGGCGGCGGGCGACTCTGGCGTCGCTGTCGGCGCTCCACTGCACGTGCGCCACCCGCGTTGAAGAGAAAGAGGCACGCCATGAAGAGCGTCTTCGTCACTGGTCCGGGAATGCTGGAGATCCTGGAGGTCCCGACCCCGGTCGCGGGCCCCCGTGATCTGCTCGTTCAGGTCAAGGCCTGCGGCATCTGTGGCGCGGACCCCCATTCGCTTCACAGCGGCGGCGTGATCCCCGGTGCGCCACGGACCGCGATCGGACACGAGCCGGCCGGAGAAGTCCTGGAGGTCGGCAGCGATGTCGACGGCGTGAAAGTGGGAGACCACATCGTGATCGACCCTACTCAGGTCGACGACGCGATCGTCGGCGGGGGTGGACCCCAAGGGGCGCTGAGTGAGGTTCTCGTCGTGCGCGGGGCCCAGGAGGGCAAGAACTTCTCCGTTATCCCCGACCATGTTCCCTGGCACGTCGCCGCCCTGGCCGAGCCGTTGGCGGTCGCGCGCCGTGCTGTCGACAAGACCGGTCCGCGGCCTGAGCATCGTGTGATCGTGTTCGGTGCAGGCCCGGTCGGACTCGGAGCGCTGCTCGCCTTCAAGCACTATGGCGTGGCGCATGTCGTGGTCGCCGATGTTCAGCCCAGCAGGCTGAAGACGGCCCTTCTGCTGGGCGCGGACGCCGTGATTGACTCGAGCGCGGAGGATGTGCGCACGCGGTTGGTGGAGCTGCACGGAGAGGCCACCGACGCGTTCGGGCGCTCTGGCCTTCCTGCAACCGACATCTATCTCGATGCCGCAGGCGTGCCAGCCGTCGCCAACACCGTGTTCGCCGGGCCGAAGCTCGGTGCGGTCTTCGGGGTCGTCGCGATCTACCACGAGCCCATCGAGGTCGACTTCCAGATGCTCATTCCGTCCGAACTCACCATCGTGCACTCGATGGGTCATCCCGACGGAGAGATGTTCGCCGTGGCCGAGGACATCGCTGCGAACACCGACAAGTACGCGCTGATCGTCAGCGATGTACTCCCGCTGGCCGAGGCGGCCGCGGCAGTCGACCTCGCTGGTCGTCCTGCCGATGCCCGCAAAGTCGTCGTCACCTTCGACGAGGCCGAGCCGGTCACTCACCGATACCCCAACCGATAGGAATACACCCATGGAAGGTCTCTCAGGCAAGGTCATCGTCTTCGCAGGAGCCGGAGGAATCGCAACTGCGACCGCATCGCTGCTTGGCGCCGGTGGCGCGACGGTGGTCGTGAGCGATGTCGTCCTCAGCTCAGCGGAGCACACTGTGCAGGCGTGCAAAGACGCCGGTGGAGATGGAATCGCCACGGTCGCCGACATCTCTGACGAAACGCAGGTGAAGGCGCTCGTCGATCTCGCGATCGGCACCTATGGGCGCATCGACGGTCTCTTCAATGTCGCGGCGAACATCGGACCGGAGGACGTCGCGCAGGATACGAACGTCGTCGACATCGACGTCGCTGCATGGCAACGCGCACTCGACGTGAACCTGACTGGTTACATGCTCACCAGCAAGCACGTCGTTCCGCACATCATCGCTGCTGGCGGTGGCTCGGTGGTCAACACGATCTCCGACGCGGTCTACGCCGGGATGGAAGTGAATGTCGCTTACCAGGCCACCAAGGCAGGCATCAGCGCAATGACCCGTCACATTGCCCGCAAATACGGGAAAGACCGCGTCAGAGCCAACAGCGTGGCGCCCGGCCTGGTTCTGACTGAGCAGACGAAGCGCACCATGCCGGAGGGGTACGCCGACATCATCCTGTCCACGACCCCTTCGTGGCGTCATGGTGAACCGCGCGACCTCGGTGCGATGGTCGCGTTCCTCCTCTCCGATCACGCGGAGTGGGTGACCGGCCAAGTGATCAACGTCGACGGTGGAGTCGTCATGCGCGCGTGACCTGGTTTCGTTCTGGAGAGGGCGTACCGAAGTGATGAGTGGTGTCGTCACACCCCTGGCGTCTTCGTTGAAGCGCTGAGGCAGGCTCGCGAGGAGCGGAAGGACGTACGACCGAGGGCGGATTCCAGCGATTGACGGCGTTCGGTGGCGCACCCCGCGCTAATGGTGCAGTAGTGTACGTTTAGAACCTCAGCGATTAGGAGCAGACAATGCCGTCACTCAGCAACTCAGAATCGATCCTGCGTCCCCCGTACGATCCCGGTGTCGCCGCGGCCCTCGCGACGATGCAAGAGGGCACGATCTTCGCGCCGCTGACGCTCGACTCGATTCCGACGATGCGTCAGTACTCCGTACCAGAGGACATCAGCGGCTTCGATCTGGAACGGATCGAACATGTCATTTCCGGCTTCGAGGGCGCTGAGCTGCAAGTGACCGTCCTGCGGCGCCGCGACCACGCGGGCCCTGGACCGGGGATCCTCCACCTTCACGGAGGTGGTCTGGTCATGGGCACGCGCATGACCGGTATTTCACTGGTAGCCCCTTGGGTGGCCGAACATGACGCGGTAGCTGCGACGGTCGAGTACCGGCTGGCGCCGGAGCATCCTGACCCCGTGCCCGTGGAGGACTGCTATGCCGCGCTCCTGTGGCTTGCAGAGAACGCACGTGACCTGGGCGTTGATCCCGGGAGGCTGCTCGTCGTCGGAGCGAGCGCCGGGGGTGGTCTCGCTGCAGGCGTCGCCCTGCTCGCACGAGACCGAAGCGGCCCGCCGATTCTCGGACTCTCGTTGGTGTGCCCAATGCTCGATGATCGGGACGAGACCGTCTCCACCCGGCAGTTCGAAGGTATGGGGCTGTGGGATCGAGGCAGCAACCTCGTCGGCTGGACGGCGCTCCTGGGAGACCGTCGCGGAACCGAAGACGTTTCGCCGTACGCGGCGCCCGCGCGGGCCACAGATCTGACGGGGTTCCCCTCGACCTTTCTCGATGCAGGATCGGCCGAGGTCTTTCGCGACGAGACCGTCGCGTTCGCCTCGCGACTGTGGCGTGACGGCGTCGCCGCTGAATTGCACATCTGGCCCGGTGGCACACACGGTTGGGATGCTCTCATCCCGGGCTCGACGCTTGCCGGTCAGGCTGCGTCAGCACGGAACTCGTGGGCCTCTCGGCTGCTCGCCGGCTGAGTAGTCCTCGGCGCGGTCACGGTGAACGTGAGCGATCCAGTCCAGATCGCCGCAGGCACGCACGGTACTGCCCGGAAATCGGAAGCGGCGGCTCAACGTGCCTGCGCTGATGCCTGGGGAGTTGACGACGTTGTCGGCGATGGTCAGTCCTGACGCGAACGCATTGGCACCCCAGACCCACCACCGGGTGCCGGTGCAGTCGTCGATGACGTTGGCCGCGATGGTGAGTCCGGAGGAGGACTGGTCGGTGTACAGCGGATTTCCCTGTGACGCACCGCCTGTGTGTTCGATGAGGTTGTGCGAGCTGGAGGATCCTGGCTGCGCGCCGAGCGTGTAGATCGCACCGCCGTCGTGCATCTTCCCATTACACTCGATCCCGGTACCGTGTCCGAGCGGCCGAAGGTGCAACTCTCGAAAAGTTGTGTGCTTGAAAGAGCACCGTGGGTTCAAATCCCACCGGTACCGCCAGCAACCCCCTCCATCCCCTGGAAACAGCGGGACGGAGGGGGTTTCTTCGTGCGTGTGCGGGCAGGCGATCCGCGCCGGGGCAGGGAGAGAGTCGGCCCGCGGGTGTCCTGCACCTCGCGCGGATCTCCGGCGCTCAGGGAGCGTCCTGGAGCTCCAGCCCGATCTCCGTGAGGGCGTCGTCGACGAAGGTGAAACGGAGCAGGGCGCCATCGACTGCGTGGAGGTCGTGCTCCCCGGCGAGGGGTGGGCCGAGGCGGTCCAGCACGTCGGCCCGGGTGCTGCCCGGGCCCAGCCCACCGACCAGTGTGCGCGGGCGCGGGTGCGCACCGTCGCCCACGAGGCGGAACACCAGGCGCTCGCGAGCCTCCGAGTCGCTCTGCTCCTGCGCCGAACCGCCTGCCAGCCCGCGCGAGACGGCACGGAGCTGGCTGTCCGCCGGGGTGCCGAGCGCGTCGACGTGGTGCCAGATCTCGCCATCGAACGGCGGAGGGACCGCACGGGTGCTCGCTCGCACGAACCGCTCGGGCTGCCACCGTCCGCCGGCGGGCATGAACAGCAGCCGGTCGGGGTGCTGCCCGTGCCAGGCCTCCGTCACGAACTGCCGGGTCGAGGTCATGCTCCCGAAGGCGTCGTCGTACTGCTCGTCGCTCAGGGCGAACAGGGCGTCGGCCGAACCGTGCCCGACCTGCTGGTCGATGCCGATCCACCCCTGGCCGCTGGTGAGCTCGATCCCGATGCTCGGGTGCGTCGCGACCTCGACGAAGCATCGGGTGTCAGGCTGGTCGGCCCCGGACATCGTGCGTTTCGCCATGTGTGCGTCCCCTCGTGCAGTGGCGTCCGCCAGCCTCTTGGTTGCCGCATTCTGGCCAGAATCGCGGCATGCTGGAGCGGACTTGAACAAGTTCAGAGTGATTCTGCGATGCGCTTGATCGCGGCGAGGCGGCGCTCCCACTCGCTACCGATCGCATCGAGACGCTTGGCTGTCTCGGTCAGCTGCGTGCCGATCACGCGGAAGCGGAGCTCGCGCCCGACTCGCAAGGACTCCACGAGGCCGACCGCCTCGAGGATGCCGAGATGCTTCGCGATGGCCTGGCGCGTGATCGGGAGGCGCTCGGCGAGGGTGGATGCAGAGGCATCGCCCGCGCCGAGCGCTTCGAGAATGCTCCACCTGGTCTCGTCGCCGAGCGCGGCGAACACGGGGATCATGGTCTCGGATGTCACGCGGGCCCTTCCAGGAGGGCGACGAGTTCGTCCAGCTCGGAGGTCCATCCGTCGCGGTGGCTCGTGAGGTTCGCCGAGGGGTCCGAGGTCGTCTCGAAACCGGTCTCCAGGACGTGCAGCTGCGTGCCGCCCTCGATCGCTTCGAGCGTGAAGGTGAACACGGTGGAGTGCGCGTCGTCGATCGTGGCGGGCACGACGTCGAGCGAGTCGTCGCCGCACCAGCGATAGGTGACGCTTCGTGGCGCGTCCATCGCCTCGACGCGGAACGGGATCGAGCCGTGGTCCGGCCACGAGAGCGTGCCCTCCGCGCCGACTCCCGAACCCTGCAGAGCGGCCTCGCCGAACCACAGTGAGATGAGGGTGGGTTCCGTCACCGCTGCCCAGACGCGGTCGAGCGGGGCGTCAATGCGAATCGTGCGGCGGACGGCGAACGCGTCCTCCTCGATCGTGGCGTCGGGGTTGGTGGTCATGTGTTCCATGATGTTCCTTTCGCGTGCTTCAAGCAACCGTCTGGTTGCTTGAGAGTAGCGTAAACTGCAACTGTTGAGTTGCACAAGTGTTGCGCTCCAGGCCTGGATAGACTCTCGACATGAACGAGCAGCCCCAGTCGACGAGCTCCGAGGATGCCGACTTCGGGGTGCAACCCGGCTGGTACCGCCATTTCAAGGGGTCGCTCTACGAGGTCATCGGTGTCGGACGCCACAGCGAGACCGAGGAACCCTACGTGTTCTACCGGACGTCGACGACGCCGCCCACCTCTTGGGTCCGCCCGCTCGCGATGTTCGTCGAGCCCGTCGCGCGCGACGGCTACGAGGGACCGCGCTTCGCACGCGTCACAGACTGAAGGAGCACCGCATGTCCGAGCACGATGAACAGCCCACACCGGCGGACCCCCGTGACCTGCTCGTCGAGCGGATCATCCGCGCTCCGCGTGCGGCGGTCTGGGCTGCATGGGCCGACCCCGCGACGCTGTCCAAGTGGTGGGTTCCGGCTCCCGCCGTGTGTCGGGTGATCGAACTCGAGCTGTCCGCGGGGGGCTCGTTCCGCACCGAGTTCAGTGAAGACGGAGCGGAGTTCGGGCCGCAGATCACCGGATGCGTGCTCGAGGTCGTGCCGGAGCAACGGCTCGTGTGGACGACAGCGCTCGTCGCCGGTTGGCGTCCCGCGCAGCAGCCGTTCATCACCGCGGTCATCGAGCTCGAAGACCACCCGGATGGCACGAGGTACCGGGCCACCGCGCTCCACAGCGACCTCGCACAGCGCGACATGCACCTGGAGCTCGGCTTCCACGCCGGCTGGGGCATCGTCACTGAGCAACTCGCCGCACTCGTCGAAGCCGCCTGAGCACTGCCGAGCCTCGGGCACCCTGGCGCGGTCCTGCAGCGCCCGCTACAGTCGGTGCATCGCGGTCCGGTCGCAGGCGATCGCGTCGATGTCGAGAGGGGACGCAGCATGGCGAAACGACCAGGAGGAGTGACACTCGTCGCGGTGATCGTGTGGATCCAAGGATTCCTGAGCGCATTCGGCGGGGCGCTCCTCATGATCGGCGCGAACACGCCCAACGGTTCGATGTCCGGGTTCAGCATCATCGGGCTCGCCTCGCTCATCCTCGGCGTGGTGACGATCATCGTCGGCGTCGGCCTGCTCCGGGGGAGCCGCACCGCCCGCGTGCTCACCACCCTCGTGCTGGTGCTCTCGATCGCGAGCGCCGTCTACGCGATGGTCACGACCGGGAACGTCGCCACGCAGCTCATCAGCGTGCTGCTCGCGGTCATCGGCCTCATCCTGCTCTACACGAAGGCCGCGTCCGACTACTTCCGGTCGACCTGAGTCTGCGCGGGCGGTGTCGCCGCTGCCGCCGGTTCCGGGACGACGACCATGCCGCCCGGGGTGTAGGACGTGTCGAGCAACGCCGACACCCAGTCATGGTTGATCCGCGGCTCCGCCTGTGTGAACACGAACTGCAACGGAACCGCCGACGCGATCCACAGACTCACCCGCCCACCGCCGTCAGCCGGCTCCTTCGTCCACTCCAGGTAGAACGACTCCTGACGGCGGAGCTTGTTGCCGATCGCGGCCTTGAGGTGCGCGAGCGTGCGGTCGTCGAAGTCGTAATGACTGTTGGTGCCGTAGATGAGAACCCCCATGCCCTGATTCTGCCCCACGGCTGCTCGGGAGCGGCGCGGCCACGCCCCGACGCGACGCGTAAACTCGGGGGATGCCGAGTCCGACCCCAGCCCCAGCCCCAGCACCCTTCACGCTCCGACCCGCGCTCATCCCCGGGATCTTCGGCGCGATCGCGCTCATGCTCGGACTCGCGCTGCTCGAGGTCGACGCGTTCACGATCGTCCGGTTCGTCGTGAGCATCCTCGCACTCATCATGGCTGTGTTCGCCTGGCAGGCGAAGCAGTGTTGGTGGATGGTCCCCACCATCCTCGTCGCCATCGTCTGGAACCCGGTGTTCCCGCTCCCGTTCAGCGGCGTCGGATGGATCATCGCCCAGTTCGTCGGCGGTGTCGTGTTCGTCGCCGTCGGCATCCTGCTGCAGAACAAGCACACCACGCCGGCCGCCTGAGCGGAAACGTTTCGAGTTCACCGCTCGACACCACGGCCGCGGCGCGCCTCTGGCAAGCTGCTGAGCATGACGCTTGAACGCAACTGGGCCGGCACGCACACCTTCGCGGCCCCTCGCATCGTGAACGCCGCTTCGGTCGACGAGGTCCGGGCACTCGTGGGCGGTGCCGCCCGCACGGGAGGCCGGGTCCGCGCGCTGGGGACGCGGCACTCGTTCACCGACCTCGCCGACTCCGACGGAACGCTGGTCACGGTCATCGACATCCCGGCCGACCCGGTGCTCGACGAAGCAGCCGGTACGGTGACGATCGGCGCCGGTACCCGGTACGGCATCGCTGCCGCCTGGTTGGCCGAGCGGGGGCTCGCGCTGCACAACATGGGCTCGCTCCCGCACATCTCCATCGGCGGCGCGATCGCGACCGGTACTCACGGCTCGGGGAACGGCAACGGAATCCTGTCCACCGCCGTGAGCGGGCTCGACTACGTGGACGCGCAGGGCGACCTCGTGCACGCGCGCCGCGGCGACCCCGGCTTCGACGGGCTCGTCGTCGGACTCGGTGCGTACGGGGTCGTCGTGCGGGTGACGCTTGACGTGCAACCCGCGTACCGGGTACGCCAAGACGTGTTCCGCGATGTGCCGTGGGACGCGGTGCTCGCCGACTTCGAGGCGGCGACCGGTGCCGCGTACAGCGTGAGCATCTTCACGAACTGGCTGGGCGACACCATCGAGCAGGTCTGGTGGAAGACGCGGCTGACGCCCGGCGACGACACGATGCCCGAAGTGCCCGATTCGTGGCTCGAGGCGGACCGGGATCCGCTCACCGCTGGCAACCTCGTCGAGACCGATCCGAACAACCTCACGCTGCAGGGTGGCGTGCCCGGGGAATGGTGGGAGCGGCTGCCGCACTTCCGGCTGGAGTCGACTCCGAGCAACGGCGACGAGATCCAGACCGAGTACTTCATCGATCGTGCCGACGGGCCGGCGGCGATCGCTGCGTTACGGGCACTCGGTGAGCGCATCGCCCCGCTGCTGCTCGTCACCGAGCTGCGTACGGCTGCAGCCGACAAGCTGTGGCTGAGCGGTGCGTACCACCGCGACATGCTGGCCGTGCACTTCACCTGGCGGAACCTGCCGGAGGAGGTTCATGCGGTGCTGCCGGCGATCGAGGAGGCCCTGGCTCCATTCGGCGCCCGGCCGCACTGGGGCAAGCTCAATCTGTTGAGCGCCGAGCGCATCGCCGAGGTGAGCCCGCGCGTTGCCGACGCCCGTGACCTCTTCGAGCGCCTCGACCCGGCCGGTACCTTCTCGAACGCCCACCTCGAGCGCATCGGCGTGCGTCGCCCCCGCTGACCCGTCCCTGGGCCAGCGCGGTGCGGCCGACCACGCGCGGGGCAGTGACACGAGCGCGGGTCTCCGGAGGGGCGCGCTCGCGCTGGTACGGCGCGCTGGGTCCAGCGCACCGCGCTGGCAGCCGGCAGGACTGATCAGTCTTGGACGCGGATGCCGAACTGCTCGGCGAACATGGCCGCGAGCTCGGCGACCTGGAACGAGGTCATGGTGGCCCCGCGGAGGTGTTCGAGACCGGCGATGCGGCGCAGCTCCAGGGAACGGAGGTCGACGTCCGTGAGCTTCGCGCGGGTCACATCGAGACTGTTGAGCGTGCAGTTGACGAAGGAGACCCGTGTCGCCGTCGCGTCGGCCAGATCGAGCTCGTCGATCGCACAGTCGGTGAACAGCACGTCCTGCAGGACGGCCCCACGGAGGTTCACGAAACCGAGCTTCGAATGCGACACGTGCACCGACTGCCAGTTCGCGTCGTAACTGTCGGCGGAACCGATGCGGGAGCCGTCGATCTCCACATCCCGTAGCCGGGCACGCGGCGTCAGGAAGATCGGGGCGTTCAGACGCTCGATGCGGGTGTCGAGGAACGACGCCGCGCGGAAGTCCGTCTGGTGCGCGGTGACCTCCGTGAGGAGGGACTCCGACACCGTGATGCCAGCGAGATCGCGGTGCGACAGGTCCAGATCGGTGAGCCGCAGACCCTCGATGCTCCCGTGCGCCTCGAGCGCAGACTCCTCGCCGTCGGTGAGATCGATGAGGCGCACGGCGTCGAGCCGCGGGGCCGTGGTTCCAGTGCGCTTCGCCATGCGGAGGCCTCCCGGGTGCTGGTGCTCATGGTCTGTGTGCGATCAGCCTAGAGCCGCCCACAGACGCGGCTCCGAGCGCGCCCTCAGGCGGTTGTGATCCGACCGGGGCCGAAGCCGAGCCACGGCGCGTGGTAGACGAGGGCGGTGTCGACACCCGTGCGCAGCGTGGTTCTGGCAGCGCCGAACCGCCAGACGCGGTTGTACAGGAACACTTCGAAGTCGACTTCGGACGAGGGCAGCTGCCAGCTCCCGACGCCCCACTGCGCCGGCTGCCCGCGGCCGTCGAACACGACCGTCGGTCGCTGCCAGGCTCCGTACCAGGGGCGCCGCAGGGTGACCTCGACCCGGTGCGCCGCAGCTTCGTTGCTCATCGCCTCAGCCTACGGGGCGTCGACGAGTGCGCGGGGCCGGGGCCGGAGGCACCGGTTTCGCCGCGATGACCGACGTGAAGTGGACCTCCACCGCGCCGCGCTTCGTCTCGACGGTGCAGCCTGTCGCGGTGCGTGCGGACAACTCACCGAGCGCGTCGGTCGCCCCGGCCTCGGCGTCGTCCGGCAGTGCGTAGCGGACGACGACGCGGGTACCGAGCGGCGCGTCGCGGAGGAAGTCGACCGCGGGCGAGCCGATCATGGCGTCACCGTCACCGACCGCTCGCGCTCACCACGAGCTCGGACGGTAGTCCTTGAGGAAGACGCCGAAGAGGTTCTCGCCGGCTTCGCCGCGCACGATGGGATCGTAGACCCGGGCCGCGCCGTCGACGAGGTCGAGCGGAGCGTGGAAACCCTCCTCGGCCAGACGCACCTTCGTGGGGTGCGGGCGTTCATCGGTGATCCACCCCGTGTCGACACTCGTCATGAGGATGCCGTCGGTCTCGAACATCTCGCGGGCGCTCGTTCGCGTGAGCATGTTGAGCGCGGCCTTCGCCATGTTCGTGTGCGGGTGCCCCGGGCCCTTGTAACCGCGACCGAAGACACCCTCCATGGCGGAGACGTTGACGACGTAGGTGCGCTCGAAGTCGGAGGCGACCATCGCCGACCGGAGTCGGCTGATGAGGATGAACGGAGCGGTCGCGTTCGCGAGCTGCACCTCGAGCATCTCGATGGGCTCGACCTGCTCGACGTTCTGCACCCAGCTGTTGCTGTGGTCGACGTCGGGGACGAGGCCGCCGGCGTCGATCGCCGTGCCGGCAGCCAGACGCTCGAGCGACGACGAACCCGCCGTCATCGCCGCTTCCGTGAGGGCGTCGGCCTTGGCGGCTGCGGCAGCGAGGATCGGGTGGGCCGAGACGGAGGCTGCGAGCGACAGCGGGTGGGCGTCGTTCGTGTGGCCGAAGGTGACGAGTTCCGGCAGCGGACCGTCGGGCAGGGGAGCGAGTTCGGCGTCGACGAGCGGCTGGTACGCGCCCTTCGTGCGGCGCACCGTCTGGGCGGCGTTGTTGATGAGGATGTCGAGCGGGCCCTGTTCGGCGACCGAGTCGGCGAGCGCGATGACCTGCGCCGGGTCGCGGAGGTCGATGCCGACGACACGCAGGCGGTGGAGCCAGTCGCCGGAGTCGGGTAGCGCGCTGAAGCGGCGGACGGCGTCGCGCGGGAACCGCGTGGTGATCGTGGTGTGGGCGCCGTCGCGGAGGAGACGCAGCGCGATGTACATGCCGATCTTCGCGCGGCCGCCGGTGAGGAGCGCACGTTTGCCGGTGAGGTCGGTGCGGGCGTCGCGCTTGGCGTGGCTCATGGCGGCGCAGGCCGGGCAGAGCTGGTGGTAGAAGGCGTCGACGGTGGTGTACGGCTGCTTGCAGATGTAGCAGTTGCGGGGCACGAGGAGTTCGCCGGCCGTCGGCGCCGTGGTCGTGGTCGCGAGCGGGATGCCCCGCGTCTCGTCGTCGATGCGGTCGGGGGCGCCAGTGGCGGTGGCGGCGATGACCGCGCGGTCGGCGTCGGCGATGCGCGCGCGGCGGTCGAGGCGGCGCTCCTTCTTCACCGCTTTGAACATCTTCGCGGTGGCCCGGCGCACCTGCAGGTAGTCGGGGTGCTCCTCGTCCATCGTCGCCATGTGCTGCAGGACGCGGAGGGTGGTCTCGAGATCGGTGGGGTCGATGCCCGCGTCGTCGCCGGGAGCGTGGTTCGTCGGCTCGTCGTGGGGGAGGGAGGTCATTGTTTCATTCTACGAGCCGCGCGAGGGGTGCCCTTCGACAGGCTCAGGGACCGGTCGGGGCAGGGGCAGGGAGCGGTGTCCGTGCTGCGTGAGACGATGGGGCCATGACCGTCGACCACGCCCCACTCGTCGACGTGGCCGACATCGTGCGTCTCGTCGGGAGGCCGGCCTTCGATCGCGGACGCAACTACGCCCGCGACGGTCGGGTCACCGCCGCCGACTGGCACGGGGACAAGGGCCGGGTGCACGGCATCGTCGAGGGATCGACGGACGTCCCGTACGCCTGCATCATCGACCTCGGTGACGACGCGACCGGCTTCGCGCGCATCGAGGGGAGCGCCTGTTCCTGCCCGATCGGTGGCGACTGCAAGCACGTCGCGGCGACGCTCCTCCGCAGCAACGCCGACACCCTGCGCGCCGAAGGGCGCACCGACCGCTGGATGGCGCCCGCGGTGCGGGAGGAGACACCGCGAACACCGAGCGCGCCGCGCGGACGCTGGTCGGCGCAGAGCGACGACCCGGAGCTCGATGAATCGTGGTCGGAGCGGCCGATGTACCGTTTCGACGGCACCGACGACTTCAGCGACCTCCCTGCCGCCTGGCGCCCCGAGGCCGAGCGGCAGTCCGCAGCCTGGGCGCCGACGCCGCAGACCTCGCCAGCACCGCCGAGCTGGCGGAACCGTCTCGACTCCCTCGCCGGCGACGGCCAGCGCACGGCGGCCCCCACGGCGATGGGACTGCAGTTCGAGGTGCGCGAGAGTATCCCGCGCACTGCTGAACGCTGGCGTGGCCCGACCTCCCGCACGGCCGACGGCCCGCCGGAGGCGAAGCACCCGCGCCGCATCGCCGTCCGGCCCGTCATCCGCAAGCCCGGCGGCGGGTTCGTGAAGTCCACGGTCTCCTGGACCTCGTTCACCCACCAATCGCACCGCCTCACGCTCGACCCGGCGCACCAGCAGTGGTTCGTCCAGTTCCAGGCGCTGCTGCGCGCCACCCGTCCGCCGGCCGGTGCGTACGCGGGTGCAGGCGACACCGACTGGCTCGTGCTCGACGACTTCGGGAGCCCCGTCCTCTGGCACCTGCTCGAGGAGGCTGCGCAGCTCGGCATCGAACTCGTCGGCACCCGCAAGGGCACCGTCGCCGTGGGGTCCGCCGCCGCGGTCCGGCTCGACGCCGCGCAGGATTCGGAGGGCGTCGTGCTCCGACCGGTCGTGTCGATCAGCGGAGTCGACGCCGACGCGGCGACGAGCGGCACCATCGGCGATCACGGGCTCTACCACTACTCGCTCGAACCGCAGCAGGCGATCGTCATCGCGCCCCTCACGGAACCACTGACGGACGAGGCGCGCGGGCTGCTCGGACCGACCGAGCCCGTCGTCGTCCCCGAGGCCGAGGTCCCGGAGTTCCTGGAACACTACGTGCCGCGCCTGCGTCGCACGATCACGCTCAGCTCCGCGGACGGGGCCATCGTGCTCCCCGAGATCGTCCCACCGACCCTCGTCCTGCAGGCCTCCTACGAGCCGAAGCAGACGCTCCGGCTCAGTTGGGCGTGGCACTACGCCCCGGACCAGCGCGTGCCGATCGTCGGTGCCGCCCCGGCCCTCGCCGCCGGCCGGCCGCACTCGTACACGGTCGCGCACGGCACAGCCGCCGCTCCGGCACTCGCGGCTGGTGCCGCCCCGGACGTCCTCCGCGACGACCGGGCGGAGCGCGCGATCCTCGAACGCGTCGGCGCCGCCCTCACCGCCGCGGCCGAACCCGAGCGGCGCGCCATCACGGCCGGCTCGCTCGACGAGCTCGTGACCCCGTCGATCTGGCCGCCCAGGGCACAACAGCTCACCGACTTCGATGCGGCCCTCGTCACCGAGCGCACCATCCCCGTCCTCGAGGGCCTCGACGACGTGCTCGTCGACATCCACGGCGACCGCCCGGAGTACCGTGAGCTCACCGGCACCCCGCACATCTCGGTCACCACGGTCGAGACGGAGCAGCGTGACTGGTTCGACCTGGGCATCGTCATCCACATCGGCGAGTACAGCATCCCGTTCGAGCCGCTGTTCAAGGCGCTGTCGAAGGGCCGCAACAAACTGCTCATGGTGGACCACACCTACCTCTCGCTCGACCATCCGGCCTTCGAGCGTCTGCGCGACCTCCTCACCGAGGCGGCCGCGCTCAAGGAGTGGGAGACGAAGCCGAGCATCAGCCGCTACCAGGCGAGCCTCTGGGCCGACTTCGAGGACCTCGCCGACGAGACCGAGCAGGCGGTGTCGTGGCGTGCCGCGGCGGCGGGACTCAACGCGATCGACTCCGTCCCCGAGACGCCGCTCCCGGCGGGACTCGACGCCGAGCTCCGCCCGTATCAGCTCGACGGGTTCCGCTGGCTGGCGTTCCTCTGGCAGCAGGGTCTCGGGGGCATCCTCGCCGACGACATGGGCCTCGGCAAGACCCTCCAGACGCTCGCCCTCATCGCGCATGCCCGGCAGACGACGGGCGGCGCCGCGGCCCCGTTCCTCGTCGTCGCACCCACCTCCGTCGTCTCCAACTGGGTCGCCGAGGCCGCCCGGTTCACCCCGGGGCTCGTGGTGCGCAGCATCACGGCGACCGAGGCCAAGGGCAGCGCCTCGATCGCGGAACTCGCCGCCGGCGCCGACGTCGTCGTGACGAGCTACGCCCTCTTCCGGCTCGACGCGACGGCTTACCAGTCCGTCGAGTGGTCGGGTCTCATCCTCGATGAGGCGCAGTTCGTCAAGAACCACCGCGCCAAGCTCCACGAGTGCGCCGTCGACCTCCGTGCACCGTTCAAGCTCGCGATCACCGGCACCCCGATCGAGAACACGCTCATGGAACTGTGGTCGCTGCTGTCGATCGTGGCGCCCGGGCTCTTCGCCTCGGCCCCGCGGTTCACCGAGCACTACGTGAAGCCCATCGGGAAGGGACTCGACTCGAGCCGGTTGCCGACGCTCCGGAAGCGCATCCGCCCGCTGCTCATGCGCCGGACGAAGGAGATGGTCGCGCCGGAGCTGCCACCGAAGCAGGAGCAGGTGCTCCGGATCGAGCTCGCACCTGCCCACCGCAAGCTCTACGACCTCGTGCTGCAGCGCGAACGACAGAAGCTCCTCGGCCTGGTTGACGACCTCGACCGCAACCGCTTCATCGTCTTCCGCTCGCTCACCCTGTTGCGCATGCTCAGCCTCGACGCGGGCCTCATCGATGCCGAGGAGCACGCGGGCATCCCGTCCAGCAAGCTCGACGCGCTGCTCGAACAGCTCGACGACGTCGTCGCGGAGGGGCACCGGGCACTGATCTTCAGCCAGTTCACCTCCTTCCTCGGCACAGCGGCGAAACGGCTCGAGGAGCAGGGCATCGCTTACGAGTACCTCGACGGCTCGACCCGCCGCCGCAGCGAGGTCATCGACCGCTTCCGGGGCGGTGAGGCGCCGGTGTTCCTCATCAGTCTGAAAGCCGGCGGCTTCGGCCTGAACCTCACCGAGGCCGACTACGTGTTCCTGCTCGACCCCTGGTGGAACCCGGCGGCTGAGGCCCAGGCCATCGACCGCACGCACCGCATCGGCCAGACCGCGAACGTCATGGTGTACCGGCTCGTCGCCGCCGACACCATCGAGGAGAAGGTCATGGCGTTGCAGGCGAAGAAGTCCGAACTGTTCGACGCAGTGCTCGACGACGACGCGGTGTTCAGCCAGGCGCTGACCGCGGAGGACATCAGAGGCCTGCTCGAATAGCGTCGCGTCCGCTGCTCGACATCCGCACGGGTGCTGCGCGCCGCGCTCCCGATACCCTGAGGGGTATGGAACTCGGGGTGTACGCGGTCGTCGGCATCGCCGTCATCGTCGCCGTCGCGGCATTCTCCCGCAAGCTCGGTGTCGCGGCCCCGATCATCCTGGTCATCGTCGGGGTCGCCCTCTCGTACCTGCCGGGTGTGCCGGAGATCGAGGTGGAGCCGGAACTCGTGCTCGATGTGGTGCTGCCGCCGATCCTCTACGCCGCGGCGATCAGCGTGCCGATCGTCGACTTCCGACGGAACCTCGCGACGATCACGAGTCTGTCCGTCGTGCTCGTCATCGTCACGGCGTTCGGTGCGGGTTTCTTGCTCTACTCGCTCCTGCCCGACCTGAACCTCGCGGCGGCGATCGCCCTCGGTGCGATCATCAGCCCGCCGGACGCCGTCGCCGCCACGTCGATCGGTCGGCGCCTGGGGCTCCCGCCACGACTCCTGACCGTGCTCGAGGGTGAGGGCCTCGTGAACGACGCGACCGCCCTCGTGCTCCTGCGCTCGGCGAGTGCCGCTGCCGCCGGCGGCTTGCTCACACCGTGGGCCACGGTCGGCGACTTCGTGTACGCCGTCGTGCTCGCGGTCGTCGTCGGGTTCATCGCCGGGTACGTGACGGTGTGGTTGCGGTCGAAGCTCAACGACTCGGTGCTCGACACCGCCATCTCGATCGCGGTCCCGTTCGTCGCGTTCATGCCCACCGAGGCGCTCGGTGGTTCCGGCGTCCTCGCCGTCGTCGTCGCGGGGCTGTACACGGGCCATGCCTCGTCGTCGTCGTTCTCGGCGCAGGCGCGCATCAGCGACCGCATCAACTGGCGGACCATCCAGTTCCTGCTGGAGAACGCGGTCTTCCTCCTCATCGGTCTCGAGATCCGCACCCTCATCGGTGCCGTCGACTCGGAGGTGCTGTCGGTCGAGGCGTCCATCGGGATCGGCCTCGTGGCGACCGTCGCCCTCATCGGTCTGCGGTTCCTCTGGGTGGGGCCGCTCGTGCTGGGCCTGCAGGCCCGGGAACGGGTGGCCGAGCGGCAGACCCTTCAACGGTGGCTCTCCATGGGGTACTCGGAGCGGTTCCCCCGGGAGAGCAGATGGTGGCAGCGGCGCCGACGCCGCACCGAGCGTGCGTACGAGCGCCAACGCGCCGACCTCGAGCAGCTGCGCCAGGAGCAGATCGATTGGCGAGGCGGCGTGATCCTCAGCTGGTCCGGCATGCGCGGTGTCGTGACGCTCGCGGCAGCGCAGTCGCTCCCGCAGAACACGCCCTACCGAGAGCAACTCGTGCTCATCGCCTTCACGGTCGCCGTCGTGACGCTCGTCGTGCAGGGCGGCACGCTCCCGTGGCTCATCCGACTGCTCAAAGTGGAGGGCATCGACGAGTCCGACGACCGCCGTCAGCTCGCGACGCTGCTCGACGAGATCAGTTACGCGGGGCTCAGCGTCCTGGAGGACCCGGCTGCGTCGGTCGGCATCGAGGAGGAGATCGACCCCGACGTCATCGAGCGAGTACGGCAGTCGACGTATCTGCGCGCCGAAGCGGCGTGGGAGCGATCACGTGAGTCGGTGTCGCCGAGCGAGACACATGCGGAGACCCCGCATCAGCTCTACCGGCAATTACGTCTCGCCGTCGTGCAGGCCGAACGCGAGCGTCTGCTCGACGCGCGGGCCCGCGGCGCGTACCCGTCGCGCATCCTGGGGGAGGCGCAGGCCATGCTCGACATCGAGGAGACGCGCCTGCGTCCGCCGAAAGCCGAGCACTAGGCACTGCGCGACAGCAGGAGATCCGCCCGACAGCAGGATCGTCCTGCGGACGAACTCCTGCTGCGGTGCGGATCTCCTGCAGGCAGGGCTACTCGTGCGGGCCGGGGTTGGTGATGTTCGCGATGCGCTCGGCCTCCCGCTCGGCGGCGGCATCACGCTCGGCCTCGGAGCCGGGGTTCGTGATGTCGGCTTCTCCGGTCGCCGCCGGGTCGTCGCCGCCCGTGTGCGGACCAGGATTCGTCGTGGATGCGACCCGTTCCGCCGCCGCGTCGTCGATGGCTTCGTCGTGCGGACCGGGGTTGTTGATGCCGGCATTGTCGTTGCTCACGTCGTGCTCCTTCCGCGATCCGCCGAGGGCGGTCTCACTGCTCGCGCGTCGTCGCGCGGGTCCGCTCTCACGCTAGGTGCGGGGGAGCGCCGATGGCAAGGGCTGGTGTGCCCGTCGTTCAACTCTGTCGGGCGAAGGCGTCGACGCCGGTGAGTTCTGCGGACAGCGTCCAGAGTCGTGCAGCCTCCTCGGGGTCGGTCGCGTGCGGTGCGACCCCCGACGCCGGTGGCGTCGCCTGTTCCACGGGCACCGCGATGTCGCAGTCCTCGCAGAACACGCCACCGAGGCCGTCGAGCGCCGGGGAGGTGGCCGCCCACACCTCGGTCGCGGCTCCCTGCTCGGTCGACTTGAACCCGGTGACGAGGAGGTTGCCACTGGCGTCGACCCAGCCGAGCGCCATCATCTCCTCTCGCGGCAAATGACGCTGCAGCGGTGTGAGGATGCCGCCCGGGTGCACCGAGAACGCGCGGACGCCGTCCTCGGCGCCCAGAGCGTCGAGCTGCACGGCGAAGAGGGCGTTCGCGGTCTTCGCCTGCCCGTACGCCGTCCACTTGTCGTAGTCGTGCTCGAACTGCACGTCGTCCCAGCGGATGCCGGAGCGCTTGTGGCCGCTGGACGAGAGCGCCACGACGCGGGACGTGCCGCCCTTCACGATGGCGGGCCAGAGGCGGTTGACGAGGGCGAAGTGGCCGAGGTGGTTGGTGGCGAACTGGAGCTCCCAGCCGGGACCGACACGGGTCTCCGGAGCGGCCATGACGCCGGCGTTGGTGATGATGAGATCGATCCCGCGACCGGACGCAAGGAAGCGGTCTGCGAAGGTTTCGACGCTGGCGAGGTCTGCAAGGTCGAGTTCGTCCACCTCGACGCCGTCGATGCCGGCGAGCTCCTCCCGCGCCGTCTCCGGTCGTCGCGCCGGCACGATGACGTGGGCTCCGGCGGCCGTGAGTGCACGAACGGCTTCGCGACCGATGCCCGAGTATCCGCCGGTGACGATCGCGAGCTTGCCTGCCAGGTCGATCCCCTCCAGCACCTCCATCGCCGTGCTCGAGTGGCCGAAGCCGGAACCGATGGGGCGCTGCGGGGTGCGTGCGGGAGTCGTCATGCGGCTCACGGTACGCCGATTCGGCGATCGATGGCACCGGTTCCGCCACCCGCGAAGTCGGTGGCGCTAGCGTGGACGTGCACGCTGGCGGTGAGGGGACACCATGACGGACGACAGAACGTGGAACGACGCGGCTGGGACGAACCCACTCGACCCGGCGCCGGAGGTCCTCGCCGAGATCGATCGGCGCGACGCTGCCTGCAAAGCGTCGCCTGGGGAGGTGGATCCGCAGATCCGGCTCTGGCAGGCGGTGGTCGCCCTCGAACAGTGGGTGTTCATCAACCGCGGCACCGCAGAGGCGCCTCGTCCCTACGCGCTCGCCGCGCAGGCGGGGCAGATGCTCTGCGTCTTCAGCAGCGGCTCACGGGCGGAGGCCGCGGCACGGGCGAACGGGCTCGTCGCTGCCGACGCTCGCGTGGAGCTGTTCAGCATCCCCGTGCCGGCGGCCATCGACTGGGCCATGGCGTTCGGTGAGCGAGGCGTCACGGGCGTGACCATCGACTACCCGCAGCTCGGGGCGTGGTGTCCCTTGCCCAACCTTGCCGGCCTGCGCGCGTCGCGTTCTGACTGACCGCTCAGGTGGCGTCGCTTCCGACGCCCTCGTCTGCACCGGGGGCGGGTTCCCCGCCGTCGGCATCCGGGCGCCGGGCGAACATCGTGAGTGCCGTGGCGAGGGCTGTGCCGAGTGCGATCACCGGGGGGAACCAGAAGGACAGGTCGCTCACCTGGCTCGAGCGGATGCCCATGCACACGAGGGCGAGGGTTGCGAAGACAGCCGTCCCGACCGCAGTGCTCTGCGCGCGGCGCCTGGCCGCCTCGTCGCCTCGCCGACCCCACGACCACTGCAGGACCATGTGGATCGCGGCCAGCGAGTAACACGCCGCGACGACGACGAGTCCCGACTCGGCGGGGAAGATCAACTTCCCCCGGTCGTCGGAACTGAGGGAGTACTTCATGGTGTCCGCCCAGGAGTAGGCGAACGGTGACATCCACAGCCAACCGAACATCGTCACGAGTGTGCAGATTCCGCTGAACACCCCGGCGACCCCCAGCCCGCGGTAGATCCCCACCAGCGGGGTGGGCCGCACGCGGTCCGCTTTCTGCAGTTTCAGACACTCGTACATGTAATCGAAGGCGGCCGCGTCGCTCTCGAACGACTGTCTCGTGGATTCGACGGGTTCGTTCCGGTGGTCGGTCGCGTAGACCGTCCAGGCCCCGTCGAGCGGCGCGAACACCACGGCGTTCGCCTCGGAGGCGTCCCCCTCGTCGAGGAAGCGGGCGTTCCCGGCTCCGGGTGCGGCGACGCCCAGCGATCTCAGGTCTTCGCGTCTCATCGGTGGTCCGCTCCCGTCATCGCCCGCGCGCAGCTTCGGGCGGACCGGGATTCACCGAGGCGGTCGCCGCCGCTCTCGAACGGCGACCGGGCCGGGCGTCGTCGCCACCGAACGCCGCGACGCGGTCCCAGAGCCAGTCGGCGAAGCTCGGCGCGACGTCCTGATCGGCGACGCCAGGGGCTCGTCGGATGAGTCGTCCGCCCGCTCCTTCGAAGAGGTACGCGCCGGCATCGTCGGTGAGGAGCTGCGTGAAGTACTCGTGTTCCCCGTCCCACTGCAACCAGTCCTCGGGGTGCTCCTCCATCGACTGGTCCATGTCGCGGATCTCACGACCGGTCATGAGCCGGAATGCCGTCCCGTCGCCCCACAGCCCCCCGGAGCCTGCGATCTGGCCGTCACGCCATTCGAGGAGTTTGTCGTCGCCGCCGCTCGCGCGAGCCGCCTCGCGGTCGAGACCGGGCCGCAGGGAGCGGGCGAGTCCGTCCGGCATCACGGTCTCCAGGGCTTCGAGCGCCTCTCTCGTCCCGGTACCGAACAGCGTGTCGCGCAGGATGCGCCAGGCGATCTCGCCCATCCCTCCGTTGCGCAGGTCCTGCATCGTGCCGACGCCACGCTCGATGGGATCGAGGAAGGCGCGGGCGACGATCATCCCGCCCTGAGCGACCTCGTCCGTCGGGTCTTGGCGAAGCACACGGAGCAAGAGCTCCTTCGCCTCCTCGGGGCGGTAGTCGAACAGGTACGCGTAGGCGAGCGCGGTCGCGAGCAGGGTCTCACTCGGGTCCGCTTCGATGGCTTGCTGAGTGGCTTCGAGGAATCGCATCGGGGGTGCCCCGAGCGAGAGGAAGCGCAGCGAACGTTGCCCGAGCGCGCCTGCAGAGCGGTCGGGTTCGGTACGGCCGCAGAACTCGACGGCGTCGTCGAGCATCGCCCAGCCGGTCTCGGGGTCGACCGCCATCGCCGTCGCGCTGGCGAGTTCCATCCGGTCGAGCCAATCGGCGTCCGGGTCCTCGCGGAGCACGAGTTCCGCGAGCCGCAGTGCTTCGGGGTAGTCGAGCACGGCGAGTTCGAGGTCGCGCAAGGTGCGCAGGGCACCGAGATACTGGCGGTCCCTTCTGCCGAGGAGGTCGTGCAGCAGACGCCGAGCCTCGTCGACCTCGCCGCAGGCACGACGGTGCATGGCGAGCAGGATGATCATCCCGGTGAACTGCGGCGCCCGGGCGAGGACGCTCTGCGTCAGCTGTGGGATCTGCGGATGCTGCGGACGGGCGTCGAACAGCTCCCAGGCGAGGTCGCGGTCGTGTTCGATCGCGGCGCGTTCGAGGTCGAGCGGCTCGTTCATCGCAGGCCCCTCGCGACGCGGTAGGTCCTGAGCTGCGTGAAGGTGCCGTCGTCCACGCCGTACTCGAGCACCGGCGCGATCTGGTCGAACCACGACGTCGTCGACGGGACGAGCGTGCGCGCGGCGTCGAGGAGTGCCTCCGTCGTGACGGGGACCACGGCTCCGGCGCTCATCGACGCCGTGAGCGACTGCTGGAGGGCGACCCTCGCGACCTGCGCGATGTCGGCACCGGAGAAGCCGTCGGTCGCGCTGGCCACGGCGGCGATGTCGACCCCGTCGGCGGGTTTCCCCTCGAGATCGCCCTGCAGGATGGCTGCGCGCGCGACCTCGTCGGGCGGGAGCACCAGGACCGTCTTGTCGATGCGGCCGGGACGACGCAATGCCGGGTCGATGTCCCAGGGCCGGTTCGTCGCCGCCAGGAAGTACACGCCCTCGTTGTGGCTGGTGACGCCGTCGAGTTCTTCGAGCAGCTGGGTGACGATGCTGCGCATCGTCTGCGAGCCGCTGCCGGAGGTCCGTCGGGCGCCGAGCGCATCGAACTCGTCGAAGAAGATGACACACGGTGCTGCGGCGCGCGCGTCGCGGAAGACGCTCTGGATGGCCTTCTCGCTCTCGCCCAGCCATTGCCCGAGGAGGTCGGCCAAGGTCACATGGATGAACGCGGCTCCGAGGTCGCCGGCGATCGCCTTGGCGATGAAGGTCTTGCCGCAGCCTGGCGGACCGTACATGAGGAGGGAGCCGCCGGGCGTCTGCCCGAACGCCGCGGCGAGCTCGGGGTTGCGCAGCGGCGCGAGGAAGGTGGAGTCGAGGTGGCTCTTGACGTCGGCGAGCCCGGCGACGTCGTCGAGGGTGATGCTGGGACGCTCGGCCTCCCACAGCCCGGGCGCGTCGTCGGCCGGGGTGTCGGCGATGGACGTCGGCACGGGGATGGGAGATCCGGTGGGCTCCGTGGCGGCCGGCGCCGAGGCGGATCCGCGCATTCTCGCCGCCATCACCCGCGCACGGAGCAGGCGGACGCGCGAGGGATCCCCGCCGAGCTTCTCAAGCGCCGCGACCTGCTCGGCTGCGCGGTCGACATCGTGCTGCAGCAGCAGCGTGATGAAGTCCTCGCGGAGTGCCCCGTTCGTCGGATCCTGTGCCACCTCCGCGGCGATCACCTCGAGGAAGTCCTCGTCCTGCGTCATCCTGTCTCCCCCAGTCGATGTCGAACGGCCCCCAGTCTGCCAGCGGGGCGGTGTCCGCCGACAGCCGTCGGGTGAGATCCGAGGGTGATCGCCGTGGGGAGTCCTCCCCATTGCAACACTCGTCGGCGGAACGGGACGCGAGCGTTCGGATCGCCAACGTACACGTCCCGCCGCGGGCGGTCAGCGGGAGGACAGCACCCGCACGGAGGGCAGCGGGTGACCCTGGAGGAACGCACGGGCTTCCTGCAGGCGGCGGCGAATCCCCCAGACGGTGACTTTCTTGAGGGACTCGGTGACGATGCCACCGCTCATCTTCGACTCTCCGGACACCCGCTCGGTGAACACGATGGGCGTCTCGACGACGCGCAGACCGCGTTGCAGGGCGCGCCACAGCAGGTCCACCTGGAAGCAGTACCCCTGCGAGGCGACGTCGTCGAGGTCGATGCGGCGCAGGGCGTCGGCACGGAATGCACGGAACCCTCCGGTGGCGTCGGCGACGGCGATGCCGAGCGCCAGGCGCGTGTAGAGGTTGCCCCCGCGGCTGAGCGCAAGCCGGTGGGCCGGCCAGTTCTCGACGGTGCCGCCCGGCACCCAGCGGGAACCGAGCGCGAGATCGTGCTCATCGAGCAGGCCGACGAGCCGCGGGAGGTCCTCCGGATGGTGCGAGCCGTCGGCGTCCATCTCGACGACGGCGTCGTACTCGCGAGCGAGTGCCCAGGCGAAGCCGGCGAGGTAGGCGCCACCCAGACCGTCCTTCACCGCCCGGTGGAACACGTGCACCTCGGGGTGCTGGTCGGCGAGCTGGTCGGCGAGGACTCCGGTGCCGTCCGGGGAGGAGTCGTCGACGATGAGGATGTCGAAGCCGGGGTTCGCCAGGGTGCGGCTCACGATCGGCTGCAGATTGTCGAGCTCGTTGTACGTGGGGATGACGACGAGGGAGCGGTTCACGATGGTGCCTTTCTGGTCGGTCGAAGTGGTTCGGAGCCCAGCGGCTCCGCGACAGGCTCGGGGAGCGGATCCGGTCCGGTGAGCGTCGGGGCTACGGAGTCCTGCTGACGAGCGTCGCGAAGACGACGTAGTTGTTCGCGTAGGTGTCGGCCGCGTCGTCGAACGGGCCGTTGCAGGTGATGAGCCGCAGCTGGGCATCCGGCGTCGGTCCGTACACCTCCTGCGTGGGGAAGGCCTTCTTCTCGACGTCGATGGCGCGGTCGACGGCGAAGGTCGATGTGGAGCCGTCGGACATCGTCACCGTCACCTGGTCGCCCGCCACGAGCTGCTTGAGGTGGACGAAGACGGCCTCGCGAAGCGTCGTGTCGAGGTGACCGGCGATGACAGCGGGGCCGACTTGGCCGGGGAGCACCCCGGCTTCGTACCAACCCGCGTCCTCCCATTCCACGGGCGGGAGCAGGACGCCAGTGGCGTCGCGCTCCAGAGGTTCGACGTTCGCATCGACACCGATCGACGGGATCTGCACCCGGGCGACGGTCAGTGCGCTGACGTCGGTTGCCGGCTGCTGCGCGACGGGATCCTGCTTCGCACCGGCGGCGCCGCGGTCCTCAGCCTCCTGCGAGGTGATGGGACCGTCGGCGGCGTTCGGCGATGACGGCGTCGTGCCGCTGGGCGTCGAGCCGCAGCCGCTCAATGCGACCGCGAGGGCGACCGCACCGGCGACGACGAGACCACTGAGTGAACGGCGGGAGCGAGGTCGCATGATCATCACGAGGCTCCTCCGGTCAGCGGCGCGCAGCCGTCGAGGTCGTCGGTGGACAGCATCATCGGCGCGAGCGCTGCCCAGGCGGCACCGAAGTAGGTCGGTATCTCCTGCGAGAGCTCGTCCGCGGCCCGCAGGTCGTCGGCGGACTCCGGCAGGTTGCCGACGGCGGCGCGTGCCGCGGCGCGTGCCTGGAGGGCGAGCGGGTGCTCGTCCGACGTGATCGGCGAACCGCCCAGGTCGGACTCGGCGCGCAACTCGGTTGAGCGGGCGAGGGTCGTGGCGAGCCGGGCTGCCATCGCGACATCGCTCGTCTCGCACGACTCCGCGTACCGGAGGGGCAGGCGGGCGGCGTCGTAGCCGTAGCGGACACTCTCGCCCCCTCCTGCGGCACCCGGCATGGCGTTGACCGTGCCGTCGGCGTGCACCTGCGCCCAGTCCGGCGGGAGGGGGCTCTCGTCGAGTAGGGCGGTCGTGACCGCTGCGGAGCCCGCTTGCAGCTCGGCCCAGCGCGGGTCGCCGGTCGCCTCGCCGAGCACCGCGAACGCGACGGGAGAGGCGTACGACGGGTTGTAGGCGTACGGTTCGGCCGCACCGGCCCAGACGCCGGGAAGGAGGATGCGTCCCACGGCCGTCTGGGCAGTCATTCGGTCGGCGATCACCCCGGCGAGGGCGACACCGGCCTCGGTGAACCGCGGCTCATCGAAGCGGGTACCGGCGATCACGAGTGCGCGGGCGGCGTCCAGGTCGCCGTCGCTGGCGGGTTCGTCGTCGACGACCTCGCCGTCGCTCCAGCGCCAGGCCAGGAGGCCGTCGGCGCGCTGCAGGTGCTGCTCGGTCCAGTCCCAGATCTCGGTGAACGCGTCCTCGTCGCCGACGCCGGCTGCGACGAGCAGCCCGTAGGCCTGCCCCTCGCTCACCGTGTCGTCGCCCTGGTCGCGGCGCACGACCCGGCCCTCGTCGACCCAGTCGGCGAGGAACGCGTCGGCCGCTTCCACGGCGGTGCGGTCCGTCGCGACGGGCTGAGCCTGACCGTCGGTGCCCGAGGTGCCGGTGGAGCGGTCGCTGGAGTCGTCGATCAGGTTGGCGGGGAAGCCCGTCGCCATCGAGGCGATCACGGCTGTGGCGGTGACCGCGGCGACCGCGGTCACGGCGATGCCGATCGTTCGTTTGGCGACCATGATCAGCGCACCGCCGTCCCGATCTCGCGCACCAGCTCGACGATTGCAGCGTCGACGTCGTCGAGCGTGCGCTGCACCCCCGAGGCCCCGTGCTTCGCGAGTCCGCCGCCACCGGTCTCGATCGGTCCTGCAGGAGCGTCACCGGCGGCGGAGCTGTCGAGCACGGGCATGAGGGTCACGCCACCGGAGGCGTTGTCGAGGACGAAGAGCGTGCTCACGGTGCCTGGCGCGAGGTCGACGGACGCGGCAGCGGTCTTCGCTCCACCCGTCAGTTCGAGGTCCCACGGTCCGGCAGGCACGCTTGCGTACCCGGTCGCCGTGCCGGTCGCGGCGTCCTTGGCGATGGGCATGCCGGTCGAGGTGCTGACGTCGACGCTCTTCACTTCCGTGGAGGCCTGGATGAGGCGGATGCGTGCGGCACCCTCCGCCGGCCCCGTGAGGTCGTCCTCGAACACCTTCGTCTGCAGATCCTTGTTGGGGCCGTAGGCGACGGCGGTCGCGGCCTCGCCTGCGGTGATCGTCACGTTGGTGCTGATGACGGGCTTCGTGCTGTCGGGGGACCCGGCCGGCACCATCGACACCACGTAGGTGCCTGCGGCGAGGTCGGTGTAGGGCGACACCTGCCCGTAGGCGACGTCGTCGAGTTCGAAGACGGTCGCGCCGCCCGAGAGCGCCGACAGCTTCACGTCGACGGTCTTGGTGTCGGCAGAGAGGTGTCCGATCCGGATCCAGCCGGCGCCGGACGCCTCGGTGGTCGCGGCGCTCGCAGCGGTGGTGCCGAAGCCGATGAGTGCTGCGGTGGCGACGGCGGCGAGCCCGGTGAGGGCGACGCGGCGTGAATTGGTGGTTCGCATGGTGGGGACTCCTTGTCCTTCGGTTCAGTCGGGATGGCCCGGTCGGGCCCGTGGCGGTGGTGACCCCTCGACACGCTCAGGGCCGTGCGTTGCGGATCGGGCTGCTCAGCGGAGTACGTCAGGCTCGACGGCCGAGTACACGACGCGCACACCGTCTGCGGTCTGCGTCACCTGCTCCGGCGCGTAGCTCCCCTGGAGGGTGCGGAGGGTGTCGACGAGAGCGCCGTCACCGTCGGCCGAGCCGGTGCGGAGCACCATCGTCCGTCGGACCTCACCCGTCTCGCCGTCGAGCACCGGGGTGCTCTCGAGCCGGACGGGGGTGGTGGAGAGCACTTGGCCGAGAGCGAGGAGTGCCCGTGCATCGAGCTGGCCGTCGTTGACGGTCTTCCTGGCTTCTCCTGCCACGCTCAGCGATGGATTGCGGAGGAGTTCTGCGCCGACGGCCGCGCGGGCGGCGGTGCGTCCGGCCGCCTGCTCGGCGGCGGCGTCGAGCCCGTTCGCCTCGATCCGGCGCACCTCCACAGCCTGGGTGCCTGAGCCGAACGTGGCGACGAGGGACGAGTTGTCGATCGCGCCCTTCACCTCGGGGAACGTCGTGGGGAAGGTGCGCATCGAGTCGGTCGTGACGATGTAGTCGGCGTCGCGCCATCCGTTCGGCGATTGCGCCTGGACCGCGGAGTCGGTGTCCATCTTGTAGTACCAGATGACGTTGTCGCGGTCGAAGCCGCTCTCCACGAGGTCGACCCACATGGCGTCGTCGACGATCACCCGCGACTCCTGCGGCACGTTCGCCTGCACCCACTGCTGGGCCTGACGGACGGGTTTGTCGAGGTCGGCGAGGAGGAACCCGCGCAGCTGGGTGGCGGTGTTCGGCACGGCGATGACGACTGCGGCGAGTGCGGCGGCCAACCACACGACTCCGGCAGCGCGGCCGACGGCGGGCTTCCGACGCAGGCGATGCAGTGCCGCCCCGGTCACTCCGGCGATGAGGATCGTCATGAACGGCAGCAGCATGATGATGTACGGCACAGGCAGGTACCCGCCGGGGCGCAGCATGAACAGGCCGAGGAACACGGTCATCGCAGCGATGACCCGGAGCCGTTTCAGGAACAGCCCGACGACTGCCGCGACGGCGCCCGCGACCAGGATCACGGCGTCGAGCTGCCACCACATGCTGAGCGTCTTCGCCGAGAGGCTCTCGGGGTCGAACAACGAACCGCTCGAGACGCGTGAACCGAGCTGGAAGAACACCCCGCCGAGGAGGCTGACCCGGTCGGCACCCGGGACGAGCTCGCCCTTGATCGCGGCGAACAGGATGTACGCGAAGCCGGTGACCAGGAGGATGGTGCCGGCGACCGGGAGGGTGTACCGACGGGTCTCCTTCCGGGCCGCCCGCCACATGGTCCACGCGAGGAACGGCAGCGCCAGGAGGAACGTCTCCTTGCTGAGCACCGCGATCGCGAAGGCGGCGGCGGAGCCTGCGAAACCGACGAGCTGGTGCTTCTTCGAGGTCGCGAGGACGAACGCCCCGATCAACCACGGCACGGCGACGTTGTCGAGGTACACCGTGCGATGGAACTGCACGGCGAGCGGCGAGATCGCGAAGCCGAGGGCGGCGACCGCGGCCATGGCTCGGCTGAGGTGCAGACGGCGGGCGAGGACCCACACGAGCACGACCGAGATGAGGGTCGCGACGAGCATGGCCTCACGGGCGGCGACCACCGCGATGTCGTACCGGTCGAACGCCCCGGTGAGCCCGGTGTACGCCGCGATCTGCAGCCAGCCGAGCGGCGGGTGGTCGTACCAGTACGTGTAGTGGGCGAGCTCCCCGAGCTTCAGCACGCTCCACGCCTGGGCCGTGTAGGTGCCCTCGTCGTCGATGCGCTGCGGCGAACCGCCCATGTTCATCGCCTGCACGACGGCGGCGATGGCGAGCACGGGGAGGAGGAAGGCGACGGTGCGGCCGTGGCGCCAGAGCCAGCGGCGGAACGCGCCGGGTCCGCGCTGCGGCGGCGGGCCCGAGGCGATCCAGTCGAGACGGTCGTTCGCGAGGTGCAGCTCCGGGGCCCTGAGGGACGCCGGGCGTTCGAGGATGCCGGTCATCGTGATGCTCCGTTCTGGAGGACGAGCTCAGGGGTGGGGCTCGGCAGGGTGACCGTGACGGGTTCGGTCTCGGTGGCCTCGGCGACCTCGTCGGTGCGGTGTGCGCCGGTGTGCTCCGTCTTCTCCCAGGAGTGGTCGCCCTTCCACTCGCGGAACACGGAGCGGACAGCGGCCAGGCCGAGGAAGATCTGGTACGGGAAGGTGCCGAGGATGAGGCGCGCATAGTCGCGGAACCGCACCTTCTGGCCGTAGAGCCGGCCGAACTCGCCGAGCCCGGAGGCCTCGACCGCGAGGGTGACGATCGTCGGGGCGAGCGGGATGAACGTGAGCAGGGCGATCGGTGCCGGCACCTTGGCGAACAGCACCAGGAGCACGGAGACCGGGATGAGGAGTCCGGTCGCGGCCTGCAGGAACGGCATGGACAGCAGGTACCGGGCGAAGAGACGCTGACGGAGCGTGGGGAGCTTCCGCCACTCACCCTTCTTCAGCACCTGCAGGAAGCCCTGGTTCCAGCGCGTGCGCTGCTTGTACAGCGACTTCAGCGTGCCCGGCGTCTCCTCGCGGGTGACGACCTCGGGGCTGTACGCGACGACGACGGTCGCGCCGGCGCTGGAGAGCCTCACCCCGAGCTCGCAATCCTCGGCGAGGCAGCCGTCGTCCCAGCCGTCGGACCAGTCGAGCCAGCTCTTCTTCACGAACACGGTGTTGCCGCCGAGCGGGATGAACCGCGAGTTCGCGTGGAAGTGGAGGCGCGAACGGAACCAGAAGTAGTACTCGAGCACGTTCCGGAGCGACCACCAGCTGGTCTGGAAGTTCATGAGCTGCACGCCGCCCTGGACGACGTCGGCACCCGACTCGGTGAAGCGCGAGTCGACGAGGGTCAGCAGGCGCGGATGCACCTCGTCTTCGGCGTCGAACACGCCGACGACGTCACCGCGAGCGATCTGCAGTGCACGGTTGAGCGCCTTGGGCTTATTCTTCGGCACGCTGTCGTCCACGACGACCTTGATCAGCTGCGGGTGACGTGCTGCGGCCTCACGGACGACGCGTTCGGTGCCCGGGTCGTCGTGGCCGACGATCGCGATGATCTCGAAGTCGGGGTGGTCCTGCTGGGCGAGGCGGTCGAGGGTCTGGCCCATGACCTCCTCCTCGTGCCGACCGGGGACGAGGAGCGTGAAGGAGTGCTTCGCCGGCAGCGGAACCGCCGAGAAGCCCGTGTTCTTCAGGTGCCCGGTGGAGCGCCACGCGTGCAGCATCCAGTAGAGCGTCGTGACGGCGATGATCGTGAGGCCGGCGGCGAACAGCAGCATCGTGCCGTAGCCGAGCCATTCGAGGAAGCCCCAGGAACCGGGATCGGCGAGCGAGGACGGGTCGAGGGTCGTGCCGCGGTTGGGGAGTTGGTCGACGGGGGCCGCCGGCTGCGGGGTGAGGAGCGGGGCGGGCTCATCGGCGGCGGTGAACGGGCGACCGAGCGTGGGGGAGAGGAGTGCGGATGACATCAGGACAGGCCTCCGGAGGTGGACAGGATGTGGGCTGGTGCGGTCGTCTGCGCTGCTGCTGCGTGCGCGGAGGCGGGCACCGGGGTCGGGACACCGGGGTCGGACGGGATGGTTCGTCCCGTCGACTCCGGTGATGCGGCGTGCTGCTGCGGTGGATGGAACACCAGGAACCGGTAGGCGAGGAAACGGAAGACCATGCCGAGCACGAGGCCGACGCCGTTGCCCGCGATGTTGTCCGCGAGCGGTGAGGTGTAGCCGAGGATGTAGTGCGACACGAACAGGCAGGCTGCGGCGATTCCGAGCCCGCCCACGTTCATGAGGGCGAAGAGCGCACCCTCCTTCCAGAGCGCACGACCACGCTCGGCGCGGAAGGTGAGCGCGCGATTCCCGAGCCACGCGACGATCGTGGCGACGGCCACGGAGATCACCTTCGCGCCGATCGGCTTGTCGTCGAGCAGTGTGAGCCGCAGGAGGTTGTAGACGCCGACGTCGACGACGAAGGCGGTGCCGCCGACGAGTCCGAAGGCGGCCAGCTGGGAGACGAGTCTCGGCACGCGGCGCGGCTCGCGGGCCGGCCGGCGGAGCGTTCCCGTGGAAGCGGATCGCCCGTGGGTGACGTGCTGGGTCGAGGGCACGACGGAAGGTTCGGTCTTCACGGTCATGCAGCCGGTTCGGGGGCGGTCGGCGATCGGTTTGGCCTGATCGTCGGGCGTCCAGGCGTTTGCCAGGCCCGCGAAACAGGCCCGAAATTCCTTGATTTTCCGGCACATGTCGGGTACTCGCGAGGCGGTGGGGGACAACAGCGTGGTGTTGCGGAGACACACCGACGGCGGCGTGTCCGGCACCACCGCGCCGTCACGTCCGTCGCCTACGATGGGGACAACGCCCGGGTCTCCGGGTGCACCGCGACGCTGTTCGGTGGCGACGCGGGAAGACCGGTACGGGGGAGTGGTCCTGGTGGGAAAACTGATCTACGGGAGTTCGTCACGAGAGCTCGAGCTCGACGATCGGACCCTCGCGCACGTGAAATCGATCGCGGTCATGAAACTGCGCCGCAACGAATCCTTCACCATCTCCTGGCAGCGTGACCCCGAGACCGGTGGCGGTCGGGTGTCGATCTGGGTGCACCCCTCCATCTCCCTGCAGTTCGAGTTCGACGAGGAGGTGCGGCCCGAACTGAACCGCACCTGGCTCGAGGCGATGATGCAGGACGCGAACAAGACGGGCGACCTCCGCATCGGCCACGAGGTCCCGGAAGCCGCCCCCGTGAAGCCGACCCGCACGAGCGAGCCCCGCGCCCGGAAGTCGTCCGCGTGAGTGACCGCGTCATCGTCCTGACCGGGGCGAGTGACGGCATCGGCGCTGCCGCAGCGAAGGCGTTCACCGACGCCGGGGAGCAGGTCGTCGTCGTCGGACGTTCTGCTTCGAAGACGGCCTCGGTCGCCGAGCGCATCGGTGCGCGGGCGTTCGTCTGCGACTTCGCGGAACTCGCACAGGTGCGATTGCTCGCCGCGCAACTGCTCGAGCACTACCCGCGCATCGACGTCCTCGCGAACAACGCCGGTGGCATCTTCGGCGCCGAGCGTCGGCTCACGGCCGACGGCCACGAGCAGACCTTCCAGGTCAACTACCTCGCGCCGTTCCTGCTGACCACGCTGCTGATCGATCGACTGCTCGAGTCGGACGCGACGGTCGTCAACACCTCGAGCGTCGCGAACCGGTTGTTCGGCAAGCTCGACCTGGCCGGTCTCGACGACCTCGACGGTGAACGGTCCTACTCGCCCACCCGCGCCTACGGCGACGCGAAGCTTGCGCAGATCCTCTTCACGCGAGAACTCGCCCGTCGGTACGGCGCGCAGGGTCTGTCCGCTGCGGCCTTCCACCCCGGGGTCATCTCGACGAACTTCTCGAACAGCCCCGACGGTGCCATGCGCCTCCTCTACGCGACGCCGTTCGGGCGTCGCCTGCTCAACACCCCTGAAGAAGGAGCGGACACCCTCTTCTGGTTGGCCGAGAGCCAGCCCGGCATCGACTGGACGTCCGGTGGGTACTTCGCGAAGCGCAAGCCGGCCCGGATGAACCGCCGTGCGACGGACACGGCGCTCGCCGCAGCGCTCTGGGACCGTACCGAGGCGATGCTCGCGCCCGTCGCCGACTGAGACCGGCGCAGCGACAGGTGATCCGCCGGAGCAGCGCCGCTGCTCGCTGCGGTGTCCTGCTGCGGGGCGGATCTCTGCGAGCCAGGTTTCGGACTTCTCACAGTGCCCGGCGGGCCGTGAGAGAAGACTGTAACGCGAGCGATGTCCTAGGGACACTGCGGTGAAACGGCGCTCTCCTACTGTCGGAGCATGCCCGGAGCGTACGGGCTTCCGCAGCACGTCGAATCCTCCAGGAGCGTCCCATGTCATACGTCCCACCGGTTGAACTCGTCACCCGAATGATCGATGCAGGCGAGTCGAAGATCTTCCTCTCCACGCGCGACACCATCGTCCGATCCATCATGGGCGGTGCCACCCTGACCATCGCCGCGGCGTTCGCGGTGACGGTCAGCGTCACCACCGGGATGCCGCTGCTCGGGGCAGTGCTCTTCCCCGTCGGCTTCATCATGCTGTACCTCCTCGGCTATGACCTCCTGACCGGGGTGTTCGTCCTGGCCCCGCTCGCCTGGCTGGACAAACGACCGGGTGTCACACTCGGCGGCGTGCTCCGCAACTGGGGGCTCGTCTTCCTCGGCAACTTCATCGGCGCCTTCACGATCGCCGTCCTGATGGCGATCGTCGTCACCTACGGGTTCTCGACGCCACCGAACGAGGTCGGCGAGGCGATCGGTCATATCGGAGAGGGCCGGACCGTCGGCTACGCCGAACACGGCCTCGCCGGCATGCTGACCCTGTTCGTCCGCGCCGTGCTCTGCAACTGGATGGTCTCCACCGGCGTCACCCTCGCCATGGTCTCGAAGGACGTCACGGGCAAGATCCTCGCGATGTGGATGCCGATCATGCTGTTCTTCTTCATGGGCTTCGAGCACTCCATCGTCAACATGTTCCTGTTCCCGTCCGGCCTGCTGCTCGGCGCCGACTTCACGATCATGGACTACCTGATCTGGAACGAGATCCCCACGGTGCTCGGCAACCTCGTGGGCGGACTCGTCTTCGTCGCCCTTCCGCTGTACACGACCTACGCGCGGACCAAGGCTCCGCGTGCATCGACGCCGCGCCGTCAGCCGCGTCGAGGGAAGTCCGGGATCGCGGCCGGGATGCCGGTGGACGACCAGACCCAGCAGACTCCCGCGACCGCCGGCGTCTGAGGGGTCGGAGATGAAACTGCCCGGTCACGCGTCCGAAACATCCGAACCGTACGGTGAGGGAATGAGCCACCCGTCATCGACCCCGCGGCATGTCGTCGTCGTGGGCGGCGGGATGGTCGCCCACCGCTTCGTGGAGACGCTGCGGAATCGCGACCGGGAGAACCGCTTCATCGTCACCGTGATCGGCGAGGAGTCGTGGCGACCGTACGACCGGGTCGGCCTCACGTCCTACTTCTCCGGGACCCCCGCTGCAGGACTCGAACTCGGTCGGCCACTCATGTGGGCGGACCCGCGGGTCACGCTCGTGACGGGTGATCAGGTCGTGACGGTCGACACCACTGTGAAGCAGGTGCGGACCGCGTCGCGTGCCGTGTACGACTACGACGAGCTCGTGCTTGCGACCGGCGCGGCCGCCACCGTCCCGCCCATCACGGGAACCTCTCTGCCCGGTGTGTTCGTGTACCGGACCATCGACGACGTCATCGCGATCGAGGCGGCGGTCGATCTCGTCGCGGCGGAGCGCGGACGACCGCCACACGGCGTCGTCCTCGGTGGCGGGCTGCTCGGCCTGGAGGCGGCCGGAGCCCTCGCGGGTCTCGGTGCGAGCTGCACGATCGCGCAGTCCTCAGGGCACCTCCTCTCGGCACAGCTCGACGAGGGTGGGGGAGAAGCCGTCCGCGGCACGATCGCCGCACTCGGGATCGACGTCCGCACGGGGTCGCGCAGCAGCGCCATCCTCGAAGGGGACGACGGCCGCGTGGCCGGCGTCGAGTTCCCCGACGGCGGTCTGCTCGAAGCCGACATCGTGGTCCTCGCAGCGGGGATCAGACCGCGGGACGAACTCGCGGCCGCTGCCGGGATCCGTCTCGGCACCCGCGGTGGCATCGCGATCGATGAATGCTGCCGGACGTCCGCCGAGCACGTCTGGAGCATCGGTGACGCGGCGACGCTCGGCGACGAGGTGTGGGGGCTCATCGCCCCCGGATACGCCCAGGCCGAGATCGTCTCCGACCGTCTGCTGGACGGTGACGCGGTGTTCCCCGGCGTCGACCTCTCGACGAAGCTGAAGCTCGCCGGCGTCGAGGTCGCGAGCTTCGGTGACGCGTTCGCCACGACACCGGGCGCGGTCGGGGTCGTGTACGCCGACCCGACGCTCGGCGTCTACAAGAAGCTGGTCCTGTCCGACGACGGCACGACGTTGCTCGGAGGCATGCTCGTCGGCGATGCGAGCGCGTACTCCTCGCTGCGCCCCCTCGTCGGACGCACGCTCGGCGCCGACCCTGCCGCCTACCTGCTGCCCAGCGACGGCGTCCCGGTGGCCGGCGACGGCCTGCCCGACGACGTGACCGTGTGCTCCTGCAACAACGTCACGGCTGGCACTGTGCGGGCCGCCGTGCATGACCAGGGGTGCACCGACGTGACCTCGGTGAGCGGCTGCACGGGCGCCGGGGCGGCATGCGGCTCGTGCGTGCCGCTCGTGAAGAAGCTCGTCGGCGCCGAACTCACGAAGACCGGCGTCGCCGTGTCGAATGCCCTGTGCGAGCACTTCGCCCTCTCTCGTGCGGGGCTGTTCGACGCCGTCCGGATCACCGGGCTCACGAGCTTCAGCGCGATCCTCGAGCGGCACGGGTCCGGCGGCCGCGGCTGCGACGTCTGCCGCCCCGTCATCGCCTCCATCCTCGCGACCCTCGATGCCGGGCACGTGCTCGACGGCGAGCGCGCCAGCCTGCAGGACACCAACGACCACGTCATGGCGAACATGCAGCGCGACGGTTCCTACTCGGTCGTGCCGCGGATGCCGGCGGGTGAGGTCACCCCGGACGGACTCATCGCCGTCGGCACCATCGCCAAGGAGTTCGGCCTCTACACGAAGATCACCGGCGGCCAGCGGATCGACATGTTCGGTGCACGGATCGACCAGCTTCCGACGATCTGGTCGAAGCTCATCGACGCCGGCTTCGAATCCGGTCAGGCGTACGGCAAGGCTCTGCGGAACGTCAAGTCCTGCGTGGGTTCCACCTGGTGTCGGTACGGCGTTCAGGATGCGGTCGGGATGGCCGTGCTCCTGGAGCTCCGGTTCCGTGGGCTGCGCTCGCCGCACAAGCTGAAGTTCGGTGTCTCGGGCTGCGCCCGGGAGTGCGCGGAGGCACGCGGAAAGGACGTCGGGGTGATCGCCACGGAACGCGGCTGGAACATGTACGTCGGCGGCAACGGAGGGTTCACACCGAGACACGCGGAACTCCTTGCCGAGGACCTCGACGACGAGCAACTGGTCCGGGCGATCGACCGTTACATCGTCTACTACATCCGCACCGCCGACCGCCTGCAGCGCACCGCCCGCTGGGTGGAGGACCTCGAAGGCGGCATCGACCAGCTCCGCGCCGTCATCTTCGAGGACTCGCTGGGGATCGCCGAGGAACTCGATGCCGTGATGCGGGCCCACGTCGGCACCTATCGCGACGAGTGGCGGGAGACGCTCGAGGACCCCGAGAAGCTCAAGCGTTTCGTCGCCTTCGTGAACGCGCCCGACACCCCTGACCCCGACCTCGCCTACGTTCCGGAACGCGGTCAGCTGCGTCCCGCGACGCAGGCCGAACGGCGGGACGGCACCACCCTCATCGCCGGCACGACCCTGGAGGTACACCGATGACGATCACCGACCCCACGACCCAGCGGCCAACGCATGTGGACTCGGACCTCGAGACGTGGACCACGGTCTGTCCACTCGACGCGCTGCTCCCCGAGCGCGGTGCGGCGGCCCTCGTCGACGGCGAACAGATCGCGCTGTTCCGACTCCACGACGGCGGTGTCCGCGCCGTCCAGCAGGCGGACCCGTACGCCGACCACGCGAACGTGATGAGTCGTGGGCTCGTCGGGCAGCGCGGTGGCCGGGACACTGTGGCATCACCCATGTACAAGCACGTCTTCGACCTCGCCGACGGCGCGTGCCTCGACTCGAAGGGTGCAGAGCCGATCGCGTTGCGGTGCTGGCCGGTACGGGTCGCCGATGGGCTCGTGCTCGTCGGCGTGCGCCAGGGCGCGGAGCGTGCGGCATGAGCCTGTTGCTGTCGCTCGACGTTCAGGGGCGGCGTGTCGTCCTCGCCGGAGGCGGTTCGGTCAGCGCCCGGCGCGCACGCGCGTATCTCGACGAGGGAGCGGTCGTCATCGTCGTCGCCCCTGAGCTGTGTCCCGAACTGCACGACCTCGTCCGCGGTGGCCTGCTGACCTGGATGGCGGAAGCGATCGACCGGGAGCACGTGCTCGGCGCCTGGCTGGTGCACACGGCCACCGGTGACCGAGCGGTCGACCTGCTCGTCGCGGACTGGGCCGCTGCCGAGCGGATCTGGTGCGTCAACGCCGGCGACGGAGCCTCGGGGAGTGCGCGGAGCGTCGCGACCAACCGTGTCGGTGAGCTGACGATCGGTGTGTCGTCGACGACGGGTGCCGATCCCCGCCGGACGAAGGGCATCGGCGATGCGCTCGCCGATCACCTGACCACCGGCGGTGTCGACCTGCGTCGTCGACGTCGCACACCGACGGACGAGGGCCGTGTCGTGCTCGTCGGCGGCGGGCCGGGCGACCCCGAGCTGCTGACGGTGAAGGCACGACGGGCGATCGCCGAGGCCGACGTCATCATCGCCGACCGGCTCGGTCCGCGCTCGATCCTCGGCGACCTGCCCGACGGTGTCGAGATCGTCGAGGTCGGCAAGTCCCCGAACCACCATCCGGTGCCGCAGGAGCAGATCAACGACATCCTCGTCGAGCGCGCGAGGGCCGGGAAGGTCGTCGTGCGGCTGAAAGGCGGCGACCCGTTCGTCTTCGGGCGCGGGGGCGAGGAGTTCATCGCCTGCCGTGCGGCGGGTATCCGGGTGGAGGTCGTGCCGGGCATCTCGAGTGCCGTGTCTGTCCCCGCAGCCGCAGGCATCCCCGTCACCCACCGCGGCGTCGCACGTGCCTTCCACACGGTGACCGGACACGAGGCCGTCGAGGAGGACACGCTCGCGGTGCTCCGGGCCGGTCGGACCACGGTCGTCGTCCTCATGGGGGTTGCGGCATTGCCCACGATCGTCGAACGGGCGATCGCCTCCGGTGTCCCAGCTGACCTGCCGGTCGCGATCATCGAGGAGGGGACGACGGCCGAACAGCGCACGACCCGTGCACCACTCGCCGACATCGTGGAAGCAGCCGTGCTGGCGGGGGTGCGCAACCCGGCGATCATCGTCCTCGGAGAGGTGGCCCGGTTCGGTCTGCTCGACCCGGATGCGGTGGGAGCGCCCATCGAGCGGGCGGTACGCTCCTCGTCATGACGCACTCGCTCGAGCAGCACCTCGCCGGTTGCGTGATCCTCGTCACCGCGGAGCGCCGCTCGACCGAGCTCGCCAGTGCGCTCGAACGCCGCGGAGCCGTCATCCGGCACGCGCCATCGCTCAGCATGCTGCCGCTCGACGACGATGTGGCGCTTGCGGCTGCGACACGATCCGTGATCGACGACCCGCCGGACATCGTGGTCGCGACCACCGGCATCGGGTTCCGGTCCTGGATCGACTCAGCCGAGTCGCTCGGGCTCGGCGACGAGCTGCTCGCCGTGCTCGGGCGTGCGCGGATCGTCGCCCGCGGTCCGAAGGCCCGCGGAGCGATCCAAGCCGCCGGCCTGAACGCCGACTGGGTGGCTGAGTCGGAGACGTCGACCGAACTCGCGGAGTTCCTGCTCGCCGAAGGAGTCGACGGTCGGAACATCGCGATCCAATACCATGGCTCGGGCGCCGACGGCATCGACGAGCTGTTCCGCGCGGCAGGCGCCCGGGTGCAGACGGTGATCGTCTACCGCTGGGGTCCGCCGCGCGATCCGGCACTCGTCGTCGAGTGGGCGGCGCGCACGGCTGCCGGCGAGGTCGACGCCGTCGTGTTCACATCGGCGCCCGCGGCGGCAGCCTGGATCGACGCCACCGGCGACGGAGCCGCACGCGAGCAGCTCGTGGACATGTTCAGCTCGGGGGCTGTCACGGCGTTCGCCGTCGGCCCCATCACGGCAGCTCCGCTCCGGGCCGTGGGGATCGATCCCGTGGTGCCGAGCCGTGGCCGGCTCGGAGCGCTCGTGCGGGAGGTCATCTCCCATTTCGCCGACCGGGCCGACGGACCCATCACGACGGTCGTCGGATCGCTCGTCGTGCGGAACGCCCGGGCCGTCCTCGACGGTGAACCGCTCCCGCTCAGCCCCAGCAGCTTCGCCGTCCTGCGTGCGCTCGCCCGTCGACCCGGTGTGGTGGTCTCGCGGGACGCCCTCCTCGCCGAACTGCCCGGAGAGGCGGTGACCCCGCACGCCGTCGACGTCACCATCGGCCGGCTCCGCGAGACGCTCGGCGACCCGGCCGTCATCCGTACCGTCGTCCGACGCGGATACCGCCTCGACCCCCTGGAGGAGCCCGCATGACCACACCGACGAGACCGCTGCTCATCGCCAGCTCCCACGGGACCGACGACCCGGACGGCCAGGCCTCGATCCGTGCCGTGATCGCGGCAGTCGCCGAGCGCCTGCAGGACGTCGATGTCGTCGAGGCGTTCGTCGACGTGCAGCGGCCCGCACTGCCGGACGTCGTCGCCGCAATGGCCGTCGGCCGTGAGGCCGTGATCGTTCCGCTTCTCCTGTCGACAGGGTTCCACGTCGAGGTCGATGTGCGTGAAGCGGCCGACTCCCGGACCGGCGTCGTCGCGGCACGGCCGCTCGGTCCGGACGACCGCATCACCGACCTGCTCGTCGAGCGGTGGCGGGAGAGCGGGGCGGATCCGCGGGAACCGGTCGTCCTTGCGGTCGCTGGATCCTCGAAGCCCTCGGCCGTCGAGGCGATCGAGGCCGTCCGCGCACGGTTCGCTGAACGGACGGGGACCCGGCCGATCGTCGGCTACGGCTCCGCGGTGGCGCCGAACGTCGCAGAGGCCGTCGGACGCGCGCGCGCGACGGGCGGAGAGGACAGTCGCGTTTCGGTCGCCAGCTACCTCCTCGCGCCGGGATTCTTCCAACGCCGAGTGCTGCAGGCCGGAGGCGACCTCGTGTCGGCCCCACTCGGCGTGCACGAGGGTCTCGTCGACGTCGTCGTGGATCGGTACCTCGAGGCCGAGGCAGCGCTGGCATCGCACTGAGTCGCCCGAATCGGCGCGATTCTCGCGCGATTCCGTGCAGTTTTCGGCGACTCGGCGGCTCTAGGCTGGTGGGATGCAGCGCAACGAATGGACGACCGCCCTGGTGATCGCGGGGATCCTCGCGGTCGCCGCGGCAGTGTCGTTCCTCCTGCTCGGCCCCGAGGCACCCGTCGTCTGGGGGCTCGTGTCGGGTGTCCTGCTGGCGCTCGTCGTCGCCACCATGTCGTACGCCAAACGGCCGCGCTGACACCTCCATGAGTTGCCTCAATCGGTCCGATTTCGGCGCGATTCCAAGCATTTCCGGGCGAGTCGGCGAGGGGTGCGGGAGGATGGTGCCATGACGACGAAGCGCATCCTGTTCATCGGCGGTAGCGGCATCATCTCCTCGGCCTCGGTCGCCAGATCGGTCGCACTCGGCCACGAGGTGACGGTCCTCAACCGAGGACTCTCCGAGGTCCGCCCCCTGCCCGACGAGGTCGAGCAGCTCCACGCCGACGTCCGCGACGCCGACGCCGTGACCGAGGTGCTCGGGTCCCGCGAGTTCGACGTCGTCGCGCAGTTCACCGCGTTCACGCCCGAGCAGGTGCAGCTCGACATCGACCGCTTCGCCGGGAGCATCGGCCAGTACGTGTTCATCAGCTCCGCCTCCGCTTACCAGAAGCCGCCGTCCCGGCTCCCGGTCGTCGAGTCGACCCCGCTCCGCAACCCGTTCTCGCAGTACGCGCGCGACAAGACCGCCTGCGAGGACGTGCTCGTCTCGGCGTACCGCGAGGGCGCGTTCCCGGCGACGATCGTGCGCCCGTCGCACACCTACGACCGCACGCTCATCCCCACGTTGGGTCGGCGCACGGACCTCGAGCGGATGCGTGCCGGCAAGCCGGTCGTCGTCCACGGCGACGGCACGACCCCCTGGACGATCACGCACACGGAGGACTTCGCCGTCGGTTTCGTCGGCCTGCTCGGCCGGCGCGACGTGCTCGGAGAGGCGTTCCACATCACGGGCCAGCACGCGCCGAGTTGGAACGACATCACGACGTGGATCGCCGACGCCGCAGGGGTCGAGGCGAACATCGTCCACGTGCCCTCCGACCTCATCGCCGAGATCCACCCGGGCTTCGGCGCGAGCCTGCTCGGCGACAAGGCCTTCCCGATGGTCTTCGACAACACGAAGATCCGTTCCCTCGTGCCGGAGTTCCACCCGACGATCCCCTTCTGGGACGGTGCCGCGCAGATGGTCGAGTTCCATGACGCGAACCCGCGCTGGCAGCCCGCCGAACCCGAACTCGACGCCGCGTTCGACCGCATGGTCGCTGCGGTGTCGCACCGATCGTGAGTCGGGCGCTCGTCCTCGGCGCCGGGTTGATCGGCGCGGGGCTCACCGCCCGACTCGTCGAACGCGGCGACGACGTCATCGTCGGGACGCGGAGCGGGACGACGCTCCCCGGAGCTCGTGCGGTGACGCTCGACGCCACGGATGCGGATGCGATCGCGACGGCGGGTGTGGGGGTCGACACGGTCTTCCTCTGCGTCAACCCGCCCTACGGTCAGTGGGCGACCGCCTGGCCGCCGGTCTTCCGAGCCGTCGTCGACGGCACAGCCCGGCTCGGCGGTTCACTCGTCACCATGGGCAACCTGTACTCGCTCGGGCGTGCCACCATGCCGATGACGGAGCACTCGCCGGAGCAGCCGGCCGAGGCGAAGGGGGCGATCCGCGCGGCAGGGTGGGCACTCGCCAAAGCTGCCGACGACCGCGGCGAGCTGCGCGCGGTCGAGGTGCGGGCCTCGGACTACTTCGGCGCCGGTGCCGGCCCCACCGCTCACCTCGGGGCCAGGTTCTTCGAACCGCTGCTCGCAGGGCGGACGGCCCGCGTCGTCGGGGCGACCGACCAGCCGCATTCGTGGGCGTACCTGCCGGACATCGTCAGCACGCTCGTCGCAGCCGCCGACCATGACGGCGAGTGGGGTCGCACCTGGCACGTGCCGCCGTCGGGCGATGCCTCGCGGGGCCAGATCGCGGCCGAACTACGCGCGCAGTACGGCGCGACCGGTCGCGTGCGCTCCTACCCACCCGGTCTCCTCGCGACGCTCGGCCTGTTCTCCGCAGACCTCCGCGAAGTGCACCGTTCGAGCTACCAGTTCGCGGCGCCGTTCGTCGACGACGCGTCGGAGTCGTCCCGCATCCTCGGTGTGACCGCGACCCCGTGGTCGGATGCGCTGGCGGCGACGGTCGCCTCCTACCGGGCGGCGCCCCGACAGGCTTAGGCCCAGGAGCCTGTCGAGGGGCGGTCAGACGCTCGCGCGTGCGGCAGCTTCCGCCGCACGGAGGTCCTTCCGGAGGATCTTGCCCGAGGAGGACTTCGGGATCGTCTCGACCACTTCGACCCGGCGGATCTTCTTGTGCGGGGCGACCTGCTCGGCGACCCAGGCCATGAGCTCGTTGTCGGCGAGTGTCGCCCCGGCCTGCAGCACCACGAACGCCTTCGGCACTTCCTGGCCCTCGTCGTCAGGCACGCCGATGACGGCGGCGTCCGCGATCGCCGGGTGCCCGAGGAGCAGTGCCTCGAGCTCCGCCGGCGCCACCTGGTAGCCGTGGTACTTGATGAGCTCCTTCAATCGCTCGATGATCCGCACCGTGCCGTCTCCGCGAACCGTCGCGATGTCGCCCGTGTGCAGGAAGCCGTCGGGTTCGAGTGTCGCCGACGTCGCCTCCTCGTTGTTCAGGTAGCCGAGCATGACGTTCGGACCGGCGCAGAGCAGCTCACCGGGCACGCTCTCCTCGGCGGGGTCGGTCGGGTACTCGACCTCCTCGCCGGTCTCCGGGTCGACGATCCGGCACTGCATGTTCGGCAGGGTGGTCCCGACGCTGTCGAGGGAGGCGTCCGAGGCGTGGAGCGCGATCGCGTGGCTCACGGGGCTCATCTCCGTCATGCCGTAGCCCTGACGCATGCGGCAGCCGAGCCGTGCCTCGACCGCATGGCCGAGGGTGGCGTCGAGCGGAGCCGCGCCGGAGAACACGGTGTGCACACTCGACAGGTCGAACTCGTCGACGAGCGGGTGCTTCGCGAGCGCCACCGCGATGGGCGGCGCGATGAACACGTAGCTGCAGCGGAAGTCCTGGATGATGCGCAGGAACTCCGGCAGGTCGAACCGCGGCATCGTCACGAGCGACGCCCGTCGCGACAGTGCGAGGTTGAGCAGCACCGTCATGCCGTAGATGTGGAAGAACGGCAGCACCGCGAGGATGCGGTCGTCGGCGACCATGCCGAGCTGCGGGATCGACTGCTGCACGTTCGCGACCAGGTTGCGGTGCGAGAGCATGACCCCCTTCGGACGCCCGGTGGTGCCGGAGGAGTACGGGAGCACCGCCACGTGGGTCGCCGGATCGAACGACACGACCGGGGCCGGCAGACGCCGCACGAGGAGGTCGTGGAGCGAAGCGTGCCCCTCGGCTCCGTCGAGGACCACGACCCGGTCGGCGGGGATGCCGCTCGCGCTCGCCGCGGCCAGCGCCTGCGGAAGGAGTGGCGAGACGGTGAAGAGCATCGACGCACCGGCGTCCTGTAGCTGCGCCTCGATCTCCTCGGCGGTGTACAGGCCGTTGACGGTCGTCGCCGTCGCCCCGGCGCGCAGGATCCCGTGGAACACGGTCGCGAAAGCGGGGACGTTCGGTGCATGCAGGGCGACGACGTCACCGACCCCGATCCCGGCGGCTGCGAGGGCACCGGCCAGCGCGTCGATCTGGCCGATGAGCTGCCGGTAGCTGGTTTCGGCGCCCGTGGTGCCGTCCCGGAGCGCGACACGGTCCAGATCGCTCGGCGCGATGCCACCGAAGAGGGAGTCGTAGACGCTCAGCGCGGGGATCTCGACGTCGGGCAATGGGCTGATGAACACGAGTGATCTCCTTCGAACACCGGTGATGGTGGAGTGAGTCTACCCACGCCTGGTGATCGTTAGGCTGATACGCGTGAACGCATCCCGCCCCATCCTCGGCCTGCTCCTCGATGTCGACGGCCCCATCGCCAGCCCGATCACCCGGACCATCAACATCCCGAGCATCGCCGACGACCTCGTCATCCTCGCGAACGCCGGGGTGCCGATCGCCTTCAACACGGGGCGGAGCGACGCGTTCCTCCGTGAGGTCGTCGTGCCGCCGCTGCTCGCCGCCGGGCTCGCGTCCGACGTCCGGCTGTACGGCATCTGCGAGAAGGGGGCCGTGTGGTTCGGCTTCTCGGCCGAGGGCGTCGACGAGTTGAGCTTCGACGCGGAGGTCGCGATGCCCGAGGGCTACGGCTCGGTGATCGAGCAGCTCGTGGACGAGCGCTACGCCGAGACGGTCTTCTTCGACTCCACGAAGCGCGCGATGGTCTCCGTCGAGCAGCACGTCGAGGTCCCGGCGGCCGACTACGCGGTGGTGCGCCGCCACTTCGACGCCGACGCCCGCACCGAGCTCGTCCGCCGCGGGTTCGGGGTGGAGCACGGACCAGACCGTTTCCCGAACGACGCCGGCCTCGTGCAGTACCGCATCGACCCGACGATCATCTCCACCGACATCGAGTCCGTCCGCCTCGGCAAGGACCTCGGCGCCGAGCGTGCGCTGGAGCTCCTGGAGGCCGACGGCGGGGCGCTCCCGCTCGCGTGGCGCACCGTCGGTGACTCCCGCAGCGACTATGCGATGGCCGACTGGCTGTTCGAGCACGGGTACGAGGTCGAACATGTCGACGTCCGGCCCTCCGACGGCGTTCCGGAGAAACCGTACCCGATCCTCACCCATCCGACACTCATCCACGACGAGGCCGGTGCTGCCTTCCTCGCCCGCTGGGTCGAGATGGTGCGCGGCGATGCCGTGACCGACGCCGACGTCGGCTGACCATGGCGAACGCGCGAGGAGGGGGCGCTGGCCGCGGGAAGCGGAGCGCGCTGAGGACGGAGCGCGGGCTCGACCGACTCGTGAACTTCAGCGACGCCGTCGTGGCGATCGCGATCACCCTCATCATCCTGCCGCTCGTCGACACCGCCCAGGAGTACGGCGGTGAGCCGATCTCCGACTTCCTCGGCGCGAACGTGACGAGCCTCGCCGCTGCCGCCCTCAGCTTCGTGGTGATCGCCAGCTTCTGGCGCGACCACCACCGCTTGTTCGAGTGGACGACGGGCTACTCGCGTTCCCTCGTGTCGTTGAACTTCATCTGGCTCGCCGGGATCGTGTTCCTGCCGCTGCCGACGGTGCTCATCGTCGACGCCACCGGAGAGGACCGCGGGGCGGCGATGCTGTACATCGCGACGATGCTCGTGTCCATGGTGGCGGTCCGCCTGCAGGAGGTCGTCCTCGTGCGTGACGGGTTGCTGAGCGAGGAGGCGGCCGCTCTCCGCCGCTCGCAGCTGCTCGTGTGGGCGCCGACGGCACTCATGCTCCTCGCGTTCGTCCTGGCCGCGGTCGTGCCGGGCCTCGGGACGAAAGCGCTCCTGCTGCTGCTCCTGTCGATCCCGCTCTCCTGGGTCGTCGGGCACCGGTCGCACGCACCTCGACAGGCTCGGTGACCTGGTCGGCTCGGTGACCTGGTCGGATCGGTGCCGATCCGGTCCCCGAGCCTGTCAAGGGCGGCCTTGAGACCGGGATTCACTCCGTTCGTCTGGCGCCTGTCGCCGGGTCGTCAGCGTTGGCAGTTCGGGCACCAGTAGGTGTCGCGGAGCGCCGTCGGGTCGGCGCCGAGCTTGCCTCGCTGGATGCGCGTGCCGCAGCGGAGACAGCGCTGGCCGTCCCGGGAGAACACCCAGCTCGTCTTCCCCGGCCTGGTGTCACCCGTCGTCACGCGGTTGCGGCGGTCGCGGTTCGCGATGATGAGGCGCGAGGCCAGCCGTACCGCCGCCGGCAGGTCCACCTCGCTCGTCGGCGTCGTCGGCAGGATGCCGCGGATGAAGCACAGCTCGTTGACGTACTCGTTGCCGAGCCCGGCGAGGTTCCGCTGGTCGAGGAGGGCGACGTGGATCTCGCGCGGATCGGCGGCGAGGTTCCGCACCGCGAGTTCCGGGTCCCAGTCCGGCCCGAGCAGGTCGGGTCCGAGCCAGGCGAAGCGCTCGGCGTCCTCGCTGCTCGGGAACACCTCGACGAGCCCCAGGTCGAATCCGACCGTCACCCAGTGCGGTGTCGCGATGACCGCGCGAGCCTTCCAAGCCGGCCGTCGCCAGTGCTCGCCAGGCTGGTACACGTGCCACAGCCCCTCCATCTTGAGGTGGGTGTGCACGGTGTGCGAACCGATGTGGTGCAGGAGGTGCTTGCCGCGGGGGATGACGTCGTGGACGGTGTCGCCGCGGAGGTCCACGGTCGCCGCCTGGGGGACCCTGAGGTCGAACGAGGTCACGATCTCGCCGGCGAGCGCCTGCCGCAGTCGGTGCGCGGCTTGGAACACCGTGTCACCTTCCGGCATGAACGCCTCCGTTCCTCGACGACACGGTGCCACCCCGGCGGTGTGCAGCGCAACCCGTGGCGTTCGGTGCGCGCCCTGTGGCAGACCTCACCATTCAGCCGCGTCGCAGTCTGAGCCCGCGGGGCGTCTCCACGAAGCCCGCCTGACGGAGGGCGTAACCGGTGGGGGTGCCGAGGACGAACACCCCGTTGACCTGTTCGATCCCGAGCTTCTCGATGCGGCCGGACGTGACCGTCGCCGCGAGTGACCTGGCCCCGGCCTGCAACTGCTGCTCGTCGTCGGTGAAGGCGAGGGCCGTCTTCCCACCGCGCTCGAGGTACCACACGGGAGCGCCGTCGACGAGGACGACGAGTGCGCCCGCCTTGCGACCCGGCCGGTGCTTCACGCCCGTGACCTCCTGGCTCGGCCACGAGAGCGCGGCACCGTAGGGGTTCGCCGGGTCTGTTGCCGCCAAGGTGACGGCGTCGAACGCCGGGGCGTCGTCGGTCTGGATGAAGGAGCGGAGCCGATCGACGGTGCCGGAGGACGCGAACTGCGCCCCACCCAGCCGCTCGACGAAGTATCCGCGACGGCACCGTCCGTTCTCCTCGAACTGCTTGAGCACGCGGTAGGCGAGGGCGAAACCGCCGGTGACCCCCTCGGCCACGACCGAGCCGCGGGTCACGACGCCGTAGCGCTCCAGCAGTGTCTCTCCCGTGGCGACGGCACGGATCGTGGCGTCCTGTTCCGCGAGGGGCAGGATCGACCACCGGCCGCCGAGCGTCTGACCGGAGCGTGCCGGCATCGAGGCCCGACCCATGCCGCGGCCGCGATACAGCTTGGAGCGCGGCGTCTGCCGTTGCACCCGGTGCGCGGAGGTACCGGAGCCCGTGCCGACGAGCGTCCGGAGCGGCGAGAAGGTGTCGTTGGTGACGAGGCCGGCCCAGACGAGCTCCCAGAGGGCGTCGACGAGCGTGGTGTCCTCGGAGGATCCGACGGCCTCGGCGAGCTGTCGGAAGAAGTACGCGCCGCCACCGCCGAGTGTGGCGAGGAGCTCGGTCTGCAGTGCGTCGGGCGTGTGGGTCGTCGGCAGGAGCGGCAGGGTGAGCGGGGCCGTCTCGGCGAGGTGCAGGGCGACCCACCCGTCGTTCCCCGGGATGGATCCGGCGCCGGACCACACCACCTCTCCTGTCGCGGTGAGTTCGTCGAGCATGGCCGGGCTGTAGTCGACGACGCGGGACGGCAGGATGAGCGACTCCCACGCGGATGCGGGGACCGGTGCACCGGCGAGCTGGTCGATGACGGCAGCGACGCCGTCCACCCCACGGAGCTTGCCGCCGACGTGCTGCCAGACGGGGAGGAACCGCGCGAAAGCCTGCTGGTCGACGGGTTCGACCTCGTGGCGGAGGGCGGCGAGCGAGCGGATGCGGAGCTTCCGGAGGACGCCAGCGTCGCACCACTCGGTGGCGTCGGTCGGGCCGCGGTCCTGGGCGTCGTCCGCTCCGCCCGTGTGCTGTCGTCCGGCGGGCAGGAACTCGCCCTTCACGACGCGACCGGCGTCGGCCAGCCGGCCGAGCGTGTGCTGGACGACGGCCGCTCCGAGTCCGAACCGTCGTGCCGCTTCACCGGTGGTGAACGGGCCGTGGGTGCGTGCGTACCGGGCCAGGAGGTCGCCGAGCGGATCGGAGACGGGCTCGGTGAACGCGACCGGAACACCGATCGGGAGCGGGGTACCGAGGGCGTCGCGGAGGCGGCCGGCGTCCTCGATCGCGGCGAAGCGCTCCTCCCCGGCGATCGGCACCCGGATGACCCGCTTGGCGCGTTCGAGTTCGGTGGCCGCTGCGGCGGCGCGCGCCGGGTCCGGTGCCCAGCTCCCGGGGTCGTCGCCGAGGTTCGCTTCGCCGCTCGGCGAGACGGTGACGCCGTCGAAGGTGCAGCGCGCAGCGAGTTCCGCAGCGGTGAGCGGACCGAGCATCCGGAGGGCGTCCGCGACGCCCTCGACGCCCTTCAACCGGCGTTCGGGATCGAGGCGTTGCAGTTCGAGTCCGGTCTGCTCGATGACCCCGGGGTCGAGCAGCTCGCGCAGCTCCACCCGGCCGAGCAGCTCACCGAGCATCGTGCTGTCGACCGCGAGCGCGGCGGCCCGACGCTCGGCCAACGGGCTGTCGCCCTCGTACATGAAGGCGCCGACGTAACCGAACAGGAGTGAGCGCGCGTACGGCGACGGCTGGTCTGTGGTGGTCTCGACGATCCGGATGGCTCGCGACTGCAGTTCGCGGGCGAGATGGTCGAGTGCCGGCAGGTCGTAGACGTCCTGCAGACACTCGCGCAGCGTCTCCAGGATGATCGGGAACGTCGGATACTGCTTGGCGACGTCGAGCAGCTGCGCGGAGCGCTGCCGCTGCTGCCACAGCGGTGAGCGCTTCTGCGGGGAGTAGTTCGGGAGCAGGAGCGCACGCGCGGCGCACTCGCGGAAGCGGGACGCGAACAGCGCCGAACCGCCGACCTCCTGGGTGACGAGCGCATCGAGCTCCTCCGGCTCGAAGACGAAGAGCTCCGCGCCCGGTGGCTCACTCTCGGTGTCGGGCAGGCGCACGATGATGCCGTCGTCGCTCGCGACAGCGGAGCCGTCGACACCGAGACGCTCCTGCACGCGCGCGCCGACCGCCAGGGCCCAGGGGGCGTGGACGCGCAGACCGTAGGGCGAGTGGAGGATGACCCGCCAGTCGCCGAGCTCGTCTCGGGAGCGTTCGACGACCAGTGTGGTGTCGTTCGGTACCACGCCCGTCGCCTCGCGTTGCTCGCGGACGTAGGAGATGAGGTTGCCGATGGCCCGTTCGTCGAGGCCCGCGGCCTCGAGCCGTGCGGTGGAGCCGGTGCCGGACGTGTCGAGTTCACGGACGAACGAGCCGATCGCACGCCCGAGCTCCGCCGGTCGGCCGATGCCGTCGCCCTTCCAGAACGGCAGTCTGCCGGGTTGGCCGAACGCCGGTGTGACGAGGACGCGGTCGTGGGTGATCTCCTGGATCCGCCAGCTCGTCGCCCCGAGCGCGAAGACGTCGCCGACCCGGGACTCGTAGACCATCTCCTCGTCGAGCTCGCCGACCCGGGCGCCCGGCCCGGACTCGCCGACCATGAACACCCCGAAGAGGCCGCGGTCGGGGATGGTGCCGCCGCTCGTCACCGCGAGCCGCTGGGCGCCGGGGCGACCCGTGATGACTCCGGCATCGCGGTCCCACACGATGCGCGGGCGCAGTTCGGCGAACTCGTCCGACGGATAGCGGCCGGCGAGGAGGTCGAGGGTCGCCTCGAAGGCGGACCGGGGGAGTGACGCGAAGGGGGCGCTCCGCTTCACCGTCTCGAACCACTCCTCGACGCCCAGCTCGTCGAGCGCGACCGCCGCCACCGTCTGCTGCGCGAGGATGTCGAGCGGGTTGGCGGGCACCTCGATCGCCTCGATGAGCCCAGCCTCCATGCGCTCGGTCGCGACGGTGGTGCTCACGAGGTCTGCGCGGTGCTTCGGGAAGAGGACGCCGCGCGAGACCTCGCCGACCTGGTGGCCCGCACGACCGACACGCTGCAGACCGCTCGCGACGCTCGGCGGCGATTCCACCTGGATGACGAGGTCGACCTCGCCCATGTCGATGCCGAGCTCGAGGCTCGACGTGGCGACGACGCATCGCAGCCGCCCCGACTTCAGATCCTCCTCGATGCCCGCCCGCTGCTCCTTCGAGACGGAGCCGTGATGCGCGCGGGCGAGAAGCGGCACCTCCTCCGCGGCATCGGAGGTGCCGGAGGCTGCGGCAGCCGCGCTCGCCGAACCACGGCTCTGTCCGCTCTGCGCCATGAGCTGAGCCGGTGGGCGTCCTGCGCCCGGCGTCACGAGTTCCGTGTCGCTCAGACGCGCTTCGTTGATCTCGTTGAGACGAGCGGTGAGCCGCTCGGCGAGGCGACGCGAATTCGCGAACACGATCGTGGACCGGTGTGCGAGCACGCGGTCGACGATGGCCTCCTCGACGTGCGGCCAGATGCTCCCTGCGCGGTCCTCACCACCACCGTCGCTGTTCGGGGTGTGCCCGGTGAAGCCACCACCGCTTCCCTCGGCGTCTGCGGCGCCGGGCTGCGCCATGCCGGCGTCGGGGTCGGTCATGTCGTCGACCGGAACCACCACCCGGAGGTCGAAGGTCTTGCTCGCCGGAGGGGAGACGATCTCGACCGGTGCCCGCCCACCGAGGAAGCGGGCGACCTCCTCCGCCGGCCGCACGGTCGCCGACAACCCGATGCGCTGGACGGGGGCGTCGAGCATCGCGTCGAGACGCTCGAGGGAGACGGCGAGGTGCGCGCCGCGTTTGGTGGACGCGACCGCGTGCACCTCGTCGATGATGACGGTGTCGACCTTCGAGAGGGTGTCGCGGGCGGCACTCGTGAGCATGAGGAAGAGCGACTCTGGAGTGGTGATGAGGATGTCGGGCGGGTCTTTGACGAGGGCACGCCGATCCGCCGACGGGGTGTCTCCGGAGCGCACACCGACGCTGATCGTCGGCGGTTCGGTGCCGAGCCTGCGTGCGGCCTGGGCGATGCCGACGAGGGGCGTGCGGAGGTTCCGTTCGACGTCGACCCCGAGGGCCTTGAGCGGGGAGATGTAGAGGACGCGCGTCCCACGGTTCCGCTTGCGTTGCGCTGCCGCAGCCTCCGCCTCATCGGCCTCGAGACCCGTGAGCGGCACGCCCGTGCGCGGGTGCGCCGCGTGCTCGGCGATGGCCTCGGAGAGCAGGCGGTCGATCGACCAGAGGAACGCGGAGAGCGTCTTACCCGAACCGGTGGGCGCGACGACGAGCGCGTTCGCACCCCGGGAGATCGCGTCCCATGCGCCGGCCTGCGCCGGGGTGGGCGCGGCGAACGCCCCCTCGAACCAGTCGCGCGTGGCGGGGGAGAAGCGCTCGAGCACCTCGGTCATGGGTTCCATCATCCTGCACCGCACCGACACTGCGCCCGCTGCGGACGAGGGGCTGACACGAGTGCCCGGTGCGGCTACCGTGGCCGCATGGACCTGCGATTCCGTGGAGCGGTCTGGTACTGGCGCGGACCAGCCCCGTTCCACTTCGTCACCGTGCCGCCCGAGGAGAGCGAGCAGATCGCACAGGTCGCGCCGCTCGTGACCTACGGCTGGGGCATGATCCCCGTCACGGTGCGGATCGGCTCGACCTCGACGACGACGTCGCTGTGGCCCAAGGACGGCGGCTACATCGTTCCGATCAAGAAACTCGTGCAGGTGGCGGAGGGCCTCGACGTGGACGACGTCGTCACCGTCGAGCTGCGCCTCGCCGTCTGAATCGCCTCAGCCTGAACCGGCGGTCGGCCCGATGCGCTAAGAAAGAACCATGAGCGTTCGCACCCCAGACCCCGAGCCTTCGCCCGATCTGCCCGGCAACACGAATCCGGGCTGGCTGTCGGACGTGGAGCTCGAGGAGATCCGCCGGCGCCTGCCACTCCTGTACGTCGAGGCGGTCCCCGTGCGGGTCGACGGCTTCGGTGTCGTGACCGAGGTCGGTGTGCTGCTGCGCGCGACGGCCCTCGGCGAGATGACGCGCACGCTCGTCTCCGGTCGGGTCATGTACGGCGAGACGATCCGCGACGCCCTCTTCCGGCACCTCGAGAAGGACCTCGGTCCGATGGCGTTCCCGCTGCTGCCGGCGTCGCCCGTGCCGTTCCAGGTGGCGGAGTACTTCCCGCTGCCCGGCCTCTCGCCCTACTCCGACGACCGCCAGCACGCCGTCGCACTCGCCTACGTCGTTCCCGTGAGCGGCACCTGCGAGCCGCGTCAGGACGCCCTCGAACTCACCTGGATGACCCCGGAGGAAGCCTCCTCCGACGCTGTCTCGGCCGAGATGGAGGGTGGCCGCGGCACCCTGCTCCGCGCCGCCCTCGCCTCGGTCGGCCGCCTGCGATAGCACGTCCGACAGGCGCAGGGACCGGCCCCGGCCGCCTGCGTCAGCGGGTGAGGCGCACCTCGTCGATGGTCTCGCCGAGGAACGGCTCGGTGCGCGCGGCGCCATCCGGACGGAATCCGTTGCGCTCGTAGAAGCGGTGTGCGCGGGGGTTGTCCGCCGCGACCCACAGGTACGCGGACTGGTCGTCGGGGATCGCCGCGTCGAAGAGCTGCTGGCCGATGCCCGTCCCGTGCCACGCGTCGAGCAGGTAGACGAAGTACAGCTCGCGCTCGCGGGGCATGTCCTCGTCGCGGCCCGGACCGGAACCGGAGAAGCCGACGATCTCGCCGTCGACGAGTGCGGCGAAGTGCGTGTACTCGGGGCCCTGGGCGGCCCAGTGGGTCCACAGCTCGGCCATGCGGCGAGGCGACAGCTTCGCGAGCGTCGCGGAGCTGATGAGGTGGTCGTAGGTCTCGTGCCAGCACGTGGCGTGGACGCGACCCAGGGACTCGGCATCGACATCGCGGATCGGGCGGACGACTGCATTGGCGTTCATGGTGGAACCGTATCCCGCGCAGGCCCGTCCAGGAAATCGGCCGCGGGATCGGGAGTGGCGTGAGTTATCCACACCCCGGTTATCTCGTCGTCTGATGTGAAAACATTTCACCGTGAAGAGTCTCAGGAACATCTCGCCCAGGTCCACCCGTCCTCGCCAAGCCGCCGCCATCAGCGCGTTCTTCTGCTGCCTTGCGGTCGTCTGGACGCTGGCGGCCCCGCCACCACCCGCCGCGGCGGCCAGCGTCGCGTCGGGCACGCATCTCGTCCAGTGCACGAGCGGCAACTTCCGCGGTGAAGCCCGTGTCCGCACGGTGTTCAACGGCGCCGACAGCTGGCATCCGTCTGCGAACAGCTGGACCGTGGCCGTCGAAAGCTATCGCATCTCGCGGTTGAACGGCCAGAGCGGCGGTAACAAGGCAAACCTCAACATGCGGTCGGTCACCCACACCGACGGAGGTTCGTCCACCTCGCAGTGGGATGTCAGCCCGGACAATCTCCGGCAGACGTCGACGTGGACGCCTCTCGAGTCCGTCGCTGTCACCACCCGAGTGGCTCTCGCCAACACCAGATGGCTCGACGCGGAACTGCAGTTCATCTTCGACAAGAGTGGGTCGGATCCGCGCTGCACCGTGAAGTTGGGTGCGGCAGCCGGTGGAACGCTCAGCGGGGTCGTCGAGACGCCGAATGCCATCGACTACGAGAATCCGCTCACGTACTGCATCGCGCTGACCGGCGGGCTCCGCTGCATCATCTCGCAGAACGTCACCACCTCGAGCAGGGTGGAGGTCGCGGGCGGCGTCCGGATCGGCTGGGTCACCGCGAGCCTCGCGAGGTCGTGGGAGGAATCGACCTCGGTCAGCATCGTGTGCACCTCGCCCGAGCTCCAGGCCGGTCAACGCTATTACGCATACCCCACAGGCACGAAGTACCGTTTCCGAACCGGGACGACGTTCTTCGGAGAATCCCTGAATGCCGCTGACGGAAGCGCGTTCCAGGTCGATGGGGGCGTCGCTTGCTCCACCGTCACGCCGGAGCAGGGGCGAGCACTGTGAGCCGCGCCCGACCGTGGTCCCGTGGGATCGCGTTCACCCTCGCCATCGCTTCCCTCGCCATCGTGTCGGCGACGGTCGTGTCCACGCCGCCCGCGCGCGCGGCTGTCGTCAGCTCATCCGGTCTGCGCACGGTCTCGTGCACCCAGGGCAACTTCCGAGGTGAGGCGCAGATCCGACCGACCTTCACCGGGACGAACAGCTGGAGTGGTTCTGGCAACACCTGGCACGCACGCGTCGAGAGCTACCGCATCACCCGGCTGAATGGGCAGAGTGGCGGGAACAAGGCGAACGCCGACGTCGCCACACATCAGGTCTCGAACGGTACACCGAAGTACTCGGCTCTCAAGTACAGCCCCGACAACCTGCGGCAAGACGGTCAATGGCATTCGTTGTCATCCCAGTCCTACACACTGCCGATCGTGATGCTCGACACGTCGTACCTCGAGGCGAGCGTTCGCTTCGTCTTCGACAAGAGTGGGAGCGATCCGCAGTGCACGGCACGGGTAGGCTTGCCCGCCGGCGGACTCGTCGACGGCATCGTCGCGCAGCGTCACGCTGTCGGCTACACGGACCCGATCGCGTACTGCAAGGTGGACACTCCGGGTCAGCGATGCACCATCACGAAGACGGACACCAAGTCCAGCACGGTGGAGGTCTCAGCCGGCGTCTCCGTCGGGTGGGTCACGGGCAGACTCACACATTCGTGGACGAATTCGGCGTCCGTCAGTGTCGGGTGCTGGTCCCAGGAACTGGAAGCGGGCCAGTCGTTCTACGCATATCCCACAGGAACGAGGTACACGTTCCGAACCGCAACGACGTTCTTCGGTGAGGCGCTGAATCCGACATCCGGGACCGCGTTCGAGGTCGACGGCGGTGTCGCCTGCTCGGTGATCACACCAGAGCAGGGCCGCGCGCTGTCCTGACGCCGGACACCACGACGAAACGCCGCCCGACACACGTGTCGGACGGCGTTTCGTCGTGGTTCTGGGTGCTACGAGTTGCTGCTGGACGCGCGACGGTTCGTGCGGGGACGCGCGGACTCGGCGGGAGCGCCGGAGTTCGAGGCGTAACCGGTGCTGTAGTGCGTGCGGCTTCCGCCTGCAGCTGCACCGGCACCGCCGGAGCGACCGCCGCCGGAACGACCTGCACCGGAGCGCTGGCCACCCTGACCGCCGTTGCCGCCGGAGCCACCGGCGGGACGACCGCCACGACGACCGCCGCCGCCCTGGCCGCCTTCGCGCTGGCCGCCCTGACCGCCTTCACGCGAGCCGCCGCGGGCGCCGTCGCGGTCGCGGTGACCGTTGCCGAGGCCGTTGCCGTCACGGGCCGCACGCTTGCGCTGGGCGTTCGCGCCCTGCGAGCGTCCGCCGCCACCCTGCTGCTGCACGGCCGCACGAGGCGCCGGCTTCACATACGCGGCGACCTCGCCGACGAGCGCGACGACCGCGGGAGAGGTCGCGGTGACCGTCTGCGGCGTCACGGTGATCTCCGCCTTGCGGAGGAGTTTCTTGAGGTCGTCCATCTGACCGGGGATCGCGATGGTGACGACGTCGCCCTCGCTGCCAGCCCGTGCCGTGCGGCCCGAGCGGTGCAGGTACGCCTTGTGCTCGGTCGGCGGGTCGACGTGGATGACGAGCTCGACGTTGTCGACGTGCACACCGCGAGCGGCGACGTCGGTGGCGACGAGCACCTTCACATCACCGGCGCCGAAGGCGGCGAGGTTGCGGTCGCGGGCCACCTGCGACAGGTTGCCGTGCAGGTCGACGGCGGGGATACCGGAGTCGGTGAGCTGCTTCGCGAGCTTCTTGGCGTGGTGCTTCGTGCGCATGAAGAGGATGCGGCGACCGGTGCCCGACGCGAGCGCCTGGACGAGGTCCTTCTTCGAGTCGACGGAGGCGGTCGTGAAGACGTGGTGCGTCATCGCGGCGACGGGCGAGTTGGCCTCGTCCACCGAGTGGAGCACCTCGTTCTGCAGGAACTTGCGGACGAGCTTGTCCACGCCGTTGTCGAGCGTCGCGGAGAACAGCAGGCGCTGTCCGCCACGAGGCGTCTTGTCGAGGATGCGCGTGACGACCGGCAGGAAGCCGAGGTCGGCCATGTGGTCTGCCTCGTCGAGGACGGTGATCTCCACGGCGTCGAGGTTCACGAAGCCCTGCTTCATGAGGTCTTCGAGGCGTCCGGGGCAGGCGATGACGATGTCGACGCCGGCCTTGAGGGCCTCTTCCTGGCGCTTCTGCGAGACGCCGCCGAAGATGGTGGTGGTCTTCAGCGAGTACGCGTCGGCGAGGGGCTGCATGACTGCCGCGATCTGCGTGGCGAGCTCACGGGTCGGCGCGAGCACGAGGCCGAGCGGACGGCCGGGACGACGCTTGCCACCGGAGAGCGCGCCGCCGAGGCGGGCCACCATCGGGATGCTGAACGCGAGGGTCTTGCCGGAGCCGGTCTTCCCGCGGCCGAGGACGTCGCGTCCGCCGAGGGTGTCCGGGAGGGTGTCGATCTGGATGGGGAAGGCGCTCGTCTTGCCGTCCTTCGCGAGGGCGGTGACGAGGGGCGCGGGAACACCGAGGGCGTCGAAGGTGACGGTGGCCTCAGTGGTGGGGGTTGCTTCGGTCATGCGGTGTGTGTCTCTTTCAGGCACGGCCACCTGCTTCGATGACGGCTGCCGGGCGCAGTGGTGCTGTGGTGGCGGGCACGGCCTGAGTGGTCACGGTGGTGACACGGCGTGCTTCCGTCGGCGTCGTCGCTGGTGGGAAGTGGCGAAGGCGCAGGTCGCGCATCCGTTCGCCGTATGAAGTGTCATCGACCCTGGAACAGGGGAGAGAGGGAGCGTTCTACGACGCAAGCGAGTGCCGCACCAGGTGGTGCGGATGCCCGCAAGTACCCTCATGCTAGCGCATCAGGCGGGGAAACGGCTGTGGAGGGTGTGTCGAGGGCTCAGAGCGCGCCCTCGGCCGTCGCCCCGACCTCGTCCTCGTCGGCACCCGGCAGGGGCGGGTCGAACGCCCAGGTCGGTGCGAGTGACTTGATCCGCGCACCCCGCCACTGCCACGTCGCCCAGAGCGGATACCAGTACAGCGGGGCGATGGCGCCGCTGATGACCAGTCGGTCGCGGTAGAGGGTCTTCGTCGGGTCGCGCTTGTCGCGGGACACCGCCATCTGGTGGTCCCAGCCGGCGAGTTTGCTGAGGGGACCGCTGATCGGGTCGCCCTGGTCGTGGAGGATGCGGGTGCCGTCGCGCCGCTCGATGAACTCGAGGTCGATGACCTGGTCGCCGATCGGGATCGCACCTGCGGCCTTGACACGGACCCGGTGGGCACCCGGCTCCCAGATCGTCGGGAAGCCGCCGGCGTCGAGGGCGTCGAGGCCCATGACCGGGCTGTACAACTCGCGGAGCACTGCGGGGGAGCGGAGCGCCCGCCAGGCCACATCGACGTCGCAGTCCAGGACGAGTTTCAGCATCACGCGCATGCCTCAGTGTCGCATGCGCGGCGTGGACGCGGCAGGGGTCGCGTGGGTAGGGAAGACTGTGCGTATGGCGATCAGGTACTGGCTCGGCGTGATCCAGCGCGACCACGTGGTCCTCGGTGTCCGCCAGGGGTTCGTCCAGGTGAACCATGGGCAGCGCGGCGGGCTCGATCAGATGCGGGAGTCGGACGGGATCGTCTACTACTCGCCGCGCGTCAGCACACCGGACGGTGAACCGCTCAAAGCGTTCACCGCGATCGGTCGGATCGCTGACGACACGATCTACCAGGCGGCTGTCCCACGTCCCGACGGTGCTGACTGGAAGCCGTGGCGTCGCCGTGTCGACTGGTTCCCCGACGCGGTCGAGACGCCGATCCGTCCGATGCTCGCGCTCCTCGACTTCACGAGCTTCACTCGGAACTGGGGCGTGCAGCTGCGTCGCGGACTCCTCGAACTCAACCGGCACGACTTCGAACTCATCCGTGAACAGATGCGGCCGCCGCACCCCGACGACCGTCGCTTCCCCTCTCCCTCACGCTGATCCTCCGTGCTGCCAGCGCGATGCGCTGGACCGGCAGCGGGTCACCGCCGCGAGCGCGGCCCTCCGGAGGCCCGCGCTCGCGCCAATGCCCCGCGCTCGGCCCGGCTTGGCCTGGCCTGGCCTGCCCGCGCTCGCGTGAGCGCCAGGTGTCGCGCAACGCAACACTCGCGGAGTGCACGCGCGCGTCTGGATACGATGAAGACGTGACCACCGCACCCACCGCGCAGCCGCCCGTCCACCCGCCGTTCGCGCAGACGAAGTACCAGGTCCGGTTCGACTGGGGCGTCACCGGTGCCGGCCGTATCGACGCGGCAGACGTCGCGGTCGTCGTCGACGTCCTCCATGCGACCACCTCGCTCGAGCAGCGGGTGTCCGCCGGTGATCGAGTGGCGCTCGCCGACATCGACGAACGCGGCGAGACGGCGCAGATCGCGGAACTGCTCGCAGGCACCGGGGCGACCGTGGTCGCAGGCTGCCTCCGCAACCGCTCGGCCGTCGCCGACTGGGTCATCGCGAAGCAGGCAGAGCTCGGTCGACGGACGAGCATCGTCGTGATCGCCGTCGGTGAGCTCGACGACGCGGCCGAGACGCGGTTCGCCGTCGAGGACCTCTTCGGGGCCGGTGCGGTCATCGAGGCACTCGGTCTCCGCGGGATCGACTTCACCTCACCTGAGGCGGCCGCTGCGGCAGCGGCGTACGAAGGGCTCCGCAACGGCGTCGGCCACCTGTTGTCAGCCTCGTCCACCGCCCAGCAGCTCGCCCAAGCGGGGAGCCCGCAGCATGTGCAGACGGCACGGGAGGTCGACGTGTCAAGCGTCGTCCCCGTCCTGGACGGCGGGGTCTTCCGAGCGTAGTCTCGGCGCATGCGCGCACTCCTCGGAACCACCGTCCTCGCCGAAGCACCCGAAGCAGAGCTGGTCAAGATCGAGGGCAACTGGTACTTCCCGCCCTCCAGTCTCAACCGTGAGCTGTTCGTCGAGTCCAACACCCCGTACACCTGCCCGTGGAAGGGCGAGGCCCAGTACTGGAACGCGAAGGTCGGCGACGAGGTCACGACCGACGTCGCCTGGTCCTACCCGAACCCCTATCCCACGGCGTTCGACCGTGTGGGCAAGGACTTCGCCGGATACGTCGCGTTCGGGAACGAGGTCGAGGTCGGCGCCTGATGGCCGACTGGGCTGACCGGCCGCAACCGCCCGAGCGTGGTGGCGAGCGGGAGACGATCGAGGGCTTCCTGGACTTCCAGCGGGCCTCCATCGTGTGGAAGGCGCGCGGTCTGAGCGACGAGCTCGCTGCGAAGCCGTTGCTGGCGAGCATCACGACGGTGTCGGGCATCATCCGGCACCTCGCCGATGTCGAGCGCAGCTGGTTCCGGACGGACATGGACGGTGAGGTCGACGTCCCGGCCCGCTGGACGGAGGAGGACCCCGACGGTGAGTGGCGGGTGAGCGCCGCCGACAGCCTCGACGGCATCATCGCCGACTACGAGGCCGCCTGCCAGGAATCGCGCGACGTCGCGGCCCGCTACGACCTCGACGACGTGTGCCGGGGGAACGGGCAGCGCTTCACGCTCCGCTGGATCGAGTTGCACATGACCGAGGAGACGGCTCGCCATCTCGGTCACATCGACATCCTCCGAGAGCTCCTCGACGGCCGAACCGGCGAGTGACGTTCCCTGGGCCAGCGCACCGCGCTGGCCAACGGTCGGTTCAGGCAGGACAGGCGGCGGGTCAGGGGAGGAGCTTGCGGAGGGTCCGCAGGTTTCGCGTGGTGACGTGGGGTTTGAATCGAGCCTTCGCGGACTGCTTGGCGAACGCCGTGTCGACGCTCGAGCCCTTCGGGACCTCCCAGTAGAGGACGGCGTCGCCTGCAGCCACCCGGTCGGGCTCATCGTGCAGGCCGTGGGCGTAGGCCAGCAGCTCGTCGAGCGACGACTGCTCGGAGGAGAACATGACGTACGGCTGCAGCTCCGCTTCCTCCGACCACGGGTAGGCGTCGACGATCTCGGAGAGCGCACGCTGGGTGGTCAAGACGATCCACGCCTCGTAGCCGAACGCGGAACCGAGCGCCTGCTCGATGCGCCCCTTCAGCGCGGAACGGTCGGCCCTCGACGCCGTCGCGGGAGCGAGCTCGGGATCGGCGAACACGACGTTCCCGCTCGCGAGGACCGTCCGCACCTCGGTGAGCCCGAGAGCCCGGAACGCGGCGGCGAGCTCCGACGAACGGATGGTGATCCCGCCGACGTTCACACCCCGGAGCAGGGCGACCCAGCGTCCGTCCTCACTCACGAGCCGACCGCAGCGCCGCCGCCGACCGGACCGCTGCCGTCGAACGCAGCCGCCCGCCGGCGCATGGCCGGGGTGACCTCGCGGTGTATCCAGCTGAGGACGAAGCGCTGGTCGAAGGAGCGCGAGCACTTGCCGCACGAGGTGGTGCGACTCGGCCGACGGTGCCGGTACAGCACGTGACCTGACGGGCAGGTGCCGACCCAGGGTGCCAGCTCGTCGGCCGTCTGCCCGTCGTGGAGGCGCGAACCCTCGTATCCGAGGTCAGCGGCGATGCGTCGCCACTTGGGCCCGTGGCCTGCCCGCGACCCCGCGAGTGCGTGGGCGACCTCGTGCAGGAGGATCTGGTGGATCTCGTCGTCGTCGTACCGGGCGGCCAGGTAGCGCGAGACCGTGATGCGCTTCGTCGTGAAGTTGCAGAGCCCTGCTCGCCGCTTCGCGTTGTCGAAGCCGAAGCTCCACACCGCCGGATCGAGGTGCAGCACGATGAGCGCCTGTGCCCATGCGGTGACCCGGCTGAGTTCTGCCATGACGCGATGGTACCCCCGGCCACCGACAATCCCCGGTGCCCCCGCAGCGCGCCGGAGGTCGAGCATCCGCTCAGCGAGGCGGCAGCGGCGCGACCGGCAGTTCCACGATGCGGTCGTCGTCGGCGCCCGGTGTGCCTCGGCCGTCGGTGTTGTTCGTGAGGATCCACACGGTCCCCGGCGGCCCGGCGATCACGTCTCGGATGCGCCCGAACACTCCGACGAGGTATGGCACGGCGTCGATGGTGTCGACGAGTGCGCTGCTGCCGGCCGGGACGTGCACCCCGTCCGTGATGCCGTAGAGGCGCTCGCCGCGGAGGGAGGCCATGAAGATCGTGTCGTCGACGATCGCGAGGCCGCTCGGGCTGGCGTCGTCGGTCGTCCACTGCGCCACGGGGTCGATCATGCCGGGGAGGCCCGCGATGCCCTCGGCGACCGGCCAGCCGTAGTTCCCGCCGGCCTCGATGCGGTTGAGTTCGTCCCAGGTGTCCTGTCCGAATTCGCTCGCCCAGAGTCCACCATCGCGATCCCAGGCGATCCCCTGAGGGTTCCGGTGTCCGAAGGAGTACACGACCGAACCGGGGAACGGGTTGTCGGCGGGCACGGCGCCCTCGGGCGTCATGCGGAGGATCTTGCCACCGAGGCTGTCGCCGCGCTGCGCGAGTGTCCGCTCTCCGGCATCACCGGCGGTCGCGTACAGCAGGCCGTCGGGACCGAACGCGATGCGGCCGCCGTTGTGGTTCCCGGCTCGGGGGATGCCGGTGAGGACGTCCTCGAGCGGCCCGAGGGCGTATGAGCCGGGGCCGCCGGTGAGTGGGAAGCGCACGATCCGGTTGTCGGTGGCCGTCGTGAGGTAGGCGTACAGCCAGGCCTCGCCGACCGTCGCCTCATCCGGTGTCAGCACCGCGATGCCGAGGAGCCCGCCTTCACCGCCTGCGGCGACACCCGGCACGACGCCGAGCTGTCGGACGACGCCGCCGCTCACGACCTCGATCACGTCCCCAGCGTCGCGCTGGCTCACGAGTGTGCTCCCGGAATCGAGGCGCACCATCGACCACGGCGCGTCGAGTCCGGTGGCGACGGTGGTCGACGCGCCTGTCGGTGCGACCGGACCGACCGTGCCGGCGGGTGAAGCAGCGGGGCTCCGGGGCGGCGACGGCGAGACGGTCGCCGTCGTGAGCGTGTTCGGTGACGCGTCCGTGCAGGACGCGAGGAGGAGCGCCGCGAGCACGGACAGTGCCGAGCCGGTCAGGCGCGCACGCAGGCCGCGTCTCATCGTTGCCTGCGTGGTCGTCATGGTCAGCCCTTGGTCTGGAAGATGCCCTGGCCGGGGTTCGGGGACGGCACCGCGGTGTCGTCGGTCACCACCTGGGCGCCGGCGACGAACGCGCGGAGCTCCTGGCCGGCGACGGCCTTCGCGGGGTGCGGGCCCGCGGCGAGGAGCCGGGGGAGGAAGTCGAGTGGCAACGGGGTGTTCGAGCCGACGAGGACGACGTTGCCGAACCGACGACCCTTGAGGATCTGTGTCTCCGCGAGCGCGGCGACGTGCGCGACCGAGGCTGCGAGCGTCGCCGCCTGGCCGCGCGCGAAGGCCAGGCCGCGACCGTCCGCGACGTTCACGACGATGATCCCGGTCGGCGACAGCAGCTCCACCGCCGAAGCGTAGAACTCGGTGCTCGTGACATGCGCTGGCGTGTTCGCGCCGCTGAAGATGTCGACGACGACGAGGTCGACGGTCCCGCGGAGTCCGGGCGGCAGCTTCGCCACGATCTCCCGGGCATCGCCGTAGCGCACGCGGATCTGGGCGCGCTTCGACCACGGCAGGTGTTCGCGGACGAGGTCGATGAGTTCGCGTTCGAGTTCGACGACCTGCTGACGGGAACCGGGCCGCGTCGCCTCGACGTAGCGCGGAAGCGTCAGTGCGCCGGCGCCGAGGTGCACGGCGGTGATCGGCTGACCGGGATCGCCGATCTCGTCGATGATGTGCCCGATGCGCTGGACGTACTCGAAGAACAGTTCGTCGGGGGCGTCGAGGTTCACATGCGACTGGGGGGTGCCGTCGACGACGAGCTGATACGTGCCCGGCACGAAGCGGTCGGCCTCGATCTTCGCCAGGTACCCGCTGACCCCGAGTCGTACCTGTGCCTCGTCCATGCCCCCAGCCTAGACTTCCCGAGGCGGGACAAGCCCGCGCAGGCGCCGTGGTGGCTGCCGGGCCACAGCCTGACGACAGTCGGAGGACGGGACGTGATCGTGATGGACGCTGCGGCGGACGGCGCCGTCCGGGTCGACCTCAACAGCGACCTCGGCGAGGTGTGGCGAGGGACGCCGATGGCCGATGACGATGCGATGTTCGGCATCGTCACGAGCGCGAACGTCGCGTGCGGGTTCCACGCGGGCGACGCTGCGTCGATGCGCACCGCCGTGCGCCGAGCCGCCGAGAACGGGGTGTCCCTCGGTGCGCATCCCTCCTACCGTGATGAGGAGGGCTTCGGTCGTCGTGCCCGCGACGTCGACTCCGACGAGCTCGAAGCCGACGTCCTCGAGCAGGTGCTCGCGCTCCAGGCGGCGGTGACGGAGCTCGCACAGGCTGGCGGACGGACGGCACCGGTCGCCTATGTGAAGCCGCACGGCGCCCTCTACAACCGCATCGCCGTCGACGCCGTGCAGGCGGGCGCGGTGGTGCGTGCGGTGCTCGAGGCATCCGGACGCATCGGGCGAGAGCTGCCGATCCTCGGACTCGCGGGGACCGTGGTCGAGGAGCGCACCCGTGCTGCCGGTCTCCGCTTCGTCTCCGAGGCCTTCGTCGATCGCGCGTATCGGAGGGACGGCTCGCTCGTGCCGCGCGGCGAGCCTGGATCGGTCGTCGACGACCGGGCGCAGGCGGTCGAGCGGGCCGTCCGGATGGTCACCGGGCACCAGGTCGTCGCCGTCGACGGTACGGTCCTCGACCTCGCACCGGACTCCCTGTGCGTCCACGGCGACACCGCGGGAGCGGTCCAGCTCGCCGGAGCCGTGCGAGCGGCGCTGATCGACGCCGGCGTCCGACTCGCACCACCGTGGTGAGCGGCCGCCAGGGCGCAGTGCTCCGTCCGATGGGGGAGCACGCCGTCCTCCTCGAACTCGCCTCCCTCGACGAGGTGCTGCGCGTCCACCGGGCGCTCGACGAGTCCAGGCCGCGCGGCCTCGTCGACCTCGTGCCAGCAGCTGCCACCGTGCTCGCGGTCTCCGGCCCGGACGGGCCTGCACTCGCCGCCATCGGTTCATGGCTGCTCACGACGGCGGAACAGGTGCTCGCAGCACACGCAGAGGCCCCGCCTGTGGCGTCGGACGACGACGTCGTGATCCCCGTGCGATACGACGGTCAAGACCTCGACGACACCGCGGAGCTCCTCGGCCTCGGGGTCGACGCGCTCGTCGCCCTCCACACCTCGTCCGTGTGGACGGTCGGCTTCAGCGGCTTCGCCCCGGGCTTCGGCTACCTCGTCACCGACCACGAACGCCTCGTCGTGCCGCGCCTGCGTGTGCCGCGCACGGTCGTCCCGGCCGGCTCAGTGGCGCTCGCCGGAGCGTTCAGCGGCGTGTACCCGCGTGCGTCGCCGGGTGGATGGCGGCTCATCGGCACCACGGACGCCGTCCTGTGGGACGCCGCTGCCGAACGACCCGCCCTCCTCGCCCCTGGCCTCCGGGTCCGCTTCGAGGCGGTCGCCGGATGATGGGCGGTGGCCTGCTCGTGCTCACGGCGGGGCCCGCGACGACGATCCAGGACCTCGGCCGCCCGGGCTCCGCGGCGATCGGGGTCAGCCCGTCCGGGACGCTCGACCGGGGTGCGCTGCGGCTGGCCAACCGCCTCGTCGGCAACCCGGAGTCGCGGGCGGGACTCGAGATCGTGCTCGGGGGCTTCGCCGCCGTCCCGGAGGTCGACCTGTGGATCGCTGTGACCGGTGCGTGGGGGACGATCACGGTGGACGGCCGCGTGGTCGACGGCCATCGAGCCGTGCTGGTACCCGCCGGAGCCACGATCGAGATCGGCCAGGCGTGCAGCGGCCTCCGCTACCTCCTCGCAGTGCGCGGCGGGCTGGACGCCCCGGTCCTCCTCGGCTCGCGCGCCACCGACACGCTCTCGGGGCTCGGCCCGGCTGCCGTCGCCGACGGGGACCTGCTCACCGTGCTGCCGACGCCCCGGCGGCGGGTGCCGGCCCTCGACATCTTCCCGTGGACGCCGCCGAGCGCCGCCGAGCAGGTTGTGGCGATCACGCCGGGACCCCGGGTCGATTGGTTCGACGAGACCTCGCGCCGGCGGTTCCTCGAGGAGCCGTGGACGGTCTCCGCCGACAGTGACCGGATCGGCATGCGCCTGGTCGGCGAACCCCTCCTTCGCGTGGACGGGGCGCGGGAGCTGCCGAGCGAGGGCATGGTCGCCGGCGCCGTGCAGGTGCCGCCGAGCGGGCTGCCCACGATCCTCCTCGCAGACCACCCGGTCACCGGCGGCTACCCCGTGATCGCGGTCGTCCGGACGGCAGCGCTCGACCGGTTGGCGCAGATGCGGCCTGGGCAGCGGCTGCGATTCGGTCGGATCTGACGGGAAGATCCGAGACCGACGCGTGGTTATACCGGAAAGTTGAAAACTCGTCAAGGAAAGACTGGACACGGCGCGTCCTCCGGCATATAGTTGTTCTTTGCGCTCCCAGAATCTCTATGCCTTCATATTGCGGTCGGCTGGTGTGTGCGGGTCCAACCCGCCACGTACTCCTTTCTGGTGAGTAACTCCACTGACGACCAGTAACTCGGCCCCCAACAGGCCTCCGGAGGTTATCCCCTTGGCTGCTGCGCGCAACGCAACCACCAACTCACCCAAGAACGGCCGCGGAGCATCCCGCCTCTCGTTCGCGAAGATCACCGACACGCTGACGGTTCCAGACCTCCTGGCTCTGCAGACCGAAAGCTTCGACTGGCTGGTCGGCAACGACGTGTGGAAGGCACGCGTCGCAGAAGCCACCCAGGCCGGCCGACAGGACCTGCCCACGAAGAGCGGCCTCGACGAGATCTTCGAGGAGATCTCACCCATCGAGGACCTCGGCGAGACGATGCAGCTGTCCTTCGCCAACCCGTACCTCGAGCCCGAGAAGTACTCGATCGACGAGTGCAAGGAGCGCGGCAAGACGTACGCGGCCCCGCTCTACGTCGAGGCCGAGTTCATGAACCACCTCACCGGTGAGATCAAGACGCAGACGGTCTTCATGGGCGACTTCCCGCTCATGACCGAGCGCGGTACCTTCATCATCAACGGCACCGAGCGTGTCGTCGTCTCGCAGCTCGTCCGCAGCCCGGGCGTGTACTTCGAGTCGGCTCAGGAGAAGACCTCCGACAAGGACATCTTCTCCGCTCGCGTCATCCCGAGCCGCGGTGCCTGGCTCGAGTTCGAGATCGACAAGCGCGACCAGGTCGGTGTCCGCATCGACCGCAAGCGCAAGCAGTCCGTCACCGTGTTCCTCAAGGCACTCGGCATGACGAGCGAGGAGATCCTCGAGGAGTTCAAGGGCTACGAGTCGATCGAGCTCACCCTCGAGAAGGACACGATCCTCACGAAGGAAGATGCGCTCCGCGACATCTACCGCAAGCTCCGTCCGGGCGAGCAGGTCGCTGCCGAGGCTGCGCGTGCGCTCCTCGACAACTTCTACTTCAACTCCAAGCGCTACGACCTCGCGAAGGTCGGCCGCTACAAGATCAACAACAAGCTCGGCCTCGACAAGCCGCTGAACGACTCGGTCCTGACCGTCGACGACATCGTCGCCACGATCAAGTACCTCGTCGCGCTGCACCGTGGCACCACCACCCTCCCGGGTGTGCGCAACGGCAAGCCCGTCGACCTCCGTCTCGACACGGACGACATCGACAACTTCGGCAACCGTCGTATCCGCGCCGTCGGCGAGCTCATCCAAAACCAGGTCCGCACCGGTCTGTCCCGCATGGAGCGCGTCGTCCGCGAGCGCATGACCACGCAGGACATCGAGGCGATCACGCCGCAGACCCTGATTAACGTGCGTCCCGTCGTCGCCGCGATCAAGGAGTTCTTCGGAACCTCGCAGCTGTCGCAGTTCATGGACCAGAACAACCCGCTCGCGGGTCTGACCCACAAGCGTCGTCTGTCGGCGCTCGGCCCCGGTGGTCTGTCGCGTGAGCGTGCAGGCGTCGAGGTGCGAGACGTCCACCCCTCGCACTACGGCCGCATGTGCCCGATCGAGACCCCGGAAGGCCCGAACATCGGCCTGATCGGTTCGCTCGCATCGTTCGCGCGGATCAACTCGTTCGGGTTCATCGAGACCCCGTACCGTCGCGTCGTCGACGGCCGGGTCACCGAGGACATCGACTACCTCACGGCGATGGAAGAGGACAACTACATCGTCGCGCAGGCCAACGCTCCGCTGAAGAGCGACGGCCACTTCCAGGAGGACCGCGTCCTCGCTCGGAAGAAGGGCGGCGAGGTCGACCTGATCCCCGCCGAGGAGATCGGCTACATGGACGTCTCCCCGCGCCAGATGGTGTCGGTCGCGACGTCGCTCATCCCGTTCCTCGAGCACGACGACGCGAACCGCGCACTCATGGGTGCGAACATGCAGCGTCAGGCCGTCCCGCTCCTCATGTCGGACTCGCCGCTCGTCGGTACCGGCATGGAGGGCTATGCAGCCATCGACGCCGGTGACGTGGTCACGGCCGACAAGGCCGGCGTCGTGCAGGAGGTGTCGGCAGAGTCCGTCACCGTCCAGCTCGACGAGGGCGGCACGCAGACCTACTACCTGCGCAAGTTCGACCGCTCCAACCAGGGCACGAGCTACAACAACCGCGTCATCGTCTCCGAGGGCGAGCGCATCGAGGCCGGCGAGGTCATCGCAGACGGCCCCGCCACGGAGAACGGCGAGCTCGCGCTCGGCAAGAACCTCCTCGTCGCCTTCATGACGTGGGAGGGTCACAACTTCGAGGACGCGATCATCCTCAGCCAGAACCTGGTGAAGGACGACGTCCTCTCCTCGATCCACATCGAGGAGTACGAGGTCGACGCGCGCGACACCAAGCTCGGCAAGGAGGAGATCACCCGCGATCTCCCGAACGTCAGCCCGGAGCTGCTCAAGGACCTCGACGAGCGCGGCATCATCCGCATCGGTGCCGAGGTCCGCCCCGGCGACATCCTCGTCGGCAAGGTCACGCCGAAGGGTGAGACCGAGCTCTCCGCCGAGGAGCGCCTGCTCCGCGCGATCTTCAACGAGAAGAGCCGCGAAGTGCGCGACACCTCGCTGAAGGTTCCCCACGGTGAAGCCGGCACGATCATCGCCGTCAAGGTGTTCGACGCACAGGACGGCGACGACGAGCTCGGCTCAGGCGTCAACCAGCGTGTGGTCGTCTACATCGCCCAGAAGCGCAAGATCACCGAGGGCGACAAGCTCGCCGGCCGTCACGGCAACAAGGGTGTCATCGCGAAGATCCTGCCCGTCGAGGACATGCCGTTCCTCGAGGACGGCACGCCGGTCGACGTCATCCTCAACCCGCTCGGTATCCCCGGTCGAATGAACTTCGGTCAGGTCCTGGAGATCCACCTCGGTTGGATCGCCAAGCAGGGCTGGAACGTCGAGGGCAAGCCCAGCTGGGCCAAGAAGCTCCCGGCTGCCGCGCACTCGGCTGAGCCGAACACCAAGGTCGCGACCCCGGTGTTCGACGGCGCCTCCGAGGAGGAGATCGCCGGTCTGCTCGACTCGACCACGGTCACGCGCGACGGCGACCGCCTCATCGGGTCCTCCGGTAAGGCACGTCTGTTCGACGGCCGCTCCGGCGAGCCGTTCCCGGCGCCCGTCTCGGTCGGCTACATGTACATCCTCAAGCTGCACCACCTGGTGGACGACAAGATCCACGCGCGTTCGACGGGTCCGTACTCGATGATCACGCAGCAGCCGCTCGGTGGTAAGGCTCAGTTCGGTGGACAGCGCTTCGGTGAGATGGAGGTGTGGGCCCTCGAGGCCTACGGTGCGGCATACGCCCTCCAGGAACTCCTCACGATCAAGTCCGACGACATCCTCGGCCGCGTCAAGGTGTACGAGGCGATCGTCAAGGGCGAGAACATCCAGGAGCCGGGCATCCCCGAGAGCTTCAAGGTGCTCATCAAGGAAATGCAGTCGCTGTGCTTGAACGTCGAGGTCCTCTCGGCCGACGGCACCGCGGTGAGCCTGCGCGACACCGACGACGACGCGTTCCGCGCCGCCGAGGAGCTCGGGATCAACATTTCCTCCAGGTTCGAGTCGTCGTCGATCGACGAGATCTAAGCCTGACCACTGTAGAGACTGACGAAACCTTTCATAGGAGATACATTGCTCGACGTCACAACTTTTGACGAGCTTCGCATTGGTCTGGCCACCGCAGACGACATCCGTGCCTGGTCGCACGGAGAGGTCAAGAAGCCCGAGACCATCAACTACCGCACCCTCAAGCCCGAGAAGGACGGTCTGTTCGGTGAGCAGATCTTCGGTCCATCGCGGGACTGGGAGTGTGCCTGCGGCAAGTACAAGCGTGTCCGCTTCAAGGGCATCGTGTGCGAGCGCTGCGGTGTCGAGGTCACGAAGTCGTCGGTGCGCCGTGAGCGCATGGGCCACATCGAACTCGCCGCCCCGGTCACGCACATCTGGTACTTCAAGGGTGTCCCCTCGCGCCTCGGCTACCTGCTGGACATGGCGCCCAAGGACCTCGAGAAGGTCATCTACTTCGCGGCCTACATGGTCATCGACGTGGACGAGGACGCACGCCACCAGGACATGCCCGGCCTTGAGAACGAGCTCCGCCTCGAGATCAAGACGCTCGGCGACCAGCGCGACTCGCGCATCGCAGACCGCCTGAAGAAGCTCGAGGACGACCTCGTCGCCCTCGAAGAGGAAGGCGCGAAGAGCGAGCAGAAGCGTCGCACCAAGGACGCCGCTGAGAAGGAGATGAGCCAGACCCGCAAGTCCTACGACGAGCAGATCGCTCACCTCGAGCGCGTCTGGGAGGACTTCCGCAACCTCAAGGTCGGCGACCTGAAGCCCGAGGACTCCGTGTTCCACGAGCTGCAGGACCGCTTCGGCCTGTACTTCGAGGCCTACATGGGTGCCGAGGCGGTCAAGAAGCGCCTCGAGTCCTTCGACCTCGCCGCCGAGTCCGAGCTGCTCCACCACCAGATCGCGGAGGGCAAGGGTCAGAAGAAGATCCGCGCCATCAAGCGTCTGCGCGTGGTCAACTCGTTCCTCATCACCGGCAACTCGCCGGCCGCGATGGTGCTCGACGTGGTCCCCGTGATCCCGCCGGAACTCCGCCCGATGGTGCAGCTCGACGGTGGCCGCTTCGCGACCTCCGACCTCAACGACCTCTACCGTCGTGTGATCAACCGCAACAACCGTCTGCGTCGTCTGCTCGACCTCGGTGCTCCCGAGATCATCGTCAACAACGAGAAGCGGATGCTGCAGGAGGCCGTCGACGCACTGTTCGACAACGGTCGTCGTGGTCGCCCCGTCACGGGTACCGGCAACCGGGCTCTGAAGTCCCTCAGCGACATGCTGAAGGGAAAGCAGGGTCGTTTCCGCCAGAACCTGCTCGGAAAGCGCGTCGACTACTCCGGCCGTTCGGTCATCATCGTCGGCCCGCAGCTGAAGCTGCACCAGTGTGGTCTGCCCAAGCAGATGGCGCTGGAACTCTTCAAGCCGTTCGTCATCAAGCGCCTGATCGACCTGAGCCACGCTCAGAACATCAAGGCCGCGAAGCGCATGGTCGAGCGCAGCCGCCCCGAGGTCTGGGACGTGCTCGAGGAGATCATCCGTGAGCGCCCCGTGCTGCTGAACCGTGCACCAACCCTGCACCGTCTCGGCATCCAGGCGTTCGAGCCTCAGCTCGTCGAGGGCAAGGCCATCCAGCTGCACCCGCTCGTGTGTGCTGCGTTCAACGCAGACTTCGACGGCGACCAGATGGCTGTCCACCTGCCGCTGTCCGTCGAGGCCCAGGCCGAGGCGCGCATCCTGATGCTCGCGTCGAACAACATCCTGAAGCCCTCCGACGGTCGCCCGGTCACCCTGCCCACGCAGGACATGATCATCGGCCTCCACCACCTCACCACCCTCAAGGAGGGTGTCGAGGGTGAGGGTCGTGCCTTCTCCTCCGTCGCCGAGGCGATCCTCGCGAAGGACCAGGGCACGCTCGACCTCAACGCCAAGGTGCGCATCCGTCTCCACGACGTGACGTTCGCCGAGGGTACGGGTCCCGAGGGCTACGAGGGTTCCGGCGTCGCGCTGGTCTCGACCACGCTCGGTCGCGCACTCTTCAACGAGGCGCTGCCGGCGGACTACCCCTACGTCGAGGACGTGGCGGACAAGGGCAAGCTGTCCTCGATCGTCAACGACCTCGCGGAGCGGTACCCGAAGACGGTCGTGGCCGCCACGCTCGACAACATCAAGGACGCCGGTTTCCACTGGGCGACCCGTTCCGGTGTGACCGTCGCGCTCAGCGACGTCCTCACGCCGCCGAACAAGCGCGAGATCGTCGCCGGCTACGAGAAGCAGGCCGCGAAGGTCCAGGGCCAGTTCGACAAGGGTCTGACCACGGACGCCGAGCGTCGCCAGGAGCTCATCAAGATCTGGACGGAGGCCACCGAGAAGGTTGCAGAGGCCATGCGTGCGAACTTCCCGGCGGACAACACCATCAACCGCATGGTGTCCTCGGGTGCTCGTGGTAACTGGCTGCAGATCCGCAACATCGCGGGTATGCGAGGCCTGGTGAACAACCCGAAGGGTGAGATCATCCCTCGCCCGATCATCTCGTCCTACCGCGAGGGCCTGTCGGTCGCCGAGTACTTCATCGCGACCCACGGTGCCCGTAAGGGTCTGGCCGACACCGCTCTGCGTACCGCAGACTCCGGGTACCTCACGCGTCGTCTCGTCGACGTCTCGCAGGATGTCATCATCCGCGAAGACGACTGCGGCACGACCAAGGGTCTCGAGCTCGCGATCGCGAACGTCGACAGCTCTGGCGAGCTCGTGCGCGACCCGAACGTGGAGAACTCCGTGTTCGCCCGTTCGCTCGCTGCCGCCGCGGTGAACCCGCAGGGCACCGTCGTGGCCGAGGCCGGTGAGGACGTCGGTGACGTGCTCATCGACAAGCTCGTCTCCGCGGGCGTCGAGAACATCAAGGTGCGCTCGGTCCTCACCTGCGAGTCCACCGTCGGTGTGTGTGCAGCCTGCTACGGCCGCTCGCTCGCCACGGGCAAGCTCGTCGACATCGGCGAGGCCGTCGGCATCATCGCGGCCCAGTCGATCGGTGAGCCCGGTACCCAGCTGACGATGCGTACCTTCCACACCGGTGGTTCCGCGTCTGCAGACGACATCACGCAGGGTCTTCCCCGCGTGCAGGAGCTGTTCGAGGCCCGTACCCCCAAGGGTGCGACCCCGATCGCCGAGGCCGCCGGTCGCATCACGATCGACGAGAACGACAAGGCTCGCAAGGTCATCCTGACGCCGGACAACGGCGACGAGCCGGTCATCTACCCGGTGCTGAAGCGTGCGGTCCTCCTCGTCGAGGACGGTCAGCACGTGGAGCTCGGTCAGAAGATCCACGTCGGTGCTGTCGACCCGAAGGAGGTCCTGCGCGTGCAGGGTGTCCGTGAGGTTCAGAAGCACCTCGTCGGCGGCGTCCAGGGCGTCTACCGCTCGCAGGGTGTCCCGATCCACGACAAGCACATCGAGGTCATCGTGCGCCAGATGCTGCGGAAGGTGACCGTCGTCGACCACGGCGACACCGACCTGCTGCCCGGCGAGCTCGTCGACCGCCTGCGCTACGCCGAGCTCAACCGCTCGGCCGTGTCGGAGGGTCGTCGCACCGCGTCTGCTCGCCAGGAGGTCATGGGTATCACCAAGGCGTCCCTCGCGACCGAGTCGTGGCTGTCGGCCGCTTCCTTCCAGGAGACCACGCGTGTGCTCACGCAGGCCGCCATGGAAGGCAAGAGCGACCCGCTGGTCGGCCTCAAGGAGAACGTCATCATCGGTAAGCTCATCCCGGCCGGTACCGGCCTGGCGCGCTACCGCAACGTGACGGTCGAGGCGACCGAGGAGGCGAAGGCGGAGCGTTACCCGAACCGCATCTTCGGTGAGGACGGCGCGTTCAACGAGTCCGACCTGAGCTTCGTCGACTTCGACAGCTTCAGCTCCGACGACTTCACCCCCGGGAACTACAACTAGGGCTGAACGACTCACCCGGAAGGCCCGTCCTGCACACGCAGGGCGGGCCTTCCGCATACCCGTCGCCGTGGAGAGTTGTGCAGCGACCCGACTGGCGACATCCTGGGGGAATGACCGATCAGCCCGGCGGACCGACAGACCCGCGACAGCAGCCCGAACAGCCGTCCGGGCAGTTCCAGCCGCTGCAGCCGGGAGCCGTTCCCGCGGATCCCGCGTATCCGCCGCCTCCGCAGCCGCAGGCGAGGGTCCAGTACGGGCCGCCCGCTGCGAAGCGGAAGCGGAACCCGACGGTCATCTGGCTGAGTGTCGTCGCCGGTCTCCTCGCGATCGCGTTGATCGTCGTCATCGGTCTGCTGGCGTTCGGTTCCGGTGGCGCGCCGTCGGCAGGACCGAGCGCGTCCGCGAGTGCGACGTCCACCCCGACTCCATCGGCGTCAGGGCCACCCGCCACGAGTGCGCCGACACAGGCGCCCCCGGTGCGTCCAGCCGATTGCGCCGCGCTGTTCCCGCCCGGATACATCGATTCGCTGACCGACGGCGGAATTCTGGCGTTGAACCCGAGCTGGACCGACGACACGATCGACACGGAGTTCATCGGTTCGAACGACGGCGTGCTGCAGGACTTCCTCGCGATGTCGGAGGACCGGCTGAACTGTGCGCTCGTGAAGGCGAGTGGCGGGGGCGACCTCGGGATCATCACGAACGTCGCGTGGGTCGACGCGGATCGGCAGTCGGCCGCGATCGCGCGGATGAACGAGGCGGGGTTCACCTGCTCGGAGGAGTCGGGCGGCACGATGTGCTTCACCGAGTCGAGCACGGATGCCGGCGACTCCGGCGAGCGTCACTTCCTGAGGGACGGGACCTGGGTGGCGACCCGCTGGGCCAACACGGCGATCACGGGCTGGACCCAGACGATCGTCGCGACCCTGTTCCCTGCCTAGTCGGTTCGCACGTCAGGACGCCTGGGCCGTGTTCCGCCTGCGGACGCGCGGACCGGGATGTCGCGCCGGGCGTCCCCTGACGTGTGAACGTCCTGGATGGTGAACCGTGGAGGGCTAGGCGATGCTCCAGTAGTACACGGAGGCACCCGGGTGGATGACGGTGATGGCCTCGTCCACCGTCCGGTAGTCGGTGTCGTCGGTGTGGCCGGCGTAGGAGATCACGATGCCCGCGTCCGTCTGCTCCACCTTCGACACGATGCCGGTGTGGTCCCGATCCCCGCTGTTGTCCCAGTCGAACTGGACGATGTCGCCGACCTTCACCTGGGCGCGCTGGGTGTCGTCGAGGGCGGTGGCGAGCTCGGGGTGATCCTCGGCGTAGGACATGAAGTACGTGGAACTCACCCACGCCTTCGAGAAGTCGAAGGCGTCACCCGTGCCCTCGGCCCACCAATCGTCTGTCATGGTCCAGCCGCGGGCGAGCAGGCTCTGGCTGGCGAAGTTCGCGCAGTCGGTGTCGTAGAGCGAACCGAACTCGTCGAGGTTGTAGTCGTTCCAGTGCTCGAACACGTAGGCCATCTGGGCATCGACCGGGCTCACGATGTCGTAGCTGTAGCTGAGGGCGGCGTCGTCGACGCGGAGGTCGTCCGCGAACACCGAGACACCGACCTGAGCAGGCGAGAAGCTCGTCGCGGGCGGCACGGCGACCGTGAGCTCGGTGCTCGTCGCGGACACGATCTGGGCGTCCTGCTCGCCGAACACCACCCTCGTTACGTTGTCGACGTCGACTCCGCTGACCGTGAGGGTCGTCCCACCGGCCACGGAGCCCGCTGCGGACGACAGGGACGTGACGGCGGTCGCGTTCACCGTCGACTGTGTGGTCGTCGTGGGCGTCGGCGTCGCTGCCTGCGCGGCCGGCTCGGATCCGGCCGCGTCGGCCGCGTTCACGACGACTGGAGTCACGACACCCACGACCAGCAGCAGTGCGGCACCGGCGGCGACACCGCCGATCATGCGCCGACGCGCGAGGGGCAACCCGCGGAAGCGACGCGAGAGCCTCCCGAGAGGTCCGGGATCCCGTCGATGGTTCGGGGTGCGCGGCGCAGCGGGGGTCTCGTGCGGGCTGGAATCGAAGAGGTGCTGAGGCAAGGGGGCCTTTCCGGGGGTTCCGCCGTCGGGGGAGCGGCGTCGCGGGATCGGCTGTGATCCAACAGATGTCGTTGTGTGGTCTCCACTCAAGCGGTCAGAGCTGGGGGGACCGTTTCGTTCTTCTATGAATCGGATAAGAATGCGGGTGCACGGATGCGAGCGACGCGTCGGACTGCTAGCCGCAGAGTCCACGGTTCCCGGCGAGGTTGCCGAGGTTCCGGGCAGTGGCTTGCTAGCGTGACCAGCGGAGTGTCGAGCGGACACTCCTCGACAGGCTGCCGCCGAAGGAGCACGCGATGAGCACCCAGAACCCTGAGCACGGATCGACCACCGACCCGAGCGTTCCGGCGGATGCCCCCTCCGTTCCCGAGCAGAGCGCGTCCACCGCGTCGACTCCCGCCGCTGAGCCGGACCACGTCGTCCTCGAGCGCGACATCCTCAGCGAGGACACCGTGCAGCAGGCGACGGTGACCTCGGCGGCCGACCCCGCGCCGGCCGTGTCGCGCGAGGTCCCGGTCGTCGCAGACACCGCCACCGAGCAGCCGACCCGCAGCTACGCACCGCACACGCCGCAGCGTGCCTACTCCGCCGTCGACGAGGACACCACCGGTGTCGTGCAGCAGCAGGCCGACACCGGAGCGCACCCGTACCCGGCGGCCGCGTACGCCCCCGTCGGCCTCGAGACCGCCACGGCGACCGCCCCCGAGCAGCAGCAGGCGGCCTTCCCGCTCTACATCCAGGCTCCGTCCGCACCCGATGTCCGTGGCAACCGCGGCTTCGGCATCCTCATCGGTCTGCTCGGGACGATCATCTTCGCCGCACTGTACGCGGCAGCGGTCGCCGGGCTCCAGCTGCTCTTCGAGGACGACGGCACCTTCGTCGAGAACATCATCCAGATCTCGACGAGCTGGCCCTTCATCCTCGCGACGACCGGGTTCTTCCTGGCCTGGGTGGTCACCGCGACCATCGTGAACCGTTCAGGCTGGGTGCACTGGGTCCTCGGTGGTTTCATCATCGGCCTCGTCGCCTTCCTCGCCTGGGTCGGCGGCTTCCTCATCCAGGAGCGCGCCTGGACCCTCAGCGTCGACGAGATCCTCGCCGAGGCCACGGGTGTCGCCTTCACCTTCGGTCCCGTGCTCGCCTTCGTGGTCGCCCGCGAGATCCCGGTGTGGCTCGGCGGCTGGATCGCCTCCCGTGGTCGCAAGGTGCGCGACGCGAACCTCGAGGCGCAGGCCGAGTACGAGCGCGTGCTCGAGGCCGGCCCGACCACCGCGCGCTGACGATGAGCGAGCGGCCGGACGAGGGCCGTGGCCCCTGGTGGGTCGCTCCGTTCGCCGCGGTCACCTATGTCGCACTCGTCGTGTGCGCGTTCGGCTTCATCAGTCTGTTCGCCGACCTCGATGTCGTCGCCGACCCGGAGGCCGGTCCGCTCACCGGACCGCTCATGGTCGTGGTGGCGACGATCGTGGTGGCATGGGTGATCGTCCGCGAGACACGACGGCTGCCGCTGCGGGTGTCGATCGGAACCGCCCTGCTCGCCGGGCTCCTCGCCTGGTTCGGGTACGGGGTGAGCGGCGGGGTGTTCGCCGCGATCGCGGCTCGTGACCTGGCAGGGGCCGCCGTGTTCGCCGCGTCGACCCTCGTCGCTCCGTTCTCGATCACGGCGGGTCTGCTCGCGGTGGCGGTCGTCCTCGGCGCGTCGACCGTCGCTGCGTCATCGCTCGGGCATCCGTCCCGACCGCGCTGGCCGTGGGAGCGCGACGAATCGTGAGGCGCGATCGGCGACACGCGCTCGCGGGCGACGGGACCGTGCGGGATAATCGTGCGGACGCCGCTCGCGCTCCCGGACGACGGCGTCGGGGGAGGAACGACCGATGAGAGCCAGCGACCCGACGGACACCGGACTCGAGCTCGATGTCGCGGGTAGCGCAGACGACGTCGTCGCGCTCATCCAGCGTGCCGTCGAGCGGTCGGGTGCGGAGGCCGGGACCACACGGCACTATGTGGCGATCGACGGTGGCACGAGCGCCGACATCCGGCTGCGGGTCGCCTCCATCGACGACCAGGCGCCGCTCCTGTCGTTCGCCATCACGACCGCGAGGTCGGCGAAGGGCACCGCTGCGGCGTCGTTCATCCTCCAGCACAGCCTGACGGGCCGTCGACGCCAGCGCGCGCTCGTCGGCGAGGAGCACTTCGTCGCGTTCCTCCGCTCACTCGCCGGGATCGCAGTTGATGACGACCCTGCCGCGGTCGCGACGCTGCGGGTCCAGGGCGCGCGCACGCTGCTCGGGCCGCAGGGTGCCGCGACCGCTCCGCCGGTCGAATCCGCGCCACGGGCCGAGCAGGCTCCCTCCCTCGAGCCCCAGCTCGTGGCTCAGCCGCAGCCGGTGCCGTCGGAGCCGACCGTGCCGTCCGGTATCGCCGCGCAGGGCACGCCACCAGTGCCGGCGACGGTGCCCGAGACCCCACCCACCGCGCCGGCCGCGTCCAACCTCCAGGCTCCTGGGCACACCCCTGCCCTCCCCGTCGTCTCCGCAGCCCCGGTGGTCCCCGTGGCGGTCGACCGTCCGACCGTGGTCGCGGCTCCGGCGGCGAGCACGCCGACAGCGGCGCCTCCGGTGGTCCCCGCACCCCCGGCTTCGTCCGCGGTCGGCCCGGAGTTGCAGATCACCGTGCCACCTGGGCTGATCGCCGCGCAGCCCGACGCCGATCCGGCCGCCTCGGCGCCACAGCACACTGCAGCGCCGGCTCCCGCCCCGCACCCCACCCCGTCGACGGAACCCACCCGTCACGCCGCGGTGGACGCGACGGTGCTCTCCGGCGCGCTCCGTGACGTCGAACACTCGCTCGAACTGCCCGGTGGCGAGCAGATCCCGTTGCGAGGCGCAGTGCTCCTCGGTCGCAACCCGGCAGCTCGTCCGGAGCATGCCGGCGCGGAACTGCGTGCCATCGTCGACCCACGGATGTCGGTGTCCAAGACGCACACGGCGATCGTCCCCGGCCGCCGAACGATCCGCGTCACCGACCTGCACTCGACGAACGGCACCACCGTCACGGATACGTCGGGCGCCGTCACCGTCTGCGTGCCCGGCGAGAGTTACACCGTCGAGGCCGGATGGACGATCGGCATCGGCGATTTCCCGATCCGTGTGGTGCGTTGAGCCGGGAGGAACGGGATGGGGACTGCTCCCCATCGTCCCTCCGAAGCGCCTCGGATACGCTGAACGACTGACGGGTGCGGAAGCATCCTGGACGAGCCGGCCGCCCCACGCGGTCGGATGAAGGGGAGTCATGAGCGAGCAATCACTCGTCGTCAACGGCGATCAGATCCTGGCGTTGTCGGCGCCGGTCGGGACGAGCGGCGCAGGGCTGCCGCAGAACGTCCCGCTCGACTTCTCAGGCAGCTGCAGCAGCACCGTCACCGCCGCGGCCGAGAGCTTCGCGATGTGGGTGTCGGTGCACGTCGCGCTCGCGGGCGGTGCGATGGTCGCGGCCGGTCAAGCCGCCAGCGACACCGTCTCGACGTGGGAAGCGACGGATGCGGCGATGCAGGCGGCGCAGAGCTGATGGCGAACTGGACAGCCGAGGACCCCGGGCGCATCGAGTCGGGTTCCCTCGCGACGACGGCGAGCGGGATGCAGACCACGGAGACGGCCCTCACCGATGCGGCGACCGTCGCGCTCGCCGCGCAGCAGGGCGTGACGGCGGACGTGTGGACCGGCGACGCGGCGACGGCGTGGACGATGTCGCTCTCGACGCCCATCGGGAAGATCAACGCGGTCGTGCCCGAGATGACCGCTGTGCGCACGGCCATCGAGACCTACACGACGACGGTCGACGGCATCCGCAGCCGTGCAGCGACGTACACGGAACTCATCTTCCAGGCGAACCTCACCGCCAACCAGAGCTACCTGGATCCGGCAGGCGGCCCGGACCCGCAGGAACAGCAGCGACGCGACATCGTGCACCAGAACGCGATCTCCGACCGCAGCTCCGCGCAGAGCTCGCTCGACGCCCTCTCGGAGGAGCGCGAGCAGGCCGATGCGGCCCTCGCTTCGGCCCTGTCGTCGCCCGGCGGTGACGCTTGGGACCGCCAGCAGGCGGCGCTCGCGGCCATCGGTATCACCTCGGCCGGCGACCTCACGCCCACGGCGATCGCCCAGGGCATGGCCGAAATGGCACGGGAGCTCGGGCAGGGCGGCTTCGAGACCGATCTCGCGGCCCAACTGCAGTCGCTCTACGGGCTGTACGGTGACGACCCGACCGTCATGGCACAGATGAACCTCGCACTCGGCGGCGAAGACCTCATGGCGCTCATCAGCCGGATCGATGACGCCGGCGCCAACGGGTGGCTGGACGCGGGAGCCGCGCTCCTGCTCGCGCAGTCCGTCCGAGGCGGTCTGTCGACCGGTTCGCAGCGCTGGACGTGGGCGACGGGTCAGAACTTCGCGAAGGAACTGTGGAGTGGCTCGGCGAAGGAGTACGGCACCGGGAGCTGGACCGGCCTGGCGTTCCTCTTCGGCGACGAACAGGACAATCCGATCGGTGAGTCGACCGCGGTCGGCATGGCAGACCTCGCGGACGAGTACGAGCGGGGCCTGCCGGGCATCACGGGCGAGTACCCGGGGCCCGGCCAGGGCATCCTCGGCCCCGACGGGTTCCTGGCGATGGCCGAGGCCGATCAGGCCGGCTACGACATCAACCGCCTGGGCGACTGGACTGCGCGGGTGTTCTCGACGCTCGGCGAGTACCCGGAAGCGGCGATGGACTGGCTCACGTCGACCCGGGACGACCCGTACCGGGACGCGCCGATGTACCCCGACGAGCCGTACGCCTCGGACGAGCTCGGTGCGAACCGTATCGAGTACTGGTTCGGCCGACGCGACTCGAGCATCGAAGGTTTCGAGGGTGTCCTGGCGCTCTGGGAGGGTGCCCAGTCGATCCCCGGCGGTCCGACCGACGGGAACTTCTACCTCCCCGAGGCCTGGGATCAGGCGTCGACGCTCAGCCACGACGTCATCTACCGGTTGATCGGCGAGCCGCGGACGAGCGAGGACGCCGCGGAATTCGTCGCCGGCAACGAGCACTTCTCGAGCGACAGCATCAGCGAGCTCGGCAGCGTCAAGCTGGTGCAGGCACTCGCCCCACAGCTGCCGGGCCTCGTCGAGCACCCCATGGTGGCGCTCACCGGTGACGCGCCGTCCACGGCGGATCCGACCGCTCCGATCAACCCCTTCGGAATCGAGGGAGACCCGCGTGTCTATGCGAACCTGTCGCCGGAGTCGGTGGCGCGGATCCTTGGAATAGCAGGGAGCAGCAGCGGAGGTGCCGAGGCGCTCCAGTCGGTCGTCACCGACTACCAGAACACCGTCCTCGGAGCGGCGGAGCTCGGGCTGTACAACCCGGCCGACGCAGCGACCCGAGTGGCGATCCTCCAGTCCGTGCTCGACGGCAGCACTGCGGGCGTCGACCTCGGCGCTGCGACCAGGCACGATGAGGCCGTCGAAGCGGCGATCGGCGTCGTCGAGACCGGCGTCGGCATGCTCCCGATCCCAGGGCTCGACAAGCTGGTCGGGACCCTCGGCGACGCGGTGATGGAGAAGATCGCGGATGAGGGCATCGGATACATCCGAGGCCAGCTCACGGACGCCGCCACCGGGGCGGCAGGAGACACCTGGGCCGGTTCGCACGACGGGCTGCTCGCAGAGCTCGAGAACGGCGGGGAAGCACGGGTGCGGGCGACACAGATCAACGTCGCTCAGATGCTCATGGAGCTCTCACCGCCTGAAGGGCTGGAACCGCCGGCGACGGACGACGCTGACGCCTGGTGGGACTGGATCCAGACGAACCGCGATGCGATCGATGACATCATCGATCCTTCGCCGGGGAGCACCCGGACCCTCGCGGGCCTCAGCACGCAGGCTTCGAACGCCTTCGACGCGTACCAGGTGGATGCCGAGGGGTGACCGGAGGGCGGTCGCCTCGATCGCCCTCGCACTGACGGTCCTTCTGACGGCCTCGGCGTGTGCGCCGCAGGAACCGGAGCAGCCGACGCCCGTACCGACGGCCGTCTGGGCGTCCGGCGCACCCACCGGACCGCTCGAGAGCGATGCGTGGGTGATCGCGACACGCGCCTCCCTCGAAGCGCAGGCGAATGCGATGAACCGGAACGACTTCGCGCTGCCCGAGCTCGGGGAGACGACGGGTTACGACCTTCGGACACGGCTGTTCGGGGCGGCTCGCGACCGCGTCCTGAACGCCGGCAGCACGCAGGTGTCCGCAGGACCGCTGCCCTTCGCGCCGATCGAGGTGGAGGAGGCGCCGGCCGGGGACTCCGCATCGGTGCGCGGTTGCGTGGCGACGGAGTGGGCGAGCGAAGACGGCTCCGCGCCGAACCCGCTGTCTGGTCGGGGGATCGAGTACCGCCTGGAGATCGACGGCGACGCGACCCGCGTGACATCGACCCTCAACCTTCCCGACCTCGACTGCTCTTCGGTCAGCCTGCCCGTGGCCCTGTTCGATCCCGCACCGACCGCCTCGACGGTGACCGAACCGTCCGAGATCATCCGTCCGGTGCAGGACGGCGGCGACTGAACGTCGCTCGTCGGTAGGCTGATCGCGGTCGCGTCCAGCGGCCGGACTGACCAAGGGGATCCATGCGCATCAAGCTGACGTTGACCAGGCCCTCCGGGACAGCGTCCGACATCGTCGTGACGACGGACGCCGCGGCGAGCATCGCCGAGGTCGCTTCGACGATCGCGCGGGTCGACCCGCAGGGCCCGGACTCCGCGAACGCGGAGTTCACGCTGCACGCCCGACTGCCCGGATCGAACGAGACCCTCCCGCTGCCCCCGGAGGCGCCGATCGGCGAAGCCTGGGTGGGCTCCGGCGCGGTCATCGAGCTCGCGGACGCCGGCGTCTACTATCGCTCCGCCCGCACCGGCCAGGCGCCGGCGGTCGCGGTCGTGCGGGTGCTCCAGGGTGCTGACGCGGGACGCGAGTTCACCCTCCCGATCGGCAGCTGGACGATCGGTCGAGAGGCTGATTGCGACGTGGTCCTCAGCGACCCGCTCGTCTCGAAGCGCCACGCGCGGCTCGAGGTCGGCGCCGAGCTCGAACTGGTCGACCTGGGAGCCGCGAACGGCATCGTGGTCGACGGCGGCCTCGTTCCACGACTGAAGATCACCCAGCGCGAACGGGTCCTCATCGGCGACACCGAGGTCGAGATCGGTTACGCGGACTCCGTCGGACGCGCCGGAGTCGTCCCGAAGGCCGGCCCCGTGTTCTTCAACCGGTCGCCGCGAGTCGAGCACCGGTACGCGGGACAGACGTTCCCCGCCCCTGAGCCGCCGTCCGAGAAGGAGGCCCAGCCCTTCCCGCTCCTCGCGATGCTGACGCCGGTGCTCCTCGGCGGTGCGATGTACACGATCACCCACAACCCGATCTCGCTCCTGTTCATCGCGATGACCCCGCTCATGCTCATCGGCAACTACTTCACGGGCCGTGGACGAAACAAGCGCATGCTCAAGAAGCAGATCGCGCTCTTCGACGAGCGCCTCGAATCGCTCGGCACCCTGCTCGCCGCCGAACGCGAGATCGAGCACGACGTGCGCATGCGAGAGGCTCCCTCCACCTCCGAGGCGCTGCAGCAGGCCCTCACCCGTGGTCCGCTGCTCTGGACGAGACGTCCCGAGCACTGGTCGTTCCTCAACCTCCGCCTGGGCGTCGGCACCATGCCGTCCCGCAACGAGGTCTCCGGCAAGGAACGCGACGGCTTCCTCCCGGAGTTCCAGGAACGGCTCGACGCACTCAAGGAGCAGTACGCGACCGTCGCCGACGTCCCGATCATCGACAACCTCTACGACGCTGGTGCGCTCGGGATCGCCGGCTCGCCCGAGACGGCGGGTGGCGCGGTCAACGGCATCCTCGTGCAGTTGACGGCCCTGCACTCGCCCTCGGAACTCGTGCTCGCGTCGATCGTGTCGCCCGCCTGGTCGAACGCCCTGTCCTGGGTGAAGTGGCTGCCGCACGCCTCCTCGCCCGACAGCCCGCTCGACGTCGGCCACCTCGCCGACAGCGTCTCGAGCGGCAATCTGCTGCTCTCCGCGATCGAGGAGCTCGTGCAGACGCGCCTCGCCGCAGCCCGCGCTGGAGCGTCTCGTCGTGGTGCCCTCGCCGAGAAGCAGGCGGCACTCGAGCGTGGCGCGGAAGTCGGGACGAAGTCCACGAACGACACCGGCACGAAATCGCCGATCCCAGCCGTGGTGCTCGTCATCTCGGACGACGTCGGCGTCGACCGTGCACGTCTCGTGCAGCTGGCCGAGATCGCTGCCGACGCCGGCGTGTTCCCGATCTGGATCGGCCGAGACGTCACGGCTCTGCCCGCAGCCTGCCGGACCTTCCTCCAGGTGCCCGAGCTCGGCTCGGGGGTCGACGCCCCGGCCACCGTCGGCATGGTCCGACTGGGCTACGCGATCGAGGACGCCCGCCCGGAGTTCGTGGACCCGTCAACCGCGCTCGACTACGCCAGACGCATGGCCTCGGTGATCGATGCCGGTGCGCTCGTCGCCGACTCGAGCGACCTGCCGCGGTCGGTCTCCATGATCACCCTCCTGGGTTCCGAACTCGCCACGTCGAGCGACGCCGTCGTGGACCGCTGGCGGCAGAACTCCTCGATCCACGACCGCACGCCGGGTCTCACGCCGAAGCCCCGCCGCGCCGGTCAACTGCGTGCGACCGTGGGGTCCGGCGGTGTCGACGCGATGCACCTCGACCTCCGAGCACAGGGTCCGCACGCGCTCGTCGGTGGGACGACCGGTGCCGGGAAGAGCGAGTTCCTGCAGGCCTGGGTCCTCGGCATGGCCGCCGAGTACAGCCCCGACCGGGTCTCGTTCCTGTTCGTCGACTACAAGGGAGGCTCCGCCTTCGCCGACTGCGTGACCCTGCCGCACTGCGTCGGCCTCGTGACCGACCTCAGCCCGCACCTCGTGCGTCGTGCGCTCACGAGCCTGCGCGCCGAGCTGCACTTCCGCGAGCACCTCCTCAATCGCAAGAAGGCCAAGGATCTGCTCGAACTCGAGAAGCGCGGAGACCCCGACTCCCCGCCGGCACTGGTGCTCGTGATCGACGAGTTCGCGGCGCTCGTCGGAGAGGTCCCGGAGTTCGTCGACGGCGTCGTCGACATCGCGCAGCGCGGCCGTTCGCTCGGGATCCACCTCATCATGGCGACCCAGCGCCCCGCCGGTGTCATCAAGGACAACCTGCGCGCGAACACGAACCTCCGGGTGGCGCTCCGTATGGCCGACGAGTCGGACAGCCAGGACGTGGTCGGCGTGAAGGACGCGGCGCACTTCGACCCGGCGGTCCCCGGTCGAGGCATCGCGAAGACCGGACCGGGCCGTCTGAGCGTGTTCCAGTCCGGCTACGCGGGTGGGTGGACGAGCGACGAGCCCGAGCGGAGCGACATCGAGGTGCGCGAACTGCGCTTCGGCGGCGAGACCCGCTGGGAGGAACCGCGTGCTGCAGACGCCGCGGAGGAGCGCGATCCCGGACCGACGGACCAGCAGCGGCTCGTCACGAGCATCATCGCTGCAGCCGAACGTGCCTCGATCCCGGCCCCTCGCCGACCGTGGCTCGACGAGCTCGCCCCCGTCTACGACCTCAGTCGTCTGCGGCAGCGCACCGACGCAGAGCTGTTGATCGGCGTCGCAGACCTCCCCGACTCGCAGGAGCAGCGCCCGGTGTACTTCAGGCCGGACGTCGACGGGCACATCGCCGTGTTCGGCACCGGCGGCTCCGGCAAGAGCACCGTCCTCCGCACGCTCGCCACCGCCGCAGGCATCACCCCGCGAGGTGGCCCGGTGGAGGTGTACGGCCTCGACTTCGGTGCGGGGAGCCTCCGCATGCTCGAAGCGCTCCCGCACGTCGGGTCGATCATCCCCGGTGACGATCAGGAGCGCGTCATCCGCCTGCTGCGCCGCCTGAAGGACCTCATCGACGAGCGCAGCGTCCGCTACGCCGAGGCCAACGCCTCGTCGATCACCGACTACCGTCGCGTCACGGGGGCCACGGACGAACGTCGGGTCCTCCTCCTCGTCGACGGATTCCAGTCCTTCCGCCAGGAGTACGAGACGACGCTCGGCCTGTCGACCTGGTACACGCTCTTCCAGCAGCTCATCACCGACGGTCGGCAGCTGGGCCTGAACATCGCGTTCTCCGCGGACCGCCCGGGTTCCGTGCCCACGAACATCAGCTCGGGCGTGCAGCGCCGCGTCGTGCTGCGCTTGGCGGACGAGGCGAGCTACCAACTGCTGGGAGTCCCGAAGGACATCCTCGGGCCGGAATCGGTCCCCGGTCGGGCGATCGTCGACGGCCTCGAGGTGCAGGTCGCGATCCTCGGCGGGACGACCGTGCTCGCCGAGCAGTCCGCGGCCACCGTCCGCCTCGCCGAGGCGATGTCACGGGCAGGGGCGACCGTCGTGGCACCGCCTGTCGGTGCACTGCCCAAGGAGATCACCGCCGCAGAGCTCCCCGATCGCGTCGGGGAGCGTCCGACCCTCGGGATCGGCGACACCGACCTCGAAGCGATCGGCTTCGACCCGTCCGGTGCGTTCCTCGTCGGTGGCCCTCCCGGGAGCGGGCGGACGAACGCGGTGGCCGCCCTCGTCGGGGCGATGCGACGGTTCGACCCCACGACGCGCTTCATCTACTTCGGCTCGAAGCGCTCGGACCTCCTGCGCGAGCTACGGTTCGACGAGTCCGCCGTCACTCCGGAGACGATCGCCGAGCAGGCCAAGGCGCTCTCGGCGGCCATCGCCGCCGAGACGGTGCCAGCGCGGACCGTCGTCGTCATCGAGACCATCTCGGACTACCTCAACGGCATCGCCGATCCGCCGCTCGTGGAACTCATCAAGGCGATCAAGCGCAGCGACCACCTGGTCATCGCCGAGAACGAGGTGTCCGGCTGGGCATCGTCGTGGCCCCTGATGGGTGAGATGAAGAGCGCCCGGCGCGGCCTCCTGCTGCAGCCGGAGCAGATGGAGGGCGACCTCGTGCTGCGCACCACCTTCCCGAGGCTCGCGCGCAAGGACTTCCCGCCGGGACGCGGCATGTACGCGGCTCGCGGGGCCCTCACGAGGGTTCAGCTCCCCATCGCACCAGAGTTCCCGATCGACTGATCCACGGCTCGCGCGACCCGTCTCCACACGGGTCCGGCCGGTCATGGGGACTGCTCCCCATGGGCAGCCCGCCACCCGTGTGGTTACCATGATGACGGCACCGACGGTGCCGGTGTCGACTACGAAGGAGCACGAGCAATGGCAAACATCAACGTCAACTACAGCGAGATCAAGCAGGCCGCCGTCAACCTGACGACCGGCAAGAGCGAGGTCGAGACGACCCTCAACCGTCTGCAGACCCTCATCAACAACCTCGTCTCCTCCGGGTTCCAGACCGACACCGCGTCCGGCACCTTCAACGAGACGTACACGGCCTTCACGCAGAGCGCGACCGTGACCATCGGTCACCTCGACAAGCTCTCGGGCTACCTCAACAACGCCGTCTCCACGCTCGAGCAGACCGACGCTGCGCTCGCAGCCGGCGCCGGCCAGTAGTCCCCGTTCCCAGATCGCGCCCGGGCGCCGATCGTGCCGCGCGCACGACGGCTTCCCGGGCGGACCGGGTGAACCGGGCAGTGCCGCCCGCGGCGGATGACGAAGGACGCAGGTCAGCATGCACGTGATCGACACGGCGCGGTCGACGCACACCCTGCGCAGCGAGGGCCGGACCGACACCGGACGGATCCGGCGCCTCAACGAGGACTCCTACTACGCGGGCGCCCCGGCGTTCGTCGTGGCCGACGGGATGGGCGGGCACGAGCGGGGCGACGTCGCCAGCCGTGAACTGTCCACCGCCATCGCGCGTGGCATCCCCCTCGACACACCGACGACGACCGAGGCCGTCGTGACGACGATCGTCGCCGCGAACGCCGCCATCAGGAGCGTCCCCACCCAGGGTGGGATCATCGGGACCACCGTCGCCGGTCTCGCGCTCGTGGCGCTCAGCCCGCAGACGGACCTGCACTGGATGGTGTTCAACGTGGGCGACTCGCGGGTCTACACGTGGACGGACGGGGTGCTGCGCCGCATCACCGTCGACCACTCCGCGGTGCAGGAGCTGATCGATGCCGGTGAGATCACCGAGCTCGAGGCGAGGGACCACCCCGAACGCAACATCGTGACGAAGGCCATCGGCGTCGAGGCCGACATCGACCCCGACGTCTGGCTCCTGCCCGCGGTCGGGCGACAGCGCTTCCTCCTCTGCTCCGACGGCCTGACCGGTGAGCTGTCCGACGATGGCATCGCGCAGGTGCTCTCCGAGGGCTTCGAGGGCGCCGCCGACCGCCTGGTCGACCTCGCGCTCCTCGCGGGAGGACGCGACAACGTGACGGCGTTGGTCGTCGACGCCGTGTCCACGTCGCTCATGTCCGCCGGACCCGGATACGATGACGCGGGGCATCTCGGGTATCTTGAAGAGACGTTGCCGCGAGGCTAGGAGGGTGGCCGTGTACTCGTACGAAACGGAACCGGCCGAGGTCCGACGCTGGCTCGCCATCGCGGCACCGGGCAGACTCGTCCTCGTCGACGCCCAGGGCGACGAGGTCGCCGCCGCAGCCTTCGCCGCCGCGCTGCCGGCCGACGCACCGCTCTCGGTCGTCCTCGACCGGCTCGCCGCCGGTGGTCTCGCGAGCACGCCCGCCTTCGCGGCCGCCTCGTGGGACGATTCCGGACTCACGGTCATCGTGCGCGGGCTCGCTGCCGCGGTCGTGTCATCCGCACAGGGTTCGAGCACCGTCGCCGGCGCGCGCGCCACCACCTGGGTGGAGGAGCACCACGCGGCGGCTGAGACCGTCACGCTGCGGAGCGATCACCCGAATCCCACGGGTGTCCGGCTCCCCATCGTCGCCGGCGCGGTCTGGACCACCTCCATCAGCGCGTCGCTCGATGCCACGACGGCACTGCCCGGGCCCACCTCTTCGTCCGCGGTTCCGGCCGCGGTGGATCCGTCGCTCCCGACGATCGCTCCGACGGCCGCGGAGCAGCTCGCCGCGCCGCCGATCGCGGCCCCGGTGGCGACCGCCTCGAGCGAGGCCGGTGAAGCGGACGAGCCCGCCGCACCCATCCCGTTGCCATCGGTGCTCGACACCCAGTTCTTCCACGACGAGGACGACCAGGCGGTCGAACAGGACGTCGTCACCGAACCCGCCGCCGACGAGGGCTACGACTTCCTCTTCGGACAGACCGTGCTCCGCCCGGTCGGCGCCGCTGCGGTCGAGGAGCCAGGCGACGACGAGGAGTCGTCGGCGCCCGCGGTCGGCGTCCGGACGGCGACCGAAGCCCCGGCGCCAGCGCTCGATTCCGCCGACGACGCGCTCGACGACCTCGGTGACCACGACGGCCACACGATCTTCGCGGAGGACCTCGCGGCCCTTCGCGCGCGTCGTGAGGCCGAGGGCCGACCGGCACCCGTCGCCACACCGAAGGCGGCTCCGCTGCTCTTCCTCGAACTGCCCGGCGGCACCCGTCAGTCGCTCGCCTCACCCGTTGTCCTCGGGCGTGCGCCGACGGTGTCGCAGGTTCCCGCTTCCGTCGTACCGACGCTCGTGACCCTCACCGGCGACGACATCTCCCGCAGCCACATCCGCGTCGCGGTCGAGGGTGGCACGGTCGTCGTCACGGACCTGCACTCGCGCAACGGAACCCAGGTCGTGCTGCCCGGTCAGGCACCGCAGACGCTCCGCGCAGGCGAGCCGACGCCGGTGATCGTCGGGACCGTGATCGATCTCGGCGGCGATGTCGCGCTCCGCGTGCGAGAGGGCTGACGTGCGTCGAGCCCCATCCGTGCCGCCCGCCATCCCGGGGCTGCGTTTCGAGCGCCAGCTGGGGGCAGGCGGGTTCTCCGACGTCTTCCTCTACGAGCAGCAGCTGCCCAGGCGTCGAGTCGCGGTGAAGGTCCTCCTCGCCGAGCACCTCAGCGAGCAGACGCGCGAGGCGTTCGTCGCCGAGGCGAACCTCATGGCGCAGCTGTCCGCGCACCCGTACATCGTCACGATCTACACGGCCGACGTCGCGCCCGACGGCCGCCCCTACCTCGCGATGGAGTACTGCGAGGGCCCGAGCCTGGCCGAGCAGGCCAAGCTCCGGACCTTCGCGGTCGCCGACGCGCTCCGCACAGGGGTGCGACTCGCGAGCGCGGTGGGTACCGCGCACGCCGCGGGCATCCTGCACCGCGACATCAAGCCGGCGAACGTCCTGACGAACGCCTACGGTTGGCCGGCGCTCACCGACTTCGGCATCTCGCAGGCCGTCGAGCTCGACGTCGCTCCGTCGGCGGCAGCCGGCGAGGCCTCCGAGGTGGGGACGACCGGCGCCTCGGGCACGCAGACGGTCGGGCTGTCGATCCCGTGGTCGCCTCCCGAGATGTTCGAGGACGAACCGCGGCCCGACGTCCGATCGGACGTGTTCTCGCTCGCTGCGACCGTCTACACGCTGCTCGCCGGTCGCACGCCGTTCGAGATCCCCGGACAGTCCAACGGCGCCGCAGACCTCATCAGCAGGATCGAGCGCGGTACCGTCACCCCGCTCGGCCGGGACGACGTCCCGGCCTCCCTGGTGGCGACGCTGCAGAAGGGGCTCGCGAAGGACCGTGCGAGTCGCTTCGACTCCGCGGTCGACTTCGCGCGGGCACTGCAGCGCGTCGAGATGGAGCTCGCCTACGCACCGACGCCCATCGACCTCCCGAACCTCGCTCAGCCGCAGCGACGCGAGACGCCGTCGAGCGCCTCCGAGGAGACGCGTGTCCGTCAGGTGACGACCGTCGACGCGCAACCGGCTCAGCTCGCCCCCGTCGCCGGGCCGTCGGCGGACGAGACCGTCGTCCGCCAGCCCATCCAGACGGTCCAGCCGAGCTCGGCGGACTCCTCGGCGACGATCCGCCGGGAGCTGCCGAAGCCGGCGGTCGTCACAGCCCCGACCACACCGTCGACCGCACCGGACACGGACGCCGGCAGGAAGCGTCGGCGCCGACTCACCGCCGTGCTCGTCGCGTGCGCTGCGGTCCTCGTCGTCGGTGGCGGCGTGACCGCGGGCATCCTCTTGCAGGGGGCCGACCCGACGTCGACCCCGACGACGGCGTCGACGGGCGCACCCATCCAGCTCGACCAGGTGCCGACGCCCGAGCCGGTCAGCGTGCAACCGAGCGCGGACGGCACCTCCGTCGTCTTCACCTGGCAGAACCCGAAGCCGGCCGACGGCGACCAGTACATCTGGCAACGCACCGACGGCCCGAGCGACGCGCCGAAGGTGCCGACCAACGATCAGGCCGCCTCGGTCGACCTGCCCTCGCCCAGCGCGAACGTCTGCATCTCGGTCGTCGTGCTGCGGGGCGGCGTCACCTCGGCGAAGCCGCTCGAGATGTGCGCGCAGGGGTAATGCGCGAGAGAACACCGCACCATCCGGGGGAGAACATGACAGACGACGAGACGACCGACACCGCGAGCAGCACGGTGGTACGCGTGGAGTTCTGCGGCGAGCAGTACGCAGTGGACGCGACCCAGCCGTTCCTGATCGGGCGCGAGGGCGACCTCGTCGTCGACGAGAACCCGTTCCTGCACCGCACCTTCTTGAGCATCACGTTCGAGGCGGGGCTCTGGTGGCTGACGAACATCGGCAACACCCTCTCAGCCACGGTGACCGACACGACCGGGAACGTCCAGGCGTGGCTGGCGCCCGGAGCGCGCCTGCCGATCGTCTTCCCGGAGCTCCTCGTGCTGTTCAGCGCGGGCGCGACCACCTACGACTTCACGATCACCTCCGACCTCGAGTACTACTCGCCCTCGCAACTGTCGACGACGACGGCCGGGACGACGACGGTCGGCCCGATCCACCTGACCAGCAGCCAGCGGCTCCTCATCGTCGCCCTCGCCGAGGACGTGCTCCGGCAGGCGACGCCCGGCCGAGGGGAGATCCCCGCTTCCGCTGCGGCGGCCGCTCGGCTCGGATGGAGCCAGACGACCTTCAACCGCAAGCTCGACAACGTCTGCGACAAGCTCGACAAGTTCGGCGTGCAGGGTCTCCGGGGTGGTCCCGGGAAGCTCGCCACGGGACGCCGTGCACGGCTCGTCGAGTACGCGGTGTCCACCCGTCTCGTCGACACGAGCGACCTGCCGCTCCTCGACCACGCAGATCAACTCGACGCTGTGGGAGGGTCGCGCCCGGCCTGAGGTCGAGGGTCAACCCTGACAGGGCCACCCCCTGATGCGGGTCAGGTGTTGTGCAAGTTTGTTAGAGTGTCTGCGCGTCGGCGGCCAGTACCACCCGCCGCGCCGAAATCACCTGGGGGATCGTGAGCAACTGGAGCGCCTGGCTGCGGAAACGGAAGACCGCCGCCTCGATCACCGCGCTGTCGGTGCTCGTCGCCGTGCCCGTGACCGCTGCCCTGATCCATCAGGGGTTCCCGGTCACCGAGGTGGACCTGGAATCGCGCGACGTGTGGGTGACGAACGGCGAGTCGCTCCTCGCCGGTCGCCTCAACAAGCAGATCTCCGAACTCGACGGCGCCGTCTCGACCGCGTCGAACAACGCCGACGTGCTCCAGAACGGCGACGACGTCTTCCTGCAGGACAAGGCGCTGTCCTCGCTGGAACGCATCGATCCGGCGTTCACGAGCCTCGTCCAACGCATCACGCTGCCGAGCGGCGCGACCGTGGACTACGGCGGCGACCGTCTCGCCGTCGTCGCGGGCGAGACGGGAAAGCTCTGGTCGCTCGACGCGGCCGGTGAGCTGCGGTTCGACCCGACCGAGACGAAACCGCTCCTGTCGATCGGCAAGACCGGCCAAGCCGTCGTCACCTCGACCGGTACCGTGCTCGCGGTCTCACCGAGCAAGCAACTGCTCTTCCGCATCGCACCCGACGGGAAGACGACCCAGTCGAAACTCCCGAAGCTCGAGGACTACCAGCTGAGCGCCGCGGGCGAGCAGGCCGTCATCCTCGACCTGACGAACGGCGACCTCGTCAAGCAGGACGGGTCCGTCACCGAACTCCCCGGCGAGCCCTTGAAGATCCAGGAGCCCTCTGCGGCCGACGACTCGGTCGTCGTCGCGACGGGGGACTCGCTCGTCCGACTCCCGCTCGGCGGCGGCGATCCGATCGTGCTCGACGCCGACGTCCTGACCGCCGCCGTCTCACCCGACGAGGTCACCGCGCCCGTCTATCTCGACGGCTGCATGCACGGTGCCTGGGCGGGCTCCAGCCGGTACGCCGCGGAGTGCGCCGACGGCAAGCCGATCGTGTCCGACATCACCCCGGAGACGCTCGGCCAGCAGCTGGTCTTCCGGGTGAACCGCTCCGTGATCGCGCTCAACAACATCCAGACCGGTAACGCGTGGCTCGTGCAGGAGAACATGCGCCTCGTCGACAACTGGGACGAGGTGACGCCGCCTCAGGAGGAGGACGGCGAGGAGGGCGACGAGAAGGCGTCCGAGCAGTCGTTCGAGGACACGCTCGCCGAACGCACCGAGGAGAACCGCGTACCCGTGGCCCGCGACGACACCTTCGGGGTCCGTCCCGGCCGCGCGACGGTCCTGCCGCTGCTCGACAACGACTCGGACCCGGACGGCGACGTCCTCACCATCCAGAACTTCACCGACATCGCCGAGGAGTCCGGCACGCTGTCGTACATCGACGGCGGTCGAGCGTTGCAGTTCACACCAGCCGAGGGCTTCGTCGCCGGCACGACGTCGTTCCGCTACTCGGTCAACGACGGCCGCCCGGGTGGTGTCGCCGAGGCATCCGTCAGTATCGCGATCAAGCCGCCGGAGGTGAACGAGCCGCCCACGTCGCATCGAGAGGCGGCGGTCTCCGTCGAAGCGGGGCAGACGGTCACCTACAACGTCCTGGCCGACTGGCGTGACCCCGACGGCGACGACATCTTCCTGCAGTCCGCGTCCCCGGCCTCCGGCGACCTGGTCCGCTTCACCCCCGACGGCTTCGTCACCTTCACGCACGCCTCGCCGGAGATGGGTCCCCGCGACGTCAAGTTCGTGGTCTCGGACGGCACGGCGTCGGCCGAGGGCACGCTCACCGTCGACGTGCAGCCGGCCGGCGCGCTGAGTCCGGTCGGCACGCCCGACTTCGTCTCCACCTTCGTGGGGGAGTCTGCGCTCGTCATGCCGCTCGCCAACGATCAGTCGCCGAGCGGCGCGCCACTCGGCCTGATCGGCGTCGAGGCCTTGCAGGGCGGTCTCGCCACGTCGCCGAGCCTCGAGAAGCAGTCGGTCACGGTGTCGGCGAGCGAGCCGGGCACCTACTACCTGAAGTACACCCTCGGCGCAGGCATCGCGTCGAGCATCGGACTGATCCGCGTCGACGTGCTCGAGAAGCCGGACGCGGTCGTCCCACCGGTCGCCGTCAAGGACAACGGCTACCTGCGTCCCAACGAGACGATCACGATCCCCGTGCTCGCGAACGACGAGTCGCCGAGCGGGCAGGTGCTCGCCGTGCAGTCGATCACCCTCCCGGACGAGTCGGCCTCCCTCTCGGTGGAGATCCTCGACAGCGCCGTCATCCGCGTCTCCTCCTCGGCACCGCTCGAACAACAGCTGCAGTTCACGTACACGGTGTCGGACGGTACCTCGACGGCCGACGCCGCAGTGACGGTCATCCCCGTGCCGCCGTTGCCCAAGCACCAGGCACCCGTCGCGACCGATGACGCGGCGGTCGTCCGCGCCGGCGACATCGCGAACGTGGCCGTGCTCGACAACGACTACCACCCGGACGCCGCGGTCATGCTCGTCGATCGCACGCTCGTCGACGAGCCGACGGCTGGGCTCGCGTTCGTCGACGACGACCAGGTCAGGTTCCAGGCGCCGAACGAACCGGGCACCTACACGACGACCTACCGTGTGTACGACACCTTCGGGGAAGCGGACACCGCGACGGTCACCTTCAACGTGGTCGGCGAGGACAAGAAGAACAACCAACCGCCCGTGCCGCAGCTGCTGACGTCTCGGGTCTTCGCGGGTGCCACCGTGCGCGTCGATGTGCCGCTCGACGGCCTCGACCCGAACGGCGACTCCGTCGTCGTCGACGACATCGCCTCGGCACCGCTGCTCGGTCGGGTGATCGAGCAGGGCAGTACCTGGTTCGTCTACGAGGCGGCACCCGACTCCTCCGGGACCGACATCTTCCAGTACCGGGTGAAGGACACCTACGGTGCGGTCGCCGTCGGAACGATCAAGATCGGCGTCATCGGGCGCCCCGAGGTCGACGGTCAGCCGAATGCGGTCGACGACTACGTGGAGGTGCTCCCGGGCAAGGTCGCCTCGGTGCCGGTGCTCGGGAACGACTCCGACCCGAACGGCTACACGCTGAAGCTCTCACCCAAGCTGCTCTCCGTCGACGACGGCATCACGGCCGAGGTCAGCAAGAGCCGTGTCGTCGTGGAGGCCCCGGATGACGAGGGCTTCTTCGCGGTGCGCTACGGGATCACCAACGGCAAGGGCGGCATCGACAGCGCCTACATCCAGGTGAAGGTCACGAAGGACGCCAAGCCGCAGTACCCGGAGGCCGATGACCACGTGCTCGAGGACGCCGACATCGTCGGCAAGGCCACGGTCGACATCGACGTGTTGGACGGTGCCCAGAACCCCGGCGGTCTCGTCGACGACCTCCAGGCCACCCTCGAGGGAGCGAACGCCGGTTCCGGTGAGGTGCGCGACGGCAACACGATCCGGGTGACGCTGACGGATCGTCGTCAGGCCATCGCCTACCGGCTCACCGACCCGGTCACGCAGCTGAGTGGTGCGGCGTTCATCATCGTGCCGGCCGCGACAGACGGCGAACCGCCGCGGATGAAGAACCCGCTGCCCGAGCAGATCGTGAAGGTCAACGAGACCCGCACCTGGAAGCTCTCGGAGATCGCCGAGGCGCCCTCCGGTAAGCCGGTGACGATCGGCGACAAGGGCAGCGTCGTGAACTTCCGGAGCAACGGGACGTCGAGCTACGTCGACGACGAGACGATCACCTTCACGCCCGCCAAGGACTACCGCGGTCCAGCCTCGGTGAGTTTCGAGGCGACCGACGGCCGGGAGAGCAAGCTCCTCACCCTGCCGATCACCGTCGGCGACCCGGACCTGGAAGACGTCGCGCCCACCTTCACGCCGGTGACCATCCCGATCGAGGCGGGCGAGGCGCCGACCGTCGTCGATCTGCGAGCGTCCAGCGACCACCCGAACCCGAAGATCCTCGCGGCCCTCACCTACCAGGGTCTCGCCGGCACCACCGCTGGCGTCCAGGGCAGCCTGTCCGGGTCGCAACTGACCATCTCCGCCCCGCAGGGCACGCAGCCCGGCACCGCGGCGACGCTCACCTTCACCGTCAACTACAAGGAGTACTCCGTCGCGGGCTCGGTCAACGTGCGCGTGGTCTCATCGACCCGCCCGCTCCCGCGTGCCGTCGACGACCGTGTCGAGGAGGGCCGCAAGAACAAGGCCGAATCGATCAACGTCCTGGCGAACGACTACAACCCGTTCCCCGACACCCCGCTGACCATCCTCGACGCCACGGTGGAGAGCGCTCCGGCCGGTGGGGCGACCGCGACGTTCTCCGGCGGCACGGTGACAGTGACGCCCGGTTCGTCGAAGAGCGGCACCGTGAGTGTGCTCTACACGATCCGGGATGCGACGAAGGACCCGAACCGGCAGGTGCAGGGTCGCATCACCGTCATCGTGAAGGACGTCCCCGATCCACCAGGCAAACCCGGGAGCTCTTTCGGAGACCGCTCGATCACGATCACCGTCAGTGGGTCGCCCGCGAGTAACGGCGCACCGATCGACTTCCACGAGATCCGGTCGAGCGCGGGGGAGACCAAACAGTGCGCACCCGGTTCGGCGTGCACCTTCGCGTCGGAGAACGGTCGTGCTTACACCTTCACGGTCTACGCTCACAACAGCGTCGGGTACAGCGAACCTTCCGAATCGGTGACCGAGACGTCGTACGGCCTGCCGAGCGAGCCACAGGGCCCGTCCCTCTCGAAGGGCGGCGACGCGCCGACGAAGCTCTCCGCCTCCTGGAACCAGCCGGGCAACACGGGCGGACGGATCGACCGCTACGAGTGGCGGATCGTCCACGCCAACACCGACACCAACTACGACAGCGGTTCGACCACGGGAACCTCGGCGAGCAGTGGCGGCGCGCCGGCTGGCGGCTATCAGCTCAAGGTCAAGGCGTGCGGGCCGGTCGGCTGCGGCCCCGAGTCCACGTCGAACGCGGTGACGGTGAACGACCCGCCCCCGCCGAAGCCGAGTGGATCGCTGTTCAAGTCGAACGGTCCGCACGCCTGCCAGAGCGGCGGGACCGGCTGCTACGACGTCGGTGTGCGGTACGACAACGTGCCGAACGGCAACTACGACGTGCAGATCCAGCGCAACGGGTCCGCGGTCGGCTCGACGTCCAACGTCAACGCCAGCGGGTCCGGCAGCTTCACCCACAACAACCACCTGGGCGTCATGCCCGCCGGCGAGACCATCACCGCGTTCTTCCGGAACACCTCCACCGGCGAGACGTTCAGCATCGGCTCGACGTCCGGCGCCGCGTGGAACGCGATGTAACGCGCTGACTCCCTTCCCCTCCGACCCGAAAGCACCCACCCCAATGACTGTCACGCAGGAACAGGCCGACTGGTTCGCCGACGCGTTCGGCAAGCTCGTCGACAACGTCGAGCAGGCGATCCTCGGCAAGGAGCACGTCATCAAGCTCGTCGTCACGGCGATGCTCTCCGAGGGCCACGTGCTCCTCGAGGACTACCCGGGCACGGGCAAGACGGTGCTCGCTAAGGCGCTCGCGAACACGCTCGACGGCACGAGTTCGCGCATCCAGTTCACCCCGGACCTCCTGCCGTCGGACGTCACGGGTGTGACGATCTACGACCAGGGCAAGGGGATCTTCGAGTTCCACAAGGGCCCGATCTTCGCCTCGATCGTCCTCGCCGACGAGATCAACCGCGCCTCGCCGAAGACGCAGTCGGCGCTGCTGGAGGTCATGGAGGAGGGCATCGTCACGATCGACGGTACGAGCTACGAGGCCGGCAAGCCGTTCATGGTGATCGCCACGCAGAACCCGATCGAGCAGGCCGGGACGTACAAGCTGCCCGAGGCGCAGCTCGACCGCTTCCTCATCAAGACGACCCTCGGCTACCCCGACCGCCAGACCTCGGTGAACCTCCTCCTGGACGCCTCGAACCGGGCGCGCGCGACGAAGGTGCACCCGATCATCGCGTCCAGCTCGGTCACGACGATGGCGCAGCTCGCCTCGGAGGTGCACGTCGACGGCAGCATCCTCGAGTACGTGGCGGACGTCGTCGCGGCCACTCGCGACGACAAGGACGTCGCCCTCGGCGTCAGCATGCGCGGAGCCCTCGCCCTCGTGCGGGCGGTCAAGACGTGGGCGATCTCCCAGGGCCGCACCTACGTGACGCCGGACGACGTCGCCGAGCTCGCTCAGGCCGTGCTCGCGCACCGCATCATCATCGACCCCGAGTCGGACTTCGCGGGTGTGACGGCCCAGGACGTCGTCGCCCGCGTCCTCGTCAGCATCGCGCCTCCGGCCTACCGCGCCGCATGAGCGAGACCCTCGAGCAGCGCGCAACGGCAGCGCCGGACGGATCCGAGCAGATCCCGACGGCGCCGTCCGACGTGCGTGCCGAGGGTGATCCAGGCGTCTCGCCCGTCGCGGCGGAGCGCCAACATCCGGTGCGCGCTGCCTGGCAGGGCGTCACAGCGGTCGTCGGGCCGTGGGCGCGGTTCGTCTGGGCCGCCGTCCGTCCCGTCACCGACGTCGTCAGTGCACTCGGCTGGGTCGTCCTCGGGATCGGGGTGCTCGCCACCGTCGCCGGGTTCATCCTCGGCTGGTCGGAGCTCGTCTTCCTGGGGTTCGTACCGCTCGCGGCCATCCTCATCTCCGTCGCCTTCCTGTTCGGGCGTTCGACGTTCCGGATCTCGATCCACCTGAACCCGAGCCGGGTGACCGTGGGGGAGCGGGCGATCGGTCAGGTGCTCATCGCCAACCCGGGCAACCGCGCGACGACGCCGACCCGCCTCGAGGTTCCAGTGGGGTTCGGCCTCGCGGAGTTCGCGCTGCCGGCGATCCCGAAGGACGGCGAGCACGAGGAGCTGTTCGCCGTGCCGACGAACCGTCGCGCGGTCATCCCCGCCGGTCCCGCGGTCTCGGTGCGAGGCGACCAGCTCGGCCTGCTGCGTCGAGAGGTGCGTTGGACGGAACCCGTCGAGCTGTTCGTGCACCCCGAGACGACGCGGCTGCATCCCACGGCCGCCGGGCTCATCCGCGACCTCGAAGGCCTCGTCACGAAGACGATCACGAACAACGACATCTCCTTCCACGCGCTCCGCGGCTACGTCGCGGGTGACGACCGTCGGTACATCCACTGGAAGTCGTCGGCGAAGACCGGACAGCTGATGGTGCGGCAGTTCGAGGAGACGAGACGCTCCCAGCTCACGATGGTGATGACGACCGACTCCCGGTACTACGGAGACGAGGACGAGTTCGAGCTCGCCGTGTCCCTCACCGCCTCGATCGCGACGCAGGTCATCATCGACCAGGTGCCGATCGCGGTGGTCACCGACCGGCTCGCCCTCCGGACGCACACCGTGACCTCCTTCCTCGACGACAGCTGCCGGCTGCAGCTCGCCGAGGGCACCTTCGACACCCCGCGCACCTTCGCCCGCGAGACGACCAAGCGCCTGCCGGCCCCGAGCGTCGTCATCATCGTCGCCGGGTCAGGGCTCGAGGCACAGGAGTACCGGGGCATCCAGCGACTGTTCGGACCCGACGTCAACGTGTTCGGTATCCGGGTGGAGCGCGGAGCGCGCGCCAGCATCAAGGATGTCGCCGGCATGAGCGTCATGACGGTGGGGGCGCTCGGCGACCTCGCCAAGGTCATGTCGAGGGCGCTGTGAGCGGCGGCGGTGTCGACGAACGGACGACCGTCCGTCCTGCACCTGTCGACGGTGCGCGCGCAGCGGCCGACGTCGACGTCCAGGGCATCGTCCCCACCTTCGATGCGCCGTGGCCGTTGCCGGGGCGCTCCTGGATCGACCTCGCGGTCGTCTTCGTGCTCGCCGCCCTCGGGCTCCTGGGCTTCGGCGCCGCACTGAGCGGCACCGGCTTCCTGCTCGCGGGGCTCGGGGGGCTCGCCCTTGGCCTTGCCACCGGGGTCGCGTCGCACGCGCTGCGACTGAACGCGATCCTGACCGGGCTGTCGACTGTCGTCGTCTTCTTCCTCTTCGGCAGCGCGCTCGCGATGCCCTCGGCCGCGACCCTCGGTTTCCTGCCGAACCTGCGGACCCTCGGCGGCATCAGCGTCGGCGCGGTGTTCGGCTGGAAGGACTTCGTCACCCTCCAGACGCCGCTGAGCGCACCGGCTTACATCATGACCCTCCCGTACGTCGCGGGCCTGGTCGTCGGCGTGGTCGCCGCCATCCTCGCCGTCCGCTGGCTGCCGCGTCGTCCGCAGGCGGCCGTTCGCTGCGCCGTCGTGCTGACGGGCCCGATCGTGCTCTACGCCGTCGGCGTGCTGCTCGGCACCTCGACGCCGTTCCTCGCCGCCGTCCGGGGGATCGCGTTCGCGCTCATCGCGCTCCTCTGGCTGGGCTGGCGTCCAGCCGCGGGTCGGGGTGAGAACGCCGCCGCTTCCACCACGGCCGTCCTGCGTCGGAAGAAGCTCGTCGGCACCGCCGTCCTCGCCGCGTTCGCGGTGGTCGCCGGCGGTGGCGCGGCGATCGTCGCGACGCCCGCAGCGGACTCCCGGTTCGTCCTGCGCGAGGTCGTCACGCCGCCGTTCGATCCGTTCGAGTACCCGAGTCCCCTGGCCGGCTTCCGGCAGTACACGAAGGATCTCGACGAGACGAAGCTCTTCACCGCAACGGGGTTGAAGCCCGGCGACCGCATCCGTCTCGCAGCCATGGACAGCTACGACGGGCGCCTCTGGACCGTGTCCGGTCCGTCGACCGCCACCGACGGTTCTGGTGCCTTCGAGCTGGTCGGCGATCAGCTGCCGGCGCCGAAGCTGTTGACCGAGGGGCCGGGGCGCACGGTGTCGATCGACATCACGGGCTACGACGACATCTGGGTGCCGGGGGTCGGCTACCCGTCCGCGCTCAGCTTCGACGGCTCGGCCGCCGAGCGCTCCGAGGACGTCCGCTACAACGCGCAGAGCGGTGCCGCCGTGCTCACGACGGGACTGAGCAGCGGTGACGGCTACGACGAGGTCTCCGTGACCCAGGCCGTTCCCGACGACACGCTCCTGGCGACCACCCCGACGGCCGAGGTCGAGCTGCCGCCGGTCACGAACATCCCCGACATCGTCGTCGCGAAGGCGTCGGAGCTCGTGGGCACCGAGACGACGCCGATGGGGCAGTTGCGCGCCATCGAGCAGACCCTCCGGACAACAGGGTTCCTGAGTCACGGGCTCGCCTCCGACAGCACGCCGTCCCGTGCGGGCCACGGAGCCGACCGGATGGCCGAGCTGTTCACGCGGACGCCGATGGTCGGCGACGAGGAGCAGTACGCCTCGGCGTTCGCCCTGATGGCGCGCTCGCTCGGCTATCCTGCCCGCGTGGTCATGGGCTTCGCCCCGGAGATCACCGCTGGACAGAGCTCGGTCGAGGTGACGGGCCACGACGTGACCGCGTGGGTCGAGGTGCCGTTCGAGGGGTACGGCTGGGTCGCCTTCTCGCCGACGCCGGATGAGACCGAGATCCCGCAGGATCAGGACCCGAAGCCGAAGACCGAGCCGCAGCCGCAGGTCCGTCAGCCCCCGCGGAGCGACAACCTCGACGACAGCCTGCTGACCGAGGCGTCGATCGACGACGGGGACGACGACGACAAGGACGACCAGTTCGTCATCCCCGAGTGGGTCTGGTGGGTGGCCGTCATCGTCGGTGTCCCGCTGTCGCTGTACTTCATCCCGCTCCTCGCGATCGCCGGCGCGAAGCGTCGTCGCGTCGGTCGTCGTCGTGTTGGCAGCGGCGACCATCGCGCCGCAGGGGCATGGGAGGAACTCGTGGACCGCTACGCGGAGTTCGGCTACGAGGTTCCCGCCGCAGCGACGCGCACGCGCACCGCTTCGGCTCTCGACGCACAGCTCGACGGCGCTCCGTCGCAACTGGCCTCACTCGCGGTGCTGGCCGACGACGCCGTGTTCTCCGGGCAGGAGATCGATCGCGAGCGCTCCGAGGAGCTCTGGACGCAGTCGATGGCCGAGTCCGACCGGGCCCGCGGGGCACTCGGATGGTTCGAGCGCCAGCGGAGCCGGTTCCGCTACCGTGCACGCCGTGGGCTCGTGGAGCGACTGCAACCGCCGGCCGCCGCTCGTCCGCGTCGTCCGAAGGGATAGCCTGCCACCCGCAAGAGTCGTCGAGGCGAGCGGTCGGTCCGTGACGCACGAAGCGGTCCGGCGACGGGTCGCGCCGTCGCCGGACCGCTTCAGCCCACGTGATCGCAGCGTGCGATCACCCCTTCGCGGCGTACACGGTCCAGATGGAGTCGTCCAGAGCGGGCAGCTTGCCCAGCTCGGCCTTCGTCTCGGCCGAGAGCGGCAGTTCCCAAGCGGCGAAGTGCGGTGCGAGGTCGTGTCCGGCTTTGGCTGACGCTGCACGGGCGAAGTCGTCGACCGAAGCCGACGCAGCACCCGAGGCGCGGTGCTCCTGGATCAGCTCGGTGACGAAGTCGTCGCCGAAGGCCCAGTCGAGTTGCTCGAACACGAGCCCACCGGTGTTGAGTCCTGCGGAACCACGAACCCAGCTGCTGTACGACGCGTAGGCGTGATAGCTCTCCTTGCGCAGCGTCTCCGCGTTCTTCTGGTGGGACGCGGAGCTGAAGCCGTTGAATCCGGCGGAGCCGTCGAGGGCCGCACCGCTGCGGGCCATTTGGGTGCCGATGGGTGCGTTCCAGGCGAACAGCGACGTGCCGTAGGTGTCGGCGACGGCCGACCACAGCGCGCGGTTCGTCACGGGGTCGAGGAGCTGCGAGTGACCGACGTTGCTGCTCGGCGACTTCAGGTATCCGTCCCAGGCGGCGACCGCACCGTGAGCGGGCGCACCGGCGTGGCTCGGCGCGACGATGTGGACGCGGTGCGCGGTCGCGGCGGCGTCCAGGCCGAAGTACTCGTCGTTCAGGACGACGCCGGCGTCCCAACTCGCGACGCGGGCGTCGAGGTCGATGCCCGCCAGGGCGGCTTCGTTGGAGAAGCTCGAGCCCGCGAAGGAAGCGGCGCGCTGGAAGTCGGCGAGGACGCGGTCACCGACGAGGGTGAACATCGGTGCGTTCCACTCGGCCAGCTGCGCGTCGAACTCGTCGCGGCTGGTTTCGCCGGCGATGAAGGTCGGGACGGGCGACCCGCCCGTGACCGTGACGTCCGCCGTCGTACCCGTGCCGGTGTGCTGGAGGTAGACGAGGCCGTCGTGGGGTGCGACGATCTCGGTGCTGCCGGGTGTGAGCTCGGTCAGCTGCATTCCGACGTCGATGCACCGGTTGATGTCCCAGTAGTTGCCGTGGAGGCCCACGGCAGCCTGGAGTCCGGTGGCGCCCTCGGGGACGACGACGGTGATCCGTTCGCCGGCGGTCACGAACCGTCCGGTCGGCTGGAGGTCGGTGTGCGGGCTCGCGAGGTCGTTCTGCGCGGCGATCGTCCGAGCGTCGCCGAGTGCCTGGACGCTGACGAGCGAGCGGTGCGCGTCGATGGACAGACCGAGGGGCGGCTGCTGAGCGTCGCCGGGGACGTCGACGGGGAGCTCCTCGCCGGCGTCGCCGGCGCCCTGCTCGGAGGCGTCCTCGGAGCCCTCGACGGGAGCCGGGGCGTCGTCGGTCGAGCAGCCGGTGATCGGCTGGCCGTTGACGTCGCACGCCTCGGGGGAGAGGGCGACGGTGCCGTTGCCCGCGATCCCGAAGGAGACGACCGCGCTCGCGCCGACGGCGAGGGGGTGCTGCGAGGACACGACGACCTGGCTGTCGTCGACCGCGGTGTCGGTCATCCAGGCTGCGTTGTTCGCGAAGGTGCCGTTCGGCACGTTCAGCCGGATCGACCAGTCTGACGGCGCATCCGAGTCGTTCGAGACGGTGAAGGAGCCGCTCTGGTACCAGTTGCTCGCGGCATTCATGGTCAGTTCGGCCGAGACGCCGGCCGGAGTCGCGGCCGCAGCGGGGGCGGCGACGAGCCCGCCGACGCCGATGGCGGCGACCGTGGCGGTGAGCAGGCACGTGGTGGAGCGTCGGCGGAATGCCGAGCGTTTGGGAGTTGAGAGGTTCATACCGGGGTCTTTCCTGTTGGACATGGAGCAGACAGGCTAGCATGTGATATATCTGAAGTCCATCATGTGTTGCTCGTCCAACCCGACGCGGATCGGCCGAGACCCGCTACTCTCGGGGAGTATGGAGCGCTCGCTCGAGACGACGGTGGCCCAGGCGGTGGAGTCCTGGCTCCGCTGGTTGCCGCGCTGGCATCCCGCGGCGCATCGCGGCCGGACCCGCGTCTGTCGGCGGTGCATCGGCTCGCCCGTGCTCACTGCCGCAGGCCTCGTGACGGATGTCCCGCATCAGGTGCAGCACGGGCTCGCGACCCGCATGAAGACGATCGTCGACGCCGTCGTCGCGGAGTACACCGAGCAGAACCTCCCGCTGCTCCGAGCAGAACTCCGTGACGCAGAACTCCGTGAAGCGCAGCGCGCGTACCGGCCGGGGGAGGGCCTGGATCCCGAGTTCGACGGTCTCCAGCTCGATCCCGACCCCGATCCCGAGCAGCCGTACCTCTTCACGCTCGCCGAGCTCGGTGACTCGCACGCGAGGGCGGTGCCGCCACCTCCGCCGCTGTCCGAGGAGGCGAAGGAGGCGTTGCGCACCGAGATCGCCCTGGCCGACCAGTGCGCGAACGAGACCGGTCGTCGGATCTGCGAGCTGTTGATCGGGCATCGTCGGGCGATCCACGATGCCGTCGAGCGGTACGTGGAACCCCAGGTCGCCGCGCTCCTCGACGACCTCGCACTCGAACTCGATTCGCCCCGTTCACCCTGGTGAGCGCCGTCGAGCTGCGTCTGGTGGGTTCGGGTTGTCCCCGAACAGGACGGGGAGATGTCCCCATCGTGGTGGACACGGGCCGTCACTATACTTCCAATCAAACACTCGACGCATATTGCATGCTCACCTGGGGGCTTTTCACATGACGAACACCGGCGACCCGAACCAGCAGCCCCAGCAGCCGAATCAGTACGGCCAGCCGACACCCGAGCAGCAGCAGTGGCAGCAGCAGAATCCGGCCGCTCAGCAGCCGACGGGCGAGCAACCGCAGTGGCAGCCGCAGGACACGACCGGGCAGCACGGTCAGAGCCCGACGGGGCAGTACGGCCAGAACCCGACGGGCCAGTACGGTCAGCAGAACCCGTCCGGCCAGCCGGGGCAGCAGCCGTACGGCCAGGCGCCGGATCAGCAGCCCACCGAGCAGTTCGGCCAGCAGCAGACGGGGCCGTACAACCAGCAGACGGGTTCCTACGGACAGCCGCCGGTCGCGCCCTACGCCCAGCAGCCGACCGAGCAGTACGGCCAGGCGCCGACCGCGGCCTACGGTCAGCAGGCCTACGGTCAGGGTCCCTACGCGACGGCGCAGCAGCAGCCGCCCAAGAAGAAGCTCTCGAAGAAGGCGCTCACCGGCATCATCGCCGGTGGCAGCGCCCTCGTCCTCATCATCGTCGGCGGCATCGTCGGTGTGAGCGTCGGCAACGCGCTCCACGCGCCGGAGGTCACGGTGAAGGCCTACCTCGACGCCCTCAAGGCGGGGAAGGCCGAGCAGGCCCTGGCGCTCGCGGGCACCGAGGTGTCCGCCGCTGACGTCCTGCTCACCGACGAGGCCTACGACGCGGCGTCCGGCAAGGTCTCCGGCTACACGATCGGGCGGACCACGACGAGCGGCGACACCGCTACCGTCCAGGCACGTCTGACGCAGGGCGGCGAGAGCATCGATCAGGAGTTCACGCTCACCAAGGTCGGCAAGGACGCCGTGATCTTCGACAAGTGGAAGCTCGAATCACCCGAGCTCAGCACCGTCCAGGTCGACGTCCTGGCCCCCGCGGACGCCGTCGCAACGGTCGGCGGCGTGGAGCTCACGGACGTCGAGCCGATCGCTGAGGGGTCGTACCAGCTGCGCGCCCTGCCAGGAACGTACGACATCGCCCTCAGTGAGAGCGAGTGGTACTCGGCGGAGGAGATGACGGCGACCGCGCTCGGCTTCGGTCAGGCGGCCGAGCCGGCGAGCCTCGCAGTGTCGCTCACCGATGCCGGCACGACCGCGATCGAGGAGGCTGTGAACGCCTACATCGACGGTTGCGGCGCGTCGACCGTCCTCGCTCCGGAGGGCTGCCCGTTCGAGATCCGCAACGACACCGGATACACGCCGTCAGGCGTCACGTGGACGTTCGACACCCGTCCGACCTTCACCGTCGGCGAGTTCTCGGGCGGCACCTGGGCCGTCGACTCCGACACGGTCGGCCGCATGTCGATGACCTGCACGCTCACGGACCCGGCCACCGGCCAGACCGGCCCGGGCTACAGCATCAACCCCGTCGACTTCATCGTCGGCGGCACCGTCGAGGGCTTCACGGACGACGGCGCGACGTTCGTCCCGTTCCCGTAATCGGCACGGCTGGGCGGCCCCGGGGAGCACTGCTCCTCGGGGCCGTCGTCGTTTGACCGCGGGGCACCCAGCGGCTATTCTTGTTTGGGTGTGCGCGCTGTCGTGCCCTCTCGTGCTGTCCAGGTTCTCCGGAGCCAGGTGCGCGGGGCGAATGACAGTCAGCACCACTGGGCCGTCCAGGCCGGGCCTGTCCCGGCAGCGGAGAGCCCCCACGGCATACCCACCACTCACGCACCGCGCATTCGCGCGGCGCCGGTGGGTCCATACGACCTCGTGATCCAGAACACCGGAACACGAATGCTGCAGTACCACTGTCACCGTGCAGTCATCATCAAGGAGCAAGTAGTGCCAACCATTCAGCAGTTGGTTCGGAAGGGCCGCAGCCCCAAGGTCACCAAGACCAAGGCGCCCGCCCTGAAGAGCAACCCCCAGCAGGCAGGTGTGTGCACCCGCGTGTACACCACCACCCCGAAGAAGCCGAACTCGGCGATGCGCAAGGTCGCCCGCGTGAAGCTGCGCAACGGCACCGAGGTCACCGCGTACATCCCCGGTGAGGGTCACAACCTCCAGGAGCACTCGCTGGTCCTGGTCCGTGGCGGTCGTGTGAAGGACCTCCCGGGTGTCCGTTACAAGATCGTCCGTGGCGCCCTCGACACGCAGGCCGTCAAGAACCGCAAGCAGGCTCGCAGCCGCTACGGCGCGAAGATGGAGAAGAAGTAATGCCTCGCAAGGGTCCAGCTCCGAAGCGCCCCGTTGTCGCCGATCCCGTCTACGGCGCCCCCATCGTCAGCCAGCTCGTCAACAAGATCCTGCTGGACGGCAAGAAGGGCCTCGCTGAGCGCATCGTCTACGATGCACTCGAAGGCGTGACCGCCAAGAACCAGCAGGATGCCGTCGTCACGCTCAAGAAGGCGCTCGACAACGTCCGTCCGACCCTCGAGGTGCGTTCGCGCCGCGTCGGTGGTTCCACCTACCAGGTCCCGGTCGAGGTCAAGCCTCACCGTGCCAACACCCTCGCCCTGCGCTGGCTCGTGAGCTACGCGAAGGGTCGCCGCGAGAAGACGATGACCGAGCGTCTCCAGAACGAGATCCTCGACGCATCGAACGGTCTCGGTGCAGCCGTCAAGCGTCGTGAAGACACGCACAAGATGGCCGAGTCGAACAAGGCGTTCGCGCACTACCGCTGGTAGTCGCCGCCTGACGCGAGGGCGGGCCACTCGCCCGCCCTCGCGTCACCGAGTGAACAAGCTCACCTATACCTATCCCCGGAGGACCCCGTGGCACAAGACGTGCTCACCGACCTGAACAAGGTCCGCAACATCGGCATCATGGCCCACATCGATGCCGGCAAGACCACCACCACTGAGCGCATCCTGTTCTACACGGGCGTGAACCACAAGATCGGCGAGACCCACGACGGCGCCTCGACGATGGACTGGATGGCACAGGAGCAGGAGCGTGGTATCACCATCACGTCCGCTGCGACGACCTGCTTCTGGAACAAGAACCAGATCAACATCATCGACACCCCCGGCCACGTCGACTTCACGGTCGAGGTCGAGCGTTCGCTCCGCGTCCTCGACGGCGCTGTCGCCGTCTTCGACGGCAAGGAGGGCGTCGAGCCCCAGTCCGAGACCGTCTGGCGTCAGGCCGACAAGTACGACGTCCCGCGCATCTGTTTCGTCAACAAGATGGACAAGCTCGGCGCCGACTTCTACTTCACGGTCGACACCATCATCAGCCGCCTCGGCGCCAAGCCGCTGGTCATCCAGCTGCCCATCGGTGCGGAGTCCAACTTCGAGGGTGTCGTCGACCTGGTCGAGATGCGCGCACTCACCTGGCGTGGAGACGCCAAGGGTGACGTCGAGATGGGCGCCAAGTACGCCATCGAGGAGATCCCGGAAGACCTCAAGGAGAAGGCTGCAGAGTACCGCACCGCCCTCCTCGAGGCTGTCGCCGAGACCGACGACGCACTCATGGAGAAGTACTTCGGTGGCGAGGAGCTGACCGTCGCCGAGATCAAGGCCGCGATCCGCAAGCTCACCATCACGAGCACCATGTACCCGGTCCTCTGCGGCTCGGCGTTCAAGAACCGCGGCGTGCAGCCCATGCTCGACGCCGTCATCGACTACCTCCCCTCGCCCCTCGACGTCCCCGCCATCGAGGCGCACGACGCTCGCGACGAGGAGAAGGTCGTCGAGCGTCACCCCGACTCCACCGAGCCCTTCACGGCGCTCGCGTTCAAGGTCGCGGTGCACCCGTTCTTCGGTCGTCTCACCTACGTCCGCGTCTACTCGGGTCGTCTCGACTCCGGTGCGCAGATCATCAACTCGACCAAGGGCAAGAAGGAGCGCATCGGGAAGATCTTCCAGATGCACGCCAACAAGGAGAACCCGGTCGACTTCGTCACCGCCGGTCACATCTACGCGGTCATCGGCCTGAAGGACACCACCACCGGTGACACCCTCTCCGACCCGCAGAACCAGGTCGTCCTCGAGTCGATGAGCTTCCCGGAGCCCGTCATCGAGGTCGCGATCGAGCCGAAGACCAAGGCCGACCAGGAGAAGCTGGGCACCGCGATCCAGAAGCTGGCCGAAGAGGACCCGACGTTCCGCACCGAGCAGAACACCGAGACCGGCCAGACCGTCATCAAGGGCATGGGCGAGCTCCACCTCGACATCCTGGTCGACCGCATGAAGCGTGAGTTCAACGTCGAGGCCAACGTGGGCAAGCCCCAGGTCGCGTACCGCGAGACGATCAAGCGCAAGGTCGAGAAGTACGGCTACACGCACAAGAAGCAGACCGGTGGTTCGGGTCAGTTCGCGAAGATCCAGTTCGATCTGGAGCCGATGGACGTCACTCCGGAGACGACCTACGAGTTCGTGAACGCCGTGACCGGTGGTCGTATCCCGCGCGAGTACATCCCGTCGATCGACGCCGGTTTCCAGGACGCCCTGCAGGTCGGTGGCCTCGCCGGCTACCCGGTCGTCGGTGTCAAGGCGATCATCACCGATGGTGCGGCGCACGACGTCGACTCCTCGGAGATGGCGTTCAAGATCGCCGGCTCGATGGGTCTCAAGGAGGCCTACTCGCGTGCCAACCCCGTCCTCCTCGAGCCGCTCATGGCGGTCGAGGTGCGTACTCCTGAGGAGTACATGGGCGACGTCATCGGAGACCTCAACTCGCGCCGCGGACAGATCCAGTCCATGGACGACGCCACCGGCGTCAAGGTCATCCGTGCGAACGTGCCGCTCTCCGAGATGTTCGGTTACATCGGCGACCTCCGGTCGAAGACCTCTGGTCGTGCCGTGTACTCGATGACGTTCGAGAGCTACGCGGAGGTCCCGAAGGCTGTTGCCGACGAGATCATCCAGAAGAACAAGGGCGAGTAGCAACTCACTCTTTCCCGCGGTCCGGCCGGGTGTGCGAACACCCAGCCGGATCGCGTAACATGAATACACATCCCCTGCAGTGCGTCGGCCATCGAATGGTGCCCTGGCGCCCCGCACAACGTCCTGAGGAGGACCCACAGTGGCAAAGGCCAAGTTCGAGCGGACCAAGCCGCACGTCAACATCGGAACGATCGGTCACGTCGACCACGGCAAGACCACGCTCACCGCAGCGATCTCGAAGGTCCTGGCGGACAAGTTCCCGTCCGCGACCAACGTGCAGCGCGACTTCGCGTCGATCGACTCGGCGCCGGAAGAGCGTCAGCGTGGTATCACGATCAACATCTCGCACGTCGAGTACGAGACCCCGAAGCGCCACTACGCGCACGTTGACGCCCCGGGTCACGCCGACTACATCAAGAACATGATCACCGGTGCTGCGCAGATGGACGGCGCGATCCTGGTCGTCGCCGCCACTGACGGCCCGATGGCTCAAACCCGTGAGCACGTCCTGCTCGCCAAGCAGGTCGGCGTGCCGTACCTGCTCGTCGCGCTCAACAAGTCCGACATGGTCGACGACGAGGAGATCCTGGAGCTCGTCGAGCTCGAGGTCTCCGAGCTGCTCGCCTCGCAGGGCTTCGCTGAGGACGCTCCGGTCGTTCGCGTCTCGGGCCTCAAGGCTCTCGAGGGCGACGAGAAGTGGGTGCAGAGCATCCTCGACCTCATGGACGCCGTGGACGCCAACGTCCCCGACCCCGTGCGCGACAAGGACAAGCCCTTCCTCATGCCGATCGAGGACGTCTTCACGATCACCGGTCGTGGAACCGTCGTCACGGGCCGCGCCGAGCGTGGCACGCTCGCGATCAACTCCGAGGTCGAGATCGTCGGCATCCGCCCGACGCAGAAGACCATCGTCACGGGTATCGAGATGTTCCACAAGCAGCTCGACGAGGCATGGGCCGGCGAGAACTGTGGTCTCCTGCTCCGTGGCACGAAGCGCGAGGATGTCGAGCGCGGCCAGGTCGTCGTCAAGCCGGGTTCGGTCACGCCGCACACGAACTTCGAGGGCACCGCGTACATCCTGTCCAAGGATGAGGGTGGGCGTCACAACCCGTTCTACGCGAACTACCGTCCGCAGTTCTACTTCCGCACCACCGACGTCACCGGCGTCATCACGCTGCCCGAGGGCACCGAGATGGTCATGCCCGGCGACACCACCGACATGACCGTTGAGCTGATCCAGCCCATCGCCATGGAGGTCGGCCTCGGCTACGCCATCCGTGAGGGTGGCCGCACCGTCGGCGCCGGTACCGTCACCAAGGTGCTCGCGTAACCAGTTCCTGACCGACTGCTCGCAGTCGATACGGTTCAACTCGAAGGGCCCGGAGCATTGCTCCGGGCCCTTCGTCGTGCGTGGACGCAGGCGATTCACAGGATGAGCAACTAATATTTCACCTGCCTGGATTTCACCAGGCGTCATCCGACCGCTCGATCCGCCCGAGGTGCCCGTGTCCCGTCCTGCTTTCGCCCGAACCGTTGGTCGCGCCCGTCGGCGTCCGCGTGCCCGCGTCGTGATCCCGTGCCTGGTCGGCGGTGCTGCTCTGGCTGCGACCGCGATGCTCACCGTCTCTGCCGTGGCACAGGCACAGGCCGTCCGGACGGAACTCCTGGCCGCTGTGCCGCAGGTCCAGGAGCTCCGGGAGGGCATCGAGACCGGCCAAGGGCTGCGCCCGGTCGATCTCGCCGGGGTGGACGGCCTGGGGGAGGCCACCCGTCGCGCGGTCGACCACACCGCGGGCTTCGACTGGTGGGTCGCCGAGCGCCTCCCCGTCGCGGGGGCGAACTTCGAGGCGGTGCGCACGGCCGCCGAAGCCGCCGATGTCGTCGTCCGTGACGTACTCGCGCCGGTCGTCGCGCTGCCGGTCGACGGTCTCGTCACCGACGGACGTCTCGACGTCTCGAAGGTGGGTACGCACGCGCGCACGGCCGCCACCGCGCTCGAGACGCTCGAAAGCCAGGTCGTGCGGTTGCAGCGCCTGGATCGTTCCGCGCTCCTCCCGCAGGTCGCAGAGGCGCTCACCACCGTCGACGAACCGTTGCAGGAGGCGGCGAGTGCGAGCTCAGCACTCACCCCGCTGCTCCGCGCGCTGCCGGGCATCCTCGGCGAGGACGGCCCTCGCGACGTCGTCGTCCTGTTCCAGAACTCGGCCGAAGCCCGTGGGCTCGGCGGAATCGCCGGCGCATCCGTGCTGATCAGTCTGGAGGATGGTCGGTTGACCGTGGCCCAGACGCTCTCAGGGGCCGACTTCACCGCGCACGCGGACCCGATCGTCCCGCTCCCGGCGGACGCCGATGCGCTCTATCGGAGCGACGGCTACGCGATCGCCGGGACGAGCATCCACGAGGTCACGACACGACCGGACTTCGTCGACGGAGCGCGCGCCGCTGCGGCCCACTGGCAGGAGAGCCAGGGGGTGACTCCGGACGTGGTGCTGGCGGTCGACCCGCGGGCCCTGTCGTCGCTGATGCGCGCGACCGGCCCGGTGACGCTCGCCACTGGTGAGCAGCTCACTGCGGAGACGGTCGTCGACCGACTCGTGAACGGCGTGTACCGCGAATTCGCGGGACTCACCGATGCGGCGAACCAGGCGCAGGACGCGTACTTCGCGGAGGTCGTCGGTGCAGTCGTGTCCAGTGTGCAGAACGGCTCGGTCGACCTCCCAGGCCTGCTCGCGGCGGCGGCGCAGTCCGTCGAGGAGCGACGGTTGCTGGCATGGAGCGCCGACCGGGTCGAGCAGCGTGGTCTGGTCCAGGCGGGCGTGGCGGGCGAGTTGCCCGTCGGCGGTCGAGGGGTCGCGCCATTCGGGCTGTACCTGTCGGACGCGGTGGGATCGAAGCTCGAGTACTACCTGCAGCAGGAGACCACCCTGGCGGCCGGTGCGTGCGCGGTCGACGGATCCCGGGTGGTGTCGTTGGCGTCGCGCCTGCGGAACACCATCGACGCAGAGCCGAACCTCGCCGACGTGGAGTTCGACTACATCACCGGCCTCTATGAGCGGGAGGGGCTCGAGCGCGGCCAGATGCGTCTGCGCGTCATGGTCTACGCGCCGGAGGATTCAGACATCACCTCCGTCCGTGTGGACGGTGTGGAGACGCCGTTCACGCCCGGTTCGGACAGCGGACGCCGAGTGGCGTACGTCGTCGTCTCCGTCGCTCCCGGCGCCGAGCTCCTGCTCGAGGCGGACGCGACCCTGCGCGGATCGAAGGGCGCAGAGCTCCGGTTCGAGGGCACTCCGGGCGTGCATCCGGCGCCGGTGACGGTGACCGCTGCCCCCTGCGACTGACGTGTCTGGAACCCGCCGGGAGCGCTGAAACTGTGCGGATCCTGACCATCGCCGAGGCGCGACACGCCCGGGTTGCACGTACCGTGGATCCGTGGCAAACTAGTCCAGTTCAGTATTTCGGACGAGCGTGCCTTGAGCGTGCTCCGGCGAATCACTGCCAGGCAGTGCATAGGAGCTCCCAGACGCGGCAACGCGACGGGGATCGAGCCTAGGCCGCGGGTAGCAGAACACAATCACTTCATCGCAGTCCAGGTCGTAGCAGTGCTGCGCCCAGCGTCGGCCACAAGCCGAGGCGGAGGCCCGATGGATGACCACGGGGTCGAAACGCCACGTGGTCGTTGACAGCAGAACAGTGGTGCGACACCAGCAGTGCCCAATGCGTGGAGCAACCGAACGTTGCAAAGCGCACGATATGCGTCCAATGCGGAGCGATCCGTACGACGCGAGACAGAGAGTGAGTCACACATGGCGGGACAGAAGATCCGCATCCGACTGAAGTCGTATGACCATGAGGTCATCGACACGTCAGCTCGCAAGATCGTCGACACGGTCACCCGTGCAGGCGCAACCGTCGTCGGCCCCGTGCCGCTTCCGACGGAGAAGAACGTGGTCTGCGTGATCCGTTCGCCTCACAAGTACAAGGACAGCCGGGAGCACTTCGAAATGCGCACCCACAAGCGTCTGATCGACATCATCGACCCGACCCCGAAGGCCGTCGACTCGCTCATGCGTCTCGACCTGCCGGCGGACGTCAACATCGAGATCAAGCTCTGAGCTCGGTAGAGACGGAAGGAAGACATGTCTAACACGAAGACCAGCAAGGGTCTGCTCGGCACCAAGCTCGGCATGACCCAGGTGTGGGATGAGAACAACAAGCTCGTTCCCGTCACCGTCATCGAGATCACGCCCAACGTGGTCACGCAGGTTCGCACCCCCGAGGTCGACGGCTACGACGCCGTGCAGATCGCGTACGGCCAGATCGATCCCCGCAAGGTCAGCAAGCCTGACGCGGGTCACTTCGACAAGGCCGGCGTGACGCCGCGTCGCCACCTCACCGAGGTCCGCACCGCTGACGCATCCGAGTACTCGCTCGGCCAGGAGCTCACCGTCGACGGTGTGTTCGAGGCCGGCCAGAAGGTCGACGTCGTCGGCACTTCGAAGGGTAAGGGTTTCGCCGGTGTCATGAAGCGTCACAACTTCAAGGGTGTCGGCGCATCTCACGGTGCACACCGCAACCACCGCAAGCCGGGCTCCATCGGCGCCTCCTCGACCCCGAGCCGTGTCTTCAAGGGCATGCGCATGGCCGGTCGTATGGGTGGCGAGCGCGTCACCGTGCTGAACCTCCGGGTTCACGCGATCGACGCCGAGAAGGGCCTGCTGCTCGTCAAGGGTGCCGTTCCCGGCGCTCGTGGCCGCATCGTATTCGTCCGCACCGCAGTGAAGGGAGCGTAGTTCCATGGCTACCGCTACTCTCGACGTGCTCGACACCAAGCTCAAGAAGGCCGGCACCGTCGACCTTCCTGCCGAGGTGTTCGACGTTCAGACCAACATCCCGCTCATCCACCAGGTGGTCGTCGCGCAGCTCGCTGCCGCCCGCCAGGGGACGCACAAGACCAAGCGCCGCGGCGAAGTGTCCGGTGCAGGCCGCAAGCCGTTCAAGCAGAAGGGCACCGGTAACGCTCGTCAGGGCTCCATCCGCGCTCCTCAGATGACCGGCGGTGGCATCGTCCACGGTCCAGTGCCCCGCAACTACGCACAGCGCACCCCCAAGAAGATGATCGCCGCGGCTCTGCTCGGTGCCATCTCCGACCGCGCCCGTGGTGCACGCCTCCACGTCGTCGACTCCCTCTCGCTCGGCGAGAAGCCGTCGACGAAGGCCGCGTCCGAGTACCTGACGAACGTCGCTTCCTCGAAGCACGTCCTGATCGTCCTCCAGCGCGACGACGAGGTCAGCCTCCGCAGCGTCCGCAACCTGCAGAACGTGCACGTGCTGTCCTACGACCAGCTGAACGCATACGACGTGCTCGTCTCTGACGACATCGTCTTCACCAAGGCCGCCTTCGAGGCATTCGTCGCCAGCAAGACCGGCGCCAAGGCCGCAACCGAGGAGGTCTCGGCATGACCGCGATCAACAAGGACCCCCGCGACGTCATCTTCGCGCCGGTCGTCTCCGAGAAGAGCTACAGCCTGATCGACGAGGGCAAGTACACCTTCCTCGTCGACCCGCGCTCGAACAAGACCGAGATCAAGCTCGCCATCGAGAAGATCTTCGGTGTCCAGGTCGCTTCGATCAACACCCTGACCCGTCAGGGCAAGACCCGTCGCACCAAGTTCGGCACCGGAAAGCGCAAGGACACCAAGCGCGCGATCGTGACGCTCAAGTCCGGTTCCATCGACATCTTCACGGCTGTTGGCTAAGAGCGCCGGGAACGAAGAGGAATAAGAAATGGCTATTCGTAAGTACAAGCCCACGACTCCTGGTCGTCGCGGTTCGTCTGTCGCGGACTTCGCGGAGATCACGCGCACCACGCCGGAGAAGTCGCTGCTTCGTCCGTTGTCGAAGACCGGTGGTCGGAACAACCAGGGTCGCATCACGACCCGTCACATCGGTGGTGGCCACAAGCGCCAGTACCGCGTGATCGACTTCCGTCGCAACGACAAGGACGGCGTCAACGCCAAGGTCGCTCACATCGAGTACGACCCCAACCGCACCGCTCGTATCGCTCTCCTCCACTTCGTGGACGGAACCAAGCGCTACATCCTGGCTCCCAACAAGCTGAGCCAGGGCGACGTCGTCGAGTCGGGTGCCGGCGCTGACATCAAGCCCGGAAACAACCTGCCGCTGAAGAACATCCCCACCGGTACGGTCATCCACGCGATCGAGCTCCGTCCCGGCGGCGGCGCGAAGATGGCCCGCTCCGCGGGTGCATCGGTGCGTCTCGTCGCAAAGGACGGCCCGTACGCGCAGCTCCGTCTCCCGTCCGGCGAGATCCGCAACGTCGACCTGCGCTGCCGCGCAACGATCGGCGAGGTCGGCAACGCCGAGCAGTCGAACATCAACTGGGGTAAGGCCGGCCGTAAGCGCTGGCTGGGCGTTCGCCCGACCGTCCGTGGTGTCGCGATGAACCCGATCGACCACCCGCACGGTGGTGGTGAGGGCAAGACCTCCGGTGGACGCCACCCGGTCAGCCCGTGGGGCCAGAAGGAAGGCCGCACGCGCCACCCCAACAAGGAAAGCGACAAGCTCATCGTTCGTCGTCGTACCGCCGGCAAGAAGCGTAAGTAGGAGTAAGAGAAGATGCCACGCAGTCTCAAGAAGGGCCCCTTCGTCGACGACCACCTGCTCCGCAAGGTTGTCACGGCGAACGAGGCCAACAACAAGAACGTGATCAAGACCTGGTCGCGTCGATCGATGATCATCCCGGCCATGCTGGGTCACACCATCGCTGTCCACGACGGTCGCAAGCACATCCCGGTGTTCGTCACCGAGACGATGGTCGGGCACAAGCTCGGCGAGTTCGCGCCCACCCGCACCTTCCGTGGACACGTGAAGGACGACAAGAAGGGCCGTCGCCGCTAACGCGGTGACGTGAAGGAGGAAGAGAAATGGTGGAGTCGATCGCCCGCGTGCGACACATCCGCGTCACCCCCCAGAAGGCCCGTCGTGTCGTCGCGCTCATCCGTGGCAAGCAGGCTCAGGAGGCCTTGGCCATCCTGAAGTTCGCACCGCAGAGCGCCAGCGAGCCCATCTACAAGCTCGTTGCCTCGGCCATCGCGAACGCTCGCGTCACGGCCGACAAGGAGAACGTGTTCCTGGACGAGCAGGACCTGTACATCGCGAAGGCGTACGTCGATGAGGGTGCAACCCTCAAGCGTTTCCGTCCGCGTGCCCAGGGCCGCGCGTTCCGCATCCTCAAGCGCACCAGCCACATCACCGTCGAGCTCTCGACGCCTGATGAGACCGCAGGCGCTGCCAAGGCCAAGAAGGTGAGCAAGTAATGGGTCAGAAAGTCAATCCATACGGCTTCCGTCTGGGAATCACGACCGACCACGTGTCGCGTTGGTTCTCCGACAGCACGAAGAAGGGTCAGCGTTACAGCGACTTCGTCGCGGAAGACGTCAAGATCCGTCGTCTGCTGGCGACCTCGCTCGACCGTGCCGGCGTCAGCCGCATCGAGATCGAGCGCACCCGTGACCGCGTCCGCGTCGACATTCACACTGCCCGTCCGGGTATCGTGATCGGTCGTCGTGGCGCCGAGGCCGAGCGCATCCGTGCCGACCTCGAGAAGCTCACGAAGAAGCAGATCCAGCTGAACATCCTCGAGGTCAAGAACCCCGAGGCCGACGCTCAGCTCGTCGCGCAGGGCATCGCCGAGCAGCTCTCCGCACGTGTGGCCTTCCGCCGCGCGATGCGTAAGGGCCTGCAGGGCGCTCAGCGCACGTCCACCGTCAAGGGTGTCCGTATCCAGGTGTCCGGCCGTCTCGGCGGCGCTGAGATGAGCCGTTCCGAGTTCTACCGCGAAGGCCGTGTGCCGCTGCACACGCTCCGCGCGAACATCGACTACGGCTTCTACGAGGCGAAGACCACGTTCGGCCGCATCGGCGTGAAGGTCTGGATCTACAAGGGCGACATCACCAACAAGGAGCTTGCTCGCGAGCAGGCAAACCAGAAGTCGACGCGTCCGGAGCGTCGCGATGGTGGCGACCGCCCCCGTCGTAACGCCGGTTCGAACAGCGCCCCCAAGGCCGCTGTCGAGGCGCCCGCCGCCGCAGGAGTTGAGGCATAACCATGTTGATCCCACGCAGAGTCAAGCACCGGAAGCAGCACCACCCCGGTCGTTCCGGCCAGGCCACCGGTGGCACCAAGGTGTCGTTCGGTGAGTTCGGCATCCAGGCCCTGACGCCCGCTTACGTGACCAACCGTCAGATCGAGTCCGCTCGTATCGCCATGACGCGTCACATCAAGCGTGGCGGCAAGGTGTGGATCAACATCTACCCCGACCGTCCGCTGACCAAGAAGCCCGCCGAAACCCGCATGGGTTCCGGTAAGGGTTCGCCCGAGTGGTGGGTCGCGAACGTCAAGCCGGGTCGTGTGCTGTTCGAGGTCGCCGGTGTCGATGAGACCCTGGCCCGCGAGGCGCTCACCCGTGCAATCCACAAGCTGCCCCTCAAGGCACGCATCATCAAGCGCGAGGAGGGCGACGCATAATGGCGATCGGATCCAAGGAGCTCACCCCCGTCGAGCTCGACACTTTTGAAGACCAGCGCCTCGTCGAGGAGCTCCGCAAGGCCAAGGAAGAGCTGTTCAACCTGCGCTTCCAGTCGGCCACGGGGCAGCTCGAGAACCACGGCCGCCTGCGTGCCGTGAAGCGCGACATCGCTCGCATCTACACGGTCATCCGTGAGCGCGAGCTCGGCATTCGTGCCACGCCGACCGTCGAGGTCGTCGAGGCCAAGGCTGAGAAGAAGACCAAGAAGGCCAAGGCCGCACCGAAGTCCGAGGACACCGCTGCTGCTGACGCTGAGACCACGAAGGAGGCCTAGACATGGCTACCGCTACCGACAAGGCCCCTGAGGGTCACGAGTCGTCCGAGCACGACGTCAAGGACGCCAACGCTCGTGGCTACCGCAAGACCCGCCGTGGTCTGGTGACCAGCGACAAGATGGAGAAGACCATCGTCGTCGAGGTCGAGGACCGCGTGAAGCACCCGCTCTACGGCAAGGTCATCCGCCGCACCTCCAAGGTCAAGGCGCACGACGAGGCGAACTCCGCCGGCATCGGCGACCTCGTCCTCATCAGCGAGACCCGCCCGACCAGCGCCACCAAGCGCTGGCGCCTGGTCGAGATTCTCGAGAAGGCCAAGTAGGCCTCGCGGCTTACTGAGAGGAAGAGCGAACAATGCTTCAGCAAGAATCACGAGTCAAGGTCGCCGACAACACCGGTGCCAAGGAGCTCCTGACCATTCGCGTGCTCGGTGGCTCCGGCCGCCGCTACGCGGGTCTCGGTGACACCATCGTCGCGACCGTCAAGGACGCGATCCCCGGTGGCAACGTCAAGAAGGGCGACGTCGTCAAGGCGGTCATCGTCCGCACCCGCAAGCAGACCCGTCGTTCCGACGGTTCGTACATCAAGTTCGACGAGAACGCCGCTGTTATCCTGAAGGCTGACGGAGACCCCCGTGGTACCCGCATCTTCGGGCCGGTCGGCCGCGAGCTTCGTGACAAGAAGTTCATGAAGATCGTTTCGTTGGCGCCGGAGGTTATCTAAGTCATGGCAAAGATCAAGAAGGGCGACCTGGTTCAGGTCGTCTCAGGCCCGAAGCAGGACCGCGGTGGTTACCGCGGCAAGCAGGGTCGCGTCATCGAGGTCCTGGCGGACAAGAACCGGGTGATCGTGGAGGGCGTCAACTACGTCACGAAGCACACCCGCGTCGGCCAGACCCAGCGTGGAACGAAGACCGGCGGCATCGAGACCGTCGAGGCTTCGATCCACATCTCCAACGTCGCACTTGTCGACCCGGAGACCAAGGGCCCGACCAAGGTCGGCCACCGCAACGAGGAAGTCACGAAGGACGGCGTCACCAAGACGGTCCGCGTTCGTTACGCCAAGAAGTCAGGTAAGGACCTGTAATGACTGACACTGAAGTGGCGACTGGCAAAATCCAGCCCCGTCTCAAGCAGAAGTACCGCGCTGAGATCCTTCCGCAGCTGCAGAAGGACTTCGGCTTCACGAACGTGCACCAGGTGCCCGGACTCGTGAAGATCGTCGTCAACACCGGCGTCGGCGAGGCAGCTCGCGACAGCAAGGTCATCGACGGCGCTGTCTCGGATCTCACCAAGATCACCGGTCAGAAGCCGCAGGTCACCAAGGCACGCAAGTCCATCGCGCAGTTCAAGCTGCGCGAGGGCCAGCCCATCGGCGCTCACGTCACGCTTCGTGGCGACCGCGCCTGGGAGTTCCTGGACCGCCTGCTCAACCTCGCACTGCCCCGTATCCGCGACTTCCGCGGCCTCTCGGACAAGCAGTTCGACGGCAACGGCAACTACACCTTCGGCCTCACGGAGCAGTCCATGTTCCACGAGATCGACCAGGACAAGATCGACCGCGTCCGCGGTTTCGACATCACTGTCGTGACCACGGCCAAGAACGACGACGAAGGTCGCGCGCTCCTCAAGGCGCTCGGCTTCCCGTTCAAGGCGGCTGAGTCCAACTGAACATCCGCCCGGTCCTCGGTGTCATAGCCGAGGACCGGGCTTCCGCCCGTTCGGGGCAACCCTGCTCCGATCGGTTCAACCACCACAGGTCGGCACCCTTGCACAGGATGTCGAAACCTGGTGAACAAAGGAAACACCAGATATGACCATGACAGATCCGGTCGCAGACATGCTGACCAGACTGCGCAATGCGAACTCGGCGCACCACGACACCGTGTCGATGCCGCACTCCAAGCTCAAGGTGAACATCGCCGAGATCCTCAAGTCCGAGGGCTACATCTCCGGCTGGGAGGTCGCAGACGCGACCGTCGGACAGACGCTCAAGCTGAGCCTCAAGTTCGGCCCGAACCGCGAGCGTTCCATCGCCGGCATCAAGCGGGTCTCCAAGCCCGGCCTTCGCGTCTACGCGAAGTCGACGGAGATCCCCAAGGTCCTCGGCGGCCTCGGCGTCGTTATCCTGTCCACCTCCAGCGGCCTCCTCACGGACCGCCAGGCCGAGAAGAAGGGCGTGGGTGGGGAAGTCCTCGCCTACGTGTGGTAGCCAGTCATGTCTCGTATTGGAAGACTCCCCATCGACATCCCGGCCGGAGTGACCATCGACGTCACCGGCCAGGTCGTCTCCGTCAAGGGCCCGAAGGGTGAGCTCTCGCTCACCGTCGCCAGCCCCATCGAGGTCAAGCTCGAAGACGCGCAGCTGCTCGTCACGCGTCCGGACGACGAGCGCAACTCGCGTTCGCTCCACGGCCTGACCCGCACGCTCATCGCGAACCAGATCATCGGCGTCACCCAGGGCTACTCCAAGGGCCTCGAGGTCGTCGGTACCGGTTACCGCGTCGCACAGAAGGGCAGCGCGGTCGAGTTCGCGCTCGGCTTCTCGCACCCCGTCACCGTTGAGCCGCCCGTCGGCATCACGTTGACCGTCGAGGGCAACAACAAGCTCACCGTCGCCGGCATCGACAAGCAGGCCGTCGGCGAGGTCGCTGCCAACATCCGCAAGATCCGCAAGCCTGAGCCGTACAAGGGCAAGGGTGTGCGCTACGCCGGCGAGATCGTGCGTCGCAAGGCCGGAAAGGCTGGTAAGTAACCATGGCTCGTCCAACGAAGACTGCCGCACGTGGCCGCCGTCACCTGCGTCTGCGCAAGAAGATCGAGGGTACCGCGGTCCGTCCGCGTCTCGTCGTGAACCGTTCAGCCCGTCACGTGTTCGTGCAGGTTGTCGATGACACGAAGGGTCACACCCTCGTCTCCGCCTCGACCATGGAGGACACCCTCCGGACGTTCGACGGCGACAAGACCGCCAAGTCGCGCAAGGTCGGCGAGCTCATCGCCGAGCGTGCGAAGGCAGCCGGCATCGAGGATGTCGTATTTGACCGTGGAGGCAACCGCTACGCAGGTCGCGTGGCAGCAATTGCCGATGGTGCTCGAGAGGGCGGATTGAACCTGTGAGCGAAGACAACAAGCAGCAAGAGGCTGTCGCGACCGTTGCGGAGACTCCTGTGGAGACCGCGGCATCGACCGAGCCCTCGACCGACCGCGAGCCCCGCGAGGCTCGTCGTGGCGGCCGTGAGCGCAACCCGAACCGCGACCGCGGCAGCCGGGACAGCGACAAGAGCCAGTTCCTGGAGCGCGTCGTCACCATCAACCGCGTCTCGAAGGTCGTGAAGGGTGGTCGTCGCTTCAGCTTCACCGCCCTCGTGGTCGTCGGTGACGGCAACGGTCTGGTCGGCGTCGGCTACGGCAAGGCTCGCGAGGTTCCTCTCGCGATCTCCAAGGGCGTCGAGGAGGCGAAGAAGAACTTCTTCCGCGTCCCTCGTGTCGGCTCGACCATCCCGCACCCCACCCAGGGTGAGGCAGCAGCCGGTGTGGTGCTCCTGCGCCCCGCTGCCGCTGGTACCGGTGTTATCGCCGGTGGTCCCGTCCGCGCCGTCCTCGAGTGCGCCGGTATCCACGATGTGCTGAGCAAGTCGCTCGGTTCCTCGAACACCATCAACATCGTCCACGCGACCGTCACGGCGCTGAAGCAGCTCGAGGAACCTCGTGCCGTCGCAGCCCGTCGTGGTCTCGAGTTCGACCAGGTCGCTCCGGCCCGTCTGCTCCGTGCAGAGGCTGAGGCTGTTCAGGCGGCCGCCGCTGCAAAGGTAGGTGCCTGATGGGCCAGCTGAAGATCACGCAGATCAAGGGCAGAATTAGTGAGAAGCAGAACCAGCGCGACACGCTTCGCAGCCTGGGTCTCCGTCGCATCGGCGCTGTCGTCGTCCGTCCGGACAACGCTCAGAACCGCGGCTACGTGAACACTGTTGCTCACCTCGTACAGGTTGAGGAGATCGACTAATGGCTGAGAAGAACGAAACCACTGAGGAGAAGGCCCCCAAGGCCGCTGCGAAGGCAGCTCCGAAGACGGCAGCGGCCAAGGCCGAGCCGAAGGCGAAGGCAGCTCCCAAGGCTGCTGCAGCCAAGAAGGTCGCCAAGGAAGAGCCCGCGCCCAAGCGCGAGCAGGTCCTGAAGGTGCACCACCTCCGTCCCGCCGCCGGTGCCAAGAAGGCACGTATGCGCGTGGGTCGCGGTGAGGCGTCCAAGGGTAAGACGGCGGGTCGCGGTACCAAGGGTACGAAGGCTCGTTACCAGGTCAAGGTCGGCTTCGAGGGTGGGCAGATGCCGCTGCACATGCGCACCCCGAAGCTCCGCGGCTTCAAGAACCCCTTCCGCGTCGAGTACCAGGTCGTGAACCTGGAGAAGCTCGCCGAGCTGTACCCGAAGGGTGGCGACGTCACCAAGGTCGACCTCGTCGCCAAGGGTGCCGTCCGGAAGAACGAGAAGGTCAAGGTTCTCGGAAACGGTGACATTGCCGTTAAGCTGAACGTCGCGGTAGACAAGGTCTCCAGCTCGGCAGAGCAGAAGATCGTGGCAGCCGGGGGCAGCATCAAGTAGCCCTCGGCCGGCTCCGCACAGGAGCTCACTCGGGTGGCCGGCTTCACGCCGGTCACCCGGGCCGACCCCGCACCATCTCACAGGAGGCCTCTTTTGTTCAGCGCCATCGGGCGGATCTTCCGTACCCCGGATCTTCGTCGCAAGATCGGGTTCACGCTCGGAATCATCGCCATCTATCGCCTCGGGTCCTTCATCCCCGCTCCGTTCGTGAACTTCCCGAACGTGCAGCAGTGCCTGGCGAACCAGTCGGATAGCGCTTCCGGCCTCTACGAGCTCGTCAACCTCTTCAGCGGTGGCGCGCTCCTCCAACTCTCGATCTTCGCGCTCGGCATCATGCCCTACATCACCGCGTCGATCATCGTGCAGCTCCTCCGCGTGGTCATCCCGCACTTCGAGACGCTGCACAAGGAAGGCCAGTCCGGCCAGGGCAAGCTGACGCAGTACACGCGTTACCTCACGATCTTCCTGGGTGTCCTCCAGTCGACGACCCTCATCACTGTCGCCAAGAGCGGTGCGCTCTTCGGCAACCAGGGCGGCGTCTGCGCCGACCTCATCACCGCCCAGGGCGGGACCTGGTACGGCATGCTGCTCATGGTGATCACCATGACCGCCGGTACCGGCCTCGTCATGTGGATGGCCGAGCTCGTCACCGAGCGTGGCGTCGGCAACGGCATGTCCCTCCTCATCTTCACCTCCATCGCGGCGACCTTCCCCGGTTCGCTCGGCGCGATCTGGACCGCCAAGGGCCCCGAGGTCTTCCTCCTCGTGCTCGGTGTCGGGCTCGTCATCGTCGCGCTCGTCGTGTTCGTCGAGCAGTCGCAGCGGCGCATCCCGGTCCAGTACGCGAAGCGCATGGTCGGTCGTCGCACGTACGGCGGCAACAACACGTACATCCCCATCAAGGTCAACATGGCCGGTGTGGTGCCCGTCATCTTCGCGTCGTCCATCCTGTACCTGCCTGCCCTCATCGCGCAGTTCAACCAGCCGACGACCGGCACGCCGGCACCCTGGGTCCTCTGGATCCAGCAGTACCTCACCAAGGGCGATCACCCGCTCTACATGCTGATGTACTTCCTGCTCATCGTCGGATTCACGTACTTCTACGTCGCCATCACCTTCAACCCTGAAGAGGTCGCCGACAACATGAAGAAGTACGGCGGCTTCATCCCGGGTATCCGTGCCGGGCGCCCGACGGCCGAGTACCTCGACTACGTGCTCACCCGCGTCACGCTGCCGGGATCCATCTACCTCGGTTTGATCGCACTCCTCCCGCTGATAGCGCTCGCGCTCGTCGGTGCGAACGCGAACTTCCCCTTCGGTGGCGCTTCGATCCTCATCATCGTCGGCGTCGGCCTCGAGACGGTCAAGCAGATCGACTCGCAGCTCCAGCAGCGCCACTACGAAGGACTCCTGCGTTGAGCGCCGCCGGACAGCTCGGCACCTCGCTCGGGCGCAAGCCGCGTCTGCTCATCGTCGGTCCTCCAGGATCCGGCAAGGGCACGCAGGCAGCGTTCCTCGCGGAGCGCTTCGACATCCCTGCGATCTCCACGGGAGACATCTTCCGCGCGAACATCAAGGGCGGTACCGCGCTCGGCAAGCAGGTCCAGGCGATCGTCAGCGAGGGCGGCTACGTGCCCGACTCCCTCACGAACGAGATCGTCCGCGATCGACTCCACCAGCCGGACGCCATCGACGGTTTCCTGCTCGACGGCTACCCGCGCACGCCGGACCAGGTCGTCGCTCTCGACGCCCTGCTCGCCGAGAGCGACTCGACGCTGGACGCTGTCGTGCAGCTGCTCGCCGACACGGAAGAGGTCGTCGCCCGCCTGCTGAAGCGTGCTGCCGAGCAGGGGCGCACAGACGACACCGAGGAGATCATCCGCCACCGTCTCGAGCTCTATGCACAGGAGACGGCGCCGCTGATCGAGGTCTTCACGGCGCGCGGACTCGTCCTCGCCGTCGACGGCCTCGGTGACGTCTCCGAGGTCACCGCTCGCATCGATGCCGCCCTCGCAGAGCGTGGCATCATCGTGCCTGCGGTCTGAGCCTGCTGAGCCGCTCCCGGTGTTCCGCAAGTCCATCTACAAGACGCCTGAACAACTCCGGGCGATGATCGCTCCCGGTCTCGCGACGGCGGCGTCGCTCGACGCCGTCCGAACCCTCGTGGCACCGGGCGTGACGACCCTCCAGCTCGACACGGTCGCGGAGGCGGCCATCGTCGCCGCCGGTGGGCACTCGAACTTCAAACTCGTGCCCGGGTACCGGCACACGGTCTGCACCTCGGTGAACGAGGACGTCGTCCACGGCATACCGGGTTCGCGCGTGCTGCAGCCGGGAGACATCGTCTCGATCGACAGCGGCGCGGAGATCGACGGGTGGAACGGTGACTCGGCGATGACGATCGTCCTGCCGGACCCGTCGCGCCCCGAACTCGTCACCGAGCGTGAGCGGCTGTCCGCCGTCACGGAGGGATCGCTCTGGGCCGGGATCGCCGAGCTCGCGACGGCACGCCACCTCAACCAGGTGGGCGCGGCCATCGAGGAGTTCGTCGAAGAGAACTCGCCTGAGGGCCGCACATACGGCATCCTCACCGACTACGTGGGCCACGGCATCGGTCGCACCATGCACGAGGCGCCACCGGTGTTCAACTACCGCGTGCGTCAGCGGGGTCCCGAGGTGAAGCCTGGACTCGTCGTCGCCATCGAGCCGATGGTCGTCGCCGGTGACCCGGCCACCTTCGTCCGCGACGACGAGTGGACGGTCGCCACGCTCGACGGCAGCGCGGCAGCGCACTGGGAGCACAGTGTCGCGGTGCACCGGGACGGCATCTGGGTGCTGACCGCTCACGACGGCGGCGCGGCAGCCCTGGCGGCGTTCGGCGTCACCCCCGTCCGTCCTGCGTGAACGGGTTCGGTCCGTCCCGAGGGTAGAGTGCTCGACATGAGCGACCCGATCGTGTTCCTCCTCGATGCCCTGCCCGCCGACGCCTCCGTCGAGCCCGCGGCGCTGGACGCCTCGATCCATCCCGTGGGTGACGGCAGCGGTGTCCTGAGCGTCTTCGACCAGGGGCCGGCTCGAGGTGACGGCATCTTCGAGACCGTCGGCGTCGTCGGTCGCCATGCGCAGTCGGTCGACGCGCATCTGGAGCGCTTGGCCGCGTCTGCGCTGGCCCTCGACCTCCCGGCGCCGAACCTCTCGCAATGGCGCGCCGCGATCGTCCGTGCACTCGCGGCGCTTCCCGGCACCGGCCAGAGTGCGCTGCGCCTCGTGCTGACCCGGGGGAACGGTGCGTCCGGTGCGCCGACCGCGTGGATCTCCGCGACCCCTGCGACCTCCGGGTTCCCCGAGCGCGAGACGGGAGTGCGTGTGGTGCTCCTCGATCGCGGACTCGCAAGCGACGTGCAGGAGCGTTCGCCGTGGCTGCTCGCCGGCGCGAAGACACTGTCGTACGCGGTGAACATGGCGGCTCTCCGTGAGGCGCACCGTCGCGGTGCGGATGACGTCCTGTTCGTCAGCACTGACGGGTACGTGCTGGAAGGGCCGACGTCGACGCTCGTCGCTCGGTTCGGCGACGTGTTCGTGACGCCTCCGGCCTCGAGCGGGATCCTCGCCGGGACGACGCAGCTCGCACTCTGGGACCATCTCGCCGAGGCGTCGCTCGTGGGGGAGTACCGCATGCTGACGCCGCACGAGCTGCTGCAGGCCGACGCGCTGTGGCTCCTCTCCAGCGTGCGGTTGGCGGCCCCAGTCAGTTCGGTCGACGGCCACGATGTCGAGATCGACGCCGAGTTCACCGCATCGTTCAACCGCGCCCTGCTCGCCCGTCGGGATTGACCGCGGAGTGTCGCGGTCTGAGTTGGCGAAACCGCAGAACATAGCATAGGATTGATCTTTGGTGCTTTCGGCATGCCTTCAGCGAGCCGACATCCGCACCGCAATCCATCCGCACGACCAGTGCGACTCAACCTGAGCGACAGTGAGGCTATGGCCAAAAAAGACGGCGTCATCGAGATCGAGGGCCAAGTGGTCGAGGCTCTGCCCAACGCGATGTTCCGCGTTGAGCTGACCAACGGACACAAGGTACTTGCCCACATTTCGGGCAAAATGCGTCAGCACTACATCCGCATCCTCCCAGAGGACCGCGTGATCGTGGAGCTGACCCCCTACGACCTGACCCGTGGTCGGATCGTCTACCGCTACAAGTAGGTCGCGCTGTAAGTAACGGCCGGGTCCTCCGGCACGATGACAGCGAAAAGAGAGAATCATGAAGGTCAAGCCCAGCGTCAAGAAGATCTGCGACAAGTGCAAGGTCATCCGTCGCAACGGCCGCGTCATGGTCATCTGCGAGAACCCGCGCCACAAGCAGCGCCAGGGTTGATCGCAGAGGCTCATGCAGCCCTGAGCAACACCGCTACACCCCTCTAACGGCAGTTCCAGATCCCGTCCGGCAGTACGCCGGACGGGTGACACCTCGGGTCGGAGGCCCGGGCACCGGAACCGCTCCACACCTCCACAACTCCTAGGAGAAGCCACCATGGCACGTCTCGCCGGCGTAGACATCCCACGCGACAAGCGCGTGGAAGTTGCACTGACGTACATCTACGGTGTTGGCCGCACTCGGTCACTCAAGACCCTCGCCGACACCGGCATCAGCGGAGACATCCGCGTGAAGGACCTCACCGACGACCAGCTGGTCGCCCTCCGCGATTACATCGAGGGCACTTTCAAGGTCGAGGGTGACCTGCGCCGTGAGGTCGCAGCCGACATCCGCCGCAAGGTCGAGATCGGGTCCTACCAGGGCATCCGCCACCGTCGTGGACTTCCCGTCCGCGGTCAGCGCACCAAGACCAACGCGCGCACCCGCAAGGGCCCGAAGCGCACCGTCGCCGGCAAGAAGAAGGCTCGCTAGGCCCCGCCTAGTCGCCTCGTCACAGGACTTAGGAGATATTCATGGCAGCACCAAAGTCGGCCGTTCGGAAGCCGCGCAAGAAGGAAAAGAAGAACGTCGCCGTGGGCCAGGCCCACATCAAGTCGACCTTCAACAACACGATCGTCTCGATCACCGACCCCTCGGGTGCGGTCATCAGCTGGGCTTCGTCCGGTGGCGTCGGCTTCAAGGGTTCGCGCAAGTCGACCCCGTTCGCCGCACAGCTCGCCGCCGAGTCGGCCGCGCGTCAGGCGCAGGAGCACGGCATGAAGAAGGTGGACGTCTTCGTCAAGGGACCGGGTTCCGGTCGCGAGACGGCGATCCGTTCGCTGCAGGCTGCCGGCCTCGAGGTCGGTTCCATCAACGACGTCACGCCTCAGGCGCACAACGGCTGCCGCCCTCCGAAGCGTCGCCGCGTCTAATTCCTTCGGTTCACCAGCCCTGATCCGTCCGCGATGGTCGTCAGACCGTCGCGGACGGATCAGGGCATGGTCCTGGTGATCAGGGCCAGCGAACACAACTCAATACCTCGCCAACGCAAGTGTCATATAGCGGACACTTAGCCGAAAGGAATCCATAGTGCTCATCGCACAGCGCCCTACGCTCACCGAAGAATCGATCTCGGAGTTCCGCAGCCGGTTCATCATCGAGCCGCTCGAGCCAGGCTTCGGGTACACCCTCGGGAACTCCCTCCGTCGCACCCTGCTGTCGTCCATCCCGGGCGCAGCGGTCACCAGCATCCGCATCGACGGCGTGCTGCACGAGTTCAGCACGATCCCCGGTGTCAAGGAGGACGTCACCGAGATCATCCTGAACATCAAGGGTCTCGTCGTCTCCAGCGAGCACGACGAGCCGATCACGGCGTACCTCCGCAAGACCGGCGCAGGCCAGGTCACCGCGGCCGACATCTCGGCTCCGGCCGGTGTCGAGGTGCACAACCCTGATCTCGTCATCGCGACGCTCAACGACAAGGCGAAGTTCGAGCTCGAGCTCACGATCGAGCGTGGCCGCGGCTACGTGTCGGCGACGCAGAACCGCAACGAGTTCAGCGAAGCCGGTCAGATCCCGGTCGACTCGATCTACTCGCCCGTCCTCAAGGTGACCTACCGCGTCGAGGCGACTCGTGCCGGTGAGCGCACCGACTTCGACCGTCTGGTCGTCGACGTGGAGTCGAAGCCGGCGATCACGCCGCGCGACGCCATCGCGTCGGCCGGTCGCACGCTGACCGAGCTGTTCGGCCTGGCCCGCGAGCTCAACACCGCTGCTGAGGGCATCGAGATCGGCCCCGCGCCGGTCGACGCCGTCCTGCCGGGCGAGCTCTCGATCCCGATCGAGGACCTCGACCTCTCCGTGCGCTCGTACAACTGCCTGAAGCGCGAGGGCATCAACAACGTCAGCGAGCTCGTCGCGCTGTCGGAGACGCAGCTCATGAACATCCGCAACTTCGGTCAGAAGTCCGTGGATGAGGTTCGCGACAAGCTCACCGAAATGGGCCTCTCGCTGAAGGACTCGGTCCCCGGGTTCGACGGCGCCCACTTCTACAGCGGCTACGACGACGAGACCGTCTAACGGTTCCGTCCGGCTAGCCCGCGTTCCACCTACGACTTCCAACCTGAAGAGAGACAACAATGCCTACTCCCACCAAGGGACCCCGCCTCGGAGGCGGCCCGGCCCACGAGCGTCTGCTGCTCGCCAACCTCGCTGCTGCGCTGTTCACCCACAAGCGCATCCAGACCACCGAGACCAAGGCGAAGCGCCTGCGTCCGCTCGCTGAGCGCCTGATCACCTTCGCGAAGCGTGGCGACCTGCACGCTCGTCGTCGTGTGCTCGCGACCATCACCGACAAGAGCGTCGTGCACGAGCTCTTCACGGAGATCGCGCCGCTCGTCGCCGACCGTCAGGGTGGCTACACGCGCATCATCAAGACCGGTTACCGGAAGGGCGACAACGCTCCGATGGCCGTGATCGAGCTCGTCCTCGAGCCCGTCACGCCGAAGGCCAAGCCGGCCAAGTCGGCTGCGAAGCACGCTGCGGCTCCGGCCGAAGAGGCTCCGGTCGAGGAGACCGCCGTCGAGGCCGAGACCGAGGCTGCTGAGGCAGTCGAGGCGACCGAGACCGACGACGCCTCGGCCACGGCCGAGGACGCTGCTGAGGCTCCCGCGGAGGAGACCAAGTAGTCCTCCGCACCGTTTCATCGGAACCCCGCTCTCCCCTCGGAGGGCGGGGTTCCATCGTCCCGGCGCGTCTCCGTGGGGTGTTCTAGGCTGGAGACCATGAGCACCAACTCCGTCGTCCCGGCCGGTCAGCCTGCCCTCCCGCAGCATCCCGACATCGCCGTCTGGCGGGCTGCGGACCGGTCCGACATCGATGCACTCGTCGCGCTCTGCCGGGCGATGGATCCATTCGACAACCCGCACCGGGTGACGGGGCGCGACGAGATCGCCGACGAGTTCGACCACGAGTGGATCGACATGGCCTCCGACAGCCTGTTGGCGCTGTCTGCGGAGGGCGAGGTCGTGGCCTTCGCGATGGTGGTGCTCGCGCCGTCTCGCGACGTCTCGGTGTACTCCTACGTCTTCGGTGGCGTCCATCCCGCCTGGCGCGGCCGCGGTATCGGTCGGCTCGTGCTCGGTTGGTCCCTCACCCGATCCGAGCAGCAGCTCGCTTCGGTCGAGGGTTCAGCCCCCACGTCGTCTCGTGCCTACGTCGACGAGCACAACGCGAGTGGCGCGCGACTCTTCGACCGCTTCGGCTTCGAGGTGGCACGGTACTTCACGCTCATGGAGCGCGACCTCCATGCTCCGATCGACGCGATCGAGACGCCGGACGGTGTGCGTCTCGTGCAGTTCGACGAGGCGTTCGCCGAGCGGACCCGTCTGGCTCGAAACGACTCCTTCCGTGACCACTGGGGCAGCCTCGAAACGGTCCCGGCGATGTGGCAGCAGTTCGTCGGCGGCGCGCACTTCCGTGACGAGCTCTCGGTGATCGCGGTGGACGAGACGGACCGTGTCGTGGGGTTCACCCTCGCGGAGGTCGACGAGGAGAGCTGGGGCGCCCAGGGGTTCACGAGCGCGTACATCGCGCTCGTCGGAACGGTGCGTGACTGGCGTGGGCGCCGTCTGGCGCCCGCCTTGCTCGCAGCGGCACTCGAGCGGATCCAGGCCGCCGGGCTCGAGCGCGCGACCCTCGAGGTCGACACCGCGAGCCCGACGGGTGCCCTCGGCCTGTACGAGCGTCAGGGCTTCGTCGCCACGACCCGTGAGCTGGCGTACGTCCGTGAGCGCTGAGACCCTGGCGCCCGTTGCCGCTGATCCGCTGCCGACGCAGCGGTTCCGTCTGGAGATCGCCTACGACGGTACCGATTTCGCCGGGTGGGCGAAGCAGCCGGGGCTCCGCACGGTCGAGGGGGTGCTCGAAGGGGCACTGCGGTTGGTGTTGAGCAAGACCGTGCCGCCGATGCCGCGCTTCGTCGTCGCCGGTCGCACCGACACGGGGGTGCACGCGACCGGGCAGGTGGTGCACCTCGACCTCAACGAACCCCAGCTCGCGAAGATCATGCGGATGCAGGGCAAGGATGCGGAGCTGGGAGAGGAGTCGCCGAAGCTCGCGTCGCCGAGCGAACTGCTCGCGCGCCGGTTGAACGGCGTGCTCGGCATGGAACGCGACGTCGTGATCCATCGTGCGGAGCCTGCGCCAGACGGTTTCGACGCGCGCTTCTCCGCGGTCTGGCGTCACTACCGCTATCGGCTCGCCGATGCCGGTGTGCGGAAGGATCCACTGCTCCGACGGACGACCAGTTGGACGACGTCGGACCTCGACGTCGAGGTGCTCGCGGCCGCCGCCGCCTCGCTCGTCGGACTCCACGACTTCCAGGCGTACTGCAAACCTCGCCCCCGCGCGACGACCATCCGGACGCTGCAGGCGTTCTCCTGGGAACGTGATGAGACGGGCGTGCTCGTCGCGAGTCTCACCGCCGACGCGTTCTGCCACAGCATGGTGCGGTCGCTCGTCGGTGCCTGTGTCGCCGTCGGTGAGGGGCGCATGACGCTCGCCGAGGTCACCCGGCTCCGTGACGGTGGAAAACGGCAGGTCGACTTCCGGGTGATGCCGGCTCGTGGGCTGACCCTCGTGCAGGTCGGCTACCCCGAACTCGGTCTGCTGCAGGCCCGCGCCTCCGAGACCCGACAGCGTCGTCACCACGGGCACGTGGCCGCGGCCGCTGACTGAGCAGCCGCTGAGCTGAATTGACCGAAGGAGAGTCCTCGCGTAGACTCTCCCGTTGGTACCTGCACCTTCTGCGGTGTGGTACCCGAAGTTGAGCCCTCCACCTCGGGCGTTCCGATCGGAACACCCAACAGGAGCGGGATTCACGAACGACCAACTCCGACCAGAAAGCAGCACTATTGTGACGCGCACGTATTCCCCGAAGGCCAGTGAGATCACGCACGACTGGGTCGTCATCGACGCCACCGACGTGGTCCTCGGCCGCCTCGCCAGCCAGGCAGCAGCGCTCCTGCGCGGCAAGCACAAGGCGACCTTCGCACCCCACCTCGACAGTGGCGACTTCGTCATCATCGTCAACGCCGACAAGGTCGCCCTCACCGGCTCCAAGGCGCTCCAGAAGAAGGCCTACCGCCACTCCGGTTACCCGGGCGGCCTCTCGGCGGTCACCTACTCCGAGCTCCTCGAGAAGAACCCGATCCGCGCCGTCGAGAAGGCGATCCGCGGCATGCTGCCGAAGAACACCCTCGGCCGCGACCAGCTGAAGAAGCTCAAGGTCTACACCGGCAGCGAGCACCCTCACGCAGCTCAGCAGCCCAAGCCGTTCACGCTCGACCAGGTCGCCCAGTAAGCACCGGACCAAGAAAAAAGGATTTTACAGTGGCGAACATCGCAGATTCCATCGAAGAGACCCCGCAGAGCTACTCCACCGAGACGCCTGCTGAAGCAGCAGTCACCGCGCCTCGCGCCGTGCTCAGCGTCCCCGGCGCGGCTGTCGGCCGTCGCAAGCAGGCCATCGCCCGCGTGCGCCTCATCCCCGGCAACGGCACCATCACGGTCAACGGCCGCACGCTCGAGGACTACTTCCCCAACAAGCTGCACCAGCAGCTGATCAACGACCCGTTCACGGTCCTCGACCTGGCCGGCGGCTACGACGTCATCGCGCGCATCTCCGGTGGTGGCCCCTCGGGTCAGGCCGGCGCGCTGCGCCTCGGCATCGCTCGTTCGCTCAACCAGATCGACGAAGAGAACAACCGCGCCACCCTGAAGAAGGCCGGCTTCCTCTCCCGCGACGCTCGCGTCAAGGAGCGCAAGAAGGCTGGACTCAAGAAGGCCCGTAAGGCTCCGCAGTTCTCGAAGCGCTAATCGCGCTCGGATCAAGCGAAGCTACATGCCTCAGCTGTTTGGTACCGACGGTGTTCGCGGTCTCGCGAACGCCGACCTGACGGCAGACCTCGCTCTCGGCCTTGCCCAAGCCACCGCAGTGGTGCTTGGGCAAGGCCGTAGTGCTGAGGCCCGCCGTGCCGCCGGGAAGCGTCCCGTCGCCGTGCTCGCACGCGACCCCCGCATCTCCGGCGAGTTCCTGTCCGCCGCCGTCGCGGCGGGCCTGGCGTCCTCTGGCGTCGACGTGCTCGAGGCCGGCGTCCTGCCGACTCCGGCGACCGCCTTCCTCATCGCCGACATCGACGCCGACTTCGGTGTGATGATCTCCGCCTCGCACAACCCCGCCCCCGACAACGGGATCAAGATCTTCGCCCGCGGCGGCACCAAGCTCCCCGACGTCGTGGAGCAGCGCATCGAGGAGTACCTCGACCGCCCCAAGCTCAGCCCCACCGGTGCCGACGTCGGACGCATCCGACGCTTCGCCGACGCCGAGGACCGCTACGTCGTGCACCTGCTCGGCAGTCTGCCGCACCGTCTCGACGGGATCCACGTCGTGCTCGATTGCGCCCACGGTGCAGCGGCCGGCGTCTCACCCGAGACCTTCCGTGACGCAGGAGCCCGGGTCACCATCATCGGCAACGATCCCGATGGCATGAACATCAACGACGGTGTCGGTTCCACGCACCTCGACCAGCTCTCGAAGGCCGTGCTCGAGCACGGTGCCGACCTCGGCATCGCGCACGACGGCGACGCGGACCGCTGCCTCGCGGTCGACGCCGACGGCCGGATCATCGACGGCGACCAGATCATGGCGATCCTCGCCGTCTCGATGCAGGAGCGGGGCAAACTCAAGGACGACACCCTCGTCGCCACGGTGATGAGCAACCTCGGACTCCATGTCGCCATGCGCGAGCACGGGATCCGGGTCATCCAGACGAGTGTCGGCGACCGCTACGTGCTCGAGTCCATGAACGAGCACGGGTACTCGCTCGGTGGCGAGCAGTCCGGACACGTGATCATGGCCGAGTACGCGACGACCGGTGACGGCATCCTCACCGGGCTTCACCTGGTGAGCGAGATGGCTCGCACGGGGAAGACGCTCGCCGAACTCGCATCGGTCATGCAGGTGTACCCGCAGATCCTGGTGAACGTCACCGGTGTCGACCGCAACCGACTCGTCGGAGACGAGGTCGTCGACGCCGCTGTGCGTGCCGCGGAAGCGGAGCTCGGTGACGAGGGCCGTGTGCTGCTGCGTCCGTCGGGGACCGAGCCGCTCGTCCGCGTGATGGTGGAGGCCGCAGACCAGCCGACGGCCGACCGCCTGGCGCATCAGCTCGCAGACGTCGTCCGGGCCCGCCTCGCCATCTGAGGCACCCCGGCCGTTCAGCTGTGGAAGAGTGATCGCATGACTTCGACGACTGGTGCCCCGTCCGGGCAGGCGACGCCCTACGTGGAGATCGACCGCGCGGAATGGGCGAGACTCGCTCCGGCGATGGCCACCCCGCTGAGCGAGACCGAGGTCGTGCAGATCCGTGGCCTCGGCGACCGACTGGACATGCGTGAGGTGGAAGAGGTCTACGTGCCGCTCAGCAAGCTGCTGAGCCTCTACGCGAAAGGCACGCAGGACCTCGGGCGATCGACGAGTCAGTTCATCGGCGACCAGGCGTTGCGGACGCCGTTCGTCATCGGCGTCGCCGGTTCGGTGGCCGTGGGGAAGTCGACGATCGCGCGGCTGCTCCGAGAGCTCCTGTCGCGCTGGCCCGACACCCCACGGGTCGAACTCGTCACCACCGACGGATTCCTGTACCCGAACGAGGAGCTCGAGCGTCGGGGCATCATGGACCGCAAAGGCTTCCCGGAGTCCTACGACCGCCGTTCCCTCCTCCGGTTCATCACCGAGGTGAAGAGCGGAGCCGCCGAGGTCCGGGCACCGTTCTATTCGCACCTGCGGTACGACATCATCCCGACCGCGCAGGTGGTCGTGCGCCGACCCGACGTCCTCATCGTCGAGGGACTGAACGTGCTGCAGCCGGCCGCCACGGCGAGCGGACTCGCGATCAGCGACCTGTTCGACTTCAGCATCTACGTGGACGCCCGCACACGCGACATCGAGTCCTGGTACGTCGACCGCTTCATGGCGCTGAAACGGGGCGCGTTCTCGAACCCGAACTCCTTCTTCAACGTGTTCGCGGACCTGTCCGACGAGGAGGCCGCCGATCAGGCGCGCGGTTTCTGGCGGTCGATCAACGAGCCGAACCTGCTCGAGAACATCCGACCGACCCGCTCCCGGGCGAAGCTCGTCCTCCGCAAGGACTCCGACCACACGGTCTCCTCCGTCCTGCTCAGGAAACTCTGACGCAGGACCTCGGCCGTTCGCCACGACGACGCCCTCCGGCCGGACATCCGGGCGGAGGGCGTCGTCGTGGCGAACAGGCTGGAGGCTATCCGACACCCTCGAGCTGGTCGGTCTCGGTGTTGCCGATGTTCCGGATGACCTCCGGCCGACGCTTCGCGAGGTACGCGTACCAGGCGATCGCGACCGCGAGGGTGGCGAGGAACAGGTAGGGGATGATGTTGAGCGGGAACGCGGGCACCGGGTACACGTTGGCGAAGAAGACGTAGACCATGCTCAGCACGGCGATGACCGCGCAGACCCACACGAGGCCGTTCCGCATCCCTTCGCGGCGCGTGTAGACGACGCAGGCGATCGCGACGAGCGCGTACGCGACCATGTAGCCGTACGTGCCGTAGGTGTCGACCCACACGACGATCGACATCGGGTCGACGCCGCTCGCGAGCAGGACGATGTCGAGCAGGATCGCCGTGGGGCCGGCGATGAGCAGCACCCGGTGAGGTGTGAGGTGACGGTCGTGCGTGCGACCGAAGCGTTCCGGGACCACGCCTTCCTTGCCCATCACGTAGACGATGCGGCCGACGACGTTCAGCGGGGCGACGACGACGGCGAAGAACGAGGCGCCGACGCCGAGCGTCAGGACGGGGGAGAACCAGCTCGGCATGCCGATGGCGCTCGCGATGTCCTCAAGCGGGTTGGCCGATTCGCCCAGCCCTGCGCCGAGGACGACGACCTGGGTGTATGCGGCGAAGACGTAGAGGACGCCGACGGTCACGGCGCTCCACATGATCGCACGGGGGATCGCGACGTACGGGTTGCGGGCCTCTCTGCCGAGCGCGTCCGCAGAGGAGAAGCCCACGAACCCGAGGATGCCGAGCACCATGCCGGCGGCGACTCCCTGGAACGGCACGCCCTCGAGCGAGAACTGCGCCGGATCCCAGGCGCGCGGACCTGCCCAGACGAGAGCGAGCACGAGGAGCACCAGGATGATCGTGATCGACACCAGTTCCAGCACCAGGGACACTCGTGCCGAGAGCCGGATGCCGCGGATCGTGAAGAGCGTCGCCAAGCCTCCGAGGACGACGGCGAGCACGATCCAGGCGATCGGGCCGTCGAACGGCACCCCGATGAGGACGAGGAACTGTCCGACGTAGGAGATCGATCCGCCGAGTGACCCGGCCGCGATGCCCCAACATCCGATGAGGAGGGTGATGCCGGCGAGATAGGCGCCGAACGGCCCGAGGCCCTTGGACACGTAGGTGTAGAGCGAGCCGGCGGAGGCGTGGCGTCTCGCGAACACCGCGACGCAGTAGCCGACGCTCAGGATGACGATGGTGGCGAGGACGAACGACAGGACGGTGCCGTTTCCGGCCCCGAGGTAGATCGCGGCGGCGGTGAACGCGATGACCGCGCTCGGCGCGATGTTGGCGATCGCTTGGGCGGCGAGTTCCGGGCCGCTCATCACACCGCGGCGGAGGCCGGCATCGGTCGGTCGTGCTGATGCGCCGGAGGGGGAGTCCGATGACGCGGAGGCGGTGCGAGAGGACATGGCTGGCTCTCCAATGAGTCGTGGTGCAGCTTCGGGGTGGGTGGGGTGGGTGGAACGGCGAGGCCGACACCGTGTGGGGGAGGGCGTCGACCCCGCCGGTGTGTGCCGGGCTGAGCCCGGTACCGGACGGGCCGGTGGATCAGGGGATGAGGAGGGTGCGGAGGGCGCCACCCGACTCGAGGTCGTCGAACGCTTCAGCGGCCTCGGCGAGGGGGCGCCTCGAGGAGACGAGCGGATCGAGCATGAGCTGGCCGTCCATGTACCGATCGACGAGGGCGGGGATGTCGATCGACGGGCGGACGCTGCCGTAGTTCGATCCGAGGATCCGCTGGTCGGCCTCGGCGAGGACGAGCGGCTCGAACGAGGCCTTCGCGCCGGTCGGTGGGAGACCGACGATCACTGCCGCGCCACCGAGGCCCAGCATGCGGATCGCCTGCTCCGTCGTGGTCGTGCGGCCGATCGCGTCGAACGCGTAGTCGGCGCCGTCGGGCAGGAGTTCGAAGAGCGCGTCGACCGCGTCGACCTCGGCTGCGTTGATGCGGTCCGTCGCACCGAACTGGGCGGCGAGGAGGGTCTTGTCGTCGCGGACGTCGACGGCGATGATGCGTTCGGCACCGGCGAGCTTCGCCCCCTGCACGACGTTGAGCCCGACACCGCCGCACCCGATGACCACGACGGTGGCGCCGGGCTCGACGGCCGCCGTGTTGAGCACGGCGCCGACACCGGTGGCGACCGCACAGCCGACGAGGGCCACGACGTCGAGTGGTGCGTCGTCACGGACCTTGATCGCTCCGGACGCCGGGACGACGACCTCCTCCGCGAAGGAGGAGACGCCGAGGTAGTGGTGGACCAGCTCGCCGCCCTGGGACAGGCGGGAGGTGCCGTCGAAGAGGACGCCCTTCGGAGCGACGACCGTCGCCACCTTCTGACACCGTGCCTCGTGGCCGGAGCGGCAGTAGCGGCACTCGCCGCACGGCGGGACCCAGGACAGCACCACGTGGTCGCCGACCGAGAGCGAGGTGACGCCCTCACCGAGTTCCTGGACGACGCCCGAGCCCTCGTGACCCATCACGAGCGGAGCGGCGGCATCCCACTCGCCACGCTTCACGTGCAGGTCGGAGTGGCAGACCCCGGCGGCGGCGATACGGACGCGGACCTCGCCGGCGCGCGGCGCCGAGAGGTCGACATCGGTGTACTCGATCGGCTGTTCGGGGGAACGGAAGACGACGGCTTTCATCGGGGGCCTCCTGCGGCGGTGGTGGGTCAGGGACGATGGTAGGGAGGACGCTGCATCCGTGCACTGTGCGAAAGTGTGGATCTGCGACGTCTGATCGACATCTCGTACACTGGGCCCATGGCTCGCGACCTCGACTCGATCGTCCGGATGCTCGGCGGTCGGCTGGAGGCGGGTTCCGTCCCCGGGACCGCGCCGGTCGATCAGATCGTCGACATCGAGGCGCTGGCCGTGCGTTCCCACCCTTCGTTCACGTCCATCGTGACCGGCACGCCGACCGGTATCGAGGGAGTCCTCCACGACGGAGGGGCGCGACGGGACGCGCTCGCTGCCGCCGTGGTGCTGTGCCAGGAACCGGCCTCGGGTGATGAGACGCCGTCCGAGATCGGCGCCCTCCTCGATGTCGGCGCGACCGTGCTCTGGTGCCTCGAGGACCCGTCGCTCGCGTCGCTGCGGATCGAGGCGATCCTGGCCGGCGACCAGGCGGCTGAGGACCGGCTCGTCGCCACGGGAACCCGGGTGCTCACCCAGGTCGCCCGGCGCGGCGGTGTCGGTGCCATCGTCGCCGAACTCGCGAGCCGGATAGACGGGTGGGCGGTCCTGCTCGACGACCACGGGCAGACGATCTCGAGTGCCGGTGCCGGGGCCCTGCATGTCCAGGATGCGACGGCGGTCGCCTTCAACCGGCCGATCCGCATCCGGCACCCGGGGCTCCAAGTGCATCCGATCGGGCTCGGCGAGGAGCTCGCGGCCTACCTCGTCATCTCCTCCCGGGAGGGCGGGTTCAGTCGCGTGCGGTCGCTGGCGGCCCAGGCAGCGGCTCTCCTCGACCTCGTCCTCCGGACACACGATCACTCGGTCGCCGAACGTCTCGGGCGCGACCTGCTCGTCGACACCCTGATCGACGGTGCCCCGGAGCAGATCATCGAGCTCCTCGGCCGATGGGGGGTGCGGGAGGAGCAGCTGGTCGCGTTCACGCTGTCCTCGCGATCGAAGACGGTCGATGTGGAGCGCGTCGCCAGCCGCTGGTTCGACGAACTCGGTTGCGCCCAGATCATGACGGTACGACAGGGCGTCTTGACGGGCTTCCTCCGGGAGGATCGGACGGCGGACCTCATCGACCGTGTGCAGGGCTTCGCCCAGACCGCCGCGACCCCGATCCGCCTCGGGGTGGGGGATCCTGCCCCGCTCGACGCACTCGGGCGCTCGGCGCGGCAGGCCGAGCAGGCGCACGAGGCGAGTGTCGGTGACCGGATCGTCGTCCGGTACCGGGCGCTGCCGACGATCGGGTACGTGTTCGACCGGCTCGACGCGTCGGCCACCCGCGAGCTCCGGTCCGTCCTCGATCCGCTCATGGAAGGCGGTGAGCACGGTGAGCTCACCAGGACGCTGCGCCGATATCTCGTCGATGACGGCGCTTGGGGCATCACGGCGGAGGCGCTCGGGATCCATCGGCAGACGCTGCGGAGCCGCATCGGCAGGATCGAGGAGCTCACCGGGCTCTCCATGGCCGACCCGGACGATCGCGCCGCGGCATGGTTGGCGCTCCGGGCGCTCGAACGCTGACGGTTCGCTGCAAGCGCGTATTGGTGCATGATCCTCGCAAAATCCCGCCGATTATGCTCGTCCATATGTGTGGAATCGTGGGATACGTCGGCAACGACAAGACGGTGGACGTCCTGATGGGTGGCCTCAAACGGCTCGAGTACCGGGGCTACGACTCTGCCGGCATCGCCGTGCTCGACGCCACCGGCACCCTGAACACCCGCAAGCGCGCGGGCAAGCTCGCCGTGCTCACCGAGAACCTGGCCGCCGATCCGATCGCGCCGGGCTCGACCGGAATCGGCCACACGCGGTGGGCGACCCACGGCGGACCGACCGACCGCAACGCGCACCCGCACCTGGGCGACGACGGCCGACTCGCCCTCATCCACAACGGGATCATCGAGAACTTCGCCGAGCTGCGCGCTGAACTGCTCGCCGACGGGTTCACCTTCGAGAGCGACACCGACACCGAGATCGCGGCGGTCCTGATCGGGCGCGAGTACCGCTCGACCGGCGACCTCACGGAGGCCTTCCGCCGAGTCGTCGTCCGCCTCGACGGCGCGTTCACGCTCCTCGCGATGCACCAGGATCTGCCGGGCGTCGTCATCGGAGCGCGTCGCAACTCGCCACTCGTGATCGGCTTGGGCGAGGGCGAGAACTTCCTCGGTTCCGACGTCGCCGCGTTCGTGCAGTACACGCAGCGCGCCCTTGCGATCGGTCAGGACCAGATGGTCGTGATCACCCCCGACGAGGTGACCGTCACCGACTTCTTCGGCGCTCCGGTCGAAACCTCGCCGTTCGAGATCCAGTGGGACGCTTCCGCCGCCGACAAGGGTGGCTGGTCGAGCTTCATGGCGAAGGAGATCAGTGAGGAGCCGGACGCGGTCGCGAACACGATCCGCGGACGCGTCGAGGGCGGTCAGGTCGTCATCCCCGAGCTGGAGGGACTCGACGAGCTCTTCCTCGACATCAACCGCATCGTCATCATCGCGTGCGGCACAGCGGCGTACGCCGGAACGGTCGGCACCTACGCGATCGAGCGGTGGGCCGGTATCCCTGTCACGGTGGAGCTCAGCCACGAGTTCCGCTACCGCGATCCGGTGATCGACGCCAAGACCCTCGTCATCTCGGTGAGCCAGTCGGGCGAGACGATGGACACCCTCATGGCCGTGCGGTTCGCCAGCGAGGCCGGTGCGAAGACCCTGTCCATCTGCAACACGCAGGGAGCGACGATCGCGCGCGAGTCCGACGCCGTCGTGTACACGCACGCCGGCCCGGAGGTCGCGGTCGCGTCGACGAAGGCGTTCACCGCGCAGATCACCGCGCTCTACCTCTTCGCGCTGCACCTCTCGCGGGTCCGCGGCACGCAGACCCCGACCTACCTCACGGAGCAGGTCTCCGAGCTGCAGGCCATCCCCGACAAGATCTCGAGCATCCTCGGTGCTTCGGAGAAGATCGCGCAGCTCGCCCACTGGATGGCCGATTCCAGGGCTGTGCTGTTCCTCGGTCGTCACGTCGGCTACCCGATCGCGCTCGAGGGTGCACTCAAACTCAAGGAGCTCGCGTACATCCACGCCGAGGGCTTCGCCGGCGGCGAGCTGAAGCACGGCCCGATCGCGCTCATCGAGCCCGGCCAGCCGGTCTTCGTCGTCGTTCCGAGCCCGCGTGGTTCGGCGATCCTGCACCCGAAGGTCATCTCCACCATCGAGGAGATCCGCGCCCGCGGTGCACGCGTCATCGCGATCGCCGAACAGGGCGATGCAGCCGTCCTGCCCTCGGCAGACGAGGTCATCCCGATCCCGCTCGCCGGCCCGCTCTTCGAACCGCTGCTCGCCGTCATCCCGCTCCACATCTTCGCGATGGAGCTGGCGACGGCGAAGGGTCTCGACGTCGATCAGCCGCGCAACCTCGCGAAGTCGGTCACGGTCGAGTAGTCGCGGTCCGCGCACCGCGAGGTGGCCTGCCCGGCGGGCGGGCTGCCTCGGTGCGACGGTCGTAGAGTAGAGGGATGATCATCGGCATCGGCGTGGACCTCGTGGACCTCGCCAGGTTCGAGCGGGCCATCACCCGGACGCCGAACCTGCTGGCGCGGCTGTTCGTGCCGTCGGAGCGCGAGCTGCCGCTGCGGTCGCTGGCGGGTCGGTTCGCAGCGAAGGAGGCGCTCATCAAGGCGCTCGGTTCCTCCGACGGCATCCGCTGGCAGGAGATGGCCGTCGTGAACGGCCCGGAAGGCAAGCCCGACTTCGCACTGTCCGGCGTCACGGCCGGAGTCGTGGCCGAACGCGGCATCACCCGTATGCACCTGACGATGACCCACGACGCCGGTGTCGCCGTCGCCTTCGTCGTCGCGGAGCGTGACCTCTGATGGCGCAACCGGGAACAGCAGGACGGCCGACCCGTGAGGCCGTCATCGATCTGGACGCCGTGCGGCACAACGTCCGTCGACTGCGTGAGCTGACCGGTGTCGCCGAGCTCATCGTCGTCGTGAAGGCCGACGCGTACGGACACGGTGCCGTGCCGGTGGCCCGCGCCGCCGTCGAAGCCGGAGCGGACCGGTTGGGCGTCGCCGACATCTCTGAAGGACTCGCCCTCCGAGCCGCCGGCATCACCGCACCGGTCCTGGTGTGGCTGCACGGCCCGGACGCAGACTTCGGGTCGGCCCTCGCCGCAGACCTCGACCTCGCATTGTCGTCGGAAGCGCAGCTCGCCCAGGTCATCGCCGCAGCCGCCGCCCACGGGACGCAGGCGCCCGTCGTGCAGTTCAAGCTGGAGACGGGCCTCAGCCGGAACGGTGCGGCGGAGGCTGAGTGGCCCGCGCTGTTCGCCGCCGCGGCCGCCGCCGAACGGGCCGGCCTGGTGCGCGTCGACGGGCTCTTCTCCCACGTCTCCAACACCTCTTCTGAGGAGGACGCCGCCGCAGCTGCCCGATTCCAACGGGGCGTCGCTCTTGCGCGGGCGGCCGGCCTCGCGCCACGCGTGCTGCACCTCGCGGCTTCCGCGGCAGCGCTCGGCGAGCCGGAACTCCGGTACGACGCCGTCCGGATCGGCCTCGCGGTCTACGGGCTGTCGCCGTTCGAACCGGACGCCCCGGCGGACCGCACCGCCGATGCGTTCGGGCTCCGCCCGGTGATGACGCTGCGGGCGAGCGTCGCCGCGGTGCGCAGGGTCGAACCCGGCACAGGGGTGTCGTACAACTACAGCTATCGCACGGATCGTCCGACGACCCTCGCGCTCGTGCCGCTCGGTTACGCGGACGGCATCCCTCGGAGTGCGTCGAACACGGGTCCCGTCGTGATCAACGGTCATCGATACCGTGTGTGCGGCAGGATCGCCATGGACCAGTTCGTCGTCGACGTCGGCGATGACGAGGTCACGGTCGGTGACGACGCCGTGCTGTTCGGCGACCCGGCGACGGGTGCTCCCCGGGTGGAGGAGTGGGCGGACGCCGCCGGCACGATCAACTACGAGCTCGTCACCCGCATCGGCCAGCGCGTCGTCCGAACCCCGCGGAGCGCATCGTGACGCAGAACGGCCCCATGCTCGGAGTCACGGAGATCGAGACGCCCGAAGACATGCACGAGTACGGCATCGGCTTGGGCCGGGCGCTCGGTGCAGGACAGCTGCTCGTGCTGACCGGCCCGCTCGGGGCGGGCAAGACGACGCTCACCCGCGGCATCGGCGAAGGCCTCGGCGTCCGCGGCCCGGTCACGAGCCCGACCTTCGTCCTCGCCCGAACCCATCCGAGTCTCGTCGATGGACCGCCGCTCGTGCACGTCGACGCCTACCGACTCGGGTCGGCCCTGGAACTCGACGACCTCGACATCGACTTCGCCCGCTCGGTCGTGGTCGTCGAATGGGGCGCCGGCCTGCTCGACGGTGTCGCGAGCGAGTGGTACGAACTCGTCATCGAGCGTCCGACCGGAGCTGAGACCGCGGCACACGCGCTCGAACCGGGCGAGGAGCCGATCGAGCGCCGCACGCTCACGCTCACCAGGCACACCGCCGCGGACGCCGGGTAGGCTGGACGACGTGCTGTTGGCGATCGATACATCCGCCGGTTCGAGCGTCGCCGTCGTCACGACGAGTGGCGAGGTGCTCGCCGAGCGTTCCTCCGACGACTCGATGCGGCATGCCGAGGTCGTCGGCAGCCTCATCGTCGGCTGCCTCGACGACGCCGGCGTCACCGTCGGGGAGCTGACCGGGATCGTCGCCGGCATGGGCCCCGGCCCGTTCACCGGGCTGCGTATCGGGATCGCGGCGGCGCGCGCCTTCGCCATCGGTGCAGGGCTTCCGGTGCACGCCGTCGTGAGTCACGACGCGATCGCGCTCGACGCCTACGACACCGGGGCGGTCGCACCTGACGCCACGCTGCTCGTCGTCACCGATGCGCGTCGCCGGGAGCGCTACTGGACGAGCTACGACGGGCTGGACGCCGCCGGTCTCCCGTCGCGTTCGGGCGGCCCTGCGCTGTCGAAGCCCGACGACCTGCCGGAGCACGGCGGCGTCCGTCTCGACGCGACCGTCGTCCCCGGCGGCGCCCTCGGCCGGATCGCCGCGCTCCTGCTCGCCTCGGACGGCGAGTTCGCCGGCTCGGAACCGCTCTATCTCCGCTCACCGGACGTCACCCTCTCCGCGGGTGCCAAACGGGTCACGGCATGACCTGGCTGCTCCGCCGCGCCACGAGCGCGGACACCGATGCGATCATGGCCATGGAGCGCCGGGTGTTCGCAAGCGACGCTTGGTCGGCCGACATGATGCGCTCCGAACTCGACTCACCGCACGGCTACTACCTCGTCGCCACCGACGTCGATGACGATGGCGGCCTCGACGGGACGAAACTCGCGGGCTACGCGGGTCTCTTCGCACCCTCGCGTTCGGACGACGCCGACATCCAGACGATCGCGGTCGCCGAACATGCGAGAGGTCGAGGGCTCGGCCGGCTGCTCATGCAGTCGCTCATCGAGCGGGCCCGGCAACAGGACGCCAGACAGGTGTTCCTCGAGGTGCGAGCCGACAACCCCGTCGCCATCACGCTCTACCGCAGCCTCGGCTTCGAAGAGCTCGCCATCCGGCCCGGGTACTACCAGCCGGACGACGTCGACGCACTCGTCATGCGGCTCGTCGTCGTCCCGAACACCCCGTCGCTGGCCCACGGGCAGCCCCGCGACGCCCAGCCGCGCGAGTCCCAAGCCCTCACCGACCCCGGGAGCACCGCATGAACCGCGAGGAACCGCTCGTCCTCGGCATCGAGACGAGCTGCGACGAGACGGGCGTCGGCATCGTGCGCGGGCATCGACTGCTCGCCAACACGATCGCGTCCAGCATGGACGAGCATGCCCGATACGGCGGGGTCGTGCCGGAGGTCGCAGCACGTGCCCACCTCGAAGCGCTGGAGCCCACCATCACGACGGCACTCGCCGAAGCGGGCGTCCGGCTCGCCGACCTCGACGCGGTCGCCGTGACGAGTGGCCCCGGGCTCTCCGGCGCGCTCATGGTCGGCGTCGGCGCGGCGAAGGCGCTCGCGGTCTCGCTCGGCAAGCCCCTGTACGCCGTGAACCACCTCGTCGGCCACGTCGGCGCCGACGTCCTCGACTCGGAGGACGGCACGATCGAGTACCCGACGATCGCGCTCCTGGTCTCGGGCGGACACACCTCGCTCCTCCTCGTCCGCGACCTGGTCTCCGACGTCGAGCTGCTCGGCGAGACGATCGACGACGCTGCGGGAGAGGCCTTCGACAAGGTCGCCCGCGTGCTCGGGCTGCCCTACCCTGGCGGGCCACAGATCGACCGCGTTGCGGCCGACGGCGACCCGAAGGCCATCCGGTTCCCACGCGGCCTGAGCCTGCCGAAGGACATGGAGCGGCACCGCTACGACTTCTCGTTCTCCGGTCTGAAGACCGCTGTGGCGCGCTGGGTCGAGGCCAAACAGGACGCCGGTGAGGAGGTTCCGATCGCCGACGTGGCGGCGAGCTTCCGTGAGGCGGTCGTCGACGTGCTCGTCACGAAGGCGGTCAAGGCGTGCACCGAGCTGGGGGTGCCGCGGTTGCTGCTCGGGGGCGGTGTCATCGCGAACGCCCGATTGCGCCAGGTGGCGGCCGAACGCACGGCGGCCGCCGGTATCGAGCTGCGCATCCCGCCGCTGCAGCTCTGCACCGACAACGGTGCGATGATCGCTGCGCTCGCCGCACAGCTCATCTCGGCTGGGCGTGAACCCTCCACGCTGGACTTCGGCGCTGACTCGACGTTGCCGGTCACGGAGATCCAGGTCCACTGAGTCTGCCGGGGGGAGCGCATAGGATGGGCCGGTACCCGAGCACGAGCAGAGGAGCGGTCATGACCGATCAACAGCAGCCCGACGGACGACCGCCGTACCAGCAGCAGCCACAGCAGCCGCAGCAACCGCAGGCGCAGCCGGGTCAGGGGTGGGCCCCCTCCGGTCAGCCTCAACCGCAGGCGCATCCAGGCCAGGGACAACCGCAGGGCTTCCCACCACCTGCCGCGTGGCCGCCGGCTCCCGGTACACCCGCGCAGCAGCAGGCACCCGCAGCGGCATCGCCATCGTCGCCCCCGGCTGCGTGGCAGGGCGACCACGCCACCTACCTGCAGACCGTGCCGACGGCCGTGTACCAGGCTCCCAGTCAGGGCGGGTACGCCGCCTACCAGCCGCAGCACCAGGTGCCCGCACAAGCCGTCGGCACCGGACGCAGCACCTGGTCCCTCGTCACCGGCCTCGTCGGGCTCGTCGTGTCGATCTTCGTCGGCTGGGGCTTCCCGCTGTCGATCGTCGCGATCGTGGTGGGCTTCATCGCCAGACGACGCGAACCGCAGGGACGCGGACGCGCACTCACCGGCATCGTGACCGGGTTCGTCGGGCTTGCGTGCTCGCTCGGCTGGTTCGTCTACAGCATCGTCGTCATCATCGGGTACGTCTCGGCCTAGTCGCCGACCGGCGCATCCGCAGCGGTGCTCACACGCTCGACGAGGAGCGCGGCGTGCTTCCCCGCGACACGGGTGAGGATGATGGTCGCCGATCGCTCGCCCTTGAGGGCCAGACGCCTGCGGAACGCCGCAGGGTCGACGTCCACGCCGCGCTTCTTGATCTCCAGGACGCCGATGCCACGGTCGCGCATCGTGCGCTTCAGGCTCTTCTCATCCATCGGGAGCCGCTCGAGGACGCGGAACGTCGTGGCGAACGGTGAGGTCGTCGCCGAATCCGAGGTGAGGTAGGCGATTCCCTGCCCGAGCATGCCCGCCTCGAGCTGGACTGCGAGATCGCCGATGAGCCGTGCCCGGATGACGGACCCGTCCGGCTCGTGCACGTACTCGCCGAGTTCGCGGACGGGGGCGTCGTCGGCGTCCGAGGCTCCGTGCAGCTCATGGTGGACGCCGTCGGTGATCAGGAGCGCGGAGCGTCGGATGCCGGCACGGGCGAGCAGCCCGAACCACAACGTCATCTCGACCAGCTGGCCGTCGACCGACACCCACTGCGCCTCCGCGTCGTCGGGGATGAGGGAGCGGTCGAAACCCGGGCCGAGCTTCACCCCGGCCGGGAGTCGGGCGGCGGCGGCGAATACGGTGTCGAGCGACGGCGTGTAGTCTGCGGCGCTCGTGAGCCGGCTGGTGTCCGTGTGACCCGCGGTTCTGCGGGCGGGATCGAACCAGACTGCGTCGAAGTCGTCGAGGGCGATGTCCTCGGCGGCCTCGTTCCGAACGCTGGCGGTCGGGAACGGAGCGAGGTTGTAGCTCGCGATGGCCGCGGTCACCTCGTCGATGTCGACCGCGGTCACCTCGAGGTCGAGGGAGGCCATCGCCATCGAATCGGCGCCGATGCCGCTGCCGAGGTCGGCGATGCGCCGGAGGTCGGCCTGCGCGAAGCGACCGGCGTGGAGGGCGGCGACCGAGAGCCTGGTCGCCTGTTCGAGCCCTGCCTCGGTGAAGAGCATGCGGGCGGCGAACGGACCGAACTTACCCGCCGCCTTCTGACGGAGCCGTGACTGCGTGAGCACCGCCGCGACGAGCGCGGGGGAGTGGCCCTCGTTCCTCAGCCGGGTGACGAGGCGCACAGCCTCGTCCTTCGTGGGGTACGGCGGGAGGGAATCGAGCAGACGCAGGCCGTCGGCCGTGAGGAGCTCGACGAGTTCCGGACGGTCCATGGTCAGCGGGCCTTCGGCGGAGCACTGTGCATCCGGCAACGGTACCAGTCGTCATTGGCACTCGCGTTGCGTGAGTGCCAGAACATCCCTAGACTGGAATCAGCACTCTCGCAGTGTGAGTGCTAACAACGTCTTCGTTTCAAGAAAGAGGTCAACCGTGTCGGTCTCCATCAAGCCGCTCGAGGATCGCATCGTCATCAAGCAGGTCGAGGCAGAGCAGACCACCGCGTCCGGTCTGGTCATCCCCGACACCGCCAAGGAGAAGCCCCAGGAGGGCGAGGTCGTGGCTGTCGGCCCCGGTCGCATCGACGACAACGGCAACCGCGTCCCGCTCGACGTCGCCGTCGGCGACAAGGTGATCTACTCCAAGTACGGCGGCACCGAGGTCAAGTACGCCGGCGAGGACTTCCTGGTCCTCTCCGCGCGCGACGTCCTCGCCGTCGTCGTCCGCTAGTCACCAGCGCACGAACTCCGCGGCATCACGCCGCTCCACAGCCCGAATGGCATCCGCCATTCGGGCTGTGGCTGTTTCAGGAGGGTCGCGCGTCTCGCCGCGGGTCTAGCCTGGGGAGGTGCAGAACCCCAGCGATCCAGCAGAAGTCGACGTCGAACTCACCGCTGGAGCCGCCGACGCGCGCGCAGGCGTCTCCGCCCCGCGCCAAGGGAGCCGCGCCGGGCTGCTCTCCGCGGTCGCCGCCTACTGCCTGTGGGGCGCGCTCCCGCTGTACTTCATCGCGCTCGCACCGGCCGGTGCCTTCGAGGTCGTCGCCTGGCGCATCCTCTTCTCCCTCGTCTTCTGCGGCATCCTCATCCTCGTCACCCGCTCGTGGCGGCGACTGCTCGGGATCCTCCGGCAGCGGCGCATCGTGCTGACGATGGGGCTCGCCGGGGCCCTCATCTACGTCAACTGGCAGACCTACGTGTACGGGGCGTTGAACGGCCAGGTCGTCGAAGCCTCCCTCGGGTACTTCATCAACCCGATCGTGACGGTGTTCCTCGGCGTCTTCTTCCTGCGCGAGCGGCTTCGTCCGGCGCAGTGGGCAGCCGTCGTCGTCAGCGTCATCGCGGTCCTCGTGCTCGCGATCGGTCACGGGACGGTGCCGTGGATCGCCCTCATCCTCGCCTTCTCCTTCGGACTGTACGGCTACATCAAGAAGCTCGTCGGTGGTGCGGTCGATGCGGTGTCGGGCCTCACCCTCGAGACGGCCTGGCTCGCGCCGGTCGCTGTCGCCCAACTGATTGCCGTCGGCGTCACCGGCGGTCTCACCATCGGCACCGAGGGTCTCGGCCACACGCTGCTCCTCGTCGGAGCCGGCGTCATCACGGCCGTACCGCTGCTGTTGTTCGCCGCCGCGGCCCGTCGCCTGCCGCTCACCTGGATGGGCTTCATCCAGTACTTCGCACCCATCATCCAGTTCGTCGTCGGTGTCGCCGTGCTGCACGAGGCGATGCCTCCTGAGCGCTGGTTGGGCTTCGGTCTCGTGTGGGTTGCGCTCGCTATCCTCACGATCGACATGCTGATCGCGACAGCCCGGAGCCGCAGGGGCATCGCCGCCGCGAAACGGGCGTGAGCGGGTCCCACGCGGCGGATTTCGGCGTTGGTCGCGCGACCATCGCAGGAAAACGGCGATTTCGGCCGAAACGAGGTAACGATTTGGTCGTGTTACACGCTTGTAACGTCACGGTCATTGTCCAGCGCACCTGCAACGGATAACTTGTCACAACGGCAGCCCCTGGAGCTGCCACTCTTCTGACAAGCAAGGAGTACCATGAGCGTCTTTTCGAAGGCCACGACCGCTCGCTCCCGCCCTCGCTCCATCGTCCTCGGTGGAATCGCACTCCTCGGGGCCAGCGCGCTGGTTCTGAGCGGTTGTGCCTCCAGCGGCGGCGACAGCGGCGGCAGCAGCAGCAAGCCTGCTGGCGACCTGACCCTGAAGCTCGGCACCGCGTTGCCGCAGACCGGTAACCTCGCGTTCCTCGGCCCGCCCGAGGAAGCCGGCGTCGGTTTGGCGGTCAAGGAGGTCAACGACGCGAACCTCGGCATCAAGATCGACCTGACGCTCGGTGACTCCGGTGACTCCGACAACAAGGCGTATGCGACGGAGGTGCCGCGTCTCCTCTCCGAGGGGGTCACGGCCATCATCGGTGCCGCATCGTCCGGTGTGTCGAAGCTCTTCATCGACGAGGTCACGGGCGCTGGGGTCATCCAGTTCTCCCCGGCGAACACCTCGGCCGACTTCACGACGTGGGACGACAACGGTCTCTACTGGCGGACGGCGCCGTCCGACGTGCTCCAGGGTGAGGTGCTCGGGAACCTGATCGCTGAGGACGGCAACGCCACCCTCGGCATCATCTACCTGAACGACTCCTACGGTACGGGGCTCGCGAAGTTCACGAAGGAAGCGTTCGAGAGCGCCGGTGGCGAGGTCGTCGCCGAGCAGTCCTACAACACGGGTGACACGTCGTTCGACGCGCAGATCAGTGCGGTGAAGGCCGAGAACCCTGACGCGATCGCCCTGATCGCGTTCGAGGAGACGAAGACGATCGTCCCGGGTCTCGCCGGCTTCCCGAGTGACAAGCTGTACTTCGTCGACGGGAACCTCGCCGACTACAGTGCGGACTTCGCTCCTGGCACGCTGACCGGTGCGAAGGGTACCCTCCCGGGTCTCGACACCGCCAAGCTCGGTGACTTCACGGACCGCCTGCAGGCATACGTGAAGGATGAGGGCGGCGAGCCGCTGAAGGACTACAGCTACGCGGCTGAGTCGTACGACGCGGTCATCCTGCTGGCGCTCGCTGCGCTGCAGGCGGGCTCGACGGAGGGCGCCGACATGGCGGGCCAGCTCCAGTCGGTGTCCGGTGGCAAGGACAAGGGTGAGAAGGTGACCACCTTCGAAGAGGGTGCGAAGCTCATCGCCGAGGGCAAGAAGATCGACTACGACGGCAACTCCGGTCCGATCACCTTCGATGAGAACGGTGACCCGACCGAAGCCACCATCGGCATCTACCAGTACGACGAGAACAACAAGTACGCACGTATCAACTAGTCGCGACAGCGACGGACGAGGGGCCCCGGTCATTCCGGGGTCCCTCGTTTTCGTGGCTGCTGTGGTGTGCTGCCGGCGCGGTGCGCTGGACCGAGCGCTGTCCGTTGGCGCGAGCGCGGGCCTCCAGCGCACCGCGCTCGCGCGGCCACCACGATCACCGATCGTCAAGGTGTGTACCTCGGGCGGCCAGGGGCCCGCGATCTGCATTCCCCAGAGCAGCGCGGCCGAGTAATGACTGAACACGGCGTCCTTCCGGAGGGCGAGCGCCGCGGCCTCGATCCGAGCGCGGTATTGCCCGTCTCGAGACAGGGCGCTCCAGGTCGGTTGAGGTATGTAGATCCCCTTCCTCAGCCTGACGAGGTAGCCGTCGCGGTGCGCAGCGCGCACGAGTCGTTCGGCGCCGATGCGGCGAGCGTCGCGCACGAGCAGCAGTCCATTCGAGCGGACGAGCAGTTCGAGGTCGAAGGTCTCCATCGTGCCAGCCTGCGGGCGAGCGTTTGCGGCTCGGCGCGAGCGGGTCCAGATGTGGAGAACACGCGCACTCGAGCTTCCGTGGAGGACGCTGGCACCAACACACACCACATCGGGGGAGGAGACATGCACAACTCCTCCGTCCCCGTCTCAGGAGGCCGTCTTGGTGCGACGGTGCCCCTCAGGGGAGGGAGGAGTTGTGGTTCGTTGACCGGCCGGGAAACCGGTGGCTTCAAGAAGGCGTCTGGGTGCTACCGCTCAGACGACTTCTCCGAGGGTACCGAAGCACCGCGGCGGACGCGAGCAGGGATATCCCCGATCACTCCTCGTCCTGACCGAGCGTACCGAGGTACAGCCCGATGACCTTGTCGTCGTTCAGCAGCTCACGGCCCGTGCCGGTGTACGCGTCACGACCCTGGTCGAGCACGTAGCCCCGGTCGCAGATCTGCAGACAGCGCCGCGCGTTCTGCTCGACCATGATCGTCGTGACGCCCGCCTTGTTGATGTCGGACACGCGGATGAAGGCGTCGTCCTGGCGGACCGGTGAGAGACCTGCGGACGGCTCGTCGAGCAGCAGCACGTGCGGGTCCATCATGAGCGCACGCGACATCGCGACCATCTGGCGCTCGCCACCGGACAGCGAACCCGCCCGCTGCTTGAGACGCTTCCCCAGCTCACTGAAGATGCCCGTCACGAACTCCAGTCGTTCCGTGTACTCCTTCGGCTTCTGGAACAGCCCCATCTTGAGGTTGTCCTCGATGGTGAGGCTCGGGAACACGTTGTTCGTCTGCGGCACGAATCCGACGCCGCGACCGACGAGCTTGTTCGCCTTCAGACCGGTGATGTCCTCGCCGTTCAGCGTCACACTGCCGCTGCGCACCTTCACCTGCCCGAAGATCGCCTTCAGGAGCGTCGACTTCCCGGCCCCGTTCGGACCGATGATGCCGATCAGCTCACCTTTGCGTGCGGTGAGGTTGGCGCTGTTCAGGATGTTGACACCCGGGAGGTAGCCCGCGGTGAGATCGCTGACCTCGACGACCATCTCGGCGGTGCTGACGGCCGTGCCGCCGACGGGCGCACTCTGTGCATCGCTCATTTCTGCTCCTCCTCGGGTGCGGCACCGGCCGCGAGCCGTTCTTCCTGGATCTCGGCGAGCAGCTCTTCGGCTGCCGCGCTGTCCTCACCCGCGATGCGTCCCGTGACGACCCCGAGGTCGACGTCCTGGTGGCTGCCCAGGTAGGCGTCGATGACCGCCGGGTCCTCCATGACCGTGTCCGGCGGGCCCTCGGCGACCACACTGCCCTCGGCCATCACGACCACCCAGTCGGCGATGTGTCGGACCATCTGCATGTCGTGTTCGACGAAGAGCACGGTCATCCCCTCGTCCTTGAGCGCGAGGATGTGGTCGAGCAGCGACTGGGTGAGTGCCGGGTTGACGCCGGCCATCGGCTCGTCGAGCATGACGAGCTTCGGATCGCTCATGAGGGCTCGCGCCATCTCGAGCAGCTTCCGTTGACCACCGGACAGGCTCGCCGCATAGTCGTCCCGTTTCGTGTCGAGCTTGAAGCGTCGGAGGAGGTCCATCGCCTTGACCTCGAGATCCTCCTCCTGCTTGCGCCACAGGGGCTTCACGAGGCTGGAGAAGATGCCCTCACCGGTCTGACCGGTCGCGCCGAGCTTCATGTTCTCGAGCACGGTGAGCAGTCCGAGCGCCTTCGTCAACTGGAAGGTGCGGACCTGACCCATGCGCGCCACCTTGAAGGCCGGTACACCGCTGAGGTTCTTCCCGTTGAAGTTCCACGTGCCGGTGTTCGGCTTGTCGAAACCGGTGAGGAGGTTGAACAGGGTCGTCTTGCCTGCGCCGTTCGGACCGATGAGGGCGGTAATCGCGTTGCGGGGCACCTCGAGGTGCTCCACGTTCACCGCCTGGAGGCCACCGAAGGTGCGGGTGACCTTGTCGGCGACGAGGATCGGATCGACCTTCGCGACGCCGGGGACAATCTCGCCCACGTGCAGACCGGTGGTCTTCACGGGACGCGAGGTGGGTGAGCTGTTACTTGACAAAGGTCAGCTCCTTCTTGTTTCCGAGGATGCCTTGCGGCCTGAAGATGACGATCAGCATGAGCGCCACACCCACCAGCACGTAGCGGAGGGTGGAGGCCTGCGTCGAACTCATGAACGGCAGGACGTCTGCCTTCACGAGTGCCGGGAGGACGTTCGAGAGGAACGCCATGATCACCCAGAAGATCACCGAGCCGAGCAGCGGTCCGAAGACCGTCGCGGCCCCACCGAGCAGCAGGATCGTCCAGATGAAGAAGGTGAGGCTCGTGACGTAGACGCTGGGAACCACCGCGGAGGGGAGCGCCAGCACCACTCCACCGAGGGCTCCGAAGACACCACCGACGATGAGCGCCTGCATCTTGTACGCGAAGACGTTCTTGCCGAGTGCTCGGACCGCGTCCTCGTCCTCTCGGATGCCCTTGAGCACACGGCCCCAGGGGCTCCGCATGAGGAGGAACACGAGGAGGGCGGCGATCGCGAGGAGCAGGATGCCGAAGATGCGCACCCACCACTGGTTCGCGTTCAGCTCCCACGGGCCGAAGCCGTACGTTCCCGGCGGGATCGGGTTCGCGGCCCGGAAACCCTCGTGGTAGTTGCCGAGGCCGTCGGCGGAGTTCGTGTACTCGTCGAACACCTGCGTGGTGAAGAGGAGCCGGACGATCTCCGCGGCCGCGATGGTCACGATGGCGAGGTAGTCGGCGCGCAACCGGAGGGTCGGGATGCCGAGGATGAACGCGAAGACCACCGAGGCGAGACAGCCGACGATGATGCCGACCCACCACGGGAGCCCGAAGCTCAGGATCGAGATGGCGTAGCCGTAGGCACCGAGGGCCATGAAGCCCGCCATGCCGAAGTTGAGCAGGCCGCCGTAGCCGAAGTGCACGGCGAGGCCGAGAGCGGCGAGCGCGTACGCGATCGTCTCCGGGCTGATGACCCACGCGAGCGTGTTCGAGAGGATGCTTCCCCAGTCCATGCGCTTGCCCCTAACCGATTCTCTCGCGACGTCCGAGGATGCCCTGCGGTCTCACGAGGAGCACCGCGATGAGCACCACGAGGGCGCCGACGTACTTGATGTCAGACGGGATCCAGAGCGTCGAGACTTCGACGAGGATGCCGATGATGAGGGCACCGACCATGGCGCCGAAGGCGGTTCCGAGCCCGCCGAGGGTGATGGCCGCGAAGATCAGGAGCAGCAACTGCGCGCCCATGTCCCACTTGATGCCCGGGCGGAAGTATGCCCAGAGGATGCCGGAGAGGCCGGCGAGGGTCGCCGCGAGGATCCAGACGATGCGCACGACACGGTCGACATCGATGCCGCTCGCCGCTGCGAGGCTCGGATTGTCGGAGATCGCGCGGGTCGCCTTGCCGGTCTTCGTCTTGATGAGCCACCAGGCCACACCGAGGAGCACCACCACGCTCACCGCCATGCTGATCATGTCGGTGACGCTGAGCGACACCGAACCGAACAGCTTGATGTTCTCCTCACCGGATCCGGGGAGCTGGAAGGTCCCACCGCCGATGAAGTAGAGGAACACGTAGCGGAGCGCCAGCGACAGGCCGATCGAGACGATCATGACCTGCACGATGCCGACGCCCTTGCGTCTCAACGGTCTCCAGATACCGGCGTCGAGGGCGAAGCCGAAGGCTGCGCTCAGCGCCAGTGCGATGATGATGGCCAGCCAGATCGGCCATTGCAGGAAGACGCCGAAGACGAGTGCCATGATCGCGCCGAAGGTCACCATCTCGGCATGGGCGAAGTTGCTGAGGCCGGTGGTGCCGAACACGAGTGAGGCGCCGATCGCGGCGAGGGCGAGCATGAGGCCGAAGTTCAGCCCGTTGACGAGACGTTCGGCCAGTTGATCCCAGAAGCTCACCGTGACGCGGACCCCCTCACCGAGGAAGAAGTTCACGGACTTCGACTGGGTGAGGCCGAACTCGGCTTCGATCGTGTTGCCGCCCTCAGCGACGATCACGCCCTTGGGCAGTGTCTCCTCATCCAGGGTCACCTTGTAGGTGCCCTTCTCTGGGACGCCGATCTTCCACTTGCCGTCGGCACCGGTGTCGACGTCGGCCTTGTAGCCGTTGCCGTCCACGGTGATGTTGACGCCCTCAAGCGGTTTGTCGTCGTACTTCACGTTCCCGGCGAAGTAGAAGTCGTACTCCTCGCCCACCTCGTCGGCGTGCGCGGGGACCGCGCTCAGCACCGACGAAAGGGTGATTGCCCCGAACAACAGGGCGATGAGGAGCACGAATCTCCGTGCCAGTCTCGGGTCTCGGGTTGTTCCAGTGAACTTCACTGCACCTCCAGTGCCGGGCCACATCGTGGACCGTTCTCCTGCGTCGGACAACGCTGTTCGACGATAGAACCTGATTATTGCCTACATGTTTCGCCCATGCGTATTTCTCCGCACGGTTTTGTGGAGATCGTGGAATAGGGGTGCGCTCTGCTCCGTTACGATGGAGATACCGGCAGGGCCTGCGTTTCTCCGGTTGTTTTCGTGACACTGAGAGGGACACATGGACCAGCCTGATCCGTTCGGATTCGTAGGACTCACGTATGACGACGTGCTGTTGCTCCCCGGGCACACCGATGTCATCCCGAGCGAGGCAGAGACCGCCTCCCGCCTGACCAAGCGGATCACGCTGAACACGCCGCTGCTCTCCAGCGCGATGGACACCGTGACCGAGGCGCGCATGGCGATCGCCATGGCCCGTGAGGGCGGCATCGGCATCCTGCACCGCAACCTCTCCATCTCCGATCAGGCCGAGCAGGTCGACCGCGTCAAGCGCAGCGAATCGGGCATGATCACGAACCCGATCACGACGACGGCCGACGCCACCGTGGCCGAGGTCGACGCGCTCTGCGGGCAGTTCCGCATCTCGGGCCTGCCCGTGGTCAACGGCGAAGGTGTCCTCGTCGGCATCATCACCAACCGCGACATGCGGTTCGTCTCGCCGTTCGAGAAGGCGACCACCCGTGTGAGCGAGGTCATGACGAGTACCGGTCTCATCACGGCTCCCGTCGGCACCGACCGCAACGCGGTCATGGCGCTGCTCGCGCAGCACCGCATCGAGAAGCTCCCGCTGGTCGACGAGGCAGGCAAGCTCAAGGGCCTCATCACGGTCAAGGACTTCGACAAGAGCGAGAAGTACCCGCTCGCCACCAAGGACGACACCGGCCGCCTCCGGGTCGGCGCGGCGATCGGCTTCTTCGGCGACGCGTGGTCCCGTGCGGGTCAGCTGCTCGACGCCGGCGTCGACGTCATCGTCGTCGACACGGCGAACGGTGAGAGCGCTGGCGTCCTCGACATCATCCGCAAGCTGAAGGCCGACCCGGCGTTCGCCGGCGTCGACGTCATCGGCGGCAACGTCGCCACCCGATCGGGTGCACAGGCGCTCGTCGAGGCCGGGGCAGACGCGATCAAGGTCGGCGTCGGTCCCGGCTCCATCTGCACCACGCGCGTCGTCGCCGGTGTCGGTGTGCCGCAGGTCACCGCCGTCTACGAGGCTTCGCTCGCCGCTCGTGAGGCCGGTATCCCGGTCATCGCCGACGGCGGCCTGCAGTACTCGGGCGACATCGCGAAGGCGCTCGTCGCCGGTGCGGACACGGTCATGCTCGGTTCGCTCCTCGCGGGCACCGACGAGAGCCCCGGCGACCTCGTGTTCGTCGGCGGCAAGCAGTTCAAGGCCTACCGCGGCATGGGTTCGCTCGGCGCGATGCAGACTCGCGGCGAGAAGACCTCGTACTCGAAGGACCGCTACTTCCAGGCCGACGTTCCGAGTGACGACAAGCTCATCCCAGAGGGCATCGAGGGCCAGGTGCCCTACCGCGGCCCCGTCTCCGCCGTCTCGTACCAGCTCATCGGCGGGCTGCGGCAGTCGATGTTCTATGTCGGTGCCCGCAACATCGCCGAACTGAAGTCGAAGGGCAAGTTCGTGCGCATCACGGCCGCTGGCCTCAAGGAATCGCACCCGCACGACGTGCAGATCGTCGTCGAGGCGCCCAACTACCGCAAGTAGTCACCGAGCGAGCTCGCATCGACGGCCCGGCAGGCATCCGCCCGCCGGGCCGTCGATGCATGACGCGACCGGTAGGCTGGCTGGGTGAGCATGGATATTGAGATCGGTCGGTCAAAGCGCGCCAGGCGTGCGTTCGCCTTCGACGACATCGCCGTCGTCCCGTCGCGGAGGACCCGCGACCCCGAGGACGTCTCGGTCTCGTGGGCGATCGACGCCTACCAGTTCCAGATCCCCGTTCTTGCGGCCCCCATGGACTCGGTCGTCTCGCCGACGACGGCGATCATGATGGGTCAGCTGGGTGGCGTCGGCGTGCTCGACCTCGAGGGCCTCTGGACCCGCTACGAGGACCCGGAGCCGCTGCTCGCCGAGATCCGCTCATTGCCGGTCGGTCGCGCGACCGCCCGCATGCAGGAGATCTACGCGGCACCCATCAAACCGGAGCTCGTGACGGCACGCCTCGCGGAGATCCGCGCCGCCGGGGTGACCGTCGCCGGTGCGCTCTCCCCGCAGCGCACGCAGGAACTGTACGAGACCGTCGTGGCCGCCGGGGTCGACCTCTTCGTCATCCGCGGCACCACGGTCTCCGCCGAGCACGTCTCCAAGAACCAGGAGCCGCTCAACCTCAAGAAGTTCATCTACGAACTCGACGTCCCCGTCATCGTGGGCGGAGCTGCCACGTACACCGCTGCCCTGCACCTGATGCGGACCGGTGCAGCCGGTGTCCTCGTCGGCTTCGGCGGCGGCGCAGCGTCCACCACGCGTGCCTCGCTCGGCATCCACGCCCCGATGGCCACCGCGGTCGCCGACGTCGCCGGCGCTCGCCGTGACTACCTCGACGAGTCGGGCGGACGCTACGTCCACGTGATCGCCGATGGCGGACTCGGCACCTCCGGCGACATCGTCAAGGCGGTCGCCATGGGTGCAGACGCCGTCATGCTCGGGACCGCTCTCGCTCGCGCGACCGACGCTCCTGGTGGCGGCTGGCACTGGGGCGCCGAGGCGCACCACCCCCACCTGCCGCGCGGACGCCGGGTCGAGGTCGGCACCGTCGCGTCGCTCGAGGAGATCCTCTACGGTCCGTCTCCCGTCTCCGACGGCACGGCGAACCTCATCGGCGCGCTCCGCCGCTCGATGGCGACGACGGGATACTCCGACCTCAAGGAGTTCCAGCGTGTCGAGGTCGTCGTCGCTCCCTACCAGGGCAACTGACGTCTGGACCGAGGTCTGAGCGGGCACCCGAGGCTTCACTGGCGGATGCCACGCAGACTGTCGGAACGGACTCGATGACGCAAGGCGTTGTCGGCTCGGATTGTCCGGACTAGCCTCAGAACCAGAGCCTCGCAGACGAGTGCCTGCCGCGTGCAGGACGGCCGCGAGGGTGTTTCGGAGAGCGGAGTTCGACGATGGCAACCACACCCAACAGCGTCTCGCGGTCCACCAAGCTGGGGATGGAGGAGCGCGACGCCGCGATCGAAGCGCTCAAGTCGAAAGAACTCGACGTCCTCGTCGTCGGTGGCGGGATCGTCGGCACCGGAAGTGCCCTCGACGCGGTCACGCGCGGGTTGAGCACTGGGCTGCTGGAAGCACGTGACTGGGCGAGCGGCACCTCGAGTCGATCGTCGAAGCTGGTCCACGGCGGCATCCGTTACCTCGAGCAGTTGGACTTCCGGCTCGTCCGTGAGGCGCTCATCGAGCGTGGTCTGCTGCTGCAGCGCATCGCGCCGCACCTCGTGAAGCCGGTGCGCTTCCTCTATCCCCTCAACAAGCCGGTGTTCGAGCGGTTCTACATCGGCGCCGGCATGCTGCTGTACGACCTGTTCAGCTGGACGGGTGGTCGCCCGCCCGGTGTCCCGCACCACCGGCACCTCTCGAAGCGCCAGGTCCTGACGTCCATTCCGAGCCTCAAGTCCGACGCGTTCGTCGGCGGACTCACCTACTACGACGCGCAGGTCGATGACGCGAGGTACGTCGCCTCGCTCGCCCGGACGGCGTCCGCGTACGGCGCCCATGTCGCGAGCCGCATCCGGGTCGAGGGGTTCCTCAAAGTCGGCCAGCGGGTCGTCGGTGTGAAGGCCCACGACCTCGAGACGGACGAACGCTTCGAGATCCGCGCCAAGCAGGTCGTGAACGCGACCGGCGTCTGGACCGACGACACCCAGTCGATGGTGGGGGAGCGCGGGCAGTTCAAGGTCCGCGCTTCGAAGGGCATCCACCTCGTCGTGCCGCGAGACCGCTTCCAGTCCAACATGGGACTGCTGCTGCGCACCGAGAAGAGCGTGCTGTTCGTCATCCCGTGGGGTCGCCACTGGCTCATCGGCACGACCGACACCGACTGGCACCTCGACAAGGCGCACCCGGCGGCCACGGCCGCCGACATCGACTACCTGCTCGAACACGTGAACAAGATCCTCGCGGTCCCGCTCACTCGCGAGGACGTCGAGGGCGTCTACGCCGGCCTGCGACCGCTGCTCGCCGGCGAGTCGGAGCAGACCTCGAAGCTCTCCCGTGAGCACCTCGTCGCTCACTCGGTGCCCGGGCTCGTCGTCATCGCCGGTGGCAAGTGGACGACCTATCGCGTGATGGCGAAGGACGCGATCGACGCCGCCGTGGACGCCCTGGACGGCAAGATCCCGGCGAGTGCGACCGAGAACATCGCCCTGCTGGGAGCGGAGGGCTACCAGGCTGCATGGAACAAGCGCGGCAAGATCGCGCGGGCGTTCGGTGTGCACACCGCGCGCATCGAGCACCTGCTGAACCGCTACGGCGTCCTGACCGACGAGCTGCTCGACCTCATCAAAGAGGACCCGACGCTCGCCGAGGCCCTGCCCGGTGCCGACGACTACATCGCCGCCGAGGTCGTGTACGCGACATCGCACGAGGGTGCGTTGCACCTCGATGACGTCCTCGCCCGGCGCACGCGCATCTCGATCGAGGCCTGGGACCGCGGGGTCTCGGCTGCACCGGTGGCCGCGAGGCTCATGGGCGGCGTCCTCGGCTGGGATGAAGCGCGCATCGAGAAGGAGGTCTCCTACTACTTGAAGCGGGTCGCCGCCGAGCGTGCCTCGCAGGAGCAGCCGAACGACGAAGCGGCCGATCGCGTGCGGCTCGAGGCGCCCGACATCGTCCCGGGCGCCTGAGGGACCGGGGCTGATCGCCCGCAGCACAACGGGCGAGTGCGTGCCGGGCTGGACCGGACTCAGTGGCGGATAGAATGGGAGGACTGCCACAACAAGCCTGAGGAGTACAGCCATGGTGGATGTTCGGCGGGTCAAACTTCCCGGAGTCGGTGTGCTGCACACCTTCGTCACCGACGACGGCGGCAAGGTCGGTGTCATCGCGCACCGCTCCGGACACAGCGACCTCATCACCTTCGCCGACCACGAGGACGGGGCCGACGGCGGAAAGGTGTCGCTCCGGCTGAACGAGGACGAGGCGCACACACTCGCCGAACTCCTCGGCGGCACGCAGATCACCGAGTCGCTGAGCGCCCTCGACCAGATCCCCGGCCTCAGCATCGACTGGTTCACGGTCGACTACGAAGACCACATCGCCGGTCAGCCCCTCGGCAACCCGGCTGAGAAAGGCATGGTCGGGCTCACGGTCGTCGCCGTCGTCCGTGGCGAGTCCGCGAACCCGGCCCCCGCAGCCGACTTCCGAGTCTTCCCCGGCGACACGCTCGTCGTCGCAGGCAGCCCCGAGAAGGTCGCGAAGGCGTTCGCCTACTTCCGTTCCGGTGCCCTCAAGAAGGTCGCCGTCGACGCTCCGCCCGGAGGGTAGGCATGCTGCACGCCGCCGCGACCGAAAGCTCCCACCTCGGCCAGGATCTCATCATCCTCGGCGTCCTGTTCGTCATCGCCTACATCCTCGGCCGGCTCGGCAAACTCATCGGCCTGCCGTCCATCCCCGTCTACATGCTCGTGGGTCTGCTCGCGAGTCCGTACACCGGTTGGTTCCCACTCGATTTCGCGAGTGATCAGGTCGAGCTCATCGCCGTGTTCGGCCTCATCCTGCTGTTGTTCAACCTCGGGCTGGAGTTCGATCAGGACGAGTTCTTCAGCAATGCGGGCAAGCTCATCGTCTCCGGCGGTTCCTACATCCTCGTGAACATGGCGGCAGGGCTCGTGTTCGGGTTCCTCGTCGGCTGGGGAACCCGTGAGGCCCTCATCATCGCGGGCATCACGGCGACCTCGTCGAGTGCCATCGTCACGAAGCTGCTCATCGAGCTCAAACGACTGACCAACGACGAGACACCGATGATCCTCGGTGTGACCGTCGTCGAGGACATCTTCATCGCGATCTACCTCGCGATCGTCGGCGTCGTGCTGAGCGGCGAGACGGAGGTGTGGCCGGTCATCGGAAAGCTCGCGATCGCCTTCACCTTCATCCTGGTCATGTTCGCCATCGCCCGATTCGGAGGCCGGTTCGTCTCCCGGCTGTTCCGGACGAAAGACGACGAACTCTTCACGATCCTGTTCTTCGGCCTCGCCGTCGCGTTCGGCGGCATCGGCGAACTCCTCGGCGTGACCGATGCGATCGGGGCGTTCCTCATCGGCCTCGTGCTCGGTGCAACGCGATTCCGCAACAAGATCGAACAGATCGCCATCCCGCTGCGCGACGTCTTCGGTGCCTTCTTCTTCCTGAACTTCGGTCTCGCGCTCGACGCGACGAAGTTCGGGAGCGTGCTCGTGCCCGTGCTCCTCGCGGTGCTGATGACGGTGACGCTCAACGCGGTCGCCGGTCAGTTCGTCGCCTGGCTCAACGGGCTCGGCCCACAGGCCGGAATCAACGCCGCGGTCATCCTGCAGAATCGCGGCGAGTTCGCGCTCATCCTCGCGACGCTCTCGTTGAGCGCCGGCCTGAACCCGCTCATCCAGCCGTTCGCCGGACTCTACGTGCTCATCATGGCCGTCATGGGTCCGATCGTCGCCGGTCGATCCGAGCAGATCGGCGCGTTCGTGCTGCGCACGAAACGGGTGAAAGCAGTCGCGCCGGATCGGCCCGACCCCATGCGAGACGAAGAGATCGCGCTCGTCGAGAGCACCGACACCGACCCGGATGCTCCGTCGTCTGCGACCGAGCAGGCGGCCATCGACCGTCTGGTCGAGCAGGCGATGAACGACGAGGAACCACCAGCACGAAAGCGAGAGCCCGATTACTAGCACCGTCCCACAGACACCCGGCCACCAGACCCCTCGAGGTCCGCGTCCGACGCTCCGCTCCGTGATGCTGCGTCCTCGCTGGATCGGCGTGCTCGTCCTCGCGCTCGCCGTCGCAGGCGCCTTCGCTGCGCTGAGTCAGTGGCAGCTGGCCCGCGCGTTGGAGTCCGGGCAGGTCGTCGTCGGCGACACGGAGACGGTGCGCTCGCTCGACGGACTCGTCGAGCCGGGCGTCGGGTTGCGCGAGGCCGACGCAGGTCAGCGGGTCAGTATCTCGGGCTCATGGGCGCCGAAGGACTACATCGTCGTCGGCGAGCGCGTCAACGACGGCGTCCTGGGCTATTGGGTGACCGGTCACCTGACGACGGACCGTGGGGACGCGGCAGGGCTCGCGGTGGCGCTCGGGTGGACCGAGGACCGATCGGTGGCCGAGGCGGTGGCAGACGAACTCAATGCCCGCCAGCCTGACGGTCAGGTCGACCTCGTCGGCCGGTTGAACCCGCCGGAAGGTCCCGAGGATCCGCCCGCAGACGCCGCACCGACCGACCTCAACAACATGTCGGTCGCCGCGCTGCTCAACCGATGGAACGACGCCGACGGACTGCGCGTGTACACCGCGTTCCTCGTCGATGACGAGACGGCCGACGGCCTCGAGCCGATCTCCTCGCCCGCGCCGAGCCAGGAGATCCAGCTCAACTGGTTGAACATCTTCTACGCGGCCGAATGGGTCATCTTCGCCGTCTTCGCCGTGTTCCTCTGGTTCCGGCTCGCGAAGGACGCCTGGGAACGGGAGATCGAGGAGCTGGAAGAAGCCGAGGCGGAGGGAACCGTCGCCACCGCCTGATGTCCGGGCCCGCAGGACCGGCGGGTAGGATGGATCCATGCCCCTCCAGCCGAAACCCTCGACGTTTCCCGCGATCCGGAGCGCGCTGAAGTTCTACCAGGTCGCGGCTCCCATCACCGGTGTGCTGCTCCTGTCGCTCTGCGCCGAGATGCTGATGAAATACGCGTTCGGCCTCGAACTCGAACTCGGCGGCGCCTACGGATTCCTCGCCTTCGTTCCCTCTGGTACGGCCACGGCGATCAACCTGAGCACGGGCATCCTCATCATCCACGGCTGGTTCTACGTCGTGTACCTGTTCGCCGCGTTCCGGCTCTGGAGCCTCATGCGGTGGAACGTCCTGCGTCTGCTCTGGCTTGCGCTCGGCGGCATCATCCCCTTCCTGTCCTTCTTCTTCGAGAGCCGCATCCCGCGGGAAGTGAAGGGCTACCTCTCCGGTCGCGAAGCAGCGGCGACCGCCGAACCCGTGGAGTCCATGCAGTGAGCGAAACCACCCCATCCGTCGCCGCCGAGCAGACCGCAGCGCGGCCCGTGCTGGTCGTCGACTTCGGCGCGCAGTACGCGCAGCTGATCGCGCGGCGCGTCCGCGAGGCCGGCGTCTACTCCGAGATCGTGCCCCACACGGTCTCGGCGGCCGAGGTCGCCGCGAAGAACCCCGTCGGCATCGTCCTCTCGGGCGGCCCGTCGAGCGTCTACGAGCCGGGCGCCCCGTCGCTCGACAGCGGCATCCTCGAGCTCGGCGTCCCGACCCTCGGGATCTGCTACGGCTTCCAGGTCATGGCCACCCAGCTCGGCGGTGAGGTCGCGCACACCGGCCTCCGCGAGTACGGTGCGACCGACGCGACGAGCGTCGTCGACGCCCCCGGAACCCTGCTGCACGGCATCCCGAGCGAGCAGAACGTGTGGATGAGCCACGGAGACTCCGTCTCGAAGGCTCCGGCAGGCTTCGACGTCCTCGCCTCCACCGCCTCCACCCCGGTCGCCGCCTTCGCGAACGCCGAGCGCGGCCTGTACGGCGTGCAGTGGCACCCCGAGGTCAAGCACTCGGCGTACGGCCAGCAGGTGCTCGAGAACTTCCTGCACCGTGCCGCCGGGATCCCCGCGGATTGGAACAGCGGCAACGTCATCGCCGAGCAGGTCGAGCGCATCCGTGCGCAGGTCGGCGACGCGAAGGTCATCTGCGGGCTCTCCGGTGGTGTCGACTCCGCCGTCGCGGCAGCGATCGTGCACAAGGCCGTCGGCGACCAGCTGGTCTGCATCTTCGTCGACCACGGGCTGCTCCGAAAGGACGAGCGTCGCCAGGTCGAGGAGGACTTCGTCGGTTCGACGGGTGTCCGCCTCGTCACGGTCGACGCCCGCGAACAGTTCATGACGGCGCTCGCCGGCGTGAGCGACCCGGAGCAGAAGCGCAAGATCATCGGCCGCGAGTTCATCCGTTCGTTCGAGCAGGCCGAGGTCGAGCTCGTGAAGGAGGCCAAGGACGAGGGCGAGGCCATCCGCTTCCTCGTGCAGGGCACGCTGTACCCGGACGTCGTCGAGTCCGGCGGCGGCAGCGGCACCGCGAACATCAAGAGCCACCACAACGTGGGCGGCCTGCCGGAAGACCTGCAGTTCGAGCTCGTGGAGCCACTGCGCACCCTGTTCAAGGACGAGGTCCGCGCGATCGGTCGCGAGCTCGGTCTGCCCGAGGTCATCGTCGGCCGTCAGCCGTTCCCCGGCCCCGGCCTCGGCATCCGCATCGTCGGCGAGGTCACTGCTGAGCGTCTCGACCTGCTCCGCGACGCCGACGCGATCGTCCGCGAAGAGCTCACTGCGGCCGGCCTCGACCAGGAGATCTGGCAGTGCCCGGTCGTCCTGCTCGCCGACGTCCGCTCGGTGGGTGTCCAGGGCGACGGACGCACCTACGGCCACCCGATCGTGCTGCGTCCGGTGTCCTCCGAGGACGCCATGACGGCCGACTGGACCCGCTTGCCGTACGACGTGCTGGCGCGCATCAGCAACCGCATCACGAACGAGGTCAAGGACGTGAACCGTGTGGTCCTCGACGTCACGTCGAAGCCACCGGGGACCATCGAGTGGGAGTGATCCCACTCCGTCCCGAGCCAAGGCCGTCCCGTGAGGGGCGGCCTTCGCTGTTTCGGCCCTTCGACAGGCTCAGGGACCGGGGCGGGTGGCGCAGGGACCGGTGTCGGCGGCTCTCTGTGACCGGAGCGGTCGCTCAGCGATCAGTGCTGGCGCGCTGCGCGAGGTTCTGCAGACCGGCGACGGAGACGGCATGCCGGAACGACGGAAGGCCGCCCCGAGCGGGACGGCCTTCCGATGGAACCGGTGCGACTAGTTGCGCGAGATCGCGAGCATGCGGAGGATCTCGACGTAGATCCAGATGACGGTGACCATGATGCCGAAGGCTCCGGTCCAGCCGTACTTCTCGGGAGCGCGGTTCTGCACGCCCCGCTGGATGAAGTCGAAGTCGAGCACGAGCGAGTACGCGCCCATCAGCACCGCGAAGATGCCGATGACGATGCCCAGCGGGATGCCGAAGATCTGCGCGCCGTACAGGCCGAACGGGTTGTTGAGCACACCCGTGAACATGAGCACGAGGTTCAGCAGCTGGAAGACGCCGTAGCCGACGATGGCGATGAGGAAGACCTTCGTCATCTTCTTCGACGCGCGGACCTTGCCGCTGGCGAAGAGCGCGAGGGTCACGCCGACGACAGCGAGGGTCGCGAGCACGGCCTGCACGACGACACCGGACCAAGCCGGGTTCGCCTCGAAGACACGGGAGATGCCGCCGACGAAGAGTCCCTGGAAGACGGCGTAGCCGAGGATGAGCGCCGGCACCGGCTCCTTCTTGAAGGAGTTGACGAGGCCGAGGACGAGGCCTCCGACCATGCCGATGATCATCGGGAGGGCGTAGCCACCCGACTGCAGCAGCGAGGTCGTCCACACCCAGGAGATGACGGCGAACACGACGAGGACGGCGAACGAGCCGAGCGTCTTCGTGAGCGTGTTCTCGATCGTCATCCGACCGGTGGTACCCACACCCGCTGGAGCGGTGGGCTGGTTGTACATCGCGTGGAGCTGTTCGGCGGTGAGGGACGGGTTCGCCGCCTGCGCTGCCTGCAGCGTCCCGCCTCCCTGCTTCGCGAATGCCGGGTTCTTCGAGAACGCGGGATTGTCGAGGGCCATGGCTGATTCCTACTCTCAGTCGTGGAGGCTGTGTCGCGCCATGCGGCGCTGCTGGACCCAATCGTATCCGAGAACTCTTTGAATCCGCCGGGGAATGCCGGTGTTCGCCTCTGGCTGACAGGCGGAGCTCCGCGGAGCCTGGGACCGCCCGCTCTAGGCTGGTCGCGTGCGCATCGATTCGCTTCCTCGCCCGCTCGTCATCGGCCACCGCGGGGCACCCGGGTATCGCCCAGAACACACCGAGTCCTCCTACGCCCTCGCCTTCGCGCTCGGCGCCGACGCCGTCGAGCCCGACATCGTCGCATCGAAGGACGGCGTGCTCGTGCTGCGGCACGAGAACGAGATCTCAGGCACGACCGACGTCGCCTCGCGACCCGAGTTCGCCGAACGTCGGACGACGAAGACGATCGACGGCGACGAACTCACCGGATGGTTCACCGAGGACTTCACCTGGGCGGAACTCGCCACCCTGACGTCCCGGGAGCGCATCGCCGAGATCCGTCCGGCGAGCGCGAGTTTCGACGGGCGTTCCGGCATCCTCCGCTTCACCGACCTCGTCGACCTCGTACGTACCGCCGCGACCGACCTGGAGCGTCCGCTCGGCATCGTCGCCGAGATCAAGCACGCGAGTCATTTCGCCTCGATCGGCCTCCCGCTCGACCGGTTGCTGGCGGAGGAGCTGGCCGCGACGGGTTTCGGCGCGGTCCCGGAGGAGGAACCGCTCATCGTCGAGTCCTTCGAGAAGTCGGTGCTGCTGCAGCTGCAGGCGAGGGGCGTCGTCGCGGAGTACGTATACCTCATCGAGCGATCCGGGCGCCCGAGCGATCTCGTCGCGCGCCTCGGGGACGCGGCTCCCAGCTACGCGGATGCGATGCGCGACGAGGGTCTGGCGCAGCTCGCCACCGAGATCGACGGCGTCAGCGTCGACAAGGCGATGCTCATCGACCTCGACGATGCCGGGACGGCGACCACGACCGACCTCGTGCAGCGCGCGCACGCCGCCGGATTGCGCGTGTACACGTGGACGCTCCGCCCGGAGAACCGGTTCCTCGCGCCGCCGTTCCGGCTGGGCGACGACCCGGCAGCGCACGGGGACTGGGCGGGGGAGTTCGCCCTCGTGCTCTCGAGCGGTGTCGACGGCTTCTTCGTCGACCAGGCCGACCTCGGGGTCTCGGCGCGCGAGGAGGGTACAGCCCGCGGCTGAGCGGGCACGCTCCGTCCGGCCGATGTCGGACGCAGCGCCTAGACTTGCTGGCGTCATGGCGAGCTCTCCTTCTTCGAACGCCGACGCCGCACAGCCGGTGATCGTCGACTGGCCCACAGCAACCGTCCCCGGGGCTTCCTCCGGCGCGCAGCCGGGCGGTAGCCGCCTGCTGGAGGGGCTCAACCCCCAGCAGAAGATCGCGGTCGAGTACCGCGGTCAGGCGCTCCTCATCGTCGCGGGCGCCGGCTCCGGCAAGACGAGCGTCCTGACCCGTCGCGTCGCGCTGCTGCTCGAACAGCGTGAGGCGTGGCCCAGCCAGATCCTCGCGATCACCTTCACGAACAAGGCGGCCGCCGAGATGCGCGAGCGGGTCGAGGCCCTCGTCGGGCAAGCCGCGCAGGGCATGTGGATCTCCACCTTCCACTCCGCGTGCGTCCGCATCCTGCGTCGTGAGGCCGAGCACTTCGGCTTCACGAAGAACTTCACCATCTACGACAGCGGCGATCAACGCGCGCTCCTCAAGCGCATCATCAAGGAACTGGAGGCCGACGCCTACGGCTTCACCCCGTCGAACGCCTCCGCGAAGATCTCGAAGCTCAAGAACGAACTCTCCGACGTCGACTCCTACTCGCGCACGATCAACACGAACGACCCGCAGGAGCTCGTGTTCCTGCAGATCTTCCGGAAGTACACGAAGGCGCTGGCCGACGCGAACGCCTTCGACTTCGACGACCTCATCAGCCAGACGGTCTTCCTCTTCCGCGCGTTCCCCCATGTGGCCGCGCAGTATCAGCAGCGCTTCCGCCACATCCTCGTGGACGAGTACCAGGACACGAACCACGCGCAGTACTCGCTCATCCGCGAACTCACGCGTGCACCGGAGGCCGGGACCGACCAACTCTCGATCACCCGCACCGAGGGTGCCTCCCTCACCGTCGTGGGCGACTCGGACCAGTCCATCTACGCGTTCCGCGGTGCCGACATCCGGAACATCACCGAGTTCGAGCGTGACTTCCCGGGTGCCAAGGTCGTCCTCCTCGAGCAGAACTACCGATCGACGCAGAACATCCTCTCGGCGGCGAACGCGGTCATCTCGAACAACTTCGACCGCAAGGATAAGAAGCTCTGGACGGCCGTCGGCGATGGCGAGAAGATCGTCGGCTTCACGGGATACTCAGGCCACGATGAAGCCCAGTTCATCGCCGACGAGATCGAGAAGCTGCGGAGCTCGGGCACGAACTACGGCGACATCGCCGTGTTCTACCGCACCAACGCCCAGACGAGGGCGCTGGAGGAGATCTTCATCCGGGCAGCGCTGCCGTACCGCATCATGGGCGGCACGAAGTTCTACGAACGCGCCGAGATCAAGGACGCCCTCGCGTACCTGGTGTCTGTGGCGAACCCGGCCGACATCATGGCCTTGCGGCGCATCCTCAACACTCCGAAGCGCGGCATCGGCCCGGCCACGGAGACGGCGCTTGCGAGCTTCGCAGAGAACAACGGTGTGAGTTTCCGCGAAGCCATGCGTCGAGCGGACGCCCTCGGCCTCGGCCCGAAGGTCACGAACGCCATCCTGCAGTTGTCGGCGCTCCTCGACGAAGCCCAGGCCGCGCTCGACGAAGCGGCGGCGGCCGACCGCAGCACCGCCTCGGCGACCGCCGTCGGTGACGTGCTCTCACTCCTCATGACGAAAAGCGGCTACCTCGACTCGCTCCGCATGAGCCGCGACCCCCAGGACGAGGCGCGAGCAGAGAACGTCGATGAGCTCATCGCGGTCACGAAGGAGTTCGCGAAGAACAACCCCGACGGCGGGATCATCGACTTCCTCACCGAGGTGTCGCTCGTCGCGGCCGCCGACGACCTCGACGATGCGACGGGCAGCGTCTCCCTCATGACGCTGCACACTGCGAAGGGGCTCGAGTACGACGCGGTCTTCCTCACCGGCATCGAAGAGGATCTCCTGCCGCACCGGATGTCGGCGAACGAGCCCGGTGGTCCCGCCGAGGAGCGTCGGCTGTTCTACGTGGGGATCACGCGGGCCCGGAAGCGCCTGTACCTGTCACTCGCGATGACTCGGGCGCAATATGGAGAGACCGCCGTCGCGATGCCGAGCAGGTACCTGCAGGAGATCCCGGCCGAGCTCATCGAGTGGCGTCAGTCGCCCGGAACGGTGAACGGTCGTGGGGGCACCCAGTCGCGGGCGCTCAATGCGCGGCGGGCACCGTCGAGCGACCGCTGGTCCGTGCGCGCGCTCCCTGAGGGGGCGTCTGCCGGCGACACCCGGTTCTCCGGCGGCACCAAGACAGAGACCACGTGGGCGAACCGCATCACGGCGAAGGTCCGCGACAACGGCGACCTCGAGCTCGCACCTGGCGACCGCATCTCGCATGCCGACTTCGGCCTGGGGCGGGTCAACGCCGTCACGGGCGAGGGCGCGAAGCGGATCGCCCACGTGCAGTTCGATTCCGCTGGGGCCAAGAAGCTGCTCATCAAGATCGCTCCCATCGAGAAAGTCGAGTGAGGCCGTGCCCGCCGGGTTGCCGGCGGGCACGGGTTCCTCTGCCGTCATCGAGCATCTAGGCTGAGGAATCATGGCTCTGTTCTCCAAGCGCAACGCGCCCGACGCCCGATCCGACGCCGCAGAGGCCGTGCCCTCCGCTCCCGAGCCGGAAGTGGCTGCGGAGCAGGCCGAAGCCGTGCCGCACGTTCCGATCTCGGTGACCACCGTCTCATCGGCTGCGCGGACGCCTGAGGCCCCGATCTCGGTGCCTGCTGCCCCCGTCGCGCCAGCATCGAATGCCGAGCCGGACGCGAACGTCGACCTCGCGCAGGCGCTCACCGCACTCGCTGAGGGCGGTGACGAGCGGGCGATGCTGCACGTCCTGCGTCAGAGCATCCAGGGCAAGCTCCTGCTGTCGACGAACCTGGACGGCGTCTCCGCTGAGGATCAGGCGGCGGGGCGGGTGCCGCTCGGCGTGCACCGCGACCCTGAGGGAGCGGTGTACCTGCTCGCCTTCACCTCGCACTCGGAGCTGGAGAAGACCCGCACGGCGGAGGGCCCCGTCACGGGTGTCGTGGTCTCCGCGCTGTGGGCCCTGCGCCAAGCCGGAGGTGAGGGGTACGCGGGCATCGTCCTGAACCCTGCCGCCGGCAAGGCCAGCGTTGTCGTACCGAAGACCCTCATCGCCAGGTTGTTCGGTGACGGACAGAACAACGACCTCGCCAAGGAGGCGCTGGCCCAGCCTCGCGACGCCGACGCCCTCGAACAGCTCGTCGCCGCCCTGGCTGCGCACGGGGCATTCGTCGCCGGCCGCGCCGAGCTCGACGAGGAGGGCAATCGGAAGAGCATCGGCATCGCCGAGACCCGTCTCGGCGACCGCCGCCTGCTCGAGGTGTTCACCGCTCCGATCGAGATCGCCGCGCTCGGACGCGGCGACGACGCGTACCACGTGACCGCTGCCGAGCTGGCGTCGGCGCTGCGGAGCGACGAGGGGATCACCGGCATCATCGTGAACCCGGCAGCGCCGTGGCTCGACGTCGACCGCGCCCAGCTCGCCCCCTTGCTCGCCGTGGATTGAGACCTGAGGGCTGTCGCACGGCTGGGAACACCCGACCGCGCAGTGCGAGCAACAGCACGCCGAGCGCGAGGGCTGTGGCCGATGCGATCGCGAGCGTGATCATCGTCGCCTCGTCCGTTCCGGTCTCCGCGAGACGGGGCTCGGCGATCATCGGCTTCGCCGGTTCCTCCGCCAGCGTCGTCTCCGAGTCGACGCCGAAGGCGGAACGCCAGGGCAGGATCATCCCGCCGCCGTCCTCAGGAGCCGTGTCGCTCGGTTCGATGCGCTCGACCCAGACGTAGTAGCCGGACTCAGGGAGGACGCAGGACGGCGTCGTGTAGTCGCCGGGCCCCTGGTCGATCGTCGTGACGACTTCGCACACGACCGGTGCCCCGATGGGCGTCTCCGGAGACTCGACGGGCGCTTCGCCGAAGGGCCCGAGGAGTTGGCTCCGGACGGTCGCGGCGATCGGCGTGTACGGTCCGCCGTCCGGCCCCACGACGCCCCACTCCGAAGCGAGTCCTGTGCCCGTGGCGATGCCGACCGACAGGTGGTCGACGATCTCCGTTCCAGGCACGGCCATGGCGTGCGACGTGGTCGTGACGACGACCGGCTGGAACGGCAACGGCGTCGGTCGTGTGCGATCGGCCACCGCCTCGGCTGCGGCCGAGATCGGTCGGGCGACGAGCACGCTCTGGACATGGTCCTGACTCAGCGCGATCGTGAGCCCGGAGCCGTACGGGAGCTCGCCGTAGCTCGCGCTCGCTGAGAAGGAGACGACGGCGCCGTCCGCGCTCGGGATGATGCGGTGCGCCTCCCCGTTGTCGAGCTCCTTGACGACCTCGCCGTCCTCGAAGCTCGCGCCCTCGAGGGTGACCGTGGCGGCGTGTGTTCCCGGCGGAAGGGTGGTGATGCCGGAGGAGATGGAATCCACCGCCAGCTCGGTGCGGACGAGGTCGTATCCGTCGTCGCCCCGATCGAGGTGCACGCTCGCGTTCGCGCCACGACTCGCGCCTCCCGGGCCGTCGGCGGCCGCGAGCATCTCGTTCGCACGGGCCAGGACGCGGCCTGCTGCGGCGCCGGCTCGCGCCGCGATGCGTTCTGGCGTCTGGCCGTTCAAACCGGTGATCATCCAGGTGGCGAGTTGGCCTGCGGCGGCCTCGTCCGCATCCTGGCTCGCACCCCAGTTCCGCGACAGGTAGGCGAGCCGAGCGGCGTCCTCCGGCGTGAACCAGCCGAGTGACTCGCCGTCGACGTGCTCGTAGCTGTGCCCGGGCGGGATCGGCAGGTCGAGGTTGATGCAGAAGCCGACCGTGCCGTCGTCGAAGGCCCAGGAGCCGAGCCATCGACCGTCTGTGGCCGAACGGTGGCCGAAGCCGACGCCGGTGGCGGTGAGGGCTGCGGCGGGGGAGGCCGCGCCGAACACGACGCCGAGCAGCATCGCGAGGAGGACAGGGAGCGCTGCGAGGAGGTGACGCAGCGTGGGGCGACGGTGGAGCGGTCGCCGCCTCGTGAGCAGGCTGGAGGAGATATGGAGTGTCATGGCTCCATGGTGGGATTTCCGTCGGTTCCGGTTGCCGGCGCTGAGCCCGAATGTGGACAGGTCGCGAAGCGGCCACCCCTGTGGAAGACCCTCGCCCGATCGGCGCGAGTGCTAGCGCTCCGAACGCTCATCTGCGCGGTTGCGCTCGCGCATCGCCCGCAGATACCAGGCCGACGGCGCTGCCCGGAGTGTGCGTGGGAGGCGCGGCCACACGGCTCGGGCCACCGCCACGCGGCGGTCGTAGCGTCGCTGCTGTCGGTCCGTCCACCGGAACCCGTACGCGGCACGCAGGCGCTCCGGCAGGAGCCCGGCGGTCACGAGGCGCACGAGGGGGAGGAGCGCACGCACGAGCGGCGGGGCGGCCCGTGCGGTGAGCAGCTGTGCTGCGACGTGCCGCGCTTCGTCGCTGACGTCGAGCGCGTCGAGCCGCGCGGTGAAGTACTCGTCGAAGGCCGACCTGCTCGCCGGCCATCGGTCGGGTGGCAGCTGGAGGCTCGTCCCGACGATGGCGTACTCGCGGTGCAGCCGTTCACGCGAGGCGTCGTCGAGCGTGCCGAAGACCAGCTCGAACACCTGTACAGCGGTGTCGTAGAGCGTCGCTGCGACCCAGAGCTGTGCGTCTGCGTGGAACGCGGAGTACGCCGGTGCGGCCTCACCGCTGTGCGCGCGCACCGGGACGTGCGCCCGGTTGACGCGTCTCGCCGCGATCCGCTGCTCCTCCGGGGTACCCAGTGCGAGCGCGTAGACGAAGGTGAGGGTGGCGTGCAGACGATCGAGGGGACGCACGCTGAAGTCGCTGTGACGGGCCACACCGGCAGCCACGGCGGGGTCGGCGATCTGGAGCAGGATGGCTCGGCCGGCGCCCGCGACGAGGATGCCTTCGCGCGCGAGGTCCGCCATGCCGGTCATGCTGCGACCCTAGCCGTTCACACTGAACGTCCGGTTGGGGCGCGTCGCTCGGGGTAGAGTCGTCACTGGCCCTTTTTCTCTCGCCGCCGAGATTACGCGCGGCCGAAAATCGCCACGACAATCACAGCAGAACGCGCGAAGCGCGGATGGGAATGACACGTGGATCTTTACGAGTATCAGGCACGAGACCTGTTCGAGAAGTACGAGGTGCCGGTGCTCGCCGGCATCATCGCCGACACCCCCGACGAGGTGCGCGTTGCAGCTGAGAAGCTCGGTGGCGTCGTCGTCGTCAAGGCTCAGGTGAAGGTCGGAGGCCGCGGCAAGGCCGGCGGCGTGAAGGTCGCGAAGACCCCCGACGAGGCATACGAGGCCGCTCAGTCGATCCTCGGACTCGACATCAAGGGCCACACCGTCAAGCGCGTCATGGTCGCGGCCGGCGCCCGCATCGCGCAGGAGTTCTACTTCTCCGTGCTGCTCGACCGGGCGAACCGCTCCTACCTGTCGCTCACGAGCGTCGAGGGTGGCATGGAGATCGAGCAGCTGGCGGTCGAGAAGCCTGAGGCACTCGCGCGCATCGAGGTCAACCCGCTGACGGGCGTCGACAAGACGACCGCCGTCGAGATCGCCAAGGCTGCGAACTTCCCCGAGGAACTCGTCGACCAGGTCTCCGACGTCTTCGTCAAGCTCTACGACGTCTACAAGGGCGAGGACGCGACGCTGGTCGAGGTCAACCCGCTCGTCCTGACGGAAGAGGGCCGCATCGTCGCCCTCGACGGCAAGGTCTCGCTCGACGAGAACGCCGGATTCCGCCACCCGCACCACACCGAGCTCGAGGACACCGCAGCCGAGGACCCGCTGGAGCTGAAGGCCAAGGCGAACGACCTCAACTACGTGAAGCTCGACGGCGAGGTCGGCATCATCGGCAACGGCGCTGGTCTCGTCATGTCGACGCTCGACGTCGTCGCCTACGCCGGTGAGAATCACGGCGGCGTCAAGCCCGCCAACTTCCTCGACATCGGCGGCGGCGCCTCGGCCGAAGTCATGGCCGCCGGCCTCGACGTCATCCTCGGCGACGCGCAGGTCAAGAGCGTGTTCGTCAACGTCTTCGGCGGCATCACCGCGTGCGACGCAGTCGCGAACGGCATCGTGAAGGCGCTCGAGATCCTCGGCGACGCCGCGACCAAGCCGCTCGTCGTCCGTCTCGACGGCAACAAGGTCGAGGAGGGACGCGCGATCCTGAGCGCTGCAGCCCACCCGCTGATCACGCTCGCCGCAACCATGGACGAAGGCGCCGACAAGGCCGCCGAGCTGGCTTCGAAGTAAGGGATCGCACAAGAATGTCTATCTTCCTCAACAAGGACTCCAAGGTCATCGTCCAGGGCATCACCGGCGGCGAGGGCACCAAGCACACGGCGCTCATGCTGAAGGCCGGCACCCAGGTCGTCGGCGGCGTGAACGCTCGCAAGGCCGGCACGACGGTCACCCACGACGGCGGCGTCGAGCTGCCCGTGTTCGGCACGGTCGCTGAGGCGATCAAGGAGACCGGCGCGGACGTGTCGATCGCCTTCGTGCCGCCGGCGTTCACCAAGGACGCCGTCATCGAGGCCATCGACGCCGAGATCCCGCTGCTCGTCATCATCACCGAGGGTGTCCCGGTCGGCGACTCGGCCGAGTTCTGGGCGTACGCGCAATCGAAGGGCTCGAAGACCCGCATCATCGGTCCGAACTGCCCCGGCATCATCACGCCAGGTGAGTCGCTCGTCGGCATCACGCCCGCGAACATCGCCGGCAAGGGCCCCATCGGCCTCGTGTCGAAGTCGGGCACGCTCACCTACCAGATGATGTACGAGCTGCGCGAGATCGGCTTCTCGACCGCCATCGGCATCGGCGGCGACCCGATCATCGGCACGACGCACATCGACGCGCTCGCCGCGTTCGAGGCCGACCCCGAGACCAAGGCCATCGTCATGATCGGTGAGATCGGTGGCGACGCCGAGGAGCGCGCGGCCGACTTCATCAAGGCGAACGTCACGAAGCCGGTCGTCGGCTACGTCGCGGGCTTCACCGCGCCCGAGGGCAAGACGATGGGCCACGCCGGCGCGATCGTCTCGGGCTCCGCAGGCACCGCGCAGGCGAAGAAGGAGGCCCTCGAGGCCGCCGGCGTCAAGGTCGGCAAGACGCCGAGCGAGACCGCCGACCTCATGCGTGAGGTCATCGCCGGGCTGTAGTCCGCCCGACACCAGCATCGACCGCGACGCGGCGCCCCGAAACGGGCGTCGCGTCGCGTCGTTCACGCCGGGGTGTCCGTGCGCCTGCCGGGTGCTGTCCGATGCTGCGGGTAGGGTCGAAGTCGCATGAATCGTCTGACCGTCGCCCTCCTCGCCGCCCTCGATGCCGCCATCGCCGTGGCCATCGGCATCGGCGTCGCACTCGTCCCCCTGCTCGCCCTGTGGGCGCTGCACTTCCAGCTCGAGGTGGAACCCATCGCCCTGTGGCGCGGTGCTGTCGACATCTGGACGCTCGGCAACGGGTCGAGCATGCGCATCTCGCTCGACACGGCACTCGTGACGCAGCTGGGACTGCCGTCGTCGGTGGAGCCGTTCCTGGTCTCGCTCGCGCCGCTCGCCTTCTCCATCGGAACGGTGCTCTTCGGCGTGCGCACCGGCTTCCGGGCTGCTCGCAGTCGGTGGTGGCAGGGTGCGGTCGTCGTGTCGGTCCTCGTCTTCGGTCTGCTGTCGCTGCTCGTCACCCTGTCGGCGCTACACCCGGCCGTCCGCCCGTCCATCGTGCAGGGCACGCTCGCGCCGACGGTGAGGTTCGCGGGCGGCGTCGTCGTCGCGGCCCTGTGGCTGCGGTTCCGCGAGCAGGAAGCGGCCGATCCGGTCCTCGACGGCCTCCGGGCGCTGCGCGACCGGTTCCCCGACGACTGGCGTCCGGTGCTCGTGACCGCGCTGCGCGGTGGGCTCATGGCGGCGGTCGCGCTCCTCGGCGTCGCGGCCGTCACGACCGCGCTGGTCATCGCCGCCGGCTACGGCGCGATCATCTCCCTGCATGAGAGCGCCCAGTTCGGTGCGCTCGGAGGTGCGGTCGTGACCGGCGCCGAACTGCTCTACCTCCCCAACCTCGTCATCTGGACCGCGAGCTGGGTCACCGGAGGCGGGTTCGCGATCGGAACCGGGACGTCGATCTCGCCGATGGGCACCCTGGTCGGACCGATCCCCGCAGTGCCGGTGCTCGGCGCGCTGCCCACGGGGGAGAGCAGTTTCGGGTTCGCCGTCCTCATCGTCCCGATCATGATCGGGTTCGCGTCGGCCGTCGTGCTGCGTCGTCGGCTGGCGCACGAACTCGACGGGCGCGGCGGGCTCGCGCGGCTGCTCGTCGCCGGGATCGGCATCGGCGTGGTGGCGGGCATCATCATGGGGGTGCTCGCAGCGGTGTCCGCTGGTGCCGCAGGCCCCGGTCGTCTCATCGACGTCGGCCCCGACGGCTGGGTCACCGGCTTCTGGACGGCTGCGACCGTCGGGATCGCGGCAGTGGTCGGTATGGCGGCGGGTCCGGTGCACGTCAACGAGGAGGACCGCCTGCCGGAGCTCCACGAGCCGTCGCCCGGTCGAGGTGCCCGCGAGCGATAGGATGCTCTGGTGCTGTCACTCGTCGTGCTGATCTCCGGTGGCGGATCCAATCTCCGCGCCCTCCTCGAAGCTTCTCGCGACGCGGATTTCCCCGCTCGCGTCATCGCCGTCGGCGCGGATCGCGAGGCTGACGGTCTGGCCCACGCCGAGGAGTTCGGCATCCCGTCGTTCACGGTCCCGTACTCCTCGTTCGACTCTCGTGCCGAGTGGGGTTCGGCGCTCCTCGAGCAGATCCGCGTCTGGAACCCGGACGTCCTCGTGTTGAGCGGCCTCATGCGTCTCCTGCCTCCGGTGATCGTCGACGCCCTGTCGCCGCGGATCATCAACACCCACCCGGCCTACCTGCCCGAGTTCCCTGGCGCCCACGGCGTGCGCGACGCACTGGCTGCCGGTGCCGAGCAGACCGGCGCATCGATCATCGTCGTCGACAACGGTGTCGACGCCGGCCCGATCATCTCGCAGGAGCGCGTCCCGGTGCTGCCGGGAGACACCGAGCACAGCCTGCACGAGCGCATCAAGCCGGTCGAGCGTCGTCTGCTCGTGCAGGCCGTGCGCGATCTCGCCACCGGAACCATCGACCTCGAGGCGCTCTCCAACGCGCCTCGTCCGCCAGCAGAAGGAGCACCACAGTCATGAGCGGTCCCAGCCACGACCACAGCCTCTATCGTGAGCGCGATCTCGTGCCCGTCCGTCGGGCCCTGATCTCGGTCAGCGACAAGACGGGCCTGCTCGAGCTCGCCGAGGCGCTCGCCACAGCCGGGGTCGAGATCGTCTCGACGGGTTCGACCGCTGCGACGATCCGTGGCGCCGGCCACCAGGTCACCGACGTCTCCGAGGTCACCGGGTTCCCCGAGTCGCTCGACGGCCGGGTGAAGACCCTGCACCCCTCGGTGCACGCCGGTCTGCTCGCGGACCTCCGGCTCGAGTCGCACGAGGCCCAGCTCGCCGAGCTCGGTATCGAGCCGTTCCAGCTCGTCGTCGTGAACCTGTACCCGTTCGTGGAGACCGTCGCGAGCGGTGCCGAGGGTGACGACGTCGTCGAGCAGATCGACATCGGCGGCCCCGCGATGGTGCGTGCGTCGGCGAAGAACCACGCGAACGTCGCGATCGTCGTCTCGCCGGAACGCTACGGCGTGATCGTCGACGCGGTCGCCGCCGGCGGAACGACCCTGGCCCAGCGACGCTCGCTCGCTGCGCAGGCCTTCGAACACACCGCGTCCTACGACGCCGCCGTGTCCGCCTGGTTCGCCAGCACCGACGAGGCCGAGGCCTTCCCGAGCACGCTGACCGTCACCGGTCGCCGTGAGGCGGTGCTCCGCTACGGCGAGAACTCGCACCAGGCTGCTGCACTGTACGTGCGCCCGGGTGGCACCGGTATCGCTCAGGCGACGCAGCTGCACGGCAAGGAGATGTCGTACAACAACTACGTCGACGCCGATGCCGCGGTGCGTGCCGCGTACGACTTCGCGAACCCCGCCGTCGCCATCATCAAGCACGCGAACCCCTGCGGCATCGCGTTCGCGAACCCGAAGGCGCCCGACCCGATCGCGTCGGCGCACCGTCGCGCGCACGAGTGCGACCCGGTGTCCGCATTCGGCGGCGTCATCGCCGCCAACCGCGTCGTCACGCTCGGCATGGCCGAGACCGTGAAGGAGATCTTCACGGAGGTGCTCGTCGCCCCGGGCTTCGAGGACGCAGCGCTCGAGGTGCTGAAGACCAAGAAGAACCTGCGTCTCCTGCAGCTGCCGGAAGGCTTCGCCCGTGAGGAGCGCGAGGTCCGCCAGATCTCCGGCGGCCTGCTCTACCAGGACGCCGACCGCTTCGCCGACGACCCGCAGGACACCGCCAAGGGCTGGACGCTCGTCACCGGTGAGCCGGCGGACGAGGAGACCCTCCTCGACCTGATCTTCGCGTGGAAGGCCTGCCGTTCGGTGAAGTCCAACGGCATCCTCCTCGCCAAGGGCAGCGCGAGCGTCGGCGTCGGCATGGGCCAGGTCAACCGCGTCGACTCCTGCCACCTCGCGGTCAGCCGCGCGGGTGACCGGGCAGCGGGCTCGGTCGCTGCCTCGGACGCCTTCTTCCCGTTCGCGGACGGCCTCCAGGTGCTCCTTGACGCCGGCGTGCGCGCCGTCGTGCAGCCGGGTGGCTCCGTCCGTGACGAGGAGGTCATCGCTGCGGCGCAGGCTGCCGGCGTGACCATGTACTTCACCGGGGAGCGTCACTTCTTCCACTGACACGCTATCCGCGGTGACCGCGGAACCCTGTCCTCCGTTCAACGGCGTCCGACCTCTCTGGTCGGACGCCGTTGTGTCGTGCCCGTGCTCAGATTTGGAAGTGCAATTGAAGCCCAGGCAACGATCGTCGGTCTTTTGAATAAAATATGTCAAACACCTATCTGGAATGCTATATTGCTAGTTGGTCGCCTCGCGAAACTCCTCAGCGATCCGCGTTTGAGGGCGTGGTGGCCGACCTAGTCACAGGGAAGTGCGATGAAACTCAAGACCATGTCTGCGGCAACGGTAAGCCTCATTGCGGGCGCCCTCGTCCTTGGCGTTGGCGGTACGTGGGCAGGTGCGACAGAGCAGGATCCAGTTCACATGTTCGTGCGAACGGATGGCGAGTTGGTGGATGTTCAGGATGAGTTCGAGAGGTACGCGGTTGCGCTGCCGAATCCAGCTCCAGATCGGCAGAGCAATGACGGGGCTTCGAGACTGATTGATTTCGGGCAATGGGTCTCGTGCTTCAGTCTGAATAACTCGCAAGACGTCTACGCCTCATACACGCACTGGTGGAATGGATCCGGGCACGATGTTCGACTTAAGTGCGGCCAGGGTGACAGACATTCAGGATGGGGCTACAAGCACATTCGCGACGGCAAGGAAGCGGACTGGCAAGCCAAGCTCGATGGTGCGAGGGGAGCTGGCTGGGTGCCTGGGTCTCAAGGAGTTGAGTCGTGGGATGACCTCATGGCTGGTGCGGCTGCATCTGCCGTCACCTTTCCGGAGTACAAGGGTGGCAATGCGATCAACAACACATCTTGTGGCGTTACAACGATCTACTTCGGGCGGGTCAGCAACCCCGAGCAGGTTGTGTATTCATTCCGCGTACGGGCCGCTTGGGCGAATGACAGTGACCGATTGATCACTGCGTTTCCGCAGAGCGGTGAAAGCTGCTGAGGAGGCTGTCTGAAGGCTCGGTGGTCGGCTACTCGGCCAGGAACGCGCCGACGACGTCGAAGTCCGGCCAGAGCTGCTGCTGGACGTGAGCCAGCAGCTCGTTCCCGATCTGCATCCACTCATCGCGGCTTGCGTTGTCACACCAGTTCGCGTGCGAATCGTGGTGCGCCTGCCAGAATTCGCCCCAGCGTGTGAGTTCTTGCCACAGGTGGTCGGTGAGCGCGATCGAGTTGCGATCAACCGGATCATGGTCCCCGTTGCGGGAGCTCCAGAGGACGGTTGCACTCGTCCAGTCCGGATGCATCTCGATCCTTGGCAGGCTGCGGTCGCGTCTCCGTGCGGCGCGCTGAACCACTTCGTCGACCGAGGCGTAGTGGGGGACCTCGAGCTCTTCCTGAGTCACGGGGTCGATGGTCCAAGAGCCAGGTTCCATACGAGGACGCTACACGGCTGGATCACGTCGACGTCCGGCTGGGCCTGGTCGAGGAATCCTGGGCAAGCTCTTGGCGATCTCCCAGCGGCGTCGGCCCTTCTGGCCGACGCCGCTGCGCGGTTCCCGGTACGCTCGTCGGATGACTTCCACCTGGAGCCGCAAGCTCATCGCCTCAGCCGCCGCAGCGCTCGCCACCATCGTCGTCGGTTACCTGGGGGTCATGTTCGTCACCTTCGTGGGCTACCAGTTCGCTGGCACGATCTTCGCCCAGGCGAGCCCGTACTTCTTCGAGAGCACGATCATCACCTTCTTCCTGGTGCTGATCCTCGGGGTGCTCGGCCTGTTCCGCTTCCGACTGCTCGCACTGCTCGGGGGAGCGGCGCTCGCGATCATCGGTGCGCTCCTCGGCCTGATCGTGCAGGTCGCGACCACCGGTCAGGCGATCGACGGCACCGTCCTCGCCAGCATCTTCGCGACCCTGGTCAGCTTGAACCTCGTCTTCGTCGTGGTCATCGCCCTGTCGGCCGCATTCATCGGCTACCCGGTCTACCGACTCGTCATCCGCACCCAGGCGTCCGTCCTCGCCGAGGACCGCCGTGTCGCACTCGTCCGCATGCCGGCCTCCAATCTTGCCGAGGGCATCGTCACGCACCTCGACCGCACGCCGATCGACTCCGAGCTCGCAGACCAGCAGTGGGATGGCTATGTCGCAGCCTTCGACGCCGCCGGTTGGGAGACCAAGGAGGTCGCCTGGGCTGAGCAGCTCGCCGACTCCGTGTTCATCGAGGACGCGGTCATCGTGTTCGGCGACCTTGCCGTCGTGACCCGCCCGGGTGCGGAGAGCCGTCGTCCCGAAACCGTGGCTGCAGAGACCACGGCACGTGAGCTCGGCCTGCAGATCCGTCGCATCGAGGGCGAGGGCACCCTCGAGGGCGGCGACGTCCTCCAGGTCGGCGACACCGTGTTCGTCGGCCGCAGCGGCCGCACCAATGCCGAGGGCGTCCGCCAGCTGCGCGGCATCCTCGCACCGCTCGGCCTCGACGTCGTCGCCGTCCCCGTGACGAAGGCCCTGCACCTGAAGTCCACCGTCACCGCCCTGCCCGACGGCACCGTGCTCGTGCACCCCGACCTCGTCGACGACGCGTCGTTCTTCGGGCGCCACCTCGTCGTCCCGGAACGCGAGGGTGTCGCCGTCGTCGCCCTCTCCGACGACACCGTGCTCATCTCGGCGGCCGCGCCCCAGACGGCGGCGCTCCTCGAAGACCGCGGCTACACGGTCGTCCAGGTCGACATCAGCGAGTTCGAGAAGCTCGAGGGCTGCGTCACCTGCCTGTCCGTCCGGATCCGCTGAGCCCACCGTGAACGATGCAGCGGGAGCACGTGGTGGCCGGGATCTGAGCCGGAGGTCCGTCGCCCAGCGACTGGACATCCCGCTCGAGATGGCGAGGCACCACGGCATCCCGCCGTTCTGGTCGGCGGAGCAGCTCGCTGCCTTCGAGGCGGACCCGCCCGCCTGGTACGTGCAGTCGCGCGCCAACCGCACGGGCAAACGCCCGGTGTGGGTCGAGTTGCGCTGCACCATCTGCGGCACGAGCGAGACGCTCCGCCCGAAGAAGTGGTGGCCCGAGTTCTCGATGGTGAGCTGCTCGTGGCACGGCGCGGACGAGCTGCCGCCGGTCCCGTCGGGCTTCCGTCGGCGCGAAGTGGACGGCATCGGGGCATTCGTCGGCATCGTCGACGAACCCACCGCCTGACATCCCGCCACCGCGACATCGCGCCCACCCTCGATCCGTGCACCTGCATGGATCGCTTGCGGCCGAGCGAGCAACTGCCATAGTCTGGTCTGCTGCACCGAGCCTCGTTCACCGTGGTCGGCTGCCGTCCGCTGCCGGGTGCGACCTGTACACCCCTCCTGCGGCTCTCGCCCCACAGGATGAGGAGGATGTCATGACGCTCTCGAACCCCACCGCGCTCGCGCCCACGGTCTCTCGCGCACGCATCGCCTCCGGCCGCCCCGCCGACGCCGACGCTCCCGCGCCGCACTAGACGGCCGACACTCCAGCACACCATCCGCCCGGCTCTGCGCCGATTCAAGCCGCCGACTCAATCCGCCGATTCGATTCCGCCGGTTCAATCCGGCTCCGGGCCCGTCACCGGATGCTGCGACATCGCTCAGCGACCTCGCCGTCCGGCCGTTTCATGACCATCTCCCGTTGACGTCCGTCGTCGACGACCTCTCGCAAGGATTTCCTGCAATGACCTCGACCGGCGAAGAACGCCGTCCTGTCCAACCGCGCCAGAGCACCTTCCGTGCCCTGCTGCGGATCTACCCCTACGCGAAATCGGCGATGCCGAGGATCGTGCTCGGCATGGTCGCCGCGCTCGGTGCCGGCCTCGTCGCGCTCGCCATCCCGCTCGTCCTGCAGTCCCTCGTGGACGGACCGCTATCCTCGGGTGACGCATCACAGATCTGGCCCTCGGTGTTCCTCGTGCTCGGTCTCGGCGTCGTCGAGGCGATCATGATCGCGCTCCGCCGGTGGTTCGTCCTCACACCGGGTACCCACGTCGAGGCGCGCATGCGGAACGCGCTGTTCGCGAAGCTCCAGGACCTGCCCGTGAACTTCCACGACCGCTGGCAGAGCGGGCAGCTGCTGTCGCGTGCCGTGAGCGACCTGGGCCTCATCCGCCGATGGATCTCCTTCGGCTTCGTCCTCCTCATCGTCAACGGTGTGACGATCGCGGTCGGCGCGGTGATCCTCTTCACCTGGAACTGGCTGCTCGGGCTCATCTTCATCGCCCTCGCGATCCCGGTGTGGATCTTCGGATTCCTGTTCGAGGGCAAGTACTCGGTCATCGCACGCCGCAGCCAGGACCAGGCCGGCGACCTCGCGACGGCGGTCGAGGAGTCCGTTCACGGCATCCGCGTCCTGAAGGCCTTCGGTCGTGGCAAGCACGCACTGAAGAACTTCGCCTCGCAGGCCGAAGACCTGCGCGGGACGGAGATCGAGAAGGCGAAGGCCATCGCCGGCATCTGGTTCTGGCTGGTGCTCCTGCCGGACATCGCCTTCGCACTGTGCCTGTTGGCGGGCATCTGGTTGGCCTCGATCGGTGAGCTGACGGTCGGGCAACTGTTCGCGTTCTTCGCGACGGCCACGGTGCTGCGGTTCCCGATCGAGTCGATCGGGTTCCTCCTCGCGATGACGTTCGACACACGGACGGCGACAGACCGCTACTTCGAGGTGCTCGACTCGGTGAACACCATCACCGACCCCGAACACCCGGAGCATGTAGCGGAGCCCCACGGTGAGCTCGTCTTCGACGACGTGCACTTCCGCTACCAGGACTCCCCGGAGCGCTTCCCCGACCTGGTGAACGGGGTCACGCTGCGGCTGGAGCCCGGCGAGACCATGGCGCTCGTCGGCCTGACCGGTTCCGGCAAGTCGACGATCACGGCGCTCACGACGCGCCTGTACGACGTCACGGGCGGGCGCATCCTGATCGACGGCGTCGACATCCGATCGCTCACGCGGGAGGAACTGCGCCGGCACATCGCGATGGCGTTCGAAGACGCGACGCTCTTCTCCGCGAGCGTGAAGGAGAACGTGCTGCTCGGTCGCGAGGATCTCGACCTCGACTCGCCTGAGGCAGACCGCGTCCTGCGCGAAGCCCTCGACATCGCCCAGGCGGGCTTCGTCGCCGAGCTGCCCGACGGGGTCGACACGACGGTCGGGGAGGAAGGGCTCAGCCTGTCCGGTGGACAGCGTCAGCGTCTCGCGCTTGCGCGGGCCGTCGCCGCGCGTCCCGCCGTGCTCGTGCTCGACGACCCGCTGTCCGCGCTCGACGTCGACACCGAGGCCCTCGTCGAGGCGGCGCTGCGACGCGTGCTCGCTTCGACGACCGCCCTCATCGTCGCGCACCGCCCGAGCACCGTCATGCTCGCCGACCGGGTCGCCCTCCTCGAGGACGGCCGCATCACCGCTGTGGGACGTCACACCGACCTCCTGCAGCAGAACGAGCACTACCGCTACGTGATCTCGAGTCTCGAAGACGATGAACGCGAGACCGCCCGACAGGAGGTGAACCTGTGACCCCGCCGACGACCGTCCAGGGAGTGGAGGGTGAGGAGCGCAACGACCTCACCCGTGAGGAGTCCGCCCACATCAGGCGCCGTTCGTTGCGCCTGCTCGGGTCCCTGCTGCAGCCGTTGCGTCTCCGCGTCATCGCCGCGATGGCGATCGTCGTCGTGTCGACGGCCGCCCAGGTGGCCGGCCCCGCGCTCATCGCGCTCGGGATCGACCAAGCGCTCCCGGCGATCCTCGAGCGTGCCGACTGGATGCCCACGATCCTCATCGTGGCGGTCTACCTGTTGTCGGGTGCTGTCGGAGCGCTCCTCATCTCCTGGTACACGGTGCTGGCCGCGCGGATCAGTCAGGCGATCCTGATCGACCTGCGGAAGCGCGTGTTCCTGCAGACCCAGAAGCTGAGTCTCGACTTCCACGAGAGCTACACCTCCGGGCGCATCATCTCGCGGCAGACGAGCGACCTCGATTCCATCCGCGAACTGCTCGACTCCGGCATCAACCAGCTGGTGTCGGGTGTGCTCTACATGGGCTTCACGGCGGTCGCCCTCGTCCTCGTCGACTGGGTCAGCGGTCTCGTGCTCCTCGGGGCGATCATCCCGCTCGCGGTGCTCACCCGGTGGTTCCAGATCCGCTCGCAGAAGCTCTTCCGGGAGTCTCGCGTGGCGTCGGCGAAGCTCATCGTGTTCTTCGTCGAGGCGATGACCGGTATTCGCGCCGTGAAGGCGTTCCGCAAGGAACGTCGCAACGAGCGTGCCTTCGGTGAGCTCGTCGAGGACTATCGCGACGTGAACGCCCGTGTCATCCAGCTGTTCGGTGTCTTCGACCCGGGTCTCGTGTTCATCGGCAACGTGTCGGTGGCGGTCGTGCTCCTGGTGGGCGGCTTCCGCGTGGCTGACGGGCAGCTCGCCATCGGTGCGCTGCTCGCAGCGTTGCTGTACACGAGGCGCTTCTTCGACCCGATGGAGGAGATGGCGATGTTCTACAACTCCTACCAGTCGGCCGCTGCCGCGCTCGAGAAGATCTCCGGCGTGCTCGAGGAGCGTCCGAGTGTTCCCGACCCGGTGAAGCCGGTGGACCTCTGGACCTCGCGGGGGCGGATCACCTTCGACGACGTGACGTTCGCGTACGCCGAGGACCGGGTGATCCTGCCGAGGTTCGACCTGGAGATCCCCGCCGGGCAGACCATCGCGCTCGTCGGAACGACCGGTGCAGGCAAGTCGACGTTGGCGAAGCTCATCAGCCGGTTCTACGACCCGTCGGACGGAGCGGTACTGCTCGACGGCATCGACCTCCGGGACCTGCACCCGAAGGACCTCCGCCGAGCCATCGTCATGGTCACCCAGGAGGCGTACCTGTTCTCCGGCTCGGTCGCCGACAACATCGCGCTGGGCAAACCCGAGGCGAGTCTCGACGAGATCAAGGCGGCGGCGAAGGCCGTCGGCGCCGACACCTTCATCGAGGCGCTGCCGAACGGGTACGACACCGACGTGAACAAGCGTGGCGGGCGGGTCTCGGCCGGCCAGCGGCAGCTGTTGTCGTTCGCCCGGGCGTTCCTGGCCGACCCGGCGGTCCTCATCCTCGACGAGGCGACGGCATCGCTCGACATCCCGAGCGAACGACTCGTGCAGGACGCACTGCAGACCCTGCTCGCCGACCGGACGGCCATCATCATCGCGCACCGTCTGTCCACCGTCGCGATCGCCGACCGGGTGCTCGTCATGGAGTACGGCCGCGTGATCGAGGACGGCGCGCCGGCGGACCTCATCGGAGGGAGCGGTCGCTTCGCCGCCATGCACGCCGCCTGGCGGTCGTCGCTCGCCTGATCGGACGCCCGGTCGGGTGCGTGCTCGGGGGTGCACCACGCGGTGCACCCCCGAGCGCACTACACCTGTCGTCCGATTAGCTGCGACAATGAGCGCATGGTCAGTGAGGAATCACGCGCACTGCGCGTCGCCGTCGCGGACGACGCCGTGCTCCTTCGGGAGGGTGTCGCGCAGATCCTGAAGGCGAACGGGCACGAGGTCGTCGCGTCACTCGGTTCGGCTGCTGAGCTCCTGGAGCAGATCCACGGCGGGCTCGCCGTCGATGCCGTGGTGCTCGACATCCGTATGCCACCGACGCACACCGACGAGGGCATCGTCGCACTCGAAGAGCTCCGGGCGAGCGGCTTCACCGCCGGCGTCCTGCTGCTCAGCACCTACGCCGTCCCCGCCTACGCCGTCAGGGCGCTCGGCTCCGGCAACGGGACCGGGTACCTCCTGAAGGACCGCGTCTCCGACTCCGGAACGCTCGTCGCCGCCGTGGAACGCGTGGCGGCGGGGGAGTCGGTCGTCGACCCGGAGGTGGTGTCCCTGCTCGTGGCGGAACGCACCCGCTCCGACGGCCTCGACCACCTGACCGAGCGCGAGCGCGAAGTGCTCACCCTCATGGCCGAGGGGCGGTCGAACTCGGGTATCGCGTCCGCGCTCGTCGTGAGTCTCAAGACCGTCGAGGCGCACATCAGCCGCATTCTGGCCAAACTCGGGCTGGAGGACTCTCCGGCAGACCACCGCCGCGTGCTCGCGGTCGTGCGTTGGCTGGAACACACGGATGTCTAAGGTCCGCTCTCGCGGACGCGCCACCTCTCTGCCGCGACCGGCCCCGGTCGGTGTCGGACGTGCACCCTGGCCGGTGCGACTGCTGATCCTGTCGGCGGCGGCGCTTGTCTGCGTCCTGTCGATCGTGTTCGGCGTCATCCGTCCGGGCGTCGGTGACGGGAACGAGCTGGCGTGGCTGATCGGGCACCTCGCGGCGTTGATCGCGTCAGGGCTCGTCTGGTGGTTGGCGCCGACCTCGACCCCCGCGTGGGTCATGGTCGGCTACGTGCTCGCCGAGACCGCCTACATGTGGGCGTACGGTGTGGACGCAGGGTGGCTCTGGCCACTGCTGATGTGGATCTCGGTGCTGCCGGGGGTCGTCCTGGTGTGGTTGGCGCTCGCCTTCCCCGCCGGACGGCTGCGCCGAGGATTCGACCGGCGTCTCGTCGTCACCGCGACCGCCTACCTGCTGTGCTCTGCCACGGCGACACTGCTGCTCCGACCGGACTACCCGCTCGATGCAGCGCACGAGCCGAGCCCGTACGCGGTCCTCGCGAACGCAGACGTCGCGGAGGTCCTGGCCCAGGTGCACGCGGGCGTGATGGGCGCGTTCGCCGCCGTGGTCGCGGGCGTCGTCCTCCTGCGCTGGGCCCGGAGCAGCGGTGCCGCGCGCCAGGTCGCCTTCATCATGCCCGTCGCGTTCGTGCTGTGGCTCGTCATCGGCATCGTCTGGACGTTGGCCCGCTTCGGTGAGTGGCCGAGCGAGCTGCGGCTGGCGGTCGAGGACCTCAACGTCCTCTCGGTCGCGTTCGTCCCGGCCGCCTACGCCACCGGTCTCGTCAGGATGCGTGCGATCCGCGCCCGTGCTGTCGACCTCGTCCAGACCGGCGAGATGACGGACACGGGGCACGACCGCTGGGACAGCTCGGTGAAGACGGTCCTCGGCGACCGCACCGCCCGCCTGGTCTGGCCAGGGTCCCATCGCCCGACCGACGGCGATGCGCGGGGTCGAGCCATGTCGAGCGTGGGGGACGCCGATGCGCCGCTCGTCTACATCGAGCACGATGCGGCCCTCCTCGACAACCCGCAGCTGCTGCGATCCGTGTCCGCGTCGCTGCGGATCATGATCGACAACGAGCGCCTGACCTCCGAGCTGCGGCAGACGCTCCGCGAGGTCAGCCGCTCCCGTCTGCGGATCGTCCAGGCGGCCGACGAAGCGCGTCGGCGAGCGGAACGCGACCTGCACGACGGGTCGCAGCAGCAACTGTTCTCTGTGGCGCTCCGACTGCGCATGGCGAGTGACGAGGCCCGCGCCCAGGGGCAGTTCGCCCTGTCGGAGGGGCTCGAGACCACGATCGACCAGCTCGCCAGTGCGATCAAGGAACTTCGTGAGCTCGCCAGAGGGCTGCATCCCGCACTGCTCGCCGAGGGCGGGCTCGCGCCGGCGCTCGCCGAACTCGGACGTCGGTGCACCGTCGTCACGCGGGTGACCGTGGAGCTGCGGGATCGACCGAAGCAGCTCATCGAGTCGACGGTGTACTACTTCGTCTCAGAGTGCCTCGCGAACGTGACCAAGTACTCCTTGGCCACCGCGTGCGAGGTCGTCGTCCGGGACGACGCAGACGGCGGGCTCGTGGTCACCGTGGCTGATGACGGCATCGGGGGAGCCGACCCGGCCGCGGGCAGCGGCCTGCGCGGACTCGCCGACCGGATCGACGCGGTCGGCGGCTCGATGGAGGTCGTGAGCCCGGGCGGGCACGGGACCGTCATCACGATGACCCTGCAGGGCTGACTCCCGCCGGTCAGTGCAGCAGGGCCTCACGACCGAGTCGGTACCGACCGCCGCTCATCCTGACGACAGGGGTCCCTTCAGCCTCGTAGTGCTCGAGGGCTCGCTCCTCGTGACCGAGCGGCGGGAACCCACCTGAGCGGACGACACGCCACCACGGCACCGAGTGGCCGTAGTGCGCCATCACGCGGCCGACGCCACGTGCCGACTTCGATCCGATGATCGAGGCGACCTGGCCGTAGCTCAGTGCGCAGCCCTCGGGGATGTCGGCGACGACAGCGAGCACGGCCTCGGCGAAGGCGTCCGCCGAGTCGGACGTCATCGCGTCACAGGCTGATGCTGCCGATGGTCTCCCCGTAGGCGGTCTCGCCGACAGGGGAGAAACCCACGCGGAGGAAGAAGGCCTCGGGACCGGAGTCGCCGGGCTCGTAGATGACGTTGACGTGGTCGAAGCCGCGCTTGCGGGCCTCCTCCATGAGGGAGGCGACGGCGAACCGGCCCACGCCACGACCCTGGTCGTCGGCGTCGACGTTGATCCGCCAGAGCGCCGAGCGGAACTCGTCCTGGGGTGACTCGTGGTCGAAGTTCGCGGACACGAAGCCGACGACCTCGTCGCCGTCGAGCACGACCCGCTGCCAGGAGGTGGCCGGGTTGACGACGGCCGCGGCGACGGCGTACGACACCGGGGCGATGAACTGCTCCTGCCCTGGTTTCAGGGTGAGCGCGTTGACCGCCACGATCGTCTTCGCGGACAGTTCTTCCAGTCGGAGCTCAGCCATGTCCTTAGGCTAACCTGTCGAGCCGATGCCGGGTAGCCCGCGAATCGACCGACACGCGGCGTTCACCGACATCCACGGGCGACCCACAGGAGACGAGGGGCACTGCGCGTCGGACCGCCCGGGAATTCTCTCGACATCAAGAGACCTCGTGGGTCTTGTAAGCTAGGTCACGGCCGTGCCGTCCCACCTTTCGGAGCGGCCCCTCCATGGCATGCGGAGCACTCCACCGCGTGCGCACCTCCGTAGGCCGCTCGGCTCAGGGCGGCACCAGAAAGGACAATCAGTGTCGAAGATCAAGGTCGAAGGCACCGTCGTCGAACTCGACGGCGATGAGATGACTCGCATCATCTGGCAGTTCATCAAGGACTCGCTCATCCACCCCTACCTCGATGTGAACCTCGAGTACTACGACCTCGGCATCGAGAAGCGCGACGAGACCGATGACCAGATCACCATCGACGCCGCGCACGCCATCCAGAAGCACGGCGTCGGCGTCAAGTGCGCGACGATCACGCCCGACGAGGCGCGCGTCGAGGAGTTCGGCCTGAAGAAGATGTGGCGGAGCCCGAACGGCACCATCCGCAACATCCTCGGCGGCGTCATCTTCCGCGAGCCGATCATCATCTCGAACATCCCGCGTCTCGTGCCCGGCTGGAACAAGCCGATCATCATCGGTCGTCACGCGTTCGGCGACCAGTACCGTGCCACCGACTTCCTGTTCAAGGGCGAGGGCAAGCTCACGGTCGAGTTCACGCCGGACGACGGCTCCGAGCCGCAGAAGTTCGAGGTCTTCCAGTCGCCCGGCGACGGCATCGCGCAGGTCCAGTACAACCTCGACTCCTCGATCCGCGACTTCGCCCGTGCCAGCCTCAACTACGGCCTGAACCGCAACTACCCCGTGTACCTCTCCACGAAGAACACGATCCTGAAGGCCTACGACGGCCGGTTCAAGGACATCTTCCAGGAGATCTTCGACGCGGAGTTCAAGGAGCAGTTCGAAGCCGCAGGCATCACCTACGAGCACCGCCTGATCGACGACATGGTCGCTTCGGCCATGAAGTGGGAGGGCGGCTACGTGTGGGCGTGCAAGAACTACGACGGCGACGTCCAGTCCGACACCGTCGCGCAGGGCTTCGGCTCGCTCGGCCTCATGACGAGCGTCCTGGCGACGCCGGACGGCAAGATCGTCGAGGCTGAGGCCGCGCACGGCACGGTGACCCGTCACTACCGTCAGCACCAGCAGGGCAAGCCCACGTCCACGAACCCGATCGCCTCGATCTTCGCGTGGACCCGTGGCCTGCAGCACCGCGGTGTGCTCGACGGCAACCAGGAGCTCATCGAGTTCGCCGCGACGCTCGAGGACGTCGTCATCAAGACGGTCGAGTCCGGCGCCATGACGAAGGACCTCGCGCTCCTCGTCGGCCCCGAGCAGAGCTACCAGACGACTGAGGAGTTCCTCGAGACGATCTCGGCGAACCTCAAGGCACGCCTGGCCTAGTCGCCACCAGAAACACGCCACGGGGCCCGGGAGCAGCTGCTCCCGGGCCCCGTTCCGTCTGCCCGGTGCCCTCCCCGTTCGGGGGCCGTGCTAGCGTCGACGGACCACCTCGACGATGAGTGAGGACCCACGGAATGTCACCGATGACGAGAAGACAGTTGCTGGCCTGGGCTGCAGCGGGAGGCGCGACGGCGTTGCTGGCCGGCTGCTCCACCCCGGGAACGGTCTCGCCGAACGCCGGCCCGACGATCGCCCCGGCGGTGTCGGGGGAGAAGATCACCCTCACCTACTGGGCCTGGCTGAAGGACTTGCAGAAGGTGGCCGACGTCTGGAACGCCGACCACCCGAACGTCCAGGTGGAGGCGGTGTGGATCCCGGGCGGGAACAACGGCGGGTACCAGAAGCTCTACTCGGCGCTCGCCGCCGGCGGTGGCCCCGACCTCGCTCAGGTGGAGATGCGCACGCTGCCGGAGTTCCTGCTCGTCAACGGACTCGTCGACCTCCGCCGCTACGGGGCCGACGAGTACGCCTCGCGCTACAACGAGACCCTGTGGAACCAGGTCTCCTACGTCGACGGGGTCTACGGCATCCCGCAGGACTCGGGTCCCATGGCGCTCTACTTCCGGCCGGACCTCCTCGAACGAGCCGGCGCCTCCGTGCCGACCACCTGGGACGAGTGGATGGTGACGGCCGCGGCCGTGCGCGAGGCCGGCATGTACCTCGAGTGCTTCGCACTGAACGACGCCTCCTGGTTCGCGGCCATGGCCACGCAGGCGGGAGCCTCCTGGTTCACGATCGACGGCGACACCTGGAAGGTCGACATGACGGACGACGCGACCCTCGAGGTCGCCCGGTTCTTCGACAAGGCGATCGACGACGGGGTGATGACGACCGGGTTCACGCAGTTCTCGCCCGCGTGGTTCGCAGCGGCGGCCGACGACAAGATCGCCTCTCTCGCGGGAGCGAGCTGGGGAGACGCCCTGCTGCAGGGCGTCGCTGGTGCTGAGGGCAAGTGGCGGGTCGCGCCGCTGCCCCGCTGGGGTTCCCAGGGCTACGGTTCGACCTTCCAGGGCGGCTCGACGGCCGCCGTGCTCGCGAACAGCAAGCATCCCAAGGAGGCGCTCGAGTTCGCCGTCTGGATGACGACGAGCGAGGCTGGTATCAACGCCATGATCGAGCACTCCGGCATCGGCTGGTCGCCGAACGACGACTTCATCGGTACGGCGCGGATGCAACCGAGTGAGTTCTTCGGCGGACAGAACTACAACGAGGAGGTCTTCGTGCCGGCGGCGAGGGATCAGAACAACGACTGGCAATGGTGGCCGCTGACCCAGCAGTCGTTCAACATCCTGGCCGACGGCTTCCGGAAGAAGGCCTCGGGCGGCTCCCTCGTCGATGCGGTGGTGGGCGGGCAGCGTGACATCATCACGGCGTTCCGCAACAAGGGCCTGCGGATCGAGGCCGCATCGTGAGCGCCGCGACGCAACGCACCGCATCACCGGATGCGGGGCTCGGATCCGTCGATCGCAAGCGGAGCCGTCGCACGTCTGTCGCCGCACCGTGGGTCCTGCTCGGACCGTTCCTCGCGCTGTTCATCCTGACCTTCATCCTGCCGATCGTCGTCGCGATCGGCAGCAGCTTCACACGCGTGCAGCGCCTGGGCGTCTTCGGGGAGGAGGGTGTCACCAGCGAGTTCGCGTGGTTCTCGAACTACGCGCAGGCGCTCGAGAACGGCAACTTCATCGCCTCAATCGGTCGCATGCTGCTGTTCGGCGTCGTGCAGGTCACCGTGATGATCGCGCTGTGCACCGTGCTCGCGCTCCTGCTCGAATCCGCCTCGGCGAAATGGCCCGGGTTCTTCCGAGCCGTGTACTTCCTGCCCTACGGGATCCCGGGGGTGATCGCCACGATCCTCTGGTCGTTCCTGTACGTGCCGGGTCTCAGCCCCATCGTCGACATCGCGGGCGCGATGGGCATCGAGCTCGACTTCCTCGGTGCAGGCACGGTGCTGTGGTCGATCGCGAACATCGTGACCTGGACGTACACCGGTTACAACATGATGATCATCGTCGCGCAGCTGAAGGCGATCCCGAACGAGGTTTACGAGGCAGCGAAGGTCGACGGCGCCGGACCGTTCCGGGTGGCGTTCAACATCCAGCTGCCGCTCATCCGGCCGGCGCTCATCCTCACGACGGTGTTCTCCATCATCGGCACGCTGCAGCTCTTCGCGGAACCGCAGGTCCTGCAGACCGTCGCACCCGCGATCGACAACGAGTACACGCCGAACCTCAGCGCGTACACCACGGCGTTCGCCTACAACGACTACAACGTCGCTGCAGCTCAGGCCGTCCTGATCGCACTGGTGGCCTTCGCACTCTCGTTCATCTTCCTGCGTCTGACCTCGAGGAGGGCCTCATGAGCGCCACCCGCAGCATCACGACGGCCGCGTCCGCGAAGCAGATCGACGTCCTGACCGAACGGCACCGGCGCTCACAGGGCTCCCGTGGGATGCGGATCCTCGTCACGGGCATCCTCGTCGTGGTCGCGGTGTACTTCCTCGTGCCCGTCTACTGGGTGGTCCTCGCGGCCACGAAGAGCACGGAGGACCTCTTCGCGAGCAACGGTTTCCTGCTCGGCTCCGAGTTCTCGCTGTGGTCGAACCTGCAGGAGGTGCTCACCTTCGACGGTGGCATCTTCGTCCGGTGGTTCGGCAACTCGGTGCTGTACGCCGGGGTCGGCGCGCTCATCGCGACCTATCTCGCGGCGGCCGGGGGCTACGCGTTGGCGAAGTACCGCTTCCGTGGACGGAACCTCGTGTTCGGCGCGATCCTCGGCGGTGTCCTGGTGCCCGGCACGGCGACCGCACTACCCCTGTTCCTGCTCTTCAGCCAGATGGGTCTCGCGAACACCTACTGGGCGGTGCTGCTGCCGTCGCTCGTCTCCCCGTTCGGTCTGTTCCTGTGCCGGATCTACGCCGACGCCACGATCGACGATTCGCTGATCGAAGCGGCACGGATCGACGGGGCGAGCGAGCTGCGGATCTTCCACACGGTCGGCCTGAAGATCCTGACACCCGCACTCGTGACGGTGTTCCTGTTCCAGCTGGTCGGGATCTGGAACAACTACTTCCTGCCGCTCGTGATGCTGTCGGACAGCAAGCTGTACCCGATCACGCTCGGGCTCAACAACTGGCGCAGCCAGGTGGACCGTCTGCCGGAGTTCTACGAGCTGACCACCGGCGGAGCGCTGCTGTCGATCATCCCGCTCGCGATCGCGATGATCGTCCTGCAGCGCTTCTGGCGCGGTGGGCTGACGGAGGGCTCGGTCAAGTAGTCCCGGGTGGGGCGCGCAGGAGCGTGCCGCCGGACGGGCATACTGTGATGGATCGATCCATCCGACACCCGAGGGGGCGACGTGCAACGAGGCACCAACCTGCCGGCCCTCGGCGGCTACAACCGTGCGGTCGTGCTCGACCTCATCCGGCGCGCGCCCGACGGGCTCAGCCGGGTCGAACTCGCCGGTCAGACCGGCCTCTCCGCCCAGACCGTGTCGAACGTCGCCAAGCGCCTCCTGGCCGACGGTGTCGTGCTCGAGGCCGGCAAGACGAGCTCCGGTCCGGGGAAGCCTCGGACCATCCTGCAGCTCGAAGCGCGGGCGCGGGTCGCGATCGGCGTCCACCTCGACCCCGGCGTCATCAGCTTCGTCATGCTCGATCTCGAGGGTCGGGTCATCGCCCATTCGCGGAGTCTGACGCCGTCCGCCACCTCGCCGGCGGCCGCGATCGATGCGATCGCCTCATCGATCGAGGCGCTCATCGACGAGACCGGTGTCGACCGGGAGCACGTGCTCGGCGTCGGGATCGCGGCGCCCGGGCCCATCGATGCGGCGCGAGGGATCCTCATCGACCCGCCGCTGCTCGTGGGATGGGAACTCGTCGAACTGCGTGACGCCCTGCTCGAGGCGACGGGCCTGCCGGTGCTGCTCGAGAAGGACGTCACGGCGGCAGCGGTCGCCGAACTCTGGCTGCGATCGGGTGAACAGCGCGACAACTTCGCCTTCTTCTACTACGGCACCGGCTTCGGGATCGGGCTCGTCCTCGGGCATGAGGTGGTGCGGGGCTCGAGTCACAATGCCGGGGACGCCGGGCACATCATCGTCGACCCGCGGCTCGGCGGCGACCGCTGCTCGTGCGGTCGGACCGGGTGCGTCGGTGTGCTCATCGCTCCAGCCCAGTTGGTGCAGGAGGCGGCGCTCGCCGGCGTGGTCGAGACGGCCGCGGGTGAGCTCGATGCCGAGCGGGTGCTGCGCGGGCTCGAGGCGCTCGTGGCAGCGGGGGAGCGGGGGAACCCGGCGGCGTCCGAGCTGCTCGACCGGACCGCTGCGCGGATCGCCGACGCGCTCGTGACGGTTGTCAACCTCCTGGACGTGGACCGGATCGTGTTCGGCGGACCGTTCTGGCAACCACTCGGCCAGGCCTTGCTCCGCCGACTGCCGGAGGGGCTGGCCGGGAACCCGGCGCTCGTGCAGCGACACGAGATCGTCCTCGCGGAGTCGGGGGCCGAGCGTGACATCACCGCGGTCGGCGCGGCTTGCCTCGTGCTGGACAACACGTTCTCGCCGCGACCGTCAGCGCTCCTCCTCTCCCGCTGAACCGCCGCCGCACGGCTCAGGGTCGACCGAGGCGGAACACCCGGACGGATTCGTCACTTCGATGGAGAAACCTCTTGACAGTACTTAATCAATTCGATTGAGTTATCCAAGACCAACGCACGGACGACGACGAAGCCGCTCGTGGAGGAACGGTCGTGGAGCAAGGGAGCATCCATGAAGCGCACACTCAGCGTCGTCGCCATCACGGCGGTCGCCGGTCTCACTCTCGCCGGTTGCAGTGGCGGGGGAGGCGGAGACGCCAATGAGCTCAAGGTCGCGTACCAGAAGTTCGGTACCTTCACCCAGCTCGACGACCACATGAAGCAGGTCAAGGCGGCGTACGAGGAAGCGAACCCCGGTGTCACGGTCAAGCTCATCCCGATCGAGGCGCAGCAGAACGACTACTTCACGAAGCTCGCGCTCATGAACAAGTCCGCGTCCACCGCCCCAGACATCATGTACGAGGACACCTTCATGGTGAAGTCCGACGCCGACGCCGGCTACCTCGCGCCCCTCGACGAGTACCTCGGCGATTGGGAGGACTGGGACACGTTCTACGAGAACGCGAAAGCCGCGGGCCTCGGCGACGACGGCAAGACCTACGGCATCCCGATGGGAACCGACACTCGTGCGCTCTGGTACAACAAGAACCTCTTCGCCGACGCCGGACTGCCCGTGCCGTGGGAGCCGAAGACGTGGGCAGACGTCCGTGAGGCTGCGGAGACCATCAAAGCCGCCGACGCCGACGTCATCCCGTTGAACATCTACTCCGGCAAGGCGCAGGGTGAAGCCGCGACGATGCAGGGCTTCGAGATGTTCCTCTACGGCACCGACGACACGCTCTACGACACGGACTCGCAGAAGTGGGTGATCGGTTCGCAGGGCTTCATCGACTCGCTCGAATTCATCGGAGACATCTACCAGGACGGACTCGGACCGACTCCGGAGCAGGCCCTCGACAAGAACGTCGGCACGTCGATCGCGAACGAGTGGCTGCCGCAGAGCACCCTCGCGATGAGCCTGGACGGCTCTTGGCTGAGCGGCACCTGGCTCGAGACCGGCACCGCGCCGTGGCCCGAGTGGAACGACGTGATGGCTCAGGCACCGATGCCCACCCAGGACGGTCAGGCGCCGGGCGCGACCAGTATGTCCGGCGGGTGGACGCTCGCGATGGGGTCCAAGAGCCAGAACAAGGACGCCGCCTGGAAGTTCATCGAGCTCGCCCTCGACAAGGACAACTCGCAGAGCTACGACATCGCCGCCAGCCAGATCGCGGTGCGGAGCGACGTCTCCGAGGACGCCGACTACCAGGCATCGAACCCGACGTTCGGGTTCTTCTCGAAGATCGTCGACGTGACCCACTTCCGCCCCGCCACGAGCGATTACGCCAAGATCTCCAACGAGATCACCGTCGCGATGGAAGCGGTGATGACCGGTCAGCAGAGCGCCGAGGAGGCAGCAGCCGCCTACGACAAGGCGGTCATCGGCATCGTCGGCGAGGCCGGCACCACCGAGGCGAAGTAGTCGTCGTGGCCACCGTCGTCGCCCCGACGGGTGCGGGACGAGCGGGCATGCGCCCGCCCGTCCCCTCCCCGGAGCGGCGCCGCGTCGGCACGCGGAGGAGTCTCATCCGCTCCCTCCCGCTGCTGCCCGCGGTGCTGCTGCTGACCGTGTTCCTGCTCGGCCCTGTCATCTCGTCGTTCTACGGCTCGTTCACCGACTCGTCGTTGTCCGGATCCGCGGCCCAGGGGGCGTCGTTCGTCGGCTTCGACAACTACGTCGCCCTGTTCCAGGACCCGGACTTCCCGAAGTCCGTCCTGCTCACGTTCGTCTTCCTCATCGCCTCGGCGATCGTCGGCCAGAACGTGCTCGGCCTCGGCCTCGCGCTGCTCATGCAGTCGGCGAACGGGGTCGTGCGTGGCGTGGTCGGGACGCTCGTCGTCGGAGCCTGGGTGCTCCCGGAAGTCGTGGGCGCCTTCGCCGCGTACGCCTTCTTCAGCGCCGACGGCACGCTCAACAGCCTGCTCGCGACGATCGGGATCACCGGGCCGAGTTGGCTCTACAGCTTCCCGATGCTGTCCGTGATCCTCGCGAACATCTGGCGCGGCACCGCGTTCTCGATGCTCGTGTACACGGCGGCGCTCAACGACGTGCCGCCCGAGATCACCGAGTCGGCGGCGGTCGACGGCGCACGCGGGTGGCAGCGACTGCGCTACATCGTGCTCCCGATGATCCGTCGCAGCATCTCGACCAACCTCATGCTCACGACGCTGCAGACCCTGTCGGTGTTCGGACTCATCTTCGTGATGACCGGCGGCGGACCGGGAACCGACAGCACCACGCTGCCGCTGCTCGCATACCAGGAGGCGTTCAAGTTCGGCGAACTCGGGTTCGGGACGGCGATCGCGACGATCCTGCTCGTGGTCGGAGCCCTGTGTTCGATCGTCTACCTGAAGGCCCTGAAACCGGAGGTCGACTGACATGGCCATGACCTCACCGAGCGGCACCTCCATGCGTGTCGTCTCGAACACCGTCCTCGTCGTCATCGGACTGTGCTTCCTGCTGCCGATGCTGTGGCTGCTGCTCGCGTCCCTCGACACGAGCGCGACGCTGTCGGTGAAACTGCCGGAGACCTTCTCGCTCGCGAACTTCATCGCGGTGCTGACCCCGGAGACGGCACTCATCCCGCTGCTGAACTCGCTGCTGCTCTCGGGTGGGTGCGCGATCATCACGGTCGTATGCGCCGTGCTCGCCGCCTACCCGCTCTCGCGGTACCGGATGCGCGTGAACAAGCCGTTCCTCTACGGGGTGCTGTTCGGCACCTGCCTGCCGATCACCGCCATGATGGTGCCGGTCTACAGCCTGTTCGTCGCGTTCAACCTCATCGACTCGATCGGCGGGACGATCCTGTTCCTCGCGGCGACCTCGCTGCCGATGGCGATCTGGATGATGAAGAACTTCATGGACTCGGTCCCGGTGAGTCTCGAGGAGGCCGCCTGGGTGGACGGTGCGTCGATGATGTCCACGCTCACCCGCATCGTCGTGCCGCTCATGCGGCCTGGGATCGGTGTCGTGTTCATCTTCGTGTTCATCGGGGCGTGGGGGAACTTCTTCGTCCCCTTCGTGCTCCTTCTGAGCCCCGAACAGCAACCCGCGGCGGTGAGTATCTTCACCTTCTTCGGACAGTACGGCTCGGTCGCCTACGGCCAGCTCGCGGCGTTCTCGCTCATCTACTCGATCCCGGTCCTCGCGCTCTACGTGCTCGTGTCCCGGACCGGTGGCTCGTTCGCGCTCGCCGGGGCGGTCAAGGGGTGAGCCGCCGGACCGCCGCAGGCCGCGCACCGCCAGGCATCATCGGATCACCGCCCAAGCGTCACCTCACACCAGTCGAAGGACCTCTCCATGCACCATGACGACGCGCTCATCGAAGCCCGTATCGCCCGCTTCGTGCCGGAACGCCTCACCCCGGCCGTCTTCCGCCGCAGCGCTCCGCTCTCCGTGACCGCCTGGGAGGTACCGGATGAACCGGTGCCGTTCGCCACGGCGATCACGGCGGAGTTCACCCCCTTCTCGGTCGGTTCGCCGTGGGGCAAGCCGTGGGGGACGACCTGGTTCCACGTCACCGGCACCGTGCCGACCGGGTGGGATGACGCTGACACCCGCATCGAACTCGTGATCGACCTCGGGTTCGCCATCACCCAGCCCGGTTTCCAGGCGGAAGGACTCGTCTACGACCCGAGTGGCCGGATCGTCAAGGCGCTCGAACCGCTCAACATGCACGTGCCCGTCACCGTGGGTGCCGGTGGCGCGATCGACCTCTGGGTCGAGGCCGCCTCGAACCCCGACGTCGCGGGCGACTGGAACTACGCGCCGACGCACCTCGGTGACAAGGCGACCGCGGGAACCGATCCGATCTACCGCCTCCGTCGCGTCGACATCGTGCAGCTCGACCTCCCCGTGTGGGAGCTGCTGCAGGACATCTGGACCCTGGACGGGCTGCGCCGCGAGCTCGGTGCAGAACTCCCTCGACGCGCGGAGCTGCTGCGAGGACTCGGCCGCGCCGTGGAGGTCGTGGACCCGGAGGACGTCGCGGGCACTGCGCCGGCGGCCCGGGAGGTGCTCGCCCCACTGCTCGCCTCGCCCGCCTACGCGAGTGCGCACCGCATCATCGGCGTCGGCCACGCGCACATCGACTCGGCTTGGCTCTGGCCCGTCCGCGAGACCATCCGGAAGTGCGCGCGCACCTTCTCCAACGTCCTCGACCTCATGGACAACGATCCCGACTTCATCTTCGCCTGCTCCTCCGCCCAGCAGTTCGCGTGGATGCGGGACCACTATCCGGAGTTGTTCGAGCGGATCCGTGCCCGCGTCGCCGAGGGGCGCTTCGTGCCGGTCGGTGGCATGTGGGTCGAATCGGACACGAATCTGCCAGGCGGCGAGGCGATGGCACGGCAGTTCGTCGCAGGCAAGGGCTTCTTCCAGCAGGAGTTCGGCCTGGACCTCACCGAGGTGTGGCTGCCCGACTCCTTCGGGTACTCGGCCGCGCTGCCGCAGATCGTGACGGCGGCGGGGGCTCGGAACTTCCTGACGCAGAAGATCTCCTGGAACGAGACCAACCGGTTCCCGCACCACACGTTCCGCTGGGAGGGCATCGACGGCACGAGAGTGTTCACGCACTTCCCGCCGGCCGACACGTACAACTCCGTCCTCGCGGCGTCGGACCTCCACCGTGCACAGCGGCAGTACCAGGAGAAGGGCGAGTCGAACGTCTCGCTCATCCCCTTCGGCTACGGCGACGGCGGCGGCGGGCCGACGCGCGAGATGCTCGCAGTGGCGGAGCGCACGCGTTCACTCGAGGGCTCGCCGACGGTCGAGATCGCCTCGCCCTCCGCGTTCTTCGCTGCGGCCAGGGAGAGCTACTCTGCGCCACCGGTCTGGTCGGGGGAGCTCTACCTGGAGTTCCACCGCGGCACGTACACCTCGCAGGCACGGACCAAGCGCGGCAACCGCAGGAGCGAGCACCTGCTCCGCGAGGCGGAGTTGTGGGCGGCGATGGCCGCGATCCGTTCGGGTGTCGAATACCCGTACGACGCCCTCGCGACCTCGTGGCACACCGTGCTCCTGCAGCAGTTCCACGACATCCTTCCGGGCTCCTCCATCGCCTGGGTGCACCAGGTCGCCGAGGCGAACTACGCCGAGGTCGCCGAGCGGCTGAATGGGCTCATCTCCTCGTCGCTCGACGCGCTGGCGGGCGGCGCGGGCGAACCGGTGCTCGCCAACGCGTCACCATATGCCGTCGACGGCATACCGGCGCTCAGTGTGGCACCGGCGGTCGAACAGGCTGGAGCCGAGCTCAGTGGAACGGCGGACGGCGGCTTCGTCCTCGACAACGGACTGGTCCGCGTCGCGGTCGACGGCCGTGGCCGGATCACCTCGGTGTTCGACGTCGTCGCCGAGCGGGAAGCCGTCGCACCGGGTGAGGCCGTCGCCGAGCTGCAGCTCTTCCGGGACACTCCGAACCAGTGGGACGCATGGGACATCGACGTCGAGTACCGCAAGCACCTCACCGTCCTCGACGAGGCGGAGTCGGTCGAGATGGCTGAGGCGGGGCCGGGCAGGGTCGCGGTACGAGTGGTGCGCAGCTTCGGCTCGTCGTCCATCACGCAGACCATCGCTCTCGGCGCCGGTCGTGCGACCGTCGACCTCGTCACCGACATCGACTGGCACGAGCGGCAGAAGCTCCTGAAGCTCGCTTTCCCGCTCGACGTGCGCGCCGACCAGGCGAGCTCGGAGATCCAGTTCGGGCACGTCGACCGTCCGACCGCGGTCAACACCTCGTGGGACTTCGCACGGTTCGAGACGGCCGCGCACCGCTGGGTGCACGTCGGCGAACCTGGCTACGGATTCGCCGTCGCGAACGACTCGACCTACGGGCACGACGTCACGCGGTCCACGCGAGAGGACGGCGGCACGACGACGCTCGTGCGACAGTCGCTTCTCCGCGCACCGGTGTTCCCGGACCCGGACGCAGACCAGGGGCGTCACGTCCTGCGCTCGACGCTGACGGTGGGAGCCGCGATCCTCGACGCCGCGGAGGAGGGTTACCGCATCAACCTGCCGCTTCGCGCGGTGCAGGGTGCCGCGGTCGAACCGCTCGTCTCGGTCGACGACCCTGGCATCGTCGTCGAGGCGGTGAAGCTCGCGGAGGATCGATCGGGTGATCTCGTCGTGAGGTTGTACGAGGCCTCGGGTGGGCGGTCGACCGGTCGGGTGTCCTTCGGCTTCCCGGTCGCATCGGTCCGACGCACCGACCTCCTGGAACGTGAGTGGGGCGTGCAGCCCGACGTCGGCGACGACGGATCGGTCGCGCTGCGACTGCGCCCGTTCGAGATCGTGACGCTGCGCATCGCCCGCGCCGAGTAGTCGGCCCGTACGCAGGAAGTGGCCCCGTATCGTGTGATCCGGGGCCACTTCCTGCGTACGGTGAGCCGTCGCGGCTCGGGCTCAGAGGCTGCAGGTGGTGCCGAGCGTGGTGAACTCGGTCTGGAGCTTCGTGAGCGAGTCGGTGAGAGCGGTCTGGTCGGCGCTCGCGGGGTCGCCGACGGCGGTCTTCGCCTGCTTGATGAACGCGTTGAGTGCGTCGACCGAGGCGTCGGCCGCGGTCTTGACCTCTTCATTGGTCACCTTGTCGGCGGCGGCGCTGAAGGTGCCGGCGAAGTCGTCGAGCTGCGTGACAGCGCCCTCGGGGTCGGAGGAGAGCGAGCTCAGGCCGGACTGCAGTGCAGCCGCCGAATCCGTCACCTCGGATTCGATGACCTTGCAGGCGTCGGCCTTGCTCTGGGCGCCACCGGAGCAGCCGGTGAGGAGCAGTCCGACGACGGCGATCGCGCCGATGAGTGCTGCGTTCTTCTTCATGGTGTGTGTGCTTCCCCCGTGTTCGGTGCCCGTACCCGGGCCACCCGCGCGCTGCGGGTCTGGTTCCAGGCTATCGGGTGATATCCACCAAGCGATGGGGACTTCTGCCTGCCCGAATGTAACAGCTGGGTAAATCTCCGCGGGAAACGGGTGTACGGACTTGCACGGTGTTTGTTCGTAAGGTTTACTAACAAACTATCGACACGACGAGGTGTCGGACCACCGCACCGCGTTCCGCCCACCTCGTCGAGTCCTGCACATCGCACCAGAGGGCAGGCCAACCGGCAGGCCACACGGCATCGAGACACAAGGAAGCACCCATGATGATGAAGAGCAAGCTCGGCGCCCTCGCGCTGATCACCGCGTCCGCCATCGCCCTCGCCGGCTGCTCGAGCGGCGCGGCCGGGGGAGAGGCCGCGAGCGGTTTCGACGCAGCGGGCGCCAAGGGCCAGGACATCACCTTCTGGGTGATGGGCGGCGACACCCCGCAAGAACTCCGCGACTATCTCGTCAGCGAGTACAAGGCGGCCACCGGCGGCACGCTCACGATCGAGGAGCAGAGCTGGGGCGACGCACTCACGAAGCTCACCAACCAGCTGCCCGACGCGAAGAACACCCCCGACGTCACCGAGATCGGCAACACCTGGTCGCCGACCTTCACGAACGCCGGCTCCTTCACCGACCTCAGCCCCATCTACGACGACCTGGGCGGCGACAAGCTCCTGAAGTCCTTCGTCGAGGTCGGCGAGGTCGACGGCAAGCAGTACGCACTGCCGTACTACTTCGGTTCGCGCTACATCACCTACCGCAAGGACATCTGGGACGCGGCGGGCCTCTCCGTCCCCACCACGCTCGACGAGTTCAACGAGGACGTCGCCAAGCTGAAGACCTCCTCCCAGTCCGGGTTCTACATCGGTGGCGAAGACTGGCGCAACGGCGTCTCATGGGTCTTCGCCAACGGTGGCGAACTGGCGACGAAGGACGGCGACACCTGGAAGTCCTCGCTCTCCGACGCCAAGACCGTGAAGGGCCTCGAACAGTTCCAGGCGCTCTTCGCCGACGCGTCCAACGCTCCGGTCACGGAGAAGGACAGCACCCCCTGGGTGAACATCAACAACGACCGTGACGGCGCGGCGCCGGAAGCCGCGACGATCATCGCTCCGGGCTGGGCACACTGGTCCGTCGGCGACTTCACCGGAGACAAGGTCGACGACGCCGGGCAGGTCGTCCTCGACGCCAACGGCGCCCCGGTCGAGACGCGCACCTGGAACGACGCCACCTTCGGCGTCTTCCCGCTGCCCGGCAACGACGGCAAGCCTGCCCCGGTCTTCGCCGGCGGCTCGAACATCGCCATCTCGAAGACGAGCACGAAGCAGGCGGGCGCCAAGGAGCTCCTCCGCATCGTGTTCTCCAAGGAGTACCAGCAGATGCTCGGCAAGAACGGCCTCGGCCCGGCCAACACCGACGAGGTCTCCTCGCTCGGCGACGACCAGTTCGCGACCGCGCTCATCGACTCCGCTCTGCACTCCAAGCTCACCCCGGCCGCTCCCGGTTGGGCAGCGGTCGAGGGCAAGTCGTACCTCGAGGAGTTCTTCGGCAAGGTCGCCGGCGGCGGCGACATCACGGCCCTCGCCAAGGAGTACGACGAGAAGATCGACAAGATCATCAACGGCTAGTCCTCCCTCGTCTCCCGGCCGTCGTCACCGCGACGGCCGGGAGGCACCCACCCCCAGAAACGGAGGATGATCGTGACCTCGACGCTGCAACGTACGCCGCGAGCCGCCATCACCCGCACCGCGGCGACCAACCGTCGACGCAAGGCGTTCGCGCCCTACATGCTCCTCATCCCGGCCATCGGGATCCTGCTCTTCGGCCTCGGCTACCCGGTCGTCTGGCAGGTCGTCACGTCCTTCCAGAAGTACGGTGCCCTCCAGCAGCTCGGCGGTCAGGCCCCGCCCTTCGTCGGTCTCGACAACTACATCGCCGTCGCGACCAACCCCGAGTTCTGGGGCGTCGCGATCAGGTCGATCGTGTTCTGCGTGGTGACCGCCGCGATCACCCTCGTCATCGGCATGCTGCTGGCACTGCTCATGACCGTGATCGGCAAGGCCTCACGACTCGTCCTCCAGGTCGGGCTCCTGCTCGCCTGGGCGATGCCGGTGGTGGCGGCGACGACGGTGTGGATCTGGCTCTTCGACCGCCGTCGTGGCGCCGTGAACTACCTGCTCGACATGATCCCCGGCGTCGACATGAACCGCTTCGACTGGCTGGGCACGCCGACGACCTTCTTCATCGTCGCGAGCGTCATCATCATCTGGATGTCCGTGCCGTTCGTCGCATTCTCCGCCTACGCCGCGCTCACACAGGTGTCCGAGGAGGTCCTCGAGGCCGCGGCGCTCGACGGCGCGGCCGGGTGGCAGCGATTCCGCAGCATCATCTTCCCCACCATCCGTCCCGTGATCGCGATCGTGCTCCTGCTCCAGCTCATCTGGGACCTGCGCGTGTTCACCCAGATCACGATCCTGCAGGACGCCGGATCCCGCAGCGCCGACTTCGACCTGCTCGGCACGTACATCTACAAGTCCGGTGTCGCCGGTCTCGACTTCGGTCAGGGTTCGGCGATGGCGCTGTTCGTCCTCGCGCTCACGATCGCGCTGAGCTGGTTCTACATCCGCAGTCTCCTCAAGGAGGACAAGCAGCCATGACCGCAGCCCTCATCGCTCCCGAGGAGACCCACGGCGGAGCCCAGGTCCCGCCTCCCGCAGCGCGCGCGTCGCGTGGCGCCCGCCCGGGGCGCACCCGCCGCCGCGTCGGCAAGACGCTGCTCGGCGCGCTCGCCGTCGTCATCGCCGTCGTCTGGGTCTTCCCCGTCTACTGGATGATCAACTCGGCACTGCTGCCGAAGAGCTACCTCGAGTCGTTCACGCCGACGTTCTTCCCGGTCGAGGCCTCGCTCGGCAACTTCCGGGCCGCCATCGCCGACGGCACCTTCTTCAGTGCCCTCGGGATCAGTGTCGGCGTGACGCTCACGGCCGTGTTCTGCTGCCTGATCTTCGCCTTCCTGGCTTCGATCGCGATCAGCCGCTTCCGGTTCAAGGGACGCACCTCGTTCGTCCTCGCCGTGCTCATCGTCCAGATGCTGCCGGCTGAGGGGCTCTTCATCGCCCAGTACAAGATGATGTCGACGCTCGGGCTCAAGGGCAGCATCATCGGCCTGAGCCTGCTGTACATCGCCGCGATCGTACCGTTCACGGTGTGGATGCTCCGCGGGTTCGTCGCGGGCGTCCCCGCCGAGCTCGAGGAGGCGGCGATGGTCGACGGGTTGAGTCGCACGCAGGCGTTCATGCGCATCACCTTCCCGCTCCTCGCACCCGGCCTCGTCGCCTCCGGCGTCTACGCGTTCCTGCAGTGCTGGAACGAGTTCACGATCGCATTGGTCCTCATGGACCAGTCGTCCGAGACGCTGCCGCTGTGGTTGCGCGGCTTCGTCCAGCAGAGCTCCACCCGCGCGATCGACTGGGGTCAGGTCATGGCGGCTTCGGCTCTCGTCGCCGTGCCGGTCATCATCTTCTTCCTCATCGTGCAGGGGCGGCTGACGAGCGGGCTCGTCAGCGGGGCGGTCAAGGGCTGATGCCGGAGCACCACCACGCCGGTCGTCGATGCCGGTCGAACATGGGCGTGTACGCATGAGGGTCGGACTCGACATCGGCGGCACCAAGACCGACGCCGTCGCGGTGACGGACGACGGCGCGCTCCTCCACCGGTTGCGTCTCGTGACCGGCAGCGGGCCCGAGGCCGTCGTGGACACGGCCGTCGAAGCGGTTCGGCGACTGTCCACCGCACTCGCCGTGCCGATCACCTCGTTCGCCTCGGTCGGGGTCGGGATCCCCGGCCTCATCGTGCCGGGAACCGGCCGCGTCGCACACGCCGTGAACCTCGACGTCGAGGAGCTCGAACTCGGCTCCATCCTCGAATCGCGCCTCGGAGTGCCGGTCACGGTGGAGAACGACGTGAAGGCCGCCGCGCTCGGAGCCTGGCAGCTGCTCGACGGCTCGGGCACCATGGCCTATCTGAACCTCGGGACGGGTGTCGCAGCTGGCATCGTGCGCGACGGCGTGCTGTGGCGAGGGTCGAGCGGCATCGCCGGTGAGGTCGGGCACCTGTCCGTCGACCCGCTCGGCGACCGGTGCTCGTGCGGACAGCGCGGCTGCGTCGAGACGATGGCCGCCGGCGGCGCCGTCGGCACGGCATGGGGCGGTACCGCGGCGTTGCCCGTCCTCGAGCTGTTCGATCACGCCGACGCCGGAGACGCGCGGGCCATCGCCCTCCGGAAACGCCTCGGACACGGTGCTGCTGCGGCGATCCGCATCCTGACGCTCACCGTCGACGCCGACGACATCGTCCTCGGGGGAGGACTCACCGCACTCGGCGAGCGACTGCTCGTCGTCATCCGCGAAGCCCTGGCGGAATCCGCCACCGGCTCTCGCTTCGTCGCATCACTGCAATTGGAACAGCGGGTGCGCCTCGTGCCGTCGGGGTCACCCGTCGCGGCGGTCGGCGCGGCACTCGTGGGTAGAGGAGAATCGTCACATGGCTGAAGTCGTGATCGTCCAGGATTCAGGTGCCGCAGGCGCCCTCGTCGCGGAGGCGATCGCCTCCCTGATCGGGGAGAAACCCGATGCGGTACTCGGTCTGGCGACCGGCTCGACCCCGCTTCCCGTGTACGAGGCGCTCGCCGCCCGCGCGAGTGAGCTGGAGTTGTCGCAGGTGCGGGGGTTCGCGCTCGACGAGTACGTCGGTCTGCCGGCCGGGCACCCGGAGTCGTACCGTTCGGTCATCACCCGTGAGGTGGTGGAGCCGGTCGGGCTCGTACCCGAGCGCATCCAGGTTCCGAACGGTGCTGCCGACACCATCCAGCACGCCGGCGCCGACTACGAGGCCGCCATCGAAGCGGCCGGGGGCGTCGACCTGCAGATCCTCGGGATCGGCACCGACGGTCACATCGGCTTCAACGAGCCGGGGTCGTCGTTCGCCTCGCTCACCCGGGTGAAGACCCTCACCGAGCAGACGCGTCGCGACAACGCCCGCTTCTTCGACTCGATCGACGACGTCCCGATGCACTGCATCACGCAGGGGCTCGGCACCATCCTGCGTGCGCGGCACCTCGTGCTGTTGGCGTTCGGGGAGGGCAAGGCAGCAGCGATCGCCGCTGCGCTCGAGGGTCCGCTCTCCGCGAGCCTGCCGGGTTCGGCGGTGCAGCTGCACCCGCGGGCGACCGTCGTCATCGACGAGGCCGCGGCCTCGCAGCTGAAGCACGCCGACTACTACCGCTACGCCTACGCGAACAAGCCGGCCTGGCAGGGCATCTGACCCCGTCCGACGCCCCTCGACACGCTCGGGGACCAGTCCTCTGCCGTCCCCGAGCTGCGTCCGGTCTCCGGTCCCTGAGCCTGTCGAAGGGCGTCTGCCTGCCTACGCGACACCGGCGAGGCGGAGGAGCGCGGTCGTCACCGCGGCGGCCAGCACGATCACCACGAACGGCGCCCGGCGCCACGCGAGGACACCGGCGACGAGTACCCCGGCAACGCGCGCGAGGCCGGCGAACTGCTGGTCCTGGGCGAGGGCCGTCGTCGTGAGCACCGCCACGAGCAGGACGATCGCGGCATCCGCGAGGAGTTGCTCGATGCGTTCGGAGACCTCGGCTCTCGTGCGGAGCAACGGCCCCGCGAGGCGGAAGCCGTAGGTTCCGACCGCGAGGACGACGATGCCGGCGAGGACGAGCATCGGCTGCTGGTTCATGAGACGGCCTCAGTCTGGCTCGGCTTCGCTCGTCCGAGCCCGAACAGCAGGCCGACGAGCGACAGCAGCACCGGCACACCGGCCGGGAGGAACGGGGTCGCTGCGATCGCGACCACCGCGCCGATGAGGGCGGCGCGGCGGGTCCGCCGCACACGGAGCGCGGGGAAGACGAGCGCGAGCAGGACGGCGGGGAACATCGCGTCGAGCCCGAACGCGTCGGTGTCCTCGATGACGGAGCCGGCGAACACGCCGATCGCCGCACCCGCTGGCCAGCACAGCAGGATCCCGAGGCCGCACGCCCAGAACGCCGCCCGCTTCCGGGACAGCGTGTCCTGGTCGAGCGCGAAGACGACGGATTCGTCGTTCATGAGGTGCGTGCCGACGACGCGCCGCCAGCCCGTGCCGACGACCTCGTGGATCGCGAGACCGAAGGGGAGGTGCCTCGAGTTGACGAGCAGGCCGGCGAGCGCGGCCGTGACGGGGCTGCCACCCGCCGCGACGATGCCGACGAACAGGATCTCCGAAGCGCCCGCGAGCACGAGGAGGGTGAGGGCGATGACCACCCATGGTTCGACGCCGGCGTTGACCGCGACGGCCCCGTAGGAGATCCCGACGAGACCGTCGGCGAGGCAGACCAGGACGATGGCGCGCATCGTGCTGCTCTCGAGAGACCTCCATATCGAACGCACGTACACTATGGTGAACGACGAACGTGTGTTCGTCAAATCGAACGACCCGGTTGCTGGAGTGAACGAATGACGCAGACCCCATCCGATGACGGAGCGCCGCACGCCGCGGTCGCCGCAGCGCTCACCCGCGAGCGGTTGCGGACCGGATTGTCGCTCGCCGAGGTGGCGCGTCGTGCCGGCATCGCGAAGTCGACGCTCTCGCAGCTGGAAGCCGGCTCGGGCAACCCGAGCCTCGAGACGCTGTGGGCCCTCAGTGTCACACTCGACGTGCCGTTCGCCCGGCTCGTCGAACCGGTCAAGCGCCCCGTTCAGGTGATCCGCGCGGGGGAGGGGCCCGCGCTCGCGGCCTCCGGCTCCGACTATGTGGCGACCGTCCTCTCGGCCTGCCCGCCGAACGCCCGCCGTGACATCTACCGCATCGTCGTGGAGCCGGGATCCCCCCGTCTGTCGGAGCCGCACATGCCCGGGGTCGTCGAGCACTGGGTGCTGAGCACGGGGCGCGCACTCATCGGTCCTGTGGGCGAGACCGTGGAGCTCGGCCCGGGGGACTACCTCTCGCACGCCGGAGACGTTCCGCACCTGTTCGACGCGCTCGAGCCCGGGACGACGGCCGTGATGGTGTCCGAGCACGTCTGACCGCCCCTCGGCGCGCTCGAGGAACCGCCTACGGCAGGCTCAGGGAACGGAAGACCGCTCGCCGGGTCCGTCGCGACTCGTCGTACTGACCGGGGACATTGATTGAAGCGATGGTTGACCTTGCCCCTGCGTCAATGTTTACAGTCAAGTGTTATGACAATTTCATTGATTGACAGCGCCTCTGCGGTGGCGCGGGTTTTGGACGCGGCCCCCGATATGCGGGCGGATCTCGTGAGAGAGATGTGGGCGCCGATGGCAGGCATGTACCACTTCATTCCTGACGGGCTAGATATGGCGTCCGTCCACCGTCAGAACTTCGGTTTCAATTGGGAGAACCCTTCGGACCAGTTGCGCGAGGGTGTGCAGATGCTGGTCGACGCTGACGCGTGGAGACGAGTCGCTGGGGCACTTGAGGCGGGAGTAGCCGCGTTGAAGGCCGCCGATCCGAGCGTGATTGTGCCGGATCTCACGGTGCTGCTCGTGCTCGGCGATCCCACCAACGCGCATTTCCTCAATGAGGTTCAGGGGTTGTCGGGGTTCGGCGGAATCAGCGGTTACATAGCCATGACCGTGTGGCCCACCCCACGCGTCCTCGACCGGCTCGAAGCCATCGCCGTCCATGAGCTGCATCACAATGTCCGCTATTCGCCCGGCGGTATAGACTGGAACCCTGCCACGGTGACGGTTGGAGAGCACGTCATATCCGAGGGTCTCGCGGACACGTTCGCGACAGAACTCTATGGCGACACCGGATACACCCACTTCGTCAGCGATGCGACCCGCTCTGATGACCATGTGCTTGCGAAGGTCGCGACCGGGCTCGATGTCACCGGGATGCAGGACTTCGCAGGGTGGGTTCTCGGCGATGCCACTGCACGACTGTTCGGTGGTTCGCCGGTGGGCCTCCCGACCGGCGCGGGTTACGCCGCCGGAGCGCGACTGGTCGCCGCGTACGTCGAAGCCAAAGGCACGACCGCGGCGCAGAACGTGCGTACCCCCGCGGCGGAGATCCTGCTGCAGGCTCTGCCTCGCCTCGGCCTCGCACCGTCCAAGCGGGACTGAGGATCGAGATGCGATGAGGAGTGCGTGATGGAGTGGACGGTCAAGGAACTCGCCGAAAGGGCGGGGATCAGCGGTCGCGCATTGCGTCATTACCATCGCATCGGGCTGCTCCAGCCCGACCGGGTCGGGTCCAATGGCTATCGCTACTACGGACCTGACTCGGTCGCACGCCTACAGCGCATCCTTCTCCTTCGCGACACGGGGATGGCCCTTACCGAGATTGCCGCGGTGCTCAACGCGCAGGAAACCCCCAACGCTGAGATAGAAGCGCTGCAGACCCACTTGGAGCAGCTGGATACGGACAGGCAGACGCTCGAGCGGCGCATCGCCGCAGTTCAGCACACCCTGACGATGCGCCGGGAAGGCCGCGAACCCCGGATGGACGTGATGCTCCAGGGCTTCAACGACGGCTACGAAGCCGAGGTCGTCGAGCGTTGGGGACGCGACGCGTTCGAAGCCTCAAATCAGTGGTGGCACGGCAAATCCGTTCGTGAACAAAGCGCTTGGAAGACCGACACAGAGGCACTCCTGGCGCGCTGGCGCGAACTCCAGGAAGCCGGCCACGAGCCCGATTCCACAGCCGCTCAAGTACAGGCGACCGCGCACGTGAACTGGTTCGCCCAGATCCCCGGAACGCCAACGCACGCCGGCGACAGAGAGAAGTCCACTGCGATGGTTCTCGGAGTCGCGGACCAGTACGAGTCGAATCCCGACTTTCACCTGACTTTCGGTAGCGAGGCAGCCGCACGATTCGCCGCCAACGCCCTCCGCAATCACATGAGGCGCCTGCCCGAACACCCTTGGCTATGACGGCGAGAGGATGCACGTGACAGTGCCCGACCGAACCAAAGAAAGATCCCATGTCGCACCCGAATGCCGCTCTGACGCCTCGCAACCGACTCAAGTCGCTCGCCTCGTCGTCGATCAGAACTGGCCGATCAGTGAGGTAGCAGCTCGATTCCACGTCTCATGGCCGACCGTCAAACGTTGGGTAGACCGCTATCTCGCCGACGAGTCAATGGAAGACCGCTCCTCCCGCCCAAAGCACTCGCCGAACAAGACGCCGCTGCCTGTGGCCAAGCGATGCGTAAGCCTGCGGATACGGCTCCGCGAGGGACCAGTCCAACTTGGCGCACGACTTGAAATTGCGCCCTCGACCGCTCACCGGATTCTCGCGGCTGCGCGACTCAACCGCCTGACTCAACTCGACCGCGCTACCGGCGAGCCGGTCCGCCGCTACGAGCACCCACACCCGGGATCTCTGGTCCACGTGGACGTGAAGAAGCTGGGGAACATTCCAGACGGTGGCGGATGGCGTTACGTCGGACGCCGTCAAGGTGACCGGAACCGCTCAGCCACACCAGACACATCGAAGAACAGGTGGCACAACCCAAAAAGGGGCTACGCGTTCGTGCACACAGCCATAGATGACCACTCCCGGGTCGCATTCACGGAGGTCCACGACGACGAAACGGCTGTCACTGCCGTTGGCGTCTGACGTCGCGCCGCCGCCTGGTTCGCCCAACGCGGCGTCACAATCGAGCGAGTGCTGTCAGACAACGGCGCGGCTTACCGCAGCCACCTGTGGCGAGACACGTGCGAGGCACTGGCGATCCGACCCAAGTGGACACGTCCGTACCGGCCACAGACGAATGGGAAAGTGGAACGCTTCCACCGAACTCTGGCCGACGGCTGGGCCTATGCCCGCTGCTACCAATCGGAAACGGAACGCCGTGATGCGCTCCTGGCCTGGCTCCACCACGACAACCAACACCGACCGCACACGGCCTGCGGCAACGATCCACCATGCTCAAGATTGACGAACGTCCCCGGTCAGTGCAATTAGTCGTCGATGACGTGGACGAGCTCGTCGATGAACCCGGCGAAGTCGTCGGAGCGACGGATGATTCGGGCGACGCTGGACCGCTCGGAGAACACCTCGACGAACTGGTCGAACACGGTCTGGAACGCTGCGCGACCCGATTCGCTGAACGCGACGAGCGCGATCACGCTCACCCGCGCCCCGCCCCACTCCATCGGCGTCTCGTTCACCGCGATCGCGATGGCGGTCGAATGCGCCGTCATCGACATCGCGTGGGGCACGGCGAGGGTGTCGGTGAACGCGGTCGACGACATGCGTTCCCGCTCGATCGCGCCCGTGAGGTACTGCTCGTCGATGACCCCGCGCTCGATCATCCGCTCGCCGAGCAATCGGATCATCGACTCCTCGTCGCTCGCCCGCGCGTTCCGGATGAAGAGCTCCGGGTGGAAGTACTGCAGGAGGTCGTCCTTGATGTCCGACAGGCGTGAGGCACGTCGGACCCGGCTCACCGCGGAGCGCACCCGCTCGACATCGCCACCGGTGAGGAACGGCTGGATGACCACGATGCCGTCGGCGGGGGTCGGGGGTTCGATCGTGGTCAGGACCAGCTCTGTGTCGATTGCAGCCCAGTCGACGTCGGTGCGGGTGATGACGGCGCGGACGTCGAGGACGTCGCCGAGCTGCGACTCGACACGCCCGCGCAGCACCTCGTGCATGTCGTAGTAGCCGGCGGACACGATGGTGCAGCCGAGGAGGGCGGCCTTCCTCGCCTTCTGCTCCAGCTGCGCGCCGACGTGCATCGCGATGTAGGCGATCTCGTCGTCGTTGATGACGATCGAGCCGTGCCGCTGCAGCCGGCTCGCGATGAACACCGCCAGCTCGTAGATCATCGGGTACGACGTCTTGATCGAGCGGGTGAGCGGATTGCGTGAGTACGACTGGTCCTGTGCGCGCCGGATGAGGTTCTGGACGTGGAGCGTGAGCCGGACGATGAAGTCCTCGTCCGACAGGTCGACGAGGTACTCCTCGCCGGCCCGGGCAACGGCCTCACGGACGGCCGCGAGGTCTGCGGCGTTCACGTAGTCGTCGACGAGCGTCTCCGCCGCCTGGCCGCTGCCCGGTGTCACGACGCGTGTGACCAGCAGGTAGCTGAGGTACACGAGGTCCCCTTCGCCGAGCACCACGTGGAAGTGCTTGTCGACGAGGCGTGCCAGGTCTTCGGACACCGCCTCGACCTCGGGCGTCCGCGGGGTGTGCTCGCCGGATTCGGCGGGGCGGTCCTTCGTGACACGGTCGATCGCGATCGCGATGTGCAGGAGCACGTTCGCGATGCCGTACTCGTTGACGTAGTAGTCGCGAGCGGTGAGCGCTTCGAGGAGTTCGCCTTTGAACGGACTGAAGTCGTTCGGCGCGAACGCCCGCTGCAACGCGTCGAGCTCGACGATGCCGCGGTCGGTCTCGTCACGGAACATCCGGGTGAGGAGTCGTCGTCGACCGGTCTCATCGCCGACCATGCGCACGACCGACCCGGAACGCTCCAGGGTGAGCGCCGTCTCGGCGAGCATGGCGCGGACCCGGCCGAGGTCGCCCTCGACCGTCGACTCGCTGACATGCAGGCTCTGGGCGGTCTCGTAGACGTCGATGCCGGCCGGGGTGCTGATGAGGAGCCGGACGAGACCATACAGCCGATCGCGCGGCGTCTCCGATTCGAAGGCCGATGCCGCCCGACGTCGGTAGACCGCGTAGCCGTCGGCGTTCAACCGGTAGCCGTTGGGTCCCGATTCGACGACGTCGTGCGGCGCGGCCCGCGTGTTCACCGCGGTCACGTAGCTCCGGACGCTCCGCGGCGTGACGCCGAGCACCTCGGCGATCTCGTTCGCCGTGGTCCAGGAGTCGCGACCGGCGAGGTAGCCGAGCATGCGGTCATGCTTCTCGCGTGCCACGGTGCCTCCGTCCGGTGCGTCGGTGAAGCGGCCCGGGTGAAACCGCTCCACCGAGTCAACCACCTTCCGCAGCCGTTCCGCGCCTGATCGACGAGCTTTCCGCCCGGGCGGAAGACCTTGTGGTGGCGACGGGGCCTCGGCGGGCGGAAGGATGTTGCGGTAGGCAATCGGCAGTTCTGGAGAAGGTTCGATGAAGATCCTGGTGATGTGTGGCGCGGGTGCGTCCAGCACGTTCGTCGCCCAGCGCGTTCGACGCGCGGCAGCAGACCGAGGCCTCACCGTGACGGTCGAAGCCGGTGCCGAAGCCCAGATCCTCTCGGATCCCGTTGCCCTCGACGGTGTCGACGTCCTGCTGATCGGCGCGCACCTCGCAGCGCACGAGACAGCCATCCGCGCCGCCGCCGATCCGGTCGGCACCGCCGTCGCCGTGCTCCCGGCCGATATCTTCGAGGCCTCCGGCGGGGAACGCGCACTCGAACTCGCCCTCTCGATCCAGTCACCAACCAGGAGGTAACCCCATGGCAACTCGTACTGTCCGCATCGGCTCCTCGCATGGCCTGCACGCCAGGCCCGCGAAGCTGTTCACGCAGGCTGCCAAGGAGTCCGGGAGCGCCGTCACGATCGCCAAGGGCAGCGGCAAGCCGGTCAACGCCGCGAGCATCCTCGGCGTCATCGCGCTCGCCGTCGAGCACGGCGACTACGTCACGCTCGCCATCGACGGCGACGGCTCCGAGGTCGAGGCGACGCTCGACACCCTCTCCGAACTGCTGGTGACCGACCATGACGAGCAGTAGCACCATGGCAGCGCTGCAGGGCATCGGCATCGGCCAGGGCATCGCCCTCGGCCCGATCGCACGCATGTCGGACCCGCTTCCCGCGCCGGCGGACGACCCGAGCACGCTCGACGTCGCGACCGAGACCGAGCGCGCGAACACCTCGCTCGCCGCGGTCGCTCGGGAACTCGAGGCGCGCGGTGCCGAGGCCGGAGGTTCGGCCCAGGAGGTGCTCGAGGCCCAGGCCATGATGGCCGAGGACCCCACGCTCGCCGAGGAGATCGCCACCCGTCTCGCCGACGGCAAGACCGCAGAGTGGGCGGTCTACGCCGCGTTCGCGTCGTTCCGTGACCAGCTCGCCGCCATGGGCGGGTATCTGGGGGAGCGCGCCGCCGACCTCGACGACGTCTCCCAGCGGGTCATCGCGAACCTCCTCGGTGTGCCGGCTCCCGGCGTCCCGTCGCCAGGTCACCCGTTCATCCTCGTGGCCCGCGACCTCGCGCCTGCGGACACCGCGCTCCTCGACCTCGACATGGTGCTGGGACTCGTCACGAGCGATGGCGGACCCACCTCCCACACCGCGATCCTCGCCCGCGAGAAGAACATCGTCGCGATCGTCGGCGTCGTCGGTGCCACGGAGCTGTCCGACGGCACGACGCTCGTCGTCGACGCTGCGGCTGGATCGGTCACCGTCGATCCGACCGCCGAGCTCGTCGCCGCGACCGAGCAGCGCATCGCGGACCGTCTCGCCCTCGTGAACGCACCGATCGTGCCGGGCGCGCTCGCCGACGGCACCCCCGTCCCGCTGCTCGCGAACCTCGGCTCGGCCGAACACGCCGATGCCGCGGTCGAGCTGGGTGCTGAGGGCGTCGGCCTGTTCCGCACCGAGTTCCTGTTCCTCGACCAGCCGCTCGCGCCGACGGTCGAGCAGCAGCGCGGGCACTACGAGAAGCTCCTGAAGGCCTTCCCCGGCAAGAAGGTCGTCGTGCGCGTGCTCGACGCCGGCGCCGACAAGCCGCTCGCGTTCCTCAACGACGCGCACGAGGACAACCCGGCACTCGGCCTCCGCGGGCTCCGTGCCCTGCGGGCGAGCGAGGACATCCTGCGTGAGCAGCTCACCGCCCTCGCCCAGGCCGACGCCCAGGCCGACGCCGACCTCTGGGTCATGGCGCCGATGGTGTCGACCGTCGAGGAGACCAAGTACTTCATGGCGATCGCGAAGGAGTACGGGCTGAAGACCCCGGGCGTCATGGTCGAGGTCCCGTCGAGCGCGCTCCTCGCGGACCGTGTCCTCGAGCACGCGGGATTCGCCTCCATCGGCACGAACGACCTCACGCAGTACACCCTGGCGGCCGACCGCCTGCTCGGCTCCGTCGGGGCGTTCCAGGACCCGTGGCACCCGGCGGTCCTCCGTCTCGTCCAGCTCGTCGGCGAAGCCGGCGCGAAGCACGGCAAGCCCGTCGGCATCTGCGGCGAAGCGGCGGCGGACCCCCTGCTCGCCGTGGTGCTCGTCGGCCTCGGCGCCACCACCCTGTCCATGTCACCGTCGGCGCTCGCCGACGTCCGTCAATCACTCCAGCAGTACACGCTCGAGGATGCCCAGCGCATCGCCCGAGCAGCCCTGGCCGCCGATGGCGCGGCCGAAGCCAAGGCAGCGGCGACCGCTGCAACGACTCCCGAAATGAAAGAGGCAACATCATGACAACGACGTCTGTCCCCAAGAAGCCGGGAGGTGCACGGGTCGGGGTCCAACGATTCGGCACCTTCCTCTCCGGCATGGTCATGCCGAACATCGCCGCGTTCATCGCCTGGGGCCTCATCACGGCCTTCTTCATCGCCACCGGCTGGCTGCCGAACGGCGTGCTGGGCGGCTTCGGCAATGCGGACGTCATCGGCTGGCAGGGCGCGGCGACCGCACTCGCACAGGCCGACGACGGCACGACCTTCCAGCAGTACGTGGGCCTCGTCGGCCCGATGATCACCTACCTGCTGCCGCTGCTCATCGCGAACACCGGTGGGCGCATGATCTACGGTGAGCGAGGCGGCGTCGTCGCCACGATCGCCACCATGGGTGTCATCGTCGGCAGCGCGATCCCGATGTTCATCGGTGCGATGATCATGGGCCCGCTCGCCGCGTGGTTGATGAAGCAGGTCGACCGTCTCTGGGACGGCAAGATCAAGGCCGGCTTCGAGATGCTGGTGAACAACTTCTCCGCCGGCATCCTCGGTGCCCTGCTCGCCATCGGCGGCTTCTACGGCATCGCTCCGATCGTCACCGGGCTGAGCAACTTCCTCGAGGGCATCGTCGACTGGCTCGTCGCCAACTCGCTCCTGCCGCTCGCGAGCATCTTCATCGAGCCCGGCAAGATCCTCTTCCTGAACAACGCCATCAACCACGGTGTGCTCACCCCGCTCGGTGTGCAGCAGTCCGAGGAGACCGGCAAGTCGATCCTGTTCCTGCTCGAGGCGAACCCCGGCCCGGGACTCGGCATCCTGCTCGCGTTCTGCTTCTTCGGCATCGGTCTGGCGAAGGCGTCCGCTCCGGGCGCCGTCATCATCCAGTTCTTCGGTGGCATCCACGAGATCTACTTCCCGTACGTGCTCATGAAGCCGATGCTGGTCCTCGCCGCGATCGGTGGCGGTATGGCCGGCGTCGCGACGAACGTCGCCTTCAACACGGGCCTGCGTGCGCCCGCCTCGCCTGGCAGCATCATCGCCGTGCTCATCCAGACGGCACCGGACAGCTACGTCGGCGTCATCCTCTCGGTGATCGTCGCCGCGGCCGTGTCGTTCACGATCTCCGCGATCATCCTGCGGGCCAGCCGCAAGCGCGACCTCGAGAACGAGAACGCCGGTGACCTCTCGGCAGCCGTCGCCGCGACGGAGGCCGCGAAGGGCAAGAAGTCGAGCGTGCTCGGCAACCTCGCCGCCTCGAGCGCGGCCGGTGGGGCGGACGTCGTCGAGGAGGGCCTCGTCGCCACCCTCGAGCGCGGTCCGATCCGGACGATCGTGTTCGCCTGCGACGCCGGTATGGGCTCCAGCGCCATGGGTGCCTCGGTGCTCCGCAACAAGATCAAGAAGGCCGGCATCGACGAGGTGACCGTCACCAACAAGGCGATCGCGAACCTCTCCGACGACATCGACCTCGTGATCACCCAGCGCGAACTGACGACACGTGCCCAGGAGAAGACTCCGAGCGCCGTGCACATGTCGGTCGACAACTTCATGAACTCTCCGAAGTACGACGAGGTTGTGGAGTTGCTGCGCGAAGAGGGAGCACACTAGCAACGGATCACCACCCGGCGGCGCGCGCGAAGGGCGCGTGCCGCCGGGGCACCATCCCACCACCCTTCACCGGGTCGAGGCCCCACGGGCACGGCCCCTCCACGAGGAATGCAGAGGAAGACATGTCGCAGGTACTGACCCAGGACCGGATCACCATCGTCACAGGGACGGTGACGCAGGAGCAGGCCATCCGCACGGCTGCCGACGCCCTGGAGGCTGCGGGCGCGGTCACCGACGAGTACTTCGAGGCGATGCTCGCGCGCGAGCAGTCCGTCTCCACCTACATGGGCAACTTCCTCGCGATCCCGCACGGCACCAATGACGCGAAGGAGGCCGTGCTCGACTCGGCCCTGTCCTTCACCCGCTACGAGACGCCGATCGACTGGGCCGGCGAGGAGGTCCGTTTCGTCGTCGGCATCGCCGGCAAGGACGGCGGACACATGGAGATCCTCTCGAAGATCGCCATCATCTTCTCCGAGGACGACGAGGTCGCGAAGCTGCTCGCCGCCGGCACGCCCGAGGAACTCTTCGCCCTGCTGAGCGAGGTCAACGAGTAATGCAGGCGGTCCATTTCGGCGCCGGCAACATCGGACGCGGCTTCGTCGGTCTGCTCCTCCACCAGGGCGGCTACGAGGTCGTCTTCGCCGACGTCAACGCCGAGCTCATCGGTGCGATCGCGGCGGCCGACAGCTATACCGTCCACGAGGTGGGCGAGGGCGCGAAGGACACCGTGGTCACCGGGTTCCGCGCCATCAACAGCGCGACCGAGGAGGAGGCGCTCGTCGCCGAGATCGCCGCTGCGGACGTCGTGACGACCGCGGTCGGGCCTACGATCCTGCGTTTCGTCGCACCGGTCATCGCGCGCGGCATCGCGGCGCGTCCGGTCGATGCGCCGCCGCTCGCCGTGATGGCCTGCGAGAACGCGATCAACGCAACCGATCTGCTCGCCACAGAGGTCCGCCAGGCCGTCGGCGAGGTCGCCTGGGAATCACTGTCCGAGCGCGCGGTGTTCGCGAACACGGCCGTCGACCGCATCGTGCCAGGCCAGCCTGCCGGGCAGGGCATCGACGTCACCGTCGAGACGTTCTTCGAGTGGGCGATCGAGACGCCGGCCTTCAACGATGCGTTGCCGTCGATCCCCGGTGCGCACTTCGTGGAGGACCTCGCGCCGTACATCGAACGGAAGCTCTTCACGGTGAACACCGGGCATGCTTCTGTCGCCTACTTCGGCGCGCGGGCCGGTATCGGCACGATCGCGGAGGCGTTGGCCGAACCGTCCATCGAGGCGGCGGTCCGTGCGGTGCTCGAGGAGACCTCCGCACTGCTCGTCGAAAAGCACGGACTCGATGCCGACGCACAGCGCGCCTACCGGGAGACCATCCTGCGACGCTTCGCCAACGTGCACCTGCCCGACACGGTCGAGCGCGTCGGGCGGCAGCCGCTCCGGAAGCTCAGCCGCACAGAACGGTTCATCGGTCCTGCTGCAGAGCTCGCCGAGCGGGGGATGGGGCACGACGCCCTCGTCGCCGCGATCGGTGCAGCGCTGGAGTTCGACGCCCGCTCCGACGAGCAGAGCGTCGAGCTCCAGGCGAAGTTGCACGAGTTGAGCGCCGAGACCTTCGTCGAGGACGTCACCGGACTCGCGCCCGAGCACCCGCTGTCCGCAGCGGTCCTCGCGCAGGTCGTCGCCCGCCAGACGTCCCTCGCGTAGACGCCTCGCCTTTCGACAGGCTCAGGGATCGGGTGGACCGATCCCTGAGCCTGTCGCCGTTCCGCGGAGACCGCCACGAGTCACCGGCTGGATTATCGGTCTCGGGGCGAGCATCGGTCCCTGAGCCTGTCGAAGGCCCCGCTTAGAAGACCTTGCCCGGGTTCAGGAGGTTCTCGGGGTCGAAGAGTCGCTTGATGCCGTGCTGTAGCGCGAGCTGGTCGGCGCCGAGCTCGTCGCCCAACCAGCGCTTCTTGAGCAGGCCGATGCCGTGTTCGCCCGTGAGCGTGCCGCCGAGTCGCAGCGCCGCGGTGAAGAGCTCGTCGGCCGCCTGCCAGATGAGTTCCGGAACCTCGGCACCCTCGTAGACGAAGTTCGGATGCAGGTTGCCGTCGCCAGCGTGTGCGACGGTGGGGATCGTGATGCCGTACTTCCGTTCGATCTCGCCGATCTCCGCGAACATCGCGGCGAGCTGACTACGCGGCACGGAGACGTCCTCGATGAGCGGCGTCCCGAACTGTTCGAGCGAGGGGTGCAGTGCCCGCCGAACGGCCAGCAGGTGCTCGCCGGTGGCATGGTCGGTCGACATCTCGGCACGTCCGCCGCCGGCGCGCAGCACCTCGACGATCGCGGCCGCCTCCGCTTCGGAGTTCGGCCCGTCGGTCTGGATCACGACGTGGGATTCGCCGGAGGTGGGGGTCGGCAGCTGCAGGTACTGGTGCACGGCGACGAGGGCGACGGGGTCGAGCAGCTCCATGATCGACGGCTGCACACCGGACGCAGTGACGGCCGCGGTCGCAGCGGCGGCGTCGATGACGCTCGGGAAATAGGCGGCGATCGTCGCGACCGTGCCCGGGGTGATGCGTCTGATGCGGACCGTCGCCTCGACGATGACGCCGAGCACACCCTCGGAACCGACCATGAGACTCGTGAGGTCGAGCCCGGTCACGCCCTTGACGCTCCTGTGGCCGACGCTGATGAGTCGGCCGTCGGCGAGGACGACTTTGAGGGCGAGGACCGCGTCGCGGGTCACGCCGTACTTGGCGCAGAGCAGCCCGCCGGCGCCCGTGGCGATGTTGCCGCCGACCGTGGAGATCGCGCGACTCGCGGGGTCCGGCGCGAACCAGAGGCCGCGGGCGAGGAGGAGGTCGTTGAAGTCGCCGTTGATGATGCCCGGTTCGACGACCGCGAGGAGGTCCGGTTCGTTGATCTCGAGCACCCGCGTCATCGCGAGCGTGGACAGGACGATCTCGCCCGCACCACCGAGCGCGCCGCCGGCAAGGCCGGTACCGGCGCCGCGGGTGACGACGGGCGTACCGCTCGCCGTGGCGATGCGCATCACGGTCTGCACGTCTTCGATGCTGCGAGCGGACACGACGGCGATGGGTGCGGCATCGGAGACATGGCCGGACTTGTCGGAGCGGGCCTCGGCGAGGACGGCGTCGTCGGTGGAGACCGCTTCGCCGAGGGCGTCGCGCAGGCTGTCGAGCACGGTGAGGGTGGTCATCGGGGGAGCTCCGTTCCATCGGCCCAGACGGCGAGGACATTCCAGTGGTGGTCGAGGAGGACGGCGTCGGCGACGGAGCCCACCGCCAGTCGGCCGAGACGGTGCTCGAGACCGAGGACCCTGGCGGGTGTGCTCGTCAACGCCTGGACGGCGGCGACGGCCGGGACGCCGCTGTCGACGGCGAGCCGCAGCGCGCGGTCGAGTGTGAGCGTGGATCCGGCGATCGAGTTGCCCTCGACGAGGGTCGCGAGGCCGTTGGAGACGTCGACCTCGAGCGAACCGAGCAGGTACCGGCCGTCGGCGGACCCCGCCGCGGCCATGGCGTCGGTGATGAGGGCGACGCGGCCCGGAGCCTGCTCGAAGACGAGCTTCGCGACGTCGGGGTGCACGTGCTCGCCGTCGAGGATGAGCTCCACGGTGACCCGCTCGTCGGCGAACGACGCGATGATCGGACCGGGTGCGCGGTGGTGGATGCCGTTCATCGCATTGAACACGTGGGTGACGAGGCGTGCACCGGTGTCGAACGCGGTCTTCGTGAGCGCCTCGTCGGCGTCGGTGTGCCCGACCGCGACGACGACGCCGGCCTCGACGAGCACCTGGATCGCTTCGAGGGCGTTCGGCAGCTCAGGCGCGATCGTGATCTGTCGGAGCGTGCCGCGGCTCGCGTCGATGAGTCGCTCGACGATGGCTGGGCTCGGATCGATGAGCGCGGCCGGGTCGTGGGCGCCCTTCTTCGCGGGGGAGAGGAACGGTCCCTCCAGGTGCGAACCGAGGACGAGCGGGTCTTCCGCGACGAGGTCGGCGATGCCCTCGAGACTCGAGACGAGGGTGTCGACCGGGTTCGAGACGAGGCTGATGAGCGAGCGCGTCGTGCCATGGGCGCGGTGGACCGCGAGCGCGCGCCGGATGGCGTCGACCCCGTCGTCGAAGGCCGCTCCGCCTCCACCGTGCACGTGCAGGTCGACGAAGCCCGGAGTGAGATGGGAGCCGTGCGCGTCGTGCACGACGGTGTCGTCGTCGGTGTCCACGGAGCGCCAGTGCTCACCTGAGCCGGTCGCGGTGATCACGCCGTCGACGGCGTGGAACCAGAACGCGTCGACCTGCCCGTCGACATCGATCTTGGTGGCCGAGTGGACGAGCAGGCTGGGCATCAGATCTCCTTGCGACCGTTGATGACGCCGCTGACGACCGCGATGATCGCGAAGACGCCGGCGATGACGGGTTGACCGAGGTTCCACCACGCGAGGGCGGCGGCGCCGAAGATGACGAGCTCCACGACCGTCCGGCCGTAGAGGTCGATGCGGAACACGGCGCGCGGCGAACGGAACAGTGCCCACAGCACGATCGCGGCGAGCGGGGCAGCGATGCCGACCACGACGTTCCACGGGAAGGGGAAGGAGACGACACCCCAGAAGCCCAGGGAGAAGAAGGCGAAGAGTTCGAGGAAGAACCGCAGGATGTCGTTGGGGCCGATCTTCACATCGTCCGGAGTTCGTTCAGGCACCAGACGATTCTACGGCCCCGCTCAACGGAAGATGATCGTGCGTGCTCCGTCGAGGAGGATGCGGTCCTCGGAGAACCACTTCACGGCCTGGGTGAGGGTGCGGCTCTCTTCGTCCTGACCGATCGCGACGAGCTCGCTCGGCGAGCGTGAGTGATCGACGCGGACGACGTTCTGCTCGATGATCGGCCCCTCATCGAGGTCGCTCGTGACGAAGTGCGCCGTGGCGCCGATGAGCTTCACACCACGTGCGTGGGCCTGCTTGTACGGGTTCGCGCCTTTGAAACCGGGGAGGAAGGAGTGGTGGATGTTGATCGCCCGGCCGGCGAGACGTTCGCAGAGCTCGGGCGAGAGGATCTGCATGTACCGGGCGAGCACGACGAGCTCGATGTCGTGCTCCTCGACGGCGGCGAGCACGCGGGCCTCGAACGCCGCCTTCGAGGTCGCATCCGTGACCGGCAGCGACTCGAACGGGACGCCGTAGAACGCTGCGAGGTCGCGCAGCGAACCGTGGTTGCTGAGGACGAGGGGGATCTCGACCGACAGCTGCCCGGCGCGCTGGCGGAACAGGAGGTCGTTGACGCAGTGGGCGGCGGTGGAGGCCAGCACGAGCGTTCGGAGCGGACGACCGACGACGTCAAGACGCCACTCGAGCTCGTAGCGTTCGACGACCGGGGCGATGGCCGCCTCGAACCGTTCGCGGCTGACGGCAGCCTCGACCTGAAGCCGCATGAAGAACCGGCCGGTGTCGTCGCTCGAGAACTGCTGGCTCTCGGTGATGTTGCCGGCGGCTTCGACGATCGCGCCGCTCACGGCGTGCACGATCCCGGGACGGTCCTCGCAGCGGATCGTGAGCACCCAGTGGACGGGGTGCACGGGCTGGTCGGTGGAATCGGAGTCGGTCGTGTTCGTCACCGCCCCAGATTACCGGGACCGGACCCACGCCGCCGACGAGCGCCGGGTAGACTCGTCGGCGGTCGCCGGATGTCGGACGGCCCTGGGCGCGCACATCAGCGCGTAGACGAACTCGCCCGCCAAGCACGCCGACGAGTGAACGCCATCGTTGGAGCAATCCGATGACCTCTTCTCACGCCTCCTCAGAGCGCGCCATCGATCCTTCCTCCCCGGACCGCACCCCGCCGAGTGCCGCGCTACCGCCGTTCCCGTGGGTCGGGCTGATCGCGCTGGCCGCGGGGACCTTCCTCTCGGTGACCGGCGAGATGATCCCGACCGGTCTCCTCCCCGAGATGAGCGAGTCGCTCGGGGTGACCGAGTCGCAGATCGGCCTCCTGGTGAGCGTCTTCGCGTTCACCGTCGTGGTCTCCAGCACCACGCTCATCCACCTCACCAGACGGGTGCCCCGCCACGCGCTCCTCGTCGCGGTCATCGCCCTGCTCGGCATCAGCACCGGCCTCGGCGCACTCGCCCCGAACTACGAACTGCTCGTCGCGACGCGTGTGCTCGGCGGGCTCGCCCACGGCGTGTTCTGGGCCGTCGTCGGTGCCTACGCCGGTCACCTCGTCCCCAAGGAGCAGCTCGCCAGAGCCGTGTCCGTGACGATCGCCGGCGGAACGCTCGCTTTCGTCCTCGGTGTCCCGCTCAGCACCGCGCTCGGGCACGCCCTCGGGTGGCGTCTCGCCTTCGGGGTCCTGGCGGTCGCGATGCTCCTCGGAGCACTCGTCGTGTGGTGGAAGCTGCCTCCCGTGGCGCGCGAGGAATCGCACGCCCACGCTGCAGCGGCCGTCGGGCGCGACCGCACCATCGTGCCCGTCGCCATCGTCTGCATCGCCGTCGGCGTCATCATGGTGGGGCACTACTCGTTCTACACCTACATCGCACCGTTCCTCATCGGCGAGGTCGGCATCCCCTCCGGACAGCTGAGCATCCTGCTCCTCGTCTACGGTGTCGCCGGAGCGCTCGGCCTCCTGCTGACCGGGAGCGTGTTCGCGAAACGAGCGACGACGGGGCTGTTCGTGGCACTGACCGTCTCGGCCGCCATGGTGAGCGCCCTCGCGCTGACCGCCGCGTGGCTGCCGGGCGCCCTCGTCGCGTTCTTCCTCTGGGGGACGGCCTTCGGGATGCTCCCGCCGCTCATGCAGACACGGTTGCTGCACGCGGCGAGCCCACGGATCCGCGACACCGCCAACGCGTTCTACACGACGGCGTTCAACGCGGGCATCGGCGGCGGTTCGGCCCTCGGTGCACTGCTCCTCGCGCAGATCGGCCTCGGAGTGCTGCCCTGGGTCTACGTGGTGCTCGCCGTGGTTGCGACACTGCTCCTCGCGACCGACGTGTTGCGGACCCGCAAGCGGACGATCGGCTGACGGAGCGCGGCCGACCCATGACGCTTCACGGCGTGGGTGCTGCTGCCGGAGTGGTCTGGTCGATCGGCGGATCGGTCTGGGACGGCTCCTCCGGGACGGCGGTCGGGGTGTCGCTGCCGGACACCGGTTCCTCGGGCAGGGCGGGTTGCTCGTCAGCGGGCACGGTGGGCGCTGGAGACTCCGGCACGGAGGTGTCCGCAGGCTCGGCCGGCGGTGTCGTGGCGTCCGGCTGATCGGCGGTTCCCGGGTCCTCCTCAGCGGGCGTCGTCGACGTCGTCGGGTCCACTGGCGCCTCAGCGTTCGACGCCCCGAGCGAGATGAACGAGACCTTTGCTGTCGGGCCCCCGCGGGTCGGGTCGGCGGGGTCGGCGTACGAGACACGGATGACGTGGGTGCCGAGCTCGTCGGCGCCCTCGATCGGCGCAGACCGCCCGGTGTCACCGATCGTCACGAGCTGTTCCGGCCCGTCGTCGAGGGAGGCGCGCACGGTCGCTCCCGGGACGCCGGTGACGGTCAACTGGTCGCCACGATCCAGGTACCAGATGCCGAGGAAGCGGGACAGCCCGCGGACCACCGGCGAACCCACGGTCCCGGTGACGGGAGCAGCAGCCGTCGTCACCACTCCGGCCAGAGTCTGCTGCACGGTGAAGGTGAACGCGCCGGCCTGCGACAGCTCGATCGGCCCAGTGGACCAGGTGCCGGGTGCGACGGTCGTCGTCCGTGCCGCGGGCGCAGGGACCGCCGTCGTGCTGGCGACGACCCTGCCGTTCGAGTCCAGGATGTCGATCGTCGCTCCTGCGGGCGCCGTGCCGGTGAGGATCGGCCAGAATCTGCCGTCGCCCGTGTCGGTGCTCGAGACGACGGGGACGGACGGGGTCGTGTTCGGGCCGTTGGGGTCGACGGGGCCCGTCGGCTCGGTGGGTTTCGGCGTCGGGACCACCGGTGGGGTCGCGGGCGTCGTGGGAACGGGATCCGACGCGGGTGCGGAGGAGTCGACGCTCTCGCTCGCGCCCTCCTGGTCGGCGACGGGAGCAGGGGCGGGCGCCGGCGCCGGCGCAGTGGGGGTCGGAGTCGGACGCGAGCCCGGCGTTGTCGGACCGGCGCTCGGAGGCATCGGCGCCGGACCGGCGGGCGCGGTGTCCTCGGCGACGGCGGAGGTGCCCGCATCGGGCGACTGCGGGAACACCATCGGTCCGACGACGAGGGCTGCGGCCGTACCTGCAATGACGACACCCGTGACGATCGCCGCGATGATGCCGCCGGACAAGCCGGCCGTCGCGACGCCTGCGGCGGTGCCCGCCGCGGCTACGGTCGCACCCGCACCCGCACCCGCACCCGCACCCGCCGTGCCGCCGCTCGAGCCGGCCCCGGCGAGCCCACCGGAGACGGAGGCCCCGGCCGTCCCGACCCCGGCGAGTGCGCCGCCGCTGGCCGCGTGGCCGCCACCGACGTGTGCACCCAGTGTCGTCGCACCGACCGCGTGTGCGCCGAGATGCGTGGCTGCGTCAGGCAGCACTGCGCTCGCTGCATGCGCTCCCGAGGCGTGGGCTCCGATGTGTCCGGCGAGGACGGTGCTGCCGGTCACGCTCGCGGGCATCGCCACTGCGGTCGCCGTCGCATGTCCGCTCGCCTGCAACCACGCGGTGTACCCGGCGGCGCCCGCCGAGCCGGCCACGAGCGGCAGGAGGACCAGCGCCATCCGCGAGCCGACGTCCTTCGCCTCTGCCGCGACGATCGTGCAGCGCTGGCACACATCGAGGTGGGCCTCGAGCTTCGCGGTGTCACGGGCCGCGAGATTCCCCCGGGCGTACGCGCCCAGTCGGCTGATCGTGAACGCGTGCTCCGAGTCGTCGTCCACGGACTGCAGGTGCGCTTGGATCCACGCCTCGCGAAGGCCCTCCCGCGCGCGGTAGGCGAGCGCGGAGACGGAGTTCGCCTTCATCCCGAGCAGCGGCGCCACATCCGCCGGCGTCATGCCCTCGATCTCGGTGTACCAGAGCACCTCCTGCCAGCGCGTCGGCAGGCTGCGGAACGCGCGGGCGCTCAGACTGCGGTCGAGCGCTTCCATCGACGAGGCCTCGTTGGTGTCCGGATCCTCGAAGGAGTCGAGGGTGTCGAGCGACGTCTCGCGTCGGGCACGCCCCCATGCGGCCGCCGTGTTGCGGATCGTGGTGAAGAGGTAGGGCCGGAAGGCGCCGGTCGGTCCCTTGCCGCGAGCGACCGCCTGGTAGATGCGCGCGAACGACTCTGAGACGAGGTCGTCGGGATCGATGCTCGACGTGACCGAGCGTGCGACGGTGCGACCAGCGCTCGCGTGGCGCCGCCAGAGCTCGGCATAGGCGCTCTGAGACCCCGCTCGCGTTCCATCGATGAGCTCGGAGTCCGAGCGTTCGGCGAGCGATGACCTCGGGGTCACGTCCAGGCTCATGATGCCTCCGTCTGCACAGTACGCGTTGCTGGGCGCCTTGCCCGTCCGAAGAGAGTCGGGTGGGGACGGATCATGACGCCGGTTCCAGAATTCTCCCACGCATCCTCCGAAAGGAGGACACGATCTCGCCCACCAGAATTTCTCAAACTCGACGTGGAAGTCGCGTCATGAACCGTTCGGCCTCGACTCTCTCAGCATGAGCAGCACGGTTCCCACCCGAAGGGGACACGGCTGGGCCGCCCACCCGGTGGACGGCCACGACGCACGCTTCACGGCCGCGTGCATCGAAGCAGCGGACCCGGAACGCTGCAGATCTCGACGGGAGGGGGCGCCGACGTGCGAACCCGTCGACAGGCCGGGAGTGGTGCCCGGGGGCGGGCACCACTCCCCGCCGCTTCCCCGCGCCGGCCATGCTGAGGTCAGTCGAACCAGGGGACCTCGGGGGACCGGTGGAAGGCGATGCCGGCCGCCGTCCACCCCTCGGCGACGCCCGCGAGCCGGGAACGGAAGTCCTGCCAGTCGAGCGGGCGCCGCGGCGACCAGCCGATCTCGGCCACCGACGCGATGCGGGGGAAGACCAGGAACTCGAGCGTCTCGGTCCGATCGACCGTCTCCGTCCAGAGCGGAGCCTCCACGCCGAGGATGTCGGTCTCGCCGACGCCGTCGACCATCACGGTCGGTTCCCAGGAGGCGGAGCGTTCAATGCTCGTCGGACCGTCGGCCCACGCGAGACCGGGCGCTTCGATCCCGGGGTACTGCATGTCGAGGTACGCGGCATCGGCTGGAGACATGATGACGCGCCCGCCCTGACGCACGAACGACTGGAGCTTCTCGGCGTGGCCGGCCTCGGGGCACACGTAGTTCCAGTACTGGCCGACCGTGCCGGGAGCGAGGTCGGGAGATGCTCCGAACTCGTGCCACGCGACGACGGTCTTGCCCGTCGCCGCGACGATCTCCGAGGCACGTCGCGCGAACAGGAGGAAGTCCTCGGTCGGTGTCGAGAGGCATTCGTCACCACCAAGGTGGAGGTAGGGGCCGGGTGTCATGGCGGCCAGCTGCGTGAAGACGTCGTCGAGGAAGCGGTAGGTGGCGTCGCCTCGGATGTCGAGGCTCGAGAAGCCCACCTCCGTGCCCGTGTACGGCTCGCGTGCGACGCCGTCCGCGTTCAGCTCCGGGTAGGCGGAGAGCGCGGCGTTCGTGTGGCCAGGGACGTCGATCTCGGGGACGATCGTGATCCGACGGTCGGCCGCGTAGTCGACGATCGCGCGGTAGTCGTTCGCCGTGTAGAAGCCGCCGGCACCGCCACCGACAGCGCTGCTCGCACCGATCCGCGTCAGCTCCGGCCAGCCGTCGACCTCGATCCGCCATCCCTGATCGTCGCTCAAGTGCAGGTGCAGATGGTTGATCTTGAGGCTCGCGAGCTGGTCGATGAACCGCTCGACCTGTCCGACGGTGAAGAAGTGTCTGGCGACATCGAGCATCGCGCCGCGGTACGCGAAGCGCGGTGCGTCCTCGATGACGGTCGCGGCGATCGTCCAGTCCTGCGTGACCGGCTCCGTCGACCAGTTCGCGGCAGGGAGGAGCTGGCGGAGGGTCTGGGTGCCGTTCCAGACGCCGTCGAGGTCGGTGCCGACGATGTCGACGGCGTCCTCGGTGACGCGCAGTCGATAGGCGCCGCCCGTCGAGGAGAGGGTGCTGTCGAGGCTGAGCCGGATCCGCGGTGCGTCGTCGTCCGTTCCGACCGGCAACGCGAAACCGGTCGATGCGCGCAGCGCTGTCGCGAGGATGTCGGCGGTCGTCTCGGTGACCGCCTCCGTCACGACGACGGTGTCCGTCGTCAGCCGGAACGGCGCGGCCGCCGGATCGCCGATCTGTGACACAGGGCGGGGGACGAGGCTCATGCGCGGTTCCTTACGTCGTCGGGGGATCCTCCGGAGCAGCACGAACGGGTTTGTTCGGCGTGCTAACAAGCGTGCATCCATCTTGTCACACCGCCGTCCGCGGCTTCCGATCGTGCGTTCAGGACGGTGCGACAACCTCGTCGCATTGCTATGCTGCTAGCAGTCGCAACTGGCGTATAGACGGAGTCCTGCTCCGCCTCAGATGGTTCACCATCGGGGAGCGACCCTGCACCTTGAAGACAAGGGCGGATTTCGGCCGCACGCCTGGGCCGAAACGGCATATCACCGACATCCGTTCTGTCACAAAAGGGAGCCAGTCTTGTCCGACACCTTCAACGCGCCACTCTCCGAGGTCGATCCCGAGATCGCAGCGGTCCTCGAGCAGGAGCTCGGTCGCCAGCGCAACACGCTCGAGATGATCGCGAGTGAGAACTTCGTGCCCGTCTCCGTCCTGCAGTCGCAGGGCAGCGTCCTCACCAACAAGTACGCCGAGGGCTACCCGGGCCGTCGGTACTACGGTGGCTGCGAGTTCGTCGACATCGCCGAGTCGCTCGCCATCGAGCGCGCGAAGAGCCTCTTCGGCGCCGAGTACGCGAACGTCCAGCCGCACTCCGGTGCCACGGCCAACGCGGCGGTCCTCTCCGCCATCGCCACGCCCGGCGACACGATCCTCGGTCTCGAGCTCGCCCACGGCGGCCACCTCACGCACGGCATGAAGCTCAACTTCTCCGGCAAGCTCTACAACGCCGTCTCCTACGGCGTCGACCCCGAGACCTTCCTCGTCGACATGGACGTCGTCCGCGACAAGGCGCTCGAACACAAGCCGCAGGTCATCATCGCCGGTTGGTCCGCCTACCCGCGTCAGCTCGACTTCGCTGCGTTCCGTGCCATCGCCGACGAGGTGGGTGCGAAGCTCTGGGTCGACATGGCGCACTTCGCCGGCCTCGTCGCCGCGGGTGTCCACCCCTCGCCCGTCCCGTTCGCCGACGTCGTGTCCTCCACCGTGCACAAGACCATCGGCGGCCCGCGCTCCGGCTTCATCGTGAGCCGCGACATGGAGCTCGCCAAGAAGCTCAACTCGAACGTGTTCCCCGGCCAGCAGGGTGGCCCCCTCATGCACGTGATCGCTGCGAAGGCGACCGCGTTCAAGCTCGCCGCGACGCCTGAGTTCAAGGACCGCCAGGAGCGCACGCTCCGCGGTGCCAGCCTTCTTGCCGATGCCCTCACCTCTGACGCGTCGAAGGCCGCCGGCATCGACGTCCTCACGGGTGGCACCGACGTCCACCTCGTGCTCGCCGACCTCCGCACCTCGGAGCTCGACGGTCAGCAGGCGGAGGACGTCCTCCACGAGGTGGGCATCACGGTCAACCGCAACTCGGTTCCGTTCGACCCGCGCCCGCCGATGGTCACCTCCGGTCTCCGCATCGGTACGCCGGCGCTCGCGACGCGCGGCTTCGGCGACGTCGAGTTCGCCGAGGTCGCCGACATCATCGCGCTCGCTCTCCGGAAGGGTGCCGAGACCGGTGCGCTGCGTGAGCGTGTCACGGCGCTCGCCGAGCGCTTCCCGCTCTACCCCGGCCTCCAGCAGTAAGGCGCGGGCGCATGACCGCACAGATCCTCGACGGCAAGGCGACGGCCGCCGCCATCAAAGCAGAGCTCGCGATCGAGGTGGCCGCGCTCAAGGAGCGCGGCATCTCGGTCGGGCTCGGCACCGTCCTCGTGGGCGAAGACCCCGGCTCCCAGTGGTACGTCGCGGGCAAGCACCGCGACTGCGCCGAGGTGGGCATGGAGTCGATCCGTCGCGACCTCCCCGAGACCATCTCGCAGGAGGAGCTCGAGGCCGTCCTCGACGAGCTGAACGCCGATGACAGCTGCACGGGCTACATCGTCCAGCTGCCGTTGCCGAAGCACATCGACACCGACGCGATCCTGGAGCGCATCGATCCGGAGAAGGACGCGGACGGCCTCCACCCGACGAACCTCGGTCGTCTGGTGCTGAACGTCAACCGCCCCATCCACACGCCGCTCCCGTGCACGCCGAAGGGCGTCATCGAGCTCGTGGAACGTCACGGCATCTCCTGGGCTGGGAAGCACGTCGTCGTCGTCGGTCGCGGTGTTACCGTCGGTCGCGCGATCGGTCCGCTGCTCACCCGGCGTGAGTACAACGCCACCGTGACGTTGACCCACACGGGTACCGTCGGTCTCGACGACATCCTGCGCACGGCAGACGTCATCGTCGCCGCTGCCGGCGTGCCCGGCATCGTGAAGCGCGATGCCGTGAAGCCCGGCGTCATCGTCCTCGACGTCGGTGTGAGCCGCGAGGTCGACCCCGAGACGGGCAAGTCCCGGGTGGTCGGCGACGTCGCCCCCGACGTCGCCGAGGTCGCCTCCTGGATGAGCCCCAACCCCGGCGGAGTCGGCCCCATGACGAGAGTCGGCCTGCTGGCCAACGTCGTCAGAATGGCCACCCCCACCTCGTAACCCCCTGCCCGCGAGGGGTCCCAAATGGCTGGTGCGCACGGCGTACCGCTAGCCATTCGGGCCCCCTCGCGAGTGAAGGGCTTGGGCGACACGGTTGGCGATGAGCGACGGCGTGGCCAGGTGGGATCGGTTGACGCGGATGACTCGCCAACCGGCGGCCATCAGACCGTCCAGGCGGTCGATGTCTCTGAACGCCTGACCTTCCGTCGCGAAGTGGACGGCACCGTCATACTCGACGAGCACCTGGTGATCGGGATAGACCAGATCACCGAGCGCCAGAAACGTGCCCGTCTCGTCGAAGATGGCGCGGTTGACCTCGGGCTCAGGAAGCCCCGCCTCGACGAGCAAGCGTCGAAGCCGTGTTTCCTGTGGAGAGTCCGTTCGCGGACGGATCGCCGAGAACGCCGCCCTAAGACGTTTCGCGCCGCGTCGTCCGTTCATGCGAGCGAGCCCGCGGACGAGCTGTTGCATCGTTGCGAGCGGAAGCTGTCGTCGCACCAGTGCATCCCCGACGACGACGAGTTGACCGACCGACAGCAGACTGCCGAGCTGGCACCACACGTCGACGACGGTGGAAACGGGGACCCGTCCGAGCTCGACGGTCTCCCAGTGTGAGCCGTCCAGTTTGTGACCGACGATGCCGGCACCCTTGGGAGCTCGTTGCGGCGCCGCCGCGGACACATGGATCGGACCGTTCTCCAGTGGCAACGGGAGAGGAAGTCCCCAGAGCGTTGCTGCGAACGTATGGCTGTAGAACTGACCCGGCAGGAGGAGCGGCGCGTATGCGAGCGCTCGGTCCCGTGGCGTCTCCGCGTCATGGGCGACCTGCACGCCGTGGTGCGGATGTCGGAGGTCCTGCGCACGGAGACGTGCCCTGGTGACACCGAGTGTGTGCGCCTCTCGCGCCCTGAACGCTCGGTTGCTCAGTGCAGGGGGCAACGGTTCGGGGACTGCCATCCCCTCAGCGTGCCGTGAGTCCGATCTTCTCGCCGAAGTTCCCCACAGCCTGCTCGCGAGGGGTCCCAAATGGCGGTCAGTGGGCTTGATTCTCCAGCCATTTGGGACCCCTCGCGAGCAGGGAGGGAGGGGGATGGGTCAGGACTCTCTTGCGGCTCCGGAGGCTGGGCGCACGGGGAAGATGGACGGAGGGGTGAAGGACGCCGCGGCGAACGCTGCGGTGACCGCGTCCGCGACCGACTGCGCCGCCGCCACCGGGACGAGCGCGATCGCCGCACCACCGAAGCCACCGCCGGTCATGCGGGCGCCGATCGCGCCAGCCGACATCGACGCCTCGACGGCGAGGTCGAGCTCTGGGACCGAGATCTCGAAGTCGTCGCGCATCGACGCATGCGAGGCGAGCAGCAGCTCACCGATCGCGGTCGGACCGTGCTCGCGCAGGGTCCGCACCGTGTCGAGCACTCGCTGATTCTCGGTCACCACGTGCCGCACACGACGGAAGGTCTCGTCGTCGAGCAGCTCGCGCGCGCGCACGAGGTCGTCGACGTCGAGATCGCGCAGCGACGACGCGCCGAGTGCTGCAGCCCCGGCCTCGCAGGATGCCCGGCGCGCCGCGTATCCACCGGACACGTGCGCGTGCTCCACCCTGGTGTCGATCACGAGGAGCTCGAGGTCGTGCTCCTCGAAGCCGAGGGGGATGAGTTCGGTGTCGAGCGACCGGCAGTCGAGGAAGACGCCGCAGTCGCGACGCCCCAGCAGCGACGCCGACTGGTCCATGATCCCGGTCGGAGCACCGACGGCGCGGTTCTCGGCGAGCTGTCCGATCTTCGCGAGGGTCTTGCGGTCGTGGTCGAGGTGCCAGATCTCGTTGAGGGCGACGGCGACCGAGGACTCGATCGCTGCTGATGACGACAGTCCTGCACCGACCGGCACGTCGGAGTCGATGAAGATGTCGACACCCGACAGCTCGCTCAGCGGCGCACCGAACTGGCCGAGCGCCCACACAACGCCGAGCGGGTAGGCGGACCAACCGCTGAGGTCGCCGGGGTCGAGCGAGCCGACGACACCCTCGACGATGCCGGGCGCGAAGCTGCTCGACACGCGGATGCGGTCGTCTTCGCGCCGACGTACGGCGGCGACGGTGCGACGGTCGATCGCCATCGGGAACACGAAACCGTCGTTGTAGTCAGTGTGCTCGCCGATGATGTTCACGCGGCCGGGCGCCGACCACAGGCCGTGCGGTTCGCTGCCGAACGCCTCCTGGAAGCCGCGCGTGGCGGAGTGCTGAAGATCGGTCATACGGGGTTCTCCTCGTCGGCTGCGGCGATCGCCGCACGCAGGGCGGTGGCTGTGGCTTCGGGTGGGACGTCACCGATCCAAGCACCCATCGCGGCTTCGGATCCGGCCAGATACTTCAGGCGGTCTGCGCCGCGTCGGGGCGAGGTCAGCTGCAGGTGCAGGCGCAGTTCGTCGCGGTGCACGCGCGTCGGCGCCTGGTGCCAGGCGGCGATGTACGGCGTGGGGGTGTCGTACAGGGCGTCGACGCCGCGGAGCAGCCGGAGGTACAGGCCGGCGAGCTCATCGCGTTCCTCGAGCGAGGTGGCGGCGAAGTCGGGCACATGACGGTGGGGGAGCACGTGCACCTCGATGGGCCAGCGGGCCGCGAACGGCACGAAGGCCGTCCAGTGCTCACCGGCGATGACGACCCGCTCGTCGGCCTGCTCGGCTGCGAGGATGTCGGCGAAGAGCCCGGGCCCATACGCCTCGCTCGCCGCGATGAGACGCTGGGTGCGCGGTGTCACGTAGGGGTAGGAGTAGATCTGCCCGTGCGGATGGTGCAGGGTGACGCCGATCTGCTCGCCGCGGTTCTCGAACGGGAACACCTGCTGGATCGAGTCGATCTGCGAGAGCGCGTGCGTGCGTCGCGCCCAGGCCTCGATGACCGTCCGGGCACGGGTGCGCGACAGCGAGCCGAACGAGCCGGTGCTTGAGGGGCTGAAGCTCACGACCTCGCAGCGACCGACCGAGGTGCGGGTACGGCCGATGCCGACGGACTGCAGGTCGGCGAGGTCCGCAGGAGCGTTGTCGTCTTCGAGCAGTGGCCCGAAGGAGGGCGACTTGTTCTCGAACACCGCGACGTCGTACTGGTCGGGGATCTCCGAGGGGTTCGTCGGGCTGGCCGGCGCGAGCGGATCGAGGTTCGCCGGCGGCAGCATCACGCGGTTCTGGCGGGCCGCGGCAATGGAGATCCACTCGCCGGTCAGCGGATCCTGGCGCATCGAAGCGGTCGCCGGTCGGGCGTCGAGGACGCGTGCGTCGGGCAGGCGCGTCGCGGGGAGTGTCGTGTCGACGTCGTCGAAGTAGATCAGTTCGCGACCGTCGGCGAGACGCTGCGTCGAGCTCGCGATCGCCGGGTCGATGACGAAGCTGTCGTCGAGATGGGGCATGGGAATCCTCTGTCGGGGTTGTCGAAAGGAAATGTACAACGTTTCGCCTTGAAAAGTATAGGCAAGTCAGCGAAGATTCATCCATGTCTGAACTCGAGTCGACGCAACTGCCGGCGCCGCTGCGTCGCGATCGTATCCGCGAGCTGCTCGACGAGCGCGGATTCGTCCGGGTGGCCGAGATCTCCGACGACTTCGGGGTGTCGCGGGTGACGGCACGCATCGACCTCGACACGCTCGTGGAACAGGGCGACGCGGTGCGCGTGCACGGCGGCGCGATGCCGGTGCAGGGGCGCGGCGTCGTCGAGTCGCCGATCGAGCTCGCGACGGCGACGTCCGCGCACGCGAAGCAGCGGATCGGTGAGGCGGCGGCAGCGATGGTGCGCTCCGGCCAGAGCGTCATCGTCGACGTCGGTAGCACAGGGCTCGCACTCGCCCGGGCTCTCAAGGCGCGGCGTGAGCTCACCGATGTCGTGGTGGTGACCAACGGCCTGACCATCGCCCTCGAGCTCGAGTCCGAGATCCCACGGTTCTCGGTCATCGTCACCGGTGGATCGCTCCGACCGCTGCAGCACTCGCTCGTCGACCCGCTGGCGGGTTCCGTGCTGGCTCAGATCCACACCGACCTCGCGTTCATCGGGTGCAACGGTGTGGATGCCGAGCACGGTGTCACGAACGTGAACCTGCCGGAGGCAGAGGTCAAGGCGCGGATGGTGCAGGCCGCTGAGCGCGTCGTCGTCGTTGCCGATGCGTCGAAGCTCGGAGCGAGGCAGTTGGGCCGGATCGCCGGGCTCGGTGCGTTCGATGCGCTCCTCACCGACGACGGTGCCGACGCGGAGGTCGTCACGCGACTGCGCGAGGCGGGTCTCCCCGTGACGCTCGTACCGCTGAACGACTGAGGTCCGCCACTCGCCTTCCGCCGGTGTGATGCGGCAGCATGGGGAGATGACTGAGCGAACACACCCGGCCGTGACCATCGTCGAGTCGGCGCTCCGCGAGCGCGGGGCGTCCGGCGAGGTGACCTGGCTCGACGACGCGGCCCGGACCGCCGCACTCGCCGCAGAAGCGCTCGGCATCGAGGTCGGCGCGATCGCGAACTCGCTCGTCTTCACGCTCGATGGTGAGCCGACGCTCATCATGACGAGCGGCGCCCACCGGGTGGACACGGCGTACGTCGGTGAGCAGCTCGGTGGTCGGCTCAAACGGGCTGACGCCGAGGTCGTGAAGGCCGCGACCGGCCAGGTGATCGGCGGTGTCGCGCCGATCGGACACCCGACGCCGATCCGAACCTACGTTGACGAGGCCCTCGCCGCCTATCCCGTGGTCTGGGCCGCCGCCGGGCATGCGCACACCGTGTTCCCGACGACGTTCGAGGAACTCATGCGGCTGACCGGCGGGCGCGTCATCGCGGTGGAGCCTGCGGCGGCACCGGCGTAGCGGGTGGCGGCTCCGTGGCCGTCGGGTCGACCGGTTGCCGCTGATCCGGCCACGACACGGTCGGCTGTTCTACGGACGGTTGGTCTCCGGGCCACGCCTGTGGAGCACTGGGACGACGGCCTACCCGCGTGGGCGGCAGCGGCGCCGTGGCGACGACACCGTTGCGTCGGCCCCACCAGGTGCTCACGAGCGCTGCAGCGACGCACAGTGCCATGGGCAGGAGCATGAACGGCCCGCCGGCTCCGTCGCCACGCTCGAACACCTGGTCGGTCTGCGCCATGAGGGCGGTGGGGACGAGGAGGAGGACGTTGTTCGTCGCGTGGATGAGGACGGGTGCTTCCAGGCCTCCGGTGCCGCGGGCCGCGAGTGACATGGAGGCGCCGAACACGAAGTAGTACGCGATGAGCCAGGGGTCGCCGGCGAAGTGCACGGACGCGAAGACCGCTCCCGACACGATCGTGCCCACGACGAACGCCGCAAGCGGGCTGCGGAACCAGGAGCCGACCGAACGCTGGATGAGGCCTCTGGCGCCGTACTCCTCGCCCGCCGACTGCAGCGGTGTCGTGAGGATGACGATCGCCAGCATCGCGATCATCGTGCCGTCGACGACGATCGGTTCGAGCGGGGAGAGGAGGAGCGAGCCGCCCACGTACACGATCCACACCGGCACGATGATGAGTGCGAGCCGCCCCATCCACCGCCAGCGGAAGCCACCGGTGACGGAGGACAACCAGCGGGGCCGGACGCCGAAGACGGCCCACTGGATGAGCATCGATGCGGGGATCAGTGCGGCGAGCGACAGGTTGTTCGCGAGCATGGTCGCCGGGGTCAGGGTGACCACGCCGTTCGCCAGGTCCTGCAAGGAGGTGGTTCCGAGAGCGAGGTCGACGACGACGGCGAGCAGACCGAAGACGAGGGAGAGCGCGAGGAATCCGACCACCAGGAGCAGGATCGCGACGGCACCGCGCCACCAGGCCGGGGCCGCGCGGAGCGCATGGTCGAACGTGGAGGTCGGCGGTGTCTGCGGCAGCTGCTCTGGACTCGTCATACGGCAAGCGTAGGCAGAGGCACTGACGCTCGTCGTCCCCCGAGCGATGGACGACGAGTGGGGGATCGGGCGAGGTATATCTGCATTGTGGATAACCCATTTCAGGGCCGTAGCGCCACCTAGCGTCGAAGGCATGCCCACTCCACGCTCCCGCTGGCTCCTGCCAGCCGTGCCTCTCCTCATGCTCGCCGTGCTCACCGCCTGCACCAGCTCACCCCCGTCGCCGCCGCCTTCGACGACGGCGAAGCCGGTCTTCGAGACAGAGGAGGAGGCGCTCGCCGCGGTCACGGAGGCGTACGAGGCGTTCCAGAGCCGTTCGACGCTCATCCTGACGGAGGGCGGGGTGCATCCCGAGCGGATCGATGACCTGGCTTCGCCGGGTCTCGCTGAACTCGAGCGAGAGGCGTACGCGGAGGTGGCTCGCGACGAATTGAGGGTGACGGGCGCACCGGTGGTTGAAAGCGTCGTGGTGACGCAGTGGTTCCGGATGCCCGACTCGATCGGTGTCGTCGCGCGAGCTGGCATCTGCGTCAACATCTCCAGCGTCGATGTGCTTGGTCCGGACGGGGCTTCGCGTGTCAGTGAGGGGCGGCCAGCCCGGTCGTCTTGGGTCGTCGACTTCGCGCTCCCTGAGGGAGCCGACACCATCATCGTGCACGCACGCGACAAGCAGAGGGGGGACTGCGCATGAAGCGGTCGGTTGCGAGAGGAGCCGCAGCAGGGCTGTTCGCAGGCGTGGTGCTCGGCTGCCTGGTCGTCGGCGGACCTGCAATCGCTCAATCCTGCTCGAGTCTCGGTGACTTCTCAGGTGCCTGCGTCGGCAACGGCACCGTCGATCTCGGCGGCAGCGAGGAGCGTCCGGGCTCCGGAGGCGTCGGTGGCGGCGATGATGGAGGAGCGTGGCAGCCGCATCCCGACTGGGCGATCGGCGGTGACGGGTCGCCCGGTTCGAACATCGGGCCAGGCGGGGAGTACGCCGTCTGCGGCACGAAACGGACGGCGCTCGACTGCTACGTCGTGTCGCCACCGCCGAAGAGCGTCGGTGACCTCGGGACGACCCTGTCGGTGACCGTTCGCGACGTGGCGAGTTTCGCCCCTGACGCCCCGACGGTCGCCACGGAACCGGCCGATTGGGGGCTCGTGAAGCTGCACACGAACGTGATCGCGAGTGCTTCGGGACACGTCAGGTCGGGCACCCTGCTCGGCGCGCCCGCCGAGGTGAACTTCATCCCGATCGGGTTCGCGTTCGACTACGGCGACGGCTCGACCGGTTCGAGTGCCGCAGGCGGTGCATCGTGGGCGTCGCTCGGCGTCGCCGAGTTCACGAAGACCGCGACCAGTCACCGGTACACGCAACCCGGCCCGAAGACGATCACAGCCGAGGTCGAATACGCCGCCGAGTACCGCGTCGGCGGTGGCGAGTGGATCCCTGTCGTCGGCACGCTCAGCATCCCGGCCACGACGCCGCACGAGATCACGGTGCTCCGGAACTCCACGGTCGGCGTGGACAAACCGTGCACGCCCGGCAGGAAGAGCGTCGGATGCTGAGGCGGGCCGTCGCCGGTCTCGCACTCACCGCACTGAGCCTCGGCGTGACCGTCGGATGCTCGGCGCCACCAGCTCCGGTTCCGCAAGCGACGGCGACCGTGGAGCCACTGTTCGCCGACGAACAGGAGGCACTGACCGTGGCGTCGGCGGTGTATGGCGAGTACCTTGCGATGCGCAACCTCATCGAGAGCGAGGGTGGGGTAGGGGGAGAACGTCTCGCCTCGTTCGTCTCGCCCGCACTCCTCGCAGCGGAGACCGAAAGCCTCGAGTCGTTCTACGTCGCTCTCGGCATGCGCGCCACGGGAGCGGTCACGGCCGACTCGATGACGCTCCTCCGACTCGACGCGCGCCCGCGCGCCGACGGCACGGTGATGGTGGTGTCCCTGTGCGAAGACGAATCGGGTCGCACGGTCGCTCGGGACGACGGCTTCACGCTGAAGCGCCAGACAGACGTGGTGCGTTTCCCCTATGAGGTGACCTTGGGCGTCGAGCCAGGGTCGGGCACTGTTGGACCCGGTGGATACCGCATCGTCTCCCGGGAGGCCATCGAAGACGTCGCGCTCTGCGGGTGAGCGCTCGGCGCTCGGCGGTCCGATGGCCGTCCGGCGGGAGGAGCAGACAGTGCGGAACCCCTGCGCGGGATCGGGGTCGCGTGCGAAACTGTCTCCCATGGCAGGACATCGCATCTTCACGACGAGTTTCGCGAGTGTGTACCCGCACTACGTCGCCAAAGCCGAGCGCAAGGGCCACACGAAAGCTGAGGTCGACCACGTGATCTCGTGGCTCACCGGCTACGACGCGGCCGCGCTCGAACGCATCCTCGCCGACGGCACCGACTTCGAGACCTTCTTTGGGCAGGCACCCGCGATGAACCCCAACGCCTCGTTGATCACCGGGCGCATCTGTGGCATCCGCGTCGAAGAGATCGAGGATCCCCTCATGAAGCAGGTCCGCCAGCTCGACAAGATCGTGGACGAGGTCGCCGCCGGGAAGAAGATGACATCGATCCTCCGCGGCGGCGACACCGTCTCATCCTGAGCAGACGACGAACCCTCCGGCATCCCCGCTGAGGAGGATGCCGAAGGGCTGACGTCGACTCGGGAGAACCGGGCCAGCTGTTGCGAGGCCTCGTTCGCCCGATACGCCTAGTGCGCGAGCACCGGCTCCGCCGCAGGCTCCTCCGGCGCGTGGTGCAGGGAGAGCCCCTGACCGCGGCGGCGGAAGAGCAGCGCGGCCAGGATCGCGCCGAGTGCGAAGAACCCGGCGCCCCAGACGTACGCGGTCTGATAGCTGCGGATCGCGGCTTCGGCGAGCACTGCCGGCGTCGCCGGTGCGTTGTCGGTGACGTAGGCGGTCGCGGCGCTCGCCGCGAGGGTGTTGAGCAGCGCGACGCCGATGGATCCACCGACCTGCTGACTGGTGTTGACCGTCGCCGACGCCACTCCGGCGAACGCCCGGTCCACGCCGAGCGTGGCGGTCTGCATCGAGGCGGGCATGATCGAGCCCATCGCGAACCCGAGCACCATGAGTGCGGGGAGTACGTTCGCGACGTAGCTGCTGTCGAGGTCGAGCCGGGTGAGGAGCAGCATGCCGATCGCACCGAGCGTCATCCCGAACGGCACCATGACCTTCGGCCCGAAGCGCGGGACGAGGAGGTTCGTGCCGAGCTGAGCGGCGAGTACCAGCATGGCGATCATCGGCAGGAAGGCGAAGCCGGTCTGCTGCGGCGAGTAGCCGAGTGAGGCCTGCAGGTAGTAGGTGACGAACAGGAAGATGCCGAACATGCCGGCCCCGGCGATCATCACCGAGAGGAAGGCCGCACCGCGGTTGCGGTCGAGCACGATCGAGAGCGGCAGGAGCGGGTGTGCGGCGCGACGCTGCCACAGCACGAAGGTCACGAGCAGCACGGCGGCGGCGGTGAGGAAGCCCCAGCTGAGCGGGGAGTCCCAGCCCTCGGTCTCGGCGTTCGCGAAGCCGTAGACGAGGCTGAACAGCGCTGCGGAGACGAGCAGCGTGCCGGGGACGTCGAGCTTCGGGCGCGGTCCGACGCGCTTGGGGGAGGTGACGAAGATGATCGCGCCGATGATGGCGATCACGGCGATGAAGACGTTGATGTAGAGGTTCCAGCGCCAGTCGAACTGCTCGGTGAGGAAGCCGCCGAGGAGGAGGCCGACGGCGCCGCCGGCACCGGCGATCGCGCCGAACACGCCGAATGCGCGAGCGCGTTCCTTCGGGACCGTGAACGTCGTGGTGAGCATCGCCAGGGCCGTCGGGGCGAGGAGGGCGGCGAACACGCCCTGCAACGCGCGGGCGGCGACGAGGAGTCCGAAGCTGTCCGCCGCGCCACCGAGTGCTGAAGCGATCGCGAAGCCGATGAGGCCGATGATGAAGGCGCGCTTGCGTCCCATGAGGTCGGAGAGACGGCCACCCAGGAGGAGCAGGCTGCCGAATGCGAGGGAGTAGGCGGTGACGATCCATTGGCGGTCGCCGTCGGAGAATCCGAGGTCGGCCTGCGCTGCTGGCATCGCGATGTTCACCACGGTCGCGTCGAGGACGACCATGAGCTGGGCGAGGCCGACGGTGACGAGGGTCCACCAGCGGCGTGAGGAGACTGCCGGGGTTCCGGCGGCGGTGTTCGAAGTCATGGGGATCACCATATACGGAACTTGACAGTTTCGGAACCACTAAGTTCAGGAACTTTGGAGTTCCTGAACTATGCTGTCTCGTAGAAGAAAGGGAGGTGGGCCGCGATGACGCAGCTCGATACCCCGAAGCTCGGTCGCAAGCGCGACCACACCCGTGACGCCGAGATCCTCGACGCCGCGCTCGAAGTGCTCTCGGAGACCGGCTACGACGGCATGACGGTCGACATGGTCGCCGCTCGCGCCAAGGCCGGCAAGGCGACGCTCTACCGCCGATGGGCCTCCAAGTCAGAACTCGTGATCGACGCGGTCGCCTGTATGAAGCAGATCGACCCCGACTTCTCGAAGCTCCCCGACACCGGCTCCTTGCGCGACGACCTCGTGGCGCTGATCAAGGCGCCGACCATCGCCGAGGGTGAGCGCAAGATGAAGATCATGGCCGGCGTCATGTCGATGATCTCCAGCGCGCCCGAACTCTCGGACTCGGTCCATGCGGCCCTCGTCGAGCCGAGGCTGTCGGTCAACCGCTTCCTCCTCCAGCGCGCCATCGACCGCGGTGAGATCCGTGCGGACGCCGACGTCGAAACCCTCGCCCTCGTGAGCCAGGCGATGGTGAGCTATCGGGTGCTCATGCTGCGCGAGCCGATCACGCGGGACTTCCTCGTGTCGATCATCGACGGCGTGGTCATGCCCGCCGTGCGCCGCTAGGCGTCCGCAGACGATCGGAGTCGTCGCGCCGAGGTCGGTCCCAGACCAGTCGGTGTGGCCCGGAACCGGACAACGCCAGTCGCCGTCGCCTGGGCGGCGCCGCATCGACCGGGTGCAGCACGTGCGCGCCGTCGGCTTCGACGACCTCCACACGCGGCCTCGTCCGAACGTCTCGAACAGGTCATCGATGCGGTCGGCCGATTCGGTGCCGTGAGCACTGCTCTGGTGTTCCGCGAATACCCCGGTCACCCGATCATTCCGGCCGGCGCAAACTGACCGTCCCCGGAGCGAGGACACGCCTCCGCAAGGCGGGTGGCGTCACACACGACAGCGTCACGCTCCGAGGAAGGTTGAAAGTGGGCCCGGTGGGGCTCGAACCCACGACCCGCGGATTAAAAGTCCGATGCTCTGCCAACTGAGCTACAGGCCCATACGTCGTCTACTCTACGAGATTTCGGCGGGCCGCGTTGACGCTCCGAGCCGCGCTGGCCGCCAGGGGAATGGCTGACGTGCAACGCGGGTACCGTAGACGGGTGCGCGCACCAGGCGCACGGGAGGAGCACGCATGACCGACGGATTCCACCGACCGACGAAGCTCCCGCCCTCGATGCTCGAAGCGATCCAGGGCGGCCTCGATCCCGCCGAGGAGACCCGCATCGCACACGAGACGGCGGTGGCGCTGCTCGCACGCGTCCGCGAGAACCCGGACCCGGCGGTCGTCGACCGCCTCGTGAACTACACCGACGAGCACGGGATCGACGCGATCGCTGAACTCTGGTCCCACGCGAGTCCGCGCAGCCTGCCAGGAGCGATGTGGCGCATCTACCTGCTCCGCCTCCTCATCCGTCAGGACCCGGTTGGGACGAGCTACAGCTTCCAGCGCGGCACCGAACTCATCCCGACGGTCGACCCGGTCATCGCGGGCGCCGCAGACCCGACCGGGCCGGAGGAGATCACGGTGCTCGCCGACCAGATCCTGCGCGGTCTGTATGTCGGTGACTTCGCCATCGCCCTCGAACGCGCCGCGTCGTTCTGCCGGATCAACGCGGTCGGGTGCAGTGCGCTCGCCGACGACCGTGACGCCGTCGACCCGTCGGACGCCGCGCGCCTCACCACGAAGGCGGCGCGGTTCAGCACGATCGCCGACGAACTCGCCGGCTGTGCCAAGCTGTGGCGCTCCGAATCACTGGACTGAGCACCGCGGAACACCCTGAACCGGCTCTGGGAATATCTTCAGCGGATCACTTGCTACACTCTTCTAGCCGGGCCGCAGTAACCCCGGGCTCCAAAAATCGCCGCTCCGAGCGGCCTTGCGCCGAGAGGCGTTTCTGCGGCCTGGCACTTTCATTGCCCGGGCGCGGACACTGCGCCGGGCGGTCATCATCCGCGGCCCGCCGCAGCCCGTTCTCCGTGTTGTCACCGGAACTGGGGTGGCCTCCGTCGCCGATTCGGCCAATCGGATCCGGCTCGGGTGCCGAATACTCTGCATGACCGCCGAACTGTACACGCCCAGCCCTCACCGGCCGAGCGTCAGGCAATCTCCCGGTGGGCGTGAGAAGCTAAGACTTGTGACCACGGGACCCGAAGCCGACGCTGCCCCGCAGCTCTCCTTGGCGAACGTGCTCGACGCGTTGCTCGTCCGGGTGGCGGGAGGCGACCAGACCGCCTTCAGCGAGCTGTACGACCACATCGCTCCGCGCGTCCTCGGCCTCATCAAACGAGTGCTCGTCGACCACGCGCAGTCGGAGGAGGTCACCCAGGAGGTGTTCCTCGAAGTGTGGCAGAACGCAGCCAGATTCGAAGCCGGCAAAGGCACGGCGACGACCTGGGTGTTGACCATGGCACACCGTCGGGCGATCGACCGGGTACGGGCGTCTCAGGCCGGCCGGGATCGCGACCTGAAGATCGGGATCCGCGACTTCGACGACAGCGTCGACGACGTGCAGGAGACGGTCGAGATCCGCATCGAGCACGAGCGGGTCAAGCGGGCGTTCACCAGACTCAGCGAGTTGCAGCGGGAGGCCGTCACGCTCGCCTACTACGGCGGATACAGCCACAGCGAGATCTCCAATCTCCTCGGGGTGCCGATCGGCACCGTGAAGACGAGATTGCGAGACGGAATGATCAGACTTCGAGACGAATTGGGGGTGCGAACATGACCGACCGAGACGATGCAGCAGACCTGGCAGCGGGACACGCGCTGCACACCCTGACCCCGCGCGAGCAGGAGCGGTTCGACCGCCTTCGCGCCGAACACGACTCGGTCCGCGACGAAGCGGCCGAGTTCGAGGAGACCGTCGCCATGCTCGACCTCGCAGCACCACCCGTGCAGCCGTCGGCAGCGCTCAAGAGCTCCCTGATGGCGGCCATCCAGAATCTGCCGCAGCTGCCTGCCGAGACCCAGGCCACGACCGTCGCGGCGGAGCCGACCCAGGCCACGGCCGTTGCAGCGGAGCCGACTCTGGCCCCCGCCGTCGTCCCATCGGCCGAGCCCGCTCTCACGAAGCCCCGCTTCGGAGAGACGCCTGCCACCGTCCCCGTGGCTCAGCCTGCCGCCCCGGTCGTCGGTGCCGCAGAGCGCAAGGCCGCCTCCCGCTGGCGGCGCGGCACACTCGGCATGGTCGTCGGCGCTGCCGCCGCGATCGGCCTGATCTTCGGCGGCGTCGGCCTCGCGAACACCTTCGGTGGCGGATCGCTGACTCAGACGGTCGCCCTCGCCGAGATCAACGCCGCCCCCGACGTCCAGCGCGCGAAGGTGTCGATGGACGATGCGACGGCGACGCTCGTGTGGTCCGGTGAACTCGGCAAGTCGGCGCTGCTCGTCGACGGACTCGGTTCGTTGCCGGCAGACAAGGTCTACGAACTCTGGTACATCGGGGAAGGCGGCCCGGTCTCGGCCGGCACCTTCTCGGCGGCCAACGGCACGACGTGGCGGGTCCTCGACGGCGCCATGAGCGCCGGTGACAAGGTCGGCGTGACGGTCGAACCGCAGGGCGGCTCGAAGCAGCCGACCACCGATCCGATCATGGTCATCGAGACGGCGTAGCCCCTCGACGGGCTCGGTCAGTGGTGGAGCCGCGACCGGTCCCTCAGCCGGTGAAGGGCATATGCAGAAGTCCCGCCCGAGATCACTCGGACGGGACTTCTGCATGTGGGGCTCAGATCAACCGAAGCGACCCGACACGTAGTCCTCGGTCGCCTGGACCGAGGGCTTCGAGAACATCGTGGTGGTGTCGTCGTACTCGATGAGCTTGCCCGGCTTGCCAGTGCCCGCGATGTTGAAGAAGGCGGTCTTGTCGCTGACTCGGCTCGCCTGCTGCATGTTGTGGGTCACGATCACGATCGTGTACTCCTGCTTGAGCTCCTCGATGAGGTCCTCGATCGCAAGGGTCGAGATCGGGTCGAGGGCCGAGCACGGCTCGTCCATGAGGACCACGTCGGGGGAGACCGCGATGGCACGCGCGATGCACAGGCGCTGCTGCTGGCCACCCGACAGACCCGAACCGGGCTTGTCGAGGCGATCCTTGACCTCGTTCCAGAGGTTCGCACCCTGGAGCGAGCGCTCGACGAGGGATTCCTGGTCGGACTTCGACATCTTGCGGTTGTTGAGCTTCACGCCCGCGAGCACGTTCTCCTTGATGCTCATCGTCGGGAACGGGTTCGGCCGCTGGAAGACCATGCCCACCTGGCGACGGACGAGCACCGGGTCGACGCCCGGGCCGTAGAGGTTGTTGCCGTCGATCAGGACGTCGCCTTCGACGCGAGCGCCGGGGATGACCTCGTGCATGCGGTTCAGCGTGCGGAGGAAGGTCGACTTCCCGCAACCGGACGGGCCGATGAACGCGGTGACCGTGCGGGGCTGGATCTGGAGGGAGACGCCCTCGACAGCCATGAAGCTGCCGTAGAAGACGTTGAGGTCGTTGACTTCGATGCTCTTGGACACGGGGTTCCTTTGCTCGCGGCCTAGCGGCCGAACTTGGGGGCGAAGATCTTGGCGATGAGTCGGGCGATGAGGTTCAGCGCCATGACGATGAGGATGAGGACAAGCGCGCCCGTCCAGGCGCGGTCCACGTAGGAGGCGCCGTCGGTGCCCTGGTTGGCGTACTGCGTGTACACGAACACGGGGAGGGTCATCATCGGGCCGTCGAAGAGGTTGTAGTTCATGCTCTGCGTGAAGCCGGCGATGATGAGCAGCGGGGCGGTCTCGCCGATCACGCGGGCGACGGCGAGCGTCACACCGGTGATGATGCCGGCGATCGAGGTCGGCAGGACGATCTTGAGGATCGTCAGCCACTTCGGCACGCCGAGCGCGTAGGACGCCTCGCGGAGTTCGTTCGGGACGAGCTTCAGCATCTCCTCGCTCGAGCGCACCACGACCGGGATCATGAGCAGCGACAGCGCGATGGCGCCACCGATGCCGAGTCGCACGCCCGGGCCGAAGAAGATCGCGAGGAGCGCGAACGCGAACAGACCGGCGACGATCGAGGGGATACCCGTCATCACGTCGACGAGGAAGGTGATGCCCTGTGCGAGTCGGCCGCGACCGTACTCCACGAGGTAGATCGCCGTCAGGATGCCGATCGGGATCGAGATGATCGAGGTGGCGAGCGTGATGAGGAGCGTCCCCGTGATGGCGTGGAGTGCTCCACCGCCCTCACCGACGACGTTCCGCATCGAGAGGCTGAAGTAGTTGAGGTCGAAGCGGGCGGCGCCAGCGGAGATCACCGTGACGGCGACCGAGATGAGCGGCAGCAGCGCGATGACGAACGCGGCGGTGACGAGCGTCGTGAGCAGACGGTCCTTCGCCTTGCGCCGACCTTCGATGAGGAGGGACGAGCCGTAGACGACGACCGCGTAGAGTGCGGCACCCAGGACCACGGCACCCGGCACGTTGTAGCTCTTGTCGGCGCTGGACTGCTGGATGAGCAGGAAGATGAGCCCCGAGACGATGAGGCTGCCGGCGAGGATCGTGAGCGGGGCGTACTTCGGCAGCTTGCCGGCGGTCAGCGAGTTCGTGAACGGCGTGGCGATGGTCGCCTGAGCGCGGTCGGTCGTGGCGGTCATCAGTTCGCTCCCGAGAATTCTTTACGACGGTTGACGATGAGTCTGGCGATGAAGTTCACGACGAAGGTGATGATGAACAGGATCAGGCCGGTGGCGATGAGCTTGTTCACGTCGATGCCGAAGGACTCGGGGAAGTTCAGTGCGATGTTCGCAGCGATCGTGTTGGGGTTGCTCGAGGTGAGCAGGAAGAACGAGTAGACGGCGGCGGGGGAGAGTACGAGGGCGACGGCCATGGTCTCGCCGAGAGCGCGCCCGAGGCCGAGCATCGAGGCCGAGACGATGCCTGGGCGCCCGAAGGGCAGGACCGCCATCTGGATCATCTCCCAGCGCGTCGCGCCGAGCGCCAGAGCAGCCTCCTCGTGGAGTTTCGGCGTCTGCAGGAAGATCTCACGGGAGATGGCCGTGATGATCGGGATGATCATGACCGCGAGCACGAGGGCCACCGTGAGGATCGTGCGACCGGTACCCGAGACGGTCCCGCCGAAGAGCGGGATCCAACCGAGGTTCTCGGACAGCCAGGCGAAGAACGGCTGCACGAAGGGAGCGAGCACCAGAGCGCCCCACAGGCCGTACACGACCGAGGGCACGGCGGCCAGGAGGTCGATGACGTAGCCGAGAGCGACGGCCAGGCGGCGCGGCGCGTAGTGGGTGATGAAGAGGGCGATCCCGAGGGACAGCGGGACGGCGATGGCGAGCGCCAGGATCGCGGCCCAGATGGTGCCGAAGACGAACGGGCCGACGTACGCCCAGAAGCTCGTCGGAGCGCCGGTGAAGGTCGAGGAGTCGGCCGTCAGGGCCGGGAACGCCTGGACGATGAGGAAGATCGCGACCGCCGCCAGGATGACGAGGATGAGCGATCCGGAGACGACGGACAGCGTGGAGAAGACGCGGTCGCCCGCACGTTGCTTGGCTTTGGGTCTCGCAGCTAGGGCCTCGACAGCCATGGGTTCCCGTTCTCTCGATGCGATGGTGGTGGTGCTTCGGGTGGTGGTGCTGGTGCTGCGGATGAAGCAGGTCGAGCGTGCCGGGGAGGACCCGGCACGCTCGACGCTGTGGACTACTTGATGGTCGCGATCGCGTCCTGGACCTTCTTGGCGAGGTCAGCGGAGAGCGGCGCAGCACCGGCCGACTTCGCTGCCTCTTCCTGGCCGGCGTCGCTGGCGATGTAGCCGGCGTACGCCTTGACGAGGTCTGCGGCCTTGGCGTCCGCGTACTCCTGGCAGGCGATGAGGTAGCTCACGAGCACGATCGGGTAGTGCGTCGGGTCCGTGGTCTCGCGGTCGAGCTTGATCGCGATGTCGTTGGCCTCACGGCCCTCGACGAGCGGCGAGCCCTCGACGACGGCGGCAGCACCCTCGGCGCTGTACTCGACGAAGTCGTCGCCGACCTTGATCTTCGCGACACCGAGGTCGCCGGCCTTGGAAGCGTCGGCGTAGCCGATGGTGCCCGTGCCGCCCTTGACGGTGTCGACGACACCCGAGGTGCCCTTGGCGCCCTCACCGGACTGGAACGGGAAGGTGTCGGCCGGCTCAGCGGTCCACACGTCGGGAGCGTTCTTGTTCAGGTAGTCGGCGAAGTTCTTCGTCGTACCCGAGTCGTCCGAACGGTGCACAGCGGTGATGGCCGTCGACGGCAGCTTCGCGTCGGGGTTCAGGGCGACGATCGCTGCGTCGTCCCAGGTGGTGATCTGGCCGGCGAAGATCTTCGCGGTCGTCGCTGCGTCGAGGTTCAGCTCCTTGACACCGTCGATGTTGAAGATGATCGCGATCGGCGAGATGTAGACGGGGAGGTCGATCGCCTTGGTGTCCGCGGCGCACGCAGCGAAGGTGCTGGTGAGCTCCTCGTCGGACAGTGCCGAGTCGGAACCGGCGAACTGCACGCCGCCGGCGATGAACGCCTTGCGACCCGCGCCGGAGCCGTCGGGCGAGTAGTTGATGGTGACGTCCGGGTTGGACGTCTGGAAGGCGGCGACCCATGCCTCCTGAGCGCTGCCCTGCGACGAAGCGCCGCTCCCGGCCAGGCTGCCCGACAGGTCGCTGGTCGCTGCGGTGGTGGATGCTGCTCCACCTTCGTTGGCTGCACAGGAGGTGAGGGCGAGGGCTGCGACTGCTGCCACGACCGCGACGCGGCCGAAACGTGAGTACTTCACAGGATGTCCATTCATTGGTGTGGGTGCGAGCCGGTGCTGGCTCGTCAGTGACGCTAACCACGTGGCATGAAGAGCATCCCCCGTGATGGTAAACAGCGGGTGAACGGATGTCGACGGCTTCGTTGCGTGCTGAGCGCGGGCGCGACGAAACCACCCTCGGACGGGTGACGGCGCATGGGACGCCGATCCCGTCGAGGGGCTGCGGGACGGCTCAGACGCGGGCTTCGTGCGTCTCGATGGCGATGATGCCGGAGCTCGGGTTGGTGCGCGAGAGGTGCACGACGGAGAACGCGCCCGTGTCGAGTGCGGCGGCGCTGCCGAGGTAGGAGCCGCGAGTCGTGCCCGTGGCGAGCGCGATCTCGTGGAGGATCTCCGGGAGCACCGGGCCGTGGCTGCAGAGGATCGCGGTCTTGAGCGCGCGGACACGGCGACCGACGACACGACGGACGTCCGACTCGCCCCGTTCGTAGGCGTCCTGGCTGATGAGGTCGGTACGCTTCGGTTCGATCCCCGTAGCCGCGGCGACCGGGCTCACAGTGCTCACACAGCGCACCGCAGTGCTCGTGACGATCCGGCGGGGGCCGAACGCCAACAGCGTCGGCACGTTCCCGGCAGCCTGCTTGACGCCGCGGGGCGCAAGGGGGCGCGTCGCGTCGTCTCCGGGCCATTCGGAGGGCGACGTCGCCTTGCCGTGGCGCATCACGATGAGCGCGAACGTCTCCGTCACGCCTTCGTCGACCAGAGCGGCGAAGGCGTCGAGGATCTCGACGTCGCGCTCGTAGCTGAGGTAGCTCCGTGCCCGCTTGATGGTGACCCACTCGAGCGCTGCCACTTCTCCGTTCGGGATGAACGTGCTCTCGCGGATCGCCTGATCGGTCACCTCAGCGGACCAGTAGTGCACGATCTTCTCGCGCCCACTCGACAACGGGTACGTGGAGACGCCGAGCGGCACACCGAGGTGCACGCTGAGGCCGGTCTCCTCCTTGATTTCGCGGACGGCCGTCTCGGCGAGGGACTCACCGGGGTCGACCTTCCCCTTGGGGATCGTGACATCGCCGTAGACGGTGCGGTGGATCACGAGGAGGTGCACCTTGCCGTCGATCAGGCGCCAGCAGACCGCGCCCGCTGCGTAGATTGCCGTGGTCGTCGTCATAACTGCTGCCTCGTTGTCGTGGTGCTCGTGCCTGCGGTGGTGCCGATCCGTCAGCGACGGATCCTCGGACGCCGACGGGCGGCGGTCTCGAGCATGAGCGAGTCTTGCAGATCGGTGAGCGGTCGGCCATCCGCGTCCACCGCGTGGCGCGTCCAGACACCGTCGGCGTCGAGCCACCAGGAGGACGTCTGCTCGTCGAGAGCCTGCTCGAACATCGCGGACGTCGCGGCGAGGTGCGTCGGGTCTGTGAGGCGCACGAGCGCTTCGACCCGGCGGTCGAGGTTCCGGTGCATCATGTCGGCGCTGCCGATGAACACGTGCGGGTCGCCGTCGTTGTGGAACGAGAAGATCCGCGAGTGCTCGAGGAAGCGACCGAGGATGGAACGCACTCTGATCGTCTCGCTCATGCCCGGCTGACCGGGCTTCAGCGCACAGATGCCGCGGACCCAGAGGTCGACGGGCACGCCTGCCTGGCTCGCACGGTACAGCGCGTCGATGATCGCTTCGTCGACCATGGAGTTGACCTTGATGCGGATGCCGGAGGGCTTTCCCTCCTCGGCGTTCGCTCGCTCCTGCTCGATGTGCTTCAGGAGCCCCTTGCGCAGGTGACGCGGTGCGACGAGCAGGCGCTTGAACTTCTTCTCGATCGCGTAGCCGGAGAGTTCGTTGAAGAGCCGCGTGAGGTCTTTGCCGACCTGGTCGTCGGCGGTGAACAGACCGAGGTCCTCGTAGATGCGGCTCGTCTTCGGGTTGTAGTTGCCCGTGCCGATGTGGCTGTAGTGACGCAGGACACCGCGTTCCTGGCGGACGACGAGCGCGAGCTTGCAGTGGGTCTTCAGCCCGACGAGGCCGTACACGACGTGCACGCCGGCCTTCTCGAGCTTCCTGGCCCAGGTGATGTTGTTCTGCTCGTCGAAGCGTGCCTTGATCTCGACGAGGGCGAGGACCTGCTTGCCAGCCTCCGCCGCGTCGATCAGTGCTTCGACGATCGGGCTGTCACCCGACGTCCGGTAGAGCGTCTGCTTGATGGCGAGCACGTGCGGGTCTGCCGCAGCCTGCTCGATGAAGGCCTGCACGCTCGTCGCGAAGGATTCGTACGGGTGGTGGACGAGGACGTCCTCGCGGGAGATGGACCGGAAGAGGTCGGGCTTGCCGTTCGGTTCGTCGGGCTGGAACTGCAGCGCCGTGGTCGGAACCCGCTTCGGGTACTGGAGGTCGGGGCGGTCGATCCCGGCAAGGCTGAAGAGGCCCCCGAGGTCGAGTGGCGCGGGGAGTCGATAGACCTCCTGCTCGGTGATGTCGAGCTCGCGGACGAGGAGACCGAGCGTGACGTCGTCCATGTCATCGGTGATCTCGAGACGGATGGGCGGGCCGAACCGGCGACGCAGCAGCTCCTTCTCGAGGGCCTGGATGAGGTTCTCGCTCTCGTCCTCCTCGATCTCGACGTCCTCGTTGCGGGTGACGCGGAAGACGTGGTGGTCGATGATCTCCATGCCGGGGAAGAGGTGGCTCAAGTGGTTCGCGATGACCTCTTCGAGCGCGATGTAGCGGGCGCTCGGAGCGGTGTCGAGCGTGGCGCTCCGGCGCTCCTCCCGACCGACACGGACGAAGCGCGGCATCATCTGCGGCACCTTGAGGCGGGCGAACTCCTCGCGCCCGGTCTTGGTGTTGCGCACGCGGACCGCAAGGTTGAGCGAGAGTCCGGAGATGTAGGGGAACGGGTGGGCCGGATCGACCGCGAGCGGCATGAGCACCGGGAAGACCTGGTTGCTGAAGTAATCGCCGAGGTAGTCGCGGTCGGCCGCGTCGAGGCTCTCCCACGTGACGACCGTGACGCCGCGTTCGGCGAGGTCGGGGCGCACGAGGTCGTGCCATGCGCGGGCGTGGCGCTCCTGGAGCACGTGCGCCTTCTCGGAGATGTCGCTCAGGACGTCGGTGGGCGCGAGGCCGATGTTGGTGGGGACGGCGAGCCCGGTGAGGATGCGTCGCTTCAGCCCTGCGACCCGCACCATGAAGAACTCGTCGAGGTTCGATGCGAAGATCGCGAGGAAGTTCGCCCGCTCGAGGACGGGCAGCGCCGGGTCCTCGGCCAGTTCGAGGACACGCTGGTTGAACGCGAGCCAGCTCAACTCGCGGTCGAGGTAGCGGTGCTCGGGAAGCGCCGGGTCGTTCCGCTCGAACGCTGGGTCGAAGTCCTCGTCGTCTCCATCGAGGCCGACATCGAGCACGGTTGGGTCTGCTGGCATGCCTTCATCATGACACCGTGACGGCGGTGCCCGCGACGACTGCGGTGAACACTGTGTAAATGCGTCCCGGGTGCGAGCCTGTGGGGGACGGTCAGCGCGCGGTGCGGGCGTACTGCACGTCGACGGTGTGGTCGGTGAATCCGAGCGAGCGGTAGAGCGAGACGGCCGGCACGTTGTCGGCCTCGACGTAGAGCGACACCGAGTCGACCTCGCGCTCCCGCAGGCGGGCGAGCCCGGCCTCCATGAGCAGACGGCCGAGACCGCGGCCACCGGCTGCAGGGTGGACGCCGACGGCGTACACCTCGCCGAGGCCGTCCTCGATCTTCAACCAGATGAAGCCGAGGAGGTCGCCGTCACGGCCTCTCGCCAGGAGGAAGTCGTCGGCGTCGAACCACGGCTCGGTCTCGCGCGCCAGGACGTCGCCCATGGTCATCCGACCCTGTTCCGGATGCGAGGCGAAGGCGAGCGCATTGACCTCGAGCCATTCCGCCTCGTCGTGGCCCGGCTGGAACGGCGCGATCGTGACGTCGGCGTGGCCGGCCGTCGCAGCGAGTGCCCGGTTCGCCGGTGCCTTGGTGAGCCGCAGCTGCAACAGGGTGCGGACGGGGGAGAAGCCGAACTCCTCGGCGAGGACGCGCGAGGCCGGGTGATCGCCGTGCGCCCAGATCCGGACACCCGGAGGGCAGTTGTCGAGGACGCCGCGGAGCGCAGCCCGCCCGTAGCCGTGTCCTCGCCACTCCGGCTCGATCACGAACTCGAGTTCGCCGTGCCCGACGACGGCTGCGCCGACGACCGCGAAGTCGGCCGCGTCGACCGGCGGATCCTGCGGCTCGACGGCCAGGATCAGCGTCCGGGCGCCGGACGCGACGTCGATGAGTGCCTGGTCGCTGAACGGGGGTTGCCCATCGATCAGCGTCGCCGTCCGCACGAGGTGATCGAGCTGGCTCCGCGTGTGGGCGTCCTCGACGCTACGAACCGACAGGGTCAGCCGGGGCATGGTCGTCCTCGTAGACGTTGAAGCGGTAGCCGACGTTGCGTACCGTACCGATGAGCTGTTCGAGGTCGCCGAGCTTCGCGCGCAGGCGGCGGACGTGGACGTCCACCGTGCGGGTGCCGCCGAAGTAGTCGTACCCCCAGACCTCGCTCAGCAGTTGCTCGCGCGTGAACACGCGCGAGGGGTGGGTGGCGAAGAACCGCAGCAGTTCGAACTCCTTGAACGTGAGGTCGAGCGGCTTGCCGTGGACCTTCGCGGAGTAGCTGGCCTCGTCGATGACGACACCGGAGGCCTGGATCTTGCTCGCCGAGTGCTCCTGGGAGGCCCGACCGATGGCGAGCCGGATGCGCGCGTCGACCTCGGCGGGCCCCGCCGACTCGAGGATGACGTCGTTGACGCCCCAGTCGGCGCTGACCGCGGTGAGGCCGCCCTCGGTGAGGATCAGGAGCAGCGGCACGGAGAGCCCGGAGGCCCCGAGGATCTTGCAGAGGGACTTGGCGCTCGCGAGGTCTTGGCGGGCGTCGATGAGCACGAGGTCCGAGCTCGGTGCGTTCACGAGCTGCGCGGGATCCGCTGGAATCTGACGGGTGCGGTGGCTCAAGAGTCCGAGGGATGGAAGGACCTCGGTGCCGACCATGGAGGTCAAGACCAAAATTTGCGCCACGCGCATCCTCCCGACTGAGTTTGGAACCATATTAGGCGACGTGTGGAGTCCACCGCTGCACGGGCGCTGCTCGGGTGGCCCGCGGGCGTCGGCTCTGTGACAATGGGTGCGTGAGCGATACCACTCTCTCCCCCCGGCTGCGCTGGATCAGCGTCGTGTCCATCTGGGCACTGGCGCTCATCGGCGTCCTCGTCTCCGGCGTGGTCTGGAGCGCGGGGGAGACCTTCTTCGGTCTCGCCGCCACCCTCGGGCTGTGCACGCTCGCCGCATTCTCCGCCCAACTGCTCACACGACAGAAGGTCGGCTTCGTCGACCGCATGTCCACGAGCGTCACCGGTGCGGTCATCATCCTCGCCCTGGGCGGCGCTGTGTATGGACTCATCGCTCTGGCGGCGGGGTAGACTTCCCTCATGCTGCTCGCTCTCGAAATCTTCTTCATCGGCTTGCTCGTCCTCGCCAGCCTCGCCATCGCGTTCACCGCCGTGGTCGTGCTGAAGAACCTGTACCGCGGTCAGCGCTAGTCCGGGCCCGCTCGATGATCGAGATCCCGACCGGCCTGCCGAGCGAACTCGTCCCGCTGTCCTGGCTCATCGGCGTCTGGGAGGGCACCGGAGTCATCGACTACAAGATCGGTGACGAGACGGTCACCCGTGAGTTCGGTCAGCGCGTGAGCTTCAGCCACGATGGCCTCCCGTACCTGAACTACAACTCCTACACGTGGTTGCTTCCGGAGCAACCCGCTGCTGACGCCGAAGGCGCGTCGACGACGGACGCCGACGCCCTGGCGGACGACGACTCCCCGGCCTCGGCGCCCGACGAAGCTGCCGCGCTCGCTGCGGCGACGGCGATCAGCGTGCCCGAGCCCCTCGTCACCGAGACGGGCTACTGGCGTCTGGAGCGTCCACTGCTTGAAGGCGACCCCGGTCCCGGCATGCTGCCCGGCGACGGCCCGCGCCCCTTCGGCTCGGCCCAGGCCGTGGAAACGCTCCGCACCTCCACCGGCGCCTTCCCGCTGCAGGTCTCGATCGTGCATCCGAACGGTGTCAGCGAGCTCTACCTCGGGCAGATCGACGGCCCCCGCATCGACCTCGCGACCGACGCCGTCGTGCGGACGGCTGGCGCGAAGGAATACGCGGCGGCGACTCGGCTGTACGGTCTCGTCGACAACCACCTCCTGTGGGCGTGGGACATCGCCGCGCTCGGGCAGGACCTGCGCACGCACGCTTCCGCGCGCCTCGCGAAAGCCGACTGACGTGGCCGGTTCACCGTTCCTCGCGCTGCCCGGCGCTGTGGAACAGCCAGACGGCTTCGATCACGGCGTGCCGTCGCACTACGGCAACCCCACGGTGGAACAGCGACTCATCGAACGCGGTGAGGCCATCGTCGACCTCTCGAATCGCGGCATCGTCACGGTCACCGGGCCCGACCGCCTGAGCTGGTTGCACTCGATCACCAGCCAGGACCTGCGGTCGCTCCCCTCGGGCGGTTCCACCGAGACCCTGTTCCTGGACCAGAGCGGCCGTATCGAGCATGCCGTGAAGGTGCTCGACGACGGCACGACCACCTGGCTCATCACCGAGGCCTCCGATGCAGCGCCGCTGCACGCCTGGCTCGACCGCATGCGGTTCATGCTGCGGGTCGAGGTCCAGATCGTGACGGACGCGTACGCCGTCATCGGTGCGTCCAGCGGCCTCGAGGTCGACGCCGCGCAGCCGAACGGCGAACCGCTCGTGTGGCACGATCCGTGGGCACGCGTGGCCGTCGGCGGACACCAGTACGCGGCGGGTGAGCACCCGGCGGCGTCGTGGTCCTGGACCGAGACGCTCGTCGAGCGTGAGCGCCTCGAGGAGCTTGCGGCGTCCGTCCGGTCCGGCTCCGTCGCGGCAGCCGGTTCGCTCGCAGCCGAGGCGCTCCGGATCGCCGCCTGGCGCCCGCGCCTGCAGGCCGAGGTCGACGACCGCACGATCCCGCACGAACTCGACTGGTTGCGCTCCGCCGTGCACCTCACCAAGGGCTGCTACCGCGGTCAGGAGACCGTGGCCAAGGTCCACAATCTCGGCCACCCGCCGCGTCGCCTCGTCATGCTGCTGCTCGACGGTTCCGATTCCGTGCTGCCTCCCGCGGGCTCGACCGTCGTCCTCGTCCAGGGCGAGGGAGACGACGTCGTGCGGAAGCCCGTCGGCGCGGTGACCTCGAGTGCCATCCACCACGAACTGGGCCCGGTCGCGCTCGCCGTGATCAAACGGTCCACCGACCCGGCCGCAGTGTTGCAGGTCGACGCCGACGGCATCGCCGTCGCCGCGTCTCAGGAGATCGTGGTGCCGGCGGACGCCGGTGCGACGGCGAACGTCCCCCGGTTGCCGCGGCTCGGCGCCGTCCGGCGCTGACCCCGGTGGGCGAGGGCGGGCCCCACGACGCGGAGGCTCGTGCCGACCGTTGGACCGTCGCGGTCCGTCGACGCATCGCGCTCGGCGACGCCTGGCATCGTCTCGTGGGCTCGATTCCGGCGGTGCTGCAGGTCAGCGTCACGGCGATCGCCGCGTACGCCTTCGCGCACTACGTGCTCGGCCATGCCGTCCCGCTCCTCGCCGTCACGGTGACGATCTCGAGCCTCGGTTTCGTTCGCGACGCCCGACCGATCCGGGTTCTCGAGACGGCCGTCGGGATGAGCGTCGGCATCGCGCTCGCCGAGGTGCTGCTCCTGGGCTTCGGGCAGGGGACCTGGCAACTCGCGATCGCCCTCGTGCTCACCCTGCTCGTGGCCCGCTTCCTCTCGCCCGCGGCGTCCTTCGCGATCGCGGCAGCGGTGCAGTCGGTGCTCGTGATGCTGTTGCCGGTGCCCGATGGCGGTCCGTTCGTCCGGACGTTGGACGGTTTGATCGGCGGCGTCTTCGCGCTGATCGCGACCGCGTTGATCCCGCGTGACCCGCGTCGTGGCGCGCGACGCGACGGGCAGCGACTCATCGATGAGCATGTGCGGACCCTGGCCTCGCTGGTCGCGGCGCTCCGTCTCGGTGATGTGGAGGAGGCGGACCGCGCACTCGCTCGGGCACGAGCGACGCAGCCGGCGCTCGAGAGCTGGCGCGCGACCCTCGACTCTGGGCTCGCGATCGCCCGCATCTCGCCGTTCCTCCGTGGAGCGGTGTTCGACCTCGACCGGCAGCGGACGATGCTGTCCGGTATGGATCTCGCGACCCGCAATCTCCGGGTGATCGCTCGGCGGATCGACTACGTGTCCCGCGACGGGGCGGCGCGCCCGGTGCTCGCAGACCTTCTCGCACGGGTCTCGGTCGCGCTCGGCGTGCTCTCGCAGTCGATCGGTGATGTCGCTCAGCAACCCGTCGCCCGACAGTCCCTCCTGGAGATCGCGAAGCACCTCGATCCGGTGGCGATGCTGCCGGACAGCTCGGTCTCGGAGCAGGCGCTCGTGCTCGTCGTCCGCCCGTATCTCGTCGACCTGCTGACCGCGACCGGTGTCTCGACGTCCGATGCGCAGGCCGCCCTGCCCTCCGTCTGATCCCGTTCCGCGCCTTCAGGAGCGGATTTACACGGCCGTAACACGAGGGTCTTCCTTTCGACACGCACGCAGTATACGTTGTGTTCATTCCCAGTAAGCAAAGTGCTTACTGAGGGAAGGGAACCACGTGAACGACATCGACGGCATCACCCTCGGCCGCCGGATCAAGGACCTGCGGACGCTCCGCGGGATCTCGACACGAGAGCTCGCTTCGCGTGCCGGGGTGAGTGCCGGCTACATCAGTCAGATCGAGACCGGCAAGGCGAACGCCAGCCTGCAGACCGTGCGAGCCATCGCATCGGTCTTCGGGCTGCAGTGGATGGAGCTCTTCGAGGCGACCCCTCGTCGCGGCGAACTCCTCCGCAAAGCGGACCGCCCGGAACTCGACTCGACCTCGTCGGCCGTTCGTCACTTCGGCATCACGCGGGCACCGGCGACCGACGTCGAGGTCCTCGTCTCCGAGTACGAGCCAGGCATGGCCGTCGGTGATGAGAACTACGTCCACGGTGATTCCCATGAGGTCGTCGTCATCCTCAAGGGCCGATTCCTGTTCCGGCTCCTCGACCAGGAGTTCGTCCTCGAGGTCGGCGACAGCCTCGACTACCGCACGTCCACCCCCCACATGATCACGAACATCGGCGACACGGTCGGAGAGGCGCTCTGGGTGGTCACCCCACCATCCGGCGTCGCTCCGCAGCCGTCACCGACACCGGCTGAATAGGACCAGAACATGAACGGACCACTGCACCGCACGCACCAGCGCTCCACGCTCCAGCCCGCCACTCCGGCACGGCGCCTCGGCGGATCCGTCGCCGCAGTCGTCCTCGCCGGCCTCGTCCTCACCGGCTGCGCCCCGGCCGCCGGTGACGGCGAAGCCCTCACGACCATCCGCTTCGGTCTGCCCACCCAGATGGGCGCCAACAACTCCCCGATGGCCGTCGCCCAGCGTCTCGGGTACTTCGCGGACGAGGGGCTGTCCGTCGAGATCGTCCACACGAAGGACGCGACGTCGATCGTGCAGGGTATCGACTCCGGTTCGCTCGAGATCGGCAGCACTCCGCCCGAGCCGATCCTGCAGGCGAAGTCGCAGGGCAACGGTGACGACCTCGTCCTGATGTACAACTACATCCGGCAGCAGACCGGTTCGATCGCGGTGCTCGCCGACGGTCCGATCAAGACGATCGGTGACTTCGAGGGCGCGGTGATCGGCCAGGCGAGTCTCGGCACGAGCAACATGCTGTTGTCGAACGGCATCCTCCACACCGAGGGCCTCGAAGCGGACACGGACTTCCAGAACCTCGCCGTCGGTACGGGCGCAGCGGCTCGTCAGGCGCTCGAGACCGGCCAGGTGGACGCGCTCTCCCTGTGGGACACCGAGTATGCGGCCATGGAGGCGACCGGTGTCGAGCTCCGGTACTTCACGACGCCCGAGGTCGAGTCGCTCTTCTCGACGAGCTACTTCACCACGACCGGGTTCCTCGAGGAGCACGCCGATGAGGCTGCGGGCTTCGGCCGGGCGATGGCGAAGGCGACGCTGTTCACCCCGGAGAACCCCGAGGCGGCTCTGACGATCATGTACGAGGACTTCCCCGAGACGCGGATCGCCGGTACCGACCAGGCCGACCAGCTCGCGACCGACGTCATCGCACTCGAACGCCGCATCGAACTCCTGCTTGCCGGCGACCCCGTCGAGACGAGATCGTTCGGCGCGTACGCGCCCGAAGCCGCGGTGGCGTGGGCGGACTTCGCGCTCGAAGCCGGGATCATCGACAGCCCGGTCGATCCGGAGACGCTGTACACGGATGAGCTCGTCGAGCGCATCAACGACTTCGACACGGCGGACGTCATCGACGCCGCAACGGCCTGGAAGGATGGCGAATGAGCGCCACCGAGCTGACCTGGAGCGCCGACGTCCCAGCGATCGACCACCACTCCCACGCGGGCTACGTCCGGCCGGGGGAGCACCTGCACGGATTCGACGGGTACGAACGCGAGTACGCGATGGGCCATGTCGAGGCGAACGTGCCGCACGAGGTCTACGTCGCCTACAACCAGGCGGTGCTTGTGCACGACCAGGACCGTGTCGACGCCATCGAGGCCGAGTTCGACATCCCCGGCCTCATCGCGGACAGCATCCGCTTCCAGTCGACGACGGTGCACGCCGCGTCGCTCGCGGAGGGGACGGAGGCGCTCTACGGGACTGGCTCCCGGGCCGCGCTCATCGAAGCGAGCGTCGAGCAGCGGCGCACCGACTTCGCTGGTCTCTACGATCGGGCACTCCTGCTCTCCGGCACCGAGCAGGTCCTCACCGACATCCCGGCGATCGACGACACGGTGTGGTCGGCCGCGCGCTACAAGCCGATCGCGCGGATCGACCCCTACCTGTTCCCCTTCGGGCACCCACCGATCGTGGACCGGGCGGAGGATTCCCGGAAGTTCCGTCGGGTGTTCCGATCCATCCTCGACGGGCTCCTGGCTACGGCGGGGCTCGACGCCCCGCCGGAGGAGTTCGAGGACTACCGGGCGTTCGTGCTCGGCTCGATCACGCGTCGGCAGCACGCGGGCACCGTCGGTCTGAAGATCGCCTCCGCGTACGTGCGGACGCTCGAGTTCCGACGTACCACGCCGGCCGATGCGGCTGCCGCCTACGGGCGGTTGCGTGCGGCCGAGGCCGCCGGCTCGGACATCGACACCGTCGACCACCGGACACTCGCGGACTTCCTCGTGTACGAGATCGCAGGCCACGCAGCCACGCGGGAGCTCCCCATGCAGATCCACACGGGGATGGGGCACACCGAGCCCGGCTTGAAGCTCACGGGAGCGAACCCCATGCTGCTCGAGCAGTTCCTGGACACTCCGGCGTTGAACCGGCTGAAGGTCATCCTCATCCACGGTGGCTTCCCGTACGGGCAGGCGCTCGCCGCGATGTCACAGGCACGCGGCAACGTGTTCGTCGACTTCTCCTGGATGCCCTATCTCCACGAGCACGCCCTCCATCGCATGCTGCAGGAGTGGCTCGAGGTGCTGCCGGCGAACAAGGTCATCTTCGGCACCGACACCGGTTCGCCAGAGTTCCACGTCTCCGGCACCCGTCGTGGGCGGGTGGCGCTCGACGCGGCGCTGTCAGCAGGTCGGGCCTCGGGTCTGTGGTCCTTCCGTCAGGCCAGCTGGCTCGCCGAGCGGGTCCTCCATCAGAACCTGCGCGACGTCTACGGACTCGATCGATGAGCGCCCCACTCATCTCCATCTCGCATCTGGAGAAGGTCTACCCGACGAAGACGGGTGACGTGCACGCGCTGTCCGACGTGAACCTCGACATCGCGGACGGCGAGTTCGTCGCGATCGTCGGACCGAGCGGGTGCGGCAAGACGACTCTGCTGAAGATCCTCGCCGGTCTGACGGGCTTCACCTCCGGCACGGCGACGATCGCCGGTGCGCCGATCGGCACGCCGCGGGGCGATGTCGGCATGGTGTTCCAGAAACCGACGCTGTTGCCATGGCGCACCATCCTGGAGAACGTGTTGCTCCCGGTCGAGCTGCATCGCAAGGTCGGGACGGCCGAGCGGGAGCACGCGCTCGGATTGCTCGCCATGGTCGGCCTCCAGGACTTCGCCGACAAGTATCCGCATGAGCTGTCCGGCGGGATGCAGCAGCGCGCGGCGATCTGCCGGGCCCTGGTGCACGAACCGGAGGTCCTGCTGATGGACGAACCGTTCGGAGCCCTCGACGCGATGACGAGGGACGCCCTGAACGTCGAGGTCAACCGCATCTGGCGGGAGACCTCGAAGACCGCGGTGCTCATCACGCACAGCATCCCCGAGGCGGTGTTCCTCGCCGAGCGCGTGATCGTCATGGGCCCGCGCCCCGGCCGCATCATCGATGTGATCGACATCCCGTTCGGCAGGGAACGCACGCTGGACCTGCTCGGCTCGAGTGAGTTCGCCGACCTCAGCTCGCACATCCGGACCTACTTCGAGGTGACAGTATGACCGCTCAGGACCTCCAGCGACCGCTGCGGACGACCGGGAAGCCGAGGGCGGAGTCCGCCGGTGCCCGTCCGGCCGGCAACCGTCGGACAGTGGTGTTCGGTGGTGTCGTCGTGGCTGCTGTCATCCTGCTCTCGTGGCAGTTCCTGCCCGGGCTGACGGGCACGCCCAGCTACGTGGTGCCGGCCCTGTCGGACGTGATCCAGGCACTCGTCGACCCAGCAGCCTTCCCGCGCTATCTCTCGAACGCCGGAACGACGCTGGGGGAGGTCCTCGCGGGCCTCGCGATCGGTGTTGCGATCGGGCTCGTGGGAGCGATCCTCCTCGCGCAGTTCCCGACGGCCTACGCGATCGCCTTCCCGTACATCGTCGCGATCGAGTCGATCCCGAAGGTGGCCATCGCGCCGCTGTTCGTCATCTGGTTCGGCTTCGGTATGCCGTCGAAGATCGTCGTCGTGGTGCTGCTGGCGTTCTTCCCTGTCCTGGTGAACACGATCCACGGGATCCGAGGCGTGGATCGCGACCAGGTCGAACTGTTCGAGGCCAACGGTGCCAGTCGCGGGCAGATCCGGCGCAAACTGCTCATCCCGGCAGCACTGCCGAGTATCTTCAGCGGCCTCGAGCTCGCAGTCGCGAACGCGATGATCGGTGCGATCGTCGCGGAGTTCGTCGGCGCGCAGCACGGGCTCGGGGTGCTGATCCTGCAGGCGCAGGGGGCGATGCAGACGGCGGCGGTGTTCGCGCTGCTGATCATCCTGTCTGCGCTCGGCATCACCCTGAATGCTCTGGTGCGCCTCGCCCGTCGGAAGGTCATCTTCTGGCAGCGGGACGCGTGACGCCTGTGCTCAGTGAGCCGTGGCGGTCGTCGCCTCCGAGTCCTCGGGGGTGACGGCCGACCATGGCAGCGTCATTTCGCCGAGTCGCCAGCGGCTGCGCCCGGCGAGGACGGGCCAACCGGCGTCGCGGAGGGTCGCCACCGTCGCGAGCCAGCGCTGCACCGGGCTGTAGACCGAGAGCGACGCGTGCGTCCGCCAGGCGCGATCGAGTTCCGTGAGCAGACGGTGCACCCGCTCGCCGGGGACGTTGTGGTGGATGAGCGCCTTCGGCAGTCGTTCAGCGACGATCGACGGCAGTTCCAGTTCGGCGAGCCTGAGACTGATGGTGAAGGTCTGCGGCATCCCGGTCGCGTCGACGGCCACCCAACTCGCGATCCGGCCGATCTCGTCGCACGTCCCCTCGACGAGCACGCCCTCGGGCTGCAGCCGTGAGCCCATGAGCTGCCAAGCGTCTCGCACCGCCGCTTCGTCGTACTGGCGGAGGACGTTGAAGGCGCGGACGACGACGGGGCGGTCGCTACCGGTCGGCACTTCGAAGCCTCCGAGGGCGAACGACACAGCGGCGTCCGGCGCGAACAGCGTGCCACCGGCACGCACCTGTCGCAGCTGCGCATTGGCTGTGTCGACGCGCCCAGGCTCGATCTCCAGACCGAGGACGCGCAGGTCCTCCCGGACGACGTGCAGTCGGTGGTGCAGTTCGAGGGCGGTGACCCCGCTCGCTCCATAGCCGAGGTCCACGACCAGTGGGCTCGTCGTGTGGCGGAGCGCCGGCAGCGTCGCGATCCACCGATCCACCCGGCGCAGGCGGTTCGTGTTCGTGGTCCCGCGGGTGATGGATCCGACCGGCATGGGTCCATTGTCCCGCACCTCCGAGGCTGTCGTCGCCCGTGTCCACCGGCTGCGCGATCGGTATGCTGGGATCATGCCTGAGACCTACACCCTCGTCCTGCTGCGCCACGGCAACAGCGACTGGAACCAGAAGAACCTGTTCACCGGCTGGGTCGACGTCCGACTCAGCGAGCTCGGCGTCTCCGAGGCCAAGCGCGCAGGTGAGCTCCTCGCCGAGTCGGGGATCACCCCCGACGTCCTCTACACCTCAGTGCTCACGCGCGCGATCCAGACGGCGAACCTCGCCCTCGAGACGGCCGACCGTCTGTGGATCCCGGTGAAGCGCAGCTGGCGCCTGAACGAGCGCCACTACGGCGCCCTGCAGGGCAAGGACAAGGCGCAGACGCTCGCCGAGTACGGCCCCGAGCAGTTCCAGACCTGGCGTCGTTCCTTCGACGTGCCGCCGCCGCCCATCGAGGACGACAACGAGTGGTCGCAGGCGAACGACCCGCGCTACGTCGGCATCGACGGCGAACTGCCGCGCACCGAGTGCCTCAAGGACGTCATCGACCGCATGCTGCCCTACTGGGAGTCCGACATCACGGTCGACCTCGCCGCGGGCAAGACGGTCCTCGTCACCGCGCACGGCAACTCGCTCCGCGCGCTCGTGAAGCACCTCGACGGCATCTCCGACGACGAGATCGCCGAGCTGAACATCCCCACCGGCATTCCGCTGGTCTACGAGCTCGACGCCGACTTCCGTCCGACGAAGCCCGGTGTGTACCTCGATCCCGAGGCCGCCGCTGCGGGTGCAGCTGCCGTCGCCGCGCAGGGAAAGAAGTAGTAGGAACCCCACCAAACCAGGGCCCCGATCATGGAGCGATGCAGCCTGCCGGAGCAGGTGAAATCGCTCCTGATCGGGGCTTTCTGTGTTTTTTTGATGGGGCTTGTCTCTCCTCGATCGTGAGCGTACAGTGATCGCACTGTGACCCGATTGGGGGGATACGCATGGAGCAGTCAGCCGACAGCACCGGCTTCCCCCTGTGGCGCGCGATCGCCATCGGCGGATTCGCCGCAGCCGCGTTCACGGCCATCGCACTGTTCGGTTCCCCGGCCTCGGCGCACGCCGACGATGATGCCGCGACCGACCCGAGCCTGCTCGGCGCCGTGACGCAGGTCGTCGGCTCACTGGAGCAGCCGCTCGACGCTGTCGCCGACGTCGTCGACGCGGTCGACACGACCGTGGTCGAACCCGTCGTCTCGGTCGTCGACGACACCGTCGCCGCCGTACCCGTCGTGAACGACGTGGTCGACCAGACCCTCGGTGAAGCGCCGGTCGCGGCGATCGTCGAGCCGGTCGTCGACACCGTGGATCAGACGATCACCGGAGCAGGCGATGTCCTTGGCGGCGTCGCCGTGCCGGCCGTACCTGGCGTCGACCCCACCGTTCCGGTGAGCCCTGAGACCCCCGCCCTCCCCGGTCCGGCAGACGGGTCGGTCGAATCACCCTCGGTCGCCACGAGCGGGCCGCTGGTGAGTGGACCGGCGACGTCCGTCACGGACACGGAGCGAACCGACGGATACGCGGCATTCCTGGCCGGACGAGTCGTGGGGGCTCCGTCCTCAGCCGCATCGACCACCCCGCCGCCGGAACAGCCCAGTGCTCCTCAGCTGCCGCAGAACGACCCGGCGTGGGCCGTCGCGCCCACCGGTTCGGGCTCGTCCGCGTCTGGCGCCGCCGCTGGCGGACCGGGTGTTGCGAGCGATGCGGGGGTGGACACGGTCATCCCGGCGCTCCGCGACGACCGCCGAGGTCCGGCGCGCGACGACGATCTTCCAGCCTCTCCCACGTTCCCCTCTGACACCTCTCCTGACTGACGCAGGACCACTCCGCCCACTCGTGGCGGAGTCCCACCCTCTGGTGGGTCACGGTCCGAAGTCTCCCGATCCCGGGAGCACACCAGTCACTCTGCAAGGAGCAGGAATCATGAATTCGTATGTCAAGAAAGGCCTCTACTGCGGCCTCTTCGTCGCGGGGCTCACGCTCCTCGGCGCAACAGCGGCCAATGCGGCCGACACTTCGGGCGATGACAGCATCGTCGGCGGCAACATCGTCGACGTCGTGCTGGACGTCCCGGTCGACATCGTCGACACCGCGGTGAGCGTCATCGGCGACTCGAGCGCGACGCCGGCCGCTGAGCCGGCGCCGGAGCCCGCGGCGCCTGAACCGGCACCAGAACCGGCGCCACAACCAGAACCGGCACCGGCACCTGAACCAGCCGTGACGACCGGTGACGACAGCGTCGCCGGCGGGAACCAGGTGGACCTCCCCGTAGCCATCCCGGTGACGGTCGAGGACAACGCGATCTCGATCATCGGGGACGCGGAGACCAGCTCGAGTGCCGAGCCGGCTGCCCAGCCGACCGCTCCGGCTCCTGCGCCGGCCGAGACGTCCGGCGAGGACAGCGTCGCTGGCGGCAATCAGGTGTCACCGGTCATCTCGATCCCGGTGACCGTGGGCGGCAACGCCATCTCCCTCTTCGGCGACTCGTCGAGCTCCGGGGGAGCGGCCACCTCGAACGGCGGTCAGTCTGCGACTCCGGTCGCCGACAGCACGACCGGTGAGGACAGCGTCGCTGGCGGCAATCAGGTGTCTCCGGTGATCACGGTCCCGGTGACCGTGGGCGGCAACGCCATCTCGCTGCTCGGCGACTCGTCGACGACCGGTGGGACGTCGACCGGCGCTCCGACCGGAGCCACTCCGCCGTCTTCGGCCACGACGTCTGGTGAGGACGGTATCGCCGGAGGCAACCAGGTGCTCGGAACCATCGACGTGCCGGTCACCGCGGCAGGCAACGCGATCAGCGTGATCGGCGACTCGCAGTCGACGGGTTCGCCGGCCACGCAGCCCGTCAGCGGTGCTGGCACCGGGTCGACGACAGCCGGTGGGGACAGCGTCCTCGGCGGCAACCAGGTGTTGCTCGACCTCGGTCTCCCGGTCACGATCGGCGGAAACGCCGTCTCCGTGATCGGCGACAGCGAGACCGGTGGGCCCGTCCTCGTCGACCCGACGGATCCGGTGGACCCGACCGACCCCGTGGACCCGACCGACCCGGTCGACCCCACTGAGCCGGTCGACCCGGTGATCCCGACGGAGACCGTCGTCTCCTCCGGGACGGCGTCTGCACAGCTGAACACCCGTGTCGCGGCAGCATCCGCTGCTCGCTCGGGTGCTCCGGCGCTCGCGGACACCGGTTTCGACGGTATGCAGGCGCTGCCCGGCGCCGGCATCGCGCTCGTCCTCGGCCTGCTGTTCCTGGCCGGCGGGGCGATCACGCGTCGTCGTCAGCACAGCTGAGTCGCGACAACGACTGAGCGGTGCCGGCCCCGATGGGGCCGACACCGCTCATCGGTGCGTCTGCAAGCCCGCGACGGGCTCAGCTCAGTGGTGAGCCGGGGCGGTCGCGTCCTCGGGGATCCAATCGCCGGTGGCGAGGTACTGGACCTTCTTGGCGATCGACACGGCGTGGTCGGCGAAGCGCTCGTGGTACCGGGAGGCCAGCGTCGCGTCGACGGTCGCGACCGGTTCGCCCTTCCAGGTGTCGCCGAGGACCTTCTCGAAGACGCTCGCGTGCAGCTCGTCCACGTCGTCGTCGTCGTTGCGGATCTCGTCAGCGATGCGCGTGTCCTGCGTGCGCAGCAGCTCGGTGAGCTTCTGGGAGATCGACACGTCGAGGCGGCCCATCTCGGCGAACGTCGAGCGCAGACCCTTCGGCACGGCCTTGTCGGGGAAGCGGTAGCGCGACAACTGAGCGATGTGCTCAGCCATGTCGCCCATGCGCTCCAGCGACGCACTGATCCGCAGCGCGCTCACGACGATGCGGAGGTCGCGGGCGACCGGCTGCTGGCGGGCGAGGATGTCGATCGCGAGCTCGTCGAGCTCGATCGCGAGCTGGTCGATCCGGTTGTCGTTCGCGATGACCTCTTCGGCGACCGCGACGTCCGAGGTGCCGAAGGACTGGGTGGCCTTCTCGATGGAGACCGTGACGAGCTCGGAGATCTCGACGAGTCGATCCTGGACCTCTCGCAGTGACTGCTGGAATACCTCGCGCATGGCTCTGGGTGCCGTCCTTCCGTGACCTGGCGGTGGGCAGGCAGGTGCCCGCACAGGCGATGATGCCGAACCAAGGTTAACAGTTGGTGCCCGCGGCATGAACAGTCGCCCAAGTGGCGGGGTACTCGGAACTTCGACGTTCGACGGATTGGATAACGTAGACCCCATGGACACCATGTGGTTGGTGCTGATCGCCTTGGCACTCGGCCTCATCGTCGGCGGCGGGTTCGTCGCCCTCATCATCCTCGCCATGCAGCGGGGTCAGCGTGCGGCGACCGTTGTGAGTCCCGTCGTGCCCGACGGCGTCGACCAGGTCTTGGAGGCGCTCGACAGCGCCGGCATCGTCGTGGACCCGTCGGGCAACGTCCTGAAGGCCTCGCCGGGCGCGTTCGCATTGGGCCTCGTGCGCGACCGCGTCATGACCAGTGACGAGCTGAAAGACCTCGCCCTCGAGGTCCGCCGCACCGGTGAAGCGGTGACGGACGACATCGAACTCGCGCTCGGCCGCTTCGGTGAGGCGACCCGGCACCTGTCCGTCCGCGCCGCGCCGCTCGGTTCACGGTTCATCCTGCTGCTCGCCGAGGACCACACCGAGGCCAAGCGCCTCGACGAGGTCCGCCGCGACTTCATCGCCAACATCAGTCACGAACTGAAGACGCCCATCGGAGCGATCGGCCTGCTGTCCGAGGCGCTCGACACCGCCGCCGAGGACCCCGAGCGGGTGAAGCGGTTCGCCAGTCGGCTCGCGACCGAGTCACAGCGGCTCACTCGGATGACGGCCGAGATCATCGACCTGTCCCGGCTGCAGGCCGCTGACGCGTTGCACCAGCCCGAGCTCGTGCGGCTCGATCGGGTGATCGCCGCGGCCGTCGATCAGAACCGTGTGCCCGCGGAGGCGATCGGGGTCGGCCTCTCGGTCCGCGGCGGGAAGGGACTCGAGGTGTACGGCGACGAGGCCATGCTCGTCGTCGCGGTGCACAACCTCATCTCCAATGCGATCCACTACTCACCGACGGGCTCGCAGGTCGGCGTCGGAGTCCGTTCCGTCGACGACGTCGTCGAGGTCGCGGTGACCGACCAGGGTGTCGGCATCGCGGAGGAGGACCGGGACCGCGTGTTCGAGCGCTTCTTCCGTGTCGACCAGGCCCGCTCCCGTCACACCGGCGGAACGGGCCTCGGCCTCAGCATCGTCAAGCACACCGTCCAGAACCACGGTGGCGAGGTGAAGGTGTGGTCGCAGCTCGGTCGCGGCTCCACGTTCACCATCCGCCTGCCCAGAGCAACCACCCCGCCGGAGGATCTCGCCACCGGCACAGCAAGGAGTTCCCAGTGACCCGCATCCTGCTCGTCGAAGACGAAGCGTCCCTCAGCGAACCGCTCAGCTACCTGCTGGAGCGAGAAGGCTACGAGGTCGAGGTTGCCGAGGACGGTCCGTCGGCCGTCCAGGCGTTCACCGCGCGCGGTGCCGACCTCGTCCTGCTCGACCTCATGCTCCCGGGTATCCCGGGCACTGAGGTGTGTCGGCAGATCAGGGCCGTCTCCAGCACCCCGATCATCATGCTCACGGCCAAGGACTCCGAAGTCGACATCGTGGTCGGGCTCGAGCTCGGCGCCGACGACTACGTGACGAAGCCCTACTCCACGCGCGAGCTGCTCGCGCGGATCCGTGCCGTCCTGCGCCGTCGCGTCGAGGCGGATCAGGCGCAGGAGGAGGTGCTGCTCGAAGCCGGGACGGTCCGCATGGACACCGAGCGTCACGTCGTCGAGGTGAGCGGCTCGCCCATTCCGATGCCGCTGAAGGAGTACGAGCTGCTCGAGCTCCTGCTGCGCAATGCCGGCCGCGTGCTGACGCGCGGGCAGCTCATCGACCGTGTGTGGGGGAGTGACTACTACGGCGACACCAAGACGCTCGACGTCCACATCAAGCGCATCCGCTCGCGCATCGAGGCGAACCCGTCCGAGCCCGTGATGCTCGTCACCGTCCGCGGCCTCGGCTACCGGTTCGAGGCGTAGACCGACGGCCCGTCGTGAACGGCGAACGCCCCGCTGCTCCGAGGAGCGGCGGGGCGTTCTGCGCGACAGGGTCGACCCTGACGGGCAGAGACTAGTCGGTCGGCTCCGTCGTTGGAGTCGCTTCCGGGGTCGGCGCGAGCGTCGGCTCGTCCGTGGGCTGCGGCGTCGGGACGAGCGTGGAGTACTCGGCCAGCGTGCCGGTCAGGATCGGGACGCTCGCGGTGGCACCCGTCTCCTCTCCGTACTGGAAGAAGACGTCGAGGATGGCACCCGGCTGGGCGCCGAGCGGCTCGATGCGGATCGGCTCGTTGGCGCCGGAGCCGTCGAAGCTGGTGAGGCCGGGCTCCGCGAGCACCTGGAACTTCTCGTCGCTGCCCTCGACCTCGATGAGGACGGTGTGGGCGCGGTCGTCGGTGTTGGCGACACTGAACACGAGGTTGCCGACCTCGCCGTCGTCGGAGATGACGATGGCGTTGCGGACCTTCACGTGGCCGACCGTGACCCCGACACCGTCGGAGGCGTCGTACTGCTTCAGGGTCGCCTGCGGCGCGATGAGGTTGCAACCGCTCATGCCGAGTGTCAGTGCACCCGCGACGACGATGGAAGCGATGAGACGCGCCTTCACAGAACCCTCCAAGGTGTGGTGTCCCCGGGCGCAGACGAGTGACAGGTGTCCCGGGATCCGGCTTCGAGTCTAGCCCACCCCGCGCGCGCCCCGAGATCGGCTCGTCGGCAGAGCGGACGGGTCGGAGGCCGCCATCGTGGCAGGGTGGCCGGACCCGGCTCTGATCAGGGGTCCTGTGGTATTCTGGTGGGCGCTGAAGGGACTGACACCCATGATCTTCGAAGTTGGCGAGACCGTTGTCTACCCGCACCACGGTGCCGCGATCATCACCGAGGTGAAGACCCGGATCGTCAAGGGCGAGGAGAAGCTCTACCTCAAGTTGCGCGTGACGCAGGGCGACCTCATGATCGAGGTGCCCGCTGAGAACGTCGACCTCGTGGGTGTGCGCGACGTGATCGGTCAAGAGGGTGTCGACCGGGTGTTCGAGGTGCTGCGCGCACCGTTCACCGAAGAGCCGACGAACTGGTCCCGCCGGTACAAGGCGAACCTCGAGAAGCTCGCCTCCGGGGACGTCATCAAGGTGTCCGAGGTCGTCCGCGATCTCTGGCGTCGCGACCAGGACCGCGGGTTGTCGGCCGGTGAGAAGCGGATGCTCGCCAAGGCGCGCCAGATCCTCATCTCGGAACTGGCGCTCGCGGAGCAGACCGACGAGGAGCGGGCGTCGACGGTGCTCGACGAGGTGCTCGCGTCCTGACGCCGTAGGCTCGGCGCATGGGTGCGATCTACGAACCGTCCGCTGCCGAGGAATCCTCGATCGGCTCGTCGACGACCGTCGGCGTGATCGTCGTCGCGGCCGGGAGCGGCACGCGGCTCGGTGCCGGACTGCCCAAGGCGTTCGTGGCATTGGCCGGGGCGACCGTGCTCGAGCACGCGATAGACCCGATCCTGCGTCTGCCCGACCCGGTTCAGCTCGTCGTCGTCGTACCGACCGACCGTCTCGGTGAGGCCGAGACCATCGCGCGTCGCGTCGCCGGCTCGGCGTTCGGCAACGTGCGCATCGTGGCCGGCGGCGGAAACCGACAGGAGTCCGTGCTCGCCGGCCTCGGAGCACTCTGGCCCGGCGTGCGAACCGTGCTCGTCCACGACGCAGCCCGCGCGCTCACGCCGCCGGTCCTGTTCGAACGGGTGATCGAGGCCGCACGCCGCACCGGCTGGGGCGTCGTCCCGGGTCTGCCGGTCACCGACACGATCAAACGGGTGGACGAGGGCGGACGCATCGAGCAGACGGTCGACCGTGCTGCGCTCCGGGCGGTCCAGACCCCGCAGGCCTTCCCGAAGGACTCGCTCCTCGCGGCGTTCCGGGTCGCCGCTGACCGCCTCGCGACCGCGACGGACGATGCCGCGCTCTACGCGGAGGCCGGGCACCCGGTCATCGTCGTCGAGGGTGAGGAAGCCGCCTTCAAGATCACGACGCCCTGGGACGCCCAGCGCGCGGAACGACTGTTGGGCGAGAGGCCCGTTCCCACCGCGTCGACCCACGGCGGCGAGGGGACGGGACGCAGCACGCTCCGCACGGGCATCGGGATCGACGTGCACGCGTTCGCCGACGACGCCGAACTGTGGCTCGCGGGACTGTCCTGGCCGGAGGAGCGCGGACTCGCCGGCCACAGCGACGGCGACCCCGTGGCCCACGCGATCGTCGACGCGCTGCTCTCCGCCGCGGGGCTCGGCGACATCGGCTCCGTGTTCGGCACCTCGGACCCGCAGTTCGACGGCGCGCACGGAGACGTCTTCCTGCGGGCCACCCGGCAGCGCCTGGAAGCGTCCGGGTTCGTCGTCGTGAACGTCGCGGTCCAGCTCGTCGGCAACCGTCCGCGGTTCGCGCCACGTCGTGCTGAGGCTGAGGCGCTGCTGAGCGAGCTCGTCGGCGCCCCCGTGAGCGTCTCGGCCACGACGACCGACGCGCTCGGGTTCACCGGGCGCGGTGAGGGTGTCGCGGCGATCGCGACCGCGCTCGTCGAACGACGCTGACGGGGCTGCGGGCGCTTCAGTCGAGCGGCCGTTCTTCGGCGACCGTCGCCGGGAGCCCGAGGAAACGGCCGTAGTCGCGGGCGGCCCGTCGGAACCCGGCCGACGCACGCTGCGACAGCGGACGGAAGGGCGCCGGGGTGATCGCGACCCCTCCGGCGGTGACCCGTCGTCGCCAGGTCCCGACGATCCGCCCGTCCACCGTGATGAGTGGCAGGAAGATCCCGTTGCCTCCGGGGACGATGAGTTCGAAGTGCTCCGGAGCCAGCACGAGACGGCGATCCCGGTATCCGAGGAGGAGTTCGTCGAAGCCCGGCAGGGCGAGGACCGCGTGCTCGGCGGTGGCGGCGACGTCGGCGGCCACCTGCTCCGAGCTCGCCCAGAGTGTCGCGCCGTCGACCGTGCCGGTCTCGGCCACCCGATCAGCGGCGACCGCCAGTCCTCGCTTGGCCTGAGCGACGGTGAGTTTCGACCACCAGGTGAAGTCGGCCAGGGTCGCGGGCCCATGGCCCGCGAGGTACCGGACGAGGAACTCGCCGAGTGCCTCGTCGGGTTCGAGCACGCGGGGCGACCGGATCCATTCCTCGCTGAGCACGAGCGCCTGCTGTTTGCCGGCCGGCGGCCCCCAGCAGACGACACCGGTCATCGCGAGCTCCATGATGAGGTGAGGACCCCGCTGGCCGGTCGTCGGGATGTCGGCGGCTTCATGCGCCGCCATGAGCTCATCGCGGGTCGTGCGACCGCCTCCGGCCAGCAGCCCCTCCGTCACGGCGCGTGAGCGTGCGAGTGTCGCCTCGTCGAGCCCGAGCTGGCGGTGTCGTCCGCCGATCGCGGAGCGGACCCGTGGGACCCCGAGGGACAGCATCCATCCGAGGTCCGACGCGGCCACGAAGTGCAGGGTGCCGCGCATGGGCCACGAGCGGACGATCGAGCCGTCCTCCAGAGCGCCGAGCACGTCTGCTGCCGTGGCACCGGACGAGCGGACGCCGATCGCCCAGAGCCCGGCGGCGAAGTCCTGCGCCTGCACGGCGAGCAGACGCTCCACGACCTGGGCGGGGCCGAGGTTCAGCGCGCCGTCGAGCGCCTGGGCCTCGAGTCGTGCTCGCAGAACGGTCCGGTCGCCTCGTCGCATCGTCATGCGACCATCATGCCCCTGGTACGGCGGCTAGTCTGGTGTCGTGGCTCTCCGACTCTACGACTCGAAAACGCAGTCCCTCCGGGACTTCGTGCCGCTCCGCGAAGCCGAGGCGGGGCTGTACGTCTGCGGACCCACGGTGCAGTCCTCACCCCACATCGGTCACCTCCGGAGCGCGCTCGTCTACGACCAGCTCCGTCGATGGCTGACGGCCTCCGGACTCCGAGTGACGCTCGTCCGGAACGTGACCGACATCGACGACAAGATCCTCGCGAACGCAGCGGCCGGAGTCGACGGCGGCTTCGCGCTGCCGGGCGAGCAGTGGTGGGCCCTCGCCTACCGCTACGAGCTCGAGTTCACCGCCGCCTACAACGCGCTCGGCATCCTGCCGCCCAGTTACGAGCCGCGCGCCACAGCGAGTATCCCGGAGATGGAGGAGCTCATCGAGCGACTCATCGACGCCGGACACGCGTACCCCGCTCCCGACGACTCCGGAGACGTCTACTTCGACACCGCCTCCTGGAGCCGCTACGGCGAACTCACCCGCCAGAGTGCGGAGAACATGGAGGCGGCCTCCGACGCCGACCCTCGCGGTAAGCGCGATCCGCGCGACTTCGCGCTCTGGAAGGGCACCAAGCCCGGCGAGCCGAGGTCCGCGAGTTGGATGTCACCGTGGGGCGAAGGCCGACCCGGTTGGCACATCGAGTGCTCCGCCATGTCGACCAAGTACCTCGGTGAGGAGTTCGACATCCACGGCGGTGGGCTCGACTTGCGGTTCCCGCACCACGAGAACGAACTCGCCCAGTCGAGTGCCGCTGGCGACCCCTTCGCCCGGTACTGGTTGCACAACGGTCTCGTCGCGGTCACGGGCGGTCAGAAGATGTCGAAGTCGCTCGGCAACTCCGTCTACGCCGCCGACCTCCTCGGCCAGGCCAGGCCACTCGTCGTCCGGTACTACCTCGGCGCCGCGCAGTACCGCTCGACCCTGGAGTTCCACGACGGTGCGCTCGCCGAGGCCGAGGCGGCGCTCGGACGCATCGAGGGCTTCCTCGACCGCGCCGTGCGTGAGGGGCTGCTCCAGAGTGACGGAGCACTGCCCGCGCGGAGCGACCTGCCGCCGGCGTTCGTCGAGGCCATGGACGACGACCTCAACATCCCACGCGCGCTCGCCGTGGTGCACGACGCGGTCCGGGTCGGCAACGCCGCGCTCGACCGCGGCGATGCTGCCGATACAGCTGCCGAGTCCGCTCACGCCGTGCTCGCCATGACGCGAGTCCTCGGCATCGACCCGACCGACCCCGCGTGGTCGATCGGGACAGACCCTGTCACCCACCGATCCCTGTCCGCCCTCGTCGAGCGGCTGCTCGTCGATCGCGCGGACGCCAGGGTCGCCAAGGACTTCGCCGCGGCCGACCGGATCCGCGACGAACTCACGGCGGCCGGCATTACCATCGAAGACACCCCGTCCGGAGCACATTGGAGTATCAGTGGCAAGTAAGCCTTCCCGCCCGACCGGGCCGAAGAAAGCGAAGAAGGGTCCCACCAAGGGCACCGGTGGCCTCGGCCGCAAGGCGCTCGAGGGTCGCGGCCCGACCCCGAAAGCCGAAGACCGCGCCTGGCACCCTGCCGGCAAGCGGAAGGCTGCGCAGGAGCGCTACGCCGCTGCCGGTGGCACCGGCAAGCCGAAGCCGGCCACGCAGGGCGGCCGTCCGTCCACGAACGGGCGCACCAAGCAGAAGTCGGGCGACGAGTCCGAGGTCGTGACCGGCCGCAACTCCGTGCTCGAAGCGCTCCGCGCGAAGATCCCTGCCACCACGCTCTACGTCGCGACACGCATCGAGATGGACGACCGGGTGAAGGAGGCGCTCAGCATCGCCACACGGCGCGGCATCCCCGTGCTCGAGGTCATGCGTCCGGAGCTCGACCGCATGGCCGGCTTCGACGGCGTCCACCAGGGCATCGCCATCAAGGTGCCGCCGTACGAGTACTCGCACCCGATGGAGCTGCTCGACACGGTGATCTCCCGCGGGCAGAACCCGCTGTTCGTCGCGCTGGACGGCATCACCGACCCGCGCAACCTCGGCGCGATCATCCGCTCGACCGCGGCGTTCGGCGGACACGGCATCATCCTGCCGCAGCGTCGGAGCGTCGGTCTCACGGCTTCCGCGTGGAAGACCTCGGCCGGTGCCGCGGCTCGCACGCCGGTCGCGATGGCCGCCAACCTCACCCAGACGCTCAATGCGTTCAAGGAGCGCGGTGTCTTCGTGATCGGCCTCGACGGCGACGGCGACGTCTCGCTGCCAGGTCTCGAACTCGCCGACCAGCCGATCCTCGTGGTCGTCGGGAGCGAGGGCAAGGGTCTCTCCCGTCTCGTCACCGAAACCTGCGACGCCGTCGTCTCCATCCCGATCTCGGCTGCGACCGAGTCGCTCAACGCCGGTATCGCCGCGAGCGTCACGCTCTACGAGATCGCACGCCGCCGCAGCGCGTAGTTCCTCTGCGATGCCGCGAAGGCTCGGCGACCGGTCTCCGGTCGCCGAGCCTTCGTCGTTCCGGGCCGCAGTCGCCCACGACTCGTCGATCTCCCGTCGTCCAGTCACTCCGTCGGTGCCTCGAGCCTGTCGACGGGCAGCCCTTCGACACGCCCCACGCCTAGACCAGGTCGCGCCAGTCCACCGGGCCCGTCATCGTCGAACCCGGCAGGGTGATGGCCTCGGTCGGCGGCACGATCATCGTGGCCTCATCGCGGCGGTGCCGCAGCACGGTGTTCACGTACGACCCGACGGCCTCGGCGAGGGGAATGTCGCGCCCTTCGTCCTGCGCGAGGAACCAGCGGTGCTCGAGCAGCTGGTGGAAGATCTCCGCCGGCTCCAGTTTGCCGCGGAGCTCACGAGGGATCGCCTTGACGACCGGCTCGAACACGCGGGTGAGCCATTCGTGAGCGGCCATCTCCTCGTCGAAGCCGTCCTTGCCGAACGACGCCGAATAGGCGTCGAGGTCGTTGAGGAGGCGTCGGGCCTGGTTCTCTCCGGCGTCGAGCCCGGTGAGCCGCAGCAGCCTGCGCTGGTGGTGACCGGCGTCGACGACCTTCGGCTGGATGCGGACGGTCGAGCCCTCGTCGGTCGTCTTGATGGCGAGTTCTTCGATGTCGAAGCCGAGGTCGTTGAGACGGTGCACCCGCTCCGTGATGCGCCAGCGCTCCGACGCGTCGAACGACTCGGATCCCGTGAGCTCTTTCCAGAGCGAACGATAGGCGGCGACGATCCCGTTGCTGACCGTCACGGGGTCGAGTTCGGGGTCGGCTCGGCCTCCGGCTTCGAGGTCGAGGAGCTCGCCGGCGATGTTGACGCGAGCGATCTCGAGGTCGTTCTCGCGCTGGCCGTTCGACAACCCGCCCTCGTAGAGTTTGCCGGTCTCTGCGTCGACGAGATACGCGGCGAACGCGCCGGCATCGCGCCGGAAGAGGGTGTTCGACAGCGAGACATCGCCCCAGAAGAATCCGACGATGTGCAGGCGGACGAGCAGGACGGCGAGGGCGTCGACGAGTCGCGTGGCGGTGTCGGGACGGAGCGTGCCCTGGAACAGGGCACGGTATGGGAGCGAGAACTTCAGATGCCGCGTGACGAGCACACTCGGCAGCGGCCGGTTCTTGCGGTCGGTGCGGTTCGTGATGACCGCGAGCGGGTCGACGCAGGGGATGTCGAGGCGCTGGAGCGTACGAAGCATGTCGTATTCGCCCCGCGCCATCTCGTCCGTGGTCTCCTTGACGGCGATGACGTAGCCGGACAGGTTGGCGAAGCGGACGAGGTGGCGGGAGATGCCCTTCGGAAGCGATGCGATGGCTTCGTTCGGCCACGCCTCCAACGGGAGTTCCCAGGGGAGGTCGAGGAGCGCGGGATCGACGGTGGCAGCGGTGATGTTCAGTGCGCCGGACATGGGACGATGCGCTCCTCAGGAATGGTGACGACGGCGGGTGGTGCAGAAACGACGATGGTCGAGCGATCGGAAACCGACCGCTCGACCATCGTCGTCAGGAACTAGATGCCGGAGGAGACGACCGGCTTGTTGCCGAGGCGCTCACCCGAGGCCGAGTCGAACGCGTGCACGTGGTGCGGCGTCGGGGCAAGGAACACGGTGTCGCCGATGTGGGCGTGGTTGCGACCGTCGACGCGGGCCACGATGTCGGTGCGCTTGCCCGAGACCTCGGTGTGGCCGTAGAGGTAGCCGTCTGCGCCGAGCTCCTCGACCAGGTCGACCGTCACCTCGATGCCGGAACCAGCATTGGCGGAGACCGAGATGTCCTCGGGGCGGACGCCGACCGTGACGTTCTTCGACGGTGCGGCGTCGGTGATCTCACGCTCGACGGGGATGATGAAGCCGCCGAGCTTGATGCCGCCGTCGGCGATCTCGCCCTCGAACAGGTTCATTGCCGGGCTGCCGATGAAGCCGGCGACGAAGACGTTGTTCGGCTTCTCGTACAGGTCGCGCGGGGTGCCGACCTGCTGGAGGATGCCGTCCTTGAGGACCGCGATGCGGTCGCCCATGGTGAGTGCCTCGGTCTGGTCGTGGGTGACGTAGACCGTGGTGACGCCGAGGCGACGCTGCAGCGATGCGATCTGGGTGCGGGTCTGGACGCGGAGCTTGGCGTCGAGGTTCGACAGCGGCTCGTCCATGAGGAACACCTGCGGCTGGCGGACGATTGCGCGGCCCATGGCGACACGCTGACGCTGACCACCGGAGAGTGCCTTCGGCTTGCGGGTGAGGTAGTCCTCGAGGTCGAGGAGCTTGGCCGCCTCGAGCACGCGGGTGGCGCGCTCTTCCTTGCCGACACCGGCGATCTTGAGCGCGAAGCCCATGTTCTCGGCGACGGTCATGTGCGGGTACAGCGCGTAGTTCTGGAACACCATCGCGATGTCGCGGTCCTTCGGCGGCACGTCGGTGACGTCGCGGTCACCGATAAAGATGTGGCCGTCGTTGACCTCTTCGAGGCCGGCGAGCATGCGCAGCGAGGTGGACTTTCCGCAGCCGGACGGGCCGACCAGGACGAGGAATTCGCCGTCGGCGACCTCGAGGTTCAGCTTGTCGACCGCGGGGCGGGTGCCGCCCGGGTAGAAACGGGTTGCGTTGTCAAACGTCACTGACGCCATGATTTATTCTCCTTCACCGGCAGGTACGTGCCGGACGATCCGTTGTGAATGGACGCGAACACATCGTCGTTGGCGTGTTCGCCGTCCCAGTATGCCATGAGGTGGTGAGAATGGAAGCGGCCTCCGCTGTGCACGGCTCACGGCAGACCCACAGCCCGCTCACCGCCTGGTTTGGGCCTCTCTCAGGCAGCAGCACTACGATTGGTCTGTTTGGTGCTGCTGAGTCAACGCAGCGCAATCCCCCTGAAACGAGGATCAATGTCTGGCGCTGGATCGCAGAACCGACCCACCAAGAACGAACGCCGCGATGCGGCCCGCGAGAAGGCCCGCGTGCTCCGCGAGCAGCAGAAGCGGAAGGACCGTCGTAACCGGGTCCTGCTGCAGGGTGGCATCGTGCTCGGTGCGCTCGCGATCGTGGCGGCCGTCGCACTCATCATCGTGACGTCCATCAAGCCGAGCGGCCCGGTCCCCACCGCTGCCCAGAACGACGGCTTCACCGTCGGTGCGGGCCTCCAGCTCGTCGGTGCGCCAGCGAGCGCCTCCACGCCTTCAGCGACGCCGAGCGACGCTCCGGCAACTGAGGCGCCCGCCGCCGAGGCGACTCCGGCCGCGACGGAGACGCCCAGCGCGCAGGACGTCGAGATCCGGGTCTACCAGGACTACCTCTGCCCGTACTGCGGTCAGTTCGAGACGACGAACGCCGAGCAGATCGGCGGCTGGCTGAAGGCCGGCGCCGCGACCTACACGGTCCACCCGCTCGCAACGCTCAGCAACCTGTCGCTCGGCACCCAGTACTCACTGCGTGCGTCGAACGCTGCGGCCTGCGTCGCCGAGTACTCGCCGAACGACTTCTTCACGTTCAACACGGCGCTGTTCGAGAACCAGCCCAAGGAGAACACCGAGGGTCTGACGGACACCGAACTGAAGTCGATCGCCAAGGGCGTCATCTCCGGCGGAGAGAAGAAGGTCAACACCTGCATCGACGACGGCACCTACAAGTCGTGGGTGAAGGACGCCACCGACAAGGCACGCAGCGGCCCGCTTCCCGGCACCGACGTCGCCAAGGTCGAAGGCACGCCCACCATCCTCGTGAACGGCAAGCAGTACACGGGTTCGCTGACCGACGCTGAGCAGTTCGCCGCCTTCGTCCTCGCCGTCTCGAGCGAGAGCTACTCGACGAGCACGCCCACGCCGAGCGCGACCGAGACGCCGGCGACCAACGGCTGATCGTCTGCCATCGTAAGATGGTCCAGACCGGGGCTCGCCCCGTGTCGGCCGACGTGGCGCAATTGGTAGCGCAACGCTCTTGTAAAGCGTAGGTTACGGGTTCAAGTCCCGTCGTCGGCTCACTCCGGAACCGCTCGTCCAGCACTGCTGGGCGGGCGGTTCCGTCGTTCGCTCAGCAGTGCAGCAAGAGTGTGTGGGAGGAGCGGGCCGGCCCTCGTGGGAGGATGGTACGTCGTCGCGGGAGCGACGTGAGAGGAACCATTCGTGACCCGTATCCCCGCGCCGCTGGCGCTGCTCATCGCCATCGTCAGTGGAGCGTTCATCGCCGTGCAGGCCCGGCTCAACGGGGAGCTCGGCGCGCGCTTGGGCGACGGTTTCACCGCGGCGGCGATCTCGTTCGGCGGCGGCCTGGTCATTCTCAGCATCGGGATGCTCGTCTCGCGCACCGGGCGGCGCGGAATCGCGACCGTGGTGGGAGCCGTACGCAGTCGCGAGATGCCGTGGTGGACCGTGCTCGGCGGCTGTGCCGGCGCGTTCCTCGTCCTGTCCCAGGGATTGACTGCGGCAGCCTTGGGCGTCGCACTGTTCACGGTCGCCGTCGTGGCCGGTCAGACGGCGAGTGGGCTCGTGCTCGACCGGGTCGGCTTCGGTCCCGGCGGCGTCGTCCCGTTCACGCTCCAGCGGGTGCTCGGCGCGGTCGTCGCCCTCGTGGCTGTCGGTATCGCCGTCTCCGGAGAGCTCGGAGGGAGCATCCCGCTCGGTCTGCTCCTGTTACCACTGCTCGCCGGTATCGGGATCGCCTGGCAGCAGGCGGTGAACGGCCGGGTGAAGGTGCGGGCGCAGAGCACACTCGCCGCGACCTTCATCAACTTCGTCGTCGGAACCATCGTGCTCGTCATCGCGGCCGTCGTCCACGCACTCGTCGTGGCGCCCCCTGGGCCGCTGCCGGGGGAGTGGTGGCTCTACCTCGGCGGTCCCATCGGCTGCGTCTTCATCGCCGTCGCAGCGTTCCTCGTCCAGCACACCGGGGTGCTCATCCTCGGGCTCGGCACCGTGGCCGGACAGACACTCAGCGCGCTCGCTCTCGACCTCTTCCTGCCGACGGACGACGGCGGAGTGCACCTCGCCACGGTCGTCGGCACCCTGTTGGCGTTCGCCGCAGTCGCGATCGCGTCGGTCCGGCGCAGACGTTCGGACCCAGGGCCGGCTGCTGCGTGAGCCGGCCCCGTCGTCCGGTCACGGCATTGCGCTGAGGTGCGCTTTCGCGTTCACGACCTTGCGTCGTCCAGCGCGGGCGTTCGCGGGCTTCCCCCCGACATAGAGCCACCCGAGCAGTTCCTCGCCCTTCTTGAGGCCGTGGGCCTTCCTGACGGCCTTCGCGCGCGTCGCGCTCCCAGTGCGCCAGAACACGCCCCATCCCGCGTCGTCGAGGAGGAGGCTGACCATGTGCGCGACACCGGCGGCGGTCGCCTCCTGTTCCCAGGCGGGCACCTTCGACTTCTTGACGCTGACGACGACGGCGAGCACGAGCGGCGCCCGCATCGGCTTCGTCGAGGGCTTCGAATCACCCTCGGCCTTCGCGAGCGCGCGTCCGAGCTTCACCCGGTCGTCGCCGCGCAGGGTGATGATCCGCCACGGACGCAGTGAGCTGTGGTCTGCGACGCGACCGGCCGCTCCGACGATCTGCAGGAGTTCGTCCTGCGTCGGTGCTGCATCGGTCACCTTCGACCAGGAGCGGCGTCCGGCGACGGCCGCGAGGACGGTGCTCTCGACCAGCTCGGTCACTCCGTGGGCTCGGCCGAGTCGGCTGCGGCGAAGTTCAGCGCGATCGAGTTCATGCAGTACCGGTCGCCCGTGGGGGTTCCGAAGCCGTCGTCGAACACATGGCCGAGGTGCGAGCCGCAGTTGGCGCAGCGGACTTCTGTGCGCACCATGCCGAGGCTCCGATCCTCGATGAGCTGCACAGCCTCGGGGTTCACCGACTCGTAGAAGCTCGGCCAGCCGCAGCCGGAGTCGAACTTGGTTCCGCTCTTGAAGAGCTCGGCGTTGCAGGCGGCACAGGTGTACAGACCTGCACGGGACTCGTCGAGGAGTTCACCCGTCCAGGCGCGCTCCGTCGCGGCGCCGCGCAGCACCTGGTACTGCTCCGGCGTGAGCTCTTCGCGCCACTGCTCGTCGGTCTTCGTCACGTCGTACGTCATGCTGCTCCATTCTTCTCGGTCATCCTATGCGCGGGAGGGCGTCGTCCTCGCCCCCGCAGGGCCCACATGACGCAACGCTGCAGAACCGCTGAACCTTCCCGGTGAACGTGCTGCCTCGCCGGGTCGGATGCGGGCTCACGCGCGAGGGCTGAATAGGATGGACCAGCGGCAGCCCCCTGCCGGACTCCAGTCGCCGAATCGGCGCCGATCAGCAGGAAGGTCAGCATGCAGCCAGCGTCGCACGAGCCAGCCGCTGACGACCTGCCCGTAGAGGCATCCGGGTTGACCGCGCGCGAACTCGAGATCCTCGAGTTCGAGTCCCACTGGAGGCGCCACGTCGGTGCCAAGGAAGCCGCCATCCGCGACCGCTTCTCGCTGTCGCCCACCCGGTACTACCAGTTGCTCGGTGCGCTCATCGACTCACCGTTCGCCCTCGCCCACGACCCCATGCTGATCAAGCGGCTGCAGCGCACCCGCGACGCCCGCCTCGCGGCGCGTGGAGCTTCGGCTCCCCGCCACGAGGGGTGAGCATCATCCGGAGACCACACCATGGCTGAATCCTTCCCTCCAGACCGCTTCGACGAGGTCCCCGACCTCAAGCGCGTCGGGGCGCACCGCGCGCCTGCGCCGAAAGGCCGCGGCTGGATCGCCTTCCTGGTCGCCGTGGTGGCGACGCTCATCCTCGTGGGGATCGGCACGCTCGCGCTGTTCGGCCTGAACGACCGCATCGACTTCTTCGGCGGTTCCGCGAGTCCGAGCGCCACGGCCACGCCCACCCCGACGCCGACAGAGGCTGCACCTGTCGTCGATCCCGCGGCCAGCATCCTCGTGCTCAACGGCACCCCGACGTCCGGCCTCGCGGCGGCGGGCGCCGCAGCGATCACCGCGGCCGGCTTCCCGCAGCAGATCTCGACGAGCGACGCCGCGACCGACAACGTGGCCGCGAGCGGCGTCTACTACCAGGATGCCTCGCAGGAGGGTGCTGCCCGCGCCATCGCCGCCGCGCTCGGAGGCATTCCCATCCAGCTCACCGACCAGTACGCGATCCCGGTGGAAGAGGGGGAGACGCCCATCCTGCGCATCGTCGTCGTCCTCGGTGCGGACTACCAGCCGGCGGCCTGAGCGACGCGTACTCCGGGCGCCGTTGACGGGCAGGACTGAGGGGCTGTGTTTCGGGGGTGTTTCCTCCGTGTTGAGTTGTCGTAATACTCCGCGCAAAACACAGATATTCGCGTGATTCCGCAGGTCACTCCGGATTAGTATCTGAAACTGTCCGCTCATCCCGCTCCGTGTCGACTCGCCCCCGAGGCGTCACGGCAGGGATGGCCGCCCGGAGTCCCGACTCCGGATGGCAGGTCCGGCATCGGCAACGGTCGACGCCTGTGAGCACGCAGCAATGGGAGTATGAAATGGCGAACGGAACCGTGAAGTGGTTCAACGCTGAGAAGGGCTACGGCTTTATCACGGTTGACGGAGACGGACAGGATGTCTTCGTCCATTACTCGGCTATCGACATGAACGGCTACAAGTCCCTCGAGGAAGGCCAGGCGGTCGTCTTCGAGGTCGGCACTGGCGCGAAGGGGCCCCAGGCAGAGGCCGTCCGGCTGGCGTAGTCACGAACCACCGGGAGCGATCCCCGCAACGCCGTCCACTCCGGTGGGCGGCGTTGTCCGTTGCCCGAGGGCGTTCCCGGGAGTTCGCTCAGGGCGCCCGCGCTCACTTGCACTCCCACCCCCTGAGTGCCAGAATCGAACTAGCACTCGTACTCATTGAGTGCTAACAACGTTCATGACGTCCGGGAGGGACGAAAAACACACATGGCTAAGATCATTGCTTTCGACGAGGAGGCCCGTCGCGGCCTCGAGCGTGGACTGAACATTCTTGCTGACACGGTCAAGGTCACCCTTGGGCCGCGCGGTCGCAACGTTGTCCTCGAGAAGAAGTGGGGCGCCCCCACGATCACCAACGATGGCGTGTCCATCGCCAAGGAGATCGAGCTCGACGACCCGTACGAGAAGATCGGCGCGGAGCTCGTCAAGGAGGTCGCCAAGAAGACCGACGACGTCGCTGGCGACGGCACCACCACCGCGACCGTGCTGGCACAGGCACTCGTGCGTGAGGGCCTCCGCAACGTCGCCGCAGGCGCCGACCCCATCAGCCTGAAGCGCGGCATCGAGAAGGCCGTCGAGGCCGTCACGGTCGAGCTCATCGCGAACGCCAAGGAGGTGGAGACCAAGGAGGAGATCGCAGCGACCGCTTCCATCTCCGCCGGCGACACCACCATCGGCGAGATCATCGCCGAGGCGATCGACAAGGTCGGCAAGGAAGGCGTCGTCACCGTTGAGGAGTCGAACACCTTCGGTACCGAGCTCGAGCTCACCGAGGGTATGCGCTTCGACAAGGGTTACCTGTCGCAGTACTTCGTGACCGACCCCGACCGCCAGGAGGCGGTGTTCGAGGACCCCTACATCCTCATCGCCAACCAGAAGATCTCGGCGATCAAGGACCTCCTCCCGATCGTCGACCAGGTCATCCAGTCGGGCAAGCAGCTCCTCATCATCGCCGAGGACGTCGACGGCGAAGCGCTCGCGACCCTCGTCGTGAACAAGATCCGTGGCATCTTCAAGTCCGTCGCCGTCAAGGCTCCGGGCTTCGGCGACCGCCGCAAGGCACAGCTGCAGGACATCGCCATCCTCACCGGTGGCCAGGTCATCTCCGAGGAGGTCGGCCTCAAGCTCGAGACCGTCACCCTCGACCTGCTCGGTCGTGCCCGCAAGGTCGTCATCACCAAGGATGAGACCACCATCGTCGAAGGTGCCGGCGACGCCGAGGCCATCGCCGGTCGCGTCTCGCAGATCCGCAAGGAGATCGAGAACACCGACAGCGACTACGACCGCGAGAAGCTCCAGGAGCGCCTCGCCAAGCTCGCGGGCGGTGTCGCGGTCATCAAGGCCGGTGCAGCGACCGAGGTCGAGCTCAAGGAGCGCAAGCACCGCATCGAGGACGCCGTCCGCAACGCGAAGGCTGCCGTCGAAGAGGGCATCGTCGCCGGTGGTGGCGTCGCGCTCATCCAGGCCGGTAAGACCGCGTTCGAGAAGCTGGAGCTCGTCGGCGACGAGGCGACCGGTGCGAACATCGTCAAGGTGGCCATCGACGCTCCGCTCAAGCAGATCGCTCTCAACGCGGGCCTCGAGCCCGGCGTCGTGGCAGACAAGGTCCGCAACCTGCCCGTCGGACACGGCCTCAACGCCGCGACCGGTGAGTACGTCGACATGCTGGCTGCAGGCATCAACGACCCGGTGAAGGTCACCCGCTCCGCGCTGCTCAACGCAGCGTCGATCGCAGGTCTGTTCCTCACCACCGAGGCCGTCGTCGCCGACAAGCCGGAGAAGAACCCGGCTCCGGCCGGCGACCCGACCGGTGGCATGGACTTCTAAGTCCGACCAGTCCCACACGCGCAGGGCGTCTCCTTCGGGAGGCGCCCTGCGTCGTTTCCGTGCGTGCATCGGGGGCAACCCTCGACCTGCATGCCGTCGCGCGCATATGTCGGACATTCGTTGCGCATACGTGATCCGAATGGCCGATCGCTCGACGCCCCTGTTCCTATGATCGAGCTATGAGAACACTCGGGGGAGTCGCGGTCGTCGCCGCGCTGTTGCTGGCCATGACCGCTTGTACGTCGCCGGAGCCGGCACCGACGGCGACCCCGTCGTCCACCGCTCCGTCCCCGACCACGACCCCGCGTCCGACGGTCCCGGAGAGCTCATACGGCTTCGGCTGCGCGAACCTGGTGCCGCAGGACGTCCTGGCGACGGCACTCGCCCCGTCGGTCGAGCTCGATCCGGCCTTCACGCACGCCCAAGACCGCAACCCGCTCATGTGGGCTGTGAGTTCGCTCGGCGGACTGCACTGCACCTGGAGCAACGGCGTTCCACTCACCCAGTCGGAGGGCGGGACACCCCTCGGGACCGAGCGCTTCGCGCAAGTGACGATCCTGCCCGATGCGCACGCCGACTGGGATTCGTACTTCGAGCGATGGGCCGACGGCGAGACGGGACCGTGGGAGGACTCCACGACGCTCGCCTGCTTCACGCAGGACGGCCAGAACCCCGGCGTGTGCAGCATCAACTTCCTGGTCGGGGACAGCTGGGTGGACGTTCGCATCGACGGCCCTGCCGACAACGCCGCGAGCTCCGACGAAGAAGCCGCTGCGCTCGTCACCCCCTTCCTCGAGGCGATCCGTTCAGCCCTCGAACCGGTCGGGACGGCAGCTCGATTCGACTGGGCCGGCCAGGCGCCGGGCCTGAACACCCTGCCGACGGAGTGCGCCAGCTTCGTCTCGGAAGCGGACATGAGCACCACGTTCGGCCAGGAACTCACCTACAGCTCGGTCGCGAAGAAGCGGATGTGGAACCTTCGCGTCGCCGCAGACGACTTCGGCGCCCCGGACTGCATCTTCTCCCTCCCCGACAGCGACTCGTCGCGCGGCCTCCTCACCGCGCTACCCGGAGGACGCTGGGCGTATGAGCAGATGCTGGAATCCCGCATGAGTGCAGGGGAGGACATCCAGACGGTGAGCATCGACGGGCTCGGTGCGAGGGACGCGTTCCTCGAATGCGCGTCAGAGCCGTGGTTGGAGTGCAACCTCCAGCTCACCGTCGCCGGTCATTGGCTGGATGTGCAGGTGTCCAACGTTTCGTCGCTCGACGGCACCTACGCTCTCGAGGAGCTCGGAGCACAGGCGACCGCCTACGCCAAGCTCGCGGCATCCAACCTGCTGGCGATTCCCTGAGACGCTGCGCGATCGCGGGCCGCTGAGCAGCCTCTCCCACTGGCGTCCAGCGGCCCGCGGACTGTCAGCCGCTGAACATGCTCGCGTTGGCGCGCTCGATGTCGGCGTACTGCGATCCGGCGACCGTGAGGGCACGACTGATCTCGCCGAGGTGTTCCTCGACCTGACGCTGGGTTCCCCGCCAGCGGTCGACGACCCCGTGGAACGCCGCTGCCGCGGTGCCCGTCCACTGCCCGTCGAGGGCGGACAGCTGCGCGTGCAGCCGGTTCACCTCGCTCTGGATCTGTTCGATCGTGACGCGTGCGGCGGTCGCGGCACGCTCCACCGCGTCGCTGTCGACCTGGAATGTTGCCATGGGATGCTCCGTTCGTCGTGACGATGCGGATGCATCGCCCTGTCCACGACGCTACGAGCGCGGGGGATCCGCGCCCGGCCAGGAACGGCCTGATGTGCATGCATCACCGACCGCCCGCTCCTGTGGAGCGGTGTCGCGAGCGATCAGGCGGGCGGACCGTCGATGACGAGCGGTGTGGTCGCGGCAGCCGGAGCGAGCGGGAAGGTGACCCGGAACGTCGCCCCGCCGCCGGGCGTCTCAGTGACGTCGACGGTACCGCCGTGTGCGGCGACGATGGACGCCACGATGGCCAGTCCGAGACCGCTGCCGCCGGTCTCACGGGTTCGAGAGCTGTCGGCACGCCAGAAGCGCTGGAAGATCTTCTCCCGGATCTGCGGCGGGATGCCCTCACCATGGTCGACGATCGAGATGCTCGCCGTCCCGGCACGCACGTCGGCGCCCACGGCGAGTTCGATCGGGCTGTCTGCCGGGGTGAAGCGCAGGGCGTTGCCGATGAGGTTGGTGACGACCTGGCGGATCTTGTTCTCCTCGCCCAGCACGATCGGCGGGACGGCCAGGATCAGCGGTTCGGCGACCGGTGCCGGCGACTGCTGCGCGACCGCCTCCGTTCCCGATTTCGGTCGACGGCGGAACCGGTTGAACGTCGCGCCGAAGATGGGTCCGGTGCCCGCCGCCTGCTGCGAGGTCTCGCCGGTGGTCGTGGGGACTGCGGATGATTCCTGGGTTGATTCGGTGCGGGGAGCCGGCGCGGCGTGCTCATCGCGCACGACCCGAACGGTGCGCCCGGGGGCCTGCGCCGTGGTGTCGAGTGCTGCGTCCCGGGCGACGGGCAGCAGATCGACGGCCGACAGGTTGAGCGGGCGGGTCTCGTCGAGGCGCGCCAGCTGCAGGAGGTCTTCGACGAGCGCGCCCATACGGATCGCCTCCTTCTCGATGCGCTCCATCGCCTGCGCGACGTCCTGCGGGGTCTGGAGGGCGCCCATCCGGTAGAGCTCGGCATAGCCGCGCACGGAGACGAGTGGGGTGCGCAGCTCGTGGCTCGCATCGCCGACGAAGTTGCGCATCTGCTCGATGGTCTTCCCGCGGTCGGAGTACGCGCGGTCCATCCGGGCGAGCATGGTGTTCAGCGAGCGGCTGAGTCGTCCGACCTCGGTGTTCGGGGTGGACCCCGCGAGTCGCTGGCTGAAGTCGCCGTCCGCGAACGCGGCCGCAGTGCGCTCGACCTGCCGGAGGGGCTCGAACGTCCCGGTGACGAGCCAGCGGGTCAGGAGCGCCCCAACGACGATGATGAGCACCCCGAGGACGAAGAAGATCGTGAGGTAGGTGGCGATCGTGTTGTCGGTGGACTGCATGGAGATGGCAACCCACGCGGCGCCCGTGCGGAAGCCGTCGAGCGTGACCGGCACCGAGACCGCGTGGTACACGATCGTTCCGCTCGCGTTGGACGTGGAGTAGATCTGATCGCCCGAGGCCGCCACGTCGTTGGCGCTCAGATGCGCCGGGTGCTTCGGAGCGACGCTGTCGTCCCACCCGGACGATGCCCTGAGCTCACCGTTCGTGTCGTACACCGCGACGAACAGCGAGGTCGGAGCGTCGAGCTGGAGCTGGCCGTCCTCGGAGATCTCGCCGACGATCTTGCCCTTGGCAGCGGTGATGAGACTGTCGTTCGCCTGCTGCGTCAGGACCTCCTTGAGGAGCGGCGTCGTGCCCATACCGGCGACCAGCAGGCCGAAGGCGAGCACGAGCACCGTGACACCGGTGATCTTCGTGCGGAGGGAGACGCTGCTCCACCAGGTGGACAGGGAATCGGCCATCGGGTGCGGTCTACGCCTTCCCTGCCTTGAGCATGTAGCCGAAGCCGCGCTTCGTCTGGATGAGTGGCTCGGTGGAGAACTGGTCGAGCTTGCGACGCAGGTAGGAGATGTAGCTCTCGACGATGCCTGCATCGCCGTTGAAGTCGTACTCCCACACGTGGTCGAGGATCTGCGCCTTCGACAGCACGCGGTTCGGGTTCAGCATGAGGTAGCGGAGCAGCTTGAACTCCGTCGGGCTGAGGTCGATGGGGGTGTCGCCGACGAGCACCTCGTGGGTGTCCTGGTCCATCGTGAGCTCGCCGGTGCGGATGACCGCGTCCTCGTCGGCCTGCATGGTGCGACGGAGGATCGCCTTGATGCGGGCGACGATCTCGTCGAGGCTGAACGGTTTGGTGACGTAGTCGTCGCCGCCGACGGTGAGGCCCGTGATCTTGTCCTCGGTGTCGTCTTTCGCGGTGAGGAACAGGATGGGGGCCGTGTAACCGGCGCTGCGGAGCCGCTTCGTGACGCCGAAGCCGTTCATGTCGGGGAGCATGACGTCGAGGATGATGAGGTCCGGCTCCTCCTCGAGCACTGCCGAGATGGCGGCTGCACCGTTGCCGACGGCGCGCACGGCGAATCCGGCGAAGCGCAGGCTGGTGGTGAGGAGGTCGCGGATGTTCGGTTCGTCGTCGACGATGAGGATGCGGGGTCCGGTCATACGACCATTATCTGCACGTTTCTTGGGACTTTTCTGAGAGCCGCGCGGCGTGCCCTGTGGATCGGCGATGAACCGCGCGCGGCTCAGGCGGTCTGCAGGGCGTGAGCGTCGAGGATCGTGTAGCTGTAGCCCTGTTCGGCAAGGAATCGCTGGCGATTCTGGGCGAACTCCTGGTCGACGGTGTCGCGGGACACGAGCGTGTAGAAGCTCGCCGTGAGTCCCGTCGTCTTCGGGCGGAGCAGTCGCCCGAGTCGCTGCGCCTCCTCCTGGCGGGAGCCGAATGACCCCGACACCTGGATGGCGACGGTCGCCTCGGGGAGGTCGACCGAGAAGTTGGCGACCTTGGAGACGACGAGCACCTGTTCGGTGCCGTCGCGGAACGCCTGATAGAGCCGCTCCCGCTCGTCGATCGGCGTGGCACCGGTGAGCTGGGGCGCACCGAGGGTCTCGGCCAGCTCCTCGATCTGATCGAGGTACTGCCCGATGACGAGGATCTGCTCGCCACGGTGCCGCTCCACGAGCTGGCGGACGACGTCGAGCTTCGCCGGAGCGGTGGCTGCGAGACGGTAGCGCTCGTCGTCGGCCGAGGCCGCGTAGGTGAGCCGATCGGCCTGCGGCAGGTCGACCCGAACTTCGAAGCAGGCCGCCGGGGAGATGAAGCCCTGGGCCTCGATCTCCTTCCACGGTGCGTCGAAGCGCTTGGGGCCGATGAGCGAGAACACGTCGCCCTCCCGGCCGTCCTCGCGGATCAGGGTCGCCGTGAGTCCGAGCCGGCGCCTGGCCTGCAACTCGGCGGTCAGCTTGAACACGGGCGCCGGGAGCAGGTGCACCTCGTCGTAGACCACGAGACCCCAGTCCATGGCGTCGAGGAGCGCGAGGTGCGCGTACTCACCCTTCCGCTTGGCCGTGAGGATCTGATACGTCGCGATCGTGACCGGCTTGACCTCCTTCACCTGCCCGGAGTACTCGCCGATCTCCTCGGCGGTGAGCGAGGTGCGCTTGAGCAGCTCGTCGCGCCACTGCCTGGCCGAGACCGTGTTGGTGACGAGGATGAGGGTGTTGGTCGACGCCGTCGCCATCGCCCCCGCGCCGACGAGTGTCTTGCCGGCGCCACAGGGGAGCACGACGACGCCCGAGCCGCCCTCGAAGAAGTTGTCGACGGCCTGCTGCTGGTAGTCGCGCAGGTGCCAGCCGTCCTCCACCAGATCGATCTGGTGCGGCGTTCCAGCGGTGTACCCGGCGAGGTCCTCAGCCGGCCACCCGAGCTTGACGAGTTCCTGCTTCAACTGGCCCCGCGCCCACGGCTCGACGAGGTAGGTGTCGGGAGCCGGGTGTCCGATGAGCAGCGGCGCGATGCGCTTCGCGCCCGAGACCTCGGTGAGGATCGGGAGATCGGTGGAACGCAGGACCAGCTCGCCGTCGACCGAGCGCTCGATGACGAGGCGACCGTAACGGTTCACCGTCTCGCGCATGTCGATGGTCACCGACGCCGGGATGGAGAACTTCGAATAGCGTTCGAGCGTCTCGATCATCTGATCGGCGTCGTGTCCTGCGGCACGCGCGTTCCAGAGCCCGAGCCGCGTGATGCGGTAGGTGTGGATGTGCTCCGGTGCCCGTTCGAGCTCGGCGAAGACCGAGAGGTCGTGCCGTGCGTCCTCGGCGAGCGGGTGGGCGACCTCGAGGAGCACGGTGCGGTCGCTTTGGACGATCAGTGGTCCATCAGACATAACCGCCAAGTCTACCGGCCGAACGGCCACTCGGCGCACCTGGGAGGCGCCGCTCAGTCCGCGACCCGCACCTCGGTGATCATCGCGAGTGGCAGCGTGCGTTCGACGTCGGCCGTGCGGTCGAGTCCGCGCAGACGACCCCCCGCGAGACTCACCGGCTCGATCGTGAAGGAGGACCGGCGCTCGCCGTGCTGCAGCTGCACCGTCACCGGCGTGTGGTCTCGGACGGCGATCTCCAACTGCTTGGCGAGCCACGCGGTGCTCGTGTCGCCGCGATCGTCGGCGCGGAGCCGCGACACGAGGTCCTGTTCGGGCGCTGGGGGCGCGGCGTCCACCGACCGACGGAGGGTCGGCTGACGACGGACGCGGAGCGGAGCGCCGTCGGCGTCCTCAGCGACCACCGGGTATCGCGCGTCGTGCAGGGCCCAGTAGACGGTGAGTGCGTCGGCACGACTCGTCAGGCGACCTTCGCCGCCCGGGCGCAGACCCAGCGCGATGAGGCTCTGGTCGACGGAGACCGCGGCGATGAGTCCGGCGTCGTGCGAGCGGATGTAGCTGGAACGGCCCGGCTCCGCAGAGGCGTCCGCTGATGCGCCGATCATGCCGACGCGGATGAGTCCGAACCGTTGTTCCGCTTCGGACACGAGGTAGCGCAGGGGCTGCGGCATTCCCGTCAGCGAGACGGAACCGAGGAACTCGAGGACGCTCTCCGCCGTCTCACCTGCTGCGAGGGCCCTGGTGACGCTCTGCGAGGTGATCCGGTAGCGCGATGCCTGGGCGCGTCCTTCGGGCTCCGCGATGGACCGCAGCCTGGCGTCGAGTTCGGCGGTCGGCGGTCCGAGGGCGATGACCGTGAGGTCGTCCTGCAAGACGACCTGTGACACCTCCGCAGGCAGGCCCGCGGCGAGCTCAGCCGCCGCGGCGTCGACGTCGCCGTCCAGGAGGAGCCGACCGATGCTGCTCGTGCTGCCGTCCGCGACGACGCCGAGGAGGGCCGCGACCGCTGCGACGGCGGCTCCAGGCACACGGACAGCGTCGCCTGCGAGTGGGTACCACCAGGAGAGTTCTTCGACGAGGTCGCTGGCACCGCGACGGTAGGCGCTGACGATGCGATCGCGGAGCGCGCCAGGGATCGCCGCCTCCCAGGCGGTGGCCAGCGTCGTCCAGCGCGCCGGAGTCGTCGATGCGAGCCAGGTCTCGCCCTCGGCGCTCACCCGGATGGTGGACGCCACGGCGTGGGTCAGTCCTGCGGCAGCGGCGACGGACAGGGCGAGCTCGACCTCTTCAGGGGTGCTCGCCGCGGCCGTGGCGAGCCGCTTGAGGTCCGGCATGGACGGCGCGCCGCGGCCGAGGAGGCGGGCGGGTTCCCGATCGAGTTCGTGCAGGCTCTCGCCGAGGACGCCGACGGCCCGTGCCGCCTGCTCGATGGAGAGGGAGTCGACGTCATGCGGGGAACTGAGCAGGGGCGAAGCGGGTGGTGTCGCCGGCCGGAGGAGCTCGGTGCGCCCGGGGCGGCCCTCCGCCTCCCAGGCGTCGAAGACCGCTCCGACGGCGTTCACCGGCGTCGAAGCGTCGTCGTCGTGCGCGAGGAGGAGGGCGTCGTCGAGCTGCGCGAGCGCCGCGGACACCGCCTCAGGGCTCCGCGAGCTGCGCTCGGCGAGCGCGGCGAGGTCCTGCGTCGATGCCGCGGGAGCGAGGAGGGCGGCGAGCACGGCGAGGGTGTCGCGGTCGAGGAGCGCCATGCGGCGACCGACGCTCGCCTCGTCGAGGAGCGCCTCCGCAAGATCGAAGAAGTCGCCGATCCGAGACGGGGAGACCTTGCGGTCGAGCAGCAGCCTGCGGAGCGCGTCGTCCGGGAGGTCCCGGAGGCGGCGCGCGATCGCGAAGGCCTCGCCCATGGTCGTCAGCGCGACGCGGATCCGCGGGACTCGCGGGAGCGCCTGACGGCGCCCACGATCATCAGCGCGATGACGAGGACGAAGGCGAGTGGGAGGCCGACGTACGGCACCATCGCGACGAACGGCCAGACGCCGCTTCCGAAGTCTGCCTGCTGGAGACCCGTCGCGGTGCCGACCATGATGGCGACGAACGCGGCGATGGACGCGGCCACGATCGTCACGACCATGTAGGCCAGGATGCGTTCGGGCCGCGAGATACTCGGCGTCTTGTCGTCAGTCACAGTTCCCAGGATAGAGGCACCTGGTCGCTGCACCGAATAGGCTGGGGAGCGAGGGCCCATCGCCCTCTCGATCGTGCTGTCTGCGCGATCACCGCACGGCGCTGCAGTTCTGCGCACGACACACAGCGAGGTTCCCATGCCCACCGGCAAGGTCAAGTTCTACGACGAGGAGAAAGGCTTCGGCTTCATCAGCTCCGATGACGGCCAGGAGGTCTTCCTGCACGCCTCTGCGCTGCCCACCGGCACCGTCGGCGTCAAACCAGGGACGCGGCTCGAGTTCGGCATCGCCGACGGCAAGCGCGGCGCTCAAGCCCTTTCAGTGCGTGTCCTCGAGGCACCGCCGAGCCTGTCGAAGCTGAAGCGCAAGCCTGCCGACGACATGGCGATCATCGTCGAAGACCTCGTCAAGCTGCTCGACGGCATGGGCGGCGACCTGCGTCGCGGCAAGTACCCGAACAGCAGCCACAGCAAGAAGATCGCGGCCGTGCTGCGCAAGGTCGCGGACGAGCTGGATGCCTGACGCCGGGTTCGAGACCCCGGAGCAGCCGGGTGAGCGCGTCGAGTCCGACGAGCTGACCGATGCGAGCCCGGCCGGCGAGCACGTGCCGGTCCCCGACGAGGTGTTGATCGCCGCCGTGGAGCTCGCGCGTGAGGCGCTCGAGGAGATCACGCCGGCCAGCACGGTCGGCGAGCCCGCGGGTCACGTCGTGGTCGACGACCACCTGGTGTCGCTGCTGTTCGCGAACACGATGCCCGGCTACCCGGGCTGGTTCTGGACGGTCACGTTGTCGCGAACCGCAGACGACGCCGTGCCGAACGTGCTCGAGACGGAACTGATGCCCGGCGACGGTGCGTTGCTCGCGCCGCAGTGGGTGCCGTGGTCCGAGCGCCTTGCCGACTACCGAGCGGCTCAGGAGGCGGCTGCCGCGGCGGCTGCCGACGAAGCGCTCGACGATGACGACGTCGACGCTGACGAGTTCGACGACGACGCCGCCCTGTCCGGAGACCCGCGCGACCGCGATCGCGACGGCATCGAGCTGGAGTACGACGACGAGGACGACTCGGACGAGGACGACTCGGACGAAGACGACTCCGACGACGACGACTCCGACCAGGACGAGGACGACGAGGACGACGACGACGACGACCGTTTCGAGGACGAGTAGTCCCGTCCAGCGCCGTGAAACACCGAACGGGCGGCCGACCTCCAGCAGGAGGTCGGCCGCCCGTTCGGTGCTTCGCCGCGGGTCAGCTGATCAGAGCGCGCCGACGACGTGCTCGATGCTCGCGATGAGCTGACGGACGTCGGCGGGGTCGATCGCCGTGAAGGTGGCGACGCGCAGCTGGTTGCGACCGAGTTTGCGATAGGGCTCGGTGTCGACGATGCCGTTCGCGCGAAGCGTCTTGGCGACGAGGGCCGCATCGATCGCGTCGTCGAAGTCGATCGTGACGACGACCTGCGAGCGGTGCTCGGGGTTCGTCACGAAGGGGGAGGTGTAGGAGGTGCGCTCAGCCCACTCGTACAGTGCGCCGGACGACTCTGCCGTGCGAGCGGCGGCCCAGGCGAGCCCACCGTTGCCGTTGATCCAGGAGATCTGCTCCTCGAGCAGCACCAGTGTCGACAGCGCCGGCGTGTTCAGCGTCTGTTCGAGCCGGGAGTTGTCGACGGCGTTCTTGAGGCTCAGGAACTCGGGGATGTAGCGCCCGCTGGCTGCGATGCGCTCGATGCGCTCGATGGCGGCGGGGGAGCACAGCGCGAACCACAGGCCGCCGTCGGAGGCGAAGTTCTTCTGCGGTGCGAAGTAGTAGACGTCGGCTTGCGCGGCGTCGAAGTCCACACCGCCCGCCGCGCTCGTCGCGTCGATGACGGTCAGTGCGCCCGCATCGCCCGCGACCCGCTTGACCGGTGCCATGACGCCCGTGGACGTCTCGTTGTGCGGCCACGCGTACACGTCGACGCCCTCGACCACCTCGGGATCGATCCGCGACCCACCGGCGACCTCGCGGACGTCGGGAGCGGTCAGCCAGGGTGCGCCGGCCGCCTTCGCGAACTTGCCACCGAACTCGCCGAAGACCAGGTTCTGGCTGCGCTGCTCGATGAGACCGAACGCGGCCGCATCCCAGAACGCGGTGGAGCCGCCGTTGCCGACGATGATCTCGTAGCCCTCCGGGGCGCGGAACAGCTCGGAGAGGCCGGCGCGGACGCGGCCGACGAGCTGCTTCACAGGCGCCTGTCGGTGCGACGTGCCGAGGAGCGAGAGGCCCGCTGCGGACAGTGCGGCGATCTGCTCAGGACGGATCTTCGAGGGGCCGCAGCCGAATCGACCGTCGGCGGGCAGCAGGGACGTGGGAATGGTGATCTCCGGCATACGGAGATTCTAGAGGCGAAGCCGCCTCTGGTGGAGCGCCATGGCGCTGGAACGTCGCCGGCGCGCACTAGGCTTACCGGGAACGTGCAATCGGGCAGGGAGGGCGTCGATGACCGATTTGATTGACACCACGGAGATGTATCTTCGCACCATTCTCGAGCTGGAAGAGGAGAACATCGTCCCGCTGCGTGCGCGGATCTCCGAGCGGCTCGGGCATTCGGGTCCGACGGTCTCGCAGACTGTCGGACGCATGGAGCGCGACGGCCTCGTCGTGGTCTCCGGAGACCGTCACCTCGAACTGACCGAGTCCGGTCGGCGCAAGGCGGTGCACGTCATGCGCAAGCACCGGCTGGCCGAGCGCCTGCTCAGCGACGTGATCGGGCTCGAGTGGGAGTTCGTCCACGAGGAGGCCTGCCGCTGGGAGCACGTCATGAGCGAGCAGGTCGAGCGCAAGCTGCTCGACATGCTCAACCACCCGACCGAGTCGCCCTATGGCACGCCGATCCCGGGGCTCGATGAATTCGGCGACAGCCCTGCCGCGGCCTTCTCGCAGGGCGTGGTCAACATCTCCGGACTGGTCGAGGGTCGCACGGAGCCCGTCACGGCGACGATCCGTCGTCTCGGCGAGCCCGCGCAGGTCGACCCCGAGCTGCTGCTCCAGCTGAAGCAGGCCGGCGTCATGCCGGGCCGTACCGGCTCGTTCTCCGCAGCTGGCGGGTACGTCCTCGTCAGCATCGACGGTGTCGAGGGCGGGCTCGAGCTGCCGAACGAACTGGCGACGCACATCTTCGTGGCGACTCCAAACGCCTGAGGATGAGACGAGCATGAGGATTCGGCCCACGTGGGCCGAATCCCGTGATCGAAACGTGACTTTCTCAGGGGTAACCCGTAGGCTGTCACACGTCCGCGAGGCCAGGACCTGGCCTGTGGATGACGACCGAGGCACCCCCTAGCCCGTCCCTCGGCCACACGAACCGACACCCAAACGTCGGATGGGGCTGCGCTGTGCCGATCGCCGAGATGCGAGGGGCACCGGGCACGCGGGGTGCCGGAGGAATCCACTTGACTGCAGCTGGCGCGAACGGCCCCGACGGAGCCGGCACGAACCCGAGCGAGATTCCGCTCACCCGCAAGCAGCTCCGACTCCAGGAGCAGGCTGCTGCGGCGGGCGATGCCGAGGGAACCGTCGAGTCGCCGGACTCCGCGATCGTCGAGCACCCGGAGATCGTCCTCGACGACGCCGTGGTCGAGGACTCGATCGTCGATGAGCGTCCGCTCACCAAGCCTGCTGCTCCGGAACTGAGCGCGCCGAGCTCCTTCACCGTCCGCACCGCTGCGGACGCCTCGATCAGCCGTGTCGCTCCGCTGCGCACCGGCGCCGAGCGCGTCGCACGCAACAAGCCTCCCGTGAAGCCGACGCCGTCGTCCGCCGTCGCGGTCCGCAAGCCCAAGAAGACTGGTGCCCGTCCCGGTTCGGTCCGCGGCGTCGCCACCATGGCGATCCTCGTCCCGGCACTGCTCGCGACGGTCGCCCTGCCCGCCTACGCGGCGAGCACGAACGCGCCAGCCGACTACGAGACCTCCGCCGCCGAGCAGCTGAAGGCATCCGGTGCGCAGAGCGTGGTCGTCTCGGACGATGTCGCCGCGACCACCATCAGCCGTGACCTGTACACGGCCACCACGCCGGACGAACTCGCCGAGCGCCAGCGTCAACTCGACGCGGCTGCTGCGGCGAGCGAGGCGACCTACTCGGTCACGGTCGGTGCTGCCCGTCAGGCCGGAGACGACTACCCCTGGTTCGATCAGGCCACGGATGACGAGGGCGGCGGACTGTCGCCGCTGCGCTACTACTACCGCGAGTGCGTCGACTTCGTCGCCTGGCGACTGAACCGCGACGCCGGTACGCCGAGCGGTGGCTGGGCGTTCACCTGGGGCAACGGACTTCCGCCGAGCAGCGCGTACGGTTGGGCCGACTCGTGGCAGTACGGCAAGGGCACGAACGCCATCGCCGGCTCGGTCGCCTGGTTCAACTACAACCACGTCGCGTACGTGCAGTCGGTCAACGGCGACGGCACGGTCACGCTCGAGGAGTACAACTGGGGATCGGCGCGCCACAGCTACAACACCCGCACGATCGCTGCCAGCGCCGTCGCGCTCTACCTGTACCCGCCGGGCGTCGGCTAGATCGACCATCGCCGCTTCACGCATCGCGTCCCTCTGTCGGAGGGGCGCGATGCGTTCGTCCGGGGTGTCGCGGATGTGTCCGCCGGGTGACGCGAGCAGGAAATCTCCGGCAAGGTGCGGAAATCCGGCCGTCGTGGGTTAATCTGGTGCTCTGCAACTCGGAGAGGTTCAGGAGCTGATGCACGCTATAGGTCGCAACACGGTCGCGAATGGTCGCGGCCTCTATGTGTTGCGGCATTCCAGCCAAGCGTGCCGCGGCCCCGCCGTGCGCATGAAGGGTGCTGTCATGATGACAGCGCCCTTTTTTGTTGCCCGGAAACGACCCGCTCCCGAGGTGCAGTGGTTCTGCAGGTGGTGATCGTCGACCGGTCGCGGCAGCCGTCGTGGCCCTTCGGAAGGGAACGTGCATGCGCACACTGGTGTTGAACGCGGGTTACGAGCCGCTCGCGATCGTCTCGTTCAAGCGGGCCTTGCTGCTCGTCATGAATCAGAAGGCGACCGTCGTGGAGATCGACTCCTCGCATCCCGTCTTCGCGACGAGCGGATCGTTCGATCGGCCGTCGGTCATCATCCTCACCAGATACGTTCGGATCCCTCATGGCAGACGCGTCCCGGTCACACGTCGCGGTGTGCTGCGCCGTGACGGCCACCGCTGCGCCTACTGCAACAAGGCAGCGACGACGATCGATCACGTCCTGCCGCGTTCCCGCGGGGGAGCGGACAGCTGGGAGAATCTCGTCGCCTGCTGCCTGCGGTGCAACAACGTGAAGGGTGACCGCACGCCAGCCGAGATGAACTGGGACCTCGGGGTGCTTCCGGGCATGCCGCACGGCTCGCACTGGATGGTGCGTGGCGTGGAGCGCTCGGAGCCCGACTGGGAGCAATACCTGGCGCCAGCCGCCTGACGCGTGCGTTGCGCGGTGCCGGAACGGGGTCATCGAGCGGATGGCCTGACGGACTGGACGGTGCCCCTGGAGGGACTCGAACCCCCAACCCTTTCCTTAGGACGGAACTGCTCTTCCATTGAGCTACAGAGGCTGACTCGACGAGTGTACCGGAGCTGAGTGACCTGCGCGCCCAGACCACTCCGGTCGATATGTAGTATTTGTGTATGACGATCACTCCGACGGAGACCTCCCGAACCGAGGCGCATGAGCGCTGGCAGCGCGGAGGGCTCACGCCGGTCATGGTGCGTGCCCTGCTCTCGCGATGCGATCGGAGTGCGGCTGCGGCCTGGGCCGGCTTCCCCGCCCACGTCTTCGAGCTGTGGGCAGCCGGTCAGTTGTATCCCAGTTGGGGCGCCCTCGGTCGGATCGCGTCCGGAGTCGGCCTCGACGCCGAGGCGGTGTTCGCGCTCGAACCGGCGACCGTCGACGAGCCCGGCGACATCGACGGGCTCCTCGCTCGCCGCTACGACCAGGGCCTCGTCGCACTGACCGTGGAGGCCGGGGATGAGTACCCCGAGCTCACCTCCGAACGGCAGGAACTCCTCGGGCGAACCATCCTGACCGCGCTCGGCCGGGCGGCCGCGGAGCTGTCCGACCGGATCGCCGGCGACCCCGACGGTCCGCTCGCTGAGGCCGTCGTCCGCGTTCTGCGGTCGCGACATGCGGTCGCGTTGCGTGCGCTCCGAGAGGCGCTGTTCGGCGGCGATGTCATTGCTCCGCGATCGCGCGCGGAGCGACGTCGCATCGAGAGAGGGGTGATGCAGGACGCCGACGATTCGGCTGTGCCTGCGGGGGTGCTCGGGCCGTTCCGGGCAGCCACGCAGTTCGGCACGCACGTGGCGTTCTCGCTGGAGGTGCACCGTGTGCCTGTCGAATCGTCCGGACCGGCTCCGGCGATCGAGGTGTCCTGCACCGACCACCTCGGCTCGCCGAGTCCGGTGGAACGACTGCTGTGGTGGCGGGCGCTCCTCGGCGGCTCGACGTGCGATCCCGCCGGTCTCCTGGAGGTGGACGGCGAGCCGGAGCTCGGTGCAGATGGTGTGCTCCGGGGCAGGTTCGTGCTGACCCGGCCCGGTGGAGCGGAGGAGGTGGAGGTCACGCCGTAGGCTCGAAGCATGACGCACGACCTCCACCGCCAGCTCGAACGCGACGCCATCACCCTTCGTCAACTGCGCTCGGCCGTCGTCGTCGCGGATGCGCGGACGCTCAGCGCTGCAGCCAACCTGCTCGGTGTGGCGCAGCCGAGCCTTGCCCAGCAACTGCGTCGGCTCGAAGCGGCGATCGGTGTCGAGATCTTCAGCGTGCTCGGCGAGGAGTACCGTCCGACGCGCGACGGGCAGCGGTTCCTCCTGAAGGTGCGCACCTTCATCGACGTCGTCGCCGACATGGATCCGAAGGCGCCCGCCAGGCACATCCGCGTCGGCCGTCCCTCGACGACCTGGGATGCCGTGGTGTCCGAGGTCGGGCGCCGGATCGACGTCCCCGCCGTCGCCGTCGCCGTCGAATCCGTCGAACAGCTCCACCTCGTCACCACGGGCCGCCTCGACGCGACCATCGTCCGGCTGCCGATCGACCTGCCCGACGAGCTCTCCGCCGAGGAGGTCGCCGCCCTGCCGCTCGGTGTCGTCATGCGCGCTGAGCACCCGCTGTCCGCCAAAGACTCGATCGAATGGTCCGACCTCGTCGATCAGGAGCTCCTGCGACCGGAACCCGGCAAGGACCCGGAGTACTCCGCGTGGCTCGCCTCGGCCCTCGCTGCGCGCGGCTGGTACCCGCGTTCGCTCACGATCGATGCCGGGAACGACACGCTCTTCCTCGACGCGCTCCGCTTCGGCGAACGGTTGATCGCCCTGCGCCCCGTGGCCGCGATGCGTGAGGACGACGGACTCTCCTGGCGGCCCCTCGCGGACGCTCCGGAGCTCCGCGAACGCTTCGCCCTCGTCACCCGCCGCGAGTAGCGGCTCGAGCGGTATCCTGGACGCAGTGTCATTCATGGTTTCCGCTTAATCAGCACCATCCGTCGCCGCTCACCGCGCCGTCCCGGGATGGCTGTCCTGTGCGCCTGGAAACGGGGCTCCCGATCAGGAGTCCCGTCGCCCCAGCCCACGACGCCCTCTTCCCGACGGAGATCCCACCATGACCGCTGTCCCCCTGACCCTCGGCCGTTCGGCCGACGACCCCCGCGCCCACCTGCGCGCGGACTGTTCGACGTGCTTCGGCCTGTGCTGCGTCGCGCTCTCGTTCACCCGTTCGGCGGACTTCGCCGCGTCGAAGTCCGCCGGCACGCCGTGCGGCAATCTGCAGGACGATTTCCGCTGCGGCATCCATGAACGTCTCCGCGACACCGGCTACCGCGGCTGCACCGTGTACGACTGCTTCGGAGCTGGACAGGCGGTGTCGCAGCAGATGTCCGGCGGTGCGAACTGGCGTGACGTCCCTGAGGTCGGCACGGCCATGTTCGCCGTGTTCCCGCTGGTCCAGGCATTGCATGAGGTGCTCTGGCTCCTCACGGAGGCCGCGGAGCATGCGGTCGGCGAGGAATCACGCGACCGGATCGCCCGACAGCAGGCGACGATCGACGCGGTCCTCGCGGGTCGTCCTGAGTGCATCGTCGAGGAGGACGTCGACCACGCGAGGCGCGAGGCATCGCCGGTGTTCGACGCGGTCGCGGCGGTGGTTGCTGCGCGGATCCGTCCGGACGCGGCCGGTCCGCTCGATGCGCGACTGGTGCCCCGTGCGCAGCTCGGAGGCGTCAGGTTCCGGAATCGGGATCTCCGCGGCGCTGCGCTCCGAGGCGCGTCGCTCATCGCCGCCGACCTCCGCGGGTCCGATCTCCGTGGGGCGTCCCTGCTCGGCGCGGACCTGCGCGACACGAGGCTTGAGGGGGCCAGGCTCGACGGCGCGTTGTTCCTCACCCAGCCGCAGCTCAACGCCGCTCGCGGTGACGCGGCGACCACGGTGCCGCACGCGCTCGACCGTCCGTGGTCCTGGCGATGACCCGTGCGGGCAACGCCGGGCTTTTCCGAGCCGACCGGGATGTTGTGCGCCTCCAAGTCGGTCGACTTGTTCACGGAAAAGCACGTTTTCGACACAGTGTTCTCAGGTTCGAGTGGGTACGCTTATCCCTGAATCGGGGGATGACAAGAAGCAGGAAACGTACATGCCCGAACGACGACCGCAGCAGCAACGAGGTCATGAACGACGCCAGACCGTCGTCGAGGGTGCCGCGCGCATGTTCGACCGCGTCGGCTACGGACAGGCCAGCCTGTCCGACATCGCCCGAGAGGCGGGCACGACCCAGGGGTCGCTCTACTTCTACTTCCCATCGAAGGAAGAACTCGCTCTCGCCGTGATCAACGAGCAGAGCACCCGATCGATCGCCGCACTGACGGCTCCGACGACGGCTCCATCGCCGTTCGGTGGGCTCGTCCAGGCCTCACGCGCCGTCGCTGACCTGATGCTCACCGACCCGATCGCCCGCGCAGGTGTCCGTCTGTCGCTCGAGCAGGGCGTCATCCAAGCGCAGACCACCGGATTCCACGAGCAGTGGATCGCGAACGTCCAAGCACGCGTGCAGGAGTCCATGGAGCTCGGTGAACTGCAGTCGCAGCTGGCGTCGGAGGTGCTCGCACGATCCTTCGTCGCATTCTTCACCGGCACCCAGCTGCTCTCGAGTCTCCTGAGCGGTCGCAGCGACCTGTTGAGTGCGATCGATGCGATGTGGCGGATCGCCGTGGCGGCCGTCATCGTCGCCGATCGACAGTCGGAAGTGCTTGCCGTCATCGACGAGGCCTTCGGTCCGCTGCAGCACGACGGCGCACAATAGGGGATAACCCTGACGCAGCTCTGCTGAGTCCGGCCTAAACTCAATCGGGTGATTAACTCACTTTGCTGATCGTCGTGTCACGACGGACGGATCGCGGCGTGCGGGGGCATCCCGCGTTCCGTCGGCGAAGGGTTGGTTCACGTGCCGGGCTGGGCGATGTCGTGGGGGGATCGCCCAGCCGACGGCGGCCCGTCGTGATCCTCACGATCCGCGCCTGACGGAGTACCGATGTTCCGGTCGGCCCGTCGTGCCGTATCGCAGCTGCGTCGTGACGAGACCGCGTCCGGCCAGTGCCGCGAGATAGCGTTGCGCGGTCGCCCGGGACACGCCGACGACCGCCGCGATGTCGGCCGCGGAGTGCTCGCCACCCGCCTCGGCGACGGCTTCGAGGACGGCCGACTCGGTCGCGGACCGGGAGCGGGTGCTCGCCGTCGCGTCGCCGGAGTGGAGGATGCGCAGCGCCCGCTCGATCGACTCCTGATCGACCGTCGCGTCATCGGCCAGGACGTTGCGGAAACGCGCGTACGCGGTGAGTCGATCGTGCAGCAGCTGCGGCGCGAACGGCTTCACGAGATAGCCGAGGGCTCCGGCGCGGAGTGCCCGGCGGACCGAGGCGGCGTCGGACGCGGCGGAGATCACGATCGTGTCGACGGTGAGTTCGGTGAGTAGCTCGAGCCCGTTCCGGTCGGGCAGGTACCCGTCCAACAGGATCAGCTCCGGCCTGCCGGTCGCGACGGCTCGCATCGCTTCCGCCGCGCTCCCCACCGGAGGGAGTGCACGGAAACCGTCCAGGTGGTCGACGATCCGACAGTGCAACCGCGCGACGTGGAAGTCGTCGTCGACGACGAGGACCGGGAGTTCAGGGATCATCGACGGGTTTCCTCGGTGGTGTGCTCGACCGCGTCGACCGTCCCGGGAAGGCGCGCGCAGAAGACCGCGCCGTGCTCTCCGGGGACGCCGGGCGACGCGAGCCAGACGTCGCCGCCGCGGCGACGGGCGATGTCGCGTGACAGCGGCAGGCCGAAGCCGTGTCCGTGGACGTCGTCGTCACCCGGAGACGACGGGGCTTCACCCGGGGCGGAGCTCGTCTGGATCCCGTCACCCGAGTCCATGACCGAGCAGTGCAGTTCCGTGCCGTGGTCGAGCACCTCGACCTCGACCCAGGCGGGACGCGCCGACCCCGCGACGGCAGCGGTGACGGCGTTGTCGAGGAGGTTGCCCAGCACGGTCGTCACGTCCTCAGGATCGCACAGCGTGCCGGTGACCAGGGTCTCCGATCCGATCGTCAGGAGCACTCCGCGTTCTGCGGCCTCGACGCCCTTCGCCCCGATGAACGCCTGCAGGTAGGGCTCAGTGAGGCGGTCCGCGTGCTCGACCGGGTACTTCAACGGCCCGTGGTCGAGGACACCGGCGAGGTAGCTGCGGGCCTCCGCGTCCTGGCCGATCTCGAGCAGTCCGGAGATCGCGTGCAGGCGGTTCGCGAACTCGTGGCGTTGGGCACGCAGGGCGGTCGTCATCGTCGCGACGGCGTCGAGTCTGCGGGTCAGGCCCTCGACGTCGGTCCGGTCGCGCACGAGGACGACCCGCCCGAGGTCGACGCCGTCTTGGAACACCGTGCGCACGTCGATGAAGAGCACGCGTGAACCGACGACGAGCTGGGCGGGCGGGGGACTGTCCTCGACGCTGTCCACGAGCTGCAGGAGCGGTTGCGGGAGACCGAGGTCGACGAACCGTCGGCCGATGATCGGACCGACGCCGAGGAGCGTGGAAGCCTGCTCGGTGCACACGGTGACGATGCCGGCGGGCGAGATCCCGAGCACGCCCTCGCCGACGCCACCGAGCACTGCGGCCTGGTTCTGGACGAGGGCCGCGAGGTCCTCCGGTCCGAGGCCCAGCGTGAGGCGGCGGAGCCGGCGGCGGATGAGCATGGATGCGACGAGGCCGATCGTCATCGCGAGCAGCGCTGCGCCTCCGACCGGGACGATCTCGCGCAGGACGTCGGCGAAGACCCGCTGCGGTGCGAACCCGACGCTGACCTCTCCGACGACCTCGCCGGCTTCGCCCGCACCGCTCGCGTAGACGGGCACCTTCGCCCGGGCGGACGGGCCGAGCGTCCCGGTCTCCCAGGACACGGTCTCCTCGCCGCGCAGGGCTGCGTCGGGGCTCGTGCTGACCTGGCGGCCGAGCTGGTCCGGATCGGGGTGCGCGAGTCGGATGCCTCGCTCGTCCGTCACGACCACGAAGAGGGCACCCGTCCGCGTCTGCACCGCGGCGGCGAGTGCCTGCACCGGCCCGTCCTGCAGGCCGGCCGGCTTGGGAACTCCCGCGGTGCGCGCCTCGAGCGTGACCTCGGCGCGGATGTCGGGGTCGCTCGCCACGCTCTGGGCGATGGCGAGGGCGGTCGACTGCGCTTCGTGGACCAGACGTTCGCTGCTCAACCAGGCGTAGGCGCCGGCGCAGACGAGGACCACGGCCGTCACGACGATGAGCTGGAGGACGAGCACCTGGGCGGCGAAACTCGAACGCCGGCCCCGTCGCCGTTCCGCCTGGTCCGCTTCGTCGCCGGTCATGCCTCGATGCTACGTCCAGGGGTCATCGGGCTCGACCCGACCCCTGATGAGCAGAATGCGCAGAACATGCGGCAACACGCAGATCCGAGCCGAACGTCGACAAGCGAGCGATCGGGGAGGAGGTCTCGTAGCGTGCCGTGAACGCCTCGACAGGCGGACGGCAGTGCACACCGCGGTGCACGCAGACGAAGGAGTCGACATGCTGGTCATTCTCGGGTTCGCGATGATCCTGACGTTCATGGTGCTGATCATGACGAAACGCCTGACGCCCATGGTGGCGCTCATCATCGTGCCCACCGTCTTCGGACTGTTCGCCGGTGCGGGACTCGGCCTCGGCGACATGGTCATCGAGGCGATCGGCGGGCTCGCTCCGACCGCTGCGCTGCTGATGTTCGCCATCATGTACTTCGGGATCATGATCGACGTCGGACTCTTCGACCCGCTCGTCCGGTTCATCGTGCGGGCGCTCGGCAACGATCCGGCCAAGATCGTCCTCGGGACGGCCCTGTTGGCGGGCGCCGTCTCACTCGACGGGGACGGGTCGACGACCTTCATCGTGACGACGGCGGCGATGCTGCCGATCTACCTGCGCCTCGGCATGAATCCCGTGGTCCTCACCTGTGTCGCGGGCCTGGCGAACGGCACCCTGAACATCGTGCCCTGGGGCGGGCCGACGGTCCGTGCCGCCTCCGCGCTCGGTGTCTCGCCGACCGAGATCTTCGTGCCCATGCTGCCGTCGCTCGCTGCCGGCCTCGTCGTCGTGTTCGCCTTCGCCTGGATGCTCGGCCTCGCCGAACGGAAGCGTCTCGCGGGCGTCGACCTCCTGGGCGACAGCGCCGTCGGGATCGCCGCGCCAGCCTCCGGGACCGGGCCGACCGACCACCCGCTCACGGGAGGCATGTCGACGACGTTCTCGACGCCATCGAGTGGGCGCCTCGCGACCCTCGTGCGCCCCGACGACACCGCCATGGCCGACACGATGCTCGATCCGCAGCGCGAGACCCTGCGCCCCCGCCTCATCTGGGTGAACCTCGTCCTCACGGTCGCCGTCATGGTGCTCCTCGTGATCGACCTCGTGCCCCTCCCGTTCGTGTTCATGGCCGGCACCGCGGTTGCACTCCTCGTGAACTTCCCCAAGCTGTCGCAGCAGTCGAAGGAGATCGTCGCGCACGCACCGAGCATCGTGGGCGTGGTGTCGATGGTGCTCGCTGCAGGCGTGCTCATCGGGGTGCTGAACGGAACCGGGATGGTCACGGCGATGGCGGACTGGATCGTCGACATCATCCCGAACGAGCTCGGACCGTTCCTCGCCGTGATCACGGGTGTGCTGAGCATCCCCATGACCTTCTTCATGAGCAACGACGCGTTCTACTTCGGGATCCTGCCCGTGCTCGCCGAGAGCGCCTCGGCCTTCGGTATCGAGCCGGTCGAGATGGCGCGGGCCTCGATCACGGGTCAGCCGGTGCATCTGCAGAGCCCGCTGGTGCCGGCGATCCTGCTCCTGGTGTCCCTCGCGAGCGTGAACCTCGGTGACCACCACAAGAAGGTGCTGTGGCGTGCGGCGGTCGTCTCCGTCGTGATGCTCGTGGTCGGTGTGCTCGTCGGCACCATCCCGTTCGGCTGATTCAGCGCGTCGTCGTCCAGTCGAGGTTCACGATGTCGCCGATGTAGATGTCGAGTCCGAAGCCGGGGATCGACGGGTTCATCCGCAGCAGCTGCTGCTGCGGGAGGTCGAACCGTTGGGCGATGTCGAAGAACACGTCACCGGCGACGACCGTGTAGGTGAGCGGATTCCCGTCGCCGTCGGTGACGACCGAGCCGAGAGCGCCGTCCCGGGGGCCGAGATCGAACGCCGGGCCCTCGGGCAGGGGCTCCGCGGGCTGAGCAGGTGCATTCGGCTCGATGGGGGCGGGCTCGGGCGGCAGTGCGTCTCGAGGCGTCTGCGTCGGTACCGGGGCGACCGAGGGCGACGGATCCGGCTGCTGGGTGACCACGACGGTGACCGGCGGTGGGGCCGGGGTGCCGACGCAGCCGGTGAGGAGCAGGAGGCCTGTGGTGGCCAATCCGGCTCCGGCCAGAGCGAGGCGGGCGCGACGGCGTGCCCACGGATCAGGTCGCTTCACGGTGCATCCCCCCAAGGATGGAACAGGCTCGAGGCCGGACCGACAGAACTCGGTCGAAATATCAGTCTACGACCCCGTATCGCCGCGCCAAGCAGGGCTAGCCCCGAATCGAAAGGCGCGCGCATGCCTCAAGTAGGCTGACTCGGACGCGCATCGAAGGAGAGCCATGACGGACCAGTCCATCACCCAGCCGGGCACCACCACACCGGAGAGCGGAACGTCGACAGGCCTGCGCTGGGGCATCCTCGGGCCTGCCGGGGTCGCCAAGTCCTTCACGGCCGACCTCCGTCTCCACGGCTTCGACGTCCGAGCGGTCGCATCGCGATCGGCCGAGACCGCGGCCGCCTTCGCCGCTGAGTTCGACGTCCCGAACGTGCACGTCGGCTACGAGGCGCTCGTGGCCGACCCTGAGGTCGACGTCGTGTACATCGCGACGCCGCATCCGTTCCACGCCGAGCAGGCCGTCCTCGCCCTCGACGCCGGCAAGCACGTGCTCATCGAGAAGCCCTTCACCCTGAACGCAGCCGAGGCCCAGGCGGTCGTCGCCCTCGCAGCACAGCGTGGGCTGGTCGTGCTCGAGGCGATGTGGACGCGTTTCCTGCCGCACATGGTGCGCCTGCGCGAACTGCTCGCGGCCGGCATCATCGGACAGCCTCGCAGTCTCGTCGCCGACCACACGCAACTCCTCTCCGACGACCCGGCGCACCGGATGAACGCGCTCGAACTCGGCGGCGGTGCGCTGCTCGACCTCGGGATCTACCCGATCTCGTTCGCCTCAGCGCTGTTCGGCACGCCGACGACCATCCAAGCGACCGCAGCCCTCCGCGAGACGGGAGCCGACATGCAGGTCGCGACGCTCTTCACCTATGCGGACGGGCAGGTCGCGAACACGCTCTCGGCAAGCAACACCGTCGGCCCGAACCGCGCCGCGATCGTCGGGACGGACGGCTGGATCGAGTTCGACCGCGTCTGGTACACCGCGACCACGTTCCACGTGTTCGACACCTCGGGCGAGGTCGTCGAGACCTACCGCTCCGAGGTCGAGGGGCGCGGCATGCATTACCAGGCGTGGGAACTCGAGCGTCTCGTCTCCGAGGGCCGTCTGTCCGGTGAGATCCTGCCGCTCACCGAGACCGTCGCGATCATGGAGACCCTCGACGAGATCAGGCGCCAGATCGGCGTCCGTTACCCGACCGAGTGATGCGGGCGGCCGTCCCGCGGGGCTCCCAGACCGACCGTGGGGCAGTCCTCCCCGAGTGGAGCTCGATCGCGTCACTGTAGTGGCCGATCAGGGCACTGCTGACGCTCTTCCAGCTGCGCGGCAGGACCCCGGCCCTCGCCGCCGCTCCGAACGCTTCGCGCTTGAGGTCGTCGCCGACGAGGTCGACGACGAAGCCGCGCAGCTGCTCCAAATGGCCGGGTTCGTAGAGCCAACCCGTGCGACTCGAATCGACGAGGTCGACCGGGCCGCCGCGTCCGGTGGCGACCACGGGCACGCCCGAAGCCATCGCCTCCTGGATCGTCTGACAGAAGGTCTCCGACTCGCCGGGGTGCACGAACACGTCGAGCCCGGCCATCGCGACCGCGAGCTCGTCACCGCCGAGGAAGCCCGTGAAGACGGCGTCGGGGAGGCGGTGCTCGAGCGCTTGGCGGAGCGGACCCTCCCCGACGATCACGAGTTTGACCCCGGGGAGGCCGCCGAGCACCGCGAGGTCCTCGACCTGCTTCTCAGCCGCCAAGCGACCGACGTAGCCGACGATCCGTTCGCCGTTCGGGGCGATCCGCGCCCGCCAGGCGGCACTGCGGCGCTCTGGCGAGAACCGGACCGAGTCGACACCGCGGACCCAGAGCCGGATCCGCTCGATGCTGTGCGAGGCCAACTGCTCGATCGACTGCTGCGACGGGGCGAGCGTGATCGTCGCCTTACCGTGCAGGCGTTCGACGTGCTGCCAGAGCAGCGCCTCCGCGACCGGGAAGCCGTAGCGGCCGGCGTAGGCGGGGATGTCGGTCTGGTACACCGCGACCGTCGGCACGCCGAGGCGCTCTGCTGCTTGCACGCCTCGCCATCCGAGCACGAAGGGCGAGGCGAGATGGACGACGTCCGGGCGGAAGCCGCGCAATAGCTCCGTGATGCGTCCGACTCCGCCGGCCGCGACCCGCACGTTGCGGTAGCGGGGGAGTGGGATGGACGGCACGCCGTCGACTCGGAAGCCTTCGTGGCGTCGCGGTGTGGAGGCACCGGTGCCCGGAGCGATGACGAGCACCTCATCTCCGCGGTCCGCGAAGTGCTCCATGATGCGGAGCAGGGAGTGGGTGACGCCGTTCATCTGCGGCAGGAACGACTCGGTCACGATTGCGATCCTCACAGGAACGATGCTCCGCGCCGCGCTCGGCGAGGAGGTGCCCGCGAGGAGACGTGTCGGTGACCATCGGGTGACATCCCGGTGCGCGTGATGAGGCGCAGCCTGCTTTACTTATCGCATGAGTGTTGGCGGATTCGGGAGCGGCGGTGGCGAGGTCGCGTCGGATCGGGCCGACACCTTCTCCTACACGCCGGCGAGACGCCTCCGCCCCAATGCGAAGGTCCTCCCCGAGCACGCCCGCGGGCACAACCGGGCGCTCGTCCTCCAGACGCTGTTCGCGAGCGGAGCGATGAGCCGCGCCGACATCGCCCGTGCCACCGGCCTGACCCGGGTGAGCATCTCCGACCTCGTCGCCTCGCTCATCGCCGACAACCTCATCGTCGAGATCGGCCTGCGCGAGACCTCGCGCCCCGGCAAGCCCGCCACGCTCATCGACATCAACCGCGACGAGTTCCAGATCGTCGGACTCGACCTCTCCGACACCGAACTGTTCCGCGGCGCCGTCCTCACCCTGGACGGCGACATCGTCACGCTGCGCGAAGTCCCCCTCGACGGCTCGACCGGGGAGCAGGCGATCGACAAGGCGGTGGCGCTCGCCGCAGGCCTGCTGGAGGAGGCGACCGTCGAGGTGCTCGGCATCGGCGTCGGGTCGCCCGGTGTCGTCGACATGACCGGCACCGTCCGGAGTGCTCCGAACCTCGGCTGGACCGATGTCGACCTGCAGGGTGCGCTCGAACAGGTCGCCCAGGTGCCCGTGCTCGTCGCGAACGACGCGAATGCCGCGGTCCTCGCCGAGTACAGTTTCGGCGGAGCCGACGGCGACCTCATGCTCGTGAGCGTCGGCAACGGTGTCGGCGCCGGCCTCCTCGTCGGCGGGCACCCGCTCTTCGGAAGTCGGTTCGCCGCCGGCGAGATCGGACACGTCGTCGTCGGGACGGACGGCGGGCCGCTCTGCGCGTGCGGGAAGCGCGGCTGCCTCGAGGCCTGGCTCGCTGTGCCGCACCTCCGCGAGCTCCTCGACGCGGTCGACGCGGCAGGACTCCCCGCCGAGGAGGTCGTGCTCCGGCAGGACGAGATCCTCCGGGCAGCGGGCGAGCGGCTCGGCATCTCGCTCGCCGCGATCGTCGGCGCACTGAACCTCTCCGAGATCGTCGTCAGCGGGCCGGAGGAGCTCCTCGGCGGCGTGCTGTTGGCTGCCGCGATCGACACCGTGCGCGAACGGACGATGACCGAGTTCCACGGTGGCGTGCAGATCCGCATGAGCGAGCAGGGGTCGGACATCGTGCTCCGCGGCACCGCGGTCATGGTCCTCTCGGGCCTCCTCGGCGTCTCCTAAACGACACTCGTGGGCTTTGACCCCGCATTTCGGGGGTGAACTCGACGAAAAACCGAAGCGCTTCCCGGCGTTTCGGGCTCTCGGCGCTTAGGGTGCAAGTGTGTGGCGGCTAGAGAAGAGACGGGATGACGGCGACGTGACGTCCGGAGTCGAACGGGAAGCAGCGGAGGCGAACCTCCGCGAGGGCCCCGTGGCGGCGTCGGCAGGCGTGGTCGACACAGCGCTGAACGGGTGGCGTGAGCAGCTCGGCACGGTCGGTGGACCCTCGCCGCTGCTGCATTTCGTCGATGCACCGACCACCCGCGTGGAGCTCAGCTCCACCCACCCCGGTGGCCTGCCGCAGTTCATCTCCGGCAAGTCGACCCTGCTCTCCAACCTCATCCGAGACGAGATCGCGCTCCGCGGCGCCAAGCGCGCGGCCGACCGCATCACGACCAAGGGCATCGAACTCTCGACCGTCCGCGGTATCGACTCGGTGCACCTGGCCGTCGGTCTCGCCCAGTGGAAGCATCAGGGGGAGGAGTTCAGCGCGCCCGTGCTGCTGCGTCCCCTCGCCATCCGCCGCTACGGCCGCGACTTCGAGGTCAAGCTCCGTGGAACGACGACGGCGAACCCCGAACTCGTCCGGGCGCTCCGCGAGCAGTTCGGCATCGTGCTCGATGCCGACGAGTTCGTCGCCCTCAGCGAATCCGGCGGCGTGTTCAAGCCGCAGCCCGTGATCGACCGACTCCGTGCGCTCGCCGCAGGTCTCGAATGGTTCACGGTGCAGCCTCGCCTGCTCGTCTCCTCCTTCGCCGCCGTCGGGCACTCGCTGCTCGACGACGCCGCGAAGCTCGACCACCCGATCCTCGACGCCGTCGCCGGTGACGAGGACGCGATCGGCCTCGTGCGCGGTAGCTTCACGCCGGTCGACGCCCCCGGCCAGGATGACCGGCCGCCGTCGACGGACACGCTGCTGCTCGACGCCGACGTCGAGCAGGAGAACGTCATCGCGCAGATCGGGGCGGGCAACTCGCTCGTCGTCACGACGCTGCCCGGAACCGGCGGTACGCAGACCATCGTCAATGCGATCGGCGTCCTCGCCGCGCAGCACAAGCGTGTGCTCGTCGTGAGCCCGCGTCGGTCGACGCTCGAAGGCATCCGCCACCGCCTCACCAAGGTCGGTCTGCCCGGCCTGTGCGCCTCGCCCGCGACGCTCCGTCGCGACCTCATCCAAGCGATCACCCGCAACGAACGCGCGATCGCGCCGCAGGTCGGCGAAGTCGACGACGCGCTCGTCCGTCTCCGGCGCGTGCTCCTCGACTACCGCACCTCGCTCCAGGCCAGAGACCCAGACCTCCGCGTCTCGGTCATCGAGGCGCTCGAAGCACTGTCCAAGCTGTCGAAGCTGCCCAATCCACCCGGGACGCTCGTGCGACTCGATCGCCAGACACTCGTCGGCCTGGCCGCCGGGCGTTCGCGGGCCGCCGAGGCGCTCGAGGGCGCGGCCGCCCTCGGCGAGTTCCGCTACGGTCCGAGCGACTCACCCTGGTACGGGGCCTCGTTCGACACGACGGCAGCCGCACAGGAGACCCACGAGCTCGCGAAGCGCCTGCACCGTAAGGACCTCCCGCAGCTGCTCGAACGAGCCTACGGGCTCGTCGGCCAGACGCAGATGCGCCCGTTCGAGTCGATCGACGAGCTGGGCATCTACCTCCGGCTCCTCGCCGACATCCGCGAGACGCTCGACCGTTTCCAGCCGGACGTGTTCGACCGCTCACTCGCCGACCTCATCGTCGCGACGAGCGCGCGCAAGGACTCGGCGGCGATGTCGTCCGCAAGCCGCCGGCGGCTCAAGGCGCTCGCCAAGGAGTACCTGCGTCCTGGCGCGCACGTGCCCGACATGAACGCCGCACTCCGTCGTATCCAGCAGCAGCGGACGCTCTGGCAGCGCTATGTCACCACGGGTGCGCCGCCCGAGGTGCCGCTCGGCATCGCCGAGGTCGACCAGGCCTACGCCGCGGTCGCCGCGAAACTCGAACTCGTCGATCAACCCCTCGGCATCGCAGACACGCCGGATCGCCTCGGACGCCTCGCCATCCCGAGCCTCGTGCGGACGATCTCCGAACTCGCCGCAGAGTCCGAGGTGCTCCACAACCTGCAGGAGCGCACCGCCATCCTCGCGGGCCTCCGCGAGCAGGGTCTCGGTGAACTCATCATCGACCTCTCGCAGCGACACGTCCCGCGGAGCCGCCTCGCCGACGAGCTCGAGCTCGCCTGGTGGCAGTCGATGCTCGAACTCGTGCTCACCGAGGACCGCGGTCTGCTCGGTGCCAACACGAGCGTCGTCGAACGCCTCGAGTCAGACTTCCGGCTCGTGGACGAGGCACACGCCTCCGCCTCCGGACAGCTCCTCGCCTCCCTGCTCGCCGACACCTGGAAGATCGGGCTCGTCGACCACGCAGGGGAGGGCATGGCGCTTCGCACGCTCCTGAAGCGCGACCGCCCGCTGCGCGCGGCGGAACTCGAGCAGGTCGCTCCGACGCTCTCACGCGTCCTCGCGCCGGTCTGGCTCGTCTCGCCGTACGAGGTGCCCCGCATCCCCGAGAGCTCGTCGTTCGACGCGGTGTTCCTGGTTGACGCCGGTGCGACACTGCTCGCCGAGAACGTCGACGCCATCCGTCGTGCCCGCCAGGTCGTCGCCTTCGGTGATCCGGTGACGCAGAGCCCGTCGCCCTTCGCGATCCGCCTCGAGGACCAGGAGTCCGCCCCCGAGAACCCCGCGGATGTCGCAGAACTCCACCGTGACTCGGCGCTCGAGCAGTTGAGCGCCGTGCTGCCGACGCTCATGCTCACCCGCTCCTACCGCGCCGGTGGAGAAGACCTCGCCGAGCTCGTCAACGAACGGTTCTACGGTGGACAGATCGACTCGCTGCCGTGGGCCGGGTCGTTCCTCGGCCACGGCAGTCTCAGCCTCGACTACGTCCCTGGTGGCCTGGGGATGCCCGACCCGGTCACGGGTGCCGTGGAGAGCGTCGACGTCGAGGTGGAGCGCGTCGTCGAACTCGTGCTCGAACACGCGTCCAACCGTCCTCGCGAGTCGCTCATGGTCGTGACGGCGAGCGACAAGCACGCCGTGCGCGTGCAACAGGCCGTCCTCGCCGCCTTCTCGCGTCGGGCCGACCTCTCCGACTTCCTGCTGCGCGAGCGTGCAGAGCCGTTCACGGTCCTGACGCTCGAGCAGTCCGTCGCTGAGAGCCGTGACCGCGTCATCTTCTCCATCGGCTACGGACTCACCCCGCACGGCCGGGTGCTGTCAGACTTCGGTGCCCTCGGACAGCCGGGCGGCGACCGACTGCTCGCCGTCGGGATGACCCGTGCACGCCGATCCATGGTGATCGTCTCCTGCGTGCGCCCGGAAGACCTCGATCAGGGCCGCGTCCAGCACGGCATCCTCGCGCTCGCACGTATCCTCACCGACACCTCTCGGCGAGCTTCGGAGGACCAGGCGACGCACGAGGCCGAGCCGATGCTCGTCGACCTGGCCACCCGCCTCGAGACCCTCGGCATGCGTGTCGACATGGGCTACCGCGGCAAGCTCGCGCTCGTGGCCTCCTGGAACGGCCGGGCCGTCGTCGTCGAATGCGATGAGGAACTGGGCGATGCGAGCCTCCGCGAGTCGCTGCGTCTGCGTCCCGACGTCCTCCGGCGCCTCGGGTGGCACTACGTCCGAGTGCACAGCTTCGACCTGTTCGCCGACGCCGAAGCGGTCGCGCAGCGCGTCGCCGGTGTCCTCGGGTTGGTCTCGACGGAACATCTCGACACCGCACCCATCCCGGTGCAGGTGCCGCGTCACTGACGTCCGGCGCTGATCATGCAGGACGATCAGGAGCCGCGGATCGTCCGATCCCGCGGTGCTCGACGCGCCACGCGTCCGGGAGCAGCCGGGACCGATCCGTCGCCCCAGCTCCCGAAGGCGCCGGTGAAGGCCGCTGAGGACACCGACGAGGCCTGGAACGGCACGGCCCGGCCACCTCGCACGGGCGGCGGGAACGACGATGAGCTGAAACGGAACGTCCCGCCCCACTGGTGAGCGGGACGGGACGTCGACGGTGGTGCGGAGCGGCTAACGGCCGTCGGTCGTGTCGTCGCGTGCCGGCGGCAGCGGAGCGCTCTCGCCGGTCTTCAGCAGGTCGCGGATCTCCGTGAGGAGCGACAGCTCGCTCGGAGCGGCCGGTTCGTCGGCGACGGTCGGCTTGGTCGTGACGCGCTTGAAGCGATTCATCGGCAGCACGATGACGAAGTACACGACCGCGGCGATGAGCACGAACTGGATCGCCGCGCCGAGGAACGCACCGAACGCGAGGACAGCGGGCTCGCCGTTCACGGTCGGGATCTCCACCTTGAACGCATCGTTCAGGCTCTCCGCCTTGAACAGCGCGCCGAGCAGCGGGTTGAAGATGTTCTCGACGAGCGAGTTGACGATCGCGGTGAACGCGGCGCCGATGACGACGGCGACCGCGAGATCGATCACGTTTCCGCGGAGGATGAACTCTTTGAAGCCTTTGAGCATGGGCGTCTCCCTGATCGGGGATTGAAAGGACGGACCCCGCTACGCTATCCGGTCAGGACGCGGAGCCACCACTCGTCGCCGGAGCGGCGCTCGACCCGGACGAACCGCTCGACGAGGCGGTGGAGGTGCTCGACGATGACGACGAGGAGCTGTCGGAGCTGCTCGACGACGCGGGGATCGAGCTCGAACCCTTGCTCGCTCCGGCGCGCGAATCGGTGCGGTAGAAGCCCGAGCCGTTGAACGTGACACCGACAGCGCTGAAGAGCTTGCGGAGCTTGCCGGAGCACGCCGGGCACTCGGTGAGCGAGTCGTCGGTGAACGCCTGCTGGACGTCGAAGGCGTTGCCGCACTCGGTGCAGCGGTAGGCATAGGTGGGCACGGGGTCTCCTGGGATGTGGTGGGGGAGCGCGCTCAGCGGCGCGGTCTGACCTGGTCGAAATCGATGATGCGGCTCGGCGTCACGGCGCCGCCGACGGGTTCGTCGTGGACCTCCCGAGGGACCTCGTCGAGGATCTCGGTGTCGAACACGACGGCGTAGACGGGTGGGCAGCGCTCCATCGAGCCGAGCGTCTTGTCGAAGTAACCGCGTCCCCAGCCCATCCGCATGCCCTGGCCGTCGACGGCGGCGGCGGGGACGAGGATGAGGTCGACGTCGTTGATCGCGATGGGGCCGAGCCGCACACCTTCGAGCTCCGGGGTGCCGGCGAATCCGGACGTCTCGATGCCGGCTTCGCCGATGGTCCAGTCGAGCAGTCCGTCGGGTCGGGTGACGGGGAAGAGGATCCGGATCCCGGACTCCTGCGCCCACTGCAGGAACGGGCGTGTGTCCGGTTCGCTCGGAGAGGACAGGTAACAGGCGATCGACGTCGCCTCGAAGCGGGAGACCAGCGCGCGGAGGTTGTCGGTCAGGCCGGTGGCCGACCGTTCCTTCTCGAGGGAGGTCAGCAGCTCGCGTCGCTCGCGGAGCTCGGCGCGCAGCGCTCGTTTCTCATGCTCGGCCGGGCTCGTCATGGGACCTATTCTAAGCGGCTCCGTGTTCCGGGCCGCCCGCTGTCCACCACTTAGCGGACAAATCGCGCCGAGTCCAGGGGTCACCGACCACTTCACCCCCGTTCGGGGGGAGATTTCATCTGTTTGACACATCAGCACGGTAGGTTTCCCTCTATGACCACTCGAGTTACCAAAGCCGTCATCCCTGCAGCCGGTCTCGGCACCCGGTTCCTCCCGGCGACGAAGGCCCTCCCGAAGGAGATGCTTCCCGTCGTCGACAAGCCGGCGATCCAGTACGTCGTCGAAGAAGCCGTCGGCGCAGGTCTTGCAGACGTCCTCATGATCATCGGACGCAACAAGAACGCGCTCGCGAACCATTTCGACCGCGTCACCGAGCTCGAGCTCAACCTCGCCAAGAAGGGCGACACGCAGCGCCTCGAGAAGGTCAACGAGTCGAGTGAGCTCGCCGACATCCACTTCCTCCGTCAGGGCGACCCGAAGGGCCTCGGTCACGCCGTGTTGCGCGCCAAGCGTCACGTCGGCGACGAGCCCTTCGCCGTGCTGCTCGGCGACGACCTGATCGACGCCCGCGACGTGCTGCTCGAGCGCATGCTCGACGAGCAGGAGAGCCGGAACGCGACCATCATCGCCCTCATGGAGGTCGACCCGGACGCCATCCACATGTACGGTGCCGCAGCCGTCGAGGCCACCGACGACCCGGACGTCGTGCGCGTCACGGGCCTCGTCGAGAAGCCCGCGAAGGAGGACGCGCCGTCCAACCTCGCGGTCATCGGACGCTACGTGTTGAAGCCCGAGGTGTTCGAGATCCTCGAGCGCACCGAGCCGGGCAAGGGCGGCGAGATCCAGCTGACCGACGCGCTCCAGGAGATGGCTGCAGACGTCGAAGGCACGGGCGGCGTCTACGGCGTCATCTTCCGCGGCCGTCGCTACGACACGGGTGACCGCCTCGACTACATCAAGGCGATCGTGCAGCTCGCGGTGGACCGCGAAGACCTCGGTCCCGAGCTGCGTCCGTGGCTCAAGGACTTCGCCGGCGACCTGGCCTGATCCACGCCGGACCATGCACACCGCGCCCCGCGCCCACCTCGGTGGAACGCGGGGCGCGGCCTTGTCGGCGAGTCGGTGGGGGCTCCACTAGGCTCACCACAGAGCGCGAGAGGGGTGGCAACGTGGCGCAGGTCGTACCCGTGCTGAGCAGTGGTCGAGTGAGCATCCGTCCCATCAAGGCGCGGGACGCGAAGGCACTCGAACGCGAGCTCGCGGAGAACCGTGGATGGTTGCGTCGCTGGGAGGCCACGAGCCCCTACGGCCCCATCCCCACCGACAGCCGTGCCGCGATCCGCTCGCTGCAGAACCACGCCAGGTCCGGCGGTGGCCTCCCCTTCGTGATCGAGGTCGACGGCGAGTTCGCCGGTCAGCTCAACGTCTCGGGCATCACCTATGGCTCGCTCGCCTCGGCGTCGATCGGCTACTGGGTGTCGCAGCGTTTCGCCGGCCTCGGCGCCACGCCGATCGCGACGGCGCTCGCGACGGACCACTGCTTCACCGCGCTGCAGCTGCACCGCCTGGAGATCTGCATCCGACCGGAGAACGCTCCGAGCCTCCGCGTCGTGGAGAAACTCGGCTTCCGCTACGAGGGGCTCCGGCGTCGGTTCATCCACATCGACGGCGACTGGCGCGACCACTTCTGCTTCGCGCTCGTTCGCGAGGAGGTGCCGGGCGGGGTGCTCAACCGCTGGCTCGACGGACAGGTCCCGAAGGATGCGTGCGTCATCCCGGACGCCGACCGCGCCGCGGCCGCGATCCCGTTCCCCTTCCGGTGATCCAGTGGATTCGCTGACGCATCCGGGGACACACCCGCGAACAGAGCTGCCCTGGTCGATCAACCCGCTACCGTCATGACCATGGACGGTGGATTCCTGAGCGGTGGGGTGATCATTCTGGTCGCGGCGATGCTGTGGCTGGTCTACCTCGTGCCGTCCTGGGTGCGCGACAGCCAGTTCTCCGCGAGCGAGCGCAACGCCATCCGGCTGCAGCAGACGCTCCGGATCCTCGCCGAGACGGCCGAGGTACCAGAGGCGGTCCGGCTCGAAGCCACCTCGAAGGAAGTCGCCGCGCAGCGCAAGCTCCTGAAGCAGCTCGAAGCGCGCACCAAGGCCACGGCCGACGCCGCTGCTCGTGTCGAGCTCGCCGAAGCCGACCGCATCCGACGCGAGGAGGAGGCGAGGGCCGTCCAGGCCGAGGCCGTCGCCCGTGCCGCGGAGGAGGCGCGCCGAGCAGCCGTCGCAGCCGCTCGTTCCGCACAGCGCAACGCCCGAGCCGCACGGCTGGCACGCAGCCGTCGTCGGTCGCGTCTGCTCGCCACCACGATCCTGGTGGCCTCCATCATCGGCGTCTGCTCCGGTGTCGGGACGTTCCTCGCCGGCGGCGGTCTCGTCCTCGGTGTCGTCTCCACGATCGTCGGCCTGCTGGCCCTCTCAGGTCTGTCTCGCATGTCCCGCATCGCACACCGTGCCGTCGCACCGGTTCCGACCGTCGCGGTGACGACCAGACGCGTCGAGTCAGCGCTGTTCGAGTACAGCGAACCCGTGAAGGCCGCGTCGCACGCGCAGACCTGGACGCCCACCGTCATCCCGAAGCCGCTCCACCTCTCCGAGGGGTCCTCGGCTGCCGCGGAGATCGCGAAGGCCGACGCCTACGATCGACTCCGTCAGGCCGCCATGGCCGAGGCGATGGCCTCCCGGGCCGAGCGCCTCGCGCCGGCCGTGCCGACCATCGCTCGTCGGCCGGAGCCGATCGTGGCACCGGCACATGTCGTCGCACCGCAGTCGGAGCGTCCTGTGCAACAGCCGACCCCGAGTCGTTTCGCCGCAATGGGCGTCGTCGACGAGGGCGAGATCGCGGCGAGCGGCTCATCTCTGCTGCAGCGTCGCCGCGCAGCGGGCTGACCCACTGGCGGTTGTGGGATTCCGGCCGTTCATGATGCGGCAACCGGCGACGGATACACTCGTCGTGGGGGTTCGTCGATCCGATCGTGACACCGACGCCCCTGAACGTGAAAGGTGATCGATGGGCGTGTGGCGCAAGAGCCGGCGGAAGCCGATGAAGCCATATGTGGCCCCTCCGGAGGTCGCTCCGCCGCCCGTGTCGCACGCGGTGGACGAAGGCCTCCTCATCGCCCGCTCGTGGACGGTCGTCGAGATCACCAACTGGATCATCGAACGTGCGCTCCGCGACGGCGCACCGTACGACGCCGAGGCGACGCAGGCCGCCGTCCGCCGTGAGCTGGGGCGCATGGCCGACGAGCAGGAGGAGTACGCCGACCTGGCGCGCGAAGCCCGGCAGACGGCCTTCCAGCGCCGGGGGAGCGCTCGCCACCAGCACGACTACCGTGCCGGCGACCTGAGTGCCCTGTCGCGTCGCCGTGAGGTGTACTCGGGACTCGCCGCCGAGCTGCGTCGGGTGAGCGCGGACGAGGAGTTCGTCGCCGCGATCGCCGAATCCGCGAGGGAACGCGCCTGGGGCGACCTGGAGCGCGCGATCGAGGCGAAGTTGGAGCGGGTGCTCGACGAGCCCGTCGTCGATGAGAGCTACCGTCGCGCCCGCAGCCAGCGTCTCCGCTGGTTCCGAGACCTCGACCTCGCGGCCCTCATCGCCGCCCATCCGACGGACGGCAGCATGCCGGTCGACGACGGCCCGAACCCGTACGAGGACTGATCCGATCAGCGCACTCCGCTCGATTCGGAATCGGAGGGTAGGTTCTGATAGCCTGATCGAGCAGTTTGGGCCCATGGCGCAGTCCGGTAGCGCACCTCGTTCGCATCGAGGGGGTCAGGGGTTCGAATCCCCTTGGGTCCACCATTGCACCACGACAGCCCGCACCTCACCGTGCGGGCTGTCGCGTTTTCACCGCGCGATAATTGCTCGGGCGGGCGGGCTCAGTCGCCGGCGGCGAGGCGCCGCGTGGAAGCGCGCTCGATGAGTTCCGGCACGGACGGGCTGGCTGTCCGCTGTTCGCCGTTGATGCGCGCGAGCAGGGCGTCCAGCATGTCGCGGCCGATCTGCTCGAAGTCCTGACGGATGGTCGTCAGCGGGGGAGCGACGTAGGCGGCTTCGGGGATGTCGTCGAACCCGACGATGCTGACGTCGGCGGGAACGCTGCGGCCGCGCTCGGTGATCGCGTGGATGAGACCCATGGACATCTGGTCGTTCGAGACGAACACCGCCGTCAGTCGGTCGAGATCGCACTCCCGGCCGAAGCGGTAGCCGGACGACGGCGACCAGTCGCCTTCGCCGACGATGCGCGCAGCGAGGCCGCGCGCTGAGAGCTCGTCGCGCCAACCCCGGGCGCGCTCCTGCGCGTCGACGGAGTCGGGCGGACCGGCCAGATGCGCGATCTCGCGATGGCCCAGGTCTGCGAGATGCGCGACCGCACGTCGCGCGCCCGTGTACTGGTCGGCGCCGATGGTGGTGATGCCGGTCCGCGGAGTCGCTTCGAGTGCGACCAGGGGGATCGTGAGCTCCATGCCGGCCACGATGTCGACCGTGCTCTGATGCGACGTCATCACCGCGATACCCTCGACGTTCTGCCGCAGGAACGCGCTGATCGCCGCCCGGATGGCGTTCGGTTCGCTCCCGATCATGTTGGCGGTGAACACCGACCACGATGCCTGCCGCGCGGCTGCGTTGAAGTGGAGCAGCGTCGTCGACGGCCCGAACTCGGGGCCGCCCGTGGCGATGAGCCCGATGGTGCGCGAACGCCGCGTCACCAGAGCACGCGCCGCGGGCGACGGCACGTACCGCAGCTTCTTGATCGCCTCCTCGACCCGCACCCTCGTGGATGCGCGGACGTTCGGCAGGTCGTTGAGGACGCGCGACACGGTCTGATGCGACACCCCGGCGAGCCGGGCGACGTCGAAGATCGTCGACTGGCGCGGCGTCTCCTCGCTCACGATTCCCTCCCGTCCGGCGACTCGTGGTGCTCCGCGCCGACCGCGACCAGCGCGCATCGAGCGGCCCCCGGTACCGAATCGTGTCTCCATTCGAACTGTAGTCGAGGGACGACACGATCCCGACGCACACGCGAGCTCGGCGCGGTCAGGGAGCATCACTCCCATCGGCGTCCTCGTCCTCGTCCGCAACCCCGGCGATGACGGCGAGCAGGTGGTCGACGGTCAGGTCGTGATTCACGAGGTCGCCCACCTTCACCCGTTCGCGCAGCACGGCCACCCGGTGACTGATGCGCAGGACCTCCTCGAGCTCGGCGGAGATCATCACGACCGACAGGCCGTTATCGGCCAGGTCGGAGACCAGCCGCTGGATCTCGGCCTTCGCGCCGATGTCGATCCCTCGCGTCGGCTCATCGAGGATGAGCAGCCGGGGAGCTGTCGCGAGCCACCGGGCGAGGAGCACCTTCTGCTGATTGCCACCCGAGAGGTTCCGGACGAGCGTCTCCGGGTCGGCCGGCCGGATGCTCATCGCCTGGATGTAGCTGACGGCGAGTTCCTCCTGCCGCCGACGGGAGATGGGTCGCAGCCAGCCGAGATCCGCCTGGAGCGCGAGCGCGATGTTCTCGCGCACCGTGAGGTCGCCGATGATGCCCTCCGTCCGGCGATCCTCGGACGCGTGCACCACGCGGTTCCGCAACGCCCCGTGCGGGCTGCCGAACCGGCGACGGACACCGTCGACGAGGACCTCGCCGGTGTCGGGCCGATCCGCGCCGGCCAGGAGGCGCGCCAGTTCCGTGCGACCAGAGCCGAGCAGCCCGGCGACACCGACCACCTCGCCCTCGTAGATCGAGAGGTCGAACGCCTCGATGCCGCCGCTGCGACCGAGTCCGACGGCCTGCACGAGCGGCGTCTCATCGGTCTGGGCGTCCCGTGCCGTGCTCTCCTCGGTGTGCGCATGCAGTTCCTCGAGCATCGACAGCTTCGTGCCGACCATCTTGTGGACGAGGTCGATCCGGAGCAGATCCTCGGTGAGGTACTCGCCCATCAGGCGTCCATCGCGCAGCACGGTCAGCCGGTCGGAGATCTCGTACACCTGGTGCAGGAAGTGGGAGATGAACAGGATGGCGACGCCGTCCTCCTTGAGCCGCGTGATGGCACGGAAGAGCTCCGTCACCTCGTCGTTGTCGAGGCTCGACGTCGGCTCGTCGAGGATGAGGACGCGCGCGTCCACGGCGATCGCGCGGGAGATGGCGACGAGCTGCTGGATCGCGGGGGAGTGGTCGCCGAGCGTGGAGGCGGGGTCGATCTCGAGCCCCAGGGTCGCCAGGTGCTCTGCGGCGAGTCGCCTGGTCGCACGCCAGTCGATGCCGCCCAGGCGCCCGCGCGGCTCACGGCCGAGCATCACGTTCTCGGCCACCGACAGGTTCGCGAGCAGGTTGCCCTCCTGGTAGACCGTGCTGATGCCCGCGCGCTGGGCGTCGGCGGGAGCTGCGAAATGCGCAGGCACCCCGTCGATCTCGATCGTGCCGCGGTCGATGCCGTGCACGCCGGTGAGCGCTTTGATGAGCGTCGACTTGCCCGCGCCGTTCTCACCCATGAGCGAGTGGACCTCGCCCGGGAACAGACGGAAGTCCACGTCGTCGAGTGCGACGACCCCGGGGAACTCGACGCCGATGCCCGACATCGTCACGCGCGGCGACACGGCGTTCATCGGCGCGGCAGCGTGAGGACGCGGCTGAGAGTGCTGTCATAGCGCTCGTCCATCGACGAACCTCCTTCTCCTGGTGAATGTTAGGGTTCACAACTCCCGTTTGCAAGCGGCCTCCTCGGACCGTCTGGAGGCGAGCGGGCGACGGGAGCCCTGTCGATCAGGGGAGCTGACGGCCTGCGCCCCGGCGAAACACTGATGCTTGACAAGGATCGAAGACGGCCGTTATCGTCGCGTCAGACGGAAATGTGAAGGCTAACAATTCGTCCGGAATCCCCTCTCAATGCAGATCGAGGGTTCACTGCCGGATGTGTTGTGAGCGATAACACTCGTCACGCACCGCAGTTCGTCCGCTCGGACGCAATCACCCTGCCGCACCCCGGTGCGCAGTTCTCAAGGAGGAGACCAATGGCACACTCAGCACGCTTCACGTCGATCGCGGGCCTCGCGCTCGCCGGAGCCCTCGCGCTCAGCGTCACGGCATGCTCGTCGGGTGCGACCGACGACGCGGCAGGCGGCGAAGACGGACTCGTCACCGTCGGATTCGTGGCCGTCGGCCCCGAGGGCGGATGGCGCACCGCCAACGAGCAGAACATCCAGGACTCGTTCTCGAAGGAGAACGGCTTCGACCTCAAGTACGCCCCGGCCACCAACGGCGACCAGAACTCGCAGATCACGGCGTTCACCTCCTTCATCGACGAGGGCGTCGACGCGATCCTCCTGTCGGCGACCGAGGCGACCGGCTGGGAGGACGTGCTGAAGCGGGCCCAGGAGGCGGAGATCCCCGTCGTGCTCCTCGACCGCGGCATCGAGCCGAACGACGAGAGCCTGTACACGAGCCGGATCGCTCCGGACAACGTGGGCATCAGCACCTCGGCCGCCGAGTGGGCGAACGCACAGTTCCCCGAGGGTGCCAAGTACGTCGTGCTCGAAGGCCCTCCCGGCCTGTCCGTCGTCAACGACCGCAACAAGGGTTGGGACGCGTCCATCGCGGACAACTTCACCAAGGTCGAGAGCCAGTCCGCGAACTGGTCGACCGAGGAGGCCAAGAGCGTCTTCGAGACGATCCTGAAGGCCAACAACAACGACGTCCAGCTCGTCTTCGCACAGAACGACGAAATGGGGCTCGGCGCGGCCCTGGCAGTCGAGGAAGCCGGCCTGAAGCCCGGTACCGACGTCAAGATCATCACGATCGACGGCACCAAGTCCGCCCTCGAGGCGCTCGCCGCAGGCCGACTGAGCTTCGTCGCCGAGTACAACCCGCTGTTCGGCGAGGATGCGGTCGACGTCGTGAACAAGGCACTCGCCGGTGAGAAGGTCGAGTCGAGCATCGTCGTCGACTCCACGACCTTCGACTCGCCGGAGGCGGCTCAGGAAGCCCTTCCCGAGCGCAAGTTCTAGCTTCCATCCACCACACGAGTCCGTCCCCGCGTCATCGCGCGGGGACGGACCCGTGGACCGTGCGGCAGAGCCGCACGACAGGGCGACGCCGGCACGCCGGCAGAACAACGAGGCACCCATGGCAGCGACAGCGCCGATCATCGAGATGACCGGCATCGGGATCGAGTTCCCCGGAGTCAAAGCACTCCAAGACGTCGACTTCCGGCTGTTCCCCGGCGAGGTCCACACCCTCATGGGCGAGAACGGCGCAGGCAAGTCGACGCTGATCAAGGCCCTCACGGGCGTGTACACGATCGACGCCGGCACGATCAGCGTGGCCGGTCGATCCGTCAGGTTCTCCGGCACCGCCGAAGCGCAGGACGCCGGCATCTCGACGGTGTACCAAGAGGTCAACCTGTGCGACAACCTCACCGTCGGTGAGAACGTCATGCTCGGGCACGAGATCCGCGGGCCCCTCGGCATCAACTGGCGGAAGACCAACGCGGCAGCGCACGATGCACTCGTGAAACTCGGACTCGGCGCGCTCGACCCCGCCCAACCGCTCTCCAGCATCTCGCTCGCGCTCCAGCAGCTCGTCGCGATCAGCCGCGCGATGGTGTCGGAATCGAAGGTGCTCATCCTCGACGAACCCACCTCGAGCCTCGACGCGAACGAGGTCGAGGGACTCTTCACCGTCATCCGCAAGCTGCGCGACGAGGGCGTCGCGATCCTCTTCGTCTCCCACTTCCTCGACCAGGTCTACGCGATCAGCGATCGCCTCACGGTGCTCCGCAACGGTGAGTTCGTCGGCGAGTACCTCACCCCCGACCTCTCCAGGGCCCAGCTCATCTCGAAGATGATCGGCAAGGACTTCGACACGCTGGCCTCGCTGGGGTCGAACCGCGGTCGCGCCGAGCACTCGGCGAGCGCTCCGTTCTACGCCGCCACCGGGCTCGGTCGCAAGGGTTCCATCGACCCGGTCGACATCGAGGTGCACCCGGGCGAAGTCGTCGGCCTCGCCGGTCTGCTCGGCTCCGGTCGCACCGAGTTGGGGCGCCTCATGTACGGCGCCGACCGTCCGGACTTCGGCTCGGTGTCGATCGAGGGCCGTCCGGCGGATGTGCACACGCCCGTCGCAGGGCTCGCGAAGAAGATCGCGTTCTCCACCGAGAACCGTCGCGACGAGGGCATCATCGGGGATCTGACCGTTCGCGAGAACCTCATCCTCGCCGTGCAGGCGCGTCGCGGCTGGGCGAAACCGCTCTCCCGACGCGAGCAGACGGCGCTCTGCGACAAGTACCTCGTGGAGCTCAACGTGCGACCGGCGGATCCCGAACGCCCCATCAAGAACCTCTCGGGCGGCAACCAGCAGAAGGTGCTCCTCGGTCGCTGGCTCGCCACGGACCCGGAGCTCCTGATCCTCGACGAACCCACACGCGGCATCGACATCGGCGCGAAGGCGGAGATCCAGGAGACGATCGCGAAGCTGGCCGAGGACGGCATGGCCGTCGTCTTCATCTCCTCAGAGCTCGAGGAGGTCGTTCGTCTCAGCGAACGCATCGTCGTGCTGAAGGACCACCGCAAGATCGGCGAGATCGTGAACGGGCCGGACATCACCGCGGAGACCGTCGTGGACGTCATCGCCGCAGAAGGGACCAACGCATGAACGACGTGACCGGTCGTCGCCCCACGGTCGCGAGGGCCGTCAACGCGCTCGTGCACCAGCCGTACATCTGGGCGATCGTGGCCCTCGTCCTGCTCCTCGTCGTCAACCTGGTCAAGAACCCGGCCTACCTGGGCGTGTCGATCAACCAGACCACGGGCGACCTCTCAGGCAACGTCATCGACATCCTCCGCGCGAGCGCGCCGATCATGATGATCGCCGTCGGCATGACCCTCGTCATCGCGACCCGCGGCATCGACCTGTCGGTCGGATCGGTCATGGCGGTCGCGGGTGCGGTGTCGATGGAGTTCCTGCGCGGTGCGGGTTCCGGCGACGTCGGCAGCGCCCTGCTCGCCGTGGCACTCGCGCTCGGGATCAGCGCCCTCCTGGGCACCGTGAACGGCATCCTGGTCTCCATCGTCGGCCTGCAACCGTTCATCACCACGCTCGTGATGATGCTGGCGGGCCGGGGGCTCGCGAAGGTCATCACCTCGGGTCAGAACACCTCGGCGAGCAACGACGGGTTCCGGTGGATCGCGAACGGCACGATCCTCGGCTTCCCCGTCGTGTTCGTCATCGCGGCGATCATCGTCGCGGTCATCGCGATCCTCGTCAGACGGACGGCGCTCGGGCTCATGATCGAAGCGATCGGCATCAACCCGAAGGCCGCTCGGATGGCGGGCATCCGCCCGATCGGCATCCTCATCTCCGTCTACATCGTCAGCGCGATCCTCGCCGGCGTCGCGGGCATCTTCGCCACGGCGAGCGTGATGACGGTGGAGGTGGCCAAGACCGGCGTCTCGGCCGAGATGGACGCGATCCTCGCGGTCGTCATCGGCGGCACCTCGCTCGCGGGTGGCAAGTTCTCGCTCACCGGCAGCGTCATCGGTGCCCTGCTCATCGCGACGCTCGACAAGACCATCGTGTACCTCTCGATCCCGTCCTCGGCGACACCGGCGTTCAAAGCCGTCGTGATCGTCATCGTCTGCCTGCTGCAGTCGCAGCGGGTGCGTGCCCTCTTCAACCAACGACGCAGCAGTCCCACCAGGACGACGAAGGGAGCGGTGTCGGTATGACCTCCACGCTCATCGACCAGCCGACGCGCCGAACGCTCGTCTCACGCCTCCGACCGAGACTGGAGACCCTGCCGACGCTCGCCGCCATGGTGATCTTCGTCGGCATGATCATCTACGGCGAGGTGGCCTACGGCCGGATCACGCAGTTCAGCACCGTCTCGAACCTCTTCATCAACAACGCCTACCTGATCATCCTCGCTGTGGGGCTCACCTTCGTCATCCTCACCGGGGGCATCGACCTCTCCGTCGGCGCAGTGATCGCGATCAGCTCCCTGGTGGGGGTGATGCTCGCGAACGCCGGCTGGAACCCGCTCGCCGTCATGGTGCTGATGGTGGTCATCGGCTCGGTGTTCGGAGCCGCCTCCGGGGTGCTCATCCAGTACTTCAACGTGCAACCCTTCATCGCGACGCTCGCGATGATGTTCCTCGCCCGCGGCCTCGCGGCCATCCTCAGCACGACACCGCAACGCCTCGGCGACGATTCGCCCATCCGCGCGCTGTCGACCGAGTGGAAGGTCATCGACGGGCCGAAGATCAACGACCTCGTGATCACGCCGAACGTGCTCATCGCCGCCATCGTCGTGATCGGTGCGTTCTTCGTGCTGCACCGGACACGCCTCGGACGGACCGTGTACGCGATCGGCGGCTCCGAGCAGTCGGCGCTCCTCATGGGGCTCCCGGTCGTGCGCACCAAGCTCGCGGTCTACGTCATCAGCGGCACGCTCGCCGGACTCGCCGCCGTCGTCTACACGTCGAAGCTCGGCATCGCGCAGAACATCACGGGGAGTGGCTGGGAGCTCGACGCGATCGCAGCCGTCATCATCGGCGGCACGCTGTTGACGGGCGGTGCCGGCTTCGTGCTCGGCTCGGTCGTCGGGGCGCTCGTGCTCGGCCTCATGAACGTGCTCATCACCCGTGACGGCAGCATCCGGCCGGAGGCGACCACCATCATCACCGGCGGCATCCTGCTGGTGTTCGTCCTGCTCCAACGCCTCGTCGTCTCGCGCAAGCGCAAGACCTGATCAGCCCCGCCGCAGCAACCGACAACGGATCCACCCACCCCACCGGCGGTCCTCACGACCGCACCACTGTCGAACCTCGCTCACCGCGACGTCCGGCGCGCCCTGTCGACAACGAAGCCGAACCCAGGAGGACGTGCAGCATGAAACCCATCTCGACCAGAACAGTGGTCGCCGCGCTCGCGGCGTCACTGACGATCCCATTGCTGAGTGCGATACCAGCCTCCGCAGACGACAGCGGACTCGTGCTCCACTACGCGCTCGACGAGACGGCCGGCACGACCGCGACGGACTCCTCGGGCAACGGACACGACGGCACCTTCGTCGGCGGTCCCGGCTACGGCGGCACCGAGGGTGTCTCCCTGGACGGCGTCGACGATTACGTCGCCCTGCCGAACGACATCCTCGCCGGACTCGACTCGATCACCGTGAGCACGGACGTCCTCATCCGACCGAGCCAGGCGACCCCCTACTTCATCTTCGGCCTCGGGAACCCCGCGACCAGTAACGCCGGAACCGGCTACCTCTTCGCGACGGGCAACTCGTACCGGGCCTCGATCACTCCGGGCAACTGGAGCGGAGAGCAGACGGCGGATTCCGCGTCGAACCTGGCGCGCGGTGTCTGGAAGACGCTGACCTACACCCTCGACGACGCGAGTGACACGGCGACCCTGTACCTGGACGGCGTGCAGGTCAGCCGGAAGACCGGCGTGACGGTGAAGCCGAGCGCCATCGGTGGCGGGGTCACCACGGCCAACGCCATCGGCAAGTCCAACTACGCCAGCGACCGTCTGCTCTCGGGCAACGTCCGTGACTTCCGCATCTACGACTCGGCGCTCGACGGCTCGGCCGTTGCCGCTCTGCAACCGACGGATGCCACGAGAGCGGCCCGCGACGCGGCGTCCCTCGGCCTCGGCGACCTCTCGGCCGTGACCGCCGACCTGTCGCTGCCGAGCAGCGGGGTGAACGGCAGCACCATCGCCTGGACATCGGACACCCCGGCGCGCATCTCGGACGCCGGTGTCGTGACGCGGCCGGCGCCTACCGACGGTGCCGCCACCGTGACCCTCACCGCGACGATCACCCGCGGGAGCGAGAGCGCCAGCAAGCGGTTCATCGCGACGGTGCAGCCGCTGCGGTCCGACCAGTCCGACGTCGACGCCGCCGCAGCCGAACTCGTGATCAACACGATCGACGACGTCCGCGGCAACCTCACCCTGCCGGGTGCGCCCGACGGCATCGGCATCGAGTGGGAGTCTTCCGACCCCGGCATCGTCCAGACGGACGGGATCGTCTCACGGCCTGACCGGGACACCGAGGTCGTGCTGACCGCGCATCTCACCAAGAACGCCGCGACCGCTGAGCGCACCTTCACCGCCACGGTCCGGAAGGCCGTGGACCTCCCGGACTACGAGGGCTACGCCTTCGCCTACTTCACCGGGAACTCGCTCGAGGGCGAGAACATCTACTTCGCCGCGAGCGAAGGCAACGACGCACTCTCGTGGCGCGAACTCAACGGCGGCAAGCCTGTGCTGCGCTCCACCGAGGGCACGAAGGGTCTCCGCGACCCCTTCCTCATCCGCTCACCCGAAGGGGACAAGTTCTTCCTCATCGCCACCGACCTCTCCATCGGCAGCGGCACCTCGTGGGGCGATTCTGTCCGGCAGGGCAGCCGGTTCCTCGAGGTCTGGGAGTCGACCGACCTCGTGAACTGGTCGCAGCAACGCCACATCGAGGTGTCGTCGGCCAACGCCGGCAACACCTGGGCGCCCGAAGCCTACTACGACGAGTCCATCGGCTCGTACGTCGTGTTCTGGGCGTCGTCGCTCTACGCCGACGACGACCCCGGCCACGTCGGCAACTCCTACCACCGCATGATGTACGTGACCACGCGTGACTTCGTGACCTTCACCGAACCGCAGGTGTGGCAGGACCAGGGCGTCTCGCGCATCGACTCGACCGTGCTCGAGGACGACGGCACGTACTACCGCTTCACGAAGGACGAGGGTGCTGGCGGCACCGGATGCAGCGACATCATCCAGGAGTCGTCAACGGAGCTCCGCGCGCAGCTCGACGCCTGGACGATGGTGGACAGCTGCATCGGGCGCAACGCCGGTACGAGTGCCGTCGAAGGCCCGACGGCCTTCGTCGCCAACCCCGGTGACGTCAACGGTCAGCAGTACTACCTGTTCGTCGACGAGTACGGCGGACGCGGCTACATCCCGCTCGCCACGGACGACATCGCCGACCCGGACTGGAAGGTCCCGGCGAAGTACGATCTCCCGGCGAGCCCCCGCCACGGCACCGTCATCCCGGTGACCGCAGCCGAGCTCGCCGCGCTCGTCGACAACGAGCCGACCGGCCCGGAACCCGCGCCGGTGAACGAGGTCGGTGAGATCCTGCGCTACTCGTTCGACGGTGGATCCGGCTCGACCGTGGCCGACGTCTCCGGCAACGGACAGGACGGCGCGATCGTGGGCGGTGCGACCTGGCAGGACGGCTCGCTCGCGCTCAACGGCACGACCGGCTACGTGGACCTGCCCGACAACCTCCTCGCCGGCGTCGAGGACGTGACGGTGGAAGCGGACGTGTGGATCGACCCCGGACAGTCGGGCGCCTACTTCATCTACGGACTCGGCAACACATTGTCGGGCGTCGGCAACGGCTACCTGTTCACCTCGGGCAACGCCTACCGGACGAGTCTCGCGACCGGCAACTGGACGACCGAGCAGACCGTCTCGCAGGGATCGAACCTGCCCAGAGGGAAGTGGGCGCACCTGACCTACACGCTCTCGGGGACCTCCGCGACGATCTACCTCGACGGCGTCGCGGTCGCGACGAGCACCGTCACGACCGACCCCGGTGACATCGGCGGCGGTGAGACCACGGCCAACTACCTGGGGCGCTCGAACTACGACGCGGACAACCGTTTCCGCGGCCAGTTCCGGGAGTTCGCGATCTACAACCGCGCGCTCTCAGCGGCCGAGGTGCTGCAGTCGTCCGGCAACACCCAGGCGCTCGCCGAGGTCACCCTCGCCGAAGCTGATGTGCTCCGCACGGCACCGATCATCGATTCGACGAAGCGGGAGATCGTGTTCCCGGTCGAGCCGGGGACGGATCTGACGGCGCTCACGCCCGTGTTCTCCACCGCTGCGAGCGCCGTCGCGACGCCGGCCTCCGGCACCACCCGCGACCTGAGTACTCCGGTCCAGGTCAGTCTGTCCTCGGGGTCCGGTGACCCGGTGGTCTGGACGATGCGTGCCGTCGACATGGGGAGCCCGACCATTCCGGGCCTCTACGCCGACCCGAACATCGTGGCCTTCGGCGACACCTACTACGTCTACGCGACGACGGACGGCTACGCGGGTTGGGGCGGCAAGGACTTCTACGTCTGGTCGTCGAAGAACCTCGTCGACTGGGAGCGATCGGCCGATCCGATCCTCACGCTCGACGGATCCGCCGGCAACGTGCCCTGGGCGACGGGCAACGCGTGGGCACCGACCATCACCGAGAAGGACGGCAAGTTCTACTTCTACTTCAGCGGACACAACCCCTCGGTCGATCGGAAGACCATCGGCGTCGCCGTCGCGGACGATCCTGCCGGCCCGTTCACGGCCGACCCGACGGCGATGATCCTCAACAACGAGTCTGTCACCTCGGGCCAGGCCATCGACCCCGCCGCCTTCACCGACCCGGTCTCGGGCAAGAGCTACCTGTTCTGGGGCAACGGCTCTCCGGTGTACGCGGAACTCTCGGACGACATGCGCTCGATCAAGCAGGACACCCTCCGTCGCATCAGCGGATTGACGGACTTCCGCGAGGGGGCCTTCGTGAACTACCGCGACGGCCTCTACCACCTGACGTACTCGATCGACGACACCGGCTCGGCGAACTACCGCGTCGGCTACGCGACCTCGACGAGCATCGACGGCCCGTGGACGTATCGCGGCGTCATCCTCGAGAAGGACGCCTCACTCGGCATCCTCGCGACGGGTCACAGCTCGATCGTGAACGTGCCGGGCACGGACGACTGGTACATCGCCTACCACCGGTTCGCGATTCCGGGCGGTGACGGTCAGCACCGCGAGACGACGATCGACCGCATCACCTTCAACCCTGCGACCGGGCTCATGAACGTCGTGACGCCGACGCTCGAGAGCATCGAGCCGCAGACGATCGTCGACGCCGAGCCGCTGTCCGCAGGGATCACCGGCACCGCCAGGGCCGGCGAGACCCTGACGGCGACGGCCTCTGAGCCGTGGCAGGCCACGGGCTTCGTCTGGATGCGCGACGGCGTGGCCGTCGATGGCGCGACCTCGTCGAGCTACGTGCTCACGGGCGATGACGTGGGTTCGACGATCGCCGTCGAGGTCTCGGCATCGAAGCCGCTGTGGACGCCGTCGTCGGCCACCGCGGACGTCGGACCGATCCTGCCGTCCGACGGAGGCACCGCCCCACGGGTCGACGTCGCGATCGACGGTCCGGCTGAGAACCAGGCGGGCTGGCGGAACGGACCGGTCGAGGTGTCGCTCTCGATCGCTGGTGCGGGTGGCGCGGACATCGAGTATCGGCTGGATGCGGGGGAGTGGACGTCGTACTCCGAGCCCTTCGCCCTGAGCGCCGATGCCTCGACCCTCGTCGAGTACCGTGCGGTCGTCGACGGTGAGCCGGTCGACGGTTCGGGCGGCAGCACGACGGTCAGGATCGATGCGCTCGCCCCGGTGTCGACGCTCGTGCTCGATCCTGAGGACGGCATCGGCGGAGCAGACCGACCGGTGCACGTCACGGCGACGGCTGTGGACGCCACCTCGGGTGTCGCAGAGGTGCAGTTCCGCCTCGGTGACGGCGAGTGGAGTCCTGCGACAGCGGACGGGCTCAGCTTCTCGGAGCCGGGAGCGACCGTCGTCAGCTATCGTGCGATCGATCTGGCCGGCAACGTCGAGGAGGTGCGCTCGGTGGTGATCACCGTCGAATCGACGGCCACCGGCACGCTGGTCCTCGAGTCGCAGACCGTCACCGCCGGGAAACCCTTCACGGTGTCGGGCAGTGGCTTCGCTGCCGGTGAGCGGGTCGAGTTCACGCTGTTCTCCACGCCGACCGCCCTCGGTGGCGTCCGAGCGGACGCGAACGGGTCGTTCACCGCGACGCTGACGATCCCCGCCACGGTCGAAGCCGGCTCGCACACCCTGCGCGCGGTCGGTGCAGACTCCGGGATCACCGGCGAAGCGACGCTCACGGTCCGCGCTGCCGAGGAACCGGGTGACGGGCAGTTCGCCGTGACGGGTGTGACGGTCACCTGGTCGGTCCTGGCGGCAGCCCTGCTGCTGATGTCGGGTGCGTACCTCGTCCTGCGTCGTCGCCGAGAGGTCGTTGCGTCCGAGGACTGACCACCGGAGAGACCGGGCCCTTCCGCTCCGCGATCGCGATCGTCGGAGCGGGAGGGCCCTTCGCTGTCCGGCCGCGGAGGGGATCGGCGTACGGTACGGTCGGGAGCACGGAGCCGCTTCGGCCCCCGTGAATGGGACGAGCAGTCATGCCAGCATCCGAACCGACCGAGCAGCACGACGCAGTCCTCGGGGTGATCGGATCCTCGCGGAAGCCCGACGAGCGTCGCGTGCCGATCCATCCCGCGCACTTCGAACGCATCGACGAGACCCTGCGGTCGCGCATCATCGTGGAATCCGGGTACGGCGCCCGCTTCGGGGTGTCGGACGAGGTCATCGCGCCGTACGTGCGCGGCTTCGGGACGCGGGCCGAGGTCATCGCCCAGGCCGACGTCGTCCTCCTGCCGAAACCGCAGCTCGCCGACGTCCGGGAACTCCGCGACGGCCAGACGCTCTGGGGGTGGCCGCACTGCGTGCAGGACCAGGAACTCACGCAGCTCGCGATCGACAAGCGGCTGACGCTGATCGCCTTCGAGGCGATGAACCACTGGGCGGGCGACGGCAGCTTCGGCCTGCACGTGTTCCATAAGAACAACGAGCTGGCCGGGTACTGCTCCGTCCTGCACGCCCTCGAGCTGTGCGGGTCGACGGGCGCGTACGGGCGCCGGCTGACCGCTGTCGTCATCGGGTTCGGGGCGACCGCCCGTGGAGCCGTCACCGCGTTGAACGCCCACGGCATCCATGACGTCCGGGTCCTCACGAACCGTCGGGTCGCAGCCGTCGCTGCGCCCATCCATTCGGCTCAGATGATCCAGTTCGACCACGACGACGGTCCGTACCTGAGCGAGGTCATCACCGACGAGGGGCGCGTGCCCCTCGCCCCCTTCCTCGCCGAGAGCGACATCGTCGTCAACTGCACGCTGCAGGACCCGAACGCACCGTTGCTCTACCTGCGCACGGCAGACCTCGGCGCGTTCCGTCCGGGCAGCCTCATCGTGGACGTGTCGTGCGACGAGGGGATGGCCTTCGAGTGGGCACGGTCGACGAGCTTCGCTGACCCGATGTTCACGATCGGCAACGGCGACATCAACTTCTACAGCGTCGACCACAGTCCGTCCCTGCTCTGGAACTCCTCCAGCTGGGAGAACAGCGAGGCGCTGCTCCCGTTCCTGCCGACCGTGCTCGCCGGCCCCCGAGCGTGGGCGGCGGAGGAGACGATCGCACGTGCCGTGGAGATCCAGGACGGGGTGGTGCGGAACACCGCCATCCTCGAATTCCAGGGTCGGGATGCGCAGTACCCGCACGAGCTGCTCACGTCCTGAACGCGAGAGGACTCCAGCCTGGGAGCTTCGTGGCAGGCCACGCAAGCCGGGCCGGTCTGACGCCGAGCGCCCCTACGCTGGGACCTTCCGATTCGCAGGGCACCGTCGAGGAGGTACAGATGTTCGTCTGGCAGAGCTGGTGGGGGGTCGCCGCGGCCGCGGGGATCGCGCTCGTCACCGCGTCGGTGGTGATCGTCGTCGTGTCGGTGGGATTCCGGATGGCCGCGAAACGACGGGAATGGCCTGGCGCACTGGCCGGAAACGCGCGTCATCCCTTCCGGGCACTGGTGCTCCTCACGATCCTGTGGCCGGCGGTCGCAGCGACCCTTCCCGTGGAAGACCTCCGTGCGCCGATCGACCAGGTCTTCCGGATCGCGGTGATCGCCGCATCCACCTGGCTGGTCGCCGCGGTGCTGTCCTTCGTCTTCGGTCTCGGCCAGGCGAGGTACCGGATCGACGTACCGAACAACAAGGTCGCCCGTCGGATGCAGACGCAACTGGCGCTCGTCCGGAGACTCGCCGTCGCCGTCGTCGTGATCGTCGGTGGCGCGTCGATCCTGCTCACCTTCCCGGCGGTCCAGGTCGTCGGTGCGAGCGTCCTGGCGTCTGCCGGCGTCGTCAGCATCGTGGCTGGACTCGCGGCGCAGTCCGTCCTCGGCAACGTGTTCGCCGGGATCCAGCTCGCGTTCAGTGACGCGATCCGTGTGGACGACGTCGTCATCGTCGAGGGCGAGTGGGGGCGGATCGAGGAGATCACCCTCACCTACGTCGTCGTCGGCATCTGGGACGACCGCCGGATGGTGCTGCCCTCCACCTACTTCACCTCGACGCCGTTCCAGAACTGGACCCGCAACACGAGCGAACTCCTCGGCTCGGTGGAGTTCGACCTCGACTGGTGGGTCAGCCCGGCGGTCATGCGGACCGAACTGGAGCGCGTGCTCGCCGGGACCGATCTGTGGGACGGCCGGGCGCAGGTGCTGCAGGTGACCGACGCGGTCGGCGGATACGTGCGGGTGCGGATCCTCGTGACGGCGATCGACGCCCCGACGCTGTTCGATCTGCGATGCCTTGTCCGAGAGCAGATGGTGGAGTGGATCCTCGCGCAGAACCCCTCGGCGATCCCGAGGTCGCGCGTCCAACTCGTGGAGCAGGAACCGCGACCGAAGCCCCCGAGTGGCACCCCGGTCACCGAGCCGGTCGGATTGTTCAGCGGGAGCGCCGAAGCGGAGCAGCGGGCCAGTCTCTTCACCTCCTCCATCACCCTGCCCCAGCCGGACGAGCCGGACGACGGCCGCTGACAGGACGGCGTGGCACGTGCGGGATGGTACGGATTCCGAACGAAACCCCAGGGCTATGAATCGCCGAAGAATGCGCTGAATCGTTGTCTTTCCGGCTCTCCGCAGGGTGCTCTGGATCGCTACGATCGAGGGAGCATCGCCGGGTGGACCGCGGCGAGCGCATTCGAAGGAGCCAGCGCGTGATCGACGACACCCTCTTCCTCACCGAGGACGACTCTGCCGTTCCTGGCGAACGTCCCGAGCAACGCCTCGAACGACGTTCGGCCTCCGTGCTCAAGCAGCGGCTGCTCGAACAGGAGCGCAAGCAGTTCGATGCCACGCTCGCCTGGGCGAAGTCCGATGGTGCGCTCGAACGTGCTGCGGCGCTCATCGTCTCGGCACGCCGACGGTTCCTGATCGGCGCGTCGAAGTCGTTCACCTACGCTTCGCTGCTGGCCGCCGACCTCAGCTACGGACTGGCGAACGTGACCCTCATCGACGGTACGATCGTCCGTCCGCTCGATGTCCTGAGTGATGTGCGCACGAGCGACGTCATGATCGCGGTGTCGCTGAAGCGGTACCGGAAGTACACGATCGACTCCGCCGTCCCCTTCGCGCAGGCAGGCGGGAGTCTCGTCCTCATCACCGATGCGCCCGACTCGCCGCTGACCTCCTACGCCGACGAGACGATCGTGCTCGATCGGGCCGAGGACGGCCACCCCAGCTCGTCCATCGCCATCGCCCTCACCCTGCACGTGCTCGCCACCCTCACCACTGCGAGCGCGAAGGGTGCCGGTCGTCGTGCGGTCGAGCGCGAACGGCTCGCCGAGACCCTCGGGGTGTACGTCTCGAACGAGGGCTGATCGTCCCTGCGGCGCATCAGGTACCGACGAGGAGAGCCGCTCGTCGAGAGATCCTCGCGGTGCGTCCTGCGACGCCGACGACCACGGCGTTCGCGGACACGATGACACCCATGCCGAGCCACTCGTTCCACGCGAGCTGCTGGCCGAGCACGACCAGTCCGACGACCCCCGCCATGAGCGGGTGCACGCTCGTCAGCACGCCGAACAGGTGCGTGGGGATGCGGCGCAGCGTGATGAGGTCGGCGACGTAGGGGATGGCTGATGCGAGGACGCCGGCGCCGAGGCCGAGGAGGACGACCTCGATGGTCGGCGGCCGGCCGATGAACACCACGATCCCGACGGGCAGGAACATCAGCGCGGAGCAGGCGAGCGCGACGGCGGTTCCCTGCATCCCCGGTACCCGGGCGCCGACCGTGCGGTTCAGCAGGATGTACCCGGCCCAACTCGCGGCCGCGACGAGTCCGCAGGTGATCCCGAACCAGTCGGTGCTCGGCTGCGGGTCTGCGAGGAGCACGACCCCGCCGGCGACGACGACCGCGCATCCGGCGCCGAGCTTCGATCGCGTCGCGACGAGCGCGAGCGTCAGCGGCCCGAGGAACTCCAGGGTGACCGCCAGCCCGAGACCGATCCGTTCGACGGCGGTGTACAGGCTGAGGTTCATCGTGCCGAACGTCACGGCGAGCAGTAGCATCGGCCACCATTGGCGCCACGTGTAGCTCCGGACGGGCGGCCGGACGATCGGCAGCAGCACGAGGGCCGCGACCCACTGCCGCATCGCGACGACGCCGGCCGGGCCGATGACCGGGAAAGCCAGTGAGCCGATGGCGGCTCCGAGCTGGTTCGAGGTCGCCGTGCCGAGCATGGTGGTGACACCGATCCACAGACCGCGGGTCGTCGGGTGCGCGGGCGATGGCGTCATGAGGCCAGTCTGACGACCATCCACCTGTGCGTAAAATGCAATTGTCGTTCATTTTTATACACTGTGATCATGAATGTCGATCTCCGTCAGCTGCGGACCTTCGTCGCGATCGTCGACGAGGGCAGCTTCACCGATGCGGCGCTCGCGCTGGATCTCTCGCAGGCCGCGGTCTCGCGCTCGCTCGCGGCGCTGGAGCGGCAGCTCGGTGTCCGACTCCTGCGCCGGACGACCCGGGAGTGGAGCCTCACGGCAGCCGGCTCTCCCGTGCTGGGACGCGCTCGACGGGTCCTCGCCGAGGTCGACGAACTGGTGCGCGAGGCGCAGCACGGCCCGGCGAGACTTCGCCTCGGCTACGCCTGGTCGGCGGTCGGTCGGCACACCGTCGCGCTGCAGCGGCGTTGGGCTGCCGAGCACGGTGACATCGAACTCGACGTCATCCGTACGAACTCTCCGTCGTCCGGCTTGGAGGAGGGTCGTGCCGACCTGTCGATCGTGCGCAGCACGCCAGACGAACGACGGTTCGCAAGCACCATCGTCGGTCTCGAGCGCCGGTTCTGCGCGATGGCGGCCGATGATCCCCTCGCGAGGCGTCGATTGCTCCGCCTCACCGACCTCGTCGATCGCCGGATCGTCATCGACCGCCGGACCGGCACGACTGCGCTCGACCTCTGGCCGGAGGACGCGCGTCCGTCGCAGGTGTCGCGCACCGAGAACATCGACGACTGGCTGGCGCTCATCGCCTCGGGGCGTGCACTCGGCATGACCTCGGAGGCCACCGTCGCGCAGTACCCCCGACCTGGGATCGCGTATCGCCGGGTCGTGGATGCACCACTCATCCCCGTGCATCTGGTGTGGTGGCGGGAGGAACCACCGCCGGCCACGGAGGCGCTGCGCGCGTTGCTCGTGGAGCTGTATCAGGCTCCGTGAGCCGAGACCGAGTCAGTCGGCGGGGGAGGATCCCTTGCGGACGACCGACAGCGGTTCGGTGATGTCCTCGAGCGACTTCCGCGCTGCGTCGACCCCGAAGATGAGAGCGATCAGACCACCGAGGATCATCACTCCGGCACCGATGAAGTAGCCGACCGTGAGGGGGCCGCGGTCGGTCCCGTCGCCGATGAGGATGCCGTAGAGCAGCGGGGCGATCGACCCGGCGATCTGACCGATCGCGAAGAAGTAGCCGATCACCTGGCTGCGCAGTTCGAGCGGGAAGATCTCGCTCACGGTGAGGTATGCGCTCGACGCACCGGCCGAGGCGAAGAAGAAGGAGACGCACCAGAAGACGGTCTGCGTGGTCGCGTCGAGCGCGCCGGCGTTGAAGAGTACCGCCGAGACGGCCAGGACCGCGCCGGAGACGCCGTAGGTGAGGAAGATCATCTGACGGCGGCCCCACGTGTCGAACAAGCGTCCGAGGATGAGTGGTCCCAGGAGGTTGCCGATCGCGAAGGGGAAGAAGTAGTACTGCGTCGACGACGGGCTGGTGCCGTAGAAGTTCTGGAGCACGAGCGCATAGGTGAAGAAGATCGCGTTGTACAGGAACGATTGCGTGATCATCATCGCGAGGCCGACGAACGTGCGCTTGGGATACTTCGAGAACAGCACCCCGAAGATGGTGCGGATCGGAATATGGCCCCGGGCCTGCACCGTGATCGCCTTCGACTCGTCCACGGGGTCGATCGTGCCGCCCTGTTTGCGGACGGTCTCCTCGATCTCGTCGACCGTCGCTTCGGCCTCCTGTTCCCGGCCGTGGGTCATGAGCCAGCGCGGGCTCTCCGGGATGTGTCGCCGCAGGAAGATGATCGCCAGCCCGAGCACGGGGCCGATGAAGAACCCGATCCGCCAGCCGACGTCCTGCGCGAAGTAGTCCGTGTTCAGGAGGAACAGGTTGGCGGCGGAGCCGAGCGCTGCGCCGCCCCAATAGGTGCCGTTGATGGCGATGTCGACGTGTCCGCGGTACTTCGACGGGATGAGTTCGTCGATCGCGGAGTTGATCGCGGCGTACTCACCGCCGATGCCCATACCGGCGAAGAAGCGGAAGATCGCGAGGAACCAGAAGGTGGGCGAGAGGCCCGCGATGCCACTCGCGACGAGGTAGATCGCGAGTGTGAGGATGAACAGCTTCTTGCGCCCGAGGCGGTCCGCCATGCGCCCGAAGATGAGCGCGCCCGTGACCTGTCCCAGGAGGTAGATCGTCCCGAGGAGTCCGACCTCGGTGGCCGAGAGCCCCAGCGACTTCTGGAAACCGGCCGAGGCGACGATCTGGATCTCCAGTCCGTCCAGCACCCAGGAGAAGCCGAGGCCGACGACGATCATCCAGTGGAACCTCGTCCATGGCAGTCGGTCGATTCGTGCCGGGACGAGACTGCGGACCTGCCCCGGCTCTTCGGATCCCACCGTGCTCGACATCGACCAGACTCCCTCCGTGGCCGCCGTCGGCGGTCGTTCCGGGAGATGACGCTACTCCCGTGGGCGCGCCCGGCCGACCGCCGGACGTCCCCCTTGACTTCCGCGGTGTCGAGGAGCACAGTACGCCCCGCACGGCGCTCGTCGTCGCGGAATGCCCGTACGCTCGATGGAGGATCAACCCGAGGGAGACGGTATGCACCTGGTCGACGACAGCACGGACACCACGATCGCCGGGATCTTCGAGCGCCGCATCACCGACGGCGTTGCGCCGGGTTCCTTCGTCGCCGTCTTCGACCGCGATCGCATCAGGTACGAGCAGGGCTTCGGCGGGATCAGCGTCGGCGGCCCCGTTCCGACCTCCGACACGCTCTTCCGGATCGCCTCCTGCACGAAGAGCTTCACGGCGGCGGTGCTCCTCATCCTGCGCGACGCGGGACGACTCGATCTCGACGCAGCCGTCGACGAGTTCGTGCCGGAATTCGCACCGGTGCTCCACGGTGGTGTCGTCGGGCGGCCGACGGTCCGGATGCTGCTCACGATGTCCGGCGGTCTCGGCACGGACGATCCGTGGGCCGACCGCCAGGAGTCGCTCAGCCGCGAGGCGTTCCGGGCCGTCCTCGAGCGGGGCGTGCGCCTCATCACGGTCCCGGGAACCGCGTTCTCCTACTCGAACCTCGGCTACGCGGTGCTCGGACAGATCATCGAGCGCGTGACCGGCACCTCCTACGTGGAAGCGGTGACGTCGCTGCTGCTCGAACCGCTCGGCCTCGGCGCGGTGTTCGAGCGGCCGGACGACGCCGTCACGGCGATCGGTCACCGGGTCGTGTTCGGCCGCGGAGTCGAGGACGCCGGGCACTTCGTCGAGGTGCCGTTCTCCGGCCCGGGCGTGTTCTCCGCCATCGGTGGGCTGTTCGCGTCGCCTGCGACGCTCATCGGCTGGGTCCGCTGGCTCGACGGCGCGTGGGCCGGCGACGACACCGGTCCGCTCTCTGCCGCCAGCCGACGCGAGATGCAGCAGCTGCACCGCATCGCGCCGCCCAGGCCCACTCTCGACGGTGTCCCGTCTCGTCACGCGCTCGGCTACGGCTTCGGCCTGTTCGTCGAGGACGACGCCGAGCTCGGGACCCTCGTCTCGCATTCCGGCGGTTACCCCGGTTACAGCGCGCACATGCGCTGGCACCCGGCCACTGGCGTCGGTGTCGTCGCGTTCGAGAACGCCGGTTACGCCGCGGTGGCGAAGCCTGCCGAGCAGGCGCTCCGGCTGACGCTCGCCGCCGAGGAGGAAACGCCGGCGACCGTCCGACCCTGGCCGGAGACGCTCGTCGCGTCGATGACCGCGACCGGACTCGTCACGCACTGGGACGACCGTGTGGCGACAGCCCTGTTCGCTGAGAACGTGGCCCTCGATCGGCCGTTCGAGGAGCGCCGTGCTGCGATCGCCGCGGCTGTCGATCGCGTCGGTGGGATCGCCGAGGTCGCCTCCGGCCGCGCGACACCGATCTGCGACTCCCCGGACCACCTCGTGTGGTTCGTCGAGGGGGAGCGCGGACGACTCCGCCTGGAGGTGCGGCTCACGCCCACAGTGCCGTTGCGCGTGCAGACCTTCACCGTCGCGGTCGACGAGTCCTCGCTGACCTGAGCTCAGGCGTACTGCTCACCGACCGGCTTGCTGTAGTCGGGCAACTGCTGCAGGGTCCAGGTGTTTCCGTCCGGGTCGTCGAAGGTGACGAATCGGCCCCACGCCTGCTCGTCGACCGGTGTGGCGGTGACACCGTTGGCGGTCAGATGATCGTAGGCCGCTGCGGCGTCGGGGACGACGACCTGGATCGAGTTCTGGGTGCCGGGCTCCATGTCGCTGAGCCCCGTGCCGAACGCGATCGAGCAGGCCGATCCTGGTGGGGTGAGCTGCACGAACCGCAATGACTCGTCGACCTGTTGGTCGTGGTCGGCGACGAAGCCGACCTGATCGACGTAGAACGCCTTCGAGCGGTCGACGTCCGTCACCGGGACGAAGATGAGTTCGATCTTCCAGTCCATCCTGGGCCTCCTCCTGCGCACCACGGCAGCGGTGCATCGTCGCTGCCATGGTGCTCCCCGGGAGAGCCGCGGTGCAAGGGGGTCAGCGTCGGACGACGGCCTCCGGGTGCAGGTCGAGTCTGCGGAGGAGTTGGGCGTTCGCTGCGACGACGATGGTGGACAGCGACATGAGTACGGCACCCACGGCCATCGGGAGGATGAACCCGATGGGGGCGAGGACGCCGGCGGCCAGCGGCACCGACAGCAGGTTGTAGCCTGCCGCCCACCACAGGTTCTGGCGCATCTTCCGCGTGCTGCGCACTGACAGCTCGATCACCGAGACGACGGCACGGGGGTCGGAGCTCGCGAGGACGACGCCGGCGGAGGCGATCGCGACGTCGGTGCCTGCGCCGATGGCGATGCCGACCTCGGCGGTCGCGAGCGCCGGGGCGTCGTTCACCCCGTCGCCGACCATCGCCACGGATCGACCGGCGTCCTGGAACTCCCGCACGATCCTCGCCTTGTCGCCGGGCGTGACCTCCGCGACGAACTCGTCGATGGAGAGCTCGGCGGCGATGTGCTCGGCCACCTGAGCGGCGTCGCCCGTGAGCATGACGACCCGCACGCCGCGGTCGTGCAGGGCGCGGACCGCTTCGACGGACTCGGCACGGATCTCGTCGGCCAGCGCGAGTGCGCCGAGCAGCGCACCGTCCTGCAGGACGTGCAGCACGATCGCCCCGTCCCGGCGCCATGAGTCGGTCGCGGGCAGGGCGTCGAGCCCGGACGCGCGGAGGAGCGCCGGTCCGCCGACCTCGATCCGAGTGCCTGCGACCGTCGCCCGCACGCCGACGGATGTCGACGCCTGGAAATCCGTCGCCGGGGGAGCGGTGAGTCCGCGATCCGCCGCGGCTCGCACGATGGCGCGTGCCAGCGGGTGCTCACTGTCCGCCTCGGCACTCGCCGCCACGCTCAGGAGTGCGTCCTCGGAGCCGTCGACGGCGAGGATGCCGGTGACCGAGGGCTCACCCCTCGTGAGGGTGCCGGTCTTGTCGAACACGACGGTGTCGACGGTGCGCATGGCCTCGAGAGCCGCGCGGTCGGTGACGAGGATGCCCGCTCGTGCAGCTCGTTCGGTGGCGATCGACACGACGAGCGGGATCGCGAGTCCGAGGGCATGCGGGCAGGCGATCACCAGCACCGTGATCGTGCGGATGACCGCGTCCTCCGGCGTGCCGAAGATCATCCACGCCACGGCTGTGAGCGCTGCTGCACCGAGGGCGAACCAGAAGAGCCAACCGGCTGCCCGGTTCGCCAGGAGCTGTGCCTTCGACGAGGAGTTCTGCGCCTCGGTGACGAGCCGTCCGATCCCTGCGAGCGCGGTGTCGTCGCCGATCGCGGTGATGGCGACACGGATCGCGGAATCCGTGGACACCGTCCCCGCGACGACGCGGTCGCCGATGGTGCGACGCACGGGTCGCGACTCACCCGTGATCATCGACTCGTCGAGCTCTGCGGCTCCGTCGACGACGCTGCCGTCGGCGGGGATCCGTCCCCCGGGGCGCACGATGACGACGTCGTCGAGTCGCAGCTCGGCGGGCGAGACCTGCTCGACGATTCCGTCGGGGCTCACCCGCTCGGCGGTGTCGGGCAGGAGCGCGGCGAGGGAGTCGAGGGCGGAGCTGGAACGGGCGAGCGAGCGCATCTCGATCCAGTGGCCGAGCAGCATGATCACGATGAGGAGTGCGAGCTCCCACCAGAAGTCGAGCTCATGCGCCAACAGCCCGAGGCTCGCGCCCCAGGAGGCGATGAAGGCGACGGTGATCGCGAGGGCGATGAGCAGCATCATGCCGGGCTGACGGCCACGGATCTCACCGACCGCGCCGCTCAGGAACGGCCTGCCACCCCATACGTACATGACCGTGCCGAGGATCGGAACCACCCAGCCGATACCGGGAACAGCCGGGAGCTCGTAGCCGATGAGCATGGCGAACATACCGCTGAGCCCCACGACGGGCACCGCCAGCACGAGCATGATCCAGAAGAGTCGACGGAACTGTCCGACGTGGTCGTGGTGCCCGGCGTGGGAATCGTGTCCGGCGTGGTCCTCGTGGGGTGCGTGTGCTTCGTGCTGGTGGAGCGCGTCGTGCCCGTGGGCAGGATCGACACGCGCCTGGGTGTGCTGCATCGGCTCGTTCATGCCATCAAGGTATACCCCAGGGGGGTATCCCTCAAGGGGGTGTTGTTCGCTGCGAGGGAACGTCGCCGCCGACGTGCTTGCGTTCGCGGCGACGTCGCCGGCTAGGAGATGGAGTCGTCGTCGCCGTTCCCGTTGCGGTTCGTCGGCGAGATGTCCTCGGTCGACTCGACGTACTCGAAGCTCGCCGTCGTCGGCCCGTCGTGGGCGCCGGTTCCGGTCGGTTCGCCGAGCTGACGGTAGATCAGCTGGCCCTCGCCGTAGGGCAGCACGAGCTCGCCCTCCTGACCCTCCTCGAGAGGGATGATCTCGCCGTCGAGGGGGCCGCCACTGAGTTTCGCAAGAGTCTGGGACATGTCGTCAGCCTAGACCCGACACCTGTCAGAGTGCGGAGATGGTCCACGACACGAGGTGAGGCGTGCCCGGCTCGAGCACGACGAGGTCGGTGCCGCTCGAGAACGCGTCCGGCGGGCAGGTCATCGGTTCGACCGCGAGGCCGAGGCGGCTGCGCTCCGGGTCGTCCTGGTCGGCCGTGTGGACCTGCACCCAGGGGAGCCCGTCGGCCCAGTGCATCGCGACGCCTGTGCCGGAGGGGGAGGTGAGCCTCACGACGGTGCGGCCCTCCTCCTGGGACAGCGCGCTGAACGCGTGGTCGATGAAGGTGTCGCCGATCGGCCGCGCGCTCCGGAAGTCGAAGTGCGTCTGGCCCTCGGAGTCGACCGCCTCGAGCGAGACGGGGATGAGGCGGTCGGGGGTGACGGTGAGCACCTCGGCAGCGGGGAGGGTGAGGGTCCAGTCGTCGACCCGGCCGGCGCCGGCGACGAGGTAGGGGTGCGGACCGGTGCCGTAGGGCGCATCGGTGTCGCCGAGGTTGACGGCCTCGACGTCGGTGCGGAGGCCTGTGTCGTCGAGGGTGAACGTGGCGGTGACCTCCACGCGGTACGGGTAACCGGCCTGCGCTTCGATCACGACGCGCAGCGCTGCCGAGGACTCGTCGGCAGCGACGACCTCCCAGTCGAGCCAGGCGGCGAGGCCGTGCAGCGCATGGCCGCGAGCGGGCTCGGTGAGCGCGAGCTGGTGCTCCTCGCCACCGAAGGTGTACCGGCCGTCGACGACCCGGTTCGGCCAGGGGGCGAGCATCGCGCCGCGGAAGGCCGGCCGCACCTCGTCGGCTTCGAACGGGACGATCAGGTCGCGGCCGTCGAAGCGCAGGGAGCGCAGCGATGCGCCGACGGACGCGATCGAGGCCGAGTACGCTCCGTGAGCGAGGTCGATCCGACGGCCCGACAGTGGGCGACGCTCGACGGTGGCGGACGGGGAAGCAGCGCTGCTGGATTCGATCACCGCACCATTCTGTCCTATCGCGGAGCCTGTCAGGCTGCGCGGCCGAGCGATAGCATGCACACGTGACGGGGGAACCGACGACCAGGCAGCAGCCGACCGCTCCGGAGGCGAGCGCGGTCCGCCGCGCGCTCGGAGCCGTCGCCTACGTGGTGAGCCTCGTCTGGCAACTCGGCATGGTGATCGTCGGCGTGCGGTTCGCGACGACCGACGACTACGAGGCCGCGTTCTTCGAGCTCCTCCTCTGGTGCTTCCTCGGCACCGTGTACGCGATCGTCGTGATCATCGTCCTCTGGCGGATGAGCGCCGCCGACCGTGCCGCGACCTCGCGCCAGTCGTCCCGGATCGCGGCCAGCCGGCCTGCGCGCATCGTGTCGACCGCCGCCACGATCCTCGCGAGCTTCGTCGGACTGGGCGCGGCCACCGAACTGCTCGCGCTGCGCGACGAACCGGCCTGGCAGGGGGCGATCGAGGTCATCGGTGTGTGGGCGATGCTGCTCGCCTGGGGATTCCTGCACTGGGGGTTCGCGCAGATCTACGCCCAGAGCTACGCTGCGAGCCCCGACGACCCGCCGCTCCGCTTCCCGAACACACCGCATCCGCGCATCACCGACTTCGTGTACTTCTCGTACACGATCGGCACCTCCTTCGCCGCATCCGACGTGGAGACCCTCCGGCCGCTCATCCGCTGGCGGATGGTGTGGCACTCCGTGCTCAGCTTCTTCTTCAACGGCCTCATCATCGTGCTCGCCCTCAACACGATCACCGGGTCCGGCAGCGGCTGAGGTTCAGTCGAGCGACCGACCGCGCATGTTCGACAGGAACAGGGCCGCCACGGCGGCGACGATGAAGAACGCCGCGAACACCGAGAACAGCAGGCCGTGCCCGCCGAGCAGGAGGGCGGGCACCGACAGCGGTGCGATGATCGAGGCGATCCGCCCGACGCCAGCCGCCCAGCCCGCGCCGGTCGCGCGGAGCACCGTCGGGTACAGCTCGGGCGTCGTCGCGTAGAGGGCTCCCCACGCGCCGAGGTTGCAGAACGACAGGCACATGCCGAACACGATGATCATCGGTTCGGTGGTCGCCGTGCCGAACAGCACCGCGGATACGGCCGAGCCGGCGAGGAAGGTCGCGAGGGTCTGTTTCCGACCCCATGCCTCGATCAACCACGCCGAGACCGCGTAGCCGGGCAGCTGCGCCAGGGTGATGATGAGCGTGAAGCCGAAGGAACGGACGAGCGAGAAGCCGGAGGCGACGAGGATGGTCGGAATCCAGATGAACGCGCCGTAGTACGAGAAGTTGACGCAGAACCACACGATCCAGAGCGCGCCCGTGTCGCGGCGGTGGAGGGGCGACCAGAGCCCGCGGAGGCGTTCGCGTGCCGTCAGGCCGGGTGCCGTGGCGGTGCGGTCGGACGCGACCACGTCGGTCCGTGATGCCTCAGGTGAGCTGACTCCCGCAGCGGCTTCGAACTCGCGGACGATGGACTCGGCCTCCTGGTACCGCCCGCGCGATTCGAGGAAACGGACCGACTCCGGGAGCTTGAACCGGACGACCGCCGCGTAGATCGCGGGGACCGCACCGATCGCGAGCGCCCACCTCCAGCCGTCGTCGCTCGTCGGGACCACGAGGTAGCCGATGAGCGCGGCCGCGATCCAACCGACCGCCCAGAACGCCTCCAGGAAGACGATGATGCGACCACGGATCCGCGGGGGCGCGAACTCGCTCATGAGTGTCGAAGCGACCGGCAGCTCGGCGCCGAGGCCGAGGCCGACGATGAACCGCAACGCGATGAGCACGCCGAGGCCCCACGCGAGGGCGGACGCACCGGTCGCGATCCCGAAGATCAGGAGCGTGACGGCGAAGACGTGGCGACGGCCGACACGGTCGGCGAGGAGGCCGCCGACGGTCGCGCCGATCGCCATGCCGAGGAAACCGGCGGATGCGATCCAGGAGAGCTCGGTGTTGCCGAGCTCCCACTGGACGGCGAGCTGGGCGAGGACAAAGGAGACGAGACCGACGTCCATGGCGTCGAGCGCCCAGCCCACGCCGGAACCGGCGAGGAGACGGCCGTGTGCCTTCGTGAAGGGGAGGGCGTCGAGGCGCTCGCTGCGGGTCTTCGGTGTGGTGGGTGCGGTGGACACGTGACCATTCTGGTGCAGGATCCGCCCTCCGGTGCCGGAGCGGCGCAGATAGGCTGGCGGCACACGAACCGTCGAAAGGCCACAGCCGTGACCGATGTACCGCGCCCGGACCAGCCGCAGGACCCGAACGGACCGCAGCCGCAGCAGCCCTACGGGCAGCAGCCGCCGCAGCCGCAGAACCCGTACGGGCAGCAGCCCCAGCAGCCGCCGCAGAATCCGTACGGGCAGCAGCCCCAGCAGCCGCAGCAGAATCCGTACGGGCAGCAGCCCCCGCAGAACCCCTACGGGCAGCAGCCGCAGAACCCGTATGGGCAGCAGCCGCAGCCGCAGAACCCGTATGGGCAGCAGCAGCAGCCGCAGAACCCGTATGGGCAGCAGCCGCCGCAGCAGCCCCAGAGCCCCTCCGCACAGCAGCCGCAGTATCCCGCCGGACAGCCCTACGGTGGGCAACAGCCTCCGAACCAGTACCCACCCGTCGGGCCGGGCGGTCCCGGCGCCCCTCGGCGCAAGCGCACCGGTCTGATCATCGCCCTCGCCGTCGGAGTGCCGCTCGTCCTCGCCGCGGTGATCACGGTCGTCGTCCTCGTCCTGACTCAGGCGGCGGCGCCGGTCGCCGATCCGTCGCCGACCCGCTCGGCGACGCCCACGAAGAGCGCTTCTCCGACACCGACCGAGGCGACCTCGACGCCCGAACCCACCAAGACGTACGTCACGATCCCGCCCGACCTCGACTTCGCCGCGGGCCAGGACGTGCCGGCGGACTGGACGGCCTACCTGACGAACGACTTCGACGCCTCATGGGTCGCCGGCGGTCAGGACCAGAACGGCATCGACATCTACACCAACGCGGCGACGTCGTGCGAGGTCCGCCTCGGCAACATCGCGCTCACGCCCGCAGAGATCGCGGTCGGTGACGACCAGCGCTCGAGCGACGCCTACCTGTCGAAATACGTGGGGGCCGACTACGTCGCAGCCGACGGCACGACGGAGCAGCTGAACTACAACAGTGGCAGCGGCAGCATCGAGTTCCGAGTGCTGTCCTGGACCCAGCCCACCGGCGAGCGCACGTATTGGGGAGTCCGTTCGCTCACGAAGATGGGCACGCTCGTGGTCTTCACCTTCACCTGCAAGGACCAAGCCGCACTCGACCGCCTCGCGAACGACGTCGTGAACCTCATCTCGGTGGAACTGCTGCCGCGGCGGTGACGGCGGTTCAGAAGGCGGCGAGCACGGCCTGGGCGACGCTGTAGATCGCGAGCCCGGCCAGGGCGCCGACGATGGTGCCGTTGAGTCGGATGAACTGCAGATCGCGGCCGACGAGGAGCTCGATCTTCTGGGTCGTCTCGCGGGCGTCCCAGCGCTCGACGGTGTCGGTGATGATGCTCGCGATGTCGTGGCGGTACCGGGTCACGACGTAGGACAGCGCGTCGGCGACCCGGGTGTCGACGCTGGTCGAGAACGACCGGTCACTGGACAGGCGGCGCCCGACGTCGGCGATCGTCCCTGCGATCCGTTGGCGGAGTTCGCTGTCGGGGGCGTCGAGGGCTTCCAGGAACGCGGTCTTCGCTGCCGCCCAGGTCTTGCCGGCGACGTCGCGGACGCGCGGGCTGTCGATGATGTCGTGCTTGGTGTGCTCGAAGCGGGCGATGGTTCCCGCGTCGTGCTGCAACTGCTGCGCGAGCTCGCCGAGATAGCCGTCGAGCGCATGCCGCAACTGGTGGTCGGGGTCGGCACGCACCGCTTGCACGAACGACACGGCCTCGCGGTAGAGCTTGTCGTCGACGAGCCGGTCCACGAAGGACGGCACCCAGCCGGGCAGCCGACTCGACACGAGACGTTCGAACGCCGTCGGGTTCGCGACGAGCCAGTCGCCCGTGCGGTCGAGGAGGAGGTCCACCGCGTCGTGGTGCGCGCCCGCCGCGACGATGTGATCGACCCATCGTCCGATGTTGGGTGCCCACTCCGGGTCGACGAGGTGCTTCGTCGCGAGCGACTCGATGACCTCCCGCACGTCGTCGTCCGAAAGGGTCTCGAGCAGTGCCCGAACCGCCACCGAGCCCTCGGCGGTCACCCGTTCGGCGTTCACCGGTTCGGCCAGCCACCCACCGACCTTCTCCGACACACTGAAGGATGCGAGCTTCTGGCGAATGACCTCCTCGGAGAGGAAGTTGGTCTCGACGAACTCGCCGAGGCTGACACCGATCTCGTCCTTGCGTTTCGGGATGATCGCCGTGTGTGGGATCGGGATGCCGAGCGGGTGGCGGAACAGGGCGGTGACGGCGAACCAGTCGGCGAGTGCACCGACCATGCCGCCCTCAGCGGCGGCCCGGACGTACTCGAGCCACGGATACCTGCCCTGCAGGGCGAACGCGACGGCGAAGATGACGGCCATCAGCCCCAGCAGACCCGTCGCGAGGCGCTTCATCGCTCGGAGTGCCCTGGCCCGTCCGGCGTCGGCCGCGGTGAGTTCGAGGGTCGAGGTGCTCGTCATCCGCCCATCCTAGGCTCGTGTGCTGGAGGCACCTCGTGCTTGCGTCGGACGGCACGTGTACCCCCTGGTGGTACCCTGAGCGCGTGATCGAAGACATCAAGAAGCGGGCGCTGCACCGCACGAAGATCCTTGAAGGCCAGATGCGCGGCCTCGAGAAGATGATCGAGAACGAGGACTACTGCATGGACATCATCACGCAGTCCCTCGCGATCCAGAAGTCGCTCGGCTCCCTCAACAAGCTGCTCGTCGAGAACCATCTGTTGACGCACGTCACCCACATGTTCGAGGAGGGTGGCGACAGCAAGGATGCCGCCATCGCCGAACTGCTGCGCGTGTTCGAGCTGAGCAACAACCGCGGCTGACCGCGAGCGGCCGCCTCGCTCAAGCGGGGCCGAGCCAGGCGTTCGCGACGGTCGCGTGCGCCGAGTCGTCGTCAGACGGGTGGAACATCCCGGCCAGGACGTCGCGGTAGAGGCGTCCGAGCTCGCTCGAGGCGAAGTAGCTGCCGCCCCCTGCGACGCGGATCGCCTGGTCCACGACCACACGGGCCGTCTCGGTCGCGCGGACTTTGAGACCGACGAGCTTCGGGAACCACAGCGCTCCGTGGTCGACGAGGTCGTCGATGTCACCCGCGATGCTCTGCAGCTGCGGGAGGATGCCGTCATGCGCGATCGCCGCCGCAGCGATCCGGCGCCGGATGTCGGGGTCCGTGGCGTAACTGGCCCCGTCGAACTTCTTCGAGGTCTTCCGGTGAGCGCTCTCCACGGCGAGTTCGAGCGCGCGGGCGCCGATGCCGGTGTAGACCGCTGCGATGAGGGTCTCGAAGCAGGCGAAGATGCCGAACACGATCGGGTCGGGGTTTGGCCCGGGGTCGAGACGGCGGACGACGTGCTCCGGTCGTGCCTCGGCACCAAGGAGCAGGGTCGTCCGGCTCTGGCTCGCCCGCATCCCGACCGTGTCCCAGTCGTCCAGGATCTCGAAGCCGCCCCGCGAGCGCTCGACGAAACCGTAGACGACCTTCGGACCGTCGGGCGATGTCGTGTCGAGACCGGTGGTGCCGAGCCACGTCCAGGCCGGCGCGAGCGAGGTGAAGATCTTGCGGCCGAAGAACCGGTACGAGCCGTCCGCTCCAGGCCGCGCCTCGGTGTCCGAGCCGAAGAGGACGAGGTCGTTCCCCGCCTCGCTCACCCCGAAGGCGTACAGTTCGTCGCGGGCGGCGCCGTCGAGCACGAACGACAGGGAGTCGTCGCCGCGTTGGGCGAGCAGGTGCGCGACCCCCGTCCAGACGAGGTGCATGTTGATCGCGAGTGCGGTCGCCGGCGCAGCCGTCGCCAGGCGCGACTGCAGCCGGACGACCTCGCGGAGCCCGAGCCCGAGCCCGCCGGACGCGGCCGGGACGAAGGCGCGGAGGTACCCGCACGCGCGCAGCTGGGCCAGATCCTCGTCGAAGAAGGCGTTCTCGCGGTCACTGACCGCCGCGCGCTCGCGGATCCGGTCGATCAGCTCATCCGAGAGGACGGATGCCGGGTCGAACCCGGTGGTGGGCCGGTGCTGCGCTGGAGTGGTCACCGTTCCATTGTGGCACCGGGCTCCGCCGCCGCGGCAGGCGAGTCCGCGACTCCGAGGGGTGCAGTCTGCGTTGGCTGCGTGGCCGAACGCCGGCGGCTCGCCCGGACGATCAGGACGACGACGAGCGCGAGCACCGCGAGGGGCAGCAGCCAGGGCAACAGGATGCCGACGAGCACCACGAATCCGCTGGCGGCCGTGACGAGCGCGTTCCAGCCGGTCACGATACCGCCCCAGAAGTCGGTCGGCGCGCCTGGGGCGACCGTACCGGGTGCCACGACGGTGACGAACACCGAGGAGTAGTCGACCTGGTCTGCGAGGGCGTCTCGTTGCGCGACGAGTCCGTCCAGCTCAGCCTGGCGTTCCGAGAGGCTCGTCTCGGCGGCGAGCAGGTCGGCGGTCGTCGTGGCGTTCGCCATGAGCGCGAGGAGTCGGTCGACGGAGGCTTGGAGTGCCGTCACCCGCGCGTCGAGGTCGGCGGCCTGCGCCGTCACGTCGACCGCGGAGATCGAGACGTTGTTCACCGTCCCGAGGGCCTTCAGCTTGCCGAGCACCTGCTCGAACTCGTCAGCCGGGATGCGGACGGTGAGGTTCGCCTGAGCCGCCTGGTCGGGGGTGCCGGGAGTCTCATCTCTGCTGTCGACACGTCCGCCGGCGGCGATGACGAGTTCCGCGGCCTTCGCAGCGGTGGCGACGGGGTCGGTGTCGGTGATGGTGAGCGAACCGGTCGTGATCACCTGTGGCGCGAGGTCATTCGAGGTCGTGCCATCGGTGCCGAGTTGCGCATCCCCGGCGATCACGCCCGGAAGGCTCTCAGAGCGGGCGCCGCTCGCAGCCTGATCGCTGCTCCCGCCGGAGCAGCCGGAGAGCAGGAGACCACCGATGAGGACGGTGCCGATGACGCTGGTGAGGGCCGCTGTGCGCTTCATAGCATCACCATAGGGACGCCGTGCGGCGAGAGGATGCGGGGATCCTGGGAAGCCGGTCACGATCAGGTATCGCGGCGAGGACCCTGCTCGAGCTGGAGGGCCGCCCAGTCTCCGATCGTCGTCGTGGTCTCCGCGGGCCGGTCGCGGTGCACGTTGTGGCCGGCCCCCTGGATGATCGTCATGCTGACGCGCGGGTTCGCGAGCACCTCGGCGGCGAGCGAGCCCCGGAACAGGCTGTACACGTGCGGGTCGGCGGCGACGACCAGGGTCGGGACGCCGAGCGCGGCGGCGGCGGCCCGGACATCCCAGGGCTCGTTCTGCGCGCTCGTCTGCTCGATCGCCCAACGGCTCGCCTGCGCGACCGCCTGCACCTTCAGTTCGACATCGACCGGGTGCCAGTCGGGACTCTTCGCACGCACGGCGTGCTCGGTGTTCTCAGCGAACGCCGCCTCCTGGCTGGCGCGGATGACCCCGGCATCGTGTTCGTCGAGGTGGATGGCCGGATCGAGGAGCACCAGGGCGTTGGTCCAGCGCGGGTCGGCGGCAGCGGTCACGGCCGTGGCGGCCCCACCGAGCGAGTGCCCGATGACGAGGTTCCAGGGGCTGGAAGCCGCCTCGTCAGGACGCGCTGCGAGGAGGTCGGCGGCGTACGCCTCGATGCGGTAGTCGAGCGAGCGAGGCGCGAACCCGTGGCCGCGCAGGTCGATCGCGTCCACCCGCCAACCGCGGTCCGCGAGCGCCGCGCACAGTCGCCAGGTGCTCGGGCCGTTGCTCCCGAGGCCGTGCACGACGAGGGCCTTGGCCGGAGCGTCTGCGCGACCCCAGCGATATCGGGGGAGTGCGACCGGGCTGATCGTGCGGACAGCGAGGCTGGACGCGGCGAAGGCGTCGGCGGAGGTCTCGGGCATAGCGCCAGCCTAGGGGAGCACGAGGGCACGCTGCCCGTCCCGGCCAGTCGGTGCGATCAGTCCAGTCGGTCCGGATCCGTGCCGGTGCGCTCGCCGTTCTCCAGCGCGGAGATGGCGGCGATGTCGTCTTCGTCGAGCGTGAAGTCGAAGACGGCGAAGTTCTCGGCGATGCGCGCCGGCGTCGCCGACTTCGGGATCACGATGTTGCCGAGCTGCAGGTGCCAGCGGAGCACCACCTGCGCGACGGTGCGGCCGTGCTTCTGAGCGATCGCACCGAGGTCGGAGGTCACGTCGGCACCGCCCGATGCGGGGGTGAAGAACCGGCCCCGGGCGAGCGGCGACCAGGCCTCGGTCGCGATGCCGTGGGAGGCGTTGAACGACCGCAGTTCGCGCTGGGGCAGGAACGGGTGCAACTCGATCTGGTTGACCGCAGGGGTGACCTCCGCCGATTCCAGGAGGCGCTCGAGGTGGCTGCGGTGGAAGTTGGACACGCCGATCGAGCGCGTCCGTCCCTCTGCCCGCAGCCGCTCGAGTGCCCGCCAGGTCTCGCGGTAACGGTCCTGCCGCGGAGCCGGCCAGTGGATGAGGTAGAGGTCGACGTGGTCGAGCCCGAGCAGGTCGAGGCTCGTGTCGAACGCCCGGAGGGTCTCGTCGAAGCCCTGATCGGTGTTCCACACCTTCGTCGTGACGAACAGCTCGTCTCGAGGGATGCCGGATTCGCGGATCGCGACACCCGTGCCGTGTTCGTTCCCGTACAGGGAGGCGGTGTCGATGTGTCGGTAACCGACCTCGAGGGCCGTCCGGACCACGGCGCTGCTCGCGTCGTCAGCGACTTTGTAGACGCCGAAGCCGAGCTGGGGGATCGTGCGCCCGTCGTTCAGGGTGACGGTGGGGGTCGTGTCAGACATGGCACCAGTATCCTCGACAACGCACCGGTCATCGTCGAAAGGGAGTCCATGCCGAAACTCATGATCGTCACGGGGAGCGTCCGTCCAGCGCGGGTCGGCGGGGCTGTCGCGGACTGGGTCGGGGGCGTCGCCGCGGCGGACGACCGATTCGACGTCGACGCCGTCGACCTCCGTGAACTCGCACTGCCGTTCATGGACGAGCCGGCCCACCCACGGAAGCGCGAGTACACGAAACCGCACACCATCCGGTGGAGCGAGCGGGTGGACGCCGCGGACGCGTTCGTGTTCGTGACGCCCGAGTACAACTACAGCTACTCGCCGGCGCTCAAGAACGCCCTGGACTTCCTCATGCACGAGTGGGTGCACAAGCCCGTGGGCATCGTCAGTTACGGCGGGCTCTCCGGCGGCACACGAGGCGTCGTCGCGCTGCGACCGGTGTTGCAGGCCCTCGGCCTCGTGAGTACCGGGGCGAACGTCGAGATCCCGTATGTCGCCCGCCAGATCGCGGACGGCGTGTTCACGGCGAACGATCGGCAGCAGGCTGTGTTGCCGATGCTGCTCGATGAACTGGCACGGCTGCACGGTGCGCTCGCCCCGCTGCGCTCCGGCGCCTGACCGATCGGCCGGACTGCTCCGGCGTCAGGACGGTTGCGTGTTGATCGGCTCGGTGTCGGGGATGGGGCTCGCGTCGCGACCTCGGAGGTCGGGGTGCCACCGGTGGCCGATCCACGGGATGACGAATCCGAAGAACGCGAAGGCGCCGGCGACCCAGAACGCGCCGACCGCGCCCGAGCCGTCGATCAGGAAACCGGCCGCCGCGGATCCCATCGCGGCACCGATGAGCTGTCCCGTGCCCACCCAGCCGTAGGCCTCGGCGGTGTCGCTGAACTTCACGCTGGCCGAGACGATCGCGAACAGCACCGCGAGTGCCGGGGCGATGCCGATACCCGCGACGAAGAGCGTGACCGACAGCCACCAGACGTTGAGGAACAGACTCGCGATGGCGAGGCCCGCGAACACGATGAAGATGCGGCGGGCGAGGGCGTAGGGGCCGATCGGCGTGTGACCGAGTGCGAGGCCGCCGGCGAGCGAGCCGGCCGAGAAGATCGCGAGGACGATGCCCGCTTCGAGGCCGCTGTGGCCGAAGGTGGCGACGACGCCCGCTTCGACGGCCGCGCAGGCGCCGATGAGGAGGAAGCCGACGACCGTGGCGAGGAGCACGGGCGGGCGTTTGAGGACCTGGCCCAGCTTGCGGCGGCTCTTCGGGATTCGGACCCGCCCGACCTCTGGCGAGAAGATGAACCAGAGGCCGCCGACGATCATGATGCCCGCCGCCAGCACGATGCCCCACACGGTGCCGACCTGGGTCGACACGAAGGTCGTGACGACGGGCCCGAGGACCCAGATGATCTCCTGCGCTGAGGCATCGAGTGAGAACAGGGGCGTCAGCTGCTGAGAGGTCACGAGCTTCGGGTAAATGGTGCGGACCGCCGGCTGCACCGGGGGCGTGCTCAGGCCGGCGACGAAGCCGACCGCCATGTACGCGGGCACGGCCATCGGGACCAGGGCGATGGTGGTGACGGTGACGGCGCACACGGAGAGCGTGAGGAGGAGGACCTTGCGGATGCCCCAGACGCCCATCCAGCGGCTCGTGAGCGGGCCCGCGATCGCCTGGCCGATGCTCGTGGCTGCGAGGACGAGACCGGCCGCGCCGTAGGAGCCGGTGACCCGTTCGATGTGGAGCAGGAACGCCAGCGAGAGCATGCCGAACGGGAAGCGAGCGGTCAGCTGCGCGGCGATGATCCGGGCGACGCCCGGGGTGCGAAGAAGGTCACGGTAGCTGCTCACAAGGAGACCAGTCTAGGGACCGCGTCCGACACGCGCGACACGCCCACGACACGCCCACGACACGCCCAACGTGACGATCGATGTCGGTGGTGCGGAGGAAGATTTCACCTGTGGATGAATATCCCTCAGTTGGGGGAGAAAAGGCCGTGAATCCGGGATTTTCACGTCGTCCGAACGCGTTGCATCCAGTGGAGAACCGGTGGATAACTCGCCGAAAACGGTGGAGAACCCGGTGGAAAACTACAGGGCTGTAACTACTAGCCCTTGGGGTACACCCCGGGGTCGCCAACTATATGTAGTATTGGAACCCCGGCGCAGGCCGCCTGGGGAATCATCAGTTTTTGAGGGGAAGGCACGAAAGAGCTATGGCAATCACGGTCTACACGAAGCCCAGCTGCGTCCAGTGCACGGCGACCTACCGCGCGCTCGACAACAAAGGGATCGAGTACAACATCCTCGACCTCTCCGTGGACGAGAACGCACTCGAGCAGGTCAAGGCCCTCGGCTACCTGCAGGCGCCCGTCGTCATCACCGAAGAGGACCACTGGTCGGGCTTCCGTCCCGACAAGATCGAAGAGCTCGCCGCACGTCTGGCTTGAGCCCACGGTCGCAGGCGTCACCATGAGCCGGCTCCAGCACCACCGCCCCACCCGCCCGTCCGGAATCCGACGAGGAGGTCCACCGTGCAACCGCGGCTGATCTACTTCTCGAGCATCTCCGGCAACACGCACCGCTTCATGCAGAAGCTCGACCTGCCCTCGTTGCAGATCCCGCTGTATGCGAAAGACGAAGCCGTGCACGCCACGGCACCCTATGTGCTCGTCACCCCCACCTACGGCGGGGGCAACGGACACGGCGCGGTGCCCAAGCAGGTGATCCGTTTCCTCAACGATGAGGGCAACCGATCCCTGATCCGCGGGGTCATCGCCGCCGGCAACACGAACTTCGGCGAAGCCTACGGGCTCGCCGGCGACGTGATCGCCAGCAAATGCAAGGTCCCGCACCTCTACCGCTTCGAACTCTTCGGAACCCAGGACGATGTCAGCACCGTCCACAATGGATTGGAATCATTTTGGCAGCAGCGCCAGTTTCAGTGATCGACGCACCGTCGACGAGCCAGATGGACTACCACTCGCTCAACGCGATGCTCAACCTCTACGGCCCGAACGGCGAGATCCAGTTCGACAAGGACCGTGAGGCTGCCCGGGAGTACTTCCTGCAGCACGTGAACCAGAACACGGTGTTCTTCCACTCGCTCAAGGAACGCCTCGACTACCTGGTCGAGAAGGAGTACTACGAGCAGGCCGTCCTCGACAAGTACCCGTTCGACTTCATCCAGAAGCTCAACGACCTCGCGTACTCGAAGAAGTTCCGCTTCCAGACCTTCCTCGGCGCGTTCAAGTACTACACCTCGTACACGCTGAAGACGTTCGACGGCAAGCGCTACCTCGAGCGCTTCGAGGACCGCGTCGTCATGACCGCCCTCGGTCTCGCCGACGGCGACCAGAAGCTCGCTGTCGCGCTCGTCGAGGAGATCATCGCGGGTCGCTTCCAGCCGGCCACGCCGACCTTCCTCAACTCGGGCAAGGCGCAGCGCGGTGAACTCGTCTCCTGCTTCCTCCTCCGCATCGAAGACAACATGGAGTCGATCGCCCGCGGCATCAACTCCGCACTGCAGCTGTCGAAGCGTGGCGGTGGCGTCGCCCTGTCGCTCTCGAACATCCGTGAGTCGGGTGCACCCATCAAGCAGATCGAGAACCAGTCGAGCGGCATCATCCCCGTGATGAAGCTCCTCGAGGACTCCTTCAGCTACGCCAACCAGCTGGGCGCGCGTCAGGGCGCCGGTGCCGTGTACCTCAACGCGCACCACCCCGACATCCTCCGCTTCCTCGACACTAAGCGTGAGAACGCCGACGAGAAGATCCGCATCAAGACGCTGTCCCTCGGCGTCGTCGTCCCCGACATCACCTTCGAGCTGGCGAAGAAGGGTGAGGACATGTACCTGTTCTCCCCGTACGACGTCGAGCGCGTGTACGGTGTGCCGTTCGGCGACATCTCCATCACGGAGAAGTACCACGAGATGGTCGACGACTCACGGATCAAGAAGACGAAGATCAACGCCCGCGAGTTCTTCCAGACCATCGCGGAGATCCAGTTCGAGTCCGGCTACCCGTACATCGTGTTCGAGGACACCGTGAACAAGGCGAACCCGATCAAGGGTCGCATCAACATGTCGAACCTGTGCTCGGAGATCCTCCAGGTCAACACGCCGACCACGTACAACGAGGACCTCTCGTACAAGGAGATCGGCAAGGACATCTCCTGCAACCTGGGTTCGCTCAACATCGCGCTCACGATGGACTCGCCCGACTTCGGCCGCACCGTCGAGACCGCCATCCGCGGCCTCACCTCGGTGTCGGACCAGAGCCACATCAGCTCGGTGCGCTCGATCGAGGACGGCAACGACAAGTCGCACGCCATCGGCCTCGGCCAGATGAACCTCCACGGCTACCTCGCCCGTGAGCGTGTGCACTACGGCAGCCCCGAAGGCATCGACTTCACGAACATCTACTTCTACACGGTCGTGTTCCACGCGCTGCGTGCTTCGAACCTGATCGCCAAGGAGCGCGGGGAGACCTTCGACGGTTTCGCCGACTCGCAGTACGCCTCGGGCGAGTTCTTCGACAAGTACACCGACCAGGTGTGGGAGCCCGAGACCGACCGCGCCCGTGAGCTGTTCGCACAAGCCGGCGTGCAGATCCCGACGCAGGCCGACTGGGCCGAGCTGAAGGCGTCCATCCAGGAGCACGGCATCTACAACCAGAACCTCCAGGCGGTCCCGCCCACCGGTTCGATCTCCTACATCAACAACTCCACGTCGTCGATTCACCCGATCGCGTCGAAGATCGAGATCCGCAAGGAAGGCAAGCTCGGTCGCGTGTACTACCCGGCTCCGTTCATGACGAACGACAACCTGGAGTTCTACGAGGACGCCTACGAGATCGGCGCTGAGAAGATCATCGACACCTACGCTGCGGCGACGCAGCACGTCGACCAGGGGCTCTCGCTGACCCTGTTCTTCAAGGACACCGCCACCACGCGCGACATCAACAAGGCCCAGATCTACGCGTGGAAGAAGGGCATCAAGACGATCTACTACATCCGTCTGCGCCAGCTCGCACTCGAGGGCACCGAGGTCGACGGCTGCGTCAGCTGCATGCTCTAACACCCGCTTCACCGCCCGTCGACAGTCTCAGGGACCGATTCGTTCCCTGAGACTGTCGACGGGCCACCCGCACCCCGGTCCCTGCGTCTGTCGAAGGGGCCGCTCACACTTATCCGTTTAGAGGACACGAACACATGTCAGAGAAGCTCAAGCTCGTCGACCGGGTACAGGCGATCAACTGGAACAAGATCGAGGACGAGAAGGACGTCGAGGTCTGGAACCGCCTCGTCAACAACTTCTGGCTCCCCGAGAAGATCCCGCTGTCGAACGACGTCCAGTCGTGGAACACGCTGACGCCCGAGGAGCAGCAGCTCACCATGCGCGTCTTCACGGGCCTGACGCTGCTCGACACCATCCAGGGCACCGTCGGTGCCGTGTCGCTGATCCCCGACGCGATCACGCCGCACGAGGAGGCCGTCTACACGAACATCGCCTTCATGGAGTCGGTGCACGCGAAGAGCTACTCCTCGATCTTCTCCACCCTCAGCAGCACGAAGGAGATCGACGAGGCGTTCCGCTGGTCGGTCGAGAACCCGAACCTGCAGAAGAAGGCGTCCATCGTCATGGACTACTACCGTGGCGACAACCCGCTGAAGCGGAAGGCGGCGTCCACGCTGCTCGAGTCGTTCCTCTTCTACTCCGGCTTCTACCTGCCCATGCACTGGTCGAGCCGCGCGAAGCTCACCAACACCGCCGACATGATCCGTCTGATCATCCGCGACGAGGCCGTGCACGGCTACTACATCGGCTACAAGTTCCAGAAGGGGCTCGAGAAGCTGACGCAGACGGAGCGCGACGAGATCAAGGACTACACGTTCTCGCTGCTCTACGAGCTGTACGACAACGAGGTGCAGTACACGCAGGACCTCTACGACCAGGTGGGCCTCACCGAGGACGTCAAGAAGTTCCTGCACTACAACGCGAACAAGGCGCTCATGAACCTCGGCTACGAGGCCATGTTCCCGAAGACGCTCACCGACGTGAACCCTGCGATCCTGTCAGCGCTCTCCCCGAACTCGGACGAGAACCACGACTTCTTCTCGGGCTCCGGCTCCTCCTACGTGATCGGCAAGGCCGTCGTCACGGAAGACGAGGACTGGGACTTCTAGCATCTGCGCGACGCGCTGAACGCACGAGGGCCGGACGGAATCGACGATTCCGTCCGGCCCTCGTGCGTGTGCCCTGCGTCAGCGACGGCGTGACGAGCTAGACGCTCTGCAGGCTGCCGAACACCCAGCTGAAGAAGACCACGATCATGGTCTGCACCACGGGCGCGAAGAGGACTGCCGTGACGGTGGTCGCGATGGCGAGGATGACCACGAGCGCTACCGCCACCACCAGGCCGTTCCGCGCCGCGCTCGGGGCCTCGACGGATTCGGAGACGAGGAGCTCGTCGATCGCGGTGTCGGTGTCAGGCATCGTTCCTCCGGCTGCAGTGGTGTTCTCGACCCTACCTCGCCGCGGTCGCGCGAGGTCCCTTGCCCAGAGGGCGAGTCCTCGACAATTGGTCAGTCGTCACTGTATGGTCAGTACATGCTGACCATTGCTCCTCGTCTCGACGTCCTGAATCGATTGGGACGCGCGATGTCCGATCCGACCCGATCGTCGATCCTGCTCCGGCTGCTCGACGGCTCGGGGTATCCGGCGCAACTCGCGGTGGACCTCGACCTCACGAGGTCGAACGTGTCGAACCATCTCGCGTGTCTGCGCGGCTGCGGGATCATCGTCGCGATCCCCGAAGGGCGGCGAACCCGCTACGAGATCGCGGATCCGCACCTGACGCGCGCACTCGAGGCACTCGTCGACGTCGTGCTCGCGGTCGACGACGGGGCCGACTGCGCGGACGAGACCTGTGACGTCCCGCTCTGCTGCGGACCAGGCGCATGAGCGACCGCACCGTGGTGGGTGAGTCCGTGCTCGCTGCACCGTCGCCTGCGCGTCGAGCCGTCCTCCAGCGGCGAATCCGCGTGGTCGTCGCGATCACGATCTCCTACAACGTGGTCGAGGCGATCATCGCGCTCAGTGCGGGTTCGGTCGCCTCATCGGCTGCCCTCATCGGCTTCGGACTCGACTCCATCGTCGAGGTCCTGTCCGCGGCCGCTGTCGCCTGGCAGTTCGCGAGTCCGGACCCTGAGCGGCGGGAACGCGTCGCGCTGCGCGTGATCGCCGTCTCCTTCTTCGCCCTCGCCGCCTACGTGAGCGTGGATGCGCTCCTGTCCGTGCTCGGCCTCCGGCAAGCCGAGCACAGTACGGTCGGTATCGTCCTCGCGGCCCTGAGCCTCATGATCATGCCGTTCCTGAGTTGGTTCGAGCGACGCACCGGGCGAGAGCTCGGTTCCGCGTCGGCCGTCGCCGACGCGAAGCAGACGCTGCTCTGCAGCTACCTCTCGGCCGCGCTCCTCGCCGGTCTGCTGCTCAACAGCCTGCTGGGCTGGGCATGGGCGGATTCGGTGGCCGCGCTGGTCATCGCCGTCTTCGCGGTGCGAGAAGGCCTCGAGGCCTGGCGTGGCGATGCGTGCAAGACACCGGTCGCCGCGATGACCGGCGAGATCGACGCCCGGAGCTGCGACTGCTGCTGAGGTGCCCGGATGTGATCGGTTCCGCGCCGGATTCGCGCAGGACCGGGCCACTCACGACGAGGGCCGGGCGGTATCCATGATTCCGCCCGGCCCTCCGGTGTGCGCTGCGTCAGCGAGGACGCTGGGAGCGCCGCAACTTCTGCAGTCCGAGGGCGATGAACGACACGACGACGAACGCCGCTCCCACGATCGCCAACCACCCCTGCTGTTGTTCGAGGAATCCGGACCCGGTGAGCAGTCCTTGGATCTGACTGGCGACACTCAGCACGATGAGCACGAGTCCGGCCAGCGCGGTGATGATCTGCACGGTTCTCAGAGCGGCTAGCACGTCCAGAGGACCCGGCTGTCGTTCAACGGGGCGCCGTTGCCGTTGCATTCAGGCCGATTCTGGTCGTCTTCATCCGCTGTGTTCCTTTCGTCACGCTTCCGTTGTGGACCCCAGCCACGCTACGTTCGTCGACGCATAACCCCAAACGGGGGACAGGACCCGTGGACCAAGCGCGCGCTGTGCGGTACCGTGCGGCCTCTCCCATGGCAGCATGGGTCGGGTCCGGTGCGTTCACGACCCGCTGCGTGCCGGGGAGGAGGAGCATGTTCACGGGTGTCAGCGCGTTCCCACTCACGCCGATCGTGGGGGAGGCCATCGACGAGGACTCGTTCGCCCGCATCGTGGAGCGAGCGGCGCGAGCCGGGGTCGACTCGATCGGCGCACTCGGGTCGACGGGGAGCGCCGCCTACCTCGACCGCGCCGAGCGTGCTCGAGTGGCGCGACTCGCGGTCGAAGCCGCCGGTGACATCCCCGTCATCGTCGGGATCAGCGCGTTGGCGACGCGGGCGGTGCTCGCCAACCTCGACGACGCGTGCGCGGCCGGGGCGGCGGCGGTGCTCCTCGCACCCATGACCTACCAGGCGCTCGGCGACGACGAGGTGTTCGGTCTGTACGAGGCGGTGGCCACACGCTCGCCGCTGCCGATCGTCGTCTACGACAATCCGGGAACCACGCACGTCGTCTTCAGCGACGAGCTGCACGCGCGGATCGCGCACCTCGATGCCGTCGCATCGATCAAGATCCCGCCGGTGTCCGTCGACCTCGACACGGCACGGGTGCGGGTGGCGGCGCTCCGGGCGCTGCTGCCTGACGGGGTGACCGTCGGCGTCAGCGGCGACGGCACCGGTGCGATCGGCCTCCTCGCGGGAAGCGACGCGTGGTACAGCGTGATCGCGGGAGTGATCCCCGAGATCGCGGTGCAGATCACCCGGGCAGCTCAGGCGGGAGACACCGATTCGGCGCTCCGGCGATCGGATCGCCTTGCTCCGATCTGGGGGCTGTTCGGCCGGTTCGGCAGCCTGCGCGTCGCATCCGCGATCGCGGAGGAGCTCGGACTCGTCGGCGCTCACCATCTGCCGCGCCCGGTGCTCGGGCTCGACGCTGCGGGCCGGGCGGAGGTCGTCGCGGCGCTCGACGCGGCTGGCCTGCGTCCCTGACGTCCTCGCTGTCGCCAGGGCCCGTGAGACGGATCGCCCTGATCCGCGTTACCGTGGAGGATCAGCCATCGCGATCCGGGGGGACCGACATGACCGACATTTCCGACCAGACGTCGCCTGCGCGCGTCGATCCAGGTGACGTCATCACGGCGCGCGACGCACAGCCGTGGGTACCGGTCGTCTCGGCGGTGCGCTCACTCGTCATCGTCGGGCTGATCGCCTCGTTCCTCTACGGCGTGCTGACCACCGCGGGACGCGGCTTCTGCCCGGGCGGGGCCACCGGAGACGGCGGGTTCATCGACGCCGACGGCGCCCCGACGGATACGGCTCCGCAGTGCATCTCGCTGGCGCTGACGCCGAGCCTCGTCGTGTTCGTGGCGTTCGGTGGCATCGTGCTCTGGGCGCTGACCGTCGTCGCGCGGCGCGCGCTGACCGAAGCAGCGGCCCTCCGAGTGATCAAGCGCTCGATGATCGCGATCGTCGTCGTCCTCGTGGCGAGCGTCGTGATCAGTCATGTGTGGTTCGCGCTGCTGCCGGTGGACGAGTGGGACGGCGTCAACACGTTCTTCGTGTATCCGTTCCCGTTCGGCTCGGTGTCGCTCGACATCTCACCGATGAACGGCTGACCGGCGGGGCCCCCTGAGCCGCCCGGAAATGCGCGATAGCGCCGGATTTCCGTGCAGAACCGGGCGAGTCAGCGGCGCGGGGGGCGCGTGGACCAGAGCGCCCACGCAATGAGCACAGGTTGGAAGAACAGCCGCCCGAAGCGACGGTTGTCGGTGTCGAGGCCGAACGCATCACGACGGTTGATCCACTGCGACAGGTTGCCCGGGAAAATCGCCGTGAAGAACAGCGCAGCCACATTGCCGACGAGGGTGCGCTTCACACCGGACGCCAATGCGGTCCCGAGTGCGATCTCGACGACGCCGGACGAGACCACCGTGGTGTCGACATCGATCGGCACCCACTCCGGGACCTGCGCCTGGAAGTCCTTCCGTGCGAACGTCAGATGGCTGATACCGGCGAAGACGAGCGCTCCTCCGAGCAGGAGACGTGCGACGGTGCGGGCTCTCGATCCAGCCATGCGGGTCCTCTCGACGACGGTGATGTCACCACGCTATCCGGAGATCGACGGAGAGATGAGGGGTTGCGGCTGCACAGATGCTCAGCCGTCGATCTGCGAGTTGGCGTCGAGACGGTGCCAGGTGCGGTTGTGGTAGACCAGCGGTGCGCCGTCGAAACTCGGGGTGAACGAGGGCGCAGCGGGAGCCGTCGGCTCAGCCGGTGCAGGCTGTGCAGCAGGGGCTGCCGGCGCGGAGACGCTCGACTCGAGGGCGTGGACGGCGATCACCGTCGAGGTCCCGGCCTCCATGCGGTTGACGATGCGCCCGCGGATCCACACCCCGTCTCCGGTGAAATAGGGCTCACCGCTCGGGAGGCGGTCCCAGATGGACGTGTCGGCGAAGCGGTCGATGCCGCTCGTGGCGCACAGCTTCGCGATGTGCAGCTGCTCGGAGCCCAGGAGGTGGACGACCACGGTGTCAGCGGCGACGATCGTCGGTGCGCTCGACGACAGCGACGAGACCGAGAAGACGAGGAGCGGCGGTTCGGCGCTCACGGAGAAGACCGAGGTCGCGGTGAGGCCGACGGGGCCCTGGCCGGCGTCGGCCGTGATGACCGAGACGCCCGCGGGGTGCTGGCGGAAGGCCGACTTGAAGTCGTCGGGGGAGAGCGAGGCGTAGCCGGGGGCGACGTCGGTGCCGTCGATCGCGGACGGCAGGGCGGTCACGGAGGCGGCTGCCTGGTGGACTGAGCTCACGGAGGGATCCTTCGAACGGCTACGGGGGACTGCGGCGACGAACTCTTCGACGGTCGTCGCTCAACCTAGGGTTCGCCCATCCGCGACGTGCTGCAACTGTGTTACCCGGTGTGACGGCCCCTGCCGGCCGCGAGGAGCGTCCGCGTCCGCTCGCCTGCGTACGCTGGTGGCATGCCCATCCTCATCAGCCCGCTCGAACTCGCCGAACTCATCGCCGCCCCGGAACCTGTCCGGATCCTCGACGTGCGCTGGCGACTGGACCGCCCCGACGGCCGACCCGACTACCTGGAGGGGCACGTGCCCGGGGCGGTGTACGTCGACCTCGACCATGAGCTCGCCGACCATGTGGCAGCAGGCGCCGCCCCCGTCGACGGCCGGCACCCGCTGCCGTCTGCGGAGGCGCTGCAACAGGCCGCGCGCTCCTGGGGCATCGACGACGGGGACGTCGTCGTGGTCTACGACGACCTGAAGAACCTCTCGTCGGCGCGTGCCTGGTGGGTGCTCCGCGACGCGGGCGTCGCGGACGTCCGGCTGTTGGACGGAGCGCTGCGGGGCTGGACCGCAGCGGGTCTGCCCCTCGAGACGGGAGCCGTCCAGCCGCGGGCCGGATCGGTCACCCTCACCAGCGGACATCTGCCGCGCATCACGATCGCCGAGGCGGCCGGCTGGGCGGAGGACCCCGACCGTGTGCTGCTCGATGCGCGGGCGCCGGAACGGTACCTCGGAGACGTCGAGCCGATCGACCCCCGTGCCGGCCACATCCCCGGTGCGGTGAACACGCCGACGACCGGGAACGTCGGGGCCGATGGGACGTTCCTGCCATCGGAGGAACTGCGAGCGCGGTTCCTCGCCGCGGGCGCCGTCGAGGGCTCGGCCGTGGCCACCTACTGCGGCAGCGGCATCACCGCCGCGCACAACGCCGTCGCGCTGACCCTCGCCGGTTTCGAGCCCGTGCTGTACCCGGGCTCGTGGAGTGAGTGGGCGAACCACCCAGAACGGCCCGTGGCCACCGGACCGCAGGCCTGAGCGTCCACGCCACCCCCACTCGGCCCGTCCAGAATTCAGGGAGTCTCCGCGGCTCAACGCGGGAACAGGAGTATTTCGCGCGGGAATCGGACATCTCGACCGCTCTGGCGCGATTCTCCCTGAATTCTGCACAGGGTTCTCGGGGACGGAGCGGGCCGCTCTAACCGGCGAGGACCTTCTGCAGACGCTGCAGGGAAACCGACTCCGCAGTGCCGAGCTGCTGCGCGAAGAGACTGATGCGCAGCTCCTCGAGCATCCATCGAGCCTTCACGAGGTGCTCGGGCGCGTCCGGCGGGAGGGGGATGACCCCGCCGGCCGCCTCGTAGCGGGCGAGCGCGGTCTGCGCCTCGGTCATCCAGACCCGGTCGCGGTTGGGGTTGTCGGCGAGACGCTCCGCGCGGTACCGGATGCCTGACAGGTAGCGCGGGAGGTGGTCGAGACGCGCTGAGCCCGTCCGTGACACGAAGCCGGGGAACACGAGTCCGTCGAGCTGTGCGCGCATGTCGGTGAGCGCCGCGAGCAGGGTCATGCTCGTCGCCGACTTCATGGCCTTCTCCGTGTCGCGGGCGCTCTGCAGGATCCGTGCCACGATCGCGACGGTCTGGAACATCCGGTCCATCACCGAGGCCGACACCCGGTCGCGCAGGGTCTCGTACTGCAGTTTCGAGAACACCTGACCGTCGGGCACCACACGGTACAGAACGTCGTCGATGCAGGCGGCGAGGCAGTCCTCGAACAGTGCGGCGGTCGAACGGTACGGGCTCGTCGCGAGCGCGAGCTTCTCGTTCGCCTTGAGGTGCTGCTGCACGTAGGCCGTCGGCGACGGGATCGCGAGCAGCAGGAGTCGACGGACTCCGGCGGGCATCGCGCGCGCCTGGTCGGCCTCGGTGCTCATGATGCGGATCGAGACGCTCGCGCCGTCGTCGACGATCGCGGGGTAGCCACGGATGACCCCGTCCTCCTGACGGATGTCGATGAAGCGGGGCAGGTCGTCGAAATCCCAGCGCGTGGCGCCGGTCTTCTCGATCGCGTTCGGCACGCGGGCTGCGGCGACCTTGGCGACGCTCGCGCGAGTGCGCTGCTTGAGGCGGTGCTGCAGTTCGACGAGATTCTTGCTGCTCGCGAGCGTCCGTCCGCGTTCGTCGATGACCCTGAAGGTGACCAGGAGGTGGTCTGGAACGCGCTCCATCTCGAAGTCGGCGGCCGAGATGTCCATGTAGGACAACCGTTTGATGGCGTTGGCGAGGCGCGTGGCGAACGAGTCCTCCGCGGCCGGCCGGTCGACAGAGACGGCCGGGACGTCGGCGGGGAGTTCCGCGATGAGCTTCGCCGCCCAGTCGGACGCCGGGACGATGTTGCGACGCAGCGCCTTCGGCAGCGCCTTGATCATCGCCGTGATGAGGTCCTTGCGCAGACCCGGCACCTGCCAGTCGAAACCCGCGGGGGAGAGGCGGTCGAGCAGGGCGAGCGGCACGATCGCGGTCACGCCGTCGTCGTCGCTGCCCGGTTCGAAGCGGTAGCTGAGCTTCAGCCGTTGGTCGGCCTGTACCCACTCGGCGGGGAACAGCGTCTCGTCGACCGTCGGCGTGTCCTCGGGGAGGAGGTCCTCCTGGCGCATCGTCAGCAGGTCCGGCTGATCGCCGCGGGTCTTGCGCCACCAGGTCTCGAAGCCCCGGGTGGTCGAGACGTCGGCGGGGACACGCGCGTCGTAGAAGTCGAAGACGGCCTCGTCGTCGAACAGGATGTCGCGGCGCCTGGTCCGTTCCTCGAGCTCGCTCAGCTCGCTGCGCAGGCGCCGGTTGGCGCGATGGAAGTCGAACAGCTTGTCGCGAGCGATGTCGTGGGTCCACTCGCCATCCACGAGGGCGTGCCGCAGGAACAGTTCGCGAGCCTGCTCCTGGTCGATCCGACCGAACTGTACGCGACGGCGCGGCACGATCGGGACTCCGAACAGTGTCACCTTCTCGAACGCGACGGCCGAGCCCTGGTTCTTCTCCCAGTGCGGCTCGCTGTAGGACCGCTTGCAGAGGTCGCCGGCGATCTGCTCCGCCCACGCGGGATCGATCGAGGCGTTCGTCCGGGCGAAGAGTCGGCTGGTCTCCACGAGCTCCGCGCTCATCACCGCGTTCGGTTGCTTCTTCGCGAGCGCGGAGCCGGGGAACAGCACGAAGCGGGTCTGGCGGGCACCGATGTAGTCGCCCTTCTTCGCCGTCTTCGTCGCGGGTGGAGCCCCACGCCCCTTCACCACCGGCGCGATCGACTGATCCTTCAGGCCGATGTGGGACAGGAGGCCCGCGAGGAGCGACTTGTGGATGCCGTCCGGGTTCACCGTCGGCTCGTTGATCGTGAGCCCGAGCGGTTTCGCGAGCTGACGCAGTTGACGGTAGACGTCGTGCCACTCACGGACGCGCAGGTAGTTCAGGAACTCGGCCTTGCAGAGTCGCCGGAATGCGCTCGACGAGAGCTCGTCCTGTTTCTCCTCGAGGTAGTTCCAGAGGTTGAGCAGGGCGAGGAAGTCGCTCGTGGGGTCGACGAAGCGCCGGTGCAACTCGTCGGCCTTCTGCCGGTGCTCGAGCGGCCGCTCACGTGGATCCTGGATGGTGAGCGCCGCGACGATCGCGAGGACCTCGCGTGACACCCCGTGCCGCTTCGACTCGACCACCATGCGCGCGAAGCGCGGGTCGATGGGGAGCCGGGTGAGGTCGCGTCCCACCCGGGTGAGCTTCGGGCCGGTGCCGCGCGGCGAGCCGTCGGCGAAGGTGCGCGTCTCGATCGCGCCGAGCTCGCTCAGGAGGTCGACGCCGTCCTTGATGCCGCGGGCGTCCGGTGGCTGGAGGAAGGGGAACGCGGCGATGTCGCCGAGGCCGAGGGAGATCATCTGCAGGATGACCGCTGCGAGGTTCGTCCGGAGGATCTCGGGTTCGGTGAACTCGGGACGCTTCGCGAAGTCCTCCTCCGAGTAGAGGCGGATGGCGATGCCCTCGCTCGTGCGTCCGGAGCGGCCGGAGCGCTGGTTCGCGGACGCCTGCGAGATCGCCTCGATCGGGAGGCGCTGCACTTTCGAACGGACGCTGTAGCGCGAGATGCGGGCGGTGCCGGCGTCGATCACGTACTTGATGCCGGGCACGGTGAGGCTCGTCTCCGCGACGTTCGTGGCGAGCACGATGCGTCGGCGGAGCCCGGGGACGGTCGAGGGCTGGAACACCTTGTGCTGGTCGGCGGAGGACAGACGACCGTACAGAGGGAGCACCTCGGTGCCCGCGAGGTTCCGTCCGCGGATCGCGTCGGCGGCGTCGCGGATCTCGGTCTCACCGGACAGGAAGACGAGGACGTCGCCCATCGACTCCCGCGCGAGCTCATCGAGCGCCGCGTTGATGCCTTCCAGGTAGTCGCGGTCGGCGGCCTCGGACTCCGGTGCGTCCTCGTCGTCGTCGGTCGGTTCCTCAGCGACGAGCGGACGGTATCGGATCTCGACGGGGTAGGTGCGACCGGACACCTCGACGATGGGTGCTCCCTCGAAGTGCTTCGAGAAGCTCTCGGGGTCGATCGTCGCCGAGGTGATGATGACCTTGAGGTCGGGGCGCTGGGGGAGGAGCTGCTTGAGGTAGCCGAGGAGGAAGTCGATGTTGAGGCTGCGCTCGTGCGCCTCGTCGATGATGATCGTGTCGTACTTGCGGAGCAGACGGTCACGATGGATCTCGTTCAGCAGGATGCCGTCGGTCATCAGCTTGATCTTCGTCGCCTTCGACGCCTGATCGGTGAAGCGCACCTGGTACCCGACGAGCCCACCGAGCTCCTGCCCGAGCTCCTCGGAGATGCGTTCGGCGATCGTGCGCGCGGCGAGGCGTCTCGGCTGGGTGTGTCCGATCGACTCACGGCCGAGTTCGAGACAGATCTTCGGGAGCTGGGTCGTCTTGCCGGAGCCGGTGGCGCCCGCGACGATGACCACCTGGTTCTCGCGGATGGCGCGCGCGATCTCCTCGCGCGCGGCACTGACGGGCAGCTCGGGCGGGTAGGCGATTCGGATCTCGGACATCAGCCCTCCATCGTATCGGTCCATCGGGCCGGCGGTCCCGTGCCGCGCGACCGCCGGCCAGGGCGTCATAAGTCGACACGCAGCAGCCGGCCTCGCGCAGGCGGTCGTACGCTGACGTCATTCCTCGACCGGGTATCGGCCGAGCCCTCGACCGGACGGAGCAGCAGGTGACGGACACCGATCTCGATGCGACCGCAGCCGACGCCGAGAGGAGCGTCGCCTGATGGGCGCCCCAGTCGTCTTCGGGGCCGGACCCATCGGCGTCGACGATCTGGTCGCCGTCGCCGCCGGGCGCGCGATCGTCGTCCTCGACACCGCCGCCCTCGACCGGATCGGCGCTGCTCGTGCGATCGTCGAGCGCCACCTCGTCGGCGCCGCCTCCGGTGGCGGCGCGGGTCGCAGGTCGTCCATCGACCCGGGTCACGGTCCGGGCCAGAGCGCTGAGGACGGGACCGACCAGGCGGACGTCCAGCGCCGCCTCGTGAACGACCACCGTGGCGGTGTCGGCCATCCGTTGTCCGAGGAGCGCGCACGGGCCGTGATCGCAGCCCGCCTCGCCGGGTGGACTCGCGGCGGCTCCGGCATCCGACTGGAGACAGCCGTCTTCACCGCCGAACTCCTCAACCGTGGTGTCGTGCCCGTCATCCCGTCGATCGGGTCGGTCGGGGACGCCGACCCGACCCACCTCGCCGCCTTCGCCGCCCTCGCGACCGGGAGCGGCGACGCCCTGCTCGGGGGCGAACAGCTCCCGTCGGCGGCGGCGCTCGCCCGGGTCGGTCTCGTGCCCCTCGAGTTGGCGCAGCACGAGGGCGTCGCGCTGGTGAACCACAACTCCTACACGCTCGGCGTCGGAGCCCTCGTCCTCGACCGCCTCGCAGCGCTCAGTCGGATCGCCGACACGACCGCCGCGCTCTCGGTCCGCGCGTTGGAGGGCTTCGGTGTCGGCGGGGCCGCCGCCGCCTTCGACCCGGTGGTGCTCGCGCACAGCCCGTCGCTCGGAGCGATCGAGAGCGGCGCGCGGCTGACCGAACTGCTCGGGGAGCCGACGCGGGGTGCGCACGGCGCGTCCGCTCGGCTGCCGCTGGCCGTCCGGGCGACCCCGCAGGCCAACGGCGCGCTCGTCGACCAGCTCGCGAGCGCGGTCGTCCTCCTCGAGGCGACCCTGGGCTCGGCCGCGGAGAACCCGCTCGTCGACCAACCGTCGGGTACCGTCCACGCCGGGGCGCTGTTCCACATCGCCCCGCTGGCCCACGCGCTCGACGGTCTGCGCGCCGTGGTCGCCCAGGTGTCCACTGCAGCGGACCGTCGGATCGCAGCGGTCTCAGACGTCGGCGCAGAACGCCGACGGCGCGGACGGAACCGCATCCCGGGACTGCTCCGCAACGCCGCAGCCGACCTCCTGGCCGAACTGCGGGTGCTCGCGACGCCGGTCGCCATCGGCGGCACCGTGCTCGGAGGAGGCGGCGAGGACATCGCCTCCTTCGCCGGGACGGCACTGCGTCTGCTCGAGCGCTCGACCGCGCTCCACGCGGACGTGCTGGCGATCGAGGCGCTGATCGCGGTCGACGCGCTCGCGACGGCTCCGAGTCGGGTGTCGACCGACGAGCTCGACGCCATCAGAGCTGCCCTCGACGTCATCGTCGAAGAAGCACCTCGCGGTCAGCAGCTCATCACGGCGACACTCGCGACACTCGGCGTCGAGCGGTCCTGACGACGTGGCGCGCACCGGTTCGCCACGGGCGGAACGCGCACGCCCCGGTGCGGAATCCCCGGCCAGGAGCGGTGACGACCCCATGACATGTCCGACGTCGCCTGTCGAGGGGGGTCGCGATGTCGGCGGGCTGCGGTAGTTTCGGACAACCGACGACGAGACGTTCAGCGAGCCGCCGACCACGGCGGCGACGATCCGTCGGTGACGGCCTGCGACGAGCAGACGTTCAGAGAAGAGGCATCGGTCCAGCATGATCTCGTTCGAACACGTCAGCAAGCGGTTCGACGACGGCACCCTCGCCGTCGACGACTTCTCCCTCACGATCCCATCGCGCACCACGACGGTGTTCGTCGGGTCCTCAGGCTGTGGCAAGACGACCCTGTTGCGCATGATCAACCGCATGGTGGACCCGAGCGCCGGCCGGATCGTCATCGACGACGAGGTCGTCTCGGCCGTCGACCCGGTCAAACTGCGTCGGCGCATCGGCTACGTCATGCAGAACTCCGGGCTGCTGCCGCACCGCACGGTGATCGACAACGTCGCCACCGTCCCGATGCTCACCGGCGTGAACAAGAAGCAGGCGAGGGCCGACGCGCTGGCCCTCCTCGACACCGTCGGTCTCGACCGCTCGCTCGCGAACCGATACCCGAGCCAGCTCTCGGGCGGACAGCAGCAGCGGGTCGGTGTCGCACGCGGACTCGCGATCGACCCCAACATCCTGCTCATGGACGAGCCGTTCGGCGCGGTCGATCCGCTCGTCCGCGCCGAACTCCAGCGTGAACTCCTCCGGTTGCAGCGCGACATGGCCAAGACGATCGTCTTCGTCACCCACGACATCGACGAGGCGTTCCTGCTCGGCGACCAGGTCGTGATCCTGCAGAAGGGCGGACACATCGCCCAGGTCGGCACGCCGGCGGAGATCGTCGCCGCACCGGCCGACGACTTCGTCGCCCAGTTCATCGGCGCCGACCGCGGACAGCGCACGCTGCACGTGGAGCGCGTCGACGGCCGCGACGTCGTGGTCGACGAGTCGGGCCGCCCGGCCGGCGTGCTCGGCGCGAGGAGCGGCGGTGCACCGACATGAGCTGGGTCGTCGCCAACTGGGACATGATCTGGAGCCTCACGCTCACGCACGTGCAGCTGAGTCTCCCGCCGATCGTCCTCGGCTTCATCATCTCGCTGCCGCTCGGGTGGCTGGCGCATCGGTACCGTTGGTCGCGTGGTGTGCTGCTCACGGTGAGCGGCATCCTGTACGCGATCCCCTCGCTGCCGCTGTTCGTCCTCATGCCCTCGCTCATCGGCACGAAGATCCTCGATCCCGCGAACGTCGTCGTAGCGCTCACGCTGTACGCCGTCGCCTTGCTCGTGCGCACGATCGCCGACGCGCTCGATGCGGTCGACGCCGGCGTGCGGCAGTCGGCACAGGCCGTCGGGTTCTCCGCGGGTCAGCGGTTCTGGCGGGTCGAGTTCCCGCTCGCCGGGCCGCTCATGCTGGCCGGGATCCGCGTCGTCTCCGCGAGCACCATCAGTCTGCTGAGTGTCGGCGCCCTCATCGGCGTCACGAATCTCGGCTACCTCTTCACTGACGGCTACAACCGCCAGTTCCCCGTCGAGATCCTCACCGGCATCGTCGGCACCGTCGTCATCGCCGTGGTGTTCGACCTGGTGCTCGTCCTCCTCGGCCGCCTGCTCATGCCGTGGACGCGTGTCAGCTCCAAGGGTGCCATCCGGCGTCGTCGAGCGGCAGCAGAGGCGATCGAGCTCGAGGCCGTGCAGACCCAGGGGAGTGCGGCATGATCAACTTCCTTGCTGCGTTCGCGTGGATCTTCGACCCCGAGCACTGGGAGGGCCCAGGCGGCATCCCCGTGCGGGTCGCGCAACACCTCGGGGTCACCGGGCTGACCGTGCTCATCGCCTGCCTCATCGCGATCCCCCTCGGCCTGCTCATCGGGCACACCGGCAAGGGACGCGAGATCGCCGTCGCGATCACCGGGGCGCTCCGCGCTCTGCCGACCCTCGGTCTGCTCTCCCTGCTGGCGCTCGTCACGCTCGGGTGGGGGTTCTCCAGTACGAGCCTCGTCCCGGCGATCACGGCGCTCGTCGTGCTCGCCATCCCACCGGTCCTCGCCGGTGCCTACGGTGGTGTGGAGGCGATCGATCGCCAGACGGTCGACGCAGCCCGAGCGGTCGGGATGAACGAGTGGCAGATCCTCGGCAAGGTCGAGATCCCGCTCGCCCTGCCGCTCCTGATCGGCGGCATCCGCTCGGCGGTGCTGCAGACCATCGCGACCGCGACGGTGGTCGCGTTCCTCACGAACGGGCCGGGCCTCGGCCGGTACATCCTCGACGGCCTGCCGGTGCGAGACTACGCTCAGATGCTCGCGGGCTCGATCATCATCATCGTGCTCGCGCTCCTCCTAGAGGGCGTCTTCGCCCTCCTGCAGCGCGCGGTCGTGCCGCGTGGCGTGCAGGCGACGCACACCAGGGTCGATGAGACCCGCGCGCACGGTTCAACCGGACAGTCGTCGTCACCCGAACCCGTGCTCGCAGAAGCGGAGGCAAACATGCAGATCTCGGCATACCGGAACGACTAGTGCTCCGAACCACTCCCGGCGGCCAGCACCGTCGGGTCCGACCAGTCCCCACACAACGGCACCACCGTCCTCGTCCAACACAGTTAGGAACCATCATGTTCACAGTACGCAAGGGTCGACGCATCGCCGTCGGCATCGCAGCGACCGCCGCAGCGGCACTCGTGCTGAGCGCCTGCTCGGCCGGCGATCCCACCGCGGGCGAGACCTCCGCGACCGACACCATCACGGTCGGTTCGGCTGGTTTCCCCGAGTCGGAGATCATCGCGCAGATCTACATCCAGGCCCTCGAGGCGAACGACATCAAGACGGCCGAGTCGCTCAACATCGGTGCTCGCGACGTCTACATCGCGGCACTCGAAGACGGCTCGATCGACCTCGTGCCCGACTACAGCGGCAACCTGCTGCAGTTCTTCGACGAGTCGGCCACGGCCACGTCGAGCGACGAGGTGTTCGCAGCCCTGCAGGAGGCGACGCCGAAGGGCTTCGAGGTTCTCGACCAGTCGAAGGCGGAGGACAAGGACTCGTACAACGTCACCAAGGAGTTCAGCGAGGCCAACAAGGTCACAAGCCTCGCCGACCTCGCTGCGCTGGGTATCCCGCTGGCGATCGGTGGAGCACCTGAGCTCGCCGAGCGCCCGTACGGACCGAAGGGCCTCACCGACGTCTATGGCATCCCCGCCGACAAGATCAGCTTCGTGCCGATCAGCGACGGTGGCGGCGCGCAGACGACGGCTGCGCTCCTCGACGGAACCGTCCAGCTCGCCGACATCTACACGACGACCCCGTCGATCGCCGAGAACGACTTCGTGACGCTGGAGGACCCGGAGAACCTGATCCTCCCGCAGAACGTCCTCCCCCTCATCAACTCAGAGAAGGCGAGCGACGCCGTCAAGAAGGTGCTCAACGCCGTCTCCGCCGCGCTGACGACGGAAGACCTCATCGCGCTGAACGCCCGTAACCAGGGCGACGAGAAGGCTGCACCGAAGACCCTCGCAGCCGACTGGCTGAAGGAGAAGAAGCTCTTCGAGTAGTCGTTCGTCGAGCACTGATGGCGTCGTCCGGTCCTCCGGGCGGCGCCATCGTCGTCCGGGGTGCTTACACCCTGGAGGAGTGGTTGCGCCTGGGGGAGCTTCGGGGCGCTGGACTTGGTAGCGTCGAGGTATGAGTTCCGAGACCCCCGCAGAGTTCATCGCCTCCTGGACCGCCTGGCACACCGCCCGTGAGCGCTCAGTCCGCGCACCCCACGGCATCGCATCGCTGCGATACACGCACTGGTTGACGGAGGAGGCCGCCGTCCTGGAGGGAGCGCCGGGGACGTGGCGGGCCGACGACACCGGCATCGTGGGGGAGCGTCTGACGGGTGCGGGACTCACGACGCCGAGCGGTGCGCAGATCATGACCGACCGCGTGGAACTCGTCCACGGAGACGAACTGCACTTCGGGGAGTCGCTCCTGCGCGGTATGGAGCGCGACGGCGTCTACGCGTTGCGCGTGCTGGATCCGGAGGCGCCGACGCGTGCCTCCCTCAGCGGTATCAGCGCCTTCGCGCCCGACGCGACCTGGATCCGTCCGGCGCGCTTCGTGCCGTCTCCGGGCATCACGGTGGAGACGGAGTCGATCGACGGCCACGTGACGACGGAGACCCCGGTCGGCCGCGTGGAGTTCGACCTGGGCGATGAGGCCGTCTCCCTGACGGTGACGGGGGGCCCGAACGGGCTCTGGGCGGTGTTCTCCGATGGCACCAGCGGCGAGGAGAGCTACCGTTTCCGGTTCATCAGCATGCCGGCACCGACAGCGGACGGGCACGTCCTCGTGGACTTCAACCGCGCGTACCTGCCACCCTGCGCGTTCAGCGACCACTACGTCTGCCCGCTGCCCGCCCCGAACAACCGTCTGCGCACGCGGATCACGGCGGGCGAGCAGCTCCCGCTCGGCGTCTAGGACGGCCGGCACGGTCGGGGGCACTCGATGAGCAATCGCCTTGCCGAGGCGATGAGCCCGTACCTGCGTTCGCACGCCGAGCAGCCCGTCGACTGGTATCCGTGGGGCGCTGAGGCGTTCGCCGAGGCCGCCCGACGCGACGTACCCTTGCTCGTGTCCATCGGGTACTCGACCTGTCACTGGTGCCATGTCATGGCGCGGGAGACGTTCTCGGACGCTCAGGTCGCCGCGCTGATCAATCGTGATGTCGTCGCCGTCAAGGTCGACCGCGAGGAGCATCCCGACGTCGACGCGAGCTATCTCGCGGCGGCCGGAGCGTTCACACGCGACCTCGGCTGGCCGCTGAACGTCTTCGTCACCCCGGAGGGTCACGTGTTCCACGCCGGGACCTATTCGCCGCCCCAGCCGACGCGCGGACAGCCGGCGTTCCGTCAGGTCCTCGAAGCCGTCAGGCTCGCCTGGACCGAGCGGCGGGCTGAGGTGGTGGCGAGCGCCGACGGTCTGGCGAGGGCGATCGCGTCGGCGATGGCGGTCGTCGACGACGGGCCGCTGCCGCGAGCCGAAGAGCTCGACGCCGCGGTGGCGTCGATCGCACGCGTCGAGGACGAGCAGTTCGGCGGATTCGGAACCGGTCAGAAGTTCCCGATGGCACCGTTGTTCGGCTTCCTCCTGGCACCGCGGCCCGGCGAGGCTGCCGCTCGGGGCCTGGAGCTCGCGCAGCGCACGCTGAAGACGATGGGGGCGTCAGCGCTGCGGGATCCCGTCGAGGGCGGCTTCTTCCGCTATGCCGTGCAGCGGGACTGGAGCGAACCGCACTACGAGCGCATGCTCACGGACAATGCCCTGCTGCTCACGGCATACACCGAAGCCTGGGCTGAGCGTCCGAGCCGCTGGGCGGCGATCGTCGCCTCCGGCATCGCGGACTTCCTGATCGGTACGCTGCAACAGCCGGGCGGCGGCTTCGGATCGGCGCAGGACTCCGAGAGCGTGATCGACGGCGTGCGCAACGAGGGCGGGTACTACCGACTCGATGTCGACGCGCGCGGCGGTGTGGAGCCACCCGCGGTGGATCGCAAGGTGCTCACCGGGTGGAACGGACTCGCGATCGGTGCCCTGGCACGCGCTGCGGAGGTCTTCGACCGCCCGGAGTGGTTGGAGGCCGCGCGCTGGGCCGCTGAAGCGGTTGTGGACGACCACCTGCTGCCGGACGGCACGCTCGTGCGGGCATCGGTCGAGGAGCACCGTTCGGACGCCGCGGCAGCGCTCGAGGACTACGGGATGTTCGCGGAGGGGCTGCTGCGGCTCGCCCTCACGTCGGGCGAGGTCCGTTACGCGGTGCTCGCCCGGTCGCTCGTCGACCGGTGTCTCCCGGCCACGGGTGCCGGGACGGAAGCCGACCGGACAGCGGCCTCGGGGTTCGTGCTGCCGGGCGGCGGCGACCCGCTGCTCGCGGCGCAGGGCCTGCGGATCGACGGGGATCCCTCGGAGGGCGCGTACCCCTCCGGAGTGTCGTCGCTCGGACACGCGGCGCTCCTGCTCTTCCACCTCACCGGCGAGGAACGGTACCGGGTGGCGGCCGAGGCGGCGGTGGCGTTCCTCGCGAAGCCGATGCAGCAGGCACCGACCGCGTTCGGAGCCGCACTGGCCCTCGCTGCACGCGTCGCGCGCCCGGCGTCCCAGCTCATCGTGATCGCTCCCGACCGCGTTGCGGGGAAGCCCGGTGCCTGGCAGGTGTCCGATCAGGCGATGCGGGACTCCGTCCGGACGCGCCGCGACGACGTCCTCGCCGTGGTGACGGACTCGATGGCCGAGGACTGGGCCTCAGCAGGCTTCGAGGTCTTCGCGCAGCGGACGAGCGTCGACGGCCGGCTGACCGCCTACCACTGCGTCGACTTCGTCTGCCGGTTGCCGGTGACGGACGCCGCGCTCCTCGGCCCGCGCTGAGTTCGCCGACGCGAAGCCCCCGGGCCGGTCGGTTCAGCTCGCGAAGGAGCCGTCGGCCATCCCGTCCTCGACGTCGCGGCCCTCGGCGCGCCATCGCTGGAGTCCGCCGTCGAGGATCGCGACGCGTCCGATCCCCGCAGCGTGCAGCACGGACCGCAGCCGCGCGGCGAAGCGGCCGTCCGAGGCGTCGTACACGATGACCGTGTGCTCCGCGGTGATGCCGAGCGCACCCGCCTCGCGATCCCACGGTCCGTCCTCGCCGGGGCCCTCGACGACGTCGGCGAACACCGCTCCCGGGACATGCCCGTCGAACAGATACTGGTCGTACCCGCTCGAGAGCACCGGTTCACCATCGCGCGGTTCGCTGACCGCCACCGAGGCGTCGACGACGATGAGTGACTCGCTGCCGAGATGGTCGGCGAGCCACTGCGTGGAGACGAGCGGTGCGACGTCGATCGGCGTCCGGTGCGTGGTCATGCGCCAACGGTAGGCGGAGTCGGGCCGTGCGGCCACCGACCCGGCAACACGCGGTAACGGGGTCTGTGGCGAGTGCCCGATCAGCATTCGATGACGTTGACCGCGAGTCCGCCTTCGCTCGTCTCCTTGTACTTCGTCGACATGTCGACGCCGGTCTGCCGCATGGTCTCGATCACGGTGTCGAGGGACACGAGGTGCGTGCCGTCGCCGTGCAGCGAGAGTCGGGCCGCACTCACCGCCGTGGAAGACGCGATGGCGTTGCGCTCGATGCAGGGCACCTGTACGAGTCCGCCGACCGGGTCGCAGGTGAGTCCGAGGTGGTGCTCCATGGCGATCTCCGCGGCGTTCTCCACCTGACGCGGGGTGCCCCCGAGGACGGCGCACAGTGCGCCGGCCGCCATCGCGCACGCTGAGCCGACTTCGGCCTGGCAACCGCCTTCCGCCCCCGAGATCGAGGCGTTCGCCTTGAACAACGAACCGATCGCGGTGGCGGTGAGGAGGTAGCGCCGGATGCCGGCGGCGTCCGCGCCGGGGACGAACCGCAGATAGTAGCTCGCGACCGCCGGGATGATCCCCGCGGCTCCGTTCGTCGGTGCGGTCACGACGCGGCCGCCGGAGGCGTTCTGCTCGTTGACCGCGAGGGCGAACGCGTGCAGCCATTCCGTCGGCAGCTCGCGACCACTCTCGGCTTCGGCGACGTCGAGGCGCTCCCGGACGGCCCGGGCACGCCGCTTCACGCCGAGTCCGCCTGGCAGTGTGCCGGTGTCGGCCAGTCCTGCGGTGACGCACTCGTGCATCGCCGTCCAGATCGCGTCGAGGCCGGCGTCGACGTCCTCGCTCGTGCGAGAGGCTTCCTCGTTGCGTCGCGCGATGGCGTCGATGGGGAGGCCCGTCTCGTCGCAGAGCCTGATGAGCGCCTCGGCCGTGCGGAAGGGCATCGGCACCGACGCGGTGGGCAGGTCCTCAGCCGGGTCGTCGCCGTCCCGCCGGATGAAGCCGCCGCCGACGGAGTAGTAGGTCTCGGTCCGGACCGGGAGGTCGCTCGTGTCGTCCCAGGCGTGCAGGGTCAGGGCGTTCGGGTGCCCGGGGAGCCTGGTGCGGGCGACGAAGGAGATGTCGTCCTTCGCGAAGGCGATGCTGCGGCGGCCCGCGAGGTCGAGCCGTCCACCCTCCGGGTGGTCGCTCCAGGCTCGACGGACGTCTGCCGGGTCGCACGACTCCGGCGCGAGTCCGCTCAGTCCCGCGACGACGGCGTCCGGGGTGCCGTGCCCGATCCCGGTCGCGCCGAGTGAGCCGTACAGCGAACACGTGACGCGGTCGACCCGCTCGAGCAGTCCGTCGTCGGCGAGGCCGCGCGCGAAGACGAGGGCGGCCCGCATCGGTCCGACGGTGTGGGAACTCGACGGACCGATACCGATCGAGAAGAGGTCGAATGCTGACACGTATGCCGTCACTGGACGACCTCCTTCGGTACGACTGGCTGTCTTCACTCTAGATCCGCGCCCGCTGACCTCGTGGCGCCGACGCCGCGTTCAGCCTGTCGACGCAGGAAGCTTGCGCGAAGAGGCGGATCCGCGGCGATGTCCGCCGCTTTCCCAGCGAGGCCGTGCGTGCGGGTCCGCTGACACGACATGTCAGTGCGCGGTGAGCGATCGGTGAGCGCACGAGTGCACAGTGGTCACCGGGTCGCCCGCCGGCGGCCCGCACACCATTCGAAAGGCATCCGCATGAGCATCCGCTCCGACTGGGCCATCGAGGCCCACGGCCTCGTGAAGACCTTCGGCGACAACCGAGCCGTCGACGGCGTCGACCTCTCCGTCCGCACCGGCACCGTCTACGGTGTCCTCGGCCCGAACGGCGCCGGCAAGACCACCACCATCTCCGTGCTCGCGACGCTGCTGCGTCCAGACGCGGGCACCGCTTCCATCTTCGGTCACGACATCCAGCGAGAGTCGCAGATCGTCCGCCAGCTCATCGGGGTCACCGCGCAGTTCGCGTCCGTCGACGAGAACCTGTCCGCCACCGAGAACCTCGTCATCTTCTCCCGGCTCCTCGGACTCGGCCGAGCCGAGGCGAAGCGCAAGAGCGCCGAGCTCCTGGAGGAGTTCGGCCTGAGCGAGGCGGCGGGACGGCCGCTGAAGAAGTTCTCCGGGGGGATGCGCCGCCGGCTCGACCTCGCGGCGAGCCTCATCGCCCAGCCGCCGCTGATCTTCCTCGACGAGCCGACCACGGGCCTCGACCCGCGCACCCGTGCGCAGATGTGGGACACGATCCGTCGTCTCGTCGCCACGGGCTCAACCGTCCTGCTGACCACGCAGTACCTCGACGAGGCCGACCAGCTGGCCGACCGGATCGCCGTCATCGACCGCGGGCTCGTCGTCGCCGAGGGGACCTCCGACGAGCTCAAGGCGTCCGTGGGGGAGTCGTCGCTGCAACTGCGATTGGCCGACCCCGCCGACCTGGAGGACGCGCGTCGCGTGATCTCCAGCGTCCTCGCGGTCGACACGGTCGTCTCACCGGAGGCGACGCGGATCACCGCGCCGATGCGCGATCCCGACGCTGTCACTGACCTCTTCATCACGTTGCGCGAGGCCGGCATCCGGCTCGCCGAGATGAGCGTGCAGAAGCCGACGCTCGACGAGGTCTTCCTCACCCTCACCGGCCACGGCGTCGACGCGGACAGCGCCGACCCCGAGTCCGGAACCGACTCCCTCCCGACCGCAGAGAAGGTCTCCGCATGAGCACCATCACCATCACCCCGGCCACGGAGCGTTCGCTCCGCAACCATGTCAGCCTCTCCCAGACCGTCCGCAACTCGTTCACCATGGCCTACCGAGGCCTGTTGAAGATCAAGCGCACGCCGGAGCAGCTCATCGACGTCACGGTGCAGCCGATCATCTTCACCCTGATGTTCACGTACATCTTCGGCGGTGCCATCGCCGGCGACATCGCGAGCTACCTGCCGATCATCATCCCCGGCATCCTCGTCCAGACGGTGATCACCACCTCCGTGGTCACCGGCATCCAACTCCGTGAGGACATGGACAAGGGCGTCTTCGACCGCTTCAAGTCGATGCCGATCGCCCGGATCGCCCCACTGGCCGGTGCGCTGCTGGCAGACACCGTCCGCTACACGATCGCCACGACGCTGACCTTCACGATGGGCTACATCATGGGCTACCGGCCCGAGGGCGGCCTCGGATTCGTGGTCCTCGCAGGACTCCTCGTGATCGCCTGCGCCTGGGCGATCAGCTGGATCTTCGCCTTCTTCGGTGTGATCGCCCGCAGCGCCAGCAGCGTGCAGGGCATCTCGTTCCTCGTGCTGTTCCCACTCACGTTCCTCTCGAACGCGTTCGTGAACCCCGACACGATGCCGTCGTTCCTGCAGGGCTTCGTCAACGTGAACCCGGTGTCGCACCTCGTCACGGCTGTCCGCGACCTCGCGAACACCGGCACCTTCGGTGGCGACGCGTGGCTCGCGCTCCTCGGCGCGGCGGTCATCGTCGCGATCTTCGCGCCGCTCACCGTGCGCGCCTACATGCGCCGCGCCTGAGGTTCCGCTGAGCAGAGCTCAGAGCGTCGCCAGGGTCGGACTGCCGAGCAGTTCGAATGCCCTGGCGGCGCTCTCGTGCGCGTCCCACCGGCCGACGTCGGCTGCGATGCGTTCCAGCTGCCCTGCCGTCAGTCTGCTCGCGACCCCTGCCTCGTGCGGTGCGCGCACGAGCGAGGGGATGTCCTGGCGCGACGCCAACGGCGCGGCGAGGGCGACGAGCTCGGCGCCGACCAGCCGCACCGGTTCATCGTCGGATCGCGCGTACCAGGCGCCGAGTGCCAGGACGCTGGCACCGAGGACCGGTCTGTCGAACCGATGGGGCAGCAGTCGTCCGAGCGCCACGGTGCGCGTCCGCACGCGGCGTGCGAGACGCGACATCGTGCCGGGTTCGAGCGTTCCGTCGAGGATCGCTGCCGCGAGGGCCGCCGACGCCACCAGCGTGAACCACGGCGAGCGGCGCGATTCCCCCGGCGCGAACGCGACGAGCGCGTGAGCGTAGAGTTCCGCCCCGCGGGTCGTATCACCCTCTGCCCGTGCGATCTCGGCGTGCCCCGCCCACGCGATGGAACGACGCTCCGGGGGCGGAGCGAACGCCGAGAACGACGTCTCGTCGGTGAGGAAGCGGTCGAGCACCGCGGTCGCCGCAGCGAAGTCACGACGGGCGATGTCGCCGAGCGCGATCAGCCAGTCGAGTTGTCGGAGGTCGGCGTCCGCGCCGATCGCGCGCAGGCCCTCGGCGGCGCGATCGGCCCAGGGGAGCGCCGCTTCGGGTTCGGCGTTCTGGCTGTGGAGCTGGGCGAGCATGTGCGCGCTCATCGCCGCACCCCACACGTCTCCCAACTCGCAGGCGAGCTCGTTGGCGCGGAGCGCGGCGCGTTCGGCCGAGTGCAGGTCGCCGTCGTTCTCGGCCGCCTGTGCGATCATCAGGTTGCCGAGGGTCGCAACGGTCGGGTCGTCTGAGCGGCTGGAGTCCTGCAGGAGCTGCTCGACCCGTTCGGCACGGCCGGCTGCCAGCAGGAGCCCGACCATCGCCTGCAGTCGCGGGTGCTGCGTCGGCCGCACGCGCTCCTGACGCCGCAGGGCTCCGATCGCTCGTGCCGAGGTGCGGACGTCCGTCGAGACGAAGGTGACGCAGATGATGGCGAACGAGGTGGCCGGAGCGTCACCGGTTGTCGTGGCGGGATCCTCGTGCCGAAGTACGTCGAGCACGGCGGCGCCGAAGGCGAGCACCTCCTGGTGGGCGCTGCGGATCGTCCAGAAGAGCGCGAGGCTCGCGAACACCGGTGCGACGACGTCGGCACGCCGATCGGCGATCGCACCGCGCAGCACGGTCACGAGGGTGTCCTGCTCCAGCGCGAGACGCGCGAACGCGAGGAGCTGACGCCGGCTCTGCATGACCGGGAGCATCTCGTTCGCGAGCTCGACGGCCCAGGCTCGGGTCCGCTCCTGGACCGTCTCCTCCTCCCCGGCCTCGGCAAGCGCGATCGCGCCGAACTCTCGGACGGTCTCGAGCATGCGGAACCGGAGGCTACCGGTCTCCGGGTCGTCCCTCACGATGAGGAGCGACTGCCCGACGAGGGCGTCGAGCGCCGTCGCCGCGTCAGCATCGTCGCCGACCGCAGCGGCTGCGTCGATGTCGAACCCGTCGGGGAATCGGGACATCCGACGGAGCATGCTGCGCTCCTGGGAGCCGAGGAGGTTCCAGCTCCAGTCGATGACGGCGAGCAGGGTGCGGTGTCGTTCCGGTGCACTGCGGTCTCCCGCGGTCAGCAGGGCGAAACGGTTGCCGAGTCGGCGTTCCACCTCCTCCACCGACATGGACCGGGTGCGCGCTGCAGCGAGCTCGATCGCGAGCGGCAGACCGTCCAGTCGTGCGCAGAGTCGAGACGCGACCTCGAGCGGGACCACGATTCCGGGCCTCGCTGCTCGCGCGCGTTCCTCGAACAGGCGCACCGCCGGTCCGAGGCCGCCGTCGTCACGCCCGAGATCGGTTCCGAGCGGCTCGAGCTGGTAGACGTGCTCAGCCGCGATCGAGAGCGGGCTCCTGCTCGTGGCGAGGATCCGCAACCCGGTCGTCCAGTCGAGCACATCGGCGATCCAGCGGGCGGCGGCATCGACCAGATGCTCGCAGTTGTCCATCACCAGGAGCGTCGGTCGTTCGCTCAGCCGTTGGATGATGCGTTCGTGGAGGTCGACGGGCTGTGCGGCCAGAGCGAGGGTCTCGCTCAGCCGTCGTGTGGCGGATGCTTCCCGGATCCCGAGGGTGGTCGCGATCGCGAGCGGCAGGTCAGCGCTGTCACGGACACTGGCGAGTTCGACGAACACGACGTCGAGCGTCGACGTGGACAGCCGGCGGGCCACCTCCTGGGCGACGCGCGTCTTGCCGAGGCCGCCCGGGCCGAGGATGGTCGTCATCCGGACGCTCCCGACGAGGGTTTCGAGCGAACGCAGATCGTCGTCCCGCCCGATGAGCTCGTTGGGGGCGGTGCGGAGCCCGAGGGTGCGCGGTGCGGGACGACTCCGGTCGGGCGCGGGGTCGGGGGCCGGCGCCGTGACGAGGCCGCCCTCCTGGAGGAGTGCGGTGTGCGCAGCGATGAGCACCGGGTCGGGGTCGGCACCGAGCGCGTCCTGCAGGCGGGCGCGGAATGCGGCGAAGAGTCGCATCGCGTCGGTCCGGCGACCGTTCTGGGCGTAGGCGTTGAAGAGCATGAGGTGCGAGGCGTCGTCGAGCGGCGCGGCATCGGCGAGTGCCTCGAGGTCGGCGATGACGGCGGCGCCCTCGCCCGTGTCCAGACGGCTCTGGGCGCGCACCCGGCGGAGATCGTCTCGGAGTCTGGTGCTGCGCTGGGAGAGGGCGCTGGCCAACGGTTCGTCGAGTTCCGCTCCGGGCTCCCCGCTCCAGAGTGCGAGGGCGCGATCGGCCAGGGCCCCGGCTGTCACCGCGTCGGCTGAACGGATCGCGACCGCTGCGGAATCGGCGAGCTGCGCCGCGGTGTGCAGGTCGAGCTCGTCGACCTCGATGCGGTATCCGGCCGCCGAGGAGGAGATGAGCCCCGGCGCGCCGACCGCGCGGACACGGGACACGAGCGTCTGCAGGGCGGCTTTCGCACCGGCCGGCGGCTGCTCGTCCCACACCTCGTCGATGAGCGCACCCGTCGAGACCGGCCGACCGTCGGCGAGCGCCAGGGCGACGACCAACGCTTTCGCGAGACGCCCGCCGGGTTCGACCAGCGAACCCGAGCGTCCCTCGACGAGGACGGGTCCGAGGACGGTCACTCGGCAGTTCGACTCGGGCACCTCCCGAGCATACCGACGCCCTCGGTCCGTCGAGCTGGGATGCGCGCCTCTTCGACAGGCTCAGGGACCAGGGGATGTCCCCTGGGTCTGTCGAGGTGCGTGTCAGCGCAGGGTCTTGCGGGCGGTGATCTGGCCGGTGTCGAACCCGAGCAGGTGGAGTCCGCCGTGGAATCGTGCGTGCTCGACCTTGATGCAGCGGTCCATGACGACGTTGAGGCCCTTGGATTCCCCGTACTCCGCAGCCTCCTGGTTCCAGATGCCGAGCTGCACCCAGACGGTCGGCGCACCGACGGCGACGACCTCGTCGATGACCTGCGGGATGTCGCTCGCCTTCCGGAAGACGTCGACGATGTCGGGTACCTCCGGGAGCGATGCGAGATCAGGGTACGCGGGCTGGCCGAGGATCTCCGTGGCATTGGGGTTGACGAAGTAGATGCGGAAGTCGCTCGACTGCTGCAGGTACGTGCCCACGAAGTACGACGAGCGCGCCGGGTTCGGTGATGCACCCACGATCGCGACGGACTTCGCCTCGCGCAGCAGCTTCAAGCGCGCCTTCGCGTCGGGGCCGGACCACGTGCGCTGCGAGCGCAGCAGCTTCGCGAGGGGCGAGTCCGAGGGGAGCGAGCAGGTGAGTCCGTTGGTCAGACGGACCGTCTCGGTGGCGTCGTCCTCGGTCACTGAGCTTGTCGAAGTGCTCATGTCGTTACTCCTTCACCGCGGCGGTCAGTGCCTGGTCGAGGTCGTAGATGATGTCGTCCGGGTCTTCGATGCCGACGCTCAGACGCACGATACCGGGCAGCACGCCGGCGTCGACGAGCTGCTGGTCGGTGAGCTGGGCGTGGGTCGTGGACGCCGGGTGGATGATGAGCGTCTTCGCATCGCCGATGTTCGCGAGGTGGCTCGCGAGGTCGACTGATTCGATGAGCTTCTGTCCGACCTGTCGGCCGCCCTTCACCTCGAAGCTGAACACCGAGCCGGGGCCCTTCGGCAGGTACTTGTTCGCGCGGTCGTGGTGCGGGTGGTTCGCGAGCCCCGCCCAGTTGACGGCGGCGATACGGGGGTCCGCTTCGAGCCAGTCCGCGACGATGCGGGCGTTGTCAACGTGCGCCTGGATGCGGAACGGCAGGGTCTCGACGCCCTGCGCGAGCAGGAAGGCGGAGTGCGGTGCGAGGGCTGGGCCGATGTCGCGCAGTTGTTCGGCGCGGAGGCGCGTGAGGAAGGCGTACTCGCCGAAGTTGCCGGACCACTCGAGCCCGCCGTAGCTCGGAACGGGCTGGCCGAACAGCGGGAACTTGTCGGAGTGCCAGTCGAACCGGCCGCTCTCGACGACGACGCCGCCGAGGGTGGTGCCGTGACCGCCGAGGAACTTCGTCGCCGAGTGGGTGACGATGTCGGCTCCCCACTCGATGGGGCGATTGAGGTACGGGGTCGCGATCGTGGAGTCGATGATGAGCGGGATGCCGTGCGCGTGCGCGACGTCCGCCAGGCCCTCCAGGTCGGCGATCTCACCGGACGGGTTCGCGATCGTCTCGGCGAAGACGAGTTTCGTGTTGTCCTGGATGGCTGCGGCGTAGTCTGCGGCGTCGGACGACTGCACGAACGTCGTCTCGATGCCGAAGCGGCGGAGCGTGACGTCGAGCTGCGTGATCGAGCCGCCGTAGAGGTTGGCGGAGGCGACGATGTGGTCGCCCTGGCCGGCGAGCGACGCGAAGGTGATGTACTGCGCGGCGAGGCCGGAGGAGGTCGCGACGGCACCGAGACCGCCCTCGAGGCTCGCGACGCGCTCCTCGAAGCTCGCGACGGTGGGGTTCGCGAGGCGGGAGTAGATGTTGCCGTACTTCTGCAGGGCGAAGCGGGCGGCGGCGTCGGCGGTGTCGTCGAAGACGAAGGCGCTCGACTGGTAGATCGGCAGCGCACGGGCTCCCGTCACCTGGTCGGGGATGTTGCCCGCGTGAATCGCACGCGTGCGGAAGCCATACTCACGATCTGCCATGTGCATCACGCTACCGGAGCACGGAACCGTGGCCGGCAGTGTTGCAACAGAACGACGCATTTCGCCGCTCGCCTGTCCGGTGGGGTACGACGGCATTGCACAGGGCCTGCACAGGGCGCACGGCTACGGTGGAGGCACAGCCCCGATGGGGCTGCCGGACGAGGGCGCAGTACCCGGAACGCGACAAGACTGACCACCAGGGAGTGATCGTCATGTCATGGATCGTGCTCATCGCATCGGGTGTCCTCGAGGCCGTCTGGGCCACCGCTCTCGGCAGGTCAGAGGGCTTCACGAAGCTCTGGCCGACGGTCACCTTCGGTGTCGCGCTCGTGCTCAGCATGGCCGGCCTCGCGTGGGCCATGCGCGACATCCAGGTCGGAACCGCCTACGCCGTCTGGGTCGGCATCGGTGCCGCGCTCACCGTCGGCTACGCGATGACCTTCGGTGGCGAGCAGCTGTCCGTCGTCAAGGTCCTGCTCATCCTCGGCCTCATCGGCTGCGTCATCGGCCTGAAACTCGTCGGCGGCGAGCACTAGCCGCCGCCTCCGGGCACGTGCCCGGTCTCGCGGCACGTCGTGCAACGCGTGCCCCGGGCACTCAGGCGTGCCCGACCTCCGGGCACGTGCCCCGTCGGTCGGCGTCAGGACAGGTGGACGGCCGCCAGCGCCAGCAGGGCGATCAACAGCCACGAGCCGAGTCCGACGACGAGTGCCCGCCAGCCGGTGGTCACGAGCGTCCGCACGCGGATCGCGGCACCGAGGGCGAACAGCGCCATCGCGAGGAGCGCGGTCTGCAGTGTGTCGGCCACCGCGAGCACGACCTCCGGCACCGGCAGCAGCGTGCGGACGAGCACGGCCGCGATGAACCCCGCGACGAAGAGCGGCACGAGCGGTGGACGCGCGGCAGGGACATCATCACCGGTGCCGCCCGCGCCCGTCGCGACCGTCTGCAGGCGTCGACGTTCGACGGCAGCGGCTACGGCCACCATGGGAGCGAGGAGCACCACACGCGTGAGCTTGACGACGACCGCGACGGCGAGAGCACTGGTCCCGGCGATCTGCGCGGTCGCGACCACCTGACCGACGTCGTGCACGCTCGCGCCGACCCAATGGCCGAACTGCTCCTCGGTCAGCCCGAGCGGACCGCGCAACGCGGGCAGCACGAAGATCGCGAGGGTGCCGCACAGCGTCACCAAAGCCACCGGTGTCGCCTGCTCCTGGTCTTTCGCCTTCACCACTCCAGCCATCGCGCCGATCGCTGAGGCGCCGCAGATCGAGAAGCCCGTGGCGATGAGGAGCGGTTCGGGCCCGGTGAGGCCCATCCGCTGCCCCAACCACAGTGTTGCGACCAAAGTGATGACGACGATGGCCACCGTCGTCGCGACGGTGACCCAGCCGAGACCCGCGATGTCGACGAGGCTGAGCTTCAGTCCGAGCAGCACGATGCCGATCCGCATGAAGCGCTTCGCACTGATGCCGAGACCGGCTCTCAGCGCGCCGCCCGCGAGCCGCTGAAAGGCGGGGACCTGGCCCGCGACCATGCCGAGCAGGACGCTCGCCGTGAGGAGGGGCACGACCGGGAACACCGAGTGCAGCCCGAGGGCGAGGAGGGCCGCGAACCCAGCGACGAGCACGCCGGGCAGTGCGCGGCGCGCCCCCGCGGGCGTGCCGATCATCGCGAGGATCTGATGCATGGCGCTCCGATCAGATCCAGGACGGCAGCCACGCGTGCAGGTGCCAGAACCAGTAGGGCACGGTGATCGCGGTCCACAGCGGATACCAGAAGATGCTCAGGAGCGTCGTGATGGTGAGGAACACTCCCGTCACCCCGACACCGGCGACGCGTCGTTCATCAGGGTCGTCGCGTGAGCCGAGGATCTTCCCGATCGCGAACACGAGCCCGAGGATCAGGTACGGCTCGAACACGATCGTGTAGAACTGGAACACCGTGCGGTTCAGGTACAGGAGCCACGGCAGGTAGCCGGCCGCGACGCCCAGCAGGATCAGTCCGACCTGCCATTCGCGGTAGCGCACGAGCCGGTACACCAGGTAGCCGAGCGCGACCGCGGCACCCCACCAGATCAGCGGGTTGCCGATCGACGTGATCGCCGAGGAGCAGGCGTCCCAGGAGCAGCCGGGGTCGCCGGTGGCAGGGGACTGGTAGTACATGCTCGTGGGCCGCAGCATGAGGAGCCAGCCGAGCGGGTTCGCCGCGTACGGATGCGGTGTGCTGAGGCCGACGTGGAAGCCGTACGCGCTCTGGTGGTAGTGCACGAGGCTCTGGAACCACAGCGGCACCCAGGAGAACAGACCCGTCCAGGCGTTTCCGGCCACGGTCGCCCACTGTCGGTCGTAGCCGCCCGAGGTCGTGATCCAACCGCTCCAGCTCGCGAGGTACACGACGGCCGCCGGCGGCACGAACGTCAGGAACGACACGGGCCCCTGCTTGAGGATCGCGGCGCTCGCCCAGAGGGTGAGCCCGAGGCGTCGTCGGAGCAGGAGGTCGGTGACGATCACGTAGACGCCGAAGGCCGCGAGGAAGTACAGCCCGTTCCACTTGACCGCGGTCGCCGCGCCGAACGCGATGCCGGCGGCGAGGAGCCAGGGTCGCCACCACAGCACTGGGCCCCAGGCAGGGTCGTGCCCCGATGCCCGATCGGCAGCCACTCTCGCCGCGAGACGGGACGCATGCCACGAGCGGTCGAGCAGGATCGCCCCGAAGCCCGCGAGCACGAACAGCATGACGAAGTTGTCGAGGAGCGAGACGCGGGCCATCACGATCGCGTGGCCGTCGATCGCGAAGAGGAACCCCGCCATCACCGCGAGGATCGACGACGTGAAGAGCCGCTTGGCGATGAGCGTGATGAGCAACACCGCGAGTGTGCCCGCGATGACCGTCGAGATCCGCCAACCGGTGCTGTCGTCGATGCCGAACACCGCGATGCCGAGTGCGATCAGCCATTTGCCGAGGGGCGGGTGCACGACGTAGGAGGGTGTCGTGCCGGGGCTGCCGGCGTCACCGCTCGCGAATCCGTCGTCGGCGCCCTCCGGCCAGGCGCTCTCGTAGCCGTTCAACCACAACGACCACGCGTCCTTCACGTAGAACGTCTCGTCGAAGACGAGTGAATGCGGATGGCCGAGGTTCCAGAACCGCAGCAGGAACGCGAGGAGCGTCACCGCCGCCGGACCACCCCAGACCCACAGCTTGCGGCGGCGCTCCGTGCGGAGCATCCGCTCCCACCAGCGGTCGAGGGGGGAACCCGTCGCAGGGGTTTCGAGAAGATCGACCGACACCGTCTCATCTAACCACTCCGCCCGGGTGGGAGACTGGTCGGGTGATCATCCTCGGCGCGACCCCCATCGGCAATCTCGGCGACGCCTCGCCCAGGCTCCGGGAGGCGTTGCAATCGGCAGAGGTCATCGCGGCCGAAGACACCAGGACGGCGATCCACCTGCTCCGAGCGCTCGGGATCGAGTCCCGTCCGCGGCTCATCGCCATGCACGACCACAACGAGCGCGAACGCGCCGCGGAGATCGTCGAGCTCGCGCGGGGGACCGACGTCCTCGTCCTCAGTGACGCCGGCATGCCGACGGTGTCCGATCCCGGTTTCCACCTCGTCGACGCCGCCGCTGCGGCCGACGTCCAGGTGACGGCCATCCCCGGACCCTCCGCAGTCGTGACGGCGCTCGCCGTCTCCGGCCTCGCGACGGACCGCTTCACCTTCGAAGGGTTCCTGCCGCGGAAGCCCGGCGACCGCCGCAGTGCGCTCCGGGCGCTCGTGACGGAGCCGCGCACGATGGTCTTCTTCGAGTCACCCAACCGCATCGCCTCGTCACTGGCAGACGTCGCGGCCGTGCTGGGAGCCGATCGTCGCGTGGCCGTCTGCCGGGAGCTGACGAAGCTCTACGAGGAGGTCAAGCGCGGCACTGCGGCGGAGCTCGCCGAGTGGGCCGCCGCTGGCGTGAAGGGGGAGATCTGCCTCGTCATCGCGGGCGCCGAGGGGGTCGCCGCCGACTCCGACACCGCGCTCGAGCAGGTGCTCGCGCTGGTCGCCTCCGGAACGCGCCTGAAGGACGCCTCGAACGAGGTCGCCGAGGCCACCGGCCTCTCGAAGCGCGACCTCTACCAGGCCGCCCTCGCCGCCCGCCCGGCGAAGGCGGCACCGACGCGGTAGTCGCCGCCGAAGGTAACAGGCGCGGCGGTGGCGTCCGCTCGTCCTAGGATTGACCCCATGGCCGACGGCAGCTCCTTCTACATCACCACGCCCATCTTCTACGTCAACGATGCGCCCCACATCGGGCACGCGTACACGGAGGTGGCGGCCGACGTCCTCGCGCGCTGGCACCGCCAGGCGGGCGACCGCACCTGGTTCCTCACCGGTACGGACGAGCACGGCCAGAAGATCCTCCGCACGGCGACCGCGAACGGGGTCACGCCGAAGGAGTGGGCCGACAAGCTCGTCAGCGAGTCGTGGTACCCACTGCTGGACACCATCGACATCTCCAACGACGACTTCATCCGAACCACGGACGAGCGTCACGAGACCAACGTGCAGCTGTTCCTGCAGCGCCTGTACGACGCCGGGTTCATCTACACCGGCGAGTTCGAGGGCTACTACTGCGTTGGCTGTGAGGAGTACAAGCAGGAGAGCGACCTCGTGCAGGGCACCGGCGAGTACGTCGGCCAGCTCGTCTGCGCGATCCACTCGAAGCCCGTCGAACTGCTCCAGGAGAGCAACTACTTCTTCCGCATGAGCGACTTCGCCGAGCGTCTCCTCGCGCTCTATGAGGAGCGCCCCGACTTCGTGCAGCCCGAGTCGGCCCGCAACGAGGTCATCCAGTTCGTCCGCCAGGGCCTCAAGGACCTCTCGATCTCCCGGTCGACCTTCGACTGGGGCATCAAGGTGCCGTGGGACGAGAGCCACGTCGTCTACGTGTGGTTCGACGCGCTGCTGAACTACATCACCGCTGCCGGGTACGGCTCCGACGACGAGGCCTTCGCTGAGCGCTGGCCGGCGACCCAGATCGTCGGCAAGGACATCCTGCGCTTCCACGCGGTCATCTGGCCCGCCATGCTCATGGCTGCCGGTATCGAGGTCCCGAAGCGGGTCTTCGGCCACGGCTGGTTGCTCGTCGGTGGCGAGAAGATGTCGAAGTCGAAGCTCACGGGCATCGCGCCGAGCGAGATCACCGACACCTTCGGATCGGACGCGTTCCGCTACTACTTCATGCGCGCCATCGCCTTCGGGCAGGACGGGTCGTTCAGCTGGGAGGATCTCTCGGCGCGCTATCAGGCGGAACTCGCGAACGGCTTCGGCAACCTCGCCTCACGCGTCATCGCCATGGTCACCCGCTACTTCGAGGGCGTCGTCCCGCCGAGCGGTCCCGCTGAGGCGTCCGACCTCGCGATCCAGCAGACCGTCCAGACCGCGGTCGTCGATGCGAACGCCGCGATCGAGCGCCTGGCCATCCAGGACTCGCTGGCGGCCATCTGGAAGATCGTCGACGAGCTGAACGGCTACATCACCGAGCAGGAGCCCTGGGCTCTCGCGAAGGACGATGCCAAGCGTGAGCGTCTCGGCACGGTGCTGTACACGGCCGTCGAGGGGCTGCGGTCGTTGTCCGTCCTGCTGCACCCGTTCGTGCCGAAGGCGACGACGAAGCTCTGGGCCGCTCTCGGCGCCGAGGACTCGCTCGGTGCGCTCGGTGCGCAGCGCATCACCGACGTCGGGAACTGGGGTCAGCTGCCCGCCGGCACTGCCGTGAACGGACTCGAGCCGCTCTTCCCACGGATCGAGGCCGTCGCCGAATGACGGGCGGAGGCGAGGCGCAACCGCACCTGCGGCAGCGGGAAGCGGGGGAGCGCAAGCAGCTGAGCTTCCCTGAAGCGCCCGCACCCCTGCCGTTCGCGGTGTACGACAACCACACGCACCTCGAACACGCCGACGGCGACGCCCCCCTGACCCCCGATGAGCACCTCGACCGTGCGGCGGCGGTGGGGGTGCGTGGCATCGTGCAGGTCGGTACCGACGTCGAGACCTCGCGGTGGTCTGCTGCGCTGGCCGCTCGCGACCCTCGGGTGCTCGCGGCGGTCGCCATCCACCCGAACGACGCACCGGAGCTCGAGCGTCGCGGTGCGCTCGCCGAGGCGCTCGCGGAGATCGACCGGCTTGCTGCCGAACCGCGCGTGCGTGCCGTCGGCGAGACGGGCCTCGACTTCTTCCGGACGGAGGAAGACGGCCGCGCTGCGCAGTTCGCGTCGTTCGAGGAGCACATCGCGATCGCGAAGCGTCACGGCATCGCCCTGCAGATCCACGACCGCGACGCGCATGACGAGGTCGTCGAGACGCTGCTGCGGGTCGGTGCTCCTGAGCGCACGGTCTTCCACTGCTTCTCCGGCGGTCGAGAGCTCGCACGGGTGTGCGCCGAACACGGGTGGTACACCTCGTTCGCCGGGACGGTCACGTTCAAGAACGCGGCGCCGCTCCGGGAGGCGCTGTCGATCATCCCGCGCGAGCTGATCATGGTCGAGACCGATGCGCCGTACCTCACGCCGTCGCCGTTCCGCGGTCGGCCGAACGCGCCGTACCTGCTGCCCTACACGCTCCGAGGTATGGCCGACCACCTCGGTGAGGACGTCGCCGCGCTCGCCGCGACCGTCGCCGAGAACACCGAGCGCGTCTACGGCCCCTGGTGACCCCGCCCGCCTGACTCCCGCCGGCGCGGTGCGCTGGACCGAGCGGCTCGCGTCAGCGGCGCCGAGCGAGTGAGCGACGACGCAGTGCGCCGTACCCCTGCATCAAGCGGGGGACGACGACGTACACGGCGAGCGGCACGACGACGAGGGTGAGGACGAACGCGCGCAGGACGGGGTGCCAGTCGCTGCTCACCGGCGCGAGCAGCGTCATCCCGAGGGCGACGAGGGGGAAGATCGCGAGCCAGGTGATCACGGCGCGCAGATGCGTCGATGGGATGTGGGGCAGGTGCGGCACATGCGGTGCCGTCGGGGTGCTCGCGGTGGCGGTCTGCTCGCTCAATGGATCTCCAACTGACTGGTTGCTTTCGGGGCTGGGATCACCGTAGACCCGTTCCCGTCAATCTGCAACTATACGGTTGGATTCAGTTAGACTCGCCGCATGGCCTGGGATACGGAGCGCACCAAACGCCTGTTGCTGGACGCGGCGACGGCGGAGTTCTGCGCCAACGGACTCGCGGGAGCCCGTGTCGACCGCATCGCCTCCGAAGCGGGAGTCAACAAGGAACGGATCTACCAGTACTTCGGGCGCAAGGACGAGCTCTTCGACGTCGTGATCGCGAGCCAGCTCCGCCGGGTCATGGACGAGGTCCCGATCGAAGGAAGCGGCCCCGAGGCCCTCGCCGCGTACGCGGGGCGGCTCTTCGACCACCATCAGGCCGACGCGGTCCTGCCGCGGCTGGTGTTCTGGGAGGGGCTCGAGCGCGGAGACCACGTGGTCGACCGCGCCGAACGCACTGACCGCTGCCGCAGCAAGATCGACCGGACGCTCGAAGCACTGCCCGGCGTCTCGCGCGAGGACGCCGCAGACCTCCTGCTCACGATCATCGCGCTCTGCGACGCCTGGGCGGTCCTTCCCGAGCTCGACGGCCTGATGGTCGCGAGGGACGAGGGTCGCGCGGCGCGGCGACGGGCGGTGGTCGTCGCGACGGTGCGTCTCGCGGCGCAGTCGCTGGTCGATGATGTCGCCCCCGCCTGACGGACTCGGAAGCTGCGGCAAACGTGGATACGGCCTCGGCCAGCGCGATGCGCTGGCTCGAGCGCGCCGCTCGGGAGGCCCGTGCTCTCGCCAGCGGGGTGCGCTCGGTCCAGCGCACCGCGCTGGGGGTCTGCGATCGGGGATACTGGGGGGATGACCGCTTCCGTCTCACTGCTCGGCCCAGCCGAGATCCGTGATCTCGCCACCCTGCTCGATGTGACACCGACGAAGAAGCTCGGTCAGAACTTCGTCATCGACGCGAACACCGTCCGCAAGATCGTCTCCGTCGCCCATGTCGCCCCCGGTGACGTCGTCGTCGAGATCGGCCCTGGCCTCGGCTCGCTGACCCTCGGCCTGCTCGAAGCGGACGCGAGCGTCGTCGCGGTCGAGATCGACGGCAGGCTCGCCAAGCAGCTGCCGATCACCGTCGGCCAGATGGCGCCCGGCATGATCGATCGCCTCTCGGTCGTGCACGAGGACGCGCTCCGCATCGTCGAACTCCCCGCGCAACCCAACCGGCTCGTCGCGAACCTCCCCTACAACATCTCCGTGCCGGTCCTCCTGCACTTCCTGGAGCACTTCACCTCGCTCACCGCCGGGGTCGTCATGGTCCAGGCGGAGGTCGGCTACCGCCTCGCCGCGGTCCCCGGCAGCAAGGTCTACGGTGCCCCGAGCGCGAAGGCCGCGTGGTACGGCGCCTGGCGGATCGCCGGCCAGGTGAGCCGCCAGGTGTTCTGGCCGATCCCCAACGTCGACTCCGTCCTCGTCGGCTTCGAGCGGCGCAGCGACGTCATCGGCACCGAGGAAGAGCGGGTCGAGACCTTCGCGCTCATCGACGCGGCCTTCCAGCAGCGCCGGAAGATGCTCCGCCAGGCACTCGGCGGCGTCCTCGGCAGCTCGCAGGCGGCGACGGACCGGATGGAGGCGGCCGGCGTCAAGCCGACCGCCCGCGGTGAGGAACTGACCGTCCACGACTTCCTGTCGATCGTGCGCGCCGGGCGCTAGCGTTGGGTGCATGAGCACAGATCCGCGCTTCCCCACGAACGTCCCCGACATCCACCGCCCCTACGCAGCGTCGCCAGAGCGGTACTCCAACACCTCGTACCGGCAGGTCGGCACCTCAGGGCTGTTCCTGCCGCCCATCTCGCTGGGCCTCTGGTACAACTTCGGCGACAACCGTCCGTTCGACTCCCAGCGCGCGCTGCTGCGGCATGCGTTCGACCACGGCATCACCCACTTCGACCTCGCGAACAACTACGGTCCGCCCTACGGGTCCGCTGAGACGAACTTCGGTCGGATGGTGCGTGAGGACTTCGGTGCGTACCGCAACGAGCTCATCATCTCCTCGAAGGCGGGCTACGACTTCTGGCCGGGCCCGTACGGCAACTTCGGTTCGAAGAAGTACCTCACGGCGAGTCTCGACGAGTCGCTCGAGCGCATGAGCCTCGACTACGTCGACATCTTCTACTCGCACCGAGTCGACGAGGTCACGCCCATCGAGGAGACCGTCGGGGCACTCGACGCCATCGTGCGCTCAGGCAAGGCGCTCTACGTCGGGATCTCGTCGTACTCGGCGGAGCGCACGGCCGCCGCCCATGCTGTCGCTCGCGAGCTCGGCACACCGCTCGTCATCCACCAGCCGTCGTACTCGATCCTCAACCGGTGGGTCGAGGACGGCCTCACCGAGGTGTTGACCGAGACGGGCCTCGGCGCGATCGCGTTCGTCCCGCTCGCCCAGGGACTCCTCACGGACAAGTACCTGGGCGACGGCCCGGCGGAGCGTGCCACGAACCGTCCGTCGTTGCCGAACCGCCAGGTGAGCGAGGAGATGTCCACCCGCCTGCACGCTCTGAACGAGATCGCCGCGCGCCGCGGTCAGACCCTTGCCCAGATGTCCCTCGCGTGGGTGCTCAACAACCCGGCCATCACCTCCGCGCTCATCGGTGCCTCGCGTCCCGAGCAACTCGACGAGAACCTCGCCGCGCTCGACGGGCCGGCCTTCGACGCCGAGGAACTGGCCGAGATCGATCGCCTCGCCGAGGGCGCCGACGTCAACATCTGGGCCGACTCGTCCGACAAATGATCGAGCGGTCGGGGGCAGTCGGCGGATCGGCTAACTTGGAGGGATGACCACCACGGCCAGCCTCGACCACGTGCACGTGAGAGCCCCGGGGAAGATCAACGTCTTCCTCAAGGTGGGCGACGTCATGGACGACGGCTACCACGACGTCGCGACCGCGTACCAGGCGATCTCGTTGTACGAGGACGTCCACGCGTACCCGGCCGACGGTTTCAGCGTGTCGTTCACGGGCTCGGTCGACGTCTCCGGCGTACCCACCGACTCCAGCAACCTGGCGATCCGCGCGGCGAAGGCGCTCGCCCGGCGCACCGGCTACAAGGGAGGCGTGCGGCTCGAGATCGAGAAGCACGTGCCCGTCGCCGGTGGGATGGGCGGCGGCTCCGCCGATGCCGCTGCCACCCTGCTCGCGTGCGACGCCCTCTGGGGCACGGAACGGAGCCGTGACGAACTCCTGGCGCTCGCCGCCCGCCTCGGTGCCGATGTCCCGTTCGCCCTGCTGGGCGGGACGGCCGTCGGCACCGGTCGTGGTGACCAGCTGAGCGCCGCCCTCGCGAAGGGCACCTTCGAGTGGGTGCTGGCGCTCGCCGACTTCGGGATGTCGACGCCGCAGGTCTACCAGGAGCTCGACGCGCATCGCGCCCGCCACGTGCTCGACATCTCGCCCGCAGGGACGCAACCGACGGTCGACACGGCCGTCCTGCAGGCGCTCCGGGCCGGCGACGCCCATCTGCTGGGCGAGGTCATGTTCAACGACCTCCAGGCCGCTGCGCTGCAGTTGCGTCCCGTCCTCGGTGAGGTGTTGGAGTTCGGAGACTCCGAGGGTGCGCTCGGCAGCCTCGTGTCGGGATCGGGCCCCACGATCGCGTTCCTCGCCGGCGACGCCGACGACGCCCTCGAGCTGCAGGTCACGCTCGCGTCCTCCGGTTTGAAGGCGATCCGCGCGCACGGTCCGGTGCACGGCGCCCGCATCATCTCCCAGCGCTGAGATTCAGAATTCAGGGAATCCGTGCGGAACCCCGCGCGAATGTCCGTTTTCCGCTCGTGGAGAGCCGGTTTCACGGCAGCCGGCGCAGGATTCCCTGAATTCTGAACAGGCGGAACGGAGGCAGGTCAGGCGGCGACGCCCCGGACGCGCAGGGAGTTCTCGATGATCGTGAGACCCTCCATGCCCGGGAGCTTCGCGATGTGGCTGTCGATGCGCCGCACCTCGTCGAGGCCGTCGGCGTCGCCGAACAGGTGACCCATCACGTGAGTGACCTCGGAGTCCGGCATGACACCGGAGCCGACCGGACCCCACACCTTGCGGAGCAGGAAGCGGGTGAGCCGGCGGGCGCTCTTCGACGACTCGAGTCGGGCACGGGCCTGACTCGCATAGAAGGCCACGTGGCGGGTCTCCTGCTTCGCGATGCGCTTGAGGAGCACGGAGAGCACCGGGTGGCGCTCCAGCTGTGCGAGGCGCGTGTAGGCGGCGGTCGCAGACCACTCGTTCGCGGCACCCCAGCTCATGTGCACGGCGATGAAGTCGGTGCCGACGAGGTTGCCGAGGATCGACTGCTTGATCGGGTCCAGACGGTCCTTCCATCCGAGCTTCAGACGCGTGGCCTTCAGCTCGTCGAAGTCGACCGTGATGTCGTGCGCGGCGAGCACGGCGGCGAGCGCCTCACCGTGCCAGAACTCCTCGCGGTTCCACATCGTCATGAACGCACCGATGTCGTCGTCCTCGTGGGACGGCGTCATGAGCATGTCGCGGAGGTAGCAGACCGTGTGGTACTCGATGTCGCACATGTAGCGGAGGCTGCGGAGCGTGGAAGCGGGCAACGGGTTCGTCTTGAACTCGTCGAAGTCGAGGTCGCTCCAGTTCACCGAGACGCTCGTCTCGGTGAACTTGTCGATGTCAAACGCCATGTGCGGTGGGGCGGTCGGGGATCGTGTCCTCGGCCGTCCGCTCTCCTCTCGGCTCAGCGGGGCGCGGTGCGCGGGTCAGTTCGTCTTCGGAGCGGACGCCTCCGGTGGTTCGGGCCCATTCTCTCACCGTCCAGCGGTTCGCCTGCGCGAGCGTGTACAGACGGTGGTCGGGGTTCACGGCGACCGGGTTGCCGAGCAGCTGCAGCCAGGCGTGGTCGGCGTGCGAGTCGCCGTAGCCGTAGGAGTGCGCGAGGTCCATGCCGTGCTGCTCCGCGTACTGCGTGAGCCACGCGCCGCGCGCCTCGTCGACGAGCGGGGGTGCGTCGAGGTAGCCCGTCAGGCGGCCGTTCTCGGCGTGCATGGCGCCGGCGACGACCTCGTCGAAGAACGGCTCGAGCGGGGCGGCCATCAGGTCGATCGTGCCGGTCACGAGGATGGTGCGGTGTCCGGCGGCGCGATGCGCGGCGATCTGTTCGAGCGCCTGGGGGAGGAGCCTCGCGCGGACGGCCTTGCCGAAGCCGCCACGCACGATCTTCTCGAGCTGTGCCACGTCGACACCCTCGTAGCGCCGCATGAAGGTGCGGATGAACTCGCCGCGGTCGCGGAGCTCCGCACCGATGTAGCCGGGCATGGAGGCGCCGAGCGCGGCGATCTCGATCGGCCAGCGGGAACGGGAGGTCGCAGCGAGACGCAGCCACAGGTACTGCTCGATGAGGTTCCAGGCGAGCACGGTGCCCTCGAGGTCGAACACCGCGAGCACGTCGTCGCGCACCGGCAGGATCTTCTGCTGTTTCGCGGCTCCCGCCTTCCGGTTCGCGAACGCCCGGGTGAGCGTCGTCACGGCCGGGAAGTGGATGCGCTGGAAGTAGTCGTCCCAGTCGATCGTCGTGACGTCGAAGCCGCGATCAGCCTGCTGGTCGGCGGGCAGGGACGCGTGGAGCTCGCGGGTGCGCTGGTCGTCGAAGACGATCTCGCTCTGTACGTAGGAGCGGTAGAGGCCGGTGAAGTCGCGGAGGGAACCGAGGTCGCTCGACGCCTTGCGGATGCGGTCCTGCCACCCACGCGTCCGGCTGTTCGCGGGCAGGTGGGAGACGATGCGACCGGCTGCCGTCGTCGCCTTCTGCCGGCGGTCGATCGAGCGCTCGATCGCGCGGCCGCCCGGGAAGTTCCAGGTGGGGACGCTGATGTCGCCACCGTCGGCCGGGATCGGGTGCTCGGAGAAGTAGCTGTGCACGTTCTGGTACATCTTGTGGAACGGCAGCGGGTTGCTCGCGCCGGAGCTCACATGGAAGTACCGGGCGGCGGATGGTTCCGGGGGCGTCTGCGCTGCCGCGAGGATCGCGTTGACGACGAAGTCGACGGGGATGATGTCGAGCACGCTGTCCGGCAGGCCGGGGAAGTCGGGCAACTGGCCGCGACCGTAGGCGATGATGAGCGGGTCGGCCACCTTGTAGCCGTCGATCCACCCGGGGAACGGGTGCGCGAGGGCGCTCTCGATGATGGACGGACGCACGACGGACAGGCGGTTGCCGGTGCCGGCCCAGCGCTCCTCGGCGACGCGCTCGGCGAGCGCCTTCGTGAAGGTGTAGACGTCGGTCCAGCCGAGGCTCTCGGCACGCGCGCGCCCGTGGGCGACGAGGCGGCTGTCGACCCACGCGATGCGTGCGGCCTCGGCTGCGCTCGAGACGGCCTGCGGGCCGGCCTTGCCGTTCTCGCGGCGAGCGTTCGCCATGAGCTTCTTGAGCACCTCCGGGCGACGTGACGACTCCTCGGCACGGATGCGCGCTGAGCGGGCGGCTTCGGCCTCGACGCGCCAGTCAGCGCTGTGGACGAGGCTGCGCTCCGGCTGGATGCCCTTGCGGGTACCGCCGACGTAGGCGGTGGAGACGTGCACGACGTGCGGAGTCGCTCCGCTCTTCGCGAGAGCCGCGTACAGCGTCGTCGCGCCGCCGACGTTCGTGGCGAAGGCTTCGTCGATCGGCGGGTCGAAGGAGACGGTCGATGCGCTGTGGACGACGACGTCGAGGTCTGCCGGCAACGCCATGTCGTCGAGTCCGCCCTCGATCACCGAGACCCGCTCGGCGACGATCGCCGCAGCGGCCTCAGCACCGACGCGCTCGCGCCAGGCCTTGAAGACGGGCTTGCGCAGCAGCGTCTGGAGGCGGGCGCTGCCGGCCACCGAGCCCTTCTTCCGGATGAGGAGGCTCACGCGGGTCGTCGGGTGGTCGGCGAGGATGCGCTCGAGCACGGCCTGGCCGAGGAAGCCGGTGCCGCCGGTGACGAGCACGTGGGCGCCGTCGAGGGCGTCGGGGGTGAAGGCCGCCGGCGTGGTGTCGGTCTGCTCCACGGCGTCAGGGGTGGGGGCGTCGGTCATCGGTTCTCCTCGAGGCTTCCGTGGCGTCCACGGCGGGCGAGCTTGGCGGCGAGATGGAGGCCGGACTGTCCGGGCAGCGCATCGATCGATGCGTCGATGGCCGTGACGGCCGGGTCGCTCCAGGTGGCGGTGCTGCGGAAGACGAGCGCGGCGAACCGCGCGGTCTGCTGGGGGCCGTGCGCATCGGAGCCCGTGGGCCAGACGGCGCTGCGGATGCGGCGGCGGGTGATGCCCTGCGCTCGCGGGGAGGTGGCGAGGCGGTCGCGCGCCTGCGCCTCGAAGAACACCAGATGGCGTGCCTTCGTCTCGAGGATCTCGTCGATGAGTCGGTCGAGCGCGGGATGCGGCTCACGTTCGCGCACGGAGGCGTACGCGGCGCGGGTGATGAGGTCGTCGACCGTGCCGATCGTCATGTGCCAGGCGATGATGTCCTCGCCGAGCACGTTCGCGACGACGGCCTGACCGATGGGGGCGAAGCGGTCGCGGAACCCGCGGAACCGGCTGCGGAGGTTCTTGGTGCGGCCAGTGATGCGTGGCGTGCCGTTCGCCTTGAGGACGGTGTCGAGCGTGTCGGTGATCCAGTACTTCTCGTACGCCCAGGTGATCAGGAACGCGGTGACGCGGGCGTCCTTGTGCGTGGGCGTCACGAGGACTCCGCGCAGATACTGCATGGTCGCTCGCTCGATGTCGGACAGCGCGCGCAGCAGGGCGACCGTCTCGGCGCTCAGCGGCGTGGCTGCGAAGGCCTCGACGTCGATGTCCTTCCGGCGGCTGCCGACGGCCGACTTCGCGTAGTCGCGCACGCTGAAGTCGTGGGCGGGGCGCAGCAGTTCGCTCTCCTGCTCGGCGCCGTCGAGCGCGGCAGTGCCCGCCTCGAGCGGCGATTCCCGGTTCACCATGGCGTCTCCGTTCCGTGACGATCCGACCTCATCACTGTAGCTTGCAACGATACGCAACGCGTAGCGTATTCTGATCCCCATGGCTTCAGCTCTCGTCACGGGTGGCACGTCCGGCATCGGCGCCGCATTCGCGACGGCGCTCGCCGCGCGCGGTTTCGATCTCATCCTCGTCGCACGGGACGCCGACCGGCTCGAGCGCTCCGCCGAGCAGCTCCGCGCCACGGGCCGCACGGTCGAGGTCATCGCAGCGGATCTCTCTGACCGTGCCGACGTCGCGAAGCTCGCCGCCCGAATCGAGGACCCGGCCTCGCCCATAGAGGTCGTCGTGAACAACGCAGGGTTCGGTGTGCATGCGCGCCTGACCGATCCCGACACGACCGAGCTGGACAACGCCATCGAGGTCATGGTCCGCAGCGTCACCGTGCTCTCCGGTGCCGCGGCACGAGCCATGCGCGAGCGCGGCCACGGCACGATCATCAACGTCTCGAGCACCGCCGGGTACATCACCACCGGCGGCTACTCCGCCGTGAAGCGCTTCGTCACCACCTACACGGAGGCCCTCGCGGTCGAACTGGCGGGCACCGGTGTCCGCGTGACGGCGCTCTGCCCCGGCTGGGTCCGTACCGAGTTCCACGAGCGCGCCGGCATCAGCACGCGGTCCATCCCCGCGGGGCTGTGGATCGACGTCGACCGGCTCGTGGCCGACGCGCTCCGCGACGCCGGCCGTGGTGTCGTCGTCTCCATCCCGAGCTTCCGCTTCAAAGCCCTCATGACCCTCGTGAAGTTCGCTCCGCGTTCCTCGATCCGTTGGATCTCCGGTCGCATGTCCTCGAGTCGCCGTGCAGCGACCGCCGCCGCCCAGTCAGGAGCCCGCCGATGACCGCAGAGACGCGGTTCACCTCCGCAGCGCACGCCAGCGCCCGCTTCGTCGCCCAACGGATGCTGCTGAAGCCGCTCGTCTGGTCGCTCACCAGGGTCACGGTGACCGGACGGGAACGGCTCGCAGCCGTGGAAGGCACCTTCATCGTCGTGGCGAACCACCAGTCCCACCTCGACGCACCGCTCGTCGTCGGCGCCATGCCGCGGCGACTGTCGCGCTACCTTGCAGCCGGTGTCGCCGCCGACTACTTCTTCGACGTTCCGGCCCGCCGCTGGTTCGCCGCACTGTTCTTCAACGCCTTCCCGGTGGACCGCTCCGGCGACCGCAAGCGCGCCGGCGTCTCCCGCGAGCTCCTCGAGAGCGGCGTGCCGATCCTGATCTTCCCTGAGGGCGGACGATCGCGGACCGGCGAGCTCGGACGCTTCAAGCCGGGCGCCGCCGCCCTCGCCACCCGCCAGGGCATCCCGTGCCTCCCGGTCGCCGTCCTCGGCACGCACTCGGCCATGCCGAAGGGGCGCAACTGGCCTGTCCCGGGACGACCCCGTGTCAAGGTCGTCTTCGGCCGCCCGATCCACCCGCAGCCCAACGAGACACCGGTCCAACTGATGGACCGCGTCGTCGCCGAGATCGTCGCCCTGCGCGCCTCGGCAGAGCCGGGAGCCGCCGTATCGATCGACACACCACGAAAGGAAGCCGGATGACGTCTGTGGAGCACATGAAGTGGTGGGGTTGGGGAGTCGAAGGCGTCGCCTTCAACCACAGCAACAAGCCGGACTTCGCGCCGTTCGTGAAGCAGGCGGTCGGACTCGACCTCCGGAAGCCGGCCCAGCCGCACCTCGACTTCGACGAGCTCACGGTCCCCGCCTCGATCGCCCCGGAGTCGTTCATCGCCGAGTTGTCGACGCTGGTCGGTCAGGGGCACGTCGTCGTCGACGACCTCGACCGCGTCGTCCACACCTACGGGAAGAGCATCCGCGATCTCCTCCGGATCCGCGCCAACCACCTGCCGCGCACCCCCGACGTGGTCGTGTACCCCGCGAACGAGGCCGAGGTCGCATCCGTTGTCGCCGCCGCTGTCGCAGCGGACGCCGTCATCATCCCGTTCGGTGGCGGTACGAACATCGCCGGCTCGCTCGACCCGCAGCCCACCGAGACCCGCGTGATCATCTCGCTCGACCTCGGGCGCCTCGACCGCGTGCTGTCGATCGACGAGGGCTCCGGTCTGGCGACCATCCAGGCCGGAGCGCAGGGCCCGTCCATCGAGGAGCAGCTCGGAGCCAAGGGCTGGACGATGGGGCACTTCCCAGACAGCTTCACGCACTCCACGCTCGGTGGCTGGGTCGCGACCCGCTCCTCCGGCATGCAGTCCGACAAGTACGGTGACATCGCCGACATCACCAAGGGTCTCCGCATGGTGCGCCCCAACGGGATCGTCGCCATCCGCCCGGTGCCGAGCGCCTCGACCGGACCGAGCGTCCGCGAGATGATCATCGGCAGCGAGGGGCGCCTCGGCATCATCACCGAGGTCACCGTGCAGGTCCACCGCGTGCCGGCCGTCAGGGAGGTGCTCGGCTACTTCTTCCCCACTTGGGAGGCGGGTCTCGCCGCCATGCAGGAGATCGCCGAGAGCGACGCCAGCCCGTCGGTCACGCGCGTGTCGAACGCTCGCGAGAGCGGCTTCTCGCTGGCCACCCGCAAGGCGTCGACGGGCGTCTCCGCGCAGGTCACGAAGGGCCTCATGAAGGTGCTCACCGCGCGCGGTTGGGACCTCGAGCAGCTCTGCCTGTCGTTCATCGGCTATGAGGGCTCGGCGTCGCACGTCCGCTACGAGAAGCACCTCGTCGGCGCGATCGTCCGCAAGCACGGTGGGATCGGCGTCGGCAAGGGCCCTGGTGCCATGTACGACCAGAAGAAGTTCGACACCCCGTACCTGCGCGACTTCCTGCTGGACCGCGGAGCCGCGGCGGACGTGTCGGAGACGGCAGCACCGTGGTCTCGTCTCCAGGAGGTCTACGACGCTGCGAACGACGCCGCCAACGCCGCGTACGACAAGCTCGGGGTGCACGGCTGGATCATGTGTCACCTGTCGCACTCATACCACTCGGGCGCGTGCCTGTACTTCACCTTCGCGTTCATCACCGGCGACGACCCGATCGGCGAGTACGAGCAGGTGAAGTCGGCGATCCAGCAGTCGTTCGTCGACCACGGTGCGACGCTGTCGCACCACCACGCCGTCGGCAGCGAGCACTCGCCGTGGATGGAGCAGGACATCTCTCCGGAGGGTGTCGCCATCATGCGTGGACTCTTCGACAGCGCCGACCCGGGGTCGAACTTCAACCCGGGCAAGATCCTCGTCGACTAGCACCTCGACAGGCTCGGTGGCCGGCAGGAGTGGCCCATGGGCCGGTTCCTCCGGTCGCTGAGCCTGTCGATGGGCGGTCGTCTCAGGTCCGTCCGAGTCGCGCCGTCCGCGGCGTCGTCGCGGGCAGGCGAACGAGCAGCGAGCCGGCATCGACGGTGACGCGCGCGGCGGTCACGGGGCCGATGGCGTCGCCGTCGGCCTGGAACTCCGCCGCCGGTGAGACCCGCACGTCGATCCGGCCGACGCGCAGGTAGTGGAGCGCACCGCCGGCCTCCTGTGCCGTGTCGACCGCGCTCGGGGGTGCGTCGGAGTTCTCCGTGCCTCGGGCCTTCTTGATCCTGGCGACGGGGTTGTTCGCGCGGTGCAGCCAGCGCGTGACCCGCACGCCGTCCCAGCCTTCGAGCGAGCGGACCATGAGCACGTCGAGGATGCCGTCGTCGAGCAGCGCGTCCGGCAGCACTTCGAGGCCGGCGGAGACGGTGCCGCAGTTGCCGATGAACATCGTGTGCATCCGGCCGCTCGCGATGGGGCCGCCGTCCTCCTTCCACGAGACGCGTGGTCGATCCCGGCGGAAGAGGCCGCGGATGATGGGCACGACGTAGGCGATCCAGCCGAAGCGGCGCTTGAGCGCGGGGTCGGCGTAGGCCACCATGTCCGCGTCGACGCCGAAGCCGGTCATCACGAGGAAGGGCGTCTTGCGCTGCACGGCTTCAGGCGTGCGGTACTCGATCAGCCCGACGTCGATCGGCCGTTGCTCGCCCGTGAAGGCGACACGGACGGCGGCCACCGTGTCGATCGGGATCCCGGCGTTCCGTGCGAAGAGGTTGGCGGTGCCCACCGGGACGACCGCGAACGGGGTGTTCGTGTGACGCATCGCCCCGGCGACCTCACGCACGGTGCCGTCGCCACCCGCGGCGATGACGAGGGATGCTCCGCCGTCGAGGGCCTCCGCCACCTGGTCGACAGCTGTGCTGTGCTCGCGTGTCTCGATCCAGGTGCTCTCGCCCCAGCCGGCCGATGCTGCGGCTTCGTCCACGATCCGTCGGACCCGTTCGAGGTTGATGCGGGTGGGGTTGTAGACGACCGCTGCGTGCGGGTTCCGCGCCGCCGTCATGCCTCGAGCGCCGGCCACAGGACCGACAGGACCTGGTCGGCCCAGTCGTCGTCCATGTCGGCGCCACGGACGAGCTGGCCGAGCACCGCGCCGAGGAGGAGGGTCGCGACGAGTCTGCCGTCGAGACCCGGCTTGAGGTCGCCCGTCGCGATCCGTTCGTCGACGAGGGTGGAGAGCGCACGCGCGCGGTTGCGGGTGAGGTCTCGGAGGAGCGTCGAGAACTCCGGGTCGTCCTGCAGCAGGATCGAGGCGATCGTGCCGCGGCCGACGACGTCCTCGATCATGGCGCGAGCCTCGTGGAGCAGCCAGGTGAAGGTCTCGTACGTGGGCAGGTCCGCCGGGATCTCGACGGGCGTCGCCATGGCCCGGGCAACGGCCGCGGTGAGGAGTTCGGACCGGTTGCGGTAGCGGCGGTAGATCGTCGTCTTCGCGACCCCGGTGGTCTCGGCGACGGCCTCGATGTTGACCGCGACGGACCCGCGCGCACGCATGAGGTCGAGGGCGGCGTCGAGGATGCGGTCACTCATCAGCTGGGCACGGGAGACGCGGCGGGAGACGGTGGGCACGGTCCACCTCCTCAGGCTGTTGCACCGGTATGCGGTCGCGAGGACGATCGGGCTGACTCATCGCGCTACGCATACCGTAGCGCAATGACCCGGGCTGGACCAGGACGTCCAGCGCAACCAGGGCGGGCATCTGGTGTCCGTCGGAGCTGCGACCGCCTACCCTGGACAGGTGGCCCATCTTCTCGGCGCTGAAGCGCTCCATCTCGAATACCCGACCAAAGTCGTCTTCGACGGCATCACGATCGGGGTGAACGAGGGCGACCGCATCGGCATCGTCGGCCGGAACGGCGACGGCAAGTCGACGCTCCTCGGCCTGCTCGCAGGACGCAAGGAACCGGACTCCGGTCGCGTGACCGTCCGGAACGGTGTCACCGTCGGCGTCCTCGACCAGTCGGACACGCTCGACCACGGCAAGACCGTCGGGCAGACCATCGTCGGTGGTCTCGACGAGCACGAGTGGGCTGGCGACCCGAAGGTCCGCGACGTCATCTCCGGCCTCGCCTCCGACATCGCCTGGGACGCCCTCGTCGGTGACCTGAGCGGTGGCCAGCGTCGTCGGGTCGCCCTCGCAGCGCTCCTCGTGGGCGACCACGACATCATCTTCCTCGACGAGCCCACCAACCACCTCGACGTCGAGGGCATCACCTGGCTGGCCGAGCATCTCAACCGGCGCTGGTCGAAGAACTCGGGCGGCCTCCTCGTCGTGACCCACGACCGCTGGTTCCTCGACGCCATCTGCACCGCCACGTGGGAGGTCCACGACCGCATCGTCGAGCCCTTCGAGGGCGGATACGCCGCGTATGTGCTGCAACGGGTGGAGCGCGACCGCTCGGCCGCCGTCAGCGAGGCGAAGCGTCAGAACCTCATGAAGAAGGAGCTCGCGTGGCTCCGCCGCGGCGCCCCGGCTCGCACGGCGAAGCCGAAGTTCCGCATCGAGGCCGCGAACGCCCTCATCGCCGACGAGCCGCCCGTGAGGAACACGGTCGAACTGGCCGGGATGGCGACCGCCAGGCTGGGTAAGGACGTCGTCGACATCCTGGACGTCACCGTGTCCTACGGGGACCGCACGGTCATCAAGGACGTCGAGTGGCGGATCGCCCCGGGGGAGCGGACCGGCATCCTCGGCGTGAACGGCGCCGGCAAGTCCACGCTCCTCGGACTCGTCACCGGTGAGGTCGAGCCGACCGAGGGGCGTGTGAAGCGTGGCAAGACCGTGCAGGTCGCCACCCTCACGCAGCAGCTCGACGAGCTCGCCGAGTTCGAACAGGATCGCGTGAGCGACGTCATCGGCCGGAAGCGGACGAGCTACGTCGCCGGCGGCAAGGAGATGACGCCAGGCCAGCTCCTCGAGCGCCTCGGTTTCACGAGTGCCCAGCTCTCCACGCCGGTCAAGGACCTCTCGGGTGGCCAGCGTCGCCGCCTGCAGCTGCTCCTCATCCTGCTCGACGAGCCGAACGTCCTCGTGCTCGACGAGCCCACCAACGACCTCGACACCGACATGCTCGCCGCGATGGAGGACCTCCTCGACTCGTGGCCCGGAACCCTCCTCGTCGTCTCCCACGACCGGTACTTCCTCGAGCGCGTCACCGACCAGCAGTACGCGATCATGGACGGGCACTTCCGTCACCTGCCGGGCGGCATCGACCAGTACCTGAAGCTCAACGCGGGGACCGCCGGCAGCCGCTCACAGGAGCACGACCGCCCGACGGCCTCGGGTGGCGGGGCGACCAAGAAGACCCCGGCGCTGAGTGGAGCGGAGCTCCGCAACGCCCAGCAGGAGATCAAGGCGATCGACCGCAAGCTGCACAAGCTCAACGGCCAGATCGAGCAGACGCACGAGAAGGTGGCCGTCCACGACCAGAACGACTTCGCCGGGCTCACGGCCCTCGGCGCGAAGGTGCAGGCCATGTACGAGGAGATCGCCGACCTCGAGGTGCGCTGGCTGGAGCTCTCCGAGCTCGTCGAGTAGTCGGTCGCGGCGCTCTGCGTCCGTCAGCCGCCGCTCTGTTCCGAAGTGTTACGTCACGGTTCGTGATCTCTGGTAGGCCGACGTACCGTCGAATCAGCGTCCACCGACGCGCACCACCCGAAAGAGGACTCACAGCAATGAAACTCTCCAAGAAGCTTCTGGCCGGTCTGGCCATCATCCCCGCGATCGCCCTCCTGGCCGGTTGCGCGAGCGGCGCGGGTTCCGACGCCGCCGAGAAGGGCACCGAGTCGAACCCCGTCAAGATCGGCGTCGTCGGCGCGAGCGACCCGTACTGGGAGACGTACAAGGAAGCTGCTGAGAAAGAGGGCATCTTCGTCGACATCGTCGACTTCGGCGAGTACACGCAGCCGAACCCGGCGCTGACCGAGGGCGAGATCGACCTCAACCAGTTCCAGCACATCGTCTACCTCGCGCAGTACAACGAGTCCGCCGGCGAAGACCTCACGCCCGTCGGCTCGACGGCGATCTACCCGCTCGGCCTGTACTCCACCAAGGTGAAGAGCGTCGACGACATCAAGAAGGGCGACACCGTCGCCATCCCGAACGACGAGTCGAACCTCGCCCGCTCGCTCCTCGTGCTCCAGTCCGCCGGGCTCGTCGAGCTGAAGGACGGCGGCAGCATCTTCTCGACCGTCGACGACATCGACGCCTCGAAGTCCAAGGTGCAGGTGACCACGCTCGAAGCCTCCCTGACCCCGACGTCGCTGCCCGATGTCGCCGCCGCGATCATCAACAACGACTTCGTCGAGCCGGCCGGTCTCAAGGCCTCCGACGCGATCGCCCAGGACGACCCGTCCGACCCGAACGCGCTGCCCTACGTCAACATCTTCGCCGCCAAGGCCGAGGACGCCGACAACGAGACGTACAAGAAGCTCGTCTCGATCTACCAGGACACGCAGTCGGTCATCGACGGCGTCGTCGAGAAGTCCGGTGGAACCGCGGTGCCCGTGAAGACGCCGGTCGCCGACCTCGTCAAGTCGCTCGCGAAGGTCCAGAAGGACGTCGCTGCGCAGGGTTGATTCCCGAACCGGTGCGTTCCTGTGGGAGGCTGTTCGTCGCCCGCAGGAACGCATCGGCGTTTCCGCTCCGTCCGCTCCGTCCGCGCCGATCCCGGGCGGACGCCTCGACCCCCCGATCCGCTGAGGAGCCCGATGCCCCTGGTCAGCCTGCGAGACGTCGCCAAGTGCTACCCCTCGCCCCAGAAGGGAGCCCCTCCGATCAGTGCGATCGACGGGGTCGACCTCGACATCGAAGCCGGTGACGTCTACGGCATCATCGGCTACTCGGGTGCCGGCAAGTCCACGCTCGTGCGGCTCATCAACGCGCTCGAGCCTGCGACATCCGGTTCCATCGTCGTCGATGGCACCGAGATCACGTCGCTGCCCGAATCGAAGCTTCGGGAACTCCGCCTCGGCATCGGCATGATCTTCCAGCAGTTCAACCTCTTCAACTCGAAGACGGTGAAGCGGAACATCTCCTACCCGCTCGAGGTCGCCGGCACGCCGAAGGCGGAGCGCCAGGCCCGCGTGGCGGAGCTCCTCGACTTCGTCGGCCTGACCGACAAGGCGAACAGCTACCCCGACCAGCTGTCGGGCGGTCAGAAGCAGCGTGTCGGCATCGCCCGCGCGCTCGCGACGTCTCCACGCATCCTCCTCGCCGACGAAGCGACGAGCGCCCTCGACCCTGAGACGACGCAGGAGGTCCTCTCGCTGCTGAAGCGCGTCAATGAGGACTTCGGCGTCACCATCGTGGTCATCACCCACGAGATGGACGTCATCCAGACCCTCGCGACGAAGGTCGCTGTGATGGAGAACGGCAAGGTCATCGAGCAGGGAGAGGTCTTCGAGGTCTTCTCCGCCCCGCAGCACGCCGCTTCCCGGAAGTTCGTGTCCACGGTCATCAAGGGCGTGCCGTCACCGGCAGAGCTCGCGGTGCTCAAGGAGCGGCACGAGGGGCGCATCGTCACCCTGTCCTTCCGCGACGGCGACGTCGACCAGGCGGGCGTCTTCCTCACCCTCGCGGAGGCGGGAGTGGCCTTCGAACTCGTCTACGGCGGGATCAACGACATCCGCGGTCGGGCCTTCGGACACCTGACCCTCGCCCTGCGCGGCGATGACGCGGCCATCGACCGTGCCCTGACCGGCGTCGCCGAACGCGCCACCGTGACGGAGGCCCGCTGATGGACACGCTCATCCCACTCCTCCCGAAGCTCTTCGAAGCCTTCGGTGAGACGATCAACCTCGTCGTCTTCTCGCTGCTCTTCGGTGGGTTCGGCGGCTTCGTCATCGGACTCGGCCTCTACGTCACCCGCACGGGGAGCATCCTGCAGAACCGCCTGGTGTTCGGCATCCTCAACGTGCTGGTCAACATCTTCCGGCCGATCCCGTTCGTGATCTTCATCGCCGCGGCCCAGCCGTTGGCGCGGCTCGTCATCGGCTCCGGGATCAACGACGCGGCGTTCATCTTCATCGTCTCGCTCGGGGCATCGTTCGGCATCAGTCGGATCGTCGAGCAGAACCTGCTGACCGTCTCGCCGGGCGTCATCGAGGCGTCGCGAGCAGCCGGTGCGAGCCGCCTCAGGACGATCTTCCGCATCGTGGTGCCGGAAGCGCTCGGGCCACTGATCCTCGGCTACACCTTCGTGTTCGTCGTGCTCGTCGACATGTCCGCGCTCGCCGGCTTCGTCGGCGGAGGCGGGCTTGGCGCATTCGCGATCCAATGGGGCTTCCGGCAGTTCGAGCCGGTCGTCACCTGGGCCGCGGTGATCCTCATCATCATCCTCGTGCAGGTGATCCAGTTCGCGGGCAACTGGTTGGCACGCAAGGTACTGCGCCGCTAGCGCCTCGACGAGTTCGGCGGTCGGGTCCGACCGGTCGCAGGGAACTCAGTCGAAGTCGAGGCTGAGTTTGCGCAGGAGCACGGTGAGGCGCGCCTGCTCCGTCGAACTCAGACCGCCGAGCAGATCGGCTTCGGCGTCGACGAGTCGGGTGATGGCGGCGTCGACGGTGTTGAGCCCGGCGTTCGTCATCTGGACGAGGATGCCTCGGCCGTCATTGGGGTCGCCCTGGCGTTCGACGAGGCCCCGTTCGACGAGCCGGTCGATGCGGTTGGTCATCGTGCCGCTGGAGACGAGCGTCTGCTGGAGGAGGGCCTTCGGGCTGAGTCGGTAGGGCGAGCCCGCCCGGCGGAGCGCGGCGAGGACGTCGAACTCCCACGGCTCGAGGTTGGAGCGGGTGAAGGCGGCACGACGTGCACGATCGAGGTGCCTGGACAGCCGCGCGACCCGGGAGAGGACCTGGAGCGGCGAGAAGTCGAGGTCCGGACGCTCGCGGTTCCAGGCGTCGACGATGCGGTCGACTTCGTCGGTGCTTGCTGGCATCCACCCATTATCGAGGAAGCGCGTCTCATCGAGGAAGCGCGTCGATTCGGAGTGCGCGCATTCATGGCAGAATTGACGACGCTGCTCGGTCTCCGGGTGGTGGTCCGCCATAGTGTAACGGCAGCACGGCAGCCTTTGGAGCTGTTCGGTCCAGGTTCGAATCCTGGTGGCGGAGCGACCGATCACCGACGGGCGAGCGCCCGGACCGAGGGGGAACCATCGTGACCGACGACCGTCTGGCCATCATCATCCTGGCCGCTGGCCAGGGCACCCGTATGAAGTCGGCGACGCCGAAACTGCTGCACCCCTTGGGTGGTGTGCCGATCGTGGGTCACGTCCTCGCGACCGCTCGCTCGCTCGATGCCGCGCACGTCATCGCCGTCGTCCGCCACGAGCGCGACCGCCTGGTGGAGGCGATCGAGGTCGAGCTGCCCGGTGCGACGATCGTCGACCAGGACGAGGTCCCCGGCACCGGTCGTGCCGTCGAGCAGGCGCTCGCGGCGCTGCCCGCGGACTTCGCGGGCGACGTCCTCGTCGTCAACGGGGATGTGCCGCTCCTGAACGCTGCGACGCTCCAGACGCTCATCGAGCGCCACCGCACGCACGACGTCGCCGCGACGATCCTCTCCGCGATGCCCGACGACGCGACCGGGTACGGACGGATCATCCGCACCGACTCAGGGGCGCTCGACTACATCGTCGAGCAGAAGGACGCGAACGACGCCGAGCGTGCCGTCGGTGAGATCAACGCCGGCGTCTACCTCTTCGGGGTCGGTCAGCTGCGCGACGCTCTCGCCGAGGTCACGACCGACAACGCCCAGGGCGAGAAGTACCTGACGGACGTCATCGGCCTGCTGCGTCGTGCGGGCTCCGAGGTCTCCGCGCTGCCGGTGAGCGACTCCTGGCTCGTCGAGGGCATCAACGACCGTGCGCAGCTGAGCGCGGCGGCGGCCAAGCTCAACGCCCTCCTCGTCCGCGCCTGGCAGCTTGCCGGTGTCACGGTGCAGGACCCGGCGACCACGTGGATCGACATCAAGGCGCGCCTGAACCCCGACGTCACCCTGCTCCCCGGAACCCAGATCCTCGGAGCGACCGTCGTGGAGTCCGGTGCGACGATCGGCCCCGACACGACGCTGGTGGACACGGAGGTGGGCGCTGGTGCCCGGGTGAAGCGCACTGACGCGACACTCGCGGTCATCGGCGCCGGTGCCGAGGTCGGACCGTTCGCCTACCTCCGGCCCGGTACCGTGCTCGGTGCGCGAGGCAAGATCGGCACGTTCGTGGAGACGAAGAACGCTCAGATCGGCGACGGCAGCAAGGTGCCGCATCTGAGCTACATCGGTGACACCGAGGTCGGCGTCGAGTCGAACGTCGGTGCCGGGACGATCACCTCGAACTATGACGGCGTGAACAAGCACCGAACGACGATCGGTTCGCACGTCCGGACGGGCGCTCACAACACGCTCGTCGCCCCCGTGAGCGTCGGTGACGGCGCCTACTCCGGTGCCGGCGCCGTCATCCGGAAGAACGTCCCTGCGGGTGCTCTGGCGCTCAGCGTGGCGCAGCAGCGCAACGTCGAGGGATGGGTCGAGCAGAAGCGTCCCGGCACCGCTGCCGCAGCTGCTGCAGCGGCTGCAGCGGAACCCGTGTCTGGGGACCCGGCTGCGGCTGGTAACGTCGACTCCTGAGTGAGGCCGGAGACATCCGGCGGAAGGCAGGGTCTGTGTCAGGCATCACGGCGGACAACAAGAAGCAGCTGGTTCTCGTCTCCGGACGAGCGCACCCGGAGCTCGCTGAGGCGATCGCCGCAGAGCTCGATTCGGAGCTCCTCCCCACCGACGCACGGACCTTCGCCAACGGCGAGATCTATGCGCGCTACGACGAGAGCATCCGCGGCACCGACGTCTTCGTCATCCAGTCGCACACCGCACCCATCAACGAGTGGCTCATGGAGCAGCTCATCATGGTCGACGCCGCGAAGCGAGCGAGTGCGAAGCGCATCACCGTGGTCGCCCCGTTCTACCCCTACGCCCGACAGGACAAGAAGGGTCGCGGCCGGGAGCCGATCTCGGCCCGTCTCGTCGCCGACCTCTTCAAGGCCGCCGGAGCCGACCGCATCATGTCGGTCGACCTCCACGCCGCACAGATCCAGGGCTTCTTCGACGGCCCGGTCGACCACCTGTTCGCCATGCCGGTGCTCCTCGAGCACTTCCGCGCGAAGCTCGACCCGTCGACGCTGACGGTCGTCTCGCCCGACATGGGCCGCGTCCGCGTCGCCGACATCTGGAGCGACAAGCTCGGTGCCCCGCTCGCGATCATTCACAAGCGTCGCGACCCGCTCGTCCCGAACCAGGTCAGCGTCCACGAGATCGTCGGTCAGGTCGAGGGTCGCGTCTGCCTCCTGGTGGACGACCTCATCGACACCGGTCGCACCATCGTCAAGGCGGCCGAGGCGCTCAAGAAGGCCGGTGCCATCGGCGTCGTCGTCGCGGCGACCCACGCGGTCTTCTCGGACCCGGCAGTCGAGCTCCTCCAGAGCGAGGCCATCGACCAGGTCGTCGTCACCGACACGCTGCCGCTCGAGGAGTCCAAGCGCTTCGAGAAGCTCACGGTCCTCTCGATCGCTCCGCTGATCGCGCGCGCGATCCACGAGGTCTTCGACGACGGATCCGTCACGAGCATGTTCGACGGCGCCGCGTAGCCCGTCACCTGCACGCCAGTACGCAGAACGCCCGGTCCGAATCGGACCGGGCGTTCTGGCGTCACGGGAGCGTGCGGGCTAGTGGCTCGAGCCCTCCTGCTCGACCTCGCTGCGGTCTCCGGACCACAGCGTGTGGAACGTGCCGTCGAGGTCGACGCGCTTGTAGGTGTGCGCTCCGAAGAAGTCGCGCTGACCCTGCACGAGCGCTGCAGGCAGACGCTCGGCGCGGAGGCCGTCGTAGTACGACAGCGACGAGGAGAACGCGGGGGAGGGGATCCCGGCCTGGGCGGCCGCGACGACGACCCGACGCCAGCTGTCCTGCGCTTCGGCGACGGCGTCGCTGAAGTAGGGGGCCGTCACGAGCGCGACCAGCTCGGGGTTCTCGTCATACGCCTCGGTGATGCGGTTGAGGAACTGGGCGCGGATGATGCAGCCGCCACGCCAGATCTTCGCGATCTCACCCTTCTTGATGTCCCAGCCGTACTGCTCGGCACCGGCGACGATCTCGTCGAAGCCCTGCGAGTACGCGATGATCTTCGACGCGTAGAGCGCCTGACGGACGTCTTCGACGAACTGCTCGGGGTCGGCGACGGTCCACTCCTCGGAGGGACCGGCGAGCTCGCGGGCCGCAGCACGCTGGGCGGGCTTGGACGACAGCGAGCGGGCGAACACGGCCTCGGCGATGCCGGAGACCGGGATGCCGAGGTCGAGCGCGGTCTGGACGGTCCAGGCGCCGGTGCCCTTGGCGCCGGCCTGGTCGAGGATGACGTCGACGAGCGGCTGGCCAGTCTTCGCGTCGACCTGCTTGAGGACCTCCGCGGTGATCTCGATGAGGTAGCTCTCGAGCGTGCCGCGGTTCCACTCGGCGAAGATCTCGGCGATCTCCGCGGGCGACTTGCCCGTGCCGCGGCGGATGAGGTCGTAGGCCTCGGCGATCAGCTGCATGTCGGCGTATTCGATGCCGTTGTGGATCATCTTGACGAAGTGCCCGGCGCCGTCGGTGCCGACGTGGGTGACGCAGGGCTCGCCCTCGGCGACGGCCGCGATGGACTTGAGGATCGGGCCAAGGGTCTCCCACGCTTCTGCGGAGCCACCGGGCATGATCGACGGGCCCTTGAGCGCGCCCTCCTCGCCACCGGAGATGCCGGCGCCGACGAAGTTGATGCCGGTCTCGCGAACGGCCTTCTCGCGTCGGATCGTGTCGGTGAACAGCGCGTTGCCGCCGTCGACGATGATGTCGCCCGGCTCGAAGACCTGGGTCAGCTGCTCGATGACGGCGTCGGTGCCCTTGCCGGCCTGCACCATGATGATCGCGGTGCGCGGCTTGGACAGCGACGCGGCGAACTCCTCGATCGTCTTCGAGGCCACGAAGCCCGCCTCGGGGTGCTCGGACACGAGCAGTTCGGTGCGTTCAGGGGAGCGGTTGTACACGGCGACCGTGTTGCCCTCTCGGCTCGCCAGGTTCCGTGCGAGGTTGCTGCCCATGACGGCCAGGCCGACGACGCCGATGTTGGCACTCGCGGAAGCGGTGTTCACCATGTGGTTCTCCTTCAGAGGTGGGTGGTGCGGGAAAGGTCGAGCATCCGCTCGGCATCGTCCGATGCGATCCTCGGCGGGTACCCGCCGAAGCGGCTCCAGTGAGGGTCCTGCACGCCTTCAACCGTAGCAAGGCGTCTCGCGTCTGCGCCCGGGAAGTCGGCATCTCTGCGCGGTTTCCGCGCTCAGCGGATCGGTGCCGGCGGATCGCGGAGATGTGCGGATCGAGCGGCGTGCCGGCGGGCTGTGCTCCTGCCGGGCGGTGCGGTCCGCGCGGGTGATGCGGAGCTCCCGTCCAGCGTAGCGTCCGTCGTATGCCGCGCGGGCGATGCCGATCGCGTCCGGTAGGGTCCTCTGTGTCGGGCGGGAACGGCCCCGCGACAGAACTCGGAGGAACCGGTATGGGTGGACCACTCGTCGTCGTCATGGGGGTGTCCGGTTCCGGCAAGAGCACGACGGGCGTCCTCATCGCCGATCGGCTCGGCATCCCGTTCGCCGACGCGGACGACCTGCACCCGCTGGAGAACGTCCGCAAGATGGCGGCCGGGACGCCGCTCGAGGACGCCGATCGCTGGCCGTGGCTCGCCCTCGTCGGGAAGGCGCTCGCCGACGCCTCCGACACCGGCCTCGTGATGGCCTGCTCCGCACTGAAGCGCGCGTACCGCGACGCGATCCTCGCCGAGGCGCCCGGAGTCCGTTTCGTGCTCCTGCACGGCACCCGCGAGGTGCTCGGGCTGCGGATGGAGGGCCGGACGGACCACTTCATGCCGGCCTCGCTCCTCGACTCGCAGTTCGCGCTCCTCGAGGAGCTCGACGCGGACGAACCGGGGTTCGTCGTGGACATCGACGCCACCGTCGACCAGGTCGTGGACGACGCGGTCGCGGGCCTCGGCGTGGTGCGGTAGACTCTCCCACTGAACTTCGGCGAGGGAAGCACCCAGGTGGCTTCCGTGATCGACGCGGTGGTCTGGCCCCGGCTTTTCCTCACGCAGATACGCGTTCGAGTTGACTCATCCATTCCGCCGCGCGTCGCCGCGGCACGACCAATCGGGTGCAAGACCCGTGAGGAGAACACCATGTCAGATGACCTGAAGGTCAGCGCGGAACTCCGCGAATCGTTCGGCAAGGGCGCTGCCCGCAAGCTCCGCGCCCTCGGCAAGATCCCCGCCGTGCTCTACGGCCACGGCACCGACCCCGTGCACGTCTCGCTGCCCGGCCACCAGATGCTGCTCATCCTCCGCAAGTCCAACGCGGTCCTCGAGCTCGACATCGCCGGCAAGCAGCAGCTCGCGCTCGTCAAGGACGTCCAGAAGGACCCCGTGCGCCAGATCATCGAGCACCTCGACCTCATCGTCGTCAAGAAGGGCGAGAAGGTCGAAGTGAACATCCCCGTGCACATCGAGGGCGAGTCCGCCGCCGGCACGATCCTCAACCAGGACGCCACCACGGTCAGCCTCGAGGTCGAGGCGACCCACATCCCCGAGCGCGTCACCGTCAGCGTCGAGGGCCTGGAGGAGGGCGCTCAGATCCTCGCCGGCGACCTCGAGCTGCCGAAGGGTGCTTCGCTCATCACCGACGCCGATGTCCTCATCGTCGCCGTCACCACGCCGGCCGCACCGGTCGACGAGGAGACCGAGGCAGCTGAGGCTGCCGCTGAGGAGACCGCAGCCGAGGCCGCCGAGTAGTCACAGCGCTTCACCCGGACCTGCCGTCCGCCTGCCCGATAGTCTCGGAGCATGGCAGACGGCAGGTTCGTTCGTTTCCTCGCCTCGCTTCGCGGCAGGCCGGGAACCGACCACGACGACAGCACGCAGGGCGAGAGGCCCGCGCAGACCGACGCGCTCGGTCGGACCGATTCAGACGGTCAGGAAGGCGGCATGGCTGCAGACACGTGGCTCATCATCGGACTCGGCAATCCGGGGGAGCAGTACGCGCGCAACCGGCACAACGTCGGGCAGATGGTGCTCGACGAACTCGCCAAGCGGATCGGCGCGACGTTCAAGTCGCACAAGGGCAACGCCCGCGTCGCTGAGGGACGCCTCGTGCCCGGCGGACCGAAGCTCATCCTCGCGAAACCCAACAGCTACATGAACCTCTCGGGTGGGCCGACGGCCGCACTCGCCCAGTTCTTCTCCGTCGAGCCCGACCACATCATCGCGGTGCACGACGAGCTCGACATCCCCTTCGACACCATCAAGTTGAAGCAGGGAGGTGGGCACGGAGGTCACAACGGCATCCGCGACATCGCCTCAGCGATGAAGACCCCCGACTTCCTCCGTGTCCGCATCGGTGTCGGGCGCCCGCCCGGACGGCAGGACGCCGCCGACTTCGTCCTCCGCGACTTCGCGGGGCCGGAACGCGAGCAGCTCCCGATGCTGATCTCCGACGGTGCCGACGCCGTGGAGATCCTCGTCAACGACGGGCTCCTGGCTGCGCAGACGAGGTTCCACGGCGCCTGAGGAGGGATGTCGCGTCGCGCGCGGCGGTCAGCTCCGGACGTAGCGCGAGAGCAGGAGCTCCTCCGAGCGCAGCAGGTGCTGCAGTCGCAGGTCGCGGGGCGTGTCCGAGACGGGGCCGGCAGCGATGCGTCGACTGTCCCCACCGACCAGCCGCGGGCTGATGGTCAAGCACAGCTCGTCGACTGCGTCTGCGGCGATGAACGAGCCGAAGACGCTCGGTCCGCCCTCGCAGAGGATCTGGTGCAGGCCACGTGACTCGAGCGCGGCGATCGCCTGCCGCGGGTCGACGTGCTCGTCTCCGCAGTCGATCACCTCGGCGACGACGTCGAGCGCAGCACGTCTCGCTGGGTCGGCCCGCGTCGTCGTGAGGACGAGCGGCCGGACCGGTGCCGCGGTGAAGACCTCCGACTGCGGGTCGAGGTCGAGCGAACCCGACACGAGCGCGAACACCGGGTGGAGCGGGAGCCCATGGTCGTCACGCCAGGCTGCAGCCTCGACCTCGAGCCGCATCGGGCCGTAGCCCTCGTCACGCACCGTGCCCGCGCCGACGAGGACGACGTCGCTCAAACGGCGAAGGACGTCGAACACCGTCTTGTCCGCCGGCCGGCCGAGCCCGCCCGAGACGCCGTCGACCGTGGCCCCGCCGTCGAGGCTCGTGACGAAGTTCACCCGGACGGTCGTCGCTGCGCGGTCCGGCACGGTGTAGGCGTCGATGACCGCGTCGAGCGTCAGGGGTTCCGACGTGGCCGGGACGAGGCTCGTGATGGTCGGGATCGACATGCGGGCTCCTGGGATGCGGGGTGCGGTGGTCAGAGGTTGTGGACGGGGTCGATCGGCTCGCGGAAGCCCAGGATCGCCTCGGTCATCCGGACGGCGGCGATCGACTCGGGGACGGCGTGCATCCGGACGATGCGGGCACCGAGGAGGATGCACGCGGTCGCAGCCACGAGTGAGCCCTCGAGACGGTCGTTCTTCGGGCGACCGAGCGATTCGCCGATGAAGTCCTTGTTCGAGACGGCGGCGAGGGTCGGCAGGCCGAGGGCCGTGATCGCCGCGAGGTTCCGGGTCAGCTCGAGCGTCTGCACGGTGTTCTTGTTGAGGTCGTGGCCCGGATCGACGATGATGCGGTCCTCGGGGATGCCGCGCGACACGGCGAACTCCACGCGGGCGGCGAGGAAGTCTGCGACCTCTCGGGCCACGTCGTCGTAGTGCGGTCGAGGATGCGGACGGCGCGGCTCCGCGAGGCTGTGGGTGATGACGAGGGTCGCCTCGCTGTCGGCGACGACGTCTGCGAGGGCCGGGTCGTGGATGCCCGTCGTGTCGTTCACGACGGACGCTCCGGCGGCGATGCATGCCGCGGCGACCTCCGGACGGAACGTGTCGACGGAGATGACGACGTCGCTGCGGGCGGCGAGCGCCTCGACGACGGGCAGGACTCGGTCGATCTCCTCCGACGCCGGGATCTCGGGGCCGGGGGCGAACTTCGCGCCGCCGATGTCGACCCAGTCCGCTCCCTGCTCGGCTGCGGCGACGGCGGCGTCCACAGCGCGGTCGAGCGCGAACGTCGCGCCCTGGTCGAAGAACGAGTCCGGGGTGCGGTTGATGATCGCCATCACGGCGACCCGTCGCGAGAAGTCGAAGGTGTGACCGCCGATGGTGCGCACCGGATGACGGAGTGGGGGCAGCACGAACCCGTGTGCCACGCTGGTGTCCGTCTCGATCCTGGGCTCGGCGCTCATGGCTCAATCATGTCGCCTCGATCGTCGAACGAGCGCCTGCGGCGTGCCGTCCGCAGTCGATTGTCAGCGATCCGGCCTGCCTCCAGGGGAGACGGTCGTTCGTGTCGGTGGACCCGCGTAGGCTGTCCCGGTGACGCTTCAGGGTTTGACTCACGCGCTTCGGCGCGCCACGACGATCGACGACGCCCTCGCGTACGCGAGCAAGAGCGCCGACTTCTCGGTGATCGACGGGCTACGGGCGCCGCTCCTCGCGGCCCTCATCGACGAACGCGGGCGCTCCGGTGGGTCGACTGCGGCGCTCGTGGTCACGCCGACGGGCCGCGACTCGGAGAAGCTGCGTTCGGCGCTCGCCGACCTCATGCCGGGCGCCGAGATCGTCGAGTTCCCGGCCTGGGAGACCCTGCCGCACGAGCGGTTGAGTCCGAGTGCCGAGATCGTCGGGCGACGCCTCGAGGCGCTGCGCCGGCTCTCGACGTGGACCGGGGAACACCCCTTCCTCCTGGTCGCATCGGTGCGCGCCGCGCTGCAACCCGTCGCCGACAACCTCACCGACACGGCGCCGATCGAGCTCGTCCAGGGTGGCCGCGGGCACGACCTCGCGGCCATCGCGCTCCAGCTCGTCGAGCTCGCCTACACGCGCGTGGACATGGTGTCCCGGCGTGGCGAGTTCGCGCTGCGCGGCGGCATCCTCGACGTCTTCCCGCCCGTCGCCGACCACCCGTACCGGGTCGAGTTCTTCGGCGACGAGGTCGACGGCATCCGCGCCTTCTCGGTGGCCGATCAGCGCTCCCTCCCGGACCCCGTCGCGTCGGTGAGCCTGCCACCGAGTCGTGAGCTCCTGCTCAGCCCGGCGGTCCGCCAGCGGGCAGCGGAGATGCAGCACGAGTTCCCGAGCCTCGCGGGGATCCTCGAGAAGATCGCCGAGGGGATCTCGGTCGAGGGCATGGAGTCGCTGACGCCCGCGCTCGTCGACCGCCTCGTGCCCATCACCCACTACCTGCCGGACGGCGCGGCGGTCGCCGTCATGTCGCCCGAGCGGGTCGTCACCCGTTCGATCAGCCTCGCGGAGACCAACCGGGAGTTCCTGGCGGCGGCCTGGAGCGCGGCGACCGTCGGCGCCAACGCCCCGATCGACCTCGCATCGGGCGACTTCATGCCGCTCGGTGCACTCAAGGACTCGGTCAGGTTCAGCGCGCCGGGGGCGCCGGCGCCCGACCACCCGTGGTGGACACTCAGCGGGTTCCGACAGGGCCCGGATGTCGAGACCCTGCCGGAGCACCTGGAGCTCGACGAACTCCTCACCGTCAACGTGGCGGGGGAGGCCGTGCCGAGCTTCCACGGCAACGTCGAAGGCGCGATCGCGCACGTCGCCGAGCGGGTGCGCGCCGGCTGGACCGTCGTCGTCGCCGCCCGCGGCGTCGGCCTCGTCGAGCGCGCCGCGGACGTCCTCGCGGAACACGAGATCGCCGCGCGGATCGTCGAGGAACTGCCCGCCACTCCCGAGACCGGCGTCGCGTACCTCCTGCAGGCGGACGTCGAGGCGGGCTTCGAACTTGCCGAGTCGCAGCTGGCGCTCCTCAGTGAGACGGAGTTCTACGGGCGCACGGCCGGCTACGACTCCCGGCTCGTCAAGAAGCTCGCCACCCGGCGAAAGAACGTCGTCGACCCCATGCAACTGCGCTCCGGCGACTTCGTCGTGCACCAGACGCACGGCATCGGCAAGTTCGTCGAGATGACCCAGCGCGAGGTGTCGAGCGGCGGGCGGAATGCCGTGAAGAGCACACGCGAGTACCTCGTCATCGAGTACGCACCGTCCAAGCGCGGGTACCCGGGCGACAAGCTGCTCGTCCCCACCGATCAGCTCGACCTCCTCACCCGCTATGTGGGCGGCGAGGCGCCGCAGCTCAGCAAGATGGGCGGCAGCGACTGGTCGCAGGCGAAGAGCAAGGCCCGGAAGGCCGTCCGTGACATCGCGGTCGAGCTCGTGAAGCTCTACTCGGCACGCATGGCGTCGAAGGGGTACGCCTTCGGGCCGGACACCCCGTGGCAGCGAGAGCTCGAGGAGGCGTTCCCCTTCGCCGAGACGCCCGACCAGTTGCAGACGATCGACGAGGTCAAGGCCGACATGGAGCGCGAGATCCCGATGGACCGACTGCTCTCGGGCGACGTCGGCTTCGGCAAGACCGAGGTCGCGGTGCGGGCCGCGTTCAAAGCCGTGCAGGACGGCAAGCAGGTCGCGATGCTCGTTCCGACGACACTGCTGGTGAAGCAGCACTTCGAGACGTTCCAGGAGCGGTTCGCGGGCTTCCCGGTGCACCTGCGCCCGCTCAGCCGGTTCCAGACCGACAAGGAGGCGCGGGAGGCGCTCGCCGGACTCGCCGACGGCACGGTCGACGTCATCATCGGCACCCACCGTCTGCTCACCGACAAGGTGCAGTTCAAAGACCTCGGTCTGGTCATCATCGACGAGGAACAGCGGTTCGGTGTCGAGCACAAGGACGCCCTGAAAAAGCTCAAGACCAACGTCGACATCCTCGCGATGAGCGCGACGCCGATTCCGCGCACCCTGGAGATGGCGGTCACCGGCATCCGTGAGATGTCGACGCTCGCGACCCCGCCGGAGGACCGTCACCCGATCCTCTCGTTCGTCGGCCCCTACAACCCCAAGCAGGTGTCCGCGGCGATCCGACGCGAACTCCTGCGCGAGGGGCAGATCTTCTTCGTGCACAATCGGGTCTCCTCGATCAGTCGCGTCGCTGCCGATCTCGCGGAGCTCGTGCCAGAGGCCCGCATCGCGATCGCCCACGGACAGCTGGGGGAGGCCGCACTCGAACAGGTCGTCGTCGACTTCTGGGAGCGCCGGTTCGACGTGCTCGTCTGCACGACGATCATCGAGACCGGCCTCGACATCTCGAACGCGAACACGATCATCATCGACCGGGCGGACAAGTACGGGCTCAGCCAGCTGCACCAGCTGCGTGGCCGCGTCGGTCGTGGCCGTGAGCGCGCGTACGCGTACTTCCTGTACGACGAGCACAAGCCGTTGTCCGAGACCGCGCACGACCGCCTGTCGACGATCGCTGCGAACAACGAGCTCGGCAGCGGCATGCAGGTGGCGTTGAAGGACCTCGAGATCCGTGGCGCCGGCAACATGCTGGGTGGCGAGCAGGCGGGCCACATCGCGGGTGTCGGATTCGACCTCTACCTGCGCATGATCGGCGAGGCCGTGTCGACCTTCCGTGGTGACGTCGCCGACGGTCAGACCGAGCTCCGTCTCGAGCTCCCGGTCGACGCCCACATCCCGGAGGAGTACGTCGACAGCGAGCGACTCCGGCTCGAGGCCTACCAGAAGCTGTCCGCAGCGTCCGGCCCGAACGCGAAGGACGGCCAGATCGACCTGGTCATCGACGAGCTCGCAGACCGTTACGGCGAGCCACCGGCACAGGTGAGGACGCTCATCGCCGTGTCGCGGCTGCGTCAGCGTGCACAGCGCTCCGGGCTCAGCGATCTCATCGCGGTCGGTCCCAACCTGCGGGTGACCCCGGCAGACCTCCCGGACTCGATCCAGACCCGCCTGCGGCGGATGTACCCGGGTGCGAAGTACCTCGCACAGACGAACGCCGTGATCGTGCCCATGCCGCGCGTGGGCGATGAGCCGTTGGCAGACGCCGACCTCATCGCCTGGGTGCAGCAGTTCCTCACCGCGATCTACCCGCTGCCGGAGGCCCCGTCGGCCTAGACGACCGTTGCAGGATGGGCCTCGGGGACGACATCGTCGGTACCCGGGGCCGATCCGAGCGGGCGTTCGGCTCCCTAGCGTTGCAGGATGAAGAAGTTCCTCCGCTTTGTCCTCACCGGTGTCGCGGCGCTCGTCGCGCTCGTCCTCGCCGGTCTCCTCACCACGACCGTCGTGAACGCCGTCGCCACCAGCTCGGAGGCCGCACGCATCGAACCGTACGGGCAACGCGTCACCGTGGACGGCAAACGGATGAACGTGCTCGTCGCCGGGCAGGGGGAGGAGACGATCGTCCTCCTCCCGGGCTTCGGTACCGGCTCGCCGGCGCTCGACTTCTCACCGCTCATCGACGAGCTCTCCGTCGACCACCGGGTCGTGGCCGTCGAGCCCTTCGGCTACGGTCTGAGCGACGAGACCGACGTACCGCGCACCACCGAGAACATCGTCTCCGAGGTCCATGAGGCGCTGGCCGGCCTCGGCGTCGACCGCTACGTGCTCATGGGTCACTCGATCGCGGGCATCTACGCGCTCGACTACGTCGAGCGGTACCGTGACGAGGTCACCGCGTTCGTCGGGATCGACAGCAGCGTCCCCGGCCAGCCGGGCATGGACGCCGACCTCCCGGTCGACGCGCTGCGCGTCGCGAAGACGCTCGGGATCACCCGTCTCGTGACCGCACTCGGCCCGGATCCGTACGCCGACCTGCCGTACAGCGAGACGATGCGCGAGCAGCTCGGGATGATCTCGTTGCGGAACACGTCGAGCGCGACGTACTCCGACGAGATGTCGCGCATCCAGGCGAACTTCGCCGACGCCGCCGACAAGGTGTTCCCGCCGGACCTCCCGGTGCTGCTGTTCGTCCAGGCCGACAACCCGACCGTGCGCGGCTGGTTGCCGTTGCACGAGGAGCAGGCTGCGAGCGTCGATCGCGGTGAGGTCGTCACGTTCGACGCGGACCACTACCTGCATCACACGAAGTCGGTCGAGATCGCCGACGGCACCCGTCGGTTCCTGGCGGAACCCGTCGGCTAGGAGGTCTCGACCCGCTTCGCAGCGCGCTCGCGTCGGTACTTCGATGCGAGCGTGCTCACGAAGATCCCGGCGAGCACGATGGAGATGCCTGACCCGAGGAGGACGGCGAGCGTGCCCTCGTCTCGGATCTCCGGGGTGCCGGCGAAGGCGAGTTCGTTCATCAGCAGCGAGACGGTGAAGCCGATGCCGCCGAGGGACCCCGCCGCGAGCAGGGTGTGCAGGGAGATGCTCGGCTTCGAGCCCTTCGGCCCGACGAACGTCGAGATCCAGCCACCGAGGCCGATACCGATGATCTTGCCGACGGGCAGAGCGACGAGGATCGCCCAGAACGGCGCGCTGAGCTCGGAGATCGGCAACTGCGGGATCGCGACGAGGGCCGCTGAGAGGGCGAACACCGGCAGCACGAAGCCGTTCGTGAAGGGCTCGAGTCGATGCCGGAGTCGCATGGCCGGTTTGTGGCGCATGGCGAGGCCGAGGCCCACGCCGGCGATCGTCGCATGCACCCCGGACTGCGACACGAGACCCCAGGCGACGAGTGCCAGCACGACCATGACGATGGCGGCGGGAACCCTCCACCGACCGCCGAGGAGGCGGCTCATGAGACCGAAGGCGACGACGACGACCGCGGCCGCGACGAGCAGGAGGAGCTGCGGCTGCTCGGTGAAGAAGACGGCGATGATGATGATCGCGATGATGTCGTCGAGGATCGCCAGCGCGAGGAGGAAGGTCCGGAGGCTCGTCGGAAGTCCCTTGCCGAACACCGCGAGCACGCCGAGCGCGAACGCGATGTCGGTGGCGGTGGGAATCGGCCAGCCGCGTTCGAACCCCGAACCGTTCGTGATGAGCAGGAAGATGACGGATGGGACGACGACGCCGCCGACGGCGGCGATCGCCGGGCGGATCGCTTTCGACACGGTGTCCAGATCGCCAGCGACGAGTTCGTGTTTCAGCTCGATCGCGGCGACGAAGAAGAAGATCGCGAGTAGGCCGTCGCTGATCCAGTGTCCGATCGAGAGGTCGATCGGGGTGCCGGGGACGGCGAGATGGGCGCTCTGCACCGCGAAGGCGCCTTTTGCGAGGGGGCTGTTCGCGAGGATGAGGCCTGCCACGGCTGCGAGCAGCAGTAGGACGGCGGCGACGCGTTCGGATCGAACGATGCTCATGGGGCTCCTGGTCTGCGCGCAGCAGTGAAGCGGTGCGCGGTGGGTCGTCGAGGTCAGTGCCGACCAGACTTCCCGGCTCACCTCCGTCCATCGTAGCCGCTGCACCCTGGGTGTCGTCGGACTCTCGCCCGCTCCGGCCATCCGTGCGCGCGGCGGTCGTATGCTGGTGCGCACGGCGACGTCGAGTTGGAGGAACCCATGGCGACCAGCACCCGGACGAAGCGCACGACAGCTCCCGAGACCACTGGGTCGGTGCCCGATGCCACGGTGTCAGCGGCCGTCACCACGCTGAGACAGTGTTTCGACCGTGGCACCACGAAGCCCCTCGCGTGGCGCCTGCGGCAGCTCCGCGCGCTCAAACGGATGCTCGTCGAGCGCGGTGGCGAACTCGAGCAGGCGCTCGCGGCCGACCTCGGCAAGAGCGGCACGGAATCGCAGCTCACCGAGATCGGACTCCTCGTCGGCGAGATCGACCACGCGCTCAAGCACCTGCGCAGCTGGGTGCGTCCACGCCGGGTCTCGGTCCCGCTCGCGCTCGCACCGGCGGCGGCCTCGGTCGTCGCGGAGCCGGTCGGTGTCGTGCTCGTCATCGGGCCGTGGAACTATCCCGTCCAGCTGTGCCTCGGCCCACTCATCGGTGCCCTCGCCGCCGGTGACGCCGTCCTCGTCAAGCCGAGCGAACTCGCCCCGGCCACGAGCGCCGCACTCGCGCGCCTGCTGCCGGAGTACCTCGACGACCGCGCCGTCGTCGTCCTCGAAGGCGGTGTCGAGCTCTCGACAGCCCTCCTCGCCGAGCGGTTCGATCACATCTTCTACACCGGTGGGGCAGCCGTCGGGCGTGTGGTCGCACGGGCTGCGGCCGAGCACCTGACCCCGATCACCCTCGAACTCGGCGGGAAGTCCCCGGTGTACGTCGACGACACCGTCGACCTCGCCGACGCCGCCCGCCGGATCGTGTGGGGCAAACTCCTGAACGCAGGTCAGACCTGTGTTGCACCCGACTACCTGCTCGCCACCCGGGCGGTCGCCGACCGGCTCGTCCCGTACCTCCGCGACGCCATCACGGAGCTCTACGGGCCTGACCCTGCGACGAGTTCGGACTACGGCCGGATCGTCACCGACAAACACTTCGCGCGGGTGAGCGGGCTGTTGGGCGGACTCGAAGCCGCGATCGGGGGTGAGCACGATGCATCCACCCGGTACATCGCGCCGACCGTCGTGAACGGTGTCGACCCGGCTGCCAGGGTCATGCAGGAGGAGATCTTCGGTCCGATCCTGCCGATCCTGCACGTCAGCGGCTTGGAGCAGGCGATCGCCCACATCAGGGCGGGCGAGAAGCCGCTCGCGCTGTACGTGTTCAGTGACGACAAGGCGACCCGTCGCCGCTTCACCCGTGACACCTCGTCGGGTGCGCTCGCCTTCGGTGTGCCGGCGGCACACCTCCTGGTGCCGGGGCTGCCGTTCGGCGGGGTCGGCGCCAGCGGCATGGGGGCGTATCACGGCCGGTACTCCTTCGACACGTTCAGCCATGCCAAGGCCGTGCTGGCGAAGCCCCTGTCGCCGGACACGCTCTCGCTCGTGTATCCGCCGTTCACCGAGGTGCGCGACCGCATCGCGCGCGTGATCGCTCGGACGGGGCGGCCCGACGGGCGCCCGGCGAAGGGCGGGCGTCGATGACCCGCGAACCCGTCGGCGATACGCCGACCGCACGTCTCGTCGACGCGATGCGCCAGGTGCGGGACCGCTGCGTGTGGACGCAGGGCATCGACCATGAGGCACTCGTCCCCTACCTGATCGAGGAGAGTTACGAGCTCGTGGAGGCTGTCGAGGACGGCACCCGGGACGAGCTCGTCGAGGAGCTGGGCGACGTGCTCTGGCAGGTGGTGTTCCACGCGGAGATCGCCTCGCGCGACGCCGAAGCCCCGTTCGACTTCGACGACGTCGCCGAGGCCGCCACCCGCAAGATGGTGCACCGGCACCCGCACGTCTTCGGCGAGCAGGACGCCGCGACCCCCGAGGACGTCGTGCGGGTGTGGAACGCGGCGAAGGCGGAGGAGAAGGCCAAGCGCAGCAGCGTGCTCGAAGGCATCCCTCAGGCGATGCCGTCGCTGGCGCTCGCCGACAAGGTACTCGGTCGAGCGGCCTCCGTCGGTGTCCGGCCGTCGCCCGAGGCCGTCGAAGCGGTCCTGACGGAGGATGAGGACGCGCTGGGGGAGCGGTTGCTCGCGATCGTCGCCGCTGCACGCGCCACCGGCCTGGATGCCGAGCGTGCGCTGCGGGGCGCCGTCCGGCGATTGAGTGCCGAGGTCCGCGAGGTCGAACAGGCCGCGGTGGTCAGCGGCTCGGCTCCCTGAGCGCTGGTGCCCGGCGAGTCCGCTCGCACCGATGGGTCGCGCGCCCGCATGCCAGAATTGAGGCATGGCAGCTCCAGTGACCCCGCCGCGCGGCATGCGTGACTTCCTCCCCGCCGACAAGGCCCGCCGGGAGCACGCGCTCGGCACCATCCGCCGTGTCTTCAGCTCCCACGGCTTCGACGAGATCGAGACCCCGGTGGTCGAGGACTTCGACCGGCTGCACTCCGGCCTCGGCGGAGACAACGAGAAGCTCGCCTTCAACATCCTGAAGCGCGGCCTGACCCCCGAGGCGGTCGTCGCCGCGGCGGACGACCAGGCGGCACTCACCGACCTCGGTCTGCGCTTCGACCTCACCGTCCCGTTGGCGCGGTTCTACGCCTCGCACCGGGCGGAGCTGCCACCGGTCTTCCGTTCGATCCAGATCGCGCCCGTGTGGCGCGCCGAGCGACCGCAGAAGGGCCGCTACCGCCAGTTCGTGCAGTGCGACATCGACATCATCGGTGAGGCTGGGTACCTCGCCGAGACCGAGCTCATCACGGCGACCCTCGCGACCCTGACCGAGCTCGGCATCACCGGGTGCAGCGTGCGGATCAACGACCGGCGGCTCCTCATCGGGATGCTCGACGCGCTCGGATTCCCCGCCGACTCGCACGCCCAGGTGCTCATCACGATCGACAAGCTCGACAAGGTCGGGCAGGAGGGTGTCGTCGCCGAACTCCGTGACCGCGGGGTCGACGCCGCGGCGGTCGACGCCCTCGACGCGTTCTTCCGCCGCCCGCAGACGATGGAGTTCAACACCTTCGGCGAGCGGGCGATCCGCAAGGCCCTGCCGGCCGGTGCGGACGACACGGTCGTCGCCGAACTCGCGGCCCTCGGGGCGGCGGTCGCTGCGGCTTCGACGTTGCAGGGGCAGCAGCCGGATCCGTTCGCGAACCCGCTCGTGTTCGACCCGTTCCTCGTCCGTGGCATGGGCTACTACACCGGAACGATCTTCGAGATCGCCCACCCCGAGCTCGGCTATTCGCTGGGTGGCGGCGGGCGCTACGACGGCATGATCGGCCGGTTCCTCGGCCAGGACGTTCCAGCGGCGGGATTCTCCATCGGGTTCGAGCGGATCGTCGACCTCGTCGAGCTGCCGTCCGACACCCTCTCCGAGTCGATCGTCCTCGTCCACGACCGCGATGTCGAGCCGGCGAAGCTCGTCGCCCTCAAAGCGGGACTCGTCGCGCAGGGGCGTCGTGTCCGGCTCGAGGCCCGCGTCAAGAACCTGAAGGCGCTGCTCGAACGGGTCGGTGCAGCCGGCTTCGGATCGTTCGCGTTCGTCAGCGCGGAAACGACCCTCGATGCGCTCGAGGTCAAGCCGCTCGACTGACGCCTCCTGCTCCGGTTCGCGACGCACGGCGCGCTTCCGAGCACCTGTCCAGCTCTTCGGGGGAGGATGGACCATTCGGACGGATCGCACCCCATGAACGCGATCGTCCGGGTCCGCCCCCGACTGAAACCTGGTTCCTCCGATGACCCTCACGGCTCCCGCAGCGCGGCCGTCCCGCGCGCCGGAAACGTCGCGCGTCGGGCGTCGCCGCGTGAGTGGCGCGCGACGTCGGGCGACGGTGTTGGCGCTCGTCGTCGGCCTGCCGCTCGCGGTCCTCACCGCGGCCCACGCCCTCGTCCCCGACATCCTCGGTCTCGGCCTGGTGTGGGACAACGCCCTCCCGTGGACGTGGGTGCTGCTGCCGGTGCTGGCTGTGGTGGTCCTCGTCGCACGCACTCCCGGTGCGTTCATCGGCCTCCTCGCACCGACGCTCGTCTGGGCGTTCATCTTCGGTCCTGGCGTGCTTCCCCTCGGCGACAGCCGTGCCGCGGTGCCTGCAGAGTCGTCCCTCACGGTGGCCAGTCAGAACCTCGGTCCGCAGGGGGACCCGTCGATCATCGCCAGCTCGCTCGCCGCAAGCGGTGCCGACCTCATCGCGCTGCAGGAGATCGAGGCGCACGATCGCGAGCCACTCGCCGCCGTCCTCGACGCCGAGTACCCCTACTCGGTCCTCACCGGCACCGTCGGCCTCTGGAGCCGCTACCCGATCGACGACTCGATCGGGTTGAAACTCGGACTCGACTGGTACCGGGCGATCAACGCCGTGGTCGACACGCCGTCGGGCGCGGTGAGCGTCTACGTGATCCACGCCGACTCAGCTCGTCCCGGTGCACACGCCGAGCGCGACGTCATGCTCGCCGAACTCGCCGAGGAGGTGGCGGCGAACACGCGCGACCGGGTCGTGGTCATGGGTGACTTCAACGCTTCCGGGTCCGATCGTGCGCTCGCGGCACTGCAGGGCGAACTCGAGGAGCCGAACCAGAGCGAGGGCGGACTCGGGCTGACCTGGCCGGCCGGCACCCCGCTGATCCGGCTCGACCACGTGTTCACGCGCGGGATGACCGCGACGCACAACGCCGTGCTCGGCGACGCCGGCAGCGACCACCACGGCATCGTGTCGAGCTTCCGCCTCGACCAGTGAGCTGGAGGCCGCGCTCTGCGGCCGTCCACCCGGAGTCACTAGACTGAGCCGCGGGCGGTCGTCGTACCCGTCCCACTCACCAATCCCCACAAGGAGAACACCCGTGGCACTCATCGAGGCAGTAGGCGCTCGCGAAATTCTTGACTCCCGTGGCAACCCGACCGTCGAGGTCGAGGTTCTGCTCGAGGACGGCACGGTCAGCCGTGCAGCAGTCCCGTCCGGCGCATCGACCGGTGCGTTCGAAGCCTACGAGCTGCGCGACGGCGATACCGCGCGCTACCTCGGCAAGGGCGTCGAGAAGGCGGTCGACGCCGTTCTCGACGAGATCGGCCCGGCACTCGAGGGCATCGAGGCAGACGACCAGCGTCTGGTCGACCACACCATGATCGAGCTCGACGGCACCGAGAACAAGAGCCGCCTCGGCGCGAACGCCATCCTCGGCGCGAGCCTCGCGGTCGCCCGCGCGGCTGCCGACTCCGCAGACCTGTCGCTCTACCGCTACGTCGGCGGCGCCAACGCCCACGTCCTCCCGGTCCCGATGATGAACATCATCAACGGTGGTTCGCACGCCGACACCGGCGTCGACATCCAGGAGTTCATGATCCTCCCGATCGGTGCTCCGAGCTTCCGCGAGGCGCTCCGCTGGGGCACCGAGACGTACCACACGCTCAAGGGCCTGCTGAAGTCGAAGGGCTTCGCCACCGGCCTCGGCGACGAGGGCGGCTTCGCTCCGGACTTCGAGCACAACCGTGCCGCTCTCGACTTCATCGTCGAAGCGATCGAGAAGGCCGGCTTCACCGTCGGCACCGACATCGCCCTCGGTCTCGACGTCGCGTCGAGCGAGTTCTACAAGGAGGGTGCCTACCAGTTCGAGGGCAAGGCCCTGAACAGCACCGAGCTGACCGCGTACTACGCCGACCTCGTCGCGAACTACCCGCTCATCACCATCGAGGACCCGCTGGCCGAGGACGACTGGGCCGGCTACGCCCACCTCACCCCGGAGCTCGGCTCCAAGGTGCAGATCGTCGGCGACGACCTCTTCGTCACGAACCCGAAGCGCCTCGCCGACGGCATCGCCAAGGGCGCCGCGAACTCGCTGCTCGTCAAGGTGAACCAGATCGGCACCCTCACCGAGACGCTCGACGCAGTCTCCCTCGCACAGCGCTCCGGCTACACCACGATCCTCTCGCACCGTTCCGGTGAGACCGAGGACACCACCATCGCCGACCTCGCCGTCGCGACGAACGCGGGCCAGATCAAGACCGGTGCGCCTGCGCGCAGCGAGCGGGTCGCGAAGTACAATCAGTTGCTGAGGATCGAAGAGGAGCTGGGTCAGGCTGCCGTCTACGCCGGTCGCAGCGCCTTCCCGCGGTTCACCGCCTAAGCATCGTCACCTGAACGCTCTCAGGGGTGCCGATCGGCATTCCTGAGAGCGTTCGTCGTGTGCGGGAGGCGCCTGTGAAGAAGCCAACGATGCCGGCCGCCGGCGAGCCGAAGCGTGCTCCCTCGGAAGCTGCGCCCGCGCAGTCTGCATCGAAACGTCCGTCGTCGGCGAAGTCCTCCGCGAAGCCCGTGGCGAAGCGCACCTCGGGTGCAGCCGGGCGGCAGGCCCCCGGGAAGACCCCGTCGAAGCCGTCCTCGGGCGGTGGCCAGAAGTCGTCGCGCCAGTCGAAGGCCTCGCGAGCGGCCACCGGATCGACGACGAGCACCAGGACCGGCTCGTCCCGCACCGCACCCGTGCGAACCGGCGACGCGGGAGCCGGCGGATGGCTGCGGAGTCTCCGCCTCTCCGGGTTCAGCGTGCTGCTGCTCGGCATCCTCATCCTCGGGGTGGTCGTGCTGGCACCGAACCTCAAGACCTTCCTCGAACAGCGGCAGCAGATCGCCGCCCTCGAGGCCGGGGTCGCCGACACCCAGGCCAAGGTCGACGCCCAGACCGCTGAGCGCGAGCGGTGGAACGATCAGAGCTACGTCATGACGCAGGCGAGGGATCGCCTCTTCTACGCGCTGCCCGGTGAGGTCAGCTACATCATCATCAACGACATCGACCCCGCGTCGTTGCCGGCGAGCGATGCGCCGGTGAGCGACACGCTCGTCGACTCGCAGACGGACTGGCTCGACGGACTGCTCTCCTCGCTCGTCGCGACCGGGTATTCTCCGGCTCCCGTGCAATCCGAGACCCCTGCGCCGGCCGAGACGCCTCCCGCGACCCAGGCACCGGCGCCCGCCGAGGGCTGACGTCGAGCGGGGTCGGTGATCCCGGCGATAATGGATTCATGACCACCCCACCCTTCGGCCCCGTCTCCGAACGCGACGTCGAGATCGTGTCCGCGCAGCTCGGGCGACCGGCTCGTGACGTCGTCGGCATCGCTGCGCGCTGCGTCTGCGGTGCCCCGACGGTCGTCTCGACCGCTCCGCGCCTCGCCGACGGAACGCCGTTCCCCACCTTCTACTACCTCACCCACCCGGCAGCGACCGCTTCGGTGTCATCGCTGGAGGCGACGCTCGTCATGAACGAGTACACCGCGCTGCTCGCCGAGGACGAGGCCGTCCGAGACGCGTACGCCGCCGCTCACCGGGCGTACCTCGCCGACCGCACCTCCATCGCCGAGGTCGCCGAGATCGACGGCATCTCCGCCGGCGGCATGCCCGTCCGCGTCAAGTGCCTCCACGCCCTCGTCGGACACGCCCTCGCGGCGGGTCCCGGCGTCAACCCGATCGGTGATCTCGCGCTCGAGCGCGCCAGCTGGAGCCCGGAGGTCTGCGCATGCGCCGACGATCAGGTGGGCCAGGGATAACGCCCGCACGCGACGGGGGTCGCACGCGGGGGAGTGCAGTGGGCGGCCGAGGGCGTCGTGCCGGTCGTGCCTGGAGATCCGGTGCGCTCGCGAGCCTGCTCGCGCTGCTCCTCCTCGGCGCGCAGGCGATGCCGGCGCACGCCGACACGGTGCGCGACATGCAGTACTGGCTCGGTGACTACGGGTTCACGACCGCGTGGGAGACCACGAGGGGCGCCGGTGTCACGGTGGCCGTCATCGACACGGGCATCGCCGACGGCCCGGCTGAGTTGAACGGCGCGGTCGCCGGCGGCGTCGACGTCTCCGGACTCGGTTCCCCGGACGGACGGACGCCCGTCGGATCGGAGGGCAGTGAGCACGGCACGCTCGTCGCGTCGATGATCGCGGGTCGAGGGAAGACCGGCGGTGCCGGCGTCATCGGCGTGGCCCCGGAGGCACGACTCCTGTCGGTGTCGGTCGGCTTCGGGTCCGACGGTTCCGCCATCGTGCCCTGGGACGACCAGATCGCGACCGCGGTGCGGTGGGCGGTCGACAACGGTGCGGACGTCATCAACATGTCCCTCACCCGGAACAGTCTCGACTGGCCGGAGAGCTGGGACGACGCGTTCCTGTACGCCTTCTCGCACGACGTGGTCGTGGTCGCTGCGGCTGGGAACCGCGGGAGTGGCACCGTGGAGGTCGGTGCGCCGGCCACGATTCCCGGTGTGCTGACGGTCGCGGGTGTCGACCGGGCGGGGTCGGCGAGCTTCGACGCGTCGAGCCAGGGCATCACGATCGCCGTCGCGGCACCGAGCGAGCAGCTCGTGGGCGTGACGCCCGCCGGCTCCTATGTGCAGTGGCAGGGGACGAGCGGTGCGGCACCGATCGTGTCCGGTCTCGTGGCCCTCGTGCGTTCGGCGTGGCCCGAGCTGAGCGCTGCGGACGTGATGCAGCGCGTGACGGCGACCGCGAAGCAGGTGGGCGACTCGGCGCAGAGTCCGATCTACGGTGCCGGACTGATCGATGCCGCGAAGGCCGTGACGGGTTCGGTGGGGCCGGCGTCGACCACGCCGGAGCAACAGCTGTCGGACTGGATCACGCTCTATCGTCGGGCCGAGCAGGTGCCCGATCCGGATGCCGGTGCCGCCCAACCTCCGGCGACGCGATCGCCGCTGCCGCCGACGATTCCGCAGGGCGAGTCGATCGAGGTGCGGGCGAATCCCTTCCTCCCCACGCCTGCCACCCTGCTCTACGGGTCATTGCCGCTCGCGCTCCTGCTCGGAACTGGTAGCCTGGTTGTGCTCGGTGTCATAGGCGCTACCAGGCATTTCAAGCGGGTACTGCAGGAGTAGTACTCTGTTCCGATATTCTCAGATGCTCATCTGAACCAATCGTCTTGACGTAGGAGATCGTTCGCCGTGCCCAAAATTCTGATCGTCGGTGGTGGTTACGCCGGGTTCTACACCGCATGGAAGCTCGAGAAGCAGCTTCGTCGTGGTGAGGCCGAAGTCACCATGGTCGACCCGCTGCCGTACATGACCTACCAGCCCTTCCTCCCCGAGGTGGCCGCAGGCTCCATCGAGCCGCGTCACGCCGTCGTCGCGCCGCGCCGTCACCTGAAGTCCACCAACGTCATCACGGCGAAGGTCACTGGCATCAACCACGCCGAGAAGAAGGCCACGCTCACCCCCGAGGTCGGTGAGCCCTGGGAGGTCGACTACGACATCATCGTCGTCACCGCCGGCGCTGTCTCGCGCACCTTCCCGATCCCCGGCGTCGCCGACAACGCGATCGGTCTGAAGACGATCGAGGAGGCCGTCGCCATCCGCGACCGCGTGCTCACCAACTTCGACAAGGCCGCCAACCTGCCCGCTGGCCCCGAGCGCGACCGCCTCCTCACCTTCACCGTGGTCGGTGGCGGCTTCGCCGGTATCGAGGTCTTCGCCGAGCTCCGCTCCTTCGCGAGCTCGCTGCTGAAGAGCTACCCGCAGCTGTCCTTCGAGGACACGCACTTCCACCTGATCGAGGCCATGGGGCGCATCATGCCCGAGGTCAAGATCGAGACCAGCCACTGGGTGCTCAAGAACCTCGCCGAGCGTGGTGCGAACGTGCACCTCGACACGCAGCTGCAGTCGGCTGTCGACGGCAAGATCGAGCTCTCCACGGGTGAGTCCTTCGAGTCCGACCTCATCGTCTGGACCGCCGGTGTCATGGCCAACCCGGGCGTCGTCCGTGGCGGCGACCTCCCCGTCGAGGAGCGCGGTCGCATCAAGACCCGCGCAGACCTCCGCGTCGGTACCGAGGATGAGATCGTCGAGGGCGCTTGGGCGGCCGGCGACGTCTCCGCCGTCCCCGACCTCACCGGTGGTGGCGTCGGCGGCTTCTGCGTGCCGAACGCGCAGCACGCCGTGCGTCAGGGCAAGCTCCTCGCGAAGAACATCACCGCGGTCATCCGTGGCGAGAAGCCGAAGGACTACTTCCACAAGAACGCTGGAGCGGTCGCCGGTCTCGGCATCGGCGTCGGCGTCTTCCAGTCCGGCAACATCGCGATCAAGGGCCTCCCGGCCTGGATCGCGCACCGTGGCTACCACGGTCTGGCCATGCCGAGCTTCGAGCGCAAGTTCCGCGTGTTCGGCGGCTGGTGGAACAACTTCTGGCTCGGCCGCGACATCGTGTCGCTGGCGGCGACCCAGCACCCGCGTGAGGCCTTCGAGACCTTCGCGTCGCGTCCCAAGCCTCCGGTCGAGGCTGCGGCTCCGGCAGCTGCTCCTGCAGCCGCCGAGAAGCCCGCTCGGAAGGCTCCCGTGAAGCGCAAGCCGAAGGCAGCTCCCGCCGACGCACCCACCGGTGCCGAGCCCGAGCAGGCCGTCGCGACTCCCGCCGAGGAAGTCGGCGCCACCAAGTAGTCCCGCTGGAGCCACAGGCTCTGGTCTCGAGAGGCGCATGCCCGGTTCGCCGGTCGTGCGCCTCTCGTCGTTCCGCCCCTCGATACGATGAGGTGCACGCCCCCGTAGCCCAACTGGCAGAGGCAGGCGACTTAAAATCGCCGCAGTGTGGGTTCGAACCCCACCGGGGGTACCAGGATCCCGTCGCGATTCGTGCGTGCCGTGCCTGGGTGGTCATGGCCCCGAACGCCGCGGCTCGGCCGTGGCTGTCGGTAGGCTCGATCGGGGATTCGAACGGGGGACAGGTCGATGGGGCGACGGGGGAGGCGGCCGCACGAGCGCGCGCGGCAGACGCATGAGGAGTTGCCGCCGACTCCTCGGCTGGTGATGGTCGACGTGGCTCGGACGACCGTGGTCGCGGCGCTGCTCGGTTGCGCTGCCGCGATCATGCTCGACACGCTCGGGATGATCGTCGCCGGTGCAGCCCTCGGGGACGCGGCCGCGGATTCGGGCAGGTTGGGTCGAGGCATCCTCGCGGTTGCAGCGATCGGCACGGTCGTCCTCGCGCTCGTGGCGGGCGTGCTGTCGACGGCCGCGCGGTTCGCACTCGCGGACCTGTACTCGCGGGTCGAGTCGAGGGATCGCCGGCTCGCGGACACCCTGCTCGTGCGCGGTCAGGTGACCGTCTCGCCGAGCGGGCCCGCGATGGCGAGTTTCGTCGGGCTCGGCGGACTCGCCCTCCTCGCCGCGATCCCGTGCATCGTGCTCGCCGCAGAGCACGCGGGGCGACTCTCCGACGAGCTCCACCGGGGCGAGTTCGTCCTCTGGATGCTCTGGAGCGGCGGTTGTGTCGCCGTCGCCCTCCTCGCCGCAGCGACCGTCTGGTGGCTCAGCGCGGTGGATCGGCGCTGGCGGACCAGCGGCTCCGAACGCCTCCCGGATGGCACCGTCGGCCATGCCGGACCGGCCGTGCGACGCACCTCGCGGGCAGGACGGCGCCGCGCCCGTCGCACGTGGGGAACGCTTGAGCGAACCCAGTGGATCGCCGGTCTCCTCGTCATCGTCGGTGCGGGACTGGTGTTCCTCGGCGTCTTCCTGCATCAACCGGGTCTGTATGCGGAGCCCGTCCGGTTCCGGTCAGACGTCGAAGCCGTGATCGGGACGGGCACCGTGATCGGGGGCGTCGTGCTGGCGCTCGGCGTCGCCGCAGCGATCTTCACGGGTTCCGTCTCAAGCCTGCAGACGATCCGAGCGCTCCGTCGATCGAGCGTCGACCCGAGCAGCGTGACCGCCGACGATCGGCGCCGGGTTCGTGCGGTGACGACCTCCCTCTCCTCGTCGGTGACCACCGCACAGGCCCTCTGGACCGCCGTCGCGGTCGTCGCCGGTGGCTGGTGGTTCGCCGCTCGCGTCGACACGCCTGTGGACGCCGGCACGACCATCGCCGAGCCCATCGCCGATGTCGGTGGTGCGCTGCTGGTGATCGCCTGGCTGCTGGGCGGCGCGGTCCTCGTCGGCGTCCGCGCGCTGCTGCTGGCGAACGGGTCGGAGCTCCGCAACCGTTTCGGGTACGCGGTCCCGAGCGAGGCCGACGACCGGGAGTTCCCGGATCTGCCGCTCTTCGGCCAATGACGGCGTCGTGGGCCGAGTGCAGTGACCGGGGCCGCGATCCTGGGGAACGACAGGCTCGACGGGCCAGCCCGAATTCGCCGACGGCGACCGTGTTCCAGCACTGATCAGGGGTTCCTGGAGAAGACGCTGCGGGATTGCGAGGACCCCCGTTCGTGCGCCGGTTGTGTGCGTCGACATCGTTGTCGCCGAACGAATGTGCGCTGTCCCCCGAACGGGGTGCAAGAAAACGGACCCGACTGCCGCGACACGACGGCGACGCGTCACGCAAGCCGTCAGGAGTCCGCTACCTTCGAGTGGGGGCGTCACCCGTGAGCCGGTCCCGAAAGCCGCAAGCTTTCAGGTCGACCGGTTGCTAGACGCCCCAAGTGAGGGCGAGGTATTCGGGTTACCTCGCCCTCACGCCTGCCTGCTGCCCGTCGGGAGCGTGGGGGCCATGAGCGCGGGTAGGCTGCAGGCATGCAGGAGATCACGCCAACCGAATTGAGCACCCTCGAACAGGCCGTCATCATCGACGTCCGTGAAGCCGACGAAGTCGCCGTCATGAGCGTGCCGGGTGCGCTCCACCTGCCGATGTCCTCGTTCCTCGATCACCTCGAAGACGTGCCGCGTGAGGAGACCGTCTACGTGCTCTGCCACTCCGGCGGTCGCAGCGCCCGCGTGACGGGCTACCTCGAGCAGCAGGGCTACGACGCGGTGAACGTGACGGGTGGCATCCTCGCATGGTCGGCGAGCGGACTTCCCGTCCAGCGCGCCACTGACGCCGGCTGAGCCCGAGGGCGGATCCGCTGTTCTGAATGGTGCTTCAGCGGGCGTCGAGCATTGGGCGGATGTGACGCCGCCACGCCCAGGCCCCCCATGCGACCGCGGCGAACGCGAGCGCGGCCATCAGGAGCCCGAGCAGGGTGTCCGCAGCGCCGGGCGCGGTCGCCGTCGGACCGAGGAGTCCGAAGAGGAGCGTGAAGACGACGAGCGAGGACACGAGCCACGCCGGTTTCGACCAGTCCAGCACGGCTCGTCCCCCGAGACCGCCCAGCGGGAGCAGGGCGATCGCTGCCGAGCCGATGCCGGCGATCGCTGTGAGGTTCACGGCTTCGACGAGGAGCGTGCCGAATCCACCGCTGGGCTCACCGGCGAGGGCCGACACGAGCCAGGCCGCGCCGCCGAGCAGTGCCGCTGCAGCGATCCGCGCGAGGGCGAGGTGGCCGGCCGGCCGGGCAGGCACGGCACTGGCGGGGTGCGCCTCGTCTGAGGACGGCCGCGCGGGGCGGAGGTCGGCGAGCAGCGCGAAGAGCAATGCTGGTTGCAGGCTGAGGAGCCGGGAGATGGCGGTGACGAGGCCGACGGCCACGAGGCTGCCCGGTTGGACCACGATGCGCATGGCGCCGAGTCGGGTGAGACGGGCGACGACCAGCTGGCCGAGGAGCGCTGCGCCGTTGAGCGCGATGACGGCGATCAGTGAAGCGACCCAGAGTCTCAGGTAGGCCGGCTGTCCGCTGACGGGATGAGCGAAGATGACGATGCCAGCCGCCGTAGCAGCGGTGACCGCCGCGACGGCGGCCTGTCCCGGGAGGTGCAGGACGGGAGCGCGTTCGAACTCGGCACGAGCGCGGTTGCGTCCGGTCAGGGACGTCCGACGTCGTTCGGCGACCCGCGCACGCCAGGGGGCGAGGCTGGTCGCGAGCACCCGTGCCGGGAGCGCGACGAGCGCCACCGCTGCGAGGGCGAGCAGCGCCGCGAGCCACCACACGGGCTGGCCACGGCCGTCGATCGCGGAGGCGAGGGTTTTCGAGAAGGGCGTCGCGCCCGCCCAGGTACCGCCTCCACCCGTGGGAGGTGCGGCACCGGGGGCGGGCTCGCCGCTCGGCGACGGAGACGGCTGTGCGGTCCCCGGCGGCTGCGTGCCCGGCACGACGGGTGGTGCCGCGCCGCTCGACGGGGCGGGGGAGCTGCTCGGTGTGGGAGTCGGTGTGCCCGGCGCAGTGGAAGCATCGCCGAACGCCAGGGTCAGGGGAGTGCTCGCGCCGCTCGTGTTACCGGCCGCGTCCTGCTGGATGGCGAGGACCACATGGGTCCCCGCAGGAACTCCGGCGCCCGAGCAGGCCCACGCACCACCGGCGACCACCGTGCTGCACACCGAGGCGGAGTCGGCGAACACGGTGACGGTCGCGCCGTCCTCGCCGGTGCCTGCGTAGCCTGTCCCTCCGAGCGGAATCGCCTGGCCCGCGACGGGTGTCGTCATGACGGGGGCCGCGGGCGCCTCCCGGTCGATGGTGAGCGCCACGGGTGCGGACGCGTCTGAGGACTGGTCGCCGCTGAAGCCGGACTGTTGCGTCGCCGTCACGCGGAGCTCCCCTGAGGGCAGCGGTTCGCCCAGCACGCAGAACCAGCTGCCCGAACTGTCGGCGGCGAAGGTGCAGCTCGCGCCGGAGTCGGCCCGGACGGTGACGGTCGCGCCGGGGTAGGCCGTCCCGCGGACGCCTCCGTTGCTGGGTGCGCCAGTCGTGACGGTGGGCGGGCCCAGGGCCGACACGGAGATCTGCGCGGTCAGGGTTTGTGCGCCGGCGACTTCGACCGCGGTGACGGCCTGCCCGCCGCCGTCCGGGAGTTCGATGTCGCAACTCCACGCGGTGCCCTCGTCCGACGGCAGGATGCAGACCGGTTCGAGCGCAGCACCGAGCTTCAGCTGGATTCCCGTCCCAGCGTCCTTCGTGCCGCTCACCCTCGTGCCGCCGCTGCCGATGAACGACCCGGACGCAGGACTCGTGATCGTGGGGCCGTCGAGTGGTGGCAGTGTGGGGCTCGCGGCGCTCTCGCTGGGAGCCGGGAGCGGCTCGGGTTCTGCTGCGGCCGGCCCGCTGAACGAGAGCGCCCACAGCACGCCCACGACGAGCGCGGTCGTGGAGAGCGCGACGCGTCCGATCGAACGATTCGATCGGACTGATTGTCCTGCGCCTGTGTGGTCCCCGGTCACCGTGTATCCATTCCCCCAAGTTCCACCGGGGAAGTCAACCTCCCGCGCCACATCTGGAAGGATTCTCGGCTGATCCGGACGGAAAAAGCTGGTCTGCGGAAAATCACCTGGTGCGCTCCGGTGCTCGATCCGCCATACTGACCCGACTGGGTCATCTGTCCCAGTCGGGTCGTCCGCGAAGATGCGACGGCACCCGTGGACGCTCCTGGAGAGGGATGCGATGGCGAGGATCTCAGCGGTCGACCGACGAGCCGACCTGATCAGTGCCGCGTTGCGGGTCGTCGCCGCGAACGGCGTCGCAGCAGCCACCACCCGAGCCATCGTCGCCGAGGCAGGGATGTCGCTCGCGAGCTTCCACTACGCCTTCTCCTCGCGCGACGAGCTGCTGGCTGAGCTCGTCGCCCACGTCGTCGAGCAGGAGCGCGTGGTCCTCGACGTCGGTGACCTGGTCGGAGCCGCCACCGATCGGGCATCCGACGAGGTCGCCCCGCTCGAGCTGCGCGCGGTCGTCCAAGCCGGCCTCGAGCGCTACTTCGAGCTGCTGCGGGCGGATCCCGGACGCGAGGCTGCGATGCAGGAACTCAGCTACTACGCCATGCGGACGCCCGGGCTCGAACACGTCGCGGGCGAGCAGTACCGCCGGTACGCCGAACTCGCGGGGGAGGCGCTCACCCTCGCCGCCGAGGTCAGCGGTACCCGCTGGGTGCGCCCCCTCGAAGAACTGTCACGCATCGTCATCGCGTTCACCGATGGTCTGACGGTCGCGTGGCTCGTCCGGCGCGACGACCGGGAGGCGCTGCAGCTCATCGCCTCGGTCGCCTCTCTCATCGCATCGCTGGCCGAGCCGAGGCGAGGATGAGCGGGCCGACGCTTGCGACGTCACCCAGCGCGGACCGCCGCGTCACCGGACGCTGGATCGCCGCCTTCGCCGTCGCCTGGCTCGGGGTCTGGATGGCGCAGCTCGCGCCACTGCAGTTGCTGCTCCCCGCCCAGATCGACGCGCAACTCGCGCCGGAGCACTGGGTCGACAGCGTCGTGGCGTTCGGGATCGTCGCCGGCGCGGCCGGGCTCTGCTCGATCGTCGCGTACCCGCTGACCGGTGCCCTGTCCGACCGCACACGTTCCCGGTTCGGGCGGCGTCGACCCTGGATCGCCGGCGGGGCCCTGCTCTTCGCCGTCGGGCTCGTGCTGCTCGGACTGCAGACCGGCATCGTCGGCATCGGTGTCTGCTGGTGCCTCGCGATCATCGGCTTCTGCATCCTCGGCGCAGCGCTGACCGCGACGATCTCCGACCAGGTGCCCGTCGCCCAACGCGGGTACGTCTCCGGCTGGATCTCAGCGCCGCAGGCGGTCGGCGTCATCCTCGGCATCGCCCTGCTCCTGCTGCTCGGCACACAGATGGTGGCCGGCTACCTCGCGCTCGCCGTGCTGCTCCTCGTGCTCGTGATCCCGTTCCTCCGCCTGCCCGATCCGCTGCCGGCAGGACCACGCCTCGAGCGGATCACCGCTCGTGCACTGGTCGAGAGTCTCTGGATCTCGCCGAGGAGACACCCGGACTTCGGATGGACCATGCTGAGCCGCGTCCTCGTGAACCTCGGCAACGCCTTCAGCACCTCGCTCCTGTTCTACTTCCTCCTCTTCGGGCTCGGCGACGCCGACGCGGAGACGGACCTCCTCCTGTTCACGATCGTGTACACGGTCTTCGTCGTCCTCGCCTCCCTCGTGCTCGGCAGACTGTCCGACCGGCTCGGTCGCAGGCGCATCTTCGTCGTGGCGGCGTCGGCCTCGCAGGCGCTCGCCGCCCTGCTCCTCGCGATCTGGCCGTCGCTGCCGATGGGGTTCGTGGCGGCGGCGCTCATCGGCCTCGGCTACGGCTGCTTCATGTCCGTCGACCAGGCGCTCGCGACCCAGGTCCTTCCAGACCCGGCATCGCACGGGAAGGACCTCGGCATCATGAACATCGCGCAGGCGGTGCCGCAAGCGGTCGCTCCGCTCATCGGCGCCCTCCTCGTCGCGTGGCTCGGCGGTTTCGCCGGGCTGTACCTCGTCTCGGCGGCCTGCGCGGTGGCCGGGGCGATCGCCGTCACCCGAGTACGAGGAGTGCGCTGATGACCATCGACCTGAACGCGGGTGGACGCGTGTCGGACCCGACCCCCTGGCTGGACCCACGCCGGTACTGGGGCGGCATCTCCCGGGCGGTCGCCGATGTCGACTCCCCGGTCGCGGTGCTGCACCTCGGCGCGCTGCGGTCGAACACGCATGACATGCTGCGCCGCGCTGCGGGCAAGCCGATCCGGGTGGCGAGCAAGTCGATCCGCGTGCGCGGGGTCATCGACGCGCTGCTGCGCCAGCCGGGCTATGCCGGCGTGCTGGCGTACACGCTCGCCGAGGCGCTCTGGCTGGCGGAGTCGATCGACGACGTCGTCGTCGGTTACCCGACGGCCGAACGCGGGGCGATCGCGCGACTCGCGGTCGACGAGCACGCCGCCCGGCGTGTCACCTTCATGATCGACTCGCTCGACCACCTCGACCTCGTCGACGCCGTCGCCGGCCCCGGGCAGCGCGAGGAGATCCGTGTCTGCATCGAGCTCGACGCGTCGTTCCGCGCGCCCGGCCTCGGCCACGTCGGGGTGCGACGCTCACCGCTGCGGACGCCGGACGAGGTGCGCGCCCTGGCGGAGGCGGTCGTGGCGCGGCCGGGATTCCGACTGGTCGGCATCATGGCCTACGAGGCGCAGATCGCCGGGCAGGGGGACGACCTCGCGGGCCGACCGGCGTGGTCGGCGACACTGCGGGCGATCCAGCGGCGTTCCTGGGCCGAGCTGCGCGAGCGACGCGCGGCGGTCGTCGAGGAGGTGCGGTCGGTGTGCGACCTCGAGTTCGTCAACGGGGGCGGAACCGGATCCCTCGAACTCACCGCCTCCGACGAGTCGGTCACCGAGATCGCGGCGGGAAGCGGCGTGTTCGGCGGACATCTCTTCGACCACTACCGCGCGTTCACGCCGGCCCCCGCTGCGGCGTTCGGACTCTCCGTCGTCCGGAAACCGTCGCCGGAGCTCGCGACCATCCTCGGCGGTGGATGGGTCGCGTCCGGTCCGCCGGGTGCCGACCGACTGCCGATGATCGTGTGGCCCGAAGGGCTCGAGATGCTGCCCCGCGAGATGGCGGGCGAAGTGCAGACACCGGTCGCAGGTGAGGAGGCGGCGGCGCTCCGGCTCGGTGACCGTGTCTGGCTGCGGCATACGAAGTCGGGCGAGCTCAGTGAGCGGGTCGGGTCGTTCCGGGTGGTCGACGGCGACCGGGTCGTCGACGAACTCCCCACCTACCGTGGCGAAGGCCAGGGGTTCGTCTGATGCGGGGGACCCGGGAGTGGACCAACTGGGCACGCACAGAACGGGTGCGCCCCGTGCGCGTGGAGCGCCCGGACTCGATCGTCGCTGTGCAACGACTCGTCCGTGCGGCTGCTGGAGCGGGACTACCGATCAAGGCCGTCGGTGCCGGTCACAGCTTCACGGGGATCGCCGTGGCGACCGGCATCCTCCTCGACCTCGACGGGCTGAGCGGACTGGTCACGGTGGACCGTGAACGCCAGCAGGTCACGCTGCTCGCGGGAACCCGTTTGCACCGGCTGCCGGCGTTGCTCGAACCGTTCGGGCTCGCGATGGCGAACCTCGGAGACATCGACCGTCAGACGATCGCCGGTGCGATCTCCACGGGGACGCACGGCACGGGTCTCGGTTTCGGGGGCATCGCGACGCAAGTGGTCGGCGCGACCGTCGTGACAGCGGACGGCTCGCTCCTCACCGCCGATGCCGAGCAGGAGACGGCACTCCTGCCGGCGCTCGCGCTCGGGCTCGGAGCACTCGGAATCCTCGTGGAGGTGACGCTGCAGTGCGTACCCGCGTTCGTCCTGCACGCTGTCGAACGCCCCGAGCCGATCGACGAGCTGCTCCCGAGCCTGCTCGATCGAGCTGCAGCCGTCGACCACTTCGAGTTCTACTGGTTCCCGCACACCGACACGGCGCTCACCAAGACCAACCACCGACTGCCCGGGGACACGGAACTGCGCCCCATCCGCCCGGTGTCGCGCTGGATCGACGACACCCTGCTCGCCAACGGCGTCTATCGGGTGCTCTGCAACGCGGGCTCCGTCGCGCCCGCGATGGTCCCGCGTGTGAACCGGCTGGCCGACAAGCTCGTCGGTGACCGTGAGTTCATCGACCGCTCGACCAGGGTCTTCACCACGAGTCGCACCGTGCGCTTCCGGGAGATGGAGTACGCGGTCCCGCTCGACCGGCTCGTGACCGCCGTCGAGCGGGTTCGCGCGCTCATCGACGAGCGGCAGTGGCGGATCTCGTTCCCGATCGAGGTCCGGGTTGCCGCGGGAGACGACCTCTGGTTGTCGACGGCCAGCGGACGACCGACGGGGTATGTCGCTGTCCACCGCTTCTTCCGCGAGGACCCGGGGGAGTACTTCCGCGGCGTCGAGGCGATCATGTCCGAGCTCGGAGGTCGCCCCCACTGGGGCAAGCTGCACGCCAGGGACGCCAGCTCCCTGCGCGAGGCGTATCCGCACTTCGACGACTTCCTCAGGGTGCGGGACCGTCTCGACCCCGGACGGCTCTTCGGCAACCCCTATCTCGCGCGGGTGCTCGGCGGCTGATCGCGCTTCTGGCGCACCGTGAGGTCGTCGTAGACGCTGGCCGACTGTGTGACGGAGCCGACGCGCCGTCTGAGGGCTGCCGATCCGGCTGGAGCGCCCAGGATCTCGACCGTGCCGGTGACACGTCGCTGGACACCGACGACCGCTCGAAGCAGGGTCGTCTTCCCGCTCCCGCTCGGCCCCAGGAGGCCGACGACGCCACCCTGCGCGATCCGGCAGCTCACCCCGTGGAGCACCTCGGCGGTGCCGCGCCGGACGCGGAGCTCGTGGAGCTCGACGGCCCACCTGGGAACGTTCGTCATGGGGGCATCATTCGCCCGCGTCGACGGGCCGTCAAGGGGGTGTCGTTTGTACCCGCGCTGCACGGGAGCTGCGCGCTTGCTGCGAACTCCCCAAGACCGCAGGGTGGTGCCGGGTAGAATGTGCAGACCCGCTCTTCATCGATCCGCAAGGAGTCCATCCTCATGGAATGGCTGATCCCAGTCCTCATCGTCGTCGCCCTGGTCGTCATCGTAGGCATCTACTTCTGGGTGACGTACAACTCGCTCGTGACGCTCAACGTGCGGGTCGACGAGGCCTGGAGCGACATCACGGTGCAGCTCAAGCGCCGTGCCGACCTCATCCCGAACCTCATCGAGGCGGTGAAGGGCTACGCGGCGCACGAGAAGTCGGTGTTCGAGAACGTCACCAAGGCCCGTGCCGAGACGCTCAGTGCACAGGGCCCGGTGGCCGCGAGCGAGGCGGAGAACCACATGCAGCAGGCGCTGAAGAGCATCTTCGCCGTCGCTGAGGCGTACCCGCAGCTCCAAGCGAGCCAGAACTTCCTCCAGCTCCAGTCGGAGATCGTCGACACCGAGGACAAGATCCAGGCGTCGCGTCGGTTCTACAACGGTGGCGTGCGCGAACTCAACACGAAGATCAAGGTGTTCCCGAACAACCTGTTCGCGAAGGGACTCGGGTTCTCCGAGCGCGACTTCTTCGAGGTCACCGACAACGCGGCGATCGCCGAACCGCCGCGCGTCCAGTTCTGACGGGCGGTAGCGCACTTCCATGTATCGGGCGATCGCCAGGAACAAACGCAACACCGTCCTGATCTTCATCGCCTTCCTGGCGATCATCGGTGGTCTCGGTTGGCTTGCGGGCTACATCTACCAGAACCTCACGATCACCATCGTGGTTGTCGTCGTCGCTGCGGGATACGCGCTGCTCCAGTACTACTTCGCCGGTCGACAGGCCATCGCGATGAGCGGCGCACAGCGGATCGAGAAGGCGGACAACCCTCGCCTGTACCGCATCGTCGAGAACCTCTCGATCACCACCGGTACCCCGATGCCCGAGGTCTACCTCATCAACGATCCCGCTCCCAACGCCTTCGCAACGGGGAGGGACCCTGAGCACGCGATGGTCGCTGCGACCACCGGTCTGCTCGACATCATGAACGACGCAGAACTCGAGGGCGTCATGGCGCATGAGCTCGGGCATGTCCAGAACCACGACATCCGTGTGTCGATGGTGGTCTTCGGGCTCGTCGTCGCGATCGGGTTCCTCTCCGACATGCTGCTGCGCATGACGATCTGGGGCGGCGGCAACCGGAACAACAACAACGGCGGCAACCCGGTCATGCTCGTCATCGGCATCGTCGCCATGCTGGTGGCGCCGCTGCTCGCGACGCTCGTGCAGCTCGCGATCTCACGGCAGCGCGAGTACCTCGCAGATGCCACCGGAGCCCTCACGACGCGCCACCCCGAAGCGTTGGCGAGTGCGCTCGGCAAACTCGCCGCGTACGGTCGGCCGATGGCGAAGCAGAACTCGTCGATGGCGCACCTGTGGATCTCCGACCCGCTGAAGCCCGGCGCCGTCGCTCGTCTCTTCAGCACGCACCCGCCCCTGGTCGAGCGGATCAAGCGCCTCAGCACCATCGGCGACGGCTTCTAAGCCCCAGGCTCCTCGACGGGCCGGGTGGGCCGTGCTTCGATGACCGGCGCGTTCCGTCCGTGAACAGCAGAACGGGGCGGCACCTGCGAAGGCGCCGCCCCGTTCTGCGTGCGAGGAGTGGTTCGTCCTACTCGGTGTCCTGCTCGTCCGAGTCGAAGGTCACGGTGACCTTGTCATCGGCGTCGATCGAGATCGTGCCCGGGAAGTTCAGGTACGTGTCCCAGACCTGCTGGCCGCTGACCGCGCTCCCGTACCAGGACGCGTCGAACGAGCCGTCGATGCGTCCGTCGGAGGTGTAGAAGTAGGTGCCGCCCTCGTCGACCTCGACGGTCGGAGGCGAGGTGAGGGTCCAGGTCACCGGGCCGACACTCGTGAACTGCTCCTGCTGCCAGGTCGGCATGACGCCGCACGTGGTGTCGAGTGTCGTGGCGTCGAGGCACTTCTCGATCATCGCGACGACCTGGGCGGTGACCTCGGTGGTGAGGGCCTCGGTCGCGGTCACGTTGATGTCGATGAACGCCGAACCCTCACCGGCCGTGTACGAGGTGAGCGTCACGGTCTGGCTGTCGCCAGCGAGGTACTTGCTCTCGGGCGGCGCGATCGTGTACACCGCCGGGTAGGCGAACAGGCTCTCGTCGGTCGCGCCGTCGAAGTTGATGCCGTTCACGCTGAACGCGGTGCTCCCGAGGCCGGTGTAGACGTTGATGCTCCCGACGAGTGAGGAATCGAGCTTCCACTGGTCGAAGAACAGGAACTGCTTCCCCTCGCTCTTGAGCGAGACGGAGTCCTCGTAGCGCTTGCCGCCGAGCTCGTAGGTGACCTCGACACGGGCCTCGCCGTTCCGGCTCGACACGCGTCCGACCTGCGGGTTCTTGATGCGCTCGTCGGCGGCCTTCAGGACCTCGTTGGTGAGGAGTGCCTTCGGGTCGACTGCCGCGGGTGCCTCGGCATCGGCGTCTGCGTCGTCAGTCGCGTCGTCTTCTGCGGGGTCGTCGCTGCCGACGATCGACGGGTCCGGTGCGACCAGGCTGTTGGCGAGTTTGGCGTCGCCGGCAGCGATGGCCTTCAGGTAGTCCTGGACCTTCGCCTGCGGGCCGAACGCCGTCGTGTTGAGGACCGACACCGTGATCGCAGCGGCGGCGATGAGCACGAGCGCTCCTCCGGCGATCGAGGACCACAGGATGATCCGCTTCTTCTGCTTCGGGTCCATCGGCTGTTTCGGTGCCGCGGTCGCGTAGGGGTTCTGCGCGGTCGCGTACTGGCCGTTCGGCTGCTGTCCCGTCTGGTACGGGTTCTGCTGGCCGGGCTGCTGGCCCTGCTGCGGCTGACCGTAGGGAGTCGGCGGTGCCTGGTAACCGGCCTGCTGCTGGCCCTGGCCCTGCTGGTACGGGGTTGGCGTCTGCTGCTGGCCCTGGCCCTGCTGGTACGGGGTTGGCGTCTGCTGCTGGCCCTGGCCCTGCTGGTACGGGTTCGGGGTCTGCTGCTGGCCCTGCTGGTACGGGGTCTGCTGCTGGCCCGAGGTCGGGACCTGGGTCTGCGCCCACCCCTGGGCGGGAGCGGTCGGTGCGTTCGGCTGCTGGACGGAGGGCTGCTCGCCGTTCGCGGTCGCTGCCGGATCCGTGGGCGTGGCGTCTGGAGCGGGCTGTTGACCCGGCTGTTCGGGTGTCGTGTCGTCGGTGCTCATGGCTGGATTCCCCTCGTTCTGATCCATGAAGGTGCCCCTCAACCTAGCATTTCTTGTGTATCCCCTGAGAGTGCTTGCGGCCCATCGCCATGGGGAGTAGTCCCCATGGCGGGCGCGGAATCGGCGGAGAGGAGCGGGCTGTCGAGGGCGACGGCAAGCGGAGCCGAGAGCGTGCCGCGATCGACGACGGACACCTCGTCCAACCCCTGCCATCGCGCCGTCTCCTGGAGCAGGAGGGCGAGGCGCATCGAGATCTCATCATCGCCGGCAGGCCGGAGTCCGCGCGCGAGTCCGTCGTCGTGGCCGCGTTCGAACCACGCAGACTGCACCCGGAGCACGCCGCGCTGACGATCGCTCTTGAGATCGACGCGGGCGACGATCTCGCCGTCGATCATCACGGGGAGGACGTAATAGCCGTACACGCGTTTCGGCGCCGGCGTGTAGATCTCGATCCGGTAGTGGAGGCCGAACATGCGCAGGGCCCGATCCCGGAACCAGACGACGGGATCGAACGGGCTGAGGAGTGCTGCGCCGGAGATACTGCGGGGTCGGCGTGCCTCGTGGTGGAGCCAGGCCTCCTGTGGCCCCCCGCGGCGGTCCCAGCCACCGACGGCGACTGGTTCGAGTTCGCCGGCGTCGACGAGTTCCTCCACGGCTTGCCGCACTGCCGTCTGCGGCTTGATCCGGAAGTAGTCCGCCAGGTCGGCGAGGGTGGCGACGCCTTGCGCGGCTGCTGCGCGTCGGACGAGTTCGCGGATCGCATCCGGCCGTGTGACCTCGCGGCCGTAGACCTCCGGACTGAGCACCTGCTCGGCGAGGGCGTAGCGTCGCTCGAACCGATCGCGCCCTGCGGTGACGACCTCGCCGTAGAGGAACAGCACCTCGAGTGCCCGCTTGACGTCGGACCACCCCCACCACGGCCCACGACGCACGTTCGCGTCGTGTTCGATCTCGCTGGCCTTGAGCGGCCCCTCCTCCCGCAGCAGTTCGCGTACCCAGTCGAGCATCGCGGCGTTGTGGTGGACCCAGGCGTCCTCATCGGTGGCATGCTTGGCGCGATGGGCCTCCATGCGCCATCGGAACAGCGGCCACGCGTCGCGGGGGATGAACGCCGCCTCGTGTGCCCAGTACTCGAGGTACGGGGCGTCGGCTCCAAGGGTCAGACGGTCGAGGAGCACTTTGTCATACCCGCCGAGACGGGCGAAGAGCGGCAGGTAGTGACTGCGCTCGAAGACGTTCACCGAGTCGATCTGCACGAGCCCCAGGCGGTCGATCGTGGAACGGAGCGTCCGCGTGCCAACCGCGGTGCTCCGAGGTGGGCCGGCGAAGCCCTGGGCGCCGAGCGCGATGCGTCTGGCGAGGGCGGGGGAGATGGATTCGGGCACGGCCCGACGCTAACACCGGTCACCGACACGGGCATCGGCTCGTGCCGAAGGGACCTCGCCTTCCGGGCTGGGAGCGACGGCCGTTTCTCCCAGGATTCGCATACCCGACACGGCATGCGCCAGCCCTACACTTGAGCAATGGCGGACGACACACCGAAGACCTGGTGGGGGCGCTTCCTTCCGGAGGCGGTCTCGCCCGTCCGTGAGCGCGAGCCGAGCCCGGTCGCCCCCGGCATGCGCATCGCTGCCGCCTGGTCCTGGCGGATCCTCGTCGTCGCCGCGCTCTTCGCCCTCGTGGTGTTCCTCGTCGTCCAACTCCGTCTCATCGTCATCCCGCTCCTCATCGCGGTGCTCGTCTCGGCGCTGTTGAAGCCGGTCGTGGACCTCCTCGTCCGGCACCGCTGGCCGAAGGGGCTCGCGGTCGCAGTCGGCATGGTCGGCGCGATCGCGGTCGTCAGCGGACTCATCTTCCTCGCGATCTCGCAGATCACCTCGCAGTTCGCCTCCGTGCAGGCGAGGACGCTCGCCGCGTACGACGACTTCAAGACCTTCCTGCTGAACAGCCCACTCCACGTCACCGAGACGCAGCTCAACGACTTCATCTCGCAGGCGTTCACCTCGCTCCAGCAGGACAGCCAGGTGCTGTTGTCCGGAGCGCTCTCGATCGGTTCGACGCTCGGCCATGTTGCGACGGGCGTGTTCCTCGCGCTGTTCTGCCTCCTCTTCATCCTCATCGACGGCCGTACCATCTGGCGCTGGACCGTCGGCGTCTTCCCGAAAGCCGCGCGGCCTGCCATCGACAGCGCCGGTCGCGCCGGATGGCGGACGCTCGGCAACTACGTGCGGACACAGATCCTGGTCGCCTCGATCGACGCCGTCGGCATCGGTCTGGGCGCGTTCCTCCTGGGGGTCCCGCTCGCGATCCCGGTCGCCGTGCTCGTCTTCCTCGGTGCGTTCGTCCCGATCGTCGGTGCCGTCGTGACCGGCGCGGTCGCAGTGTTCCTCGCGCTCGTCTACAACGGGCCGGTCATCGCGCTCCTGATGCTCGGCGTGGTGCTCCTCGTCCAGCAGGTCGAGGGCCACGTGCTGCAGCCACTCATCATGGGGACGGCGGTCAAAGTCCACCCGCTCGCGGTGGTGCTCGCCGTCGCCGGCGGTACGCTGCTCGCCGGCATCCCGGGAGCCCTCTTCGCCGTGCCCGTCGTCGCGGTGCTCAACGTCGTGGTGCACACGATCTCGAGCGGAGCATGGCGCACGGGGGCGCCACCGCCCCCGATCTCTGCTGACGACGCGATCTGGCAGACCGTCCCGAGCCCGAGGCGAATCCGCCAGGGTTCCCGCTCGTCCCGCGAGCCAGAGGGTCGACCCGTCGACCAGGAGCCCCAGCACCCCAGCGCCGACCCGACAGACACCTCGTCCCCAGAAAGTCCAGGACACCGCACACCATGACCGATCCCACCCAGAGCACCACCGTCATCCCCGGCCCTCCGCTCGCGGCGTTCGAGCGCGCCCGCGACACGCTCGCGGGCACCGTCCAGCGCACCCCGATGGAGAGCTCCCGCTACCTCGCCGACGTGCTCGGCGTCCCCGTCCACCTCAAATGTGAGAACCTGCAGCGCACCGGCTCCTACAAGATCCGCGGCGCCTACAACCGCATGTCCAGCCTGACTCCTGAGGAACGGGCTCGTGGGGTCGTGGCCGCGTCGGCCGGCAACCACGCCCAGGGCGTCGCGTTCGCCGCCCGCGAGCTCGGGATCACGGCCACGATCTTCATGCCGGTCGGCGTCCCGCTCCCGAAGCTCGCAGCAACCCGCGACTACGGTGCGCACGTGATCCTCCGTGGCCACACGGTCGCGGAACCCCTGATCGCCGCCGCCGAGTTCGCGGCCGAGACCGGCGCGATCCTCATCCCGCCGTTCGACCACGTGGACGTCATCACCGGGCAGGGCACGCTCGGGCTGGAGATCCTCGACGAGGTTCCCGACGTCGAGACGGTGATCGTCCCGATCGGTGGCGGGGGACTCATCTCCGGTGTCTCGGGTGCGCTCAAGCAGCGTGCAGCGCTCGAGGGCCGCACCATCCGCGTGATCGGTGTCCAGGCGGCGAACGCGGCCGCCTACCCGCCCTCGCTCGAGGCGGGGGAGCCGACGACGATCACGGTACAGCCGACGATCGCGGACGGCATCGCCGTGGCGCGTCCCGGTGAGCTCAACTTCCAGATGATCAGCGCGCTCGTCGACGAGGTGGTCACGGTCACCGAGGACGACCTGGCGCGGGCCATCGTCGTCCTCCTGGAGCGTGCGAAACTCGTCGTCGAGCCAGCGGGTGCTGCGGGCGTCGCCGCGATCCTCGCGGGCAAGATCGTCCCCACCGGGACGACCGTCACGATCCTGTCGGGCGGCAACATCGACCCGCTGCTGCTGCAGCGCGTCGTCAGCCACGGTCTCGCCGCGTCCGACCGGTACCTCACCCTCCGCATCCCGTTGCCAGACCGACCGGGTCAGCTCGCGCGGACGGCTGAGCTCGTCGCCCAGGCGAACGCCAACGTCATCGAGGTCCTGCACACCCGCCACGGCCATGGGCTGCAGATCAGTGAGGTCGAGCTGGAGCTCAGTATCGAGACCCGCGGCCCCGATCACCGCGACCTCGTCGTGCAGACCCTCCGCGAGGCCGGTTACGACCCCCAGATCGTCGACGACTGACACGGTTCATCCGACGACGGTCGACGACGATGAAGGGCCCCGCCGATCGGCGGGGCCCTTCGTCTGCGCGCTCCGGACGGATCAGGAGCCGGTGTAGGTCTCGACGGCGGTGATGGAGACGGTGATCTCCTTGCCGTTGGGGGCGGTGTACGTGGTGGACTCGCCGATCTTGAGGCCGAGGATGGCACCGCCGAGCGGGCTGCCCTCGCTGTAGACGTCGAGGTCGGTGTTGCCGGCGATCTCCCGGCTTCCGAGGAGGAACCGCTCCTCGCCACCCGCGACCACGGCGGTGATGACGGTACCGGACTCGACGACACCGTTCGATTCGGGAGCCTCGCTCACTTTGGCGTCACGGAGCATCTGCGTGAGCGTGCGGATGCGCGCCTCCTGCTTGCCCTGCTCGTCCTTGGCGGCGTGGTAGCCACCGTTCTCCTTGAGGTCGCCCTCTTCGCGAGCCGCTTCGATGCGCTTGGCGATCTCCTCGCGGCCCGTGGTGCTGAGGTGCTCGAGTTCCGCCTGCAGCCGGTCGAAGGCCTGCTGGGTGAGGAACGTCTCCTGGATCTGCTCGGACACGATGGAACTCCTTTACATGAGTGGTCCGGCACGGGGGCCTCGGAACTGCCCGTCATATGCCAGACGCCCCGGCGGAGTGCCGGGGCGTGTGAACTGCTTGCTTCGAGTATCGCACGATCGGGCGGGGAAGGGGCTGCACGGGATCGGCGCGGTGACGCCTCAGGAGGTGGCCTCGACGACCCAACAGGTGTCGACGACGCCGGTGTTGCTGCGTTCGGTCGTGCGGAGGAGCTCGGAGAAGCTGCGGGTGCGCTGCTCGGAGCGGGGCAGCTCGACGACCTTCCAACCGACGACGGCGAACTGCTCGTTGAGTGCTTGGACGGAGCACGCCATCGCGGTGTCCTGGGGCCCGGTCACCTCGAAGGAGACGCTGACCATCGTGTCGTCGACGATCTCGTGTGCGGTGTTGCGCGCTTCGATGCTCGGGCGGCTGCCGTCGAGCCCGGCCCAGACCACCCAGGCGACGAACACGACGACGAAGGCACCGGCCACGATCCAGAGCGCGCGGCGGTCGCGGGTGCGGCTGCCGGGGGTGCGTCCGTAGCGTGCTTCGATGGCGGCCTGGGGGGAATGGGTCACGTCACGGGCTCCGGTTCGAACGGTTAAGCTTGACCAGGAGTGCGAGTCGCCTCGAGGTCGATGCCTCAAGCGTATTGCAGCTTCCTGGACGCCTGGTCCCGCCGGCGCCCTCATCATCAGGGGTCACTCGATGACTCCTCCCACTCAGGCCGGAAGGCGGCGCACCATGACCATGAGACTGCTCGCCGTGCACGCCCACCCCGACGACGAGTCGAGCAAGGGCGCGGCGACCCTCGCCTACTACCGCAGCCTCGGCGCCGAAGTCATGGTCGTGAGCTGCACGGGAGGGGAGCGGGGAGACCTGCAGAACCCCGACCTGGCGGACGTTGCGATGCTCGACCGCGACCTCACGGGGTACCGGCGCCGCGAGATGGAGCGCGCGCAGGAGATCCTCGACATCCAGCACCGGTGGCTCGGCTATCAGGACAGCGGCATGGCGACCGACGACGGTTCGGTCCCACCCGCGAGCTTCGCCGACATTCCGCTCGACGTCTCGACCGGCGTGCTCGTCCGCATCGTCCGCTCCTTCCGCCCGCAGGTGATCATCACCTACGACGAGAACGGCGGCTACCCGCACCCGGACCACATCCGTTGCCACGAGGTGAGCGTCGCCGCCTTCGAAGCCGCTGCGGACGCTGAGCGGTACCCGGAGGCCGGGGAGGCGTGGCGAGTCGACAAGCTCTACTACGACCGGTCGTTCAGCCCGGCTCGGCTCGAGGCCGTGCACGCGTACCTCGTCGAACATCACCCCGAGGATCCGGCGGTGGAGCGTCTCGCCGAGATGCGCGAGTGGATGGCCGGTCGCCCCGACCTCGCGACCACCCACGTCGACGTCGGCGCCTTCTTCGAAGTCCGCGACGCAGCGCTGCGCGCGCACAGCAGCCAGGTGCCACCGGACTCCCCGTTCTTCTTCTGGCCGAACGACGTCCTCCGTGCCGCTTGGCCGTATGAGGACTACCAGCTCGTCACCTCGCACGTACCGTCGACGACCCCGGAGTCGGAGCTGTTCGCCGGCGTCGACACGACTGAAGGATCCGCATGATGCACCACCTGTTCACCGAGTTCGTGCTGGCGGTCACCCCGTCGCCCTCGCCATCACCGCAGTTCGACGAGAACCAGGTGACGCCGGGGCCGTGGGGCTTCGTCATCACCTTCACGATCGCCATCATCGTCGTCCTGCTCGTGGTCGACATGGTGCGACGGGTGCGTCGGGTGAACTACCGGGCCGAGATCGACGAGCGCCTGCAGGTCGAGCTGGCCGAACGCGACGCGGCGGCAGGCACGGCGGCCCCGAGCGACGGCTCCACGTCGAAGCGCGAGGGCGACAGCGGCACCACCCCCGACGGCACTCCCGCGCGGTAGCCCTCCGCGATCCGGCCTCAGCGGTTGTAGACGGGGTCGAGCGCAAGCAGCAGGATGCCGCTCCAATGGCAGAGGAACGCGAGAACCGTGCAGACGTGGAACAGCTCGTGGAATCCGAACCTCCCGGGCCACGGGTTCGGCCGCTTCAACGCGTACATGATCGCGCCGACGGTGTAGAGCAGGCCGCCCACCGCGACGAGGATCATCGTCGCGACGTTCGCCGCCGCGATGTCGCCGAGGAAGGCGACGGCACCCCAGCCGAGCGCGAGGTAGAGCGGCACGTACAGCCAACGCGGCGCCCCGATCCAGAACACCCGGAAGCCGATGCCGAGGAGCGCCCCGCCCCACACGAGCGCCAGGAGGAGGGTGCCCGTGGCCGGCGGCAGCGCCAACACCGCGAGCGGCGTGTAGGTTCCGGCGATCAGCAGGAAGATGTTCGCGTGATCGATGCGCTTGAACAACAGCTTGAGCTTCGGCCGCCAGGAGAAGCGGTGGTAGAGCGCCGAGTTGCCGAAGAGCAGCATCGAGGTGAGCACGAACACCAGTGAGCTCCACTTGGCAGGGGCACCCTGCGCGAGCGCGATGAGCACGATCCCTGCCGCGACCGCGATCGGGAAGACACCCGCATGGATCCAGCCGCGCCACGTCGGTTTGATCTCCTCGACGGTGGCGTCGACGGCTGCGACCTCCAGGAGGGGCAGCTGGGGCAGCTCGGGTTCTCTGCTCGTCATCTGCCCAGGATACGGGGTGGGTGACCGGGAGACCTGGGTGCCTCGGAGCATTCTGCACTAGCGTTGCAGGGTGATGACGAGGCAATCCGCACCTGGGGACGGCTTCCTGTACGGCGTCTACGCCAGACGCCTCCGGAAGTCCCTGACCCAGCAGAACCTGCCGCACCATGTCGCGATGATCATCGACGGCAACCGGCGGTGGGCGAAACAGCTGGGCTACGACACCGCCGCGCACGGCCACCGTGCAGGAGCCGCGAAGATGCGCGAGTTCCTCGCCTGGTGCGACGACCTCGGCATCGGCGTCGTCACGCTGTACCTGCTCTCGAGCGACAACCTCGTGAACCGCTCGCCCGAGGAACTCGACGACCTCGTCGACATCATCGCCGACCTGGCGGAGGACCTCTCCCACTATCGCGATTGGCGGGTGAAGCACGTCGGCTCGAGCGAGGGGTTGCCCGATTCGTTGCGCAGCGCGTTGGAGGGGGCGGAGCAGCGGACCGCGGACCACGCCGGCATGCACATCAACCTCGCGGTCGGGTACGGCGGTCGGACGGAGATCGTCGACGCCATGCGCGCGATCGTGGCGAAGCACCACCTCGAGGGCCGCAGCCTCGAAGACCTCGCCGCCCTCCTCACCCCGGATCTCATCGGTGAACATCTCTACACGGGCGGCCAGCCCGACCCCGACCTCGTCATCCGGACAAGCGGCGAGCAGCGGATGAGCGACTTCATGCTCTGGCAGAGCGCTCACAGCGAGTTCTACTTCGTCGAAGCGCTCGGTCCCGATCTCCGCGAGGTCGACTTCCTGCGCGCGCTGCGCGATTTCTCCCGGCGGCAACGGCGGTTCGGAGGATGAGCCGACGTTCGCCCGATCCGCTCCACCAGGAGGACACGGAAGCGGCCGCCCGACTCCGCGCTTTCCAGGCCGGATTCGGCGAAGAGCCCGGCTACCTCGACTACGGGAGGGTCGGGCCACTCGCCACCTCCGTCGTCGCCGAGGCGACACTGTGGAACGACGCACTCGCCCGGTCTCGTTTCGGGGCCTCCGGCGGTATCGACGAGCAGGACGAACGGATGCGCGTGGCCGTCGGCACGCTCACGGGCTTCCGGACCGACCAGGTCGTCGCGCAGCCGAACACCTCGCAGGGGCTCATGCACACGATGTTCGGTCTGACGGGCGGTGTGCTCCTCTCCCGAGCGGAGTTCCCCTCCTTGCCGCTGGCCGCACAGCGCGCCGCCGAGCACATGCACGTCCTCACCCCGTCCTGGCTCGAAACCGACCATGGTCGGGTCACGCCCGGGCAGATCCGGGCGCAGCTCGACGACTCGGTCACCGCGGTCGCCGTCAGCCTGGTCGACTACCGCACCGGGTTCGTGAGCGACCTGGAAGGGATCCGGCAGGTGATCGGCGAGCGGCTGCTGATCGTCGACGCGATCCAGGGCTTCGGCGTCGTCGACGCGCCGTACGAGGTCGCCGATGTCGTCGCGAGCGGTGGGCAGAAGTGGATGCGCGCCGGTTGGGGGACGGGCTTCCTCGCGCTGAGCGATCTGGCGCTCGAGCACCTCGTCCCGGTGTTCTCCGGTGTCACGGGGACCGACGAGGTCTGGCCGTTCGATGCGACGCCGGCTCCCAGCCGGAACGCCAGCGCCTACTCGATCACGCGCGCCGACCCACTGGCCGCCGCCCGCTTCGCAGCGTCGCTCGAGGACACGATCGCGGTCGGAGTGCCGGCCGTGCAGCGCGCCATCGCCGAGCTCGTGACGGAGGTGATCGACCTCGCCGATGAGTTCGGGATCCCCGTGTCGAGTTCGCGCGACGAGTCCGAACGGGCGGGCATCGTCGTGCTCGAACCGGACGGCGCCCTCCTCAACACGCTCTCCGCGTCGCTCGCGAACCACGGCGTGACCGTGACGACGCGAGGGGGTGCCGTCCGGCTCAGCGTGCACGCCGGAACGAGTCGCGAGACGCTCGACCAGTTGCGCGGCGGGCTGGTGTCCTTCGCGACCGCCGCGAGCTACTGACCTGCACCGAGCTGCGCCGCGCACAAGTCCCCGTTTGTTCATGTCCTCGTAACAGGACACGGGGCGTGTCGTCGCATCGATGTCGGCGGTCGGACGTACGTTCATCTCATCGGGCATGGAGCCCGGTCGAGACGGCCACATAAGTTCGGCTCGAAACCTGCAGGTGGCCGCTTCGCACAGTGATCCGAGCATCAGATGCTCGGGGTGGGAGTGGTTGTGGCCTCGCAAGAAATCCAGAACACGTCAGCCGGCACCGAGGCGCGGAACGCGTCGACGAGGACGAGCCGACGACCCGCCGACCGCGCGGCGAGCCGGGATGGTCAGGCCCAGGCCGAGACCACCTACGTGCTCGACACCTCCGTGCTCCTGTCGGATCCCAAGGCGCTCTTCCGGTTCGCCGAACACGCCGTCGTCATCCCGGTCGTGGTCATCAGTGAGCTCGAGGGGAAACGCAACGACCCCGAGATCGGGTACTTCGCGCGGCAGGCACTTCGCATCCTCGACGAGCTGCGCATCGAGCACGAGCGACTCGACTTCCCGATCCCGGTCGGAGACGGCGGCTCGCTCCGCGTCGAGCTCAACCACTCGAGCATGGCCTCGCTCCCGTCGGGGCTGCAGCTCGCCGACAACGACTCGCGCATCCTCGCCGTCGCGCTCAACCTGGCGAACGACGGCCTCTCCGTCACCGTCGTGTCCAAAGACCTGCCCCTGCGGGTGAAGGCCGCCTCGATCGGCCTCCAGGCCGAGGAGTACCGCGCCGAGCTCGCCGTCGATTCCGGCTGGACGGGCATGTCGGAGATCACGCTCGGCTCGGACGACATGAGCACGCTGTACGAGCGCGAGGAGGGCACGACACCGCTCATCGAGGGCATGCCGGTCAACACCGGCCTCGTCATCCACTCCGATCGCGGGTCCGCTCTCGGGCGGGTCACCGGGAAGCAGAGCTACAAGCTCGTCCGCGGTGATCGAGACGTCTTCGGACTGCACGGACGCTCCGCCGAGCAGCGGCTCGCGATCGACCTCCTGCTCGATCCCGAGATCGGGATCCTGTCGCTTGGAGGTCGAGCCGGGACGGGGAAGTCCGCACTCGCCCTCTGCGCGGGCCTCGAAGCGGTGCTCGAGCGCCAAGCGCACAAGAAGATCATGGTGTTCCGTCCGCTCTACGCGGTCGGGGGACAGGAGCTCGGGTACCTCCCGGGTGACCAGGGCGAGAAGATGAACCCGTGGGGTCAGGCCATCTTCGACACGCTCGGCGCGGTCGTCTCTCAGAACGTCCTCGACGAGGTCGTCGAGCGAGGCATCCTCGAAGTGCTGCCGCTCACCCACATCCGCGGGCGCTCGCTGCACGACGCATTCGTGATCGTCGACGAGGCGCAGTCGCTCGAGCGCAACGTGCTCCTGACGGTCCTCAGCCGCATCGGCCAGAACTCGCGGGTGGTCCTCACCCACGACGTCGCCCAGCGCGACAACCTGCGAGTCGGTCGGCACGACGGAGTCGCGTCGGTGATCGAGACCCTCAAGGGGCACCCGCTGTTCGCCCACGTCACGCTCACCCGCTCTGAGCGTTCGGCCATCGCCGCGCTCGTGACCGAGATGCTGGAAGGAAACGAACTGGCCTAGTCACGCCACCCCACGACCGATGGTGGGCGGGAACCCGCGTCCCGCCCACCATCGCAGCCTGTGGACAACTTCGGCGGCCGAACGGCCACTCGTCCTAGCCTGGCGGGATGCCCTCTCGCCAGGTCCTCCGTCGTCGTTCCCGCCGCCGTCTACTCCAGCGCTCCTGGATGCCGCTGCTCGCGCTGCTGCTCGCCGCGCTCGCCCTCCGGATCGGTCTCGACCTCCGCCCAGTGGCGATGCTCGTGCTGTGGCTGGCGTGCATCACGCCGTCACTCGTCCGGATCGACGTCGTCCAGCGGCGCCTGCCGAACCGCATCGTCCTGCCGGCGCTCCTCGTCGGCCTCCCGCTCGTCGTACTCGACGCAGCCGTCGACGGTCGGCCGGTCTGGGAGCCGCTCGGTGCCGGCCTCCTCGTGGGCGGATTCCTCTACCTGTGTGCGATGTTCGGCGGGCTCGGAATGGGCGACGTCAAGCTCGGGGCGCTGCTCGGACTCACCGTGGGGTGTTTCGGGATCGAGGCCGTGCTGCTGTTCTCGGTCGTCGCTGTGAGCACCGCTGGGGTCGTCGGCGGCGTGATCGTCATCGCCGGGCGACTTCGCGGCGGCACCGCTGATTGGCGCACGCGGATCCCGTTCGGCCCGTTCCTCCTCCTGGGGGCCTGGACCTCGATCGCGCTCTCGTCCTGACACAGGGAAACGGCCCCGGATCGTCGATCCGAGGCCGTTCCTGGTGGTGCAGCTGCGGACTCAGCCCGGGTGCGTCATCGACAGGACGTCGAGCGCCGTGTCGAGCTGTTCGACCGTGATCTCACCACGTTCGACGAAGCCGAGGTCGATGACGGCCTCGCGGACCGTGAGGCCCTTCGCGACCGAGTGCTTGGCGATCTTCGCCGCCGACTCGTAGCCGATGATCTTGTTCAACGGGGTCACGATCGAGGGCGAGGAGCCGGCGAGGGCGGCAGCGCGCTCGAGGTTGGCCTGGAGCCCGTCGACGGTCTTGTCGGCGAGGACGCGCGTCGCGTTCGAGAGGAGACGGATGCTCTCGAGCAGCGCCGTACCCATGACGGGGATCGCGACGTTGAGTTCGAACGAGCCGGAGGCGCCGGCCCAGGCGATGGTCGCGTCGTTGCCGATGACCCGTGCACCGACCATGAGGACGGCCTCCGGGATGACCGGGTTGACCTTGCCAGGCATGATCGACGATCCGGGCTGGAGGTCGGGGATGTGCAGCTCGCCGAGACCGGTGTTCGGACCCGATCCCATCCAACGCAGGTCGTTGCAGATCTTCGTGAGGCTGACCGCGATGACGCGGAGGGCTCCTGAGGCGTCGACGAGCCCGTCGCGTGCGCCCTGCGCCTCGAAGTGGTCCTGTGCCTCGGTGATCGGCAGCTCGGTCTCCTGTGCGAGCAGCTCGATGACGAGCTGCGGGAAGCCCTTGGGCGTGTTGATGCCCGTGCCGGTGGCGGTGCCGCCGAGCGGCACCTCGGCGACGCGGGGGAGCGCCGTGCGAACGCGCTCGATGCCGAGGCGCATCTGGCGGGCGTACCCGCCGAACTCCTGGCCGAGCGTGACCGGGGTGGCGTCCATGAGGTGCGTACGGCCGGGCTTGACGGCGGTCTTCCAGAGCTCGGCCTTCGCCTCGAGCGCCACCGCAAGGTGGTCGAGGGCCGGGATCAGGTCGTCGATGAGCGCGCTCGTGACCGCGATGTGCACCGACGTCGGGAAGACGTCGTTGGACGACTGCGATGCGTTCACGTGGTCGTTCGGGTGCACCGGGGCACCGAGGCGAGCACTTGCGAGCGTGGCGAGCACCTCGTTCATGTTCATGTTGGAGGAGGTGCCGCTGCCGGTCTGGTAGGTGTCGACCGGGAACTGAGCGTCGTGCACGCCCGTGATGACCTCGTCGGCCGCCGCCGCGATGGCGTCGGCGATGGCTGCGTCGAGGACACCCAGCTTCGCATTGGCGAGCGCCGCGGACTTCTTGATGCGGGCGAGGGAGGCGATCTGCGCCGACTCGAGCCCGCTGCCCGAGATCGGGAAGTTCTCGACCGCACGCTGCGTCTGCGCGCTGTAGAGCGCGTTCGCGGGGACCCGCACCTCGCCCATGGTGTCGTGTTCGATGCGGTACTCGGTTGCTGCGGTGTCTACCACGCTGTTCGTTCTCCTTTGTGCGATGTGCGCTGGCTGGATGAAGGTGTTGGAAAGCTAGGCGGGTTCCGTGATGTCGCCGATGATGATGTCGGCGACCGCGGTGCCCTCGAGCAGCTTGTAGTTGGCGCCGATGATGGCCACGGTGCCGGCCGCGACGGCGTCGCTGATGAGCTCGGAGCGGGAGATGATCTCCATGACCGTGCGGCGCAGGTGTCGGCGTCCGACCTCGGAGGAGTCCACGGCGGGTGCGTCGATCGGTGCCGGTCCGGCGACCGCGGTGACGGCCGGGACAATCTGCTGGATCAGGCGGTCGATGTGCGGCGGCAGTGGGGCTGCGTCTTCGGCCTGCGAGTCGATCGCGGCGCGCACGGCGCCGCACTCGTCGTGTGCGAGCACGAGGATGAGCGGAACCTGCAGGACACCGACGGCGTACTCGAGCGTGCCGAGGACGGAGTCCGAGACGATCTGGCCTGCGTTCCGCACGACGAAGAGGTCGCCGAGACCCTTGTCGAAGATGATCTCGGCCGCGAGACGTGAGTCGGAGCAGCCGAAGAGCGCAGCTTGAGGAGCCTGGGCGTGCGCGAGGTTGGCGCGGCGCTCGACGTCTTGACGAGGGTGGGCGGGTTCGCCGGCCACGAAGCGCGCGTTGCCGCGCTGCATCTCACGCCAGACGGCTCCCGGGTGTCGCTGGGTCATTCTGCATCCGTTTCTGCCGACGTCGCGGCGTCGAGGTTCGCGGTGACGCCGCTCCGCACGGAACGGGCGACGTCGACGATGTGTTCTGGGGTGGCGGTGCCGAAGACCGCGATGGTGCTCTGGCCGGCGACCGTGGAGAGCGCGTAGCCGACGTTCCCCTCGTCGGTGCCGCTGCCGTTCGCGTACTCGATCCACTCGACGCCGTCGATCGTGACCGTGCCCGTCGGGCGGGCGTCGTCGAGTTCGGCGGCCAGCCAGGTGTCGTTCGCGTCGATACCCTGCACGAGACCGACGAACTCGTCGTCGGGGGCGATGAGGCCGACGTTCCAGGAGCGGATGTCGGGGGTGCCGACGACGGGCGAGGGCGCCGTGCGGATGTCGGCGTAGTTGCTGCCCCAGTCGTCGCCGAGTTCCGGGGTCAGGAGCGGGACCGTGACGTCGCGCTGGGCCTGGCCGGCGAGCAACGCGTAGTCGACGTTCGGGCGCTCCGGGGCCTCGCCACGAGGCACGGCGAGCACGATGACGACCACCAGGCCGACGGTCGCGAGCAGGGAGAGGACGAGGTTGTTGACCGTCTTGCGTGCACGGTACAGGCGGGAGTTCTCGGCCTTGCGGTCGGCGGTCTCCTGGGGGGTCTCCGGACGACCGAGTTCGGCGACGACGCGGGGAGCCTTGGTGTCGTTCACTGAGCAGCGTCCGCCGTTCCGGAACCGAGCTGCGCGGCGCGCGCGGCGTCGAGGCGGGCCTTCGCGCCGATCAGCCAGTCCTCACACCGCTGCGCGAGCTGCTCGCCGCGCTCCCACAGGCGGAGCGAGTCCTCGAGGGACGCCGAACCCTGTTCGAGCTCGGACACGACCCGGACCAGTTCGTCGCGCGCCTGCTCGTAGCTGAGCGCCTGGACATCGGAGGGGGTGGACATGGCTTCTATCCTATTCGTCGTCGGTCGTCACGGCAGCCGTCGTCTGGCCGGTGCTGGTGGCCCCGATGGCTCCGGAGGCGAGGGTGATGAGCAGCTCCGTGCCGGCCGGTGCATCGGCTGCGGCCCGGATGACGGCGCCGCCGGGGACGTCCGCAGCGGGATCGGTCCGCTGGACGATCGCGTAGCCGCGGTCGAGCGTGCGTTGGGGGGAGAGCGCGCGCAGCTGGGTGCGGAGCTCTCCGACCTCCCGCTGGGCCCGCTCGACGGCACGGTCGATGAGTTCGGCACCGCGTGCGACCGTGCGCGTGAGGTCGTCCGCGCGGGAGTCCACGATCCACGACGGGTTCGCGAGCGCCGGCCGGGTGCGGAGCGTGGCGATGCGGTCGATCTCGTGGCCGAGCATCGTCGTCACCCGCGAGGACAGACGCATGCGGGCCTGCTGCACGCGCGTGAACTCCTCGGCCACGTCGGGAACGACGCGCTTGGCGGCGTCGGTCGGCGTCGAGGCGCGGAGGTCTGCGACGTCGTCGATCAGCGGCCGGTCGGCCTCGTGCCCGATCGCGCTCACCAGCGGTGTCGAACACGCTGCTGCCGCACGGACCACGCGCTCGTCGCTGAATCCGAGCAGGTTCTGGAAGTCGCCGCCACCTCGGGCGACGATGATGACGTCGACCTCGGGGTCGGCGTCGAGGGTCTGCAGGGCGCTGACGACCTCGCCCGGCGTGCGGTCGCCCTGGACCGCCGCATGGACGACGCGGAACCTGACGGACGGCCACCGGAGTTCAGCGTTGCGCAGGACGTCCTTCTCTGCGTCCGAATCCTTGCCGGTGATGAGCCCGATGCACTGGGGGAGGAAGGGGAGGGGCTGCTTCCGGGAGGCGTCGAACAACCCTTCGGAGGCGAGCTGCGATCGGAGCCGTTCGAGACGCTCGAGCAGGTCGCCGAGCCCGACGTGCTTCATCGACATGACCTGCATGGTGAGCGTGCCGCCCTTGAGCCAGTAGTTCGGCTTCATGAGCGCGACGACGTGGTCGCCCTGCTTCAGGTCGGCGGGGATCTTCGCGCGGACCGAGGACCAGATGGTGAAGCCGACGGTCGCGTCCGCCTCGAGGTCTTTGAGCTTGCCGTAGACGTTGCCGCCCGACGCACCCCACTGCGTGATCTCGCCCTCGACCCAGACCGTGCCGAGACGGTCGATGTAGTCGCGGAGCTTCGTCCCGAGGAGCGCGACCGGCCAGGGGGCGTCCATCGTGGCCGGTGCATCGCTCATCCCTCAACCCTAGCCGCGAGCACCGACGCGGAGCTGCGCGTCGGCCGTCTGCGGACCGTGAGGGTTCACGGCCGACTCCCGAGCGCGGCCGCGTAGAATCCAGAGGTGACTGATCTGCGTGACGCCCCCACCATCGGACTCGGGATGCCGAGACTCCGCCGGATCGAGGGACGCCTGGCCGACCTGCCCGTCGCGGGAGAGAAGCGCGTGCTCCTCGCCGCCCCTCGCGGGTACTGCGCCGGAGTCGACCGAGCGGTCATCGCCGTCGAGAAGGCGCTCGAGCACTACGGCGCGCCCGTCTACGTGCGCAAGCAGATCGTCCACAACGTGCACGTCGTGAGCCAGCTCGAGGCCCAGGGCGCGATCTTCGTCGACGAGGTCGACGAGGTGCCCTCCGGATCCCACATCGTCTTCAGCGCCCACGGGGTCTCCCCGGCCGTCGTGAACGCCGCCGCCGACCGCGGCCTCCTCGCCATCGACGCGACCTGCCCACTCGTCACGAAGGTCCACCGCGAGGCCGTGCGCTTCGCGCGCGACGACTACGAGATCCTGCTGATCGGACACGAGGGCCACGAAGAGGTCGAAGGCACAGCAGGGGAGGCACCCGAGCACGTCACGCTCGTCACGAGCCCCGAGGCCGTCGACGACATCGTCGTCGCCGACCCCGACCGGGTGGTCTGGCTCTCGCAGACGACGCTCTCCGTCGACGAGACCATGGAGACCGTGCGCCGGTTGCGGGAGCGCTTCCCCAAGCTGCAGGACCCGCCGAGCGACGACATCTGCTACGCCACGCAGAACCGACAGGTCGCCATCAAGAAGGTCGCCGAGGACGCAGACCTCGTGATCGTCGTCGGCTCGGCGAACTCCTCGAACTCGGTGCGGCTCGTCGAGGTCGCACTGGAGTACGGCGCCAAGGCCGCCTACCGCGTCGACTACGCCCACGAGATCGAGCAGTCCTGGCTCGACGGCGTCGTCACCGTCGGTGTCACGAGTGGGGCCTCCGTTCCCGAGGTCCTCGTCGACGAGGTGCTTGAAGAGCTCTCCGGTGCCGGGTACGGCACCGTTCAGGAAGTCAAGACGGCTGAGGAGGACCTCATGTTCTCCCTGCCGAAGGAGCTGCGCAAAGACCTTGCGGGCACGACCGATCCGCGCGCTCTGGGAGGGCGCCGACCATGAGCGAATCCCGCCCCCGTCCGCAGTTCGGCGAATACGCGACCCCCGAGGAGCAACGGGCGAGCATCAAGGAGCCGTTCGACCACCAGCGCGCGGAGGAACTCGGCGTCGCCCCCGTCGTCCCGGCCGGTCAGCAGCAGGTGCCGCCCGCGCAGCCCACCCTCCGCGAGCAGACCAGGGCGTCGGCGCCTGAATCCCCGGCGGCTCCGGTGCTTCCGAACGGCCGCCGACCGGTGACGGGCGATCGCCTGGCGACGTCGCTCCTGCTGGGTCTCGGACTCGTCAGCATCATCGTGATCATGCCGAACCTGCTCGACCTGCCCGGCCTCATCCGGCCGGCCCTGGTGCAATTCGGCGTCTCCGGCTACTCCTCCGACGCGCTCGCGAGTGCCATGGGCATCCTCGCGTTGGGGCTCCAGATCGCGCTCTGGATCGGTGCCGTCGTGCTGTCCAGCCGGTCACTCCGCGCCGGCAAGCTCACGTTCTGGATCCCGATCGTCGCCGGCGTCGTCGCGAACATCGTCGTGGTCGTGTGCATCGCCATCGCGATGGGCGCCGACCCGGCGTTCATGGAGTACGTGCGGTCGCAGCAGCCGTAGGCGATCGCCCGCCGAAGGCACCGTCCGCAGACGTACCATCCGCAGACGCGGAAACGGGGCCGGCATCGCTGCCGGCCCCGTTCCACGTCTCAGGCTCAGGAGGTGCTGGTGCCGTACGAACCGAGCTGCTTGGTGGACTCGAGGACGCGCTGCGCCATCGCGGACTCTGCGACCTTGCCCCAGGCACGGGGGTCGTAGAGCTTCTTGTTGCCGACCTCGCCGTCGACCTTCAGGACGCCCTCGTAGTTGGTGAGCATGTAGCCGGCGATCGCACGCGTGTAGGCGTACTGGGTGTCGGTGTCGATGTTCATCTTCACGACACCGTTCGCGACGGCTTCTGCGATCTCGGCGTCGGTCGAGCCGGAGCCGCCGTGGAAGACGAGGTCGAGCGGCTTCGGGCCGTGACCGTACTTCGCAGCCAGACCGTCCTGGATGGTCTTCAGGAGCTCGGGCTGCAGCTTGACGTTGCCGGGCTTGTAGACCCCGTGGACGTTCCCGAAGGTGAGAGCTGCCATGTAGCGTCCCTGCTCGCCGAGGCCGAGGGCCTCGACCGTGGCGATCGCATCGTCGAGCGTCGTGTACAGGTGCTCGTTGATGTCGTGGCTGACGCCGTCCTCTTCGCCGCCGACGACGCCGATCTCGACCTCGAGGATGGCGTTGATGGCCTTCGTGCGCTTGATCATCTCCTGCGCGATCTCGAGGTTCTCGGTGAGGGGAACCGCCGAGCCGTCCCACATGTGGGACTGGAAGATCGGGTTGCGGCCCGCCTTGACCTCTTCCTCGGAGGCGGCGATGAGCGGCATGACGAAGCCGTCGAGCGCGTCCTTCGGGCAGTGGTCGGTGTGGAGCGCGACCGTGACGGGGTAGTTCTTCGCGACCTCGGTGGCGAACTTCGCGAAGGCGATGGCGCCGGCCGCGCGGTTCTTCACGGTGTGACCGGCGAAGTAGTCTGCGCCACCCGTGGTGACCTGGATGATGCCGTCGGAACCGGCCTCGGTCAGGCCCTGGAGGACGGAGTTGATGGTCTGGCTGCTCGAGACGTTGAACGCCGGGTACGCGAACCCGTTCGACTTCGCCTTGTCGAGCATCGCTGCGTATTGTTCCGGGGTGGCGACGGGCATGTCTTCTCCTTGCGTGGGGACGATTCGTCTCAAAGTCTAGTGAATCGCCCCCGTCGGCATACGGCACGATGGAGAGATGCTCAAGCGCACCCCGGACGCCGCCCTCCTCGAGGGCTTCCTCGATGCGACGCGGTCGGCCGCCGCCGCCGTCGCCGGTCTCGTGGGCGGTGGAGACGGTCTGCGCATCGACGGTGTCGCCGTCGACGCCCTGCGCCGCGCACTCGAACCGCTCGCCGTCGACGGCCTCGTCGTGGTGGGGGAGGGCGAGAAGGACCAGGCGCCGATGCTGTTCGTCGGCGAGCGGTTCGGCACGGGATCCGGGCCGGCGATCGACCTCGCGGTCGATCCGGTCGACGGCACGAAACTCGCCGCCGCCGGTCGACCCGACTCCGTCGCCGTCATCGCGGTCGCCCCGCGCGGTGCGATGTTCGACATCGGGCCCGCCTACTACCTGGAGAAGCTCGTGACCACGGGCGCCGGAGCAGGGCTGTCGCTGACGGACCCGGTGTCGGTCTCCCTGACGACGCTCGCCGAGCGGCTCGGACGTCCCGTCGAGCAGCTGCGCGTCGCCGTGCAGGAGCGTCCGCGCAACGAGCGGTACGCACGGGAAGTCGTCGCGGCCGGAGCCCGACTGGTGAGTTTCGCGGACGGCGACGTCGCGCTGTCGTTGCGCGCGGCAGCGCCCGACGGCGACCTCGACCTGCTGCTCGGCATCGGCGGCGCTCCCGAGGGCATCCTCACCGCTGCAGCCGTCCGGGCGCTCGGCGGCTGGATGTCCGCGCGGTTCGCGCCGCAGTCGGTCGAGGAACGCACCCGTCTGCAGGGGGTCGGAACGGACCTCGACCGCGAGCTCACCCTCATGGACCTCTGCCATGACGACGCCTGGCTCCTGCTCAGCGCGGTCACATCGACGGCGCTCGCCGCAGGTCACGAGCTTGCGGGAGTCCGGGTCGACGCGGACGGAGCCGTCGTCGTCGAGTCCGTGGTCGTCGGACCGGGGAGTCCGCTGACGAGGTCACGGAAGCGCCTCGATCCACATTCGTCGCGGGGCTCAGGGGGCCCCGTTCGGTAGGCTGAAACCCTCACCCACCGAAGCGTCGTGTCCCACGAGGCGAGCGATCCATGGAGGATCCAGTGACCCAGCCTGAAACCGGCTCCCACTATCTGCAGCCCGACCGCAACCTCGCCATGGAACTCGTGCGCGCGACGGAGGCTGCGGCCATCCGTGCAGCGCCGTTCATCGGCCGCGGCGACAAGAACGCCGCGGACGGCGCGGCCGTCGACGCCATGCGCGCCTTCCTCGGCACCGTGAACTTCGACGGCGTCGTCGTCATCGGCGAGGGCGAGAAGGACGAAGCCCCGATGCTCTTCAACGGCGAGCACGTCGGCAACGGACGCGGGCCGTCCTGCGACATCGCCGTCGACCCGATCGACGGCACGAGCCTCACCGCCGCCGGTCGGCAGAATGCGCTCTCGGTCATCGCGGTGTCCGACCGCGGCAGCATGTTCGACCCGTCGGCGGTGTTCTACATGGACAAGATCGTCACGGGTGCAGACGGCATCGGTGTCGTCGACATCAGCCAGTCGATCGGCGACAACATCCGTGAACTGGCGAAGGCCAAGGGCAAGCAGCCCGAAGACATCCGCGTCGCGGTCCTCGATCGCCCGCGTCACGCGCAGCTCATCGAAGAGATCCGCGAGGCCGGCGCCGGCACACGACTCCTGCTCGACGGCGACGTCGCCGGCGGGATCAACGCCGCTCGCTACGACTCGCGCATCGACATGTGCGTCGGCATCGGCGGAACCCCTGAGGGCATCATCACGGCGTGTGCGGTGAAGGCGCTCGGCGGACTCATCCAGGGCAAGCTCATGCCGAAGGACGACGAGGAGCGTGCGCGCGCGATCGCCGCCGGTCACGACCTCGACCGTGTCCTCGGAGCGAACGACCTGGTCCGTGGCGACAACACGTACTTCGTCGCGACCGGTGTCACCCATGGTGAGCTGGTCGACGGTGTGCAGCGCAAGGGGCCGATCATCCGCACCGAGAGCCTCGTGCTCCGCTCCCGTTCTGGCACCATCCGCCGGGTGGAAGCCGACCACCTCGCCGAGAAGTGGCTCTAGGCCCCAGCTGCACGATGAAGCGCCCGGTTCCCCCGTTCGATCGGTGGGGCCGGGCGCTTCATCATGTCGAGGAGTCGACTGCGCTCAGTCGTGCAGGCGGTGTGCCAAGCGCGCTTCGAGCTCGCTCGGCTCGGACGGCGGTGCCTCCGGTGCGGGTTGTGCCTCGGGTGCGGGCTGTGCCTCGGGTGCGGTGAGGCGTTTGGGGGAGGAGTCGCTCTGGGCCAGCGTCCCGATGGTGGTGGCCTCATCGAGGGCGTCGAGCTTCCGCGCGGTGACGAGCACCCGGCTCTCGAAGGAGGACGCGAACTGGTTGTAGTTCGTCACGGTGCTCTCGATCGAGCGACGCAGTCGGTCTGCGTGGTCGGACAGCGTGGAGAGACGCTGGTAGAGCTCCTTGCCGAGGTCGAACAGCTGCTTCGCTTCGTCGGTGAGGACGTCCTGCTGCCAGGTGAACGCCACCGTCTTGAGCACGGCCCACAGGTTGACCGGCGAGGCGAGGGCCACCCGCTTGCCGAAGGCGTAGTCGAGGAGACTCGGATCGGCTTCGAGCGCCGCGGCCAGCAGGGACTCGCTCGGGATGAAGCAAATGACGAACTCGGGGCTGGACTCGAGGCCGCGCCAGTACGCCTTCGCGGCGAGCGCGTCGACGTGGGAGCGGACGGCCTTGACGTGCTGACCCAGCAGGGAGGCCCGACGTGCGGCCTCCTCACCCGTCGCGGTGACGGGGATCGTGCTGGCTTCGAGGTACTGCGCGAACGGCACCTTGGCATCGACGGCGATCGACTTCCCGCCGGGGAGCCGCACGATCATGTCGGGGCGGCCGACGCCGGCGTCGGAGGTGATGCTCGACTGCACGTCGAAATCCACGCGCTGCGTGAGGCCGGCGGCCTCGACGACGTTGCGGAGTTGCGTCTCACCCCAGACACCACGCGTGGCGTTGTTGCGGAGCGCCGAGGCGAGCGACTCGGTCGTCGAGCGGAGACGTTCCTCCGATTCGGAGGCGGTCTTCAACTGTTGGGCCAGCTCGCCGTGCTGTCGACTGCGCTGCTGCTCCAGCTCGGTGACCTTCGCCTGCATGTGTTCGAGACTGTGCTGGACCGGGGCGAGCGCCTGCAGGACGAGGCTCTCCTCCTGCTCCTGACGCGTGCGGGCGTTGGCGTCGGCGCGGTGACGTTCGACGAGTTCGCGATACTGCTCGCGCTGCGCCGCGAGCTCTCGCCCGAGCCCGTCGGCGGTGGCGTCGAGCGCCGCGAGTTCTGCACGGAGGGCGGCCCGCAGTTCGGCTTCGCGCGCGGCCGCGTCGGCGAGGACCTGGGACTGCTGGCCGCGGATCTCGGCGAGCTGTGCCGCGTGACGGGCTTCGAGCAGCGCTGGGTCCACACCGCCCGCCGGATCCCCGGCTGCGGAGCGGCGCATCAGGATCACCGCGACGGCAGCGCCGAGGACGAGACCGATGAGGAGGCCGACGCCGAGGGTGAGCACACTGTCCATGCCCTCAGTGTGGCCGGGGCCACCGACATCGGCCGGAGGCCGCGCGGACTCAGGCGGCGACGCTCACACCGATGCGGCCGATCTTCACACTCGTGAGCTCGGCGAGCTCCGTGATGGAAGATGCTCCTCGGCGGCGGGCCGAGTCGATGATGATGTGGGCCGACGCCTCGGCATCACCCGTCGCCTCGTGGTGCTGGAAGTCGTCGAATCCTGCGGCGAGTGCTGCCACCGGGAGTCGGTAGGACTCCAGCTGGTACGTCTTGCGCGCGATGTTCAGGCTGCAGAGGTAGGTGATGTCGGGGCAGTCCAGCCCCGTCGCCGCGCACGCACCGCGGATGACACCCATGTCGAAGCCGGCGTTGTGGGCGACGAGGGCGTCGCCCTGCGTGAAGTCGAGGAGGTCGCCGAGCTGGTCGTCCCACCCGGCCGCCCCGATCACGTCACTCGCGACGATGCCGTGGATGCGGGTGTTCCACTCGAGGAAGGCGTCGTGTCCGGCCGGCGGACGGATGAGCCAGCCGGCGCGTTCGACGACCACGCCGTCGCGGACGCGGACGAGCCCGACGCTGCACGCGGAGGCGGAGGACGAGTTCGCGGTCTCGAAGTCGATGGCGGTGAAATCCAGGGGCACGTGATCACCCTCGCACCATCGTCCGACACCGGCGGGCTGGCACGCCGTCCCGGCCATGATCCGCGCGGGATGGACACCCGACTACGGTTGTCGGATGGTCAAGCGTCGGTTCTTCGTGTTCCTGGTGCTCGCGAACCTCTTCTGGGCCGGCAACTTCGTGTTCGGTCGCCTCGTCGTCGGTCAGATCTCGCCGCTCGACCTCACCTTCCTCCGCTGGGTGTTCGCTGCGCCGATCATCGTGCTCCTCGCCATCGTCGTCGAGCGCCCCGACTGGCGGGCGGCGTTGCGGGAGTGGCCGAAGCACCTCGTCCTCGGCCTTCTCGGACTCGTCGCGTTCTGCCTGTTCAGCTATGAGGCGCTCCGCCACACCTCGTCCCTCGACGCATCGCTCGTCGGGGCGACGAACCCGGCGCTCATCGCGGTCACCGCGACGGTGCTCGCCCGTCAGCGGATGCGAGGCGGTGCTGTTGCCGGGATCCTCCTGTCGTTGCTCGGCGTGCTCCTGGTGCTCACACGCGGTGATCTCGGGCGGCTGCTGCACCTCGACCTGAACGTGGGTGCGCTGTTCATGCTCGGTGCGGTCGCCGTGTGGACGGCGTACACGATCCTCGGGCGCACGCTCCGGACGCCACCTATCACGTCGAGCGCCGTCCAGGCCGTCATGACGTCCGTCCTGCTGCTACCGGTCGCCTTGTGGGCGGGGCTCGACGTCCCGGTCGACGCCGGCGCCTGGGCGGGGCTCGGGTACATCGTGGTCTTCCCGTCCGTCCTGTCGCTCGTCCTCTGGAACCTCTCGGTGAAACAGGTCGGCGCAAGTCGGTCGGGCATCTTCCTCAACCTGATGCCGGTGTTCGTCGCGCTCATCGGCCTCCTCCTCGGGACACCGGTCACGCTCGTGCAGATCGCCGGGGGAGTCCTCGTCATCGCCGGCGTCTGGCTCACGAACCGGCCGGCCAGGGGAGCTGTTCGGCTGGATCCGGAGGCGGGCGGACCGCGCGTGCGACCCACGGACCCTCGCGGCCAAGTACGATAGACCCTCGTGGCTCTTACTCTCGGCATCGTCGGCCTGCCCAACGTCGGCAAGTCCACCCTGTTCAACGCGCTCACGCGCAACAACGTGCTCGCAGCGAACTATCCGTTCGCGACGATCGAGCCGAACGTCGGCGTGGTCGAACTGCCCGACGCGCGTCTCGGCAAGCTCGCCGAGATCTTCGGAAGCGAGCGGATCCTCCCGGCCGCGGTGTCCTTCGTCGACATCGCCGGCATCGTGAAGGGTGCGAGCGAGGGCGAGGGCCTCGGCAACAAGTTCCTCGCGAACATCCGCGAGGCCGACGCCATCGCGCAGGTCGTGCGTGGCTTCGCCGACCCCGACGTCGTGCACGTCGATGGTTCCGTGAACCCTGCGTCCGACATGGAGACCATCAACACCGAGCTGATCCTCGCCGACCTCGAGACGCTCGAGAAGGCGATCACCCGGTACGAGAAGGAGGTCAAGGGCAAGAAGCTCGACCCCTCCGTGCTCGCCGCCGCGGTGGAGGCACAGGAGGCGTTGAACGCCGGTACGCCGCTGTCGGCGACGAAGATCGACCTCACGCCCATCAAGGAGCTCGGTCTCCTCACGGCGAAGCCCTTCATCTACGTCTTCAACGTCGACGAGGGCGTGCTGCAGGACCAGGGCAAGCTCGACGAACTCGCTGCCCTCGTCGCTCCGGCGAAGGCCGTGTTCCTCGACGCGAAGCTCGAGTCGGAGCTCGTCGACCTCGACGAGGACGACGCCCGCGAGATGCTCGAGTCGACCGGCCAGACCGAGTCCGGGCTGGACCAGCTCGCACGCATCGGTTTCGCGACGCTCGGTCTGCAGACGTACCTCACCGCCGGTCCCAAGGAGTCCCGCGCGTGGACGATTCCGCAGGGTGCGAAGGCGCCTCAGGCTGCTGGGGTCATCCACACCGACTTCGAGAAGGGCTTCATCAAGGCCGAGGTCATCTCCTTCGACGACCTCGTCGAGACGGGCTCGGTCGCCGAGGCGCGCGCCAAGGGCAAGGCCCGCATGGAGGGCAAGGACTACGTCATGCAGGACGGCGACGTCGTGGAGTTCCGCTTCAACGTCTAGCCGACCGTCGTCCCTCCGGCCCACGTGGACGTTGCGCCTCACCGAGCGCCAAGTGCCACTTCTGCGTCGTACCAGCTTCTGAAGATCTCGACCGTGTTGTCGGCCAGTTCAGGAAGCTGGTCCAACGAGACATCGTTCGTCTTGGGTCCCACCGCCCACGTGGTGTACCCCTTCGCCAGGTATCGGAGCCTTCCGAGGTGCTTCGTCGCCAGCGGCAACTTGTGGATTCCGAGGTGCTTTCGGCCATTGCCCGGCGCTCCACGGTTCACCCCCAACCGCCCCTCCTGCCCGTCCAGCACCGTCGCGTGGAGGAGTCGCAAGTGCTCGACCCAGCGCGGCACTTCGGAGACTTTCGTGGGGTCGGGAAAGTCGTGCGGGTCCGTGTTGTCAACTGAGATACCGATGTAGCTGTTGAAGCGCACATCCTCGAGACGTGGTGGCATCCTTCGCCCAGTGACTTCGAGCTGCCCCCGGAGCTGCTTCCCATCGGGAAGGGTCGGCGAACGAAACGTGAGGGATGGCATGCCGCTGTCTCCTCGGTCGATACTCGTCACCCAGCCGGGAAGCTGGTGCGGAAGGTCCAGCATCTTCCTCTGCGCGCGTAGGCGCGCTTCGACAGTGGTCTTGAGGAGTCGTCCCTCGCCTTCGATGTCGCCCAGCGTGAGCCGTGATGCGTCAAAACTCGCCAGCGTGTCCTTCCAATCGATCACGCTGACGCCTGGATAGTCCGGGAGCCACTCGGGGGCCCACTCTTTGCACGGGAGGAGAATGAACAGTGTTGCAGCGTCGCCGAGCGCGAGCAGCTGATCATCGACCTGTTCGGCGGTGAGTTCGTGATCGAGTTTCGCCTCGATGCCGACCGTGTGTCCTTCGAACTCCAGCTGGACGTCAACCCGCACAGACGCCTGGGAGGCGCCGACAAGCGTGTGCTTGACCTCGCACTGCACGTCGTGGAGTCGTCCGAAGTCCCTTCCGCCCTCGCGTTCCAGCAGGGAGACGAATCTCCGATGATCATGACGGATCTCCGCTGCGAGCGCTCGGGTCGCCATGGCCTCTGTGCGGTAGATCGTCTGCATCGACATGGCTCCAAGGATGCCAGAGTGTCGAAGCCCCACCCTGGCGCGATCGAAGGCCCGGCACCATCGGCGGCGACGCGGTCGGCGTCGACCCAGAGTTCGACCGACGGTGTGCTCAGCTCCGTCTTCGCCACAGCGAACGCTGAACGCGCCGCCTACGATCGTTGGCCGGCACTCGATCGAGGGGAGCGACGGGTAGCATCGCACCAGGACAGCAGCGGGCCGCCGGGTCGGCACCGCCGTACCGCATCCCGAGGAGGAACCATGTCGTACGTCGTCGATTTCGTGAACGTGTCGGAGACCGGGCTGGAGTCGTCGCCGGTGGCGCCCGCGCTCGCCGGACTGCGAGCGAACGAGGCTCGCTACTTCAAGAACAAGTACGACCATGTGTTCACCACGAACCCCGCTGCTGAGGTGCAGGAACTCATCGACCGCGTGAGCGGCATCCTCGCGAGCGAGCGCGACCTCGTCATCGAGTCGAAGCCACTCGAAGCGACGGACTTCGTCGTCGACGGCGTCAGGTGGACGTACGTCTTCTACGAGTCAGGGCTCTCGATCAACGTGCTGTACGCGCTCGACGAGGGTGGCAAGCGCGCGGTCGGGTTCAAGCTCTCGGACGGCATGGAGGTGCCCACCGAGCTGGCATCGACGTTCAAGTTCGCCCGCCAGAAGTCGAAGCTCGCCGGGACGATCCGTGGCTCCTACTTCGTCATCAGAGGCGAGCACTGACGCAGTGCGCCGAGGAGATCGTTCAGCGGGCTGACTATCTCCTGAACTGCGGGTAGCATCGAGGCAGCGCCGCCCGAACGGCGCTGTGGGGGAGGCGTCGGTGAGCATCGATCTCGTCACCATGCTCGTCGTCTCGGTCGTGGTCTGCGCCGGCTGCGGCGTGTTCTATGCGCTCGACAGCGCCCGGACCCTGGCTGGGCGCCACATGGCGGCATGGCTGTCCGGCTTCGCGTCGACGCTCCTGTCGTCCGTCTGCTACCTCGCCGCCAGCTACACGGACAACACCGTGTGGATCGTCGCGATCGCGAACGCGGGTATGGTCGCCGCCCTCGCCGCGGTGTGGGTCGGCTGTCGGTTGTTCAACGGGCGTGCGGGGCTCGTGGCCGTCGGGACCTTCCTCGTCGGCGTGACGGCGATCGCCGCCGTCGTCGACCCGACCGACGACGCCGAATGGGCGGGCTCCATCGCGAAGTTCGTGTGCCTGATCCTGCTGTCGGTGCTCATCGTCCGAGAATCGCTCCGGGACCGGCTCCGGACGGCACCGCCGTCGAAGGTGCTCGTCGTCGTGCTGTCAGTCCACACGGTGTTCACCCTGGCACGACTGGTCGTCTTCGCAACCATCGGTCACCACTCGGAGATCTTCGAGCGCGTCTTCAGCTCGGCCATCGTGACGAACATGAACCTCCTCTTCATCGTCGCCGTCGCCGTCGGGCTCGTCCTGTTGCGATCGTGGGAGCGCAAGCAACGGCTCGCCCCCGAGCGCGTCGAGATCCGAGCCGTCGGCCGCCGTGAATTCGACCAGGCCGCCACGCGAAGCCGTGAGCTCCTGCCCGATGACCGTCGCTTCGCGATCATGGAGGTCGGGATCGACGGGTTCTCAGATCTTCGCCGCGCGTATGGTCTGGCGAGCGCCGGCGAACTCGAAGCGCTCCTGACCGAGATCGTCTACGGCGTCCTCCCGCCGGAGTCCGTCTGCATGCGGGTTCGGAACGGGATCGTCGTCGTGGCGACCTCGACGGTCGCCGGGCGCGACGATGCCGCTGAGCTCAGCGCCCTCGCCGTCCCGATCGCCAGCGCCTACCGGGCCGCCGTGAGTGGTCAGATCGACGGCTTCGCGGGGACCACCCGTCTCGGCATCGCCGTCGACGGAGGGGCACCGATCGCGATCGGAACGCTCACGCGGGCTGCGAGTGCGGCGCGAGATCAGGCTGAGCTGCGCGGTGAAGGGGCGCGTGTCGTCCACCCGGCGAACGGCTCCGACATCACCGTCTGACGATCGTCGACCGTTGCGCATCGGAGCACAACGGCTTCGGGTCAGCGCCCCTGGCGCTTCTTGTACGGAAGCGGCTCGCCCTTGACCTTCGGTGCGCGGCCCTTGCCCTTGTTGGCCTTCGCCTTGCCGCCCGGTTTCGGCGCCGACTTCGCCGCGGCCGCTGCGGAGGCGTCGAGCTGACGACGGGCATCGGTGAGGAAGGCGTAGCCGGCATCGGTGAGCTGCGTCGATTCGACGTCTCGTGCGAACAGTTCGGCCCCGAGGAACTCCTCGAGCTTCCGGACGTCGGCGACCACGGTGCTGCGAGGCAGGTCGAGCGCCTTGGCGGCCTTGGCGAAGTGGAGGGTCTCCGCGGAGGCGACGAAGGAGCGCAGCAGCTTGTGGTCCATGTCCCTCAGCCTACGCGGAGGCTGAGGGACCGCAGACCAGTGGCGGGCCGATTCATCCGGTCGCGCCCGGCATGTCCCGTCGAGAGACGATGCGCGCGCTGGCCACCAGGGCGAAGCCGAGGAGGAGGAGCGCTGCGCCGAGCAACCCGAGTGCGAGACCATCGACGCCTGTGGCGGGAAGGCTGGTGGCATCGGAACCTGACCCGGCAGGGAGGGCTGACACCGGCGCCACGGCGGCCAGGACGGTGATCGTCGACGTGACCGAGTCGTCCGGCGCGGTGCCGTTCGAGGCGGTGATCGTGACGGTGAACGTTCCCGGCGTCGTCGGCGTGCCGGTCACGGCGCCGGTCGTCCCGTCGAGGACGAGCCCCGGGGGGAGGGCGCCGGAGGTGACGGTGTATCCGACGACCGGGCTACCCGTCGACGTGACGGTGCCGCTGTACGGTGTGCCGACGGTGCCGTTCGTGAGGGGAGGAGACGTGATCGTCGGGCTGGAGGTGACGACCGATCCGCTTCCGTCGTCGCAGCCCACGGGCTGGGTGACGACCGTGGAGTCGAGTGTGACGGCGCCCGTCGACGCGAGGAGGCGGCCTTCGACCGTGGTGCCCGTCACCGTCGTGATCGACTCGTCGGCGAGAATCGTCCCGGCGAAGTCGGTCGATTCGCCGAGGGTGGCTGAGCTGCCGACGCGCCAGAACACGTTGCACGCGCTCGCGCCGTCGGTGAGGATGATCGAGGCGCCCGTGCCGGTGACGAGGGTGCTGGCCGCCTGGAACACCCAGACCGACTCGGCCGTGCCGCTGAGCGTCAGTTCACCGTTCAGGGAGAGCTCTCCGCCGGAGTAGACCCCGGGCGTCAAGGACAGGCCCGCGAGGTCCCCGAGCCCTTGCGTCGTCGGGGTGAGACTGGACGCGACACCCATCGCGGTGCCGAGATCGTCTTGAGCGAGGGCGGCGACCTCGTCCGTCACATGCAGGGTCCCACCGGACAGGCCGGGTGGGAACCCGGTCACCTCCGAGCCGGGGCTCAGCCCGACATCGCCGGTGATGACGCTCGGCCCCGTGTTCGTCACGGTGGACGCTCCGAGGACGCCGAAGTCGGCCGCGGAGCCGAGGTCGATCGGGCCGTCGATCGTGGTCGCAGCACTGGCCGGTGACACACCGAGGAGGACGCACGTCGCTGCGGCGACCGCTGTGATCAGCACCGAGCCGAGTCGTGGTCGGGAGCGGGAGGAACGTCGAGAGTTGGCGGTCGGTGGAACGAGGGTGTGGAGGCGCATCGGGGCCCCTTCCGTGTGGGAGGGGCGCGAAGCCGATGGAATCGGCGACATCAACCGCAACACTTCCAGGTGTAACACATTCGGGGGGGGGTAGGAAACGGGATCGCTGCGATCGCGTACCCGATCGTGATGTGCCGCATCCGACGTGTGCCCGCGGATGAGACGATTGCAGGATGACTGCAACACTCGTGGCCCAGGGGCTCGCTGGAGGCCACGGCCACCGCACGCTGTTCGACGGACTCGACCTCACCGTCGCGCCCGGAGACGTCATCGGGGTCGTCGGGGTGAACGGCGCAGGGAAGTCCACCCTCCTGCAGCTGCTCGGCGGCGCCCTCGAACCACAGGCCGGCACGATCACGCTCTCGCCCTCGGACGCCTTCATCGGAGCCTTGCCGCAGGAGCACGAGCGGGTCCCAGGTGAGAGCGTCTCCACCTACATCGGTCGTCGCACCGGCTGCGCCGCCGCGACGGAGGCGATGGACGCCGCAGCGGCGGCCCTGGCGATGCCCGCCACCGGACCCGAGGACCCCGCGGACGTCTACTCCACCGCCCTCGACCACTGGCTCGCGACGGGAGCGGCAGACCTCGACGACCGCATCCCGGCCGTCCTCGCCGATCTCGGGCTCGACCTTGAACCGGACTTCGCCACGAGCACGATGATGACCTCCCTTTCCGGCGGCCAGGCGGCCAGGGTCGGTCTCGCCGCGCTCCTCCTCTCACGGTTCGACATCGTCCTGCTCGACGAACCGACGAACGACCTCGACCTCGACGGCCTCGAACGCCTGGAACGGTTCGTGCAGGGCCTCCGAGGCGGCGTCGTGCTCGTCAGCCACGACCGGGAGTTCCTGGCCCGATGCGTCACCCGCGTCCTCGAACTGGACCTCGCCCAGCAGAGCAACCGGGTGTTCGGTGGCGGCTACGAGGCCTATCTGGAGGAACGGGAGGTCGCCCGCCGGCACGCACGGGAGGCCTACGACGAGTTCGCAGACAAGAAAGCCGACCTGGTCGGCCGTGCCCGGGTGCAGCGTGAGTGGTCCAGCCAGGGCGTGCGGAACGCGATGCGGAAGGCACCGGACAACGACAAGATCCGCCGCAAGGCGTCTGCGGAGTCCTCGGAGAAGCAGGCGCAGAAGGTGCGGCAGATGGAGAGCCGCATTGCGCGCCTCGACGAGGTCGAGGAGCCGCGGAAGGAGTGGCAGCTGCAGTTCACGATCGGCGCCGCGCCGCGGTCGAGCACGGTCGTCGCGACGCTGTCACAGGCCGTCGTGCGCCAGGGCGACTTCACGCTCGGCCCGCTGTCGCTCCAAGTGAACGTCGGCGACCGCATCGGCATCACGGGTCCGAACGGCGCGGGGAAATCCACGCTGTTGGCGACGCTGCTCGGTCGGCGGACTCCCGACGAAGGCAGCGCGAGCCTCGGGTCGAGTGTCCGAATCGGCGAGATCGACCAGGCTCGTTCGCTCCTCGTCGGCGAGGACGCGCTCGCCGACCGTTTCGAGCAGATCGTGCCGGAACTCTCGCCGGGGGAGGTCCGCACCCTCCTCGCGAAATTCGGGCTGAAGGCCGACCACGTGAACCGCCCAGTCGATGAGTTGTCGCCCGGGGAACGGACCCGCGCCGGTCTCGCCGTCCTCCAGGCGACCGGGATCAACCTGCTCGTCCTCGACGAACCGACGAACCACCTCGACCTCGCTGCGATCGAGCAGCTCGAGGAAGCCCTGGACAGCTACGACGGCACCCTGCTCCTCGTCACCCACGACCGCCGCATGCTCGACACCGTGCGTATCGAACGGCGTTGGACGGTCGAGGCCGGGCAGGTCACCGAACGCTGAGCGCTCGCCGTCCGCACCGGTCAGAGGTCGGCCACCAGCGCCCGACGGAGCTCGTCGCTGATGTCCGACGGCGGTTCGACCTCGACCGCGAGTGCCCCGATCGCTCGGCTGTAGTAGTTCCGTGCTGCCGCGGCGAGGGTGATGTCGAGGATCTCCTGATCGCTGAACCCGTGTTCACGCAGCGTGAGACTGTCCGCGTCGGTCATCGCTGATGCGTCTTCACTGACCCGCTCGGCGAAGCACATCATGGCCACTTCGGCGGGGGAGAGGTCTGCGTCCCGATAGTCGGCCGCGATCCTGATCAGCTGGCCTTCGTCGAACAGGTCGAGAGACTTCCTGCCATGGGCGAGGCGGCAGTGCGCCGATCTGGTGCCTCGGGCTGCCGCGAGGGTGACGAGTTCGTAGCGCCGCCGGCCGAGGGGCCGGGCCACGGCGCCGATGAGGTGCTCCCATGCGGCATACGCCTCCATGTTGAGCGCCATGACCTTGGTGTGGGCCGAGACGTACCCCTGATCGGCGATGTCGTCCGCGTACAGCTCGGCGACCGCTCCGGTGGCCTCGGCTTCCGGGACCGTGTGCAGGATCGTCATCGTCGGCCACCTCATCGTCGCGAGCGTCGCGGACTGGTCGTCCGCGGCTCCTCACATCGTCTCAGCCTCCGGGCGCGATGTCAGCAGGGAGTTCCCGAAACGACAGCGGGCCCGTCCGGTCTCCGGACGGGCCCGCTGGAGGTGCGCGTCAGTCGCGCAGCTTCTCCTTGTAGTCGTTCTTGGCCTCGGTGGAGTCGCGTTCGGCCTCGGCCTTCTTCACGTCGGCTTCGGCCTGCTTGACCTTCGCGTCGGCCTTCGCCTCGTCGACCTTGTCCTCGATGCGGTCCTTCGTGTCCTCGACGAAGTCACCGATCTTCTTACCGGTCGCCTCGGCGGCATCCTTGGCGTTGTCCAGGAATCCCATGGTCCGCTCCGTTCCCCGACCGTGTCTCGGCCGGACATCCAGACTCCCGGAAGCGGGACGGGCACGACAACCGGTTGTATTCCCAGGAGAACCTGGCCAGCCCCTCGACCAGATGAGTCTCGGGCGGCTACGCTCGGGCCAGGCCCGGGGGCGGGCCGGAGGAGGCGTCATGGAAGCCGTTCGTTTCATCCTCGAACTCCTGGTCGTGCTCGGCGCGATCGTCATGGGTACTCGCTCGAGCGGCGTCGGGCTGGGCCTGTGGGGCGGCACCGGTGTCGCCGTCCTCGTCTTCGTCTTCCAGGAGCCGGTCGGTTCCCCGCCGGTCGACGCACTGCTCATCGTGCTCTCGGTCGTGCTGGCGTCGTCGATGATGCAGGCGGCGGGAGGTATCGACTGGATGGTGTCGATCGCGGCGAAGGCGATCTCCCGCAGCCCGAGACAGATCACGCTCGTCGCACCGCTCGTGTCCTTCCTGTTCTCCGTCGGCGCCGGTACCTCGAACATCCTGTATCCGCTCCTGCCCGTCATCCAGGACGTCGCGTACAAGAACAACATCAGGCCGTCCCGTCCGCTCTCCCTCTCGGTCGTCGCAACCGGTGTGGCCCTCGCCTGCAGCCCGGTCTCGGCGGCGATGGCGGCGATGGTGACGCTCACGGACGTCGCCCCGTACAGCTTCGAACTCATCGACATCATCAAGGTGACCTTCCCCGCGGCTGTGGTCGGGATCGTGATCGCGTCCTTCGTCGTCTCCCGACTCGGCAAGGACATCGCGGACGACCCGTCGATCCAGGCCAAGATCGCCTCCGGCGAGTTGGAGGCGCCGAAGACGGACGGGCCGTTGAAGGCCGCAGACGTCACCGTGACGACAGCCGGCCGGAATGCCGCCCTCATCTTCTTCGCCGGTGTGATCACGATCGTGGTGTTCGGACTCGCGAAGGACATCCGCCCGCTCGACGGCGACGGCAATCCGCTCAGCATGACGCCGATCATCGAGATCATCATGTTCCTCGTCGGCACGCTCATCCTGATGGTGTCGCGGCCCAAGGTCGCTGAGATCCCCACGATGTCGGTGTTCAAGGCCGGCATGGTCTCCGCGATCGCCCTCTTCGGTCTCGCCTGGCTCACCGACACGTTCCTGAACGCGCACCAGGAGGCGATCGCGACCACGGTCGGCAGCTGGGTCGCCGCCCTCCCGTGGATCTTCGCCATCGGGGTGTTCCTCGTGTGCGTGCTCACGACCTCCCAGTCGACGGCCACGAGGACGGTGGTGCCGATCGGTCTGGCCGCTGGCATCCCGGTGGGGCTCCTCACCGGGATGTGGGCGGGCGCCTTCGCGGGTATCTACCTGCTCCCGACGAACGGCTCCCAGATCGCCGCTGCCAACTTCGACACCTCGGGCAGCACGAAACTCGGCACGAAGCTGGTCGATCACTCGTTCTTCGTGCCGACCGTCGTGCTCGCGGTCGTCACCATCGCCTTCGGAGCGTTGTTCGGCATCCTCTGGGGCTGACGCTCCACAACGACCGGTGCAGCCTGATCGCTCAGTCGGTCGTCGCGTCCCGGTAGCCGCTCCACGCGGCCATGCAGGCTCGTGCGATGCGGTCGACGTGATCGTGATCCGGCTCGACCCAGTCGGTGCCCGGCTGTTGGAGGATCGCGGTGTTCGCATCACCGAGCAGATACTCGCGCAGGAACTCGGCCTGGACTGCGCCGAGGGTGACCCCGAGCGAGGCGGCCTCGGCTGAGACCGCGCGGAACCGGGCACCGGCGTCGATGATCTCGAAGCTCCCGAGGTACGGCTGGTTGAGAGCGACGGAGGCCGCGTCGACGACGTCGAACGCCGTGCGATGCGTCTGCGCCAGGATGCGCATGTGCTCAGGGTCCATCGTGACGGGGCTGTCGCCGATCGGTTCGCCCTCATGGTCGCCGCGGTTCGACAACGCGACGACGGCGGGCAGGCGGTCCTCGCGCGCTCGCTGGACGTTCACGGCGCCATCGACGGTCGTCGTGGTGTTCATGGTGTCGTGGAACGAGAGCCGCGTGAACGACGACGGTGACCCGGTCGACCCTTCGGCGAAGGACTTCGCGACGAACCGGTCCGACAGCTCGTCGCGGACCCGTTCGTACACGCCGAGCCCCTGCTCAGCGACAGCGGTGAACGCGTCGGCGATGCGATCGACGTCGGCGTCCGTCCCGGGGACCGAGAGCAACGGGTAGAAGGAGAAGGTCACGGGACGCACGGCGTCGACGCCGGTGAGATCGACCCGGGTGTACGGCCCGGCTGCGCGCACCCTGGCGAACGCCTCGCGGAGCGTGGCGCGGAGATCCGCCGGGCGTTCGCGGTTGGGATCGCGCAGCATGCGCGGGTGGGGGTTCTCGACGACGACGATGCGTCGATCGATCTCCGCCCAGCGACGCACGATCGCGCTCGTCGACACGTCGGTGAAGTCGTATTGGAGGCGCCGGGTGAACTCCGGCGCGAGGAACGGGGCGAGCTCTTCAGGGATTGCCGCTCCCGCGTGCGGGGCACTCACGAGCAGGTCCGCCTCGGCGATGGCCTCGTCGAGGCTGCGCTCGCCTGGATCCGCCCAGAACGTGATGTCCGCCGGCGTGAAGACGGTACCGGCAGGGATGAGGATCGGCGAGTGATCGTCCATGCCCGCACTCTACTCCGGACGTCTCGACGGATCGAGGGTCCGGCCGAGCTCAGGGGGCCGGCGCGCTGCCGTCGGTCGGCGTGGCATGCGGAAGCCAGTTCTTGAGGAGGACCTCTTCCGGATCGACGAGGCGTTCCGTGTGCAGGTCGTACTCGGGATCCCGTTCCGCGAGGAAGCGCGTCACCGCGTCCGAATCCTCGTTGTCGTGGCGTCGACGCGCGCGATCCGCTGCGTCCTGCGACTCCTGCTCGGTGCTCATGGCACCACCGTAGCCGACCTGAGCCCTGCAGGGCCACGGTCCGGGGCGTCGTCGAGCGCGTCGTCAGGACGTCAGCAGCGCGACCGAACCGGAGGCGTCGGACGCGAGTGCACGCAACTGGGTCAGGGTCGCTTCGGGGACCAGCGCCAGCGTGGCCGGCTCCGCGAGCGCGAGCAGTTCCACGGCCACGAGGGCGACGTGCCCGCGTTGCTCGGACGAGTCGGCCGCTGCCGCGAGCAGGCGGGGGAGGTCCATCCGCAGGTTGAGCGCCAGCCGGGCCTGCACTGCTGCCGAGACGCCCGCTGTCTGCAGCGTCGTCAGGGTCCGTCGCATGGCGGTCAGGCATGCCACGAGGGTGTCGAGCTCGCGCTCGCGTTGGGTGATGGAGGTGCCCTCCGCGCGGATGCGCCAGTGGTAGACGACGTCGGGGATCAAGTCGAAGCTCGCGGCCTCGGCGTAGAAGCGCGCGGCGATCACCTGGTCCTCGTACAGTTCGCCGACGGGGAACCGGAGGCGCTGCCGCTCCCAGAACGCTCGACGGGACACCTTCGACCAGGCGACGATGTTGCCGATGGCCTCTGGATGCTCGGTGAGCGTGGTCGCGATCAGCGAACGGTTCGACGCGGTGACCCACGGCTGCACCTCACCGAGCTCGTAGGCGCCCGCCTCGTCCTCGCGGGGACGCAGCCGGACGTAGGCGCCGGCGACGAAGTCGGAGCCCGAGGAGCGGAGCGTTCCCAGGAGGCGCTCATAGGCCGTGTCCGGGAGCACGTCGTCGGCGTCGAGGAAGGCGATGTACTCGCCTCGAGCCTCGTCGAGTCCTCGGTTGCGCGCAGCGGACAGCCCGAGGTGCTCCTGCTGCAGGATCCGGAAACGGTGGTCGTGCGCCGCGTGCGCCTCCGCGATGCCGACCGTGCCGTCGGTCGACCCGTCGTCGATGAGGAGCGCCTCGAAGTCCGAGAAGTGCTGTGCAGACAGGCTTGCGAGCGCCTCATCGAGGTAGGGGGCGACGTCGTGCATCGGCACGATCACGGTGAGGGTCGGCGTACGGTCCACGTCAGATCCAAGGCGAGCCGGCGCGACGCTATTCCCGTTCAGGGACTCGACATCACCCACCGATTCAGCCGAGCCCGGCGACCGCGGCGACGGAGGCGACGACGGCGCTCGCCGCCTGATCGAGTTCTGCAGCGGTCACCGCGGCGCTGAAACTGAAGCGCACGGCGGTCTGCGCGACCTCCGGAGGCAGACCCAGCGCGAGGAGGACGGCGGACGGCTCATCGCTGCCGGCTGCGCAGGCCGATCCGCTCGACGACACGACACCCCGCCGTTCGAGTTCGAGGAGGACCGCCTCGCCGCTCGTCCCGGGGAAGACGAACGAGGCGATACCGGGAAGGCGATGTCCGGGGTCGCCGGTCAGCTGCGCGCCGGGCACGTTCTGCAGCACCCGGGCGATGAACTCGTCGCGGAGCGCCGCGACCCGGCCTGCCGCTTCGGGTTGTTCCGCCGTCGCCAGTTCGAGCGCGGTCGCGAGGCCGATCGCTGCGGCGACGTTCTCCGTACCGCTCCGTCGCCCACGTTCCTGCCCGCCACCATGGACGAGCGGCTCGAGCGGGATCGCGCCGCGCACGGCGAGGAAACCGATGCCCTTCGGAGCACCGAGCTTGTGCCCCGAGACGCTGAGGGCGTCGACGCCGAGACGATCCAGGCCGAGGGGGATCCACCCGGCCGCCTGCACCGCGTCGGTGTGCAGCGGGACACCGGCCGAGCGAGCCGCAGCGCCCAACGCGGTGAGGTCCTGCACCGTGCCGATCTCGTTGTTGGCCGCCATGATGCTCGCGAGAACGGTGTCCGGGCGGAGCGTCGAGGCGAAGTCCTCCGGTGCGATGCGTCCGGCCCGATCGACGGGCACCTCGGTCACCTCGAAGCCGTGGAGGCGTCGCAGGTAGTCGACCGATTCGGCGACGGCCTCATGCTCGATCGGTGAGGTCACGAGATGACGGCCTCGGGACATCGAGGCGAGCGCGATGCCCTTCACCGCGAGGTTGTCGGCCTCCGTCCCGCCGGAGGTGAAGACGACGTCTCCCGCGCGGACGCCGAGCACCCGTGCGATCCGTCGGCGGGCGTCCTGGAGACCGGCCGCCGCGGCCTCGCCCACCGTGTGGTGGCTCGACGGGTTGCCGAACGTGCCCGTCAGGTAGGGCCACATCGCTTCGAGCACCTCTCGGCGGACGGGTGTCGTCGCGGCGTTGTCCAGGTAGAGCACGTCAGTCGACCGAGATGTCGAGTCCGAGGTCGAGGGAACGCACGCTGTGTGTCAACGCCCCGGAGGAGATGACGTCGACACCCGTCTCGGCGATCTCACGCACCGTCGCAAGCGAGACGTTGCCGCTCGCCTCGACGACGGCTCGTCCCGCGACGAGCGCGACCCCTTCGCGCAGCTCGTCGAGGGAGAAGTTGTCGAGCATGATGGTGTCGATCCCGGCCGCCAGCACGTCCTCGATCTGGTCGATGCGGTCGACCTCGACCTCGATCGTCGTCGTGTGCGGCAGCTCGTCGCGTGCGCGCAGCAGCGCCTCGGTGGCGGTGAGCCCGCGTTCGACGAGCACGGCGAGGTGATTGTCCTTGACCATGACGGCGTCCGACAAGGAGTTGCGGTGGTTGCGCCCTCCGCCCGAGCGCACGGCGTGTCGTTCGAAGGCTCGGAGCCCTGGCGTCGTCTTCCGGGTGTCGACGATGCGCGCGCGGGTGTCTGCGACGGCAGCGACGTAGGCGGCGGTCGTGGTGGCGATGCCGCTCATCCGCTGCACGAAGTTGAGGGCCACGCGTTCGGCGGTGAGGACGGAGCGAGCAGGCCCGTTCACCATCGCGATCGTGTCACCGGCGGCGAAGGTGTCGCCATCGGAGAGGAGGAACGCGACCGTCACGGCAGGGTCGGTGAGGCGGAAGGCGGCCTCGAAGACGGCACTGCCGCTGAGCACGCCTGGCTCGCGGGCGTTGAGCGTCGCTGAGGCGGTCGCATCGGACGGGATGAGCGTCCCGGCCGTCAGGTCGCCCCAGGGGGCGTCCTCCGCGAGCGCGGCGGTCACAGTGGTGTCGATCAGGTGCGGGGTCAGCATGGGGCGAGCACGGTTCCGTTCACGAGCGGGTGGTCTTCGGGGAGAGTGGGGTGCGGGACCGGGGCGGAGGAGACGGCGACGGGCTGCGCCTGGGCCGCGTCGATCAGCGGGAAGTCGTCGCGGGCGTGCGCGCCACGCGATTCCGTGCGGTGCAGGGCCGCCGCGACGACGGACCGGGCCAGCAACAGGAGGTTGGCGTCCTCGGCGGCGCGGGTCGACTCGGCGGCCGAGGCGGAGGACGCGGTCGATCGAGCCCAGCCGTCGAGGGTCTGCTTCGCGGCGCGGAGGCCGGACGCATCGCGTACGAGGCCCGCGTGGGCCCACATCACCGTGTGCAACGCCTCGCGACTGAACGGCGTGATCGTGGACGGTGCGCTGTCGCTCTGGCCGCCCGACGGGGCGAGGTCGATGCGCTCGGTATGCGGTGGCAGCACCGGGCGGTGATCCTGCGCCCCGCCTCGCTCGGCGTCGATCGCTGCAACTGCCCGCGCGGCGAACACCGCGCCTTCGAGCAGTGAGTTCGAGGCGAGGCGGTTCGCCCCGTGGACGCCCGTCCGGGCGACCTCGCCGACGGCGAACAGGCCCGGAACGCTCGTCCGGCCGTCGAGGTCGGTCGCGATCCCGCCCATCCAGTAGTGCGCAGCGGGAGCCACCTCGACCGGGGTCGTCGACCAGTCGACGCCGGAGGCGCGGATCTGCTCGTCGATCCCCGGGAATCGGGCCGCGAGACGCTCCGCACCGAGACTCGTGGCGTCGAGCGTCACCGGTCGGCCTCCCTGCGCGGCCATGGCTTCGGCGATCCCGCGGGCGACGACGTCGCGTGGTGCGAGTTCGGCGTCGGGGTGCAGGCCGACCATGAACCGGCGTCCGGCTGCGTCCCGGAGGACGGCGCCTTCGCCCCGCACCGCCTCGGACACGAGGAAGCTTCCGGGCAGTGTGAGTGCGGTCGGATGGAACTGCACGAACTCGACGTCGGCGAGGACGGCTCCTGCTCGAAGCGCAGCCGCGGCGCCGTCTCCCGTCGCGACGGAGGGGTTCGTCGTGTACGGGTAGAGCTGGCCGAGTCCTCCGGTCGCGAGGATGACGTGATCCGCCTCGATGGTGAACACGCCGCGTTCGGTCGACTGCAGGAGCGCACCGTGCACCGCACCGTGATCGACGAGGAGGTCTCGGAGGAAGGTGTGTTCGAGCACCGGCACGGCGCGCGCCGCGAGCGTGGTGACGAGGGCCGTCTCGATGGCGGCACCGGTCGCATCCCCGCCGGCATGGAGGACGCGCGGATAGGAGTGCGCCGCCTCGAGGCCCTTCGCGAAGTCCGCGCCGTCGCGGTCGAACGAGACGCCGAAGTCGATCAGCTCCCGGATGCGCGCCGGGCCCTCGGTGCACAGGACGCGGACGGCATCCTCGTCGCACAGTCCTGCGCCGGCGAGGAGCGTGTCGCGGATGTGGTCCTCGACCCGGTCGTCGTCGAACATGACGCCCGCGATGCCGCCCTGTGCGTAGCGCGTGTTGCTCTGACCGAGGACGTCTTTGGTGACGACCACGACGTCGTGCCGCTCGCTGGCGTGGATCGCGGCGACGAGGCCGGCGATCCCGCTGCCGATGACGAGGACGGTCGCCATGTCAGCCTGCCTGGGTTCCTGTGGCGACCGGGGGCTTCGCCGCGAGCATGCGCTCGAGCGAGAGGCGGGCGGGGATCGCGACGTCGTCGGAGACCGTGATGCGGTTGATGACCTCGCCGGCGACGAGTCCTTCGAGCACCCAGGCGAGGTAGCCGGGGTGGATGCGGTACATCGTCGAGCACGGGCAGATCACGTCGTCGAGGCAGAAGATCGTGTGCTGCGGGAACTGCGCCGCCAGTCGCTGCACCATGTTGATCTCGGTCCCGATGGCGAACGTCGTGCCGTCGGGTGCGGCGGCGATCGCCTTCTGGATGTAGTCGGTCGATCCCGCCTCGTCCGCCGCGTCGACGACGGGCATTGGGCACTCGGGATGGACGATCACCCGGACCCCCGGGTGCTGCGCGCGGGCGCGGTCGATCTGGTCGACGGTGAACCGCTTGTGGACCGAGCAGAAACCGTGCCAGAGGATGACCTCGGCCTGCTGCAGCTCGTCGGCCTCGTTCCCGCCGAGGGGGCGGTTCGGGTTCCACATGGGCATGCGCTCGAGCGGGACGCCAAGCTTCTTGGCGGTGTTGCGCCCGAGGTGCTGGTCGGGGAAGAACAGGACGCGCTGCCCGCGCTCGAAGGCCCAGCGGAGCACGGTCTCGGCATTGCTCGAGGTGCAGACGATGCCACCATGACGCCCACAGAACCCCTTGAGGGCTGCGGAGGAGTTCATATAGGTGACGGGGATGACCGGGACGCGGCCGTCGGCGTCCGGCTCGGTGCCGTAGAGGGCCTCGAGTGCCTCCCAGGCCTCCTCGACCTGGTCGATGTTCGCCATGTCCGCCATGGAGCAGCCGGCGGCGAGGTTCGGGAGGATGACGGCCTGCTCGGGGCCGGAGAGCAGGTCGGCGGTCTCGGCCATGAAGTGCACGCCGCAGAACACGATCGCCTCGGCTTCGGTGCGCGCTTTGGCGGCGTTCGCGAGTTGGAACGAGTCGCCGACGTAGTCGGCATGCTGCACGACCTCGTCGCGCTGGTAGAAGTGGCCGAGGATGACGACGCGGTCGCCGAGGGTCTCCTTCGCGGCGACGATGCGCCGGTGGAGGTCCTCGGGGGAGGCGTCGCGGTAGGCGGCCGGCAGCTGTCCCTGACGGGGTGAGCCGGTGGGGATCACGTCGCCCATCGACGCGCCCGGGCCGTAGCTCGGTGGTTGCAGGTCGAAGACCCATGGCCCCGACGCGAGCTCGGGGGCGCAGGTCGTGCCGTCGCCGGAACCCTCCGCGATCTCCTGGATGGTGGCGTCGACTGATGCGGTGAGGGTCATGAGAGCTCCTGGTGCTGCGAACGGGGATTCGGGGTGGTGATCGTGGTGCGCGGCGATGCGCTGCCACGCGCGGCGGGGAGGTCGGGGCGCGTGATCGGTTGCGCCCAGCGGTACAGGCGCGCCGGCCGATGCCGTCCGCCGGTGCGCTGTTCCTCGGTCGCGACGACGAGACCGGATGACTCGACCTGGCGGCGGAAGTTCGCCGGGTCCAACTGCTTCTGCAGCACGGCCTCGTGGACCTCCCGCAGCTCCGTGAGCGTGAAGGTGTCGCCGAGGAAGGCGTGCGCGATGTGGCTGTACTCGAGCTTGTTGCGGAGTCGCCACAATGCGTACTCGACGATCTCCCGGTGGTCGAATGCGAGCGGTGGGAGGGCGTCTGCCGGGAACCAGCGCACGTTCTGTCCGAGCAGCGTGCGCTTCGCCTCCTCGGAGCCGACCAGTGCCCAGTAGACGATCGAGACGACGCGCTCGTCGGGGGAGCGGTCGAGGTCGCCGAAGGCGTAGAGCTGTTCGAGGTACCGCGGCCGAAGGGAGGTGGTGGTCTCGAGCGTGGAGGCCGCGGCATCCGCCAGCGACTGCGCGGCACCGAGGGGGCCGCCGGGGAGCGCCCACAACCCGTCGTACGGTTCGCGGATGCGGCGCACGAGCGGCAACCAGATGCCGGGGGCCGGATCGGTGGCACCGAATCCGTCGTCGGCCCGCAGGGTGAAGATGACCGTGGACACCGCGAGCCCGACCTGGGCGACGTCTGCGTCCGTGGCGGTCGTCGAGGCGTACATGGCTGGCTCCCGCCTCGGATCAGATTAAAGGTTACGCAGACTCTTACTCCGCTGGGTCTTAGTGTACACCTGACCAGAACCGAGAGCTCCTCAGTGCTCCCGACTCGCGATATGCTGGGCGCTTCAACCGAACATCGGGCCGCAAACACGATGCGGGAGAGCCGGCATGCCGGCACCGAAGGAGCAAGCCTCCCCGCCAATCTCTCAGGTCCTGTACCGCATCGAACTGGCCACTCTGGAAAGCAGCGCACGCTCGTGGTGCGCTCGCCGACGGTGAAAGCAGTGCCCGCGCGCGTCGCGGCGCCCGTGAAGCTCTCAGGCCAATGACAGAGGGGGAGTTCCCAACGGTCACCGACAGGTGCCCGCAGCGCACCACGCGACCCCGGAGAACTCGTGACCGATCCCGAACGAACCAGCCCGATCCACGCCGTCCACGAAGCCGCCGGCGCGAGCTTCACCGACTTCGCCGGCTGGCAGATGCCCGTCCGCTACTCGAGCGACCTCGCCGAGCACCACGCGGTCCGGTCAGCCGCCGGAATCTTCGACATCTCGCACATGGCGGAGATCCAGGTCGCAGGTGCGGACGCCGCGGACTTCCTCGACCACGCGCTCGCCGGCAAGCTCTCGGCGATCGAGCTGTTCCAGGCCAAGTACTCCCTCCTGCTGAACGAGGCCGGCGGCATCATCGACGACCTCGTCGTGTACCGCAACGGCGAGGAGGAGTTCCTCGTCGTCGCGAACGCCGGAAACCGCGAGGCGGCGTTCACCGCGCTCACCGAGCGCGCGGCCGGTTTCGAGCAGCTCGCCGTCGTCGATCGCAGCGACGAGATCGCGCTCATCGCCGTGCAGGGACCCGCCGCGCGCGCGGTCCTCGAAGCGACCGCGGGCCTCGTCGTCCTCGACGAACTGCCGAGCCTCGACGACGTGAAGTACTACCGCGCCACGGGTGCTTCCTTCGCCGGAGGCACCGTGTTCATCGGCCGCACCGGCTACACGGGCGAGGACGGCTTCGAACTGTACGTCGACGTCGCGGACGCCGTCGAACTCTGGGAGGCGCTCCTCGAGGCCGGCGCGCCGCTCGGGCTCGTACCGGCCGGACTCGCGAGCCGGGACACGCTCCGGCTCGAAGCCGGCATGCCGCTGTACGGCCACGAACTCGGCCCGGACATGCTGCCCGTCCAGGCGGGGCTCGGACGCGTCGTCGCCCTAGCCAAGCACGGCGACTTCGTGGGCCGCGCCGCCGTCGAGCAGGGCCCCGCGGCCGACGCCCCGGTCCTCGTCGCGCTCGTGAGCGAGGGACGCCGCGCCGGCCGGGCGGGCTACGCCGTGCTCGCCGGAGACGACACCGTCGGCGTCGTCACGAGTGGCGCGCTGTCACCCACGCTCGGCCACCCCATCGCCATGGCCTACGTCCACCCAGACCACGCCGAGCCGGGCATCGTGCTCGACATCGACGTCCGCGGCACGCGGATCCCCGCGACCGTGACCAAGCTCCCCTTCTATTCGAGAGAGAAGTGACCCGAATGACCGACAAGACCACCCTCAAGTACACGCCAGAGCACGAGTGGATCCGCGTCGAGGGCGAACTCGCCGTCATCGGGATCACCGACTACGCCGCCGAGAAGCTCGGTGACGTCGTGTTCGTCGACCTGCCCGCCGTCGGCGCGACGCTCGCCGCGAGCACCGTCGTCGGCGAGATCGAGTCCACGAAGTCCGTCGGCGAACTCTTCGCACCCCTCGACGGCACCGTCGCCGAAGCCAACGACGCCGTCGTCGACGACCCGTCGCTCGTGAACAGCGACCCGTTCGGTGCCGGCTGGCTCGTGTCCATCCGCTACGACGCCCTGCCGGAGAACCTGCTCAGCTGGGACGAGTACGCAGCGCTGGTGGGCGAGTGATGGCGGAACGCTTCGCGGAACGCCACATCGGCACCGACCGGTCGGCGCAGGCCACCATGCTGGCAGCAGTCGGCTACGACAGTGTCGACGCGCTCCTGTCCGCCGCAGTGCCCTCCGCCATCACCGCGGCCGAGCTGGCCTCCTCGAGCATCCCGGCGGCCGCGACCGAGCGGGCGGCGCTCGCTGAACTCCGAGAGATCGCCGGCCGCAACACGGTGAACCGCAGCCTCATCGGGCTCGGCTACTTCGACACCGTCACACCGGCGGTCATCAAGCGCAACGTCCTCGAGAACCCGTCCTGGTACACCGCCTACACGCCGTACCAGCCGGAGATCTCGCAGGGTCGCCTCGAAGCGCTCATCAACTTCCAGACGATGGTCGCCGACCTCACGGGGCTCGACACCGCCAACGCGTCGATGCTCGACGAGAGCACCGCGGTGGTCGAAGGCATGCTGCTCGCCCGTCGGGCTTCGAAGCTCGCCACCCACACGTTCATCGTCGACTCCGACGCGTACCCGCAGACGAAGGCGTTGCTCATCAGCCGTGCGGAGGCGGTCGGTATCGAGCTCGTCGCGCTGCCCTTGTCGACGACGGCACCCGAGGAGCTGCCGGAGGCCTTCGGCGCGTTCATCCAATACCCGGGCGCATCGGGCCAGGTGTGGGACCCGTCCGCCGTGATCGCCGCAGTCAAGGCCACCGGCGGCGTGTCCGTCGTCGCCGCCGACCTGCTGGCGCTGACCCTCATCGCCTCGCCCGGCTCGCTCGGCGCGGACATCGCGGTCGGGACGAGCCAGCGCTTCGGCGTGCCGATGGGCTTCGGCGGACCGCACGCCGGCTACCTCGCCGTGCGGAAGGGGCTCGAGCGCCAGCTCCCCGGGCGCCTCGTCGGCGTCAGCCAGGATGCCGCAGGACACCCGGCCTACCGCCTCACCCTGCAGACCCGCGAGCAGCACATCCGCCGTGAGAAGGCGACGAGCAACATCTGCACCGCGCAGGTGCTCCTGGCCGTCATGGCCGCGATGTACGCCGTCTACCATGGCCCGGCCGGCCTCAAGCGCATCGCGCAGTCGGTCCACGCGACGACGGCGGCGGCCGCTTCGGCGCTCCGCTCGGCCGGGGTCGAGGTGCTCACCGAGCACTACTTCGACACGCTGCAGCTCCGCGTCGCCGACAGCACGGCGGCGGTCGCGGCAGCCCACGAGCGCGGCATCCTGCTCTGGGCGGTCGACGCGACCACCGTCTCACTCAGCTTCGACGAGGTCACGGCACTCGACGAGCCCGAGGCGAACGTCATCGCGACCATCGTCGAGACGCTCGCGGGCGTCGGCTCGCATGCTGGCGTCTCCTCCGGTTTCGGCGATGCCGCGGTGCAGGAGTTCCCCGCGGAGCTGACCCGCTCGACCGAGTACCTGACGCACCCGGTGTTCAACACGCATCACTCGGAGACGGCGATGATGCGCTACCTCAAGCAGTTGGCCGATCGTGACTACGCGCTCGACCGTGGCATGATCCCGCTCGGCTCCTGCACGATGAAGCTCAACGCCGCCACGGAGATGGAGGCCGTCACCTGGCCCGAGTTCGCCGGGCTGCACCCCTTCGCCCCGCGGAAGGACGTCGTGGGCTCGCTCGAGCTCATCGACCAGCTCGAGACGTGGCTCGCGGAGGTCACCGGTTACGACTCGGTGTCCCTGCAGCCGAACGCGGGGAGCCAGGGCGAACTCGCAGGCCTGCTCGCGATCCGCGGCTACCACCGTGCGAACGGCGACGAGCAGCGCACCGTCTGCCTCATCCCGTCGAGTGCGCACGGCACGAACGCCGCGTCGGCAGTGCTCGCGGGCATGAGTGTCGTGGTCGTGGCATGCGACGAGCAGGGGAACGTCGACCTCGTCGACCTGCGGGCGAAGATCGCGGCGAACGCCGACTCGCTCGCGGCACTGATGATCACCTACCCGTCCACGCACGGTGTGTACGAGCACGAGGTGAAGTCGATCACCCAGGCCGTGCACGATGCAGGCGGGCAGGTGTACGTCGACGGCGCGAACCTCAACGCGCTCCTCGGCTACGCCCGGTTCGGCGAGTTCGGCGGCGACGTGTCGCACCTGAACCTCCACAAGACCTTCTGCATCCCGCACGGTGGTGGCGGTCCCGGTGTCGGCCCGGTCGCAGCGAAGGCGCACCTCGCGCCGTTCCTGCCGGGGCACCCGCTGGCCCAGCGCGCCGAGCACCCCTTGCTCGGTGGCGGTACGGTCGTCCACGCTGGTGGACCCATCTCGGCCGCGCCGTACGGCAGCCCGAGTATCCTCCCGATCTCGTGGGCCTACGTCCGCATGATGGGCTCGGAGGGACTCCGAGAGGCGACCGGTGCTGCGGTGCTCGCCGCGAACTATATCGCCACCCGGCTCCAGGAGCACTTCCCGGTGCTCTACACGGGCGACAGCCACCTGGTCGCGCACGAGTGCATCCTCGACCTCCGTCCGCTCAAGGAGGCGACCGGTATCACCGTCGACGACGTGGCGAAGCGCCTCGTGGACTACGGCTTCCACGCCCCGACGATGTCGTTCCCGGTCGCGGGAACACTCATGGTGGAGCCCACGGAGAGCGAGGACCTCGTCGAGGTCGACCGCTTCATCGACGCGATGATCGCGATCAAGGCTGAGGCCGACGCGGTGGCCGCGGGCGCCTGGCCGGCCGACGACAACCCGCTCGTCGGAGCGCCCCACACGGCGCAGTCGGTCATCGAGGGGGAGTGGACCCACGCCTATTCGCGCGAACTCGCGGTCTACCCGGTGCACACGCTCGTGCGCACGAAGTACTGGCCGCCGGTACGACGCATCGATCAGGCGTTCGGCGACCGCAACCTCGTGTGCGCGTGCCCACCGCCTGAGGCGTTCGCCTAGCATCACCGACTCCCTCGCCCGTTCTCGGGCGAGGGAGTCTTCGTTCGCCCGAGCATGGGCGAACGGGCGGTCAGGAGGTGGTCGCGGCGAAGATGCCGGGCCACCAGGCGACGGCGAGCGGGAAGCCGGCGAAGGAGATGATGTCGATGATCGCGTGGGCCACGACGAGCGGCATGACCCGCCCCCAGCGCTTGTAGCACCAGCCGAAGGCGACGCCCATCGCGACGTTTCCGAAGAACGGCCCGATGCCCTGGTACAGGTGGTAGCTGCCGCGCAGCACGGCGGTGGAGAGGATGATCGTCCACCAGCCCCACCCGATCTCGCGGAGCCTGGTGGAGAGGTAACCGATGATGATGACCTCCTCCTGGAGGCCGGCGCGGAGCGCGGAGAAGACGAGCATGGGGATCGTCCACCAGTACATGGTGTCGGGGAAGGTCGACACGGCGACCGTCAGTCCGAGCACCCGCCCGAGCGCGTACACACCGATGCCGGGGATGCCGATCGCGGCGACGAGCAGCAGGCCTCGGCCGAGGTCCTTGCCGGGGGAGCGGAGGTCGAAGCCCATCCGGGCGAAGCCGCTGCGGCCGGGCTGCCATAGGAGGTAGATGACGAGCGCGACCGGTGCCAGCTGGAAGAAGATCCCGAGGAACTGATAGCTGAAGTCGAGCCACTCGCGGGTCGACTGCGTCGTGTTGATCGCCGCCGATTGGTCGGAGAGCGGGGGGCCGGCGGTCAACTTCGCGATGATCGAGATGATCGAGTAGACCGCTGATGCGCCGAGGCTCAGGGCGAGCACGATGCCGATCTCCCACCACCGCCGGGCGTTGCCGCCGTCTTCCGGAAGACGCGGGGCTCGATCGCCGGTGCTCTGCTCGCTCACGGCACCATTCTGACGGCATTCGACTGGATGCGCGCCGCATAGCAGTCCGCGGGGCAGATCCGTGCCGGTGCGCGCGAATCGGCATACGATTCGTATCCCTGGCAGTGATGGCCTCGCAGGAGTTTTGCGATCAGCGTCGTTCTCTTGCGTCGGGGGCGGGATACGTGCACGGAAACGGATCGCAGAGCAACAATCCGTCGTTTCGGTTACCGCTGTGTAACGTTTGCCGTCCCAGTTTGCTCGTCGTCCTTCTTCTGCTTATCGTCAGAGTATTCAATGAGCGATCCAGCGCACACGATGCGCCGGTTTTGCTTGCCCTTTCCCCAAGGAGGAACTGTGAAGTTCAGTCGGTTCGGCTCTGCCGCCGCCATCATCGCAGCAGGGGCTCTCGTCCTCACCGGTTGTTCCGGTGGCGGTTCCAGCAGCGAGAGTTCCAGCAGCACGTCATCCATCATCACGACCAACGGCTCCGAGCCGGAGTCGGGCCTCATCCCCAGCGACACCAACGAGGTCGGTGGCGGAAAGATCCTCGACGAGATCTTCGCGGGTCTCGTCTACTACGACGCGAAGGGCAAGCCGGTCAACGACCTGGCGGAGTCCATCGAGACCGACGACTCGATCACCTTCACCATCAAGATCAAGCCCGACCAGAAGTTCACCAACGGTGACCCGGTCGACGCGGATTCCTTCGTGAACGCGTGGCAGGACGCGGCGCTCCTCTCGAACGCCCGCAAGAACAGCTACTTCTTCGAGGACATCAAGGGCTTCAGCTACGACGCTGACAGCCCGCTCACGGGCCTCAAGGTCGTCGACGACACGACCTTCACGGTCGAGCTCAACGCCGCCCGTTCGGACTTCCCGCTGCGCCTCGGTTACTCCTCGTTCTACCCGCTGCCCAAGTCGGCGTTCGACGAGGCCGGCAAGGTCACGGCCGACTTCGGTCAGAACCCCGTCGGCAACGGCCCGTACAAGCTCGACGGCGAGAAGGCCTGGAAGCACAACGAGTCCATCGCCCTCGTCACCAACGACGAGTACACCGGCGGTCGTAAGCCGAAGAACGGTGGCGTGACGATCAACTTCTACGCCAGCTTCGACGCTGCGTACGCCGACCTGCTCGGTGGCAACCTCGACGTCCTCGACCAGATCCCGGACTCCGCGATCTCGACCTTCCAGGACGACCTCGGCGACCGCGCGGTGAACCAGCCGGCCGCGATCTTCCAGTCGTTCACGATCCCGTCGCGCCTCCCGCACTTCAGCGGTGAGGAAGGCCAGCTCCGTCGCGAGGCCATCTCCTACGCGATCAACCGCGAGCAGATCACGGACGTCATCTTCGAGGGCACGCGTACGCCGGCCACCGACTTCACGTCGCCCGTCATCGACGGCTACTCGAAGGACATCCCCGGCAACGAGGTGCTGACGAACGACGACAAGAAGGCCAAGGAACTCTGGGCGCAGGCTGACGCCATCTCCCCGTGGGACGGCTCCTTCCAGATCGCCTACAACGCCGACGGCCCGCACCAGGCCTGGGTCGACGCTGTGACGAACAACATCAAGAACACGCTCGGCATCGAGTCCTCGGGTGTTCCTGTCGCCGTCTTCGGTGACTTCCGCGAGAGCATCACGAGCCGTCAGATCCAGACCGCGTTCCGCAGCGGCTGGCAGGCGGACTACCCGGGTCTCTACAACTTCCTGGGCCCGCTCTACGCGACCGGCGCTTCCTCGAACGACGGAGACTACTCGAGCCCCGAGTTCGACAAGCTCCTCGCCGAGGGTGCTTCCGAGTCCGACCTGGCCGCTGCGAACAAGAAGTTCCAGGCAGCCCAGGAGGTCCTGTTCAAGGACCTGCCCGCCATCCCGCTCTGGTACCAGAACGTGAGCGGTGGCTTCGGCGAGGGCGTCAAGAACGTCCAGTTCGGTTGGAACTCCGTGCCCCTCTACTACGAGATCACCAAGTAATCTTGTAGACGGCACAACTGGGTGGGTCCGGTTCTTCCGGGCCCACCCAGTTTTCACGAGTTCAGGAGTCCCGCTTTGGGCAATTACATCCTTCGACGCGTGCTGCAGGCGATCCCCGTCCTGCTCGGCACGACGTTCCTCATCTACTTCATGGTGTTCGCGCTCCCCGGCGACCCCATCCTCGCCCTGTTCGGCGACAAGACGCCGAGTCCGGCCGTCCTCGAACAGCTGCGCGCGGAGTACAACCTCGACAAGCCGTTCATCGTGCAGTACTTCCTGTACCTCGGCGGTATCTTCACAGGCGACCTCGGCACCTCGTTCTCCGGGCAGCCGGTCTCCGAGATCCTCGCGCAGACCTTCCCGGTCACGCTCCGACTCGCGGTCCTCGCGGTCTTCTTCGAGATGGTCGCCGGCATCACGATCGGCCTCGTCTCGGGCCTCCGCAAGGGCGGCATCTTCGACGCGTCCTTCCTCGTCGTGAGCCTCATCCTCATCTCGCTCCCCGTGTTCGTGGTGGCGTTCATCGCGCAGTTCGTCTTCGGCATCCAGCTCGGTTGGTTCAGGGTGACCGTCGGTCCAGGGGCGCCGATACAAGATCTGCTCCTTCCGGCGCTCGTCCTGGCGACCATCAGCTTCGCCCAGATCACGAGGCTCACCCGGAGTGCCGTCATCGAGACGCAGTCGCTCGACTTCGTGCGCACCGCGGCCTCGAAGGGCCTCAGCCGACGCCGCATCATCCCGGTGCACATCCTCCGAAACTCGCTCATCCCGGTGGTCACCTACCTGGCGGTCGACTTCGGTGTGCTCATCGTCGGTGCAACGGTCACGGAGGGCATCTTCAACGTGCCCGGCGTCGGCCGCACCCTCTACCAGGCGATCATCCGAGGTGAAGGCCCCACAGTCGTGTCCTTCGTCACCGTGATGGTGCTCGTCTACCTGCTCGTCAACCTGCTCGTCGACTTGCTGTACGCCGTGCTCGACCCGAGGATCCGCTATGTCAAGTCATGATGAAGAACCCACGATGAAGCGTTCGTCGAACCACTTCGTCGCACCACTGGAGGAGACACCGCTCGCGGTGATCGACGCCGTCAAGGTGGACGAGAAGCCCAGCAACCTCTGGACCGACGCCTGGGCGTACATGCGCCGTCAGCCGATGTTCTGGATCTCCGCGGTGCTGATTGTCCTCGTGGTCGCAGTGTCGCTGCTGCCCGGTCTGTTCTCGCACGTCGACCCGCGCAGCTGCAACCTCGACAACAGCCTCGGCGACCCGTCGCTCGCACACCCGCTCGGCTTCACGAAGCAGGGTTGCGACATCTACGCGCGCATCATCTTCGGCGCGCCGACGTCGCTCGCGGTCGGCCTCATCGTGACGGCCATCGTCTGCGTGCTCGGCATCAGCTTCGGTGCGCTGTCGGGCTTCTACGGTGGATGGGTCGACTCCGTGCTCTCGCGCGTCGGCGACATCTTCTTCTCGATCCCCTACATCCTCGCCGCCGTGGTCGTCATGTCGGCTCTGGCTGCGTACCGCAGCGTATGGACCATCTCGCTCGCGGTCGGACTCTTCGTCTGGCCGAGCGTCGCGAGGATCCTGCGGGCGGAGATCCTGCGCGTGAAGAACGCGGACTATGTCCAGGCGTCCATCGCGCTCGGGGTCTCACGGTTCCGGATCCTGCTGCGTCACGTCCTGCCGAACTCGATCGCCCCGGTGATCGTCGTCATCACGCTGTCGCTGGCCTCGGCCATCGTCGCGGAGGCGACGCTGTCCTTCCTCGGCGTCGGACTCGGTTCCGAGTCGATCTCGTGGGGTGCCGACATCTCGCAGGCGCAGCGCGACCTGCGGACCGCTCCGCAGGTGCTCATCTACCCGTCCATCGCGCTCTCGCTCACCGTGCTCAGCTTCATCATGCTCGGCGAGGTCCTGCGCGACGCACTCGACCCGAAGGCGAGGGCCCTCCGTTGAGCAACCTCTCATCCCCGTCAGCCGCACGCGCCGGGCAGCCGCTGCTCGAGATCAAGGATCTCGAGGTCGGTTTCCGCACGCAGAGCGGAACGGTCCAGGCCATCCGCAAGACGAGCTTCACCATGATGCCTGGGGAGACCGTGGCGATCGTCGGTGAGTCGGGTTCCGGCAAGTCGACGACCGCGCACGCGATCATCAACCTGCTCCCGGGTACCGGCAAGATCACGGGCGGCGAGATCCTCTTCGAGGGTCGCGACCTCTCGAAGCTCCCGACCAAGGAGATCGAGGACGTCCGTGGGCGCCTCATCGGTTTCGTGCCGCAGGACCCGATGTCGAACCTCAACCCGGTCTGGAACATCGGTTTCCAGGTCGAGGAGGCGATCCGTGCGAACGGCATCGCCGAGGGGAAGAAGGCCGTCCGTGCGAAGGCGATCGAGGTCCTCCAGCAGGCCGGTCTCTCCGACGCCGACCGTCGTCTGAAGCAGTTCCCGCACCAGTTCTCGGGCGGCATGCGTCAGCGGGTGCTCATCGGCATCGGTCTCTCGTCGAGCCCGAAGCTGCTGATCGCCGACGAGCCGACGTCCGCGCTCGACGTCACCGTCCAGCGGAAGATCCTCGACCACCTCGAGACCCTCACCCGCGACAGCGGCACGGCGCTGCTCTTCATCACGCACGACCTCGGCCTCGCCGCGGAGCGCGCTGAGAAGCTCATCGTCATGTACAAGGGGCAGATCGTCGAGGCGGGTCCGTCGGTCGAGATCCTGCAGAACCCGGTGCACCCGTACACGCAGCGCCTCGTCGCGGCGGCGCCGAGCCTGGCGTCGCGTCGGATCCAATCGGCCACCGGCCCCCTCGAGACGCTCGAGCACGAGGCGCCCGCTGGTGCTGAGGGCCTCGACCTGATCGTCGCCGCCGAGCAGCGGGCAGCGGCTCACGCCGAGCTCGCGACGGAGGAGTCGGCCATCGTCGTGGAAGACCTCAACAAGGTCTACAAGATCCGCGGCCAGAAGGGGGAGGCCTCGGAGCTCAAGGCCGTCGACGGCGTGTCCTTCCAGATCCCGAAGGGCACCACCATGGCGCTCGTCGGCGAGTCCGGTTCGGGCAAGTCCACGGTCGCGAAGCTGCTCCTGCAGCTCGAGACGCCCACCTCCGGCACGATCCGCATCGGCGGGAAGACGATGGAGGGCCTCGATCGCAAGGGTCTGCTCGCCCTCCGTCGGAAGATGCAGCCCGTCTTCCAGGACCCGTACGGTTCGCTCGATCCGCTGCGGAACATCGGCAACACCATCGCTGAGCCGCTCCTCACGCACAAGGTGGGCGACAAAGCCAGCCGCCGTGCGCGGGTGCTCGAACTCCTCGACCAGGTCTCGTTGCCGCAGTCCGTGGCGACGCGCTACCCGAACGAGCTCTCCGGCGGGCAGCGGCAGCGCATCGCGATCGCCCGTGCGCTCGCCCTGAAGCCCGAGATCGTCGTCCTCGACGAGGCGGTGTCGGCCCTCGACGTGCTCGTCCAGGCGCAGATCCTGCAGCTGCTCGCCGACCTCCAGTCGGAGCTGCAGCTCACGTACCTCTTCATCACGCACGACCTCGCGGTCGTCCGGGTGATCGCCGACAACGTCGCGGTCATGCAGAAGGGGAAGATCGTCGAGGCGTCGACGACCGACTCGGTCTTCGAGAACCCGCAGCAGCAGTACACGCGTGAGCTCCTCGACGCCATCCCCGGCGCCGGGATCGAGCTCGCGCTGTAGTCACCGCTCGCCAGAACGCCGAAGGGCGGTGCCACGGAGTGATCCGCGGCACCGCCCTTCGGCGTTGGACGTTCAGCCGAGCAGCGCGGAGGCGAGGCCCCAGACGACGAGACCGCCGGTGACCGCGACCGCCACGACGTCCCACCGGGAGACGGCGAGGCGGGTGTCGTTCGAGTCCATCCGGCCCCAGCGCTCGTGGGACCTCTCGATGAGCTGGACCGCCGTCGGACCCTCGTTCCCGGCGCGTCCGGGTCGCCGCACGCCGGCAGCGCGTTCCTGGTGGTCGGCACCCTGGCGCCCGGCACGACCACCGAGCATCGAGGGACGGTCGAGGCCTGCCGTCGGAGCGCCCCAACTGGTGATCCTGCGGCCGTCTCGCAGCAGCACGGTGAGTTGGTAGCGACTCGTCGCCTCCTCCATCCGTGGCCAGGGGATGTCGTGCACCCGAGCGACGTTCACGATCGTCAGTTGTTCGGGTTCGACGATGATGCAGGGGCGTACGAGGATCAGGTAGACCACCCACACGACGAGCAGCTCCCAGGGGAGCGCCTGCAGGGCGAAGGTCCACGCGCCGCGGCTGATCGCGTCCACCACGAAGAAGATCATGAGCGCCGCCGTCACCCCGAGGATCCAGTAGCCGCTCGTGCTGCGGAGGGTCGTTCGGTTGGGCGTCTTCGCGTCGTTCACCCCTCCATGATCTCAGGCCGAGGCATGGATGGCGTCCGCCGCCCGGATCACGCGGGGACGAGCCGGTCGCTCTCCGCGTGGTGGCAGGCGACGAGGCGCCCGTCGAGGGGACGCTCGCGCGGGTCCTCCTGCTCGCAGACGGCCTGCCGGTCGGCCGGCAGCAGCTGGAACAGCGGGCACCGACTGCGGAAGCTGCAGCCGACGCGCTCGTCGCTCGGAGACGGCAGGTCCCCGTCGAGGAGGATGCGGCGTCGGTTCCGTTCGATCTCGGGGTCGGGGACGGGGACGGCCGACAGCAGCGCCTGCGTGTACGGGTGCTTCGGGTGGGCGAAGATCTCCGCACTCGGACCGTACTCGACGATCCGCCCGAGGTACATGACGGCGACGTCGTCGGCGATGTGTCGGACGACCGCGAGGTCGTGGGCGACGAACAGGTAGGAGAGGCCGAGCCTGCGCTTGAGGTCTTCGAGCAGGTTGATCACGCCGGCCTGCACCGAGACGTCGAGGGCCGACACCGGCTCGTCGAGGACGAGGATCTTCGGTTCGACGACGAGCGCGCGGGCGATGCCGATGCGTTGGCGTTGGCCGCCGGAGAACTCGTGCGGGTAGCGTCCGGCGAACGAGGGTTCGAGTCCGACGAGTTCGAGCATCTCGGCGACGCGTTCACGGATCTCCGCGGGGGAGACGTGGTGCACGGTGAGCGGCTCGCCGATGATGTCCTCGATCGTCATACGAGGGTCGAGCGAGGCCATCGGGTCCTGGAAGACGACCTGGATGTCGCTCCTCAGGCGCCGTCGATCGGACTTCGAGAGGGAGGCCGTGTCCACGCCGTTCACATGGATGCTGCCGGCCTGGGTCTTCGCGAGTTCGAGGATCTCCATGATCGTCGTCGTCTTCCCGCAACCGGACTCCCCGACGAGACCGAGGGTGCGCCCTCGCTGCACGCTGAACGACACGCCGTCGACCGCGCGCACCGTGCCGATGGTCCGGCGGAACACGACGCCCTTGGTGAGCGGGAACGCCCGCTTGAGGTCCTGGACGTCGAGCACCGTGTCGGTGTCGACCTCGGCCACGAGTTCGTCCGGAAGCTCCTCGGGACGGGGGAAGATGTCCGGGCGCCGGAGCGAGCCGTCGGCGATCTCCTCAGCACGGAGGCAGGCTGCCGTGTGCTGCACGGAGTCGCCGTCGAGCACCGGCAGCAGAGCCGGTTCCCCGTCGAGGCAGGCGTCGACGGCGATGGGGCAGCGGGCGGCGAACGGGCATCCGGTCGGTACCTGGGTGAGCAGCGGTGGTCGTCCCTCCAACGGGACGAGACGTTCCTGCTGCTCGGCGGCCATGTTCGGCATCGAGCGCAGCAGGCCGATCGTGTACGGCATGAGCGGCTGGCGGAAGAGGGGGAGGACCGGCGCGGTCTCGACGATGCGTCCGGCGTACATGACGGCGACGCGGTCGGCATTGCCGGCGACGACGCCGAGGTCGTGCGTGATGAGGACGACGGCGGCTCCCGTGATGTCCTTCGCCTTCTGGAGCACCTCGAGGATCTGTGCCTGGATGGTGACGTCGAGGGCGGTGGTGGGCTCGTCCGCGATGATGAGCTGCGGGTCGTTGGCGATCGCGATCGCGATCATGGCCCGCTGGCGCATCCCGCCGGAGAACTCGTGGGGGAAGGACTTGGCTCGCCGCTCGGCGTTCGGGATGCCGACGATCTTGAGCAGCTCCACGGCCCTCGCCTCCGCCGCCCGCTGCGTCAGTGCGCTGTCGTGCAGGCGCAGTCCCTCGGCGATCTGCTGTCCGATCGTGTAGACCGGCGTGAGGGCCGACAGTGGGTCCTGGAAGATCATCGCGATGTCGCGGCCTCGGATCTTCGAGAGGTCGCGGTCGGACTGACCGAGGAGCTCGGTGCCGTCGTAGCGGATGCTCCCCGTCACCTGCGCGTTCGTCGGCAAGAGGCCCATGACGGCCATCGACGAGACGCTCTTGCCGGAGCCGGATTCGCCGACGATGCCGAGGAACTCGCCTCGGCGAACCTCGTAGGAGACGCCCCGGACCGCGTGGACGGGCGTTCCGGCGTTCGGGAAGGTCACGCTCAGATCCTGCACCTGGAGGATCGGTGCGGCCGTGGAGTGATCAGTCACGGTTGGCTCCTGAGGTCGGGTCGATGGCGTCGCGCAGGGCGTCGCCGAGAAGGCTGGAGGCGAGCACCGTGATCACGAGGATGCCGGCCGGGAAGACGAACAACCAGGGCCTCGTCACGGCGGCGCTCGCACCTGCGGCGAGCAGGGTGCCGAGTGAGACGTCTGGTGCCTGGACGCCGAAACCGAAGAAGCTCAGTGTCGTCTCCGAGAGGATCGCCGCCCCGATCCCGAGGGTGGCGTCGATGATGAGCAGGGAGGCGACGTTCGGGATGATGTGGCGCCGGACGATCGTGAACCCGGGCACCCCCATGAACCTGGCGGCCTTCACATACTCGCGTTCCCGCAGCGACATCGTCTGACCGCGGATCACGCGCGCCAGGACCATCCAGCCGAACAGGGCGAGGAACACGACGAGCGCGAGCCACGAGAGCGACTTGAAGACGGGGCTGAGGAGCACGAGGAGGAAGAACCCGGGGATGACGAGGAGCAGGTCGATGACCCAGACGATCGCCTTGTCCCAGACCCCGCCGACATATCCGGCGACTGCTCCGACGACACCGGCGATGATCGCTGCGGCCGGTCCGACGATGAGGCCGATGACGAGGGACTTCTGCAGGCCGACGAGCGTCTGCACGTAGAGGTCCTGGCCGATGTTGTTGGTGCCGAACCAGTGCGACGGCGACGGCGGCTGGCTGAAGGCGAGGCCGTCCTGGTCGGTGAACGACCACGGGTACAGCAGCGGGCCGACGAACGCCCAGAGGATGATCACGGCGAGCACGCCGCCGCCGATCCTCGCGCGCTTCGTGGCGAGCACCTTGCGGAGGATCGTGCGTCCGCGGGACTGCGGGCGCTTCGGGGCGTCGCGCATCGTCTCGGGTTCGCCGACGGTGAGGGTGGTGGGATCGGTCAGTGCCATGGCGGTTACACCCGGACTCTCGGGTCGAGGGCTGCGTAGATCACGTCGGACAGGGTGCCGGCGATAAGCACGAGGATCGCGGTGAACAGGATGGTGCCGCTCGCCGCGTTGATGTCGGAGTTGGAGACACTCGTGAGCAGGTATTCACCCATCCCGTGCCAGCTGAACACGTTCTCGGTGACGCTCGCTCCGGTCAGGATCAGTCCGAAGGAGTAGGCGAAGAACGTCGACATCGGGATGAGCGCGACACGGACGCCGTGACGGATGATCGCCGAGCCGCGCGTGCGCCCCTTCGACCGGGCGGTACGGATGTAGTCCGCGCTCATGACGTCGAGCATGGCGCTGCGCTGGTAGCGGGAGTACGACGCGACGGCTCCGACGGTGAGGGTGATGGTCGGGAGCAGCAGATGCATCGCGCGGTCGCCGAACTGTGTCCAGAACCCGCCCTGGAGGCCTGCGGTGTACTCGCCGGTGAAGTTGATGACGTTCGTGCCCATCGCCTGGTTGAACGAGGTGGCGAGGATCATCAGGACGACGCCGATGACGAACACGGGCATGGCCAGGATGGTGAACGAGGCGTAGGTGATGATCTGGTCACTCGCCCGGTACTGACGGACCGCACCCCACACGCCGAGGGCGACGCCGATCACGGCTCCGAGGATCGTGCCGATGATGAGGAGGCGGAGACTCGTGCCGGAGCGTTCGATGATGTCGGCGGTGACCTGGGTGCCGCGGGTGCTGACGCCGAGCGATCCGGTGGTCACGAGCTGCGTCACCCAGTCCCAGAGTCGCTCGAGGAGCGGGACGTTCGGGTTCACGCCCATCTTGTCGAGCGCCGCGTCGATCGACGCCTGGGGGACCGGTGGGTTCTTGCCGAGGAACCGTGCCGCGGGTTGGAGCGTCATGCTGACGAGCACGTAGCCCAGCATCGTGGCGATGGCGGAGAGGAACAGATAGTTGACCAACCGCCGTGCAATGAACCCGATCATGTACCAGCCTTGCGATGTCGTGTGCGAGGACGTCGTCGTCCGTGCAGCTGCCACCCCTCGTGGGGGTGGAGACACTGTAACCCCCAAGAGTCGGGAAACGGAAAACGACGCGTGTCAACAGGTAACGCAACGTATGTTTCGGGCACGTGCCCAAGACAAATCGAAACGGTAACAATTCGTGCCCTGTTGGAGGGGATCGTGGTGCCGGGTGCAAGATGGTGCACATTGGCCTGCGCGGTTTCCGCTCCGGATCGGAGCGGGCTGCGGCAGGAACACGTCACGAAAGGTGGATCTCGATGAGTTCCAGAACACAGGGACCGAAGCGCCGAAGCGGGTTGATCCTCGCCGGCGTCTCGATCGTCGCCCTCGCATTGACCGCGTGCACCGGCGGGACCTCGGGGGGTGGCACGACATCGTCGCCGGCCACCCTGTCGGGTACGGGCTGGGAGCGTGCGGACGGCGACGCGATCGCCCAGGGCGGCACGCTCAACCTCGCGGTCGACGCGATCCCGGCGAACTGGAACCTCTACAACCTCGACGGCGGCACCGTCGACGACCAGTTCCTGACGAACCTCTACACGGCCGCCTACGTGAACATCAAGGAGGACGGCACCTGGGAGGCCAACCCGGACTTCGCCACCTCGGTCGAGCTGAAGAGCGAGGACCCCCAGGTCGTCGAGATCAAGATCAACCCGGACGCCGTGTGGTCCGACGGCACGGCCATGAGCGTCGAGGACTTCGCCGCCACGTGGAAGTCGCTGAACGGCGTCGACCCGGCCTACGCACCGACCGCGACGAACGTCTGGAAGGACATCGAGTCCGTCACGGCCGGCGACAGCCCGCAGGACGTCCTCATCACCTTCGCCAACAAGAACGCCGACTGGCCGTCGATCCTCGGCAACATCTGGCCGAAGTGGCTCGGCGCGACACCCGAGTCGTTCAACACGCTCTGGGCGACCGGTCCGTACGCGGCCGACGGCACCACCTACGTCTCGGGTGGCCCGTACATCGTCAGCAAGATCGACCAGACCGGAGCGGTCGTCACCTTCGAGCCGAACCCGAAGTGGTGGGGCGACAAGCCGAAGCTCGACAACATCATCTTCAAGCAGGTCTCGCGCGCCGGGTTGGCGCAGGCCTTCTCGAACAGCGAGATCGACGTCTTCAGCATCGGCTCGAACGCCGACAACTACGAGACGGCGAAGAAGCGCAGCGACGCTGAGATCCAGCGATCGCGCGGCACGACGTACAACCACATCACGCTGAACGGCACGTCCGAGGTCCTGAGCGACCCCGAGGTCCGCCAGGCCTTCGCGAAGTCGATCAACCGCCAGACCATCGCCGAGGCCCGCCTCGCCGCGATCGACGCGCCGACCGACCTGCTGAACAACCTCATCTTCCTCCCCGGCCAGGACGGCTACGAGGACGACGCGTCGAAGGTGCTCGGCTACGACATCGACGCCGCCAAGCAGCAGCTCGAGGACGCCGGTTGGACCGAGGGCAGCGACGGCATCCGCGAGAAGGACGGCGAGAAGCTGACCGTGCGCTACGTGATCGACTCCGACAACCCGGTCTCGGCCGAGACCTCGCAGCAGGTGCAGGCCATGGTCAAGGAGTCCGGCTTCGACCTCAAGATCGACACCGTCCCGTCCGACGACTTCTTCACGAAGTACGTCACCACCGAGACCCGCGACTTCGACGCCGTGAGCTTCGCCTGGCAGGGCACCGCGTTCCCGATCTCGAGCACCGAGTCGATCTTCTACCCGGCGGACTCCGGGCAGAACTTCCCGGGCGTGACGGACGACTCGCTGGGCGAGCTGTGGGCGAGCGCGAACGCCGAGCTCGACCCGGAGAAGCGCCTCGAGATCGCGAAGGAGATCGACAAGAAGATCGTCGCCCTCGCGACCACGCTGCCCCTGTTCCCGGTGCCGTACACCTACGGCGTCAAGACGGGCCTCGTGAACTACGGTCCGACCCAGTTCGAGACCATCGACTGGAAGAACGTGGGCTGGAAGAAGTAAGCACCGGTAGGCGTTCGAGCTGAACGCTGCTCCGACGGGCATCGGCGGAATTCCGCCGATGCCCGTCGTCGTTCCATCCCCGTTCAGCGGGGAACGAGGTCGCCTGCGGTATGATGGTCCGTCGGCACCATCGTGCCCGAATCCCATCCACTTGAAGGAAGCCACCCTTTTATGGCGCTCGCCACTCGTTCCGATCTGCGCAATGTCGCGATCGTGGCCCACGTTGACCACGGCAAGACGACCCTCGTCGACGCCATGCTGCGACAGACCAACTCTTTCGCCGAACACGCCCACCTCGAAGAACGCGCCATGGACTCGAATGAGCTCGAGCGCGAAAAGGGCATCACGATCCTCGCCAAGAACACGGCGATCTCTTACAAGGGCGAGCACGCCACCGACGGTCCGATCACGATCAACGTGATCGACACCCCGGGCCACGCCGACTTCGGTGGTGAGGTCGAGCGCGGCCTCTCCATGGTCGACGGCGTCGTGCTCCTCGTCGACGCCTCCGAGGGTCCCCTCCCGCAGACCCGCTTCGTGCTCCGCAAGGCACTCGAGGCGCAGCTGCCCGTCATCCTGTTGGTCAACAAGACCGACCGTCCCGACGCACGCATCGACGAGGTCGTTGTCGAGAGCCAGGACCTCCTCATCGGTCTCGCCAGCGACATGGCGGACGACTTCCCCGACATCGACCTCGACGCCGTCCTCGACGTGCCCGTCGTCTACGCGTCCGGCAAGGCCGGCCGTGCCTCGTCGAACAAGCCCGCCAACGGTGAGCTGCCCGACAGCGAGAACCTCGAGCCGCTGTTCGCTGCGATCCTCGAGCACATCCCCGCTCCGAAGTACGACGACGAGCACCCTCTCCAGGCGCACGTCACGAACCTCGACGCGTCGCCGTTCCTCGGTCGTCTCGCGCTGCTGCGCATCTTCAACGGCACGCTGAAGAAGGGCCAGACGGTCGCTTGGGTCCGCCACGACGGCGACGTCCACAACGTCCGTGTGACCGAGCTCATGATCACGAAGGCCCTCGACCGCTACCCGGCCGAGAGCGCCGGCCCCGGTGACATCGTCGCCGTCGCCGGTTTCGCCGACATCATGATCGGTGACACGCTCGCCGACCCCGAGGACATCCGTCCCCTCCCGGCGATCTCCGTCGACGACCCGGCCATCTCCATGACGATCGGCACGAACACCTCGCCGCTCATGGGCAAGGTCAAGGGTCACAAGCTCACCGCACGTATGGTCAAGGACCGCCTCGACCGCGAGCTGATCGGTAACGTCTCCCTCAAGGTCCTCGACATCGGTCGCCCCGATGCGTGGGAGGTTCAGGGTCGTGGAGAGCTCGCGCTCGCCATCCTCGTCGAGCAGATGCGTCGCGAGGGCTACGAGCTCACCGTCGGCAAGCCGCAGGTGGTCACGAAGCGCATCGACGGCAAGGTCCACGAGCCGTACGAGCACCTCACCATCGACGCCCCTGAAGAGCACCTCGGCGCGATCACGCAGCTCCTCGCCGCTCGCAAGGGCCGCATGGAGAACATGTCGAACCACGGCACCGGCTGGGTCCGCATGGAGTTCATCGTCCCGTCGCGCGGCCTCATCGGCTTCCGCTCCGAGTTCCTCACCGCCACGCGCGGTACGGGTATCGCCAATGCGCTCGCGCACGGCTACGGCGAGTGGGCCGGTTCGATCGTGACCCGCAACAACGGCTCGATCGTCGCGGACCGCTCCGGTGTGGTCACCCCGTTCGCCATCATCGCCCTCCAGGAGCGCATGTCCTTCTTCGTGCAGCCCACGGAAGAGGTATACGAGGGCATGGTCATCGGCGAGAACTCGCGCGCCGACGACATGGACGTCAACATCACCAAGGAGAAGAAGCTGACCAACATGCGTCAGTCCTCCGCCGACAACTTCGAGTCGATGACGCCGCCCCGCGTCCTCACGCTCGAGGAGAGCCTCGAGTTCGCCCGCGAGGACGAGTGTGTCGAGGTCACGCCGGACAACGTGCGCATCCGCAAGGTCGAGCTCGACGCTCAGGCCCGCCAGCGCAACTACTCGCGTCTCAAGAAGCAGTCCGAGTAGTCACCGCTCCACACGACGATGCCCGATCTTCCCAGGAAGGTCGGGCATCGTCGCGTTAAGCTGGGCATCATGCGCCGACCTGCCACCCTCGCCCTGCTGGCCGCCCTCATCCTCGCCCCCACCCTCGCCGGGTGCAGCGCGATCGAATCCACGGTCAAGGACTCGATCGAACAGGGGATCCGCGACGCGACCGGCGGAGAGTTCGACGTCAACCTCGACGAGGGCCTCCCGGACGGCTACCCGGTCGACGAGGTGCCCGTGGTCGACGGTACGGTCAACGGTGGACGTGGCACGGTCGACGGCAAGGACACCTTCGTCGTCACGGTGCAGGCGGTCGACGCGGCCACCGCAGCCAAGGATGCGCTCGTCGCGGCAGGCTTCACGATCGACGGGGAGATCGCGAACGGCGACGGTTCGATCGTCACGCTGTCGACGACGGCCTACGACGTGAAGCTCGTCGCCTCGGCGGACAGCATCCTCTACACGGTGACGGTCAAGTAGCACGTCAACAGGCTCAGGGACCGGACGGGTCCTACGCGAAGAGCGTCTCGCCGACCCAACCGCCTGAGGAGGCTCCCGGCGGCACAGCGAAGATCGCGGAGCCCACGTGCTTGATGTACTCGTTCAGCGCGTCGGTCGCCAGGGCCCGCTGCACGTCGATGAACTGCTGCGGCGAACGCTGGTAGGACATGAAGAACAGTCCGGCGTTCAACCGACCGAGGTCGTCGTTGCCGTCGACGAAGTTGTAGCCGCGACGGAGCAGCTTCGTGCCCTTGAGCTGGGTCGGGTGTGCCAAGCGCACGTGTGCATTCGTGTCGATCAGCGGCTGGTCTGCAGCCCCGACGGCGTCGAAAACGGGTTCGGTGAACTCCTTGCCGCCCGAGAGCGGGGCACCCTCGCCCTTGCTGCGCCCGATGACGCGCTCCTGCTCCTCGAGGCGGGTGCGGTCCCATGTCTCGATGATCATGCGGATCTTGCGCACGACGAGGTAGGAGCCGCCGGCGAGCCAATCGGCCGTATCGCCGGACTGCACCCACACCTGCTCGTCGACGTCCTTCGTCTCCTCGGACTTGATGTTCGCGGTGCCGTCCTTGAAACCGAAGAGGTTTCGCGGGGTCACCTGGCTCGTCGAGGTCGAGGAGGTGCGCCCGAAGCCGAGCTGCGACCAGCGGATCGACGCGCGACCGAATGCGATACGGCTGAGGTTGCGGATGGCATGGACCGCCACCTGCGGGTCGTCAGCGCAGGCCTGGATGCACAGGTCGCCTCCGGTGAGGCCGGCCTGCAGGTTGTCGCCCGAGAACCGGGGCAGTTTCTCGAGCTCGGCCGGCTTGCGGTCGGCGATGCCGAAGCGGTCGGTGCCGTCCTCACTGGTGAAGAGCGTCGGGCCGAAGCCGAAGGTGATGGTGAGGCCACTGGCAGGTAGCCCGAGGGCCTCTCCCGTGTCGGACGGGGGAGCGAGCGGTGAACCGTCGATGGCTCCGCCCTCGGTGACCTCGAGGCCCTGCGTCATCCGGTCGGCGGCCACGCTCCAGTCCTTCAGGAGTTCGATGAGGTCCGCTCGATCGGCGCGGGCGGAGAGGTCGTACGCGGCGAAGTGCAACCGGTCCTGCGCGGGGGTCGTGATCCCCGCCTGGTGCTCACCCGCGAACGGGTACACCGTGCTCACGCCCGTCGGGTTCGCCGACGATGCTGCGGCGGCGATCGCGGCGGTCGCGCCGGCGCCCACTGCGAGCCCGGCGGCACCGGCGCCGGCCAGCCCGAACAGCGCGCGCCTGGAGAGGCGGCGAGGTGGGGTCAGCTCGTCGTCAGACTCGGGGGAGGGGTGCGCGGACGGCTCGGGGGTGGCGTCTGGCGTGTGCTCGGTCATCGGCTCTCATGCTAGTCAGTGCGTCTGGATGGCAGCAGGGCCGACACCTGGCGGAGCGATCCGCGCGGTGCCGGCCCTGGACGGTGCCGGGAGGTGCGTGATGTGGCGTGCGGTTACTCGGCGACGCCGAGGACCGTGTGCGTGAGCTGCGAGAGCGGCTCGGACAGGGCGTTGACCTGGTCGGAGAGTTCCTTGCGCTGCTCCTCGGTGACGGTGTCGTAGCCGACGAACCCGCTGTCGAGGCTGCCGTACTTCGCGAGGAGATCCTGCAGTGCCGTGAACTCGGTCTCGATCTCGCCGACGAGCTTCGTACCGGCGTCGCCCTTGCTGGCGGCGATGTCCTTGACGTTGCCGAAGGCGACCTCGGCGCCCTGCACGTTCGCGGCGAAGTCGTAGAGGTCGGTGTGGGACCACCAGTCCTCCTCACCGGAGATCTTGCCGACCGCGACCTCGTCGAGGAGGCCGATCGCGCCGTTCGAGATGTCGCCGAGGCTGACGGTGAAGTCCTTCTTCGACACGAGGTCGAACAGGGTCTGCACGTCGTCGACGAGGCCCGTCGCGAACTGCTGGCGCTGCTCCGGCGTTGACGCGGTCCAGTCGAGCAGGGCGCTCGTGCCGTCGGAGTTCAGCGCGTCGGCTGCCGGCGGCCAGAGGTCCTTCTCGATGCGGTGGAAGCCGGTCCAATCAAGGCCCTCGGCCACCGCGTCGACCTCGCGGTAGTCGATCTTCGGGTCGAGGTCGCCGAACGCCTCCGCCGTCGGCTCGATGCGCTCGTAGGAGACGCGCGTGGTCGCGTACAGCTCGCGCGCGGTCGCGTCGTCACCGGCCGCGTACGCCGAGGTGAACGCGGCCACCTGGGGGACGAGTTCCGCGACCTGCGACTTGATGTACGCGACGTAGTTCGTGACGGCGAGGTCCGTGAGCGCCTGCTCGTCGTCAGACACCGCCGCGTTCTCCCCGGTGACGGTGAACTCGGCCAGGCCGATCGGCGCACCGACGAGCTGGAACTTGCACGCCGTGTAGTACGTGCCCGGGTTCAGCTGCGCGACGTAGGACACGGTCTGCCCGGGCGTCACGTTCTCCTTCTCGCCGACGATGCGGAGCTTGTCGTCCGCGAGGATCTCGAACTCGTTCACGTCGGTGCCGTTGTTCGTGATCGAGAACGTCACGGCGCCCGCGGTCGTCGTCGAGGCGGAGACGGTGCAGGAATCGTCCGCGACGTCGACGGTGAGCGCCTCTGCGCCGGTGTTGTTGGGGACGCAGCCGGTCAGCGCGAGGGCGAGGACGCCTGCGCCGGCGAGGCCGGTGATGATGCGGTGCTGCATGGATGCTCCTGTCGGAATGTGCTGGTGCGTGAGATACGGGTTCGTCACCGGATCAGGCGTCGGCCGTGACCCGGGGCGGGACTGCCGCAGGACGGCGTCGGAGGCCGGCCACGCGGATGAAGCAGACGAGCGTGACGACGAGGTACGCGAGCCACGCGATGAACTGCGCCCAGGTGGGTGCAGGGGTGAAGTTGAACAGCCCGCCGAGGACCGAGCCGTACCAACTCGTCGGTGAGACGATCGCGCTCAGGTCGAAGGCCGCGTGGCCCCAGCCGGGGATGACGCCGGCCTCCTGGAGGTCGCCGATGCCGTAGGCGAGGACGCCGGCCGCGACGAGGATGAGGAAGAGTCCCGTCCATGTGAAGAAGGTGCCGAGGTTGATGCGCACGAAGCCGCGGTAGATCAGGTAGGAGACGACGACCGAGGTGAGGATGCCGAGCAGGGCGCCGATCGACCCGATGACGGCGTTCTCGCCCGAGTTGACGCTCGCCCAGATGAACAGGGCGGTCTCGATGCCCTCACGGCCGACACTGATGAAGCCGAGGATGACGATGCCGATCGCCGACCCGGCCACCGCGGCGTCGAGACGCGACTGCAGGTCGTGCTTCAGCTCGCGGGCGTTGCGGCCCATCCAGAGGATCATCCAGGTCACGAGTCCGACGGCGAGGATCGAGAGACCGCCCCCGAGGATCTCCTGCGCCTGGAAGCTCAGGCCGTACGGCCCCCAGGTGAGGATCGCGCCGACGCCGAGCGATACCACGATGGCGAGGCCGACGCCGATCCAGAGGCGCAGGAGCACGTCACGTCGACCGAGCTTGTTCAGGTATGCGACGAGGATGCCGACGATGAGGCCGGCTTCGAGACCTTCGCGGAGGCCGATGAGGTAGTTCGCGAGCACGTGACCGGACTTTCAGGCGTCGAGCTGGCGGTCGCCGTGAGGTGGCCGTCGTCTGCTGGGGGTGGGAAGCATCCGAGGGCGCGCCGGCGGGGACCGTGGTCCGGGCGGGGCGCTGCGACATCGGAACGCGGTTGGTAAGGCTAACCTTATCGTGTCCGACGATAGCGGCTGGTGCTGAGCCTGTCCAGTTACAATCGGCGGATGACCGATCCGGCCCAGAGCAGCAGCCCCGCCGCCAGCATCCCCGCGCGGGACGAGGGCTGGCTGCCACCGTCCCTGCCGCACGACGAAGCGCCCCAGGAGCAGACGCTCGCTTCGCGAATCGTCGGACTCGTGCTCGCGTTCCTCGTCGGCCTCGCCTACGGGGCGATCGGGACGGTCGCCCACGCCTGGGCGCCGTCGATCCTGGGTGTCGCGATCCCCGTCGGCCTCCTGCTGTCGATCCTGGGCATCGCGATGCTGCTCCTCGGCCTCCGGATCGTGCTCGGTTCGCGCCTGGCCGCGACCGCTGCAGCGGTCGGCATCATGCTCATGCTCGTCCTCCTCCTCACCGAGAGCGCGGGTGGCTCGGTGCTGATCCCGCAGAGTGTGGCGGGGCTCGTGTGGACATTCTCCCCGGGCCTCATCGCCGTGCTCGTCATCGCGTGGCCGAAGCTGCCCGAGCCGCGTCGCGCCGTGTCGGCCACCAGCGTCGCCACTCCGGCGCCCGCGGAAGTCGACCCGACCTCGCAGGCGTAGACTGGAGGATCAGTGCTCGTGAAGGGAGCCACCCGCCCGTGACCTACGTGATCGCCCTGCCGTGCGTCGATGTGAAGGACCGTGCCTGCATCGACGAATGCCCCGTCGACTGCATCTACGAGGGTGAACGCTCGCTCTACATCCACCCGGACGAATGCGTCGACTGCGGTGCCTGTGAGCCCGTCTGTCCGGTCGAGGCGATCTACTACGAAGACGACCTCCCGGAGGAGTGGGCCGACTACTACAAGGCGAACGTCGAGTTCTTCGACGAGGTCGGCTCGCCTGGTGGCGCCGCGAAGGTCGGCGTGATCCCGAGCGACCACCCACTCATCGCCGCGCTGCCTCCGCAGACGCACGAGTAGTCCGGTGGCGCTGCAGCAGCTCCCCGACTACCCGTGGGACCTCATGGCCCCCTATGCAGAGCAGGCCAGTCGTCACGCTGGCGGCATCGTCGACCTCTCCATCGGTTCGCCGGTGGACGCGACGCCGGAGCTCATCCGTGACGCCCTGCGCGACGCCACGGACGCGCATGCGTACCCGACCACCGTCGGGACCCCTGCGCTGCGCCAGGCGATCGTCGACTGGTTCGCACGGCGACGCGGTGTCGACGGGCTGACGCTCGATGCCGTCCTCCCCACGATCGGTTCCAAAGAACTCGTGGCGCTGCTCGCGTTCCTCCTCGGCCTCGGCGAAGGGGATGCGGTGGTCCATCCGGTCGCCGCCTACCCGACGTACGCCGTCGGTGCGGCGATCGCCGGCGCGACGGCGGTCGCGTCCGACGACCCCGCGGAGTGGCCCGCGAACACGAAGCTCGTGTGGCTCAACTCTCCCGGCAACCCCGACGGCCGGGTGCTCTCGGTCGACGAGATCCGTGCGGCGCTCGCACGGGCGCGCGAGCTCGGAGCCGTCCTCGTCGGCGACGAGTGCTACGCCGAGCTCGGCTGGGAGGGCGAGTGGTCCGACACCCCCACGCCGTCGGTCCTCGACCCTCGAGTGACTGACGGCGACACCGCCGGCGTCCTCGCGATCTACTCGCTCAGCAAGCAGTCGAACCTCGCCGGATACCGGGCCGCCTTCCTGGCCGGCGACGCGTCTCTCGTCGGTCGGCTCGTCACCGTGCGCAAGCACGCCGGGCTGATGCTGCCGGCACCGTTGCAGGCTGCGATGATCGCTGCGCTCGGCGACGATGCGCATGTCGCCGCACAGAAGGAGCGGTACCGGGCCAGGCGTGAGGTGCTGCTGCCGGCGATACGGGCCGCGGGATTCCGGGTCGACCACAGCGAGGCCGGCCTCTACCTCTGGATCACCGAGGGTCGGGATGCCTGGACGACGATCGAGCGGCTCGCCTCGGTCGGGATCCTCGCCGGCCCGGGGGTCTTCTACGGTGACGGCGCTCCCCAGCACGTCCGGTTGTCGCTGACGGCCACGGACGAGCGTGTCGCCGCCGCAGCCGAGCGTCTGAGCGCGCTCCCAGAGCTTCAGGGTTAGCTCCAAGCAAGTCGTCGTATTGCTGTGGGAAACGTCAGTAGGGGCGGAAGCCGATTAGGCTGTATGTGACACGCCGTCGTATCGGAGGGTGCTGTCCAGTCCCTATCGCACAAAGATATGAGGAGGCGCCGTGGGCGACGTCGAGAAACAGGCTTCCACCGATCCGCAACAGGTCACCCTGAACTACCCCGGCGGGACAGCCGCTTTCCCGATCCACCAGTCGGCCCAGGGCGCGTCGAGCATCGACATCTCGTCACTCACGCGCCAGACCGGTCTCACCACCCTCGACTACGGGTTCGTCAACACGGCGGCCACGAAGTCCGCGATCACCTACATCGACGGCGATCAGGGCATCCTGCGCTACCGCGGCTTCCCGATCGAGCAGCTCGCGAAGCAGTCGACCTTCCTCGAGGTCGCCTGGCTCTTGATCCACGGTGAGCTGCCGACGGCCGATGAACTCGGAGGCTTCGACGAGAAGATCCGTCGTCACACGCTCCTCCACGAGGACCTCAAGCGCTTCTTCTCGGCACTTCCGCACACGGCGCACCCGATGGCCGTGCTGTCCAGCGCGTTGCAGGCCATGTCGACCTACTACGAGTCGGACACCGACCCACACGACCCCGACCACGTCGAGCTCACCACGGTGCGCATGCTCGCGAAGCTCCCGGTGATCGCCGCCTATGCGCACAAGAAGTCGGTCGGCCAGGCCTTCCTGTACCCCGACAACTCGCTGAGCTTCGTCGACAACTTCCTGAAGCTCAACTTCGGCAACCTCGCCGAGCCGTACGAGATCAACCCGGTGCTGTCGAAGGCCCTCGACCTCCTGCTCATCCTCCACGAGGACCACGAGCAGAACGCGTCGACCTCCACCGTCCGTCTCGTCGGATCGACGGGCGCGAACCTGTACGCGTCGGTGTCCGCCGGCATCAACGCGCTCTCGGGTCCGCTGCACGGCGGCGCCAACGAGGCCGTGCTGCAGATGCTCGGCCGTATCCAGGAGTCCGGCGAGGGCGTGCAGCGCTTCGTCGACCGCGTGAAGAACAAGGAAGACGGTGTGAAGCTCATGGGCTTCGGGCACCGCGTCTACAAGAACTACGATCCGCGCGCGAAGCTCGTCAAGGAGAGCGCGGGCGAGGTCCTCGCCGCGCTCGGCATCAACGACCCGCTGCTCGACCTCGCGCAGGAACTCGAGCAGATCGCGCTCGAGGACGACTACTTCAAGGAGCGGAAGCTCTACCCGAACGTCGACTTCTACACGGGCGTCATCTACAAGGCGATGGGCTTCCCCACGCGCATGTTCACGGTGCTGTTCGCGATCGGTCGTCTGCCGGGCTGGATCGCGCACTGGCGTGAGATGAACCTCGACCCGCAGACCAAGATCGGTCGGCCGCAGCAGTTGTACACGGGTTCGCCCGAACGCGACTTCCCGATCCGCTAGTCGGTTCCCGGGTCACGAGAACGGCCCCGCATCCTCTCGGATGCGGGGCCGTTCCGGTTCAGGCGCGAGGCCGCCGGTCAGGCGTGCAGTGCTGCGTTCAGCTCGACACCGGAGCCGCTGCGGGGGAGGACCTCCACCGCGCCGGTGAGCGAGTTGCGTCGGAACAGGAGGTTCGGGACGCCGGAGAGCTCGACGGCTTTCACAGTGCGCGGTGCGCCCTCGGCGGTGGCCGCCGCGCCAGCCAGCACGACCTTCGTGCCGGCCGTCACGTAGAGTCCAGCCTCGACGACGGTGTCGTCGCCGATGGAGATGCCGATACCGGAGTTCGCGCCGAGGAGGGCGCGCTGGCCGATGGCGACGCGCTGCGTCCCGCCGCCGGAGAGCGTGCCCATGATCGAAGCGCCACCGCCGATGTCGCTCCCGTCGCCGACCACGACGCCCTGCGAGATACGGCCTTCGACCATCGACGCGCCGAGTGTTCCGGCGTTGAAGTTGACGAAGCCCTCGTGCATGACGGTGGTGCCGGGAGCGAGATGGGCGCCGAGCCGGACGCGCGAGGCGTCGGCGATGCGCACCTTGTCAGGGGTGACGTAGTCGAGGAGGCGCGGGAACTTGTCGATTCCCGTCGCGTGGATCCCAGCGCGCAGCAGTGCAGGGCGGAGGCGCTCGAAGTCGGCGGGGTGCACGGGGCCGGCGTTCGTCCAGACCACGATCGGCAGGTGGCCGAAGACGCCGTCGAGGGAGATGGAGTTCGGTGCGACGAGCAGGTGGCTGAGGAGGTGGAGTCGCAGGTAGGCGTCGGGCGTGCTGGCGGGGGCGGCCTGCAGCTCGATCTCGACGGTGACGATGTCGATGCGCACCGCACGACGCGGATCGTCGGTTGCGAGTGCTTCGAGTTCGGCGGGGGCGATCCAGCGGTCGCGACCCTCGGGGATGCGTCCGAGAGCGGGTTCCGGGTACCAGGTGTCCAGCACCGTGCCGTCGGCGGCGATCGTTGCGAGGCCGTAGCCCCAGGCGTGGGTCGGGAGGGAGGTCGAGGCAGGCGCAGCGGTCATGGCTCCAGGGTAGCGGCGAATACACTGGAGCCATGCAAGCCGATGTCCCCGTGCTCGACCTGTCCGTCTCGTCCGTGGAGCTCACGCAGCGCCTGTGCGACATCGCTTCGGTGTCGGGGGACGAGGCCCCGCTCGCGGACGCCATCGAGGCCGCCCTCGCCGATTTCCCGCACCTCTCCGTCGTGCGCGACGGCGACACGATCGTCGCATCCACGCGACTCGGACGGGCGCAGCGGGTGATCATCGCCGGCCACATCGACACCGTGCCGATCAACGGCAACGTGCCGAGTCGGTTCGAGGAGCACGACGGCGTCGCGACCCTGTGGGGCCGCGGCACGGTCGACATGAAGGGCGGGGTCGCCGTGCAGCTGAAGCTCGCCGCCGAACTCACCGAGCCCATCGTCGACCTCACCTGGATGTGGTACGACAACGAGGAGGTGGCGTCCGATCTCAACGGGCTCGGTCGACTGGCCCGCAACCGTCCCGAGCTGTTCGTCGGGGACTTCGCGATCCTGGGCGAGCCGAGCAACGCCGGCATCGAGGGCGGGTGCAACGGTACGCTCCGCGTCGAGGTCAGCACGACCGGCAAGCGGGCGCACTCGGCTCGGAGTTGGGTCGGCGAGAACGCCATCCACGGCATCGCACCGGTCCTCCAGACGCTCGCCGCGTACACGCCGCGCGAGGTCGAAGTCGACGGGCTCGTCTACCGTGAGGGCGTGAACGCGGTGGGGATCACCGGCGGCGTCGCCGGCAACGTCATCCCCGACCTCGCGACCGTGACGGTCAACTACCGCTTCGCCCCGAGTCGCAGCGGCGCCGAGGCGTTGGCTCATCTCGAGGAACTGTTCGCGGGCTTCACCGTCGTGCAGACCGATCTCGCCGAGGGCGCGCGCCCCGGCCTCGACGCGCCGGTCGCGCACGACTTCCTGCGTGCCGTCGGTGGCGACCCGAAGCCGAAATACGGCTGGACCGACGTTGCTCGCTTCTCAGCGCTCGGGGTCCCGGCGGTCAACTACGGCCCCGGTGACCCGCTCCTCGCGCATGCCGACGACGAGCGGGTTCCGCTCGCCCAGATCGAAGAATGCGAGCGCGGACTGCGTGCCTGGCTGAGTGGCGCGGGTGAGCACTGACGCCGCGCCGACGACGGAGGTCGGAGGAGCCCACTCGGCCCTGCGCCGCTGGGTGAGGCTGCCCTGGTGGGGCCGCGTCGCGATCGTCTACGGCCTCTCGCGGGTCATCACGACGCTCATGTACCTCATCGTGAGTGGGCTGCAGGCCAGCAACTCGCGCTTCGGCGCGTTCCCGTCGCTCGGCACGCTGTTCGCAGGCTGGGACGGGCAGTGGTACTGGTGGATCGCGAGCTACGGCTACCCGGCCGAGCTGCCGGTGGACACCGCCGGACGGGTCGCGGAGAACGCGTGGGCGTTCATGCCGGTCTACCCGGGCGTCGTGAAGGTCGTCTCGATCATCACCTTCCTGCCGTGGCCGGTCGCCGCGGTCGTCGTGTCGCTGCTCTGCGGGCTCGGGGCGGCGCTGCTGTTCTTCCGGCTCATGAGCCTGCGGCTGCCATCGGGGACCGCGATGTTCGCCGTCGTCCTGTTCTGCATCGCTCCGCTGAGCGCGCTGTTCCAGTTGGCGTACGCCGAGTCGATGTTCCTGATGCTCCTGGCGCTCGCCCTCCTGCTGCTCGTCACGCGGCGCTACGGGTGGCTCCTCGCCGTCATCCCCGTCATGGCGTTCACGCGCCCGGGGGTCCTCGCGTTCGCGCTGCTCCTCGGCCTGCACCTCATCGTGCGCATCGTCACGAGACGCACCGACCCGCTCGCGCGACGCGAGGTCTGGTTGATCCTCGCCGGTGGCGCGCTTGCGACCGCCGCCGGCTTCGCCTGGATGGTCATCGCCGGGATCGCGACCGGCGTGCCGGACGCGTACCTCGAGACGGAGCTCGCCTGGCGGGCCGCGTTCATCGGCGACGGCCCGCTCGTGCCGTTCTCCGCGTGGGTGCAGGGCGGTGTCTTCTGGTTCGGCCAGCCCCTCGGGATCGTCGTCGTCGCGTTGGTGTTCGCGGGTTCGGCGGCGATGCTCTTCCTTCCGGCCGTCCGACGTCTCGGTGTCGACCTGCGGCTGTGGGTCGGGTCCTACCTGCTGTACCTCTTCGCGGTGTTCTTCCCGCAGACGAGCGTCTTCCGGCTGCTCGTGCCGGTGTTCCCGATGCTCGGCGCCGTGGCCACCCCGCGGAACCGGTGGTATCGCGGCGGGGTCGTCATCGTCTCCCTGGCGCTCCAATGGTGCTGGATCTACCTCATGTACGGGCTTGCGAACGCCTATTGGACCATTCCCTGAGACGGTATGGCGGCGTCATCCCGCGCCTCGCCGCGCTGAGGATTATCACGACCCCGCCGGATACGCGATAATAGGGGTCAGTCGAACAACGAGAGGGGACTCGCATGGCCGCAATGAAGCCACGCACCGGAGACGGGCCAATGGAGGCCGTGAAGGAGGGTCGCCTCATCATCGTGCGAGTGCCTCTTGAAGGTGGAGGGCGTCTCGTCGTGTCGGTCAACGACGCGGAAGCTCAAGAACTTCACGATGCACTCGCTGGTGTGGTGAGCGCGGGCTGAGCCCCGCTGCCGACGCAGCATGAGCTGAAGAACCGACCGTCGTCCCTGCTTTCGCAGTCGGACGGCGGTCGGTTCGTCGTTGGGCGCTCGCACCGGCTCCTCCCGGAGCTCGGATGGTCTCAGACGCCGAGCTTGGTGATCTGCAGGAGGCCGTCGCCCACGGGCGAGAGAGCGCTGACCACCGCGTCGGACGCGGAGATCTCCTGGACGAGTGACCGGAACAGGCCGGTCGTCTCGTCGCGCTGCGCTGGATCGGCGACGCGACCGCGCCACAGGGCGTGCGGCACGAGCACGGTGCCGCCCGGCCGGACGAGTCGGAGGCCGTGCTCGACGTACTCGATGACGGAACCGGGGTCGCCGTCGACGAGCACGATGTCGTACGAGTTCTCGTTCATGCGGGGGAGGACGTCGAGCGCGCTGCCCGTGATGAGGCGGATGCGGTTCTGCGCGATGCCGGCCTCGCTGAACACGGCGCGTGCCTGCTGTTGGTGGACGATCTCGGTGTCGATCGACGTGAGTACCGCGTTCGTCGCTCCACGGAGGAGCCAGAGGCCCGAGACGCCCGTGCCGGTGCCGACCTCGACGATCGACTCGGCCCGGGTCGCTGCTGCGATCACCGCGAGTTGCGCCCCGACCGCCGGGGCGACCGCCTCGACGCCCAGTTCGTGGGCGTGCGCGCGAGCGCTGAGCACCGCCGAGCTCTCGACGACGACATCACCGGCGTACTTCCAGTTGAGATTGTGTTCTGACACCTTGCCTCCGGATCACAGCGTATGGCCTGTGAGTGCTCCGTCAGCCGAGGCTCGCGCGGTAGTCTGATCTCGTGTTCGGTCTGACCTTCGACAAACTCCTCATCATCGGGGTCATCGCCGTCTTCCTGCTCGGGCCCGAACGGTTGCCGTACTACGCCTCGCAGCTCGCCAGGCTCGTCCGCACCCTGCGCGACCTCGCCTCCGGGGCGAAGGACCGCATGCGCGAGGAGATGGGCCCCGAGTTCGACGAGGTCGACTGGAAGAAGCTCGATCCGCGCCAGTACGACCCTCGTCGCATCATCCGTGAAGCGCTGCTCGACGATGAGCCCCCAGCCGCCGCGACCAAGACGGTCACCCCGACGGCGCCGCTTGCAGCCGGCTCGCCGATCGCCGCGATCGCCGCCGCCGGTGCTGCGGCCGCAGGCACCACCCCGTCGGCCGCAGATGAGCGGCACCGGAAGCTGGCGGCCGGCGAGACCGCGCCACCTCCCTACGACCTCGAAGCGACCTGACGTCCGCCGCAGCTCAAGTGGTCGTGACGCCGAGTCGCCGCCCCGCGAGCCCTCGTGGGCGTGACGCGAGACGATCCGCGAGCTGCAGGATGGCCGCTGCTGCCGGGTCCTCGGGGTGGGTGAGGACGACCGGCGCGCCGTCGTCGCCTCCCTCGCGGAGCGCGACACTGAGCGGCACGGAGGCGAGCAGCGGCACCGGTTCGACGTCGCCGGCGGACAGACTCTCGGCGAGCGCCGCTCCGCCACCCTCGCCGAAGAGTGCGAGGATGCTTCCGTCGGCCTGGGTGAGCCCGGCCATGTTCTCGATCACGCCGTAAACCCGCTGGCCCGTCTGCCGGGCGACGACACCGCTTCGCTCGGCGACCTCGGCGGCAGCCGGCTGCGGTGTCGTGACGACGAGCACTTCGGCGTGGGGGAGCAGCTGGCCGATCGAGATGGCGACGTCGCCCGTGCCGGGCGGGAGGTCGAGGAGGAGCACGTCGAGGTCGCCGAAGAAGACGTCGGTGAGGAACTGCTGGATCGTGCGGTGCAGCATGGGGCCGCGCCAGGCGACCGCGACGGCGCGGGATCCGTCGGTCGGCGACTCGATGAACATGCCGATCGAGACGACCTTCACGTCATGGGCGACCGGTGGGAGGATCATGTCGCCGACCTGCGTGGGCTTGACCGCCTGGCCGTCGTGCACGAGTCCCAGCAATCCGGGGATGGAGAAGCCGTGGACGTCGGCGTCCACGAGCCCGACGCGGAGCCCGCGCGCCGCCAGGGCGACGGCGAGGTTCGCGGTGATCGTCGACTTGCCGACACCGCCTTTCCCGCTCGTGACGGCGTACACCCGGGTCAGTGAATCGGCTCCGAAAGGGATCCCGCGGGCGGCCTTGCCACCGCGCAGTTTCTCCGTGAGGGCCTGGCGTTCCGCGGTCGACATGATCTGGACGTCGACGGTCACCGCCGTGACGCCGGGTGTGTCGGCCGTCGTCTCCCGCACGTCGCGTTCGATGCTCGTCGCTGCGGGGCAGCCGACGATGGTGAGCTTGATCGTGACCTCGGCGGCTCCGTCTTCGTCGACGAGGATGTCGCCCACCATGTCGAGCTCGGTGATCGGCTTCCGGATCTCGGGATCGATCACCCTCGAGAGCGCGGTCCTGATGCGGTCGGCGACCGTCGTCTCACCCACGCCGGCGCTCGGAGCCGTCGCCGTCGGGCTGTTCGGCGCGATCACGGTCGAGTTCCTCGAGCAGCGAACGCAGCTCCGCGCGGATGAAGTCCTTCGATGCCATGTCCTTCAACGCCAGGCGCAGGGCGACGACCTCACGCGCCAGGTACTCGGTGTCGGCGAGGTTCCGCTCGGACCGCTGACGGTCTTGCTCGATCTGCACGCGGTCGCGGTCGTCCTGGCGGTTCTGCGCGAGCAGGATGAGGGGAGCGGCGTACGAGGCCTGCAGCGACAGGACGAGCGTCAGCGCGATGAAGCCGATGTCGACGGAGTCGAACCGCAGGGAGATCGGCCCGTAGGTGTTCCAGAGCATCCAGAGGATGACGAAGAGCGTGAGGCCGAGCAGGAACCACGGTGTGCCCATGGCACGCGCGATCCACTCGGTGAATCGTCCGAAGCGATCTCGCGATGCTGCCGGGCGGACGGAACGGACGGACCCTCGAAGCCCCTTCGGGGCGTCGAGGCGGACTTCATTGCGGGGAGCTCGTGCCACGACCTGCCCTCCTTCCGTTCGTTCCCGCCCGCTGTTCAGCTGCCGGGAGTTCGTCGTTCTCGTCGATGCTGCGCCAGTCGTCCGGGAGGAGATAATCGAGCACGTCGTCAATCGTCACCACCCCGAGGAGCCGATGCTGCTCGTCGACGACCGGCACCTGCACCAGGTTGTAGCTCGCCAGGATGCGGGAGACCTCCGCTGCCGAGGTGCGCACGCCCACCGGGTCGAGGCTCTGGTCCAGGAGCGTGCCGAGCCGCTCGTGCGGCGGGTAGCGCAGCATGCGTTGGAAGTGCACCATGCCGAGGAAGCGTCCGGTGGGGGACTCGTAGGGCGGGAGGGTGATGCAGACGCCGGCCGCCAGCGCCGGGGCGAGCTCCGAACGCCGGATCGAGGCGAGGGCTTCGGCGACGGTGGCGTCGGCGGACAGGATGATCGGCTCCGTCGTCATGAGCCCACCCGCGGTCTCCGGGTCGAAGCGCAGCAGCATGCGGACGTCTTCCGCCTCCTCGGGCTCCATGAGCTCGAGGAGGTGCTCGCCGCGGTCCTCCGGTAGTTGGGCGATGAGGTCTGCCGCGTCGTCCGGCTGCATCTGGTCCAGGACGTCCGCCGCGCGGTCGTCGTCGAGCTGGGCGAGGATGTGGACCTGATCGCTCTCGGGCATCTCCTCGAGCACATCGGCGAGGCGGTCGTCGGAGAGTTCCTCGGCGACCTCGATCATGCGTTCCTGGGGAAGGTCGAGCAGGGTGTTCGCGAGGTCGGCCGGCTTGAGGTCTGCGTAGGTCGCGATGAGCTGCTCGGCGGACTGGGCCTCACCGACCTCCTGCTCCTCGCGGATCTCGTTCCAGGTGGCGAAGGTCGTCGGACCCTTGACGAACGGCGAGGCCGTCGTCTTGGGCTTGCGGACGAAGAGCTGGGAGATCTGCCACTCGCCAGGTCCCTGCTCCTCGATCGCGACGTCCTCGATCGTCGCCTCGTCGCCGCCGTTGCGGAAGACGACCCGGCGGCCGAAGAGTTCTGCGATCACCCGGACCTCGCCCCCGCGCTGCTCGAAGCGGCGGACGTTGATGAGGCCGGTGGTGATGATCTGGCCGGCACCGATACTCGTCACCCGGCCGATCGAGACGAAGACGCGGCGTTTGCCCGGGATCTCGACGATCAATCCGACGACGCGGGGCGGTTTCCCGGTGCGGTACACGACCAGCACGTCCCTGACCTTGCCGACGCGGTCGCCCGCAGGGTCGAAGACGGTGCACCCGGCGAGCCTGGCGACGAACACTCTGGTGGCACTCACGGGTACCAATCTACCCGCCGTGACCCCCGCGGAGCGCCCGCTCAGGGGCGGGATGAGAAGATGGAGGCATGAGCGATCCCCGACAGTTCAGCCGGAAGGGCGCTGCGGCGCTCGGTACCATCCCTCGAGGCGAGACCGTCGCGAGCTACGAGAGCTACGAGTCCGCCCAGGCGGCGATCTCGTCGCTCGCCCACACCGACTTCCCGGTCAAGGAGATCTCCATCGTCGGCAGTGACCTGCGGAGCGTCGAGCGGGTCACCGGGCGGCTCAGCTATGGACGTGCAGCGGGCGCCGGTGCGGTGAGCGGAGCCTGGCTCGGGCTCTTCCTCGGGCTGGTGCTCGTCATCTTCAACCCGGAGACCAACCTCGTCCTGCTGGGGGCGGCCGTGCTCATGGGAGCCGCATTCGGCATGCTCTTCGGCATCGTCTCGTACTCGATCACGCGTCGCCGCCAGGAGTACACCTCGGCGACGCTCGTCGTCGCGGGTCGCTACGACCTCATCGTCGACGGCGAGCTCGCGAACCGTGCGCGCAACCTGCTGGACCGCGCGGCGGAGCCGGGCACGGAGTAGTCGCTCGCGCGGCAGTCCGTGGCCCGGCCCCAGGGACCCGGCTCAGCGGGCCAGCCAGGCCTCGACCTCGTCGGCCGTGCGCGGGATCCCGGCGGAGAGGTTCTCAGCGCCGTCAGCGGTGACGAGGATGTCGTCCTCGATGCGGACGCCGATACCGCGGTACTCCTCGGGCACGGTGAGGTCGTCCAGCTGGAAGTAGAGTCCGGGTTCGATCGTGAACACCATGCCGGGTTCGATCACGGCGTCGGCGTACATCTCGCGACGAGCCTGCGCGCAGTCGTGCACGTCTGTGCCGAGATGGTGGCTCGTCCCGTGCACCATGTAGCGGCGGTGCTGCTCGTTCTCCTTCTGGAGGGCTTCCTCCGCGGTGACCGGCAGCAGACCCCATTCGGCCGTCTTCCGCGCGATGACCGCCATGGCGGCCGCATGGACCTCGCGGAAGCGGATGCCGGGTCGCACGATCGAGAACGCTTCGTCGGCGGCCTCGCGCACGGCCTCGTAGACGCGGCGCTGGACCTCGGTGAAGGTGCCGGACACGGGGATGGTCCGCGTGATGTCGGCTGTGTAATAGCTGTCGAGCTCGACGCCGGCGTCGATGAGGATCAGGTCGCCCGGGACGACCCGTCCGTCGTTGCGGGTCCAGTGGAGGATGCAGGCGTGCGGGCCGGCGGCGGCGATGGTCTCGTACCCGACACCGTTGCCGTCGGCGCGCGCCCGCCCGGCGAAGACACCTTCGACGACGCGTTCGCCGCGTGCATGCGCGACGACTCTGGGCAGTTCGGCGATGACGTCGTCGAAACCGCGTGCGGTCGCCTCGACAGCCAGGCGCATCTGCTCGATCTCGTATGCGTCCTTCACGAGCCGCATCTCCGAGACGACACGGGTCAGGTCTTCGTCGACGTCGACCGTGAGGTCTTCGGCTCCGACCTCGAAGGCGTCGAGCGCGGCGGTCGCGACGCCGAGGTCGGCGGAGACCTGAGCCAGCGACGGCCGCGCGCCGATCCAGAACTCACCGATCGCGGCGTTCGTGTAGAACTCGTCCGTGTCGCGGCCTGCGCGCTCACGGAAGTGCAGGGTGGCCTCGTGGCCGGTCGCCGTGGGCTCGAGGACGAGCACGCTGTCCGGTTCGGAGTCTGCAGCCCAGCCCGTGTAGTAGGAGAACGCCGAGTGCGCACGGAACAGGTAGTCGGTGTCGTTCGAGCGTTGCTTCATGCCGCCGGCAGGGAGGACCAGACGCTTGCCGGGGAACGCAGCGGACAGACGCTCGCGTCGCGCGGCTGCGAGAGCCGCGGTCTCGCGCGGCTCCGGCAACACCTCCGGGCGTTCGGCCCAGCCGGTGCCGATGAAGGCACGGAAGCCTTCGGACCAGGCCGCCGCCCGGTTGGACGTGGCCGTGGACTGGACGGGGTTCGAACTGGAGGTGTCTGCGGAGGTAGCCATGCCTCCATTGTCGCACCGTGAGCTGGACGACGGCTCGCCGCTCAGGGCGCCGTGCGCGGGAGGAGCGTCGCGACGACGGGACGGTGATCACTCCCGCTGTCGTCGAACTCGGTGAGCACCCTCGCCGCGATCGTGACCCATCCCGAACCCGCCATCACATGGTCGATCGGTGCGCCGAGCACTGGCGGGAGCTGGACCGGCCAGGTGCCGAGTCCGGCGACGGCACTGTTCGCGCCAGCGTCGTGACAGCTTCCGAGATCGCCGGCGCCGCGGAGTGGCGACAGGTGATCGAGGGTCGCGTTGAAGTCGCCGGCGAGGATCACGTCGGCCCCGGGCCCGCAGATCGCGGCCAGCTCGGCCAGTTGCGCACGCCAGTCGCCGAGCCGTGAGGGCAGCGGCGCCGTCGTGTGGACCGCGACGATCGTCGGTCCGTCACCGAGAACCGGTTCGGCGACCACGGTCTCCGAGCCGTCGAGGGCACCTCCGGCGCCGGTCTCACGGACCGCGTACTCGCCGAGGCCGGTGCTCACGAGCAGACTCGTCGCGCTGACGCCGGTCCCCCCGGTGTGCGCGACCATGGGGCGCCCCGCCGCGGTCATCGCCGCAGCTGCCGTCCTCGCGGTCGCTGCAGACGTCTCGGGGAGGGACACGACGTCGGCACCCTCGCGGATCGCGACGGCAGCGATCGTCCCGGGCTCCAGGCCGTCCCGCAGGGTGTTCCAGGTGAGAACGGTGACCTGGCCGGGCAGATCGGTCGACTCGCCAGCCGTCGGTCGGTCGTCGATCCCTCGACCGGCGATGACGACCGCCCCGGTGACCGAGACGCCCGCGAGCACGACCGCGAGGATGGCGGGGAGGACTCGGCGGGATCCTCGGCGGACGAGCGCCGCGACGACGCACAGGATCGTCGCCACGGCGGCGGCGGTCACGATGAGGCCCCGGAATGCGCTGATCTGCGTGAAGCCCTGCGCCTGCGAGAGTCCGAACAGTTGGGGGAGTACGGCGATACCGATCACGATCGTGCCCGCGGTCGCGAGCACGATCACGATGACACCGCCGATCGTCTTGAGCATTCGCGCCAGCGTAGGCGGGACGCCTGGGAGTCGGCGGCACAGCGCCTGCGACTAGGGTGGACGAGTGGTGAACACGATGCACGGCCCCGCCGACCTGCACACGCATTCGAGTGTCTCGGACGGCACGGAGACGCCGACGCAGCTCATGCGCGCGGCCGGAGCCGCGGGGCTCGGCGTCATCGCGCTCACCGATCACGACTCCACCGCCGGCTGGGCCGAGGCCGCCGTCGAATCGCGTCGGCAGGGCATCACCCTGCTGCCGGGCATGGAGCTCAGCACCCGCTACGAGTGGCGCAGCGTCCATTTGCTGGCGTACCTGATCGACCCGTTGAACGGCGACCTTCTGCAGGAGACGGCGCGGATCCGTGAGTCCAGGTTGCGCCGAGCCGAGGGCATCGTCGCCCGTATCGGGGGTGACTACCCGCTGTCCTGGGACGACGTCCTCGCACAGACGAGCGAAGGGGCCACCGTCGGACGTCCGCACATCGCCGACGCCCTCGTCGCGCTCGGGATCGTCGCGGACCGCGGTGAGGCTTTCGACGGGATCCTGCACCCGCGCACGGGATACTACGCTCCACATTATGCGCCGGACCCGCTGACCGCGGTTCGGCTCGTGCGGGCGGCCGGTGGGGTGCCCGTGATCGCCCACCCCGTGCCCGCCGGGCGCGATCGCATGCTTCCGGAGCACTACTTCCGTGAACTCGCAGACGCTGGACTGTTCGGTCTCGAGATCGACCACCGCGAGAACACCGAGGAGGGCAAGGTCATCGTGCGACGGATCGCCGCCGAACTCGGTCTCGTCGCGACCGGGTCGAGCGACTACCACGGCACCGGCAAGCCCAACCGGCTGGGGGAGAACACCACCGCGATGGAGGTCGTCGAGCGCATCGTCGGCGAGGCCACCGGCTCGTCACCGGTCTTCGCCGACTAGCTCGGCCCAGGTTCGGCCACGCAGAACGCCCGCCCCCGAGGGAGCGGGCGTTCCGATGCCGCGATGCTACGCGGTCGGCGCGGGCGGAGCCGTGCGACGGGTGCGGCTGCGGCGGCGCGGAGCGCTGTTGCCGTCGCGGTGCTGCTGACCGTGCCCGTCGTGGGTGCCGGCAGCCGGTTCTGAACGCTCGACGGTGTCGCCGGAGCCCTGTGCACCACCGCGGGTGCGGGTTCGCGAACGGCTCGTCCGCGTGGTGCTGCGGACCTCGTTCGAACCGCCACGGCTCGGACCGCTCGAGCCGCTGTCGCGACGCGGCGCGGACTCAGCAGCCCTCGCGGGCTTCAAGCGCCCCTTCGTGCCCTCGGCGATGCCGAGGTCGGTGTACAGGTGAGGGCTCGACGAATAGGTCTCGGTCGGCTCGGGCTGGCCGAACTCGAGGGCGCGGTTGATGAGCGCCCACTTGTGCAGGTCGTCCCAGTCGACGAAGGTGACGGCGATGCCGGTCTTGCCAGCGCGGCCGGTCCGGCCGACGCGGTGCAGGTAGGTCTTCTCGTCCTCGGGGATCGTGTGGTTGATCACGTGCGTGACGTCGTCGACGTCGATACCACGGGCGGCGACGTCGGTCGCGATGAGGACGTCCCGCTTGCCGGCCTTGAAGGACGCCATCGCGCGCTCACGCTGCTCCTGGTTCAGGTCGCCGTGCACTGCCGCCGCGTTGAACCCGCGGTCGGTGAGCTCCTCGACGAGCTTCGCCGCAGCGCGCTTCGTGCGGGTGAAGATGACGGTCTTGCCGCGACCCTCGGCCTGCAGGATGCGCGAGATGACCTCGTCCTTGTCGAGCGAGTGCGCCCGGTAGATGAGGTGCTTGATGTTCGCCTGCGTGAGGCCCTCGTCGGGGTCCGTCGCGCGGATGTGGATCGGCTTGCTCATGAAGCGACGCGCGAGGGCGACGATCGGGCCGGGCATCGTCGCCGAGAACAGCATCGTGTGGCGGGCTGCCGGGGTCTTCGAGAACAGCTTCTCGATGTCGGCCAGGAAGCCGAGGTCGAGCATCTTGTCGGCCTCGTCGAGCACCATCTCGCTGACGCTCGACAGGTCGAGGAGGCGCTGGTTGTTCAGGTCGATGAGACGGCCCGGCGTTCCCACGACGATCTGGGCGCCGGCCTTCAGCTGCTCGATCTGACCTTCGTACGCCTTGCCGCCGTAGATGGAGACGAGTGTGGTGGAGCGGTTCGAGATCAGGATCTCGAGGTCTTCGGAGACCTGCACCGCGAGCTCGCGGGTCGGAACGACGACGAGCGTCTTGACGCCGGGCTCCGGGTCGAGGCCGAGGCGCTGGACGATCGGGATGCCGAACCCGAAGGTCTTGCCCGTTCCCGTCTTGGCCTGACCGATGATGTCCTGGCCGGCGATGCCGAGCGGGATGGTCTGTTCCTGGATGGGGAAGGGCTCGATGATGCCCTTGGCTGAGAGGGCGTCGACGATGTCCTGGTCGACGCCGAGATCACGAAAAGTCACGGAGATACCTGTCAGTGCAGTCATGGTCTACACCTTCGATTGCACACAGGTGTAGGGCCCCGATCCGACGCCGGGGCGTTGTCAGTCTACCTGGGAGGTGCCGGGAGGCCGCTGGACGCGCGGAACGCGATGAACGGCGCGCGGCGGCTAGGGTGGTGCCGTGGCATTTTGGTTTGGACGCCGCCGGCGTCGTCCCGGCACTGAGGCTCCTCGACTGCGCTCGCGCGAGGACGCCGTGCAGGCGACGCGCGTCGACCTCCACGAGCTCGCGCCGAGCACCGCCGACTACCTCGGTCAGGTGGCCCAGCTCCAGCTCGGCTTCTTCATGACGCTGTCGCTCGCCGTCGAGCACGCGCCGAACGACGCCGACCGCGAGGTCCTCGCTGAGGCGGCCGCCACCGCGCTGCGGAAGCACCAGGCCCTGCTCGCCTGGATCCGCCGCACGAACGACGACCCGCGGGCGGTCCTCGAACCCTTCGCGGCCTCCCGCGACGAGTTCCAGGCGATCCTCCGGACCGGCACCTGGGAGGAGCTGCTGCTCGGCGTCTTCGTCACGCGCGGCTTCCTCGACGAGTTCTTCGCAGAGCTGGCCCGTGGTCTCGACGGCGGCGACGGGCGCGATCTCGCGGCCCTCGTGGCGCCCGGTCCGGAGACGGACCCGCTCGTCGGAATTCTGCAGCGCGTGATCGCCGCGGACCCGGAGCGCGCCTCGACCCTGGCGATGTGGGGTCGTCGACTCCTCGGCGACACGATGCTCGTCGCTCGATCGGCGCTCGTGACGGAGAGTAAGGCGTTGCCCGACGACGCTCGTGTCGAGCCGATCTACACCGAGCTCATCGCGAACCACACGCGCCGGATGGACATCCTCGGCCTCACGGCGTGACCGCGGGCGCGGCTCGTGAACGACGAAGCCGCCGCCCCGAAGGAGCGACGGCTTCGTGTGACCGGAGGTCGACGGTTCAGGCGGCGACGCCGTGCTGCAGTCGTGCGAGCATCGCATCGTCGGACGCGGTGCGCACGCGGACGAGCACGAGGTCGGCGACGACGGCGACGACGGCCGATGCCGCGAACGCCGCCACCCAGATCCAGCCGCCGTCCCAGGCCATCCCGGCCCAGGTGAGCGCGACCCAGACCACTGCCGCGACGAGTGTCGCGATGGCCGGGACGAGGGCGGCGCCGTGCTGGTCACGGCCGGGCAGGCTGTACCGGACGGCGAGACCGAGGATCGCGCCGCCGAGGACGACGAACAGGAGTTCCATGCTCAGCCGACGAATCCGATGCGGCGGGACTCCTCGGTGCCGAGTTCCACATAGCCGATGCCGGCGGTGGGGATGAGGTAGCTGTTGCCCTTGTTGTCCTTCAGCGACAGCAGCTTGGCGTCAGACTCGAGCGCGGACGTGACCGCCTGCTCGATCTCGGCTGCGGGCTGTGAGGTCTCGAAGCCGATCTCGCGAGGGCTGTTGAGGATTCCGATGCGAATTTCCACCTTGAGTGCCTTTCGGTTGCGTAGGGCAAGACTACGGGAGTCGAGGCGGTCGGACCGGCGCGTGCCGCCTGCTGTCAGCGAACACGGCCCGCACGGTCGGTCGCGCGGGTGATGTCGGTCGCCTCGGGTAACGTGCGGAGCATGACCGCTTCCGAGGCCCAGGACACCGCAGCGGGCGCGCTGCGGGCCGGGCGCCCTCCGGCAGGAGGCATCCCCGGAACGCCGCTCGACGACTCGCAGTCCGCGGTCCTGGCACTCGACGACGCTCGATCGGCGGCCGTGCTCGGGGCGGCGGGGACCGGCAAGACCACGACGCTGGTCGAAGCGGTCGCCGACCGCATCCTCGTCCGTGGCTACGCCACCGATGAGGTGCTCGTCATCGCCTCCTCCCGGTCGTCGGCGCAGGTCCTCCGCGACCGCCTCGAGGTCAGGGTGGCCCGCGCGACCCCCGGTTCACTCGCCCGGACAGCGGTGTCCGTGGCGCTCGAGGTCATCGCGGCCTCTGGCGCGTTCGCGGGCGCGGGTCGGCCACGACTGCTGACGGGTGGTGAGCAGGACCAGACGATCGCGGAGCGGCTCCTCGGCGACGAACAGGACGCCACGGGTCCGGTGTGGCCGCCGGAGCTGGGTCCAGACGTGCGGCGTCTGCAGGGCTTCCGCACCGAGCTCCGCAACCTCATGGAGCGCAGCGTCGAGCACTCGGTGTCTCCCGAAGACCTCCGCCGGCTCGGTGGCGAACAGGGACGCGCTGAGTGGATCGCCTCGGCAGCGTTCATCGAGGGCTTCCTCGCCGACGACTGGCGAGGACATCTCACTCCGGCCGCGGCGCTCGCACGCGCCGTCACGCTCCTCGACGCCGAGGAACCCGGCACCGGTGTGCTCGGGCGCCTCCGCGTGATCTTCGTCGACGATGCGCAGGAGTCGACGCACGGTGTCCTCGAACTCCTCGCGGCGCTCGCACGACACGGCATCACGATCGTGGCCTTCGGCGACCCCGACCTCACGACGGGCGCCTTCCACGGTGCCCGTGCCGACGCCCTCGGTCGCTTCTCGGAGGTGCTCGGCCGCCCGGTGGAGACACTCGTCCTGGCGGAGGTGCACCGCGGTACACCGGCCATCAGATCGATCGTGAGCGGCATCACCGAGCGCATCGGAACAGCCGGGGCAGGCCTCCACCGTGGCGCCTCCGCACCCGAACCCGACCCACGAACCCCCGGCCAGACCGTGGTCTCCGTCGCCGCGGGGTCGCCGGCCGAACAGATCGCGGTGATCGCGAGATTCCTGCGCGAGCGACACGTCCTCCACGGTGTGCCGTGGGCGGAGATGGCCGTGGTGGTCCGCAGTGGTGGGCTCATCCCGGCGGTCGAGCGAGGTCTGTCCTCGCTCGAGGTGCCGACGCGTGCGAGTACCGGCGGGGCGCCGCTCCGGGAGCAGCCGTTCGTCCGTGCAGTCCTCCTCGGGGTCTCGGTCGCACTCGGCCGGACCCCGCTCGACGCCGACGTCGTGACCGAACTCCTGCACAGCGCGCTCGGAGGGCTCGACTCGATCGGAGTCAGACGACTGCGGGCAGCGCTCCGCCATGCCGACCTCGAACACGGCCTGGACCGCAGCGCCGACCGCCTCCTGGAGGAGGCCTTCGCCGTCCCCGGCGCGCTCATCGGCCTCGAGACCCCCTCAGCCGCTCGAGCCAGGACGCTCGCCGACAGTCTGGCCGAAGCGCGCGCGCAGGCCGCTGCCGGCGCCTCGGCCGAGGAACTCGTCTACGGACTCTGGTCACGCAGCGGCCTCGAACGCGGGTGGGTCGCCCTGTCGAAGGGCAACGGACAGGCGGCCGAAGACGCCAACCGGGATCTCGACGCGATCACGCAGCTCGCGGACGCCGCCCGCACCTTCGTCGAAGCGGAGCCGGACACCCCGGCCTCGGTGTTCCTCGACCGCCTCCTCGAACAGGCGGTCGGCGACGACTCGCTCGCACCCACGGGGCACCGGCAGGCGGTGACCATCGCGACGCCGGCAGCCCTCGTCGGGACCGCGTTCGACTCCGTCGTGGTGGCAGGGATGCAGGACGGCGTCTGGCCGAACCTCCGGGTGCGCGACTCCCTCCTCGGTGCATCGACGCTCGTCGAGGTCCTGGAGGGCACGGCGACGCCCACGGCCGATGCGCGCCGAGCTGTCCTGCACGACGAACTGCGGTTGTTCGCGCAGGCGACCTCCCGCGCCGAACGCTCCCTCCTCATCGTCGCCGTGGTCGACGACGACCACCAGGCCAGCCCCTTCCTGACCCTCGTCCCCGAGCCCGACCCGCACCGGGCAGGCCTCGCGCCGCTGTCCTTGCGCGGTCTCGTCGGTACCTTGCGCCGATCGCTCACCCGTCGCACCCGGCCGGCCGACCCGGCGGAGCGACGAGCGTCGGCGTCGGCACTCGCGATCCTCGCTGAAGCCGGGGTCCCGGGAGCACCCACGGAGGAGTGGTACGGCATCGTCCCGCCGAGTTCGACCGCCCCGCTGCACGATCCGGCCCTCGAAGAGCTGCCGATCTCGCCCTCTCGCATGGAAGCCTTCGAGGCCTGCCCGCTGCATTGGGCCATAGCCCGGCTCGGCGGCGGTGCCTCAGGCTTCGCCTCGGGGCTCGGCACCATCGTCCACGCCGCGCTCGAGCACGCCGAGTCCTCCGATGAGGCGGCGCTCTGGGCCGCGGTCGAGGCCAGATGGGGCGAACTGCGGTTCGAGGCGGACTGGGAGGGCGCTTCGACGAAGCGTCGAGCCGCTGAGCTGGTCCATCGCCTCTCCGCCTACCTGCACGACTCCGAGCGTGCCGGGGTGTCGACGATCGGCAGCGAGAGCCGCTTCAGCCTGCGGATCCCCATCGGCGAGCTGGGCGGGGCGGCAGTGCTCGGCGGGTCGATCGACCGCGTCGAACTCGTTCCGGAGCCCGACGGCACGAAGCGCGTCGTCATCGCCGATCTCAAGACGGGCGCCTCCGCGCCCCGTCAGGACCGCGAGGTCGAGGACATGGCCCAGCTCGGGGCGTATCAGCTCGCGCTCGCCGCAGGTTCGGTTGCCGGCACTGAAGGGCTCCTGCGTGGCGGGGCGAAGCTCATCGTCGTCTCCGCGGGGACACAGCGCAAGGAGTACTACGACCCGTCGCAGGAGGCCTTCGACGACGACGCCCTCGAGCGGTTCCGTGAGCGCGTCCTGGCCGACGCGGTCGGCATGGCCGGGGCGGTCTTCGAGGCCAGAATCGGGACCCACTGCCACGACCCCTTCGCCTTCGGTGAGTGCTCCATCCACATCGTCCCGGCGGTGAGCTCGTGAGCGAGACGGTCGTGCCGGAGCAGAACTCCTACTCGGCGGAGACGTTGGCGGCCCTGCTCGGTCTCCCTCAGCCGACGGCTCAGCAGGTCGAGGTGATCGAGGCGCCCATGGCGCCCGTCCTCGTCGTTGCGGGAGCGGGGAGTGGCAAGACCGAGACCATGGCGTCGCGGGTCGTCTGGCTGCTCGCGAATCGCCGTGTCGCGGTGGGGGAGATCCTCGGGCTCACCTTCACCCGGAAGGCGGCGGGGGAACTCGCTGCGCGCATCGGGAAGCGCATCCGGGCGCTCCAGGACCTCGGGATCATCGACCCCGGTGAGGACGCCCTGTTCGACCGACCTGAGGTGTCGACCTACAACGCCTACGCGAACGCCCTCTTCCGCGACAACGCCCTGCTCGTCGGGCGGGAGCCGGAGTCGGTGCTGCTGTCCGAGGCGTCAGCGTGGCGACTCGCACGTCGCATCGTCGTCCGGCATGGCGACGACCGGCTTGCGGCACTCGGCAAGTCGGTCGATCAGGTCGCTGACCTCGTCCTCTCGCTCAGCCACGAGCTGGCGGAGATCGAGGGGACGACCGAGGAACTCCTCGCGTTCGTGGAGCGATTCTCCAGCCTCACCGAACTCCCGAACGGTGGCCGTGGGGCCTACGCGCAGGTGGACGAGGCCGTTGCCGTGGTGGGCGCCCTCCCGGTGCTGCTGGACCTCGCCGGACGGTACGCAGACGAGAAACGACGCCAGGGGCTCGTCGAGTTCTCCGACCAGGTCGCGCTCGCCCTCGCGGCCTGCGAGCGTTCGCCGAAGGTCGCCGAGACGGCGAGGGAGCGGGCGGGGGTGGTGCTCCTCGACGAGTACCAGGACACCTCGGTCGTGCAGACCAGACTGCTGTCGACCCTGTTCGCGGACCACGCGGTGATGGCGGTCGGCGACCCGCACCAGTCGATCTACGGGTGGCGGGGCGCGAGCGCGGCGAACCTCGCCCGGTTCTCCCGCGATTTCGGCCGCGTCGGTGGGGCGACCCAGTTCAACCTCTCGACGAGCTGGCGCAACGACAGCGGCATCCTGGAAGCTGCGAACGTCCTCGTCCGCCCGCTGCAGCAGCAGGCGAAGGCCGCCGCGCGACTCCGGGTACTCGACCTCGAGGCGAAGCCGGGCGCCGGCGAGGGTTCGCTCGACGTCCGGTTCGTCGAGACGAGCGCCGACGAGGTGCGCACGGTCGCGGAGTGGTGCGCCGACCGGCTCCTGTCCGACCGCGGGGGAGACCCGGCCGGTTCGGCCGCGATCCTCTTCCGTGCGAGACGCCCGATGCAGGACTTCGCCGAGGGGCTCGCCGCGCTCGGCGTACCGCATCACATCCTCGGACTCGGCGGGCTGCTGTCCTCGCCGGAGATCGTCGACGTCACGGCGGCACTCCGCGTCATCCACGATCCGGCAGCCGGCTCCTCGCTGATCCGCCTGTTGAGCGGACCACGGTGGCGCATCGGCGTTCGCGACCTCGGCCACCTCGTCGAGGTCGCGAGATACTTGCAGGCCATCGACTGGAAGACCAAGCGGTACGACGCGGAGTTGGCCGCACGGCTCCGCGAGTCCGTCGCCGACGACGACGGGCGTTCGATCATCGATGCGCTCGACTTCGTCGCAGCTGATCGCGTGCCTGCGGGACTCGCGGCCGGATTCACCGAGTCCGGCCGAGCCCGCCTCCGTGAGGCCGGGCTCGTCTTCGCCGCCCTGCGCCGTCGCGCGGGAAGCGGCCTCCCCGACCTCGTGCGAGCTGTCGAGCGTGAGCTCAGGCTCGACATCGAGGTCGTGGCCAACGAGTCGACCGGGTCGGCCGCCCGCGCCCCCGCGAAGCTGCAGGCCTTCCAGGACGAGATCATCTCCTTCATCGCGGCCGAGGAGCAGGTGAGTCTCGGCAGTCTGCTCGCGTGGATCGACCGCTCACTCGCCCGCGACGACATGGGCCCAGCGAGTGACGCACCCGACCAGGGTGCCGTGCAACTCCTCACGATCCACGGGTCGAAGGGGCTCGAGTGGGACCACGTCGTGATCCCGCGCCTCGTCGTCGACGAGCTACCGGCGAAACCCAAGGACGGCAAAGGCTGGGTCACGCTCGGCACCCTGCCGTACGACTTCCGCGGCGACGCAGGTGAGCTCCCGGAGTTCGCTTGGACTGCAGCGGACACGCGGAAGGAGGTCGTCGAGGCGCAGACGCGGTTCTCGGAGGAGCTCCGTGAGCGTGCTCTCGACGAGGAACGGCGGCTCGCGTACGTGGCGGTCACGCGAGCCAAGCACGACCTCCTGTTGACCGGGTCGTTCTGGTCGGGCGATCGAAAGCGGCCCCGCGCCGCGAGCACCTACCTGATCGAGCTCGCCGAGGCGGGTCTCGTCGCCGAGCTTCCCCCGGCCTCGGTGTTCGAGGACAACCCGATCGACAGCGGGGCTGCGGTCCTCAACTGGCCGCTCGATCCGCTGGGAGCCCGACGCTCGACCGTGGAGCACGCCGCGGCGGAGGTGGATGCGCGCCGAGAGATCCCGGAGGCCGAGCTCCTCGCCACACTCGGTCCGCTCGAGAACGAGCTGACGCTCCTCCTGGAGGAACGGCGCCGTGATGAGAGCTCAACGGTGCGCGGCGAGCTGCCGGTGCGCATCCCCGCCTCGCGATTCAAGGAGTTCGTGACGGATCCGGAAGCTGCTCTCGAACGGTTGCGCCGCCCCGTCCCCCAACGGCCCTACCGGCAGACGAGGCTCGGGACGAGGTTCCACTCCTGGGTGGAGGCGCACTACGGGCGTTTCGGACTCCGCGAGCTCGTCGACGCCCTCCCGGAGGACCTCGACGTCGAGTCCTCCGCCGAACCGCCCTCGGATGACCTCAGCCTCGACGACCTCACAGAACGGTTCCTCGCATCGGAGTGGGCCGGTGTGCTCCCGATCGAGGTCGAGACCGAGATCCACGTCCCGCTCGGTGACACCGGTCGCCTCGTGGTGTGCAAGCTCGACGCCGTCTTCGAACGGGGTGACCGCTTCGAGATCGTCGATTGGAAGACCGGCGCCGTCCCGGTGACGCCCGAGGACGTGCGCAACGCCTCGTTCCAGCTCGCGCTCTACCGTCTCGCGTACGCGCACCACCGCGGGATCGAACCGGAGCGCATCGACGCGGTGCTGTACTACGTGAGTCACGACGTCGCGTTGCGACCCGAGCGGCTCTACTCCGAGGCGGAGCTCCTGTCGGAGTGGGAGCGGTCCTTCGGCGGTTCGGAGCTCCAGAGGTCGAACGACGACGTGTCGATCTGATCCGTCGCGTTCTGATCGGCCGCCTCGTCTGACGGTGCTCGGTGTGTGTCGTCGGAGCCGTCCTCGTCCTCCGCGTCGACGTCGCGTCCGAGCGCCCGCTCGAGCTCGGACCGGTCGTACGTGTCGGTCTGCATCGCGATGCCGGGGGACGAGGACCCGATGGGCGTGCGGTCGAGCATCGTCTCGACCTCGTCGACGGCGAGGACCGGCCCGGTGGTTGCGCCGAGAGGGTCGGTGACGTCGCCGAGGACGCGGTCCACGAGGCCGTCGAGCATGGCGACGGCATCCTCGACGACGGTCTCATCGTGCCTGTCGCGGCCGTGCAGGAGCCAGCGGGCGATCTCGAGCTCTGCGTAGAGGCGCGCACGCAGGGGGACGAAGCGGTCTGGGCCGCGCGTGCAGGAGGCCGCGTAGGCGGACAGTGCCTGCTCGCCGGTCGGACCCAGCGTCGCGACCCAGTGGAGGTCGAGCGCCGGGTCGCCGACGCGCAGCGAGCCCCACTCGAGCACGCCGTTGACGAGGCCGTGACCGTCTTGACGGATGACGAGCACGCGGTCGGCGGCGAGCGCACCGTGGATGACGGTGGGCTGGAACTGCCACAGCGAGTGGTCGTCGACCGCGGCCTGCCACCGTTCACGGACAGCGGTGGGCAGGAGTCGCGTCTCGGTGGCACGGGCGACGATGCGACGCGCATCGGCGCGGATCTGCTCGGTCGAGAGGAGGGGGAGACCAGCTTCGGCGATGAAGGCCGTCGGCAGGGAGTGGATGGCGGCGATCGCGGCACCGAGGGAGTCCGAGAGGACCTCGTCGGTGCGGAGGGCGGTGGGATCGAGCGGCGTACCGGGTACGAACTGCAGGACGACGGCTCGCGTGCCGTCCACGGGCAGCTGACCGACGGCGGTGGGTGCGTCGAACGGAAGACGACTGCGGATACCGGGGGTGAGCGCGCGCAGGGCGATGAGGTCGGCGGACTGCTCCGTCTCGGCCTGCTGCGAAGTGGGGACGCGGACGATCAACTCGTCACCGTCGCCGGTCAACAACCTGGCCGAATCGAAGTTCCCCTCGCCGCCCGCGGTGTGTGCGCCCGAGCCGCGGACCTGGAGGTCGGCCACGGCCGAGGTGGCCAACGCGGCTAGAGTGAGATGGGATCTGGCCATGACATCTAGGGTACGGGGCCGTCCCGGCGAGCCGTGCTCGCCACGCCCTCAGGAGAGGTTGTCCATGACGATTCAGGTTCGCGCGCTCGCCGGCCTTCCGCTTGCGAGAGGCGGGCTCGACCGTCACGGGGAGGTCCGTTCGCGTCCCGGTGTGCTCGATGAGCTCCGCAGCGACCCGACGGTGCGAGCGGTCGTGCTGCGCGGCCGCCGCGCGCTCGTGACGGGCGATGCGCTCGAGCTGATGATGCCGTCCGTCCTGCCGGAACCCGAGCTCCTGGTCTATCTCGGACGGACGACCGAGGAGGATCGGAACACCCCGGTGGGCACCGGGATCCTGCTCTGGAAGCTGGCGGACGACGACGCTGCGTCGATCACCGACGACGAATCACGCTGGCTCGACCTGCGTCGCAGTGGTCACCTCCTGTCCGATCAGGACGTCGGGGTCCTTGCGACATCGCTCGCGATCGCGGGCTGGCACGAGGCAGAGCCGTTCTGCGCGCACTGCGGCTCGCCGACGACCGTGCGGAACGCCGGTTGGGCGCGGTACTGCCCGGTCGACGGCACCGAGTTGTTCCCACGGATGGACCCGGCCGTGATCGTCGCGGTCGTCGACCCCGCCGGTCGGATCCTGCTCGGCTCGAACGCCATGTGGGAGCACAACCGGTACTCCCTGCTGGCGGGCTACGTGGACGCGGGCGAATCGCTGGAGCAGGCGGTCGTCCGCGAGATCTTCGAGGAGTCGGGCATGCGCCTCGGCACGCCGGTCTACCTCGGTTCGCAGCCGTGGCCGTTCCCACGCTCGCTCATGCTCGGCTTCGTCGCTCCGCTCGCCGACGACCAGGATCCGGAGGCCCTCGTGCCAGACGGTCAGGAGATCCTCGACCTGCGCTGGTTCACCCGTGAGGAACTCGAAGACCCCTCGACCGACGTGATCCTGCCGGGACCGTCCTCGATCGCGCGGGCAGTGATCGACGACTGGATGAGCGGCTCCTGGTCCCGATGACCGTGCATCGATCCGGAGACGGCAGCCGATGAACGGCCCGGCAGAACTCCTCGCCGGGCTCGATCCGGATCAGGCCGTCGCAGCCGAGGCGCTGCGCGGACCGGTCTGCATGCTCGCCGGCGCCGGGACGGGGAAGACTCGGGCGATCACCCACCGGATCGCCTACGGGGTGGCGACCGGCACCTACACCGCGTCCCGCGTCATGGCGCTCACCTTCACGAGTCGTGCCGCAGCCGAGCTGCGCGGTCGTCTGCGCGCGCTCGGTGCAGAAGGCGTGTCGGCGCGGACCTTCCACGCGTCGGCACTGTCCCAGCTCAACTTCTTCTGGCCGCAGGTCGTCGGCGGACAGGTGCCCGGGCTCGTCGAGAGCAAAGGGCGCGTGCTCGGACACGTCGCCGAGCGCATGCGGCTCCGCGTCGACACCGCCACCCTGCGCGACGTCGCCGCGGAGATCGAGTGGCGCAAGGTCTCCGGTCTGACGCTCGAGCAGTATGCGACCGCGGACCGACCGCTCGTGCAGAAGCTCTCGCTCGAACAGGTCATCGCGTTGCAGGAGGGCTACGAGCAGCTGAAGGATGAGCGCAAGCGCATCGACTTCGAGGACGTGCTGCTCGCCTGCGCGGGCATGATCGAGTCGGAGCCCTCGGTGGCGATGCAGGTCCACGAGCAGTACCGGTTCTTCGTCGTCGACGAGTACCAGGACGTCTCGCCGTTGCAGCACCGTCTGCTGGAACTCTGGCTCGGTGGACGTCGTGACGTGTGCGTCGTCGGCGACGCGAGCCAGACCATCTACTCCTTCGCTGGGGCGCGAGCCGACTACCTGCTCGACTTCCCGGCCCGCTACAGCGATGCCACGGTGGTGCGGCTCGAGCGGAACTACCGCTCGTCGGTGCCGGTCGTCGCTGCGGCGAACACGCTCATGCGCGGCCGGCCGGGCGCACTGCAGCTGTCTGCAGTACGGTCGGGCGAGGAGTCGGCATCCGAGCAGACGTCGTCGCCGGCTGTGGGACTCCGCGCGTACCCCAATGAGCTCTCGGAGGCGCGCGGTGTCGCCTCGGAGATCCTCGTACAGCTGCAGGACGGCGTGCCGGCTTCGGAGATCGCCGTGCTCTACCGCATCAACGTGCAGGCCGCCGCGCTCGAGACCGCCCTCGGTGAGGCGGGGATCCCGTTCGTGATGCACGGGTCCAAGCGGTTCTTCGAACTGCCCGAGGTCCGTCAGGCGCTGCTGCAGCTCCGTGCCGCCTCGGTCTCGATCATGGGCGAACCGCTCTTCAAATCCGTCAGTGACGTCCTGCGCTCGCTCGGCTGGAGTCAGGACCCACCGGACGGGGGAGGCGCAGTGCGCGACCGCTGGGAGTCGCTCAACGCGATCATGGGTCTCGTGGACCAGGCTCCTGAGGGCACGACCTTCCGCGGGTTCACGGACGAGCTGCTGACGAGGCAGGCCGCCCAGCACGAGCCGACCGTCGAGGCTGTCACGCTCGCCACGCTGCACTCGGCGAAGGGACTCGAGTGGGAGGCTGTTCACCTCATCGGCCTGTCCGAGGGATATCTGCCGATCACCTACGCGAAGCAGTTCGAGCAGGCGGACGAGGAACGCCGGCTGCTCTACGTCGGCATCACCCGCGCGAAGCGCCTCCTCAACCTGTCGTGGGCCGAGGCGCAGCAGCGCGGCGGCCGGCGGGAACCGTCGCGCTTCCTGGCAGAGCTCGGCATGCGCACTTCGAGTGTTCCCGGACGACGCGGCGCTTGATCCCTCCCGTCACCGCGTCGGTGACGAGCTGTGTGGCACTGAGGAGTGGACGACGCTCGTCCACTCGTCGGAGGAGGAGTCGAGCTGCGCGGGCGGCGACCTCCGAGCACAGCAACCCGGCGTCGAGGGGGGACGCGCGACCGAGGAGCTGTGCGGCCACGGTCGGCCAGGTCTCGTCCTGGTCTGTCCGCTGCAGGTCCACGCAGTACAAGCACGGACCGGCGCCCGGTGTGACGAACGGGCCGATGATGACGGAGCGGTCGCTGGACACGATCGGCAGGTGCGGGACGTCGTCACGCAGCCACCTCGCATAGCGGCTTGGCGGCACGACGAAGTCGGCGCACAGCACCGCGAAGTCGACCGGTCGTCCGTCTGATCCGTCCGGATCGGTCGACACGAGGGAAACCGCCGGCTGATCGGAGAGCAGCTCGGCGAGGCGGGTCGCGACGGGCCCGCTCCCGTCGATCGCGATCCTGGGAATGGGAACGGTCGTGTTGCGCAGTGTCGGGCTGAACGATTCGATGACGGGTTCGAGCACGCGGAGGAGTCGCTCGAACTGGGCGTCCGCGATGCCGAACGTCGTTGCGAGACGTGACTCGACTGCCGCCGGGTATCCGTTCCGGAGTGCCGCTACGAGGTGCTCGGCACTGCTGTCGAGGCGATCGAGCACGACCGGGTCGTCGACGCCGATCTGCAGGCTGTGCGGTGTCCGCCACAGGACAGGTCTGCTCGGATCGAGGCGTTTCGTCATGCGACGATGATGCCGCGTGGGGGCCCGACGCCGTCGGATCTCTCCACAGGGGTGAACCGCCGCCGGGGGCGCGTCAACCACCCCTGGCGACTGGAACGACGGACTCAGACGGGAGGGCCGTCGCTGCCGTTCGGGTCTGGGCGTTCGGTGCCGGAGTCGTCTGCATCGGGGCCACGCTGGTCTTCACCGCGGAGGAGGTCCTCGAGCGCCAGATCCATCTCGTCCTGCTCCGGTCGCTCACCACGGGCCTCGGCCTCGAGTCGGGCGATCAGCGCGAGCGGGGCGTCGATGTCGTCCGCGGTCGGCACGAGGTCCGGGTGCGTCCACAGGGCGTCCCGCTGTGCCGTCCCGACGGCATCGGTGACCTGCTGCCACATCGCTGCCGCCTCACGGAGTCGTCGGGGCCGGAGCTCCAGGCCGACGAGTGCGCCGAGCGCCTGCTCTGCGGGTCCGCCGGCCGCGCGGCGGCGGCGGACGGTCTCCGCGATCGCCGCCGAGCGGGGGAGTCGGGTCGTGGCCGCCGCCGTGACGACGTCCACCCATCCTTCGATGAGTGCGAGCGTGGTCTCGAGTCGGGCGAGACTCGCTTCCTGAGCCTCGGTGCGTGCAGGGATCAGGGCACCGCTCGTCATCGCTTCGCGCAGTTCCTCGGGGTTCGAGGGGTCGAAGCTCTCGGCCAGTTGCTCGAGACGGTCGGTGTCGATGCGGATGCCGCGCGCGAAGTCGGTGATCGAGGAGATCAGCTGCAGTCGCAGCCACCGTGCGTGCCGGAAGAGGCGGGCGTGGGCGAGCTCACGCACAGCCAAGTAGATCTGGATCTGGTCGGCCGAGATGTCGAGGCCGTCGCCGAAGTCCGCGACGTTCTGCGGGACGAGGGCCGCCTCGTTGTCGTCGAGGAGCGGGATGCCGATGTCGCCACCGGACACGACCTCCTTGGACAGTTGGCCGACCACCTGGCCGAGCTGCATGGCGAACAGCGTGCCGCCGATCCCGCGGACGAGCTGGCCTGCGCCGGCGATCATCCCTGACAGCTCCTCAGGAGCTCGTTCGGTGAGCACGCCGGTCAGGGCGTTCGCGATGTTCGTCGCGACCGGCTCGGCGAGCTGCGTCCAGAACGGCATCGTCTTCGTGACCCAGCGGGTGCGGGTGTACAGCGCGGGTTCCGCCGACAGTTCGGCGACATCGGTGACGTCGGCCAGCCACAGGGAGGCGATGTGGAATGCCTGCTCCAGTTCGGTGCGCTGGCCGGGCGTGGTGTCCACGGACCCGTCGCCGGCGATGGTCTTCGCCTGCTGCAGGGAGGTGTCCCAGTTGATGCCGTCGCTGTTGGACTGCAGAGCACCTTGCAGCTGGGACATGAGCGCCGCCAGGCTGGCAGGGTCGTTCGGCAGGCCGGCCGCTCCAGCGAGCTGGCTCGCGTCGAACGAACCGTTGCCGGAGAGCAGCTCGCGCAACATGTCGCGGAACTCGTCCTCCGGACTCTTGTCGGAATCCTCTGGCACGTCAGCCGCCTCTCAGATAGCTCGCTGCTGGGCCTTCTACGCTAGTCGCACCTCGCTGAAGAATCGCCGGGGTATGGTTGGTCGGGTTTCCGCCCACCGCGAACAGTCCGGAAGGCTTGCATGTCGCTCTTCGCCGATGAGGCTCCAACTGCTTCGGCGACGACCAGTCCGGCACGCCGACGTCGCGCCCGTTTCGGCTGGATCGTCCTCGTGTCGTCCCTCGTGCTCCTCGGCGTGCTGTCAGCGGTGCCCGCCCCGTACGTGATCGAGCAGCCGGGCCCCGTCTTCAACGTCCTTGGCACGACCGAGGGAGACGACGGCGACGTTCCCCTCATCGAGGTGCACGACGCCCAGACCTACGACACCGCTGGCACGCTGGACATGCTCACGGTCCAGTTGGTCGGCAACCCGCAGCGCAGTCCCGGCTGGCTCGACATCGTCTCCGCCTGGTTCGATCCGAGCCGAGCCGTCGTGCCGATGGACCTGTACTTCCCGCCGGGAGTCACGACCGAGCAGCGCGACGAGCAGAACGCCGCGCTCATGGTCGACTCGCAGCAGGACTCGGTCGCTGCGGCGTTGCGCGAACTCGGGTACACGGTGCCCGAGCACATCGAGGTGGCGCAGATCGCCGAGAGCGGTCCCGCGCAGGGCGTCCTCCGACTCGACGACGAGATCGTCGCGGTGAACGGCACGGCGGTCGTCGGCCTCGAGGGGCTCCGCGCGGCGATCGCCGCGAACGGCACGGGCACGGCCGCGTCCATCGACATCGTCCGGGGAGGGGTTGCGAGCACGGTGCAGATCACGCCGACCACCGCGACGGCGACAGACGGTTCGACGTCGACGGTCATCGGCATCGGCACGAAGATCAGCTACGACCTGCCTGTCGACATCACCATCCAGCTCGACAACGTCGGCGGTCCCAGCGCGGGCATGATGTTCGCCCTCGGGATGATCGACCTGCTGACGCCCGGGGAACTCAACGGTGGCAAGGACGTCGCCGGAACCGGCACCATCGACGCGGACGGCAATGTGGGAGCGATCGGCGGCATCCGCCAGAAGCTGTACGGCGCGAAGGACGCCGGTGCCGACTGGTTCCTGGCACCTGCGAGCAACTGCGACGAGGTCAGCGGCCATGTTCCGGACGGGCTGACGGTGTTCGCGGTCAAGACGCTCGACGACTCCCTCGCTGCGCTCGAGGCGATCGCGGACGGCGGCGACACGAGCGCGCTCCCCACCTGCTCCACCGGGTGACCCGCGGGCTCTCCACTGCGCTTCTCTTCGGCGCTCTCCCAGGCCCGCCGCTTTAGGATGGTCGGGACGACCCCTAACTGAAGAGGCCATACGTGACATCCGCAGCAGCAGAGAAGCCCCTGTCCACTCAGCGCAGACGCGCCCCGATCGCGATCACGGTGGCGATCATCGCCGCGCTCCTGATCGGATTCTTCGTGTTCTCGGGGTTCTACGCCGACTTGCTGTGGTTCCAGCAGCTCGGCTTCACCGAAGTCCTCACCACCCAGTGGATCGCGACCATCGCGATGTTCCTCGTCGGCTTCGTCGGCATGGCCCTCCCCGTGTGGCTCGCGATCGAGATCGCGTACCGTACCCGTCCGGTGTACGCGAAGCTCAGCTCGCAGGTCGACCGCTATCAGCAGGTCGTGGAGCCCCTCCGCCGCCTCGCGACGTACGGCATCCCCGCGCTCTTCGGGCTCTTCGGTGGTGTCGCCGCCGCCTCCCGCTGGCAGCTCGTCCTCCTGTGGATGAACGGCACCCCCTCCGGCACGACCGACCCGCAGTTCGGCCTCGACGTGTCGTTCTACCTCTTCGACCTGCCGTTCTTCCAGGCCGTCGTCGCCTTCTCCTCCGCCGTCGTGCTGATCGCGCTCATCGCGACCGCCGTCGTCACCTACTTGTACGGCGGCATCCGCGTCGTCAGCCGCGAGGTCTGGATCTCCATGGCCGCCCGCGTGCAGATCTCGGTCCTGGCCGCGCTCTACCTGATCCTGCAGGCGGTCAGCCTGTGGCTCGACCAGTACACGACCCTGAACGACACCGGAACGCTCATCACGGGTGCGTCGTACACGGACGTCGCCGCGACCATCCCCGGCCGGGTCATCCTCGCCGGCATCGCACTCATGGTCGCCGTCCTGTTCGTCGTGACGGCGTTCACCGGCCGATGGCGTCTGCCGCTCGTCGGCACGGCACTGCTCATCGTCGCGTCGCTCATCGTCGGCAGCCTCTACCCGTGGATCGTCCAGCGCTTCCAGGTCGAGCCCAACGCGAAGAGCCTCGAGACGCCGTACATCAAGCGCAACATCGACATGACCCGTGACGCCTACGGCATCGCCGGTGTCGAGGAGGAGGAGTACGCGGCGACCACCGACGCGACCCCCGGAGCACTCCGTCAGGATGCTGAGACGACCGCGAACATCCGCATCATCGACCCGTCGCTCGTGAGCGCGTCGGTGGCGCAGCTCGAGCAGTTCAAGCAGTTCTACTCCTTCGACAAGCAGCTCGACGTCGACCGGTACAACATCGACGGCAAGACGCAGGACGCCGTCGTCGCCGTCCGTGAGCTCAATGTCGCGGGCCTCGACAACTCGCAGTCCTGGATCAACAACACGGTCGTCTACACGCACGGCTACGGCCTGGTGGCGGCGTACGGCAACCAGCGGTCCGCGTCTGGTGAGCCGGTGTTCCTCGAATCGGGTATCCCGACCACCGGCGCCCTCGGCAAGTTCGAGCCCCGGGTGTACTTCGGCGAGCAGTCGCCCGACTACTCCATCGTCGGAGCGCCGAAGGGATCCGACCCGGTCGAGCTCGACTACCCGTCGGGAACCCAGGGCGAGTCCCAGACGTACACGACCTTCGACGGCGACGGCGGGCCCAAGCTCGACAACGTCTTCAAGAAGCTCGTCTACGCCTTGAAGTTCCAGTCCGAGCAGATCTTCCTGTCCGACTCCGTGAACAACCAATCGCAGATCCTCTACGACCGCGACCCGAAGACGCGAGTGCAGAAGGTCGCCCCGTACCTGACGCTGGACTCGGATCCGTACCCCTCGGTCGTGGACGGCAAGATCGTCTGGATCGTCGACGGCTACACCACGAGCGACAGCTATCCCTACTCGAAGACGGTCAGCCTTTCGGACACCATCTCCGACTCGGTCACGCCGGCGCAGAGCTACGCGCTCGACGACGTCAACTACATCCGGAACTCGGTGAAGGCGACGGTCGACGCCTACGACGGCAAGGTCACGCTCTACAGCTGGGACGACCAGGACCCGGTCCTCAAGACCTGGCAGAAGGTGTTCCCCTCGACGGTCAAGCCGATGTCGGAGATGTCCGGTGACCTCATGAGCCACGTGCGCTACCCGGCAGACCTCTTCAAGGTGCAGCGATCGGTGCTCGGCCAGTACCACGTCACGAACGCCGGTTCGTTCTACTCGAGTGAGGACGCCTGGGTCACCCCGAACGACCCGCAGTCGACCGAGACGAACAAGACCTACCAGCCGCCGTACTACCTCACGATGCAGCTGCCGGGCCAGAAGGCCCCGTCCTTCTCGCTCTACTCGACGTTCATCCCCCGACAGGGTGGGGAGCAGTCGCGGAACGTGCTCACCGGGTATCTGGCGGTGGACGCCAACGCGGGGGCAGAAGACGGCGAACGCAGTGCGGACTACGGCAAGATCCGCCTGCTGACGCTGCCGAAGGACGACACGGTCCCGGGCCCGGGTCAGGTGCAGAACACCTTCGACTCCGACCCGAGTGTCTCGAGTCAGATCAACATCCTGAAGCAGGGTCAGACGGAGGTGCTCAACGGCAACCTGCTGACCGTGCCCGTGGGTGGTGGTCTCCTGTACGTCCAGCCGGTGTACGTGAAGTCGACCGGTGACACGAGCTTCCCGCTCCTGCAGAAGGTGCTCGTCGCGTTCGGCGACAAGATCGCCTTCGAGGACACGCTGGACGAGGCGCTCGACGTCCTCTTCGGTGGCGACTCTGGTGCAGACGCCGGCGACACGAACGTGCCGGGCGACAGCACCACGCCGCCGACCGATGGCGGTGACACCGGTGGTGGAACCGACACGGGAACGACGCCGAGCACCGGTGACCCCACGGTCGACGCGCAGATCAAGACGCTGCTCGACCAGGCGAAGGCCGCGATGGTCGAGAAGGATGCCGCCATGGCGAGCGGTGACTGGGCTGCGTACGGTGTCGCGGACAAGAAGGTCTCCGATGCCCTGGCGCAGGCGCTGGCGCTGCTGAACGGCTGATCCGGCTTCCGCCCCTGCACGGACGGCGTCGCCCCTCACGGGACGGCGCCGTCTCGTGTTTCGTGGACGGATTCCGGTCTGAAACGGGATGTCCGGGGTCCTCGATTTGCGGGGTCTCAGAATGCATGCTAGGTTTATCTCTTGTGCCGCAGGGTGGAGCAGTTCGGTAGCTCGCTGGGCTCATAACCCAGAGGTCGTAGGTTCAAATCCTGCCCCTGCAACAGAAAAGATGAAATCCCGGTCTCCATGAGACCGGGATTTCGTCGTTCCGGGTGAAGTTCGCCGGTGCGCGGTCCTGCGGAGCGCGGCATCATGGAGTCCATGAACGCAGCCGTCCTGCCTGAAGCTGAACCCGTCTTCTGCGCCGACCTCGCCGCCTGGGAGGCGTGGCTCGAAGAACACGGTTCGTCCGAGGACAGCGTGTGGCTCGCGATCGGCAAGAAGGCCTTCGACGGTCCCTCGGTCACATACCTGGAAGCGGTCGATGCCGCCCTGTGTTTCGGATGGATCGACGGCATCAAGCGCCGATGGGACGAGTTCTTCTGGATCCAACGGTTCACGCCGCGCAGAGCCCGGAGTATCTGGTCCGAACGGAACCGCGATCGGGTGGCCGAACTGACCGAAGCGGGGCGCATGCGGCCCGCCGGCCTCGCTGAGGTCGAGCGGGCGCGCGCAGATGGGCGCCTGGACGCCGCGTACGCCCGTCAGAGCGAGGCGGAACCGCAGGGTGACCTCCTGGCCGCCCTGGCCGAGAGCCCGGCCGCAGCTGAGGCGTTCGCGGCCCTCGATCGTGTCAACCGCTTCGCGATCATCTTCCGCGTGGGCAACGTGAAGCGGGCCGACACGCGGGCGCGCAAGATCGCCGAGTTCGTCGACATGCTGGCGCGGGGGGGGATCGGTTGTATCCGGCCCGGGTGCGCACAGAGCGATCGGCCGCCCCCGAGGCGGCGGCCGATCGCTCTGATGATTCACACGAGAGCTGAGAGCGGCAGGCCGAAGGCGGCGGCGACTCCGGCGTTCGTGACCGATCCGGCATGGATGTTCACGCCGAGGGCGAGCGCCGGGTCGCCGGCGACCGCCGCGGCGGTTCCGAGGTCGGCGAGTGCGAGTGCGTAGGGGAGGGTGGCGTTGGTGAGGGCGCGGGTGGAGGTCTCCGGCACGGCTCCCGGCATGTTCGCGACGCAGTAGTACAGGCTGTCGTGCACACGGAACGTCGGGTCGTCGTGCGTCGTGGGGCGTGAGCCCTCGAAGCAGCCTCCCTGGTCGATGGCGATGTCCACGAGGACCGACCCGGGTTTCATCGACGCGACCATGGCGTCGGTCACGAGCTTCGGCGCCTGGGCTCCTGGGATGAGGACGGAGCCGATGACGAGGTCGGCATCGCGCAGTTGCTCGGCGATCTCGTAGGCTGACGACGGCCTCGTCTGGATCTGTCCGCCGAAACGGTTCTCGAGCTCGCGGAGGCGGGGGATCGAGATGTCGATGATGGTGACGTCCGCCTGCATGCCGAGTGCGTTGGCCGCCGCATGCTCGCCGGCCACGCCACCGCCGATGACGACGACTTTCGCCTTCGGAGTGCCGGGCACGCCACCGAGGAGGATGCCGCGTCCGCCGGTGGCCCGCATCAGGTGGTAGGCCCCGACCTGGGTGGACAGTCGGCCGGCGACCTCGCTCATCGGCTGGAGCAGCGGGAGGGACCGGTTCTGCAGCTGGACCGTCTCATAGGCGATGGCCGTCGTGCCGGAAGCGAGGAGCGCCTCAGTGAGCGGGCGGTCGGCGGCGAGGTGAAGGTAGGTGAACAGCGTCTGGTCGGCACGCAGGTGCTCGTACTCGGCCGCGATGGGTTCCTTCACTTTGAGGAGGAGGTCGCCGGCTGCCCACACGGCTGCAGCGTCGTCGACGACCGTGGCCCCGGCCTCGCGGTAGGCGTCGTCGCCGTTGCCTGAGCCGACGCCGGCGCCCGACTGGATGACGACGTTGTGGCCGTGGCGGACGAGCTCGTGGACGCCGCCGGGTGTGGCTGCGACGCGGTTCTCGTTGTTCTTGATCTCCGTGGGGATGCCGATTCGCATGGCTGGTTCCTTTCGCGGACACGATGACCGCTCGTCAGTGGACGGTGTGCGACTATTCTGGAGTTCCTGCGTTTCGGTGAGATGAACAGCGAAGAATCCTGCGCATGATTCATGCAGATCGCAGATTCTGCGTTGAAGAGATGAATGGAACGTATGATGACGAACAATCTTCGCTCGGCGGCGGACCTGGATGAGGTCGACCACGAGCTGCTGCGCCTCCTCCAGGGCAATGCCCGCATGACCAACGCGCGGATGGCGGAGCTCGTCGGGATCGCGCCGTCGACCTGCGTCTCTCGGGTGCGTTCGCTCGTGGACCGTGGTGTGATCACCGGTTTCTCGGCGAACATCGATCCGGTCACGATCGGCCTGGGGCTTGAAGCGCTCATCAGTGTGAACATCCGGGCGGGCGCACGCGCTCGGATCGCGGAGTTCAGTGCGGGGATCCGCCGCCTGCCGGAGGTCGTGCAGGTGTTCTTCCTCGGTGGCTCGGAGGATTTCGTGATCCACCTCGCGGCACGTGACAGTGCCCATGTGCGCGACTTCGTCGTCGAGCACCTGTCGGCTGATCCGACGGTCGCCTCCACGCGGACGAGTCTGGTGTTCGAGCATGACTTCATCGGCGTCTCGGTGGGGGATGAGCGCTGATCCGTGTCGATGTCGATCGACCGGAGGTAACGAACCGGTAACGAAGCCGGTGCGCGGAAACGCCCGGCCAGGAGGGTATTCACGGGAGGATATCTGACACGTGTCCTCTTTTTGGGGGATTCTCGATTCGTCAGCAGGCGTGGGGTTCGTTACCGTTGACGACGGCCCGAAAGGGCTGATCACCGTGTCCGCGCCCCGCACCCTGTCGCTCCGCGACGGCGTGCTGGACGTACGGTCGAACGCAGCGTGGTGGCCGTTTCCGCCCCACGTGATCCGAGCCCGCGCTCTGCAGCCCAGAGCGCCGACGGGGCGGATCCAGAGCCGTTCGACCCGGCCTGATTATCGACAGGAAGAGCGCCGCGTGACACTGCGTGCGCTTCCGGGAGAAGAATGACCGAACCGATCGCCGTCTCCGCACAGGGACTCTACAAAGTCTTCGGCCGAAAGCCGAAGGAAGCCGTGAAGCGGCTGCAAGGTGGCGCCTCGCGTGACCAGCTGGCGTCCACCGGGACCGCCGCCGTCATCGACGCCTCGTTCGAGGTGAAGCGCGGCGAGATCTTCGTCGTGATGGGACTGTCGGGGTCCGGCAAGTCGACGCTCATCCGCATGCTCAACGGCCTGCTGGAGCCGACCGCCGGGACCGTGACGATCGCTGGGAAGCCGATCACGGGCGTCTCGTCCAAGCAGCTCCGCACCATCCGCCAGGACGACATCTCGATGGTGTTCCAACACTTCGCGCTCCTGCCGCACCGCACCGTCCTCGAGAACGCCGCATACGGCCTCGAGGTCAAGGGCGTACCGGCGGACGAGCGTCGCGAGCGGGCTCAGCTCGTGGTCGAGCGCGTCGGGCTGTCCGGCTGGGAGGAGAAGCTCCCGGGTGAACTCTCCGGTGGCATGCAGCAGCGCGTCGGCCTCGCCAGGGCGCTGGCCTCGGACACCGACATCCTGCTCATGGACGAGGCCTTCTCTGCGCTCGACCCGCTGATCCGTCGCGAGATGCAGGAGCAGCTCGTCGAGTTGCAGGCCGAACTCGGCAAGACGATCATCTTCATCACCCACGACCTCAACGAGGCCATGTTCCTCGGCGACCGGATCGCGGTCATGCGCGACGGACGGATCGTCCAGGTCGGCACACCGAACGACATCCTCACAGACCCGGCGAACGACTACGTCGCCCAGTTCGTCCAGGACGTCGACCGTGCGCGCGTCCTCACCGCCGGTGGCGTGATGGAACCGGCGCGTTCGGTCGTCTCGGCTTCCGCCGGTCCGCGTGCGGCCTTGCGCATCATGCGCGACCTGCAGACGTCCGCTGCGTTCGTCGTCGGGCCGGGGCGTCAGCTCCTCGGTGTCGTGCGTGACAAGGACGTGCTGCGCCTCGTCCGCGCCGGTGACCACGAGCTCGGCAGCGTCATCACGGCGGACCTCGCGACCGTCACGCAGGAGACGGCGCTGGTCGATCTCTTCGAGTCCGCCGTCGAGAGTGCACTGCCCGTGGCCGTCGTCGATGAGCGGACTCGTCTGCTCGGTGTCGTGCCGCGTGTGACGTTGCTCGCCGCGGTCGGAAACGTGACCGCGAACACCGACGAGATCGGGCTCGTCGGACCGCCCGCGACGGTCCCCGTCGAGCTCATCACGGCGACGCTTCGCTCGACCGTCGAAGACCCGCAGAACCCCGACACGGTCGCCGCCTCGATCGAGACGGCCACCGCAGAACCGGCAGCGAGCCTGCAGGAAGGGAGCGTCCGATGAACGGGTTCCGCCTCCAGTCGTCCGACATCCTCGACGCCATCACGCGCCCCGAGATCGGTGCGTGGGTCGAAGCCTTCGTCGACTTCATCACCGATGTCTTCCGTCCCGTCTTCGACGTCATCCGCACGGTGTTCCAGGGGCTGTACGACGGCGTCGACCTGGTGTTGAGCGGCCCGCCGTTCTGGGTCGTCATCATCGTCGCCGCGCTCCTCGCGCTCGTCGCGCGCGGGCCGGTGTTCGCCATCGGTTCCGCGATCGGCCTGCTCATCATCGTGGGCGTCGATCAATGGGACAACGCGATGGACTCCCTCGCGCTCGTCCTCGTGGCCGGCCTCATCGCCGTCGTGATCGGCATTCCGCTCGGCATCCTGGCCGCACGGTCGAAGACCGCTTCGACGATCATCAGGCCGCTCCTCGACTTCATGCAGACGACGCCGGCGTTCGTCTACCTGATCCCGGCGCTCATCCTGTTCCGGATCGGCGTCGTGCCGGGCATCGTCGCGACGATCGTCTTCGCGCTCGCTCCGGCGGTCCGTCTGACCGAACTCGGCATCCGCAACGTCGACCGGGAGGTCGTCGAGGCGGGCAACGCCTTCGGTGCATCCTCCTGGCGCATCCTGCGGCAGATCCAGCTGCCACTCGCGATGCCGAGCATCATGGCCGGCGTCAACCAGGTCATCATGCTGTCGCTCTCGATGGTCGTGATCGCCGGCATGGTCGGCGCAGGCGGGCTCGGAGGGGACGTCGTCAAGAGTCTCTCCCGCATCGACATCCAGCTTGGATCGGAGGCGGGCCTGTCCGTGGTGATCCTCGCGATCTTCCTCGACCGTCTCACGGCCTCATTGGGCTCCGGCAGGAAGAAGCGTGGGCATCGCAAGACGTCCGCGCCCGCTGCGCCCGGTGGGATCCGGCCTGCCCCGGCCTCGTCGACCACGACGACCGACTCGACGGCCGTCGCTGCTCCCACCGAGCAGCAGACCGAGGCGCCCGCCGGCGTGCGGTAGCCCGACAAGACCTCCACCCGACGACACCAATCCCCGCTTCGCGGGACGAAAGGAATCATCGAACATGCAGTACCGCACCAAGATCGCAGCAACCATCGCAGCAGGAGCGGCGGCAGCGCTCGCCATCTCCGGCTGCTCAGCAGGCGCCTCGGAGGAGACGCTGGAGAACGGCGACAAGCAGGCCGTCACGATCGCCGTGTTCAGCGGTTGGGACGAGGGCATCGCGGCCTCCGAACTGTGGAAGGCCGTGCTCGAGGAGCAGGGCTACGACGTCACGCTCGAGGAGGCGGACCCGGCTCCCGTCTTCTCCGGTCTGAGCACGGGGGACTACGACCTCACGCTCGATGTCTGGCTCCCGACCACGCACGCCACGCTCATCGAGAAGTTCGGTGACGACCTCGTCGACCTCGGCGCCTGGAACAACGACGCCAAGCTCACCATCGCGGTGAACGAGGATGCCCCGGTCGACTCGCTGGAGGATCTCGCGGCGAACGCGGAGCTGTTCGACAGTCGCCTCGTCGGGATCGACCCGGGAGCCGGACTGACCGAAGCGACGCAGGACAAGGTCATCCCCGAGTACGGCCTCGACGACTGGGAGCTCCTGACGTCGGGAACGCCCGCAATGCTCTCGGAGCTGAAGGCCGCCACCGACGCCGGTGAGAACATCGCCGTCACCCTGTGGCGACCGCACTGGGCCTACGACGCGTTCCCCATCAAGGACCTCGAAGACCCGAAGGGCGCGCTCGGCGACGCCGAGGGCATCCACAGCTTCGGAAAGGCCGACTTCGCCGACGAGTACCCGACGCTCGCCGGTTGGCTGAAGGACTTCGATTTCGACTCCGAGCGCCTGTTCTCCCTCGAGAACGCGATGTTCAACGAGGGCGACGCGAAGGACTACGCGCCGATCGTCAAGCAGTGGATCAGCGAGAACCAGGATTACGTGGATTCGCTCACCAAGTAGACGCGCACTGAACGAGGCGGGCATCGGGGGAACCCGGTGCCCGCCTCGTTCGCGGGCGGGTCAGCTGCGAAGTCGACCGAGTCCGTCGACCGCGCGTTCGAGCACCTCGGTCCGCTTGCAGAATGCGAATCGGACGAGCGAGGCGTACTCGGGGTCGTGGCGATCGGTGCAGAACGCCGAGAGCGGTACTGCGACGACGCCTGCGAGCTCCGGGAGAGCTCGGCAGAACGCCGCTGCGTCGTCCCAGCCGAGTCCTGCCGCATCGGCGACGATGAAGTACGTACCGGCTGGGCGGAACGTGCTGAACCCCGCTGCGGACAGCCCGGCACCGAGGAGGTCGCGTTTGGAGCGGAGCCCGTCGGCGATCGCCCTGAAGGACGGGTCCGGAAGACGGAGACCGACCGCAGTAGCGGGCTGGAACGGCGAGCCGTTGACGTAGGTGAGGAACTGCTTCACGGTGGAGATCGCCGTGACGAGCTCGCGAGGCGCCGTCAGCCAGCCGATCTTCCAACCGGTCGTGCTGAAGGTCTTCCCGCCGGACGAGATGGTGATGGTGCGCTCCGCGGCTCCGGGGAGCGTCGCGATCGGGACGTGCGGCACGTCGAACGTCAGGTGCTCGTACACCTCGTCGGTCACGATCAGGGCGTCGTGACGCTCGGCCAGCTCGACGACGAGCTCGAGGGTGGCGCGGTCGAGCACGGTGCCGGTGGGATTGTGCGGAGTGTTGACGAGGATGATCCTCGTGCGATCGCTCACCGCTGAGCGCAGCTCCTCCGGATCCGGCTGAAAATCGGGCGCGCGCAGCTTGACGGTGCGGTGACGCCCCCCGGCGAGCGCGATGAGCCCTCCGTACGCGTCGTAGAAGGGCTCGAAGGTGAGCACCTCGTCGCCGCGCTCGACGAGGGCCAGCAGGGTCGCGGCGAGTGCCTCGGTCGCCCCCGCAGTCACGAGCACCTCGCCCTGCGGGTCGGGGCTGAGTCCGTAGAACCTCGCCTGGTGCTCGCTGATGGCGTGACGGAGGTCGAGGGTGCCGGGGCCAGGCGGGTACTGGTTCTCCCCGCGCTCGATGGCGGCCACCGCCTCCGCGAGGACCTCGGCGGGGCCGTCCTCGTCGGGGAAGCCCTGGCCGAGGTTGACGGCGCCCGTGCGGACGGCGAGGGCACTCATCTCGGCGAAGATCGTCGAGGAGACCTGGCCGCCGTCGTCGACGAGGCCTGCTCCGGCCGCGGTGCGTCGCCAGGGTCCGTCTGTCATCACGTCGGTCTCCGATCACTCGTCAACGGCCCTGAACGGGCCGTTCCCAATCTAGGACACCGGTCCACAGCTCCCTGAGGCGAAGCCCAAGCCTGCGCACAGCCTGCACGAATGAAACACTCAGCTCCGCACGGAAGGCTGACAGCGCTTGGAAGGAGCAGAATCACCATGACCGACACCGCAGACGGACAGCAGCCCGCCGACCACTCCGAGTCCACCCCGACCGAGGAGACGAACCAGCAGGCCATCCCCGCCGAGCAGGCGAGCGCTTCCGAGCCGTCCGCTGCTCCGGCCCCGCACGACGGCGCACAGCCGCCCGCCGCTCCGGAGCACCCGACGACGGAGGTTCCCGGTGCCGACCGCACCACCGAGGTGCTGGGCCAGGCTCCCCTTGCGGAGCGTCCGATCCACGGCGCATACTTCCCGCCGCCGACCGTGATGCCGGCCCCGACCCCGCTGGCCGGTCAGCAGCCGCAGCAGCCGTACGGTGCCTCGCAGCAGGGCTCGCCCTACCAGCAGCACGGCCAGCAGCAGCCCGGAGCAGCGTTCGCCCGGCCCCAGACGCACAATCCGTACGGGGCGTACCAGCAGGCTCCGCAGCAGTCAGGGCAGGCACCGTACGGTGCGACTCCCTACGGCCAGCAGCACCCGGGACAGACCCACGCCGGCCAGGCGCCGCAGCAGCTCGGTGTGCCGGCCTCTCCCAAGCCGAAGAAGACCAACCGTCCACTGGCCGGCATGGTCGCGATGCTCGCGGTCGGTGCGCTCATCGGCGGTGCCTCGGGCGCCGGCGCCACCCTGTGGGTGACGAACGCGACGAAGTCGAGCGTCGCCAGCAGTGAGGCGGGCTCCAAGGCCTACACGATCAACGACGCCGACAACGTGAACCTCACGACGGCGATCGCCGCCACCGCGGGTCCGAGCGTCGTCACCCTGTCCGTCGCAGGCGGTACGAGCGGCGGTACCGGCTCGGGCATCGTCCTCAGCAAGGACGGCTACGTCTTGACCAACACCCACGTCGTCACCCTCGACGGTCAGGTCGCCGACCCGACCATCCGGGTGACCGACTCGAACGGCAAGCTCTACAACGCGAAGATCGTCGGCACCGACCCGGTCTACGACCTCGCCGTCGTCAAGCTCGAGGACGCGTCCGGACTCACCCCGATGGAGTTCGCGAACTCCGACAAGCTCAACGTGGGGGAGACCGCGGTCGCGATCGGTGCCCCGCTCGGACTCGCGGGCACCGTCACGGACGGCATCGTGAGTGCGCTCAACCGGAGCATCACCGTCGCCTCGTCGGCCGTCCCCGATTCCAGCTCGCAGGATGACAGCGACTCGAACGGCAACCAGAGCCCCTGGAACTTCGACGTGCCCGGTCAGACGACGCCCACCCAGGCGACGTCGTCCATCTCGATCGCGGTCATCCAGACGGATGCCGCGATCAACCCCGGGAACTCCGGTGGCGCCCTCGTGGACGACACCGGCAAGCTGATCGGCGTGAACGTCGCCATCGCGAGTGCGGGGAGCGCGGACTCCTCCTCGCAGAGCGGCAGCATCGGCGTCGGGTTCGCGATCCCGGCGAACATCGCCAAGCGCGTCTCCGACGAGATCATCAAGACCGGCAAGGCCACCCACGGTCTGCTGGGCGCGACGGTGAAGGACGCGTCGAGCGACGCCAAGAGCACGGTCGCAGGTGCGCTCATCGACCAGGTCACCGACAACGGCGCGGCTCAGGCAGCCGGGCTCAAGGCCGGCGACATCGTGACCGAGTTCAACGGCGTGCCGATCTCGGGTGCGAACGACCTCACCGCTCAGGTGAGGGCGCTCGCCGCCGGTGCGACCGCGAAGTTCACCTTCACACGCGGCAACGATTCGCAGTCGGCCGAGGTGACCCTCGGCGAACTCGCGCTGTAGCCCACGGGGCCTCGGCCCAGGATGACGCCCGCACGGCCTCCGTGCGGGCGTCATCCGCGTTCCGGGCCATGAAGGACCCGACTGCTAGGCTCGATCGAACGAAACACGGAGTGAACCCCCATGTCGAACGACACAGGCCAGGCCGACGCACCGTCGTTGCCCGGAGTCTCCTACGTGATGCCGGTGTTGAACGACGTGCGCCACGTCCAAGCTGCCGTCGACAGCCTGCTCGCCCAGGACTACGCGGGCGACATCGAGGTCACGATCGCCGTCGGACCGAGTATCGACGGCACGACGGAGCTCGTCGCACGGCTGCAGGACGCCGACCCTCGCATCCACGTGCTCGAGAACCGTGTCGGTTCAACGCCCGCGGGGCTGAACCTCGCCATCTCCGCCTCCACGCATCCGATCGTCATCCGGGTCGACGCGCACTCCGAGCTTCCGACCGACTACGCGCGGCTCGCGGTCGAGACCATGCTGCGCACGGGAGCGCAGAACGTCGGCGGCATCATGGACGCCCGCGGACAGACGAGCTTCGAGACCGCGGTCGCCCGGGCCTACGGCTCGCGGGTCGGGCTCGGCGGCACACCGCATCACGTCGGCGGACGCGAAGGCCCGGCCGACACCGTGTACCTCGGGGTCTTCGACCGCGACATGCTCGTCCGGGTCGGCATGTTCGACGAGCGCGTGAAGCGCGGGCAGGACTGGGAACTCAACCGACGCATCAAGCAGGCCGGCGGCCTCGTCTGGTTCACACCCGAGCTGCGCGTCGTGTACCGGCCGCGCGCGAGCATCGGCGCGCTCGCGCGCCAGTTCTTCTCGACCGGCCTCTGGCGCGGCGAACTCAGTCGGAGCTTCCCCACACGCGGCACGCTCCGGTACTTCGCTCCGCCCGTGCTCGTGCTCGGTGTCGCACTCGGGACGCTGCTGGGCTTGGGCGGCCTGGTGCAGCTCGCCGCAGGTGCCACGCCATGGCTCCTCCTCGGCTTCGCCGCGCCGGTCGCCTACGCGCTCATCGTGCTGCTCGCGAGCGTCGTCGTCACGGGACGTGACGGGCTGCGCACCAGCCTCTGGATGCTCGTCGTCCTGCCGTGCATCCACTTCTGCTGGGGCACGGGGTTCGTGCTCGGCTACTTCTCGCTCGCGAAGGGCATCTCCGCTCTGCGCAACCCACCGAAGGCAGGCTGACATGTCCGAGCAGCACGCCGAGCAGTCGGGCCCACGGCTCACCCGGCCGCGCACCATCGCGGAACTCCGTGCGGTGGCGCAGCCCCCAGAGGTCAGGGCGAGGCGCAATGCCGAACACTGGACGGCAGACCTCTACCTGCGCGACCTCTCGCCGTACGTGACCTGGGTGCTGCTCCGCACGAGCATCAGCGCCAACGGGGTCACCGGACTCATGATCCTCACCGGCTGGGCGACCGCGGCAGCGCTCCTGATCCCCGGTTTCGGCGGGGCGGCGCTCGCGCTCATCCTCGGTCAGGCGCAGATGCTGGTCGACTGCTGCGACGGTGAGGTGGCCCGGTGGCGCAAGACCTCCAGCCCGGCCGGAGCGTTCCTCGACTCGGTGGGTCACTACTCGACGGAATCGCTCATCGCGATCGCCCTCGGCATCCGTGCCGCCGGCTGGCCGGTCGACACCCCCGTGGACCTCGCATGGATCACACTCGGCTTCGCGCTCGCGCTGTTCGTCGTGCTGAACAAGGCGCTCAACGACATGGTCCGGGTCGCCCGCGCGGGCTTCGGCGCACCGAAACTCACCTATTCGACGGCCGAGTCGACACCTCGCGGTGGCGCCCTGGCGATGGCACGTCGCCTCGCCCGCTTCCTGCCGTTCCACCGGCTCTTCCACTCCGTCGAACTCACGATGGTGATCTTCGCCGCCTCGGTCGTCGGTCTGTTCGTCGGTGATCTCGAAGCGATGCGGTGGACCCTCGCCCTGCTCGTCCCGCTCGCCCTCCTGACCCTGGTGGGCCACTTCGTCGCGATCGTGTCCTCGAAGCGGTTGCAGGCGTGATGCCGGCGCGCGAGGAGACCCGCTCGGTCGGTGTCGTCGTCCTCACGCAGGGCACTCGCCCGGCGGAGCTGACGGCCGGCATCACCAGCGTGCTCGTCCAGCGTGGCGTCGAGCTCGACGTGGTCGTGGTCGGCAACGGGTGGGAGCCCACAGGGTTGCCGACGGGTGTCCGAGCACTCGGACTGTCCGAGAACGTCGGCATCCCAGCCGGTCGCAACCGTGGTGCAGAGGCGGTCCAGGGGGAGTTCCTCTTCTTCCTGGACGACGATGCGACCGTCCCCTCCGAGACCTTCCTGCAGGACGCCGTCGCGCTCCTCGACGCCGATCCGTCGCTCGGTTTGGTACAGCCCCGCCTCGCCGACCCGACGGGCATCCCGACGCCGGCCCGCTGGGTCCCGCGCACGCGCGACAAGGACCCGTTCCATTCGAGTGCGGTGTTCTCCTGCCTGGAAGCCGCGATCGTGATGCCGCGAACCGTGTTCGACGCCGTCGGCGGTTGGGCGGAACCGTTCTTCTACGCTCACGAGGGCATCGAGCTGGCATGGCGGGTCTGGGACCAGGACCGACGTGCCTGGTACGAATCCGGACTCGAGGCGAACCATCCCGTCACCGAGCCGACGCGGCACACCGAGTACTACCGATTGAACGCACGGAACCGGGTCTGGCTCGCCCGACGCAACCTGCCGCTTCCACTCGTCCCGCTGTACGTCGGGTCGTGGACCGGGATCCAGATCCTCCGCTGGTGGCGGAAGCCCGAAGCGCTGCGTCCCTGGTTCGGCGGTTGGCGGGAAGGCTGGCGGACCGACCCGGGCGAACGGCGCCCCCTGCGCTGGCGCACGGTGTGGCGCATGACGCGTGCCGGTCGACCGCCGGTCATCTGATCGTCTCCGCCGTCGTGATCCGACTGTGATGTGGCGTCGTTACGCTTGACGAGTGCTGGAGCTGACATGGGACTGATCAAGGACGGCCGTCGCGCCATCACGCTCGCGAGGGAACTGCTCGCGAACCGCCGCGCGCGTGCCGTGCTCGCCGGCCGGATGCAGGCGGCACCGGTGATCGAGCCCGGTCGCTACAAGATCGCCGTGTACTTCGCCGACGGCGCCGTGAACATGTACCAGATCCGTCAGTGGTACAAGCCGCTCGAGGAGCTCTCGAAGCGGTGGCCGGTGCTCATCCTCAGTCGCGGTGCGACTGCCGCGGCGAAGCTCTTCGAGGAGTCGCCCATCCCGACTGCGTACGTGCGGACGGTCGTGGCGCTCGAACGGACGCTCGCCGAGCAGGACATCCGCATCGTGCTGTACGTCAATCAGAACGCCAAGAACTTCCAGATGTTCCGGTACGGCTCCAGATGGCACGTCTTCGTCAACCATGGCGAGAGCGACAAGATGTACATGACGACGAATCAGTTCAAGGCCTACGACTACAGCCTCATCGCCGGCCAGGCCGCGCGGACGAGACTCGAGCGGGTGCTCTGGGACTACGACTTCGACAAGCGCGCGATCCCGATCGGGCGCCCGCAGGCGGACCACTACTCGGGCACGCTCCCGTACACACCCGACGACCGGACGGTCGTGCTGTACGCCCCGACCTGGGAGGGCGACCGCGCCGCAGCGGCCTACGGATCGATCGCGAGCCACGGCGTCGCCCTCGTGGGCGCCCTCATCGCGACAGGGCGCCATCGCGTCATCTACCGGCCGCACCCGCGGAGCGGCGTGATCGACTCCGTCTACGCGACCGCGAACCGCGAGATCATGGCAGCACTGCAGGCGGCGAACCGGACCGACCCGTCTGCACAGCACGTCATCGACACGGGCGCCGAGCTCGGCTGGCAGCTCGCGGCCGCCGACGCAGCCATCGTCGACATCTCGGCGATGGTCTACGACCGGCTCGCCAGCGGCAAGCCGCTCATGATCACCAGGCCGGTGAACCCCGCGGCGGAGATCGACACCGGAGGCTATCTGTCCGCCTGCGAGTGGCTCGACGCCGATCGAGCAGCTGACGTCGTCGGCGACATCGACCGCCTGCTCGAAGATCCGGAGACCGTGGCGCGTCTCCGGCACTGGGTCGAGTACTACTTCGGCGACACCACTCCCGGCGTCACGACGGAGCGCTTCCACGCTGCGATCGAGCATCTCCTGGCGGAGTGGGACCGGTTCGCCGCGCTGCACGCCGACGACAGGCCAGAGCTCGATGCGCATGAGGACGACGCGGACGAGGTGCGCGACTGAGCGCAAGATACCATCTCGCGCTCCATGGAGACGCCACTCAGCCCAGTGGCGTAGCGTCGTCAGGATGAGTCCGCCGTCCAGTCGGCTGCCCTCCCTCGACGGGGTGCGCGGCGTCGCCAGCATCGTCGTCGTGCTTTACCACGTCTCCCTGCTCGCACGGCCGTTCGCGACCGGCAGCGTCTCGGAACCCGTCTGGGACATCGCGACGGAGACTCCGCTCAAGCTGCTGTTCGCCGGGACCGAGGCGGTGCAGGTCTTCTTCGTCCTGAGCGGTCTGGTCGTCGCACTGCCCTTGCTTCGCGGCGGGACGGGCTGGCCGGGGTTCTTCGTCGCGCGTTTCGTGCGGCTGTACCTCCCGGTCTGGGGAGCGCTGCTCTTCGCCTCGGCGCTCATCCTCCTCATTCCGCGGGATCCGGCGTCGGTGTCCTCCGGTGAGTGGATCGCCGATGCCAACGCCACGCAGGTCGACCCTGCGCATCTGCTCGCTGAGGCGAGCCTCACGCCGGCGAGCTACGACCTCGTCAACACACTGTGGTCGCTGCGGTGGGAGCTCATCTTCACCCTGCTGCTGCCGATCGCCGTCCTGCTCGCCGTCCTGCTGCGTCGGTGGGCGGTGCCGCTCGCCGTCCTCATGTCGATCACGATGGTGCTCGGACGCGTCGCCGGACTCGATGCCGCGGTGTACCTTCCGGCGTTCTTCATCGGGACCCTGATCGCCGTCCGACTCGACGAGCTCCGCGACTGGGCGGCGGCGCGTCCGCGTCGACTCACCTGGGCGCTGCTCACGACGGGATCGGCGCTCCTCCTCGTCGCGAGTTGGCTGTCGCGACCGATCGTGGCGCCGGGTTCGACCCTCGGGCAGGCGTTGTGGGGTGTGTCAGGGGTCGGCGCGGCGGGGCTCATCGTCGTCGCGATCTGCAGCCCGCTCGCCCGTCGGCTCCTCGAAGTCCGTCCCATCCTGTGGCTGGGGCGCGTGTCGTTCAGCCTGTACCTCGTCCACGCCCCGATCCTCGCGTCGCTGGCCTTCGCCGTCGGCGACGAACGCTGGTGGTTGGTCGGCGTGATCGGTGTCCCGCTCAGTCTCGTCGTCGCTGCCCTGTTCTACCGGGCTGTCGAGCACCCCTCCCACCGTCTCGCCCGCACATCCGGCCGCGCAGCGCAGCGCGGTGTCGATGCCGTTCGCGCACGGTGGGCGTCGCGGCCCGGCCGAAGCGTGTCGCGGGGGAGTGCTACTCCTTCCGCTGCGCAGCCGCGCGCAGCTCAGTCGCCCAGCGACGGGTGACGGCGTCGTCGTCGTACTGCTCGGCCGTCTCCCGTGCGTGCTGTCGCATGACCGCGATGTCGTCATCGGAGAGCGCGAGGAGGCGCTCGATCGCCTGCGCGACCGAGCCTGCGTCGCCGGTCGACACGAGGAACCCGTTCCAGCCGTCGCGAACGAGGTCCGCCGGTCCGTAGGGGACGTCGATGACGATCGGGAGACATCCAGCGGCCATCGCTTCGATGAGGACGAGCGGGAAACCCTCTGAGGTCGACGTCATCACCAGGAACGAGCCGGAACCGAGTCGTTCCCGGGCCGAGCGGTCATAGCCGTGCAGGGTGATGCGCCCCTCCGCGTCGGCGTCGGCGATGACCTCCTCCAGCTCCGGTCGGAGTTCTCCCGTGCCGTACACGTCGAGTGTCGGACGGGCATCGTCGTCGGACGCGGCGGCGAGCACTGCGCGGATCGCCATCTCAGGCCGCTTCCGAGCGGTGAGCGACCCGAGGAAGAGACCGCGTTCCCGTGGTCGGTCCCCCTCGGCGACAGCCCGATCCACGAGGTCTCGGGAGTTGGGGATGACGCAGAGGGATGGGTGGTCCCCCAGGAGGGTGACGACATCCTCGCGCTGCCGTTCGCTCAGGACGGCGACGAGGTCGAAGTCGTCGAGGGCTTCGAAGACGGCGCGCCGAGACTCGCGGAGGCGGCCCATCGGCCGCTCCGTGCCCTGCAGATGCGAAGCGTGGACGAGGTGTGCGGTCACGACGTGCTTGCGGCGGTAGGTGAGCATGAACGGCGCGACCGTCTTGCTGTCGACGATGATCCAGGACTGGACCTTCGCGGTCAGCGCGTCGAACCACGCGCGGTACAGCGCCCAGATGCTGCCCCAGGAGCGGACCGGCAGCCCCTGCCCGTCGCAGAGCACGACCGAGCGGCCTCCTCGGACACCGTGTTCGTGGGCATCGCGGCGGTCGGACGCGAGGAGCGTGCCGTCGGAGCGATAGACGTCGACCTGCAGGACCGAACCATCGGAGCCGAGCCGGTCACGACTGATGACGGTTCCAGCACGACGGCGCTCGACGAAGGGCTCATCCGCAGCTGCGGCCACCTCTGGCAACGGAGTGAAGACGTGACGGTCGAGGTCGAGGGTGCCTCTGGGCAGCCCGTGCTCGCGGAGCCAGTCCCACAGGTTCACCACCCGCATGCCCTGGACGAGGTCGCCGCGATTCCGCAACCGGGTCTCCAGTTCGGGGTAGTCCGGCCGGTGGTCGAGCGTGACGACGTCCACGTCGACACCGCCGAGGCGCACGAAGGCGCGCGACCGGTGCAGCATCGCCTCGGTCATCCCGCCGAAGTCATCGGCGAGTCCCCAGGTCACGGCGAAGTGCCGTCCCTGGGGGAAGACTTCAGTGATCGGGGGGAGCGACTCCGGAAGAGACCGGCGACGGAAGAGAGCAGGAAGGCGCACCGATGAACGCTACCGCGCTTGTCTGGACGTCGGCCGGGCCACGGCGGAGGGCCCGGACATCACTCGGCTCCTGGCGTCCGGTCGTCGGGTGCCTCGATGGCGGCCCGGGGTCGGCGACGGAACACCTGGTCACGCAGGCCGGTGAGGCTCGGGCGGTCCTTCACCACCTTCATCCTGGGTTCCAGGTCGAGGGGAACCACGAACGGTGCAGGCCCGAACGCCTGTCGTGCGGCCCTGACGACCTGGCGTCCGAGCACGTGGTTCCCGATCCCGCCGACGGCTGCGCCGACGCCGAAGGGGAGCGCCTTTCCGATGAACCCCGCGCCACCACTGGCGGCGAAGTGCTTCACGAACCGGACACGCAGTTGATCGGCGACGGGGCCCACGATCATCGACGGCAGGCCCTGCGTGATCGTCTGGCCCCAGAACGCCTGTCGGGGGAGGCCACCCTGGCCCGTGGCCTGGGACCCGAAATTCCGCAAGAGGTCGGTGCCGGCCTTGCCGAGCATCATGGTCATGACGAGTGCGCGCGAGCGCACCGGGTCGGCCAGGGCGATGCCGTGGACTTCCGTCACGGACTGCGCGAACAGGGCGGTCGCTTCCAGGAAGCCGGCCGTCTCGACGCCGGAGAGCGCCAAGGTCGTCGCCGTCCCGATGGCGGGCACCACCGCGGTCGCGCCGACGGCTGCGCCGGTCGTCGTGACGGTCGCGAGATAGCGTCGTTCGAGCACCCGGATGAGTTGGTCGGCGGTCGCATTCGGGTGCGCCCGACGGATCGAGCGGATGTGGGCGACGACGACCGGCCGCTGCACCCACAGCACACGGTCGAGGGCTCTGACCCATCCGGGCTCGGGCAATCGCGGCTGTTGCGCAGCAGTGGTGGGCAACGATGCCGGACCCGGTACGGGTCCCTGCTGCGGTCCGGTCATGACGACCTCCTCGTGGGCGGGGCGGCCAGTCTACGTCGTGCGCTCGGGAGGTTCCGAGGCTTGCCGCGCATGCTCAGCTGTTGTAGTCGGCGTTGTAGCGGTCGAGCACCTCGTCGATCGGTGCGTCGAGCACGAGCGCACCCTTGTCGAGGTACAGGCCTCGGGTGCAGAACCGTCGCAGGTCCTTCTCGTTGTGGGAGACGAAGAACAGCGTCCGCCCGCCCTCGAGGAGTTCCTCGATGCGGCGGTAGCACTTCTCTCGGAACGCCCGGTCACCGACCGCGAGCACCTCGTCGACGAGGATGATGGGCTCCTCGAGCTGCGCGATGACGGCGAACGCGATGCGCACCTTCATGCCACTCGACAGGTGCTTGTACGGGGTGTCGACGAAGTCCGCGATCTCCGCGAACCCGATGATCTCGTCGAACCGGCCGTCGATCTGCTTGCGGGACATGCCGTGCAGTCCAGCCGTGAGGTAGACGTTGTCTCGGACCGTCAGGTCGTTGACGAACCCGCCGGTGATCTCGATGAGCGGGGCCACACCCTCGTGCACACCGATCGTGCCCTCGTCTGGGAGCACGACGCCCGCGACCAGCTTGAGCAGCGTCGACTTCCCCTGACCGTTGCGCCCGACGACGCCGATCGCCTCACCGGGTGCGACGTCAAACGACACATGACGCAGGGGCCAGAACTCGCCGGGCTTCGACCGCCGGTCACGGCCGGCGAAGAGGTCCTTGAAGCTCCGCCGACCACCGCGGTTCCGGCGGAACCTGATACCCGCGTCGGTGACGGAGATCGCCGGCCGGTTCGGAGTGGAGGCACCAGTCGGCATCAGATCTCCTTCAGCACGGAGCGCTCGCAGCGCTTGAAGACGAGCAGGCCGATCGCGAGGATGACTGCCGACATGCCGGCTGACACGCTCAACAGGTACCAGTCGAGTTCTTGCGGGAAGAACGCGGACCGGTAGAGCGCGAAGATGCCGCTCAGCGGATTGAAGGCCGCGAACGGCTCGATCTTGTCGGGGAGCGCTGTCGTGCTGTAGATGATCGGCGTCGCGTAGAACATGAACCGCAGCACGAGCTTCACCGCTCGTTCGAGATCTCGGAAGAACACGACGAGCGGGGCGACGATGAGACAGAGTCCGATGGTCAGGACGCCCTGGATGACGATGGCGAGCGGGAACAGCACGATGTCCACGTTGACCTTGGCGCCGCTGAAGATCGCGAACGCGGCCAGGACGGGGAGTGCTGCGAGGAACTCGATGCCCTTCGACAGGACGATCCGGTTCACCCAGATGGTCCGGGGGATCGTCGTCGAACGGACGAGCTTGGCCTCACGCAGGAACGCGCGCGTACTGTCGGACACGGACCCGGTGAACCACATCCACGGCAGCAGCGCCGCGAGCAGGAAGACGATGTACGGCTCTTCTCCCACGTCACGTTTGAAGACCTGGGTGAAGACGAACCAGTAGATCGCGCTCATGACCAGGGGGTCGAGGATGGACCACACGTAGCCGAGCGCGCTCGTCGAGTAACGGACCCGAAGGTCGCGCACGGTCAGGATCCAGAGCGCGTGGCGGTACCGAGCCGAACGCGACATCCTTGGCCGCGTCTCAGCAGAAGAACTCACGTCACCCAGCTTATCGAGATCACGCACGAACGCCGCCCGCGACGCTCAGCGTCGGGACGGCGTTCGGACGATCCACAGTGAGTGGCGACGTCGATCAGACGAACAGGTTCGCCCGCTCGAGGTCCTCGGCGAAGTCGACCTCGACCGCGTACAGGTCCGAGATGTCGACGGGCTCGACGAGCATGCCCTCGTGCTCGATCGCGAGTTCGATCCCGCGCTCGAAGTAGTCCTGGTCGCCGACCTTGGTGAGGAAGCGGTGGAGCATCATCTTGTCCTGCGACGAGATGTAGTTGATGCCGACGGCTTCACCGAGTCCACCGACGACCGTCTTGGAGAGCTCCTTGATGTAGCCCTCGGCGCTCGTGGTGTACTTCACCTCTTCGTCGGAGACCTTCGAGGTGTTGACGGTCACGAAGGACCGGTCCTTGGCGATCATCGCGGCAGCGCGGTCGAGGACGGCCGGGTCGAAGACGACGTCTCCGTTCATCCAGAGCACACCGCCGGCCTGCGATGCTGCGAGCGCGCGCATGAGGCTCTTCGAGGTGTTGGTCTGGTCGTACTGCTCGTTGTAGACGAAGGACGCGTCGGGGAAGGCCTCGATGATGTGCTCGAGCTTGTAGCCGACGACGATCGTCACCTTGGCGCTCGCGCCGAAGGCGTGGTGGATGTTGTCGAACTGCTGCTGCATGATGGTGCGGCCGTCGTTCAGTTCTGTCAGGGGCTTGGGCAGGGAGCGGCCGAGACGGCTGCCCATGCCTGCGGCAAGGATCACTACCTGGGTGGTCACGATGTTCTCCTCAGATGTGGGTATGGAAACACGCGGTGCCACCATGCTGTGGACGTTTCACCGGTTGTTCACCAAGACGTGCATTGAAAGACACTCCGTTATGCCAAAATATAGGCTAGCCGGGGTGAACTCCGCCTGTCATGAGTTCTCAGCGTCCGTTGTCGTTTTGTGATCGACCACCCGGCGTTTACACAGCTTGGGGGAGATGTGTCAACCGTTCAGCCTGTGACTCCGCTGTCCGCCGAACCGTCGGCTCTTGGTAGGTTTGCTTGGTGACTTCCACGACTCCGCCAGATCCCGCTGAGCAGCCCGTACCTGCCGACGGCACGACGACGAGTCCGCGCGCCCCGCGATCGACCGCCGCCTCGCGTGCCACCGCTGCTGAACCCTCCGAATCCTCCGACGGAACCGCTGCGGCGACGCCCAAGCGTGCCCCGCGGACGACCGGACGGACCACGACGTCCGCGAAAGCACCCGCGAAACGCCCCGCAGCATCGCGCACCCCCTCGGACTCCGCGGGGGACGAGGCGACCGACGGGTCGGCGTCGACTCCGGCGGCGAAGAAGCCGGCCGCGCGCGCCACGCGCTCCACGACGACCCGCACGGCCGCCGCGAAGACCCCCGCCACGCGCACGACCGCTGCGAAGCGCACACCGGCCAAGACCGCTGCGTCGACTGCCGCGACGGACGAGGCGAACGCCGGGGAGGGCGCGTCCGCCGATGCGACGCCGAAGGCCCCGCGCGCCAGCACGCCGCGGTCCACCGCCGCGAAGTCCGGAACCCGGACCCCCGCGACGAAGACCACCGCGGGGCGCACCACGGCAGCGAAGTCGACGACCGCTCAGACACCGGCGAAGCGCACGCCGGCACGACCGAGCACCGCTCGGACCACTGCCGCCAAGAAGGCCGAGCAGACGGCCGCGGCCAGCGCCGGCGTACTCGACGAGGTGCGCGCTCCCGAATCAGCCGTTGCTCCCGAGACAAAGGCACCGACGGCGTCTGGGGCATCTGAGGCGACCACGCCCGAGCAGAGCACCGTCGCCCAGGCCGCCGTCGCTCCCGTCGAGGAGACGATCACCCCTCCCGGTGCACTCGAGGCCGCGCCCGCAGAGACGGCACCTCCCGAGTCCGCACCGTCGACGCCGGCAGTCGATTCGCCGGCAGTGGAGACCGCCGACTCGGTGGCGACGCAGACCACAGCGCCTGAAACACCGCCCAAGCGCCCGGTCCGTCGTCCGACGGGCAAGGGCACGAAGGTGCCAGCCACGGCGACGCCCGTTCGGCCTGCCGAGCAGGCGGCACCCGAGGAACACCCGGTCGTGCTGTCGATCAGCGGGCTCGTCAAACAGTTCGGAGACACGATCGCTGTCGACGGCGTCGACCTCGAGGTCCGCCGTGGTTCGTTCTACGGCATCGTCGGCCCCAACGGCGCCGGCAAGACCACGACGCTCTCCATGGTCACCGGGCTCCTGCGTCCCGATGCCGGTGTCATCACGGTGCAGGGCGTCGACGTCTGGCACGACCCCGAACAGGCGAAGCGCGCGATCGGTGTACTGCCCGACCGCCTGCGGCTCTTCGACCGCCTCACGGGAAGTCAGCTGCTGTACTACTCAGGCGTCCTCCGTGGCCTCGACCCGGCGACAGTGAAGTCCCGCACGGCGGACCTCGCTCGCGCCTTCGGACTCGACGACGCGCTCGGTCGTCTCGTGTCCGACTACTCGGCCGGCATGACGAAGAAGATCGCGCTCGCTGCGGCCCTCATCCACTCGCCGCGCGTGCTCATCCTCGACGAGCCGTTCGAATCGGTCGACCCGGTGTCGGCTGCGAACGTCATCGAGATCCTGCAGCGGTACGTCGCCAACGGCGGAACCGTGGTGCTGTCGAGCCATGGCATGGACTTCATCCAACGCGTGTGCGATCACGTGGCCATCATCGTCCAGGGCAAGGTCCTCGCGGCCGGGTCCGTCGACGAGGTGCGCGGGTCCGGGACGCTCGAGGAGCGTTTCGTCGAACTCGCCGGGGGCCGCAAGTCGGCAGAGGGAATGGAATGGTTGCACAGCTTCTCCGACTGAAACTGCAGCTGACGCTCAACGCGTTCCGCCGCAGCCCTTGGCGACTCGTCGGTCTCGTCATCGCGATCGCGATCGGCGTGTGGATCGTGGTGCTCGCAGGCACCGGGCTCGTCGCACTCCGCCTCGTCGACGCCGAGCTCACACGCAACCTGCTGGTCCTCGTCGGGTCGGCGGTGGTCCTCGGCTTCATCATCCTGCCGCTCGTCTTCGGCGTCGACGACCAACTCGATCCGCGGGCGTTCGCGCTCGTCGGACTCCCGAACCGGACGCTCGCCGGCGGGCTGGTCGCAGCGGCCCTCGTGTCGGTGCCGTCGCTGGTGCTCGCGGTGCTCGCGGTCTCGGCCGTGGTCACCTGGTCGAGGTCTCCGGTCCCGGCGATCCTCGCGGTCGTCTCGGCCGTGCTCGGGGTGCTGCTCTGCGCACTGCTCGCCCGGATCGCGACCTCGATCTCAGCGAGCCTGCTGTCGAGTCGTCGCGCCAAAGAGGTCATGGGTGTGCTGGGGCTCGTCCTCATCATCGCGGTGAGCCCGGCGATCATCGCCCTGACGACAGTCGACTGGCAGCGTGACGGCTTCGCCGTGCTGGGACGGGTCGCCGACATCCTCAGCTGGACACCGTTCGGCGCCGTCTGGTCCTTCCCCGGCGACGCCGCGATCGGCGGCATCGTCCCGGCGATCGTCAAGCTGCTCCTGACCGCGGCGACCATCGCGCTGCTCTGGTTGGCATGGCAAGCCTTCGTCGCGAGGCTCATCGTCGCCCCGGAACGTCTCGGCACCGGTCGGGACTCGACCGGGCTCGGCTGGTTCGACCTCCTGCCCGGGCGCCCCGCCGGCGCGATCGCTGCTCGGAGCATCACCTACTGGCTGCGTGACCCTCGGTATCTCGTCTCGCTGATCATCATCCCGATCGCGCCGTTCATCTTCTTCGTGCCGCTGCTCGTGGCCGGCGTCCCGATGAACGTGCTCGCACTGGTGCCACTGCCCGTGATGTGCCTGTTCCTCGGGTGGCTCCTGCACAACGACCTCGCCTTCGACTCCACTGCGGTCTGGCTACACGTCGCCTCCGGTGTCCGAGGTCGCGCCGACCGTCTCGGTCGACTGTTCCCGATGCTGCTCATCGGTGTGCCGCTCATCGCGGTGGGGTCCACGCTCAGCATCCTCTTCTACGGTGACTGGGACGCACTGCCGTCGATGATCGGTGTGAGCACGTGCCTGCTACTGAGCGGTGCGGGCATCGCGAGCTACGTCTCCGCCCGTTTCCCCTACCCGACCTCGTTGCCGGGTGACAGCCCGTTCCAGCAGCCGCAGGTGCCGGGGAGCAGCGGTCTCTCGACGCAGTTCATGAGCCTGCTGGGAGCTCTGGTGTTGACCGTCCCCGCCGGTTGGCTCGCGGTGCTCGGGCTCGTCGGAGAGCCGAACTGGAACTTCGCCGCCCTCGCGGTCGGCGTCGGGACGGGTGCGCTCGTCCTCGCCATCGGCATTCTTGCGGGTGGCCGAGTGTTCGATCGCCGGAGCCCGGAGATCGTCGGTTTCGCGACCTCGCACTGAGCCACGGCCGGTGTGATCCGGCAGGAGCTCCACCCGCGCTCCGGAGGTACCATGGAGCCATGGCGCAGCATGACAGCACGAGGCAGCAGATGAGTACGGTCGAGCCCGGGGGCATCCCCGACGGCGGTGGGACCGCGATCATGGATCGCGAGCTCGAGGAGCTCCTCGAGAGCGAGAACATCGAGCCGGGTGACCACGAGCGCTTCTCCCACTACGTGAAGAAGGAGAAGATCCTCGAGTCCGCACTGAGCGGCAAGCCGGTGAAGGCGCTATGCGGCAAGAAGTGGACGCCGGGACGCGACCCCGAGAAGTTCCCGATCTGCCCCGCCTGCAAGGACATCTACGAAAAACTCCTTCGCGACTGATCAGCCTTCGAGGTAGACCGTCGGCAGGACCGGGTCGCCCCGGGTGAGGCTGACAGCGCGGGGCGGAAGCTCTGCGACCGAGCGAGCACGGTGCTCCCGGGCGAGACGAGTGCCCGCCGCGCCGAGGTACTGCTCCGCGACGAGCCCGCCCTCAACGAGCGGAACCATCAACGGTCGCTCGGATGTGGCATCCCGCGCACCCTCGGGCGTGCCACCGGGACCGTCGCCGAGGTAGATCCGTTCTTCGCGCGCGACGCCGGAGCGATCGTACGCACGTGCGGCGGTCTTCCGACCGCCGACGGTCGCCTTCTCCGCGGACTTCTTCGCGACGCTGACCCATTCACCGTCGTCGCCCCGGTGCGCGACGAGCTTGTAGACCATGCCCATCGCAGGTGAGCCGGAACCGGTGACGACCGAGGTGCCGACCCCGTACGAGTCGACCGGGGACGCCGCGAGCGCGGCGACCGCGTGTTCGTCCAGGTCGTTGGTGACGGTGATGGTCGTCTTCGTCGCCCCCAGGTCGTCGAGGAGACGTCGTACCTGACCGACGACGATCGGCAGGTCTCCGGAGTCGATGCGGACGGCACCGAGCTCAGGACCCGCGAGCCGGACGCCGAGGCGGACCGCCTCCTCGATGTCGTAGGTGTCGACGAGGAGGGTGGTGCCTGCGCCCATCGCATCGATCTGTGCTCGGAAGGCGTCTTCCTCGGTGTCGTGGAGGAGCGTGAAGGAGTGCGCGGCGGTGCCCATGGTCGGGATGCCCCAGCTGCGTCCGGCCTCGAGGTTGGACGTCGCGCTGAAGCCGGCGATGTATGCAGCCCGTGCAGCGGCGATCGCCGAGCGCTCCCCGGTGCGGCGTGAGCCCATCTCTGCCAGCGGGCGGGTGCCAGCGGCGGAACTCATCCGCGCGGCAGCGGTGGCGACGGCGCTGTCGTAGTTGAAGACGCTCAGTGCGAGCGTCTCGAGGATGACGGCCTCCGCGAAGGTACCTTCGACGACGAGGACGGGGGAGCCGGGGAAGAAAACCTCGCCCTCCCGATAGCCCCAGATCGACCCGGAGAAGCGGTAGTCGGCGAGCCAGTCGAGGGCGGCGGCACTGACGACCTGCTCGTCGCGCAGCCACTCGAGCTCTGCTTCACCGAACCGGAACCGCTGCAGGAGGTCGAGGAAGCGCCCGGTGCCGGCGACGACCCCGTAGCGCCGCCCTCCCGACAACCGTCTGGCGAACAGCTCGAACAGGCACTCACGATCTGCGGTGCCGCGCTTGAGCGCGGCGTCCAGCATCGTGAGTTCGTAGCGGTCGGTGAGAAGAGCTGAGGACTCGTGCACCCGATCAGCCTAGCCGCGACCCCCGCCGGAGGACAGCGACGCTGCGCGTCTCAGGGAACGCGGCTGTCGGGACGGTAGGCTGGCTCATCGTGAACGACGCACCAATCGGCATCTTCGACTCCGGCGTCGGCGGGCTCACCGTGGCCAGGGCCATCAGCGATCAGCTGCCCGCCGAGTCCGTGATCTACATCGGCGACACCGCGCACTCCCCGTACGGCCCGAAGCCCATCGCCGATGTCCGCCGGTACTCGCTGGAAGTGCTCGACTCACTGGTCGACCAGGGCGTGAAGATGCTCGTGATCGCGTGCAACACGGCATCGGCGGCTATGCTCCGCGACGCCCGCGAACGCTACTCCGTGCCCGTCGTCGAGGTCATCCAGCCCGCCGTGCGGACGGCCGTCCGGAGCACCCGGAACGGCAGGATCGGTGTCATCGGGACCGAGGGCACCATCAACTCCCGGGCCTACCAGGACCTCTTCGACGTCAACCCCGAGCTCACGGTCTTCGGCCAGGCGTGCCCACGATTCGTCGAGTTCGTCGAAGCGGGCGTGACGACCGGGCCAGCTCTCCTCGACGCCGCCGAGGAGTACCTCGCACCGCTGCGTCACGCCGGCGTCGACACGCTCGTGCTCGGCTGCACGCACTACCCGTTCCTCAAGGGCGCCATCAGCTACGTCATGGGTCCGCAGGTGTCGCTCGTCTCGAGCGACACCGAGACGGCCAACGACGTCTACCGGGTCCTCGTCACCCGTGAGCTGCTCCGCGAGGACACCACGCCGGCCACCCACAGCTACGAAGCGACGGGCAGCAGCGCCGACGACTTCATCGCCTTGGCGAACCGCCTGATGGGTCGTGAGATCTCCGCGGTCTCCCTCGTCCAGACCGGCGTCATCGACCTTCCGTCCCACCGATCCGAGGAGTACCCCCATGAGTGACACCCTGCGCGCCGACGGCCGCACCAACGACCAACTTCGTGAGATCACCATCGAACGCGGTTGGAGCGAGCAGGCGGAGGGGTCGGCGCTCATCAGCTTCGGCCGCACGAAGGTGCTGTGCACGGCGTCCTTCACGAACGGTGTCCCACGCTGGCTCAAAGGCAAGGGCACCGGCTGGGTCACCGCCGAGTACTCGATGCTCCCGCGCTCGACGAACGAACGGATGGACCGGGAAGCGGTCAAGGGCAGGATCGGCGGACGGACGCACGAGATCTCGCGTCTCATCGGGCGGAGCCTGCGTGCGGTCATCGACACGAAGGCGCTGGGCGAGAACACGATCGTCATCGACTGCGACGTCCTGCAGGCCGACGGCGGTACCCGGACCGCAGCGATCACGGGTGCCTACGTCGCCCTCGCGGACGCCGTGGAGTGGGCGAAGGGCAAGAAGTTCATCGCGCAGAAGGCCACCCCGCTGACCGACAGCGTGTCGGCGGTGTCCGTGGGCATCATCGACGGCGTGCCCATGCTCGATCTGGCATACGTGGAGGACGTCCGCGCTGAGACCGACATGAACGTCGTCGTGACGGGTGGGGGCGACTTCGTCGAGGTGCAGGGGACGGCCGAGGGGGCGCCGTTCAAGCGCAGCGAACTCGACTCACTGCTCGACCTCGCGGTGGGCGGGGCGGCGTCGCTCAAGACGGTGCAGTTCGCGGCACTCGGCCGCTGATGGCGATCGAGATCGTCCTTGCGACGCACAACCAGCACAAGGTCGAGGAGTTCCAACGCCTGCTCTCGCGGGACGTCCCGGGCATCACGGTCGTCGCCTACGACGGCCCCGAGCCGGTCGAGGACGGCACGAGTTTCAGCGAGAACGCGCTGATCAAGGCACGGGTCGCGGCTGAGCACACCGGATCGATCGCCCTGGCGGACGACTCCGGCATCGGCGTCGAGATCCTCGGCGGCGCACCCGGCATCTTCTCGGCGCGCTGGGCGGGTTCGCAGCACGACTCGGCGGCGAACCTCGCTCTGCTGCTGGATCAGCTCCGCGACGTCCGCGAGCAGCACCGCGCGGCCTGGTTCGCCTGCCATCTCGCCCTCGTCGTACCCGCAGGCGTCAGCGGCATCGAGCCGTTCGAGCATGTTTCAGTCGGAACCTGGCATGGGGCGTTGGCGACGGAGTCCCGAGGCGAGCACGGTTTCGGCTACGACCCCGCGTTCGTGCCCGACGGCGACACGCGCAGCGCGGCAGAGCTCTCGCCCGCGGAGAAGAACGAATCGAGCCACCGCGCGCTCGCGTTCCGCGACCTCGTCCCCGTCCTGCAGGGTCTGCTGGGCTGAGCGCCTCGAGCGCGGCGCCGGTCGATCAGCGTCGAGCATCCTCGATCAGGAGCGATCGCGGTACCGCGAGCAGCGGAGCGGGCAACTGCAGGGGTCCATCGCCCGGGGTGAAGGAGCCGAGGATCCTCCGCGCGCGTGCTCCGGTGCCCGCGACGGTGGTCGCTGGCAGCCCGTTCACTGAGCACCACCCGATGAGCGCGAACAGGATCGCCTCCTTGTCGTCGGCCGGTGCGCCGAGGGCGTCGGAGAGGTCCACATCGACGTCGGGGCATGCGGCGCGGATGCCGGAGACGAGGACCGGATTGCGGCAGCCGCCTCCCGACAGGACGAGCCGGGTGATCCCGGCTCGGCGCACCTCGTCGGCGATCACGCGCACGGTGAACTCGGTGAGGGTCGCGACGAGGTCGACGACCGAGGGAGCGGTCCCGGCCCGAGCGACGCTTCGACGGACGTAGTCTCCGTTGAAGTGTTCCTTGCCCGTGCTCTTCGGCGACGGAAGCGCGAAGTACGGGTCGGCGAGCAGGACGGCGAGCAGGGCATCGTCGATCGTGCCTGCGGCGGCGAGTCGACCGTCCTCGTCATAGCCGAGGTCGTTCGCTCCGGTCTCGGTGATGACGGCGTCGATGAGCGCGTTGGCTGGCCCGAGGTCGTAGGCGGTGAGCGGTGCGTCCTCGGGGACGACCGTGATGTTGGCGATCCCTCCGAGATTGAGCGCGGCGGGCGTGCCGGGAAGGCCGGCCAGGAGCAACTCGTCCATGAACGCGATGAGCGGCGCGCCGTGTCCGCCGGCCGTGATGTCGCGGATGCGCACGTCGGACAGGACGGGGACGCCGGTGCGTTCGGCGATCCAGGCGGGCTGTCCGATCTGCAGGGTGCCGAGTGCGTGGGCGCCGTCCACCCAGTGGAAGACGGTCTGGCCGTGGGTCACGATGAGATCGATCGGTCCCTCGACGGCGTGTACAGCGGCCTCGGCGCTGTCGGCGAACGACTGCCCGATCAGCGTGTCGAGTTCGCACATCTCGGAGAACGTCGTCGCTGCGGGTGGCAGCGCGGCGACGAGCCGCGCGCGGAGGGTTGCCGGATAGGGCGTGGTGTCCGCGTGCTGGAGGACGCCGGTGAGCCGGTCTCCCACGAGCGTGAAGTCCACCACCGCCGCATCGATGCCGTCGTGCGAGGTGCCGGAGAGCAGGCCGAGAACGCGCATGCGTCCCTCCATCCGTGAAGAGGTTTGTGAGTTCGGGTTACATACTCATCCTGCCCGATCGGACCCGGCGACGCGAACGACTCGAGATGACGGCGTCGCCGTGGTGCAGATGATCATGATGCTCAGCATCATTCCTATCTCGGCATAGACCCTTCCAGAGGCGTCCGGAAGCTCGTACGGTTGAGACATCATGGGTCACGATCACTCGCACGCCGGCACCGCAAACCGCTCCAGACTCGCCATCGCGATCGCCATCATCGCGACGGTGCTGGTGGTCGAGCTCGTCGGCGCGTGGATCAGCGGCTCGCTCTCCCTGCTCGCCGACGCCGGGCACATGCTGTCCGATCTGACGGGACTGATCATCGCCCTCGTCGCCACGATCGTCGCGGCACGCCCGGCGACCGATCGGCAGACCTTCGGCTACCAGCGGGCCGAAGTGTTCGGGGCGCTCATCAACGGCCTCATCCTCGTCGCTGTCGCCGTCTCGGTCCTCATCGAGGGCGTCTCGCGGCTCCTCGACCCGGCTGAGGCGGAGGTGCAGAGCCTGCCGATGCTCATCGTGGCGATCGTCGGACTCGTGGCGAACGTCTGCGCACTCCTCGTCCTCCGCGGCGGTAAGGAGTCGTCGATCAACATGCGGGGCGCCTACCTGGAGGTGCTCGGCGACATGCTCGGCTCGGTCGCCGTCATCGTGGCGGCCGTCGTGATCATGTCGACGGGATTCGCGCAGGCGGATGCGATCGCGTCGCTCGCCATCGCCGCGATGATCGTCCCGCGCGCGCTCTCGCTGCTGCGCGACGTCGTCCGGGTGCTCAGCGAGTCCGCGCCAGCGGACACCGATGTCCAGGAGATCCGTGACCACCTGCTCGGCACCGAGGGCGTGGTCGCCGTGCACGACGTCCACGTCTGGCAGATCACCTCAGGTCACCCGGTGTTCTCGGCTCACATCGTGGTCGCGCAGGAGGTGTTCGCGCACGGCGGGACGGGGGAGCTCCTCGACCGTCTGGGCTCCTGTCTGCACGACCACTTCGATGTGGAGCACTCGACGTTCCAGCTGGAACCCGAGGAGCACGCCTCCCATGAGGACTCGCACCACCGTTGATGTCCGGCGGTCGGCGGGAGACTACGGCTTCTCGGTACCGCGGTCGCGCTTGAAGACGTCCTCGTTGGCGAGTTTCGCCGCTGCAGCGCGACGCTCCTCGTCGGTGACGGTGCCCTCGAGGCGCTTGGCCTTCCGGGTCGACTGCACGTAGTGCCAGATGGTGGGGATGAGGGTGATGACGACGGCACCGATGAGGATGACGTCGATGTACTCCTGCACGAACCCGGCGACGGGCGGGATGTAACCGAGGACGAAGCCGAAGTAGGTGAGACCGGCGCCCCAGATGAGGGCTCCGATGAGGTTGTAGATCGAGTACTTGCGGTAGTTCATGTGTCCGATGCCGGCGGCGATCGGGGCGAAGGTGCGCACGATCGGCACGAAGCGGGCGAGGATGACCGCGAGGGCACCGAAACGCTCGAAGAACGCGTTCGTCCGCTCGACGTTCTTGATGCTGAACAGCCCGGACTCCTTGCGTTCGAACACCCTGGGGCCGAGTTTGTGACCGATGAGGTAGCCCACCTCACCGCCGAGGAAGGCCGCGAATCCGATCGCGAGGCACACCCACCAGATGTCGATCTGGATGACGCCGCTGAACGTCAGGATGCCCGTGATGACGAGCAGGGTGTCGCCCGGGAGGAGGAATCCGACGAGGAGACCGGTCTCGGCGAAGACGATCGCACACACGACGACGAGGGCCCAGGGGCCGACGGCGGTGATGATGCCTTCCGGGTCGAGCCAGGGGATGAGTGCGGTGTGGACCATGCGCGGAGCTCCTGCTGTCGTGGAGGTGAGGGGTGAGACGACGGTGAAACGTGCGGGAGAAGGGACTTGAACCCTCACGCTCGAAAGCACAGGATCCTAAATCCTGCGTGTCTGCCAATTCCACCACTCCCGCGGGTGCGTTCAGTCTAGAGGAGGGCAGTCGGGAACGGCCTGTGCCTTGCTGGGCGGCGACGCCTGCGCGGCGGCTGCCCGGCGTGTATGCTCGCACCATGCGAACGACGTGTGCAACGAGCTGGTGGCCCGCCTCCTAGGCGGACCGCGCACGTGCACACACGACGACTCGACCGCCTGACAGGGCGGTCGTTCTCGTTCGGCGGCCCTGTCTGATCGGTCCCAGCCTGAGGACACCACCATGACCACCCTGCTCCACCGCGTGCTGCATGCCGGCCCGGACTTCCCGTTCGCCGTGCTCCGTCGCCACGGCGGCGACACCGTCGACCTGTACACGGGCGACATCGTCGACGTCGATGCGCTCGCGGACATCCCACTCGGCACCCCGGGCTCCTCGGTGCAGCCTGAGGTCCTGACGCTCGTGCCGTATCGCCAGGTGCGCGAGCGCGGTTTCGCCGCGATGGACGACGGCGCACCGCTGCGCTGTCTCGTCGTGACGGAGCGTGAGACGGTGTCGCTCGACGAACTGCTCGAACGTCTTCCGCAAGACGCGGTGCCGCTCGTGGGCGGTGGCTTCGACGTCTCCGACGACGACTACGCGGACATCGTCCGTCGGGTCATCGAGGAGGAGATCGGCCGGGGCGAGGGCGCGAACTTCGTCATCCGCCGGGAGTTCACCGCGACCACCGAGGTCCCTGCCGAGCGCGCGGTGCTCGCCTGGCTGCATGCACTGCTCCTCGGCGAGACGGGCGCGTATTGGACGTTCGCCGTCCACACCCCCGGGATCTCGATGGCGGGTGCGACGCCAGAGCGGCATGTGGCCGTGAACCGCGACCCTGACTCAGGCGACCGCACCGTCACCATGAACCCGATCAGCGGCACGTTCCGTCACCCTCGCAGCGGGGCGACGGGCGAGGACTTCCGCGCGTTCCTCGGCGACGTGAAGGAGACCGAGGAACTCTTCATGGTGGTGGATGAGGAGATGAAGATGATGAGCCGGGTGTGCGCCTCCGGTGGACGCATCCTCGGCCCGTACGTGAAGCAGATGTCCCGGCTCACGCACACGGAGTACCTGCTCGCGGGGACCAGCGACCTCGACGTCCGCGAGGTCCTGCGGCTGACGATGTTCGCACCGACGGTGACCGGTTCGCCCATGCAGAATGCATGCTCGGTGATCGCCCGCCACGAACGGAACGCCCGCGGGTACTACTCGGGTGTCCTCGCCCTCTTCACCCCTCTCGGCGACGGCGAGTACGAGCTCGACGCACCGATCCTGATCCGCACGGCCTACATCGACGATGCGGGGCTGGTTCGGGTGCCGGCCGGCGCGACGCTCGTGCGTCACTCCGATCCGACCTCTGAGGTGGCGGAGACGGCGGCGAAGGCGGCCGGAGTCCTCACCGCTCTCGGGGTCATGGCGCCCGCCGAACTCGGGCCGACCGTCGATCTCGCGGCGGAGCCCGGTGTCGAGGCGGCGCTCCGTGCCCGGAACGAGCGCCTGGCACCCTTCTGGTTGCAGCCGCAGCATCCGGCACCGGTCGGATCGCTCTCGGGTCGCACAGCACTCATCGTCGACGCCGAGGACGAGTTCACCGCGATGCTCGCCCACCAGCTCCGCCACTTCGGCATGACCGTCGTGGTCGAGCACTGGTCGAACGTGCACGACCCCCGGGTCGACGTCGACCTCCTCGTCGCCGGGCCCGGCCCCGGGGACCCGCTCGACCTCACCGAACCGCGTGTCCGGCGGCTCCACGAGCTCGTCTCGGCTCGTCTCGCCGCAGGTGCACCGTTGCTGGCCGTGTGCCTCAGCCATCAGGTGCTCGCGATCCAGCTCGGTCTCCCGATCGAGCGGCTCGACTCGCCGCGCCAGGGCCTGCAGCTCGACCTGGACCTCTTCGGCGAGCAGTCGCTCATCGGTTTCTACAACACCTTCACGGCGCGCGCCGGGACGGATGCGGCTCCGACCTCCGGGGTCGAGCTCGCGACGGATCCGCAGAGCGGTGACGTGTTCGCGATGCGGGGACGCGGGTTCGCCTCGGTGCAGGGCCACCTCGAATCCGTGCTGTCGCGTGACGGGCTCCGGACACTGGGTTCGCTCGCCGCTCACGCTCTGGCGGGTGTGGCCGCGCCCGCACCCGCAGCGGCGTCGGTGTCCAGCCGGAGCTGACCGCGTCCGGACGGCCGGGGGTCGTCGCTCAGGCCTCGGCCTGGTCGACACTGATGAACGGCACGATGCCCTCCAACTGCGGTCCCAAACCGATGTCGATCAGCCGCACATCGCCCGCGAACGCCGAACCCGGCGGGATCAGGAGCCCGGCCTTCACCGCTCCGAAGGTCACGGTGACCTCAGCAGGCAGCACGGCGCCCTCGGGCACCGTGCCCTCGTCGGGATCGATTCCGCTGGGAAGGTCGACCGCGATGACGGTCGGCCCGCCCGCGGATCGGACGATGGGAAGGACCGCCTCGACGATGTCCTTCGGGGCGCCGCGAAGGCTGGGGTTGCGACTCGCGCCGATACCGAAGATCCCGTCGACGACGAGCGACGCCTCCCGAGCGGCCGCAGCTGCGTCGGCGGGGTCCGCAGGGGAGCTCTCCAAGAACCGCACGCCGGCCTCGACCGCGGCGGCGTAGCCCGCCTCGTGGGCGTGGTCGCCGGTGCGGGCGGCGACGAGTTGCAGGGGCCGCCCATCGGGGCCGGTCGACGAGGCCAGTTCGGCTGCGGCGAACAGGGCGTCACCACCGTTGTCGCCGGACCCGACGAGGAAGAGTACGTTCCACGTCTCCGGCAGTGCGTCGTCCTGTGCCGTGCGGGCGTCGGCTCGCGCGGCGAGCACGTCTTGGATCGCGAGGGCGAGACCGCGCGCGGCTCTGGCCATGAGCGGCTCACCGGCGTCCATGAGCGGTGCTTCTGCGAGCCGGACCTGGTCTGCCGTATAGCCGTTGATCATGGGGCCACTCTTCCGCCTCGCGCCGTCTGCTGCAAGCGCGTCGAGACAACCACCGGTCCGGACCCCTGGATCGGTGGGCCGGGCGGGGTTAGCATGCCTGCATGTGCCGGAACATCCACACCCTCCACAACTTCGAACCAGCCGCCACTGACGACGAGGTCGCAGCTGCCGCCCTGCAGTACGTGCGGAAGATCAGCGGATCGACCAAGCCGTCGCAGGCCAACCAGGAGGCGTTCGATCACGCGGTCGCCGAGATCGCGCACATCACACGCCACCTCCTGGAGGACCTGGTGACCACTGCGCCGCCGAAGGACCGCGAGGTCGAGGCGCGGAAGGCGAAGGAGCGCTCGGCGAAACGGTTCGCGACCGCCTGATCCTGGCGGCTCAGCGGCCTTCGGGGCTCGGGCGGGCTGCAGCCCGTTCGCCCTGCTCCTGCGCCGCCACCCAGGCGTCGTGGGCACTCGTGTGCACCGCTTCGTCGTAGGCCGCCATCGCCGCCGCCATCGCGCGGCCGGCCACGCCGCGACGACGGGCGCGTGTCGCGAGCAGCACCAGCACGGCGATGATCGCGACGACCGCCAGGGTCACCACGATCCCGAACAGCAGGTCGGTGTCCATGGCTCGACGGTACCTGAGCCGCGATCACGCCGACAGGGGTTGCGCTGCTCAGGCCAGGTCGAGGGCGATGGCGGGATGGCCGGCGAACACCTCGAGGACGAGCTCGAAGTACGTCTTCCCGCGTCCGGCTTCGAGGTCCCGGAGCTGACCGGTGAGCAACGCGACGTTGTACGGCGCGCCGTGGTCGATCTTCGCCTGCAGCCATGTTGTCGTCGTGTGCAGGCCGAGCGCGGCCCGACTGTGTTCCGCGTCGGCCCAGACGAACCGAGGGTCGATGGCCTCGTGGAGTGCTCCGAAGCCGCCGTACAGCGCGTCGTCGAGGGCGTCGAGGCTCTCGCCCAGCCGCCAGTCCTCGCCGGCCATGAGAACGTCGTTGAGGACCTCGTAGAGCGAGGTGATGTCGTGGATGCGGGAGCCGTCGATGTGCAGGGTCGTCGTCACGTCGTCGAGCCTAGCGAGCGGACTGTGGATAACTTCGGCGGGGTTGCGCCGGTTTTCGTCATGATGGCGGCATGGGGACAGCTGCGGAGATCATCACGGCGCGCGTTCGCGATCGGGTTCGAGAGGAGTTCGGCGAGACGCGGAGACGCGGGGGAGCCGGGCGGATCGCCCGTGAGGAGGTCCGGCGGTACAACGAGCACGCGCTGAGCGATGCGACGCCGCTGATCGACGACGAGTCGGGGATGACGAGCGAGGTGCTCGCTGCGGTCACGGGGTTCGGGGCGATCCAGCCGCTGCTGGACGATCCGAGTGTCGAGGAGATCTGGATCAACGAGCCGACCCGGGTGTTCGTCGCGCGGGGCGGCGTCTCGGAACTCACCGACGTCCTGCTCACGGAGAGCGACGTCCGCGACCTCGTCGAGCGGATGCTCCGGGCGACCGGACGCCGCGTCGACCTCGCGAACCCGTTCGTCGACGCCTCGCTGCCGGACGGCTCGCGGCTCCACGTCGTCATCCCCGACGTCACCCGACGGCACATGTCGGTGAACATCCGGAAGTTCTCGAGCCGGATCCGCGACCTCGGGCAGTTGGTCGCCGCCGGGTCGATGAGCTACCAGGCTGCGGAGTTCCTCCGGGCCAGCATGATCGCCGGCGCGAACATCCTCGTCTCCGGAGCCACGCAGGCGGGCAAGACCACGCTGCTCGGCGCCTTGATCGCGTCCCTCGACCCCGCGTTGCGCATCGTGACCGTGGAGGAGACCTTCGAACTCGCGCCAGGCAACCGCGACGTCGTCGCGATGCAGTGCAGGCAGTCGAGCCTGGAAGGAACCGGTGAGATCACCCTCCGGCGGCTCATCAAGGAGGCGCTGCGCATGCGACCGGATCGCATCGTCGTCGGCGAGGTCCGTGAAGCGGAGAGCCTCGACCTCCTGATCGCGCTCAACAGTGGGCTGCCCGGGCTCTGCAGCATCCACGCGAACTCCGCCCGCGACGCGATCGGGAAGCTCTGCACCCTCCCGCTCCTCGCCGGTCGCAACATCGACTCCGCGTTCGTGCGTCCTGCGGTCGCGTCCTGCATCGACCTCGTCGTGCACTGCGAGCTCGACCGCTCGGGAAAGCGACGGGTCGCCGAGATCATCGCTGTCGGCGGAAGCGGTGAGGCACACACGATCGAGGCGTCGACGTTGTTCGAGCAGCACGCGGGGGAGCTCCGCGCCACGGGCCGCTTCCCGCTCCACGACGACAAGTACCGCGCAGCCGGGATCTCCCTCGCATCGATCCTGTCCGTCGACGATCGATGAGCCTCGTCGCCGGTGCCGTGCTCGCGGCCGGACTCCTGTTGATCCTCGCGCCCTGGTGGTGGCCGGAGCCTGAACCGCTTGCGACGGTCCTCGAGCGATGGCGTCCGATCGCGGCGCTGCGGGAGCTGCTCGTCCTGGCGGGCCTGCCCGGTCGGTACTGGGCTGCGACGATCGTGCTGTCCCTGCTCTGCGGCCTGGTCACAGCCTCGCTCGTGCAGGTGGTGTGTCAGGTGCTCCCATTGAGCGCGGTCGTCGGTTCCGCAGGGCTCGTCGCCCCCGTGGTCGTGCTCCGCGCGCGGGCGACCGCGAGACGACGACTGCAACGGGGGCTGTGGCCCGACGTCGTCGACCACCTGCTCTCCGCCATCCGATCCGGCCTCGCGCTCCCGGACGCCGTCGCAGCGCTGGCGACCGTCGGTCCGGCACCGCTTCGCCCGGCGTTCGCGGCGTTCACGGCTGACTACCGGGCCGCCGGACGCTTCTCCGACGGCCTCGACGATCTGAAGACGGCACTCGCCGACCCCGTCGCTGACCGGATCCTGGAGACCGTGCGCATGGCCCGCGACGTCGGCGGTACGGAACTGCCCACCGTCCTGCGCGCACTGTCGGCGGGCCTCCGCGAGGAGTCGGCCGTCCGCGCGGAGGCCGAGGCACGACAGTCCTGGGTCGTGAACGCCGCCCGACTCGGTGTCGCGGCGCCGTGGCTCATCCTCCTGCTGCTGTCCTCACGGCCGGAGGCGGCGCTCGCCTACAACTCCCGCGAGGGTGCTGTGCTCATCATCGCCGGGGTGGTCGTCTCTGCCCTCGCGTACCAGGCGATGCTCCGGGTCGGGCGCCTCCAGGCCGAACGGCGGTGGTTCAGATGAGCGCCGACGCCGGCATCGCCGTCGCGCTCGGCAGCGTGCTCGGCCTCGGCCTCTGGGCGCTCGCCATGCTGTTGCCGCCGCTCCGGCGCCCACAGCTCGCAGACCGCATCGCGCCCTACGTCGCCGACATCTCTCCGGTGGCGCGGGAGCAGTCGGGGAGACGCTCGACCGACCCGCTGCCGGTCGTCGCTGCGCTGCTCGTCCCCGTGTTGCGAGCACTCCGCTGGATCCTCGGCCTCGTCGGCGCCGATCAAGGGCTCGTCCTCCGCCGCCTCGGGCAGTCCGGCGGCCCCGCCCTCGAGCAGTACCGTCTGTCGCAGTTGCTCTGGGCTCTCGGTGCGTTCGCGGCCTCGACTGCGCTCGCCGTCGTCGTCTACGCCACCGGACGACTGCCGCTTCCGGTCGCCGCACTGCTGCCGCTCTTCGGAGCGGTCTTCGGGATCGTCCTCCGCGATCAGGCGTTGGCCCGCGCGGCGCGACGACGCGTGGCCCGTATCGAGGAGGAGCTCCCGACCGTGCTCGAGTTCCTGAGTCTGAGCCTCGCTGCCGGTGAAGCCATCACCGATGCCCTCGACCGCGTCGCGCGGGTCTCGGCCGGTGGCGAACTCGGCGGGGAGTTCCGTCGCGTGATGGCCGAGGTCTCGACCGGCATCCCGTTCCCCGTGGCGCTCCGCGAGTTCGAACACCGGCTGTCGATGCCGGTGCTCGCCCGCTGCGTCGACCAGATCCTCGGCGCGCTCGAGCGCGGCACACCGGTCGCAGCAGTTCTCCTCGACCATGCTCACGACGGGCGGGACAGGGCGAAACGACGTCTGCTCGAATCCGCCGGCAAGAAGGAAGTCGCCATGCTCGTCCCGCTCGTGTTCCTGATCCTGCCCCTGTCCATCATCATCGCGGTGTTCCCCGGAGCGTTCGTGCTCCGCACCGGTTTCTAACGAAAGGTCGCAATGTCCGCCCCCTCCTTCCTCGATCGCACTCTCCGTCACGGCCGTGCCCTGCTCCACGACGAGCGCGGCGACGTCCCCGGCTGGGTCCTGATCACGTTGATGACTGCCGGACTCGTTCTCCTGATCTGGGGTGTCGCCGGTCCCGCGCTCACCCAGGTGTTCGAGCAGGCCATCGAGCGTGTCTCCGGCATCTGAGGTGGTGCAGTGCTCGGAGGCGCGCATCAGCGAGGAGGGGCACGTGAAACCGGGCGTTCCTGCGTGGCACCGGTTCCGATCCGAAGAGGGCTCGGCCGTGGCGGAGTTCGTCTTCGTCGCAGCGATGCTCACGCTCCTGACGATGTCGGTCGTGCAACTCGCGCTCGCCCTCCACGTGCGGAACACGCTGATCGACTCGGCAGCCGAGGGTGCGAGGTTCGCCGCCCTCGCCGACACCGAGCTCGCTGAAGGCGTCGACCGCACCCGTGCGCTCATCGGCGTTGCCGTCGGTCGTGCATACGCGGAGGCGATCGAGGTGAGCCTCGACGATCGCGCAGGGGCGAGGATCGTGACTGTGTCCGTCGTGGCACCGTTGCCCGTCCTCGGCCTCATCGGTGCGCCCGGGCTCCTGGAGGTGCGTGGACATGCCGTGCTCGAAGAACTCGCCTGACCCGCGCTCCGTCCGATCCCTGTGCATCCGTGACGAGAGCGGGTCCGCTTCGCTCGAGTTCATCACCATCGGTCTCGTCCTGCTCGTTCCGCTGGTGTACCTGATCGTCGCGCTCTCGGGCGTGCAGGGCGCGGTGCTCGCCGCAGACGGAGCCGCTGCGCAAGCGGCGAAACTCTACGCCCGTGCGGGCGACGACACCCTGGGCCGGCAGCGGGCGGAGGATGCCCTCGCGCTCAGCCTGCTGGACTTCGACCTGGACCGGGCACAAGCCTCCCTCCGACTCGACTGCGAGCCGAACGGACTCCCGTGCGGCACCCGTGGCGGAACTGTCACCGCTTCGGTTCGCATCCTCGTCGCCCTGCCGCTCGCGCCGGAGCTGATCTCCATCGGGGTGGCGCTGCCGGTCGTCGGGAGCGCGACCGCGCCGGTCTCGCGCTTCGGCGCTCAGACGGCTGACATCGGATGAGCGCGGGGCTCCGGCGCCGCTGCCGCGTCGACGCAGCGGCGGAGGACGGCTCCACCATCCTGCTCAGCATCGGGTTCGCCGCCGTCACTCTCGCGCTCGTGTTCGTCGGGACGGCCGCGACCTCCCTGTACGTCGAGCACAAGCGCCTCTTCTCGCTGGCGGACTCGTTGGCGGCGATCGCCGCGGAGTCCTTCTCCGTCTCCGACGTCGCGCGGCAGCCTGACGGGAGCTTCGCGCCGCTGCTCGACGACGACCGCGTCCGAGAGAGCGCTGCGCAGGCGCTCGCCGCCAATGGGGCGGGCACGCTGCACGGCGTCGCGATCGACGAGGCCTCCTCCGAGGACGGCCGCAGTGCCGAGGTGGCGCTGTCGGCCGACTGGCGCCCGCCGTTCGTGACGCTGTTCGTGCCGGACGGCGTGCGTATCGAGGTCACCGCGCGGGCTCGGAGCGTGTTCTGGTGAGATCCGGCCGGACGACGGATGTCGTCGGCGCAGCTCACGGGAACGGCCGGGTGCCCCGGTCGATGAACCTCGGGATGAAGCGGAAGAGCAGGAACGCGCCGAGCAGCCCCACTCCGCCGATGGTTCCGGCAGCGAGGGAGATCGACGCCACAGCGGTGATGCCCGACATCGCGAGCGGTGCAGCCGCAGTACCGGCGTCCCCGAGGAACCGGTAGGCGCCGAGGAACGGGGCGGGGCGGTCGGGAGGCGCGAGGTCAGATCCGATCGTCATGAGGATGCCGCTGCCGAGCCCGTTCGAGATCGCCAGCACGAGTGCGACGCCGATGAACCAGCCCTCCGCGCCGCCGAGGTCGTGCGTGAAGGACAGCACGATGAAGCCCGTCCCGAGCCCGATCATGGACGGGACGGCGGTCCAGATGCGCCCCCACTTGTCCATGATCTGTCCGCTCGCATAGAAGAGCGCGAACTCCACGGCACCGACCACGCCGATGATGAGCGCGGTATCGGCCTCCGAGACGCCGATGCTGACCGCCCACAGGGGGAGCAGGACGGCTCGGCACGAGCGCAGTGCTCCGACGAGCGCTGCGGTCGTGCCCATCCGCGTGAGCACGGCGGCGTGCGCGCGGATGGAGGCGATGAGCCCGCTGGACTCCTCAGCCGCGAGTTCCTCGCCCTCGGTGCGCGGTTCGCCGTCGGGGGAGCGCACAGCCGTCGGCCGGCCGAACATCTCGGCAGGATCCGGCAGCACGAGCAGCGTGACCGCGGAGCCAGCGCAGCAGACGACCATGACCCAGAACGCAGCCTGCGAGGTGCCCGTGAGGTGGATCACGCCGGCCGCGAGGAACGGCCCGATGAACGTGCCCGCACGGAAGACGCCGCCGAGCGAGGAGAGCGCCCTCGCCCGGTACTTGACCGGGACGTAGGTGGTCATGAAGGCGTGACGAGCGAGGCCGAAGACGGCAGTCGCGAGCCCGATGCAGAAGATGCCGACGGCGAGGACGAAGGGGTTCGGTGAGATCGCCGCCGTCGCGACGCCGATGACGGCCAGGAGCGCTGCCCACATCATTGCGAAACGTTCACCGATGCGGCTCACGATCCAGCCGGCCGGCACGTCGCCGATGAGCTCGCCGAGCATGATCAGCGACGAGATGACGCCTGCCACGGCGAGCGTCGCGCCGAGGTTGCCCGCGACGGCGGGGATGACCGGGATGATGGCGCCCTCGCCGATCGAGAACAACAGCGTGGGGAGGAAGACCGCGACCGCGACGGAGCGCAGGTCGAACGGGCGTTCTTCGGAAGACATTCCCTCGATCGTACGCCCGGGGTGTGACGGTAGGCTGATCCCAAATGTTTGACTTGGACCTCTCCACACAGATCAGTAACCTCCGCTCGACGTTCGCGGACATCCGTACGGTCGTCGACGTCGACCGTCTCGAAGCCGAGATCGCCGAGTTGAGCGAGCAGGCGGGCGCCCAGGATCTCTGGGACGACACGGCGAACGCGCAGAAGGTGACGAGCGCGCTCAGCCACCGGCAGTCGGAGCTCGCCCGGATCACGAGCATCGCGAACCGCCTCGACGACCTCGAGGTGCTCGTGGAGCTCGCGAGCGACGCCGAGGACGAGGAATCCGCCGAAGAGGCGCGGGCCGAGCTCGTGAGCCTGCAGAAGGTGCTCGGCGACCTCGAGGTCCAGACCCTGCTGAGCGGTGAGTACGACCCGCGGCCGGCGGTCGTCACGATCCGTGCCGGCGCCGGTGGCGTGGACGCCGCCGACTTCGCAGACATGCTGTTCCGGATGTACCTGCGTTGGGCCGAGCAGCACAAGTACCCCGTCACCGTCATGGACGTCAGCTATGCGGAGGAGGCCGGTATCAAGTCGGCGACCTTCGAAGTGGACGCGCCGTACGCGTTCGGCACACTCAGTGTGGAGGCCGGGACCCACCGCCTCGTGCGCATGAGTCCGTTCGGCGCGGCCGGCAAACGCCAGACGAGCTTCGCCGCCGTCGAGGTCATCCCGCTCATGGAGGAGACGGAGATCGTCGAGATCCCCGAGTCCGACATCCGCGTCGACGTCTTCCGATCGAGCGGCCCCGGCGGTCAGTCGGTCAACACGACCGACTCCGCGGTGCGCATCACCCACCTCCCGACGGGCACGGTGGTCTCGATGCAGAACGAGAAGAGCCAGATCCAGAACCGCGCGGCCGCCATGCGCGTGCTGCAGTCGCGCCTCCTCCTCATCCAGAAGGAGCAGGAGGCAGCGACGAAGAAGGAGCTCGCCGGCAACATCACCGCGAGCTGGGGCGACCAGATGCGCTCCTACGTGCTCGCGCCGTACCAGATGGTCAAGGACCTCCGCACAGAGCACGAGCAGGGTAACCCGGCTGCGGTGTTCGACGGCGACCTCGACGGCTTCATCGCGGCGGGCATCCGCTGGCGTTCGATGGCGAAGGCCGAGTAGCGACACCGGCGTCAAAGGATTCGCCCAGCCCCCGTACAGGGTGCAGAACTCGGGCGTGTCCTGCCCGCATTCGTCGGGTGGCTCCTTAAGCTCAAGGAGCCATGATTCGGTTTGATCACATCTCCAAGAAGTATCCGGGAACCTCGCGTCCCGCGCTGAACGACGTCGACTTCGAGATCCTGCGTGGAGAGTTCATCTTCCTCGTGGGGGCCTCAGGGTCCGGCAAGTCGAGCTGCCTCCGCCTGATGCTCAAGGAGGACAAGCCGAGCAAGGGCAAGATCCATGTGCTCGGCCACGACCTCGGTTCGATCTCGAACCGCAAGGTCCCTTACTTCCGCCGCAGTCTGGGGGTGGTGTTCCAGGACTTCCGTCTGCTCCCGAGCAAGACGGTCTACCAGAACGTCGCGTTCACGCTGCAGGTGATCGGCAAGTCCCGAGGCTTCGTCCAGGAGGCCGTCCCAGACGTCCTCAAGATGGTCGGGCTCGAGGGCAAGGCGCAGCGTCTGCCGCACGAGCTCTCCGGTGGTGAGCAGCAGCGCGTCGCGATCGCCCGGGCGATCGTGAACAAGCCGCAGATCCTGCTCGCCGACGAACCGACGGGTAACCTCGACCCCGCGACCAGCGCCGGCATCATGCAGCTCCTGGAGCGCATCAACGCCGGCGGCACGACCGTCGTCATGGCCACCCACGAGGCCGGCTTCGTCGACCAGATGCAGCGCCGCGTGATCGAGCTCCAGGACGGACGCATCGTCCGTGACGAGCGACACGGCGGATACGGCACGACCGCGGCCATCCCGGGGCTCGTCCGCGGGTCCTCGTCCGCTGGTGTCCCGACATCCGCCGAGTCCGAGCCGACCACGAGCGCGGTGGCGGCTGCTGCTGTCGCCGCGCCCGTCGTCACCCCGGTTGCCACGCAGGCTCCGGCCGAGCCGGTCGTCACGACGCCGGTCGTGAGCGAACCGGCGCCGACGCCGGTCACCACTGCCGTGCCCGTCGCCGCGCCGACGCCCGAACCCGAGCGAGAGGTCGCCCCGGCAGCTGCTGCGGCGACCCCGGCCGCGCCACCGGAGACCCCGGTTGCGCCTGAGTCGACGGCGTCCGAGCCCGTGACGCAGCCCGATGTCCCGGCCCAGCCAGCCCAGCCGGCACCGCTGGCTCCCGCTGCGGCCGCTCCGGAGGTCGCGCCGCCACAACGACTGAGCAACGCCACCGGCCCCATCGGGCTGCCGGCACGCAACGAGATCGACCCCATCGAGGTCGAACACCTGTCGCTCGCTGAGCGACTCGGCCTGCGCGCTGCGGCGCGAGGCTCGGAAGACGGAGAGCAGAACGTGGGGCCGACCAAGTGAGACTCGCACTGATCTGGTCCGAGGTCTGGAACGGCCTGCGTCGCAACGTGTCGATGGTCGTGTCCGTCGTGCTCGTGACGTTCATCTCCCTGACCTTCGTCGGCACGGCCGTGCTCCTGCAGATGCAGATCGGCCAGATGAAGAACTACTGGTACGACCGCGCCCAGGTGGCGATCTACCTCTGCACCGCCGACAGCGCGGGGGACACCTGTGCCGCCGGTGCCGCGACCGAGGAGCAACGCGCCGCCGTGCAGAGCGCCTTAGAGTCCTCGACGCTCGCCCCGTTCGTCGACAAGTTCTACTTCGAGGACCAGGCGCAGGCGTTCACGAACTTCCAGGAGCAGTTCAAGGGCAACGACATCGCGCAGTTCGTGACCGCGGACCAGCTGCCCGAGACGTTCTGGGTGAACATGAAGGACGCCTCGCAGTCCGACGTGCTCGTCGAGGCGTTCTCCGGCGTCGCGGGCGTTGAGCAGGTGACGGATCAACGCCAGTATCTCGACCAGATCTTCTCGGTCCTGAACATCGCCAGTTACACGGCGATCGGGATCGCGGCGCTCATGCTCGTCGCCGCGGCGCTGCTGATCGCGACGACGATCCGATTGTCGGCGTACTCGAGACGCCGGGAGCTCGGCATCATGCGACTGGTGGGTGCGTCGAACCGGTTCATCCAGACGCCGTTCATCCTGGAGGGCGTGTTCGCCGCGCTCATCGGATCGATCCTCGCGGCCGGGGCGGTGATCACCATCGTGCAGGTGTTCGTCCAGGGCTACCTCGCGGATCGGATGAGATACGTGAACTTCGTCGATCTCGGGGACGCGTTCGTCGTCCTGCCGATCCTGTTGCTCGTGGGGGTGCTGCTCGCAGCCGTGTCCGCGAACTTCGCGATCTCCCGATATCTCAAGGTCTGATGCTCCGAGCGCGTCCTCGGCTGCGTTAGACTGACAGGCTGCCGCGTTCGCGGCCGGTCCGCGCGAGTGGATCCCATCTTCACCGTCAGGAGTACACCGTGCCGAGGGAACGGGGCGAGAACGTCGTAGCCACGAACCGGAAGGCCCGCCACGACTACACGATCGAGGACACCTACGAGGCCGGAATGGTCCTGTCGGGAACCGAGGTCAAGTCGTTGCGAGCCGGGCGGGCGTCGCTCGTCGACGGCTACGCCTACATCGATCGTCGCGAGGCGTGGCTCGATGCGGTGCACATCCCGGAATACGGGCAGGGCACGTGGACGAACCACCCGCCGAGGCGGAAGCGCAAGCTCCTCCTGCATCGTGAGCAGATCGACAAGATTGCCCACAAGATCGCGCCGGGTGGCTTCACGCTCGTGCCGCTGAAGATCTACTTCAAGGACGGCAAGGCCAAGGTCGAGATCGCGGTTGCGAAGGGGAAGAAGGAGTACGACAAGCGCCACGCCCTGCGGGAGAAGCAGGACACGCGTGAGGCAGCTCGTGCCATGGCGACCCGGAACCGCCTGGGCGAGTAGTCCGCTCTCGGCCGGTTGGCGTCACTCGGCTGCGAACCGGGCGTGGACGACGACCTCGATCTCCAGGTCGCTCGGTTCCAGGACGATCCCCTCACCGGTGGTCGACGCCGAGGCCGACTTCATCAGCCGGGGTGCAGCAGCGTCCGCGGCCATCGCCGGGATGGCATTCCCGCTCGGGAGGAGGCCCGGGTCGCTGATCGCGACCGGGTGGACCGATGGGAAGCCGAGCGCGGCGCCGATCGTCTCCGCGCGTCGTCGGGCGTCGGCGACCGCATCGGTGAGCGCCGTCGTCTCGGCGGCGATCCGACTCGCCTCCGTCAAGCTCCAGTCGAGCTGCTGCACCGTGACGCCCTCGGTCTCGATGATCGTCGAGAGCCACGCGCTGAGGCGTTCCCGGTCGTCGAAGACCGCGGTGAGTGTCGCCGCGGCATGGTGAACGAGCGCGAGCTGCTCGCCCTGCTGGTTCCACGGGCGGGCCTCCCAAGCGCGCAGCTGCGGAGCACTCCACCTGACGACGCCCGCCACCGGGGCGGCCCGCTCGCCGAGCGTGGCAGCGACCGCCGTGTGGACCTCCGTCGTGCGGGTGAGCACCTCGCTGCGGACCGGACCGTCGAACTCGACCGTGATGAGTGCGGTCGCGAGTTCAGGGGAGTGCCGCACGGTGGCGGCTCCCTGCACGGAGATGGTCGTCCGCTCCTGCGCGGTTCCGTTCGCTCGTGGTTCCATGCAGCGAGCGTACCGTTCGAGGTGGCATCCGAGCAGGATGCGAGCTATACTTGAGGGCTGCACCGAAAGGTGCCTGGCGCCGGTTCGCCGGTGGTTTGACAATTCGACAGCGTATGACAACGACCCTCTTCACCTCGGTCTCCGGGGCGTCGAGCGCATGGGGATGATCGGTTTCGACATTGCCTGCGAAACTGCGAGAAGCGGGTCGAGGATGCAGGGTTATCTCGTTAACGATCTCTGCAAAACAACAAGTGCCAACTCTAAGCGCACTGACTTCGCCCTCGCTGCTTAAGCGAGCCCGTTAGTCCGTCAGACCGAGCGTGTCCCCGTCTCGGATCCTGGCGTCATCTAGGGGACTTGCTGGATGACGGAGCCGCGACGTCATTCGGGACTTTTCCTCGGCTGGGCCCGTCGACCAAGATGCCCGTGTCAATGGTCGGGGCCGAGTAGAACGTTTCATGGGATACGCCCGTAGAAGGCGCAGAATCACAGCAGTGGACGGGGGTTCAATTCCCCCCATCTCCACACCTGGTCGTTGTCATACGCTGCCGGATCGACGAAAGGCCTCCACTTCGGTGGGGGCCTTTCGTCGTCGGAGGTGGCATACCCCTCCCGGGAATCCTGATAACCTGGCAGTCCAGAGGCCGCCACCACCCGGGAGACCTGCATGGCGACAATCCTGCTTGTTTTTGCTGTGATCGCCGTCGTCACGCCGTCGTTCACCCGACTGCTGTCCACGAAGATCTTCTACCTCCTCGCCTGCATTCCCGCAGCGGCATTCGTCTGGACGCTGTTCCAGACGGCCACCGTCACCGCTGGCGGAACCGTCGTCGAGACGATCCAGTGGATCCCCGAACTCAGCATCGAGCTGTCGTTCCGGATGGACACACTCGCGTGGCTCCTGTCCCTCGTGGTCACGGGCGTCGGAGCCCTCGTCCTCTTGTACTGCGCGCGGTACTTCTCATCGACCGAGCCTGGGCTCGGTCGATTCGCCGCGCTGCTGTTCGCGTTCGCCGGCACGATGTTCGGCCTCGTCACGGCAGACGACATCATCGTGATGTTCATGTTCTGGGAGATCACGAGCGTCCTCTCCTACCTGCTCATCGGCCACTACACCGACCGCAAGGAGAGCCGGGGTGCCGCGCTCCAAGCGCTCCTCGTGACGACCTTCGGTGGCCTCGTCATGCTCGTCGGCGTCATCATGATCTCCGTGCAGGCACAGAGCACCTCGCTCGCCTCCATCGTCGAGCAGGGGCTGACCGGCCCCGCGACCACGGTCGCGATCCTGCTGATCCTGGTCGGGGCGATCTCGAAGTCGGCCCTCGTGCCCTTCCACTTCTGGCTGCCGGCGGCCATGGCGGCACCCACGCCGGTGAGCGCCTACCTCCACGCAGCGGCGATGGTGAAGGCCGGCATCTACCTCGTCGCGCGGCTCGCGCCCGGCTACGCCGACATCCCGGGCTGGGACGCCATGCTCGTCGGCCTCGGCGTGTTCACGATGCTGGTCGGCGCGTGGCGTTCGCTGCGCCAGTACGACCTGAAGCTGATCCTCGCCTACGGTACGGTCAGCCAGCTCGGTTTCCTGATGGTCATCTCCGGGTACGGTTCGCGCGACGCTGCGCTGGCGGCGGTCGCATTGCTGTTGGCGCATGCGATCTACAAGGCGACCCTGTTCCTCGTGGTCGGCATCATCGACCACCGGGCGGGTACGCGTGACTGGCGGCACCTCTCGGGCGTGGGTCGGCAAGCGCCCGCCCTGGCCGTCATCGCGGCGATCGCCGTGGCCTCGATGGCGGGCCTGCCACCGCTCTTCGGCTTCGTCGCCAAAGAGGCCGTCTTCACCTCGTTGCTCGAGGGTGCGCTGGAAGGCGACGTGTGGGGCTGGGTCGCGATCATCGGGACGGCGCTGGGCTCGGTGCTCACCGTCGCGTACAGTGCGCGATTCCTGTGGGGTGCCTTCGGCAATCGTCGCGCTGCCGCACCGACCGAACTCCACGCGGAGTCGGGCGCGATCCTCGTCGCACCCGGCGTGCTCGCCGCGGCGACCGTCGTCCTCGGCTTCGCGACCGCCCCGATCGACACGGTCCTCGCACCCTACGCGGACACGGCGGGGGAGGGGAGCTACCACCTCGGCCTCTGGCACGGGTTCGAACCGGCGCTCGGCATCTCCGTGGTCGTCGTCCTGCTCGGGCTCCTGCTCTTCCGTTGGCGGCTGCCGGTCGCGCGGTTCCAGGACCGTGTGCCGCCCGTCGTCGACTCGTCGAAGGGGTACTGGGCGGCGACGCAGACGATCGACCGGGTGTCGGCGAAGGTCACCCTCTTCGCCCAGCGCGGCGGTCTCGTGCAGTATCTCTCGACGATCCTCGTCGTCTTCGTCCTCACCCTCGGCACGATCACGCTGCTCGGTCGCGCCTGGCCGACCCAGATCAGGCTGTGGGATTACCCGGCGCAGGTCGGCATCGCGTTCATCATGGCGACCGCGGCGATCGCCGCCGCACGGGCCAAGCAGCGCATGGCTGCAGTGCTGCTCGTGGGCGTCACGGGCTTCGGGCTCGTCGCACTGTTCGCCCTGCACGGCGCTCCGGACCTCGCGCTCACCCAGGCACTCGTCGAGACGATCACCGTCGTGGTGTTCGTCCTCGTCCTCCGGCGTCTTCCCGCGAAGATCGCTCAGCGGAATGCGCCGATCCACCGCGTGCGGCGAATCGTCATCGGCGCGCTCACCGGTCTCGTGATGGGGACGATCGGCGTCATCGCCCTGGCCGCTCGCCAGGCCGAGAGTATCGCCACGGAGCTGCCGAGGCTCGCGGTCGAGGAGGGTCACGGCAAGAACATCGTCAACGTCATGCTCGTCGACATCCGTGCCTGGGACACGATGGGAGAGATCTCGGTCCTCGTCGTCGTGGCGACCGGCATCGCGAGCCTGTTGTTCGTCTCGCAACGCGGGGCTGCAGTTCCGCGTTTGAGCGGCGCCCGTCAGCGTCGAGCACCGAGCTTCCGCTCGCAGGTCGTCGCCGACCCGCAGCTCGCCGACCGGGAGATGGAGGCGCCGCGCGACGCCGTCGGCCGTCACTCCTGGCTGATCGGTGGGCGCGCCATCGCCGAGGCGAACCGTTCGATCCTGCTCGAGGTGCTCGTCCGGTTGCTCTTCCACCCGGCGATCATCGTCTCGATCTTCCTGCTCTTCGTCGGTCACAACGAACCCGGCGGCGGCTTCGCCGGCGGGCTCCTGGCCGGTCTCGCGCTCGTGCTCCGCTATCTCGCGGGAGGCCGCTACGAGCTGGGCGAGGCGGTTCCGATCGACGCCGGCAAGGTGCTCGGGGTCGGCCTGCTGCTCGCGGTCGGAACGGCGACCGCCTCGCTGTTCCTCGGCGCTGAAGCCCTCACCTCGGCGTACTTCTCCGTCGAGGTTCCGATCCTCGGGTACCTGTCCTTCGGAACGTCCAGCATCTTCGACATCGGCGTGTACCTCGTGGTCGTCGGGCTCGCCCTCGACATCCTCCGGAGTCTCGGCGCGGAGGTCGACCGCCAACAGGAGGAAGCAGACATCGACGAGGAGAGCACGGACGAGTTCACGGCGAGCGAGGTGGAGCGATGAGCGCCTCCCTCACCCTCGTCGTGCTGATGGCGATCATGTACGGGACGGGCGTCTACGTGATGCTCGAGCGGAGCCTGACCCGCTTCCTCATCGGCTTCGTGCTCGTCGGGAACGCGACGAACCTCCTGATCCTGCTGATGAGCGGTCCGAGCGGCACCGCACCGCTGGTGACCGGCACCGCGTCGGACGACCGCATGGTCGATCCCGTGCCGCAGGTGCTGATGCTCACGGCGATCGTCATCAACTTCGGCGTGACCGCCTTCATCCTCGCGCTGATCTACCGCACCTGGTGGTTGGCGCAGCTGGGTGACGAGGGCGACACACTGAGCAACGAGCACGAGCACGACACGGAGGAGGCCACCGACGCGGTCTTCCATCAGGTCGACGTCGACGACGAGGCTGTGCAACGCGCGCTCGACGAGAGCAACGAACACAGCGACGACGAACACACCACGACCAGGAAGGGAGCGAGCGAATGAACGCCCTCGTCCCACTCGTGGTCATGATCCCGCTGCTCGGTTCCGCCGTGGCACTCATGTTCCGCCACCGCCGCCGCACCCAGGTGGGGATCAGTGTCGTCGCGCTCACCGCGGTGACCGTGATCAGCGCCGTCCTGCTCGCCGCCGTCGACCAGAGCGGGACCATCGTCGTCGAGCTCGGTGGCTGGTCTCCGCCGTGGGGCATCGTCCTCGTGGTCGACCGGCTCTCGGCGATCATGCTCCTGATCGCCGCGCTCATGCTCCTCGGGGTGCTGATCTTCGCCATCGGCCAGGGCATCGTCGACGGCGACCGCGAGACGCCGGTCTCGATCTTCCACCCGACGTACCTCGTCCTGGCGGCCGGTCTGTTCGACGCCTTCGTCGCCGGCGACCTCTTCAACATGTACGTCGGGTTCGAGATGCTGCTCGCCTCGAGCTACGTGCTCCTGACCCTCGGCGGGACGGGTGCGCGCATCCGGGCCGGCGTGACGTACATCGTCATCAGCCTGATGTCGTCGCTCCTGTTCGTCGCCGCGATCGCGCTCATCTACGGTGCGACAGGCACGGTGACGATCGCCCTGGTCGCCGACCGTGTGCGCGACCTCCCCATGGAGGTGCAGGCGATCCTCTGTGCGGCGCTCCTCCTCGGCTTCGCCGTGAAAGCCGCGGTCTTCCCCCTGTCGTTCTGGCTGCCGGACTCCTACCCGACAGCACCGGCGCCGGTCACCGCGGTCTTCGCCGGGTTGCTGACGAAAGTCGGTGTCTACGCGATCATCCGCACCGACACCCTGATCTTCAAGGACGTCCCGCTCGCGACTCCGCTGATGGTGATCGCGTTCCTGACCCTGCTCATCGGCATCTTCGGCGCGGTCGCGCAGGCGGACATCAAGCGTCTGCTGTCGTTCACCCTCGTCAGCCACATCGGCTACATGATCTTCGGGATCGCCGTGGGCGGGATCGCCGGGACGGCCGCGACGATCTATTACATCGTCCACCACATCGTGGTGCAGACGACGCTGTTCCTCACGACGGGGCTCGTCGAGCGCGTCGGCGGCACGACGTCGATCTCGCGGCTCGGCGGTATCCTCAGGGCCTCACCGATCGTCGCCGTGCTGTTCTTCCTCGGCGCCATGAACCTCGGTGGCATCCCGCCGTTCTCCGGCTTCCTCGGCAAGATCGGCCTCTTCCAGGCCGGTGTGGCGTCCGGTGACCCGTTGTCGTACATCCTCATCGCCGCGGGTGCGGCGACGTCGCTGCTCACGCTCTACGCCCTCGCGAGGGTGTGGAACATGGGGTTCTGGCGCGGGAAGGACGAGGTCGCCGGCTACTCCTCGCCGCTGCTCGATCAGCTCGCGGAGAGTCCTGAGGACTCCGGGTCCGTGGCGACCAAGACCATCTCCCGCCCGATGATCGGGGCCACGACGGGCATGGTCGCACTGACGCTCTGCCTGACGGTGTTCGCCGGCCCGATCTTCGGCCTGGCCACGCGCGCCGCGGTCAACATCGAGAACCCCGACAACTACATCGACGCGGTCTTCCCCGACGGAACGGAGCACCTGCGCTAATGCAACCCTCTCGTCGTCGTGCCCTCGTGAGCCAGGTCCTGCTGCTCGCGGGGCTCGTGCTGCTGTGGTGCCTCCTGTGGGGCATGTTCGACCTCCTGACCGTCCTGACCGGCATCGGGGCCGCGCTCCTCGTGTCCTTCCTGTTCTACCTGCCGGCAGTCGAGCTGAGCGGCCGGATCAACCTCTGGCGCACGGCGCTGTTCTTCCTCCGCTTGCTCGTCGACATCGTGCGGGCGAGTGCCGAGATCGCCTGGCTCGTCGTCCGGCCGACGTTCCGCTCGAGCAACGCGGTGATCGCCGTCCGTCTCCGGACGAGCTCCGATCTCATCATGAGTTGGACGGCCGAGGCGGTCTCGATCGTCCCCGGCTCCATCGTCGTCGACCTCGACCGATCGGCGTCCACGCTCTACCTGCACGCGCTCGACGTTCATGACGACGCCGACATCGACCGGGTCGTCGCCGAGGTGCTGGGCACCGAGCGGCGGCTCATCCTCGCGATCGGTTCGCGCACCGAGGCCGATGAACTCCGCCACGCACAAGCCCACACCTCGACCGGAAGGAGGGCGTGATGACCGTCGTCATCGTCATCGCCGCCGCACTCTTCGGGGCCGCAGCCCTCGCGGCGGTCTACCGCATCGTGCGCGGGCCGAGCCTGCTCGACCGGGTCATCGCCTCCGACGTCCTCGTCGCCACCGTGATGTGCGCGATCGGTGCCGAGATGGCGATCAACCGCCACACCGACGGCCTGCCCGTCCTGCTCGCGCTCGCGATGTTCGCGATCGTCGGTTCGGTGAGCGTCGCCCGGTTCATGTCGAAGCAGGACGACGCATGACCGGGGAACTCATCCGCGACATCGTGACGGGCGCCCTCGTCCTCGTCGGTGCGGTCATGTGTTTCGCCGCGGGTATCGGACTCCTGCGGTTCCCCGACGTGCTGTCCCGACTCCACGCGGCGACCAAGCCGCAGATCCTCGGCCTCATCGCGATCGTCGCCGACGTGGCCGTGTCGAGCCCGACGGTCGGCACGATCACGCTCGCGATCGCGATCATCGTGTTCCAGAGTCTGACGGCGCCGATCTCCGCGCACATGGTCGCACGGGCTGCGTACCGCAGCGGCAACTTCGATGGAGCGGTCCTCATCCGCGATGAACTGGCCGGGCGCGACGAACTCGGCCGGGAGCGTCATCCTGGTCACACGCCCGAGTAGCGGCAGAATGTCCCCATGGGAATGCTCATCTACGGATCCGGCGACGAGTACGAGATCGAAGACCGCGCGCTCGCGCACTTGAAGGCGGTCATCGGGTCGAAGCTCCGCCGTCAGGAGAGCTTCTTCCTGAGCTGGGTGAGCGACGGTGAGCACGGCTCTGGTCGCAGATCCGTGTGGCTGTCGCCGAGCATCCCATTGCAGTTCCGCTTCTTCGGGAGCCGTGCTCCAGAGCTCAACCGCGCCTGGATCGAGGTGCTGTCGGATTCGGCGCACACTCCGCGTGGACTGCAGTTGATCCCGGAGTCCGACGTCGAGGGGTACCTCGCCGAGACGGGCGCGCTTCGAGACAACACCGAGCACCACGAGCACGACTGAGTCCCGTTCAGGACCGCCCAGCGTCGTCCTCGCCGACGAGGAGTACACGGAGGGCGGTCTCGGGGGAGCCCCGGCCCTCGGACGGAATCGTCTCACCGTGGACGTAACGGTCGACGACCCGCGGGTCGACGTAGCTCGACTTCGCGATCGCGGGAGTGTTCCCGAGGACCTCTGCCGCGTCGCGCATCGCCTGGGCGATCACCTTGCTCCGCGCGGTCTTCGTCCTGGCCGGTTCGGCCTTGGCGAGGCTCGAGGCTGCGGCGACGGTGCCGTGGAGCGTCCGGAAGTCCTTCGCGGTGAAGGCACCGCCGGTCTGGGCCCGCACGTAGTCGTTGATCTGCTCGGCCTGGAGCGGCTTCCACCGGGTGTCGTCCTTCCACGCCAGGAGTCGTGCGCGCGGGCCCCGGCGCTTCAGGGAGCGGATGAGTGATGCCAGGTCGGCGTCGACGATGTCCGACTCCCACGGTTGGCCGCTCTTCGCGGGGAACCGGAGCGACACGGTGTCGCCGCTGACGCGCGCGTGAGCGCCTTCGAGCGTCGAGAGGCCGCGACTGCCGTTCGCCTCCGCGTACTGTTCCCCGCCGACGCGCAGTGAGCCGGTGTCGAGCATGCGGAACGCACCCGCCGAGACCCGGGCGAGCGGGAATCCGTCGAGGTGGAGGTCGCGGGTCACACGGCCTCGCGCCGTCGGCAGGGCTTCCGCGAGGGCGAGCGCGCGGTCGAACTTGCTGCGGTCCTGTCGTTCGCGCCAGGACGGGTGGTACAGGTATTGCCGCCGCCCGGCGGCGTCGATCCCGGTGGCCTGGATGTGGCCGTTGGCGAAGGGGGTGATCCACACCTCGTTCCAGGCGGGTGGGATCACCAGGCCGTCGATGCGGGCGCGGATCTCCTGATCGTCGAGCAGTGAGCCGTCGGGGAGGCGGTAGCTGAAGCCACGGCCTGACCGCACGCGGCGGATGCCCTCGGTGTTCGGGTCGCTTCGGCGCAGTCGTACCATCCGCTCAGCGTACGACGGGGCCCGTGGTGCGCTCGGAGGGCTTGCGGCCGGGCGGGTCCGCGTGTCAGGCGATCGGCGGGAGTTCGGCGAGGAAGACGTCGTGCAGGTGCCCGTTGGTCGCGAGCGAGCTGCGTGTGGAGATGGTCTCGATGCCGTCGATGTCGGTGAAGCGTCCGCCGGCCTCGATCACGATCGGCACGTGGGCGCCGAGGTCGTACTCCTGCACGCCGAATTCGGCCACAGCGTCCAGGGAGCCCTCTGCGAGCAGCATGTAGGGCCACATGTCTCCGATGGCACGATCGCGCCACAGCGAGCCGCACAGCGCCAGCAGCTGGGGCACGCGGCCGACGGACGCCCACTGGGCGATGCTCTGGAAGCTGAAGGAGGCGTCTGCCAGGGCGGTCACCCCGGAGACGGCGAGTCGTCGGGGCTCGGTCTCGCCGAAGCGCAGGCCCCAGGCGCCGTGTCCGATGGCACCCCACCAGCGCGCGTGCATGGCGGGTGCGCTCACGACGCCGACGACCGGTACGCCGTCGACGGCGAGCGAGATGAGCGTGGCCCAGTTCGGAACGCCGCGGAGGAAGTTGGCCGTGCCGTCGATCGGGTCGACGATCCACTGGCGGTCGGTCGGGCCTTGGGCACCGTACTCCTCGCCGAACACGCCGTCGTCCGGTCGCTCCGTCTCGATGATGGCGCGGATGGCGCGCTCGACGGCGAGGTCGGCGTCGGTGACGTGCGACCGGTCCGGTTTCGTGGAGATCTGGAGGTCGCGTGCCTCGAAGCGGGCCATGGCGATGGCGTCTGCGGCGTCGGCGAGGCGGAGGGCGAGATCGAGGTCGGCTGGAGAGACGGGAGTCAGGTCGGTCACCCCTTCAGAATAGGGTCGACGGCACTCCTCGCGCAGGCTCGAGGGGCTCCGATCGGAGCCCCTCGCGACACGCCGCGCGACTCGATTTCACACCCGGGCCATTTCCCTGGTAGTGTCATCTCTCGGTTCGGAACACTCCGAAACCACGCACCTCTAGCTCAATCGGCAGAGCAACTGACTCTTAATCAGTGGGTTCTCGGTTCAAGTCCGAGGGGGTGCACCACCTCAACGGCTCCCGCTTCGGCGGGGGCCGTTCTTGCGTTAACGCCCTCGGCCAGCCATTCGAGCGGAACGTCGGTCAGCTGAGCCCACCGGACGAACATGGACGCGATCGGCTCTGACTTGCCCGTCTCGTAGTTACTGACACTCCCGCGCGAGATGCCGAGCATCTCGGCGAGCTCGGCCTGTTCGAGGTTCGCGAGGATGCGCGACTTGCGCAGCCGAACCGCCAGCGTGTACGTCCTGTTGTCCATGATCGTCATGAGGACAGATTAGCCACCTCGTGCGCAAAATTTCGACACGCCGCGCTCAATCCACAGACTTACTCACAATGTGCAGAACTGTCGTGTCATGCACAAAATCTCCACACGACGCTCACGACCACCACCATGCCCGGCCTCCGAGATAACTCGATAGGCCGGAAGCAGGGCCACCAAACCGCCACCCATGAGGGCGAGACCCGCGGAGCTAGACCGCGTAACAACAAGTTCCCCGCGTGGTCGGGGCGCTGGTAAAGGCAGGTCCGGGCAGCACCCTCATTCGTCCCCCCGATCACACATACCGACACTGTCAGCGCTCAACGGCGCTGAGTCCTGTATCCGACCGGCTGGCTCCGATCACGCAGCACGCAGGACCTCTCTCGCGATCGCCAATCGCTCGCGGGGGGGTCCACACCTCTCAACTTCACCAATCCCGCAGGGCGAAATCGCATGACCTCCACCACCGAACGTTGCCGCCTCTACCGGCCCCTCGACGCACCGCACGACTTCGATCCGGACTCCGGCTGGTGCATCCACGGGTGCGGGCACAAGAGCGACGGACGACTGATCAACATGACGACCGGCCGAACGATCCGAGCAGCCCGCCCCGACTACCAACCCGCGCCGGCACCACTACCCGAACAGCCGCAGCTTGCTATCGAGGAGACCCCCGAATGACCCGCACGACCACCGACGCTATCCGCGAGGCGCTCTGCCGCCCGAAGTGGACCGTCCGACGCGCAGGCAGCGCACGACCGGGCAAGTTTGGACGCGGCTGGTTCGCCGAGTACATCGCACCCGGACGGCTCGCCTACACCGCCTCCACGTCCGCATGGTTTCCTACCTGGGCCGAGGCGATTCGGTTCGTCGACGGACAGACGAGGATCGAGCCGACATGCTGAGCCCGGACTCCATCCCGTGGCAGCTCGCCCTACTGGTTGCCGCTGGCCTGTGGCTGATCGTCTGGCTCGGCGATCGCCCGGTGCGCCGCGATGACCGCGTGCTTGATCACGAAGTACAGCCCGCCGAGCAGCACGACCAGCCCGAGCACGACGGCTCCGAAGTAGCTGACGAAGTCCCCACCATCAATGTCCATGCCGGGATCGTATCGTGCCAGTGCCTCAACTGGGCCGAGCTCCGAGCAGGCTTCACGTGCGAGCACACTCGATGAGCACACACCACCAGCGCAAGGGCGTCGCGGGGAAGCTGTCGAAGTGGCGACCCTCGATCGCCGCCACACTGCCCGCACCCTGCGTCCAGCCCTCGTGCAAGCTCGGCGGCATCGTCCACCCTGAGCAGCAGTGGGACGTCGGCCACCTGCCCGGGCTCGACGCCTACCTCGACCACGGCCCGCTCACCCGTGACCAGGTCGGCCCGGCGCACCGGCACTGCAACCGCAGCGACGGCGGCAAGATCGGCGCAGCCATGACGAACGCGAAGCACCGAGCCAAGAAGCAGATGCGCGCATGGTGACGCCCCGCAAGTCCGACGCGATCCCGACCCAAACCGCGAGCCTGTTCGACCTCGAAGCATCGTCTTTTGACAGTCGAGAACAACCCCCGCTAGCCGTCTCGAAAACTTTCTTTCACGATGGGGCACCGACGAAGCCCGCGCCGTCGTACATGCGAGCCGCGACGGATGCGGACGGAACGTTCCGCACGAAGCGCCGCGAGGGCGTCCCGGCGCTGCACATTTCGGCGTTCGATCGGGCCGAGGATTGGGAACGCGAATTTCTTGCGGGGTGTGAGCTCCTTGGATTCGGGCCGACCCCGCAGCAGTGGAAAATCGCCGACGCGGTCAACGCCCATCGTGAGGACTTCCGACCGCTCTTCACGACGATGGGCGTCTGTGTCCCTCGTCGCGCTGGCAAGACCACGGCTCTCCTCGCACTCGCGCTCGGCCGGTGCAAGATGCGCGAGAACTACGTCGTGCTCTTCACAGCGCAGTCCGGCACGAAGGCCCGCGACCGGTTCCTGGACATGGCACGCATCCTGGAGCGGAAGTGGCCGAACGAGTACGAACGCGGATTCCGCATCCTCAAGGGTGCCGGGCACCAGGTCGTCGAGTTCGCGAACGGCAGCTTCTTCCAGGTCGTGCCGCCGAAGCAGGACAGCTTCCGAGGTGATGCCGGTGACCTCATCATCCTCGACGAGGCGCAGGAGCACGACGCCGAAGTCTCCGGCGAGCTCCTCGGCGCGATCCTGCCCGTCATGGACACCCGCCCCGGCGCACAGCTGATCGTCGCCGGGACCGCTGGCCTCCACCGCTCCGGCCTGTTCTGGGACACGCTCGAGGAGGGCCGCAACCAGATCGCCGGGACCGGCATCGTCGAGTTCGCCGCACCGACGAACATCGCAGCAGCCGACCTCATGGACGGTCGCGGGGAGAAGTCGTGGACGCTCGCACGCCCCATCGTGCTCGCCGCGCACCCCGGCATCGGCACGCTGACGACGGAGGAGACCATCTCCGTCCGGTTCGCCAAGCTCCCGCTACCGCAGTTCATGCGCGAGTACCTCGGCATCTGGCCCGAGGACTACTCACGCGGCGCGATCGACCTCGCCCTGTGGCGCGCCTCGGCGCTGGCCGACTGGCCCGTCCGCCCGCAGCACGTCGCGTTCGGCATCGACGTCGACCCGGGCGGCAGCTCAGCCGCGATCGTCGCCGCGTGGCGCGCCGACGGCATGGCGTTCGTAGAGGTCGTCGACCACCGCCCCGGCACCGACTGGCTCGTCGGCCGGTGCGTCGAGCTCTCCGGCAAGTACCGAGGCGTCATCGGACACGACACCGTCGGCGCAGTCCTCGCCGAGGCCGAGGCCATGGCGAAGCGTCGACCGGCCCCTCGCCGCAAGCCGATCGCGTACAAGGACGTCGGGGCCATGTGCGCCACGTTCATGAAAGAGCTCGACGGCAAACGGCTCCGACACTCCGACCAGTCCGGCCTCAACGCCGCCGCCGAGGGCGTCGTGAAGCGCCCCCTTGGGGACAGCTCATGGGCGTGGGGACGGCGTCAGTCCGGCGCGGTCGATATCACGCCGCTCGTCGCCGCGACGATCGCCCTCCGCACCTTCGACACCACCGAGCAGCGCGGCTCCCGCCGCCTGCGATCCACCGCCAACCTCGCACAGAAAGCACGCTCATGACCCTCAAGCACGACCGCTCAGCTTCGGAAACCGTCGTTGTCACCTGCACCGACTGCCCGCACTGGTCCGCGATCCGGTTCGGCGACGCCGAGGCGTATCGGTGCGCGTCGAACCACGAGCGCGAGAACCACCCGAAGGACAAGGAGGCCCGCAAGAATGAGGCCGCTTGGAAGCGCCGACGGGACCGAGAAGCCGCCGAGCTCGCGCGCCGACACGCCGCCGATTCGTCTCCTGTCGCCCCTGTGTCCGCATAGTTCTCGCGTGGGAATGAAAGAGACTCTGCGTCGCATCTGGGGAGCACAACCGTCGTCGGGCGACCGTCCGCGCGGACGTCGCCGGATGCGCACGCAGTGGTCCTCCGGCCAGCTCTCCAGCATCTTCGCCGCCGAGATCATCGGCAGCACCGGAGCGTTCATGACCCGCGAGCAGGCCATGACCCTGCCGCCCGTCGTCAAGGGCCGCGCGATCATCGCGGGACAGATCGCCCCCGCCCCGCTCCGCGTCCTCACCGAGGAGGGCGTGACCGACACCCAGCCGCGCTGGCTCTACCGGACCGACGGCAACCTGACCCCGCACCACCGCATGCTGTGGACGGTCGATGACCTGATCTTCAACGGCTGGTCGCTCTGGGGCACACCCCGCGACGCGGCCGGCCAGATCGAGACCGCCGAGCGCATCCCGACCGAATGGTGGCACTTCGACGCAGAGGGCCAGATCGTCGTGAATGACGAGGTTGTGTCGGCGGAAGAGGTCGTCTTGATCCCCGGCCCGTCCGAGGGGTTCCTGGAGTACGCCACCCGCAGCATGCGCGGTGCCATGGCGCTCGAAGAGGCGTACGTGAAGCGGGCCAACAACCCCGTTCCGCTCGTCGAGCTCCACGAGACCACCGACAACGCGTACACCGACGATGAAATCGACGGCCTGATCGAGGACTACTGGGAGGCCCGGAACGACCCGAAGGGCACCGTCACGTTCACGCCGTTCAACCTGGAGCTCAAGACGCACGGCGACCAGGCCCCGCAGCTCGCGATCGAGGGCCGCAACTTCGCCAAGGTCGACACGGCCAACTTCCTCAACCTGCCCGCCGCCGCGCTGGACGGCTCCCTGTCGACGGCGTCGCTGACGTACTCGACGCAGGAGGGCACCCGGAACGAGCTCCTCGACTACTCGCTGTCCTACTGGGCCGACCCGATCGCCGCCCGGTTCTCGCAGGACGACTGCGTTGCCGAGGGCTCGCGGGTCCGCTTCGACTTCTCCGAGCTCCGATCCAACCAACCGAGCCCCACCGGCCCCGTCACGAAGGACTGACCATGACAGACGTTCACATCTACGCGGGCACGCTGATCGCGAGCCACAGCGACCGCACCGCGACCGGCCTTCTCGTGCCCTACGGCGAGGAGTGCAGCTCCAACCTCGGCCGGTTCGCCGTCGAGCCCGGCGCGATCACGATCCCGTCCGACGTCACCGGCCTGGCGCTCAACACCGACCACGAACGCGAGAGCGTCGTCGGCGGTGTCACTCGCCTCGAGGAGACCCCGACGGGCATCGTCGGACACTTCGCGTTCGCCGCAACGCCCGAGGGCGATCGCGCCCTCGCTGACGCCCGCGCCGGTCGCCGAGCCAAGCTCTCGGTCGAGGCCAAGAACATGGTGATCCGCGCGGGCAAGGCCGTCGGCGGACGCATCTTCGGTGCCGCCCTCGTGAAGGCCGGGGCGTTCCCGTCGGCCACGCTCCTCGCCGCAGCGGTCGACCTCGACGAACAGCCGGCCGATGACACCACCGACGACGAGGCCGTGACCACGACCGAGCACAACGAGTCCGAGTACACCGACGCACAGGGCATCACCTGGCGTCGCGTCGAGGACGTCGAGACCACCACCGAGCAGGACAAGACCACCACGACGACGACCGTCGTCGAGGAAACCGAAGACCCGGAAGCTCCGGAAACCGAGGAAGAGGAAGAGCCCGTGACCACTGCAACGGCACCCGCCACCCTGACCGCCCGCCGCAGCAAGGCCGCAGCTCCCGCCGCGCCCTCGTTCGGCCAGATCATGCGAGCAATCAACGAGGTGAAGTCGGGGCGCGGCAACGACACGCTCCTCGCCATGCTCCGCACCAACGCCGGACCCGGCTCCGAGACCCTGTTCGCCGCGCTGAACAGCATCCCCTACACCTCGGCCGGTGGCGCGAACGGCGCAGCCCCGACCGTCGGCGAGGTCATCAACCCGTTCCCGCAGTGGATCGGCCAGCTCTGGGACGGCCTCGCGTACACCCGCGACATCATCGACCTCCTCGGCACCGCGGAGCTCACCGCGGCGACCATCGCCGGGTGGAAGTGGGAGACCAAGCCCGAAGGTGGCGACTGGTCGGGCAACAAGACCAACGTGCCCTCCAACACGCCGAAGGCCGTACCGTTCTCGGCCGGGACGCACTACTGGGCCGGTGCGCACGACCACGCGAACGAGTACCGCCACTTCTCCAACCCGGAGTACTGGGAGTCGTACTACAACGCCATGCGCGAGTCGTACGCCCGCTGGTCGAACGAGTACGCGCTGACCGAGGTCGTGCAGTCCGCGACCGCCGTCGCTGCCGACGCCGTCCCGGCCGGTCTCACCGCTGGCCTGTCGTACCTCATCGACGGCATCGTCGAGGTCATCGACGGCGACGCGCTCCCGAACTTCGCGATCGTCGAGAAGGATCTGTACAAGGCCATGCTCAAGACCACGAACAACAACGTCCTCGGCTACCTCGACGCCTCGCTCGGTTTCGACAACGGCACCCTCGCGGGCTCCGGCTTCACCATCCGCGCCAAGTCCCGGTACACCGCCCGCGACGAGGAGACCAACGCAGCGACGGTCACCCCGTTCGAGGGCGTCATCGTCGGCGCGAAGGAGGCCGTGACGGTCTACGAGCTCCCCGGCGTCCCGATCCGCATCGAGGCCGAAGACCTCGTGAAGGGTGGCCTGGACACCGGCCTGTTCGGCTACACCGGGCACGTCACCCACAAGGCCGAAGCGCTGGTGCACGTCACCGGCGCATAGCCGACCCGCTGGCCCGGCCGACCGCACGGCCGGGCCAGCGACCCACCCACTCACCACCGCACCGGAAGGCACATCGTGGCACTCTCACCCGTCGCCGAGAACATCGGGCCGTACTGGGTCGGCGACAAGCCCCAGCGACCCGTCCCCGTCGAGTTCCTCGACGACTACGACGAGGCCACCGACGCGCCCGACGACACCCTGACCGCGATCCTCCGCAACCCGCAACGCGCGCCCGCAGCGGGTGCCCTCGTCGTCACCCGCACGCCCGGCACGAACGGCGACCCGGAGCAGATCGCGATCGCGTTTGGCGACGACGTCCCGGCGTTCCCGACTCCCGGCGTCTGGTCGATCCTCATGCGCGCCGGGGGAGACCGGCTCCGCGCCCTCCGGTTCGTCGTCGAGTCTGACGACGGTTGGGTGTCGATCGAGCAGGCCCGCGAGGACTGGGCCGACGCCCCCGCGAGCGACGCCTCGCTCTGGGGTGTCCTCGAATCAGCGAAGCTCTCGTGCATCCCGTACGCGGCAGCGCTCCCCGAGGGCACACCGCCCCCGGCGAACTACGTGCAGGCGCAACTCATGCAGGCACGCAACATCTGGAACAGCACGAAGAGCGACCCCGGCGACCAGCTCGGCGCGGACGGATTCACGATCCGCACCTACGAGCTCGACCGGCCCGTGAAGGGGCTCCTCCGACCCAAGATCGGCAGGCCGCGCATCCGATGAACGCACGCAAGCTCATCGCCGAGGCGCTCCGCGAGAACCTCGACCGCAAGTACAAGATCGTCGACAGCCCGCGCAACCTCGACCAGATCGAGGCCAACAAGCCCGTCGTCCAGATCATCCAGACCAAGCTCCGTCCGGCCCCCAACAAGCTCGGCGCGTACCTCGCCGACGTCGCCGTGTGGGTCATCGAGCCCAAGACGATCGCCGCCGAAGACGACCTCGACGACGCCATGCTCGACGTCGCCGTCGCCCTCGACAAGCTCGACTCGCTCGCTTGGACCGAGGCCGAGCGATCGACCTACGGCGAGGACCAGCCCGCCTACCGCTTCCAGACCACCGTCGTCATCATCATCGAATCCAAGGAGTAACTCACATGGCTCAGATCGCGCACACCCCTCTGGTGCTCAAGGACTACGTCCTGAGCCTCGCTGACAACAGCTACGAAAAGGCACTCAGCGCCGTCACCTTCACCCCGACCGCCCCGACGATCACGTGGCAGGGCGGCACGCCTGACGCATCGTTCACGGACACCGGTCGAGCGACGTGGGTCGCCGGTCTCACATTCGCGCAGGACTGGGACACGGTCGGCTCCCTCAGCCGATACCTGTTCGAGAACGAGGGCGCTGTCGTCCCGGTCGTGTTCCGCCCCCGCAACGGCACCGGCCCGAGCTTCTCCGCAACGCTCGTCATCACGCCCGGCGCGATCGGCGGCGCGGTCAACGTGGTCGCAGAGGCCACGGTCTCGCTCGGGTTGCAGGGCAAGCCCGTCCTGATCCTCGGCGCGGCCGCCGTCCCGACGGCCTCCAGCGCGACCCCGTCCACCGGCCCCATCGCAGGCGGCACCCTCGTCAAGGTCGTCGGCTCCGGCTTCACTGGTGCGACGGCCGTCGCGTTCGGCGCGATCAACGCCCCGACGTTCCGTGTCGAATCCGACGCGGTCCTGTACGTCCTCTCGCCCGCGACGGCGGCAGGCTCCAAGCCGATCAAGGTGACGAACGCCGTGGGTCCGGCGACCGTCCTCGCCGCGTACACCTACGCCTGATCGGTCGAGGAGGACGTCGACATGCTGAGCGTGTACGGGAGCCGCGAGCTCCAAGACGTCCTCCTCGCCCTCAAGGACATGGATCGCACGCTCCGGCGCACGATCTTCAAAGCCACCCGCTCCGCGATCGTCCCTGAGTGGCAACAGGAGCTCCGAGCGGACGCGACCACCCATCTCGAAGAGCGCGTGATCGCACAGGGCGCACGGGCCGACGTCACCGCCGACCGGGTCACCCTGAAAGCCGCGCAGTCGACCCGGAAGCTCTCGGGCGGACGGTCACCGCGTGAGCTGGGCCACGCGATCGAGTTCGGCGGGAACTGGCGACGCGGCGAGGTGCAGGCAACGTCATCGGCGGGCAAGCGCTACCGGTACACCCGCGTCCTGAACAAGCAGCTCAAGCCGCGCCGCTCGGCCGGTTGGGTCGCCTGGCCCGCTGCGATCCGGCTCGCACCCCGGTTCGCGTCCCTGTGGGTCCAGACCACCGTCCGAGCAACATACGAAGCATTCGAGGGGAAGCGGCAGTAATGGCCGGAATCAGCATCTCCCTCCTCGCCGACGTCCGCGATTGGCTCCGAGGGGCCAAACAGGCGTCCCAGGGCGTCGAGGATATCTCGGACAGCCTCGACGACCTCGCCCGCGACGCGAAGAGCAGCGCCCGCAAGATGGGCGACGAGCTCGGCGACGAGACCAAGGACGGAGCTCGCGACGCGACGAACAGTCTCGACCGGGTCGAAGATAGCTTCCGCGACCTCGCCGTGTCGGCCCGTCGCGAGACCGGCGAGGCGTCCGACGCACTCGCCCGCAACACGAAGGAGGGCACCTCCCGAGCCAAGCGTGATCTTGAGGAGCTCGGCAACGAGGCGAAGCAGAACGCCGCCGAGACCTTCTCCTCGTTCGACGGTTCGGCGGAGTCCTTCGCCGACGGTCTCCAGGGCACCCTCGGCGGTGTCGTGTCCGGCCTCGGCCCGATCGGTGCAGCGCTCGGCGCGGCCGGTGCGCTCGGAATCGGTCTCATCATGGCCGAGCTCGATCGAGGTACCGAGCGCAGTGAGGAGTTCCGCGCCTCGGTCTCCGAGCTCGCAGCCGAGTACATCGAGACTGGCAAGGTCGGGGCCGCATCACTCGACTTCATCCTCGACCGGATGAAAGCACTCGCGACCGAGACCGGCGAGGGCAAGACGAACCTCTCCGACCTGTACGACGTCGCCAAGAAGTCCGGCTCCTCGTTCGAGGACCTCGCCGACGCCTACGCCGGGAACACCGAGCAGATCGACGAGATGCTCGACGCTGGCAAGGAGTACCTCAAGCAGCTCGAAGAGCAGGACAACAAGAACGTCTCGCGCACGCGCTCCGGCAAGCAGGTCAACAAGACCATGGAGGAGCAGACCGAGGCGCAGCGCGACTACAACGCGTACCTCGAGGAAGCGAAGACGAAGGCCGACGAGGCCGCAGCAGCGCAGGAGCACTACGCGCAGGCTGGCGGTCCCGAGATGGAGGCCAAGGCCGAAGCGATCGGCTCGATCCAGGACGCCGTCGACGACGCCGCCGGGTCGTGGGAGGACTACCAGGACAAGGAGACCGGCGCTGTCGATCCGTCCGCCTACCTCGCCGGCCTGCAAGCCCGTATCTCTGCGGCGAACGAGTACGCGGGAAACCTGGAGGCCGCGCAAGCTCGCCTGTCCCCGGAGGCGTACCAGTACCTCGTCGACCAGGGCATCGATTTCGCGCCCATGCTCGCCGCGATCCTGGCCGGCGGTGACGAGATGATCAACAACTTCAACTCCACGTTCACGACCGCGGCCGAGGCCGGCAAGAGCGCCGTGGAGAACACCCTCCCCGACGAGTTCGACGTGACGGCAAAGGTCGACGCCGACACCACCGAGGCCGAGACGAAGACCACTGCGACGGAGAAGAAAGACCGGTCCACCACCGTCAAGGCGAAGGCCGACACGAAGGACGCCGAGGCGAAGCTCGATGAGGTAGTCGCGAAGACCCGGGTCGCCACGATCGGCACCGCGGCCGACACCACCGGCGCATCCAACACGCTCTACAACTTCATGAACCAGAGCCGCACGGTCACCGTCACGGCGGTTGTCGTCGACCGCAACGGAAAGAAGATCGACTGATGCCCGCCACCATCACGCACGCCGGCGTCACGCTCACCCCTGAGCTGGTGCTGGGACTTGCAGACGCCGCCGAGTCCGGCAACGTGTTCCACAAGCTCCTGAGCGGCACCGAAGACCTGACGACCCGCCCCGCCGGCCCCCGGAACGGCACGCTCGGCTTCCTGTTCCTCGACGAGGCGTCGGTTGACCAGGCGTTCCAGCTTCACCGCGAGGCCGGCACGTTCACGCTGGTCTACCCAGAGCGCCCGACCTGGAACATCACCTACGCGCCGGATGGCCGTATCAGCCGCGAGCTCGACCCTGAGACCTCTCGCATCTGGACGCTCACCGTCGGCTTCCGTGAGGTGACCCCGTGACCGTCAGCGCGCACACGCTCACGTGCTCGATCGACGGCAACCCGCTCGACGTGAAGCAGGCCCGTGTGACGCTCGATGAGGGATGGTCGCCCTACGCCCAGGTGCAGCTCACGTGCTCGATCCCGTCGCCGGCCGTGCTCGAAGCCCTCGACCCCCGTAAGGACCTCCGGGCGACGCTGCACCTCCAGCAGGACTTCGGCGACAGCGACTCGCTCGCGACCCTCTCAGCGCTTTGGGGCGAAGGGACGTTGCAGGACGTGAGTGCCCTGTACCCCGATGACGCACTCGAAGACGTGACACGGACCCACTACCGCCCGTTCAACGACTTCGGTGTCCGGCTCCCGTCGATCATCGACCTTGACCTGACGTTCCGTGAGCGCGACGCCGACCACGATGCCGGCGAGTTCCGGGTATCCGTCGCCTCCGACGAGGCCCTGCTGGAAGGGCACAAGCTCGTCTCGCGATATCAGGAAGCGCCGGCAACCCCAACCGTGAAAGCCGCCGTCGCGCTCGCCCTCGCCCACATCGGCGTCGGCCTGGACGAGGACTCCACCGATGCCCCCGTGTCCGTCGACAACGCCGACTCACTCATCTGGAATCCCGGCGTGTCCGGCTGGGACTACGTGTACCCGCTCGTGCAGAAGGCCGGCCTTCGGCTCTACTGCGACGAGGCCCGTCGTTGGAAGCTCGTGCGAGCCACCCGCAACACCGAGGACCTGATGGTCCTGACCGCCGACCACAATGTCACCTCCGGCCGCGACAAGATCAGCCTGGACGATGACTGGTACGACGCCGTGGTGATCACCTACAAGTGGCGCGACCCAGCGACCGCGACGACGATGATCGCCTACGACATCGCCGGCGACTACCGCGCCAAGAACGTCTTTGCAGAGACCCGTGACGTGCCGTTCCCCGGCCCCGGTGCCGCCGACGCACTCCTGGGCCGCAAGCAGGGCCGCGGGCGCGTCCTCGACGTGTCTGCCGTCTCCGACTACAGCGCCGCCCCTGGCCGCGCTCTGGCGATCACTCTGCCCGGCACGCCCGTGCAGACCGGCTACACCTCGTCCGTCACGTGGAGCTTCCCAGACGACGAAATGCGCATCGCCTCGCGAGCGCTCATCGACACGCCGGAGTCGGCGTGGATGTTCCTGCCCGTGGGCGAGAAGTGGACCGACAGCCCGACCGGTGCGTCGTGGCTCAATGAGGAAGTGGGCACCTAATGGCCGCAGGAGACAAGGCAGCAGCGAAGGGCTGGAAGACCTACTCGGGGAACCAGGACCGCCGCGAGGGGTTCGTGAACGACAACGAGACCCTGGACCGCCTCGCGGACGAGGAGGACGCTCGCAAGGCCGCGGACGCCGCCAAGCTCGACGCCTCGAAGATCCGCGTTCAGAAGGCCGACCCGGGAAACGTCCCCGACGGCACCGTGTGGATCAGCTGGGTTGACTGATGCCGATCCGCGTAATCAACGGGGTCAACGCGCCGACGAACACCTCAGCCTTCACGAGTGGCAACCCCGTCTACGTGCTCGACACCGTTCCGACCGCCCGCACGGCTGCGAACGGGCTGCGACCGATCCGCATGTCCGGCGTGCACCTGGACGTCGGCGGAGGCGTCACGCTCTACTTCGGCGTGTGGAACGACAACGGCACGGACGGTGCAGGCTCGGCAGCGATCGGCACCGCCGCCGGCGTCGGGCGCTACTCGGCCACCGTGAGCAAGTACCTGCCGGATGCCAACCTCCAGGACATCCGCGTTGGCTGGTTCGGTGCGACCGGCTCCGTCAACTTCGGCCGCGCCGGCGTCGCTGGCCGCACCATCGTGGACGGGTTCGGCAACTACCCCAACGCCTCACTAACCGGTCTCTGGACGTACGAGCAGGTGCCATCTGAGCCGACCATGGCGGCAGCGATCGTCGGCCCCGCGGGCTCCGTCGTCGTGTCCTTCAACGGCTCCGCAGACAACGGCGACGCCCCCATTACCGGGTGGCGGCTGCAACGAGCCGACAACCCCAGTTTCACCAACGCCGTGACCGTCGACAGCAGCGGCAGCACCGCCTTCACCGGCCTCGTGCCGGGACGCACCTACTGGTTCCGAGCCGCCGGCCGCAACAACGTGTCCGACGCCTACGGCACCACCGGCCCGTGGTCGTCCGCAATCGCGGCCACCATGCGAGCCGGCGGCAAGGTCAAGGTCGCCGGCGTCATGAAGTCGGCCCTACCCAAGGTCAAGGTCGCCGGCGTCATGAAGGACGCACTGATCAAAGTCCGCTCCGGCGGCACATGGAAGGACGCACTCTAATGGGCGCACCCAACGCGCAGGGCATCTACGTCTACGACGAGACCGACAAGGCCGCACCGGTATCGACCCTGCTCAACAAGCTCGGCACCAGCATCACAACGGTGGTCACCGCGCTGAAGTCCCGACTGACCGCCCTCGAAACCGCGCAGCCCGTCGCCGTCATCAACGGCCGATACACCGCCTCCGTGGTCAACGCCGCCTCGAGCACCGTCGTTCCGGTGGGAGCGATCAGCTACGTGACCGCCGGCAGCTCGACGCCGGCCGGCACGCTCTGGGTGCGGATCAACAACGGCTGGACCTTCAAGAAGCGCGGCACGTACATCATCAACGTCGCGTTCACCACCAACATCGTCCTGAGCGGCCGCGTGTTCGTGAACGTCAACGTCGGCACGGAGTCCTTCCGCATCCCCTTCACCGCGACGGGGGAGGACGGGTACTCGGGCGCCGCCTCGATCGTCGTGCCGTCCGACGACACGATCGTCACCCTCGCCGTCTTCCACGCGACCGGCGCAGCCCGAACCTTCACCATCCGCGCGGACATCGTGCGCCTCGGCACCCTCACCTGATCGGAGACACACTATGGACCTTGCAGAGTTCTACGCGAACTACGACCACGCCGACGGCTTCGGCTCGCTCGCCGGCGGTCGGCTCAACCCGCACCGAGGCGGTGACGTTCCCCACGACGCGGGCACACCCATCCCGACGTACGAGCCCATCACGATCACCCTGAATCGTTGGCACGACGGGCTCGGCTGGATCGCGGAGGGCGTGACGCCGGCGGGCCGATACATCGGGTTCCGACACATGCTCGGGCAGTCCCCTCACCCGATCGGCACTGAGCTCCCCAAGGCCGGCATCGTCGGCCCGGTCGGAGCCTCCGGCACCCTCGCCAACGGCGACCACCTGTGCACCACGAACGCCTCCGGTCCCGGCGGCGTGCTCGGCGACCCCAACCTCGTGTCCGACCCCTGGCCCTACATCGAGGCAGCAATCTCCGGCACCGCAGCAGCGGGCCGGCCCACCCCGGCCGAAGAGGCCAGAAAGCGAGAAGAACACATGCGCACCATCATCATCAACGGGAAAGAGTTCGGCGGCACCGGTGCCGGCTACGTCCTCAACACCGACGACCTGACGGCCAAGCCCATCGCCAACCTGGGGGAGCTGCTGGCGCTCGAAGCGCAGGGGTGGAAGCGCGCCGTCCTCAACCCCAAGGACTTCAACGAGGTGCTGGCGACCTACCGAATCCACAAGGTCTGAGCCGGTGGGCGAGTCCGTTCTCGTCGCGCTCATCGGCGGGTGCGCACTCGTCCTCACCGCCCCGACCGGCCTGCTGGCCCTCGTGCTCAATCGCAAGGTGAACGCGATCCGGCACCAGGTGACGAATCACCACACCGTCAACCTTCGCGAAGACCTCGACGCCAAGCACGATGACAACCGCGACTTGCTCCAGACGATCGCTCGCGACGTGGGCGGCATGAAGGAGGACCTGCGACTCGTCCGCAGCACGCAGGCCAGATACGACGAGCGACTGTACAACCTCGAAACGAAAGGTAAGAGACCATGGAGAAGATCAACCCGAAGGTGACCGCAGCGGCCGCAGCGGCCGCAGCGACCACCGTCCTGTGCTGGGGCGTAGGCCTGGCCGGCCTCGACGTGCCGGGGGAGGTGCAGGGTGCCGTCACGGTCCTGCTCGTCTTCGGTGCCGGCTGGATCACCCCGGCCGGCCGTCACGCGGCCTGAGCGGCGACGTGAAGCGCCGGATGGTCAGAAGTTGACCGCCCGGCGCTTCACGTCGTTGTCCATCAGCGTGTAGATCTGCGTCGTCGCGACGGAGGCGTGCCCGAGGAGGTCACGGACGGCGAGGATGTCCTTCGACGCCCGATATGTTTTCGTCGCGAACCAGTGGCGCAGCATGTGCGCGGTGACGCCCTCGGGCAGCGCGTTGCTGATCAGCTTGGACACGTACGACGCCGAGATGTGGCCGTTGATCTGACCGGGGAAAAGATACCCCGGGGGCAGCTGGCGGAGCATGTGGGCGAGTTCGTCGCGCAGCTCGACGACGCGTTCCTTGTTGCCCTTCCCGTGGATCAGGATCGACCAGCCGAGCAGGTCTTCGAAGATGTCCTCGCGCGCGGCCACGGCTATCTCCCCGCACCGCATGCCCGCGTGCGCGGCCAGTTGGACCATCAGGCGGGTCCGAATGTCATGGGTGCGTTTCGCGGCCTCCACGGAGGCGTCTGGGGCCGGACGCGGCTTGCCCGGGTTGACCTTGATCTTGGGGAGGTGTGCCGCTGGGTCAGCGGCGATCCGTTCCGTGATGAACGCCCACCGGTAGAACGCCCGCAAGCTCGACCGCATCGAGGCCCGCGAGGACGCCGACAGCTGCGCATGCCCGCCGAGGTATCCCGCGAGGAAGTCGAGGGACATAGGAAACGGCGGCACCTTCGTCTCCGAAGCGAACCGCCGCAGGTGATACGACCGCAGGTAGGCGGTCGTGTCTGGCGACGTATTCCGAATCCAGGATAGGTACGCTTCGAGGTGCTCGCGCCACGGCTCGGGCGTCGCTATCTGGTGTTTCATCGTGATCTCATCGAACCGCAAAGCCGGACGTCCGATTGACCGTTTCGGCTTGGCGCGCGGCGTCGTCTCCGAATCGTTACCCCCGGATGAGGGATAACCCTTACTCGTCATCGACGGGACAGTCGTGCCCGGCCGGACCTTCGGCGCACTCGGCGCACGTGCCCGTCATGAATCGCTCGGTTTCGGGGAGTGCTCTGGGCACAGGTCTTCGTCCTCGGTGAACGTCCACCCGTAGCGTGCTGCCGAGTCCCGTGCAGTGCCCGTGAAATCCTGCGGTTCCGGAGCGGTCGCGCCGCACTCGTAGTCGTCCCCGTCGCAGACGATGACGACCATGCGCTGCACGCTCACGACTGACCACCTGTCGGTTGCGGGGTGAACTCGTGGGTGCCGTCTTCGTTGTGCACGAGCAGCGTCCCCACGAACCCAACGCCGCCCGTGGTGCAGCCAGGGAAGGCACAGTGCTGGGCCGGGCCGTACGCGCGCGGTTCCGGGTCCAGCTCGAATCCACCGGCGCACCAACTCTTGTGCGGTCCGCCCTCGCCTGCGCAGGCGTTGCACCAGCTGTCCACCGGTAGCCCGAGTCCGTAGACGGCCGTGGCGATTGCTCCGAACGCCTCATCGCCAGCGTCCAGGTTCTCTGGTGTCGGCTGCACCATGATGCGCCGCGTCAGCTTGCCGTACTCGGACACGAGCGCCAGCAGTTCCTCAGCGGTCATGCGCGCACCGCCCGCAGTGCGACGATGAGGAGGAGCGCGAGCCCGGCGGTCCCGTCGATTAAACAGTGGGTTCTCGGTTCAAGTCCGAGGGGGTGCACCACACGGAAAACGGCCTCGTCATTCGACGGGGCCGTTTCCTGTTGGACAGGCCGGCATCCGGCGGTCCACTGGCCCTGGGCGAGGAACGCTCCGCGAGCGTTTCGCGACACGCTCTCGTCCGAATCGCGTCAACAGCGCTCGTGTGGTCCCGAGCCGTGAGACGCTGGACGAGTCAGTGGCGTTCGCAGGATCGGGTCCTGCCTGCCACTGGTGAAGCCTTCGAGGTGGTCACCCCGCCGCCTTGGAGCAGAGCGTCGGCTGGGCGTTCACCGCCCGCCAGCGCCGTGGCGCCTCATCGATTCGGGTTCGATGAGGCGTCATGCACTCCACGAGGTGCAGCACGCGAAACGGCCGCCCACCGAAGTGGACGGCCGTTCGGACGTGGTCTGCTGTTCAGCTCACCGCGCTGCGGCGAGCGGGAACGGGGTTCACGAGGCTCGCGTCGATGAACTCAGGCTCGGCCCAGACCGTGATCGGGTAGTGCTGCGGCTCGAGCAGGGTCCGCTCCACGAAGGTGGGTTCCGTGAACGCCTCGCCCGCAGGGTCCTCGTCCGCGACCGCTTCACCGGCGGTCGCCTCGGTCTCCTCGACATCGGTTTCGGCCTCGGCCTCCGGTGCGGCAGGCACTTCGGAGGATTCGTCGATGACGGCTTCAGCGGGAACCTCGACGGTCGTGTCCTCGAGAGCCTCGGCTTCATCGGTCTGGCGGCCCCACAGGCGCCAGCCGCGGCTGGGCGCCTCGGTGGCGCGCACGGTGACGGCGGCCTGTTCGAGGTCGATGTCCGTCGCGATCTCATGGGCGAGCTGCTGGGCGTACACCTCGTGGAAGATCTCGTCTCCCGACGTGGGCGTCCGGCGCGAGAGGACCCATGCACCGTTCGCCCCGAGCTCGCTCGCCAATCTGGCGTGCACCAGGTCGAACAGCTGCTTCTCGGTCAGCTTCGATGCGGAAACAGGAGCGGCGTGGCGTCGGCGACCGAACATGGCGGGCCCTTCATCGAAAGCGGAGCGTCCCTGAGCTGGACTGCCCTTATTCTCGGTGACGAACCGCGGAAACATGCGGAGACACGCGGGCGGTCACCCGAGTTCGCGGGAATCCCGCCCAGCCGTGGTATCGCTGTACGGCGACCTCAGCGGTCGATCTCGGCCTGCTTGCTGTCGTCGAGCACCGTGCTGATCGCCAGCGCGAGGGAAATGCCCCAGCTCACCCAGAGCAGGAGGAGTTTCCAGTCGCGCGGACCCTGGCGGGTGGCCTGGATCGCTGAGATCCCACCGAAGATCGTCGAGATCATGCTGCCGTTGAACAGAAATTTGCGCATGGCTTCACGCTAGCCGGTAGGGCCGGTCTCCCGCATCCGGGCTTTCCTTCGACGGCTCGCTCGTGGTATCGAGGGCACGCTTCGCGAAAGCGAGCGACGCCCGCAGCTGGGCGAGACGGAGCGTGTCGCCGCCTGATGAGGGGAGGTGGACCTCGGCGACGATGCTGCCGGACCACTCCGCGGCCCGTAGGAGTTCGAGCACCTCCGTCACCGGCTGTTCGCCGGCCCCCGGCAGGAGGTGCTCGTCGAGGAACGCTCCGCGCGGCGACGGGGCGGTGCCGTCGCACAGGTGCACGTGACGCAGTCGGTCGCCGTAGCGGGTGGCGATCTCCAGCGAGTCCTCGCCGGCGAGGGCCGCATGGGAGAAGTCGAGCGTGAGCGCCGCGCAGTCGAGCGGGCCGGGGTCGTATCCGAATGCGAACGGTTGGACGCGGATCCCGCGGCTGCTGAAGCAGGCCATGTTCTCGACCGCGATCTCCAGGCCGTGGCGTTCGGTGAGCTCTGCGACGAGGTCGACGAACGCCTTCGCGTAGCGGCGTTGCCAGCGGAACGGCGGGTGGACCACCACGGTGCTCGCCCCGACGGTCGCCGCGAGTTCCACGGAACGACGCAGCTTCTCGCGGTGGTCTCGGCCCCAGACGAAGGCGGTGCGGGTGAGGACCGGTGCGTGGATCGACAGGATGTCGAGACCGGTTTCCGCGGCGAGCGCGAGGAGCGCCTCGGGGTCCTGGGTGACGCGGTCCTGCGTCACCATGACTTCGACGCCGTCGTAGCCGGCCTCAGCGGCCAGCTCGAACGCCCGTCTCGTGTCGAGCGGATAGACGCAGGAGGTGCTCATGCCGTGGCGGATCATCAGCGCAAGCATAAGCGTGCCGCCTGAACAGGCGGTTTCGCCATGCGGAACGCTGCTAGCCTGAAGGGCGAACCCGAGCACCCCGGGAGGGTCATCATCACCAGATACTCCGCGCCCGACGGCGGATCAGCTTCGACCTTCGACTTCATCGTCGTCTCCAACCGACTGCCCGTCGACCGCGTCATCGACGCGGACGGCGAAGAGAGCTGGCGGACCTCGCCCGGTGGCTTGGTCACCGCGCTCGAGCCCGTCATGCGCGGCGCAGACGGCGCGTGGATCGGCTGGGCCGGCTCGGCCGACCTCGAGATCGAGCCATTCCACAACGACGACATGTGGATCATTCCCGTGCCGTTGTCGGAGGAGGAGATCGCCCGCTACTACGAGGGGTTCTCGAACGACACGATCTGGCCGCTGTACCACGACGTCATCGCGCCGCCGAGCTACCACCGCGAGTGGTGGGACTCGTATCTCGTCGTCAACCGGCGATTCGCCGAGCAGGCGGCGGCTTCCGCAGCCGAGGGTGCGACCGTCTGGGTGCAGGACTACCAGCTGCAGCTCGTCCCGAAGATGCTCCGGGAGCTCCGTCCCGACCTCACCATCGGATTCTTCAACCACATTCCGTTCCCGGCATACGGCATCTACTCGCAGCTGCCCTGGCGGCGGCAGATCATCGAGGGCCTGCTCGGGGCCGACGTGATCGGTTTCCAGCGGGTCGCCGACGCCGGCAACTTCTCCCGCGCCGTCCGACGTCTGTTCGGCTATGAGACGAAGGGTGCGGCGATCCAGGTGCCGCTCGACGCAGCCCTGGTGCCCACGCTCACCGACGCCGCCCCGGTTGCTTCGAAGACCGGAGCGCCCTACCGCACCGTCATCGCGAGGCACTTCCCGATCTCGATCGACAGCAAGGGCTACGAGGCCCTCGCGAAGCGGCCGGACGTCATCGCCCGAGCGAAGCAGATCCGTGAGGAGCTCGGGAACCCCGAGACGATCATGCTCGGTGTCGACCGGCTCGACTACACGAAGGGCATCGGTCACCGACTCAAGGCCTTCGGCGAGCTGCTGCGCCAGGGCAAGCTCTCCGTCGAGGACGTCACGCTCGTCCAGGTGGCGAGCCCGAGCCGGGAACGGGTCGAGACCTATCGCCAGTTGCGCGACGACATCGAGCAGACGGTGGGCCGCATCAACGGCGACTTCGGCACCATCGGCCACACCGCGATCCAGTACCTGCACCACGGCTACCCCCGCGAGGAGATGGCGGCGCTGTATCTGGCGGCCGACGTCATGCTCGTGACGGCGTTGCGCGACGGCATGAACCTCGTCGCGAAGGAGTACGTGGCGGCCCGTTACGACCTGGACGGCGTGCTCGTGCTCAGCGAGTTCGCCGGTGCCTCCGACGAACTCAAGCAGGCGCTCAAGATCAACCCGCACGACATCGAGGGCATGAAGTCCGCGATCCTGCAGGCTGTCCACATGACGAAGGCCGAGCGCGCGCGTCGGATGCGAGCGCTGCGGAAGCGCGTGATGGAGTACGACGTCGCACGCTGGTCGGCGTCCTTCCTCGATGAACTCCACCGTGTCCGCGACGCGCAGCCGATCTCGAAGCAGGGGAGCACCACCCAGTCATGAGCACCTCCGACGAGCCCACCGACACCCTCGGCGGGCTTCCCCTGGGCCTGCGCGCCGAACTCCGCCGCCTCGCCGACGTCCCGAACCTCCTCGTCGCCCTCGACTTCGACGGCACGCTGGCGCCGGAAGTCGACGATCCCGAGCAGGCGCGTGCGCTGCCCGCCGCTCGCTCGGCCGTCCTCCGGCTGATGGAGCTGCCCGGCACGAGGGTCGCCCTCGTCTCCGGTCGCGCGATCGACAGTCTCGTCGCGGTGGCCGACCTCCCCGACCACGCACTGTTCGCGGGTTCGCACGGCGTCGAGATCCGACTCGACAGCCCCGACGACGCCCTCGCCCTCGACGACGAGGAGCGCGAGCAGCGCGAAACCCTCCAACGGATCCTCCAGGACGTCGCGGAGGGTTACGATAATGTCTGGATCGAGCGGAAGCCGGCAGGGTTCGCCCTGCACACCAGGCTCGCCAGTGAAGAAGACTCCAGGATCGCCCACCTCGAAGCACTCGCCCACACGAAGGACGAGTTCGGCGCCCTGACGGTTCGAGAGGGCAAGAACGTCCTCGAGTTCTCGCTCAGGAGCGCGACCAAGGGCGAAGCCGTCGAACACCTCCGGCGGTACACCAGAGCAGATGCCGTGTTCTACGCGGGCGATGACGTCACCGACGAGGACGCCTTCGGCGCTCTCGGTCCGGGGGACCTCGGAGTGAAGAGCGGCCAGGGCGTGACCGCCGCCGACTTCAGGGTCGAAGGACCCTCCGAGATCGCCCGTGTACTCGGCATGCTCGCGGAATATCGAAGCAACAAGGAAGCCGTAGACTCTTAAAATGCCAGAGATCGACATCAAACCACGCAGTCGTGCCGTCACCGACGGCATCGAGGCGACCACCTCACGCGGCATGCTCCGCGCCGTCGGCATGGGCGACGAGGACTGGGACAAGCCCCAGATCGGCATCGCGAGCTCGTGGAACGAGATCACGCCCTGCAACCTCTCGCTCGACCGCCTCGCCCAGGGGGCGAAGGAGGGCGTCCACTCCGGTGGCGGCTACCCGCTGCAGTTCGGCACCATCTCGGTGTCCGACGGCATCTCGATGGGCCACGAGGGCATGCACTTCTCGCTCGTCTCCCGCGAGGTCATCGCCGACAGCGTCGAGACCGTCGTCATGGCGGAGCGCCTCGACGGCACCGTCCTGCTCGCCGGCTGCGACAAGTCGCTCCCGGGCATGCTCATGGCCGCCGCCCGCCTCGACCTCTCCTCGGTCTTCCTCTACGCCGGATCCATCGCGCCGGGCTGGGTCAAGCTGTCCGACGGTACCGAGAAGGAAGTCACGATCATCGACTCCTTCGAGGCCGTTGGCGCCTGCAAGGCCGGCAACATGAGCGAAGAGGACCTGAAGCGCATCGAATGCGCCATCGCTCCAGGCGAGGGTGCTTGCGGCGGTATGTACACCGCGAACACGATGGCATCGGTCGCCGAAGCGCTCGGGATGAGCCTGCCGGGCTCCGCCTCGCCGCCCTCGGCGGACCGTCGCCGCGACTACTTCGCCCACCGTTCTGGCGAGGCCGTCGTCAACATGCTGCGCCTCGGGATCACCGCGCGCGACATCCTCACCAAGGAGGCGTTCGAGAACGCGATCGCCGTGGCCATGGCCTTCGGTGGTTCCACGAACGTCGTGCTGCACCTCCTCGCCATCGCCCGCGAGGCGGAGGTCGACATCACCCTCGACGACTTCAACCGCATCGGGGACAAGGTGCCGCACATCGGCGACCTCAAGCCTTTCGGTCAGTACGTCATGAACGACGTCGACCGCCACGGCGGTGTGCCCGTCGTCATGAAGGCGCTGCTCGATGCCGGCCTCATCCACGGCGACTGCCTCACGGTGACCGGCAAGACGGTGGCGGAGAACCTCGCGGAGATCAACCCCGACCCGATCGACGGCAAGGTCATCCGCACGCTCGACAACCCGATCCACGCGACCGGTGGCATCACCGTGCTGAAGGGTTCCTTCGCACCGGAGGGCGCCGTCGTGAAGACCGCCGGCTTCGACGCCGAGGTGTTCGAGGGCCCCGCGCGGGTGTTCGAACGCGAGCGTGCCGCAATGGACGCCCTCACCGAAGGCAAGATCAACAAGGGCGACGTCGTCGTCATCCGCTACGAGGGTCCGAAGGGCGGACCCGGTATGCGTGAGATGCTCGCGATCACCGCGGCCATCAAGGGCGCGGGACTCGGTAAAGATGTACTACTGTTGACGGACGGTCGATTCTCAGGCGGCACAACCGGACTGTGCATCGGCCACATAGCACCCGAAGCGGTGGACGCAGGTCCAATCGCCTTCGTGCGCGATGGTGATCTGATACGGGTCGATATCGCTGGCCGCTCGCTCGACCTACTCGTCGACGATGCAGAGCTGGAAGCCCGCCGTGACGGCTGGGCGCCTCTCCCTCCGCGCTATACCCGTGGCGTTCTCGCAAAGTACTCTCGTCTCGTGCACTCCGCAGCGGAGGGCGCGATCACGGGATAACCGAGCATCTCGTTCGTGCATCTCATCGCTTAAGGAATCATCATGCCCACGGAGTCTCAACCCGTGCCTCATCCCAGAACACCGGCGGCTCCGGCTGCCCCGGAGATCCTGACGGGAGCTGCCGCGATCGTCCGATCGCTCGAGCTCCTCGGTGTCACGGACATCTTCGGTCTGCCCGGCGGGGCGATCCTGCCGACGTACGACCCGCTGATGGACTCGACGAAGCTCCGGCACATCCTCGTCCGGCACGAGCAGGGCGCCGGCCACGCGGCCGAGGGCTACGCGGCCGCCGGCGGCGGGATCGGCGTCTGCATCGCGACCTCCGGTCCAGGTGCGACGAACCTCGTGACCGCCATCGCCGACGCCTATATGGACTCGGTGCCGATGGTCGCGATCACCGGACAGGTGTTCTCGACACTCATGGGCACCGACGCCTTCCAGGAGGCGGACATCGTCGGCATCACGATGCCGATCACGAAGCACTCCTTCCTTGTGAAGACACCTGAGGAGGTGCCGGCCGCCATCGCCGCCGCCTACGAGATCGCCGGAACGGGTCGTCCGGGCCCCGTGCTCGTCGACATCACGAAGGACGCGCAGCAGGCCGAGGCGCCGTTCATCTGGCCGCCGAAGATCGACCTGCCGGGGTACCGTCCGGTGACGAAGGCGCACGGCAAGCAGATCCACGCCGCTGCTCAGCTGCTCGTCAACGCGAAGAAGCCCGTGCTGTACGTGGGCGGTGGCGTCATCCGCTCGAAGGCGTCGGCGGAACTCCTCGCTCTCGCCGAGGCGACCGGTGCCCCGGTCGTCACGACGCTCATGGCGCGTGGAGCCTTTCCCGACTCCCACCAGCAGCACCTCGGCATGCCCGGCATGCACGGCACGGTCCCGGCCGTCCTCGCGCTGCAGGAGGCAGACCTCCTCATTTCGCTCGGAGCACGCTTCGACGACCGCGTCACGGGCAAGGCATCGCTCTTCGCCCCGAACGCCAAGGTCGTGCACGTCGACGTCGACCCCGCGGAGATCTCGAAGATCCGCATCGCGGACGTCCCGATCGTGGGAGACGCGAAGGACGTCATCGTCGACCTGCAGTCGGCGTTCGAGGCGGCTTCCCGCGAGGTCACGCCCGACCTCACCGAGTGGTGGTCGTACCTCGACGGGCTTCGTGAGGAGTTCCCGCTCGGGTACGCACCGCCCACCGACGGCCTGCTCTCCCCGCAGCACGTGATCTCCCGCATCGGTGAGCTCACGGGTCCCGAAGGTATCTTCGCCGCCGGTGTCGGCCAGCACCAGATGTGGGCTGCGCAGTTCATCAAGTACGAGCGTCCGAACGCGTGGCTGAACTCCGGCGGCGCCGGGACGATGGGCTATTCGGTTCCGGCGGCCATGGGCGCGAAGGTCGCCCAGCCCGATCGCCACGTGTGGGCGATCGACGGCGACGGCTGTTTCCAGATGACGAACCAGGAACTCGCGACCTGCACGATCAACAACATCCCGATCAAGGTCGCGATCATCAACAACTCCTCGCTCGGCATGGTGCGCCAGTGGCAGACGCTGTTCTACGACGGCCGCTACTCGAACACCGACCTCAACACGGGTCACGACACGATCCGCATCCCCGACTTCGTGAAGCTCGCGGAGGCCTACGGGTGCCTCGCGATCCGCGTGGATAAGGAAGACGAGGTCGATGCGGCGATCAAGCTCGCCCTGGAGACGAACGACCGTCCGGTCGTCATCGACTTCGTGGTGAGCGCCGACGCGATGGTGTGGCCGATGGTGCCGCAGGGCGTCAGCAACAGCTACGTCCAGTACGCCAAGGACCACAGCCCGTCGTTCGATGAGGAGGCCTGAGCATGAGCACGCACGTCCTGAGTCTCCTCGTCGAGGACAAGCCCGGTCTGCTGACCCGTGTGGCCGGCCTGTTCGCCCGCCGCGGGTTCAACATCGAGAGCCTCGCGGTCGGCCACAGCGAGATCGAGGGGCTGTCCCGGATCACGGTCGTCGTCGACGTCGAGGAGCTGCCGCTCGAGCAGGTGACGAAGCAGCTGAACAAGCTCATCAACGTCATCAAGATCGTCGAACTCGATCCGGCGCAGTCCGTCCAGCGGGAGCACCTGCTCATCAAGGTCCGTGTCGACAACTCGACCCGTTCCCAGGTGCTCGAGGCCGTCAACCTGTTCCGTGCCCGCGTCGTCGACGTCGCGCAGGACGCTCTCGTGATCGAGGTCACGGGCGACTCCGGCAAGACGACCGCCCTGCTCAAGGTGCTCGAGCCCTACGGCATCAAGGAGATCGCCCAGTCGGGCCTGCTCGCCATCGGGCGCGGCTCGAAGTCGATCACCGAACGCGTCTTCAAGAACTAGGTCGCGCTTCAGCGACCCATTGCGAAACCACAACCAAGGAGAGAACCACCAGTGACTGAGATTTTCTACGACCAGGACGCAGACCTGTCGCTCATCCAGGGCAAGAAGGTTGCCGTTATCGGCTACGGCTCGCAGGGCCACGCCCACGCGCTGAACCTCCGCGACTCGGGTGTCGAGGTCGTCATCGGCCTGAAGGACGGCTCGAAGTCGATCGCCAAGGCTGAGGAACAGGGCTTCACCGTCAAGAACGTCGCCGACGCCTCCGCCTGGGCCGACGTCATCGTGATCCTCGCTCCGGACCAGTTCCAGCGCACGATCTTCGCCGAGTCCATCAAGGACCAGCTCGCACCGGGCAAGGCCCTCGTCTTCGGCCACGGCTTCAACATCCGCTTCGGCTACATCGAGGCCCCCGAGGGCGTCGACATCTTCATGGTCGCCCCCAAGGGACCGGGCCACACGGTCCGTCGCGAGTACGAGGCCGGCCGCGGCGTGCCCGTCATCGTGGCTGTCGAGAAGGACGAGACCGGCAGCGCCTGGGCTCTCGCCTGGTCGTACGCGAAGGCGATCGGCGGCCTCCGCGCCGGCGGTATCAAGACCACCTTCACCGAGGAGACCGAGACCGACCTCTTCGGCGAGCAGGCTGTCCTCTGCGGTGGTGTCTCCCAGCTGATCCAGTACGGCTTCGAGACCCTGACCGAGGCCGGCTACCAGCCGCAGATCGCCTACTTCGAGGTGCTCCACGAGCTGAAGCTCATCGTCGACCTCATCTGGGAGGGTGGCATCGCCAAGCAGCGTTGGAGCGTCTCCGACACCGCTGAGTACGGCGACTACGTGTCGGGCCCGCGCGTCATCGACCCGAGCGTCAAGACGAACATGCAGGCTGTCCTCAAGGACATCCAGGACGGCACCTTCGCCAAGCGCTTCATCGAGGACCAGGACGCCGGCGCGCCCGAGTTCCTCGCGCTGCGCAAGAAGGGTGAGGACCACCCCATCGAGGCGACCGGTCGTGAGCTGCGCAAGCTGTTCGCATGGAACGCGTCGAACGACGACGACTACGTCGACGGCAGCGTCGCCCGCTAGTCGTCACCGCCTCGTCGCACTGCGACCGCGCTGAACGAGAACGCCCGTCCCGGGAGACCGGGGCGGGCGTTCCGTCGTCCGGCGTGCCCGGTGCAGAGCGTGGCGCCCGCTCGTTCAGAGGTGGACGGCTCGCCCGGTCGCGAGGGAGCGTTCGGCCGCGAGGACGACCGCGAGTGCCTGGAGGGCGGACTGCGGCGGGCACCGCGTGGGTCGGGCGCCGGTCGACACGCACTCGAGGAAGTACTCGGCCTGCAGCCGGTAGGGGTCGGCGTCGTCGATCGCAGTGGCGGCATGGGCAACGGCGGCCGGCCCGGCTGCGTCGAGGTGGAGCGGGACCGGGGTGCCGTCGAGTGATCCGGTGAAACGGTGCCCGAGCACACCGGCATCGCCGACGACTTCGATCGCCGAGGAGAAGCCGAAGCCGTCTGGCATCCCCATGGAGCTCGTGATGCGCCCGAGGCCGCCGTCGCGGTACTCCACCGTGGTCTCGATCGGTCCGTCGAACCGACGACGCCTGGCGTCGACCCGCACCGGCGTGCCGAGATGCAGGTTGAGCTGGTCGGCGTCGTGGATGGCGACGTCGACGAGGATTCCGCCGGAACGTCGTTCGTCGTGCCACCAGGCCGAGGGCCCGGGTGGGGCGCTGAGTCGCCCGGTCGTCACGAACTCCGGGACGCCGACGACGCCGTCCCGCACGCCGTCGGCGATCGCGGCGTATCCGCCGAAGAACCGGACGACGTGCGCGACCATGAGCGTCGACCCGCTGTGTTCAGCGGCGCTCAGGATCCGCTCGGCGTCCTGGAGCGTCCGGGCGATCGGCTTCTCGAGGAGGACGTGCTTCCCGCGCTCGAGAGCGCGGATCGCGATGTCGGCGTGCGTGTCGGTCGGGGTGCACACCGACACGATGCCGACGCTGTCGTCGGCGAGGATCGCTTCGACACCGGCGACGCTCTGCGCTCGTGGAGCCGCCGGGTCGGGCTGCGGCGGACGGCTGCCCGATCGATACGCGATGTGCTCGGCAAGCCCTGCTGCGGCCCACGCCCGGAGGTGCGCGCGGCCCATGGCCCCGGAGCCGATGATGGCGATGGATCCCAGGTCGTTCACGGCGTCTCCATCCGGGTCGGGGGCGTGAGCGCTCGACACAGTCGCTCGAACACCGCGTCGTCGATCTCGATGCCGAGCCGACGGAGGCCGAGGCAGGCGGCACCGACCAGCCCGTCGCGCACGGTGACGAGGTCCGCACCACGGCTCGCCTCGTGCAACCGTTCGCGGGTCGTCGGCTCGTGCACCAGCAGGCCGTCGACGAGGACGCTCCCACCGAGCACCAGGGTCCCTGGTGCGACACCGGGCGGGTGGACCGCACGCACGAGCGAGCTCAGCCGACTGATGGCCTCGCGCAGGATGGTCGCTGCGACAGGGTCACCGACCGCTGCGAAGGCGAGCGGTGCGACACGGGCGATCGAAACCGGTCGATCCTCGTGGACGACATGGATCAACCGGTCCAGGGTCGAGGATCTCCGGCCGGGCCCGTCGCCCGGCGCCGGAAGTCCGAGCGCCTCGACGAGGAGCGGGGTGAGCGCCGTCGCAGGGCCGAGGCCGTCGAGGTCCGCCGCAACGGCACGGACGATCCGTCGAGCGATCCAGAATCCGGAGCCGCCGTCGCCGAGCAGCCAGCCGGCACCACCGACCTCCTGCACGAGCGCCCCGTCCTCGATGCGTCCGGCGACACTCCCGGTCCCGGCGATGAGCACGGCTCCCGTCTGCTCGGGCGTTCCCGAGCCGTACATGCCGAGCAGGTCCGGCTCGACGACGACCTCGTCGAAGCCCAGCGTCCCGAAGTGCGTGTCGAGCGCCGCGCGGTAGGCGGGGGAGGCCTGTCCCGCCTGCGTGACCACCACGATCGATCCGGGACCGACGGTCGTCGACGCCTCGTCGAGTGCCGTGCTCGCCGCGTCGGCGAGCTGCGCGGCGGCGCGCTCCACGCCTGACGCGGTCGGGTTCCCGCTTGCGGCGCGGCCGAACCCGAGCACGCCACCCGTGTCGTCCACGAGTGCGGCGCGGGTGGATGTGCCGCCCGCATCGATCGCCAACGTTCTTCTCATCATCGTCATCATCTCGAAACATGTTGCCGTGAGCCACAACGTACTGTAAGAATCAGTTTCGCGTCACTCCAACGAAGGAGAAAAGGAATTTCCATGACTGTTCCCATCCGCACCGTCCCACCGGTCGAGCACGCCACAGGCGTGACCAACCGGATCCGGTCGCGGATGCCCGAGATGTCGGGAGTCATGACACGCATCGCCGAGTACCTGCTCGAGAGTCCTGACGCACCGCTCACCCTGACCATCGGGGAGCTCGCAGCCGACTCCGGGGTGTCCCCGGCGACCATCACGCGCTTCTGTCGGATCATCGGCTACACGGGGTACGCGCCATTCCGGGTGGACCTCGCGAAGGACTTCGGTCGCAGCACGGCGCACGACTCCTGGCGGACCGACATCGGGCGGGCGTTCGGTCCAGACGACGCGTCCGCAGACGTCCTGAGCACGCTGTTGAACGCGCACACCCGCACACTGCGGGAGACCGCGGACGCGATCGACCTGGCCGTGGTCCAACGGATCGCCGAAGCGATCGCCGCCAGCCGCAACGTCGACATCTACGGCATCGGTGGAAGCGCGATGCTCGCGGGGGAGATGCAGGCGCGGCTCTACCGCATCGGGATCAGCACGCACACCTGGTCGGAGGTCCACGCGGGGCTCACGAGCGCGGCCATCCAGGACACCGACTCCGTCGCGCTCGGGATCTCGAACACCGGCCGCACCGAGGAGACCATCCAGATGCTCCGGCAGGCCGGTCGAGCCGGAGCCCTCACCGTCGCCATCAGCAACAACCCCGATTCGCCGCTCGTCGCCGAGGCGGACCTCGCGATCATCACCTCGGCGCACGAGCGCTTCCTGCAGCCCGACGACCTCTCGGCCAAGCACGGTCAGCTGTTCGTGCTCGACCTCCTGTACCTCCTCGTGGCCCAGAAGAACTTCGAGCGGACGACGCGGCGCCTCGCCGCGTCAGCGCTCGCGGTCGCCTCGCACCGCCGACCGACCAGGGCGCAGGCCCTACCAGACCCGGTATCCGCAACGGACGCCATGAGAGGATCAGCATGACCGTCGCTCCGAGCAGCACCTGGACCGATCACCTCGAACGGTACGACGAGGAGGTCACGCGCCGCCTCGCGGACATCACCGCGGCCGCCCGCGCCGGCGAGTTGGACGCGGCGATCGCGCTGCTCGCGGGGGCGATCGAGCGCGGCGCGGTGATCCAGGCGTTCGGGACGGGGCATTCGGAGGCGTTCGCGATGGAGATCGCAGGCCGTGCCGGCGGCCTCATCCCGACCAACAAGATCGCCCTGCGCGACGTGGTGCTCCGCGGCGGACGCGCGGTCGACGATCTCGGCGGTGCGGCACTCGAGCGCAGTGGGGACGTGGCGGCCGAGCTCTTCGCGATCTCACCGATCGGTGAGGGCGACGTGTTCCTCATCGCCTCGAACTCCGGGGTCAACGGCTCCATCGTCGGGCTCGCGCTCCTGGCGAAGGAACACGGACACCCCGTGATCGCGGTCACCTCGCTCGAACACACGAGCCGCGTCGAACCCAAGCACGCGAGTGGGCTCAGGCTCTCCGAGGTCGCCGACGTCGTGCTCGACAACCGGGCTCCCTTCGGCGACGCCACGATCGAGGTACAGGAAGGGGTGCCCGTCGGTGCCGTGTCCTCGATCACCGCCGCATACCTCGCCCAGCTCCTCACGATCGGCGTCGCCGACACACTTGCGCGCGGTGGCGACACCCCGCCCCTCTACATCTCCGCCAACATCCCCGGCGGAGATGAGCACAACCGGGTGCTCGAAGACCGGTATCGAGGCCGCATCCGCCGAGATGCCTGACACCGACCCCGGCACACCCGCCACCCCCGACAGCACCAACCTCCGAACACCACGAATCACTGGAAGGTAGACCGATGGAAAAGCAGCCAGCAACTCTCCAACGACGCGACTTCTTGCGAGGAGCGCTCGCAACGGCGATCCTGCTTCCGCTCGGCGGGACGCTCGCGTCCTGTGTGGGCGGTGGTGGCGGTGCCACCACGACGGGAGGCCCGGTCTCCGCTGGGAACCCCTTCGGCATGGCCGCGAACTCGACCGTCGACGCCGTCATCTTCAAAGGTGGCTACGGCATCGAGTACACCGAGTTCGCCGGCAAGCTCGTCGAGAAGCAGCAGGCGGGTTCCACGGTCAAGGTGACCGCCGCGACGAACATCGCGCAGACCCTGCAGCCGCGCTTCGTGGCAGGCAACCCGCCGGACGTCATCGACAACAGCGGCGCCGGCCTCATCGGCATCAACACGATCCGCGAGCAGCTCGCCGACCTCACCGACGTGATCGAAGCCGAGAACTACGAGGGCAAGGTCATCAAGGACACGCTCTACGCGGGCGTCGTCGAACCGGGCACCTTCGACGGCAAGTTCGTCCAGCTCAACTACGTGTTGACCGTCTACGCGGTCTGGTATTCGGCGGCCCTGTTCGAAGCGAACGGCTGGACCCCGCCGAAGACCTGGGCAGAGGCGCTCGATCTCGGGGCGAAGGCCAAGGAACAGGGCAAGTACCTGTTCGGCTGGGGCACCGAGGCTGCGACGTACTACCAGACGATGGCGATCGCCTCCGCGATCAAGGAGGGTGGCGATGAGGTGCGTCTCGCCCTCGAGAACCTCGAGGAGGGGTGCTGGTCGAAGCCCGCCATCCAGGACGTCTTCACAGCCATGAAGCAGATCATCGACGCAGGGTATGTGAAGCCCGGCGGCGCCGGGACCCAGTTCACAGCGGCGCAGGCACAGTGGAGCAACGCCGAGGACTTCATCCTCTACCCCTCCGGTGGCTGGATCGAGAACGAGATGAAGACGCAGACCAAGGACGGCTTCAAGATGACGGGCGCGCCGGAGCCGACCGTCAGTGCGAACTCCGCACTGCCCTACACGGCACTGCACAGCACCGCGGGAGAGGGCTTCATCGTCCCGTCCCAGGGCAAGAACGTCGCCGGTGGCAAGGAGTTCCTGCGGGCGATGCTGTCGAACGACGCGGCGGTCAACTTCGCGAAGACGACGTTCTCCTCGACCATCGTCAAGGACACGATCCCCGCGGACGGCTTCGGCTCCACGGCGCTCGTGTCGCAGGTGAAGATGCTCGAGGGTGCAGGCACCGACGTGTTCTCCTGGAACTTCGTCGACCTGTACGGTCTCAACACCGACATGCTCGTGTTGTGGAACACGTTCCTCCAGGGCGGGTCGGATGTCGCGACACTGACGAAGGGTCTCCAGGACATCTCCGACAAGGTCCGGAACGACGACTCGGTGGACAAGGTCACGGTCAAATGACGGCTGTCGTCGGCACCCCCATCGGACGCGCGGGCGGCGGGAAGCCGCCCGCCGCCCGGCGGTTGCGCCGCCGCGACTTCACTTTCGACCGGGTCACCTTCTTCCTGGTGTTCCTCGTCGTCCCCGTGGTGGGGTACGTCGTGTTCGTCGTCTCCCCGTTCGCCCAGGCGGCGTACTACTCGCTCACCAACTGGTCCGGGTTCTCCCCGGCGATGGACTTCGTCGGTGTCCAGAACTACGTCAAGCTCTTCCAGGACGCGACGTTCCTGAAATCGATGGGCAACAGCGTGGCCCTCGCCATCGTGTTGCCGATCGTGACGCTCGGCATCGCGTTCCTCTTCGCCTCGCTCATCACGATCGGTGGGCCGAGCAACGGGCCGATCCGCGGGCTGCGCAACTCCAGCGTGTACCGGGTCATCACCTTCTTCCCGTATGTGGTGCCGGCGATCGTGATCGGTCTCATCTGGAAGCAGATCTACGACCCGTCGTCAGGACTGCTGAATGGATTCCTGACCGGCATCGGCCTCACGAACTTCGAGTCGTTCGCGTGGCTGGGGTCGCCTGACACGGCGATGGTCGCAACGATGTTCGTCATCGTGTGGGGCCTCATCGGCTTCTACACGGTGCTCTTCATCGCGGCGATCAAGGGTGTCCCGGCGGAGATCTACGAGGCGGCGCGCATCGACGGCGCAGGCCGGTTCCGCACCGCGCTCACCATCACGATCCCGCTCATCCGCGACAACATCCAGACCGCGTACATCTACATGGGCATCCTCGCACTCGACGCCTTCGTGTACATGGCGGCGTTGAACCCGGGCGGTGGTCCGTCGAATTCGACGCTCGTGATGAGCCAGCAGCTCTTCACCACGGCCTTCACCAAGGGGCAGTTCGGCTACGCCTGTGCGATGGGTGTCGTGCTGGCACTCGTCACCCTGCTGTTCGCCGGCGTCGTGTTCCTCGTCAGCCGCCTCACCGGCGGCAGCGATGAGGTGGCTGAATGAGCGCCGGGACGACCGCGACGACCGTGAACCCCACGGTGGTCGGCGACGGGGCGCGTGCCCCGATCAGTCGGAAGCCGACCGCCGGCGACCGTGCGGTCGGGACGGCGTCGCATACGGTACTGATCATCTGGTCGATCGTCGTGGTCGTGCCGCTCCTCTGGACGGTCATGTCCTCGTTCAAGACGAGTTCGGAGATCTTCGCCTCGCCGTTCGCACTCCCCGCGAACTGGAACTTCGACAACTACGTGAACGCGTGGACGACGGCCGGGATCGGGAGTTTCTTCCTCAACTCGATCGTCGTGGTCTTCGGAGCGCTCGTCGTGACGATGCTCTTCGGATCGATGTGCGCTTATGTGCTCGCGCGCTTCCGCTTCTTCGGCAGTCGGGCGATCTACTACCTGATGCTCGCCGGGCTCACGTTCCCGATCTTCCTCGCGATCGTGCCCTTGTTCTTCGTGCTGCGCAGTCTCGGTCTGCTGAACACCCTGCCGGGTCTCATCCTCACCTATGCGGCGTTCGCATTCCCCTTCACGGTGTTCTTCCTGTTCTCCTTCTTCAAGTCGCTCTCGGGTTCCATCGCCGAGGCGGCGGCGCTCGACGGCGCAGGGGAGTGGCGGACGTTCTTCCAGGTGATGCTGCCGATGGCGAGGCCAGGCCTCGCGACCGTCGCGATCCTGAACTTCGTCGGGCTCTGGAACCAGTTCCTGCTCCCGGTGGCGCTCAACACGGATCCGCAGAACTACGTGCTCACCCAGGGCATGGCGTCCTTCGCGTCGCAGGCCGGGTACTCGGTGGACTTCGGTGCGTTGTTCGCCGCCTCGGTGATCACCGTCGTCCCGGTACTCATCGTGTACTTGATCTTCCAGCGCCAGCTGCAGGGTTCGGTCTCGCAGGGCACGGACAAGTAGGTCGTCGGCGTGCGCGTCCTCCGGCAGGCACGAGGCCTGGAACAATGGTCCGAATGAGCCCGTCGCAGTCACCCGTCGCCGTCGAGATCGCCGTCCAGGATCTGGAGGGCGTGCGGATCGCCATCCGAGAGGGCGCCGAACGCATCGAGCTCTGCCAGGCTCTCGGCTCAGGTGGGCTGACACCGTCCATCGGCCTCGTCATGTCGGCCGTGCGGGCTGCCGACGAAGCAGGACTCAGCGACTTCGTGCACGTGCTCGTCCGTCCTCGTGAGGGTGGGTTCGTGTACTCGGCGGCCGAGGTGGAGGTCATGTCCGGTGACATCCTCGCGCTGGAGGCCGCGGGCGCCGCAGGCATCGTGGTGGGCGCCCTCCGGGCCGATCGGTCGATCGACCTGGAGGCGCTCGCCCAGTTGCGCCAAGCGGCGGGCTCGCTCACGGTGACCTTCCATCGCGCGATCGACGCGACGGTCGACCCGGTGCGATCGGCGGACGAGCTGCGCGATGCAGGCGTCGACCGCGTGCTCACCTCGGGCGGAGCTCGCGCCAGCGTCGACGGCGCCGAGAAGCTCGCCGTCATGGCCTCCCGGGCCGCCGGCTCGATGGAGATCATGGCCGGAGGAGGGGTCACCGTCGACGCGATCCCCACGCTGATCCGCACGGGGGTCGACGCCCTGCACCTCTCGGCCCGGCGTCGTGCCGGCCGGGTCACGGAGACCGGCCCCGGTGGTGGTTCCCCGAGTTACGACATCACCGATGCGACCACGGTCGCGCGGGCCGTGGCGGCCGTGCGACGCGCTGCCGTCTCCGTCTGACGCGAAGGCTCAGAGGAGGACGGCGACTCAGAGCAGGACGACGGCTCAGAGCAGGACGACGACGAGCGCGACGATCAGCACGAGCTGACCCAGCAACCTCGGCACGAACGGCACCGCGAGCTTCCCGAACCGCTCGGGCTGGCGGGCCGCACTCGCGTTCGCCGGGAACACCGCGATCAGGAACACGATGAGTGAGACGGCCGCCGCAGGCCGGGTGCCCGGCAGCAGGAGTCCGATGCCGCCGGCGATCTCGCACACGCCGGTGAACACGACCAGCATCCGCGGGGTGATCGTCGCGCTCCGCAGTGGTGCGGGGATCATCGCCGCCATCGTCCGGGCGGGACCGGGCACGAAGTGCAGCGTCCCCATCGCCACGAACATGAGGGCGAGCACGACGGTGAGCGCGAGCTGGAGGACGGCGAAGAGGCTCATCGGGCCATTGTGCTCCGTGCCGCCGTGCGTGCCGTGAAGGCGGTCGGCCCGTCGGCGATAGGCTGGTGACATGACTGACCAGCGGGACGACGACGCGCTGAGCTGGGCCGGCGACGACGACCCGACGCTCGCCCCCTCCGGCACGACCGACGCCGCAGCGCGGGCTGAGGAGGCCTCCGAGGAGGAGCCCTCCGAAGTGCGGCCGGTGCCGTCGTCGGTCGACGTCGAGCTTCCTGTCGCGATGGCGCCGGAGACGGCGGCGGAGCGAGAAGTGACCGAGACCGCACCGCCGACCCGCGCCACTGTCACGAATGACGATGAAGCCGGTGTCCGTGAGCAGATGAGTTCGACGATGCTGATCACCCTCGGCATCTTCGGTGGTGTCTTCCTCCTGTACAGCGTCGGTTGGCTCATCTCGGCGTTCCGTCCGGACGCAGCCGTCCCGAGTGACACCGTCGGTGAGTTCATGTTCAACCTGGGCCAGGGACTCGCCGTCGCAGCAGGTCCCGTGTGGATGGCGGCGACGATCTGGCTCACCCGTGACAGCAAGCCCTCCGTCCGCATCGCGATGCTCGCGCTCGGTGTCGTCCTGGTGCTGCCCTGGCCGTTCCTCCGAGGAGTGTGACCCGATGACCTCGACCACCGCAGCCGACGCCCCTCGATCCCCGCTCGCCAGTGCTGGCTGGGCCAGCTGGTGCATCGCCGTCCTGTTCGGCCTCTTCTTCGCCTACGACGTCTTCGAAGCCGTCGGGAACCTGGTTGGAGTCGTTTCGCAGGCCAACGCGCTCGGCGGGAACGTCGTGCCGCTGGGCTGGGCTGTGCTCATCGGTGGGTTGCTGCTCCCGGTCATCGCCTTCGGCATCGCCTACTGGACCGGGCGCGGACGCCGGCTGGGGGAGCAGACAGTGCGCTTCCTCGTCGCACTGTGTGTCGTAGCCGCGATCTCGCAGTCGGTGCTCGCCTTGTTCGGGGCGTCACAGCTCACCGATCTGCTGGCCTGAGCACCAGTCCACTTGCGTTCCGCTGGACGTCACACGACGTCTGCCGGTTTGTGCCTCCGATAGGCTTGCCCTGGCCGCCGGACACCGACGTGCTGCCCACCCCACTGCTACGCGAAGGAACCGTTCCGTGTCGAAACCGGTCGTACTGATCGCCGAAGAACTCTCACCAGCCACCGTCGACGCCCTCGGGCCCGACTTCGAGGTGCGCTCCGTCGACGGGACGGACCGACCGGCACTGCTCTCGGCCATCGCCGACGCCGACGCCATCCTCGTGCGCTCCGCGACGAAGGTCGACGAAGAGGCCATCCGCGCCGCCAGCCGCCTCAAGGTCATCGCCCGTGCGGGTGTCGGCCTCGACAACGTGGACATCAAGGCGGCCACCACCGCCGGCGTCATGGTCGTGAACGCCCCGACCTCGAACATCATCTCGGCAGCCGAGCTGACCGTCGGCCACATCCTGAGCCTCGCCCGCCACATCCCCGCGGCGCACGCAGCACTGGCGCAAGGGCAGTGGAAGCGTTCGAAGTACACGGGCACCGAGCTCTACGAGAAGACCATCGGCATCATCGGCCTCGGCCGCATCGGCGCGCTCATCACCGCACGACTGCAGGCGTTCGGCACCAACGTCATCGCCTACGACCCCTACGTCACCTCGGCTCGGGCGCAGCAGCTCGGCGTGCAGCTCGTCACCCTCGACGAGCTCCTCGCGCAGGCGGACTTCATCAGCATCCACATGCCGAAGACCCCTGAGACGACCGGCATGATCGCAGGCCCGCAGTTCGCACTCATGAAGCCGACCGCGTACATCGTGAACGTCGCGCGCGGTGGCCTCATCGACGAGGACGCGCTCTACGAGGCGCTGTCGAACAACGTCATCGCCGGTGCAGGCCTCGACGTCTTCGTCAGTGAGCCGCCCACCGACACGAAGCTCCTCGGCCTCGAGAACGTCATCGTCACGCCGCACCTCGGAGCGTCGACCGACGAAGCCCAGGAGAAGGCCGGCGTCTCGGTCGCGAAGTCCGTGCGTCTGGCGCTCGGCGGCGAGCTCGTACCGGACGCCGTCAACGTCGCCGGTGGCGTCATCGACCCCTACGTCCGCCCGGGCATCCCGCTCGTCGAGAAGCTCGGTCAGGTCTTCTCATCGCTCTCGACCTCGCCGCTCACGAGCGTCGACGTCGAGGTGCACGGCGAACTGAGTGCCTACGACGTCAGCGTGCTCAAGCTCGCAGCGCTCAAGGGCATCTTCACGAACATCGTCAGCGAGACGGTCTCCTACGTCAACGCGCCATTGCTCGCCGAGCAGCGCGGTGTCGTCGTCCGCCTCATCACCGACGAGGTCAGTGAGGAGTACCGCAACGTCATCACGCTGCGAGGCGCGCTCAGCGACGGCTCGCAGATCTCCGTCTCCGGCACGCTCACCGGCACCAAGCAGATCGAGAAGATCGTCGAGATCAACGGCTATGACGTCGAGGTGCCCTTCGCGAAGCACCACATCGTGATGGTCTACACCGACCGCCCGGGCATCGTCGCCGTCTACGGCCAGCGTTTCGGCGAGGCCGGCATCAACATCGCCGGCATGCAGATCGCCCGCCACGAGGCAGGCGGCCCGGCACTCAGCGTGCTCACGGTCGACTCGCCTGTCGCGGACGACGTCCTCGAGGGTGTGCGCGAGACGATTGACGCCTCGCTGCTGCGCGAGATCGACATCACCGAGCAGTAGTCGCCAGGAACGACGCCCCGTATCGACCGAGTGTCGATGCGGGGCGTCGTCGGGGCGCTCAGTTCCCCGGCGCGGGGAGGAGTCGCGCGATGACGGCGAGCAGACGTTCGATGGATTCGTCGCTGCCCTCTTCCGGGTCCGAGACCCCCATACCGAGTTGGGCGGTGTTCGCGTACAAGCCGTCTGAGAGCAGCACGATCGCGCGTGCCGTGTCGGCATCCCCGACCGCCTCCTCGACCGTCTTCAGCCAGCCTCGCCGGATGGCCGCCATGGCGTCGCTCGCCTGCGCATGCTGCCCCTGAGCGAGGCGTGCGACGGCGATGATCGTGCGGTCGAACGGCGACCCGCAGTCGACCGAGGTGCGGACGAAGTACTCGACGACACCCTCGGGGGCCGAGCGCATCCGTGCGGTGTCCGCCTCGTTCATCTCTGCGAGGCGGGAGATGAGGCCGTCGACGAGGGCTTCCTTGCTGCCGAAGTGGTACAGCAGGCCGCCCTTGGACACACCGGCGGACGCTGCGACGGCGTCGAGGGTGGCAGCGCGTTCGCCCTGTTCGATGAGCAGTTCGGCGAAGGCGTCGAGGATTCGTTCGCGGGCTGCGGTCGGCTTGGCCATGGCTCCATCGTATTCGGGTCGTCTCGGTCGCTTGCTACTGTACCGGCTGGACGGTATAGTTTTCGAGCGGCGCCCGACCGGCACCGTTCTCCGTGCTCCGAAAGAGGTCATCGTGTCCACCGTCACCGAACCCATCGCCGTCGACGCCCCGCGTGCCGGCCGTCGTGCCTGGTTCGCGCTCGCCGTCCTCATGCTGCCCGTCCTGCTGGTCTCGGTCGACAACACGGTCCTGAACTTCGCGCTGCCCGCGATCTCGAGCGCGCTGACCCCCACGGGGACGCAGCTGCTCTGGATCGTCGACGTCTACCCGCTCGTCCTCGCCGGGTTGCTCGTGTCGATGGGGAGCCTGGGTGACCGGATCGGCCGCCGCAAGCTGTTGCTGATCGGTTCGATCGGCTTCGGCGTCGTCTCGGTCGCCGCAGCGTTCGCGCCGAGCGCAGAGGCGCTCATCGCGGCCCGCGCCGCACTCGGATTCTTCGGTGCGATGCTCATGCCGTCGACACTCTCGCTCCTGCGGAACATCTTCCTCGACCGCGACCAGCGACGGTTCGCCATCGCGGTCTGGGCGAGTGGCTTCGCTGCCGGGAGTGCGCTCGGCCCGATCGTGGGCGGGATCATCCTCGAGCACTTCGCCTGGGGAGCGGTGTTCCTGCTCGCCGTGCCGGTACTGCTCCCGCTCGTGATCCTCGCGCCGTTCCTGATCCCGGAATCGAAGGACCCGAACCCCGGACGCATCGACGTCCCGAGCATCCTGCTCATCCTGCTCACCATGACGCCGCTCGTCTTCAGCATCAAGCACCTCGCGGAGGCCGGTTTCGACGCCGTGACCGCCGTGACGCTGGTGGTCGGCGTCGTGAGCGGGATCCTGTTCATCCGCCGTCAGCTGCGACTCGAGCATCCACTCCTCGACCTGGAGCTCTTCCGCAAGGCGTCGTTCAGCGGCGCCGTGCTGATCAACCTCCTGAGCGTCACGGCGCTCGTGGGTGGTCTGTTCTTCGTGTCGCAGCACCTGCAGCTCGTCCTCGGGCTCGAACCGCTCGAAGCCGGACTCGTCCTGCTGCCGGGCCTCATCGTCATGATCGTCGCAGGCCTCGTGATCGTCCCGATCTCCAAGCGCGTCCGCCCAGGCATCGTGGTGCCGATCGCGCTCGTGGTGTCCGCCGTCGGCTACGCCTCGATCGCGATCACCGGGGGAGACGTGTCGGCGTTCGGGATCGGTCTCGCGTTCGTGGCGCTGGGGCTCGGTATCGGTTCAGCGGAGACGGTCTCGAACGAGCTGGTCATCGCGAGCGCACCGCCGGCGAAAGCGGGGGCAGCGTCAGGCGTGTCAGAGACGGCGTACGAACTCGGTGCGGTCCTCGGTACGGCCACACTCGGAACCGTCCTCACCGCCTCCTACCGTTCGGCAGTCGTCCTGCCGGACGGACTGAACGAGGCTCAGCAGCAGGCCGCGGGGGAGACCCTCGGTGGTGCGGCGACCGTCGCGTCTGAGCTCCCGGGGGATCTCGCGAACGCGCTGATGGACTCCGCTCGGCACGCCTTCGACAGTGGCGTCGGCGTCGCCGCGTGGATCGGCGTCGGCCTCATCGTGACCGCGATGCTCGTCGCGGCGATCGGGCTCCGTCGCGTCCGGTGATCGACTTCGACCGTGCCACCGGTGAAGCGGTGGCACGGTCGCGGCGCGTGTGCAGGCGTTAAGCTGGGCGCACACCGTCGTCGCACCCACAGGAGTCCCATGTCCCGCACCGTCAAGCTCGCAGTCATCCCCGGCGATGGGATCGGTCCGGAGGTCGTGGGCGAGGCGCTCAAAGTCCTGGAAGCCGCGACCGCCGGTGGCGAGGTGCGGTTCGACCAGACGCCGTTCTCCCTGGGCGCCGCGCGCTTCCTCGAGACGGGCGACGTCCTCACGGACGACGACCTCGCGGCGATCGCCTCCCACGACGCGATCCTGCTCGGTGCTGTCGGTGGCGTCCCCGGAGACCCGCGCCTCGCGAACGCCAACATCGAACGTGGGCTGTTGCTCAAGCTCCGCTTCTCCCTCGACCACTACGTGAACCTCCGTCCGACCGTGGTGTACCCCGGGGTGCCCAGCCCGCTGAGCGAGCCCGGTGAGGTCGACTTCGTCGTCGTGCGCGAGGGCACGGAGGGTCCGTACGTCGGCAACGGTGGCGCCATCCGTCAGGGCACGCCGCACGAGATCGCCAACGAGGTCTCGGTCAACACCGCCTACGGCGTGGAGCGGGTCGTCCGCTACGCGTTCGCCGCTGCTGCGGCGCGTCGCGGCAAGCTCACGCTCGTGCACAAGACCAACGTGCTGGTGTTCTCCGGCTCGCTCTGGAAGCGGACGGTCGACGCGGTCGCTGCGGAGTTCCCCGACGTCGTCGTCGACTACCTGCACGTCGATGCCGCGACGATCTTCCTGGTCACGGATCCTGCTAGATTTGACGTCATCGTCACAGACAACCTCTTCGGCGACATCCTCACCGATCTGGCCGGCGCGATCAGCGGCGGCATCGGACTCGCGGCCTCGGGAAACATCAACCCGGACGGCACGTACCCGAGCATGTTCGAGCCCGTCCACGGATCGGCGCCCGACATCGCCGGGAAGCAGCTGGCCGACCCGACGGCCGCCATCCTCTCCGTGTCCCTGATGCTGTCGCACCTGGGGCTCGAGGTCGAGGCGGCCCGAGTCGCCGCCGCCGTCACCGCCGACATCGCCGCACGGACCGGCGAAGCTCGCACGACCGCCCAGGTCGGCGACGCGATCGCCGCCCTCGCGACGGCCCGCTAGACGGCGCACAATAGACACGTAGATCCCGACGGAAGACACACGATGACGATCAACCTCCCCATGGCGCAGCGCGAGCTCGCCTTCGCTGTGACCCCCAACGAGCAGCCCGTCTCCGACGCCGATCGCGACGCGATCCTCGCCGACCCGGGCTTCGGCCAGTACTTCACCGACCACATGGTCGACATCTGCTGGTCCGAGCGCGGGGGGTGGCACCGGCCCCGCGTCCAGGCGTACGGGCCGATCTCGCTCGATCCGGCCGCGGCCGTCCTGCACTACGCGCAGGAGATCTTCGAGGGCTTGAAGGCCTACCGCCACGCCGACGGCTCCATCTGGTCGTTCCGACCCGACGCCAACGGTCGGCGCCTGCAGCGTTCTGCGCGGCGTCTCGCCCTGCCCGAGCTGCCGGTCGAGTACTTCGTCGAGTCGATCAAGCAGCTGATCGCGGTCGACGCCTCGTGGGTCCCCTCGGCTCCGGAGACGAGCCTGTACCTGCGACCGTTCATGTTCGCGAAGGAGGCGTTCCTCGGGGTGCGTCCCGCCAAGAAGGTCAACTACTACGTGATCGCGAGCCCGGCCGGTGCGTACTTCACCGGTGGAGTGACGCCGGTGTCGATCTGGCTGTCGACCGACTACAGCCGTGCAGGCAAGGGCGGTACGGGTGCTGCGAAGACGGGTGGGAACTACGCCTCGTCGCTGCTCCCGCAGGCCGAGGCTGCTGCGCAGGGCTGCGCCCAGGTCCTCTTCCTGGATGCCCAGGAGGCCAGGTACATCGAGGAACTCGGTGGAATGAACGTCGTCCTCGTCAAGAAGGACGGCACGCTCGTCACGCCCGACTCCGACTCGATCCTCGAGGGCATCACGCGCGACAGCATCCTGCAGCTCGCTGAGGACCGCGGTCATGCCGTGGAGCGCCGCAAGGTCACGATCGATGAGTGGCGCGAGGGTGTCGAGAACGGCGACATCGTCGAGGTGTTCGCCTGCGGCACCGCGGCCGTGGTCACCCCGATCGCGCAGCTCAAGGCGAAGGACTTCACGGTCGGCGACGCCGATGCACCCGCCGGTGAACTGACGATGTCGCTCCGTCAGGAGCTGACCGACATCCAGTACGGTCGCCTGCCCGACCGCCACGGCTGGATGACGCGACTCGACGCCGAGTGACCCTCGGGGCCCTCGGCTCCGAACCGGCTGGGAAGCCCCGCGCCTCGGTGCGGGGCTTCCGTTCTTCTCCGACGGGTGGGGATAGGCTGGGATGGTGAAAATCGCACGTTTCAGCCATGATCAGGCCATCCGGTACGGCATCATCGACGACGGCGACCTCGTCGTCCTCGACGGCGATCCCCTCTACTCCGGTTTCGAGCCGACGGGGGAGCGCGTCCCGCTCGCAGACGCAACGCTGCTCGCCCCGGTCATCCCTCGGTCGAAGGTCGTCGCCGTCGGCAAGAACTACCACGATCACGCGGCTGAGATGGGTGGTGAGGCCCCGACGGAACCGCTCCTGTTCCTGAAGCCGAACACCTCCGTGGTCGGCCCCGGCGACTCGGTGATCTTCCCGAAGCAGTCGAACCGGATCGATTTCGAGGGTGAACTCGCGATCGTCATCGGCGGTGTCGCGAAGAACGTGAGCGCTGAGCGTGCCGACGAGGTCATCTTCGGCTACACGATCGCGAACGACGTCACAGCCCGCGACCTCCAGGAGTCAGACGGCCAGTGGGCCCGGGCGAAGGGGTTCGACACCTTCTGCCCGCTCGGCCCCTTCATCGAGACGGAGTTCTCCTTCGACGGCGCGACCATCGAGACGCGGGTCGACGGTGAGGTGCGCCAGCGGGCGCCCCTGTCCGACATGGTGCACTCCATCGGTGCGATCGTCGAGTACGCGTCGTCGGTCTGGACCCTGCTGCCGGGTGACGTGATCCTCACCGGGACTCCCGCGGGTGTCGGCGAATTCACCGACGGTCAGGTCGTCGAGGTCGAGATCTCCGGCATCGGCATCCTCCGGAACACCGGTCGTCGCCCCTAGCCTGCCTGCCGGCCGAGCGCGGCGAGGGCCGACGACACGTCCTCATCGGCGTTCCAGAGGTGGAAACCCACCCTCGCTCGGCCAGCGCGGCCGGAAGCGGTGATCCCAGCGGCCCGCAGTGCTCTGAGGTCGCGCCCGTCGGTGTCCGGCCACGTGACGATCGCGGAACGAAGCACCTCGTTCGTCGGTGAAGGGAGTCCGAGGCCGGCCATCATCCGCGCAGCGAGCCCTGTCGTGTGCGCGTGGACGGCTCGACCGTCCACGCGCGCGAACAGGTCGATGGCCGGTTCGGCTCCCACCCAGGCCTGCCAAGCCGGTGACACGTCGAAGCGGCTCGCGTCCTCTGCGAGGTGCAACGCCGGCCCGTAGCAGGACGACCACACGTCGCCGCCCGAGTACCACCCTGCCTGCACGGGGCGCAGGCGGTCGATGACGCCGTCGCGGGCGGTGAGGAATGCGACCCCCCGTGGAGCGCACAACCATTTGTACGCGTGACATACCGTGATGTCGTCGCGGGCGGCGTCGACCGGCAGCCAGCCGGCGGCCTGCGTCAGGTCGCACAGGGTGAGGGCTCCGTTCGCGCTCGCCGCCGCTCGGATCGCGTCGGCATCGGCGACCGCTCCCGTCGCTGACTGCACGACCGAGTACGCCACCAGCCAGGTCGACCGGTCGATGTGCTCGGCGAGTTCCTCGAGCGGAGCGTGGCGGACCCGGACACCGCGATGCGCCTGGAGGAGGAACGGTGCCACGAGCGAGCTGAAGTCTCCCTCGACGCAGAGGATCTCCGCCCCGTCGGGCGCCGAAGCGGCGACGATCGACACCATTGCGGAGGTCTGCGAACCGATTGCGACGTTCCGGCTCGGCATCCGGGCGAGCCTGCTGTAAGACTCCCGCACCCGTTCGACGAGCGTGCCGTACTCCGCTGCGTCGACGCCGGCGGACGACCAAGCGTCGAGATCTGCACGAAGTGCGTTGCTCGTGTCCGTGGTGGGGAGGCCGAGCGTGCAGGCGGCGAGGTAACCGCGACCGGCGGGGAAGGCCGCCTGTGCCTCTGCGAGCGGGATCAGGGTCATGGACCCAGTGTCCAGAACAGAAATACATACAACAAGGACCGCTTTCCGATGGAAAAGATAAGCATTGCTTATAGTTGTGCCATGGAATCATCGACGAGCGGGGCGCTCACCCCGGGCCCACCGGCGACCGAGCTCGACTCCGGTGCGCTGCGCCTCATGGGTGCCATCGCGGACACCGGTTCGATCACTGCGGCAGCACAGCGGCTCGGGCTGAGTCAGCCCGCTGCCAGCCAGCAGCTCAAGCGACTGGAGCGGCGCCTCGGCATGCCCGCGGTGGAACGTGTGGGGCGCGGCGTGCGGCTCACCGAGGCGGGGCTGATCCTCGCCCGGCATGCGAAGACGGTCGATCGCGCGCTCCACGCAGCCGTCGACGAGGTCGCGGCCCTCGCCGGACTCCGCAGCGGCCGCGTCAGGCTGGCGGCCTTCCCGTCCGCGTCCTCGACGCTCGTGCCGGAGCTCCTCGCCCGCTTGGCCGCTGAGTATCCCGGCATCGGCGTGACGTACCTCGAAGCCGAGCCACCTGAGGCGGTGGCCGCAGTCCGGGCCGGCGAGGCAGACGTCGCGATCACCTTCAGCTATCCGGGTGATCCGGAGGACCCGCACCGGGAGAGCGCCGTCGGGCTCAGCGTGCACGAACTCGGGCCGGATCCGATGCGCGTCATCCTCCCGGCAGGCCACAGGGTCGCCGGCGCGGGGTCGGTACCACTGCATGAACTGCGCGACGAACAGTGGATCGCCGGGTGCCCCCGGTGCCGAGGGCACCTGCTCGGTCTCTGTCGGGGGAGCGGCTTCGAACCGACGATCACCCACGAGACCGACAACGTCATCGCAGTCACCGCGCTCGTGGGTGCCGGACTCGGGGTCGCGCTCCTGCCGTCGCTCGCCCTCGCGGCGGCGCCGCTCCCCGACGGTGTGGTCGCCCGCCCCACCGACAACGCCGACGACCGGGCGCTCCACCTCGTGAGCACGTCCCATGCACAACACGTCCCGGCCGTCGCGGCACTCTTGCGGATCGCCGCCCACCTGCCCTCGACGGCTAGAATGACAGACGATGTCTGACACGATTACGCACCCCTTCACCACTGCCACCGGCGCCGACGTCCGCGTCCGGTTCTGCCCGTCGCCCACCGGCACGCCGCACGTCGGGCTGGTCCGCACGGCGCTCTTCAACTGGGCCTACGCACGGCACACCGGCGGCAAGCTCGTCTTCCGGATCGAGGACACGGATGCGGCTCGCGACAGCGAGGAGAGCTTCGAGCAGCTCGTGGACGCACTCACCTGGTTGAAGCTCGACTGGGACGAGGGCGTCGGCGTCGGTGGACCGCACGCGCCCTATCGGCAGTCGGAGCGGAGCGACATCTACACCGACGTGATCGAGCGTCTGACGGCGGCCGGGCACCTGTACGAGAGCTTCTCCACGGCTGAGGAGATCGATGCACGCAACGAGGCCGCTGGTCGCCCGAAGCAGTTCGGCTACGACAACTTCGACCGCGACCTCACTGACGAGCAGCGCGCCGCCTACCGGGCAGAGGGCCGATCGCCCGCACTGCGTCTCCGCGTCCCGGACGCCGACCTGAGCTTCGACGACCTCGTCCGTGGCGAGATCACCTTCCCCGCCGGGTCGTTCACCGACTTCGTCCTCGTGCGCCCGAACGGCAAGCCGCTGTACACGCTCGTGAACCCCGTCGACGACGCACTCATGCAGATCACGCATGTGCTCCGCGGCGAGGACATCCTCCCCTCCACGCCGCGACAGATCGCGCTGTACCACGCGCTCATCGACATCGGCGTGACCACGTTCGTCCCCCGGTTCGGCCACCTGCCCTACGTCATGGGCGAGGGCAACAAGAAGCTCTCGAAGCGAGACCCCGAGGCGAACCTCTTCCACCACCGTGACCGCGGGTTCGTGCCGGAGGGACTCATCAACTACCTGTCGCTGCTGGGCTGGTCGCTCAGCGCCGACCGTGACGTCTTCTCGATCGATGAGATGGTCGCGGCGTTCGACGTCGTCGACGTCAACCCCAACCCCGCGCGGTTCGACCTGAAGAAGGCCGAGTCCATCAACGGCGACCACATCCGTCTGCTCGAGCCTGCGGACTTCCTCAGACGGATCGTGCCGTACCTCGTTGAAGCCGGCGTGCTGACGGAACCGCTCGACGCGGCGCAGCAGTCGATCCTCGAGCAGGGTGCGCCGCTCATCCAGGAGCGCATCGGCTTGCTCGGCGAGGCTCCCGCCATGCTCGGCTTCCTGTTCGTCGGGAGCGATGCGCTCGACTACCAGGAGGATGCGTTGAAGAGCCTCCCCGCAGGCGCGCCCGAAGTCCTCGTCGCGTCGATCGGTGCGCTCGAGCTCGTCCCGGAAGCGGACTGGAATGCTTCGACACTCCAGGAGACGCTGGCTGGCGCGCTCATCGAGGGGCTCGGGCTGAAGCCGCGGATCGCATACGGCCCGCTCCGCGTCGCAGCCTCGGGGCGTCGGATCTCGCCGCCGCTGTTCGAATCCCTTGAGATCCTCGGCAAGGCGGAGTCGATCGCCCGTCTCGATCGGCTCTCGGCGTACCTCGCGTCATGAGTGAGGCGTACGACGTCGTCGTCATCGGCGGGGGGCCTGCAGGCCTCTCCGCCGCGCTGAATCTGGCGCGGGCGCGTCGTCGGGTGCTCGTCCTCGACGGCAACCGGCCGCGTCATGCGGCCACGCTGCTGTCGCATGGCTTCCTCACACGAGACGGTATCCCGCCGCTGGATCTGCGCCGACTCGGGCGCGAAGAGGTCGCGGCGTACGACAATGCCGAGGTCCAGTTCGCGCTGGTGCACTCGGTGGACGCGGTGGCGGAGGGGTTCCGGATCGTCGCCCAGGGCGTCCGAGGCGAACCCGATCGGGACGTCCTCACGCGCACGGTCGTCGTCGCGACCGGATTGACCGAGACCTTGCCGAAGGTCGCCAACATGCGCGCCTTCTACGGCACGGCCATCCACAGCTGTGTGGAGTGCGACGGCTTCGAGAAGGCCGATGCTCCGCTCGCCCTCATCGGGGAGTCGGCCGACCTCGCGGAGTGGGCGTTGCTCATTGCACAGTGGTCCGCAGACCTCATCGTCTTCACGAACGGCTCGAGCGTCGTCTCCGAGCCGGAGGAAGACGCTCTGGCAGCCTCGGGCATCCGCGTCGAGCGCCAGGCGATCGCCGAACTGAGCGGCGGCCGGGAGGGCCTGACGGGGGTCGTGCTCGAGGACGGCGCGGTGGTTCCACGGACCGCGGGATTCGTCCGTCCGGCGTGGTCGACGTCGTTGGCGTTTTTCGAGTCGCTCGCGCCGGAGCGCGACGCCGATGGCTACGTCGTGATCGACTCTTGGGGTCGGACGACCGTTCCCGGAGTCTACGCAGCGGGCGACATCACGCCGCCCGGACCGCAGCAGCTCATCGTTGCGGCGGGCAACGGTGCGAGGGTCGCCCGGGCCCTGAACCGCGACATCGCCGGGGTTCCGAGCTGAGCCGTGGGCGACGACGCGCCCGGGACGCACCGATTTGAGACGACCGGCTTCGTAGGCTAGAGTTGTTCTTCGGTCGGGGCTTCGGTTCAGACAGTGGGGTATGGTGTAATTGGCAACACGACTGATTCTGGTTCAGTTGTTCTTGGTTCGAGTCCAGGTACCCCAGCAAGACAGCAACACGACATGAAGGCCCGCGAACATCGCGGGCCTTCGTCGTTGGTGCGTGCGACCGTGTCAAGCCGGCGCAGTGTCCGCGCTGACCGCGGGGTCGAGGTCGCGTGGATCCCAGCTGGCCCGGATGGCGGCGCGGATACCGTCGATCTGCACGACGGCGGCCCGGGTGGTCCGGTCGGGGTCCCGCAGCGAGAGGGTGGCGGTCAAGGCCGTGATCGGTGGTGTGCCGCCGGCAGCGGCGAGGACTCCCGGTCGCTGTCGGACATAGCGGATCAGTCTCGTCAGCGTGGTCTCGGTGATGGCAGGAATGAGCTCCAGATCGCTGAGCTGCTGCTGCGCGAACCGCAGGAGGAGACCCATCGCGCCCACGGCATCGTCAGATTCGAGCCGTTCGATGCGCCGCGCCAGATATTCGGCCTCGAGGAGCGCGTCTTCATCAAGGCGTTCGACGAGGAGGATGCTGAGCAACGGTGCGAGTGCTTCCAAGACGTCGAGCGCCTCGAAGATCGCCTCGGTGGCGAGTGGGGCGACACGGGTGAAGCGGTTCGGAGCCGTGTGCACGAGCCCGAGCTCCTCGAGACGCGCGACCGCCTCGCGGAGCGGCGTCCGTGACACGCCGAAGAGTGAGGTGAGCTCGTTGTCTCGCAGGCGACGGCCGGGCTCGAGGCTGCCGTCGATGATGTCCGCGTGCAGGCGCTCGAAGACGTTCTGCCGGAGCAGTCGTCGATCGGGAACCGTGTGCTGTCGTGACTGATCAACGGACATGGTGTCCCCCTGGCATCGTGGTCGTGGTCGTGGCGTGCACGGAACGCAGTGCGAACGCGGTGATTCGTTCCAGCGCAGGATCGATCTCCTGCGCCATCTGTCGAAACGCATCGGGACCGAGGCGGTACGGGTCGATCACGTCGTCGTCGGCCGGCTGGTTGAGGCGGGCGCCCGTGCGATTCGCGGCGAGGAGCGGGAGGGCGGACAACCATCGAGCACGGTCCTCCAGGGGGAGGGCGCCGACATCGATCGTGTCGAGCAGTCGGGCGAACTCTCGAAGGGTGAAGGTCCGTCTGAGTGCATCCGGCCGGAGCTGCAGCACCTGGCTACGCTGTTCGCGGGTCATGGTGAGGATCACATCGCTCGCGCCGATGTCGTCGATGTGGAGCTGGGAGGCGGTGAATGCTCCGCTCTCCGCCGCGATCGGTCCGAGGAGGGCTGCGCTCGAACCGTCGATGGCGTGCCCGCGCATGGCTCGGGTCCCTGCACTGCGCACGATGAAGGCGTCGGCGTCGATCTCGCGCAGACGGCTCGCGAGTACGAACTCGGCGTACGGCGACCGGCAGATGTTCCCCGTGCAGACGATCAGGATCCGGATGGGTCCCGTCGAGGTGGTGTGCGGTCTCATGCTGCCGACCTCCGTGCGCGACGGGTGCCCTGCTCGGGCGGGACTGCCGCGCCGTCTGCGCGCTGAGCCTGTTGCTGTTCGGGTGCGGACTGCAACGGCTGTGCGCTCGTGCGCAGGCGCGGCGCGACCGGCTTCGCCTCCGTGCGCTTCCTGCGCTTGGCGCGTTCGGCGTCCTTGGCCTCGGCACGCAGGCGAGGCGTGACCTGCTTCCCGTCCGTGCGTCTGCCGCGCTTGCGGGGCTCGACGTCCTTCGCGTCGGCACTGTCGTAGTAGGAGTACGAGTACGACTGTTCGCTGCGCGCGAGTTCGACGCGGTTGAGGACGATGCCGAGCAGTTTCGCCTTCACGAAGTTCAGGTTCTCGAGCGACTGCTGGAGCTGGTCGCGGTGGAGGCGGCCGTCGGCCGCGGCCACCAGGAGGACGCCGCTGGCGAGCGTCGAGACCGCGGTCGGGTCGGAGACGTTGACGAGCGGCGGGGTGTCGATGATCACGATGTCGAAGGTGCGTTCCATCTCGTTGAGGGCACGTTCCATGGCGGCCGAGCCGAGCAGCTCACTCGGGTTCGGGGGGAGTTCGCCGGAGGTGAGCACCGCGAGACTGCCGGCGCCGTTCACCGTCTGTGCGGCGTCTTCAAGGCTGATCCGACCCGTGAGGACGGTCGTGAGACCGACGGCGCCTTCGAGTCCGAACATCTCGTGCTGGCGGGGACGGCGGAGGTCCGCGTCGACCAGGAGAACCGAGTTGCCGGCTTCCGCCAGGACGAGGGCGAGGTTCGCCGCCGTGGTGCTCTTGCCCTCGCCCGGAACCGATGAGGTGACCATGAGACTGCGGAGACCGCCGTCGATCGTGGCGAACTGGAGGTGGGTCCTGAGCTGACGGTAGCTCTCGGATCGTCTGCTGTAGCTCTCCGTGGAGCCGAGGATGAGCTGGTTCGTCTCCGCGGGTTCAGCGTGGAAGGTGCCGAGGATGCTGACAGCGGACAATTTCTCGATCGCGGTGCGTCCACGGAGCCTCGTGTCGAGGACCTCGATGAGGAGCGCCGTCCCGACGCCGAGTGCGAGGCCGATCAGGATGCCGACGGCGAGGTTCTGAAGCGTGTTCGGAGCGATCGGCGCGCCGGGGACCGCCGCTTCTTGGACGACGGCGAGTCCGACGGGTGATGTCTCGGTGGAGGCGGACGCTGCGGCGTCGTTCCGCTCGACATCGCCGACGAGGTCGACGAGGGCCTGTGAGGCGGTGTTGGCGATGCGTGCGGCCGCGACGGGATCCGTGTCGATAGCGGAGATGTTGATGAGAACGGACTTCGCCGGGTTGGTCGCCACGATCTTCCCTGAGAGCGCGGCGGGTTCCAGGTCGAGTCGCTCGGCGACCATGTCGCGCACCATCGATCCGGTGGCGAGGATCACGTAGGATGCGACGCGGCTCTGGGCGAATGCGTTGCCCTGGTTGAGGTCGCCGACCGAGTCGCCGCTCTTGACGGCGACGAAGAGCTGACCGGTCGCTTGGAACGTCGGCTTGGTGATGAGCGTGTAGCCGTGGGCCAGAGCGGCCACGCCCGCCGTGATGGCGACGATGATGAGCCATCTCTGGCGGAAGATACGCACGTAGTCTTTGAGGTCCATACTGGTATACTAGCATGCGAGAACCTGAAATTGTGCTGAGACTGTCCGGAACGACCGAGGGCCCGTACTGCGTGCAGTACGGGCCCTCGGTGTGCGATGGGGTGTCAGGCGGCCTTGCCGAAACGGTCTGAGCCGCTCGGCCGTGGCCGCCGCGGGGCGCGGTTCGTCTGGCGGACGGTCGGCTCCGTCATGACGGGGCGCTCGCCGCCGACGACCTCATGATCCGGAATACGTGCGTCGCGATCGATGCTCGCGCCGTGAGCCACCTGGACACCGGCGCCGAGGCGTGCGTCGCTTCCGACGCGTGCACCGCGCCCGATGACCGAGCGCTCGCCGATGTGCACGTTGGCGCCGATGAACGCCCCTTCACCGATGACGGCTGAACGGTCGATCCACGTTCCGGCGCCGATCCAGGCGTTCGCCCGGATGTCGGCGTCCGCCTCGACGAACGTCGTGCGTTCGATGAAAGCCGTCGGATCGATCAGTGCACGAGCTGCGACCATGCCTTTGCCGTTCGGGTGGTGGCGGTACCGCTCCACCTCGCCGGTGCGGCCTTCGATCTCTTCGTACACTCTCGCCATGGGTGACCCCCTTCTGGTCTGCGGAACACTGGGATCAACGCCGAGAGGCTCCCGGTCATTCCTTGCCCGGCCGGATCTGGGAATCCGGTGAGTGTCGTGTCCGCTTGTGGTCCGTCTGTACCAGGAGTTCGGAGGCTCGGGTGTCCGTGGTTTGGTGCCTTCGGCTACTGGAAGTCTCGCGAGCGGGTGTTCGCACCGATCCGCAGCGGCTCCAGTCGGTCCGCCACGAGGTTGACGATCCCTTCCGGTGAACGTTCGAGCATGCCACGGACGATCATCGCCGGTGCCTCTCTGGCGACACGACGGTACCGGTTCCACACCCCGACACTGCAGATCACGTTGACGAGCCCTGCTTCGTCCTCGAGGTTCATGAAGGTGATCCCGCTCGCCGTCGCCGGTCGCTGCCGGTGGGTCACGACACCGCCGACCTCCACACGGCGATCGGACTCCGCCTGCAGGAGCTCATCCGACCTGAGCGCCCCGCGTCGTCGGAGCGCCGCACGGACATGACTGATCGGATGGTCGTCGGTGGACAGGCCGGTCGCCCAGATGTCCGAGATCAGCTGTTCCGCCGCTGTCGGGATCGGCAACAGCGGCGGTTGCACGGTTGTGAACGTGCCCTCGAGCTGGTCGGGACGGTGTCGACTCGCTTGTGCTGCGCCCCACATCGCCTCCCGCCTGGTCAGCCCGAAGCCGTCGAACGCTCCGGCTGCGGAGAGCGCCTCCAGCTGCGCGGAGTTGAGACCGATCCTTCTGGCGAGATCCGCCTGGCTGGTGAACCGCCCAGCGCTCTCCCGTTCGGCGACGATCCGTTCGGCGAGCGGTGTACCGATGCCCTGGACGGAGTCGAGCCCGAGACGGACGGCCAATGCGCCGTCCCGTCGGTGCTCCGCGGAGTCGTCGGGGAGAGCCGGGTCGAAGTCACCGGTCGGGCCCTGATCCTCGTCGAGGCAGTGGGGCAGGCCGCTCGGAGTGACCGGGGTGCCTGGTCGGGCTCCGGGGTCGAGCGTCTCGAGACCGGCTTCGGCGGCGGAACGGTGCAGATCCGGTCGGAGGACAGACACGCCATGCCGGCGGGCATCGGCGACGAGCGTCATCGGGGAGTAGAACCCCATGGGTTGGGCTTTCAGGAGGGCGGCGAGGAAAGCGGCAGGATAGTGCAGGCGCAACCACGCGCTCACATAGACGAGCAGGGCGAAGCTCAGTGAGTGGCTCTCCGCGAAGCCGAAGTTCGCGAACGCCTGGATCTTGGCGTACACGGCGTCGGCGTCCGCTCCGGTGATCCCGTTGCCGGCCATCCCGAGGTACAGCTTCTCTTTGAGCGTCTCGATCCGCTCCTCGCCGCGCTTCGACCCCATCGCGCGTCGCAGCAGGTCGGCATCCTCGGCCGAGCAGCCCCCGACCGCCATCGCCATCTGCATGAGCTGTTCCTGGAACAACGGGATGCCGAGCGTGCGTTCGAGCACGGGTTCCAGGCTCGGATGCAGGTAGGTGACGGGCTCCTGGCCGGTCTTCCTCCGAAGGTAGGGGTGCACGGCACCGCCCTGGATGGGGCCGGGACGGATCATCGCCACCTCGATCACGAGATCGTAGAACCTCCGAGGGCGAAGCCTCGGCAGCATGCCCATCTGCGCACGGCTCTCGACCTGGAAGACCCCGATGGAGTCGGCGCGGCAGAGCTGGTCGTAGACGCCGGCCTCGTCCTTCGGGATCGTCTCGAGCGCCCACCGCTCGCCGGTGTGCTCGGCGACGAGGTCGAAGCAGTACTGGATGGCCGAGAGCATCCCGAGGCCCAGCAGGTCGAACTTGACGAGCCCCATCCAAGCGCAGTCGTCCTTGTCCCACTGCAGGACCGTCCGGCCGTCCATCCTGGCGTGTTCGATCGGGCAGACCTCGCCGACGGGGCGATCGGTCAAGACCATTCCGCCGGAGTGGATGCCGAGGTGTCGGGGCAGGGTGAGGAACTGCTGGGCGAGGCCGACGACCCGTTCGGGGATGTCGTGGTCGGCGCTCGAGGTGAGAGCACCCCAGCGCTCGACCTGTTTCGACCAGGCGTCCTGTTGTCCGGGACTGTAGCCGAGCGCCTTCGCGGTGTCGCGGACGGCGAACTTCGGGCGGTAGCTGATGACGTTGGCGACCTGGGCGGCGTTCCGACGACCGTAGGTCTCGTAGACGTACTGGATGGCCTCCTCGCGGCGGTTCGAGTCGAAGTCGACGTCGATGTCCGGCTCCTCCTCGCGCATGCTGGAGAGGAACCGCTCGAACGGCAGCTGGTAGAAGATCGAGTCGACCGCCGTGATGCCGAGCAGGTAGCAGACCGCTGAGTTCGCCGCGGAGCCTCGACCCTGACAGAGGATGCCACGCCCTCGCGCGAAGCTCACGATGTCGTGGACGATGAGGAAGTACCCCGGGAAGTCCTTCTGCTCGATGACCTCGAGTTCGCGTTCGATGCGCTGCAGATCTGACGGCGAGGCCTTCGGGTACTTCACGGGAACGGCTTCCATCACGAGGTGCCGTAGCCAACTCATCGGCGTGTGGCCCTCCGGGACTCGCTGCCGGGGCAGCTTCGGACGGACGGCTCGCAGGCTGAAGGCGAGCTCGTCGGCGATCTCGACACTCCGTGCGACCGCGCCGGGATAGCGTTCGAATCGTCTCGCCATCTCCTCGCCGCTGCGGAGATGGGCGCCGTCGGACGCGGGCAGCCAACCGTCGAGTTCCTCCAGGCTGCGCCTCGCACGGACGGCGGCGAGGGCCGTTCCGAGACGGTGCTGCTCCGGGGTGGCGTAGTGCACGTTGCCGGTGGCAACCACGGTGAGGTCGAGGAGGGCGGCGATCTCGGCCAGGGCGTCGTTCTCGCCGGTGTCCTCCGGGTGGCCGTGGTCGCTCAGCTCGACGACCACGTTCTCCGGGCCGAACAGTGCGACGAGGCGGTCGACCGCTGCAGCGGCAGCGCCCGGTCCCTGCTCGCGCAGTGCTGTGCGGACGAGACCCTTCCGGCATCCGGTGAGCACCATCACCTGTCCGTCGACCGATGCTGCGAGCTGTTCGAGGTCGTAGACGGGCCGCCCCTTCTCGGCTCCCGGCGCGAGCTGGGCGTCGGTGATGGCGCCGGCCAGCCGGTGGTAGCCCTCCGCCCGGCGGGCGAGCAGCAGCAGGTGATGGCCGACCGGGTCGGCGACACCGTTCTGCGGGCGGTCGAGCCCGACTGAGAGCTCAGCGCCGTAGACCGTCCGCAGCTCGGGGAAGCGTTCGGCTGCCTCGGCCATCCGGACGACACCGTAGAAACCGTCGTGGTCGGTGATGGCGATCCCGTGCAGTCCGAGCGCCGCAGCCTCCTCGACGAGGCGCTCGGGCGGGCTCGCGCCGTCGAGGAAACTGAAGCTCGAGTGCGCGTGCAGTTCGGCGTAGGGGGTGGCGGCTGGGTGTGCAGCCGTTGCATGAGGTTGCGGTCTGTACGGTTGCCGCTTCCGTGACCAAGCCGGGCTGTCGCCGCCGTCGGCGCCCAACGGTGGGGTGCCTGGGCGGCTGGCGTCCGAGAGGCGTCGTTCGAACTCGGACCACGAGACCGGTGGATTGTGCCATCCCATGTTGATGCTCCTTCGACAGTGGACGAGTGGTGTTCGGGTGGTCAGTCGTATCTGGCCTCGGCTCGCCAGCGCTGCTCCTCCAGGATGAGCAGCCAGGCGTCGCCGGTGTCGTCGACCAGTTGGAAGCGATGGACCCGTCGATGGCGTTCCTCGTCCCACCATCGTTCGTCGATGGTCCAGGGCCCTGCCCAACCGTCGACCCGGTGCCACGCGGCGGCTGCCGAGAACCGGGCGGGCGGTGCGCTGACCGAGCTGCGGTCGTCGACTTCGACGGCTCGACCGAAGGCGTCGAGGACGTCGACCGGGAGCGGATCCTCGAAGACGGTGGCGGGTGCGGCTCCCGGGATCGTGCCGGGCCAGGGCCTGGCGCGTCGCTCGAGGATCGCCGCCTCCCCACCGGGTGGCACACTGCCCCAGGGGACGAGCAAGCGGCGGTCGAGGAGGAGCCTGCCGCCGGAGGGGATCGCCGTGAGCACACCGTCATGCCCGAGCATGCTCTGGACCCGGGCGAGTCCGTTGTGGATGCGTTCATCCGGTCCGCCGCCCCAGAGCCCTTCCTCGTGATCGGCGGCGTCGTCGAGGGTCTCCGGGACCACTCGGACGAGTTCGACGGGGGAGGCGAGGCCGTGGTCGATGTCCGAAGACCCCTGCAGCTGCCAGCGCACGCGGTCGAGGACGTCCCCGGCGGTGAACCACCGTGGATGCAGCCAGGTCCTGGTGGAGCGTTCTCCTCGCTCGCTCTGCAGGGTGATGGTGATCGCCGTCGTGACCAGCCCGGCCTCGGTGAGACCCTCGATGAACCGTTCGGCCGACTGGCGGAAGCCGAACGCGAGCTGGTCGATGCGGTCGAGCGGCGGCTCGAACGACACCGAGACGGCCAGTTCGATCGGCGCGACGCGCGGAACGACGCTCCTGGCATCGAGGCCGCTCGCGAGGCGATGAGCGAAGGCGCCGTCTGAGCCGAAACGATCGCGGACTTCCGGGGCCGGGAGCGCTCCGAAGTCGCCGAGGGCCGTGATGCCGAGCCGGTGGAGGAGGGTGCTGAGCTGTGGGCGGGCGAGGACGGAGAGCGGGAGCGGTGCGAGGAACGCCGGCGAGGCGCCGACCGGGATGATGAGGATCCGTGGGGCGCTCGCCTGGGACGACGACATCCTGGCGGCCTGCTCGGCGGCGAACGGACCGTCGGCGATGCCGATCCTGGCGTCCGGGACGCCGAGCTCCTCGAGTCGGGCGAGGAGGACCGTGGCAGCCTCCAGTTCCCCGCCGTAGTATCTGCTCGGACCGCGTGAACGGATCGCGCAGAGGCCGGCACGGTAGGGCTGGACCCCCGGCATGAGGTGTTCGACGCCGAGGAGCACCGGTTCGAATGCCCTGGCGTCGATGACCGGGTCGTAGTCCACGGTCACGAGGTCGGGACACCGTGCTTCTGCCTCGCGTACGCGCAGTCCGCGTTTGACACCCGCTGCGCGGGCACGTGCATCGCAGGCGAGGATCTCGCCGTGCTCCACGAGTGCAAGTGGGCGCCCTGCCGCATCCTCCGGGAGGGTTCCGGAGAGCCGCGCGGCGAGGACGGGCCAGTCCGGACACCAGAGCACCAGAGTGCGCTCGACCGGAGCATCGGATGCCGTCTGGTTCATCGGTTCACGACCAGCGGGAGTGGCGTCGGGTCGGCGGCAGGAGCGACGCGCTCCGGGCCGACGGATGCAGTCGAGGCGGGGGAGAGCGGCAGCGTCAGGTGTGCTGTCCGGGGGCGCCCCGCCGAGCCCTGACCGAGGAGCGAGCTCACGACGATCCGCCGTTGCCTGAGGTGCCCGTGGCCGGTGCCGAGGCCACTCCAGGAGCTCTCGGTCACGCGGAGGGTGGCGTCGCTCTGCGGCCAGGCGCCGAGCACGATGAGTGCCGCCTCGCGTTGCCGGAGGCGTGCCGCCAGTCGCGCCGCATCGCTCGGGGTGATGCGGTCGGGGGCCGCCGTGATGAGCACTCCGGCGACGTCGGCCATCGCAGCGGTGACCGTGAGCCAGTGCTCTCCGGGTCTTGGGACGAGCACGAGGCGTTCGAGGTCGATGCCGGCCGCCGCGGCCGCTTCGATGCCGAACGAGGGGAGCCCGATGACGGCGCACCATGTGCCGGCGGCGGACGGGCCGGCCATCAGCGACATGGCGAGCGAGGTGGAGCCGAGGACCGAGTAGCTGCCGCCGGCTTGCAGAGCGCCACCGGGCAGGAGCCTGGAGAGGGCGGGATCCGTGGGGAGGGACCGGGTATCGAGCCGCGTGCCCTGCATCCGCGCGATCCGCCCCTGGAGTTCGTGCAGCTCGGATGTCGTCCCCGCACGAGCGGGGGAGTCGACGAGAGCGTGCAGGGCCATGGCTCAATATTCGAACATATCTTCGAACAAGTCAACCGGAGGAGTTGCCTTGTGCGACGTCTGTCGGCTCGCACGGACAGTCTGCGTCAGCCCTCCGACACGGCGCGTCCGAGTGTCGGAGGTGACGGGTACGCTGGGGCTCATGTGCGGACGTTTCGTCGTGACCGAATCCACCGAGGAGCTCATCGAGCTCTTCGACATCGACCAGGCCGCGGGGGAGCTGCCGGGTCCCTCGTACAACGTGCGGCCCACCGAGCAGATCCCCGTCATCCTGGAGTCGGTGAAGACCGGACCGGTGGTCAGGCGGCTCGAATCCGCCCGGTGGTCGCTCGTGCCGTCGTTCGCGACCGAGCTGAAGAGTCAGTACCCCACGTTCAACGCGCGGTCCGAAGACGTCACCACGAAGCCCACCTTCGCGCCGTCCGTGCGGCAGAAGCGGGCGCTCATCCCGGCAGCCGGCTACTACGAGTGGCACACCGAGGGGGCGACCAAGACGCCGTACTTCGTGCACACCGCCGGCGGTGAGCCGATCGTGTTCGCCGGTCTCTACTCCTGGTGGCGCGATCGCTCGCTCGCCGACGACGATCCGCAACGCTGGGTGCTGAGCGCCACCATCCTCACGCGTCCTGCGGTGGGAGGCCTGCTCGAGCTTCATCCACGCACCCCGGTGACACTGCCGCCCGAGTGCTGGGACGAGTGGCTCGACCCGCACCATGAAGCCGACCAGGACGAGGTCGACGAGATGGTCGCTGCAGCGACCGACGTCGCCGAACAGCTCGTGTTCCATCGTGTGGCCCCGCTGCAAGGCGATGGACCGGAGCTCATCGAGCCCGTCGCGTAGGCGCACCCGGACAGACAGAACCGCCCCCGACACGAATGTCGGGGGCGGTTCTCGGTGTCTCAGACGCGAGGGCTGGAATGACCGGCCGCTCGGATCGTCAGCTCCGACTGATCAGAGAATCAGAGGGGGCGGATGTTCTCAGCCTGCAGGCCCTTGGGGCCCTGGTTGGTCTCGAACTCGACCTTCTGGTTCTCCTCGAGCGAGCGGTAGCCGCTCGTCGCGATGGCGGAGAAGTGTGCGAAGACGTCGGCGCTGCCGTCGTCAGGGGTGATGAAGCCGAAGCCCTTTTCGGCGTTGAACCACTTCACAGTTCCAGTTGACATGTACTTCCTCTTTCATGAGTGACCGTTCCCGACTTTCGGGACCGTTCGTCGCGGTGTTCTTTGCTCGCTCCTCAGAAAAGCGGCGTCTCCATCGGTGGGGACGCAACTTGAAATACCTGCGCAACACAACAACTCCGGTCCACGTTAGCCCATGGCGGCTGAAAACAAGACTCGAAAGGGTAACGGATTGGCCAATTCTGCGACTTTTCGCCCGTTCAGACGCCCCCACGCCGCCGTGACGCCCCACATTCTCGAATGTGCGGTCATTCCCCAGGCAGTCACCCTAGGCTGTGGACATCTACAGAGCTTCCGCTCTCCGAGCACCTGCTCATCTACACCGGCTGGGAAGTCGACACCGATCCCCCGGAGAGCCCATGTCCACTGAAGCCATCCTCGGCCCAGTCCGTGCCACGAGCCCCCGCAAGCCCGGCCAGCCCGGCGTCACGAGCTCCTACTCCGCGCTGCTGAAGACCGTGCGCGAAGCCGGACTGCTGCGCAGGCACCGGACCTTCTACATCCTGACCTTCTCGTTCCTCGTCGTGGCACTCCTCGGCTGTGCGACGGGGTTCATCCTGTTGCGCGAGTCGTGGTTCCAGCTGCTCATCGCCGGAGCGCTCGGCGTCGTCCTCACCCAGTTCGCCTTCCTCGCCCACGAGGCCTCGCACCGACAGGTGTTCGAGTCAGGACGCGCGAACGACCGCGCAGGACGGTTCCTGGCTGCGGGCATCGTCGGCATCAGCTACTCCTGGTGGATGACGAAGCACACGCGTCACCACGCGAACCCGAACCAGGTGACGAAGGACCCCGACATCGAGATCGACACGATCTCGTTCATCGAGGAGGACGCGGCGAAGGCCAAGGGCCTCATCGCGCTCATCACCCGGAAGCAGGGGTACCTCTTCTTCCCGTTGCTCATGCTCGAGGGCATCAACCTCCACGCGCTGTCGTTCCGCACCCTCTTCGGTCGCGGCAAGGTCGACGGCCGCGTGGCGGAGATCAGCATGATCGTCGCCCGCATCGGTCTCTACCTGGCTGCGATCTTCCTGTTCCTGCCGGTCGGCATGGCCTTCGCCTTCATCGGCGTCCAGCTGGCCGTCTTCGGCGTGTACATGGGTGCGTCGTTCGCCCCGAACCACAAGGGCATGCCGATCATCCCGGCTGACGTGAAGCTCGACTTCCTCCGCAAGCAGGTGCTCACCTCCCGCAACGTCCGAGGCTTCGGCATGGCGACCTTCATGGGCGGCCTCAACTACCAGATCGAGCACCACCTGTTCCCGAGCATGCCCCGCCCCGCCCTCGCGCGCGCCCGGGTCATCGTACGGGAGCACTGCGAGACGCAGCAGGTGCCGTACACCGAGACCACACTGCTGCAGTCCTACGGGATCGTCATCCAGTACTTGAACCGGGTCGGCCTCTCGGCACGTGACCCGTTCGACTGCCCGGCGGCGGCGCAGTTCCGCCGCCGGTAGCCGGCCGGTCTCACACCTCGAGGGTGTCGAACGGGGCGAGCGGCGAGTACGTGCCGCCGCCCTGTTCCGTCGCCCACTGCAGTCGGCCGTGCGACATGGCCTGCCCGGCTGCGGACAGCACCATCTCGTGTGTGCCGAAGGCTCGCTTCGGCGCGACGGCGAGCACGAAGTCGATGCCTTCCGCGATCTTCATCCACGGTGCACCAGCGGGTGCTGCGAGCACGTCGACCTCGACGCCGTCCGGCACGGTGAAGGAATCGCCCGGGTAATAGACCTGCTCGTTGACGAGCACTCCGACGTTGTCGATCACGGGGATGGACGAGTGGATCACCGCGTGGGTACCGCCGAAGAAACGGAGCGTGAACGGCCCGTTCTCGATCGTGTCGCCCGGAGCGACGATGGTGATCTCATACCCGTCCGCAGCAGCTGCGACGCCGGCCGGCCCGTAGACCACGGCGTCGGGACTGGCCGCGAGGATGCGGTCGAGGTGCTCGGGCGTCCAATGATCGGGGTGCAGGTGCGTGATCACGACCGCGGTGGTGTTGCTCACGTCGGCGATGGGGCTCGTGAACGAACCCGGATCGACGATCAGCTTGGTGCCGTCCTGTTCGAGGAGGAAGGCGGCGTGCTCGAACTTCGTCAGTCTCATGGTTCGAGTGAATACCGTGCGCGGCGCAAGGGCAAGCCGGTCGATCGTCGCTGCGTGCGTGGACGGCCTGCCAGAATCGGCACGTGACCACGCAACCACGCCGTATCGGCGTCGCCATCAACCCCACTGCCTCCTTCGGTGCCACGAAGGCCGTCGGCCCGTTGGTCCTCGACGCCCTGCGGGTGGCCGGGTTCGCCGTGGTGGGATTGCAGGAGGACAACGTCGAACTCCTCAGGAGCGCCGTGCTCCGGGAGATCGAGGCGGGGCTCGACGGGCTGGTCGTCGTCGGGGGAGACGGGATGGTGAGTCTCGCGGTCGAAGCCGTCCAGGACTCCGGGCTGCCGTTCGGCGTCGTGCCGTCGGGCACCGGGAACGACATCGCTCGGGGCCTCGGCCTGCCGCTCGACGATCCCGAGGCGGCCATCGAACGCGTCCTCGCCGCCCTCGAGTCCGGTCCGCGCACGATCGACGCCGGGCGCGTGCGGCACGGCGTGCACACGACGTGGTTCGCTGGAGCCGTCTCGGCCGGCTTCGACGCCCTGGTGAACGAGCGTGCGAACCTCATGCGCCGGCCTCGGGGTCGCAGTCGCTACACGATCGCGATCCTGCGCGAGCTCCTGTCCCTCCGGGCCCGCAGCTACGACCTCGTCGTCGACGGCGAGACGGAACGCGTCGAAGCCGTGCTGCTCGCCGTCGCGAACAACACCTCCATCGGTGGTGGAATGCTGATCGTGCCGGAGGCCGAGCTCGCCGACGGCGCCTTCGACCTCTTCGTCGTCGCCCCGGTCTCGCGGTGGCGTTTCCTCCGGCTGTTCCCGAAGGTGTTCTCCGGAACCCACACCGGACTCGACATCGTGCGTATCTCACGGGTTCGCTCGGTGTCGATCGCGGCCGCGGGGATCACCGCCTACGCGGATGGCGAGCGGATCGGCCCGTTGCCGATCTCCATCGAAGTCGTTCCGGGGGTGCTCCGGGTACTCTGCTGACGCTCCGGGAGCGCGCTCAGCGGGCTCGACACGCCCATCCGACACGCTCCGGCCGCTCGATTTGTACGCGTTCGAAAGCTATGGCATACTCATATCCGTTGCTTACGGCCCCATCGTTTAGCGGCCTAGGACACCGCCCTCTCACGGCGGCAGCACGGGTTCAAATCCCGTTGGGGTCACAACACCGAAAGAAGCCTCGTTTTCCTGAGTCATCAGGGAGCGAGGCTTCTTTCATTTTCTGGTCGGGCGGGTGTTTCGTCGCTCGAGTCGGCGGTCGGCGGTCGTCGTCGACGCAGGGTTCCCACCGATCCGCATCGCGTGACCGCGTGCTAGCTTGGCCGGGTGACCGTGAAGCAGAACCGCCGCATCCCGGCGACCGCCGCAGTCCTCATCCTCGCCGCCCTGCTGACCGGGTGTTCGATCCCGGTGACGGGCGAGGCCGTTGCTGGGAACGCCGGACCCATCGTCGACGTCACTGGTGGAACGGACGACACCCTCCGCAAAGACTTCGATGCGAGTCCGCAGGAGGTGAACGACTACTGGACCGACGACAAGTTCGGAGGTGCGAAGGCGCCGACGTTGCAGCCGGGCCAGGACACGCTCACCGGAGACCAGGCGACCGGTGTCGTCGTCCACCCGAGCACCGGTGTGGGTCCCGATGTCGATGTGAAGGCGATCGCCCCGACGGCCGCGGGGGACCCGTACCCGGCCACCGGTTTGGCGGCCGCGACGCAGGGGCGCCTGTACTTCTCCATCGGCGGCGCGACCTACGTCTGCTCAGGCAGTGTCGTGAACGCCCCGACGATGGACCTCGTCATCACCGCCGGGCACTGCGTCTGGGACACCTACGGGAAGCAGCTGGCCGAGAACATCATCTTCATCCCGGCCGACGCGGGGAACGGCCAGACCCAGCCGTACGGGCAGTGGGCCGGTGTCAGCACCTACGTGCCGGAGGAGTTCACCGATGAGGCGACGTCCGATGCCAGTGGTGCGACGAGCGGCAACGGTTGGGCCTACGACTTCGCCTTCATCCGACTGGCCCCGAACTCGGCCGGCCAGAAGATCCAGGAGGTCACGGGCGGTCAGGGTATCTCCTTCGGAACACCGCCGGAGGGCATCACGGTCATCGGATACCCGAGTGCTGCACCGTTCGACGGTCAGTCGCAACGGTACTGCGCGAGCCAGGCCGCGACGAAGGGGTACGCGGGCTATCGCATCGACTGCGTCATGACGCCAGGCTGCTCGGGCGGTGGATGGCTGACGCGACTCGACCCGGCATCCGGTGCAGGCTACGTCACCTCGGTGACCTCCCGTGGCGACGGCTCCTGGCTCGAAGGCCCCGTCCTCGGGCAACGCGCATTGAACCTCTACAACGACGCGCTGGCGGAGGGCTCGTGATGCACCGGCCTCGGTCCTATGCCGTCCTCGCCGTCGCCGGTGCGGCCACGCTCGCGCTGAGCGCGTGCACCACGACGGGTGAGGCCTTCCCCGATGCGGCCGCCCAACAGTCGTACATGCAGGATCTCGCCGACGCACGCTTCGAACTGCTCGCGGCGCAGATCGGCCAAGCTCCGGATGTGACGGGTTCGGCGTATGTGCACGCGGTCTCCGGCGACCTCGAATCGCACGAGAACGACTCCGTCGTCCTGTTCGGAGACCCGACGAGCTCCTTCAGCCAGGACAAGGGCTCGGCGGACGGCGACACGGTCGACGTCTACCATCAGGCCGGCAACGGGTTCGACCTCCTGCTGCTCGGCGGCGAACTCCAGGAGCTCGCGCCGACCGAGTGGGTGGCGGTGCAGACGAGGTACGTCACCCCTGAGGACGAAGAGGGGTCCCTCGGGCCGGCCTGCGTGTTCCCCGGGATCTCGATCGCCTGCGACATCTACACGGCAGTGGAGGCCACTCGCGCATCCGACGACGGATCCCTCAACAACGTCGTCGTGTCGATGCGCAACGACGGATCGTCGCAGATCTCGACGAGCGCGAGCCTCGAGAGTGTCCTGGCGGTCGGAACCCTCTTCGACCTGCCGGAGGACCTCGTCGCGTCGTTCACGGAGGACGACCTCGCGACGATGCTTCCCGTGACGATCTTCCAGAACGCCGACGGTGGACTCGTGAAGGCGGAGCTCAGTGGCACCGTCGACAGCGAGACGCCGTTGCAGTTGCAGGCGGGGTTCGAGGTGTCGGGCACCTCGACGATCGAAGACCTGCCGACACCCCCATCAGGATTCGATGTGACCGTGATCCCGGCTGCCGATCAGGCGGCGTTCTGGGAGAAGATCGAGGAGTTGAGGAAATGACCGACGATCAGACGCCGGCGCAGCCAGGCAAGCCTCCCATCGGCGGGCCGCTCCGACCCGAGCAGGTGCCGCCCGGTTTCCCCGATCCGAACGCCCCGAAACTCGTGTTCAGTCCGGGGAGCCCGCAGACGGGCGGTCCGCCGCCGCAGCCCGGACAGCCGCAACAGAACGGCCAGCAACCTCCGAACGACCGGCAGCAGGGCAGCCAGCACCCGGGTGACCGGTCGCCGCGGAGCGAGCCGCCACAGCAGCAGCAGCGGTCGACGCCGCCGACGGACGCCCCGGCTCCCGCGGGCGCTCCGAACCAGCCCTGGCAGCAGAACGCCAGGCCGACCGTGCAGCAGCCCTTCGGGCAGCAGCAGCCAGGGCAGCAGCAGCCTGTCCAGCAGACGCACCCCCAGCCGCCGTTCCGTCCGGCGCCGCCGTTCGGCGCGCCACAGCAGTTCGGGCCCGGACAACCGCAGCAGCCGGGTCGACCCGGCCAAGCCGGTCAGGTCCAGCCTGGGCAGCCGTACCAGGGGCAGGTGCAGCCTGGTCGGCCTGGTCAGCCACACCCTGGTCAGCCACACCCTGGTCAGCCACACCCGGGTCAGCCGCACCCGGGTCAGCCGCACCCGGGTCAGGCTCAGGTTCCGTTCCGCCCAGGTCTCGAGTACGGCAACACGACCGGACAGCACCCCTTCACGCCGGCTCCAGCCCCGAAACCGAAGCGGAAGCCACTCGGACGGAAACTCTGGACCGGCGTTGTGATCGGTGCGGTCGCCGCTTCGCTCATCGCGGTCCCGCTTACCCTCCTGTCGGTCGGGCGTCTGTTCACGCCGATGCTCGACACCGGTTCGGTGCAGGCGGGCGTCGCGAAGGTGCTCAAGGACGACTTCGGGCTGGCCGACGTCGAGAAGGTGGAGTGCCCGAGCGACCAGCCCGCCGTCGCCGGCACGCAGTTCGAATGCACGTTCTCGTACAACACGAAGAGCTATCCCGTCGCGGTCGAGGTGATCAACGACCAGGGCCAGTACCGCGTCGGGATCGACGCCCCGAAGTAGCGCACACCGACGGGCCGCCCCGGTGCTGTGGCATCCGCGCACAGGGGTAAGCTCGTTGCAGCGAAGGGGAGTATCCCGATTCGCCGTGTCCGTCAGGACGGATCGCGATGACGGGATTCCGGGCACGGTGGCGACCACTGGTCGCGGGAGAGACGTTCGATCCATCGTCGTCCCCTCATGAAAGGTTCCCATGGAACTCGAGCTCCCCGTCTGGTTCGAAGTCGGATCGCTGGTCGTCCTGGTCCTGGTCCTCGTCGCCGACCTCCTCATCGTCTACAAGCGACCGCACATCCCGTCTACCCGTGAATCGACGCTCTGGGTCGTCTTCTACGTCGGTTTGGCACTCGTCTTCGCGCTGGTGCTGCTGCTCGTGGCCGGTGGTGAGTGGTCGGGCCAGTTCCTCGCCGGTTGGCTGACCGAGTACAGCCTGAGCATCGACAACCTGTTCGTGTTCGTCATCATCATGAGCCGCTTCGCCGTGCCGCGGAAGTACCAGCAGGAAGTGCTGATGGTGGGCATCATCATCGCGCTCGTGCTCCGGGCGATCTTCATCGTCGCGGGAGCCGCGTTCATCGAAGCGTTTTCCGCGATCTTCTACCTGTTCGGTCTCTTCCTCCTCTACACGGCCTGGAAGCAGGCGTTCGGTCACAACGACGACGCTGAAGACGGCGAGACGAAGCTCGTGACACTCCTGCGCAAGAGGATCCCGCTCACCCCCGACTTCCATGGATCGAAGATCCGGGTCACGGTCGACGGCAAGCGGTTCTGGACCCCGATGATCGTCGTCTTCATCGCGATCGGTACGACCGACCTCATCTTCGCGATCGACTCCATCCCCGCCATCTTCGGCATCACGCAGAGCGCCTTCATCGTCTTCACCGCGAACCTCTTCGCGCTCATGGGTCTCCGCCAGCTGTACTTCCTGCTCGGTGGCCTGCTCGATCGCCTCGAATACCTGAAGTACGGCATCGCGTTCATCCTCGGGTTCATCGGCGTGAAGCTCTTCCTCCATGCGATGCACGTCAACGAGCTGCCCTTCATCAACGGCGGTCACCCGATCGAGTGGGCTCCGGAGATCAACACCTGGACCTCGCTCGGAGTGATCATCGGTTCGATGGTGGTCGCGACCGTCGCGAGCCTGGTGAAGGCGTCCCGCGACGGCAAGCGCGAGCAGGTGTCGGCGGGGGAGTGATCCTCCCGGGGTGGTACGCTGGGCGGGTGTCCGGGCTGCTCCTCCTTCCCTGCCGCGACGAGGCCTAGTTTCCAGGCTCCCTCGTCGCGGAGGTCGCTGACGCCTGACCCCTCATCGCTTGAAGGAATTTCACGACATGTCGCAGCTGAACGCCGATCCGTCCACCCCGAGCAGTCTTCCCGAGCATCCTCGGACGCTCGCTGAGAAGGTCTGGGACGACCACCTCGTCGTCAAGGGCGAGGACGGTACCCCCGACCTCATCTACATCGACCTGCACCTCGTGCACGAGGTGACGAGCCCGCAGGCGTTCGACGGTCTGCGGATGGCGGATCGACCGCTGCGTCGTCTCGACCTCACGATCGCCACGGAAGACCACAACACCCCGACGCTCGCGATCGACAAGCCGATCGCCGACCTCACGAGCCGCACGCAGATCGAGACCCTTCGGCGGAACGCCGCGGAGTTCGGCGTGCGCATCCACTCTCTGGGCGACCTCGACCAGGGCATCGTGCACGTCGTCGGGCCGCAGCTCGGCCTGACCATGCCGGGCATCACCGTCGTCTGCGGCGACTCGCACACCTCGACCCACGGTGCGTTCGGCGCGATGGCGTTCGGTATCGGTACGAGCGAGGTCGAGCACGTCATGGCGACTCAGACCCTGCCGCTCAAGCCCTTCAAGACCATGGCGATCACCGTCGAGGGCACGCTGCGCCCGGGGGTCACGGCGAAGGACATCATCCTCGCGGTCATCGCGAAGATCGGCACGGGTGGCGGGCAGGGGTACGTGCTCGAATACCGTGGTTCCGCGATCCGCGCACTCTCCATGGAGGGGCGCATGACGATCTGCAACATGTCGATCGAGGCCGGCGCACGTGCTGGCATGGTCGCCCCCGACCAGACCACCTACGACTACCTCGAGGGTCGTCCGCACGCACCGACCGGCGCCGACTGGGACGAGGCCGTGGCCTACTGGGACACCCTGGCGACCGATGAGGGTGCCGTCTTCGACGCCGAGGTCTTCCTCGACGCCGACACGCTCGAACCGTTCGTCACCTGGGGCACGAACCCCGGCCAGGGTGTCTCGCTGAGCGAGAACGTGCCGAACCCGGCCGAGATCGCCGACCCGAACGAGCGCTCGGCCGCAGAGCGCGCGCTCGAATACATGGACCTCGCCGCTGGGACGCCGATGAAGGAGATCCCGGTCGACGCGGTCTTCATGGGGTCCTGCACGAACAGCCGCATCGAGGACCTGCGCGCGTTCGCCTCCGTCATCGAAGGCCGTCAGAAGGCGGACGGCGTCCGGGTCATGGTCGTCCCCGGATCCGCACGGGTGCGCATCGAGGCCGAGGCCGAGGGCCTGGACAAGATCATCACCGACTTCGGCGCGGAGTGGCGTTTCGCGGGCTGCTCGATGTGCCTCGGCATGAACCCCGACCAGCTCGCCCCGGGGGAGCGCTGCGCGTCCACCTCGAACCGCAACTTCGAGGGCCGGCAGGGTAAGGGTGGTCGCACCCACCTGGTCTCGCCGCTCGTCGCTGCAGCAACCGCCATCCGCGGCACGCTCTCGAGCCCGGCCGACCTGGAGGCCGATGCGAGCGACCGTGCCACCACCGAGCAGGAAGGCGTGCACGCCTGATGGACAAGTTCACCACCGTCACCGGCATCGCCGCACCGCTGCGCCGCTCGAACGTCGACACCGACCAGATCATCCCGGCCGTCTACTTGAAGCGCGTCACCAAGACCGGTTTCGACGACGCCCTGTTCGCCGGCTGGCGCCAGGACCCGGAGTTCGTCCTCAACCAGGAGTCGTACCTGGGAGCGAGCATCCTCGTCGCCGGGCACGATTTCGGGACCGGTTCCTCTCGTGAGCACGCCGTCTGGGCGCTGCGCGACTTCGGTTTCAAGGTCGTCGTCTCCTCCCGCTTCGGCGACATCTTCCGCGGAAACTCCGGCAAGCAGGGGCTGCTCGCCGCACAGGTCACCGAGGAGGAGCTCGAACAGCTCTGGCTCGCGATCGAGGCGGCACCCGGGTCGGACTCCGTCGTGAACCTGATCGAACGCACCATCACGGTCGGCGATCTCACGGTTTCGTTCCAGGTGGACGATTACACTCGGTGGCGGCTCATCGAAGGTCTCGACGACATCGGACTCACGCTCCGCAGCGAAGAGCAGATCACCGCGTTCGAGGCGAAGCGCCCGAATTGGCTTCCCCGCACCATCCCCGTCAAGTAGCAAGGCAGTAGGTACCGGTTTGAATTCACTCGTCCAGGCGTCACAGGCGGCAGGCTCGTCGGTCGGACTCGACGTCGACCGCATCACGATCAACGGCGGTATCCCGCTCACCGGCCGCATCGAGGTCAAGGGTGCCAAGAACCTCGTGACCAAGGCGATGGTCGCCTCGCTCCTCGGCGAGAACGTGAGCGTGTTGCGCAACGTCCCGAACATCAGCGACGTCCGTGTGGTGCGCTCGCTGCTCGAGATCCACGGCGTCGATGTGAGCGAGGGTGACAACCCGAACGAGCTCCGCCTCGACCCGACGAACGTCGAGTCGGCGCACATGGAGGAGATCGACGCGCACGCCGGATTCTCCCGCATCCCGATCCTGTTCTGCGGACCGCTGCTGCACCGTCTCGGCGCTGCGTTCATCCCCGACCTCGGGGGCTGCCGCATCGGCGACCGACCGATCGACTTCCACCTCGATGCGCTCCGGAAGTTCGGTGCCGTCGTGGAGAAGCTCCCACAGGGCATCCGACTCTCCGCACCGAACGGCCTCCACGGCACGACGGTCCACCTGCCGTACCCGAGCGTCGGCGCGACGGAGCAGGTGCTGCTCACCGCTGTCCGTGCCAAGGGCACCACGGAGCTCAAGGGTGCCGCGATCGAGCCCGAGATCATGGATCTCATCGCCGTGCTGCAGAAGATGGGCGCGATCATCTCGTACGAGCCCAACCGCGTCATCCTGATCGAGGGCGTCGACAAGCTCGACGGCTACGACCACACCGCGATCGGCGACCGCAACGAGGCCGCGAGTTGGGCCTCAGCAGCCCTCGCGACCGACGGCGACATCTTCGTCGGCGGGGCCAAGCAGCAGGACATGATGACCTTCCTGAACATCTTCCGGAAGGCCGGCGGTGGCTTCGACATCACCGACGACGGCATCCGTTTCTACCGCAAGGAGGAACTGAAGCCCGTCGTCATCGAAACCGACGTCCACCCAGGGTTCATGACCGATTGGCAGCAGCCGCTGATCGTCGCGCTCACGCAGGCGAAGGGCGAGTCGATCGTCCACGAGACGGTGTACGAGAACCGCTTCGGCTTCACCGATGCGCTGAACACCATGGGCGCGAACATCGTCGTGCACCCGAACGGCCTGTCGGGCACGCCTCGGCGCGTGCCGCGTCGGAATCTCGAGCAGGCGGCGGTCATCACGGGCCCGACGCCGCTCCACGGAGCCGACATCGAGGTGCCGGACCTCCGTGGCGGCTTCAGCCACCTCATCGCGGCACTGACCGCCGAAGGCAAGTCCACGGTCAGCAACGTCGGGATCATCAGCCGCGGGTACGAGAACTTCATCGTCAAGTTGCAGCAGCTCGGCGCTGACTTCGTCCTCGAAACCGAGTAGTCCGGGTGGGCGCTGAACGGTCGAAGCCGTCGATCTACTGGCTGCTGTCCGCGATCGCCGTTCCGCCGTTCAGTGCGCTCGTCAAGCTGCGGATCCGTCACGGTGAGCGTCTGCCGCAGGAGGGTGCGTTCATCCTGTCGCCGAACCACGACAGCGAGTTCGATCCGCTGATCATGGGCGTCGCCGTCTGGCGGCTCGGTCGACAGCCGCGGTTCATGGCCAAGGGCAGTCTGTTCCGGATCCCGGTCGTCGGCTGGTTGTTGACGAAGGCCGGACAGATCCCGGTGGAGCGCGAGGGGTCAGCCAGAGGCAACGACCCCGTGACGGCTGCCGCCCAACTCGCCGAGCGTGGGCAGGGTGTCATCGTCTACCCGGAGGGTTCCCTGACGCGCGACCCGGCGCTGTGGCCGATGCGCGGGCGAACGGGCGCAGTGCGCATCGCACTGACGCACGGTCTGCCCATCATCCCCGCCGCCCACTGGGGCACGCAGGCGGTTATGCCGCGCTACGGCAAGCTCTCCCTCCTTCCCCTGCGGAAGCGCGTCGACGTGACGATCGGGGAGCCGGTCGACCTCTCGGCGTTCGCGGGTCGGCCGCTAGACTCGAAGACGCTGAACGAGGCGACCGAGGTCGTCATGCAGGCCATCACCGCCCTGTGCGAGGAACTCCGGGGCGCGAAAGCCCCTGCCGAGCGCTGGGACCCCACGAAACACCAGCAGAAGGAGACGGGCCGTTTTGAGTCCTAGGAACGCTCCGGTCACCCCGGCAGCTGCGAGGGTCGCCGTGCTCGGAGCGGGTAGCTGGGGCACGACGTTCGGCAAGATCCTCGCCGATGGCGGCTCCGACGTGGTCATGTGGGCGCGGCGCCCCGAGCTCGCGCGCGAGATCACCGAGGCGAAGCGCAACAGCGACTACCTGCCGGGCATCAACCTGCCGATGCGGATGACGGCGACGGCCAGCATGGTCGATGCCGTCCGTGGTGCCTCGGTGGTCTTCCTCTCCGTGCCGAGCCAGTCCTTGCGCGACAACCTGGTCGCCCTCCGCCCACATCTCGAGGACGGGACCATCGTCGTCTCGCTCATGAAGGGCGTCGAGCGACGCAGCGGTTCCCGCATGAGTGAGGTGATCCGCGAGACGCTCGACATCGATCCGTCGCGCATCGCGGTCGCCTCCGGACCGAACCTCGCCCTCGAGATCGCGCGGGAACAGCCGACCGCGGCCGTCATCTCCTCGGAGAGTCTCGAGACCGCGCAGTCGGTCGCTCTCCTCGCCCGCAACCGGTACTTCCGCAGCTTCGTCAACACCGACGTCATCGGCACGGAGTTCGGTGGTGTGCTCAAGAACCTCATCGCTGTCGCCATCGGCATCGTCGACGGCGTCGGCTACGGCGAGAACACCAAGGCCTCCATCATCACCAGAGGCCTTGTGGAGATGACCGACTTCGCCGTCGCGCACGGCGCCCATCCCGAGACCCTCTCCGGGCTCGCGGGCCTCGGCGACCTCATCGCGACGTGTCAGTCGCCACTGTCACGCAACAACACGGCCGGGCGTCTGCTCGGCCAGGGGTATCAGTTCGACGATGTCGTCAAACAGATGCAGCAGACTGCGGAGGGGTTGGCCTCCGTGGCGCCCGTGCTCGAACTCGCGCGCGCCAAGGGCGTCGCGATGCCGATCGTCGAACAGGTCAAACAGGTGCTCGACGGCACCCTGGACCCGAAGGACATCGCACCGCACCTCACGACCGACGATGACGAACCCCAGGGGGAGAGAAGCAACGATGACGCACAAGACCGGAGTGGTGGTGCTCTTTGGGGGCCGCTCAAGCGAGCATTCCATCAGCTGCGCAACGGCGGGCGGCGTCCTCGCGGCGATTGACCGCGAGCGCTACGACGTCTATCCCGTCGGCATCGCGCATGACGGCTCCTACGTCCTCGAAGTCGACGACCCGAGCCGCTACGCCCTCGACCCGGAGCACCTGCCTGAGGTCGACGCCTCGAGGCCGAAGGTGCGTTGGCCCGAGCGTGTCGGCTCGCCCCACTTGACCGTCGTCGATGCCGACGGCACGGAGTCCGTGATCGGTCCGATCGACATCGTGTTCCCGATCCTGCACGGACGGTTCGGTGAGGACGGCACCGTTCAGGGCATGCTCGAACTCGTCGACCTGCCCTACGTCGGCTCCGGCGTGCTCGCATCCTCGCTCGGGATGGACAAGCACTACACGAAGACGGTGCTCGAAGCCGCCGGCATCGCCGTCGCGCCGTGGGTACGATTCACTGCCCACGAGTGGGCTTCGTCACCGGAGACTGTCCTCGACTCGCTCGGGTCGCTCGGCCTGCCCGCGTTCGTGAAGCCGGCGCGTGCAGGCTCCAGCGTCGGCGTCTCGAAGGTGTCGACACCGGAGGCCTTCGCCGAGGCGATCGCCGTCGCTCTCGCCGAGGACACCACGGTGCTGGTCGAGACGGGCCTCGTCGGCCGGGAGGTCGAGTGTGCCGTCCTCGAGTCGCTACCGGGCTCGCCGCCACGGGTGTCGGTCGCCGGCGAGGTGGTCGTCACCGGCCGCGACTTCTACGACTTTGCGGCGAAGTACCTCGATGCCCCTGGTATCGAGCTCGTCTGCCCCGCAGATCTGACGGACGCCGAGCTGTCCGAGATGCAGGACCTCGCACGTCGATCGTTCGAGGCGCTCGGTGCGGCCGGTCTCTCGCGCGTGGACTTCTTCCTGACGGACGACGGATTCGTCGTCAACGAGGTCAACACGATGCCCGGCTTCACCCCCATCTCGATGTTCCCGAGTTGCTGGCTCGCCTCCGGCCTGAGCTACCCGGAGCTCATCACCGAGCTGATCGAGGTGGCCCGAGCCCGAGCCTGAGCGTCGGTGCCCTCAGCGTCAGCCGTCCGTCGGGATCGGAAGCTCGGCGTCGCCGAGGGCGGTGCACGCTCCGGTGACCGGGAGCACCGACACCGAGGGGGCGAGGTCTGCCAGGACGGTGCTGCTGGCGACCGCGTCGCCGTCGAGGACGACCTCGACGGCCGGGGTGCGGCCGAAGGTCGTGAAGCGGTAGGTCGGTGCGTCGGTGTCGTCGATGATCCAGTCGACACCGTTCACCGACTGGCACTGCTCGGTCGTCGGGCCGGGGACGGCCACACCGCAGTGCAGGAGCACGGACGCAGGGTCTCCCCAGGCTCCGGTGGCCTGGGCGTCGGTCGTCCGTTCTGGCAGTTCCGCCACGACGTCGGGAAGTCGGACCGTGACCTCGGCGCACTCCGGGTTGTTGGCGTCGTCAGCTGCTTCGAGAGCGACGCCGGAAGAGCATCCGGCAAGGGTGAAGGTCGCTGCGACGGCGAGGGTGGCGGCGAGGAGGGCGCGAATCGGGGACATCGTCCACCAGGCTACCGTTGATCCCATGAACGAGTCTGTGAACACCCCCGCCGACGGCGCCGCAGGACGCTGCGTCGGCGAGCTCTCCGAGGGTGAGCTGCTCGCCATGATCTTCCCGCGTCTGCCGCACGCCGATGCTGAGCTGCTCGGCCCCGGGGACGACGCCGCGGTGGTCGCTGCGCCGGACGGCCGGTTCGTCGTGACGACGGACACGATGATCCACGGACCCGACTTCCGTCTTGCCTGGTCGACTGCCCACGACCTCGGGTGGAAGGCGGCTGCGAGCAACCTCGCCGACGTCGCTGCGATGGGTGCGAGGCCGACGGCACTGGTCGTCGCCCTCGCGATGCCGAAGCAGTTGCCGCTGGCCGTGCTGGAAGGTTTCGCCGACGGGCTGCGGGAGGCATGCGCAGAACTCGCGCCGGGCTGCGGCGTCGTCGGGGGAGACCTCGCGGTCTCGGAGGTCTTCATGATCGCGGTCACGGCGTTCGGCGACCTCGAAGGGCGGGAGCCGGTGCGGCGCGACGGTGCACGGGAAGGCGACGTCGTCGCGGTCGCCGGGGCGTTGGGAGCGGCGGCGACGGGCTTGCGGATGCTGTTCGACCACGGCGTCGACGCCACGGCGGTCCCGTCGGTCGAGGCCGCGACGATCCTTCGCCGCGAGCATCCGGAACCGATCGCCGCGCAGCTGGCCCCACGTCCGCCGATCATGGCCGGGGTCCTCGCCGCTGATGCCGGTGCGACGTCGATGCTCGACCTCTCCGACGGCCTCGCCCTTGACGCCGGACGCGTGGCTTCGGCCAGCGGCGTCGCCATCGACCTCGTCTCCGCTTCCCTCGGACCTGATCCGGCCGTCGCGTTGTCGGGCGGTGAAGACCACTCGTTGCTCGCGACGTTCCCGCCTGACATCGTCCTGCCGACACCGTTCCGAGCGATCGGTGCGGTCAGGGCTGGTTCCGGGGTGCTCGTCGACGGTGTGGCCTATGACGGGCGTGCCGGCTGGGACCCGTATCGCGACTGGGACGACGCCGCGGGCTGAGACGCGCTCAGGCCGGGACGATCCACCACACGACGGTCTCGCCGTAGGTGCTCTTGCGCAACGGTTCGAGTTCGGCCGGCAGCGTCGGTTCCGGAGACCGCGAGCTGCGTTCGACGAGCACCAGACCGTCGTCGGTGACGAGGCCCACGAGTGCTGCCAGGTTCGCCGTGAGCTCGTCTTCCGGAAGGTCGTAGGGCGGATCGATGAAGACGAGGTCGGACTGCACGCTCGTCCCGGCGAGGTATGCGCCGACGGATTTCGCGTGGACGGCGACGCGGGGTGCGTGACCCCGCGGTGCCGCTGCCGTCACGATCTTCGCGTTGCCGCGGCACACTCTGGCGGCCTCGGCGCCTCGGTCGACGAGCGTCACCGCGGCCGCACCTCGACTCGCGCATTCGAGTCCGAGCGATCCCGACCCTGCGTACAGGTCGAGCACTTCGGCTCCCTCGATGACGTCGCGCGCCTCGAGTGCGGAGAAGAGCGCCTCGCGCACCCGGTCGCTCGTCGGCCGTGTGCCGCTGCCGGGGACGCGGATCGTGAGAGATCCGGCGAAGCCCGAGATGATCCTGATACCGGCCATGCCTCCATCCTCGCAGCCGCGACCGTGCTGGGCGAACCGCCGGTGTCGTCTGCCGCGAATAGACTCGGAGCATGACGGGGATCGATCTGGGCACGAAGCTCGGTGGTGTCCTCGGCGGGCGCACGGCGACCGCCCTCCACCGCGCATTCGGGATCGACACCGTCGGCGACCTGCTCGAGCACTACCCCCGTCGCTATGCGCGCCGTGGGGAACTCACGGTGCTCGGCCAGCTCCCGCTCGGCGAGGACGTCACGATCGTGGCGGACGTGCTGGAGGTCCGCGAACGCAGCATGAAGCAGCGTCGCGGCTCTATCCTCGAAGTCGTCATCTCCGACGGCCAGGGGAGGCTCAACCTCACCTTCTTCAACCAGCCCTGGCGCGCGAACGAACTGAAGCCCGGCCTCCGCGGCATCTTCGCAGGCAAGGTCGGCGACTACCGGGGCAGCTATCAGCTCGCGCACCCCGCCTACGAACTCTTCCCGGACCATGCCGACGCCCCCGAGCTCGCCGACGCCGAGGCGAAACGCTGGTCCGAGGCGCCAATCCCCATCTATCCTGCGACGAGCACCATCGCGAGCTGGCAACTGCAGCAGTCCGTCGACCTGGTGCTCGACGCCCTCCCTCCGCTCGACGACCCGGTGCCGTTCGCCGTCCGATCGGCGCGTGGTGAGCTCGGCTTCGACGCCGCGCTCCGAGCCGTCCATCGCCCGGAGGTCGACCGCGACTGGCAACGCGGCCGGCGGAGCCTCCGGTACCAGGAGGCCTACCTCCTGCAGACGGCGCTCCTGCAACAACGCGCATCATCCCGCTCGCTGCCAGCTGAGCCACGCGTTCCGAAGCCCGGCGGGTTCCTCGACCGCCTCGACGCGGCACTGCCGTTCGAACTGACCGGCGACCAACAGCTCGTCGGCGCCGAGATCGCTGCAGACATCGCCGAACCGACGCCCATGAACCGGCTGGTGCAGGGGGAGGTCGGTTCCGGCAAGACGCTCGTCGCGTTGCGGGCCATGGCGGCCGTCGCAGACAGCGGCGGGCAGTCCGCGTTGCTCGCGCCGACCGAGGTGCTCGCCGCCCAGCACCTGCGGTCGATCGTGAAGTCCCTGGGCCCCGACCTGTCGGCGAGCCTCATGCCGACCCTGCTCACCGGCCAGCTCCCGGCGGCGGATCGCAAGCGCGCGCTGCTTCGGATCGTCGCCGGTCAGGCGCGGATCGTCATCGGCACCCACGCACTGCTCGGAGACGCGGTGACGTTCGCCGATCTCGGACTCGTCGTCGTCGACGAACAGCACCGCTTCGGCGTGGAGCAGCGAGACCAGTTGCGGCAGAAGGGGCACACGCCTCCGCACGTCCTGGTGCTGACTGCCACGCCGATTCCCCGAACGGTCGCGATGACGGTCTTTGGCGACCTCGACGTGAGCACGATCAAGGAACTCCCGCGAGGCCGTCAGGGGATCGAGAGCTTCGTCGTCCCCCTCGTCGACCACCCCGGCTGGATCTCGCGAGTGTGGGAACGTCTTGCGGAGGAACTCGCACAGGGACGCCAGGGCTTCGTCGTCTGCCCGGCGATCGACGCCAAGGAGGTCGAACCAGGCGAGGAGCTCGAGGAGGGCGAGGACACCGCACGGCCGATCGCCTCCGTCTTGACGACCGTGGAGCAGCTCCGGTCGCACCCGCTGCTGGCCGAGCGTCGGATCGAGGTGCTGCACGGTCGCATGAGCGCTGACGAGAAGGACCAGACGATGCGTGCCTTCGCCGCCGGGGAGATCGACGTCCTCGTCGCGACGACGGTGATCGAGGTCGGTGTCGACGTCCCGAACGCCTCGACCATGGTGGTCCTCGACGCCGATCGGTTCGGGGTGTCGCAGCTGCACCAGCTTCGTGGTCGCGTCGGTCGTGGCGGCGTCCCCGGTCTCTGCCTGCTCGTGACGTCGTCGGAGGCCGAGAGCACCGCACGGGAGCGGGTGGACGCGGTCGCGGCCACGCTGGACGGCTTCGACCTCGCCCAGGTCGACCTCGAACTCCGTCGCGAGGGGGACGTCCTCGGGAGCCTGCAGTCCGGCGGTCGTTCCTCGCTCAAGCTCCTCCGCGTCGCCCACGACGGCGAGATCATCACGGAAGCGCGGGCGGACGCCGCCCGGTTGCTCGCGACCGACCCCGACCTCACCGACCACCCGGTGCTCGCCGAAGCCCTGCAGCGCAGACTCGACGAATCCGATCGCGCCGCCCTCGCCAAGAACTGAGCACGGGTAGGCTGGCGGCATGAAGCGGATCGCCGTCGTCCCCGGGTCGTTCGACCCTGTCACCCTCGGGCATCTCGATGTCATCGAGCGAGCAGCGCGCATCTTCGACGAACTCCACGTCCTCGTCGTGCACAACCCCGACAAGTCGGCGCTGCTGCCGATGCCGCAGCGGGTGGCGCTCCTCGAGCACTCGATCGCAGATGCGGGTCTCCCGGACAACGTCGTCGTCGCGCAGTGGAACGTCGGCCTGCTCGTCGACTACTGCACGGACGTCGGTGCGAGTGTGCTGGTGAAGGGGATCCGCTCACAGGTGGACGTCGCCTACGAGACGCCGATGGCGATCATGAACCGGAGTCTCGCGAGCGTCGAGACCGTCTTCCTGCTGCCGGATCCCGCCCACGCACACGTGTCGAGCTCGCTCGTCCGGCAGGTCGCAGCGCTCGGCGGCGACGTCAGCCCGTACGTCCCTCCGGTGGTCGCGACCTACCTGCAGGCGGGCTAGGGCGACCTCCCAGCCACGGTCGGCGTAGAATCGTCGATCGTGACTAAGAAGAGAACCCCCAACTCCCCGTTCAGCGTCAACGTGCGCGATCTGGTGAACCGTCCCGGGGAGATGCGCGAACACGACCTCGAGGTGGTCCTCTCCGAGCACTGGGGCGAGGGTCTCGTCGCCGTCCAGGAGGGCGCCACGCTCTCCGAGCACATCCGCCTCGAGTCCGTTCACGAGGGGATCCTCGTCACGGCGGAGGTCGATGGCGTCGCCACCGGAGAGTGCGGACGGTGCCTCCGCGACATCGAACTGCCTGTCGAAGTCGAGATTCAGGAACTTTTCGCGTATCCTGGTTCGGAAGCGTCTGACTTCGAGGTTCACGACGACCACGTGGATCTTGAACCTCTGGTCAGAGATGCGGTAGTTCTCGCATTGCCGTTTCAGCCGGTGTGCCAGCCGGATTGCCCCGGACTCGATCCCGAGACCGGTGAGCGGTTGGCCACGATTCCGGCACGACACCCTCACGAAACCACAGATCCTCGTTGGTCTGCGCTCGCGAGCTTGTCCTCAGACTCCGAACTTGGCACAGACACCAGCAGCGACCACGTCGCGGCTGCAGACACAGAAGAGAGATAGATCATGGCTGGAAACCCCCCGAAGCGGAAGGTCTCGCGCTCGAACACCCGCTCGCGTCGCTCGCAGTGGAAGGCCGCCGTGCCGACGCTCGTGAAGACGGTGGAGAACGGCCGCGTCACGTACAGCCTCCCGCACCGCGCGAAGGTCGTCGAGGACTCGCAAGGTACCGCTCTGTACCTCGAGTACAAGGGCCGTAAGGTCGCAGACGTCTGATCCATCTGGATCTGAACGTCCGCGTTCGAACAGCGTGAACACGAATCATTCCGACCGCACCGGGGTCGGCTCCGTCTCGGAGCCCGACCCCGGTGTCGTCGCTTGTGCAGCGCAGCTCGGCGTCGACGTCTCGTACGAGCTGCTCGACCTGGCGTTGACGCACCGCTCCTACGCCTACGAGAACGGCGGCCTGCCGCACAACGAGCGCCTCGAGTTCCTCGGCGACTCGATCCTCGGCCAGGCGGTCACGGTGATGCTCTATCGCGACTTCCCGCATCTCGATGAAGGGCAGCTCGCCAAGCGGCGCGCGAGCCTCGTGTCGACGATCGCGCTCGCCGAGGTCGCCCGGTCGATCGGGCTCGGTGAGCGCATCAAGCTCGGCAAGGGCGAGGACCAGACCGGCGGGCGAGACAAGGCGTCGATCCTGGCCGACACCATGGAGGCCGTCATCGGCGCGACCTACCTGTCGGCCGGTCCCGACGCGGCGACGGGCCTCGTGCTGCGTCTCGTCACCCCGCTCCTCGAGAACCCCGAGCGCTTCGGCGCCGCGATGGATCCGAAGACGAGCCTTCAGGAGGCTGCCGCGTCGATCGGTGCGCCGGCTCCGGTCTACGAGATCGCGAGTTCGGGTCCCGACCACAACCGTCGCTTCGTCGCGACGGTGACCGTCGGTACCGCGGTCACCGCGACGGGCACCGGGACGAGCAAGAAGCACGCCGAGATGGCCGCTGCGCTCGAAGCCTGGGCGAGGATCAGTGCCGGAACTCCCTGAGGTCGAGGTCGTCCGCGCTGGTCTCGAACCGGCGGTGACGGGCGCGACGATCTCGGGTGTCGAGGTGTTCGACGACCGTTCCCTGCGCCGTCATCTCGGCGGGGCCGCGGACTTCGCCGGTCGGCTCACCGGCCGCACCATCCGATCGTCCGTGCGGCGGGGAAAGTTCCTCTGGTTCCCGCTCGACGCCGGTGAGGCCGTCGTGAGTCACCTGGGGATGAGCGGTCAGATGCTCCTGCGGGCGCCGGGCGACGACGCCGACCGCCTGCTTCGGATCCGGCTGCAGCTCGAGCACCCGGAGCACGGTGAGCTCTGGTTGCATTTCGTCGATCAGCGGATCTTCGGGTCGATGGCGATCACGCCTCTGGTCCCGACGATGGACGGAGCGCCCGGCGGGTTCGGCGACTCGGCGGCGTCCGTGCCGGACCAGGTCGCCCACATCGCCCGGGATCCGATCGATCCGGCGTTCGACGACGAGCGCTTCCTCCACGCGCTGCGTGCGAAGCGGACCGGGGTGAAGCGTGCGCTGCTCGATCAGACGCTCGTGAGCGGTATCGGCAACATCTATGCCGACGAGTCCCTGTGGGCGGCGCAGATCCATCCGGAGCAGCCGACCGAACGCTTGAGCCGGAGCCGCGCGGAGCGTCTGCTCGCCGAAGTCCGCGTCGTACTCGCGAAGGCGTTGGTCGAGGGCGGCACGAGTTTCGATGCGCAGTACGTCAACGTCAACGGCCAGGCGGGGTACTTCGCCCACAGTCTGAACGCCTACGGACGCCAGGGGAAACCGTGCCCGCGTTGCGGGACGCTCATCGTGCGGGAGCAGTTCATGAACCGCGGCTCGCACCGTTGTCCGGTCTGTCAGCGGAGGCGCTGAACCGCATTCACTCGACCCACGCTGGTGAGGGCCGACGATCGATCGCAGCTGGTGCACGGATGGCGGCGAGATGTCATGATCCCGAACCGTGCGTTCGAGCAGAGCCGGTCGCTCCGTGGGCGGGTGTCACGACGATCCCGCCCATGTGCGCTTCGGCCGCGTGGCAGAGCGTCCCACGGACGACGCAGTTCGCCGCCGCGTCGATCGGTGATCCGCCGGGGCGGTCGTCAGAGTGTCGTCGGGGATGAGCACTCCCGTCGAGCGGAGTCGCAAGCCGGCACCGGACCGGAAGGCGTGGGACTGGACGATCTCGGCCGGCTGACCGTCGATCGTCGTGGCCGTTTCGATGCAGGCCCGGCAGACGTAGGTGGGATACCGC
>NZ_JAHVDH010000002.1:0-720764 GCF_051487245.1 Plantibacter flavus
GCCCGGTTACATTCCGAACCCGGAAGCTAAGACTCTTTGCGCCGATGGTACTGCAGGGGGGACCCTGTGGGAGAGTAGGACACCGCCGGACTTCTTCGTTGAAATGGCCACCCAAGGTTCTTGGGTGGCCATTTTGCGTTAAGTCACATTTTTCGAGCCTGTGGTGAGCAGGTTCGCTCGTCCAGGAGTACCGTGGACGACAGAATTCAACAGCCGGTAGACGTCGTTCGACGACGTGATGAGTACGTGGAGAGCATTGTGAGCGATCAGTCAGAAGACAAGCCCGAACGGGGCGACCGACGTCCTCCGCGCTCTGCACCACGTTCCTCCGGGGATTCTCGGGGCGGTGCTCGGCCGAACCGCGACCGACCGAACCACGATCGTGCATCCGGTGATCGCTCGCGCGGCGATCGTGCTCCAGAGCGGAAGTCGTGGAGCGACAACCCTCGAAGCGACCGTCCGCGGACGGACCGTCCTGCCGGGGATTCTCCGCAGCGTTCGGGTGACCGCCCGGCGTGGAACAAGGACCGTCCTGCTGGGGATCGTCCGCAGCGTTCGGGTGACCGCCCGGCGTGGAACAAGGACCGTCCTGCCGGAGATCGTCCGCAGCGTTCGGGTGATCGCCCGGCGCGGAACAAGGACCGTCCTGCCGGAGATCGTCCGGATCGTGGGAACCGCACCGACCGTGGGCACAGCTCCGATCGCGGTGGTCGTCCCGACCGCGGACGCGAGGGTGGCCGTGAGTTGTGGACTCGCGACGGCGCGCCCGCCCGTGGCGACCGCGATGCGTTCCGCCGTGAGCGTGAGCTCACTGAAGAGGAACGGATCGCGTTCGAGCTCAAGTCGATCCGGCCACGGCACGACGACCCGGAGATCCCCGCGGACGTCACGCCGCAGGACCTCGACAAGGGCGCTCGGAACGAGCTGAAGACGCTCAGCAAGGAGAACGCCGACGGCGTCGCCCAGCACCTCGCCATGGCTGCACGCCTCATCGGCACGGATCCTGCGCTCGCTCATCTGCACGCGATGTCGGCTGCGCGTCGTGCCGGCCGGATCGCGATGGTGCGCGAGACGTTGGCGATCACGGCCTACGAGACCGGCGACTACGCACTGGCGCTCCGCGAGCTCCGCACCTACCGTCGCATCTCCGGGAAGGACGACCAGCTTCCGCTGATGGTGGACAGCGAACGTGGTGTCGGCCGTCCGGAGCGTGCTCTCGAGCTGGGACGTTCCGTGGACCGCTCGACACTCGACGTCTCGGTCCGGGTGGCGCTCGCCATCGCGATGTCCGGAGCCCGACTCGACCTCGGGCAGAACGAGGACGCCCTCGCCGAGCTCGAGATCCCCCAGCTCGACCCGAAGCGGGCGTTCTCGTGGAGCCCCGCGCTCTTCGACGCCTACGCGGAGACGCTCGACATCCTCGGGCGTGAGGATGAGGCGGCCATCTGGCATGATCGCGCGACGATCGCCGCAGAGGCGCTCGAACAGTCCGCGGCCGACGACGAGGGCGAGACCATGGTCGTCGTCGAAGAACTGTTGGAGTTCGAGCCGTCGGAGGACGAGTCCTCACACGATGCACCCTCGACTGACGATTCCTCCGCGGCGGCCGCCGGAGAACCCGACGCTGCCGCTGAACAGGAACCTGAAAGCGCCTCCGGAGAGGACGCCGCGGATGAGTCCGCTGCTGACGAGAAGGCCTAAGCCAGTGACGCCGCTGGAGGGTGTCGACGTCGTCCTCGCCGACCTCGACGGCGTGGTCTACGCCGGCCCCAACCCCATCGCGCATGCGGTGGAGTCGTTGAACCTCGCCGCCGAGCGGATCCGGGTGGGGTACATCACCAACAACGCGTCCCGTACCGACGCCTCCGTGGCTCAGCACCTGACCGATCTCGGTCTGCGGGTCGCACCCGCTGAGGTCGTCACGAGCCCGCAGGCGGCCGTTCGGTTGCTCGCCGGACTGGTTCCACCCGGCTCCACGATCCTCGTGGTCGGTGGCGCCGGGCTTGTCGACGAGGTGGAGAAGGGCGGGTTCGTCGTCACCCGTTCCGCCGAGGAGTCCCCGGCTGCCGTCATCCAGGGCTTCGCCCCGGAGGTCGGCTGGTCACAGCTCGCCGAAGCGGCGTTCGCGCTGCAGGCTCCGACCGCCGACGGAACCGAACTGCCGTGGGTGGCGACCAACACCGACTGGACCATTCCCCAGGCGCGAGGGATCGCTCCGGGCAACGGCACTCTGGTCTCCGCCGTGCACACCGCCGTCGGTCGTCTCGCGACTGTCGCGGGCAAGCCGGAAGTGCCGATCTTCGACGAAGCCAAGGTCCGGTTCTCCGCGACCAACCCACTGTTCATCGGCGATCGCCTCGACACCGACATCCTCGGCGCAAACCGGGCGGGCATCGCGTCCGCTCTGGTGCTCACCGGCATCGACCGCGCCAAGCACGTGCTCGCCGCCGACCAGCACTCTCGCCCGACGTTCATCCTCGAAGACCTCCGCCAGTTGCACGAGCCCTACCCGGCGACCACGATGTCCCGCGACGGCAAGGCGGCCAGCGTCGGTGGCGCGACCGTCCGCATCCGCGGCAACGATGTCGTCGTCGAAGCCGAAGGGGAGTCGAAGATCGACCTCCTGCGGGCCGCCTGCGCTGCGATCTGGGCTTCGGGCCGTGCGATCTACGGGCTCAACGTGCCGGAGCACCTGTACGCGGAGTGATCGGGCTCATCATGACGTCGAGGGCGGGCATCGGGAACGGTGTTCGCCCTCAGCGCTCCCTCCCGAATCCGTCGGTGGTGGCCGGTAGGCTGGGCGGGTGACGAACGAGCAGGAGTACCCAGCCGACGGCCTGGTGTCGCGCGTCCGCGTGATCGACGAACAGCCGCTCGAGCAGCGGGCTGCGGCGTACGCCGGAATCGTCGAAGAACTGCGCGCCACCCTCGAGGGGAGCGACTCGCCGAGGACCTCGGCGTAACGCATGGAGAACCGAACCCAGCACTCCGACCCCGTTCAGTCCGACCCGATCCCGACCGGCCCCATGCGTCTCGATGCAGCGCTGGCCGCACGGGGCCTTGCGAGGTCACGCACGCACGCCGCCCAGCTGATCGCCGACGGACTCGTCACCGTCGACGGCACAGCGGTTGTCAAGCCGGCGCTCAAGGTCGCCGAGCGTTCACGCCTGGTCGTCGCAGGAGCCGACCACTACGTCAGCCGCGCCGCTCACAAGCTCATCGCGGCGCTCGACGCGTTCCCGGTCGACATCACGGGAGCGCTCGTCCTCGACGCCGGGGCGTCCACCGGCGGATTCACGCAGGTCCTCCTCGAGCGCGGTGCCCGCCAGGTGATCGCCCTCGATGTCGGACACGATCAACTCGTCGCGCAGCTGCGCGACGACAGACGGGTGTCGGTCGTCGAAGGCTGCAACGTCCGCTCGCTCACGGCAGCGCAGCTCGCAACGCTCACCGGCATCGACGAACGCCCCTCCGTCGTCGTCGGGGACCTCTCGTTCATCTCCCTCACCCATGTCCTGACGGCACTCGTGGCGACCGCGGCGGAGGGAGCCGAATTCGTCCTGCTGATCAAGCCGCAGTTCGAAGTGGGGCGCGGCGGCGTGAAGGAGGGCGTCGTCAAGAACGCCGCCCTCCGCGCCGACGCGATCAACGCGGTGCTGTGGGCTGCGTGGGATCTGGGGCTCGGCACCGCAGGACTCATCCCATCTCCCATCGTCGGCACCCACGGCAACCACGAGTACGTGGTGTGGATATCGGCCGCGCACGGCACCATTCCGACAGAATGGATGCAACAGATCACCTCGATGGCTGGAGCGTAACCGGATGGCACCTTCGACCGATCCCGACCTTGCGCCGAGGAACATCCTCGTCGTCGCGCACACTGGTCGCGACGACTCCCGCGACGCAGCGGTCCTCGTGTGTCGCCTGCTCCTGGAGCACGGTGTCCGACCCGTCCTCAGCGCGCTCGAGCGCTCCGACCTGCTCGTCGTCGACCCGGGCCTCGAGGTCGTCTCCGTGCTCGACGAGGATGTCGAGCTCGGCGACATCGAACTGACCATCGTCGTCGGCGGCGACGGCACCATCCTGCGCGCCGCCGAAGTGACCCGCGGATCCTCCGCACCGCTGCTCGGTGTGAACCTCGGGCACATCGGATTCCTGGCGGAGAGCGAGCGCGATGACCTCACCGAGACGGTCGAGCGCGTCGTGCGCCGCGACTACTTCGTCGAGGAGCGCATGACGCTGTCGGTGCGCGTCAAGGTGGGGGCCGAGGTCGTCTACGAGACGTGGGCGCTCAACGAGGCGACCGTCGAGAAGGGCAGCCGCGAGCGGATGCTCGAGGTCGTCATCGAGGTCGACCAGCGTCCGCTCTCCTCCTTCGGCTGTGACGGTGTGGTCATCTCCACCCCGACGGGATCCACCGCGTACAACTTCTCCGCTGGAGGCCCGGTCGTCTGGCCGTCGGTCGAGGCGATCACCCTGGTGCCGCTCAGCGCGCACGCACTGTTCGCCAAGCCGCTCGTCGTCGGGCCGGAGTCCTCTCTCGCTGTTGAGGTGCTCGAACGCACCGACGGTGTCGGGGTCCTGTGGTGCGACGGGCGTCGGGCCCAAGACCTCCAGCCGGGCTCCCGGGTGGTCGTGCGTCGGTCGTCGGTGCCCGTGCGGCTTGCGAGACTGCACGAGAGCACCTTCACCGACCGGCTCGTCAACAAGTTCCAACTGCCCGTGAGCGGCTGGCGTGGCCCCGTCGGCCGCGAGGAGCCGCTGACCGGCGCGATCAACGTGTCCGCGTCGTCGCGGGCTACCGGGTTCGACGACCAGGAGAGCACCGCATGATCGAAGAGATCGAGATCCGCGACCTCGGTGTCATCGCCGAGGGAACCCTGCCGCTCGGCCCCGGTTTCACCGCGGTGACGGGGGAGACGGGCGCGGGGAAGACGATGGTCGTGACCGCACTCGGTCTGCTGCTCGGGCAACGTTCGGACAGCGGGGTGGTCCGAGCCGGCCAGAAGCAGACGAGCGTGCAGGGTCGATGGATCGTCCCGAACGACGGCCCGGTGGCCGAACGGGTGCGCGAGGCCGGGGGAGACCTCGACGCGGCAGGGCACGACGCCGAACTGCTGCTCGGACGCATCGTGACCGCCGAAGGCAGGGGACGCGCGATCGTGGGCGGCCGCACAGCGCCCGTCGGCATCCTCAGCGAATTGGGTGAACAACTCGTCGTCGTGCACGGACAATCGGATCAGATCCGCCTCCGTGCGGCCCCCGCGCAGCGCGACGCCCTGGACCGGTTCGCTGGCGAACCGCTGCAGCAGGCACTGGCCACATATCAGCGGGGGTACGAGCGTCTCCTCGAGCTGCGCACGGAGCTCGACACCCTCACGAACGAACGCGACACGCGCCTGCTCGAAGCCGAGCAGTTGCGTGCCGCTCTCGCTGAGATCGAGCAGGCCGATCCGCAGCCTGGGGAGGACGAGGAACTCGCCGAGCGCTCCGACCGGCTCACGAACCTCGAGGAGCTCCGGCTGTCGGCTGCCGGTGCGCGCGAACTCGTCTCCGCCGAGGCCGGTGAGGAGAGCGACGTCGTCGGGCTGCTCGAAGGGGCCAGGCGTCAGCTCGACCGGGCTGCGATCCACGATCCGGCCCTCGGCACGATCGCGGCGAGCGTGGCGAACGCCAGCTATCTCGCTGCGGAGATCGCCGCCGAGTTGTCGAGTTACCTCGCCGGCCTCGACGAGGACGGCGCCCGCGAACTCGAGGTCGTGCAGGAGCGCCGGGCGTTGCTCGCGACGCTTGCCCGCAAGTACGGGCCCACGGGCGACGACGTCCTGCGCCTGCTGGAGACGGGCAGCTCACGGCTGTTGGAACTCGACGGCGACTCCGACCGCATCACCCAGCTCGAAGTCGACGTCGAACGGGTCGCCGCCGAGGTGGACGCCGCAGCCTCAGCGCTGAGCGTCGTCCGCGGTGAGGCCGCTGCGCGCCTGAGCGCCGACGCCAGCGCGGAGCTGCGGTCGCTCGCGATGGCCGAGGCGGAACTCGTCGTCGAGGTGACGGAACGCGATGACCTCACCGTCCACGGCCGCGACAGCATCGTGTTCCTCCTGCGCCCCCATGCCGGTGCCGACCCGAGGCCGCTCGGCAAGGGTGCCTCCGGAGGCGAGCTGTCGCGGGTCATGCTCGCGCTCGAAGTCGTCATCGCGGGAGCTGACCCCGTGCCAACCTTCGTCTTCGACGAGGTCGACGCGGGGGTCGGTGGCGCAGCGGCGATTGAGATCGGTCGTCGTCTCGCGGCCCTCGCCGAGCGGTCGCAGGTGATCGTGGTCACCCACCTCGCCCAGGTCGCCGCGTTCGCGAACAACCACCTGAGCGTGGTGAAGGGTGGCGACGGCTCGGTCACCGCCTCGAGCGTCCGCCAGCTCGTCGGTGCCGACCGCGAGGCGGAGATGGCTCGGCTGTTGTCCGGTCTGGCCGAATCCGACAGCGGACTCGCCCATGCCCGTGAGCTTCTGGCGATGGCTGGCGCATGAGCCCGTCGACGGCGGGAGACACAACCCCGATCTGGATGGTAGGATAAAAGCCCGTGGTGAATACTTCTGAAGCGGGCAAGCTGAACTCTCTGACCGACGACATCGTCTCGGGCTCCAACGGCACGACCAAGCACATCTTTGTGACAGGTGGTGTCGTTTCTTCGTTGGGCAAGGGCCTCACCGCCGCCAGCCTCGGCAATCTGCTGACGGCACGCGGCCTCCGTGTGGTCATGCAGAAGCTCGACCCCTACCTCAACGTCGACCCCGGCACGATGAACCCGTTCCAGCACGGTGAGGTCTTCGTGACCGACGACGGCGCTGAGACCGACCTCGACATCGGCCACTACGAACGTTTCCTCGACATCGAGTTGAGCCAGGCCGCGAACGTGACGACCGGTCAGATCTACTCGACCGTCATCGCGAAGGAGCGGCGTGGCGAGTACCTCGGCGACACGGTGCAGGTCATCCCGCACATCACCGACGAGATCAAGCGCCGCATGCGCCTCCAGGCGACGGAGACCCCGCGTCCCGACGTCATCATCACCGAGATCGGTGGCACCGTCGGCGACATCGAGTCGCAGCCGTTCATCGAGTCCGCTCGTCAGATCCGGCACGAGCTCGGCCGCACGAACGTGTTCTTCGTGCACGTGTCGCTCGTGCCGTACATGGGCGCCTCCGGTGAGCAGAAGACGAAGCCGACGCAGCACTCCGTCGCTGCGCTCCGGTCGATCGGCATCCAGCCCGACGCCCTCGTGCTCCGCAGCGACCGTCCCGTCACCGAGAGCAACAAGCGCAAGATCGCCCTCATGTGCGACGTGGACGAGGACGCCGTGGTGAACGCCATCGACGTGCCGAGCATCTACGACATCCCGACCATGCTGAACGACCAGGGCCTCGACGCGTACATCGTCGACCGCCTCGGACTGACCGCCCACGACGTCGACTGGAGTGGCTGGGCAGACCTGCTGCAGGCCGTCCACGCACCGAAGCACGAGGTCACGATCGGTCTCGTCGGCAAGTACATCGACCTGCCCGACGCCTACCTGTCCGTCACCGAGGCTCTCAAGGCCGGTGGCTTCGCCAACGAGACCAAGGTCAGCATCCGCTGGATCCCGTCAGACGAGTGCGAGACGGTCGATGGCGCTGCGAAGGCCCTGTCCGAGGTCGACGGCATCTGCGTGCCGGGCGGTTTCGGCATCCGCGGCATCGAGGGCAAGCTGGGCGCACTGAAGTTCGCGCGTGAGAACGGCATCCCCGTCCTCGGCCTGTGCCTCGGCCTGCAGTGCATGGTCATCGAGTACGCCCGCAACATGGCGGGTCTCGAGGGCGCGAGCTCGTCCGAGTTCGACCCGGACACCGAGTTCCCCGTCATCGCCACGATGGCGGAACAGGTCGAGATCATCGCCGGTGGCGACCTCGGTGGCACGATGCGCCTCGGTCTGTACGCGGCGAAGCTCGATGAGGGCTCGATCGTCGCCGAACTGTACGGTGCGAACGAAGTCTCCGAACGTCACCGTCACCGCTACGAGGTGAACAACACCTACCGTCAGCGGATCGCCGACGCGGGCCTGCAGTTCTCCGGCCTCTCGCCCGACGGTAACCTCGTCGAGTACGTGGAGCTGCCCCGCGAGGTGCACCCGTTCTACGTGGCGACGCAGGCCCACCCCGAACTCCGGTCGCGCCCGAACCACGCGCACCCACTGTTCGCCGGCCTCGTCGGCGCGTCGCTCGAGCGCCAGCAGGCGAGCCGTCTGTTCGACGTCGCGAATGGCTGAGCCGTTGCACGACGAGACCCACGCCGTCGAGGTGGTCTCCTCGGAGCGCGTCTTCGAGGGCAAGGTCTGGGACATCCGCCGGGAGGCCTTCACCTACGGTGACGGTGAGGTCGTCCGCGAGTTCGTCGACCACACAGGCGCCGTCGCGGTGCTGGCACTCGACGCCGAGGAGCGGGTGCTGCTCATCCAGCAGTATCGCCACCCGATCCGCGAACGCGACTGGGAGCTGCCCGCTGGCCTGCTCGACATCGCGGGGGAGGACCCTGCGGTCGCCGCCGGTCGTGAGCTGGAGGAGGAGGCGGACCTCGTCGCCGGCTCCCTCCAGCTGCTGACGGAGTTCTACACGACGCCCGGTGGGAGCAACGAGTCGATCCGCATCTACCTGGCCCGAGACCTCACGGCGACCGCCCAGGCGTTCGACCGCACCGAGGAGGAAGCGGACATCAAGGTGGCCTGGGTGTCGCTCGACGACGCCGTGGCGGCGGTGCTCGACGGCCGACTGCACAACTCGATCCTGATGCTCGGTGTGCTCGTGGCCGCTGCAGCGCGCGACCGCGGCTGGTCGACGCTCCGCGACAGCGGTGCCTCGACGATCGGTCGAGCCGGAGCCTGAGCCGTGGCGCTCGATCGCGCGGTCGCGAACTACCTGCGGCACATCGCGATCGAGCGCGGCCTGTCGGCGAACACGCAGTCCGCCTATCGGCGTGACCTCGAGTCCTATCTCGCCTGGCTCGCCGAACGCGACGTCTCCGAGCCCGCCGACATCACCCCGGCGCACATCGCGGCCTTCACGACCGCTCTGCGCACGCCCGAGGGGCGGCCGTTGCAGGCGTCGTCCCTCGCACGCGTGCAGTCCTCGATCAGAGGTCTCCACCGGTTCCTGCTCGACGAACAGCTGGTCGACGTCGACGTCGCCCGCGAGGTGCGCCCTCCGAAGCTGCCGAGTCGGCTGCCGAAGGCGATCACGATCGAGCAGGTACAGGCACTGCTCGCGACGACGGACGGCGACGATCCGCTCGCCGTCCGTGACAAGGCGTTCCTCGAACTGCTGTACGCGACGGGCGCACGGGTCTCCGAAGCGGTCGGTCTGAACGTCGACGACGTGATCGACACCGACATCGTCCGGCTGCTCGGCAAAGGCGGCAAACAGCGGATCGTGCCGCTCGGCAGTTTCGCCCGCGATGCCGTCGACCGCTACCTCGTCCGTGTCCGTCCCGCGTACTCGAGTGTTGGCCGGTCGACCCCGGCGCTGTTCCTCGGGCAGCGGGGCGCGCGACTCTCGCGGCAGAGCGCCTGGCTCGTGCTGCAGCGCGTTGCCGAGCGTGCCGGGCTCGACTCGCACATCTCCCCGCACACCCTTCGGCACTCGTTCGCGACCCATCTGCTGCAGGGTGGCGCCGACGTTCGTGTGGTGCAGGAACTCCTCGGTCACTCCTCGGTGGCGACCACGCAGCTGTACACGCTCGTGACGGTCGACAACCTCCGCGACGTCTACACGCAGGCGCATCCCCGGGCGAGATGGGGCGCTGGCGGAGCGGCACCGCGGGACGGCTCGGCGGGCCGGTAGACTCGTCACTCGAACGACAGCAAGCGGGAGCGAGGCAACACCGGTGGCCGGTACGAAGCACACGAGCGCAGTGCAGGATTCTGCGCGCAAGACCGCCGCCGAACTGAACCCGAACGGCCCGACCGGCCGTCCGCGTCGCGAGTTCGCGGTCCCGCCGAAACTGGCGCAGCACGGCCCCGCGCGCATCATCTCGCTCTGCAACCAGAAGGGTGGCGTCGGGAAGACCACGACCACCATCAGTCTGTCCGCTGCGCTCGCCGAGTACGGCCGCCGGGTGCTCGTCGTCGACTTCGACCCGCAGGGCGCGTTGTCCGCCGGCCTCGGCATCTCGACGCACGAGTCGAACACGGTGTACGACCTGCTGCTCGGCACGGTGAAGGACCCGGCGGAGGTCATCCAGCACACCGCGATCGACGGCCTCGACGTGCTGCCCGCCAACATCGACCTCTCAGCCGCCGAGGTGCACCTCGTGAACGAGGTCGCCCGGGAGACGATCCTCGCCCGGGTGCTCCGGAAAGTGTCCGACGACTACGACGTCATCCTCATCGACTGCCAGCCGTCGCTCGGCCTGCTGACCGTCAACGCGTTGACCGCGAGCCACGGCGTGCTCATCCCGCTGGAGTGCGAGTTCTTCGCGCTGCGCGGTGTCGCCCTCCTCATCGAGACGATCGACAAGGTCCGCGACCGCTTGAACCCGGCGATCGAGCTCGACGGCATCCTCGCGACGATGTACGACTCGCGGACGTTGCACTCGCGAGAGGTGCTCGAGCGCGTCGTCGACGCCTTCGGTGAGAAGGTCCTGGAGACGGTCATCGGTCGCACGGTGAAGTTCCCCGACGCCAGCGTCGCAGGCACGCCCATCACGGAGTTCGCTCCGGAGCACGCCGCCGCGAAGGCCTACCGCCAGCTCGCGAGAGAGCTCATCTCCCGTGGCGCGATCGCCTGATCCCGCCCCAGTGCCGACGGCCGTCCTCTCGGCGGCCCAGGGCGACGGGGTGGCCGCGACCGAGGTGACGTCAGACGCACCCGCTGCGAGCCCGTCCTTCCGCGTCTCGTTCGAGGGCTTCGAAGGGCCGTTCGACCTCCTGCTGTCGCTGATCGGCAAGCACGAACTCGACATCACCGAGGTGTCGCTCAGCCGGGTGACCGACGAGTTCATCGCCTACTTGCGCACGCTCGAGGCGGAGGACGAACTCGACCAGGCGAGCGAGTTCCTCGTTGTGGCGGCGACCCTGCTCGATCTGAAGATCGCCGGGCTGCTGCCCCAGGGCGAGCTCGTCGACGCCGAGGACGTGGCGCTGCTCGAGGCGCGCGACCTCCTCTTCGCCCGGCTGCTGCAGTACCGCGCGTTCAAACAGGCGTCGAGCTGGTTCGCCGGGCGCTTCGACGTGGAGGCGTCACGACACGTGCGCACCGTGCGACTCGAGACGAAGTACCGGCAGCAGACGCCGGAACTCGTCTGGACGCTCACCGCCCAGGACTTCGCAGCGCTCGCGACGCTCGCCTTCACACCGCGCGAGGTGCCGACCGTCGGCCTCGACCACCTGCACGCACCGCTCGTGAGCATCCGTGAGCAGGCGGCTCACGTCGTCGCGATCCTGCGCCGCGGTGGCTCGCACACCTTCCGAGAACTCATCGCCGGTGCAGAGCTGAAAGGTGTGGTCATCGCGCGATTCATCGCCGTCCTCGAGCTGTATCGCCACGCGGCGCTGTCGTTCGAGCAGATCGAACCGCTCGGAGAACTGACGCTGCGCTGGACCGCCGAAACCTGGACCGATGACAGCCTCGCCAACCTGGGAGCCGATTACGATGCCTGACGCGTTCGAAGCCGTCGAAGCACCGCGCGAAGCGGAGACACCGACGCCGCAGCCGGTGACGACGTTGCCCGCGGAACCTGCGCCGGTTCCCGCGCCCGACGTGCCACGCGCGCTCGAGGCGATCCTGATGGTCGCCGACGAACCGCAGAGCCTCGTCAACCTGGCAGCTGCCGTGCACGTGCCGGTCGGTGCGGTCCGCCGTGCGATCGCCGATCTCGTCGCGGATTACGACGGTGAGCGCGGAGGGGTCCGTCGTGGCTTCGAGCTCCGCGAGGTCGGTGGCGGCTGGCGGTTCTACGTGCGCGCGGACTACGACGAGCTCATCACCGAGTACGTCGTGACGCAGAACCCCACCAAGCTCTCCCAGGCGGCCCTCGAGACCCTCGCGGTCATCGCCTACAAGCAGCCGATCAGCCGTGGTGCGATCGCGTCCATCCGCGCCGTGAACGTCGACTCCGTGGTGCGCACGCTCCTCGGACGAGGCCTCATCACGGAGATGTTCACCGACAGCGAGACGGGTGCCATCAACTACGGCACCACCGATCTCCTGCTCACCCAACTTGGTATCAACGCCATCGACGAACTGCCGCGGATCTCACCGCTGCTCGACGACGGCCGGGAAGGATTCGACAGTGACCAGCACTGAATCAGAGGGCATCCGCTTGCAGAAGGTGCTGGCGAACGCCGGCGTCGCCTCAAGACGGGTCTCGGAACAGCTCATCGAGGACGGCCGCGTCGAGGTGAACGGTGAGGTCGTCACCGAGCTCGGCTCGAGGATCGACCCCGAGCACGACCTCGTGTCGGTGGACGGCAGCGCCATCCAGCTCGACGCCTCGAAGCGGTACCTGATGCTCAACAAACCCGTCGGCATCTACAGCTCGTTGAAGGACGACCGCGGTCGTCCGGATCTGCGCCGATTCACCGACCAGTACGAGGAGCGCCTCTTCAACGTCGGGCGCCTCGACGCCGAGACGAGCGGTCTGCTCATCCTCACGAACGACGGCGACCTCGCGCACGTGCTCGCGCACCCGTCCTTCGGCGTGCAGAAGACCTACATCGCGAAGGTCACCGGCCGTGTGACACCCCAGGTGCTCGCGAAGCTCACGGCAGGGATCGACCTCGAAGACGGCCCGATCTCGGCCGACAAGGCACGCCTGCTCGGTACCGAGGACGGCCACAGTCTCGTCGAGCTGACGCTGCATTCCGGGCGCAACCGCATCGTACGGCGCATGCTCGACGCCGTCGGCCACCCGGTCGTCGACCTCGTGCGTCGTCAATTCGGACCGCTGCACCTCGGGACCCTCGGGTCCGGGCAGCTGCGCGAACTCAGCAAGGACGAACTCGGCGCGATCCTCACCATCGCCCGGAAGCACGCTCCCGAGGCACGCGCGGCAGACGGCACCGCTGCGGAGGCCGCGGAGTCAGAGGCATGAGCGATCTGATCGGCGCTCCGGCGCGCGTGCAGGGCTCGGTCCGCGTCGTCGGCGCCGGACTGCTCGGTGCGAGCATCGGGCTCGCGCTCGGGGCGAAGGGTGTCGACGTCACCCTCGCCGACGCGTCGCCGAGCCAGCTGCGGCTCGCGGTCGATTACGGTGCGGGTCGTGCTGCGGGGGCGGACGATGATCCTGCCGTCGTCATCGTGTGCGTGCCGCCCGACGTGACCGCCGACGTCATCGAGGTCGAACTCGCCAGATTCCCGAAGGCCGTCGTGACGGACGTGGCGAGCGTGAAGCTCGAACCGTACCGGGTGCTGCTGGGGCGTGGCGTCGACCTCACCCGCTACATCGGCTCGCATCCACTCGCCGGTCGTGAGCGCGGGGGAGCGATCTCGGCCAGAGCGGACCTCTTCCTCGGACGCCCCTGGGTGATCTGCCGTGACGCCGAGACGCCCGCCTGGGCACTCGCACAGGTGGAGGGGCTCGCACTCGACCTCGGCACGATCCCCATGGAGATGACGCCTGAGGAGCACGATCGCTTCGTCGCGCTCGTCTCCCACACACCGCAGCTGGTCGCGAGCCTGCTGGCCGCGCAGCTCCGCGAGGCGGAGGAGGGCGCGATCCAACTCGCCGGCCAGGGACTCCGCGACACGGTCCGCATCGCCTCGAGCGCACCCGAACTCTGGGTGCAGATCCTCAGCGCGAACCATGCCGAGGTGCTGCCCGTGCTCGAACGGCTCCAGACCGATCTCGCCGCAGTCGCCGAAGCGCTCCGCGATCCGGAATCGCCCGGCGCCCGTCGAACCATCGCGGACACCATCCACGCCGGCAACACGGGTGTCGCACGACTGCCGGGCAAACACGGTCAGAACCGTCGGTTCGCCAGCATCGTCGTGCTCCTCGACGACCGTCCGGGCCAACTCGGTGCGCTCTTCACCGAGCTCGGCGAGATCGGCGTGAACATCGAGGACCTCCGCCTGGAGCACTCTCCTGGCGCGAACATCGGTCTCGCGGAGGTGCAGGTCCTCCCCGAGGTGAAGCAGCGGACCATCGACGACCTCGAATCGCGCGGCTGGCGCATCGCAGAAGTATAGGAAGACACCACACATGACCCACCAGGACCCCACGAGCTCCGGCACCGAGACCGAAGCCGTCGACGCACCCGTCGTCGTCGCGATCGACGGCCCGGCGGGCAGCGGCAAGTCGAGCGTCAGCAAGGCCGTCGCGAAGCGCCTCGGCTACCGCTACCTCGACACCGGCGCGTGGTACCGCGCGCTCGCGCTGCACACGCTCGAAACCGGTGTCGACCCCGAGGACGCAGCGGCCGTCGTGACGTCCCTCGAGGACTTCGGCGCCGCGTACACGGTGTCGCTCGACCCCGAGGTGCAGGCCTTCTCGCTCAACGGCCATGACGTCACTGAGGAGATCCGCGGACCACGGGTGACCGCCGTCGTCTCGGCCATCGCTCGCGTGCCCGAGGTGCGCAGCTGGATCAACCGGACCTTCCGCTCCCTCATCGCGGGTGTCGATCGTGCCGGGATCGTGGTCGAGGGGCGGGACATCACCACCGTTGTCGCACCGGATGCTCAGGCTCGCATCCTGCTCACGGCCTCTGAAGAGGCTAGAATGGCCAGGCGTTCAGCGGAATTCGAGAGCCACCCTGCCGGCGACGTCGCGGAACAACTGCAGCGGCGTGATCGGGCGGACTCCAGGGTCGTCGACTTCATGAACGCGGCGGACGGAGTGACCACGGTCGACTCCACGCACATCGACTTCGACGAGACGGTCGACGCGGTCGTCCGCGTCACCGAATCCCTCACAGCAAGGAACTCCCATGGCTCACGATGACGAGCACTTCGACGGAGGCCCCGACGACCTCGCAGACCGCCTCCTGGACCTCGACGAGGAGCTCGCGACCCAGCGGGCCGCGTCGCTGCGCTCCGGCCTGGCCGACTACGACCTCGAGGGCGATGACCTCGACATCCTCGACGGCGCCACCGAAGACCCCGACGAGATCCGCTTCCTGCCGGCGCTGCCGGTGGTGGCGATCGTCGGCCGACCGAACGTGGGCAAGTCCGCGCTCGTGAACCGGATCCTCGGACGCCGCGAGGCCGTCGTCGAGGACACCCCCGGTGTCACGCGCGACCGCGTCAACTACAAAGCCGAGTGGAACGACCGCCGGTTCACCGTCGTCGACACGGGCGGCTGGGAGCCTGACGCCAAGGGCATCGACGCGTCCGTCGCCGCGCAGGCCGAGATCGCCATCGACCTGTCCGACGTCGTCGTGTTCGTCGTCGACGCCATGGTCGGCGCGACCGCCACCGACGAGCAGGTCGTACGTCTGCTCCGCAAGACCGGACGTCCCGTCTTCCTCGTCGCGAACAAGGTCGACGACGCTCGCCAGGAGCCTGAGGCTGCAGCGCTCTGGAACCTCGGTCTCGGCGAACCGCACCCGGTCTCCGCGATCCACGGACGCGGTGTCGCCGACCTCCTCGACAACATCCTCAAGGTGCTTCCGAAGGTCTCGGCCGTCGCGAAGGACGAGTTCGGTGGGCCGCGCCGCGTCGCGATCCTCGGCCGCCCGAACGTCGGCAAGTCCAGTCTGCTGAACAAGACCGCCGGTGAGGAGCGCGTCGTCGTCAACGACCTCGCCGGTACGACCCGCGACCCGGTCGACGAGCAGATCGAGCTCGGCGGCAAGATCTGGCGTTTCGTCGACACCGCTGGCATCCGTCGCCGCGTGCACCTCTCGCAGGGTGCCGACTTCTACGCCTCGCTTCGCACGAGCACCGCGCTGGAGAAGGCGGAGGTGGCTGTCGTCCTCATCGACGTCACCGAGGTGATCAGCGAGCAGGACGTGCGCATCATCGACCTCGTCCTCGAGAGCGGGCGCGCACTCGTGCTGGCGTTCAACAAGTGGGACCAGCTCGACGACGAACGCCGCAAGTACCTCGAGCGCGAGATCGAGCAGGACCTCTCGCACGTCTCGTGGGCACCTCGGGTCAACATCTCCGCACGCACCGGTCGTCACCTGGAGCGGCTCGTGCCCGCACTCGAGGTCGCCCTCGAGTCGTGGGACATGCGCATCCCGACAGGCAAGTTCAACGCGTTCCTCGCCGAGCTCACGGCTGCACATCCGCACCCGTTGCGCGGTGGCAAGCAGCCGCGCATCCTGTTCGGTACGCAGGCCGCGAGCCGTCCGCCGACCTTCGTGCTCTTCACCACCGGCTTCCTCGACCCCGGCTACCGCCGCTACGTCATCCGCCGTCTGCGTGAGATCTGGGGCTTCGAAGGCACCCCGATCAACGTGAACATGCGTGTGCGCGAGAAGCGTCAGCGCTAGCGCTCGTCGACGCACGACGAAGGCCCGGTGCTCCTCATGAGAGGAGCACCGGGCCTTCGCCGTACAGCCTTGCTATGCGACGCGGTAGCCTTCTCCGACTGGCGCGAGGGTCGTGTCGTGCTGCACCTCGAACGGCCACCAGCTGGGGAGCAGCATCGGCACCAACTCGAGGAACGCGGGAATGTCCCGCGGTGCAGGACTGTCCAGCCACACGCGGAAGGCGGCGACCGATCCGGCAGCCACGAAACTCGCTGCGGAGCGGACGAACCTGTCGCGTTCGGCGGTGTCGAGGACATCGAGCTCCGGCAGCACGATCGCGCCGCGGTCGAAGATCTCGAGGATGGTGGCCGTCAACACCCGGTTGAGCATCGGCTGGAGGCTTGCGCCGATGACGTCGTCGCCGAGACCGATGCGGTAGACCTCTGCGTGCTCTTCGATGTGACGCAGCGTCGCGACGGTGACGCGAGCGATGGCTGCCGGGGCGTCCTCCGCGGACACGGAGGAGAGGTGGGTGACGTTCAGAGCCGTGAGCTCGTCGGCCAGCACCGATTCGAGGAGATCGCAGGGAGCTGCGGCGTGCTGGTAGAACGTGGAGCGATTGATCCCCGCGCGCGCCGAGATCTCCGAGACGGAGAGCTCCGTCGTCGGGCGCTCGGCGGCGAGCGTGAGGATCGTGTTGGCGAGCCGCGCGCGGGTGCGGCGTTGTCGAGCGTCCATTGGGGGTCCTTGGGGTGGTGAACGGTGTCGGGAACGCCATGCGAGACGTCTGCCTGAGCATATGGACGTCAAATATATCACATATTCTTCAGGTGACGGGCGAGATGCGCGGTCATCAACGGCTCACCATGTGGCGATCCGTGACAGTCTTGGAGGATGACCGAGCCGCATCCCCCCGAACACCACGTTCGGGATGCCGGAGACGCCTGGGTCGAATCAGGTGACGGCAGGAAGTTCTGGGGCCGCTTCGGGGCGGCCGGACTCCTGGTGCACGACCCCAGGCGCGGCGTGCTGTTGCAGCATCGGGCTGGTTGGAGTCACTTCGGTGGCACGTGGGGCATCCCCGGCGGTGCCCGACACGAGGGCGAGAGTGCTGTGGACGGCGCCGTCCGCGAGGCGAACGAGGAGGCCGGGGTGCCCGGCGAGGCGATCGAGCTCCGGTTCGACTCCGTGTTCGACCTCGGCTTCTGGTCGTACACGACCGTCATCGCCGAGGCCGTCGCACCGTTCGAGCCGGTCGTCTCGGACCCGGAGAGCATCGCGCTCGAGTGGGTGCCGCTCGGCGAGGTCGAGCAGCTGCCCCTGCACCCGGGCTTCGCCGACTCGTGGCCGGGCCTCCGTTCGCAGCTCGAGCGCAGCGTCACGGTGGTCGTCGACGTCGCGAACGTCGTCGGGTCGCGCCCGAACGGCTGGTGGAAGGACCGCGCTGGAGCCGCGAGGACCTTCACGACCCGACTCGCTCAGCTCGCCCACGACGGTCTCGACGCCTCCTCCCTCGACCTGGACTTCAACCGGTGGTGGCCCGCGTACGTCGCGGTCGTCGAAGGGCAGGCCCGGGGGACCCGGCTCGACGCGACGGTCGCCGGCAGCGGGCATGAACTGCGCGCGGGCGTGAGCGTCGTCGATGCTGCGGCGAGCGGCGACGACGCCATCGTCGACGTCGTCCGCGGCTTGTCGGGCGCGGTAGTCGTCGTGTCCTCGGACCGCGGTCTGCGCGAGCGGGTCGAAGCGCTCGGCGCGACGGTCCGCGGAGCCGGTTGGCTCCTCGACCACCTCGACGCCGTCGCCTGAGCGGCATCTTCAGTAGGGTTGGGGCATGACCCTGTTCATCATCGTCGGCGCCGTCGGTCTCGTGATCGTCCTGATCTCGCTCGTCTTCGGTGAGATCTTCGACTTCCTGGACGGGGCCGTCTCGGCCACCGCACTCGGGAGCGCCTTCACCGTCTTCGGCGCGGTCGGAGCCATCGTGCTCGCGAACGGCCTGCCGCCATGGTCCGCCTATCTCATCTCCGCGATCGTCGGCGTGCTCGTGCTCCTCGGCGTGCAACTGATGATCCGAAGCTTCAAACGATCCGAGGACGGCACGCCGAGTTCGCCGCTCGGGCTGTACGGCGTCGCCCGCTCGACGGTTTCCGGCTCGTTCGGTGAGGTGAGCCTCGACGGCCCGCATGAGATCGAAACCCGGCTCGCGTTCGCCGACGAGCGTATCGAGGCAGGCACGCGCATCCGCGTCGTCGAGATCCAGGGGTCACGCGTCAAGGTCGAACCGGCCTCCATCCCGTCTGCGCCGCCGGCTGCCGCCGAGTAGCGCGCTCAGTCCACCAATCCACCAGCACGCCCTCGAGGGGAAGGCACCTGCCCTATGGACTTCGTCACCACTAATGTCACCGTGATCGCGGTGATCGCGCTCGTCATCGTCGCGCTCGCGATCGTCGCGTTCGTCGCCGGACGCATCAAGCGGGTTCCGCCGAACCAGGCGCTCGTCATCGTCGGCCGCGGCGCAGGCTCACGAGCGGGGGAGCCCGACGGTGGGCAGCGCGTCGTCATCGGCGGCCGCGTCTTCATCTGGCCCATCCTCCAGCAGGGCTTCCCGATCTCGCTCGAGCAGCGCCAGATCGGCATCGTCGTGGAGGGCGTCGACACCAACTTCATCAAGGTCGCCATCCAGGCGAGCGTCAACTTCAAGGTCTCCGGCACCCCGGAGGGCGTGCGTCGTGCTGCGCAGCGATTCCTCTCCCAGCAGGGATCGCTGACCCAGATCATCCAGCAGTCGCTCGAGGGCTCGCTGCGCTCGATCATCGGCAACATGCCGATCAAGGAGATCATCTCCAACCGCAACGCGCTCTCCGAAGCCGTGGTCGAGGCGACCAAGACCGACCTCGCCGAGCAGGGTCTGCAGGTCGACCTCCTGAACATCTCGGACATCTCGACGCCGGGCACCAACTACCTCGCCGACCTCGGTCGTGCTGAGAACGCGCTCGCCCGACAGAACGCCGAGATCAAAGAGGCCGAGACCGCTCGCGCCTCCGAGTTCGCGCGCATCGAGGCCGCCGAGCAGGTCGCCGAGCGCCAGAAGGCGCTGAGCCTCAAGCAGGCGACCATCAAGGCCGAGACAGACCGTGCGAACGCCGAGGCCGATGCCTCCGGCCAGCTCGCGACCGCGCAGCAGGATCGCCTCGTCGCCGAGCAGGAGCGCGAGGCCCTTGCCGAGAAGGCGAAGGTGGAGCAGGAACGCCTCGACATCGAGGTCCGGAAGCCGGCGGAGGCCGACGCGTACGCGACCGTCCAGCGGGCGCAGGCAGACCGCGACGCGGCGAACGCCGCGACCGAGGCGGAGGCCTTCAAGCGGAAGACCATCGCAGAGGCGAACAAGGTCGCAGCGGTGCAGGACGCCCAGGCCGCCGCTGAGTCGGTGCGTCTGGCCGGTACGGCAGAGCGCGACAAGCAGATCGCGCTCGCCGAAGGTATCCGTGCGCAGGGTGAGGCGCGGGCCGCAGCCGTCGCCGCCGAGGGTCTTGCAGAGGCCCAGGCGACCGACGCGAAGGCCGAAGCGCTGAAGAAGTACGGTGAGGCCGGCCTCGCGTCCGAGATCATCGCCCGACTGCCTGAGATCACGCGCGCCGTCGCGGAGCCGCTCGGGAACATCTCGAACCTCACGGTCATCTCGACCGAGGGTGCGTCCGCCGTCACGAAGACGGTGGGCCAGGTCGTCAGCGAGGTGCCGAAGGTCGTCAAGGACATCACGGGTCTCGACCTGTCCGCCCTGCTCGGTGGTGTCGCCGGTGGCGCGCTCGGCGAGAACCTCCAGCAGGCCATGAAGGACAACAGCGCTGCCGCGGCGAAGCGGGCGAAGACGGCCACGCCGCCGTCGACGGACGCCGTCTAGCCAGCGTCGCGCAGGTCACGGCCCGGTCATCCTCGGATGACCGGGCCGTGGTGTTTCCACCGCTCGTCTTCGAGGAGCACGGTGCCTGATTGGAGGTTCCCGTGCAATCTCGGTGCATCCGTGCCGAGGCATATGCTGCGGCCTACGCTGGGAGGATGCGTGCGGCGCGCACGCGGGTCATCTGGAGGATCAGCGTGGACCAGCGAGGCAACGAGTCCGAACAGCACGATGGGTCGCCGTCGGCGGCAGAGCGTGAGGCCGGCGGGGTGCAGCGCACGAGACTCGCCGCCAGGCCGTGGCTCTCGTCGTACGCGAAGGGCGTCCCGGCGGACATCGACGAGGTCACCGAGACGCTCGTCGACCTGCTCGACACCTCGGTGAAGCGCTTCGGCTCCCAGGTCGCCCTGGAGTTCTTCGGTGCCGAGACGACGTACGCGGAGCTCGGTGAGCAGGTCGCCCGAGCGGCAGAAGGACTGCGCAAGCTGGGTGTGAAGCCGGGTGACCGGGTCGCCCTTGTCCTGCCGAACTGTCCGCAGCACGTGGTCGCGTTCTATGCGGCGTTGCGCCTCGGCGCCACGGTGATCGAGCACAACCCGCTCTACACGGCGCGGGAGTTGCGGCACCAGTTCGAGGATCACGGCGCGCATGTGGCGATCGTGTGGGACAAGGTCTACGACCTCGTCGCCGACCTGCCTGCCGATGTCATGCGCGGCCGTATCGTGTCCGTCGACATCACGCAGGCGTTGCCCCTCTCGAAGCGGCTCGCCCTGCGGTTGCCGGTGAAGCGTGCGCGGGAGTCCCGCGCGGCGATGACGGCGACGCCCTCGGCCAAGCATGTGCTGCCGTGGGAGCGGCTCGTCGGTGGTCGGAAGCTGTCGAAGCGTGTGGTGCGGCCGGTGCTCGACGACACCGCGCTCCTGCAGTACACGAGCGGCACGACCGGTAACCCGAAGGGCGCGATCCTCACGCACCGGAACCTGCGCGCGAACGCCGCACAGGGGCGGGCCTGGGTGCCCGGGCTGCGTGAGGGCGAGGAGGTCTTCTACGGAGTGCTGCCGCTGTTCCACGCCTATGGGATGACGCTCTGCCTGACATTCGCGATGAGCATCGGTGCTCGGCTCGTGCTGTTCCCGAAGTTCGACCTCGAGCTCGTGCTGACCGCCGCGAAGAAGTCGCCGCCGACATTCCTGCCCGCCGTCCCGCCGATCTACGATGCGCTGTCCCGGGCGTCGAGCCGGAAGGGCGTCGACCTGACGAGTGTGCGGTTCGCGATCTCGGGCGCGATGAGTCTCCCGGTCGCGACCGTGACGCGGTGGGAGGAGGCCACGGGTGGCCTGCTCGTCGAAGGATATGGGATGACGGAGTCGTCGCCGGTGGCGCTCGGCAACCCGATCGGCCCCTCGCGGCGCCCCGGCACGGTGGGTGTGCCGTTCCCGAGCACGGAGATCCGTGTCGTCGACCCGGACGACCCGACGATCGACCGGCCGGCCGGGCAGGCGGGGGAGTTGTTGATCCGCGGGCCGCAGGTGTTCCAGGGCTACTGGGGTCGCCCGGACGAGACGCGCGAGACGTTGCTCGAGGACGGCTGGTTGCGGACCGGCGACATCGTGACGGTGTCGGACGACGGCTTCGTGACGGTGATCGACCGGGTGAAAGAGCTCATCATCACGGGCGGGTTCAACGTGAGCCCCTCGGAGGTGGAGGAGACGCTGCTGTCGCACCCCGACGTCCTGTCCGCCGCTGTCGTGGGGCTTCCACGGGAATCCGGTGGAGAGGACGTGACTGCCGCGGTCGTCATGCGTGACGGCACGGTCTTCGACTCGGGTGCCCTCCGCGACTACTGCCGCACGAGGCTCACGGCGTACAAGGTGCCCAAGCGAGTGGTGCAGCTCGACGAACTGCCGACGTCGCTCATCGGCAAAGTGCTGCGCCGCAAGGTGCGCGACGAGCTCGTCGCCGCCCGCGACGCGAAGTAGGACCCGGGGGATCCCGGCGGCGCGGATGTGTCACGGAGCCCCTCCGGAATCCGCTAGACTGTTCGAGTTGTCTTCTCCGCCTGGCGGGGATGGCATCGGGCTGTGGCGCAGCTTGGTAGCGCACTTGACTGGGGGTCAAGGGGTCGCAGGTTCAAATCCTGTCAGCCCGACAGAGAAGCCCTGGTGAAAGACATCTTTCACCAGGGCTTCGTCGTTCCTGGAGAAGTACGGCCCCATGACCGACTCGACCGTCTAACATGGGTGCAACGTCGCGTGCCGGTGGCAGTTCGTGTCAGGCATGGAGGCGTCGAACCTGAAGGACTGACGATGCTCTCATCGCTCCCTTCGTCTTCGCGTGACTGAGCGCGAGACGACCAGGCTGATCGCCTGGAACAACGAACTCCGAAGCGTACACCGGCGACTGCGCGATGCACTGGCTGTCGCCCAAGCGGCCGTGACTGACGGTGGCCCATCCGACGACGCAACGCGAGATCTGCTGCTGTATTGCCACGGATTCTGCGTGGCACTGGATGGACACCATCGCGGCGAGGACCGTGCGCTGTTCCCGGCGATCGAGGCCGCGCATCCCGACCTCGCTCCCGTGTTGCGATCCCTCGAACGAGATCACTCGATGATCGCGCATCTCCTCGGAGAGCTCAGCGCGGCGGTCGATCGATCGGCGTCGCCCGCCGAACTGTCCATGCATCTCGACGGTGTTGCCGCAGTGATGGAGACCCACTTCCGCTACGAGGAACGCCAGCTCCTGTGGGTGCTCGACAGCCTCGAACTGCACGACGCTGTGAGCGGTGTCCTCGGGCCGCTGTAAAACACGTCCGGCATTCGCTCCCGCACGCTGACCGTTCACCCTCGACGACGTCGGCTGGCGCACCGGCTCAGCCGAGCAAGGTCACCCCGAACCCCGAGACGACCGTCCGCAGTTCGGCGAGATACCGCTGCGCCTGCTCGGTGAGCGGGATTGCGGCGTGGCCGATCCAGCCGATCTCGATGCGCTCGTCGACGTCGAGGGGGATGGCGACGATCTCGGGGTCGAGGTCGTCGCTGACGATGCCGGTGGAGATGGTGTACCCGTCGAGTCCGATCATGAGGTTGAAGATGGTCGCGCGGTCGGACACCCGGATCTCCCGCGCGCTCGAGAGGGTGGAGAGGATCTCCTCGGCGAAGTAAAACGAGTTGTTCGCGCCCTGGTCGAACGTGAGTCGAGGCACGTCGGCGAGATCGGCGAGGGTGACGCGGTCTCTCGAGGCGAGAGGGTTCTTCCGGGAGATGAAGATGTGCGGTTCGGCGACGAAGAGTGGGCGGAACGTGAGCCCGGAATCCCGGAGCAGCTTGTCGATGACGTTCCTGTTGAAGTCGTTCCGGTAAAGGATCCCCAGCTCGCTGCGGAGCGTGCGGACGTCTTCGATGATGTCCCACGTGCGCGTCTCCCGCAGCGAGAACTCGTACTCCGCTGCATCGCTCGCCTTCACCATCCGCACCATCGCGTCGACGGCGAACGAGTAATGCTGCGTCGACACCCCGAGCAGACGTCGAGACGGTGGGCGACCGAGATAGCGCTGCTCGAGCAGGGCCACCTGCTCCACGACCTGTCTGGCGTAGCCGAGGAACTCCACACCGTCCGTGGTGAGGGTCACGCCGCGGGCGGAGCGGAGGAGTAGGACGCGCCCCACTCTGCCCTCCAGCTCCTTCATCGCCGCGGACAGGGTGGGCTGGGCGACGTAGAGCAAGTCGGCGGCGGCGCTGATCGAACCCTCTGCGGCGACTTCGATGTAATAGGTCAGTTGCTGCAGCGTGATGCCGCTCGAACGCTTCGTCATAGGCTCAGACTATGTCACCGCATAGTCGCCGTGCATTACTCGATGGGGATGCTCGCAGGGCACCATGGAGACACACTTCTTCGTGAGGCCGAGCCCGGCCGATCTGCTGACCGATTGGCCCCTCATGGCGCACGAATTCACGTTCCGCATCACGACGACCCGCTTCGACGAGGACTACTCGCCGTCGAACGACTCCCGGATCACCACGAACTTCGCCAACCTGGCGCGCGGTGAGCACCGTCAACAGAACCTCCGCAACGCCCTGACGATGATCGACCGGCGGTTCAACGATCTCGCGGGCTGGGACAACCCGAACCGCGAGCGATACACCGTCGAACTCGAGATCGTCTCCGTCGCGGTGCAGTTCGCCGCAGAGGGGGAGGACCAGGAGTTCCCCCTGCTCGAGGTCCTGGACATCCAGGTCCTCGACCGCGTCACCGGAAAGCGCAGCCAGGGGATCGTGGGAAACAACTTCTCGTCATACGTCCGCGACTTCGACTTCAGCGTGCGGCTGCCGGCGGCCAGCGAGGCCGCGGGCGGGTTCACCGTTCCCGCCGACTTCGGCGATCTCCACGGCAAACTCTTCCAGCACTTCCTCGACTCTGAGACGTACCGGGAGCGCTTCTCGGTGTCACCGGTGATCTGCATCAGCGTCTCGACGAGCAAGACCTACCGTCGCACCGACAATCGCCACCCGATCCTCGGCGTCGAGTACGAGCAGAAGGATGCGTCGCTCACCGACGAGTACTTCGGCAAGATGGGGCTCTCGGTCCGCTACTTCATGCCGCACGGCAGTGTCGCGCCGCTGGCGTTCTACTTCCGCGGCGACCTGCTCGGTGACTACACGAACCTGCAACTCATCGGCACGATCAGCACGATGGAGACGTTCCAGAAGATCTACCGACCGGAGATCTACAACGCGAACTCGGCCGCAGCGAGCGTCTATCGACCGAGTCTCGAGCAGCAGGACTACTCGGTGACGAAGATCGCCTACGACCGAGACGAGCGCAGTCGGCTCGCGACCGAGCAGGGGAAGTACGCCCACGAGCACCTCATGCAACCGCACGGCGACCTCCTCGAACAATGGGCCGCCACCTACCCCGCCCCTGTCGGATGACCATCGGAGATCCTCGAGCATGAACACGCTTCTTCCCACCTCGATCGTCGGCAGCCTGCCGAAGCCGTCCTGGCTCGCCCAGCCCGAGACCCTCTGGTCTCCGTGGAAGCTGGAGGGTGACGCCCTGGTCGAGGGCACGCACGATGCGCTGCGCCTGACCGTCCAGGAGCAGCGACACGCGGGCCTCGACATCATCAGCGACGGCGAGCAGAGCCGCCAGCACTTCGTCACGACGTTCATCGAGCATCTGTCGGGCGTCGACTTCGACCAGCGGGAGACCGTCCGGATCCGCGACCGGTACGACGCCAGTGTGCCGACGGTCGTCGGTGCCGTGAGCCGCGAGAAGCCCGTGTTCGTCGAGGATGCGAAGTTCCTTCGTCGGCAGACCGATCAGCCGATCAAGTGGGCCCTGCCCGGGCCGATGACGATGATCGACACGCTCTCCGACCGCCACTACAAGAGTCGCGAGAAGCTGGCCTGGGAGTTCGCGACGATCCTCAACCAGGAGGCTCGAGAACTCGAGGCGGCGGGTGTCGACATCATCCAGTTCGACGAGCCGGCATTCAACGTGTTCTTCGACGACGTCAAGGACTGGGGTGTGGCAGCGCTCGAGCGGGCGGCCGAGGGGCTGCGCGCGGAGACCGTGGTGCACATCTGTTACGGCTACGGCATCAAGGCGAACACCGATTGGAAGGCGACGCTCGGGGCGGAGTGGCGGCAGTACGAGACGTCGTTCCCGCTGCTGCAGCGCTCGAGCATCGACACCGTCTCGCTGGAGAGCCACCATTCGCACGTGCCTCTGGATCTCATCGAGCTCATCCGGGGCAAGAAGGTCATGCTCGGAGCCATCGACGTCGCCAGCGACACGATCGAGACGCCTGAGGAGGTCGCGGGCACCCTCCGCAACGCTCTCGCGTTCGTGGACGCCGACAAGCTCATCCCGAGCACGAACTGCGGACTGGCGCCGCTGCCTCGTGATGTCGCGCGCGGAAAACTGCGCGCGCTCACCGCTGGTGCCGCGCTTCTTCGCGAAGAACTCGCGTCAGGGAGGTAGCATCCGACGCGCCTCCGGAGCCGCTGTTCTCTGGACCGGCGTGTTCCTCAGTCCGCACGCCCTCAGACGCCTGCTCCCGCCGTCCGTGGTGCGATACGACGGGGCTCAGACGACGATCAACTCGGCACCGTCGGGCCGGTGGTCGGCCAGCGAGACGCTGTGGATCGTGGCGTCGTCGTAGGTGTTCCAGGAGTAGCTCCTCGTGCGCGACGAGAAGAGCCCCGTGTAGATCGTCTTCTCGAACTCCCCGGAGCCCATCGCCGCAGCGCCTTCCACCATGGCCACCTGCTGCAGGGTGTGGAAGGCCCGACTCACGTTCTCCTCCTCGCTCGCCTTCTCTGGGTAATGCCCGTTGACGTAGGCCGCACGCACGAACCGCGACGGCGAGGAGTAGTCGCCGGGAATGCCACGCATGTGCGAACCCGAGCCGAACGGGGTCAGGCGTGCTCGAATGAGGACGCTCTCCTCGGGGAATTCCGGCGAGGTGTTCAGGTAGTTGCGAAGGTTCTCGTGGTGCCAGGCGAAGCCGGGCTGATTCGCCAGGACGTCGATGTCGTCATCGAAGACGTGCATGCCGTCATCCGTGTACTCCACCACGATCGCCCGGGTCGCATCGCCGATGACCCAGTGCAACAGGGAACTCGGGTACTTCTCGTTGATCGGTCGGTCGACGATCACCACGTTGCCGAGCGCCGCCTCGACGTCGTCGACGCTCCTGAACTGCGAGGCGACCCAGAGTGGGAACTCGAACGCGGCGACGTTCGTCGCACCATCGACGGGCTCGGGGGCATACTGGGCGTATCCCGGGAAGTTCAGCCCCGCGACGGCGAGGCCGGCGTCGTTTCCGCAGTCGAAATACAGAGGCGTGCCCTCCTCCACGATGCCCATGCCGATGACGGCGTAGCGGATGCCGTCCACAGCACCGAACGGCGACGGGACGATGAAAGCGGTCGGAGTGATCACGACCTGTTCGCCGTATCCGGTGCTCCAGTCGAGATTTCGCGCCAGATACAGATGGCCGTTTCCGTCGGAGAATCTGATTGCTATGCACATGGGATGCCCTCCCGTGCGATCCGCGCACGTCGCGGTGCCGCATCCCGTTCAGTATGCTCGCCGCGTCAACCGAACACCAGGGTGGTTGTCCGCACCCGCGCGCGCGGATGACTCCTGCTGCGTGATATCGCTCTTCGCGCCCGAGAGTAATGACCGAGCGGCAGCAGGCGTGGATGCGAGGTCGACCTCGAACAAGTTCCGGCGGGGCTTGCTCTGGCCTGATCCGGGCGGGTGCCGCCCGTCACCCGGCGTCAGGGAACGGGCGGATCTCGAGGCGGCCGTTGCGGGCCATCGGGTGACGGGCGGCGATGTCGAGAGCTTCGTCGAGATCCGCGCAGTCGAGGATGTCGAAACCCCACAGGGTGTCGGTGACGCCGGGCGTGGCGCCCGCGGTCACGAGACGTTCGCCGGCACGGACGCGCAGGCTCCGCGCGTCGCCAGGGTCGAGGACGTCTCCCATCAGTCGCTGCCCCCGTGTGTCCAGGTCGTCGACCCAGCGGTCGACATCCGTGTCATCGGTGGGGGAGTCTGGCTCCGGGTCTGCGAGGACGAACATCATGAAACGCATCAGGTACCCCTTCGTCGTGAGTCACTCGACACCCTATGTGAACAGTGTCCACTTTGTCACGGGTCCGAGCGCAACCGGATCTGAACGACGAGTGCTCGGCTACGCGTTCGCCGCGAGGTGGATCCCGAGATCGGTGCGGCCGGGGAGGATGTCCTCCCGCAGGGCCCGCGTGCCGTGGTAGTCGCCGTCGCTCAAGCGGCGGAACGGGCGGCCGGGTTCCGATCGGATGGCCCTCAACCGCTCTCGCAGGCGCACGACCTCGCGCTCGACGGATGCGCCATCGAGTGCGTCCGCGTCGTGGACCACGTGGAGATCCAGTGCCTCGATGCCGACGTACCACAGGATGCCGTGGGTGAGCGGGAACAGGATCGACTCCAGATCGCCACTGATGCCTCGCGGTCCGATGGAGCCCGGGTCCTCTCCGGCGGTCACGATGACGAGCGCCCGCCGACCCTCGAGTCCACCGGCGCCGTATCGCCGCGGGACACCGAGCTCCGGGTCGAGGTCGCCGTAGGCGAATCCGCTCGTCAGGACCCGGTCGAACCAGCCCTTCAGCACGGCCGGCATCCCGTACCACCAGAGCGGGAACTGGATGACGAGCAGATCGGCCGCGGCGAGCTTCTGCTGTTCGAGCTCGACATCCGAGGCCAGCTGCCCGCGGGCGAACGCTTCACCCGCGATCTCCGCCAGGTTCCCGGGCGTCTCAGCGAGTTCGCCGAGGTCGCGGGAGCTGAAGACCGGGTCGAATCCCTGCGCATAGAGATCTGACGTCACCACGGAGTGGGTCGCCGCCAGCGCCTCGGTTCCGGCGCGGAACAGCAGGTCGTTGAATGACGGGCGGCGCGGGTGGGCGTACAACCAGAGGGCGGTGTCGGGTGTCGGGGGGTGTTGGATCGTCATGCGGTTCCAGGTCCGTTCTGGTCAAGGGTTTCGGTGGTGACGGCCGTGATCACTTGGGCAAGGGTGTCGCGGGCGCGATCGCTGCTGATCCGTCCGGCGAGTGACTCCTGCCCGAGCGCGTTGCCGGCGCCGATCACGGCCTGCAGTGCCGCGGGGTCGAGTGCGCCGGTGAACGGCTGCAGTGCGTCGAGGCACATCCCGAGGTAGGCGTCTTCTGCTTCCTGGCGCAGCTCGCGGAGTGCGGGGGAGCCGGCGAGGGCTGCGACCACGTCGGCCAGCTCCTGTCCTTCGGCGATGCAGCACTCGATGTAGGCGCCGGCGACGATCCCGGTGACCGCCGCGAGTGTGGGTTCGGCGGTCTCGAGCGCTTCGGCGAGCGTCGACCGCTGGCGGCTCTCGAACTCGCGGTACAGCTCGGCGAGGACGCCCGAACGGTCGCCGAAGTGGTCGTAGACCAGGGGCTTCGTCACGCCGGCTGCTTCGGCGAGCCTGGCGAGGGTGAACTCGTCGGTACCGGATGTGCGGATGAGCTCACGAGCCGCTGAGAGCAGCTGGGCGTGGCGTTCTGGTTTGGACAGGCGCTGGCGCGACTGTCGGGCGGTGACGGTGTCCATGCCACTAACTTACCATTCGTAATTTACGATTGGTAACGTAGTGGGCCGTACGGCGAAGGGGTCCTATGACGACGTGCCGTGGGCCCAGAGGGTGTCGATCGGGATGGACGCGCCCAGGATCGCCTCGGCAGCGCGGTGACCCGAGTAGACGGCAGCGTGGACCGTCGCCGGGTCATCGGTCCAGGTCGCCTCGCCGGCGAGGTGGAGGACGTCGCCGACCGGTGTCGCAAGCGTGTCGTGGTCGTCGGTCGAGGAACCGAGCGTCATGAACGCGTACGAGCCGAGCGCGAACGGATCGGCGTACCAGTCGGTGACGATGACGTCCGTCGGCGTCTCAACGCGATCACCGTACAGCCTCCGCAACTGCTCGAGGATCGACTCGACGACCTCGGCATCGCTCCAGCCGCGGATCTCCTCCGCGGTCGGACCCGCCGCGAAGGTGAGGAGGGTTGGGACGCCGTGGAGACCGGTGAGGTCGTACCAGGAATGCCATCGCCGGCTCTCCGGGCCCTGCTGGCGCACGGCGTACACGCCGTCGTCCCAGAACTTCGTCGGGAATCGCAGGAAGACCTTCTCGAAGGCGTTCATCCGGAGTCGACCGAGCGCGCCGGCCACCGGCTCCGGCAGCGGAGGGGTGATGACGAAGTCGTCGGACTGCAGGACCCCGACGGGCACCGTCACGATCGCCGTGTCGGCGGTCAGCGTGCCGACGTTCGTCGTCACCGTCACTCGACCTGTCGACCAGTCCAGGTGTGAGACGACGTGTCCGAGCCGGATGTCGAGGCCCTCCGCCAGGTGCTGGGGGAGTCGGTCGTAGCCGTCGGGGAACACGACCTCGTCGCCGTCGATCGAGTCGTCGTCGAGGCCGTGCGCTGCGAGCTCTTCGATCGCTGCCCCATACTGCTCCTCCGAGCGGTGCTCCAGGTACTCGCGGACGCGCTGGGTGCGCTCCGCCTCCCAGCCCTGCCTGGCGAGGGCCTCCTCCGTGACGTCGCGGTACGAGGCCTCCGGAGCGGAATCGGCGACGACGATTCGCAGGGTGGCGTCGAGCGTGTGGATGTCCTGAGCGAACTGCGCGGCGACCTCGTCGGACAGGCGTGCTCCGTCCGGGCCGTAGTACGCGATCGGCCGACTGTCCGGCTGGTACCCGCCGACCGTGAACTCCACCGTCGTCATGCCGAATGCGGCGGCTGCTGCCGCGACCGCGCTGCCGTCGACGCCGTGGATCCACGACGCCCCGAGGTCTGTCGCATATCCGTCGCGGCGCGCGGTCCAGACTCGCCCTCCGACCCGATCGCGAGCCTCGACGACGACGACCCGCCGGCCGGCCAGCTGCAACAGGCGCGCCGCGGTCAACCCGGCCACACCGGCGCCGACGACGACGGTGTCGAACCCGGGCTCGCTCATCCGAGGTCGTCCATGCTGCCGGTGGCCGGCGTGCCGTGCACGCGCTCGTACTGCAGATGAACGGAACCGCCGGGGGACGTCTCCGCCGGGGCCACGAGACGCAGGTTCGTCGGCACGGCGCCACCGGCGAACACCTGCTTCCCGCTGCCCAACAGGATCGGGTACACCCAGAGGTTGAGCTGGTCGAACAGCTGTTCTGCCAGCAGGGTCTGCACGAAGTCGAGGCTGCCGATGACGTGGATCTTCTCGTGGCGTTGGCGCAGTTCGTCCACCGCCGACGGCAGGTCCGCTCCGAGTTGCGTCGAGTTCGCCCAGCTCAGCTCCTGGGAGCCGCGAGAGGCCACGTACTTGGGGATGCGGTTGAACAGGTTCGCGATGCCGCTCACCCGGCCGTCCTCCTCCTGGTGCGGCCAGTAGGAGGCGAAGATGTCGTACGTGCGGCGCCCGAGCAGGAGGGCGTCCATGCCCTGCATGCCGCGGTCGATCTGCTCGCCGTCGACCTCGTCGATGAGCGGCGCCTGCCAGCCGCCGAAACGGAAGCCGTCGCTCGGGTCCTCTTCCGGGCCGCCCGGAGCCTGGGCGACGCCGTCGAGTGTGGTGAAGAGGTCGATATGGATGCGTCCCATGGCAAGCTCCGTTCTCCTGGACTCACCCTCCACCCGTGGCGCAACCGTGTCAACGGGCGCGCCTGGGAACGCGCTGTCCAAAGGGAGTCGTGCGCGCGGGAGGCGAGTAGCGTTCGATACGACAGCACACACGCTGAGGAGAGAGGCAACGCCACGATGTCCGAACTGGATTCCATCGCCGTCACCACCATCGACGGACGCGACACGACGCTCGCGGAGTGGGACGGCAAAGCGAAGCTCGTCGTCAACGTCGCGAGCCGCTGCGGTCTGGCTCCGCAGTACGAGAAGCTCGAACAGCTCCAGAAGGAGTACGCCGACCGTGGCTTCACCGTCCTCGGCTTCCCGAGCAACCAGTTCCTGCAGGAGCTCAGTGACACCGAGAAGATCGCCGAGTACTGCTCGACCACCTGGGGCGTCACCTTCCCCATGATGGACAAGGTGAAGGTGAACGGTCGCAATCGGCACCCGCTCTACCAGGAGCTCGTGAAGACGGCCGACGCCAACGGCAAAGCGGGCAACGTGAAGTGGAACTTCGAGAAGTTCCTCATCGCCCCCGACGGCACCGTGCACCGCTTCCGCCCGACGACCGAACCGGACGACCCGGCGATCATCGCGGCGATCGAGGCGAGCCTCCCCGCCTGATCCGGGCCCGGCTCCCGGTCACGAGAGGAATCCCACACCCGTGAGTTCCTCGGCGCTCCGCCACAGCTCGGCGGCCACGTGTTCGTCGCGTGCCGCCGCCGAGCGTGCGGCGGGCTTCGGTGTGCCGCGCATCTCGCCGAACCCACCCGGACCGTAGTACCCGCCCGGCTCGACCCCCGGCGACGTCGCGGCGTAGAGCGACGGGAGCGCGCCACTGTCGGCATCCTGACCGAACAGTCGCGTGACGACGGCGAGGATGGGACCCTGGACCGACTGCGTGTGGGATTGCAGTTCCGTGCTCGCGAACCCGGGGTGTGCGGCGACCGACAGCACCGACGAACCGGCCGCCGTCAGTCGACGTTGCAGCTCCGCCGCGAACACGAGGTCGGCGAGCTTCGACGCACCGTAGGCGCCCCATCGCTGGTAGCGCCGACGATGCCAGCCGAGGTCGCTGAGGTCGATCCTCCCCTGACGGTGCGCGACGCTCGACAGCGTGACGACCCGCGACGAGATGCGGTCGAGGAGCAGCCCGGTGAGCGCGAACGGCCCGAGGAAGTTCGTCCCGAACTGCAGCTCGAATCCGTCCGCGGTCCGCGACTCCGGGACGGCCATGACGCCGGCATTGTTGAGGAGGATGTCGACGTCGCCGACTCCATCGGCGAAGCGGTGGACCGAATCGAGGTCCGCGAGGTCCAGGTGACGCACGCCGATGTCGCCGGTCATCGCCGCCGCCGCTCGTTCTCCCTTGTCGGTGTTGCGGCAGGCGAGGATCACCCGTGCTCCGCGGGCGGCGAGCTCTCTGGCGGTCACCGCGCCGATACCGCTGTTCGCGCCCGTGACGATGACCGTCCGGCCGTGCTGGTCGGGGATGTCCGCTGCTGTCCAGTCGCTCATCCTCCCGAGGGTACGCTGCGAATCCACAGCTACAACCCATATCGTTCACAGGTGAAGCGATATATCGTCGAGTATCGTTCACGAGTTTCGAAGGAGATCATCATGGGTGGATCATTCCCGACCGGCAGCTTCGGCTCCGGCGCGCACACCGACGGCATGTGGCAGGTCATGGAGCAGCTGCGCTCCAAGTTCGAGAAGAGCGCGGGATCCCGAGTCGGGCGCGGCGATGTCCGCGCGGCCGTGCTCGCCCTCCTCGCAGAACAGCCGATGCACGGTTACCAGATCATCCGCGAGATCGAGGAGCGCAGCGGCGGCAGCTGGAAGCCGAGCGCCGGCTCCGTCTATCCGACGTTGCAGCTGCTGGCCGACGAAGGCATCATCACCGCCGAGGAGTCGAACGGCCGCAAGACCTACGCGCTGACCGAGGCGGGCCGCGACGAGGTTCGCGAGTCCAGCGTGTCCGCGCCGTGGGATGCCAGCGGCACGAGCGAAGGCAACGGCTTCGCAGCCCTGCCGAAGGCGGGCGTCGAACTCGCGCAGGCCGCGGCGCAAGTCGGCCGCTCCGGCACCGCCGCGCAGGTCCAGGAGGCCGTCACCGTCCTCGATGAGGCTCGCAAGCGCCTCTACGCGATCCTCGCCCAGGACTGAACCGGGTGTCATCGGTCCGCGACGCACGGCTGACCCCGGCGTCCGAATCGGGCGACGGGCGAGCCAGATACCGTCGGATCCTCCGCTTCGCGAGCTGGCACCTCGCCGTGGCGTGGTGGTACGAGATCGTCCTCCCGCGGCTCGGCCTCGGCCGGGTGGCGGAGCGGACGCGCTCGAAGCGGATGCAGCGGTTCGCGCGACGGTTCCACGCCCTCGCGATCGACCTCGGTGGCCTGATGATCAAGGTCGGACAGTTCATGTCGTCGCGCCTTGACGTGCTCCCACCGGAGATCACCAAGGAACTCGAAGGTCTGCAGGACGAGGTACCGCCCGTGCCCTTCCCGGAGATCAGGGCGCTCGCCGAAGCCGAGCTCGGCGTCCCGCTCTCGCAGGTCTTCGCGTGGATCGATGAACGACCGGTCGCGGCGGCGTCGCTCGGCCAAGCGCACCGTGCCAGGCTCGCGCCGCTGCTCGCCGAGGACACGGGACTCGACGCCGTCGTGCTCAAAGTCCAGCGGCCCGGTATCGACGACGTCGTGGCCGTCGACCTCGCGGCCCTTCGCCGCGTCGGCGGCTGGCTGCGACGCGTCCGTCTCGTCGCCGACCGCGTCGACCCGCAGGCGCTCGTCGAGGAGTTCGCAGCGACCAGCCTCGAGGAGATCGACTACCTGCACGAGGCCGCGAGTTCCGAACGGTTCCAGGCGGAGTTCGCCGCCGACGATCGCGTCGGTGTGCCCGCGGTGGTGTGGGAACGGACGACACGACGCGTGTTGACGCTCGAGGACGTCACCGCGATCAAGATCACCGATGCCGACGGTCTCCGCGCCGCCGGCATCGACCCGGGCGCCGTCGCCCCCGTGTTCGCGGCGGTCATGTTCGAGCAGCTGTTCACGAACGGCTTCTTCCACGCCGACCCGCATCCCGGGAACATCTTCGTCACCCCGGTGCCCGACGGCGATCCCGAGCGCCCGTGGAAGCTGACCTTCATCGACTTCGGGATGATGGGCGAGGTGCCGCCGACCACACGGAGCGGCCTGCGGAAGCTTCTGATCGCCGCGGCCTCCCGTGACGGCTCGGGTCTCGTGAACGCGATCCAGGACCTCGGCGTCCTCCTGCCCTCGGCCGACACCACCGAGCTCGAGCGGGCGATGACCCAGCTGTTCGCACGGTTCGGTGGCATGGGATTCGCCGAACTGCGTGAGGTGGATCCGCGCGAGTTCAGGCAGTTCGCGACCCAGTTCGGTGACGTGGTCCGATCGCTGCCGTTCCAGCTGCCCGAGAACTTCCTCCTCGTCATCCGGGCGATCTCGCTCACCTCAGGCGTGTGCAGTGCCCTCGACGCGGAGTTCAACCTCTGGGATTCGGTCGAGCCGTTCGCCGCGCAACTCCTTCGAGACGAGCGCGGCAACGTCGTGCAGGACCTCGGCCGCGAGGCGCTGGAGATCGCGGCGGTAGCCGTGCGGTTGCCGAAGCGGCTCGATGCCGTCATCACGCGGATCGAGGACGGCTCCGTCGCGGTGTCGAACCCGCGCCTGGAGCGTCGGGTGGCGCGACTCGAGCGGACCGCGCGTCGTGTCGTGTCCGCGGTCCTGTTCGCGGCACTGCTCGTTGCGGGCGCTGTCGTCCGGGCCGATGACACCGTGTTCGGCACCGTCCTCATGGCGGCGTCCGTGCTGCCGTTGCTGCACGCGCTCTTCGCCGGGCGCCGCTGAGCGCTGCGGGTGGATCGATCGCTCCTCAGCCCCTGGCGTCACGACGACGGAGCGACACGGTAGCCTCGCGACTGAGGGACTCGCGCTGTCGATGCGTGCGTCCTCGCTCGATTCACCCCGACTGGAGGCACCCGATGCGGCACACGACCGAGTACGCGCTCGACGACGTGGCGGCGGTGCGCGCGCTCGTCCGAGAGAACCCGTGGGCGAGCCTCACGAGCTTCGTGCCCGGCCGAGGGCTCGTCGCCTCGCACTACCCGATGCTGTTGGAGGAGGACGAGGCGGGAATCGTCCTCGTCAGCCATGTCGGACGCCCCGACGAGCGCCTCCACGAGCTCGGCTCGCACGAGGTGATGGTCATCGTCTCCGGGCCGCACGGATACATCTCGCCCAGTTGGTATGAGACCTCACCTGCCGTCCCCACCTGGAACTTCGCTGTCGCGCACCTCCACGGCGTGCCGGAGATCCTCTCGGACGACGAGAACCTGCGGGTGCTCGACCGCCTCGTCGCGCACTTCGAGGAGCCACTGCCGGAACCGTTCTTGATGAACGGCACCATGGCGAACAGCGCCTACGCGGAGCGGATCGTGCACGGCACCGTCGGCTTCCGGATGCGTGTGACGCGTTTCGAAGCGAAGGAGAAGATGAGTCAGGACAAGCCTGCCGAGGTCGTCGAACGGGTCATCACGGCCCTCGGTCAGCCGGGCCCGTACCAGAACGCCGGGCTCGCCGCCCGGATGACCGTCGTCCACCGCCGTCCGGACGGAACCTGACGGTCGCCGCATCCCCCGGACAGGGGGTGGCGCTCGGTAGCATTGACACGTTCCGGACACCCGACGAAAGGACGACAGTGATCACCGCGGAAGACATCACGCGACGCGCGGCGATCGCCGAGTACCAGGTGGTCGGGCGCCCACCGGAGACCGACCTCGAGAGTCTCGTCCAATTGGCGGCCACCATGTGCGGTGTGCCCACTGCCGTCATCAACATCATCGACGACCGCTACCAGCATCAGGTCGCCGCGGTCGGCTTCGAACCGTCGACGTGTTCGCGCGAGGACTCCATGTGCGCGGTCGTGTTCCAGCAGCCCGGCCAGGTGATGGTGCCGGACGCCAGCGCAGACGACCGGTTCGCCGCCAACCCCTTCGTGACGGGCGAGATCTCGAATGTCCGCTTCTACGCGTCGAGCCCGCTCATCACGCCGGAGGGCGTTCCGATCGGCACGCTGTGCATCTTCGACGATCGCGTCCGAGACCTCCGCCCGGAGCACAGCCGAGCACTCGACCTCCTCGCGCGCCAGGTCGTCGACGTCCTTGAACTGTTGCGCCTCACCCACGACCTCGGGCAGTCGAACGAGCAGTTGGCGCAGTTCGCGGGGCAGGTCAGCCACGATCTGCGGAACCCGCTCATGGCCGTTTCCGGATTCCTCGAGCTCGCGACCGACAGCCCTGAGATGGCGAACGCCCCGCACGCCGCGAAGGCCCTGGCCCGTGCGGAGTCCGCAGCGGAACGCATGGCGGACATGATCACCGACCTGCTGGAGTTCGCCCGCGTCGGCGGCGCGCACCCGCGCCGCATGCCCATCCGGCTGGACGAGCTCGTCGGCTCGGTGGTGGAAGACCTCGACGCGGTCATCGCCGGAACCGGTGCCACCGTCCTGGTCGATGCGCCGGTCGAGGTCCTGGGTGACGAGACGCTCCTGCGGGCCCTCCTGCAGAATCTCGTCGCGAACGCCGCGAAGTTCAGTGCGACGGGCGGCGTGGAACCGCGCATCGAGGTGCGGGCCGCCCGGGTGTCGGCCGGTGTCAGGGTGAGCGTCGACGACAACGGTCCGGGCGTCCCTGTCGATCAACGTGACCGGGTCTTCAACCTCATGGAGCGCGGTGTCGCACGCGACGTGAGTGGGCTCGGGATCGGCCTGTCGACGTGTCGGCGGATCGTCGAGGCGCACGGTGGGCTCATCGGGATCGAGGACGCCGCTCTCGGTGGGGCGAGCGTGTGGTTCACGGTGCCGGACGTCCGCGCAGGCGACCGGGCCTGAACGCCGGCGGCGGCTCCAGGCACGACCGTCGTCACGTCTGCCTCGCGCGATGGCGCCTGACCGCAGCGCGGTTCGCGCACCGGACGGAGCAGTACTGCTGGCGTCCGTTGCGGGTGACGTCCACCACGACGTTGCGGCAGGCGTCGCCCGGGTCGGCGCCGGCAGTGCATCTCATGAGGCGTTGCATGCCGCGGGTGGTGAGGTGCAGGGCGGTACCGACGCTGATCACGGCGGCCAGCACCTCCGGCAGCGTCTGGTGCTCATCGCGGTAGTGCAGATGCCAGCCTTCCCCGTCGTGGTCGGTCAAGCGGGGGAACGCCGCGGCAGACGCCATCTGGCGGTTGAGGGCGGCGGCGCGCGTCCGGTCGTCCGGTGCGTCGACGACGGTGAGCCAGTCGTCGACGACGGTGCGCACCCGCGCATGGTCGCCCGGGGCCTCGGCAAACGGCATCGTCATGCCGAACTCCCTCGTGCGCTCCACGACGCCGTCGCGGTCGTCCGGCCAGGAGTTCGCCAGCGAGGCCGCCAGGAGGATCGCGTACGAGCCGTAAGGGTTGAGATGCATAACGCCATTACATCATGGTGGAGACATGACCCTCCTCGACAACCCGACACCACGCGTCGGCCACGCTCCGCGGCCAACGGACGCCTGCCCGCACGAATGGACCATCGAATCGCGGCACGCGACGTCCGAAGGCGTCGTGCGGTACCTGCGGTGCCCGGCCTGCGGGGTGCGCTGCGTCGAGCTGCTCCCGCTCCGGCAGAGCCACCCAGCCAGGGTCACCAGCCGGATCGTGCAGCCGAGTGGCGCCCCGGCCCACGCATCCCTCCAAGCCGGATAGCGTGAGAGGCAGCAGCGCGGCGCTCCGCCGCCCGACGAGAGGAACAGTATGAGCACCGGTGTCTGGCTCGACAAGGAATCGCCCGCGGTCTACCAGGCCCTCGTCGACACCGGACGCGCGGCAGCTGAGGCGGCCCTCGCCGTCGGGATCGACAAGCAGCTCATCGAGCTCATCCGCATCCGTGCCTCGCAGATCAACGGCTGCGCGTACTGCCTCCGGCTGCACGTCGGCGACGCACTCGCGCTCGGCGAGACGCACGAGCGCCTGGCGCTGCTGCCGGCCTGGCGGGACAGCGAGTACTTCACGCCGGTGGAACAGGCTGCGCTCGCCATCACCGAGGACGTGACCCTCATCGCGGACGTGCAGCACCGTCGCCGGCTGCCCGACGACGACCTCTCGACGCTCACGACATCGCAGATCGCCGCCGTGCGGTGGCTCGCCATCGTCATCAACGCGTTCAACCGCGTCGCGATCACGAGCCACTACCCCGTGCATCCGTAGGGATGTCTCCGCCGCTCGATGACCAGCGCCTGCGGGAGCTCGGCTGGGCCTCGGGGCCGCCTGGAACGTCGGCAGTGCAGCGATCCGCGGCGCTCGGCCGGGCGGTTGCTAGGGTCGATGCATGTCTGTGCCCCCGGAGTGGATCGAGCACCGTCGTGGAGACGGGGAGCGGGTCGGTTGGATGCGACCCGATGGTGACGGGTTCGTCGTCATCGACCTCCTGGGGCGCGAGCGGACGGGCGCGCTCGACTGGCTCGACGCCGAGGAGACACTCGACGCCCTCGGCATCGGCTACCTCGCGGATCCGTACGAACTGCAGCTCGAGGATGGCAGCTGGCTGCGAGTCCGGCTGACTGAAGTCTCCGAAGACGGTATCCGGATGAAGACCGAGGACTGGGGTGCGATCGACATCCCGTTCCGGGAGCACCGGGTCGGCTTCCCGCTCCCGGATCATCTGCGCCCGCACACGCCGGACGGGGAGTTCAGCTGGGGCGCCGGCGCCTAGCCGCCAGCTGCTCGACGGGGCTCACGCCTTCGGCCGCCGCAGCCCGCGAAACCAGGTGGTGAATCGGGCCCAGACTCCCTCCGAGTACTCGTTCGAGAGGTCGAGCGTCTCCTTGCCGAGGTCGCCGCCGTTCATGATGGACTCGAGGGCCCGCAGCGCTCGCGCCTCCTGCTCGGCGGCCCGCTTGCGGCGTTCCTCATCGCTCATCGCACCAGCCTAAGCGTTCACACGCGCCGCTGAGTCGCCCGGAAATGCGCGAAACTGACCCAGTTTCGCGCATGTTCGGGCGACTCAGCGGGTTATTTGACGACGTCGTAGACGGCCTTGATGACGCCGTTGGCGTACGCCTCCTGTTCCACCAGCTGCAGCTGACGGAGCGTGTCGGTGTCCTCGTCGAAGAGGCGGCGACCGGCGCCGATGGTGAGTGGGAAGATCAGCAGGTGGTACCGGTCGACGAGGCCGGCGGCGGCGAGGCCCTTGGCGAGCGTCGCGCTGCCGTGGACGATGATCGGGCCACCCTCCGTCTCCTTCAGTGCAGCGACCTCGTCGAGCGAACGCAAGACGGACGTGTTGTTCCACGCCGGGTCCTGGAGCGTGGACGAGACGACGTACTTCGGCATCGCGTTGTAGTGTGCGAAGTCGTCCATCGTCGGCCAGATCGGCGCGAACTCGTCATAGCTGACGCGACCGAGGAGCATCGCCGTGGCCTCGAGCTGCTCGCGGCCCTTGATTTCATAGGCCGCGGCGTCGAACGGGACCTGCTTGAAGGTCCAGCCGGCGTGCGGGTGCGGACCGTTGCCGGGGGAGTCGATGACGCCGTCGAGGGACAGGAACTCGGTGACGATGAGCGTGCGCATGGATGGGTCTCCTGAGGTGGGTCGGACGGTGCAGTCCACTCTGGCACCGAATGGGCCGAACACACGAGGGCCGGATGGAATCGACGATTCCATCCGGCCCTCGTGCATCCGGCACGCGGCCGGGGTCGCCTAGCTGCGCGGCTTGCGGTCGTAGCCGCCGCCGGAGGTGCCCTCGTCGTCGCGACGACGCGCCGGACCACCACGGTCGGGGCGCAGCTCGATGAGCTTGCCGCTGATGCGGGTGTTCTCCAGGCGGTCGAACACGTCGTTGCCGAGGTTCGCGGGCAGCTCCACGATCGAGAAGTCGGGCTTGATCTGGATCGCGCCGAAGTCCTCGCGCTTCAGACCGCCCTCGTTCGCGAGTGCCCCGACGATCTGACGCGGGTCCACCTTCTGGCGGCGGCCCACGGCGATGCGGTACGGCGACATCGGTCCGCTCGACGGTCGGCTGCGACGCTCGGGGCGTTCGCCGCCGTCGCGGTCGTTCCGGTCGTAGCGTGATCCGCGGTCGCCGCGATCTCCGCGGCTGTCGCGGTCGCGACCCGGGCGATCGCTTCCGCGACCAGCGTTGTCGAACTCCTGACGGCGGGCGCGCTCCTCCTCGGCTGAGAGCAGCAGCGGGGTCTCGCCCTGTGACACGACCGCGAGAGCCGCGGCCACGTCGGCCTCCGGCACATCGTGGTGCTCGACGTAGTGCGCGATGATGTCGCGGAACCGCTCGATGCGATCGGTCTGGGCGAGCGCCGAGGTGATCGCGTCGTCGAAGCGAGTGAGGCGTGTGGCGTTGACGTCGTCGACGCTCGGCAGCTGCATCTGCGTGAGCGGCTGGCGCGTCGCACGCTCGATCGCCTTGAGCAGGTGGCGCTCGCGCGGCGTGACGAAGCTGATCGCGTCGCCGGTGCGTCCGGCGCGGCCCGTGCGGCCGATGCGGTGGACGTAGGACTCGGTGTCGACCGGGATGTCGTAGTTGACGACGTGGCTGATGCGTTCGACGTCGAGCCCTCGGGCGGCGACATCGGTGGCGACGAGGATGTCGAGCTTGCCGGCCTTCAGCTGGTTGACGGTGCGTTCACGCTGCACTTGCGCGACGTCGCCGTTGATCGCGGCAGCGGAGTATCCGCGGGCACGCAGCTTCTCGGCGAGGGTCTCAGTCTCGTTCTTGGTGCGCGTGAAGATGATCATCGCGCTGAAGTTCTCGGTCTCGAGGATGCGGGTCAGCGCGTCGACCTTCTGCGGGTACGAGACCATGAGGTACCGCTGGGTGATGCTCGCGGACGTCGTGGTCTTCGTCTTGACCGTGATCTCTTCGGGGTTGTTCAGGTACTTGGCTGAGATGCGGCGGATCGACGACGGCATGGTGGCCGAGAACAGGGCGACCTGTTTGTCCTTCGGGGTGTCGGCGAGGATCGTCTCGACGTCCTCCGCGAAGCCCATCTTGAGCATCTCGTCGGCCTCGTCGAGCACGAGGTACTTCAGCTCCGTGAGGTCGAGCGTCCCCTTCTCGAGGTGGTCCATGATGCGCCCGGGGGTGCCGACGACGATGTGCACGCCGCGACGGAGCGCGGAGAGTTGGACGCCGTACCCCTGGCCGCCGTAGACGGGCAGCACGTGCACACCGCGGAGGTGCGTGGCGTACTTCTCGAACGCCTCGCAGACCTGGAGTGCGAGCTCGCGGGTGGGGGCGAGGACGAGCGCCTGCGGCGTCTTCTGGGTGATGTCGAGGCGGGAGAGGATGGGCAGCGCGAACGCTGCGGTCTTGCCGGTGCCCGTCTGGGCGAGGCCGACCACGTCGCGTCCTTCGAGCAGCGGGGGGATCGTGGCGGCTTGGATGGCCGACGGTGTTTCGTAGCCGACGTCCTTGAGGACCTTCAGCACGGCGTCGTCGAGGCCGAGGTCGGCGAAAGTCTGCGTAGCGCCGGCGGAGTCCGCCTCGGGCTGCGTCGTGGAATCAGATGACGTCATACTCTCAAAGGTAGTCGCAACGCAAGCATTCTCAGGACACGAACATCACCGCACCCCGACAAGCCTGGTGACGGGGCGGGCGACGGGGCGACGACGGACGCGGCGCCGGTCCCGGCCACCGCGCCCGTCGAGGGGTCACCGGCCCGAATCGAGGTGCTCGGCGTACAGCCTGGCGAGGGTGGAGCCGTCGAGCTCGGTACCCGTCTTCTCGGCGTGCGCCTGCACGATGCGCGCGAACGCGACGCGTTCGCCGGGTTCCAGCACGATTCCCGTCGTCTGCTCCAAGAGGAACGCCACGCCGCCCTTTCCGGACTGGCTGTTCACCCGCACGACGCCCTCATAGCTCCGTCCGACGTCGGCCGGATCGATCGGCAGGTACGGGACCCGCCAGTCGATCGAACGCTGATCGACGCCGAGCGCTTCAGCTCGCTCGCGGTGTTCGGCGAAGCCCTTGCCGATGGCGTCCTGATGCGTCCCGGAGAACGCCGTGTACACGAGGTCGCCGGCGTACGGGTGTCGTGCGTGGACCGCGATGCCCGTGCACTCCTCGACGACACGACGGATGTCGTCGATGTCGGAGAAGTCGATCATGGGGTCGACGCCCTGCGCATGGAGGTTCAGTGCGAGTGTCGCGATGTCGACGTTGCCCGTTCGCTCCCCGTTGCCGAAGATGCAGCCCTCGACCCGTTGCGCGCCTGCGAGGACGGCGAGTTCAGCACAGGCGATCCCCGTGCCGCGGTCGTTGTGCGGATGGACCGAGAGGATCACACTCTCCCGACGGGTGAGGTTCCGGTGCATGTACTCGATCTGATCGGCGTAGACGTTCGGGCTGGCGATCTCGACGGTCGCCGGCAGGTTGAGGATGACGGGGCGGTCAGGGGAGGCCTCCCATCGCCCGGTCACGCGGTCGCACAAGTCAAGGGCGAAATCCGGTTCCGCGAGGTTGAAGACCTCCGGGGAGAACTCGAACCGCACGTTCGGTCGGTCTCCGGCCAGTTCCAGGACGTCGTCGGCGGCGCGCAGTACGAGGTCGGTGAGCGTCTCGCGCGTCGTCCGGAGGACGGTGTCGCGCCAGATCGGTGCGGTCGCCGTGTAGACGTGGATGACGACAGGGTTCGGGATGCCCTCGATGGCGGCGACGGTGCGTTCGATCAGGTCGCGTCTGGCCGCGGTGAAGACGACGATCGCGGTGTCGTCCGGCGCAATGCGCTCGGTCGCGAGCAGACGGACGAAGTCGAAGTCGGCCTGCGACGCCGACGGGTACCCGACCTCGATCTCCCGGTAGCCCATGGCGACCATCAGCTCGAAGAACCGGCGTTTGCTCGCTGGTGACATCGGTTCGGGCAGCGCCTGGTTGCCGTCGCGGAGGTCGACGGGGACCCAGAGCGGAGCTTGGGCCAGCCGCGCGGTCGGCCATCGCCGCTCGGTGAGCGGCAGCTCGACGCGGTCGTGCGCGGCACGGTATCGGTGCGATGGCATGCCGGAGGGGCGCTGACGGTTCCAGTGCGGCACCGCCGTGGTGTCTGCCCGGTCATGGGGTGTCGTCGTGGTCATGGTGCTGCTGCTTCCTGCTCGTGTCGGTCGATCGGCGCGACGACTGCCACCACGGCGGGGAGCCGATCGGATCACACCCCGCCGTGGCGACCGAGAAGCAGTGCGTTCCACAACATGGTGGTTACACTAGACCAGGAAAAGTCCTCAGACAAGCTGAGGAGTTGAGGAGATGGTGATGACGACCTTGCGCAGGCATCCATTGGCGGATCAGGCTGCGGACGCGTTGCTCGCCCGGATCGGCGCCGGGGAGTGGGCGCTCGGGCACAAGCTCCCCGGCGAGACCACGCTCGCCGCACAGCTCGGTGTCGGACGGTCGACGGTGCGCGAGGCGATCCGGCAGCTCGCCGGACGCGGAATCCTGGAGAGTCGCCAGGGATCAGGAGTGTTCGTGATCTCGCTCGACGACGTCGAGGACTGGGATGCGGTGCTGCGTCGCGCGGGCATCGTCTCGATCGTCGAGACCCGCCTGGCGATCGAGTCCGAGGCTGCAGCGCTCGCGGCCGCACGCAGGACACCAGCCGATCTCCGCACCATGCGTCGGGCGCTCGATCGCCGCGGCGAGCTCATCGATGCACCGATCGAGGAGCACGTCGACGCCGACACCGCCTTCCACCGGGCCATCGTGTCCGCTGCGCACAACGAGGTCCTTGCGGAGCTGTTCGACAGCCTGATCCCGCGTGTCCGCCCCGCCATGGTCGATCTGCTGCGCATCGCCCCGGCACCGTCGGTGCACTCCGATCACGCCTCCCATGAGGAGCTGTTCGAGGCGATCCGCGGCGCGAGGGCGGAGGAGGCCCGGTCAGCGAGCCGATCCCACCTCGGGGAGTTGCGCCGCCGCCTCGCGGACCGCAGCTGAGGTGGTCACAGCCGGCCCCATCGTGCCCTCGCCATGCAGAAGAGGCCGTAGGCGATGAGGCCCACGCCGATGACGATCAGGATGACCACGCCGAAGGGCAGGGCGGCGAGCGCCGTGAGCGCGCCATCCATGCCGGACGCCTTGTCCGGATCGTGGGTCGCCGCTGCGACGATGAACAGGATGCCGACGACCACCAGTGCGATGCCCTTTGCGATCCATCCGACGACCCCCAGGGCGACGACTGCGCGCTTCGGGGCACCGGCCGGCGGATCGACGTCCTCGAGGAACTTCTGCGTCGCGCCTTTGAAGACGAAGAAGCCACCGATGCCGATGACGACGAGGCCGATCGCGATCACGACGAACACGCCGCCGGGGGAGGAGAGCAGCGTCGCCGTGATGCCCTGGCTGGCCTGCGAGGAGTCGGAGCTGCCACCGAGCGCGAAGACCAGGGCTGTGCTGCCCACGGTGAGGTAGGCGACCGCGATGCCGATCTTGGTGATGCGCTGACTCCAGCGCTTGCGGGTCTCGGAGTTCCGGACGAGGAAGGCCGCGATCACGTTCCAGAGCCCGAGGGCGAAGAGCCCGACGGCGACGACCCAGATGACGACGATCCCGCCGGGCGTCCCGGCGAGGGTCTTCAACGCGCCGGACTGGTCCGCGTCCCCACCGCCACTGGCTGCGCTGCCGGCCGACAGTGCGATGGAGATCGCGATCCCGCCGATGAGGATGTGGAGGAGCCCGTTCACCGCGTGACCGGTCCGCGCCAGCAGGCGCAGGCTCGTGCTGTTCCGGGCGGTGCCTGCGGCTTGGTCGGCGGCGGCGCGTGCGTTCTCGGGCATCCGACCACGGTAGCCGTCGCGCTCCACCCCTGCAGGGGGTTGCATCCCTCGGCCTCCGCCTCGACCGATCCGAACAGGCCCGTTCCTCCGAACGTCTCGTATGCGTCCCTTCACGTCAGACCCCGGTCCCCTCGCGTCGGAACCCTCCGCCATCACGCTCGACGAGGCGGCTCTCGGCCTGGGCAGGGTCGAGGTGGACACTGAGCTCGGGCCCGTCGTCGTGCGCGCTGGACGGGAGGCAGGTGGACCGGCGTCGATCCTCCTCCACGGTGCAGCCGGCTCGTGGTCGACCTGGTCGCCCGTGCTGCGCGCTGACGACGCACGGGGAGCGATGATCGACGACGTGATCGCGTTCGATCTGCCCGGTTGGGGTGAGACCGAACTGCCCGTCGGAGGCGTCCCGTCCGTCTCCGCGCTCTCGGACGCCGTCGCCGAGACGGCCCGAGCACTCGGCTACACGTCCTGGCGGGTCGTCGGCCACTCCCTCGGCGGGTTCGTCGCGCTCGACCTCGCCGTCCGGGAGCCGGTGGCGACGATCCGGGTCGACCTCGTCTCAGCGACGGGGGCTGCCGTCGTCGAGGCCATCCGGCAGCCGGTGAGCGGGGGTGCTCGGTTACCGTGGTTCGGCGGCATGCTGCTCGGGATGCGTGCGCTTGCCCGTCTCGGGAGCTGGGGAACGGCGCTGCTGGCCGCGCTGAACCGGATCGGCGCCCTCGCGCCTGCGCTCTCCCCGCTGTTCGGGCGCAACCACGACCTCTCCCGGTCGGTCGTCGACGCGCTTGTCGCCGACGTCCGTCCGGGCGCCTTCCTCCTCGCTGCCAGACTCGCCGCGGCCTACGACCTCCACGCCTGGCGAGGGATCGCTTGCCCGGTCCGGTCGATCGCAGGGGAGCGGGACGTGTTCGTCGGACGGGACGATGCCGCGATCCTGAGGGCGCTCGTCCCTGACGTCGCCACCCGTCGGCTGGCCGGTGTCGGTCATTTCGCAGCGGTCGAGCGCCCGGACGCGGTTCTGGATCTCTTCGCTTCCGCCTGACATCGTCCAGGAGTCCGCTAGACTTGTCGTCTGCCTGACTTCGTGGTCGGGGTGGTTGATCGTCCGCACCGTGCTGTGACCGCACCGTGACGTGAGCATCGATCTGGGGCTGGAAACCCCCAGCACCCACACCCCTCACGGAGGTCTCCTGTGTCTGCGTCCGCAGCAACCGCATCAGTTCCCACCACGTCCCCGTCGGGGCATCCGGCCCGCCGATGGTGGGTGCTCGTCGTCCTCGCCATGACGCAGCTCATCGTCGTGCTCGACGGCACCATCGTCAACATCGCGCTGCCCGCGGCCCAGACCGAGCTCGGTCTGTCCGACACGCAGCGGCAGTGGGTCGTCACCGCGTACGCCCTGGCGTTCGGTGCGCTGCTCCTCCTCGGTGGCCGGATCGCCGACTACTGGGGGCGGAAGCGCACCTACCTCGTCGGCATGGTCGGCTTCGGGGCGGCCTCGGCATTCGGCGGCTTCGCACAGAACGGCACCGAGCTCATCGTCGCGCGTGGCTTGCAAGGCGTGTTCGCCGCGCTCATGGCACCCGCCGCGCTCGCCCTGCTGACGGTGACCTTCACGCACGGTCGTGACCGCAACACCGCGTTCGCCGTGTTCGGCACGGTCGCCGGTGCCGGTGCCGCCGTCGGCCTCGTCCTCGGCGGCGTCCTCACGGAGTTCGCCGACTGGCGCTGGTGCCTCCTGGTGAACGTGCCGTTCGTGATCGTCGGACTCATCGCGGGCCTCGTGCTCGTGACCGAGAGCCGCGCTGAGGGCGACAACCGCTACGACTGGCTCGGCGCGATCACGGTCATCCTGGGCCTCGGCTCCCTCGTCTACGGCTTCACCCTCGCCGAGGGAGGTTGGGGTTCGGCCGACACGATCGGGTTCCTCGCGCTCGGCGCAGGTCTGCTCGCGCTCTTCGTCTTCATCGAGATGCGCGTCGCGCAGCCGCTGCTGCCGCTGCGGATCGTCGCGAACCGCGTGCGCGGTGGCGCGTTCCTCATGCAGATGGTCGTCGGCAGCGTCATGATCGGCGCGATGCTCTACCTCACCTTCCACCTGCAGATCGTGCTCGGGTTCCCGCCGCTCGAAGCCGGCATCGCTTCACTGCCGATGACGCTCGCCATCATGATCGTCGCCCCGATCGCCACGAAGCTGCTCCCGGCGATCGGCCCCCGTCCCCTCCTCATCGCGGGTCCGCTCATCGCGGCCGCTGCGCTCGTGTACCTCAGCCGGATCACGCCGGACGGTGACTACTTCGTCCAGGTGCTCCCGGCGCTCATCGTGCTGGGTGTCGGCATGGCGATGATCTTCGTCCCGATGCAGAACCTCGCCCTCACGGGTGTCGCCCCGCACGACGCCGGCGCGGCATCCGCGACGGCGAACGCCGCCATGCAGATCGGTGGCTCCATCGGCCTCTCCGTCTTCACCACGGTGTACGCGAGCGTCGCCGATGCCGCGACGGTGACCGACCAGGCGTCCCAGCTGGCAGCCTTCACCGACGGCTACGGTGCGGCGTTCATCGCGGCCGCGGTCGGCCTCGTGGTCGCGTCCGTCATCGCGATCGTCTTCATCCGCGGGCGCAAGGAAGACCTGCTCCCGTCGGGTGAGCACCAGGCGGTCCACCTGGGGTGAACGCTCTGCGTCCTCGATGATCGGTGCAGCGCCCGCTCCCCTCGGTTCCATCACGAGGTGGGTGGGCGCTCTGCATCAGCCGATCTCGCCCGCGGCGACGGCGTCGCGGAGTCTGTGGTAGTCGGTGAGCGACTGCGCCGCGTACCCGAACGACCAGTCGGTCACCGCGCGGTCGAACGTGTTCGATCGACCGAGGTACGCGGCGATCGCGGGAGCATTGGCGCTCTGCGCATGCCCGCGGGCGAGCAGGATCGCACAGCCCTCGACGTACGTCGTGTACGCGGCCGGGTCGAGCGACTCGGCATCGATCGAGCCCTTCATGTCACGGAACTGACGCACGTAGAAGTCGCGATGCCGCACACCCGTGGTGAGACCGTCGGCATCGTCGTTCCTGATCCAGCCGAGGAACGGGTCGGAGACGGCCTGCAGGATGCGTTGACCGACGACCACCCGGCGGCCCTCGTTCGGTGTCGCGTCTCCGGCGTCCGTCCACCCCGCCGACGGCACCAGCGACGGGTCCGCGCCGCCGTACTGCTGGAGGACTGAGCGTGTCGCCTCCTTGATCTGCAGGACGATCGCCTCCTGCCGGGGGCCCGTGAGGATGAGGATGAAGCACCTCGTGCCGACGCTGCCGACCCCGACGACCCGGAAGGCGAGGTCGGTGAGCGAGTACTGCGCGAGGAGGTGCGCGACGTCGGCCGGGATCGAACCCCGATACTGCTCGAAGAGCGCCTCGACGTTCGACTCGAGCGCTTCGGAGACATGGGTGAGCACCGGGGGGTCCTCGACGATCCTGCGCGTGCCATCCGATGCTCGTGTCGTGACCTTGTCGAGGAAGGCCGCAGAGGTCCGCTTCTGCGCCTGCTTCGTCGCTCTCCCGAGGATGCGACGGCCCTCCTTGCCGAGCTGCGCTCGGATGGAGTCCACGTCGACGAGCGAGTAGTAGCGCTTGAGGGTGTCCACCTGAGAGAAGGCGAGCATGGTCTCGCGGTAGACGCGCGCGGTCTCGCGAGCCGAACGACGCGCTTGGCTCTCGGTGTGTCCCGCTTGGCGCGCACCGATCACCACACTCGCGACGAGGCGCTTGACGTCCCAGTCCCAAGGCGCGGGAGCCGCCTCGTCGAAGTCGTTCAGGTCGAAGACGAGCGTGCGCTGCGGAGAGGCGTAGAAACCGAAGTTGCTGATGTGTGCGTCACCGCAGGCCACGACGGTGAGATCCGTCGAGGCGTTCCGGGCGAGATCGCTCGCCATGAGCCCGGCCGTTCCCCGGAAGAACGCGAACGGCGACTGGAGCATGCGCTCGAGCCGCAGCGGCACGAGTGCCTGCACTCGGACCGCGTTCTGCTCGGCGAGCGCGGCGACCGGGTCCCGATCGCCGACGAGGTACTCCGCGTGCGCGGAACGCGGCAGCGCGGTTCGCGCCGCCCGTCCCGCGGCGAGGGCTTCTTCGTGGGACATCGTCGGGGCGTGCTCGCGCTGCAAGCGGCTGAGGTGGGTGGTCACGTGCTCATCCTGGCGCACCGGCACCGCTCGTGGGAGGGGCGGACGCGCATTTCCTCTGCGTGGAGCGGTGCGGTGTCACAACCCGTCGATGGCAGACCGCCGTGTCGAACTCGAGGCGGCGGCAGACGGCACGGGTCGGACGGCGCGCTCACCTGGACCACGCCTGACGGCGCGACGCATCGCACCGAACCCGAGTGGGAGTTCAGCCGCGGTCAGGCGCGCTTCGCGTAGGTCGACAGCACGTTGCCGGAGCTGGTGCGGATGCTGTCGACGAGTTCCAGCCGCGTCACCGGATCGCTCGGCTCGAAGAGGTGCTTGCCCGCACCCGCGACCACCGGGTGGATCATGAGGGTCAGCCGGTCGAGGAGTCCCGCGAACAGCAGTTGGCGCACGACCGAGATACTGCCCTGCACAGCGATCCGACCGCCCTCCTGCTGCTTGAGGTCGGCGACGAACGTCTCCAACTCGCCGACGATGATGGTCGAGTTCTCCCACGCCAACGCCCCGGTGAGCGTCCGCGTCGCGACGTGCTTCCGGACCGGGTTGATGAACGACGCGAAGGGGTCTTCGGCGTCGAACGACGGCCAGAAGCCGGCCCACTCCTCATAGCTGACACGGCCGAGCAGCACGTCGTCGATGGGGGCGATCGCCTCCGTCATCATCGTGCCCATCTCGGGATCGAAGTGGTCGAACTGCCAGAGGTTCGGAGACTCGACGACGCCGTCGACGGACTGGAAGAGGGAGGCGTGGACCTCGCGCATGGGGACTCCTGACGGACTCGTGGACGATGGTGATTCGTGGTGCTCGTCCCAGTTGTACTCGTCGGCCTGCTCCACCGCCACCCTCCTGACACGAGCCCGGCACCGGCGTAGCGTTCCCGCATGGCCAGCAGCGCGATCATCCTCACCGTCCCCGGACCGCACGGCGAGCGCGAGGTGCGGTTGTCGAGCCCCGACCGAGTGCTCTGGGAGCAGTCCGACATCACGAAGCGGGACCTCGCCGAGTACCTGATCGAGGTCGCACCGGCCTTCCTCGCGGCGAACGGCGGGCGCCCCGTCTCCCTGCAGCGCTTCCCTGGTGGTGTCGACGGTGAGCAGTTCTTCTCGAAGAACCCGCCGAAGGGGGCTCCGAACTTCGTCCGCGCGGTCGACGTCGTCTACCCGAGCGGACGGACCCATCCACAACTCGTCCTCGACGAGGCCGCCGGGATCGTCTGGGCCGCGCAGATGAACACGGTCGTGTTCCACCCCTGGCCCTCCCGGGCCGAGGACACCGACCATCCGGACGAGCTGCGGATCGACCTCGACCCGCAGCCGGGCACCGGGTTCGCGGACGCCGTCCGTGTCGCAGGTGACCTCAGGGCGCTGCTGGCCGAGGTCGGACTGACAGGCTTCGTCAAGACCTCCGGCAACCGCGGTGTCCACGTCTTCGCGCCGATCGAACCGGAACACGAGTTCCTGGACGTCCGCCACGCGGTCATCGCCGCCGCCCGCGAGCTCGAACGTCGAGATTCCGAGCGCGTGACGACCTCCTGGTGGAAGGAGGAGCGAGGTGAGCGTATCTTCGTCGACTACAACCAGGCGAACCGTGATCGCACGATGGCCGGTGCTTACAGTCCGCGTGCCCTGCCGGGGGCGACGGTCTCGTGCCCGGTGACCTGGGACGAGCTGGCGGAGATCGATCCGGCCGACTTCACCGTCCGCAGCGTGCCGGAGCGTCTTCGGACGGTGGGGGATCCGTGGGCGTCGATGCACGAGTCGCCCGGTCGGATCGGCGCCCTGCTGGAGTGGTGGGAGCGGGACCTCGCCGACGGTCTCGGCGAACTGCCGTTCCCGCCCGACTTCCCGAAGATGCCGGGGGAGCCGCCGCGGGTGCAGCCGAGCCGGGCCAAGCGGGCACCGTAGGCGCACGCACGCACGAGGCCGCCCGGCGATCGTCGATCACCGGGCGGCCCGTCGTGCTGCGCGCCGAACTGGGGCGCGGTGAAGCTGTGCTGCCTGCGGCTATTCCGCCTTGCCGAGGGCGAAGCGGACGCCGCCCTGGTCGTCGATCTGCGCGTCGAGGACGGCGTCGCTGAGTGCGACGGCTGCGGACTCCTCGAGGAACACGGTGGCTCCTGCGCTTTCGATCACCTGGTCCTCAGCCTGCGGCTGGGTGGTCATCGTCACCTCGAACCCGTTGTCGTCGGAGCTGCTGATGCGCAGCCCCGCGGTGGAGGTGAGTGCGGACGCGTCGTCCGGGACCACGAGACCCGGAGTGAGCGGTGCGTTCTCGGCGAGGGTCTTGACGACTCGGCCGGCGTTCTCGGTCAGGGTGAGCATGTGTGTTCTCCATTCCGTTCGCGAATACGAGTTCCCCACCTTGCTCGGGTTCGGCGGCGGATGCCACCCGAGAACGGATCCTCTGCGGGAACTGCCACGGAACTCTGCAGGGATTCACACCTGGCTCACTAGGCTGCGGGCATGACGAAGGATGATCAACCCGGCGGCCTGCCGTTCCGGCGCACCGGCCGAGGTACCGTCTCGACGAGGCGCCTGGAGGCGTTCACCGACGGCGTGTTCGCGATCGCGGCGACACTCCTCGTGCTCGACCTCACGGTCAACGACATCGGCAGGGTCGCGACGAGCGAGGACCTGTGGGCTTCGTTGTCGGCGATGGGCAGCTCGTTCCTGAGCTTCGTGGTGAGCTTCCTCCTCCTGTGTCTCCTCTGGTCGGTGCATGTCAGCCAGTTCGAGCACATCGTGCGCGTCGACGGCGTGTTGACGACGCTCAACACGCTGCGTCTCCTGGGGATCGTGCTCATCCCGTTCACCACGACGCTGAACGCGGACTTCTCCGATGTGACGCTCGGGCGGATCGTCCTGCCGATCAACTTCCTGTTCGTCGTCGTCATCGGCTATCTGCAGTGGTTGTGGGCCTCGCGTCAGGGGAGCGGCCTGCTCGACGACATGCCGGAGGGTGAGCGGAAGCTCTCCCGTGCCGGGTCGCTGAGTGCGGTGGTGCTCGGTGTGATCGCGCTGGCGCTGGCGCCGCTGCTCGGCTCGCTCGCGTTCCTCGCGTACGCGCTCGACGCCCCGATGACGAGGTTGCTGCAGCGTCTCGGGCGTTGACGGGGGATATGTCCGCGCTGACCGGATCGTGACACGTCGAACTTTCAAGACATTTGAAAGTTAGGTAAGGTGAGGCTGCGCTAAGTTCGCGCGACTCCCCACGAAAGGCACCGTCATGGTCCATGCCCCTGCCCCCACGCCTGCGGCCGCATCCCGCGTCACCCGTCTCCGTCGCAGCACCCCCGTCATCGGCCTCGTCGCCGCCGGTCTCCTCCTGAGCGGCTGCAGTGCCAGCGCGGACTCCAGCGCCGGCGCTTCGGGCGACTTCACCCCCGTCACGATCGAGCACGCCCTCGGAGAAGCGGTCATCACCGAGCAGCCCGAGCGCATCGTGACGCTCGGCATGGGCTCCGCAGAGACCGTCATCGCCCTCGGCACCGTCCCGGTCGGCATCGAGGAGTACCCCTGGGGCAGCGATGACACCGGGTACCTGCCCTGGATCCACGACGCCGTCACCGAGCAGGGAGCCGAGTTGCCCGAGCAGTTCACGGGCGGCACCGAACTCGACATCGAGGCCATCGTCGAACTCGACCCCGACCTCATCCTCGCGCCGTGGTCCGGCGTGACCCAGGAGCAGTACGACGTGCTCACGGACATCGCGCCGACCGTCGCCTACGAGGAGTCGCCCTGGACCATCACCTGGAAGGACCAGATGAGCGTCATCGGCGAGGCGATGGGCAAGGCCGATGAGGTGGACGGTCTCATCGACGGCATCGAAGCACAGTTCGCCGAGGCGACCGCAGCGCACCCCGTGTATCAGGAGGTGTCGTTCTCCTTCATCTACAACACCGGCCCTGGCACCCTCGGCGTGTTCTTCCCCGAGGAGCAGCGCGTCGCCATGGTGAGCGCCCTCGGTCTGCAGGTCGACCCGGTCGCGAACACGCTCGAGGAGACCGAAGGCACCGACTCCGCCGTGATCGGACTCGAGAACGGTGACCTCCTGAAGGACTCCGACCTCATCTTCACGTTCTACTCCGACCCGGCGAACCGCACGGAGATCGAGGCGCAGCCGCTCTACAACGCGATCCCGGCCATCGGTCGCGGCTCGGTCGTCGCACCGACGGACCAGCCGTTCGTCACCGGCTCGTCGATCATCAACCCACTGACGGTGCCGTGGTCGCTCGAGCGCTACGTGCCGCTCATCGACGCAGCGGTCGCGAAACTCGACAAGTAGTCGTCGAGCAGGAAGAACAGCGCAACCGATGACTCACGACGGCGGCAGCGCGGCGCAGGAGGCGACGGGTGCACGAGCACCCGCCGCCCGGCGCGCGCTGCCCGCCGGAGCTCCACCCGGGCGCACCGCGCTCGTCATCACGGGGTCCGCGCTGCTCCTCGTCCTCGTCGCGGCGGTCGGCCTCGTCGCCGGCAGCAAGGCGACCGGCGTCGGCGACGTCTGGCAGGTGCTCACCGGAGGGGGCGAAGAATACCTGCGCACGGTCGTCGACAGCCGGATCCCGCGCACCATCCTCGGTGCGCTCGTCGGGGCGGCCCTCGCGGTCGCCGGTGTCATCATCCAGGGCATCACCCGGAACCCGCTCGGAGACCCGGGTCTGCTCGGCGTCACCGTCGGCGCCTCGGCAGCCGTCGTCACCGCCACAGCCTTCTTCGGGTTCGCCGGAGGAGCCGCGACCGTGTGGGTCGCGTTGCCCGGTGCCCTCATCACCGTCATCGCGGTCTACGCCATCGGAGGCCGCGGCGCCGGCGGGAGCGCTGTCCCGCTCGTGCTCACCGGTGCGGTCGTCGCCGCCGTCCTCGGTGCGTACATCCAGGCGATGACGCTCACGATGCCGACCGTCTTCGACTCCTACCGCCACTGGGTCATCGGTGCGCTGTCCGGGCGGGGCTTCGAGACCATCTGGTCGGTGCTCTCGGTGCTCGTTCTCGGCATGCTGCTCGCCGGGCTGCTCGCCGGTGGCCTCAACACGCTCGCGCTCGGCGACGAGGTCGCAGCCTCGCTCGGGGTTCGGGTGCAACTCGTCCGTGCCACCGGCATCCTCGCCGCCGGCCTCCTCAGCGCCGCCGCCACCGCAGCCGTCGGACCCATCGCGTTCGTCGGCCTCGCCGTGCCCCACCTCGTGCGTTCGCTCGTGGGGGCCGACCACCGCGCAGCGCTGCCCGTCGCCGTCCTCCTCGGCGGCACGCTCCTCATCGCCGCCGACATCGTCGGACGCGTCGTCGCCCGACCCGAGGAGCTCATGGTCGGCGTCGTCACCGCGTTCGTCGGGGCGCCGGTGCTCCTCTACGCCGTGCGTCGCGGATGGGCGACGAGATCGTGACCGGCACGACCCGGTTGCCGGGGACACGGATCCTGCGGATCGGCACGCGAGTCGCGCTGCCCGTCCGTCGCCGTGCGGTGATCGTCTGTCTGCTCGTCGTGGCCGTGCTGTTCGTCGCCGGACTGGCCACGCTCACCATGGGGCGTCTCGGTGTCCCGCTCGGGGAGCTGTTCGCCGCGGCCATCGTGCCGCCGGAGGGCAAGACCGCCTTCGTGCTCGAACGCCTGCGCGGTCCACGACTCGCCACCGCCATCGGAGTCGGGGCAGCGCTCGGTCTCGCGGGCACGCTGTTCCAGACCGTCACCCGCAACCCGCTCGGCAGCCCGGACGTCATCGGCCTCGGCGCCGGCGCCGGTGCCGGTGTCGCCGTCACGACCATCCTCTGGAACGGGGTCGTCCCGACGCCGCTCGGCGCGCTCGCCGGCGCAGCCGTCGCGATCTTCCTCGTCCACCTCTCCACGGGTCGAGGCTTCGCGTCGCCCGCCCGCGTGATCATCGCCGGTATCGGTGTCGCCGCCATGGCGGCGGCCGTCACCCAGTACGTCGTGAGCATCGGCCTCCGTGACCAGGCGTCCCAGCTCGCCGCAGCGCTCGCCGGTTCGCTCAACGCCGCCGACTGGAATGACGTCGCGGTCCTCGCCGTGACGATCCTGATCGTGCTCCCCGTCGCGGCGGTGCTCGGCAGCGAGCTCCGGCTCATCGAGCTCGGCGACGACACGGCCGACGCGCTCGGCGCGCGCGCGGTCCGCACCCGGACGATCGCGATCGTCCTCTCCGTCGTCGCCGCCGCGGGTGCTGTCACGGCGGCCGGACCGATCGCCTTCGTCGCGCTCACAGCACCGCAGATCGCCCGCCGCGCCACCCGGACGGCCGGACCCAACCTCGTCGCATCCGCCCTCATCGGTGCAGGCATCATGGTGACCGCGGACCTCATCGTCCAGCAGAGCCCGTGGGCCGATGGCCTCCCGGTCGGCGTGCTGACGGCCGGCGTCGGCGGCGTGTACCTCGGATTCCTCCTGATCCGCGAGTGGCGGGGTGGCCGGGTCTAGTGCTCCCGGGCACCCGGTGAGGCCGCAGCGTCGCGCTCGCGTTTGAAGCGCTCCCACTCACTGCTGAGACTCCGGTTGTCGATGATCCAGCCCATGTAGTCGCGCATGTTCAACACCCGCTCATGCGACGGCGTGCCCGGTGTCGTGTGCGCGAGAGCCGCCTCCGCGAGGCGCCGCTGCTGGTCGAGGTAGTCGTGCTCGCTCGCGAGGAAGCCACCCCAGACGTCTGCGGCCATCACGAAGTAATGGGAGCGGTCACCCGGCTGCCTCACCCGGCGCACGAAGCCGCTGTCGACGAGACGGCGCGTGTACGTCGACACCGACCCGCGGCTCGCACCGAGCGCTGCGGCGAGCTCGTCGGCCGTGACACCCGTCGTGTCGCTGACGAGCAGGTAGCCGGCGATGCGCCCCTCGATCCGTGAGGCGCCGCGGGTCTGCCAGTAGTCGGCGAAGCGTTCGACGAACCACTCCGGAAACCGTGCCTCATCGTTCACCGGCGTATGCCTCCCTCGTACCAGCAGACCCCCAGCTTGCCACGCTCGGGGAGCGATGTGCTTCCACGGCTGATAGCGTCGATGGTGCCTGCGCCCAGCTCCTCGATGCTGGACGATCCGCAGGCATCGCACCCTCATCCACTTCCGCAGAGGAGCACCGTGACCACTGTCGCCGCCATCATCAAGCCCACCGCCGACGCGCCCTTCGAGGTCGGCACCATCGAGCGTCGTGCGCCCCGCGCGAACGACGTCGTCATCGACGTCCGGTACGCCGGCATCTGCCACAGCGACATCCACCAGGCTCGCGAGGAATGGGGCAAGGCCATCTTCCCGATGGTGCCCGGCCACGAGATCGCGGGCGTCGTGACCGCTGTCGGCGACGCCGTGACGAAGCACCAGGTCGGCGACCGCGTCGGCATCGGCTGCTTCGTCGACTCGTGTCGCGAGTGCGAGAACTGCCTCGCCGGCGAGGAGCAGTTCTGCCTGAAGGGCAACGTTGCCACTTACAACGGCCGCGAGTACGACGGCGAGCCCACCTACGGCGGCTACAGCACGGAGATCGTCGCCGACGAGAACTACGTGCTGAGCATCCCCGAGGGCATCGAGCTCGACGTCGCAGCACCCCTCCTCTGTGCCGGCATCACCACCTACTCGCCCCTCAAGCACTGGGGCGCGGGTCCCGGCAAGTCCGTCGCGATCGTCGGCATGGGCGGCCTGGGCCACATGGGTGTGAAGATCGCCCACGCGCTCGGCGCCGAGGTCACGGTCCTCAGCCAGACCATGTCGAAGCAGGCCGACGGTGAGCGCTTCGGCGCCGACCACTACTACGCCACGGGCGAGGAGGGCGTGCTGAAGTCACTGCGCGGCCGCTTCGACCTCATCATCAACACGGTCTCGGCCGACATCGACATCGACGCCTACCTCGCAACCCTGAAGCTCAACGGCTCGATGGTGTTCGTCGGCCTGCCGGAGAACACCCAGGAGTTCCGGGTGTTCTCGCTCGTCGGCGGGCGTCGCTCGCTCGCCGGTTCCAACATCGGTGGCATCCGCGAGACCCAGGAGATGCTCGACTTCTGCGCCGAGCACGGCCTCGGTGCGGAGATCGAACTGATCGGAGCCGACGAGGTCGAGGGCGCTTACGACCGCGTCGTGCGCAGCGACGTGCGCTACCGCTTCGTGATCGACACCAAGACGATCGGCTCGCGATAGCCTGAACAGATGACCTGGCTCCCGTTCCGCCGCACCGGCGGGGCGGGAGCCGTTTCTCGTCCACCACGCGAACCGCTCGGCCGGGAAGTGCTCGTGCTCGGTGGTGTGGCGTTCTTCGTCATGTTGGGCTTCGGCGTCGTCATCCCGGTCCTCCCCGTCTACGTGCGGAGCTTCGGCGTCGGTTACCTCGAGGTCGGCGCCGTCGTCTCGGTGTTCGCGCTCATGCGGCTCATCGCGAACCCGTTCGTCGGTGCGCTCGTCGACCGGATCGGCGAACGCGTCGTCCTCGCGAGTGGCATCGGGATCGTCGCGGTGTCGAGCGCCCTCGTGGGCCTCGCGGCGGACTATCCGCAACTGCTCCTCCTGCGGGGTGCCGGCGGCATCGGTTCGGCGATGTTCTCGGTCGCCGCGATGACGCTCCTGTTGCGCACGACGCCACCGCACCGTCGCGGTCGCTCGGTCGGCTTCTACCAGGGCGGATTCCTCGTAGGAGGCATGGCGGGGCCAGCGGTCGGTGGTCTCCTCGCGACCGTCTCGCTGACAGCACCGTTCTTCTTCTACGCCGCCACGCTCACCGTCGCGGGTGCGCTCGGCCTGATCATGCTGCGCGGCACCAGGGTCACGTCGTCGACCGAGGAGCAGCCGCCGGCTGAGCCGTTCCGCATCGTGCTGCGCGACCGCCGCTACCAGGCGGCGTTGCTCGCGAACTTCGCGTCCGGGTGGGCCTCGATGGGTGTCCGTGGAGCACTGGTGCCCGTACTCGTCGTCGAGTCGCTGCACCGTGAGGCGAGCTGGACGGGGGTCGCCTTCGCGATCGCGGCAGTCGCGCAGACCCTCGCGCTCGCGCCGGCCGGCCGCTTCGTCGACTCGATCGGCAGGCGCCCGGCGATGCTCGTCGCCTTCCCCGTCGCAGCGCTCGCCCTGCTCGCCATGCCGTTCGTCGGCGAGCTGTGGATCCTCATCGTCGTGCTCTGCGTCTACGGGGTCGCGGCAGCGTTCCTCGGAACAGCTCCCGCGGCCGCTGTCGGCGATGCGGCGGGCGGACGAGGCGGACGCGCTGTCGCGGTGTTCCAGGCGACGGCCGACCTCGGAGCCATCGTCGGGCCGCTCGTGGCCGGAGCGCTGCTCGACGCCTTCTCGTTCCCCGCCGCGTTCGGTTCGGCCGTCGTCCTCATGCTGCTCGTCCCGATCCTCGCTGCGCGGATGCCGAAGGAGGTCCGCGGAGCCCTCTAGCGGCGGGTGCGAGGAGCTGACTGTGCCCGGCGCAGGCGCAGGCCGACCGAGGTCGTGATGTCCTCCCGCTGGCCGCCTGAATGGACGAGCCGTGTGCCCTCGACCGTGAGCTGACTCGCGTGGTGTCCGAGAGCTTCGGTCACCTGGCGGAGCCGGTGCTCCAACACGAACCACTCGCTCGTCTCGGGGCTCTCCTCGAGCATGGCACGGTCGTGGACGAGCTCGGCGAACGGGAGGTCGGCCCGTTGCGCGGCTGCCGCTGCTGCGACGTGCATCCGCACATGATCGGGGTGGCCGTAGCCGCCGCCGTGGTCGTAGCTGATCAGCAGATCAGGTCGGACCGCTCCGAGGAGGGCGCCGAGGTCGGCGACGACGTCGTCGAGCGGCGCGAGTGAGAAGGCGCCGGGGGAGACGTCGTCGGCAGGCCCGGCGAGACCTTCCCGGATCCAGCGCATGCCGGAATCGACATACCTCGTCGTCGTGCCGGCACGACACGCCGGTGCTGCACCGAGCCAGTGCTGTTCGGAGACGCCGAGCACCTGGCACGCACCGCGCAGCTCCTGCTCGCGATGGGCCGACAGTGCCGTGGTGCCGGCGAGTGCGGAGAGCGGGCCGGCGACGACCTCTCCGCGCTCGCCGCGCGTCGCGGTGACGAGGACCACCCGGATGTCGCGAGCCGCGAGTTCGGCGATGAGTGCGCCCGAGGAGAGGGTCTCATCATCGGGGTGAGCGTGGGCGAACAGGACGGTTCGCACGCCGTCGAGGATCGAGCCCGGGGTCGAGGTCATGCGGTGGTGGCGGTCATGAGACGGCGTTGGCGGGTGCCGACTGCGAGAACGGGTGCGCCGCGTCGAGCAGCGAGCGGTAGACCTCGACGAGCGAATCGCCCGATCGCTGCCAGTCGAAGTGCTCCGCGCGCTCACGCGCTGCTGCCGCGAGTCTGGCGATCTGTTCCGGGTCAGCGAGGAGGGCGGAGATGGCCTCACCCCAGACGAGCGGATCCCGCGAGTCGAGGACGACACCTGTCTCGCCGTCGACGACCGCCTCGCGGAGCCCACCGGACGCCGCGACGATCGTCGGGACGCCGCTCGCAGCGGCCTCGAGGGCGACGAGGCCGTACGTCTCCGAGTGCGAGGGGACGAGCACGAGGGTGCTTTCGCGGAAGAGCGCGGCGAGTCCCGCGCGAGACTGGGGGCCGACGAAGCGGACGTCGTCCGCGACCCCGAGGCCAGAGGCGAGCGAGCTGAGTTCTTCGGCGTAGCGGTCGTAGTCGACGGAGATGTCACCCGCGATGACGAGCTCCGGCCTGAGCGTGGGCGGGACGGTTGCGATCGATTCGATCGCGAGGTCGAAGCCCTTCAGCGGGTGCAGGCGACCGGCGACCACGGCGCTCGGCCGACCGCCACGCAGTCCGGCGGCAGGGTGGAAGAGCTCGCCGTCGACGCCCGGCGGGACGATCCGGACGTGGTCGGGGTTGGCGCCGAGCCGCGTGATCGCGGTGTCGGCCTCTGCCGCACTGATCGCGACGACCGCGTCGGACTCGCGCGCCAGGTAGGCCTCGCCGGAGAGGCGGCCGGGCGACTCGGCGCGTTCGCCGTGGGAGAGTGGCGTGGTCGATTCGGCGGCGATGCTGTGGAAGCTCTGCACATGCGGGATCCCGAGCTCTCTGGCGAGCGGGAGGGCCGCCATCCCGGAGAACCAGTGGTGTGCGTGCAGCACGTCGTAGCGGCCGAGCTCGGCGAGACGGGTGCGGAACTCGTCGACGAACTCCTCATGCCGTCCCTTCGCCACGGGCTCGGCGGGTCCGGCGTCGAGGAACCGGAGCGTGACGCCCGGCGCGAGCGGCATCGCCGACGGCTGCTCGGGCGCGGAGCGGCGGGTGATGACGTCGACCTCGTGTCCTGCCGCACCCATCGCGATGGCCTGGTGGCGCACCACGACGTTCATGCCGCCTGCGTCCCCGGAGCCGGGCTCGTCACCGGGGGAGGTGTGGAGCGAGATCATCGCGATCCGCAGGGGCTTCGGTTGCGCAGGCACCAGTCGAGCCTACTCGTCGTGTGGGGCGTCGACCCCCACGATTGAGGCTCGCGCCGGGCGGCCTCGCTGGTCGACAATGGGCGGGCGCGATGCCGACCGGCGCACCGCATGACGAAAGAGACCCTCATGACGACGCTCAACCCCTATCTCGGTTTCCGCGGCGACGCCCGCGCGGCGATGGAGTTCTACCACGGCGTCTTCGGCGGAGAACTGACGGTCTCCACCTTCGGCGACTTCCAAGCGAGTGTGGAGCCGGAGGAGATCGACCTCGTGATGCACTCGCAGCTGACGGGGGACTCGGGCGTGGTGTTCATGGCGTCGGACACGCCGAAGCACATGGAGTACTCCACCGGCAGCAACTTCTCGATGTCCCTCAGCGGCTCGAGCGACGACGAGGCTCAGCTGACCGGGTACTTCACCGCATTGGCTGACGGCGGCGAGGTCCTGCAGCCGCTCGCCGCCGCGCCGTGGGGGGACTCCTTCGGCATGCTCAAGGACCGCTTCGGCATCACCTGGTTGGTGAACATCGCAGGAGCCGCTGCCTGATCGACGCCCGCGGGGACGTCGGCCGCCTGCTAAGGTAAGGGTGTCCTTACTTGCCGACGGAGGGTGCCCCCGCGATGTCGATCGCCCAGACACTGGACGAACCTGCGTTCTCGGCACCCCGCGTGAGCACCGGCCGTTTCCACCTCACGGAGGCCGGCTCCTGGTCGGCGCATTCGCACCCGCACCACGAACTGCTCTGGGGTGCCGACGGCGCCGTGTCCGTCGAGACCGCCGCCGGAATCTTCGCGGTGCCGTCGCTGATGGGACTCTGGATCCCCGCCGGCACCGTGCATGCCGTCCGTTCGGCACCGCGTACCCGCTTCTCCTGCACCTACATCGACGGCGCGGTGGGCCGAGGCCTCGACCGCACGAGCGCCGTCGGCATCGGTCCACTCGTGCGCGAGCTCCTGCACCACATGCACGATCACGCCATGGCATTGCCATTGCGGCGAGCGGCGGAAGAACTCGTCATCGGCATGTTGGAGCCTGCTGAGGAGCAGGCCGTCGGCCTACCCGTGCCGCAGGACGGCCGTCTGTCCCTCATCTGTCGACACCTTGTCGACCACCCGGCGGACACCCGTTCGCTGGAGGAGTGGGGGCGCATCGTCGGGAGCAGCGTCCGAAACCTGTCTCGCCTGTTCTCGCGCGAGACGGGGATGACCTTCGAGCAGTGGCGGATCCACGCGAGGATGCGGGTGGCCGTCGGACTGCTGTCCTCGGGGACGCCGGTCGGCACGGTCGCACGGACGGTCGGGTATCGAACGCCGAGTGCGTTCGTCCAGGCGTTCCGTCGCACCATGGGGCACACGCCCGGGCGATACCTGGAAGCCACCTGGCCGTCCGTCGATACGGGGCGTCCGGTGCGCGGTACCGGGGATCTCGACTCGGCTCGCGACCTTACTTAGGATAGGCAAAGCTCAGTTCGAGCACTTCCACCACCGTGTGCCGTCGAGGGAGAACCATGCCCAGAAACACCTTCAGCATCCGCCGTCGTCTGGCGTCGGGAATCGCCCTCGTGGCGGTCGGTTCCGCCGCCCTGACCGGATGCGCCGGCGCGAGCGCGGACGACTCGACCGCGGTCGCGATGCGCACCGTCGACAGTGAGTTCGGTGAGGTCTCACTGCCCGTCGATCCGCAGAACGCGCTCGGCTTCTACACCACCGACGTCGACATGCTCATCACGCTCGGAATCCCGCTCGCCGATCGCCAGCCGATCCGGGGCGACGGGTACAGCGCGTTCCCGTCGTTCTTCCCGCAGGAGCAGCTCGCGGGCGTCGAGACGTTCGCGAACTACCCCGAGTACAACTACGAGGCGGTGCTGACGACCCAGCCCGACCTCATCCTGAACGGGCTCGGCTACGACGCGGAAGCGGTTGAGCGACTCGCCCAGATCGCGCCGACGTACAGCATCAACGCCTTCACCGGTGCGGACTGGCGGGTCACGTTCAAGACTATCGCAGAGGCCTTGGACCGCGTCGACGAGTACGAGGCGTGGACGGCGACGTACCAGGCGCGGGTGGACGAGGTGAAGGCCAAGATCGCCGCCGCCGGCATCTCGCCCGTGGTGGCACCGGTCGCGTACTCCGACGGTCAGATCAACACGAGTTGCTACGGCGTCGCCTGCCTCGTCTTCGCAGACCTCGGGCTGACCATCCTCCCCGCCGCCGACAGCACCGAAGGCACCGACTACAGCCTCGAGCAGTTGGATCAGCTGGCCGACATCGATGTCGCGTTCAGTACCTCGACCCCTGAGGGCATCGCCGCTGGAGAGGACCCCTTCGCAGAGCTCGCCGGGAACACGGTCTGGAAGCAACTGCCTTTCGTGGCGAACGACCAGATCCACCTGCACGACCTCGAGATGATCTACGGCTCGCCCAGCGGACAGATGGCCTTCCTCGACGTCGTCGAGCAGGCACTCGTGCCGCAGGGCTGACCCGGCCACGCCGGACCTCCGCCATTCGCCCGTTCCATTCGCCCGTTCCATCGACGTCAGGATCTCCCATGTCCTTCAGCATCCACCGCGCGGTCGTCACCGCCGTCCGCACGCTCACCCCGGGGATGGTCCGCGTGACCTTCGGCGGCGACGGCATCGCCGACTATCCGACCACGGGTATCGGTGACGAGTACGTCCGGCTGTTCTTCCCGCCGCAACAGGACGCCGAGCCGGTGCTCCCGCACTCGACGGGGGAGAGCTGGGCGTTCGAGGACGATGTGACGCCGTCGCAGATGCGCACGTACACGATCCGAGCCGTCGATCGCGCGGCCGGCACGGTCGACATCGACTTCGTCGTGCACGACGGTGGTGTCGCGGCGGCCTGGGCACTCCGTGCCGCTCCGGGGAACGTCGTGGGCATCACCTCACCGACCGGGCTGTACGACCCGCCAGCCGATCTCGAATGGCAGATCCTCCTGGCGGACGCGACCGGGCTGCCCGCAGCGGCCCGAATCGCCGAGCAGACGCCCGACGGTGTGCGCACCCGCATCGTCATCGAGGTCGGTCATGTCGACGACGTGCAGGAGATCACCGGGCGCGACCTCGAGGTCAGCTGGGTGATCGGCGGCAACGGCCACGGTCCGTCCTGCTTCGACGAGGTCGTCCGCGACCTCGCGGTACCGGAGGGCGTCGGGTACATCTGGTTCGCCGGTGAGACCTCCGTCATGCGGGGCGTCCGAAAGCAGCTCCGGCACGTGCGGAAGCTCCCGAACCAGGCGTACAAGACGATCGGCTACTGGACCGTCGACGTGGAACGCTGGGTCGAGCGGTGGAACGGTCTCGATGAGGCGACGCGTGCCGAGATCGACGCCCTCTGGGACGGCTGGGATGCGCCCGGCACCGACCAGGAGGCGATCACCGACGCCTACCACGAGCAGCTCGAACGCCTCGGGCTGTGAGCCTCGCGGGCGTTCCATGAGCACGGTCCGCGAGCTGCGCGCCGACGCCCGACGCCCCGCCGCCGTCGGCGTCGCCCACCGCGACGGCGTGCGGTTCGCCGGACTCCTCGTGTGCCTGGTGGTGCTCGTCGCGGTGGTCGCGTCGAGTCTCATGGTCGGTTCGAAGGCGATCGACGTGGGGGTCGTGTGGCAAGCGGTGCTCGGCCATCCGGTCGGCGACGACGGCGCCATCATCGTGGAGTTGCGGTTGCCTCGGACGATCCTCGGGGTCCTCGTCGGCGTCGCGCTCGGGCTCTCCGGCGCACTCATCCAGGCGCTGACGCGGAACCCGCTCGCCGACCCCGGCATCCTCGGCGTCAACGCCGGAGCCGGGTTCGCGGTCGTCCTCGCCGTCGCGCTGCTCGGGATCACGAGCATCCACCAGTACCTGTGGTTCGCGTTCCTCGGCGCGGTCGTCGCGACCGTCGTGGTGTACGTCATCGGTTCGGCGGGGCGGAGCGGCGCGACGCCTGTACGCCTCACGCTCGCGGGCATCGCGCTCGCCGCGGTCCTCGGCGGGGTGTCCTCTGGGATCACCCTGCTCGCTCCGCGGGCGTTCGACGCGATGCGGTTCTGGGGCGCCGGCAACCTTGCGAACCGACCGCCGGAGACGATCGGCGTCGTCCTGCCCTTCATCGTGATCGGCACGGTGATCGCCCTCGTCGTCGCCAAGCCCCTGAACGCCGTCGCGATGGGCGAGGAGCTCGCGGCAGCGCTGGGTGCGAACCTCGGCCGCACGAGGGTGCTCGTCATCGTGGCGGTGACCCTGCTCTGCGGTGCGGCGACCGCCGCAGCCGGACCGATCGGCTTCATCGGGCTCATGGTGCCGCACATGGTGCGCTGGTTCGTCGGGCCGGACCAGCGCTGGATCCTCGCGTACACCCTCGTGCTCGCGCCCGTGTTGCTGCTCGTGTCCGATGTGGTCGGTCGGGTGGTGCCACGGTCAGGGGAGCTCCAGGTCGGCATCGTCACCGCCTTCATCGGTGCACCGGTGCTCATCGTGCTCGTCCGGCGCAGGGGGGCGAGCGGGCTGTGAGCGCCGTGTCGACACGCGCAGGCGAGCAGGAGCGCGCCCATGGCGCGCGCTTCGGACGGCGCCGGGCCGTGCTGCGGTTCGCCGGAGGATCGGCCCTCGTCGACGTGCGGACCGTGGTCGTGTGCCTGCTGCTCGTCGTGCTCGCCGTCGCCATCGGCATCGCCGCCCTCGCCGCCGGCGACTATCCCGTCGCGGTGCCGGACGTCATCGCCTCGCTGCTCGGTACCGGTGACCGACGGTCGCACCTGGTCGTCGTCGAGTGGCGACTGCCTCGCGTGGCCGCGGCTCTCGTCCTCGGCGGTGCCCTCGGCGTGAGCGGGGCGATCTTCCAGTCGATCACCCGCAACCCACTCGGCAGCCCGGATGTCATCGGCTTCAACACGGGGGCGTACACGGGGGCACTCGTCGTCATGCTCCTGTTCGGGACGAGCGGCTCGCAGGCGTTCGGCGGCGTTGCGGCAGGGGCGATGCTCGGTGGCCTGCTCACCGCCGCGGTCGTCTTCCTCCTCGCCAATCGCGGCGGGGTGCAGGGCTTCCGCCTCATCATCGTCGGCATCGCGGTCAGTGCGACCCTCGCCTCGTTCAACACGTGGATGCTGCTCGAAGCCTCGCTCGACGACGCCATGGCCGCCGCCGTGTGGGGAGCGGGCAGCTTGAACGCCGTCGGGTGGGCACAGGTCGTGCCGATGGTCGTCGCGATCGTCCTCCTCCTGCCGGTACTCGTCCTCATCGCGCCACGACTGGTGATGCTCGAACTCGGCGACGACGCGGCGCGGGCCGCCGGCATCCGTGCTGATCCCGCCAGACTCGCCGCCATGATCGTCGGTGTCGCCCTGACCGCGCTCGTCACCGCCGCCGCTGGCCCGATCGCCTTCGTCGCGCTCGCCGCCCCGCAGCTGGCGAAGCGGGTGACCGCGAGCGCCTCCGTCGGACTCCTGCCCTCCGCCGTGATGGGGTCCACACTGCTGCTCGCGAGCGACCTCGTCGCGCAGCGAGCGTTCGCACCGATCCAGCTGCCGGTCGGTGTCGTCACGGTCTGCATCGGTGGCGCCTACCTCGTGTGGCTGCTCGTCCGCGAGGCGAAGCGCACCTAGGCAGCGCGCGCGAGGTCGGTCGCGGGAGTCGACCCGGCGTGAGCATGACGTCGTTCCACCCTCGAGCGTCGTCCGAAGACGAAGACCCGCTGCACGTGGAAGCTCACGAGGTACAGGGCTCCCTCCGTCGCGACCTTCGCCGGAAGCAACGGCGCACCGAGCGCGGTGAGCCCCGCGAGGGCCAGATAGTTCGCGACCAGCAGCGCCACGGCGAGCGATCCGTAGCGGAGGACCTGTGCGCGGAGGGGAATCGACGTCCGTGGGGGCTCGTCCGCCGAAGCTGCGGCACGGCGCCGACGCCGGAACACGAGCTGACGGTTGAGCACGAAGTTGCCGCTCGCACTCACGACACGTGCGCCCAGCACCGAGACGAGGAGCGAGTTCGTCGCGGCGTGCAGCACCAGCAGTGCGACGGTGTCGACGAGGAACGACAGGAGGGACGACGCGCTGTAGACCAGCAGCGGGAGCAGGACCCGCATCGAGTCGACGACCGGACGGAAGTGTGAGGAGGCATTGTGGTCGAGGTACACCGTGTCGATCGGAACCTCCACGACCCCGTACCCACGGTTCGAGGCGTCCAGGAGGATCTGCAGCTCGTACGCGAAACGTTCGCCAGGGACGTCCAACAACCAGGGGAGCGCGCGTGCCGGATACCCGCGCAGGCCCGTCTGGGTGTCGTGGAGGGCCGTCCCCGTCGCGAACCGGAAGGCGAACCGACTGAGGCCGTTCCCGAAGCGGCTTCGCGCGGGGACGGCGCCTGCGAAGCGCCGCCCGCCCAGTACCACCAACGGGGTCGCTCCAACGGCGCCCTCCGACCCGCCCGCGTCAGCCTCGTACGCCTGCAACACCTCCGCGACCCGCAGGATGTCGTGCACCCGGTGCTGCCCGTCGCTGTCGGCGCAGATCACGGCGCGACCCGGCCTCCTGGCCATCGCCCACGCGAATCCCGCCCGGAGTGCCGCAGCCTTCCCGCGGTTGTCCGGGGTGCCGATGACGATCGCGCCAGCCGACCTCGCCCACTCGAACACGCGAGCGAACCGTGGACCACTGCCATCGTCCACCACGAGCACCTCGCATCCCGGCGCCCGGAACCGGAGGTCGCGCACGAGCTCGACCAGTCGTTCGTCCGGCTCGAACGCCGGAATGACGAGGAGTACCTGTTCGAGGCGCGGGATCGGGTGGTGCACCACCACGGCGCCGGTCGACATCGCCATCAGCCGGCCACGTAGAGGATGTCGGAGGTGCCGCGCTCCGTGCCCGTGCCGAGCGGATTGTTCACGAGGGCACCGTCGAACACCATCGTCGACGACCCGCCACCGTCGAGGTTGTACGCAGTCGTCGCACCGAGCCCCTGCATGATCTCCGCAAGCCCCGTCATCGTCACGCCCGCGCTGTAGCCGGGACTCCGTCCGTCCACGACGACGAAGACCAGGTGGTTGTCGTCGATCACCCCGACGGCGGTCCGAGGCTGTTCACCCTGGATGGAGTGGTTGCCGACGTTCGTGTCCACCTCGACGTCCTCGATCCCGTCGACGACCGTGCCGTCCTCGACGATCGCCGGACCGAACGACAGCGTGTTCCAGACGCCGTCGGCGACGAGCGTCGCGGCATCCGTCGCCGTCTCGTCGTACACCTCCACACGGCCGTCACGGTAGAACGCGAGCCCCTCGCGAGCGCCCTCGTCCCGGTACGCGATGCCGTTCCGGATCACGATGCCCGTGTCGCGGAAACCGTAGTAGTCGCCGTTGATCGCGAACACCGCCCCGTTGTCGGCGGCGATGTCCGACGTCGTCTCGGTGATGTTCTCACCGAAGCTGTCCTGGGCGAACGCGGAACGCAACGCCGTCGCGTCATCGAGCGTGACGTCAGCGACGTAGAAGGTCACCGTGTCGTCCCCCGAACCCGTCGTCACCGTCCGGATCGTGACGCTCGCGTCGTCCGTCGTCGCTGAGTCCGCCGTCACGACGGTCCCGGACGTGTCAGCGGCGCCCGTGCTCATGTCACTGCCGCCCGTGTCGCCGGTCGAGCCGGATTGCTGCGCTTCGTAGGCGCTCACATCCGAGATCTCCACGTGCTCGATCACGAAACGGTCGAGCGCCCACGCCGCGCCACCACCCAGCGTGAGCGCCGTCACGAGCGAGGCACCGATGATCGTGTTGCGTCGCCGTCGCCGCCGCCTGGGGCGAGCGTCGTCCGGGGCACTGGGAATGAGGATCGGATCGGTCATGATCCAGGAATACGGACCGTGGCTATCACCGCCGCCTGTCACCCCTTGGAACGGGCTAGGACTCGCTGAGCGTTTCCTGGTAGACAACAAGCAGCGAATTCCGGGAGGCACACATGATCGAAGGATGGAGCGACTTCTTCGTCGCGACCGCTGGAGCCGCAGCGGCGCTCGCCGGATTGATCATCGTCGCCATGTCGGTGAACATCGCGAAGATCATCGCCATCCCATCGATGCCGGCCAGGGCGGCGGCCACCATCAGCTCACTCGTCCTGATCGTGGTCGTCGCCGCAGCCGGGCTGATCCCAGCGCAACCGGTCGTCGTGTTGGGTATCGAGGTTCTGCTCTTCGCGGCGATCGCGCTCGTCTTCGCCGGTGATGCTGCGGTGCGCATTCTCCGCGAGGGCGAGCGGGGGCACGGCGGGGTGGCGCTCAAGGCGACGATCCCGGTCGTGCAGATCGTGCCGTTCGCCGTGGGTGGCGTGCTTCTCGTCCTCGGCTCCGATGCGGCGCTCTCCTGGATCGCCGGAGGGTTCATCCTCGTCTTCATCGGCTCCGTCGTGAGTGCCTGGGTCCTCCTCGTCGAGATCCTGCGCTGACGAGGGTGGTTTCGCTCGTTCCACTCACTTCGTCGAGCCTCGCATCACGCCACTCACGACCCATCGCTGGGCGGCGATGTACACGATCAGCAGCGGGGCGAGTGCCATCAGGTAGGACGCGAACGCGACCGTGTAATTGGTGTTGAACTGTCCCTGGAAGACGAACTGCGCGAGCGGGAGCGTCCTGGCCGACGGATCGGAGAGGATTACGAGTGGCAGCAGGAAGTCGTTCCACGCCCACACACAGGTGAGGATGCCCACGGTCGCGTTCATCGGTGCCAGCAGGGGGAACACCACCTTCCAGAACACCCCCCACGTGCTTGCTCCGTCCATGCGCGCCGCCTCCTCCAGTTCGATCGGGATCGACTGGATGTACGCGGTGAAGATGAAGATGTTGAACGACAGTCCGTACACCGTGTAGAGGAGCACGAGGCCGACGGGCGTGTCGAGACCGAGCAGAGCGGTCTCCTTCACGACCGGCAGCATGATGATCGGGAACGGGACGAAGATCGCCGCGAGGAAGTAGAAGTACAGCCCCTTGAAGAACCTCCGGTGCATGTTGCGGGCGATCGCGTAGGCGACGAGGGAGTTCGTGAGCAGGGTGAGCGCCACCGCCCCGACGGTGATGAGTGCGGTGTTGAGGAGCGCCTGCGGGAAGTTCGTGAGCTGGTACGCATCGGCGAAGTTCTCCCAGCGGATGCTGGTCGGCAGTTCGAACCCGGTGCCACCGAGCTGGTCGGGCGACTTCAGCGCCGTCACGATCGTGAAGTACAGCGGGATGAGCACGGTGAGCGAGCACACCGCGATGAGCGCGGTCAACCACCAGTTGGTGCCCCCGTTGCCGCCGGACAGCGTGGTGAGGACGGGGCGACGCATGCGTCCGGTGGAACTGCGGTGTGCGGTGGTGATGGCGCGTGTCGCGCCGGTCGTTGCGGACATCAGTTCGTCCTGTTCTGTCGCGGGGAGGAGATCGAGTGGAGCGTGCGGGCAGCGGTCATGTCGTCGCCTCCCGGCGCTGCAGGAAGCGCAGCTGCAGGAACGACAACACGATGATCACGACGAGGTAGATGACCGCGTTGGCCATCTGGTAGCCGTATTCGCCGCCCTGGAAGCCACCGCGGTAGATGACCATGGCGATGGACTCCGTGCTCGTGCCTGGACCACCGTTCGTCAATGCGACGATCTGATCGAACACCTGCAGGAAGCTCTTGAACGACAGCACCATGTTGATGGTGAAGTACGCGCCGATGAGCGGGAACGTGATCGAGCGGAACCTGCGCCAGGAGGACGCCCCGTCGATGGCCGCCGCTTCGTACAGTTCGCCGGGGATGGTCTGGAGTCCCGCCAGGTAGAGGATGACGTTGAACGCCGCCGCCTGCCAGACGGTCGTGACCACGATGCCCACCCAGGCGAACTGCGGGTCCGCGAGGATGTTGCCGGCCGGGAGCCCGAGCCCTTCCGCGATCGCGGGGAACGAGTTCGCGAACAGGTAGTTGAACACGTAGCCGATGATCAGGATCGCGAGGACGTACGGGATGAAGAAGATCCCTCGGAACGCCGTGCGGAACCGGATGTTCGCGTTGAGCCCGAGGGCGATCGCGAGGGAGATCACGTTCACGAGCACCGTCGAGACGATCGCGAAGAAGAACGTGAACCCGTAGGAGTTCAGCACTCGACTGTCGAGGAAGAGGTTGAGATAGTTCGACAGGCCGACGAAGCTCCACGTTCCGTAGCCGGCGTAGTTCGTGAGGCTGAAGAACATGCCGGTGAGGACGGGGATCGTATGGAGGGTGAAGAAGATCACGACGGCCGGGACGACCATCCAGTAGAAGGCACGGGGGACCTTCAGCGCCCGGCGTCCGCGCGGTCGTGCTGTCGGCGTCTTCGGCGGCGTGCCGAGGCCGGTCTCCGGCGTCGTCGCCGGTGATTCGGTGGTTGAGGACATCATTTGCCTGCTCTCGCGGTAGCGGTCCGAGCGGCGACCTTGCTCCACTCGTTGTCGAGGTCTCTGAGGAACGTCTCGGAATCGCCGGTCAGGACCATCGACTGCAGGAGGTTCACGAGGGGGATCGACGCGGGGATCTGATGGTCGATGAACCCGATGATCCTCCCGTCGGAGAAGTACGGCTCGAGGCCGGCGAGGGCCGGGTCGGCGTTCGGTGCTGCGTCGAGGAGCGGGGAGAAGGTGCTCTGCGACTGTGAGTAGGCGGTGACGACCTCAGGGGACATCAGGTAGTCGACGAAGCGCTGCGCCTCGGCCCGGTGCGGGGTGTCGCGACCGATGGAGATGCCGACGTCGACGCCGGAGACGACGAGTCGGTCGTCTGCGTCATCGGTCACGGGGTAGGGGAAGGTCCCGACGGGCGCGTCCGGGTTCGTCGCGCGGATGGGGGCGATGGCGTAGGAGCCCTGCAGGTACATGGCGGACTCGCCCTTCGCGAAGGCCGCGTTGCCGGCGTTGTAGTCGCGGCTCGCGAAGTCGTCCTGGCAGTACGAGTAGAGCTCCACCTCTTTCTCCATGGCCTCGGAGAAGTCCTTCGTGAAGGAGACCGTGCCGTCCTGGATGTCCGAGCCCTCTGCCCGCAGGTCTGCGAAGAAGTCCTTCGGCATGAGCGCGCCGCCGAGGTTCACGAAGGCGGGACCCGCCGTCCAGGCGTCCTTCATCGTGCAGTACAGCGGGTCGATGCCCTGGTCCTGGAACGTCTGCATGGCGTCGATCAGTTCGCTCCACGTCGTCGGCACCTCGACTCCGGCCTGGGCGAAGATCTCCGGGTTGTAGATGACGCCGGAAGCGTTGCTGGCGAACGGGAGCGCGTTGACCTCGGCGCTCCCATCCTGATCGCAGCTGCCGAGATCCTGCACGATGTCCTGGACGGCGGGGTTCACGGTCCCCGCCGACGGTTCGGCTGCGAGGTCGGCGAACACGCACGCGCGGGCAAGCTCGGCGTAGTTACCGCTGACGTTCAGGGTGAGCACATCCGGCACCTTGTTCTTCACGAGCAGGGTTCGGATCGCGGTGTCCGGGTCGGGGACCGCGTTCTGCACGACACGGATGTCCGGGTTCGCCGCTTCGAAGTCCTCGATGATCTTCGCGAAGTCGCCGACGGCTTCCGGCTTGAACTGGAAGAAGTCGAGGGTGACGACGCCGTCTCCGGCGTTCGACGCGCAGCCGGACAGAGCTGCCGCGACCGCCGTGACGACGAGGACGCCCGCGGCACCACGGAGACGGCGCCGGCTGGCCGACCGACTTCGTGCTGTGCCGGATTCTGGTGGGGATGCTGCCTGGTGCATAACGCCTCCTTGCGTTGGTGCACCGTCACGACTCAGTCGGTGACGGCGGTGATCTCGATGAGGGCCGGGGTCTCCGGGAAGAGGACTGGGGCTTGCACACCCACGGTGCGGAGCATGCGCCCGGTCAGCGTGATCGGTTCGGTCAGCCAGGCCAGCGGGGACTGACCAGTGGACCGGGGGAGCATCGCGGCTGCCCCGAGCCGGGACGGTGCTGCGATGCGGTACAGCCGGTCGTCGTCGAGCCCCGTGAAGCGGAGCGGACCGGCCGGGTAGGACGCACTCGTCGCCACCTGTGTGAAGACGAACACCGCCCGCTCCCGGTCGGTCGAGACGACCCCGCGGAGGTCCATCGACGCATCCGGGAGTTCGACGTGTACTGCACGACCAGCGTGGAACAGGGCACGATGCCGGCGGTGGTAGGCGACCCAGTCTGCGAGTTCCGCACGCTCGGAGTTGGTCGCCGCGGTGATGTCCCATTCGATGCCGAGGTGACCGAACAGTGCGGTCGCGGCGCGGAATGCGAGCGAGGATGTCCGACCGGTGGAGTGCGAGACGGGCCCACCGATGTGGGCGCCGATGAGTTCGTAGGGGACGAGGAGCCCGGTGTAGCGCTGGATGGTCAGCCGTTCGATCGGGTCGATGCAGTCGCTCGCCCAGATGCGGTCCGTGTGGTCGAGGATGCCGAGGTCGACCCGAGCGCCGCCCGACGCGCAGCTCTCGATCTCCAGTCCCGGGTGTCGTTCGCGGAGGCCGTCGAGGAGCCGGTACAGCGCTTGGACGTTGGCGTGGACGGCGGGGCGGCCCGTGCGGGTGCTGCCGGCGTCGAGCAGGTCGCGGTTGTGATCCCACTTGAGGTAGGAGATTGGGTATTCGTCGAGCAGCGCGTCGAGTCGCTCCGCGATGTACGCGAACGCCTCAGGGTGGGAGAGGTCGAGCACCTGCTGCTGTCGTCCGGGTTCCGGCAGCCGGCCGTGCGAGCCGGATTGGAGGAGCCAGTCGGGGTGCTCGCGGGCCAGGTCCGAGTCCTCGTTGACCATCTCGGGTTCGACCCAGAGGCCGAACTGCATACCGAGAGCGGTGACCCGTTCGACGAGCGGGGAGAGGCCGTCCGGCCACACGGTCTCGTCGACGAACCAGTCGCCGAGCCCTGCCGTGTCGTCTCGACGCCCTCTGAACCAGCCGTCGTCGAGCACATAGCGTTCGACGCCAACGGTCGCAGCGGCTTCGGCGAGCGCGAGCAGACGATCGAGGTCGTGGTCGAAGTAGACGGCCTCCCAGGTGTTGAGCGTGACCGGGCGAGGGGAGCTCGGGTGCTGCGGACGGGCGCGGACCGAGTCGTGCAGGCGGGCGGACAGCTCGCCGAGGCCGTGGCCCCAGGAGCCGATCACCCGCGGCGTGCTGTAGGACGCGCCCGGCGCGAGGCGCATCTCCCCGGCGGACAGGAGTTCGCCGGCCTGGAGGAGCGCAGCGCCCGAGACCAGGCGCTCGGCGGCGATCCGGGAGTTCCCGCTCCAGGCGAGGTGGACCCCGTGGACGAGTCCTGCGGAGAAGTCGAATCCGGGAGTGCCGGCGCAGAGGAGCAGCGTCGCGTCTGCTCCAGGACGACCCTTCCGGCCGTCTCGGAGATGACGGCCCACGGTGAACTCGTGCCGCTGCGGCGCACGTTCGCGGAGGTGGCGGCCTGTCGTGTCGTGCAGCTCACCGGCGCTGGCGGGCACGGGGAGGGTCGCGTGCAGTTCGTCGAGCTCGTAGTCGTCGTCGCCGGTGTTGGTCAGCGTGAGGACCTGCGACAGGACTCCGGCCGCGTCGAGCGAGAGGTCGATCCGCAACGAGAGGGCCGTCTCGGCGTCGTCTGCCCAGACGGTGACAGCGTCGGGGCTGACGGCGGTCTCTGTCGTGGAGAACGCGGGGGAGAAGGAGCGCCCGTTCCGGCTGCCGAGGAGTCCGGGCGTTCCCTGCCAACCGGCGGACTCCTGCGGAAGGAGGGTGACGCGTGCTGGGCGGTCGAGCCCACCCGAGACGCGCTGGGTGAGGGTGGCGGTGGCGAGGTGCTGGAGGGTCGTCGGGTCGGCGTCGCCGAGATCCTCACCCCAATGGACGATCACCGGCAGCGCCCGCGGTTCGTGGCGGTCGATGTCGATGACGACGGAGGTGCCACCGTTGCGGAGGTGGACGACGCCAGCGACTGCCGGTCCGCACGGTCGGGTGCCGGAGACGTGATCGACGGACGGGTCCAAGTGGGGCGCGCTTCGTTGCATGAGTTATTTCTACGATGAAATGAATAGGGCTGTCAAGTGGGACTTCCCGCGGTCGACTTCGCGCGTTTCACATCAGATCATCGCGTATTTCGTTCATAATGAAAGAATGATGCGCGAAGAAGCGCGGGAAAGAGGGGGACGATGCCGGGAGTGGAGATCGACGCGTCGCTCGGAGCGCCGTCGCGGCAGCTCGCCCGCGAGGTGCTCATTCACGGTCCGCTGTCCCGAGCGGAACTGGGACGTCGTCTCGGATTGTCCCCGGCGAGCCTGACGCGACTGAGCCGCCCCTACCTCGATGCCGGCCTGTTCATCGACGCGCCGGAGACCGCCGAGCGTGCCGTCGGGCGCCCCGCGAAGCCGCTGGACGTCCGGATCGATGCGCAGCGGTACCTCGGGATCAAGGTCACGGGGGCGGAGGTCCACGGCGTCCGGACGGATCTGCGGGCGAATCCCGAGTCCTCCGCGTTCGAGCCGCTCGACGGGCACGACCCGGAACTCGTCGTCCAGGCTGTCGTCCGTCTCGTGGATCGTCTGGGCGGGACCGATGGACTCTCGTCGATCGGCGTCAGCATCGGCGGGAAGGTCGCCGACGCGCGCCGCGTGGTGCGCGCTCCATTCCTCGGATGGCACGACGTCGACCTCGGTGGACTGCTCGAAAGGCGGCTCGGGGTACCCGTCGTGCTCGAGAACGACGTCGTCGCGCTCACGGCCGCTGAGCACTGGTTCGGCGTCGCGAAGGGCGTGGAGAACTTCGCGGTGATCACGATCGGTGCCGGTGTCGGCTACGGCCTGGTGATCCATGACCGACCGGTCGTCACGGCCGACACCGGGCTCGGGCTCGGCGGGCACTTCCCACTCGATCCGACCGGGCCGCTCTGCGGAGACGGTCATCGGGGCTGTTCGAGTGCGATGCTCGCGATCCCGCACCTGTGCGCCAGTGCCGGCGCGGCGCTCGGTCGTGAGGTCGGCTATGACGAGTTGCTCGCCCTGTCGGACGCCGGTGATCCGGTCGCGGTGGAGGTCGTCGGTGCGGCCCTTCGTGCCCTCGGACGGATGATCGCCGCTTCGGCCAATCTGTCGATGGTGGACACCGTGGTGCTGTCCGGTGAGGGGCTCGCGCTCGTGGACGGGCGCCTCGACCGGGTGCTGGCAGCCGTGCGAACCGACCGCGACCTCGACGCGTCCCCTGTGCGGGTGCTGCTCGACGACAGTGGTTTCTCCGCCTGGGCGCGAGGCGCCGCAGCAGTGGCGATCCAGGCCTCGTTCGGCTGAGCTCCGGATGTGGCCTGGAGGATCCGGTGCCCATGTCGCTTCGTTCACGAGCCTGTCGGTGCCGTTTCCTCGGTCTCCGAGCTTCTCGGACAGCTGTCCGAGAAGTCGTGGTATACTGATCTGAATGCCTCGCACATCTGGAAGTCCCGCCCTCGGTGCGGAGCAGTCCAACTCCGTGCGGCCGACGATGCGGTCGCGCGTCGCCCCGGTCCTCCGTGCGACCGGCGACCCGCGTGCTGAGCGCACCCGGCAGACCATCTTCGACGCCGTGGCCACCATTCTCGCCGGGCGACCGGAACGGGTGTCCGTCGGTGACATCGTCCGAGTCGCAGGCATCAGTCGCAGCTCGTTCTACGCGCATTTCTCCAGCCTCGACGAGCTCACCGCCGCATATCTGCGCGTGCAGTTCGCCGGACTCGCTGCGCCGACCACCCCGGTCCGTCCGCTCGGTGAGCCCGTCCGCAGCGTCGAACGAGCTCGAGAGGCCTATCGGCGCTTGGTCGCGCAACTCCTCGAGGACGCGCCGCTGTATTCGAGTGTGCTCGAGCTGCCCGTCGCACGCAGCGCCTTCGACGACCTCGTGGGTGCGCACGCCGACGACCTCATCGGCTCGCTGCTCGAGCAGGCCGACGTGCCGGCAGGCGTCCCAGCAGACCTCGTGTCCACCTACGTCGCCGGTGGCACGCTGTCCCTGGTCGACGGTTGGCGCCGTGGCCGCATCGACGTCTCGGACGACGAACTCGTCGACGCCCTGGTCGCGCTGCTCCCCGCGTGGCTCTTCGGCGAACCACGGGCGGGCGCGTCGTCGCCCCCGTCCGACCCACGATCATCCGGCCGCTGAACCGCCGGAGCACGACGACGCCGCCGCCTGAGCGCCGGTGACGACCTGAGAAGAGAAGAGGAACCATGCAGTTCATCGTTGGAGAAACCCTGGTCTACCCGCACCACGGAGCGGTCACCATCACCGAGTTGTCGAAGGTGACGATCAAGGGTGTCGAGCAGGACGTCATGACGCTTCGCGTGCACACGTCCGAGCTCACCATCAAGCTGCCGATCGCGAACGCCGACCTCGTCGGTGTCCGCGACGTCATCGACCACGACGGCGTCCAGGCCGTCTACGGCGTGCTCCGCGAGCCGTTCGTCGAGGAGCCGGGCAACTGGTCGCGCCGCTACAAGGCCAACCAGGAGAAGATGGCCAGCGGCAACGTCCACCGTGTCGGCGAGGTCGTCCGCGACCTGTGGCGCCGCGATCAGGACAGTGGTGTGTCGGCCGGTGAGAAGCGCATGCTGCAGAAGGCGCGTCAGGTGCTCGTCTCAGAGCTCGCGCTCGCGCAGTCCGTCACCGACGAAGAGGCGTCCCTCGGTCTCGACGAGGTGCTCGCCTCGTCGATCGCCGCACCCGAGGCCGTCGCCGCGAAGTAACACACGGCTTCGACAGCAGAGCGCCCCACCGTCCGCGGTGGGGCGCTCTGCTGTCTCCGGGGGATCAGCGGGCGTCAGTGCACGGGGTCGGCGCTCGGGGTTCGCACACTCCACGCCGCCCACAGAGCCGCGTACCGCCCTCCCGCTGCCGCGAGCTCCTCGTGGGTTCCCAGCTCGACGATGTCACCGTGCTCGAGGACGACCACCCGATCGGCGACGACCGCCTGCGACAACCGATGCGCGACGACGATGGAGGTCCGACCCTCGAGAGCCCTGGTCGTCGCCCGATCGAGTCGCTCGGCGTCTGCGCTCCCGGCCTCGGCGGTCGCTTCGTCGAGGACCGCGATCGGTGGATCCGCGAGCGCCAGTCGCACGAGCGCGAGGTGCTGGGCCTGCGCGGCGGTCAACCGGTGACCGTCCGCGCCGACCCTCGTCAGCAGCCCCTCCGGCAGCTCGTGCACCCAGCCGGCGTCAAGGCGATCGATCGCTTCGAGGACCGACCTGGGCGTTGCGTCGACCGGTGCTGTCGCCGACTCCTCGTCCCGCTTCGTCCCGCGATGGAGCGTCAGGTTCTCGAGCACCGACCCGGCGAACACCCGGACCTCCTGGCTCACCATGACGAGCTCGCGCCGCAGCTCATCGGGCGACAGCCCGGAGAGCGGCCGGCTGGACAGCTCGATCGTGCCGCCCGTCGGAGCGAGGATGCCGGCGATCACCTTCGCGAGCGTCGACTTCCCGGCGCCGCTGCCGCCGACGATCGCGATCCGCTCGCCGGGCTGCACCGTCAGCGACGTCGGGTGCAGCACCTCGTGACCGCTCCGGTAGGCATAGGAGACACCGTCGAGGCTGAGCGCCGGAGTGTCTGCCGACGACCGCGGACGGTGCCGGTTCCGACCGGTCGCCGGCGGCTCTTCGAGCGAGGTGACACCGACCAGTCTGGCGAGCCCTGCGCCCGCGTTCTGCAGTTCGTCGACACTCGACAGCAGCACGCCGATCGGTCCGAACAGGTTGTGGAAGTACAGCGCGGCCGCGGTCGCTCCGCCGAGCGACACCTCACCAGTCGTGACGAGCCAGTACCCCACGACGAGCACCGCGGACAGCCCGATCAGCTCGGCGACGTTGAGATGCCCGGAGAACGTCGTCCGCAGGCGCATGGCCCGCATCGTGTGGCCGATCGCGGTCGTCGATGCAGCGGCGATGCCGTCGAGGTGCTCCGCTTCACGCCCGAGGGCGGCGACGGTGTCCGCTCCACCCACCGTCTCGAGCACGACCTGGCCACGAGCAGCCTCCGCCGCGCGTTGTGCCCGGTAGACGGGACCCGACCGTCGGAGGAACCAGCGCAGCGCCCCGATCTGGAGCGGAGCCGCGAGGAGGATCGCGATGACGAACCGCCAGTCGATCACGCCGACGCCCACGAGCGTCAACACCACCGTGAGGAAGGAACCGGTGGCGGCGGCGAGCACGCTGCTGATCGCGACGTTGACGACGGCCACGTCCGACGACACGCGCGCGACGAGATCGCCGGTGCCGGCCTGCTCGATGACGCCCGACGGCCGACGCAGCGCGACATCGAACACCCGCTCGCGCAGCTCGGCCAGCGTGCGCTGCGCGAGGCGGACGAGGAGGATCGACGACGCCCAGGCCAGCACTGAGCCGATGACCGCCGCGCCGACGAGTGCCGCGCCGATCGCGAGGATCCCCGGCAGAGTCGCGCCGGCGCCGGCCGTGACACCGGTGGCGGCCGCGACCGCCTCGACGAGGAGTCCGAGCAGGGCGGGGACGAGGAGCCCAGCGGCCGAGGCGGCCACCAGGGCGAGCACGGTGCCGAGGAGCTGCCAAGGGCGGCGACGACCGAGACGTCGCAGCTCGCGCCAGGTGTCGGCGGCACTGGCGATCGGGAGCAGGTTCGTCGTCATCGTGCTGCTCCCGCGTTCGGGACGGCGTCGGCGAGTGCGAGTTCCCCAGCGTCGAGCACGACCACCGAGCTGCAGTTCGCCAGCAGGGTCGGGCTCGAGGTGAGGAGGACGATCGAGCGTCCGGTCGCGCCGGCGTGCGCAGCAAGTCCGGTCGCGATCCGGTCCTCGGTCAGCGTGTCCACGGAGCTCGTCGGCTCGTGCAGGACGACGAAGCGGTGACCCTGCGAGAGGGTGCGGGCGAGGAGCAGGCGCTGTCGTTGACCGCCGGAGAGGAACCGCCCCTGCTCGCCCACGGACGAGTCCAGGCCGTCGCTCAGATGTTCCAGCACCTCATCGAGACCGGCGATCGCAAGCAGTGCGTCGTCCACCTCCTCGACGAAGAGGTTGTCTCGCACGCTCCCCGAGAACACGGCGGCGTCGTGCGGAGGTGCCGCGATGATGCGTCGGAGCGCAGCCGGGTCGATGCCAGCCACGTCGACGCCGTCGACGATCAGCTCACCGGTCGCGAGCGGCGCACGGGCTGCGAACCGGTCGAGCAGTGCGTCCGCAGCACTGCCGGCATCGATCCCGACGAGCGAGCCGCCGGGGACGACCACACGGGTTCCGCAGAGCTCGAGCTGCAGCGGTGCTGATGCGTCACCGGTGGCTGCCCGGACGGTCTCAGCATCCGGCGACGATGTCGCGCGTTCCGGAACCGCTGGGCCGGTCCGGAGCAGCGCGGACAACCGGCGTGCCGAGCCGCGCTTCGCGGCGAGGTAGCCGCCGAAGTACCCGAGGTACTCCATCGGACTCCGGACGAACTGCGCGAGACCGACGACCGCGACGAGGTCGCCGACGCTGATGCGGAACCCGGGCACGCCTCCGAGGGCGAACCACGCGGCGATCACGGCGACGAGGGCGAGCGTGACACCCCCGCCGAGGCCGCCGACCGCGCTCAATCTGGCGTCGGCGTCCGCTGCACGGATCGCGGCGCGCATGGCCCGTCGGCTGGCGGCGTGATAGCGCGACGCGGCGACGGGTTCCGCGCCGAGGCCCTTCACCACCCGGAGACCTGCGACGAGGTCCGTCGCGAGAGCGCCGGCCTCGGCCGCACGGTCCTGTTCGGCGGCGGCGCGTTCGTCCAGCTTCGCGCTCAGGAGATGGATCACGAGCAGCTGGACGAGCGTTGCGACGATGACGAGCGCCGCCAACGGCCACGAGATGAGGAACAGTGCGACGACGGTCGTGAGCACGGCCGCCGAGGAGGCGCCGATCTCCGCGAACACCCAGGCGAGTCCGGCGACGTTCGAGGAGTCCGCCGCCGTGACCGCGAGCACCTGCCCCGCCGCTCGTCGCTCGGCGAGACCGCGCGGGTGCAGGATGCGACGCGCAGCGAGCAGTCGGAGGTCGTGTTCGCCCGCGGTGAAGACCCGGGTCACCTGGCGTGCGGACAGTCGCCACGCGAAGGTCAGCACCACGAACAGCAGTGCGAGGGCGCAGAGCATGAGGCCGAGCGCCAGCGGATCGGCCGGAGCGATCGCGCGGTCGATGACGACGCCGATGAACACCGGCACGAGCGCTTCGGTCACCTGGTGCAGCGCGAGGCCGAGGACGGCGATGGTGAGGATGCGTCCGCGTCCGGATCCGACGGTCGCGAATCGCAGCAACGCTTTCGGCGTCGTGGTCGGGTCGGCGTCGGGGGAGCGGCGGGCGCGTCGGAACAGTGGCACTTCTCCCACGATATGCGTCGGATCAGTGCGCGACAATGCGCGACGCTGACAGCCTGTGCGGGGAACCGGACAGGCTGTGTCCGTCGCAGGACCTGGTGGTCCGCAGGGAGCAGCCCCTACGCGCCCCCGCCGCCCGCGACGATGGCGAGAAGGCCGATGACGGCGATGATCGCGATGGGACCGAAGGAGAGTGCGGCCTTCGCGATGCTCCAGGTTCGGCTTTCCGGCACGGGTGCGGGGAGCTCGGACGGTGAGACGTACACCGGCTCAGCGGCGGTGGCGTCTCCGCCCGTCGAGCCGCTCAGCTGCAGGACGCGGGTGTCCGTCCACGCGCGGCCGTCGAAGTGCACCTGGGTGTCGTCGCTCGTCGGGTGCGGGTACCAGCCGGCCGCCTCGGTCTGGGCGGGCTTGTCGCGCTGGAATCGCAGGACCCGGCTGTCGCCCCACTCGCTGCCGTCGTAGTGCAGCTCTTTGGTGGGGTCGTCTGGGTGCGGGTACCAGCCTGCGGTTGTAGCCATTCCTCCAGTATGACAGCGCCTGCCTGGAGGAATGCTCGAACGGTGGTGCACGGATCCCCGGTCACCGCTGCATTCGTCGCCGACGGGACGGATGATCCCGCCGAACGGACCTTCCGGGTGCCGCCAACCTGGATCGACGGCACAATGGAAGGCATCATGACGACCACTCCCGCGCCCCGAGCCCCCCGTCCACAGACGATCCTCGAGGTCGTCCGCACCACCTGGGTCACGCCGCATCTCGTCCGACTGACCCTCGGCGGCCCGGGTTTCGACGACTTCGAACCGAAGGACGCCACGGACAGCTATGTGAAGATCTTCTTCGCGAAGCCCGAGCTCGGCCTCGAACCGCCCTACGATGTCGCGGCCCTCCGCGACACCCTCGCCCCCGACGACCTGCCGGTCACCCGCACGTACACGGTCCGACGCGTCGACCGCTCCGCCCGCACCATCGACATCGACTTCGTCGTCCATGGCGACGAAGGACTCGCGGGCCCCTGGGCGGCGGCAGCGCAGCCCGGCGACCGCGTCGTCTTCGCCGGGCCCGGCGGCGCCTATCGTCCCGATCCCGCGGCCGACTGGCATCTGTTCGCCGGGGACGAGTCCGCCGTCCCCGCCATCGCCGCGGCCCTCGAGGCGCTGGCGCCGGACGCGAAGGGGCTCGCCTTCCTGGAGATCGGCGGCAGGGACGACCTCGTCGACCTCGTGCACCCGGCGGGCGTGCAGCTCATCTGGGTCGGGCGGAGAGGGCGCGACGAGACGACGGCGGGGCTCCTCGCCACGGCGGTGTCAGGGCACCCGTGGCCTGCTGGGCGGGTACAGGTGTTCGCTCACGGGGAGCGAGAGTCGATGAAGGCGCTCCGCGACGTGTTCCTCAACCAGCGCGGACTCGACCGCACGCAGCTGTCGCTGTCCGGCTACTGGGCCTACGGGCGCACCGAGGACCGTTTCCAGGCGGAGAAGCGCGAGCCGATCGGCGTTGTGCTCCCGGCGTAGCCCTTCGACAGGCTCAGGGGCCGGGTGGCGCGGCTCAGTGGGACGGGTCCGCCGGCTTCGACCGCGCACGCCGCACGCGCGACGGACGCTCGACCCGAGCCCGGATGTCCGGTGGCACGAGGTCGAGCAGCTGGTCGCGTCGGAGCGGTAGATCGAGCAGGCTGAGCTTCATCCGGCCCTTGCGCGAGTGTCGACTGGGGTCGAGGCGCACGACGTTCGCCGCGTCGCGGACCAGCCGGACGGTGACGACAGCGCCACTCGCGACGTCGGCGAGGACCTGGCCGTCGACCTCCACCGCCGCCTGCTTCGTGGCCGACCCGATCGAGAACTGCAGGCGTTCGGTCGGGCCGAGGATGAATGAGCGGTCGATACCCGACATGGGGGCGACCGGGGTCACGACGGTGGCCGCGACCGCCGGGGAGAGCACGGGTCCGCCGGCGGCGTAGTTGTACGCCGTCGATCCGGTGGGGGTTGCAATGACGATCGCGTCGGCCTTGAAGTACCCGTACGCAGTGCCGTCCACCGCGAGATCGGCCATGACGACGCCGGTGCCCGGACGCCGCGCGATGGAGACGTCGTTGAAGGCGAGCAGATGGGTGACCTGGTCGCCCGTGGTGATCGTGACCTCGAGACCATGGTGCGGCTCGAGGGAGAACTCCTTGTCGCTCACGCGCTGGAGTGCGTCGGAGAGTGCGGCCGGCTCGACCTCGACGAGGAACCCGACGTTGCCGTAGTTCACGCCGAGCACCGGGGCGGAGCGTCCGGCGAGCAGCCGCATGGCGCCGAGCATCGTGCCGTCGCCGCCCATCGCCACCGCGACGTCGACGGAGGAGGCGAAGGAGTCTTCGTCGAGCAGCTCGACGTCGTCGCCCAGGCGGCTCGCCTCGGCGCGCAGTCCCACGAGCCTCGCCCCGTGCTCGACCTGCCAGGCACGGAGGATGCGCACCGAGTCGTCGATGTTCTTCGTGGGATGGGTGATGAGGCCGATCGTCATCGACGGGCCAGCAGGATGCTTCGTGCGTGTGGTGGTCACCCCACGAGCTTAGGCTGACCAGCTGACAGGGTGCTCGGGGGATCGGGTGCCCCGTGGAGCGGGCGCGCCGGGCTGGGCGCGAGCCCCGCCCGACGCGCCGTCGCCGCTAGGTGTACCAGCTCGGTGCCGGGATCTGGTTGAGCAGGACGTATTCGCCGACCTCGCGCTTCTTGTACGCGATCGGGTCGTGGAGGCTGTGCGTGCGGAGGTTCCGCCAGGAGATGTCGAGGCCGACCGAGCTCGCCGAGGCCCTGGCGCCAGTGAGTTCGAAGATCTTCGTCGCGACCTCCAGACCGTCGTCGACGGTGCGGAGCTTTCCCGCCGCGATGCGCACCGCGATCTCGCCGCGCCGACGCTCCGTCAGTTCCTCGCGCGGTGCGTGCAGCACGGCACTGATCTCGGCGCCTGCCGCGTCGAGGAGCGCTTCATCGGCCCACAGCTTCGACTGCAGCTCGCCGTAGCCTTCGAGCAGGTACCACTCCTCGCTCGCGTGTTGCTTGTTGTCGCCACCGTACGGCCACGCACGGGTCGAGGTGCGAGTGTATGCCGACGCGGTCTCCAGGGCGCCCTGTGCGATCCCGAGGTAGAAGTTCGCGAAGACCAACTGGATGGTGGGCACGTTCAGGGTGTTGTAGACGAGCGGCTGGAACGTCCGGTCGACGAAGCCTGCGGCCGCCGCCCATGGCACGCGGACGTCTCGGATCTCGACCGAGCCGGACTCCGTGAGGCGCTGGCCGAGGCTGTCCCAATCGTCGGCGAACACGATCCCCGGCTGGTCCGTGGGCACGATCGCGAAGATGTGCGTCTCAGTGCCGTCGAGGACACCCTCGAGCACGGTCAGGTCGGAGATCTGTCCGCCGGTCGAGAAGGACTTCCTGCCGGTGAACACGAGATCGTCACCCTCTTCGCGGATCGTCAGGTCCGAGTCTCGCGGGTTCACCGCGCCACCGAAGACGAACGCGTTCGTCGTGTACAGCTCCTCGACGGCGGCGATCTGCTCCTCGGTGGCGACGAGGCGCGCGGCCCAGGCCCAGAGGTAGTGGTAGCCGAGCACCTGGCCGATCGAACCGTCGCCACGGGCCACCGTGCGGATCACTCGGTAGGCGGTGTCCCACGTCTCGCCGGCGCCGCCGTGCTGCACCGGCCCGAGGAGCGTGACGAGCCCGGACGCCTTCAGGAGCGCGACCTCCTGGTGGGGTGTGGCGTTCGCTCGGTCCCGGGCGACGGCGTCGACGCTCAGGATGTCGGCGACCTCCTGCGCACGGGCGATCCACCCCGCTGCGTCACGGGGCGCGGGCTGCCCCGCCCAACGATCGGTGTAGCCCGCGTCGCTCGCGCGGTCCTGCTGGCCGGTCGGGGCCGTGGTGGTGTCGGTCATCGTCGCTCCTCATGATCTGTGTCGTGGTGATCTGTGTCGTGGATCGCCCGTCCGGCGATCCGGTGCACCGATCATCGGTGGCGTCCGTGGCGCTGTCGAGGAGCATGACGGCTCGTGACCGTGTGTGTCGACGGCGGTGCTCTCCGCAGGTCATCCCGCGTCACTCCGCGTCACACGACACCTACTGCGGCTCTGGGATACTGGATGACAGGCGTCCGTCGATCCTCGAACACGCCGCCATTCCACGTGAGGAGCAGCATGAGTGAACACACCGGCCGTGCGCCACGACTCGGACGGGCGACGTCGATCATCCTGGGCGTGCTCGCGATCCTCGTCGTGGTCGTCATCGGGTTCGTGGTCTGGACGCAGATCGTGATGCAGGGTACCCGTGCCGCTGCACTCGCCGTGTGGGAGAACCCGGCCGTGACCGTCACCGACGTCGGTGACGCGGTGCTGCTCGAGCCCTCTGCCGAGGCTGGCCCTGCGCCGTCCGGCACCGGTCTCGTCTTCATCCCTGGCGCCAAGGTCGACCCCTACGCCTACCTGTACAAGTTGGCGGGCGTCGTCGAGGAATCGGGTGCGACCGTCGTCATCACGAAGCCGACGCTCAATCTGGCCTTCTTCGACCAGCGGCCGCTCAGCACGTTCACGGCGGCGGCGCCTGACGTGGACACCTGGTTCGTCGGTGGTCACTCCCTCGGCGGTGTCCGTGCCTGCCAGCTCGCCGAGGACCCGGCGGTCTCCGGGATCGTCCTGTTCGGGAGCTACTGCGCGAACGATCTCTCCGAGACCGACCTCGAGGTGCTGAGCCTCGCCGGGAGCGAGGACGGCCTGAGTACTCCGGAGAAGGTCGCGGCAGCCCGTGACCGGCTGCCGGCGGACGCGGTGATGATCGAGATCGAGGGTGCGAACCACGCGAGCTTCGGCGACTACGGCGTGCAGCCGGGCGACGGTACCGCGACGATCCCGAGCAGCGAGGTGCGGGCGGAGATCACACGGGCCCTGGTGGGCGTGCTGGGCTGACGGCGAAGCGTGAACGGTCCGGGGCTGACGCGGCCCCCTGACCTCGGCGTGTTATCCCTCAAAAGGGGGACAACTGAGGCTGATCCCCACTAGGCTCGGTCACGTCGCCAGCGCATCCCGAATGCGCTCCTCAGCCCGTCTCAGAAGGAATCAGCCGTGTCCGTCGCGCCCGAGCACCCCGTCGTCCCGCCCGCAGAAGAGGCTCCGGATCGCGAGCGCCGACGCGCATCGCGATCCGACCGGCTCAAAGCCCTCCTCGCTGGTGGAGCGATCCTCGCAGCCGGAGGGGCAGTCACCCTCGCCGCCTGGACGACCGGCTCCTCGGTCGCGACCCCGAGCCTCGCCGCCGGTGAGTTCGGCGTCGAACTCTCCGTCGACGGCGGCACGAGCTGGAAGCGGGCGACCGGGACGGGCGACGCCCAGACGCTCTCGTTCACCGGGCTCGCACAGACCCTTCGGCCGGGCGTCGACGTGACGTCGAGTTTCCTCGTCCGCACCACGGCAGGTTCCTGGGCGGCGTCCGGCGTGCTCGACGCCGCGGGCGTGCTCGACGGCAGCAGTACCCTGCTCCTCGACGGCCTCGCCTACGAGCTCTACGACGTGAGCGATGCGGCCGCCTGCTCCGTTGGAAGCGCCGAGTTCGTCGCCGACAGACTCCTGCTCGCGAAGACGGCGAAAGCGGTCGAGTCCGACGCTGCGCCGACGTCCACCGCTGGCCGGACGCTGGAACTGGCCGGCGCCTCGGCCGATGCCCCGGGCGCGACGAGCACCGTCTGCCTGAAGATCAGCATGGCTGATTCGGCCTACAACAACCGGCCCGCCCTCATGCAGACGTCCGGCGGTTTCGTCTACGACCTCGTCGCGAACGAAGTTGTCGACTGACGCCCCACGCTCGCGGTCGGCTCGGCGGCGACCGGGGTGGGTGCTGACGGCCGCAGCGGCGATCGGTGCGGTCAGCATCCTGCTCTTCCTGATGTCGCTGCTGTTCGGCATCCGCACGTACGCGTTCGCCTCGGGGTCGATGGAACCGACGATCCCGCGAGGCTCGCTCGGATTCACGATCGAACGCCCGGTCGAGTCACTGCGCGTCGGCGATGTCGTCACCGTCGCCCGCGAAGGCGCCCTGCCCGTCACGCACCGCCTCGTGTCGATGACGGCGGCGGACGACGGCGCCGGGGCGGCGCTGGTGCTCCGCGGCGATGCGAACCCCGACGACGACCCGTCCCCCTATCACGCCGAACGCGTCCAACTCCTCCTCGGCAGCGTGCCCGGCGTCGGTTTCCTCGTCGGAGCGGCGCTCGGGCAACCGGTCCTGATCGCGGTGCTGACCGTGCTGCTCGCGATCGGGGTCACCTGGTACTGGTGGCCGGGTAGTGGTCGCCGTCGGGCAGGTGCGACGACCGTCGGCGCCACCGGCGCGCAGCACTGATGCGACAGCGGATCGCCGTCGCAGTGGCGTTCGTCCTCGTCCTGTCGCTCGCGACCGGCTCGAGTCCAGCCTCGGCCGGCTGGTCCGCGGCAGCAACGACGAGCACCGCGGTCCTCGAGACCGGGAGCTTCTCACCGAGCTCGCGTGTCGCCGGGGGGCCCTGGACGCCCTGGGAGCAGCTGCCGGATGCCTGGGGCGCTGCCGCGCAGCTCGACGTCGTCGACGGCGCCCCGGTCTCCCCGGGCTCCACGGTGTACACCGAACTGGAGATCGCGAACACCGGCGATCTCGACGGGTCGGCCTCGATCGGTGCCGCGGCGGTCGAATGGGCCGCCGCGAGCGAGCTCGACGTCGTCCAGGTCGCAGCCGGAGTCCGGCACAGCCTCTTGCTGACCCGTGACGGCAGTGTCTACGCATACGGCTCGGGCGCGGACGGTCAGCTCGGCAGCGGCCTCTTCTCGGGCTCCTCGGTACCCGTCAGGGTCGTCGGCGGTGCGCAGGGCGGCACGGCGCTGTCGCGCATCGTGCAGGTGGTCGCGGGAGACAACATCTCCGCAGCGCTCGCCGACGACGGCACGGTCTACGTCTGGGGTTCCGGCTATTGGGGGAGTCTCGGGACAGGCGTCAACGGTGATGGGGTCCGTCAGCCTGTGCCGTCTGCCGTCCCGAAGACGTGGACCGGGACCATCGTCGAGATCTCCCTCGACACCTGGCGTGGCACGATCCTCGCGCGGACCTCGACGGGAGTGCTCTACGGCTGGGGCAGTGGCGACGCCGTGCTCGGCGGGGCGCGTTCGATGACGCCGAAGCTCATCCCCGCAGGCGACCTCGGGGGCACCGGACTGAGCGGCGTCCGCACGATGAACGTCGGTTCGGGTTTCGCGCTCGCGGTCGCGGCCGATGGTCGGGTGCTCGTCTGGGGCAACCGCGACGGCAACAGTGGGGAGATGGGGAACGGCACGATCGGCTCTCAGCCCGCCGCGTCGTCGAACGTGCCGAGATGGTTGCCGGGTGGCGCGCAGGGCGGGGTCTGGTTCACCGGTGCGGTCGACGTGTCCGCCGGCGGGACGATGGCCGCTGTGGACTCCTCTGGGGTGGCGTTCGTGTGGGGCGGCGGCACGACGGCGGCGACCCGCGTCGGCCTGGTCGGCGTGTCCGGTGTCGACTCGCGGCTGTCGCCTGTGCTGTTCACGACGACGGACGGTCGCGTGTTCTCGGCCGGTGTCGGCGCCTCCAGCGGCGCCGGCGGTGCGTCCGGCACGCTGACGGCACCGGTCCAGGTCGCGTCGGGTGAACAGGGTGAGGCGGGCGGTCTCGCGGGGGTGCATCAGGCCGCTGGCGGTTCGGGCTTCGGCGTCGCCGTGACGACCGGAGGGGCCGTGTTCAGTTGGGGTGGAAACACCCTCGGGGAACTGGGGGTCGGTGGTCGCGTCGAGCAGCTCATCGGTGTGGGGCGGATCTCGCGCGACGCGACGACGGCCGACGTGACGCTGACGACGACCATGAACGTCCAGCGCTCCGCGACCGCCGCCGCACGGCTCGCGGTCCGCGATGACGGTGCCAACCGTCTCGAGGCGTCCTTCCAGTCGATCGACGGCGGTCGACTGGAGCTCGCATCGACGGTCGGCGACAGGCGGCGGGTGTTGTACTCGAGCGTGGGGGAGGTCTCGTCGGAGGTCGTCGGGCTCGGGATCACGGCGATCGGGCGGCAGGTCGTGCTCCTCGTCGACGGCGTCCGGGTGTTCGAGGGGGCCCTGGACGACGTCGAGGCGACTGCGCTCATCTCGACTCGAGTGTCGCTCCTCGTCGACGGGGCATCGGTCTCCCAGACGGGTATCACCGCGCCGGCGGTGTGGCCGGTGCTCGGGGTCTGGACGCCGCGCACGATCGGTGGCGGCGTGAGCTATGCCGGTGACTTCACCCGGCTGCGCGTGAGCTTCAACAGCACGGCCGACATCCCGGGCGTCCAGTACCGCTCACCGGTGCTGCACTGGACCGATGCGACCGGGGCGCACAGCCAGCCGCTCGACCTCGCCGCCTGGACGACGACCGGCAGCGCGACGATCAGTGGCGGGGTCGCGTCGATCCCGACGCCCGGCGGGAGTGTCCTGTCGCCAGCTCTCGCGCTGCCGAAGCAGGCCGTGTGGTCGATGTCGTTCGAGTCGGCGATGACGGTGGATTCGCCTCGGAACGCGACGTACACGGGCTACAACGCCGGGAGCTCCTACACGGATGAAGCCGGCAACGCGGTGCCGAACAACGCGAACTGGACCGGAAACGGCTACGCGGCCGGCGTGCCGACGGAGCGGATCGTGCTCGCGGAGGGCTGGGAGGACCTGCGCAACTGGGTGACGGATCAGGGGGCACCGAGAGTGACGACCTCGGACTCGGCCGGGGGCAGGCTCGGCGACCAGCCGGTGCCCGTGCAGGTGCGTCGGGCGCCCGTCCTGCTCTACTCGGCGTATCTGAACCCGACGAGCTGTTCGGCCGCGGGGGTGTCGGCTGCGACCCGCATCGTGGACGGGTGGGACATCCGGATCGCACCGGGGAAGGTCGTCTCGCTCACGGGCAGCCCGGACGGCACGCCCATCGGAGGTCAGCGTCTCTGTCTGCAGCTCGGCTCGGACCTCGCGGGAGTGCTCGGAGTGGTGTGGCCCATGACCGCCGAGATCACGAAGGACTGACCGGGCGGCCGGCAGGTCAGGCCTTCGGGATCGGCGGACCGACGATGAGTAGGGCGCTGAAGACGGCCACGACGGCGATGCCGCCTGCCACGAGGAGGATCACGGGGTGGCGTACGAGCCAGCGTGTGGCGCGGTCGAGGAGCCGGTGGTCGCGCGGATCGGCGCTCGCATCACGCCGCCAGTCGCCGTCGAGCTTGCCGGTGCGGTCGGCCCAGATGTCGAACGGGATCGTGGCGTAGGGAACGACCGCGCTCACGAGTCCGATGAGGATCGTGCCGACGCGCCACCGCTGGTTGATGCCGATGAGCAGCACGCTCGCGCCGTAGACGAGGAAGACGAAGCCGTGGATGCCTCCGCCGATGCTGACACCCAGGTCGGTGGTCTGGGTGCCGTACTTCAGGATCATGCCGATGATGAGCAGGGTCCAGGTGATCGCCTCGGCGATCGCGATCAGGCGGAAGAGGCGACGCGGCGACACAGGGGCTCCAAGGCTCGGGGTGCAGGTCCTCCATCATGGCGGGTTCGCCTGGGAAGGTGCTCTCAGGCGAGGAGTGCGCTTGCTGCGCCGACTCTGGCACGCTGGTGCGGTCGGGGAATAGTCCTTCCTCGGTCGAGGTTCCATCAAACTGCATGCAGATGCATGTACACGACTTTGGAGAAGCCCCATGACCCAGCCCCTCGAATTCGGTATCGACACCTTCGGCGACGTCACGGTCGACGCCGACGGCGCGACGCTGTCCCAAGCGCAGGTGCTGCGGAACGTCGTCGAGCAGGGAGTGCACGCCGAGCAGGTCGGTCTCGACTTCATCGGGGTCGGGGAGCACCACCGCGAGGACTTCGCTGTGTCGTCGCCCGAGATCGTGCTCGCCGCAATCGCCGCCCGCACCGAGCGCATCCGCCTCGGTTCAGCGGTCACCGTGCTGAGCTCCGACGACCCGGTGCGCGTGTACCAGCGGTTCGCGACGCTCGACGGCATCTCGAACGGCCGCGCGGAGGTGATCCTCGGACGCGGTTCGTTCACCGAGTCGTTCCCGCTGTTCGGCTTCGAGCTCAGCCAGTACGAGGAACTCTTCGAGGAGAAGCTGGAACTCTTCGCGGCGCTTCGCGAGGAGGCACCCGTCACCTGGTCGGGCAACACTCGTGCGCCGTTGCGGGAGCAGTCGGTCTATCCGCGGCTCGAACGAGGCAAGCTGAAGACCTGGGTGGGCGTCGGCGGCAGCCCCGAGTCGGTCGTCCGCACGGCCCGCTACGGTCTGCCGATGATGCTCGCGGTGATCGGCGGCGGTCCGTTGCGCTTCGCGCCGTTCGTCGACCTCTACCACCGTGCGCTCGCACAGTTCCAGCTCCCGACCCAGCCGGTCGGCATGCACTCGCCGGCCCACATCGCGGAGACGGACGAACTCGCGCTCGAGCAGCTGTGGCCGCACTACCGGGTCATGATGGACCGTATCGGCCGTGAACGCGGCTGGAGCCCGATGTCGCGCGGGCACTTCGAGGACGAGGCAGGACCGGAAGGGGCACTCTTCGTCGGTTCGCCGGAGACGGTCGCACGGAAGGTCGCGACGGCGGTGCAGGGCCTCGGTCTCTCGCGCGTCGACCTGAAGATCAGCAACGGATCCCTGCCCCACGAGCACCTCATGGACAGCATCGGGCTCTACGGCACCGCGGTCGTCCCGCGCGTGCACGAACTGCTGGCGGAGACCGCGGGAGCCTGAGCGGACCGCTCCGCCGAGGCGTCGCCCTGAGGATCAGTCGCCGGGGCCGCGTTCCCGTCGCGGGGCATCGAGCCCCTCGACGGTGAGTTCCGGACGCCACCCGCGCCACACGGGGTGACGGAGTCTGCCCTCCGGGGTCCACTCCGTGAAGCGGACCTCGCCGATGAGGCGCGGTTCGACCCAGTGGGCGTCGGCGGCGTCCGGTGCGGGGACACCCACGAGCGGCGTGTCCGGCCGACCGAGTCCGTCGAATCGACGCATGGTCTCGGCGAGGACCCGATCGGTGAAGCCGCTGCCGACCCGGCCGACGTAGTGCAGAGCGCCGTCTGCAGCGGGCACCCCGAGGAGGAGGGATCCGATCCCGCCGGCCCGTCCACCCCTGCCCGGGCGCCAGCCACCGATGACGACCTCCTGCATGCGTTCGTGTTTGAACTTCACCCAGGTGCTGCTGCGGCGTCCCGCACGGTAGCGACCGGCGAGTTCCTTGGCGACGACGCCTTCGAGACGAAGCCCCCGACTCACCTCGAGCGCGTCAGCGAGGGTGCCGTCGATCGTCGGCGGCACCTGCACCACCTCGTCGGTGTCGACGTTCTGCTCCAGCACCTCGCGCCGCTCACGGTATGTCCGCTGGGTGAGGTCACTGGCATCGAGGGCGAGCACGTCGAAGAGCAGCAGGCGGACGGGTGTGCGTCGGCGCTCACGGTCGACATCGCGCTCGGTGACGAGCTGCATGCGGCGCTGCAGCAGCGAGAAGTCCGGGCGGCCGTCGGCGTCGAGCGCGACGATCTCGCCGTCGAGGACCGCCGAGTGTCCGTCGAGCGCGCGGCGGAGTCCCTCCACGACCTCCGGGTAGCCCGAGGTGAGGTCCTTGCCGTTGCGGCTCGTGAGCCGGACCCGACCGGTCGCCCCGTCGACGTTGGAGATCGCCCGGATGCCGTCCCACTTCAGTTCGAACGCCCAGGTCCCGTCGTCGACCGCGTCGCCGGGAGTCCCGGGGCTCGCGAGCATCGGCGCCGGCGGTCCGTCGTCGGTCCGTGCGCGCTGCGGTGCGGTCTCACCGGGCGCGCGCATGCGGTGGATGAGCCACGACGGCGCGTCCTGGCCGCCACCGCCCGAGGTCCGGATGAGGGCGAAGCGCACCGAACCGCCGAGTCGGCCTCCCGCCTCGCCGTGCAGGGTCGCGATGACCTCGTCGTCGCGCCACTTCTCGACCTCGTAGGTGCCGGCGTCCCAGATGGTGACCTCGCCCGCGCCGTACTCCCCGGCGGGGATCACCCCCTCGAAGCTCCCGTACTCCAGCGGGTGGTCCTCCGTTCGGACGGCGAGATGGTTGGTGTCGGAGTCCGCAGGGACGCCCTTCGGCAGAGCCCAGGACACCAGCACCCCATCGTGCTCGAGTCGGAAGTCGTGGTGCAGCTTGCGCGCGTCGTGCCGTTGGATCACGAACGCCGGGGCGCTGCCGACCGGTCGGACCGTCGGAGCACCGCTCGGCACCGGCTCCGGAGTGCGCCCGGCGTCGCGCTTCCGCCGGTACTCGGCGAGCCGATCCTCGTGTTCCGAGGGACGGATCGTGATCGACGGGCGAGGATCACCGAGGACGTCCATCGGGTCGGGTCGGGCATCCGTCGCGAGTCGGGACAGCACCTCGTGGAGCTCCAGCTGCGCCAGGGACGGGTCGTCGAGTTCCTCCCATCGACGCGGCGCCGCAACGGTCGGCCGCAGCCGGCCGCGCAACGAGTACGGGGCGATGGTCGTCTTCGCGCCGTTGTTCTGGCTCCAGTCGACGAACACCCGGCCGGTGCGTCGCTCCTTGGCCATGGCGCTGACGATGAGCGCGGGGTGGTCGGCCTCGAGGGCACGGGCGAGTTCGTGGGCGACGAGGGAGACCTCTTCCGCCGACTGTCGGCCGTCGAGCGCCGCGTAGAGGTGGATGCCCTTGCTCCCGCTCGTCACAGGCACCGGCTGCAGCCCCATGTCCTCGAGCACCGCCCGCGCCAGCCGGGCCGCCACGGCACACTCCGCCAACGTCGCCCCAGGCCCTGGGTCGAGGTCGAGCACGAGTCGATCAGGCGGGCGCCGACCACCGGAGCGGTCGAACCGCCACTGCGGCACATGGATCTCGAGCGCCCCGAGCTGCGCCAACCAGGTGAGGGTCGCCAGGTCGTCGATGAGCGGGTACTCGTTCGTGTGGTCGCTGTGCTCGATGGGACGCCGACGCACCCACGACGGCGCCGAGGCGCCGAGGTCCTTCTGGAAGAAGCCGCTCTCCGGACGCTCCGCCGTACCGACGCCGTGCACCCACCGCTTCCTCGTCGCCGGCCGGTCGGCCACATGGGGGAGCAGATGCTCGGCGACTCCCGCGTAGTAGGCGAGGACCTCGGCCTTCGTGGTGGCTGTCTCGGGATAGAGCACCTTGTCGAGATGCGTGAGCTGGAGACGATGACCGTCGACCTCGACCCACTGCGACTCCCGCCCGCCGCCACCCACCGTCGCCATGGGGCCAGCCTGCCGTCCACCGTCGTCAAGGGCTAGCCCTTGACGGCGGTCCGGGTGTCTACTGGTCCACGAGCCACGGCACGTCCGCGGCGATCACAGCCCGGTCACCGGCAGGAGGCGTCATGCGCGCGATCTGGAAAGGTGCGGTCACGTTCGGTCTCGTGAACGTGCCGGTCAAGGTGTACAGCGCCACCGAGGACCACGACCTCTCCCTCCACCAGGTGCACGATGCGGACGGCGGCCGGATCCGCTACCAGCGCAAGTGCGAGGTCTGCGGGGCGATCGTCAGCTACGACCACATCGACAAGGCCTACCAGGACGGCGAACAGACCGTCGTCCTCACCGCCGACGACCTGGCATCGCTCCCCGAGGAGCGCAGTCGCGAGATCGAGGTCGTGGAGTTCGTGCCGAGCGACGACCTCGACCCCATCATGTTCGAGCGCAGCTACTACCTCGAGCCGGACTCGGCCTCGTCGAAGGCCTACGTCCTCCTCAGACGGACCCTCGAGGAGACCGACCGCACGGCCATCGTCCGTTTCGCCCTGCGCCAGAAGACCCGGCTCGGCGCCCTGCGCGTGCGGGAGGACGTCATCGTGCTCCAATCGCTGCTCTGGGAGGACGAGGTCCGAGAGGTCCGGTTCCCAGCACTCGAAGAGCACATCAGGATCTCCGCCAAGGAGCTCGAGATGTCCGAGGCCCTCGTCGAGTCCTTCTCGTCGCGGTTCCGACCGGACGTCTTCGTCGACGAGTACCAGGCTCAACTGCGGAAACTCATCGAGGCGAAGCTCGAACAGGGCGACGCCCTCGACACCGCGGCGACCTTCGGTGAACAACCCGAGACCACGGACGGCGCATCAGCCGAACCGATCGACCTCATGGAGGTGCTGCAACGCAGCATCGAACGCCAGCGCGGCACGAAACGCGCCGGCGCCCCCGACGGCGGGGCAGGGAAGCCCTCCACCTCGAAGGCCACCGCCACGAAGACAGGCACCCGGAAGACCAAGAAGACCGCCTGACCACCCACCACCGACCCGTCCCACCAAGGAGCACCCCACCATGGAACATCGCGTCACCCCCTTCCTCTGGTACGACTCCCAAGCGGAGGAGGCCGCCGAGTTCTACGTCTCCCTCTTCCCGAACTCCCGCATCACCTCCGTGAACCGCTATCCCGAAGGCGGACCCATGCCGGCAGGCCAAGCGATGGTCGTGGCCTTCGAGATCGACGGCCTCCCCGTCAACGCCATGAACGCCGGTCCCGTCTTCTCCTTCACCGAGGCCTTCTCGTTCTCCGTCCGCGCCGACACCCAGGACGAGATCGACCGGCTCTGGGACGCCCTCATCGCCGACGGCGGCAGCCCCAGCCAGTGCGGCTGGCTGAAGGACCGCTGGGGCCTCTCCTGGCAGATCGTGCCGGGCATCCTCATGGAGCTCCAGAACGACCCGGATCCGGAACGAGCAGCACGCGCCATGCGCTGCATGATGGGCCAGACCAAACTCGTCATCGCCGAACTCGTCGCAGCGGCCGACGGCGACTGACCACGCTCCACAGGCCGACGACCGACCCGACCCTCCCCAGGCACCCTCCACCGGGCGCGAGGGTCAGCGGCGGCTGGCAGACTGGCGGCATGTCCGACAGCACAGCCATCTCCCGCGCACCCGAGCCCACACCGGCGGGCGACTCGGTCGCCGAGGCCACAGCGGCGCTCGCCGCGCTCACGGGTGTTCCCGACGCCCGGTTCCACGACGGACAGCTGGAGGCGATCCTCGCCCTCGTCGACGAACACCGGCGCACGCTCGTCGTGCAGCGCACCGGTTGGGGAAAGTCGGCCGTGTACTTCATAGCCACTGCGCTGTTGCGTCGCCGCGGTGCCGGACCGACGCTGCTCGTGTCGCCGCTCCTCGCCCTCATGCGCGACCAGGTCGCGGCGGCAGCCCGGGCCGGGGTCCGAGCCGTCGCGATCAACTCGGCGAACGCGCACGAGTGGGACGATGTCCGCACGCAGCTCGAGGCCGATGAGGTCGATGTCCTGCTCGTCTCACCGGAACGACTCAACAACCCGCGCTTCCGCGACGAACAGCTGCCGACGCTCGTCGCGCGGACGGGCATGCTCGTCATCGACGAAGCGCACTGCATCTCCGACTGGGGCCACGACTTCCGGCCCGACTACCGTCGTCTGTCGGAACTCATCGGTCGGTTGCCGAGCGAGGTGCCGGTGCTCGCGACGACGGCCACGGCGAATGCCCGCGTCGTCCACGACATCGCCGAACAGCTGACGACGCCCTCTGCCGAGGCAGCAGGTGGAGCGGTGCTCACCATCCGTGGTTCACTCGCCCGGGCCTCGCTCCGACTCGGCGTGCTCCGCCTGCCGGAGTCCCGCGACCGGCTCACGTGGCTCCTCAGCCACCTCGGTGGGCTCACGGGCTCCGGCATCATCTACACACTCACGGTGTCGGCGGCGGAGGATACGGCCAGGCTGCTCCGGGAAGCGGGTCACGAGGTGCGCGCGTACACGGGGCGCACCGACCCCGACGAACGCGAGGAGTCGGAACGCCTGCTGAAGGAGAACCGGCTCAAGGCGCTCGTCGCCACGAGCGCGCTCGGGATGGGCTTCGACAAGCCGGACCTCGGTTTCGTGGTGCACCTCGGCGCTCCATCGTCACCGGTGGCCTACTACCAGCAGGTCGGCCGTGCAGGCCGCGCGACGGAGCACGCCGACGTGCTCCTGCTGCCGGGTACCGAGGACGAGGAGATCTGGCAGTACTTCGCCACGGCATCGATGCCCGACGAGGCCAGAGCGCGGGCGGTCCTCGACGCACTCGACGACCGCCCGCGCTCGACACCGGCGCTCGAAGCCCTCGTCAACCTTCGGCGCACCCCGCTCGAACTCCTGCTGAAGGTGCTCGACGTCGACGGCGCAGTCAGGCGCGTGGCGTCCGGCTGGGTGTCGACAGGGCAGCCGTGGACCTACGACCGCGAGCGGTATCGGCGCATCGCCGAGGCCCGAGTCGCCGAACAACAGGCGATGCTCTCCTACGAGCGGGGCGAGGAGTGTCGGATGCTCGTGCTCCAGCGCGACCTGGACGACACGAGTGCGGTGCCGTGCGGTCGCTGCGACCGCTGTGCCGGCGCATGGTTCCCGACCACCCTCGACACGGCAGCGGCCGCGTCGGCCTCCGAGGCGCTCGGCCGGGTCGGCGTCGAACTCGAGCCACGTGCGCAATGGCCGACCGGTGCCGATCGACTCGGCGTCGCCGTCGACGGCGTCCCGGTCAAGGGCCGGATCGCCCCCACGGAACGCCTCGAGTCCGGGCGCGCGCTCGCACGACTCACGGATCTCGGCTGGGGCGGGGTGCTCCGCGAGCTGTTCGCCTCGGGGGCGGCGGACGCACCGGCCTCCCGCGCGGTCATCGACGCGAGTGTCCGTGTGCTCGCCGACTGGGACTGGGCTGAGCGGCCGGTCGCCGTCGTCAGTGTGCCGTCGAGGTCCAGACCCCTGCTGGTCGACTCCGTGGCGCGCGGGATCGCCGCCCTCGGCCGCCTGCCGTACCTCGGCGAGCTCGATCTCGTGGGCGATGGACCGCGTGGCGGCCCGGGCGGCAACAGCGCCTACCGCCTGGCAGGCGTGTGGGACGCGTTCTCGGTCGGCGAGGAGCTCGCGGCACGACTCGCCGAGCACGCGGGTGGGCCGATCCTCCTCGTCGACGACCGCGCGGACAGTCGCTGGACACTCACCGTGGCTGGACGGGTGCTCCGCCGGAGCGGTGCCGGTCCGGTGCTGCCGTTCGCGCTCGGCATCGTCGGCTGAGGGTGCCACGGCCGCGTCAGCGCCGGTCTCGCCCGTCAGCTCTCGAGCGCCCGCAGAACGGCGCCGGGGGTCGTGTTCGTGACGCGTCGGAAGGCTGCGATGAACGAGCTGACGTCCTGATACCCGACTCCATCAGGCCATCGCAGGTGGATGGCCGGGAAGGAGCCCGGTTCGGGACCGGGTCAACGCTCGTGCAGGCTCGAACGGCTGTCACCCGCGAGGTGCTTCGGCAGGAGGATGGTCAGGATGAGGCCGATCACCGCTGCCGCTGCGCAGATCGCGAAGCTCAGACGGAACGCCTCGGAGCTCGGCGTGGTGACGTCGCCGACGGTGACCACCTGGGCTGCGAGGATCGCTCCGATCACGGCACTCGCGATGGTCGAGCCGAGGGTCCGCATCACCGAGTTCAGCCCGTTGGAGGCCGCCGTCTCGTTCGGGGGCACGGCGCCCATGATGAGCGTCGGCATCGCCGCGTAGGCGAATCCGACGCCGAAGCCGACCGCTGTCGCGGTGAGGACCGTGTGCCAGACCTCGGTCATGAGTCCGATCGACACGACGTAGCCGACGGCGATGATCGCAATGCCGATGAGCAGGCTGAGCCTGGCACCTTTGGCGGCTGTCAGTCGCGCCGCGACAGGCGACATCGCCCACATGATCAGGCCGCTCGGCATGAGGCAGAGGCTCGCGATGAGCATGCTCTGGCCGAGGCCGACGCCGGTCCCCGTCGGCGCTTCGAGGATGCCGGGGAGCACAACGGTGCTGCCGAAGAAGGCGAAACCCACGGTGATGGAGGCGAGGTTCGTGAAGAGGACGGTCCGCTTGGCGGCGATGCGGAGGTCGACGAGCGGGCTGGAGACGCGCAGCTCGTACCAACCCCAGAGCGCGAGCACGAGGACCCCGCCGATGAGGCTCCCGAGCGCGGCAGGACTGGTCCAGCCCCATTCGTTGCCCTTCGAGATCGCGAGCAGGATCGGGATGAGACCGGCGGCGAGGCCGATCGCGCCGATCCAGTCGAAGCCGCCTTCGCTCCGCAGTGTGCTGACGGGCACGTACCGGGCGACGAGGATGAAGCCGATGAGCCCGAGCACGCCGGCGACCCAGAACAGGACGTGCCAGTCGAGGTACTGCGAGATGACGGCGGAGACGGGGAGTCCCACTGCGCCGCCGATGCCGAGCGTCGCGCTCACGAGGGCGACGGCCGGGCCGAGGCGCTTCGCGTGCAGGACGTCGCGCAGGATGCTGATCCCGAGTGGGATGACGCCCATCGCCATGCCCTGCAGAGCGCGGGCGATGATGAGCGGGACGATCGTGGAGGAGAACGCGGCGAGGACCGAGCCCGCCATCATGATGCCGAGCAGGACGAGCACCATCCGCCGTTTCCCGTAGAGGTCGCCGAGCCGACCGGCGATCGGGGTGGCGACGGCTGCCGCGAGCAGGGTCGCGGTGACCACCCACATGCTGTCCGATGCGTGGACGTCGAGGATCCTCGGCAGCGAGGGGACGAGCGGTGTGACCAGCGTCATCATGAACGCGGCCACGAGGCCGGTGAAGGCGAGGGCCGTCACCACCGCCCGTTCCGGCAGTGGTGTGCTGAGGGCGGCGCGTTCCTCGTCACTCAGCCAGTGGTCGTCGTCGTGGTCGTCTGCATGCTGATGATCGTCTGGCACGGATCCTGTTCCTGTGGTGGTGTGAAAGCGGCCGGGGCCACTCGGAGCCTAACGCGAGGGCCCTGGTCGGTATTCCGGCTCGGACCCGTTCAGCGCGGCAGTCGAGGGATCGAGGAGATCAACCGGCGGGTGTACGGCTCACGCGGATCATGCAGGATCTGGGCGGTGTCGCCGGCTTCGACGACCCTGCCTCCCTGCAGTACGAGCGTTCGTTCGCACAGCGCTGCGACCGTGCCGAGGTCGTGGGAGACGAGGACGAGTGCGAGGCCGTACTGTTCGCGGAGTTCCGCCAGGAGGTCGATGACCTGGATCCTGGTCGTCATGTCGAGCGCGCTGACCGGTTCGTCGGCGAGGAGGAGCCTCGGGTTCGAGACGATGGCCCGCGCGATGGCGATCCGTTGGCGTTGACCGCCGGAGAACTCGTGGGGGTACCGTCGGCCCGCGTCCTGCGGCAGGCCGACGGCTTCGAGGGCGGCCGTCGCCCGCCGCGCCGCACCGGAGGCGTCCTCGAGTCCCAGGGACCGCAGTGGCTCGCCGACGATGCGATCGATGCGCTGCCGCGGGTCGAGCGAGGAGTAGGGGTCTTGGAACACCGCCTGCACCGAGGCGCGGAAGCGTCGGACACGTCGACGGTCGCGACCGTCGAGCGGACTGCCGTCGAAGCGGACGGCGCCGATCGTCGGTCGGTCGAGCCCGAGGAGCAGGCGGAGCAGGGTGCTCTTGCCCGCCCCGGACTCACCGACGATCCCGACCGCTTCGCCTGTCCTGATCGTGAGCGAGACGCCCTCGAGCGCCGCCGTGCCGCTGCGGTATCGGAAGCCGACGTCCTCGAGCTCGAGGATCGGGACTGAGCCGGAGTCCGGCGCGCCGAGTGGCTGTGGGTCGGTCATCGGGGATCCTCCAGGGCGTCGTCGATGGCGCGCGCGCTCGCGACGAGCCGACGGGTGTCGTCGTGGACGGGGTCGGACAGCACCCGCTGGACGGGGCCCCGCTCTACCGCCCGGCCCTCGCTCAGCACGATCACCTCGTCGACCATGCGCGATACGACGGCGAGGTCGTGGCTGATGAACAGCAGAGCCATGTCCCGTTCGGCGACCAGACGGTCGAGGAGGGTGAGCACCTCGGCCTGGACGGTGACGTCGAGCGCGGTGGTCGGTTCGTCGGCGATCAGCAGCTGCGGACGACCGGTCAGGGCGATCGCGATCGCGACACGCTGCCGCTGTCCACCGGACAGCTCATGCGGGTAGGCGGCCGCGATCCGTGTCGTGTCGGTCAAGGCCACCTCGACGAGGGCCTCGGTGACGGCCGCACGAAGCGGTTCGCCGCGGAGCCCTCGGTGCCGGCGCAGCGGTTCCGCGAGCTGGGTGCCGACGCGCATGAGTGGATCGAGCGCCGTCAGTGGTTCCTGGAAGACGAGGCCAGCCACCGCGCCGCGCAGCGGACGGAGTGCGCGGTCGGTGGCGCCCACCACCTCGGTGCCCTGGAGACGGACACTGCCGGTGGCGGTGAGCTGCTCGGGCAGGAGGCCGAGGACCGCGAGCGACGTGAGCGATTTGCCGGACCCGGAGCCACCGATGAGTCCGAGGCGCGCGCCGGCGTCGAGGTGGAGGTCGAGAGCCGACACGAGCGGTCGGGCGGTGGACGTCGCTCCTCGGCGGTCGCCCGTGCGGGAGACGGTCAGTCCGTCGATGGTCAACAGGGTGGTCATGCGCCCCTCCTGCGGGTCGGGTCTGCCAGGTCTCGCAGGCCGTCGGCGATGAAGTTGACCCCGACGACCAGCATGACGACGGCCACTCCGGGCGCGATGGCGCCGACGGGCGCCGTCGTGACCGTGGCCTGAGCCTCCTGGAGCAGTCGTCCCCACGAGGCGTTCGGCGGTGGTGCGCCCAGGCCGAGGTACGAGAGACTCGCTTCGGCGAGGACGGCGATGCCGAACTGCAGGGCGAGGTTGACGCTCAGCGTCGGCCAGATGTTCGGCAGGAGGTGCTGCCGGATGATCCCGGGCCAGCTCGTTCCGGACGTGCGCGCGGCCACGATGTACTGCTCGCCGAGCACGCGCTTCGCGAGGATCCGGGTGAGCCGCGCGACGATCGCAGACATGGCGAGTCCGATCGCGAGGATGGCGGTGCCGAGCGACGCCCCCTGCGCCGCGACGATCAGCATCGCGAGGAGCAGGACGGGGAACGCGATCACGACGTCGAGAGCCGCAGAGATCGTGTCGTCGAGCCAGGGAGCGGCGAACGCGGCTGCCAATCCGAGCAGGATCCCGATCACGGCGCCGACGAGCACCGCGCCGGCACCGGTCGCGAGCGCGATCCGTGCACCGATCATGAGCTGCGTCATGAGGTCACGTCCGAGCTTGTCGGTGCCGAGCCAGTGCGCGCCGCTCGGTCCCTCGAGTCGTCCACCCGAGGTGTCGGACGGCTGGTACGGCAGCCAGAGGAACGAGACCGCGGCGAGGAGCACGATGGCGCCGACGAGCACCAGACCGACCGTCAGGGTGACGGAGCGCGGCCGTCCACCCCGGCGAGGCGGGGTACCCGCCGGAGCGGTGAGCGTGTCGACGGCGCTCATCGGAGTCCGTTCCCCGAGATCGAGGTGCGCAGACGCGGGTCGATGATCCGCTGGACGATGTCGGCGACGAAACCCGTGAGCAGGACGACGAGGGTGGAGACGAGCAGGATGCCCTGGATGTTCGGGTAGTCGTGCTGTTGGATCGCCGTCAGGAGCATTGAGCCGAGCCCGGGCAGGCTGAAGACGCTCTCGACGACGACTGCACCGAGGAACGTGGTGGCCAGTTCGATGCCGAGGATCGCCACGACGGGCACGGCGGCGTTGCGGGCACCGTGCCGGAGCAGCGCCTCGCCGAACCCGGCCCCGTGCGCGCGGGCGGACCGCAGATAGTCACTGCCGAGCACGTCGAGCGTCGCCGACCGCACGTATCTGGTGATCGAGGCGCTCATGACGATGGCGATCGTGATGACCGGCAGGGCGAGGCTCGTGAGGGCGGCCACGGGGTCGTCCCAGTCGTCTCTCGGGAAACCTCCGGAGGGGAAGAGCCTGAGGGTGACGGCGAACACGCTCACGAGGAGGATGCCGACCCAGAACACGGGGACGGCGATGCCGAGTTGCGAGAGTCCGGACAGCGCGATGCCGTACCAGCGGTCCGCACGCAGGGCGGAGACGACCCCGGCGACGAGCGCGAGCACGAGCGCCAGGAGGAAGGCCAGCAGCGTGAGCGGAACGGTCACCTGCAACCGCGCGGCGATCTCCGGTCCGACGGGGAGCGAGCTGACGAACGAGGACCCGAGGTCGAGGGTGAGGACGCCTCCGAACCAGGCGGCGAACTGCTCGCCGAGCGGCCGGTCCGCACCGACCTGCTCGCGCGCCGCGTCGATCTGCTCCTGGGTCGCGTTCACACTGAGCAACGCGTTCGACGGATCGCCGGGGAGGAGACGGAGCAGCACGAACAGCACCGTCATCGCGACGAGGAACGACACGATGAGGAAGGCTGATCGGCGCAGGAGGTAGGAGAGCATGTCGGGTTTCACCGTAACGCGCATCGCCCGCCACCGGTGGAGCCGGTGACGGGCGACGCGATGGATCAGGAGCGGACGATGTCCGCCACGAAGAACTGCGAGTTCAGGCCGTTGACGCCGTAGCCCGTCACGTCGGATGCGGCGACGACGATCTGCGGGTACAGGTACAGCCAGACGCTCGCGGCGTCCTCGGCGATCTGCTCGTTGACCAGCTTCAGCTTCGCGGTCTGCTCCTCGGTGGTCGTGGCCTGCTCGGCCTCCGAGACCCACTGCGTCACCTCGGGGTTGTCGTAGCCCCAGTAGAAGTCGGGGTTGCCGTACCAGACGACGTCGCGGTCGTTCACATGCTCCTGGAGGGTGGCCTGGAAGTCGCGCTCCTTGAAGACCTTCGAGTACCACTCGTCGGCGCTGATCGTGTTGATCTCGACGGTGATGCCGACCTTCGCGAGTTCGCTCTGCAGGAACTCGGCCACGGCGGGGTGCGGGTCGTAGCTCGGGGTGTCGAGCGTGAAGGTGAAGCCGTCGGCGTAACCGGCGTCCGCGAGCTGCTGCTTGGCGAGCTCCGGGTCGTAGGGGTTCACCTGGGTGAGGTCCTCGTACCAGGGATCCGTGGGCGGGACCATCGAGCCGATGAGGGTGCCGTAGTCGCCCCAGATCGATGAGAGCAGCTTCTGCGTGTCGATCGCGGAGTACACGGCCTTGCGCACGGGCGCCTGGTCGAAGGGTGCGACGCGGTCGTTGAATGCGAGCAGTTCCTTCGTCGTCGAGTCGCCGTCGGAGACGACGTAGTCGTCGTTGTCGGTGAACTGGCTCAGCTGGTCGGGGCTCTGGACGCTCGTGATGATGTCGATCTGCTTCGTCACGAGGGCGTTGCTCAGTGCGGTCGCGTCGGTGAAGTAGGTGAAGACGACTTCGGCGTTCTTCGCGGCGTCACCCCAGTAGTCGTCCCAGCGCTCGAGGCTGAGCGTGCTCCCGCGCTTCCATTCACCGAGCGTGTACGGACCGGTGCCGTCCTCGCTCGTCTTGAGGTCGGTCGCAGCGTCGTTCACGATCCACACGTAGCTGAGGTTGTAGATGAACGAGATCGAGCGCTCCGACAGGGTGATGACGACGGTCTGGTCGTCGGGCGTCTGGATGTCCGAGATCACTGCGAAGCTGCTCTTCCGCGCCGACTGGGAGTCCTCGGCGGTGACGGCCTCGATGCTCGACTTCACGTCGGCCGAGGTGAGCGGGTCACCGGAGTGGAAGGTCACCCCGTCCTGCAACGTGAAGGTGTAGGTGAGACCGTCGTCGCTCACCGAGCTGTCGGCGGCGAGCACGGGTTCGACCTCGCCGTCGTCGGTGAGCCGGTAGAGCCCCTCGTAGACGTTGCCGGTGAGTGCCTCGGTGACGCCCTGGCCACCGCCGCCGGTGTTGCTGAGGTTCTGCGGCTCGTATAGCGAGCCGATGGCGATGGTCGCGTCGTCGCCGGTGGTCTGGCTGCTGCCGCCGCCGGCGCAGCCCGCGAGGGCGACGGCGGTGGCGACCGAGAGGGCGATGAGCCCGGTGGTTCTCTTCACGGATACTCCTGTGCTGGGTGGGTGCTGTGTGGGAGGGGGTGACCGCGCCGGAGCGCGGTCGCGTCTGCGTACGGTGGTGTCAGAGCGCGTAGATGTCGAAGTCGCCCTGGAAGCGGACGAGGCGTTCGCCGGCTCGGACGTCGCCCGGGAACCGGTTCTGCGCGGGCGGCATCGGGCAGTTGTACTGCACCGAGAAACCGCACGGCGGAACGAACGCACGGTTGAAGTCGAGGACGACCTCACCCGCCGTTCCGAAACCGCCCTCGTCCGCGCGCTGCACGAACAGGAAGCGTCCGGCGCCGTACGTGCCCGTCTCGTCGTCTCGACCGTTCGTCGCGTCGCCGAAGACGAGGAGCAGGGTGCCGCCGTCGTCGAAGGCGCTCATGGTGTGGTCGACGCCGTCGTGGGTGAAGCTGATGTCGCCGGGGACGACGAGGTCACGCGAGCCGCCGTTGTCGCGGATGTGTTCGAACGGCACCGTCCGTGCGCCGTCGATCGGTGTGAACTGCGCCGTGATCACCCAGGCCGGGTCGTAGGGGAAGGTCGGCACCGCGTCGAACGCTCGGATCGCGGGGGAGTGGGCGTCCCACCGACGGATGCCGACCTCGGCCGCGCCGGTGTCGAGATGCGTGCGGCCGAGTGTCGTGACCGTGACCCCGGACGGTTGCTCGGCTGCGATGGCGGTCGCCCTGGCATCGATCGTCTCCGGAGTCTCCTCGGGGAGCCAGCGGGTCTCGACGAGCGCGAGGTTGCCCGTCGGCCCCGTGAGCGAACGGCGCCGGTCCGCGCGCCACGCCTCGTGAGCGGCGGTCGCTGCGGTCGTGCTGTCGGTCGACTGGGTGGGGGAAGTGCTCGGCATGTCTCGATTCTCCGGAGAACGACGGGCGGATCCCAATCGTGTGTCCTTCGGAGTCCAGCTCATTCCGGTTCGGTTGTATTCCCGAGACGGCTGAGCGGGCGCCCGAGCGCCGTTCTGCGAGGATGTCCTCATGAACACCACGCTCGTCCGCATGCCCGCCGATCGACTCCGAGGATGGATGCTGGCGGCGAACGCACAGTACCGACTGGAGCGCATCGAGGCGGGGGAGTCGGAGGTGGAGGCGACCGCGAAGGCCGCTCAGTCCCTCGCCGACACCTTCCCGGCCGGACGCCTCCAGGTCGGGCACCTCGTGTTCGAGGTGCGCCTCGACGATGCGGCGGTCGGCGTGCTCTGGATCGGCCCGCGCAGCACCGTGCTCCCTGACGAATGGTGGATCTGGGACGTGGAGATCGACGAGGCGTTCCGTGGTCGTGGCCTCGGGCGGCGCGCGATGGAGCTCGCCGAGGGCGCGGCGAAGGAGCAGGGAGCGAAGACGCTCGGTCTGAACGTCTTCGGGTTCAACCGGGTCGCCCGCGGACTCTACGAGTCGCTCGGCTACGAGACGATGGCCGTCCAGATGCGCAAGCAGCTCTGACGTCTCGCTGACGCGGGCTCAGAGCCCGTCGATGAGCTCCGTCATCACGCGGTCCGCGAGCGACGGTGGCAGCGGCTGTCCGTCGGCGGTCGTGCGCGCGGGTGTCGCCGCGTCGAGGGCGAGCACCTCGGTGTGCAGGTGCTCCATCTTCGCGTCGAGACGCGAGGCCGCCTCGGCAGCGTGCTTCAGCTCGGCGAGGAGCGTGTCGGGGACGGCCTTGTCGTATTTGTAGTAGATCTTGTGCTCGAGGCTCGCCCAGAAATCCATGGCGATGGTACGGAACTGGATCTCCACGGGGACCTGCACGACGCCGTCCGACATGAAGACCGGCACCTCGACGATGACGTGGAGGCTCTGGTAGCCGTTCGGCTTGGGCTCCCTGATGTAGTCCTTCACCCGGACCACGGTGATGTCCTGCTGGCTCGTGAGCAGCTCGAAGACCTTGTAGGTGTCGGAGATGAAGCTGCAGGTGACGCGCACGCCGGCGATGTCGGTGATGTGCTCGCGGATGTCGTCGATGTCCTGGCCGTACTGCTTGCGTTCGATCTTGCCGATGATGCTCTCCGGTGACTTCAACCGGGAGCTGATGTGCTCGATCGGGTTGTAGTCGTGGATCTGGCTGAACTCCTCTTTGAGGATGTTGATCTTCGTCGTGATCTCGTCGATCCCGAACTTGTACAGCATCATGAATCGCGTGAACTCGTCCTTGAGTCGCTTCAGCTCCTCGAGGTTCTCCGCAGACGATGATGGTCCGGTCATGGGGGTTCGCTCCAGCTCTGGTCCTTCGGGCCGATGGCCCGCTGGCACTCTACTGAAGTCGTCTTGGAACGTCTCCCAGCCAGCTGTGAATCGGCGGTCAGTGCTGCAGGGCTGGTCGACGGTGGCTGGCCGTCTGCAGCCGGCGAGCCCTGCCGGCGGTGAGGACGAGCCCCGTGATGACGCCGCCGACGGCTCCCGTCGAGTTCGCGATGAGGTCCCGAGGATCACTCACGCGTCCCGGGATCATGAGCTGTGCGGCCTCGATGCCGACCGTCAGTGCGGCGGCGAAGAGGACTGCGAGCCACCATCGGCTGCGGCCGAGCAGCAGGAGGAAGAAGACGCCGATCGGGACGAACATGGCGATGTTCGCGCCGAACTCCAGCCGGTCGTAGGTGATCCATGAGGTCGCGTCCGAGCGCTCGAGCACGCCGAGCACGCGGTACACGAACGATTCCGTCGACCCGTCGAACGGCCGCGGTGCGAGCGTCACGAACCCCACGAGCGCGAGGTACGCGACGGTGAGGCTGCTGAGCACGGGGTGGCGGCGGAACATCGTGTCAGGATGCCCGAGTCACCTTGGTGCGCCTTGAGCGTTTGCTGAACGCCACCCATGGGCCTGCCCTGCGAGTGCGGTGCGCCAGGGCCTCGACTCAGTGTCCGCGCAGCCGCTCGATGTCGCGCCGTTCGCGCTTCGTCGGGCGTCCGGCGCCGCGGTCGCGCACACCGACGACCTGGCGCTCCTCGGGCGTCGGGAGCGGGGGAGAGCGGTCGATGAAGCACTCGGCCGCGACGTCGGCGCCGACCCGCTTGGCGATGAGTCGACGGACTTCGACGATGCGGTCGAACCCGGCGACGCGGAGGCGCACCTCGTCGCCGACCCGGACGGGCTGCGCGGGCTTCGCGCGTTCCCCGTTGACCCGGACGTGCCCGGCGCGGCAGGCCGAGGCCCCGGCTGACCGCGTCTTGGTCATTCGGACCGCCCAGACCCAGGCGTCCACCCGTACGCTCTGCCTGCTCTCCATTCCTCGACTGTAGAGGAGCACCGGTCGCCGTGGAGCGTGCCTCGATAGACTCGGTCCGTGGCTGGAGCGGTGGGGCGACGGGGGCGGCGGACCGGTGAGGACCGCATCGTCACCGTGCCCAACGCGCTGAGCGCCTTCCGGCTCCTCCTCGTGCCCGTGTTTCTCGTCCTCGTCATCCAGGGCCACGACCTCTGGGCGCTCGCGACCCTGGCCTTCTCGGGATTCACCGACCTGCTCGACGGGTGGATCGCGCGGCGGTTCGGTCAGATCACCAGGCTCGGACGTCAGCTCGACCCGGCGGCCGACCGGTTGTACATCATCGCCGCGCTCCTCGGCCTCGCCGCGCGCGGACTCATCCCGTGGTGGTTGCTCGCCGTCATCCTCGCTCGCGATCTGCTGCTCGTCGGGCTCGCCGTCGTGTTGCACCGCTCGGGCGCGACCGTGCTGCCCGTCATCCGTGTCGGGAAGTGGGCGACGGCTCTGCTGTTCATCGGCCTGCCGGCGCTCATGCTGGGGCAGGCGTTCCCTCCCGCCGGCGTCATCGCGACGCCGCTCGGCTGGGTCTGCTCCATCGTCGGCGCGGTCCTGTACTGGTGGGCGGGTTTCCTCTACCTCCGGCAGACGCGCGACATCGCGCGCGCGGCCCGCGACGAGGATGGGACTCAAGCTGAAAACCGTCCGTCACCCTCGACTGGGCGGCTCGACAGAACCGCCACATCGGATACGCTTGACGGAGAGGAGGTCGACGGTGGCTGAGCACGATGAGAAGAATCCCGCGACCGGGGCGTACACGCCGGGAGCCGATGACGGCGCCCCGACGAGCGGCTCGGGCGATCGCGAGGTCGACACGACCGTCACCTTCGGAGAAGACCTCGGAGCGGCCCTCGCGGCCATCGACTCCGACGTCACGGCCGAGGAGCACGAGGCAATCGCGGCACTGCCGTCGTCGTCCGCGTTGCTCATCGTCCGCCGTGGTCCGAACGCCGGAGCCCGCTTCCTGCTCGACGCCGACGTCACGACCGTCGGGCGCCACCCGGAGGCCGACATCTTCCTCGACGACGTCACCGTGTCCCGCCGGCACACCGAGTTCCATCGGCACGGCACGGCGTTCGAGATCCGCGACCTCAACTCGCTGAACGGTACCTACTTCGACGGCGTCCGCATCGACAAGGCGATCCTGCGAGATGGGGCAGAGGTACAGGTCGGCAAGTTCCGCCTCACCTTCTACGCGTCCCGCATCGATCTCGCCTCCCAGCTGGGAAGCTAGTGGCGGCCGCCGGCGCACAGGCGCGAGGCGACGGAGCTCCGCTGCTCAGCATCGGACAGGTGCTGGCACGACTGACGCCGGAGTTCCCCGAGCTGAGCAACTCGAAGCTCCGTTTCCTCGAGGAGCAGGGTCTCGTGTCGCCGGCACGCACGAAGTCGGGATACCGCAAGTTCTCGAGCGACGACCTCGAGCGGCTGCGCCTCATCCTCTCGATGCAGCGCGACCACTACTTCCCGCTCAAGGTCATCCGCACCTACCTCGTCGAGGTCGACGCCGGTCGGTCGCCGGTGTTCCCGGGCACGAGCCCGTCGAGCGGCGCTCCGTCCATCCACCCGAGCGCGAGGCGCCTCTCGCGCAACGAGCTCATCCGTGAGGCCGGCGCGACGCCGATGCTGTTCAACGACGCCGTGAGCGCGTCGCTCATCATCCCTGCCGACAGCTACGTCGACGACGTCGTCTCGTTGCTGCGGATCCTCGTCGAGCTCCAGCGTTCCGGTATCGAGCCGCGACACCTCCGTGGTTTCCGCGCCTCGGTCGAGCGCGAGGTCGGACTCATCGAGAGTGCCCTGAGCGCGGTCGCCAAGCGGAACGATGCCGCGGGCCGTGCCCGAGTGGCCGACCGATCCTTGGAGATCGCCGCGCAGCTCGAAGGCGTGCGCTCGAACCTCGTGCGATCGGCCCTCGAACGACACCGATCCGCCTGACGACGGTGGTGGGGCGTAGACTGCCCTCATCCATCACGATCGGGCCTGTCCATCACGGTCAGGTCACGGTTCGATCACTCGTCGCGACACGCCGCCCACTTCGGGCGGATGTCGCGGTGTTGAGCGGGCCGCATCGGTACCGTGGTGAGAGCGGCCGAGTCGTCACGACGTTCCCGTCGAGATGACACAGCTGCCGCATCGAACATCGAGGAGAAGCAGACATGAGTGAACTCAGTCGCGACAGTGCGTCACGATACGGTGACCTCGGGCTGCTGTTCACGGACGGACTGCCGGAACTCGAAGAGGGTCAGGGCTACCGTGGCGCCGTCGCCGCTCGCGCCGCCGGCATCAGCTATCGCCAGCTCGACTACTGGGCTCGCACCGGACTGGTCGAACCGACGGTCCGCGGGGCGTCAGGTTCCGGTACGCAGCGCCTCTACGGCTTCCGCGACATCCTCGTCCTGAAACTCGTCAAGCGTCTGCTCGACACCGGGATCTCCCTCCAGCAGATCCGTACGGCCGTCGACCAGCTTCGTGAGGCCGGCATCGTCGACCTCGCGCAGACCACGCTCATGAGCGATGGAGCGAGCGTCTACCTCTGCACCTCCAACGACGAGGTCATCGACCTCGTGAGTCGCGGTCAGGGTGTCTTCGGCATCGCCGTCGGCAAGGTCCTCCGTGAGGTCGAGTCGACGCTCATCGAGTTCGATGCACAAGCCAGCGACCCGCTCGACGAACTCGCCGCTCGACGTTCCGCCCGCAGCGCGTAGAGCCGTCGAGCCTGCTTGTCGGTCGCTGAGCGTGCGCCTGTCCGGGCGCTGAACGCTTCTTGATCGGACGCTGAGCCTCTGCTCATCCGCGTGCCGAACGACTCGTGCCGAACGACTCGTGCCAAACGCAGCGTGTCTGGTCGTCCGGTCCTTGAGCCTGTCGAAGGGGCGGTCAGTCCTCGGTGGTCGACGCAGCGTCGATGGCGGCGGGGGAGACCGTGCTCGGCACGACCGCGGACGGCTCCGGCGGTGCTCCGTCGGCGTACTCGCCCACGCGGCCGGTGCGCAGCACACGGTCCAGCAGCGAGTCGAAGTTCTTGGCCATCTCCTGGGCGGTGTCGCCCGGCCACACGTGCACCGGCTTCGCCGCGCCCTGGGCCTGCTGGAGCGACGTGCGCTCGAGGAGCTGCGGGTTGAGGATGAGCGGCCCGAACATGTCGCGGAGCTCCTTGATCCGGAACTGGTGCTCCATGGACTGCGGTCGCACACGGTTCACGATGATGCCGAGGGGCTGCAGGCGAGGGCTGAGGCCGCGACGGATCTCCTCGACGGCGCGCAGCGCACGGTCGGCGGCGGAGACCGAGAACAGACCGGGCTCGGTCACCACGGCGACACGGTCGCTCGCGGCCCAGGCCGTGCGGGTGAGCGCGTTCAGTGATGGCGCGCTGTCGATGAGGACGAGGTCGTACTCCTCCTCGACGTGCGCAAGTGCCTCTTCGAGCCGCCAGATGTCGCGGATGCTCGGGTGCGGGCCGTCGAAGTTGATGGCGGAGGGGCTGCCGATCATGACGTCGATCTTGCCCGGGTGGATCTTGGTCCAACCGCTCGCGACGATCGCCTGTTCGACGATTTTCTTCTTCGGCGAGGTGAGGACGTCGGTCACCGTGAGGTGGCCCGCGACGTCGACGGCCATGCCGGTCGAGACGTCGGACTGGGGGTCCAGATCGACCACCAGGGTGCGGATGTCCTTCGAGAACGCGGCGGAAGCCAGGCCAAGGGTGACGGTGGTCTTTCCGACGCCCCCCTTCAGGGAGCTAACGCTGAGTACATGCACAAGGCACAACGTTACCTTGACTAGGCTAGGTAATCTCAACGTTTGCTGAGTTGGCTGTTGTGGGAAGGGTTCCATGTTCAGGAAGATTCTTGTCGCCAATCGCGGAGAGATCGCCATTCGGGCGTTCCGTGCCGCGTACGAGCTGGGGGCGAAGACGGTTGCGGTGTTCCCGTATGAGGACCGCAATTCGATGCATCGGCTGAAGGCCGATGAGGCCTACCAGATCGGTACCGAGGGCCACCCGGTGCGGGCATACCTCGACGTCTCGGAGATCATCCGTGTCGCCAAGGAGTCGGGTGCCGATGCGATCTACCCCGGATACGGCTTCCTGTCGGAGAACCCCGAACTCGCCGAGGCGGCCCGGGCTGCCGGCATCACGTTCATCGGTCCGCCGTCGTCGGTGCTCGAGATGGCCGGCAACAAGGTGACGGCCAAGGAGCACGCCATTGCGGCGGGCGTTCCGGTCCTGAAGTCCACGCCCGCCAGCCGCGACATCGAGGAACTCCTCGCTGGCGCTGCCGAGATCGGTTTCCCGATCTTCGCCAAGGCCGTCGCCGGTGGTGGCGGACGTGGCATGCGTCGCGTCGACACCGCTGAAGAACTGCGCGGCGCACTCGAGGCGGCCATGCGCGAGGCGGACAGCGCGTTCGGCGACCCGACGATGTTCCTCGAGCAGGCGGTCGTCCGCCCCCGGCACATCGAGGTGCAGATCCTCGCGAGTGCCGACGGCGAGACGATCCACCTCTTCGAACGCGACTGCTCGGTCCAGCGCCGGCACCAGAAGGTCGTCGAGATCGCTCCGGCGCCGAACCTCGACGAGGACACCCGTCAGGCCATGTACCGCGACGCGATCGCGTTCGCCAAGTCGATCGGCTACGTCAACGCCGGCACGGTGGAGTTCCTCCTCGACACCGCCGGTGAGCGCAAGGGTCAGCACGTCTTCATCGAGATGAACCCGCGTATCCAGGTGGAGCACACGGTCACCGAGGAGGTCACCGACGTCGACCTCGTCCAGTCGCAGATGCGCATCGCCGCCGGTGAGTCGCTCACCGACCTCGGTCTCACTCAGGACTCGCTGCAGCTGCGTGGCTTCGCACTCCAGTGCCGTATCACCACGGAAGACCCGACGGCCGGGTTCCGCCCCGACACCGGCAAGATCACCACCTACCGCTCGCCCGGTGGAGGCGGCATCCGCCTGGACGGCGGAACGGTGGCCTCCGGCGCCCAGATCAGCCCGCACTTCGACTCGATGCTCGCGAAGCTCACCTGCCGCGGACGCACCTTCGAGGCGGCGGTCACGCGCGCCAAGCGTGCACTCGCCGAGTTCCGCATCCGTGGCGTGTCCACCAACATCCCGTTCCTGCAGGCCGTCCTGGAGGATGACTCCTTCGTCGCTGGCGATCTCAGCACCTCCTTCATCGACGAGCGCCCGCAGCTCCTCCGCGGCCACGTCTCGAAGGACCGCGGTACGAAGGTTGTCAACTGGCTCGCCGATGTCACGGTCAACCAGCCGAACGGTGCCCGTCCGGCTGGCGCGGACCCTGCCGCCAAGCTGCCGTCGATCGACATCTCGACCGAGGCCCCGGCCGGTTCGCGCCAGCGCCTGCTCGAGCTGGGTCCGAAGGGCTTCGCCGACGCGCTGCGCGCTCAGAAGGCCCTCGCGGTCACGGAGACCACCTTCCGCGACGCCCACCAGTCGCTCCTCGCGACGCGGGTGCGCACGAAGGACCTGCTCGCGGTCGCGCCGTACGTCTCGCGCCTGACACCTGAGCTCCTCTCCGTCGAGGCCTGGGGCGGCGCGACCTACGACGTCGCCCTCCGGTTCCTCGGCGAGGAGCCGTGGGAGCGCCTCGCCTCGCTGCGACAGGCGATGCCGAACATCGCGATCCAGATGCTGCTGCGCGGCCGCAACACGGTCGGGTACACGCCGTATCCGACCGAGGTCACGAGCGCGTTCGTGCACGAGGCGGCTGCGACCGGTATCGACATCTTCCGCATCTTCGACGCCCTGAACGACGTCTCGCAGATGCGGCCGGCGATCGACGCGGTCCTCGAGACCGGCACCACGATCGCCGAGGTCGCGGTCTGCTACACGGGTGACCTCCTGAATCCGGCCGAGGACCTCTACACCCTCGACTACTACCTGCGACTCGCCGAGAAGATCGTCGAGTCCGGTGCCCACGTCCTCGCGATCAAGGACATGGCCGGTCTCCTGCGCCCCTCAGCCGCCGCGAAGCTCGTCTCGGCATTCCGCGAGCGCTTCGACCTCCCGGTGCACGTGCACACGCACGACACCCCGGGTGGCCAACTTGCCACGCTGCTCGCCGCGAGCAACGCCGGAGCCGACGCGGTCGACGTCGCAAGCGCCCCCATGGCGGGCACCACGAGCCAGCCGTCGGCGTCATCGCTCGTCGCGGCCCTCGCCCACACCGAGCGCGACACCGGGATCTCCCTCAAGGGCATCTCCGACCTCGAGCCGTACTGGGAGGCCGTCCGGGCCATCTACCGTCCGTTCGAGTCCGGACTCGCCGGCCCGACCGGTCGTGTCTACACGCACGAGATCCCGGGTGGTCAGCTCTCGAACCTGCGTCAGCAGGCCATCGCCCTCGGCCTGGCCGACCACTTCGAGCTCATCGAGGACATGTACGCCGCGGCGAACAACATCCTCGGACGGGTCCCGAAGGTCACCCCCTCGAGCAAGGTCGTCGGCGACCTCGCACTGCACCTCGCAGCAGTCAAGGCCGACCCCGCCGACTTCGAGGCGAACCCCGAGAAGTACGACGTGCCGGATTCGGTCGTCGGTTTCATGGCGGGCGAGCTCGGCGAGCTGCCCGGTGGATGGCCCGAGCCGTTCCGCTCGAAGGTCCTCGCCGGACGCTCGGTCGACATCGGTGTCACGCCGATCTCGGCGGAGGACCAGGCAGCGCTCGACGGCGAGTCGGCCGAGCGTCGCGCGACGCTCAACCGGCTGCTCTTCCCGGCGCCAACGAAACAGTTCGAACAGCAGCGCGAGCTGTACGGCGACCTCTCCGTCGTCGACACGGCCGACTACCTGTACGGTCTCGAGCCGGGGGTCGAGCACGTCGTCGAGATCGACAAGGGCGTCCGCCTGTTCGTCGGCCTCGAGGCGATCGGTGCCGCAGACGAGAAGGGCATGCGAACGGTCATGGCCACGCTCAACGGTCAGCTCCGTCCCGTGTTCGTCCGTGATCGCAGCATCGAGGTCGACTCGAAGGCGGCCGAGAAGGCCGACGCCTCGGTGCCCGGGCACGTCGCCGCACCGTTCTCCGGTGTCGTGACGGTCAAGGTCGCTGTCGGCGACCGTGTGGAGGCGGGTCAGCCGGTCGCGTCGATCGAGGCGATGAAGATGGAGGCGGCGATCACCACGCCCGTCTCCGGTGTCGTCGAGCGACTTGCGATCCCGGCCACCCAGCAGGTGGAGGCCGGTGACCTGCTGGTCGTCGTGAAGCCGAACGCCTGAGCTCCGACCGCCGTCTGACCCGGCCTGAACCGGCCGGAGACCCCGCAGAGGGGTCTCCGGCCGGTTTTTCCGTCCCCTTACGCTCCCGCAGCCCCGTGAGTATGCTGTGTGCCCTGAGCAGTGCCGCGCCGCACCGCACGAGCGCGGGCCCGACCGAGCAGGGGGCACCGATGTCCGAAGCATCTCAGCCGCGTGACCGGCGTCACGCCCTCCTCCGCGACCCGGAGACCGGCGCGGTCGTCACCGGGTCGGTCTCGACTCCGGTGCCGCTCGTGACGGCGGCGATCGAGCTGCCCCCGCCGGCGCGACGGGTACCGCCGGCCGATGAACTCGCCATCACCCTCGACCGGTTGCCGGTCGATCCCGGGGCCGCGGGTGGACCTCGGAGTACGACCAGGTCCATCCGGATCGTTCCGGACGACGGGGACGTGGATTCCGCCCCGGCGGCGGCGGACGTGCGCGGTTTGGGGGAGACCCCGCCCGGGCTCGTCGACGACGAGACGCTCTCGACGGGGGAGATCCGCCTGCGGGCCAGACGGCGACGCGACGGCAGCACCCCGGAGCGTTCCGATGAGCTCACGGCCGATCGCCTGTTGGCTGGGTCGAAGTCCCTCCGGATCCCGCCGAAGGGCTTCTGGCGCAGCCGTCTGTACCGTTGGACGGGAGGCACGGTGCGGTTGCAGGACTCCCGCGAGGTTCGCGCGGAGACCGCTCTCGACCTCAGGATCGCGAAGGCGCTCGACGGAGGCGCCCGGTACGTCCCGGTCCTCACCCGCAAAGGCGGCGTCGGGAAGACCACGGTGACGACACTGCTCGGCATGGCGCTTGCGAGCACGAGGGAGGACCGAGTCATCGCGATCGACGCGAACCCCGACCGGGGGACGCTCGCCGAGCGGATCGCGAAGCCCGCGCGGTACACGGCGAAGGACGTCGTGGAGCGCGCCGACCACCTCGGCGGGTTCACCGACTTCTCGGAGATGGTCGCGCGCGATGCGACGCGGCTCGACGTCATCGCCTCCGACACCGACCCGCACCGCTCGGAGGCGTTCGACGACCACGACTACGACATCGTCGCCGATCTGGCGGCCCAGCACTACTCGATCGTGCTCACCGACTGTGGGACCGGCATCGTCCACTCGGTGATGCGCGCGACCCTGCGCCGTGCGGATACGATCGTAGTCGTGACGGGTGGCAGCGTCGACGAAGCCAGATCGGCGTCGGAGACGCTCTCCTGGCTCGAGTCGAACGGGTATCCGGAGCTCGTGCGGAACGCCGTGGTGGCGCTCAACACGGCGACACAGGGCACTCAGCTCGTGAACCTCCGGGAGATCGAGACGCACTTCGCCTCGCGTGTCAGACACATCGTCCGCATCCCCTATGACCCCCGGCTCGCCGCCGGAGGCCCCGTCTCGTTCCGCGACCTCAGTCCCGTCACCCGCCATGCGGCCCGCACGCTCGCCGCACTCGTGCTGGAGGGACTGCCCGCGACGAGGAGGGAGCCCGTGCGCGAGGCCTGACCTGGAAGGACCCGCCCGTGGCGACACGCACCATCAGACTCTTCGGCGATCCCGTGCTGAAGTCGCCGACGGCCGAAGTGGACGTCATCGACGACGACATCCGGGGCCTCGTCCGTGACCTGGTCGACAGCGTTGAACTCCCCGGCCGAGCCGGCGTCGCCGCGACGCAGATCGGCGTCGGCGTGCGCGTGTTCAGTTACAACGTCGACGGCGTCATCGGTTACCTCATCAACCCGCGGCTGGTCGAGACCAGTGGCGAACTCGAGGAGATCGGCGAAGGGTGTCTGTCGGTGCCCGGACTCTGGTTCCCCACGCCGCGCTACCCGTTCGCGAGGGCCGTCGGTCTCGACCTCGACGGCGAGGAGGTCGTCGTCGAGGGCGAGGGGCTGCTCGCGCAGGCGTTGCAGCACGAGACCGACCACCTCGACGGCATGCTCTACCTCGACCGCTTGTCGAAGGAGCACCGTCGCGAGGCCATGAAGCAGGTCCGCGAGAGCGACTGGTTCTGAGAACCGCACTCGGCGGGTCCGGTGACGCGGATCGTCACCGAACCCGCCGAGGGGTCACTGCAGCGACATGCCCTGCGTCTCGGGGGAGCCAGCACCGACGTACATGCTGTCGATCGTCTCCGCGAAGTCCTTGAGGATCACGTTGCGCTTGATGCTGAGCTTCGGCGTCAGGTGGCCACTCGCCTCGGTGAGCTCCTCGTCGAGGATGACGAACTTGCGGATCGACTCGGCGCGGGACACCTTCGTGTTGGCCTCGTCGATCGCACGCTGCACCGCTGCGAGCACGGCGGGATTGCGAGCCGCCTGAGCTGCGGTCAGCGTGCCGTCCTCGCCGTTGTTCGCGAGCCAGGTGGGCAGCATCTCCGTATCCAGCGTGATGAGCGCGCTGATGAACGGCTTCTGGTCGCCGACGACGACGACCTGGCCGACGACGGGTGTCGCGCGGATCGGGTCTTCGAGTGCCGCGGGGGCGACGTTCTTGCCACCGGCTGTGACGATGATCTCCTTCTTCCGGCCCGTGATGGTGAGGAAGCCGTCGTTGTCGAAGGAGCCGATGTCACCGGTGCGGAACCATCCGTCGTCGAAGGCGTCCGCGGTCGCCTCCGGGTTCTTCCAGTACTCCTTGAACACGTTGATCCCGCGCACCTCGACCTCGCCGTCGTCGGCGATCCGGAGCGAGACGCCCGGGAGTGCAGGCCCGACGGTGCCGATCTTGGACTTCTGAGCGAGGTTCACGGTCGCAGGCGCCGTGGTCTCGGTGAGGCCGTAGCCCTCGAGGATCACGATGCCGAGCGCGTGGAAGAAATGCCCGAGGCGCGGCCCGAGCGGTGCGGAACCGGAGACCGCGTACCGCACGCGGCCGCCCATCGCGGTGCGGATCTTCGAGAGCACGAGGCGGTCGAGGACCTTGAACTTGAGCTTGAGGCCGAGCGGAACCGAACCGGCCTCCAACGCCTTCGAGTACGCGATCCCCGTCTCCGCGGCGGCGCGGAAGATCTTGCCCTTGCCCCCTGCCTCTGCCTTCTGCTCTGAAGAGTTGTAGACCTTCTCGAACACCCGCGGGACGGCGAGCAGGAAGGTCGGCTTGAAGGTGCCGAGCGAGGGGAGGAGCTGCTTGGTGTCGGGCTGGTGGCCCGTCTTCACGCCGGAGTGCACGCAGAGCACCGCGATGAAGCGGGCGAAGATGTGCGCCGTGGTGATGAACAGGAGCGTCGAGGCGCCCGGCATCGACACGACCTCCTTGAGCGCGACCGCCGAGTTCCGGGACAGCTCGACGAAGTTGGAGTGGGTGAGCACACACCCCTTCGGACGCCCGGTGGACCCGGAGGTGTAGATGAGCGTCGCCATGTCGGAGCCCACCGCGAGGTTGCGGCGGCGTTCGATCTCGGCATCGGGCACGTCGCCACCGGAGGCCGAGAGCTTCTCGAGGTCGCCGAGGTCGATCTGCCACACTCGACCGACCGCGGGGAGGTCGCCGTGCACCTCGTCGAAGCGGGCGAACTGGTCCGGTGTCTCGACGATGACGCTCGTCGCACCGGAATCGCTGAGGATCCACTGCACCTGGCTGGGGGATGACGTCTCGTAGATCGGGACCAGGAGGGCTCCTGTGAACCAGACGGCGAAGTCGATCAGCGTCCACTCGTAGCGGGTCTTGCACATGAGCCCGATCTTGTCGCCGGGCTCGATGCCGGCAGCGACCAGGCCCTTCGCGAGGGCCACGACCTGGGCATGGAACTCGGCCGTGGTCACATCCACCCACTCGGAGCCGCGCGGAACGGCGAACAACGGGGCGTTCGGGGCCGCCGCGAGGCGCCCCATGAGCAGATCGGTCGCATTGGCGGACGGGTCTGCTGCGACGACTGCGGGGACGTCGAACTGTTCCACGGCAACTCCTTCGGTACCAGGGTCGGCAAGATGTCCGACCATCCTATGTCACGCGTCGTTGCGCGGTTTCTGTGGCGCGCAGACGCTCAGTAGACTCGACTGCGGCGCGCGCAACGGTAGCCGACCTCCAGGTCGACCTCGCCCGCCCGAACAGCACCACCAGTAGAGGAGGCAGCACCGTTATGGGCAATGCGATCGGGATCGACATCGGCGGAACGAAGATCGCAGGCGGTGTCGTCGACGACGACGGTCGGATCCTCGCTGCAGCGCGGACGCCCACGCCGGCCAGCGACCCCGACGCGATCATCGAAGCCGTCGTGGGCATGGTGCGCGAACTCGACACGGGTGACATCTCCTCCGTCGGCGTCGCGGCACCCGGTTTCTTCGACGCCGACCGCTCGACGGTGTACTACTCGCCCAACATCGCCTGGCGCAACGAGCCGCTGCGCGACCGCCTGGCCGAGCGGCTCCCCGACAAGGCCGTCGTCATCGAGAACGACGCGAACGCGGCGGGGTGGGCGGAGTTCCGCTACGGTGCCGGCCGCGCCGAGCGCAGCATGGTGATGGTCACGATCGGTACCGGGGTCGGCGGAGCGATCGTCCTCGACGACCGCCTCCTAACGGGCGGTTTCGGCACGGGCGCCGAGCTCGGACACATGCGTCTCATCCCTGACGGACTGCCCTGCGGGTGCGGCGCGCGCGGCTGCGTCGAGCAGTACTGCTCGGGCAGCGCCCTGCTCCGGCTCGCGAACGAGGCCGCGGACGCCGGCGGCGACGGCGCGGCGCTGGCCCGTGCCAGGGAGGCCGCCGGTGGCGTGCTGAACGGCCACCACGTGTCGGCACTGCTTGAAGCCGGCGATCCCGGGGCACTCCGTTGCCTGACGGGTCTCGGCAACCACCTCGGTGAGGCGCTCGCGAGTTTCTCGGCGATCCTCGACCCCACCGTCTTCGTCATCGGCGGGGGAGTCGCTCAGGCCGGCGACCTCCTGCTCGACCCGGTGCGTGAGGCCTTCCTCTCGCATCTGCCTGCCCGAGGGTTCCACCCGGAGCCGTCCTTCAGTATCGCGGAGCTCGTCAACGACGCCGGCGTGATCGGAGCTGGCGACCTCGCCAGACGGGCCACCATCGCCGGCTAGCAGCACATCCCTGTTCGCCGGCACCAGCCGACGGGAAGACGGAGCAGCACATGTTCTACTGGTTCATGAAGTACCTGGTGGCGGGTCCCATCCTGAAGACGATCTTCCGTCCCTGGGTGATCGGTGCTGAGAACATCCCCGAGCACGGCGGCGCGATCATCGCGAGCAACCACCTGTCGTTCATCGACTCCGTGATCCTGCCGCTCTGCGTCGACCGCAGGATCTCCTTCCTCGCCAAGAGCGAGTACTTCCGCGGCAAGGGATTCGGCGGGTGGGCCACGAAGACCTTCATGCTCGGCACCGGTCAGCTCCCGATCGACCGGTCGGGTGGCAAGGCCTCCGAGGCCTCGCTCAACACCGGACTGGCGGTGCTCGGGGGCGGCAACCTCCTCGGGATCTACCCGGAGGGTACCCGCAGCCCGGACGCCAAGATGTACCGCGGTCGGACGGGCGTGGCGCGCATGGTCCTCGAGGCCGGCGTGCCGATCGTGCCCATCGCGATGATCGACACCGAGAAGGTCATGCCGATCGGCACGAAGCTGCCCCGGATCCGCCGCATCGGCATCGTCATCGGCAAGCCGCTCGACTTCTCACGCTTCGAGGGCATGGAGGGCGACCGCTTCATCCTGCGGAGCGTCACCGACGAACTCATGGTCGAACTCCGACGTCTGTCGGGTCAGGAGTATCGCGACGTGTACGCCACCAGCGTCAAGGAGCGAGTGGCCACGCCGTGGCGCTAAGCTGACAAACCGGGCCGCGTTCGCGGTCCATCCCCTCCGAGCACGCGCTCCGGAGCGCGTCGCCGGTCAGAGAGAAACAGGAAATCCGTGTCCCACGCAACAGAACCAGTCGTCATGGCCGAACCCTCGGTGATCGCCGGACTGGACTATTGGCGTGAACTGCCGATCAAGCAGCAGCCGTCGTGGCCCGATCAGGCCGCGGTCGAGCGCGCATCGGCAGAACTGGCCACGCTCCCGCCCCTCGTGTTCGCCGGTGAAGTGGACATCCTGCGCGATCGACTCGCCCGAGCGGCGAGCGGCAACGCGTTCCTGCTGCAGGGCGGCGACTGCGCCGAGACCTTCGCCGGTGCGACCGCCGAGCAGATCCGCAACCGTGTGAAGACCGTCCTGCAGATGGCCGTCGTGCTCACCTACGGCGCCTCGATGCCGGTCGTGAAGATGGGCCGCATGGCGGGTCAGTTCGCGAAGCCTCGGTCGAACGACTCCGAGACGCGCGGCGACATCACCCTTCCCGCGTACCGTGGCGACATCGTCAACGGCTACGACTTCACGCCGGAGTCACGCGCCGCCGACCCAGCTCGGCTGGTGAAGGGGTACCACACCTCCGCTTCGACGCTGAACCTCATCCGTGCGTTCACGCAGGGTGGCTTCGCCGACCTGCGCGAGGTGCACAGCTGGAACAAGGGGTTCGCAGCCAACCCCGCGAACCACCGCTACGAGGGGCTCGCCCGCGACATCGACCGCGCCATCAAGTTCATGGAGGCTGCGGGCGCCGACTTCGATCAGCTGCGCGGCGTCGAGTTCTACTCGAGCCACGAAGCACTCCTCATGGACTACGAACGTCCGATGACGCGCATCGACTCCCGCACGGGCACGCCGTACAACACGTCGGCGCACTTCGTGTGGATCGGTGAGCGCACACGCGATCTCGACGGTGCGCACGTCGACTTCCTCTCGCGGGTCCGCAACCCGATCGGTGTGAAGCTCGGCCCGACCACCTCTGCAGACGACATGCTGCGCCTGATCGACAAGCTCGACCCCGAGCGCGAGCCCGGTCGCCTGACGTTCATCACCCGAATGGGTGCTGGCAAGATCCGCGACGCCCTGCCTCCGCTGCTCGAGGCGATCAAGGGTGCCGACGCCACGCCGCTCTGGGTCACCGACCCGATGCACGGCAACGGGCTCACCACGCCGACGGGCTACAAGACGCGTCGCTTCGACGACGTCGTGGACGAGGTCAAGGGCTTCTTCGAGGCGCACCGCGCGGCGGGGACGCACCCGGGTGGTATCCACGTCGAGCTCACCGGCGACGACGTCACCGAGTGCCTCGGTGGTTCGGAGCAGATCGACGAGGCGACCCTCGCGACCCGCTACGAGTCCCTGTGCGACCCGCGACTGAACCACATGCAGTCCCTCGAGCTGGCCTTCCTGGTGGCCGAGGAACTCGCCGCAGCGAAGTAGTCCATCAGGCAGCGAAGCGCCCGTCCCGATCCGTCGGGGCGGGCGCTTCGGCGTTGCGTCGTGATCCGGGCTGATCCTCACGCCTGCGAGATGCGCACCATGTTGCCCGACGGGTCGCGGAACGCGCAGTCACGTGCACCCCAACCCATGTCCATCGGCTCCTGCAACACCTCGGCCCCCGAAGCCCGGACGGTCTCGAAGGTGGCGTCGAGGTCATCGGCCCGGAAGACGAGCATGGGGAGCACACCCTTCGTCAACAGTTCCTGCAGGGCGTCGCCGTCGGCCTGTGACCGTCCTGCGTGGGGTGCCGAGAGCACGATGTCGAGCCCGGGCTGTGCGTCACTGCCGAGCGTGACCCACCGGAACCCGCCGTTCGCGACGTCGTTGCGCACCTGCAGGCCGAGTGCGGCGCCGTAGAAGGCGATCGCCTCGTCGACGTCGTTGACGGTGATGTTGCAGTACTGGAGTGAGATGGTCATGGGGACGACGTTACGCCGCGCCCGTGCCGCCCGCTTCTCGGATCCTGCTCGATGCCCGCGACGGGGAGACGGGCCGGTGCGCGGGTTTCGTCGTCGTCTTCGCGACGCAGCCGGGCATGGCGTCGACTGCCCGGTGTTCGCGCGCACGATACGCGCTGGGGGTCTCGCCGGTGATGGCGGTGAACGCGGTGCTGAACGAACCGAGGGACGTCGCGCCGACGGCGATGCACGCGTCCGTCACCGTACTCCCGCCACGGAGGAGGGCCATCGCCCGCTCGATGCGCCGCGTCATGAGGTAGCCGTAGGGCGTCTCGCCGTAGGTCGCCCGGAATCGGCGCGAGAAGTGCGCCGGCGACATGAGCGCCTTCGCCGCCATCGTCGGCACGTCGAGTGGTTGGGCGTAGGCCCGGTCGATCAGATCGCGCGCGCGTCGGAGGTGCGCGAGTTCCGCGAGGTCCTCTGGCGTCATGACGCGAGCGTACCAGCCTGCCCACGCTCCCCGAGAGGCAGCCTGTTCGCTGAGCCCGTCGATCGCGTCGAAGCTCAGAGACCGAAGTCGGTGATGTTGATCGTCGAGCCCTTCTTGACCGACTTCCCGGCCGCAGGGTCGGTCTTCTTGACCTTGAAGATGTCGCGGAACGCCTCGGCGACAGCGATGTCGCCCACGGTGAACCCGGCGTCCTGGAGCGTGGTGATCGCCTGGTTGATCGTCTGCCCGGTGGTGTCGGGGACGGCGATGAGCTCGACGCCCTTCGACACGATCAACGTCACATCGTCGCCCGGGATGAACGCGGCCTCGTTGCCGTCGGCGTCGGTCTTCGGCTGGATACCGACGACCTGACCCGCGGGAATCGTGTCGTCGAACGCCTCGCTCGATGCACCGACCCCGAGTCCCACCGCTTGCAGTGCGTCGCCGGCCTGTCCCGGAGTCATGCCGGACACGTCCGGCACCTGTCCAGCGGACACGAGCAGCGTCACTTTCGAGCCCTCGAAGGACGGTCCGCCCTGGCCGAAGTCCGCACCGGAGATCGAGTCCGAGGCCGCGAGGACGATGTCCTTCGCGACGCTCGCGTCGAACTGCTGGTTCACCGTGTCGACGCTCACGCCGATGGCCTTCAGCTGAGCTTCGGCGTCACTCTGCGTGAGCCCGGCGAGGACCGGGATGTCGACGGGCTGCGGCCCCTTCGAGACGAGGACGGTGACGGAGGTGCCCTTGTCGACCTTGGTGCCTGACGCGGGATCGCTGGCGGCGACGGTGCCTGCGGGCACCGTGAGACTGAACGTGGCTCCCTCGACCGGGACGAACCCCTCGGCGCTCAGGGCGGCGGCGGCCTGGTCGTAGCTTCCGCCGGCGACCTCGGGTACGGCGACGAGGGACCCCGGACCCTGACCGAAGTACCAGCCGGCGCCACCGGCGAGGGCCGCGAGCATGAGCACGATCGTGAACATGGCGACACCGATCCGGCGTCGCTTCCGGGCCTTGGTCGCGAGTCTGCCGGGGCCGTCGGTCGCGTCGGGTCGAGCCGCCACCTTCTGCGGCTTCGTGTTGCGACCGATGACCTGGGTCGCGTCGTCCGCGAGCTCGCTCGAGTAGGAGGCGGGCATGACGATCGTCGGCTGGGCGCCCGTGGCAACGGACGTGAATCCGAGGTTCGACTCGATCGAGCGCAGCCGTTCGAGCATGACGCCGGCGTCGGCCGGCCGGTCGTCCGGTTCACGCTCGGTGGCCCAGAACACGAGGTCGTCGAGTTCCTTCGGCACCGCCGGGTTCTTCGCGCTCGGCGCCGGCACCGACTCGTTCGCGTGCTGATAGGCGATCTGCATCGGCTGTTCGCCCTTGTAGGGCTGCTCGCCGGTCAGCATCTCGTAGAGCATGATGCCGAGCGCGTAGATGTCGCTGCGGGCGTCGGCCTGGCCGCGGGTGACGAGTTCGGGGGAGAGGTACGCGATCGTGCCGAGCAGGGCTTGTCCGGTCGCGGTGTTGGCGCTGGCGGCGCGGGCGAGCCCGAAGTCGCCGATCTTGATCCGCCCGTCGTCGGCGAGGAGGACGTTCTCCGGCTTGACGTCGCGGTGCACGATGCCTGCTCGGTGTGCTGCGGCGAGACCGGAGAGCACGGCGTCGAGGATGTCCGCGGCCTGGCGTGGTGTGAGCGTGCCGTTGTCGCGGATGAGGTCGCGGAGCGTGATACCGGGGAGGTGTTCCATGACGAGGTACGCCATGTCGGAGTCCTGGCCCTGGTCGAACACGCTGACGACGTGCGGGTTCGCGAGCCGAGCCGCTGAACGCGCCTCCTGGATGAAGCGGTTCTTGAACGTCGTGTCGTCGGAGAGGTGTCCGTGCATGACCTTGATCGCGACGCGGCGCTCGAGGCGCAGGTCGGTGGCGAGGTACACCGTGGCCATGCCGCCGCGCGCGATGCGTGAGCGCACCTGATATCTCCCGTCGAGGAGACGTCCGATCATGGGATCGGTCTGCTGATTGGTGCTCACCAGACGAGTGTATGGAACGAGCGGCGGGAAGCGCTGACAACACCCCGGGAGCCGGGCGACGTCGTCCGATCGTTACGCGAACGCGATGCTGGCACCCGTGGGCACGGTCGCCAGCGATGACCGGTATGCCGTGAGCTGCGCAGTCGTGGCAGACTGCTGTGCGTGACTGAGCAGAATTCCGAACTCGTATGGTTCACCCTTCCCGATCTGGCGACCGAACTCGGCCTCCAGATCCGCCGCATCCGGCAGTACCTCGACGAGCGAGACCTCCTCGCCGTCCGCCGCGACGGGGTACTCCAAGTGCCGTCGTCGTTCATCAAGGACGGTGCGCCGGTGCACAACCTCCGTGGCACGCTCATCCTCCTCGCCGACAACGGCTTCGACGACGAGGCCGCGATGGTGTGGATGCTCGAGGAAGACGACGCCATCGGAACCTCTCCCATCGAAGCCCTCCGCGCCGGACGTCGCTCCGAGGTTCGCCGGGTGGCACAAGCCCTGGCCTGATCCAGCCGGTCCTGCGCGATTGCAGGAGCTGGCCAGGGTCACCGCGACGTCGGCTCAGGTGTCGCGGCGCGCCACCGCGACCGCCAGCCCGCGCAGATGCGCCCGGGCGTCGTCGTTGATCGGAGCCTCGCCGAGGACGGTGAGTGCTCGGGCGACGTGCTCCTGGATGAGCTTCTCCACCTGGTCGACCGCACCGCTGTCGCGGATGGTCGCCTGCAGGAGACCGATCTGGTCGTCGTCGAGCTCCGGGTCGCCGAGGAGTTCGTCGAGGATCGCGCGCGAGCCGGGCTGCAGGTTCTCCCGTGTGAGGGCGATGAGGATCGTCCGCTTGCCCTCCCGGAGGTCGTCCCCGCTCGGCTTGCCGGTCACTGCCGGGTCGCCGTAGACGCCGAGCAGGTCGTCGCGCAGCTGGAAGGCGATACCGAGGGGGAGCCCGTAGGCGCGCAGCGAGGCCAGCTGCTGCTCGCTCGCGCCGCCGAGCAGGGCGCCGAGCGCCAGCGGCGACTCGATGCTGTACTTCGCCGACTTGAAGATCAGCACGCGTTCAGCGCGGCTCCGGTGCTCGTCCTCGGCCGCGTCGCGCCAGGCGCGCTCCTCGAGGATGTCCAGGTACTGTCCTGCAGTGACCTCGGTGCGCATCCGGTTGAACTCCGCGCGGGCGGCCCGAGCTGCACGGCGGTCGTCGAGGAGGTCCAGACCGTCGTCGAGCATCTCGTCGCTCCAGCCGAGGAGGAGGTCGCCGAGGAGGGTCGCGGCTCCGGTGCCGAACGATCTGGCGTCGCCGTCCCAACGACTGCTGCGGTGCAGTTCGGCGAAGGCGGCGTGCGCGGACGGGGCGCCGCGGCGGGTGTCGGAGTTGTCGATGATGTCGTCGTGGACGAGCGCCGCAGCGTGGAAGAGTTCGAGCGCTCCGCAGGCTGAGACGACCGTGTCGAGGCCGCTCCGGCCGCTCGCATGACGCCCGGCGGAGACGGCCTGCCAACCGCGGAAGCAGAACTGTGCGCGGAACCGCTTTCCAGCGCTGAGAAAATCCCGGGAGAAGTCGAGAAACGGGGAGAGCTCCGGCCCGATCTGCGCGACAATGGAGCTGCGCGAAGAGAGAAAGTCGGTGAGCCCGCGGCCTACCATGGTGGCGAGTTCAGTACTTTCGATCACGCACCTAGCCTAGTCATGCTTCGGTGACTAGACTTGATCAACTACGTCGCGTCGTGTGACCTTGAGGGGAATCAGATGCCACTTTCAGAGCAGGAGCAACGGCTCCTCGATGAGATGGAACGCCACCTCTACCGCAGCGATGCCGAATTCGTCTCCAAGGTCAGTGCTGGCGCAGGCAAGCCGAGCTATCGCGGAATCGCTCTCGGCTCACTCATCGCTGTGGTGGGAGCGATCGGCCTCGTGCTCGGGGTCGTGATCCAGCAGCCCATCGTCGGTCTGCTCGGCTTCGCCATCATGCTGACCGGAGTCCTCGTGGCCACCAAGCCGACGCGCGCGCCGCTCGAGCAGCCGCGCCCGCGGCAGGCGGCCCCCGCCGGTCAGAAGTCGTCACGACTCATGGACCGCTTCAACGACCGCTGGGACAAGCGCCAGTCCGGCGACCAGCAATAGCGCGCCACGGGCAGGGTCGTCTGAGACTCCCGCCCACCAGACTCCACTTCGCTCCACCGCGGCCTCGTCGCCGGAGGGGTGTGAACGGGGCTGATCTTCGGATCGGCCCCGTTTTGTCGTTCCAGGCGCTCCCGTCCGCCCCTCGGTGATACCAAAGCCCTCCATTTCCCTCCACCCCGAGAAACATTGATTTCTCGGGGTATTTCTATGCCCATGTTCCTCATAATCACTCAGATCGCTGTGTTTGTGGGGGAAAGTGGAGTAAAGTGGAGCCCAACCAAGATGTTGGCCGGAACGATTGGGGGTGGGGACGCGTGTTCCTCGGTAGCCATGCCCCCAAGCTCGACGAGAAAGGCCGCATCATCCTGCCGGCCAAGTTCCGCGATGAACTGTCCGGTGGGGTCGTCATGACCAGGGGCCAGGAGCACTGCATCTACGTCTTCAGCACGCGCGAGTTCGAAGCGCTCCACGACAAGATCCGGCAGGCACCGGTCACGAGTAAGCAGGCCAGGGACTACCTGCGCGTGTTCCTCTCCGGGGCCAGCGCGGAGACCCCCGACAAGCAGCACCGTGTGACCATTCCGTCCAACCTCCGCCAGTACGCCGGACTCAGCCGTGACCTGGTGGTCATCGGTGCCGGGAGCCGCGCGGAGATCTGGGACGCCGAGGCCTGGGAGTCCTACCTCGCCGAACAGGAGAGCGTCTTCTCCGAGACCGCCGAGGAGGTGATTCCCGGACTCTTCTAGTGCCTGCCCCCTGACGCCCAGCCGTCCCTCGCCCTGACACACTTCCCCGGTGCCAGGTCGGAACGGATGGGGATCAGGGGCCAGGGACCGTCCGGAATACGCATATGGCAATCAACGACATCCACACCCCGGTGGTCCTGCAGCGGTGCATCGATCTGCTCGAGCCGGCGATCTCGCATGAGGGAGCCGTGCTCATCGACGCGACCCTCGGCATGGCCGGGCACGCCGAGGCGATGCTCGAACGATTCCCCGGGCTCACCCTGATCGGGCTCGACCGCGACCTCGACGCGCTGACGATCGCCGAGGAGCGTCTCGCCCGCTTCGGCTCTCGGGCACGCTTCGTGAAGGCCGTGTACGACGACATCGACGAAGCGGCTGAGGAGCTCGGCTTCCCCCAGGTCGACGGCATCCTGTTCGACCTCGGCGTCTCGAGCCTCCAGCTCGACCGCGCTGAACGCGGATTCTCCTACTCGCAGGACGCGCCACTCGACATGCGGATGGACGCGTCGAGCGAACTCACCGCAGAGACGATCCTGGCCACCTACGACGAGATCGCGCTGCGAAAGATCTTCTGGGAGTACGGCGACGAGAAGCTGGCGCAGCGCTATGCCCGCCGCATCGTCGAGGAGCGTCAGCAGCGCCCGCTCACGAGCTCCGGTCAGCTCGTCGACCTCATCGACCGTGCGACCCCGGCCGCGGCCCGCCGCACCGGCCACCCTGCCAAGCGGGTGTTCCAGGCATTGCGGATCGAGGTCAACGCGGAGCTGTCGGTCCTGGAGGACGCGGTACCTCGCGCCCTCGACCTGCTGCGCGTCGGTGGACGCATCGTCTTCCTCGCCTACCAGTCCCTCGAGGACAAGATCGTCAAGCGCGAGCTGCAGGCGAGGGCGAAGTCCACGACACCTCCCGGTCTCCCCGTCGAGCTGCCGGAGCACAGCGCTGAACTGAAGCTCCTGGTCAAGGGTGCGGAGCTCGCCACGGAGGCCGAGATCGAAGAGAACCCGAGAGCGAAGCCCGTGCGTCTGCGCGCGGCGGAACGGCTGAGGAGGCCAGCATGAGCGGAGCGACGGCAGCACTCGATCTCGCGCCCGAGCGACTCGGCCGCCTGAAGCCGCAACCGGAGCGCACCGCTCCGGAGCGGCGGCACATCCGCGCGGTGCTGCCGGGCGCCCTCGCCAGGACCCGCCCGCGTCCGATGTACGCGGTCATCGTGGTCGGAGCGGTCGTCGCCATCGTCGCAGGTCAGCTGCTGTTGAGCGTCGGGCTCAGCCAGGGTGCTTACCAGATCCAGCAGTTGGAGGGCGAGCAGGTGGAGCTGAGCCGTACCTCCGCGGCCCTCGCCGAGGACCTCGACCGCCTCGCCTCGCCGCAGTACCTCGCGGTGAACGCGCAGGCACTCGGGATGATCGGCAACTCGTTGCCGAGCTACCTCCGGCTCTCCGACGGAGCGGTGCTCGGCGCGCCGACGCCGGCCTCGGCGGCGACGAGTCCCATCTTCGGCGCCTCGCTCGTCCCGAACTCGCAGACGGCCACGATCCCGCTCGTCGGTGGGCAGAACGCTCCCGCGGCGGACGGCGCGTCGAGCCAGGATGCGGCATCGACGCCCGTACCGTTGCAGGACGGGCTGCCGTCGCCGACCACGCGATGATCGCACGGCTCCGCACACAGGGTCAGTCACCCCATCGGGACGCTGGGCAGCGAGAGGACGCGGTGAAGGCAGCATGGTGAGGCACTCGAAGACCACCAGACGTCGGTTGGCCTTCACGATCGTGTCGGTCGCCATCGTCATGACCCTCTTCGTCCTCCGGCTCGTCGACATCCAGGTGGTGCGGGCGAGCGAACTGAGCGCGGAGTCGCTCGAGAAGACCGAGACCGGCGACACCATCCTCGCGACGCGGGGCAGCATCCTCGCATCCGACGGCTCGGTGCTGGCCGAGGCGGTCATGCGCTACACCGTGCAGGTCTCGCCGAAGGATGCGGGCGACTTCGAGCGCGACGTCGACGGCACGGAGCAGACGATCACGCTCGAGCAGGCGACGAACGAAATCGGCGCGATCGTGGGCAAAGCGGGGCCGGAGGTGCTCGCGCTCATCACCGATGCACTCGCGGCCGACAAGGACTCGCTCTACGCGCTCATCGCCAAGAACCTCGACCTCGAACAGCTCAGGGCGCTGAAGGCGCTCGACATCCCGTGGACGACCTTCAGCGAGGTGCCCTTCCGTGTCTACCCGAACGGTGCCGTCGCCGGCAACATCGTGGGTTTCGTGGGCGAGGAGGGTGAGGCGCAGGCAGGCGTGGAGCTCATGGAGAACTCCTGCCTCGCCGGCGAGAACGGGCGAACGACCTACGAGAAGGGCAGCGGCGGACTGCCGCTCCCCGGTACGACGGTCACCAAGGACGCCAAGGACGGCGGCGACGTCGTCCTGACCATCGACAAGGACATCCAGTGGTTCGCCCAGCAGTCGCTGGCCGCGCAGGCGCAGGCTGTGGGTGCGAGCTGGGGCGTCGTGACCGTCATGGAGGTCTCCACGGGCAAGCTCCTGGCTGTTGCCGAGTACCCGGCGGTCGATCCAGGAAACGTCAGCGCCACGCCGGCCGAAGACCGCGGTTCGAGGGCGTTCGCCGCGCCGTTCGAGCCTGGATCGACCTACAAGTCGCTCACGGCCGCTGCGCTCATCGACCAGGGGATCGCGAGCCCGAACTCCCAGGTCGTCGCTCCGTTCCGGTACCTGCCGTCGAACGGCGCCGACATCAACGACAGCGAGTTCCACGACGACGAGAACCTCACGCTCGCCGGAGTCATGGTGCAATCCTCCAACACCGGCATCTCCCAGTTCGGGGAGAAGATGAGCGCCGACACGCGCTATGCGTACTTCCAGAAGTTCGGTCAGCTGCAGAAGACCGAGGTCGACTTCCCGAGCGAGTCCGGCGGACTCATGGCGGACGCGGACGACTGGGACAACCAGACCACCTACGCGACCATGTTCGGGCAGGGGTTCTCCACCACCGCCATCCAGGGTGCGAGCCTCTACCAGACGATTGCGAACGGCGGCGTGCGCATGCCGGTCCAGCTCGTCGAGGGATGCCGGAACGCCGACGGCACCGTGACAGAGGTCCCCGACGCCACCGGCAAGCGCGTCGTCTCCGCCGACGCCGCGAAGCAGGTCAGCGACATGCTCGAAATGGTCGACCAGCAGAGTTGGGTCGCGAAGAACGTCGACGTCCCGGGCTACCGTGTCGCGATGAAGACGGGTACCGCCCAGCAGCCGGACGGCGACGGTGGATACAGCTCGAGCTACCTCGTCTCGATGGCGGGCTTCGCCCCGGCAGAGGCTCCACAGTTCGTCGTTTCGGTGAACCTGGCCGACCCGGTTAAGATGAATTCATCGGCTGCTGTCGCTCCCATCTTCCGGGACGTGACCACCCAGGTGCTGAAGAGCAGGGGAGTGCAGCCCTCGACCGAGCCGGCTCCGAATCTGCCGCTCGATTTTTGAACGACCTCATGAAGGATGGGCTCAGCGTGAACAATCAGGGCCCGATCAGCCTCAGACCAGAGCATCCCCAGCTGCGGGCGCTCTCGCAGCTGGTGACGGAATTCGACCTCGACCTCGTCGGATCAGCCGACGGCGTCGAGATCAGCGGCGTGAGCCTGAGCTCGGGAGCGGTGGAACCCGGTGACCTCTACATCGGCATGCCCGGTGTGCGAGCCCACGGCGCCGCGTACTCGCTCCAAGCCAAGGAGCGCGGCGCGGTCGCCGTGCTCACCGATGCCGCAGGCCGCGAGCTCGCGGCTGAAGCCGGTCTACCGATCATCGTGGTCCCCGAGCCGCGCGCGGCGCTCGGGCACATCGCCGCATGGGTCTACCGCACGGCGGAGGAACCCCCCACCCTGTTCGGCGTCACGGGGACGAACGGCAAGACGAGCGTCGTCTACCTGCTGAGCGGCATCCTCTCGCAGCTCGGGGTCGTCTCGGGGCTCAGCTCCACCGCCGAGCGCCGCATCGGTGAGCTCGCCGTCACGAGTTCGCTGACCACGCCGGAGGCGAGTGAGTTGCACGCCCTGCTCGCCCGGATGCGCGAGTCCGAGGTCCGGTCCGTCGCCATCGAGGTGTCTGCGCAGGCGCTCACCCGTCATCGGGTCGACGGCATCGTGTTCGACGTCGTCGGGTTCACGAACCTCAGTCATGACCATTTCGACGACTACGGCGACTTCGACGAGTACTTCGCCGCCAAGCGCGAGCTGTTCGAGCCGGATCGTGCCCGCCGCGGCGTCGTGACGATCGATTCAGACTGGGGCAGTCGCCTCGTCGAGCAGAGCCGTATCCCGGTGACGACGCTCACCACGCGCGATGACGTCGAAGCCGACTGGCGCATGACCATGCTCGATGAGACCGTGGGCTCCACCACGTTCCGTCTGGACGGTCCAGAGGACCGTTCGCTCGTCACGAGCATTCCCCTGCTCGGTTGGTTCATGGCCGCGAACGCGGCGCTCGCGATCGTGATGCTCGTCGAGTCCGGGGTCGAGTTCGACATGATCGCCCAAGCGCTCGAGCGGGATGGCGGGATCGACGCGTACATCCCCGGCCGCGCGGAACGGATCAGCGGGGATCGAGGCCCGGTCGTCTACATCGACTACGGGCACAGCCCCGACGCCTTCCTGAACACGCTCGAGGCGATCCGGGCCGTGACCCCGGGGCGCGTGCTCATGGTGTTCGGTGCCGACGGTGATCGCGACACGACGAAGCGAGCCGACATGGGCGCGATCGCTGCGCGCGGTGCCGACGTCGTCGTCATCACCGACTTCCACCCGCGCAGTGAGGATCCCGCCTCAATCAGGCGCGTCCTGCTGGACGCCGCCCGCGAGGCCGTCCCGGAGCGCGAGCTGCACGAGGTCGCGGATCCTGCGACGGCGTTCCGTGCTGCACTGTCGCTCGCCGGTCCCGGCGACGCCATCCTGTACGCAGGTCCCGGCCATGAGGACTACCACGAGGTCGCGGGCGTGAAGATCCCCTACTCTGCTCGAGACGATTCGCGGGAAGCACTGCGGGAAGCTGGCTGGCTCTGACATGATCGACCTCACCCTGAGCGAGATCACCGCCGCTGTCAGCGGTCGTCTGATCCCTGCGTCCGCGTCGCCCGAGCTCGTCGTCAACGGCTTCTCCGACACGGACTCCCGCCTCATCACCCCCGGTGACATCTTCGTCGCGAAGCCCGGCGAGGAGACCGACGGCCACCTCTTCGCCGACGCCGCCGTGTCGAACGGCGCCGCACTGCTCATCGTCGAACGCGAACTGCCCGTCGAGGTGCCCCAGATCGTCGTCGCCGACTCGGTGACGGCTCTCGGCGACCTCGCGACCGAGGTCATCCGTCGGGTGCGTGCGCTCGGCGTCCTCCGGATCGTCGGTATCACCGGTTCGAACGGCAAGACGACGACGAAGAACCTCCTGGCCGCCGTCCTCGAGCAGCTCGGTGAGACGGTCAGCCCGAAGGCCTCGTTCAACAACGAGGTGGGTGCGCCGATCACGATGCTGCGGGTCACCGAGACCACGCGGTTCCTGGTCGCGGAGATGGGTGCGAGCGGTATCGGCGAGATCGCGAGGCTCATCCGCATGGCCAAGCCCGACATCGGTGTCGTGCTGAAGGTCGGCCTGGCCCACGCCGGAGAGTTCGGCGGGATCGAAGCCACGGTGACGGCGAAGACCGAGATGGTCGCCGAGCTGCTCCCGGAGGACCTCGCGGTCCTCAACCTCGACGACCCCAGGGTCGCCGGCATGGCCGAGGCCACGGCGGCGCGGGTGCTGTGGTTCGGGCTCGACGACCGGGCGTCCGTCCGGGCGACCGACATCGCAGCCACCGCCTCCGGCACCGCGTTCACGCTGCACCTCGCGGACGGTTCGACCGCACCGGTGCGGTTCAAGGTGCTCGGCGAGCATCACGTGATGAACGCCCTCGCGGCGGCGGCCGCAGCACACGAGCTCGGTGCGACGATCGAGGAGATCGTCGTGGCGCTCGAGGGTGTGAGCCGGGCCGAGCGTTGGCGCATGGAACCGCTCGGCGGCCGCGACGACGTCTCGATCATCAACGACGCCTACAACGCGAGCCCTGACTCGATGTCGGCGGCGATCCGCACGCTCGCACAGATCGGCGCCGAGCGTGGTCGCACGATCGCCGTGCTCGGGGCGATGAGCGAGCTGGGCGACTGGGCGGGTGAAGAGCACGACCGCATCGGGCTCCAGGTGGTTCGTCTCGGGATCGGCCGTCTCGTCGTCGTCGGACCCGAGGCCCGCCGGATGCACATCACGGCGATCAACGAGGGCTCGTGGGACGGCGAATCGGTCTATTTCCCGACCGCCGACGAGGCTTTTGCATATCTGAGCGCGGAGATCGCCCCCGGCGACACCGTGCTCGTCAAGTCGTCCAACGCAGCCGGTCTCCGGTTCCTGGGCGATCGACTGGGGGAGCTGTACGCATGAGGGTCCTATTGGCGGCGGGCGCGATCTCGCTGGCGTTCTCGCTCTTCTTGACGCCGTTGTTCATCAAGGCGTTCCGGAAGCTCGCGTGGGGCCAGTTCATCCGCGACGACGGCCCGCAGAGTCACCACACGAAGCGTGGCACGGCGACGATGGGCGGCGTGATCATCATCGTCGGGACCCTCGTCGGCTTCTTCGCGAGCTATCTCATCTTCCAGGAGCGGGTCGGCGTCTCGGCGCTGCTGGTCCTCTTCATGATGGTGGGCCTCGGCGTCGTCGGGTTCATCGACGACTTCCTGAAGGTCCGGAAGAAGCAGAGCCTCGGTCTCGGCGGCTGGGCCAAAGTCGCCGGCCAGTTGATCGTCGCCACGGTGTTCGCCGTCCTCGCGATCAACTTCCCCAACACCGAGGGCTTCACGCCCGCATCGACCAACATCTCCGTCATCCGGGACCTCCCCATCAACTTCATGGCGGTCGGCATCCCGGCGGTCGGCATCCTGCTCTACGTCCTGTGGACCTCGGTCATCGTTGCGGCGACGTCGAACGGTGTCAACGTCACGGACGGACTCGACGGACTCGCCACCGGTGCCTCGATCCTCGCGATCGGGTCGTACATCATCATCGGCTTCTGGCAGTTCAACCAGTCGTGCTTCAGCTCGACACTCGCCGACGAGGTCGCGTACAAGTGTTACGACGTCCGGGATCCCCTCGACCTCGCGGTCGTCGCCGCTGCGATCGTCGGTGCACTCATCGGGTTCCTCTGGTGGAACACCTCACCCGCTCAGATCTTCATGGGCGACAGCGGTTCGCTCGCGCTCGGTGGTGCACTCGCGGCCCTCGCGATCCTCAGCAAGACCGAGCTCCTGCTCGTCCTCGTCGGAGGTCTGTTCGTGATCGAGGCGGGCTCGGTGATCGTCCAGCGGGCGTACTTCAAGGTCACCCACGGGCGCCGCATCTTCCTCATGAGCCCGATCCACCACCACTTCGAGCTGAAGGGCTGGGCCGAGGTCACCGTCGTCGTCCGCTTCTGGATCATCGGCGGACTGCTCGTGGCCGCCGGCGTCGGCTCCTTCTACCTCGAGTGGCTGAGCCGATGAGCATGGCGCGGCTGGACGGGCTGCACAGCTGGCACGCCGATTGGAGCGGCCTGCGCGTCGCCGTGCTCGGTCTCGGCATGACGGGCTTCTCGGTCGCCGACACCCTCACCGAGCTCGGTTCCGAGGTGCTCGTGCTCGCCGGTACGGCGGCGGACGAGCGCGCGGAACTCGTCCGGGTGATCGGTGCGACACTGCTCCAGCAGGACCTCTCGACGGTGCCGCAGGCGCTCGTCGACTTCGACCCGGAGCTCGTCGTGGTCTCGCCGGGGTTCCACCCCGACCACCCGATCATCGCGTGGTCGAAGGAGTCCGACATCGCGGTGTGGGGCGACATCGAACTCGCTTGGCGGGTGCGGGACAAGGTCGGTACGCCGGCCGAGTGGATCTGCGTGACCGGGACGAACGGCAAGACCACCACGGTGCAGCTCACCGCATCGATGCTCGTCGAGGCCGGCTTCCGAGCGGCCCCGTGCGGCAACATCGGTGTGCCCGTCCTCGATGCCGTCCGGGATCCGCAGGGGTTCGACTTCTTCGTCGTCGAACTGTCCAGCTACCAGCTGCACACGCTCGGTCTGCTCGGGCGTCGGAGCATCGTCTCCCCGCTCGCGAGCGTCTGCCTGAACGTCGCCGACGACCACCTCGACTGGCATGGTTCCGCTGAGGCGTATCGCGCGGCGAAGGCGGTCGTCTACGAGAACACGCGGATCGCCTGCGTGTACAACCGTGCCGACGCCGCGACGATGTCGATGGTCGAGGAGGCGGAGGTCGTGGAGGGTGCGCGTGCCGTCGGATTCGGTCTCGACGTTCCGGGGCCGAGCGACTTCGGCGTCGTCGACGGCATTCTCGTCGACCGTGCCTTCCTCGACGAGCGCCGAACCAGCGCCCTCGAGATCTCCACTGTCCAGGAACTGTCGGCGCGCGGCCTGGCCGCCCCGCACATCGTCGCGAACATCCTCGCGGCCGCTGCGCTCGCCCGCGCGGCAGGCGTCACCGTCGAGGCCGTCCGCGACACGCTCCTGTCCTTCGGGCTCGACGCGCACCGTATCCAGCTCGTCGCACGCAATCTCGAGATCGACTGGATCGACGACTCGAAGGCGACGAACCCGCACGCTGCCGACGCATCGCTCGCCGCATACCGTTCGGTGGTGTGGATCGTCGGGGGTCTCCTCAAAGGCGTCTCGATCGACCGCCTGGTCGAGCGGCATGCCGATCATCTCCGCGGTGTCGTCGTGATCGGTGCCGACCGGAGCGAGGTGCTCGAGGCGTTCGCACGACACGCGCCGTCGCTGACGGTCATCGAGGTCAGCGAAGCGCAGACTGAACTCGTCATGCCGGAGGCCGTACGCCGTGCCGCCGAGATCGCGCAGGCGGGGGACACCGTCCTCCTCGCCCCAGCAGCGGCCTCGATGGACCAGTTCACGGACTACGGGCACCGTGGCCGCCTGTTCCAGGCGGCGGTCGAAGCACAGCTGGGAGGTGAGGCGGATGGGCGATCCGCCTCGCGCTGATCGGGTGACCGGCGGCCAATCCGCGGGCGGCGCGATGTCGAGCGCCCGCATCTCCCTCGGCAAGGTGCTGAGGCCCGAGTCGAAGAACTACTTCCTGCTGCTCGGCGTCACGCTGTTCCTCGTCGGACTCGGTCTGGTGATGGTGCTGTCGTCTTCTTCGGTCGAGTCGTACGAAGCGGGTGACGGATACTTCGGACTCTTCTGGCGCCAGGCGACGTTCGCCCTGATCGGTGTGCCACTCATGCTCATCGTGAGCCGCTTCCCAGCACGGTTCTGGAAGAAGTGGGCCTGGGTGTTCCTGCTCGGCGCGATGGGGCTCCAGCTGCTCGTCTTCACCCCGCTCGGGTACGAGATCGGCGGGAACCGCAACTGGATCGAGATCGGGAGCTTCACGGCTCAACCATCCGAGGCGGTCAAGCTCGCTCTCGTCGTCTGGCTCGGACTCGTGCTCACCGTCAAACAGCCGCGCCTGCTCGAGTGGAAGCACGCGCTCATCCCCGTCATCCCGTTCGCAGGGATCTCTATCGGTCTGGTCCTGCTCGGCGGCGACCTCGGAACCGTCGTCATCATGGCACTCATCGTCTTCTCGGCCTTGTACTTCGCCGGAGTCCGCCTCCGTTTCATCGCCATACCGGTGCTCGCCGGCGTCGTGCTGTTCCTCATCATGGCCGTCACGAGCGCGAACCGCATGCAGCGGATCATGGCGTTCTTCGGTGATGGGAAGGGTGACTACGAGAACGCCGACTGGCAATCGACGCACGGCACCTGGGCACTCGCGAACGGCGGTCTGTGGGGCGTCGGCCTCGGGAACTCCCGGGCCAAGTACGGCTGGCTGCCGGCGATCTCCAACGACTTCATCTTCGCCGCGATCGGTGAGGAACTCGGCCTCATCGGGGCGATCCTGGTCCTCGGCCTGTTCGTGTTCCTCACGATCATGTTCATCCGGGTCATCCGTTCGAGCGACGACTCCTTCGTCCGGATCACGACGGGCGCCATCATGGCCTGGATCATCGGCCAGGCACTCGTGAACATCGGTGTCGTCCTCGGCGTGCTTCCGGTCCTCGGCGTCCCGTTGCCCCTCCTCTCCTCGGGCGGCACAGCCCTGCTCACCACCCTCGTCGCGATCGGGATCGTCCTGTCCTTCGCGCGTGAGCGGGGCCGCCCGACCTCCCAGCAGCCGAGGCGGTCCTCCGCCAGGCGCCTCCAGCCCTCCGGAGCAACTCGATGACCACCTATCTCCTGGCCGGCGGCGGTACCGCTGGTCACGTCAACCCCCTGCTTGCCGTCGCGGACGGACTGCGCGCGCGTGATCCTGAGGCGACCGTGCTCGTCGTCGGTACGGCGGAGGGGCTCGAAGCGCGGCTCGTGCCGGAACGTGGCTATGAGCTGCTCACGATCCCGAAGCTCCCGTTCCCCCGACGTCCGAACGCGGACGCCCTCCGGTTCCCCGGCCGGCTTCGGAGTGCAGTCTCCGCAGTCGTCGCGATGATCCGCGAGCACGATGTCGATGTCGTGATCGGGTTCGGCGGATACGCTGCAGCGCCGGCGTACCTCGCTGCCAAGCGTGCGAAGGTCCCGCTCGTCATCCACGAGGCGAACGCCCGTCCGGGACTCGCGAACCGCCTCGGCGCCCGCTACACGCCGTTCGTGGGCGTGGCGTTCCATCACACGCCGATCCGCAACGCCCGCTTCGTCGGGATGCCGCTGCGGCACGAGATCGAGGTCCTCGATCGCGACGCGCTCCGGCCCTCCGCACGACAGGAGTTCGGGCTCGCCGCAGACCGGCCCCTCTTGCTCGTCACCGGTGGTTCGCTCGGCGCTCGGCGCATCAACGCGACGATGAGCGCGGCCGCGGCCGAGCTGGTCGCCACCGGCTGGCAGGTGCTGCACATCACCGGTGCGAAGAGCGAGATCTCCGACCCAGGGGTCGAGCACTACCACCTGCTCGAGTACTGCTCGCGGATGGAACTCGCGATCGCCGCTGCCGACCTCGCGGTGTCCCGAGCCGGCAGCGCAACGGTGAGCGAGCTGTGCGCTGTCGGTGTTCCGGCGATCTACGTGCCCTATCCGGTCGGGAACGGTGAGCAGCGCTTCAATGCCGCCGACGTCGTCCGGGCCGGGGGAGCGGTTATGGTAGATGACGCGCGGTTCGTGCCGGCGTGGGTGCGCGAGCACCTCGTTCCGTTGCTCGCCGATCGGCACCGGGTCGACGACCTGGCTGCCCAGTCGAAGAGCGTCGGTGTCTCCGACGGCACCTCCCGCGTCATCGCCCTCATCGATGAGGCGCTCCAACCATCGGTGCAGCGCGTGCGCGGCCGGTGATCCAGACTTCTCAGAAAGCGTGACCCTGTGATCAAGCCAGACCCCACCGTCGAGATCCCCGCCGACCTCGGCGTCGTGCACTTCGTGGGCATCGGCGGCAGCGGCATGAGCGGCATCGCCCGACTGTTCGTGGGAGCGGGGTCGCGGGTGACGGGTTCCGACGTCCGCGAGTCGAAGAACATCGACGCGCTGCGTGCCCTCGGCGTCCCGGTCGCGATCGGACACGACGCCTCGAACGTCGGTGCCGCTGACACGCTCGTCGTGACCGGTGCGCTCTGGGCCGACAACCCCGAGTACCTCCTGGCGAAGGAACGCGGGCTGACGATCCTGCACCGCTCGCAGGCACTCGCGTGGCTCACCTCCGGCACACGCCTCGTCTCGGTCGCCGGCGCACACGGCAAGACCACCTCGACCGGCATGATCATCACCGCGCTCCTCGAACTGGGAGCCGACCCGAGCTTCGTCAACGGCGGTGTGATCGAGTCGCTCGGTCTGAGCGCCGGACGGGGCGAGGGCGAGCTCTTCGTCGTCGAAGCGGACGAGTCCGACGGTTCGTTCCTGCTGTACGACACAGCGATCGCGCTCATCACCAACATCGATCCCGACCACCTCGACCACTACGGCTCCCTCGAGGCGTTCGAACAGGCGTTCGTGACCTTCGCCGAGCAGGCTCGCGAACTCGTCGTGATCTCCTCGGACGACGCTGGAGCCGTCCGGATCACCCCCGCGCTGCGGGCGGTCGCGGGCGACAAGCGCATCCTCACGTTCGGTGAGGCCGCCGACGCCGACGTCCGACTGCACGACGTCGGGTCTCAGGGCCCCGTCGCGTTCACGCTCTCGTACCTCGGTGAGGACTACTCCGCGACCCTCCGGGTCCCCGGTCGGCACAACGCACTCAACGCCGCTGGAGCCTTCGCCGTGCTCGTCGGCGTCGGGTTCGAGCCCGCCGCAGCACTGCAGGCGATCACCGCGTTCGGCGGTACGCAGCGTCGGTTCGAGCTGCACGGGGTGGCGAAGGGCGTGAGCGTCTACGACGACTACGCGCACCACCCCACGGAGGTCGCGGCTGCGCTTGCGGCCGCGCGCACCGTCGTCGGCGAAGGCCGGATCATCGCGGTGCACCAGCCGCACCTGTACAGCCGTACCCGCCTGTTCGCTCAGGAGTTCGCGGATGCCCTCGAGCGCTACGCCGATCACACGGTCGTCCTCGAGGTGTATGGCGCGCGGGAGGACCCCGAGCCGGGTGTCACCGGTGCGACGGTCTCGACCCGCTTCGCAGACCAGGCGCATGTCGCCTACATCGACGACTGGCAGCGTGCCGCCGACTACACGGCGACGGTCGTCCGTCCCGGCGACTTCGTGATCACCCTCGGCTGCGGAGACGTCTATCGGATCGTGCCGCAGCTCCTCGAGGCCATCGCCGGTCACGAGTCCGCCTGATGGGTCTCCGGTGAAGCGCCCGGACGGCTTCGATCCGAACGTCCGTCCCCGGACGGAGCGTGCCGCGGAGCGTGGAACACCGAAGCCGTCCAGGCCGGTCCGCGGCGATTCGTCGGCGCGGTCGTCGGATCCGGATCGGGCCGAACCGGACCAGGAGGCGACCGACGTCCTCGACCTCGACGTCGCGCGACTCCGTGAACAGCGCGCGACCGTCGCGCCGACTGCGCCGAAGCGCGTCGCGGCAGCGTCGACCGTGAGCTCGGAGGATGTCGCGAACGCGCCGACATCCGACGACTCCGTCCTCGACCCGCGAACGGCTGCCAAGCTCCGTCGTCGGCACGAACGCCAGGAGATCCGACGATTCACCGCGCGGAAGCGTGGTCGCCACCGGCCATGGGTCGTCGCGGCAGCCATCATCGGCGCGCTCGTCCTCGTGTCGCTCGCCGGCGCCTACTCACCGCTGCTCGCGGTGCGGACCATCGAAGTGGTCGGAGCGTCGCGGGTGAGTCAGGCTGAGCTCACCGAGGCTCTGTCCTCCCAGCTCGGGCGACCACTCGCCCTCGTCGATGCCGGCGAGGTCAAGGCGGTGCTCGTCGGGTATCCCTTGATCGCCAGTTACTCGCTGGAGTCGCAGCCGCCGTCGACGCTCGTCGTCCGCATCGTCGAGCGCGAGCCGGTCGGTGTGTTGCAGTCCGGCACGGTGTACACCCTCGTGGACGGCGCCGGGGTCACGATCGAGCGGAGTGATCAGCCGATCACGGGGTACCCGACCCTCATGGTCTCAGGCGGTGCGACCTCGAAGGGCTTCGTCGCCGCGGCGGCCGTGGTGCGCGCACTGCCCGCCGAGCTGCGCGCGCGGGTCGCCTCGGTCTCCGCGACGACCGCAGACGACGTGACCTTGACGCTCGTCGACTCGCCTGCCGAGGTGGTGTGGGGGAGTGCCGAGGATTCCGCGAAGAAGGCGCTCATGCTCGAGCGTGCCATGGCCGCGACCGACCCTTCGCAGGTCAACCAGTACGACCTCTCGTCGACGTCGAGCGTCATCGTCCGCTGACGACGCTCGCGGATTGCGCATTCGATGTGCCGACACGCGGGGGCGCGTCCCGGACGGTTCCCGGGATCGCCCTAACGTCGTGCTCAAGGACAAAATGCATACGCAGCATGACTTTAAACCTGAACTAGAGGTTGAGAGTTCTCACGGAGGCCGGAAGTGACTACAAACCAGAACTACCTCGCCGTCATCAAGGTCGTCGGTATCGGCGGCGGTGGCGTCAACGCGGTCAACCGCATGATCGAGCTCGGCCTTCGCGGGGTGGAGTTCATCGCCATCAACACGGACGCGCAAGCGCTGCTGATGAGCGATGCCGACGTCAAGCTGGACGTGGGTCGAGAGATCACCCGCGGCCTCGGCGCCGGCGCGGACCCCGAGGTCGGCCGTCGTGCCGCCGAGGACCACGCCGAGGAGATCGAGGAGGCCATCGCGGGAGCGGACATGGTCTTCGTGACCGCCGGTGAGGGTGGTGGTACTGGAACCGGTGGTGCGCCCGTCGTCGCGCGCATCGCGAAGTCCATCGGCGCCCTCACGATCGGTGTCGTCACCAAGCCCTTCGGCTTCGAGGGACGGCGTCGCCAGGCGCAGGCCGAACTCGGTGTCGCCCGCCTGAAGGAAGAGGTCGACACCCTCATCGTCGTGCCGAACGACCGCCTGCTGGAGATCAGTGACCGCGGTATCAGCATGCTCGAGGCGTTCGCAACGGCCGACCAGGTCCTCCTCGCCGGTGTGCAGGGCATCACGGACCTCATCACGACACCCGGGCTCATCAACCTCGACTTCGCGGACGTCAAGTCCGTCATGCAGGGGGCTGGGTCAGCCCTCATGGGCATCGGGTCCTCGCGTGGCGCCGACCGCGCCATCAAGGCTGCGGAACTCGCGGTCGCCTCGCCGTTGCTCGAAGCGAGCATCGAGGGAGCGCACGGTGTGCTGCTGTCCATCCAGGGCGGGTCGAACCTCGGCATCTTCGAGATCAACGATGCAGCCAAGCTGGTCCAGGAAGCCGTGCACCCCGAGGCCAACATCATCTTCGGTGCCGTCGTCGACGACACGCTCGGTGACGAGGTCCGGGTCACCGTCATCGCCGCAGGCTTCGACGGTGGCGAGCCGCTCACCCGGACGGCTGCGTCGCCCGCGGACGCTGTGATCTCCGGTGGAGTCATGAGCTCCTCCGACGAGGCCTCGAGTGCGCCGATCAGCTCGCCGGCACCAGCAGCCGCCGAGTCCGCAGAACGCTCGTCGGCATCCGCGTCCACCGGTTCTTCCGACTGGAGCGCGAACCGCGGATCGTCCTCCGCCTTCTCCGGCGGAACCGCTCGTCAGTCGGAGACGGTCGTCGAGACCGTCGTCGTCGACCCGTCGTTCGACGACGAGGGCGAACTGGACATCCCTGATTTCCTGAAGTAGTGGGAAACGAACTGACGGCGACCGGGTCCGGCTCCATCGAGCCGGACCCGGCGCTGCTCGCCCGTCTCGACGAGGTCCGCGACCGCGTGGCGCAGGCGACACGCGATGCAGGTCGGAGCGATGAGCCCACACTGATCGTCGTGACCAAGTTCCACCCTGTCGACCTGGTCGAGCGGCTCGCCGCGGCTGGTGTGAGCGACGTGGGCGAGAACCGGCACCCTGAGGCGCGAGACAAGGCGTCGGCCGCGGAGGGGCTCGGCCTGACATGGCACTTCATCGGCCAGCTGCAGACGAACAAGGCCAAGCAGGTTCGTCGGTACGTCGACGCCGTCCATTCGGTCGACCGCCCCGAACTGCTCAGGGCACTGTCCTCGCAGGAGCGGCCACTCGACGTGTTCCTCCAGCTCAACCTCACCTCCGATCCCGGACGCGGGGGAGTCGTCGGGGACGCTGCACTCGAGGAGCTCGCCACCGAGGCGCTCCAGACCGAGGGCGTGGTGCTGCGTGGCCTGATGGCCGTCGCTCCACTCGATGAGCCGCCCGCGGCCGCCTTCGCCCGCGTGGCTGCAGCGTCCGAACGCCTGCGCGCGCTCGCGCCGCAGGCGAACGCCCTGTCGATCGGGATGAGCCACGACTTCGTCGAAGCCGTCCAGGTGGGCGCGACACACCTTCGGATCGGCACGGCAATCACCGGGAAACGCCCCACGTGACGTTAATCTCGTAGGAGCACGGACCGCAGATCACGGAGGAAACGATGTCGAACCCACTGAAGAAGACCATGGTGTACCTCGGGCTCGCCGACGATGATCTCGACTACGAGCAGCAGCACTCGGCCCAGGCGGAACCCGCCCAGCAGGCTGAACCGCGCCGGACCGAGCGCGCAGAGCGCACCGAGCGTGTGGAGCACGTCGCCAAGCCGGCCCCGGTGACGCCGCTGCGCAAGCCCGTCCCCGTGCGTCAGCCGGTCGCCCCGAGCTCGGACCTCAACGAGATCCTGACCGTGCACCCCAAGCAGTACCGCGACGCACAGATCATCGCGGAGAGCTTCCGTGACGGCGTGCCCGTCATCATCAACCTCTCGCAGATGAGCGATGGAGACGCCCGCCGGCTCATCGACTTCGCCAGTGGACTGTCGCAGGGTCTCTACGGCAAGATCGAGCGCGTCACCAGCAAGGTCTTCCTCCTCTCGCCGGAGCACGTCGCCGTCTCCGGTGACAACGGACAGGGTGCGCCGGAGGCGACCGAGGCCACGTTCTTCGCACAGTCATAATTGAGGGGTGGCTTCTCTCATCTCCCTGATCGGCACGATCCTCTATTTCGCGCTGCTGCTGTACTTCTTCGTGCTCTGGGCGCGGTTCATCCTCGATCTCGCCCGAGTGCTCCGTCCGCAGTGGCGCCCCTCTGGCGTTGGCCTGGTGCTCGCTGAGCTCAGCTTCACGGTCACCGACCCGCCGATCCGGTTCTTCCGACGGGTTCTGCCGCGCGTGGCCATCGGTCCGGTCGCGCTGGACTTCGGGTGGACGCTGACGATGCTGTGCTGCATCATCGCCATGACACTCGTGCAACTCCTGTAGTCATCGACCGGTCGCTCACGATTGTGTGGCTACGATAGAACGTCCGTCACCAGGCGGCAGCCTCCACTCGCGGCAACATGTCTCACCCTCTGGGTCAGACTTTGCTAGCGTGGGGGCGTTGTACAGATTTTCGATTCGACAGTGAAGGTGGTTCGCTATGGCGCTCACTCCCGAAGACGTGGTCCAGAAGCGGTTTCAGCAGACCAAGTTCCGCGAAGGCTACGACCAGGACGAGGTGGACGACTTCCTCGACGAGGTCGTCGTCGAGCTCCGTCGACTGATCCAGGAGAAGGACGAGGTCCAGCAGAAGCTGACCGCGGCCGAGGCCAAGGTCGCCGAACTCCAGTCCGGTGCCCCCGCCGCTCCTGCGGCTCCCGCCAAGGTCGAAGCAGCTCCTGCTCCGGTCGTCGCCCCCGTCGCGGCCCCGGCTGCCGCGTCGGCCGACGACACGGCTGAGAGCTCCAACAACCTGCTCCAGCTGGCGCGTCGTCTCCACGACGAGCACGTCGCAGAGGGTGCCCAGCGCCGCGACTCGCTCATCGCCGAAGGTCACGCCACCGCAGCTCGTGTCGTCGCCGAGGCCGAGGCCAAGCAGCGCGCGCAGATGCAGGTCCTCGAGCAGGAGCGTTCCGTGCTCGAGCACAAGATCGACGAACTCCGCAACTTCGAGCGTGAGTACCGCTCCCAGCTGCGCGGCTACATCGAGGGTCAGCTCAAGGATCTCGACGCGTCGTCGTCGAGCTCCGCTCCCGACGCGCAGGCCGGCGTGACCGCCGACAGCGCAGCGGTCTAGCGCAGACACCCGGTTGTCTCCCGCATCACCGTCGAAGACCAGCGCCAGGACTCTTGGAGTCCTGGCGCTGGTTGCCGTCGTGGCCTACTCCGCCGATCAGTTCACCAAGTTCCTCGTCACCACCAATCTCACGGTCGGTGAGTCCGTCCCTGTCCTCGGTAACGCCCTCGTGCTGTACTTCGTCAAGAACTCGGGCGCGGCGTTCTCGCTCGGTGCCGGGTACACCTGGATCTTCTCGATCCTCGCCGCGGTCGTCGTCGTCGTCATCGTCTGGTTCGCGCGGCGCATCCGGTCGCTCGCCTGGGCCATCGTCTTCGGGCTCCTGCTCGGTGGCGTGCTCGGCAACCTCACCGACCGGTTGTTCCGTGAGCCGTCCTTCGGCCTCGGCCACGTCGTCGACTTCATCTCGACGCCCTGGATGCTGCCGGCCATCTACAACGTCGCCGACATCTGCATCGTCGTGAGCATGGCGCTGTTCATCCTCCTGACGCTGTTCGGAGTGAACCTCGACGGGACGCGCACGACGCGAGCCAGCGAGGCGGCCGCCGCTCCGGCGGCTGCGGACCCCGCTTCCGTCGAGGACGCCGAGGCTGGCCCGGAGTCCCACACGCCGAAGCCGGACGCACCGTGAGCGAGTCTCGCAGCCTGTTCGTTCCGGACGGGCTGGACGGCGAACGCGTCGACGCCGGTCTCGCAAAGCTCCTCGGCTTCTCCCGGAGCTACGCCGCGGAGGTCGCACTCGCCGGCGGCGTCAGCATGAACGGCAAGTCCGTCGACAAGTCCGACCGCCTGCTCGCCGGCGCCTGGCTCGAGATCGAGTGGGCGCCCCGCCGCGAGGCGGTCATCGTCCCGATCGCGGTACCTGAGCTGGGGATCGTGCATGATGACGACGACATCGTCGTGGTCGACAAGCCGGCTGGGGTCGCGGCCCATCCCTCGGTGGGGTGGGAAGGGCCGACCGTGCTCGGCGCCCTCGCCGCCGCCGGATTCCGCGTCTCCACGTCGGGCGCAGCGGAGCGAGCGGGGATCGTCCACCGCCTCGATGCCGGGACGAGCGGGCTCATGGTGGTCGCGAAGACCGAGCGCGCCTACACCTGGCTGAAGCGGCTGTTCCATGACCGCGAGGTCGAGAAGATCTACCGGGCGGTTGTACAGGGCCACCCGGATCCGCTCGCCGGCACCATCGACGGCCCGATCGGTCGCCACCCGCGGCACGACTGGCGGTTCGCGGTGACGGTCGACGGCAAGCCGTCGATCACCCACTACGAGACGCTCGAGGCGTTCCCGTACGCATCGCTGCTCGAGGTCCACCTCGAGACGGGTCGGACACACCAGATCCGTGTCCACATGGCCGCCCAGCGTCACCCGTGTGTCGGCGACACCATGTACGGGGCGGACGCCGCGCTGTCTGCACGACTCGGGCTCACGAGGCAGTGGCTGCACGCCACGAAGCTGGGCTTCGCGCACCCCTCGTCGGGCGAGTTCGTCCGTTTCGAAGCGCCGTATCCGGCAGATCTCCAACACGCGCTCTCGGTCCTCGAACTGGACTGAACGTCTCCAGCCGCCGTGCTGTCCGTCGGCGTTCGTGCACCTGATCCAGGAGCCCGACGTCGGCGGTCCCGGTTAGGCTGGAACCCTTCCACCTCGGCTTCTGGCCGACCCCACAGCACGATCTCCGGAGGCGCCGTCCGTGCCCACGTCCACCGATTCGTTCGTCCATCTGCACGTCCACAGCGAGTACTCGATGCTCGACGGCGCAGCCCGCGTGAAGCCGTTGATCGCCGCCGCGGTCGAACAGGGCATGCCGGCCGTCGCGGTCACCGACCACGGCAACATGTTCGGTGCATTCGACTTCTGGCGGACGGCCACCGACGCCGGGATCAAGCCGATCATCGGCACCGAGGCATACATCACGCCGGGTACCGCCCGCGGCGACCGCACGCGCATCAAGTGGGGCGACGGCGGCGGAGACGACGTCTCGGGTGCGGGTGCCTACACGCACATGACGCTGCTGTCCGAGACGACCGAGGGGATGCACAACCTCTTCCGACTGTCCTCGAAGGCGTCGATCGAGGGCTATTACTTCAAGCCGCGCATGGATCGGGAGATCCTCAGCCAGTACGGCAAGGGCCTCATCGCGACCACCGGTTGTCCGAGTGGCGAGGTGCAGACGAGGCTCAGGCTCGGGCAGTACGACGAAGCGGTCAAGGCCGCGGCGGACTTCCGCGACATCTTCGGAGCCGAGAACTACTTCTGCGAGATCATGGACCACGGCCTCGGCATCGAGCGCAGGATCATGTCCGACCTCATCAAGCTGTCGAAGGACCTCGGTCTGCCGCTGCTCGCGACGAACGATCTCCATTACACGCATGCGGCCGACGCGAAAGCACACGCGGCGCTCCTCTGCGTCCAGTCCGGTTCGACGCTCAACGACCCGAACCGTTTCAAGTTCGACGCGGACGAGTTCTACCTGAAGTCGGCCGAGGAGATGCGCCGTCTGTTCCGGGAGTACCCCGAGGCGTGCGACAACACCCTCGCGATCGCCGAGCGGTGCGACGTCGCCTTCGACACCTCGGCCAACTACATGCCGCGCTTCCCGGTGCCGGAGGGCGAGAACGAGGAGAGCTGGTTCATCAAGGAGGTCGAGACGGGGCTCCAGCAGCGCTACCCCGACGGCATTCCCTCCGACGTCCGTGAGCGCGCGAACTACGAGACCGGCGTCATCGTCCAGATGGGTTTCCCCGGGTACTTCCTCGTCGTCGCCGACTTCATCCAGTGGTCGAAGCGGAACGGTATCCGCGTCGGTCCCGGACGTGGCTCGGGTGCCGGCTCGATGGCGGCGTACGCGATGCAGATCACCGACCTCGACCCGCTTCGCCACGGCCTCATCTTCGAGCGCTTCCTCAACCCCGACCGCGTCTCCATGCCCGACTTCGACGTCGACTTCGACGACCGTCGCCGCGGCGAGGTGATCAAGTACGTCACCGAGAAGTACGGCGATGAGCGCGTCGCCCAGATCGTCACCTACGGCACGATCAAGGCGAAGCAGGCGCTCAAGGACTCCTCGCGGGTCCTCGGGTTCCCGTTCGGCATGGGCGACAAGCTCACGAAGGCCATGCCACCCGCGGTCATGGGCAAGGACATCCCGCTCGAGGGCATCCTCGATCCGAAGCACCCCCGGTACAAGGAAGCGGTCGATCTCCGCGGCATCATCGACACCGATCCGGAGGCACGCACGGTCTTCGAGACCGCGCTCGGCATCGAGAACCTCAAGCGCCAGTGGGGAGTGCACGCGGCCGGCGTGATCATGTCGAGCGATCCGCTCATCGACATCATCCCGATCATGAAGCGCGAGCAGGACGGCCAGATCGTCACGCAGTTCGACTACCCGGCATGTGAGTCCCTCGGCCTGATCAAGATGGACTTCCTCGGTCTCCGGAACCTGACGATCATCAACGACGCACTCGACAACATCAAGAGCAACCGCGACTTCGACCTCGTCCTCGAAGACCTCGAACTCGACGACCGCGGCGCCTACGAGCTCCTCTCCAGGGGCGACACGCTCGGGGTGTTCCAGCTCGACGGCGGGCCGATGCGTGCGCTGCTGCGCCTCATGAAGCCGGACAACTTCGAGGACATCTCCGCTCTCATCGCGCTGTACCGCCCGGGGCCCATGGGGGCGAACTCCCATACGAACTACGCCCTGCGGAAGAACGGGCAGCAGGAGATCACCCCGATCCATCCGCAGCTCGAAGAACCGCTGTCGGAGATCCTGTCGACGAGCTACGGCCTCATCATCTACCAGGAGCAGGTGATGGCGATCGCCCAGAAGGTCGCTGGCTTCTCGCTCGGGCAGGCGGACATCCTCCGTCGTGCAATGGGTAAGAAGAAGAAGTCCGAACTGGACAAGCAGTTCGAGGGCTTCTCGGGCGGAATGATGGAGAACGGCTTCTCCATGGAGGCCGTCAACAAGCTGTGGGAGATCCTGCTCCCCTTCTCCGACTACGCGTTCAACAAGGCGCACTCGGCTGCATACGGCGTCATCTCCTACTGGACGGCATACCTGAAGGCGCACTACCCGGCCGAGTACATGGCTGGACTGCTCACGAGCGTCGGCGACTCCAAGGACAAGATGGCGCTCTACCTGAACGAGTGTCGTCGCATGGGTATCCAGGTACTGCCGCCCGACGTCAACGAGTCCATCGGGTTCTTCGCGGCCGTCGGCGAGGACATCCGCTTCGGGCTCGGGGCGGTGCGCAACGTCGGCTCGAACGTCGTCGAGCTCATCCGCCAGGCGCGCGAGGAGAAGGGACGCTTCACGTCCTTCCACGACTTCCTGCGGAAGGTGCCGTTGCCGGTGGCGAACAAGCGCACGATCGAGTCACTCATCAAGGCGGGCGCGTTCGATTCGATGGGCGACAGCCGTCGGGCCCTCTACGAGATCCACGAGGACGCGGTCGACTCCGTCGTGAAGGACAAGCGTGCCGAGGCCTCCGGCAGCATCGGTTTCGACTTCGACAGTCTCTTCGCCGAAGTGGGTGAGGTGCCCCTCGCGAGTGTTCCCGAGCGTCCCGACTGGGGCAAGCGCGACAAACTCAACTTCGAACGTGAGATGCTCGGCCTCTACGTCTCTGACCACCCGCTCGCGGGACTCGAGATCGAACTGGCGAAGCATGCGTCGACGACGATCACCGACCTGATGGCCTCTGAAGCAGCGGACGGCGAGACGGTCGTCATCGCGGGGCTCGTCACGAGTGTGCAGCACCGTATCGCGAAGGCGTCCGGAAACCAGTACGGCATGATCCAGGTCGAGGACTTCGGCGGGGAGATGACCGCGATGTTCATGGGCAAGGCGTATCAGGAGTTCGCACCTGAGCTCGTGGGCGACTCGATCGTCGTCGTGCGCGGCCGGGTGAGCGTCCGCGACGATGGCATGAACCTGCACGCGTACAGCATCTTCTCACCCGAGTTCCCGGAGACCGGTGGCGACCGGATGCTGCAGCTCTCGATGGCCGACGCCCGCGCCACCACGGAGATCGTCACCACCCTGAGCGACGTGCTGACGCGGCACGCCGGGCCGACCGAAGTCCGGTTGAAGCTCATCCGGGGCGAGATCGCGCGCGTGTTCGAACTGCCGTACCGCGTGAACCTCTCTTCCGGCCTGTTCGGCGAGCTCAAGTCGTTGCTCGGACCGAACTGCCTCGGTTGAGCGGATCCGGCTGCGCCGCTGGGGGAGTGCTCCGAGCATGGTTCCGGCGGCGCCCCGGTCCCGCGTGGGCGGTAGGCTGTGACGGCCATGATCACCACCATTGACCTCAGGGGAGTGCGGCCGACCCGCACCGAGCTCCTGGAGATGCTGCCCCGTCCCGTCGTCGACATCACCGCCGCCGCTCAGTCCGCGCACACCCTCATCGAGGACGTCCGCGCGCATGGCAGCGCCGCACTGCTGGACCAGGCCGACCGGTTCGACGGTGGCCGCCCGGAGCACCTGCGGGTGCCGCAGGTCCAGATCGACGAGGCGGTGCGCGCGCTCGACCCCGCGGTGCGCGCCGCGCTCGTCGAGGCGATCGAGCGGGTCCGTGAAGCCACCCGTGCCCAGATTCCGCCGCAGCGCACGACCACGCTCGGTGACGGCGCGACGGTCGTGCAGCGTTGGGCACCGGTCGGCCGCGTCGGACTCTACGTCCCTGGTGGCAAAGCGGTGTACCCGTCGAGCGTCGTCATGAACGTCGTCCCCGCGCAGGAGGCCGGTGTCGGTTCGGTCGCCCTCGCCTCCCCGCCGCAGCGCGAGTTCGATGGCCGCGTGCACCCCACGATCCTCGGCGCCGCAGGGCTCCTCGGCGTTTCCGAGGTGTACGCCATGGGTGGCGCCGGTGCGATCGGTGCGTTCGCCTACGGTGTGCCCGATGCCGGACTGGACGTGGTCGACGTCGTCACCGGTCCAGGCAACATCTTCGTCGCGGCGGCGAAGCGTCTCGTGAAGGGACAGGTCGGAATCGATGCGGAGGCCGGCACGACGGAGATCCTCGTCATCGCCGACGCGACCGCTGACGCCCGTCTCGTCGCCGCCGACCTGGTCAGCCAGGCCGAGCACGACGAAGCTGCGGCCTCGCTGCTCGTCACCGACAGCGTCGAGCTCGCGCACGCCGTCCAATCCTGGCTCGCGGACTATGCCGCCGGAACCCGCCACGGCGCGCGTGTCGTCGAGGCGCTCGGCGGACCGCAGTCGGCGATCGTCCTCGTCGACGACCTCGATGCAGCGGTTGCGTTCAGCAACGCCTACGGGCCTGAGCACCTCGAGGTGCAGACGGCGGATCCGGAGTCGCTCCTCGACGTCATCACGAACGCCGGCGCGATCTTCCTCGGCGACCACACGCCGGTGAGCCTCGGTGACTATCTCGCCGGTTCCAACCACGTCCTGCCGACGGGCGGTCAGGCCAGGTTCTCCGCAGGGCTCGGTGCGTTCACCTTCCTCCGCCCGCAGCAGATCATCCGATACGACGAGGAGGCACTCCGTCAGGTGTCAGCGCACATCGTCGCGCTCTCGGCTTCAGAGGACCTTCCTGCGCACGGCGAGGCCGTCACCGCCCGGTTCGGTCTGGTGCCAGCGGAGCTCGCCGCTCCGGTCGACGCTGAGGGTGGTCGCTGATGTACTGCCCGTTCTGCCGTCATCCAGACTCCCGTGTCATCGACTCTCGAACGAGCGACGACGGCCTCGCGATCCGACGACGCCGGCAGTGCCCGGAGTGCGGTCGCCGGTTCAGCACGATGGAGACGTCGAGTCTCGGCGTGATCAAGCGGTCTGGCGTGGTCGAGCCCTTCAGCCGGGAGAAGGTCGTCAGTGGCGTCCGCAAGGCCTGTCAGGGCCGGCCGGTCACCGATTCCGACCTCGCTGTGCTCGCGCAGCGTGTCGAGGAATCGATCCGGGCGACCGGTGCATCGCAGATCGACGCGAACGACATCGGACTCGCCATCCTCGCTCCGCTGCGCGAGCTCGACGAGGTCGCCTACCTGCGCTTCGCGAGCGTCTACCAGGCCTTCGAATCGCTCGATGACTTCGAGGCCGCGATCGGTCTCCTCCGCGTCGAGCACGCCGCAGGGAAGAGCCGGGACGTGTCGTCGACCGAGCTCTGAGCCTCGACGAGGGCGTCGAGGTGCTGGCCCGCGTGAGCCGCTACGCTTGCCTACGGTATGTACGGTCTCCTCTTCACCCATGTCCTGTCGAAGCTCGACCCTGAGCGCGCCCATCACCTGGCCTTCGACGTCATCCGCGCGCTCCCGGTCACGGGACTCGGGTTCTTCGTGAGGAGGTTCACCGCTCCTCGTCTCGACCAGTCGGTCGAGACGCTCGGGCTGCGATTCGAGACGCCGTTCGGCGTCGCTGCCGGGTTCGACAAGGATGGGAAGGCCGTCCTCGGTCTCGGCCAGCTCGGCTTCGGGCACGTCGAGGTCGGGACCATCACCGCGATCCCGCAAGCGGGCAATCCGACTCCGCGGCTGTTCCGCTTGATCCCCGACCGCGCGGTCGTGAATCGCATGGGCTTCAACAACGCGGGGGCTTCGAGCGCTCAGCGCCGGCTCGAGCGCACGTCCCGTGTGCGTCGGCGCCCTGTCCTCGGCGTCAACATCGGCAAGAGTCGCGTCGTCGACGTCCAGGACGCGACGGCCGACTACGTGCAGAGTGCCCGTCTGCTCGCGCCGTCGGCCGACTACCTCGTCGTCAACGTGAGTTCGCCGAACACCCCGGGTCTCAGGGGACTGCAGGAGCTCGATCAGTTGGCGCCACTCCTCGAGGCGGTCCAGGAGGCGGCCGGTTCGACGCCGCTCCTGGTCAAGATCGCACCCGATCTCACCGACGACGAAGTCGACCGGATCGCCGAACTCGTCGTGCGACTCGGGCTCGACGGCATCATCGCGACGAACACGACGATTGCTCGCACCGGTCTGCGGACCGATCCGGCCGTGGTCGAGGCCGCAGGCGCCGGCGGGCTCTCGGGTGCGCCGCTCGCCGCACGGTCACTGGTGGTGCTGCGCCGTATCCGCGCCGTCGTGCCACCAGAGCTCTGCGTGATCTCCGTCGGTGGCATCGACACCGCTGAAGACGTCCAGGAGCGCTTGGACGCGGGTGCCACGCTCGTCCAGGGGTACACGGCGTTCCTGTACCGCGGTCCGCTCTGGGCGCGCCAGATCAATCGAGGGCTCGACCGCCTCGCACGCGCCAGGCGGTAGCCGGACACACGAGAACGCCCGCTGGTCCGAGACCAGCGGGCGTTCTCCGTCGGAGGGCGTGTCTACTTGTTCGGGAACTGCCCGCGCTTGACCTGCGGCTTCGGCAGGCGCAGCGGACGCAGCTGCAGAGCGCGCATCGCCGCGTACCACCGCACACCGCGCTCGTCCTGACCGAACTTCACGCGAAGCGCCTTCCGCACGCGGAAACCGAGGAACACGCAGTCAGCGATGGCGATGATGAAGAAGACCCAGAGGGTGAGCATGCCGTAGACCTGGATCTCGGGGACCGGCATGAACGTCAGGATGATCACGAGGAACATGACCGGGATCATGAACTCGCCGATGTTGAAGCGCGCGTCGACGTAATCGCGCACGAACTTCTTCTGCGGGCCGCGTTCGCGGGCCGGGAGGTACTTGTCGTCGCCCGCAGCCATACCGGCCTGGGCCCGACGGCGTGCCTCGGCCTGCTGCGCCTTCGCGGCCTTGCCTGCCTCCTTCCGGTCGGAGGGCACGAGCGGACGCTTGTTCTGCGCCTCGCGCTCGGCGCGCGATGGGGTCGGGCGTCCCTTCGCCTCGGTGACACCGCGCGCGAGCCGCTCGGCGGTCTGCGCTGCGGTCTCGACGATTGGGTCGGATGCTGGGGTGCTCTGCTGTTTGGCCACGATGCGACGTCCTTGATTGGTGGATTCGCTTAAGATTACTCGCATGACGACAGGTACCACGACGGAATCCACCCAACACCCACCTGCTGACCAGGAACTGCTCGACCGCCTGCGCGAATCGGTCGCCGGTGCGTTGCCCGCCTCGATCGCCGATCTCTCGGCCCTCGTCCGCATTCCCTCGGTCTCCTGGTCCGCATTCGACGCCGCAGAAGTGGCCAGGAGTGCTGAGGCGGTCGCCGAACTGGCTCGAGGGCTCGGCATCTTCGACGACGTGTCCGTGCGTCGATCGGCCGTCGCAGGTGGGACCGAGCTCGGGCAACCGGCGGTCCTGGCACGACGTGAAGCCCGCAACGGTCGGCCGACCGTCCTGCTGTACGCGCACCACGACGTCCAGCCGCCCGGGAGCGACGACAAGTGGGATTCGCCGCCCTTCGAGCCGACTGTCCGCGACGGGCGCCTCTACGGCCGCGGCGCCGCCGACGACAAGGCCGGGGTGATGTCGCACATCGCCGCGATCCGTGCCGTCACCGAGGTCCTCGGGCCCGACCTCGACCTCGGCATCGTGCTGTTCATCGAGGGGGAGGAGGAGTTCGGTTCGCGCTCGTTCGCCAACTTCCTCGAGGAGAACCGCGACATGCTCGCCGCAGACGTCATCGTCGTCGCCGACAGCGACAACTGGGACGAGCGGACGCCTGCGCTCACCATCGGGCTGCGCGGCAACGTCACGTTCCGCCTGCGCGTCAAGACCCTCGAGCACGCCTCGCATTCAGGGATGCTCGGGGGAGCGGTGCCCGATGCGATGCTCGCGGCGATCACCCTGCTCGCCACCCTCTGGGACGCCGATGGGTCTGTGGCCGTCGACGGCCTGACCTCGCACGACGCCGTGACGCCTGAGTTCAACGAAGCACAGCTGCGCGCGGAGTCGGGGCTCGTCGACGGTGTCTCGCCGATCGGCCGCGGCTCGATCCTCAGCCGCATCTGGTCGCAGCCGGCCATCACCATCACCGGGATCGATGCGCCGAGCGTCGCCAACGCCTCGAACACGCTCGTCCCCGAGGTGGCTGTGCGGCTGAGCGCGAGGATCGCACCCGGGCAGGATCCTGCAGAGGCCTACCGCGCGCTCGAGTCCCACCTGCGCGCCAACGCTCCGTTCGGGGCGCAGCTGACGATCGACGAGGTCGACCAGGGCGCGCCGTTCCTCGTGGACACGAGCGGGTGGGCGGTCGCGGAGGCGAAGCGAGCGATGGCCGACGCCTGGGAGGTCGAGCCCGTGGAGACCGGGATCGGTGGATCGATCCCGTTCATCGCCGACCTCGTGCGCGTCTTCCCCGAGGCCCAGATCCTCGTCACCGGGGTTGAAGACCCGCACTCGCGGGCCCACAGCCCCAACGAGTCGCTCCACCTCGGCGTGTTCCACAAGGCGATCCTCACGGAGGCGGTGCTCCTCGGCCGTCTCGCCGGGGCGCCGACCCCTGCAGAGCGCGCTACGGCGAGCCGCAACTGATCGGGCGTGCCACCGGGAATCCCGGGGGTGCGCCCGGCGTTGCACGGGTTAGAATCTGTCAACGGCGCCGTCCGGCGCACCCAGACCTCGCGAGGAGCATCATGAGCGACACCATCCTGACCGAGACCGCGTCCACGACCACGGCAGCCCACGGCGTCGGCTTGTCAGACACGGCCGCACAGAAGGTCAAGAGCCTCCTCGAGCAGGAGGGGCGGGACGACCTCCGGCTTCGCGTCGCCGTGCAGCCCGGCGGTTGCTCGGGCCTCATCTACCAGCTCTACTTCGACGAGCGCATGCTCGACGGCGATGCGACGGTCGACTTCGACGGCGTCGAGGTCATCGTCGACAAGATGAGCGTGCCCTATCTCGACGGCGCCTCGATCGACTTCGAGGACACGATCCAGAAGCAGGGGTTCACGATCGACAACCCGAATGCTGAGGGCAGCTGCGCCTGTGGCGACAGCTTCCACTGAGCAAGATTCTTCCTCGAAGGGGAAATCGCCCGGTCCCGGGCGGTTTCCCCTTCGTGTTTCCGGCCCGTCCTCCGGCGCGCGGGCTGGAATGGTCCGGCGCTCACCGCGCTTCCCCACTAGACTGGGGGGCGATCCACAGGTGTGTATTCGAAAGGTTTCAGAGGTGCGCTCGACTCGTCGTCTCAGATGGGCTGCCATTCCGGTCGCAGCCACACTCGCCATAGTCCTGGCGGGTTGTACGCAGGCGGAACTGCATGGTTACCTGCCGGGATTCGTCGAGGGCGAATCTCCCGTCACGAACCACACGGACCGCATCGCGGGCCTGTGGGTGACGGCATGGCTGGTGCTGCTCGCAGTCGGTGTCGTGACGTGGGGGCTCATCATCTGGGCCGTCATCGTCTACCGCCGTCGCAAGGGCCAGACCGGTCTCCCGGTTCAGCTGCGATACAACATGCCGATCGAGATCTTCTACACGATCGTCCCGCTCATCCTGGTGCTCGGCTTCTTCGCCTTCACCGCGCGAGACCAGAACGCCATCGAGACCCAGTACGAGGATCCCGACGTCGCGATCGAGGTCTTCGCCAAGCAGTGGGCTTGGGACTTCGTGTACGACGAGGCCGTCGACGGCCAGGATGTCTGGACCGCGGGCGTGCAGGCCGATGAGGGCCCCGGCGGCGTCATCGACCAGGACGCGCTCCCGACCCTCTACCTGCCTGTCGGCAAGACGGTGAAGATCGCGCTGCAGTCGCGCGACGTCATCCACTCCTTCTGGGTCATCGACTTCCTCTACAAGAAGGACATGTTCCCCGGCAAGATCAACTACATGTCGTTCACCCCTGAACGCGAGGGCACCTACGCCGGCAAGTGCGCCGAGCTCTGCGGCGAGTACCACTCGCTCATGCTCTTCAACGTGAAGGTGGTGTCGCAGGCCGAGTACGACCAGCACCTGGCCGATCTGGCCGAGTCCGGCAACATCGGCGACTACGGCACCGACTACGACCGCAACAGCAACCTCCCCGGCACCAAGGCGCCGGCAGGTCTCGAAGAGCATGGAGACGCGGAATGACCTCCACCACGCTTCCCGCAGGTCAGGCGAGCGTCATGGGACGCAGCACTGCCGAGCGCAAGGGCAACGTCCTGGTCAAGTGGATCACCTCCACCGACCACAAGACCATCGGGTACATGTACCTGATCGCCTCGTTCATCTTCTTCTGCCTCGGCGGCGTGATGGCCCTCATCATCCGTGCACAGCTCTTCGAGCCCGGCGGAACGATCGTCGAGACGAAAGAGCAGTACAACCAGCTCTTCACCATGCACGGCACGATCATGCTGCTGATGTTCGCGACGCCGCTCTTCGCCGGTTTCGCGAACGCGCTCATGCCGCTCCAGATCGGTGCTCCCGACGTCGCGTTCCCGCGCCTCAACGCCTTCGCGTTCTGGCTCTACGCGTTCGGTAGCCTCATCGCCGTCGGTGGCTTCCTCACTCCGCAGGGTGCTGCTGCATTCGGGTGGTTCGCGTACGCGCCACTGTCGAGTACGACCTTCTCACCAGGGCTCGGAGGCAATCTCTGGGTACTCGGCCTCGCGTTGAGCGGTTTCGGCACCATCCTCGGTGGCGTGAACTTCATCACGACCATCATCACGATGCGCGCCCCCGGCATGACGATGTTCCGGATGCCGATCTTCACCTGGAACGTCCTGGTCACGTCGATCCTCGTGCTGATGGCCTTCCCGGTCCTCGCAGCGGCGCTGTTCGCCCTCGCGGCCGACCGCGTGTTCGATGCGCACATCTACGATGCGGCCAACGGTGGCGTGATCCTCTGGCAGCACCTGTTCTGGTTCTTCGGTCACCCAGAGGTCTACATCATCGCTCTGCCGTTCTTCGGCATCGTCTCCGAGATCTTCCCGGTGTTCAGCCGTAAGCCGATCTTCGGTTACAAGACCCTCATCTACGCGACGATCGCGATCGCCGCTCTGTCGGTCACGGTGTGGGCCCACCACATGTACGTCACCGGTTCGGTGCTGCTGCCGTTCTTCGCCCTGATGACCATGCTGATCGCCGTGCCGACAGGTGTGAAGATCTTCAACTGGCTGGGCACCATGTGGCGCGGTTCGGTCACCTTCGAAACCCCGATGCTCTGGTCGATCGGCTTCCTGATCACCTTCGTCTTCGGTGGCCTCACCGGTGTCATCCTCGCGTCGCCGCCGCTCGACTTCCACGTGTCCGACTCGTACTTCGTCGTCGCTCACTTCCACTACGTCGTCTTCGGCACCGTCGTGTTCGCGATGTTCGCAGGCTTCTACTTCTGGTGGCCGAAGTGGACCGGCAAGATGCTCAACGAGAAGCTCGGCTACTGGCACTTCTGGCTGCTCTTCATCGGCTTCCACACCACGTTCCTCATCCAGCACTGGCTGGGCGTCATCGGCTTCCCCCGCCGTTACGCGACCTACTCGCCCGAGGACGGCTTCACCTGGATGAACCAGCTGTCGACGGTCGGTTCCTTCATCCTCGCGATCTCGCTGCTGCCGTTCTTCCTGAACGTGTACATCACCACTCGGAAGGCGCCGCGCGTCACCGAGGACGACCCGTGGGGCTACGGTGGTTCGCTCGAGTGGGCGACCAGCTCGCCGCCGCCGCGTCACAACTTCGTGTCCATCCCGCGCATCCGCTCCGAGCGCCCCGCGTTCGACCTGCACCACCCCGAGGTGGGTATGCCGGTCGGTGTCGGTCCGGCGAAGGACGCCCCCGACGCGCCGACGCTCGACATCGACGCAGGAAAGGTGCAGTAGTCCATGCGCGCGAACATCATCCTCTTCACGATCCTCACCGTCTTCTGTGCAGCGCTGTGCGCGACGTACACGATCTGGTCGCTCGTCGACCCGCTGCACGGCCGCGTCGAGTGGGTCGGGACCGTCACGCTGGCACTGGCCGCTATCCTCAGTGCATTCCTCGGGTTCTACCTGAGCCGCGTGCACAAGAGCCAGGGCGCTGAGCTGCCCGAGGACACGCTCACGGCGAACATCGATGACGGCGACCCGGAGATCGGGCACTTCAGCCCGTGGAGCTGGTGGCCCATCATCCTCGCCGGCGCCTGCGCACTGCTCGTGCTCGGCCTCGCGGTCGGCTTCTGGATTGCCATCATCGGCATCCCGGTCGTCGTCATCGCGGTCGTCGGATGGAACTACGAGTACTACCGCGGATACTTCGCCCGCTGATGGTCACCTCCTTCATCATCCGTCGTGGGCAGCCAGACGACCGTTCCGCGGTTTTCGGACTCGCCGGTCAGCTCATCACCGGCTCCATTCCGCCGGCAGCAGACGACTTCGTGACGGCCTACAACAACGTGATGCGTCCTCGTGAAGACGAGACGAACGTGCTGTATGTTGCGGTGGACCAGGATGAGAACGTCGTCGGCTACACCCTGATGACGGTCTCACGGCTGCTGCACGCCGCGGGACTCACTGCCCACCTCCAGGAGCTCGTCGTTGACGAAAGCGCCCGCGGTGCCGGCATCGGTTCGGCTCTGGTTGAGGCGAATGAGCACTATGCGGTCGAACGTGGTGCGCGTCAGCTGACGATGTCGACGTCGCGTGCCGGCGACTTCTACCGGCGACTCGGGTACAACGTGACCGCGGAGTTCTACAAGAAGATCCTGCCGCTCGGCTAGGAGCCGGCACAGTGTCAGAAACGCCCCGGAGATATATCTCCGGGGCGTTCTGTCGTTGCTGGAGCGCCTGCAGGAGCAGCGCTGCGGCTCGCGGGCTGCGGAGCTCCACGGTCAGGAGATCGGGGAGCTCCGAGCGTGCGGCATCGCCCAGGCGCGGCACGACGTCGTGCCGCCGCCAAGACCACCCGATGATGTGTTCAGAATCTGACAACATCGTGCGGAGCGGTGGCTCGACGGAGCCGTGCCAAAGCTCCTCGCGCATGATTCTGCGGCGGAGCGTCCTGACGATCACGCGTCGTATGACGATCGCTCGACGATAGCGGATATGCAGCAGGAGATCTGCACGTTCGGCAGGCCAACGGGCGTGCCGGAGCATCCTGCCACTCCGTGGTCCACCTCGCTCCGCTGCTGAACGCTTCGACGTCGGTCGTGAAGGCGGGCGGGGCGTCCATCCGGCACCGTGGTGCCGCCCGTCGATCTCGGTTGTGGGGGAGTCCAATCGTCGTTGACACCGCGCCCGCAAGCGTGGTCTTCCCGGCGCCGGACGCGCCGGCCACGATGATCCTCTGAGCAGCTCCTCTTCGTGCGAGCACTGCAGGGGTGAGGGGCGTTCGCCGCAGCGGTCTGGAGACGGTGAATGGTAGGTCCGAGGCGTACCCGTGGTCAGAGCAGCGTTGAAATGCCGAGAGCCCCGCTGTCCGTGTGGACGGCGGGGCTCTCAAGGGCCGAAGCGGCGGTCGACCTAGTGGTGGTCGCCGTGCGACTTCTCGATCTCGGTCTGCGTGACCGGGGCGATGCGATCTTCGAAGAACCAGCGCGAGAGCGCTGCGCGAGCTCGCTGAGCGTTCGTGATCTTGCCCTTGGCGTTCGGGCGGATCATGAGCGGCTGGTGGTCGTTGTAGCTCGCCAGGCGCCAGCGTTCGTACTCGTCGACGGGCTCGTGCACCTCGATGTACTCACCACCGGGCAGACGGACGATGCGTCCGGTCTCGTAGCCGTGAAGGAGGATCTCGCGGTCCTTCTTCTGCAGTGCGAGGCAGGTGCGCTTCGCGAGGAAGTACGCGATGAACGGGCCGATGATGAGGATGGCCTGCAGGGTGTGGATCACGCCCTCCATGCTCACCTTGAAGTGCGTGGCGATGATGTCGGAGCTCGCGGCAGCCCACAGGGCCGCGTAGAAGGTGACACCGGCTGCGCCGATACCCGTGCGGGTCGGAGCGTTGCGCGGACGGTCCAGGATGTGGTGCTCGCGCTTGTCACCCGTGACCCAGCCCTCGATGAACGGGTAGATCAGCACCGTGACGATGAAGAGACCCAGGACGAGGACGGGCAGGATGATGTTGAACGAGAACGTGTGGTCCCACAGGACGAACTCGAGGTGTGGCGGGACGAGTCGGAGCGCACCGTCGGCGAAGCCGATGTACCAGTCCGGTTGCGTACCTGCCGACACCGGCGAGGGATCGTAGGGGCCGTAGTTCCAGATCGGGTTGATCGTGAACAACGAAGCGATGAGCATCACGACACCGAAGACGATGAAGAAGAAGCCACCGGCCTTCGCGGCGTACACCGGGAGCACGGGGAAGCCGACGACGTTCTGCTCGGTACGGCCGGCGCCCGGGAACTGCGTGTGCTTGTGTACGACCACGAACACGAGGTGCAACGCGATGAAGAGGAGCACCATCGCGGGCAGCAGCAGGATGTGGAGCGTGTACAGGCGACCCACGATGTCCGTGCCGGGGAACTCGCCGCCGAAGAGCAGGAAGGTCGTCCACGTGCCGATGATCGGGAGACCCTTCACCATGCCGTCGATGATCCGCAAGCCGTTACCGGAGAGCAGGTCGTCGGGGAGCGAGTAGCCGGTGAAGCCCTCTGCCATGGCGAGGATGAAGAGCACGAAGCCGATCACCCAGTTGAGCTCGCGCGGCTTGCGGAAGGCACCCGTGAAGAAGATGCGCAGCATGTGCAGACCGATGGAGGCGACGAAGAGCAGAGCAGCCCAGTGGTGCACCTGACGCATGAGCAGGCCACCGCGGATGTCGAACGAGATGTCGAGGGTCGACGCCATGGCGACCGACATCTCGATGTTCTTCAGCGGGACGAACGAGCCGTCGTAGTGCACTTCAGCCATGGAGGCCTGGAAGAAGAAGGTCAGGAACGAACCGGACAGCAGGATGATGACGAAGCTGTACAGTGCGACCTCGCCGAGGAGGAAGGACCAGTGGTCGGGGAAGATCTTGCGACCGAACTCCTTGACCGCGACCGACACCGAGGTTCGTTCTTCGATGTAGTTCGCTGCGGCGGCAGTGAAGCCACCGGATTTCTGCGCCGAGGCGGCCGGAGCCTGCTCAGGGGCGCGTGTTGCGGTCGAGGTGCTCAATGACGCTCCCAGAAGCTCGGGCCGACAGGTTCGTGGAAGTCGCTCCGCGCGACGAGGTAGCCCTCGTCATCGACGGTGATCGGCAGCTGCGGCAGCGGCCGGGCGGCCGGTCCGAAGATGACCGCGCAGTGGTTCGTGACGTCGAACTGCGACTGGTGGCAAGGGCAGAGGAGGTGGTGGGTCTGCTGCTCGTAGAGCGCGACCGGGCAACCGACGTGCGTGCACACCTTGGAGTACGCGACGATGCCGTCGTAGGACCAGTCCTTCTTGGACTCCTCCTCGACGAGATCTTCCGGCTTCAGCCGCATGAGCAGCACGATCGCTTTGGCCTTCTCGTTGAGGACGTGCTCCGCTTCGTGGAGGTTCTCGGGGATGACGTGGAACGCGCTGCCGAGGGTGACGTCGGATGCCTTGATCGGCGTGCCCGATGGGTCGCGGGCGAGACGCGTGCCTTCCTTCCACATCGTGTGCTGCATGAGCTCGACCGGGTCTTCGTCGTACGGAGCGAGACCGCGGAAGAGGGCGATGCCGGGCAACGGGAACACGATGAGTGAACCGATGAGGCTGTTGCGGATGAGCGTGCGTCGGCCGATGCCGGATTCGACGTTCGCCTCGTGCAGGATCTCGACGGCGCGGTCGCGGCTCTCCTGGTTCCCGCCGACCTTGTGGCGGTAGTCGATGCCTTCCTCGTCGTGCATGAGGGCCTTGCCCCAGTGCACGGCACCGATGCCGATCGCGAGCAGCGCGAGCGCCATGCCGAGACCGATGAACAGGTTGTTCAGTCGGACCGAGGCGATGTCCTCCGGCTCGATCGGGAACGCCATGTAGGCGGCGACCGCCCAGACGCTGCCGACGATCGACAGGTAGAAGAGCGTGTAGACGGTGCGCTCGGCCCGCTTGTCCTTCTTGGGGTCGAGGTCCGTGACGCGCTTGCGGTGGGGCGGCAGACCGGGGTCGACCACGGCATCGCGGGTGATGACCCCGGTGCCGGTCGAGACCTGCAGCTCCTGCCCGCGGGCGGACGGATCGGCAGACGAGTCGGCGGCTTGAATCTCCGAGCCGCTCGAGTTGTCGTGAGCCATTGTGCTCCTTCTTACGTGTTGTCGATCCGCGTCGGTCAGTTCGACTTCGCGGTGATCCAGACGGTGAGGGCGACGATCGAGCCGAGGCCGAAGATCCAGAGGAAGAGGCCTTCGGACACAGGCCCGAGCGAGCCGAGGTCGTTACCGCCCGGTGACGGGTTGTTCTCCATGAACTTCAGCGCGGTGATGATGTCGCGCTTGTCCTCGGGGGAGAGGTTCATGTCGTTGAAGACCGGCATGTTCTGCGGGCCGGTGATCATGGCCTCGTAGATGTGCGCAGCGCTGACACCGACGAGGGACGGAGCATACTTGCCCTCGGTCAGGGCGCCACCGGCGGCGGCCACGTTGTGGCACATCGCGCAGTTGATGCGGAACAGCTGGGCGCCGTTCGAGGCGTCGCCTTCGCCGTCGAGGTACTGCTCGTCGGGGATCTCGGGGCCGGGAGCGACCGAGGCGACGTAGGCCGCCAGCGAGGAGATCTGCTCGTCGGTGAACTGGACGGGCTTCTCGGGCGCCTGGGGACCCTGGTTCTGGAGCGGCATGCGACCGGTACCGACCTGGAAGTCGACCGCGGCTGCGCCGACGCCGAGGAGGCTCGGGCCGGCGGTGGTGCCCTGCATGTCGAGGCCGTGACAGGTGGCGCAGTTGGCCGAGAAGAGCTTCTCGCCTTCGTCGACCGAGGCCTGGGTGTTCGCCGCCGAGGCGGGTTCGGCACTGGCCGTGCTCACGCTGAACGCCGCGTACGCGCCGCCCGTGACGAGCAGGCCGATCGCGAGCAGTGCCGCAGAGGCGAGTGGGCTGCGACGCCCGCTCTTGCGGCTCTTGCGCGCGGTCTTCTTCGTCGCCTTGGTGGCGGCCGGTTGGATGGGTTCAGTCTTCATGGAGTCAGTCATTCCGGGTTATCGCAGGATGTAGATGACGAAGTAGAGGCCGATCCACACGACGTCGACGAAGTGCCAGTAGTACGAGACGACGATGGCGCTCGTCGCCTCCTTGTGGCCGAATCGTTTGACCGCGTAGGCGCGGCCGATCACGAGCAGGAAGGCGATGAGCCCACCGGTCACGTGCAGACCGTGGAAGCCCGTCGTGAGGTAGAAGGCCGAGCCGTAGGCGTTGGAGCTGAGGGAGATGCCCTCGCTCACGAGCGTGGCGTATTCGAGGACCTGGCCCGCGACGAAGATCGCGCCGAGGGCGTAGGTGAGGAAGAACCACTCGACCATGCCCCACTTGCGCGGGCTCCAACCCGTCATGCGCGGCTGCATCCGCTCTGCAGCGAAGACGCCGAACTGGCACGTGAACGACGAGGACACGAGGATGATCGTGTTGATCGTCGAATACGGGACGTTCAGGCGTCCGGCTTCCGCAGCCCAGAGTTCGGGTGCCATCGACCGCAGCGTGAAGTAGATCGCGAAGAGGCCGGCGAAGAACATGACCTCGCTGCCCAGCCAGACGATCGTTCCAACCGCGACCGGGTTCGGTCGGTTGATCCGGGGCGCGCTCGGCGCAAGGTTGATTGAGGTGCTCGTCACCCCTCCATTATGGCCGAAAGCCAGAGCGATTTTTCGCATTTCGGGGGTCCGGAGGGCAGTCTGATCAGTAAGGCTAGCCTTAGTTCCTGACCGAAATCTCCGGTTCTGCTGCGGGATTCATGTGATTCGTGAGGTTCGGAGCGACTTCGAAGCTCGGCGGGTCGGCCCCGTAAGATCTTTGATATGCCTCTCACGACCTGGCCGACGCTCATCGGCGACCTCCTCGCCGGAACCGATCTCAGCGTGTCGGAGTCCACGTGGGCCATGGAGCGCATCATGACCGGGCAGGTCACCGACGCTCAGCTGGCCGGATTCCTCATCGCTCTCCGCACGAAGGGGGAGACCGTCGACGAGATCGTGGGCTTCCGCGACGCGATCCTCGATCACGCCCGGCCGCTCGTCGCCCCCTCGCGGGCGCTCGACATCGTCGGTACCGGCGGCGACCGGTTCGGCACCGTCAACATCTCGACGACCGCGTCGATCGTCGCCGCCGCGACCGGGATCCCGGTGATCAAGCACGGCAATCGGGCGGCGAGCTCGGCCTCGGGGTCCTCCGACGTCCTGTCCGCCCTCGGCGTGGACCTCGCGCTTCCGACGGAACTCGTGGGGGAGGTGCTGGCCTCGACCGGCATCACCTTCGCCTACGCGGCTGCCTTCCACCCTGGTTTCGGTCATGCCGGTCCTGTCCGGGCCGAACTCGGGGTGCCGACCGTGTTCAACTTCCTCGGTCCGCTCGTGAACCCTGCACGCCCCGAAGCCTCGGCGGTCGGGGTCGCCCACGCCGACCGCATCCCGCTCTTCGTCGGCGTGTTCCAGACCCGTGGAGCGACGGCTCTGGTGTTCCGTGGCGACGACGGCCTCGACGAACTCACGACGACCGGCCACAGCCACCTGTGGGAGATCTCGCGCGGAGCGGTCACCGAGCACGATCTCGACCCGCGCGAGCTCGGTATCCCGAGAGCGAGCATCGACGACCTGATCGGCGGCGACGCAACGCACAATGCGGCGGTGGTCCGCGCGACACTCGCCGGTGAGACCGGCCCCGTGCGCGACATCGTCCTGCTGAACGCCGCCGCAGGCATCGTGGCGTTCGAACTGTCGGAGGACTCGTCCCAGGCGCAGCGTCCGCTCCTCGAGCGGTTCGCCGGCGCCCTCCTGGTTGCGGCTGAAGCGATCGACTCCGGTGCGGCGACGGCTCGCCTGGACGCCTGGGTCGAGGCCACGCGGACCCTCGGCGCACGCTCGTAGGTCATCGCCGGCGGCTCTCGGGCACTCCGACCTTCCCGTGGGGCGATCCTCGCTCGATCAGGGTCTTCGGACCCTACCGTCGTGAGCCAGCACGGCGTAGGTTGAGTGGCGATGCCGGCGCACCCGGTCGGCGGTCCCGATCCGATCTTGCAGGAGGATTCAATGAAGAAGCTCATCAATGATCCGAAGGACGTCGTCGACGAGGCGGTGGCCGGGTTCGGCGCGGCGCACCCCGATCTCGTGACGGTGTCGCTCGACCCGGTGTTCATCGCGCGGGCGGATGCTCCGATCGCGGGCAAGGTCGGGATCGTGAGCGGTGGCGGCAGCGGACACGAACCGTTGCACGGCGGTTTCGTGGGATACGGCATGCTCGACGCAGCCGTCCCCGGACCGGTGTTCACCTCACCGACGCCCGACCCGATCCTGGCTGCGACGAAGGCCGTCGACGGTGGCGCGGGTGTCCTCCACATCGTGAAGAACTACACGGGCGACGTCCTCAATTTCGAGACGGCGGCCGACCTCGCCCTGGCCGAGGGCATCGAGGTCCGATCCGTCATCATCAACGACGATGTGGCCGTGAAGGACTCGCTCTACACGGCCGGGCGGCGCGGTGTCGCCGGCACCGTGCTCGTGGAGAAGATCGCCGGCGCCCGCGCGGAGGCCGGTGGCAGCTTGGAGGAGGTCGCCGACCTCGCGGTCAGGGTCAACGACCGGACCCGCACGATGGGTGTCGCACTCACACCGTGCGTGGTGCCGCACGCCGGAGAGCCGAGCTTCACGCTCGCCGATGACGAGATCGAGATCGGCATCGGCATCCACGGCGAACCCGGTCGGGAGCGCATCAAGCTCGAACCAGCCGACCGAATCGTCGACCGCCTGCTCGAAGCAATCCTCGAGGACTTGCCATACGAATCGGGCGAGCGTGCGCTCGTCCTCGTGAACGGGATGGGTGGGACGCCGCAGGTGGAGCTCTTCATCGTCTTCCGACGGGTCGCAGAAGCCCTCGCGGAGCGCGGTGTCGACGTCGCACGGTCGCTCGTCGGCAACTACACGACGAGTCTGGAGATGCAGGGTGTGTCGATCACGCTCCTGAAGCTGGATGACGAACTGATCGAACTGTGGGACGCCCCCGTGCAGACGGCGGCGCTCCGGTGGGGAAGGTAGGCACGGATGGGTCTCGACGGAGCATGGGCGATCTCGTGGATGCGGGGGAGTGCGGCGGTGGTCGCCGAGCATCGGGTGGAGTTGATCACCCTCGATCGCGAGATCGGCGACGGTGACCACGGCGAGAACCTCGACCGCGGGTTCTCCGCCATCCTGCCGAAGCTCGAGGAGCTCTCGGCCGACGCGACGCCTGCCGACATCTTGAAACTCGCCGCGACGACACTGATCTCCACGGTAGGAGGGGCCAGCGGACCGCTCTACGGGACGGCGTTGCTCAAGGCCTCGATCGCTGTGACCGGGCTCACCTCCCTCGACGCCGATGGAGTGGTCGCGATGCTCGCAGCCGCTCGGGATGGCATCGTGCTCCGTGGCAAGGCGTCTGCCGGAGACAAGACCATGGTCGATGCCTGGACGCCTGCTGTGGATGCGGCGACGGCCGCGGCAGCTGAGGGTGCCTCCCCGGCGGCAGTGCTCGATGCAGCTGCAACCGCTGCATCGGCAGGTGCCGTGGCGACCGAGCCGCTCGTCGCCCACAAGGGTCGCGCGAGCTACCTGGGGGAGCGGGCCATCGGTCATCGGGACCCCGGGGCGCAATCGACCGCGTATCTGCTTCGTGCAGCCGCTGTTGCGGCGGAGACCGCAGCGTGAGCGGAGGAAGAGTCGGCGTGGTCTTCGTGTCTCACAGTGCGAAGATCGCCGACGGACTCATCGATCTGGCGCGCCAGATGGCGCCGGATGCCCGCCTCGCCGCTGCCGGTGGAACGGACGACGGTGGCATCGGGACGAGCTTCGAGCTGGTGTCTGCCGGAATCGGCGCGGTCGACAGCGGAGCCGGTGTCGTGGTGCTCTGCGACCTCGGCTCGGCCATCCTGACCGCCGAAACGGCGCTCGACTTCCTCGACGATGCGGTCAGGGAGCGGGTCGAGATCGTCGACGCTCCGCTCGTGGAGGGGGGCGTCGCTGCTGCGGTCGCCGCGCAGACCGGCGCACCGCTCGCCGAGGTCGTCGCTGCGGCCAGGTCTGCGGCCGGCGAGGATGACGCTCAGCGCCAGCCGGTTCCCGGTGACTCGAGTGACCCCGGTGCATCCACGACGACCGTGTCACATGCCGGTACGACGGTGACCCTCAGGAACAAGGACGGTCTCCACGCGCGGCCGGCCGCCGAGTTCGTGAAGCTCGCGAGCACCTTCTCGGCGAAGGTGGTCGTCAACGGCAAGGACGCGAAGAGCCTGCTCGGCATCATGGCGCTCGGGCTGGTGAAAGGGGCGGACGTCGAACTCCAGGCGGACGGCCCGGACGCCGCCGCCGCGGTCGATGCGCTCGGCTCGTTGATCGAATCGGGATTCGGCGAACTCTGAGCCCCTGGCGTGCTCGGCCGGTGTCGTACCGCGGAGCACGTCGGGATGCGCTGCGCAACGGGGTGGCCTCGACCGCTGTCAGGCGTACGATGCCGCCATGAATGAGCAGACGACGGCGTCGGAGACCTCGGACCAGCAGTGCACCGTGTGCGGACATGCCCTCTCGGAGCATGCCTTCGACCGATCCTCAGGCCACGACCATTTCATGTATTGTCCGAGCGCGGATCGACTGCCGGATCCGTCGCAGTCGGCCGTCCCGGTCAACGAGTTCGGGATGGCTCAGTGGGATCGCGATCCCGATCGGGTCAGCGCACCGACCGACTGAGCCCCTCCGCCGGCGACGTCGCCGGCGTCGCCTCGAGCGCGACCAGAGCGTCGCGTTCATGCGGGGTGACGAGGAGGCTGAGCGCTGCTCGGATGAGCCCGCCGGGGGAGTGAGCTCCCTTCAGGGCGCCCTGGAGGGCTCCGTCGACCAGCCAGGTCAGCCACTGGGCGAGCACATCGGCGCGGACATCGATCCTGATCTCTCGCGCATCGGCCGCCTCGCGCAACTTGGCGCGCAGGAACACATCGATTCGTGCGGCCTCGGTCCGACGGGCGTCGGCGATCTCGGGGAGATGTGCAGCGCCGCGCACGGCATCGGCGAAGCCGGCGAAGTGGTCCGTTGCCATGCGGTGTTCCACAGCGCGCAGGTGGCCGAGGACTGCTTCGAGTCCGCGGGTGGTCTCGTCGAGCGTGCCGAGGTCCGCCTCGGTGGTCTCGTCGCTCGAGCCGATGAGCATGAGCAGGATCGCCACCTTCGTCGGGAAGTAATGGAACAGCGTCCCCGAGGACACGCCGGCCGCACGACAGATCGCCGCGGTCGACGTCCCCTCGTAACCGTGCTCGGCGAACTGGAGGTACGCAGCTCGCAGGATGACGGTGCGTTGGCGAACGTGACGTATGGGATCGACTGGGCGGGCCATGACGCGAGTCTAGCGATTTCTAGAGCACGTGCTCTAGAGTATGCACTCTAGGAATTTAACCCCGGAACTCCAGTGATTTCGGCTGACACCTCCCGGCTGATTCAACTGTCGGGGTCGTCGCCGAAGGCGCGCAACTCCTGAGGGCACCTGCAGCCTCGGGCGAATCGTGCGGCCCACTCTCGAGCTTCTTCGGGGGAGTCGACGTCGATGACGGCGAGACCGCCGTCGAGTCGGGTCATCGTGGGAGGGGAATCCACCACGCCGCTGGCGTCGACGAGGACCGGAGGGATCCCCTCGTCGATACCGCCGCCGAACACCCACACGCCGGCGTGTTTCGCCTCGCGAACCACCGCGTGGGACGACTCGACCACCTCGGGGAGATCCTCGGGGGAGAGGACCAGGGCCGCGCTGGGGAACGAGATGAGGTACTTCGTCATGATGTGTCCTCCACGGTTCGGTCGACGAGTGTCTCGGCCTGTGTGCGCTGCACCCGTCACTGGACGCCACGATCGCACAGGCGGCCCGGTACGTCCATGGCCTCGATGCCGCCGACGGCTGTGTTCTGCAGCCAGGGAAGCGGTTGTTGACATCTGAGTTGACATAATGTGCATTATCAGCGCTTTCAGGCCCGCCGCGAGAGCGGTCCATGACGACTCCCGATGCTTCGTGGAACGAACCTCGACGACGATGCGTCAGGAGGCGACGTACCGAGCGAGATGCTCGCCGGTGAGCGTCGAGCGCGCTGCGATGAGTGCAGCCGGAGTTCCCTCGAAGACGAGCCGCCCGCCGTCGTGACCGGCACCTGGCCCGAGGTCGACGATCCAGTCGGCATGCGCCATGACGGCCTGGTGATGCTCGATGACGATGACCGACTTGCCCGAGTCCACCAATCGGTCGAGCAAGCCGAGCAGGTTCTCGACATCGGCGAGGTGCAGGCCGGTCGTCGGCTCGTCCAGGATGTAGACGTCGCCCTTGTCGGCCATCTGGGTGGCGAGTTTCAGGCGTTGACGCTCGCCACCGGACAGCGTCGTCAGTGGCTGGCCGAGACTCACATACCCGAGTCCGACGTCTGCGAGGCGCGCCAGGATCGCGTGGGCGGCCGGTGTCCTGGCGGGCCCGCTGGCGAAGAACGCCTCTGCCTCGGTGACGGACATCGCCAGCACCTCACTGATGTCCCGCTCCCCCAAGTGATATTCCAGAACGGAAGCGTCGAACCGGCGGCCCTCGCAGACCTCGCACACCGTCGACACGCTCGCCATGACGCCGAGGTCCGTGAAGATGACGCCGGCACCGTTGCAGTTCGGGCAGGCTCCCTCCGAGTTGGAACTGAACAGGGCGGGCTTCACGCCGTTCGCCTTCGCGAAGGCCTTCCGGATCGGTTCGAGCAGGCCCGTGTAGGTGGCCGGGTTGCTGCGTCGCGAGCCGCGGATCGCACTCTGGTCGACGGTGACGACGCCCTCTCGTTTCGCGACCGAGCCGTGGATGAGTGAACTCTTGCCGGATCCGGCGACGCCCGTCACGACGACGAGCACGCCGAGCGGGATGTCGACGTCGACGCCCTGCAGATTGTGTGCCGTTGCGCCGCGGATCTCCAGGACACCGGTCGAATCGCGGAGGACGGACTTCACGGCTGCTCGGTCGTCCAGGTGGCGACCGGTGAGCGTATCGCTCGTACGCAGACGCTCGACCGTCCCCTCGAACATCACCTCTCCCCCGCGGCTGCCGGCTCCGGGCCCGAGGTCGACGACGTGGTCGGCGATCGCGATGGCTTCCGGTTTGTGCTCGACGACGAGCACGGTGTTCCCCTTGTCGCGGAGGCGCAGGAGGAGCTCGTTCATGCGCTGGATGTCGTGCGGGTGCAGGCCGACGGTGGGCTCGTCGAACACGTAGGTGACGTCGGTCAGTGACGAGCCGAGGTGCCGGATCATCTTCGTTCGCTGAGCCTCGCCTCCGGAGAGGGTGCCTGTGGCGCGATCGAGTGAGAGGTAGCCCAACCCGATGGTCACGAAGGAGTCCAGGGTCTCCTGGAGCACGGCGAGCAGCGGCCCGACCGAGGGTTCGTCGAGGTCGCGCACCCACTCCGCGAGGTCGCTGATCTGCATGGCGCAGAGCTCCGCGATGTTGCGACCCGCGATCCTCGAGCTCCGTGCACCCTCGTTGAGCCGCGTGCCGGCGCAGTCCGGGCACGTCGTGAAGGTGACCGCACGGTCGACGAACGCCCGGATGTGCGGTTGCATCGCCTCGCGGTCCTTCGAGAGGAACGACTTCTGGACCTTCGGGATGAGCCCCTCGTAGGTCATGTTGATGTCGCCGATCCTCACCTTCGTCGGCTCGTGCCGGAGGAAGTCGTGGAGCTCCTGTTCGGTGTAGTCGCGGATCGGTTTGTCGGCGTCGACGAAGCCCGAGCCAGTGAAGATCTTCACGCCCCAACCATCCGCGGTGTAGCCGGGGATCGTGAGCGCGCCTTCGTTGAGGGACTTCGAGTCGTCGTAGAGCTGGCTCAGATCGATGTCGTTGACGAGGCCCATGCCCTCGCAGCGCGGACACATCCCGCCGGTGATCGAGAAACTCCGACGCTCCTTCGTGCTCTGTCCCCCGCGCTCGATCGTGACCGCTCCGGCGCCGCTGATCGAGGCGACGTTGAACGAGTAGGCCTGCGGCGAGCCGATGGACGGGTCCCCGAGCCGGCTGAAGAGGATGCGCAGCATCGCATTGGCGTCGGTGGCGGTGCCGACGGTCGAGCGGGAGTTGGCGCCCATCCGTTCCTGGTCGACGATGATCGCCGTCGTCAGTCCCTCGAGGACATCGACGTCGGGGCGCGCCTGCGAGGGCATGAATCCCTGGACGAAGGCGCTGTAGGTCTCGTTGATCATGCGCTGCGACTCGGCGGCGATCGTGCCGAAGACCAGCGAACTCTTGCCCGAGCCTGAGACACCCGTGAAGACCGTGAGACGACGCTTCGGGATCTCGACGCTGACGTTCTTGAGGTTGTTCTCCCGTGCGCCCTGCACGCGGATCAGGTCGTGGCTGTCGGCGATCTGCTGTGCGGGCGTGTTGGCATCCATGACAGACATATTAGCTGGGAAGCATGCGCCGGAACCGTCCGGATCCTCGCGCACCGGCACCGCGCGGCATCGACACGAGAGGTCATGCTGGGAAAACGCTGTGTCCATGCGCCACACTGGAGCTACGCGTCCGTATCGCCGCCGCGCACCGTTCTGTTCGTCTGTCAGGAGCCGACCATGTCTGAACCGTCCATCGTCACCACCACCTACACCTTGAACTCGTCGAAGCTCTCCGCCAGTGCGATCACCGGCATCCGCTGGGCGTTCGCGATCGGCGGCATCCTCACCATCGCGCTCGGTGTCTTCCTCCTCGCAGCGCCGAAGGCCTCACTGGTCGCCGTGGCCTGGATCTTCGCGATCTACTTCCTGATCGCGGGCGTCGTCCGGATCACGCGCGGGATCGTCGCCAAGGAACTCGGCGGCGGATGGCGCGTGCTCACGGTCGTCTTCGGCGTCCTGCTGGTGCTGGCGGGCATCTACATCTTCATCGACCCGCTGGTCGGGATCGGCGCTCTGGTGTTCGTCATCGGCATCTCCTGGATCATCGAGGGCGTCGCATCGCTCTTCGACTCATCCCCCGACGTGTCGCGCTGGATCACCGTCCTCTACGGCGTCATCAGCGTCGTCGCGGGTATCTTCGTCCTGGCGAACCCGGTGCTCGCCGCGGTCACGCTCCTGCTGGTGACGGCGTTCTTCCTGATCGCGGCGGGCATCGTCGAGATCGTGCAGGCGATCACCTTCGGCAAGCAGGCCAAGAAGGCCGGCCTCGCCGCCTGATCGAGCATGCAGAACGGCCGGCACCCGAAGGTGCCGGCCGTTCTGCATGTCTGGAGGGAAAGTCGCTACTCGGCGATGAAGTCGCTCGTGTCGCCGACATACCGGGTGTGGCTGTCGGGGATCGGGTCGACCGCGGCGGCGGCGACCTCAGCGGCGAACTCGCCGACGTTGTAGAGGCGGCCGGCGGATTCCTTGCGTGAACTGATCGCACCGGGGTTCGCCCGCTCGAGCAGGGTCGCCGTGATGGTGCCCTCGATCATGTCGCCGGAGACGACGACGAAGTCGATGCCGGCTGCGTCGAACTCGGCCTGCTTCGCACGCAGCGCGTCCTCTCCGGCACGCTTCGACGTGGCGACCGGGACGTACTCCGGCATCGTCGGAGTCGTGCGGATGAAGTGTGCCTGGTGGCTCGTCACGAACACGATGCGCGAACCGGCACCGAGCAGCGGGAGCGCGTGCTCGACGACGCTCACCTGGGCGTCGCGGTTCAGCTGCATGGCGTAGTCCTCGGCCATGCCGCTCTCCATGCCACCCGAGGCGTTGAGCACGAGCACGTCGAGGTCGCCCAACTCGGCCTTCGTGGTCGCGAACATCGCTGCCACCGAAGCCGGGTCGGTGAGGTCGGCGCCGACGACGACCGCCTTGACCCCCAGCGCTCGCACCTCGTCGGCGAGCTTGACTGCACGGGCCTCCTTGTTGCGGTAGTTGATGACGACGTTCGCGCCGGCACCGGCGAAGTAACGGATGGTGTCAGCCCCGATGCCGCGCGAGGAGCCCGTCACGAGGACGTTCTTCCCGGCGAGGGATCCGGCGGCCAGGGGGTTCGTCACAGGGAGCTCCTTCAGATCTGGGGCCGCTCGTCGGCGGCGGGTTCCAGCCATCGACCCTATCAACAACGACGGTCCGGAACGGGTCCACCGGGCCGGGCTGCTGCTAGCGTTGAGGTGAACCGGCGCAACGTCTCGCGCTCCACGGATCGCCGAGGCGGCCGATCCGAGAGCCGGTTCGGGAGGAAGCGGCACCATGGACGTCATCACCGAGTACGCGTGGATCGCCTGGTTGGTGTTGATCCTCGTCTTCGTCATCATCGAGGTCCTGTCGCTGGAGTTCACGTTCCTGATGCTCGCCATCGGCAGCGTCGTCGGTCTCCTGTCCGGCCTGGTCGGAGCTCCGTGGTGGCTGCAGCTGCTCATCGCTGCCGCTGCCGCCGTGCTCCTGCTCCTGGCCGTGAGACCCCCCTTGCTTCGCGCGCTCCAACGTGGGGCTGATCCTGCGAGGAGCAACGTCGATGCGCTCCTCGGGATGCCGGGGATCGTCGTCGAGACCGTCACACCGCACGGCGGCCAGGTCAAGCTCGCGAACGGAGAGACGTGGACGGCCCGGACGCCCCACGACTCCCCCGCCTCCTCGCTCGAACCCGGCACCCGGATCATCCTGTCCATCGTCGACGGTGCCACCGCCGTCGTCGTCCCCGTCCCATCCCGGCCGGTAACGCCGGACGAGCAGAAGGAGCAGTCGTGAACGACATCACACCCGGAGCCGTCATCGGTTGGGTGATCGCCGCCGTCGTCGTCATCTTCGTCCTGGTGGTGCTCTTCCGGTCCATTCGGATCATCCCTCAGGCGAGCGCAGGGGTCGTCGAACGGCTCGGCAAGTACCACAAGACCCTGCTGCCGGGCTTGAACCTGCTCATCCCCTTCATCGATCGCCTGCGTCCGCTCATCGATCTGCGCGAGACCGTCGTCTCCTTCCCTCCGCAGCCGGTGATCACCGAGGACAACCTCGTCGTCTCGATCGACACCGTCGTCTACTTCCAGGTGACCGACGCCCGGGCCGCGACCTACGAGATCGCCAACTACCTCGGCGCGGTCGAGCAGTTGACCACCACGACGCTCAGGAACGTGGTCGGCGGTCTCAACCTCGAGGAGGCTCTCACCAGCCGCGACGAGATCAACAGCAAGCTGCGGATCGTCCTCGACGAGGCCACCGGCAAGTGGGGTATCCGCGTCGGACGCGTCGAACTCAAGGCCATCGATCCGCCGCTGTCCATCCAGGACTCGATGGAGAAGCAGATGCGCGCGGAACGCGACCGTCGAGCGCTGATCCTGACCGCCGAAGGTACGAAGCAGTCGGCGATCCTCACTGCTGAGGGAGCGCGCCAGGCGGAGATCCTTCGGGCAGAGGGCGACGCCCAGGCGGCCGTCCTGCGCGCGCAGGGTGAGGCGTCGGCGATCCAGACCGTCTTCAAGGCGATCCACGACGGCGACCCGGACGAGAAGCTCCTCGGCTATCAGTACCTGCAGATGCTGCCGAAACTCGCCGAAGGTCAGGCGAACAAGCTCTGGGTCATCCCGAGTGAGCTCACCGAGGCGTTGAAGGGTATCGGCGCTGCTTTCGGCCCGGGCAACACCCGCGATCCCGCGGCGGCGGCCCGCGCCGCAGCTGCAGCCTCAGCGCAGGTGCCTCCGGTCGTTCCGCCCGCAGCAGGCCAGCTGTAGGCCGGCGGTGCTCCCGGCGGACTCCCTCCCCTACTTCGCGCCGGCCGGTCCGCGAGTCCTCGCACATCGCGGGCTCGCGGGACCGGATGCGCCGGAGAACACCCTCGCCGCGTTCGCTCGTGCGGTCGAAGCGGGGGCCGCCTACCTCGAGACCGATGCGCAGTGCACGCGGGATGGGTACGCCGTACTGTTCCATGATGCGTCGCTGCGACGAGCGACCGGCGACCCTCGTCCGATCGCCGAACTCGACCTGAGCGAGGTGCAACGGATCGACCTCGGAGGTGATCGAGTGCCGACCTTCGCGGAGGCACTTGCGGCCTTCCCCGACGCACGCTTCAACCTCGACATCAAGGCGATGCCCGCAGCGGCACCGGCTGCCGCTGCGATCCTCGAGGCCGACGCCGTCGACCGGGTGCTGGTCACGTCGTTCGACGAGGGACGCCGATCAGCCATCGCCAGTGCGCTCGGCTCAGCTGCCGGGTCCGCGCAGGTGGTCAGCTCAGCATCTGCGGCGATGCTGCTGCGGGCCCTCCCCGCGGCCGCCTTCCGGCTGACCGGATCCTTGGCCCGTTCGCTCGCCGAGGTGCAGGCGATCCAGGTGCCCGAGCGATTCCGCGGCGTCCGGATCGTCTCCAGACGTCTCGTCGACCAACTGCATTCGCTCGGCGTCGAGGTGCACGTCTGGACGGTCAACGACCCGCAGGACATGGCCAGACTGCTCGCCCTCGGGGTCGACGGCCTCGTGACCGACCGATGTGACCTCGCGCTCGCGGTCGTCGCGTCCCGCTGAAGCGCCGCGGGCACTCCCTCCCACTAGCTGGGCACGAGCTGGGAGCTGAATGGGTGAACGGAACACTTTACCCAGCTTGTGGGTTTATAACTGTGGGTGCCGAGCGAGAGGAGACCACACAATGGCAGATCGCAGTTTGCGCGGAATGCGCCTGGGCGCCCAGAGTCTACAAACGGAAGAGGGCGTCATATTCTCGGCGCGAAGCAACCACACCTACCGGTGCCAGAGTTGCGAGCGCGAGACCACGATGACGTTCGCCGCCGATGCGGAAGTGCCCGAACTCTGGGAATGCCGTCATTGCGGCGCGGAGGCTGTCCTCCTCGTCGATTCGAAGCCGGTGGTCGTCGACCGCGGCGATGTGAAGACCCCCAGGAGCCACTGGGACATGCTGCTCGAGCGTCGCTCGCGCGATGAACTCGAAGAACTGCTCGAAGAACGCCTCGCCTACCTGCGTGCCCGGCGCGGCCAGCAGAAGAGCGCGTAGCACCGAGCCACCAGGCCTCCCTCGATCGGCCGATCCGGAAACGGGTCGGCCGATCGTTCTGTGTGTGCTCCGCGTTCATCCACTCAGCGGCGCGGTCGACGCGACGCGACGCCCGCGAGCACGAGCGTGGCGAGACCCATGCCGCCGATGAACAGCTCGAGCTGGTGACCGAAGGCCATCGACGGTGTGACCGTGTCGGCGAGCGGGACGTCGGCGACCATGGAACCCGGCACGAACGCCGGGATGCTCGAGATCGTCGACCCGTCCGGTCCGATGATCTGGCTCGTGCCGACCGTCGAGATGTTGACGACGGAACGCGCTGATTCGATGGCGCGAAGCCTCGCGATGGCCAGCTGTTGTTCGTTCTCATCGGTCTGGCCGAAATCGGCGTTGTTCGTCTGGGCGAACACGATGCGCGCTCCCCCGGCGACCGCGTCGCGGGTGAGCTGATCGTCGGCGATGTCGAAGCAGATACTGATCCCTGCGATGACGCCGTCGATGTCGAAGACGTTGTCCTTGGTGCCCGGCGTGTACTCGCGCTGGATCAGCCCGATGAGATCGGGTGAGAGCGGCTCCCAGAAGTCGCGGTCCGGCACGTACTCTCCGAAGGGCACCGGGTGCTTCTTGTCGTAGACGTCCTGGACGCCGTCCGGATAGCTCCACAGCAGCGACGAGTTGAAGTACCGAGCGTCGCGCGCCGAGATGGTGCCGACCACGAACGGTGCGTCCATGCGGCGGCTCAGGTAGTCGAGCGCAGCAGCCGACTGCGACACGCGCTGTGGGTCGAGGTCGGCAGAGCCCTCCGGCCAGACGACGACGTCGACGTCCTCGTCGATGATCTTGAGCGTCTCGTCGATCTGGGTCTGCATGACGGTGCCGGGGGCCGCAGCATCGAAGTAGCCGGCGGGTCCGTTGCCTTGGACGGCCCCGACCCGCATGCTGCCGGTCGTCGCGGTCGGCCAGGCCGGGACGATCAGCACGGCGACGACGGCGAGGACAGCGATGCCGATGCGGGTCATCGCCGAAAGCTCAGCAGCCGCCGCGAGTTGCAGCGCCAGCGCGACGAGCAGGACCATGAGGAAGGACAGCCCTGAGAACCCGACCCACGCGACGAGCGGTGCGAACGGACTCTCCGACTGGCTGAGGGCCATCCGCGCCCAGGGGAATCCGCCGTACGGCCAGGTGCTCACGAGCGTCTCGCGGGCGGTCCAGACCGCGGCGACGACCGCTGCAGTGAGCCAGACGCGACCGGCCGCGCCGGGGAACGCTCGAGGGATCCAGCGGTAGGCGAGCGTGATGAGGACCGCGCCGAGTGCGAAGAAGATCGACTCGACCGTCGAGAGGGCCACCCAGGGGATCGGACCGAGGTACGCCGTGGCCCACTCGATGTGGATGAGGTAGAAGGCCTCGCCCGCGACGAAGCCGACGAGCAGTGCCCCACCGACGCTGCGCCCCATGAGGCAGAGGAGCACGAGTGCGATGCCGACGAAGGTCAGCGGCCAGACGCCCTGGTCGGGGAAGCCTCCGTCGAGGATCGGGCCGGCAGCGATCGCGACCACGACGGCGAGCCAGAGCGGCAATGGTGGACGTCCGGCAGATCGGTCTTCGTGGCCGCGGAGCAACGCGCCACCTGGCCGCCCGCCGATCACAGCGAGCTGTACGCGACGATGCCGCGACGGATCGAGTCGAGCGCCTGCCGCGAGGTGCGGCCGACGGGGCCGTCCACGATGCGGAGTTGGTCAAGGAGGTCGATCGTCTGCTTGCACCAGCGCACGAAGTCTCCCGCCGCGAGCTCCGCCTCGATCAGGACCACATCGAGGTTGGCGCCCTTCGACCACTGATGCATGGCGAGCGAGAGCCCGGTGGAGATCGGGTTACTGCCGGGAAGGCGGTTCTCGCGCTCGGTGTCATCGAGGCGGCTCCAGATCTCCTGGGTCCGCTCGAGTGCTGAACGGAAGGCTCCTCGTGGGAGGAACCGCTCCGGCGTGTTCTGCTCGTCGCGACGAGGCTCGTAGACGATCGCGGCAGCCATGGCTGCGAGTGAGGCCGGATCGAGTTCGTTCCAGGCGCCGGTCCGGAGGCACTCGGCCACGAGGAGGTCCCGTTCGCCGTAGATGCGCTTCAAGGTGCGGCCTGCCGGTGCCACCATCACGGCACCGTGCTCGTCGCGGGTGAGGTACTCGTACTCGAGGAGGACGTCGACGACGCGGTCGAACACCCGCGCCACCGCCCCGGTGCGGGTCTGGATCTGCTGTCGCAACTGATCGGTCTGTTTCTTCAGCTTGAACCAGCGTTCAGCCCAGCGCGCGTGGTCCTCACGCTGCGGGCAGACGTGACACGCGTGGGCGCGCATCCGCTTCCGCAGCTCGGCGAGCTTGCGCTGGCGGCGGTCCTTCGACGCGCGCGAACCGTGTGCCTCGCCCTTTCGCTCGAGGTCGGTGAGCTCGCGGCGGATGCCTGCATACTCGGCGAAGTCGCCGAGATGGCAGGTCATCGACTTCTCATATCCGGCGAGCGACGACTCCTGTTCGCGCACCTTCCGGGCGATCCCGACGACTGCGCGGTCGGCCTGGAACTGCGCGAATGAGGACTCGAGGATCTGGCGGGTCCGCTGTCGGCCGAACTGGTCGATCAGGTTCACGGCCATGTTGTAGGTCGGGCGGAAGCTGGAGTTGAGCGGGTACGTTCGCCGTGAGGCGAGCGACGCCACCGACTGCGGGTGGAGGCCCTCGGTCCACTGGATGACGGCGTGGCCCTCGACGTCGATGCCTCGGCGTCCGGCGCGTCCCGTGATCTGGGTGTACTCCCCCGGTGTGATCGGGACGCGCGCCTCGCCGTTGAACTTCTCGAGCTTCTCGAGGACGACGGTGCGCGCCGGCATGTTGATGCCGAGTGCGAGCGTCTCCGTCGCGAAGACGACCTTGACCAGTTTGCGCTGGAAGAGCTCTTCGACGACCTCCTTGAACGCCGGCAGGAGCCCGGCGTGGTGGGCGGCGACGCCACGTTCGAGGCCGTCCAGCCACTCCCAGTAGCCGAGCACGGCGAGGTCCTCGTCGAGGAGCGTCCGGCAGCGTTCGTCGACGATCTGACGGATCTCGTCGCGTTCGTGCGCTTCGGTCAGCCTGATGCCGGATCGGAGGACCTGCTTGACCGCCTGATCGCACCCGATGCGGCTGAAGACGAAGAAGATCGCCGGCAGCAGGTGGTGGTCGTCGAGCATCTGCACGAAGGGACCGCGCTCGAGCTTCTCGGTGCGATGCGGCGCACGCCGCTGGTTGTAGCGGCTGACATCCTTGTACTGGCGGCTGTTGGGGGCACGGCCGCCGAACTGGGCCATCCGCACGAGCTCCGGGTTCACCTGATGGGTGTCCGCGAGGCTCGGGGCGGCGAACAGGTCGATGAGCTTGTTCCGCATGAGCACATGTTGCGTGAGTGGGACCGGGCGCTCCTCCGACACGATCACGGCCGTGTCGCCTCGGACCGCCTGGAGCCAGTCTCCGAACTCCTCGGCGTTCGAGACGGTTGCGCTGAGCGACACCATCCTGACCGTCGGCGGGAGGTGGATGATGACCTCTTCCCAGACCGCTCCGCGGAAGCGGTCCGCGAGGTAGTGGACCTCGTCCATGATGACGAACGCGAGGTCCTGGAGTGCGTCCGAGTCCGCGTACAGCATGTTGCGGAGGACTTCGGTGGTCATGACGACGATGCGTGCGTTCCCGTTGGCGTTCGTGTCTCCCGTGAGGAGTCCGACGTTCTCCGGACCGTACTCGGCAGTGAGCTCCTGGAACTTCTGGTTGCTGAGCGCCTTCATCGGTGTGGTGTAGAACACCTTGTCGCGGGCTCCGTGCATCGCCAGCGCGATCGCGAACTCGGCGACGATCGTCTTGCCTGCACCCGTCGGTGCCGCGACCAGCACACTGCTGCCTGACTCGATGCGTTCGCAGGCCTCGAGCTGGAACGCGTCCAGGTCGAAGCGCTGCCGTTCGCGGAACTCCTGGAGCCTGGGCGTCGCATTGCGAGCCGCTGCCGCCCGATACCGCTCGGCGGGGGAAGCGGTGTCGCTCATGCAAGGTCCTTGCTGCCGAGTTCGGCGTCGATGCGCTGCTGCCGCTTCTTCGCGCGGCGGTCGTGGAGCCAGGCGACACCGTACGCCGCGAAGTACAGCACCACCATGGGAATCGCGAGGACGAACATCGACACGATGTCGGCCGCGGGAGTCGCGATCGCGGTGAACAGCACGATGACGAGGATGGCGATGCGCCAGGCCTTGATGATCGAGGCCGCTGAGAGCACACCCACGAAGTTGAGGAGGACGAGGAAGACCGGGAGGACGAACGCGACGCCGACGGCGAGCACGAGCTTCAGGACGAAGTCGTAGTAGGTCGTCGCGTCCAGGAAGTTCGCGGCAGCCGTCGGCGTGAACCCGAGCATGAGTTCCACGATGTGGGGTAGGACGAACCAGCCGGCATAGCATCCGGCGAGGAACAGTGGCACAGCCGTCGCGAAGAATCCGACAGCGTACTTGAGCTCCTTGCGCGTGAGACCCGGGACGAGGAACGCCCAGATCTGGTACAACCACACCGGACTCGACAGGACGACGCCGGCCGTCAGCGCGATCTTCATGCGCAGGTCGAACGCGCTCGTCACGTTCGTGAAGTTCAAGAACGCCTGCCCACGATCGTCGGCGATGACGAGGATGGGGGCGCTCATCGCTTCGATGATCCACTCGGAGGCGATGAATCCCGCGACCATGCCGACGACGATGCCGATCGCGGCGTAGAAGAGTCGCTTGCGGAGCTCGACGAGGTGTTCGCCGAGTGACATGCGTCCTTCGCGGTTCTTCTTCTTCGGACGTTTCTCGGTTATCGCCACGGTCGGACGACCTGTCTGCGACCGGTGTTCCGGAGGCGCACTCGTCCGGTGCCAGATGCTGGCGTCATCACGCTCGAGTGGTCCTCAGATTATGGCTTGACGGGCGGATCGGTCGGCTTGGGCTGGGCCGCCGCCTGATCCGTGACGCCCGGGGTGGGGCCAGGCGTGGTGGTGCCCTGCGCGGTGTCGGTCGACTCAGGGTCGTCGTCGCGCATGCTCTTGACCTCGCTCTTGAAGATGCGCATGGACTGGCCGACGCTGCGCGCGAGGCCCGGGAGCTTCGGTGCTCCGAACAGCAGCAGCACGATGAGAAGGATGATGACGAGGTGCCACCCAGTGAAAGCGTTGCCGAACATAGTCTTCGTTCCTGATCTTCGAGGTCGAGGTGCCCCCACTCTACCCTGCATCCGCGTGCGTGCCGCGTGAGTGGAGAGGTCAGTCGGAAGGGGGTGTCCGGTACTGCGCGAGTCCGGCGGCAGCCCAGTCGGCGACGGCGACTCGGGCGTCCTCCGGACCGAGCACCGTGATGAGGCCGGGGTGGGCTGCGACGAGTCTCTTGAGTCCGTGGTGATGAGCCAGTCGGAGCGTCGCCGTGACGTCCGGATCCGCCGCTTCGAGCGACGCGGCCCCGGTCGGTCGGTCGACGGCGACCACGTAGTCGTCGATGAGCGCGAGGACCGAGTTGCGAACGAGGACGGTCACCGTGCGGTCGGAGTCGCTCGGCTCGAAGAGCGCCGTCGGGACCACGACGTCGGCTTCGCGGAAGACGACCTCCGCGGCACTCTCCCGGAGCTGCGTCATCCGGTCGAGCCGGAAGCGCCTCGTCGCCTCGCGCAGATGGCACCAGCCGTACAGGTACCAGTCCTGGTCCTGGGACTCGAGTCGGAGCGGGTCGACGAGTCGCGCCTCGGTGGAGCCCCGGGCGTCCACGTAGTCGAACTCCACGCTGCGGCCGGCGGCCAACGCCGACCTGATGATGCCGACGGCGGCGGCCGAGTAGGACTCGGTGACGGCGAGCTGTCCAGGGGCGGAGGACGCGCCGCGGGCGAGCTTCGCCATGACGCCGCCGATCACATCGCTGTCGACGAACTCGGGGAGACGCTGGAGCGACTGCAGTCCGGCGATGAGGGCCGAGGCCTCCCTCGCGGAGAACCGCGGGCTGTCGTCGAGTGCGACACGGTGGGTGAGGACGATCTCGTCGTCCTCTTCGAAGCTGCCCCAGTCGATGTCGAAAAGGTCTCCGGCCAGGTACTGGCGGGTGTCGCCGGGCACGCCCGAGACGGTGAGCAGTTCGACCGCCTCGCGGATCTGCTGCGGTGGCAGCCCGAAGTGGCGGGCGGCCTCATCGACGGTCACGCGTTCGCGATCGATCAGGTACGGCACGAGGGAGAGGAGGAAGATGAGCTTGTCCTGGGCGCGAGGCGCGCCTGGTCGCTTAGCCACGGGTGTCCTCCTCGGTGGATCCGGCGGTGACGGCGTCGCTGTGTCGGGCGACGACGAGCGCGAGGCGGGACGACACGGCCTCGACCAGTTCCGGGGGCGACACGACCAGCACCTCCGGACCGAAGCCGGAGAGCTCGTCGGCGAGGATGTTGAGGTCGAGGTACGGCAGCGTCAGCTCCGACGGGTCGGTGCTGCTGCCCTGGTACCGGTTCCCGAGCCGGGCTGCGGCATCGGTACCGGGCTGTACCCGCACGATCGCACGCTGAGATGCCGAGACGCGCCGAAGTCCTTCGACCGCTTCGGCCGCGTGGTCGCGGTCGTCGGTCGTGAACGTCGTGCCCGTCGGCTTCACCGCGCCGACGATGCGCGACAGGAGGAAGGTCCGGGGTTCGTCGACGGTCTGGTCGGTGGCGAAGAGGTGCCAGCGACCCTCGTGCTGCACGAGGGCGAGCGGGGCGACCGTCCGGACGCGCGGCCGTTCCTCACCGGGCTTCAAATACGGGAAGGTGACGACGGCACGGCGCTCCAGAGCGGCGTCGAGGGGTTCGAACGACGCCTCCCGCGTGCGCAGCCGCGGCGCGTAGCCGATGATCGGTTCATCGGGGTCGATGCCGAGCGAGCGAAGCTTCGTCATCGCGCGCTGCGATTGTCCCGACAGCGAGCCTTCGCGCCAGACGGTCGCGGCGAGGGACAGCAGCGAGAGCTCGGCGGGGGTGAACCGGACGTCTGCCGGCAGCTCGTAGGCGCCCTTCGGGATGCGGTAGCGCATCGACTGGTTGTTGCCCGGCTCCCCCGGCTGCTCGATGGTCTCGAGGGGAACGCCGAGCTCGCGGATGTTGTCCTTGTCTCGCTCGAACTGCCGCTCGAGGCTCGCGTTCGCGCCGTCGCTCGAGAACTGCTGACGGTAGCCCTGCACTGTGGACAGGATCTCGTTCTTCGTCAGGCCGGTCTGTGTGGCGAGGAGGGCGAGTACGAGGCTGAAGAGCCGCTCCTCCACCGGGACCGGCTTCGGGGATTCACGGGCTGAGGACACCCGACCAGTCTACCGACGGACGGCCCGTCCCCTCCCGCACGACGCGGGTGGAGACGGGCCGTCCGATGGCTGGAGGGTGCTACTTCGGCGGGCTGACCGTGCCCAGCACGTCGATGACGAACACGAGCGTCGAGTTCGCCGGCACCTGCTGCGTTCCCTGGTCGCCGTAGCCGTCCTTCGGCGTCACCACCAGGATGACCTGGGAGCCGACCTTCGTGCCCACCACGGCGTCGTTGAAGGCCTTGATCGTCTGCCCGCCGCCGGCGGTGAAGACGAACGGCTCGCCCTTGTCCCAGCTGCTGTCGAAGACGCTCTTGCCGTCCCAGAGCACGCCGGTGTAGTTCACGATGACCTGGTCGCCCTCCTTCACGGTCGCGCCGTCGCCCACACGGGAGAGCGTGTGCTTCGTCGTCTTGGGGGCGCCCGTCGAGGGGATCGTGACGCCGGGCTGGCCGTTCGGTGCGGTCACCACCGAGGGGAAACCGGACGGGATGGGCTGTTCGGCGCCGTCGGCACGACCGAGGGCCGCGCCTTCGATGTCGGCCACGATGACGAGGGTGTCATCCTTCTTGATGCCTTCGGCCTCGCTGCCGCCGCTGGCGGCAAGGCCGTCTTCTGGGGAGATCGCAGCGACGACGCGTGACCCGACGGTCGCGCACGCGAAGGTCTTCTTGAAGCCTTCGAGCGTCTGGGGCGACGACAGGTAGCTGGCGGAGCTGCCGCCGGCGGTGTACGGCGTCTGGGTGATGACCTCGCCGGTGCGTCCGTTGAAGACCGTCCAGTTGACGATTGCCGTGCCGTCGGCCGGAACGGTGGCCCCGTCACCCTGGATGACGACCTCGCGCTCAGTCGTCTTGGTGTACAGCGGGGTCGGGAGGTCGACGGTCGGCGCGGTGCCGAACGCTCCGGAGACCGAGACGGCCTTGGTCGCTGCCCCGGGCGCAGCCGCTGGTTCGCAGGACGCTGCCGCTGATGCGGTGCAACCCGTCAGGGAGACCAGAAGCAGGCCTGCTGCGGCGATGAGAGCTGGTGCAGTGCGCACGGATCCTCGTTTCGGTGATGCGGGTGGGACGGCAGGGCGCCGTCGCACAGTTTAGTGGACGTTGGGTTGTGGTCAGCGCTCGTCGTCGACGGCGCCGAGGTCGCTTTCATCGGTGTCCGACGAGGTGCCCTCGAGCCCACGGCCACGGGAGAGTTCGGCGCTCGCCCCGGCCGCGCGTGCGCGCTTCCGGAGGATCTTCGCGCTGGCCGACCGCTCACCGAGCGCACCGGGCGTCCAGAGCTCGACGTCCTCGTCCTTGAAGTCCGTCTTCGACGCGCGTCGCTTGAGCTCGGGCAGGATCGTGCCGGGCGCGAGTTTGCGGGCGGTGATCAGGAAGCCGGTGTGGGCGACCATGCGGTGGTCGGGTCGGACGGCGAGGCCTTCCACGTGCCAGCCGCGGACCATCGTCTCGTTCGACTGCGGGTTGGTGAAGCCACCGGTCGCGCGGAGCGCTTCGGCGACCCGCGACAGCTGGGTGACGGTCGCGACATAGCAGAGGACGACTCCACCGGGCTTGAGCGCCTCCCACACGACGTCGAGGCACTCCCACGGTGCGAGCATGTCGAGGACCACTCGGTCGACGGACTCCGCGGGCATCGTGGCGGGCAGCGCATCCTGGAGGTCACCGACGGTGACGGACCAGTTCTCCGGGTCGTAGCCGAAGAAGGTCGCGGCGTTGCTCCGGGCGACCTCGGCGAAGTCGTCGCGGCGCTCGAACGAGGCGAGTCGGCCGGATGGTCCGATCGCACGCAGGAGCCACAGCGAGAGCGCGCCGGAACCGACACCGGCCTCGACGACCGTCGCTCCGGGGAAGATGTCCGCCTGTCCGATGATCTCGGCGGCGTCCTTCGGGTAGATGATCGCCGCGCCGCGGGGCATCGACATCACGAAGTCGACGAGCAGCGGACGGAGGGCGAGGTACTCGATGCCCTCGGTGTTCGCGATGACACTGCCGTCGGGCAGACCGATGATCTCCGTGTGCTCGATGACACCGCGGTGCGTGTGGAACGCCTTGCCGACCTCGAGGGTCACGGTGTTCTTCCGTCCCTTGGGGCCGGTGAGCTGGACGCGGTCGCCCGCGCGGAAGGGTCCGCTGTTCTGCGGCTGGTGGTTCGCGCTCATCGGCGTGCTGCCTCGTCTTCGTGGGAGTGTTCGGTGGTCGAGCCTGCTGCGGAGCGCAGCTCGGCGAGGTCGGCGAGGCCACGACCGACGAGGGTGTCCCACGTCGTGTGGCCGGGGCCGGCCGGGATCGGGATGATGTGCGGTACGGACACCGCGATGGTGCCGGCGGCCACAGCTGAAGCGAGACCGGTCGCGGAGTCCTCGATGGCGACGCAGTCGCCGGGGTCCACGCCGAGGGCCTTGGCCGCACGCAGGTACGCCTCGGGGTGCGGCTTCGGTTCGTCGACCTCGTCACCCGCGACGATCAGGTCGAAGGCGTCGAACGGGATGCCGCGAGCGATGTCCTCGGCCATCGATCTGATCGACATCGTCACGAGTGCGGTCGGCACTCCCGCGGCACGCAGCGACTTCAGCAGATCCTGGGCACCTGGGCGGAACGGGACGCCGCGTTCCTCGATGAGACGCCGCACGTGGTCTGTGAGATGGGCGACGATGCCGTCTGCATCGAGGTCGACGCCACGGCTCTGCAACACGGCCGCGGAGTTCCAGAGGCCGGAACCGACGAGCAGGAGGCCGTCCTCGTGCGTCCACACTCCCCCGTGGGCCGCGACCAGCTCGGTCTCGGCCTCCATCCAATAGGGCTCGGTGTCGACGACGGTGCCGTCCATGTCCCAGAGGACTGCGGCGGGGAGGAGAGTGGTCACGGGGTGCCATGCTACCGGGTGGTGGAGCGCCTATCCTGGATGGATGGTCGCGGGAGGTTCCCGTGCGCCGAGGAGTGTGACGTGACCGAAGACACCAAGGGACCGCTCAGCGGTCGCCTGCTCGTGGTGGCGTTCGAGGGATGGAACGACGCCGGTGAGGCGGCCAGCGGCGCCGTGCGCGTCCTGCGTGACTCGCTCGCGCTGCAGCCACTGCTCGAGATCGACCCCGAGCCCTATTACGACTATCAGTTCAACCGTCCGACGGTCGGCGTCGACGAGGACGGGAAACGCTCCCTCACCTGGCCGGGCACGACCATCTCCGGCCCCGACCCCGCAGCGGCGAAGCCCGCGACTCCGCTCGCCGAGGACGCCGAGCTCAGGGTGAGCGCCGACGGCGGCGACAACGTGTTCGTCCTCCTCGGCTCCGAGCCGTCACGCGGCTGGAGGGCCTTCGTCGACGAGATCCTCGCCGTGGTCGCGGAGCACCGCATCACGAGCATGGTCATGCTCGGTGCGATGCTCGCCGACGTCCCGCACACGAGGCCCATCTCCGTCTTCGCCTCGAGCGAGAGCGCCGAGCTCCGACAGGAGCTGTCACTCGAACGCAGTACCTACGAGGGTCCCGTCGGTATCCTCAGCGTGCTCGCCGACGCCGCAGAACGGCAGGGTGTGCAGAGCCTGTCGGTGTGGGCGTCGGTCCCGCACTACGTGCACAGTGCGCCGTCACCGAAGGCTGTGCTGGCCCTCATCGACAAGCTCGAGGAGCTCATCGACGTCGTGATCCCCCGTGGCGGGCTCATCGAGGAGTCCGGCGAGTGGCAGAGCGGGATCGACACGCTCGCGGCAGAAGACGAGGACATGGCGGCCTACATCCACCAGCTGGAGCAGGCACGCGACACCGTCGAGTCGCCGGAGGCGAGCGGCGAGGCGATCGCCAAGGAGTTCGAACGATACCTCCGACGCGACGAGGGCAAAGGCGACGGCAAAGGCGACGGCAAGGGCGACGAGCCCTGGCGCAAGGACCGAGAGTAGCGAGGTCTCGGCTCAGCGCACACCGAGCAGCGCATCGATACTGGCCCGTGTGAGGGCGGCGTCGTCGACGCCGGTCTGCGCGGCCGCATCGAGCAGCGCGATCGCGCCCGGCGTGTCGAGGTCGTCAGCGAGGCGTTCGCGGAGGCCGGCGAGCAGTGCGGTCGCGGACGCGCCATCGACGACGCTGCCGGCGAAGGCCGCACGCCACCGCGCGATCCGCGCCTCGCCTTCGTCGAGGTGGCGATCGTGCCACTCCCAGTCGGTGCGGTAGTGGTTCGCCAGGATCGCCAACCGGATGGCCGCCGGATCCGCGCCGTCGGCGGCTAGTCGAGAGACGAGGACGAGATTGCCCAGCGACTTCGACATCTTGGTTCCCTCGTAGGCGACCATCCCGGCATGGCTGAACACCTTCGCGAGCGGGTGCCCAGACAGCGCTGCGGCGTGACCGGCGCTCAGGTCGTGGTGCGGGAACACCAGGTCCGAGCCGCCTCCCTGCACCGTGAAGTCGGAACCGAGGTGCTGGAGGGCGATGACGGAGCACTCGATGTGCCAGCCGGGACGGCCACGACCGACGACGGAGTCCCAGCTGGGTTCGTCGTCACGGGCGGCACGCCACAGCAGCGGGTCGAGCGGGTCGCGCTTCCCGGCTCGGTCGGGATCTCCCCCGCGCTCGGCGAAGTACGCGGCCATCGTGGCCTCGTCGAGGCCACTCTCCGCGCCGACATGCCACACGTCGTCGCCCGCTGCTCGGACATCGAAGTAGATGTCGTCGCCCACTGCGCTGTCGGGTGTCTCGACCCGGTACCCGACACCGCGCTCGATGAGGAGCGCCACGGCTTCCGCGATCGGATCGATCACTTCCGTGACGGCGACGTAGTCCTCGGGTGGGAGGATCCGCAGTCGTTCCATGTCGCTGCGGAACAGATCGACCTGACTGGCGGCGAGTTCGCGCCAGTCGACGCCCGTCGCGTTCGCCCGTTCGAGCAGTGGGTCGTCGACGTCGGTGATGTTCTGCGCATAGTGCACCTCGTAGCCGGCGTCGAGCCAGACCCGCTGCAGCGTGTCGTACGCGAGGTAACTCGATGCATGGCCGAGGTGGGTCGCGTCGTACGGGGTGATGCCGCAGACGTACAGCCGTGCCGTGCGCTCCGCCGAAGCCTCGATGAGACTGGCGCTCGGGGTGTCCCAGAGGCGTGGAGCGGTGCCGGAGCCGGGGAGGGCCGGGACGTCCGGGGCGGGCCAGGCCCTCACGCGGCGATCACGCCCGTGCCGAGGAGCACGAGGAGGACGACGCCGAGCACGATGCGGTAGATGACGAAGGGCAGGAAGCTGCGCTTCGAGATGTAGCCCATGAAGAAGACGATGACGGCCAGGCCGACGACGAATGCGATGATCGTCGCGACGAGCGTCTCCAGTGGGCCGTACGCGCTCGGTTCACCGACGCTCTTGAACACCTGGTAGAACCCGCTCCCGAAGACCGCGGGGATGGCGAGCAGGAAGGCGTAGCGAGCGGCTGCACGGCGCTCGTAGCCCATGAAGAGGCCCGCAGTGATCGTGCCGCCCGAGCGGGAGACGCCGGGGATCAGGGCGAGCGCCTGAGCGCCGCCGAAGATGGCGCCGTCACCGTACGTGAGGTTCTTGAGGCGACGCTTCTTCGCCCCGACATGGTCGGCGATGCCGAGCAGGATGCCGAAGACGATGAGCATGATCGCGACGATCCAGAGTGAACGGAAGGTCGTCTCGATCTCGTCTTGGAAGAGGAGGCCGAGGATGACGATGGGGAGGCTGCCGATGATGATCAGCCAACCCATCCGGGCATCAGGGTCGTTGCGCGGGATCTTGCCGACGAGGGCCTTGCACCAGGAGCTGACGATCCGGACGATGTCCCGCCAGAAGAAGACGACGACAGCCGCCTCGGTACCGATCTGGGTGATCGCGGTGAATGCTGCCCCTGGGTCCTTCGCGCCGGGCAGGAACTCGCCCAGGATGCGCAGGTGCGCGCTCGAGGAGATCGGCAGGAACTCGGTGAGTCCTTGCACGAGCCCCAGGATGATGGCGTTGATGAGGTCCACAGCGCACCTTTCTGTAGCCAATCGGCTCAGTCTGCAGCCGGATGGCTGATGTTCGGCCGGATCCGGCAATCGTCGGCGGGGCGGCTCGGGAGGGGGCCTGGCGCGCTCGTGACGACGACAGGCGACTTGCTAGTATATCAGTAGTCGAGGAGGAGGTCCGTCAGGACCTGCCTGCCAAACCCTAGCGCGTCGAGCGGGACCCGCTCGTCCACTCCGTGGAACATCGCAGGGAAGTCGAGGTGCTCGGGCAGGCGCAGCGGCGCGAACCCGTAGCCGGTGATCCCGAGGAGCGAGAGCGCCTTGTTGTCGGTGCCACCGGACAGCATGTAGGGCAGGACTGGAGCGCCGGGGTCGTGCCGACCGAGGGTTGCGATGACGGCGTCGACGAGCGGCCCGGAGAACGGGGTCTCGAGCCCGATGTCGCGGTGCATGACGACGATCTCCACGTCCTCGCCGACGATGTCGGCAACGCGGGCGAGGACCGCCTCCTCTTCCCCGGGCAGGGTCCGGATGTCGATGAGTGCCTCGGCGCGGTCCGGGATGACGTTGTGCTTGTAGCCCGCCTGGAGCAGGGTCGGGTTGCTCGTCGTGCGCAGGGACGCCTGGATGAAACCGGAGGCGGTGCCTGTCGCGAGCGCGAGTTCGTCGGGGCCGAGCTGCTCGGGCGTGGTGTCGAGGATGCGCGCGATCTCCGAGAGCAGCTGTTCGGTCGTCGCGGTCAGGCGGATGGGCCACTCGGTGCGGCCGATCGCCGCGACGGCCTCCGCGAGCCTGGTGACGGCGTTGTCGTGGACATATCGCGATCCGTGGGCTGCACGACCGGTCGCGACGAGCTTGATCCACAGCAGGGCCTTCTCGGACGTCTGCAGGAGGTAGGAGCGCTGACCGCCGAACGTGATCGAGTATCCCCCGACCTCGCTGATCGCCTCGGTCGCACCCGCGAAGAGTTCCGGACGTTCGGAGACGATGTGGTGCGAGCCGAAGACGCCGCCGTTCTCCTCGTCGGAGAACATCGCGATCACGAGGTCGCGTTCGGGTCGGCGTCCGCTGCCGAGGATCTCGCGGAGCGAGGCGAGGATCATCGCGTCCATGTTCTTCATGTCCACCGCGCCGCGGCCCCACAGCAGCCCGTCCTTGATCTCCCCGCCGAACGGGTCGACCGACCAGTTCGCCGCATCCGCTGGGACGACGTCGAGGTGGCCGTGGACGACGAGGGCCGGCTTGTTCGGGTTCGCGCCAGGCACTCGAGCGACGACGCTTGTGCGACCGGGGGCCGCGTCGATGAGCTCGGGTTGGAGACCGAGCTCCTGGAGATACGCCTCCACGTACTCTGCGGCCTCGGTCTCGCCGTTCGAGCGGCCTTCGCCGTAGTTGGTGGTGTCCATGCGGATGAGGTCGCGCGCGATACGGGTCGTCTCGTCGAGCTGCGGGCTGGATGCATCTGGGCCGGAGGTCATGCCTCCACGCTACCCGCCGCACGACTTTCCGGCGCCTGGCTGCCGGAACGACGCGGGTTTCGTCGCTTCGATCGTCCTACCCGTCGCCGAATGGGGTGAAGTGGCAAACACGTCTCAAAATCCGTGATAGTGTTTCTTCTCGTGCCCGGCGAAAGCCGGAAACGAACACAACACGCGCGAGTGGCGGAATGGCAGACGCGCTAGCTTGAGGTGCTAGTGCCCTTACGGGCGTGGGGGTTCAAGTCCCCCTTCGCGCACACCGTGTTGAGACGGCGAACGGCCGGAGCGAAAGCTCCGGCCGTTCTTGTTTTCCAGACACGATCCGGTGCCTGCGTGACCGTCGACGGTCACGCGATCATGGTCGAGAGCCAGGCTCTCCCACAGCAGCACCGACGCGCGGAACGTGGTCGATCGCGCAGTTGGATGGCGCCGACTAGTGCCCGTGGCCGAGCCGACGCCGCAGGAGGTCGATCCTCGCCTGCAGCTGCGTGACGCTCGCCTGTGCGACCGCCGGTCCACCGCACACTCGTCGCAGCTCCGCATGGACGAGACCGTGTGGTTCCTTCGTGTGCTTCGCGTACAAACCGACGAGGGTGTTGAGCACCGAGCGCTGTTCCTTGAGCGTGCGGTACAGCGGAGCCGGGATGTCCGCCTCGGGTTTCGGCGACGCGGCGTTCTTGTCGACGAACGCGCCACGCTTGGCCTGGCGGCTCTGGCGCTGGACGAGGAGTTCATGCACCTGCTCGGGCTCGAGGAGTCCTGGGAACCCGATGAAGTCGAACTCCTCCTCGGTGCCGGGCTGGGCGAGCTCGCCGAACTCGGCACCGTCGAACACGACGCGGTCGAAGTGTGCGTTCGAGGAGACCGCCTGCCAGGTGAACTCCTCGAGCAGCGAATCCGACGCCTTGTCCTCGCGCTCGGCGGCCGCCATCATGGCGTCCTCCGGGTTGAACATGTCGCCTTCGGCGTCCGGATCGCTCGGGCGGTCGAGGGCGTGGTCGCGTTCGAGTTCGAGCTTTTCAGCCAGTGCCATCAGGTTCGGGACGTTCGGCAGGAAGATGCTCGCGATCTCGCCTCGACGGCGTGCTCGCACGAAGCGTCCGATCGCCTGCGCGAAGAACAGCGGCGTCGCCGAGGAGGTCGCGTAGACGCCGACGGCGAGGCGTGGCACGTCGACGCCTTCGGACACCATGCGGACGGCGACCATCCAGCGCTTGTCGTTCGCGGAGAAGTCCGCGATCCGGTCGCTCGCCTCCTTCTCGTCGGAGAGCACGATCGTGGGCAGCTCCCCCGTCAGCTCGTGGAGGATCGACGCGTAGGCGCGGGCGGTCATCTGGTCGGTCGCGATGACGAGGCCGCCGGCGTCTGGGACGGACTGACGGACCTCGGACAACCGGAGGTCGGCAGACTTCAGGACGGCGGGGATCCAGTCGCCCTGGGGGTCGAGCGCCGTCCGCCAGGCCGCGGAGGTGATGTCCTTGGTGTTGCCCTCGCCGAGCCTCGCCTCCATCTCGTCGCCGGCCTTCGTGCGCCAGCGCATGTGTCCCGCATAGACCATGAAGAGGACGGGTCGGACGACGCCGTCCTGGAGCGCACGGCCGTAACCGTAGTTGTAGTCGGTGACCGAGGTACGGATGCCCTGGTGGTCGGGCTGGTAGACGACGAACGGGATCGGGGCGGTGTCGGAGCGGAACGGCGTCCCCGTGAGCGACAACCGCCGCGTCGCACGGGAGAACGCCTCGTGGATGCCGTCGCCCCAGCTGAGGGCGTCGCCGCCGTGGTGCACCTCGTCGAGGATGACGAGCGTTCGGCCCGAGTCCGTGGTGCGCTGGTGCACCGGAGGGTTCGCTGCGACCTGGGCGTAGGTGACGGCGACGCCGTGGTAGTGGCGACCGAACACCTGGTCGCGGTTGGCGAAGTTCGGGTCGAGTCGGATACCCACGCGGCTCGCCGCCTCCGCCCACTGGCGCTTCAGATGGTCGGTCGGAGCGACGACGGTGATGCGGTCGACCGTGCCGCGGTGCAGGAGTTCCGAGGCGAGTCGGAGGGCGAAGGTCGTCTTGCCTGCGCCGGGTGTCGCAGCGGCGAGGAAGTCGCGGGGTTCGGTCGCGAAGTACTGTTCGAGCGCTTCGGCCTGCCAGGCTCGCAGCTTGCTGGCCGTACCCCAGGCGGCACGCTCCGGGAAGGCCGGCGAAAGGTGTTCGGCTGCGGAGCTGCCCAGATGCTGGGTCGATGGGTTTTCCGCGTTCACTGGAGACCAATGTACCCGAGACGGACGACACCGCCGACCATCGGGGACGCGTCCCAGCCGATCCGGATCTCCGTCGCGCGGCTGATCCGCGCGGTCGGCACGAGGCGTACGCTGGAGGTTCTGGGTCGGCATCTGGAGGAGCGCAGCATGAGCGGACAGCACCATCCCTGGTCACGGTACGTCGCGATCGGCGACTCCTTCACCGAGGGCATCGGCGACCCGGAGCCCGGAACGCCGGGCGGCCATCGCGGTTGGGCCGACCGCGTCGCCGAGGTGCTCGACGCCCAGAACTCCGAGTTCTCGTACGCCAACCTCGCGGTCCGCGGCAAGCTCGCCCAGCAGATCCTCGACGACCAGATCGAGCCGGCCCTGGAGTTGCGCCCCGACCTCATCACGATCTCCGCTGGCGGCAACGACGTCATCCGTCCGGGCACCGACCCCGACGACATCGCACGTCGCCTGGAGCAGGCCATCGTCCGGCTCCGGAGCGACGGAGCGACGGTCGTCCTCTTCACCGGGGTCGATGTCGGCTTCTCCCCCGTCTTCCGCAGCATCCGTGGCAAGGTCGCGATCTACAACGAGAACCTCCGCGCGATCGCGAAGCGTCATGACTGCATCATCGCCGATCAGTGGTCGCTGTCCGCGATCCAGGACCCCCGCATGTGGGCTCCCGACCGTCTGCACCTGAACGCCCTCGGACATCACGAGGTCGCGCGAATGGTGCTCGAGGCGCTCAACGTCGAGAACGAGCTGAAGCCGCTGCAGCCGGAACCGCTTCCGGCAAGCCGCTGGCGTCAAGCCCGCACGGAAGACCTCGCGTGGGCACGTGAGTACCTCGTGCCCTGGGTGCTGCGTCGGATCCGTCACCAGTCGTCCGGCGATCACATCACCGCGAAACGACCGCTGGCGGGCCCATTCCACCCTGGCGAGGTGCAGGAGCAGGAACTCGACGTCTGACGAGCGCACCCGCGCGCTGGACGGCCTTCCTGCCTACGGGTTGGTGAGACGCCACCACGGCGTCACGGGCGCGATGTCGCCGTCGAGCGCGATCGGCACCTCGATCGTCGTCGCACCGCCCTCAGCACCGGGACCGACCGCGTAGCTGAGCGAACCGACCGTCGAACCGGAAGCGCCGGCTTCGATCGGGCGGGCCTTCGCGGTGACGGTGATCGGCGTGTCCTGCCAGACGAGCACGGAGGCGTCGGAGGCGACGACGATCTGTGCGGCCTCATCCCACCCGGTCGCGTACGAACCCACCGGTTCGCCCGTGGTGGCGAGCTGCACCTGGTGGAACCCGGCAGGCATGCTCTGCAGGAGCGCGAGGACCGCCTGATTGAGAATCGAGTGATTGTCGGCACCGAGGATGACCCCGACCACGGTGACCGTCCGGCCCTCGACCTGGAGGTCCGCGGAGAACAGTAGGCAAGCGCCTGACGCGTCGTCGGTGCCGGTCTTCAAACCGGTCACCCCGTTCTGGCCGAGGATGGTGTTCGTGTTCTCGACCTCTCCGATGGCGGGGAGGACCGCGCTCGTCTCCGAGACGATGGTCGACAGCACCGGATCGGCGAGCACGAGCTTGCCGATGGTGATGAGGTCGCTCGGCGTGCTCACGTTCGTCGCGCCGAGGCCGCTCGTGTTCGTGACAGTGGTGCCGGTGAGGCCGTGGGCGTCGAGCCAGGTCCGTGCCGCGTCGAGGTAGGCGTCGACCGAGCCGAAGGCCCACACCGCGAGCGAGATGCTGTAGTTGTTCGCCGACGGGAGCAGGAGCGCTTCGAACATCTGGCGTTGGGTGAAGACCGAGCCGGCCACGACGGGTGCTGCCGAGCCGTTCTCGGCGATCGTGTCGTAGTAGAAGTCGACGTCGTCCTCGGTGAGGGTGATGGAGGGACCGTCCTCGCCCGCGGCCATGGGCTTCGCATCGAGGACGACGAGCGAGGTGATCGTCTTGGTGAGGCTCGCGATCGGGAAGGGCGTCTGCTCCCCCGTCGTGCTCAGGACGCCGTCGAAACCGACGGCGCCGATGGCACCGCGCCCGAATCCCGGCCATGACACGGGAGCCGTCTGCTGGACCAGTGACGCGGCGAGGGCGTCCGGTGCCTCGAGCGTCGCAGCGGCCGCGGGGACCGGGCGGATGAGCGCGCCCGTGCCGTAGCCGAGGACGCCGATGAGGACGGCGGCGATGCCGAACACGAGGAGTCTGCGGCGGCGGTAGATCTGTCGTCTCGTGAGTGGCACCCGGTCATGGTACCCGCTCGGCCTTGGCGTCCCCTGGTGGCTCGCGCGGGCCCGGTCAGCGGACGCGGAGCTCCCAGAGGGCGACGGCGCTTGCGGAAGCGACGTTCAGCGAGTCGACACCGTGCAGCATCGGGATCGTGACGATCGTGTCCGCCGCCTGGAGCGCCTTGGGACTGAGCCCGTCGCCCTCGGTGCCGAGGACGATCGCGAGGCGTTCCGGGGCGGACGCGGCGTAGACGTCGAGGTCGACGGCGTCATCGGCGAGAGCCAATGCGGCCGTCTGGAACCCGGCATCTCGCAGGATCGTCGCAGCCTCGTCCCACTCGGGCAGGCGGGTCCACGGCACCTGCAGAACCGTGCCCATGCTCACACGCACACTGCGACGGTAGAGCGGATCGGCACAGCGGGGTGTGATGAGCACGGCGTCGGCACCGAGGCCGGCGACCGACCGGAAGATCGCCCCCACGTTGGTGTGGTCGACGATGTCCTCGAGGATCACGACGCGTCGGGCGGCGCGGAGGAGATCTGCGGGGTCGGCGAGCGCCGGGCGGTGCATCGAGGCGAGCGCGCCGCGGTGGAGGTGGAATCCGGTCAGCTGTTCCAACAGCTCGGGTGCGCCGACGAACACCGGCACGTCGTGCTCCTCGAGCAGCGGCGCGACGTCGTCGAGCCACTTCTCCTGGAGGATGACCGAGCGGGGGCGGTGTCCGGCTCGGAGCGCCCGCTCCATGACCTTCGTGGACTCGGCGATGTACAGACCCCCGGCGGGTTCGGACACGCGGCGGAGGGCGACATCCGTCAATCGCGAGTAGTCGGCGAGCCGTTCGTCGTCGAGCGCGGTGATGCGGATGACCTGCATGCGGATGGTCCTCTCGGGGCTGTGTGCGACCTCCACCTTGCCAGAGTCCGGAAACACAATCGAAAACCAGGCCGTTTAGACTCAGGGGCAGGGCGACGGCTCTGGAATCCTCCGGAGGCGCGGCGCACGGGATGGAGCACTGCATGAGCGCGTTGATCGAAGCGGCCGGTTCCGCCGGTGAGACGACCGACGCCGCCCGCGAACGCGCGATCGAGCTGCTCAACGGACGTCGAGTCGCGTTCCTCACCGGTGCAGGCGTGAGCACCGACTCCGGTATCCCCGACTACCGCGGACAGGGCGCGCCGAAGCGCACCCCGATGACCGTCGACCAGTTCCTCTCGAACGACGACGCGGCCCGAAAGCGGTACTGGGCGGGGAGCCACCTCGGCTGGAAGCGCTTCGACGGCGCCCGCCCGAACGCCGGACACCGGGCCATCGCGGCGTTGGAGGAGGCGGGGATCGCGGACGGGGTGATCACGCAGAACGTCGACGGCCTGCACGTGCGCGCCGGTTCCCGCCGCGTGGTGGACCTGCACGGCTCGATGGACCGTGTGAGCTGTCTCTCCTGTGGCCAGAGCTACGCTCGTGCGAGCATCGCCGAGCGCATGACGGCACTGAATCCGTGGCTCGACACCGAAACGGACGTGACGATCAACCCCGACGGCGACGCCGAGGTCGGCCGAGTCGATGAGATCGTCATCCCGATGTGCACGGTGTGCGGTGGCATGCTGAAGCCCGACGTGGTGTTCTTCGGTGAGTTCATCCCGACCGAGAAGTTCGCCGAGGCCGCGTCGCTCGTGCGTGGTGCCGAGGCGCTCGTCATCGCCGGCTCCTCCCTCGTCGTGAACTCGGGAATCCGCCTGCTGGAACTCGCCCGCAGGAAGCGGCTCCCGGTGGTCGTCATCAACCGCGGGCCGACGAAGGCCGATGGCCGTGCCGAGGTGAAACTCGACGCCGGCGCCAGTGAGACACTCACCGAGATCGCCTCACGTCTCCTCCCGCCGTCGTTCACGAGTGTGATCGCGCAGGACGCCACCGACGCCTGATCGCGCTCGTCCCCTGGCCCACCTGGCGAATGGCCTCGCTCAGGCCTCCGGGGTCTCGGCGAGGAATGCCATGAGCCGCGCGGCGGCGTCGTCCGGTTCCTCGTAGTGGATGAGGTGGCCGACGTTCGGAATGACGTGGAGCTGGGCGTCGTCGAATCGCTCGGCGAGCGTGAACTGCGCCGTAACCGGCGTGATGTCGTCGCGTTCTGCGGCGATGAGCAGGGTCCTGGTCGGGATGTGCTCGGCGTACTCGCTCACGTCGTGGCTCACTGACGCCGTGAACGATTCGAGGACGACCTCGCGGTCTGAGAAGGCGCTGAAGTACTGATCGTGCTGGTCGTGGATCCACCGGCGCAGTGTGGGGTCCTTCGTCTTCGCCATCGCGACGCTCATGATGCGGACGACGCCCTTGTTGCGGAGGAAGGCGAAGCCGAGGCGCTTCGGGAGCTTCGCCGAAGACCAGTAGTAGAAGACCGCGAGTCGGGTGAGGATGCCGCGGGGGCCTTGCAGGGCGGGAGCCGCGATCGGGTTCACGAGCACGAGGTCGTCGGGCCGGAGCCCACCTGCGACCGCGGCGCTGACGACGATCGAACCGAAGGAGTGGCCGAGGACGACGATCCTGCCGGTGGGCGCGAGCGCTTCGATGAAGTGCGCGAGCCAGGTCGCATACCCCTCGACCGAGTGGGTGCCCGAGACGAACGGTGCCGAGCTGCCGAATCCGGGGAGGTCCGGCGCGACGATGCGGACGCCGGACAGCTGGGCGACGACCGGCTCGAGACCGTGGTGGTCGCCGCGGAAACCGTGCACCATGATGATCGTCGTGTCGGAGGCGGGATCTCCGTAGTCCCAGAATCGGGTCTCAGCGCCATCGACGTCGAGGGAACGCTCCACGACGGGGATGCGTTCGAGCAGGGCTGCGTACGGGGATTCGACGGGCATCTGCTCAGTCTAAGCAGTTCCCTCCTGGGAGCCGCCTCACGCCGCCGCCGGTGGACCGACCCGGCGTGGCACGCCGCCCTGTCGGAGGCTCGACGTATGGTGAAACCGTGAACACGGCCGAGACGAACCCCAGTTGGACGGACCGCCTCGCGGTCTTCGACCTCGAGACGACCGGGATCGAGGTCGAGACGAGCCGGGTGGTGACGGCGTTCGTCGGCGTCCTCCGCGCCGACGGCTCACTCGACCAGTCCTGGTCGTGGATGGCTGATCCCGGCATCGAGATCCCCGCTCGGGCGACCGAGGTGCACGGCGTCACGACGGAACGTGCGCGTCTCGAGGGGCGTCCGGCCGCAGCGGTCGTCGGCGAGATCGTCGCAGTCCTCGGGAGCCTGCTCGACGCAGGTGTCCCCGTCGTCGCCTACAACGCGCCCTACGACTTCTCGCTGCTCCACTTCGAAGCGCAGCGCCACGGCGTTCCGCCGATCACCGATCCGTCTCCGGTCGTCGATCCGCTGATCCTCGACCGGCGGCTCGACAAGTACCGCAAGGGGAAGCGCACGTTGGAGGTCGTCGCCGCACTGCACGGCGTCCCGCTCGATGGCGCGCACGACGCGGGGGTCGACGCGGTGGCTGCAGGGCGGGTCGCCCAGGCGATCGGCCGTCTGTACGCGGCCGAGCTGCCTGCGTCCGTCGGCGAGCTGCACGACGCCCAGCGTGCGTGGTCGCTCGAACAGGCCGCGGACTTCCAGTCCTACATGCGCCGCGTCCGCGACCCGGAGTTCGTCGCGGAGGGTGATTGGCCGATCCGACTCGGCCGGGAAGCAGCTCCTGCGCCGAGCGAGGTCCCGGCCGGTCAGCTCCCGATCGGGATCTGACCGACCACGTCCGCTGCACACGACGAAGAACGCCCCGATCCGAGGATCGGGGCGTTCTTGTTGCAGCGGAAGCTTGTGACTACTTGCCGAAGCCCTTGAAGCGCTGGTTGAACTTCTCGACGCGGCCGGCCGAGTCCATGATGCGCTGCTTACCCGTGTAGAACGGGTGCGACTCAGACGAGATCTCGACGTCGATCACCGGGTAGGTGACACCGTCGAGGTCGATCGTCTTGCCCGACGAGACCGTCGAGCGCGTGAGGAAGGTCGCGCCGGAAGCGAGGTCGCGGAAGACGACGGCTTCGTACGTGGGGTGGATGTCAGATTTCATCAGCAGTCCTTGTTGAGTGGATGGTGTGGGCAATACCAGCGCCCGAAGCTCCGGTGAGGAGGCAGCGCGCACAGGCAGAAAACTCTCGGCTCCGCGAGCCAAAGGTCAACTTTACCAGACTCGGCAGGACTCTGCTCGCCATCGGCGACAGGCGTGCCGAGCGGTAGGCGTCAGGCCGAGGTGACCGCCGCGCGGCCGGCGCGAGCGGATCGCGCGTGGAATCGGCCATCCTGCTCGGTCAGTTCGATCGGGAGGTCGAACGTCTCGCTCAGCGTCTCAGAGGTCAGTGTCTCGGCGATCGGGCCGGCGCCGACGATCTTGCCGCCTCGGACGAGCAGCACATGGGTGAACCCCACCGGGATCTCCTCGACGTGGTGAGTGACCATGATGATCGCGGGTGAGTCGTCGGCGCTGGCGTAGCCGCCGAGCAGCTCGACGAGCTCCTCGCGCGTGCCGAGGTCGAGGCTCGCGGCCGGCTCGTCGAGCAGCAGCAGCTCCGGGTCGGTCATGATCGCGCGGGCGATCTGGACGCGCTTCTGCTCACCGTCGCTCAGGGTGCCGAAACGACGGTCCGCCAGATGGTCGAGCTTCCACTCGGCGAGGACGCGCGTGGCGCGCTTCACGTCGATGTCCTCGTACTGCTCGACCCAACGGCCGGTGACCGAGTAGGCGGCGGTCAGGACGACGTCGAGAACCGTCTCCTCCGGCGGGACACGCTTCGCGAGCGCGGAGGACGCGAATCCGATGCGGGGGCGCAGCTCGAACACGTCGACGCGACCGAGGGTCTCGTCGAGGACCCCGACCGTACCCTTCGACGGGTGGATCAGCGTGGCGGCGAGCTGGAGCAGCGTCGTCTTGCCGGCACCGTTCGGGCCGAGGACGATCCATCGTTGGTCGCCTGTCACCGTCCAGTCGACACCATCCAGGATGGGGTTGAGATTGCGGACCACGGACACGTCGGAGAACTGCAACACGCTCGGCATGCTCCTAGCCTATCCGCCCGAACCGACGACACGCGTCCGGGCGATGCGGTGTCCGTGGTCCTCGTATCAGACGAGGCGCCGGTACAGCTCGGCGGTCTGCGAGGCGATGCGAGACCAACTGAAGTCGGTCTCCGCACGGCGTCGTCCCGCTTCGCCGTAGGCCCGCGCCTGAGCGGGATCCTGCACGACCTCGGTGAGGGTCGCCGCGAGGTCCGCGACGAACCGCTCCGGGTCGAGCGGTGTGCCCGTACCGTCGGAGGCCTGGGCGATCGGGACGATCCGGCCGGTCACGCCGTCCTGCACGACCTCGGGGATCCCGCCCGTGCCGGTGCCGACGACCGCGGCTCCGCACGCCATGGCCTCGAGGTTCACGATGCCGAGCGGCTCGTAGACGGAGGGACACACGAAGGTCGTCGCCGCCGTCAACACCGTGCAGAGTTCGTGACGCGGAAGCAGACGCTCGATCCAGACGACTCCCGTGCGTTCGGTCTGCAGCTCCTCGACCAGCCCCTTGACCTCGGCGAGGATCTCGGGGGTGTCCGGCGCTCCGGCGCACAGCACGAGCTGGACGTCCGGAGGAAGGAGCCGCGCGGCGCGCAGCAGGTACGGAAGGCCCTTCTGCCTCGTGATGCGACCCACGAAGACCACCGAGGGTCGGGTCGGGTCGATGCCGAGGGAGCGGAGCAGATCGTCGTCGACACGAGGCTGCCAGTCGGTCAGGTCGATGCCGTTGTAGATGACCTCCACCTTCGCCGGATCCAGCGCCGGGTAGGAGCGGAGGATGTCCCGACGCATGCCGTCGCTCACGGCGATGACCGCCGCAGCGCCCTCGTAGGCGGACCGCTCGATCCAGCTCGAGACCCGATAGCCGCCGCCCAGCTGTTCCGCCTTCCACGGCCGCAGCGGTTCGAGACTGTGCGCGGTCACGACGTGCGGGATTCCGTGCAGCATCGAGGCGAGGTGTCCTGCCCCGTTCGCATACCAGGTGTGGGAGTGCACGAGGTCGGCACCCGCAACGTCCTGGGCGATGAGCAGATCGGTTCCGAGCGTCGTGAGAGCCCCGTTCGCGCCCTGCAGTTCGACCGGAGTCCCGTACGCGATGGTGTCGGGTTCGTCCCGTGGCGCACCGAAGCACCGGACGGTGACGTCGATGTCGCTGCGCAGGGATTTCACCAGCTCCGCGACGTGCACACCCGCGCCGCCGTAGATCTCCGGCGGATACTCCTTTGTCACAAGATCGACTCGCATGTCTAGACGCTAGTACAGGTCTCGTCCTCCATCTATTGTGAACCCATGGCCGCATCAAAGAAGATCTTCGGAATCGTCCTTGCAGGTGGGGAAGGAAAGCGGTTGATGCCGCTGACCGCAGACCGCGCGAAACCGGCCGTACCGTTCGGCGGGCAATACCGTCTGATCGATTTCGCGCTGTCGAACCTCATCAACTCAGGACTCACCCAGATCGTCGTCCTCACGCAGTACAAGTCGCACAGCCTCGACCGCCATGTCTCGCAGACCTGGCGCCTGTCGGGCCTGCTCGACTCTTATGTGGCGTCTGTGCCCGCGCAGCAACGCCTCGGCAAACGCTGGTTCAGCGGTTCGGCGGACGCGATCCTGCAGAGCCTCAACCTGATCCGCGACGAGAAGCCCGACATCGTGGTCGTCGTCGGTGCGGACCACGTGTACCGCATGGACTTCGCGCAGATGATCGACGCCCACATCGCCTCGGGGAAGAAGGCGACCGTCGCCGCGATCCGTCAGCCGATCTCACTCGCCGACCAGTTCGGCGTCATCGACGTCGACGCCGACGATCCCACGACGATCGCGCGGTTCCTCGAGAAGCCGCTCGACGCGCCGGGACTGCCCGACTCCCCCGGCGAGGTGCTCGCCTCGATGGGCAACTACGTCTTCGACGCCGACGCCCTCATCGAGGCCGTCATCGCCGATGGCGAGCTGACGAGCTCCAACCACGACATGGGAGGCGACATCGTCCCCTACTTCGTCGGGCAGGGCGAGGCCGGCGTCTACGACCTCCAGCGCAACGACGTCCCCGGCTCGACGGACCGCGACCGCTACTACTGGCGGGACGTGGGGACCATCGACTCGTTCTACGAGGCGCACCAGGACCTCATCTCCACGCTGCCCGTCTTCAACCTCTACAACCGCGACTGGCCGATCTTCAGCCAGCAGCTCAACTCGCCACCGGCGAAGTTCGTGCGCGACGCGAAGGGCAACCTCGGCCAGACGATCGATTCGATCGTGTCCCTCGGCTCGCTGCTGTCGGGCGCGCACATCGAGCGGAGCGTGCTCGGGCCGTGGGCACTCGTGGAGTCGGGAGCACACGTCTCCGACTCGGTCGTCTTCGACAAGGTCCACATCGAACCGGACGCCGTGGTCAAGCGGGCTATCCTGGACAAGGATGTGGTGGTCACCTCCGGCGCCCGCGTCGGTGTCGACCACGACCGTGACCGCGCACGCGGGTTCACCGTCACCGAGTCCGGTCTCACCGTTGTTGGCAAGGGAGTACGCGTCGTTCCATGAGTACCGAGCGTTCGGCGTTGGCGGATCCCCAGACAGCACCACCCGCACCTACCGGACCAGGCGTCCGATTCCTCGCGGTCCTCGACGCCGACTCGACGCTCATCCAGAACGAGGTGATCGAACTGCTCGCCGAGGAGGCGGGCAGTCTGGCCGAGGTCGCCGACATCACCGAGCGCGCGATGCAGGGTGAACTCGACTTCGCGGAGAGTCTGCGCGCTCGCGTCGCGACGCTGGCGGGCCTCCGGGTCGATCGCATTCCGGTGATCGCCGAGCGGATCCGGCTCACTCCTGGTCTCGAGCAGCTGATCGCCACGCTCCATGGGCACGGATCGCGGATCGGCGTGGTGTCAGGTGGCTTCCACGAGCTGCTCGACCCCCTCGCCGAACGGCTCCGGCTCGATCATGTCCGCGCGAACCGGCTCGAGGTCGTCGACGGCGTCCTCACCGGCTCGGTGAGCGGACCGATCATCGACGCGGCGGCGAAGGCCGCGGCGCTCACCGAGTGGGCGGACACCGACGGTGTGCCGTTGCAGCGCACCGTCGCCGTGGGCGACGGAGCGAACGACCTCGAGATGATGGCGGTCGCTGGACTGTCGGTGGCGTTCAACGCCAAACCGATCGTGAAGCAGCGTGCGGACCTGGTTGCAGGTCGGGTCGACCTCACGGAGATCCTGCCGCTGCTCGGCTACGCCGCCGGGCACTGATCGGTCAGTGCCCGGCGTGCGTCGCGTTCCTGGTCAGTGCCCCATGCCGAGACCGCCGTCGACCGGGATCACCGCGCCTGAGATGTAGCCGGCGTCGTCGCCGGAGATCCACGTGACGACCTTCGCGACCTCGTTGGCGCTCGCGAACCGCGCGGCCGGGATGCTCTTCTTGTACTCGGCCTGCGTCTCGGCGGGAAGTTCCGCCGTCATGTCGGTCTCGATGAATCCCGGAGCGACGACGTTGGCCGTGATGCCCCTGGCCCCGAGTTCACGAGTGATCGAGCGCGCCATGCCGACGAGTCCGCTCTTGGAGGCCGCGTAGTTGACCTGGCCGGCGGAGCCGTAGAGGCCGACGACGCTCGAGATCAGGACGATGCGCCCGAAGCGTGCCTTGAGCATGCCCTTCGACGCGCGCTTGACGACACGGAAGGAACCGCCGAGGTTCGTGTCGACCACCTGGTCGAAGTCGTCTTCGCTCATGCGCATGAGCAGGGTGTCCTTCGTGATGCCGGCATTCGCCACGAGCACCTCCACCGGGCCGAGCTCAGCCTCGATCGCGGTGAACGCGGCGTCGACGGAGGCGGCGTCGGTGACGTCCGCACGGACCGTGAGTGCGCCGACAGGGCCCTCGCCGGAGCGGGCGGTGACGGCGACGCGGTGGCCCTGGGCGATGAACTCCTCGGCGATGGCGTAGCCGATCCCGCGGTTGCCTCCGGTGACGAGCACGGTGCGTGGCGTGGTCATGGTCGATTCCTCTCTGCAGCGGTGCCGGTCGCACTGGAGCAGCGGACCGTCGGGGCCGACGCGCACTCCGGCGGCAGGCCCGTACCAGCATATGCGGCGAGCTGATCGAGGCGTCGCAACAGGGCCGCCATGGGGCGGGGAAGCGCGTAGGCTGGGGGTGGAATGAAGCAGCAGAGCATCACCTCACTCCCACCGTCGCCCGATCAAGAGCGACGGCAGCGGATCATCAAGTACTCGATCACCATGGGTGTTCGGTTGCTCTGCCTCGCCGCGCTCCCATTCGTCCACGGTTGGTGGATGTTCGCGGTCGCAGCCGGCGCGATCTTCCTCCCCTACGTCGCCGTGATCCTGGCCAACGCGGGGTCACTGCCCACTCGAGGCGTCATCGAGCGACCGACCGGCATCGTCGTCTCGCAGCGTCCGACCGCGCCCGACGCCACACCGCCGTCCAGTCCGGCGGATGACGCATGATCGGGTTCGGTGCCGAGCCCGACGGCGTGATCTGCTCCCGCGCGGGTTGCCGCGCTGCCGCGTCCTGGCGTATCGAGTGGCGGAACCCGAAGATCCACACGGCGGACCGGGTCAAGACCTGGACCGCGTGCGATGAGCATGTCGGCTTCCTGCAGGCGTTCCTCGAAGCACGCTCGTTTCCGCTGGCGACGCTGCCGATCGACGCGGAGGTGCTCTCGTGAGCGCGGGGTGGCGGTTCGCCTTCAGCCGACGCTGGCTCGGCTACCTGGGTGTCGCGATCGTCTTCGCGATCGTGTGCGTCCTGCTCTCGAACTGGCAGCTCTCCCGAGCCTCGGAGAAGGAGGCGGAGGTCGAGCGCATCGCGGTCAACTGGGACGCCTCCCCCATCCCGATCGATGAAGCGCTGCCGAGCCTCGACTCGTTCAGCCTTGCCGACGAGTGGCACCCTGTGTCGATGACCGGGACCTACCTGGTCGACGAGCAGCTCCTCGTCCGGAACCGGCCGCGGAACAACACGGCTGGCTTCAACGTCCTCACGCCGCTGCGCCTCACGAACGGCGACGTCTTCGTGGTCGACCGCGGGTGGGTGGCCGCCGGTGACTCGCTCGAGGCTCCGGAATCCGTTCCTGCGCCGCCGAGTGGTGAGGTCTCCGTCGTCGTGCGCATCAGGCCCGGAGAACCGACCCTGCCTGGGCGCGGCGCTGCAGACGGTCAGGTCGCGACGATCAACCTGCCACAGATCGCGGAACTCCGCGGTGAGACGGTCTACTCCGGCGCATACGGCATGCTGCTGTCCGAGAGCCCGGCTCCCGCCGAGACCGCTCCGCTCGGCCCGATCAAGCCGGAACCGAACGAGGGCATGCACCTCTCGTACGCCCTGCAGTGGGTCGTGTTCGCCCTCATGGGCTTCCTGTTCCTCGCGTACGCCATCCGTCAGGAGTACCGCATCCTCAACTCGGACGACCCGAAGGAACAGCGTCGAGCGGCCGTGCGGGCCGCCAAGCAGGCTGCGAAGGAGCGGTCGGACGCGGACATCGAGGACGAGATCCTCGAGACCAGCCGCTGAGCAGGACCGCCGACGGCTGGACTCGACGATGGCGCCCGACTACGCCAGGCTGACGAGGTCCTGGTAGTCCTTGTTCCAGTGGTCTTCGACACCGTCGGGCAGGATGAGCACCCGCTCGGGGTTCAACGCCTCGACAGCGCCCTCGTCGTGACTCACCAGGACGACAGCTCCCTCGTAGTGCGCCAGAGCGTCGAGGATCTCGAGTCGGCTCGCGGGGTCGAGGTTGTTGGTCGGCTCGTCGAGCAGGAGCATGTTGGCGCCGGAGACCACGATCATCGCGAGCGCGAGGCGGGTCTTCTCGCCACCCGACAGCACCCCGGCGAGCTTGTTGGAGTCGTCGCCGGTGAACAGGAACGAACCGAGGACCTTGCGGGCCTCCATCTCGGTGATGTTCGGTGACGACGACACCATGTTCTGCAGGACGGTGCGCTTGACGTCGATCGTCTCGTGCTCCTGCGCGTAGTAGCCGACGCGGAGCCCGTGGCCGGGTTCGAGCTGACCGGTGTCCGGCTTGTCGACGCCTGCGAGGATCCGCAGCAGCGTCGTCTTGCCGGCACCGTTGAACCCGAGGATGACGACCTTGGAACCGCGGTCGATCGCCAGGTCGACGGCTGTGAAGATCTCGAGCGAGCCGTAGCTCTTCGAGAGGTTGCTCGCCATGAGCGGGGTGCGACCGCAGGGGGCCGGGGTCGGGAAGCGCAGCTTGGCGACGCGATCGGCAGCACGCACCTCCTCGAGGCCGGACAGCATCTTCTCGGCGCGGGCGACCATCTGGTGCGCCGCAGCGGCCTTGCTGGCCTTCGCGCCGAACTTCGCCGCCTGCAGCTGCAGCGCCGTCGCCTTCTTCTCGACGTTGGTGCGCTCCTTCTTACGGCGCTCCTCGTCGGCCTCTCGCTGACGCTGGTAGTTCTTCCAATTCATGTTGTAGATGTCGATGACGGTGCGGTTCGCGTCGAGGTAGAAGACGCGGTTGACCGTCTCGCCGACGAGCTCGATGTCGTGGGAGATGACGATGAAGCCGCCCTTGTACTGCTTGAGGAACTCGCGCAGCCAGACGACCGAGTCGGCGTCGAGGTGGTTGGTGGGCTCGTCGAGGATCAGCGTCTGCGCGTCGGAGAAGAGGATGCGGGCGAGCTCGATCCGGCGTCGCTGGCCACCGGAGAGCGTCTTCAGCTGCTGGTCGAGGATGCGGTCGGGCAGGTTGAGGTTCGACGCGATCGATGCTGCCTCCGCCTCGGCCGCGTATCCGCCGAGAGCGTTGAAGCGGTCGGTGAGGTTGCCGTACTTCTTCATCGCGGCTTCGGCGACCTTCGGGTCGTCGCTCGCCATCGCCATGCTCGATTCGTGCATGCCGAGCGCGAGCTGTCCGAGCCCACGGGCGTCGAGGATGCGGGTGCGTGCGAGGTCTTCCGGGTTTCCGGAGCGCGGGTCCTGGGGCAAGTAGCCGATCTCGCCACCGCGATCGATCTTGCCGGACGTCGGGAGGGTCTCGCCGGCGAGCGTCTTCGTCAGGGTCGTCTTCCCGGCGCCGTTGCGGCCGACGAGACCGATCTTGTCGCCGGCGGAGACACGGAAGTTCACGTGCTCCATGAGCACGCGTGCCCCCACGCGGATCTCGAGGTCGTGCACACTCAGCACAGGCATAGTCCATTTCTTCAGGTGCGTTTCGACAACGCGGAGGGTGGGGGTCAGCCTCCCAGTATAAATCCTGTGGCGGGGGCTCCTGACCGCGAACGGATCAGCGGAGCGCCGAGATCCTCATGATCGCCTCGGTGAGCAGATCTGGGGAGCAGGCGAGGTTGAGCCTGGCGTGCCCGCGGCCGGCGGCACCGAACGGTGCCCCCTCCTGGAGGGCGACCCTCGTCTCTCGGAGGATGCGACGCGCCGGAGCCTCCGTCCAGCCGAGGTGCGAGAAGTCGAGCCAGGCAAGATAGCCCGCGGCCGGCATGCGGTAGCCGACCTCGGGGAGGTGCGTCTCGAGCAGCGCTCCGAGTGATCGACGGTTGCCGTCGAGCAGGTCCAGCAGTCCGTCGAGCCAGGGCTCTCCCTCCTCGAACGCCGCGATGGATGCCAGGACACCGAACTGCCCGGTGCGCCAGAACACCTCGACCGGCATGCCCGCGACCAGATCGCGGGTCGCGGCGGCGGCCGTGACCATGACGGCGCACTTGAGGCCGGCGAGGTTCCAGGCCTTGCTCGCGGACAGCACGGCGTACCCCTGCGCCGCGGCCTCGTCGGACACGCTGAGGTACGGGACGAACCGCTCACCCGGTTGGGTCAAGGGAGCATGGATCTCGTCGCTGACGACGGTGACGCCGTACCTCGCGGCGAGCGAGGCGACGGCGCGCAGCTCGTCGGCGGTGTGCGGACGACCGACGGGATTGTGCGGGTTGCAGAGGAGGAACGCTTTGGCGCCGGCACGGAAGGCGGCCTCGAGAGCGTCGAGGTCGAGTCGGAGGGGGCCGGCTTCATCGTCGGCGGCGGTCGCGCCGACGAGCGGGACCTCGACCACGACTCCCCCGGCCTCGGGGATGAGCTCGAAGAACGGCGGGTAGATCGGCGGGGTGATCACGACACCGTCGCCCGGTGTCACCACGCGGCGGAGGATCTCGACGATCCCCATGCTGACGTCGGCGGTCGTGAACACTCCGGCCGGATCCACCTGCCAGCCCCAACGTCGGGCGGCGAAATCGGCGAACACCTGCGGGAGCCTCGTCCGGCTCGCGACGTACCCGGCGTCGCCGCGGTCGATCGCGGCATGCAACGCCGTACGGATGACTGGCGCGAGGGGGACGTCCATCTCGGCGACGAACATCGGCAGGACGTCGTCCGGGTACTCGGACCACTTCTCGCTCGTGCGGCTGCGGAGGACGTCCAACGGGGCTGCGGAGACGGTCTCGGTCATGGGTCGACCCTAGCCGCACCATGCGCCGGTCCGCTGCCGGACGCACGACGGCGGGTGGCCCCCACGAGGGACACCCGCCGTCGAGACGAGACGATCAGATCGAGAAGCCGAGCGCGCGCATCATGTCGCGCCCGTCGTCGGTGATCCGCTCAGGACCCCACGGCGGCATCCAGACCCAGTTGATGCGGAACGCGTCCACGACCCCGTCGAGCGCCTGCCCCGTCTGCTCTTCGAGCACATCGGTGAGCGGGCAGCCGGCGGAGGTCAGCGTCATGTGGATGATGAGCGCATCGTTCTCGTCGTCCCAACCGAGGTCGTAGATGAGCCCCAGATCCACCACGTTGACCCCGAGCTCGGGGTCCATGACGTCCTTGAGCGCTTCCTCGACCTCATCGAACTTCTGCGGACTCAGCGTTGTTACCATGTCGTTATCTTAGACCGGCGAACCGGGCTCAAGCACCCTCTGGTGCGACGACCTCTTCGACGAGGAAGCGATCGTAGCCCTCGTTCTCGAGACGGTCCGCGAGCTCGGGGCCACCCTGCTCGGCGACCTTGCCGTTCACGAACACGTGCACGAAGTCCGGCTTGATGTAGCGAAGGATGCGCGTGTAGTGGGTGATGAGGAGCACGCCGAGGCCGGTGTTCTCCTTCGCGCGGTTGACACCCTCGGAGACGATCTTCAACGCGTCGACGTCGAGCCCGGAGTCGGTCTCGTCGAGGACCGCGAACTGCGGCTTGAGCAGCTCGAGCTGGAGGATCTCGTGGCGCTTCTTCTCGCCGCCGGAGAAGCCCTCGTTGACGTTGCGCTCGGCGAACGCGGCGTCCATGCGGAGGTTCTTCATGGACTCGCGGACGTCCTTGATCCACCCGCGGATGGCCGGAGCCTCGCCGTCGACCGCGGTCTTGGCGGTGCGGAGGAAGTTGGTGACCGTGACGCCCGGGATCTCGACGGGGTACTGCATCGCCAGGAAGAGACCGGCACGTGCACGCTCGTCGACGCTCATCGCGAGGACGTCTTCACCGTCGAGAGTGATGGAGCCGCTGTCGACGGTGTACTTCGGGTGCCCTGCGATCGTGTACGCGAGCGTCGACTTGCCCGAACCGTTCGGGCCCATGATGGCGTGCGTCTCGCCCTTGCGGATGGTGAGGTCGACCCCGCGGAGAATCGGCTTCGTGCCCTGTTCGGTTTCGACACTGACGTGCAGGTCGCGGATTTCGAGGACTGACATGGTGCTAGATCTCTTTCGTTGCGGTCGGGTCGATGTAGATGTCGCCGTCGATGACCTCGACGGTGTAGACGGGGACCGGCTCATACGCCGGGAGGGTGAGCGGCTTGCCGGTGGTGAGGGAGAACTGGGAACCGTGCGCCCAGCACTCGAGGTTGCCGTCTTCGACGAAGCCCTCGGACAGTGAGATGTCACCGTGGGTGCAGACATCTCCGATCGCGAACAGCTCGTCGGAGGCATCGCGGACGAGCGCGATCGGCACGCCGTCCACCACGACCCGCTTGGCCTGGTTGACGGCGAGCTCGTCGAACGAGCACACCTTCGTCGTCACGAGTCCTGCGCTCCGCCCGTGCCGGCGTCGGCCCCGAGGAGCTCGGCCTCGATGGCGTCGGACAGACGTTCCTGCAACTCGGCGTCGCCGATCTGCTGGATGATCTCGACGAGGAAGCCGCGCACGACGAGACGACGTGCCTCGTCCTCGGGGATGCCTCGCGCCTGCAGGTAGAACAGCTGCTCGTCGTCGAAACGACCGGTCGCGCTCGCATGCCCGGCGCCTGCGATGTCACCGGTCTCGATCTCGAGGTTCGGTACCGAGTCGGCGCGGGTGCCGTCGGACAGCACGAGGTTGCGGTTCTGCTCGTAACTGTCGGTGCCGACTGCGCGGTTGCTGATGAGGACGTCGCCGATCCAGACGGAGCGTGCACCCTCACCCTGCAGCGCACCCTTGTAGGTGACGCGGCCGCGCGTGTTCGGCGCGTCGTGGTGCATGTACACCTGCTGCTCGAGGTGCTGACCTGCGTCGGCGAAGTACACGCCGAGGGAGTCGAGGTCGGATCCCTGGCCGGCGAGGTGCAGCGTCGGGTTCACCCGGACGACCTTGCCGCCGAGTGACACGACGACGTGCTTGAGGTGCGCGTCGCGGCCGATCGAGGCGAAGTGGCTCGCGAGGTGGACGGCTTCATCGTCCCACCACTGCACACTGACGACGGTGATGTCTGCCTGATCGCCGACGACGATCTCGACGTTCTCGGTGAGGCGGGCGTCGCCGCTGTTCTCGATGATGATGAGGCCACGGCTGAACGGCGCCGCAGTGATCACGGTGTGTGCGGCACGGGCGGCCCCGCCGAGGCCACTGCGCTCGACGCGCAGGGTCTTCGCCTCCTCACCGGTGACGGTGATCGCAAGAGCCTGCTCGAAGTTCGTCCAGGCGTTGGCCGATGCACGCTCCTCCGGGATGCCGGCGTTGCCGACTCGGGAGTCGTCGCGCGCGATCCACTCGACGGAGAATCCGTCGACCTCGTCGTGCTGCACAGCGATGGGCGAGCCGTCGAGTTCGCCTGCGGTGAGATCAGTGAAGGCGGCGACAGGGCTGAGCTTCCAGACCGCTTCGCGCCCCGTCACCGCGGGGAAGTCGGCGACGTCGAAGGAGCTGAAGCGCTCCGATCGGGTCTGCACAGGGATGACGCGTCCTGCACCGTCGCTGTGGGCCGTGATGCCGTGCTGTCCTTCGGTCTGAGTGGGTGTTGCGATCGTCATTAACCGACGGATCCTTCCATGCCCATCTCAATGAGCTTGTTGAGTTCGAGTGCGTACTCCATGGGCAGCTCACGAGCGATCGGTTCGATGAAGCCACGGACGATCATGGCCATCGCCTCGTCCTCCGGCATTCCTCGGCTCATGAGGTAGAAGAGCTGCTCCTCGCTGACCTTCGAGACGGTCGCCTCGTGGCCGAGCTGGACGTCGTCGACCCGGATGTCGATCGCCGGGTAGGTGTCACTCCGGGAGATGGTGTCGACGAGCAGCGCGTCACAACGCACCGTGTTCGCCGAGTGGTGCGCATTCGCGTCCACGCGGACCTCGCCACGGTACCCCGCGCGTCCGCCGCCTCGGGCGATCGACTTCGAGACGATCGAGGACTGCGTGTACGGCGCCATGTGGATCATCTTCGCGCCGGCGTCCTGGTGCTGGCCCGGGCCGGCGAACGCGACGGACAGGGTCTCGCCCTTGGCGTGCTCGCCCATCAGGTAGATAGACGGGTACTTCATGGTGACCTTGGAACCGATGTTGCCGTCGATCCACTCCATGGTGGCGCCTTCGGCGGCCGTGGCCCGCTTGGTGACGAGGTTGTACACGTTGTTCGACCAGTTCTGGATCGTCGTGTAGCGGACGCGGGCGTTCTTCTTCACGATGATCTCGACGACAGCCGAGTGCAGGGAGTCCGACTTGTAGATCGGTGCCGTGCAGCCTTCGATGTAGTGGACGTAGCTGCCCTCGTCCGCGATGATCAGCGTCCGCTCGAACTGGCCCATGTTCTCGGTGTTGATCCGGAAGTAGGCCTGCAGCGGGATCTCGACGTGCACGCCGGGCGGCACGTAGACGAAGGAGCCGCCGGACCAGACCGCGGTGTTGAGCGCTGCGAACTTGTTGTCACCGGACGGGATCACCGTGCCGAAGTACTCCTCGAAGAACTCCGGGTGCTCCTTGAGCGCCGTGTCGGTGTCCATGAAGATGACGCCCTGGGCCTCGAGCTCCTCGTTGATCTGGTGGTAGACCACCTCGGACTCGTACTGCGCAGCGACGCCTGAGACGAGGCGTTGGCGCTCAGCCTCGGGGATGCCGAGCTTCTCGTACGTGTTCTTGATGTCGTCGGGCAGGTCTTCCCAGGTCTGGGCCTGCTTCTCCGTGGAACGGACGAAGTACTTGATGTTGTCGAAGTCGATCTCGGAGAGGTCTGCACCCCAGGTCGGCATCGGTTTGCGCTCGAACAGCTGAAGCGCCTTCAGACGCCGCTTCAGCATCCACTCCGGTTCGCTCTTCAGCGCCGAGATGTCGGTGACGACCTCGTCCGAGATGCCGCGGCGCGCGGAGGCGCCGGCGACGTCGCCGTCATGCCAGCCGAACTCGTATTGGCCGAGTCCGTCGAGCTCCGGGCGATCGATCAGGATGTCTGACATAAGTCCCTCTTTCCTCCCTGGAGACAACCGCCGGTCGGAGGTCGTCATTCCCTCCACCGGGACGCGCCGAATCGAAGCGGGTTGGGGAGGGATGTGCGGGCGGCTTCATTGCGTACCTACAATGTTCATGAACCATGGCGCTTCTCGCGCGCACCGTGAACCTGATAATCCTACAGCTTCCTGTGGGTTCTAGGTGAGGACGGTGCATCCCGCCGTGGTCTCCCCCGAGAACGAAGGACCGACTCCGTGTCACAGCAGCCCCCGGCAACCACTCGACCGACGCTCCTCAGGAGGTTCGTCGCCTGGCTCCCCGACACGATCGACAAGCGCGTCCGGGTCATCGCGTGGCTGTCGTTCGTCTTCCAGCTCGTCCTCATCGGCACCGGTGGAGCCGTGCGCCTCACCGCCTCGGGGCTCGGCTGCCCCACCTGGCCGCGTTGCACAGCCGACTCCTTCGTGAACACGCCCGAGATGGGTATTCACGGCTTCATCGAGTTCGGCAACCGTCTGCTGACGTTCGTCCTCGCGTTCATCGTGATCGCCGCCTTCCTCGCCGTGATCCGCATGCGCAAGACGCGCAAAGACCTCTTCTGGCTGACGCTCCTCCAGGGTCTCTCCATCCCGGCCCAGGCGGTGCTCGGCGGCATCACCGTCCTCACTGGTCTCAACCCGTACGTGGTGGGCCTGCACTTCGTCGTCTCGATCGTGCTCGTCTCGCTGACGACGATGCTCGTGCATCGGGTCTACCGCGGCCCGCGCGGCACCCGCAAGGTCATGCCGTCCTGGTACGTCGCCATCGTCCACCTCACGAGCCTGTTCGTCGCCATCACCGTCGTGTTCGGGATCCTCACGACGGGTTCCGGGCCGCACGCGGGAGACAACTCGAAGGAGGTTCCCGCTCCGCGGAACGGATTCGACCCCGAGTTCCTGCAGCACCTGCACAGCTGGCCGGCCTATGCGACACTCGCCGGGACCCTGGTGCTCCTCATTGGCGTCCTGACGCTGCGGGAGCGGACAGGGGCCAGGGCGCTCCGCACGGCCGTGTCCGCACTGTTGGCCGTCGAGGTCGTGCAGATCATCGTCGGACTCACCCAGGCACGCCTCGGCCTGCCGGAGGTGCTGGTCGGGCTGCACATGGTGCTTGCCGGACTCCTCGTGGCTGCGATGACCTGGGTCGTGCTGCAGCAGCGTCTCCCGCAGGCTGCCGCGTCCGCGGTCGAGGATTCACCGATCCTCAGCGCGGCGCGGTAACGCGGGAATCCGAACTCAGAGCATACCGACGGCAGTGACCCGCACGACGGCAGTCCCGGTCTCGTCGGAGGCGTCGAGGTCGACGACGGCGTTGATGCCCCAGTCGTGGTCGCCGGCGGGGTCTGCGAACACCTGACGGACACGCCACACGCCACCGCTGTCGCCGACGGGAACCTCGTCCTCGTCGTCGATCACGAGCAGGGCAGGGCTGCGCGCCGCCGCGCCCGTCGGGAGTTCTCCGTGCTCCTCGAAGTACGGATCCATCGCATCGGCCCAGGCATCGGCGTCGAAGCCGGCGGACGCATCGAGTTCACCGAGCGCCTCGTAGCGCTCCAAGGCGGCGAGCTGCACACGGCGGAACAGCTCATTGCGCACGAGCACCGTGAAGGCGCGTCGGTTCGCGAGCACGCTCCGAGGTGTCGGAGGCAAGGAGTGGGCTGCCTGCTCGTGGCGTGCCGGGTCGGGGTGGGACAGCTCCTCCCACTCGTCGAGCAGGCTCGAGTCGACCTGACGGACGAGTTCGCCGAGCCACTCGATGAGGTCCTGCAGCTCCTCGTCCTTGAACTCGTCGGGAACGCTCTGGCGGATCGCACGGAACGCGTCGGAGAGGTACCGGAGCACGAGCCCCTCCGACCGCGAGAGGCTGTAGAACGAGACGAACTCACTGAAGTTCAAGGCGCGTTCGATGAAGTCGCGGACGACCGCCTTGGGGCGCAGCTCGAGGTCGAGTGCCCAGGGCTGGGCCGCCGTGTAGCTCGCGAAAGCCGCACCGAGCAGTTCCGCGAGTGGCTTCGGGTGGGTGACCTCCTCGAGGAGTTCCATCCGCTGGTCGTACTCGATGCCCTCCGCCTTCATGGCTTGGACCGCTTCACCGCGTGCAAGGTGCTGTTGCGCCATCACGATCGCGCGCGGGTCGTCCAGGGTGGACTCGACGACCGAGACGACGTCGAGTGCGAACCCCGGCTGCTCCGGGTCGAGGAGTTCGAACGCGGCGAGGGCGAACGGTGACAGCGGCGCGTTCAGCGCGAAGTTCGGCTGCAGTTCGACGGTCAGACCGATGACCGTCGCGCCGGTGTCCGGGTCGACCGTCTGCGTGATGACGCCGGCCGTCCGCAGGGTGCGGTAGATCTCGAGTGCGCGTCGCGCGAGCGCGAACTGTTTCGCGCGCGGCTCATGATTGTCGAACACGAGCGAGCGGATGATGCCGAAGCTGTCGCCGCCGCGCGCGATGACGCTGAGCATCATCGCGTGGGTCAACTGCATGTGGCTCGTGAGGGTCTCGGGCTCCGCTGCGACGAGCCGCTGGAAACTCGGCTCCCCCCACGACACGAATCCCTCCGGCGCCTTCTTCCGGATGATCTTCCGGCGCTTCTTCGGGTCGTCGCCCGCCTTCTCGATGAGCTTGAGGTTCTCGGTCTCGTGCTCGGGGGCCTGCACGACGACCGTGCCCGCCGTGTCGTAACCGGCCCGCCCTGCCCGCCCGGCGATCTGATGGAACTCGCGGGCGTTCAGCTGCCGCATCTTCGTGCCGTCGTACTTCGTGAGCGCGGTGAAGAGCACCGTGCGGATGGGGACGTTGATGCCGACACCGAGCGTGTCGGTGCCGCAGATGACCCTGAGGAGTCCGCGCTGGGCGAGTTGCTCGACGAGGCGGCGGTACTTCGGGAGCATGCCCGCGTGGTGCACACCGATACCGCTGCGAACGAGGCGGGAGAGGGTCGTGCCGAACGCAGTACTGAATCGGAAGTCGCCGATCGCCGCGGCGATCTCGTCGCGCTGCTCGCGCGTGACGACCTTGAGGCTCGTGAGCGCCTGTGCGCGCTCGAGCGCGGCGGCCTGGGCGAAATGCACGATGTACACGGGCGCCTGCCCGGTGTGCAGGAGTTCCTCGACCGTCTCGTGGATGGGCGTCGTCGCGTAGGAGAAGTGCAGTGGGACGGGACGTTCGACGCCCGTGACGACCGCGGTCTCCCGACCGGTCCGACGTTCGAGGTCGGCCGAGAGGTCGCTGACGTCGCCCAGCGTCGCCGACATGAGCACGAACTGCGTGTTCGGCAAGGTGAGCAGCGGAACCTGCCACGCCCAGCCGCGGTCGGGGTCGGCGTAGAAGTGGAACTCGTCCATGACGACCTGGTCGATACCGGCGTCCTCGCCGTGCCTGAGCGCCAGGTTCGCGACGATCTCCGCTGTGCAGCACACGATCGGTGCATCGGCGTTGACCGAGGAGTCGCCCGTGACCATGCCGACGTTGGCGGCGCCGAACATCTCGACGAGGGCGAAGAACTTCTCGCTCACGAGCGCCTTGATCGGCGCCGTGTAATAGCTGCGCCTGCCTGAGCTGATGGCCGCATAGTGTGCGCCGGCGGCGACGAGGCTCTTGCCGGTCCCGGTCGGTGTCGACAGGATCACATTGGCACCGTCGACGATGCCGATGAGCGCCTCCTCCTGTGCCGGGTAGAGGCGGATGCCTCCCGCTTCCGCCCAGGAGACGAATCGGTCGAAGACGACGTCGGGGGTCTCCCCCGTCGCTGCGATCAGTCGGCCGCGTTCCGGTGCGTCGCCCACCGGGTCAGAACGGGAGCAGCGGGTCGATGCCGACGGCCAGGAACAGCAACGTCAGGTACGTGATCGAGCCGTGGAACACCCGCATGGGCGACACCTGCTCGTGGCGGATCGCCAGGTTGTAGAGACGGTGGGTCTCGTAGATGAACCAACCGCCCGAGAGGACGGCGACCGCGCTGTAGACGAGCCCCATGTCGGCTACCGGGATGAGCAGCAGCGAGCAGACGACCGTGGCCCACGCGTACAGGATGACCTGGAGGCCGACCTGCGCGCGTCCGCGCACGACGGCCAGCATCGGGACACCGACAGCCTGGTAGTCGCTGCGGTACTTCATCGACAACGGCCAGTAGTGCGGCGGCGTCCAGAGGAAGACGACGCCGAAGAGGATGATCGGAGCCCAGCTGAGCGAGCCGGTCACGGCGGCCCAGCCGATGACGACCGGGAAGCAACCGGCGATGCCGCCCCAGATGATGTTCTGCTGGGTGCGACGCTTCAGCCACAGGGTGTAGACGAACACATAGAAGAGGATCGCGCCGACCGACAGGGTCGCTGCGAGCCAGTTGGTCGTCGCCAGAAGCCACACGGTGGAGACGACGCCGAGCGTCCAGGCGAACACGAGCGCTTCACGGGGGGTGAGTTCGCCGGTGACGAGCGGCCGCTTCTTCGTGCGGTCCATGACGGCGTCGATGTCGCGATCGATGTAGCAGTTGAAGGCTGCGGCGGAACCGGCACTCAGCGAACCGCCGATGACGGTCGCGATGACGAGCCACCAGTTGGGCAGTCCGCCCTCGGCGAGGATCATCACCGGGATGGTCGTGACGAGCAGCAGCTCCATGACCCGCGGCTTGGTGAGAGCGATGTACGCCTTCGCCTTGCGTCGGAAACCGAGCCTCGGGCTCGACACACGTTCTGCTACAGCGACGTCCATTGCTCCTCTAACGGTCGGTTCGCCGCGCGCTGTTCGCACGGTGCGCGGTCCGCAGACGATTCTACGACACCGCGACGCCGCACTGTACTCACGGTGCCGGCGACCGTTCCGTGACGTTCGCGGTCATCGAACATGGGCCGACGACTGTGGTGGTTCGCTATGCTGGGAGTGCTCGCCAGCCACCTCGCTCGCGTACGCCTCCCTTCACACAGCTCTTCGAAGTGCGGTAACGCCTGCGCGGACGCCGATGACGTCGTGGGCCGCGAACGCACAGAAGAAGGCTCGACCGAAAGCGTCGACCTCCTGTTCCGATGAGAAGGGTCAGTATTCAGTGGCAGCTCTGCAGTGGGAATCCATTGACAACCAAGCAGTCGACACGGCGCGTATCCTCGCCGCCGACGCGGTAGAGAAGGTCGGCAACGGCCACCCCGGCACGGCGATGAGCCTTGCACCGGCGGCCTACCTGCTGTTCCAGAAGGTCATGCGACGTGATCCAAAGGATCAGGACTGGCTCGGCCGCGACCGCTTCGTCCTGTCCGTCGGGCACAGCTCGCTGACGCAGTACGTGCAGCTCTACCTCGGCGGCTACGGCCTCGAGCTCTCCGACCTCGAGGCACTCCGCACCTGGGGATCGCTCACGCCGGGTCACCCGGAGTACGGCCACACCGACGGTGTCGAGATCACCACGGGCCCGCTCGGCCAGGGCCTCGCGTCCGCAGTCGGCTTCGCCTACGCCTCCCGCTTCGAACGTGGGCTCTTCGACCCGGAGGCGGATGCGGGCACGAGCCCGTTCGACCACTTCGTCTACGTCATCGCCGGCGACGGCGACCTGCAGGAGGGCGTCACCAGCGAGGCCTCCTCGCTCGCCGGTCACCAGCAGCTCGGCAACCTCATCGCGATCTACGACTCCAACCAGATCTCGATCGAGGACGACACCAACATCGCCTTCACCGAGGACGTCAAGGCACGCTACGAGGCCTACCACTGGCACGTCCAGGTGGTCGACTGGAAGCAGACCGGCGAGTACGTCGAGGACGTCCACGCCCTCAACGACGCGATCGAGGCCGCCAAGGCCGAGACCGACAAGCCCTCGCTGATCATCCTCAAGACGATCATCGGCTGGCCTGCACCGAAGAAGCAGAACACCGGCAAGATCCACGGCTCCGCCCTCGGTGCCGACGAGCTCGCAGCCGTCAAGAAGGTGCTCGGCTTCGACCCCGCACAGAACTTCTTCGTGGCAGACGAGGTCATCGAACACACCCGCAAGGCTGTCGACCGCGGTGCGGCGGCGCGTGCCGAGTGGCAGGTCTCGTTCGACGCGTGGGCAGCCGCGAACCCCGAGCGTGCTGCACTGCTCGAGCGCCTCGAAGCAGGCGAGCTGCCCGAAGGCATCGAGTCCGCCCTCCCCGTGTTCGAAGCAGGCAAGGACGTCTCGACCCGCGCCGCCTCCGGCAAGGTCCTCAACGCCCTCGGCCCCGTCATGCCTGAGCTGTGGGGTGGCTCCGCCGACCTCGCGGAGTCGAACAACACCACCATCGAGGGAGGTGCGTCGTTCATCCCGAGCGAGCACTCCACCCACGAGTGGACGGGCAACCCGTACGGCCGTGTGCTGCACTTCGGCATCCGCGAGCACGCCATGGCTGCGATCCTCAACGGCATCGTGCTCCACGGTCCCACCCGTGCGTTCGGCGGCACCTTCCTCATCTTCAGCGACTACATGCGCCCGGCAGTCCGTCTCGCCGCGCTCATGAACGTGCCGTCCATCTTCGTCTGGACCCACGACTCCGTCGCCCTCGGTGAGGACGGCCCGACCCACCAGCCGATCGAGCAGCTCGCGACCCTCCGTGCCATCCCGAACCTCGCCGTCGTGCGTCCGGGTGACGCCAACGAGGTCGCCTACGCATGGCTCGAGATCCTCAAGCGTCGCGGCGGCCCCGCCGGCATCGCCCTGACCCGTCAGAACATCCCCGTGTTCGAGCGTGGCACCGGCGCAGCGGACGGCGACACCTTCGCCAGCGCGTCCAACGTCGCGAAGGGTGCCTACATCCTCGCCGAGGCACCCGGCGGTACGCCGGACGTCATCCTCATCGCCACCGGCTCCGAGCTCCAGCTCGCTGTCGAGGCGCGCGAGGTCCTGCGCGGCGAGGGCGTCAACGCCCGCGTCGTGTCGGTCCCGGCCCTCGAATGGTTCGAGGAGCAGTCCGCCGAGTACCGCGAGTCGGTCCTCCCGAAGACGGTCACCGCACGGGTCGCCGTCGAAGCAGGACTCGGCCTCACCTGGAACAGCATCGTCGGCGACGCCGGACGGATCGTCTCGATCGAGCACTTCGGTGCCTCGGCCGACTACAAGACGCTCTTCCGCGAGTTCGGCATGACCACGGAGGCCGTCGTCTCCGCAGCACACGAGACGCTCGGCAAGTAGCCCGGGCGAAGGAGACAGAAGAACATGACTGAAACCCCAACCGCCAAGCTCTCCGCCGCAGGCGTCAGCATCTGGCTCGACGACCTGTCCCGCGGACGCATCCAGTCCGGTGGCCTCGAGCAGCTCATCGCCGACCGCAACGTCGTCGGTGTCACCACGAACCCCACCATCTTCGCTGCGGCGCTCACCAACGGTGACGTCTACGCGGAGCAGGTCGCCGCGCTCGCGGCTGCCGGTACGTCGGTGACCGACGCGGTCTTCGAGATCACGACGGACGACGTGGCTGCCGCCTCGAAGATCTTCCGCCCGATCTACGACTCGTCGAACGGTTACGACGGCCGCGTGTCGATCGAGGTCGAGCCCGGCTTCGCCCACGATGCCGCCGCGACGATCGAGCAGGCCAAGCAGCTCTGGGCCAAGGTCGACCAGCCCAACGCGATGATCAAGATCCCGGCGACGGTCGAGGGCCTCGAGGCCATCACCGCCGTCATCGGCGCCGGCATCAGCGTCAACGTCACGCTGATCTTCAGCCTCACCCGGTACCGCGAGGTCATCAACGCCTTCCTCGCCGGTCTCGAGCAGGCCAAGGCCGCCGGTCACGACCTCTCGACGATCCACTCGGTCGCCTCCTTCTTCGTGTCGCGGGTCGACACCGAGATCGACAAGCGCCTCGACGCGATCGGCAGCCCCGAGGCCGTCGCACTGAAGAGCAAGGCCGGCGTGGCCAACGCCCAGCTCGCCTACGAGGCGTTCGAGCAGGAGTTCTCGAGCGAGCGCGCGACCGCACTCCTCGAAGCCGGTGCGAACAAGCAGCGTCCGCTCTGGGCATCGACGGGCGTCAAGTCCGCTGACCTCCCCGACACGCTCTACGTGACCGAGCTCGTCGCCGACGGCGTCGTCAACACGATGCCCGAGAAGACGCTCGAGGCGACCTTCGACCACGGCGTGATCACCGGCGACACCGTCACCGGCTCCTACGCCGCCGCCAACGAGGTCCTCGACGCCATCGCGGCACTCGGCATCTCGTACGACGAGGTCACCGCGCTCCTCGAAAGCGAGGGCGTCTCGAAGTTCATCGTCTCCTGGAACGAACTCCTGGACACGGTGACCGCCGCTCTGGAGTCCTCCAAGTGAGCTTCAAGATCCACGTGAGCGGCGCGGCCGAGGCCGCTGTCGAGTCGGTCGTCCCGGCTCTCGTCAGCGACCTCGTCGCGTCGCGTATCACGGACCAGGACCCCACCCTGTGGGGTCCTGCGGCCGAGGCCGAGGCGTCCAAGCGCCTCGGCTGGGTCGAGGCGGTCTCCGTCTCCCGTCCACTCGTCGAGCCCATCCTCGCCCTGCGTGAGGAACTTCACGACCAGGGCGTCGACCACATCGTGCTCGCGGGAATGGGCGGCTCGTCGCTCGCCCCCGAGGTCATCACGAACACGCTCGACGGCAGCCTCACGGTCCTCGACTCGACCGCGCCCGGTCAGGTCCTCGCTGCCCTCGCCGACCGCCTCGAGAGCTCCGTGCTCGTCGTGTCGTCGAAGTCCGGCTCCACCGTCGAGACCGACAGCCAGCGTCGCGCCTACGAGGCTGCGTTCACTGCTGCGGGTATCGACCCCGCCGGCCGCATCGTGATCGTCACCGACCCGGGCTCCCCGCTCGAGGCCGCGGCGAACGAGGCCGGCTACCGCGTCTTCAACGCCGACCCGACTGTGGGCGGCCGGTACAGCGCGCTGACCGCGTTCGGTCTCGTGCCGTCCGGTCTCGCCGGCGTCGACATCGGCGCCCTGCTCGACGAGGCCGACTCCGTCCTCGGCGAGCTGGCGATCGACGACGCGTCGAACCCGGGACTCATCCTGGGCGCAGCGCTCGGCGGTACCACTCCCCTGCGCGACAAGATCGGTCTCGTCACCGACGGCACGCACATCGTCGGCTTCCCCGACTGGGCCGAGCAGCTCATCGCCGAATCGACCGGGAAGTCCGGCCGTGGCCTGCTGCCGGTGGTCCTGAACACGCTCGCTCCCGAACTCGAGGCGAAGCCGGCCGATCTCCAGATCGTCCGCATCGTCGACGACGCCCACGAGCTGCACCTGTTCCCGCGCGACCGCCACGAAGGTGAGATCCTCGTCAGCGGCAGCCTCGGCGCGATGATGCTGGTCTGGGAGTACGCGACGGTCGTCGCCGGTCGTCTCCTCGAGATCGACCCGTTCGACCAGCCGGACGTCGAGTCCGCGAAGGTCGCCACCCGCGGTCTGCTCGACAACCGGCCGGAGCCTGAAGCCCCGGCGTTCGTCGAGTCCGGCATCGAGGTCCGCGGATCCTCCGGTCTGCTGAGTGGTGTGACCACGCTATCCGGCGCCATCGAGGCGCTCCTCGCGCAGCTTCCGGCCGACGGCTACGTCGCCATCCAGGGCTACGTCGACCGCCTCGCCTCCCCGCAGCTCGAGAGCGTCCGCGACCTCGTCGCGGCGAAGGCCGGCCGCCCCACCACCTTCGGATGGGGTCCGCGCTTCCTGCACTCGACCGGTCAGTACCACAAGGGTGGACCCGCCAACGGCGTGTTCCTGCAGATCACCGAGACGGCACCCGTCGACCTCGAGATCCCGGAGCGCCCGTTCACGTTCGGTCAGCTGATCGAGGCCCAGGCAGGCGGCGACGCGCGCGTCCTCGCCGAGCACGGCCGCCCGGTCCTCACGCTGACGCTCACGTCACCGGACCAGAACATCGTCACCCTCTTCGACGCCGTCAACGACTAGCGCGCGTCACAGTACAAGGAGCTTCATGTCCCCGGTGGAAATCACCCCGGAGTCCAACCCGTTGCGGGTGGACACCGACCGACGCCTCAACCGGATCGCGGGTCCGAGCGGCCTCATCATCTTCGGCGTGACAGGTGACCTGTCACGCAAGAAGCTGATGCCGGCCGTATACGACCTCGCGAACCGCGGTCTGCTGCCGCCCGGGTTCTCCCTCGTCGGGTTCGCCCGACGCGACTGGGAGGACCAGGACTTCATGCAGGTCGTCCACGACTCCGTGAAGCAGTACGCACGGACCGAGTTCCGTGAGGACGTCTGGAACCAGCTGGCCCAGGGCATCCGTTTCGTCCCCGGCGAGTTCGGCGACGACGCGGCCTTCGAAAAGCTGAAGTCCACGATCGAGGAACTCGACGCCGACCGCGGAACGATGGGCAACCATGCGTTCTACCTGTCCATCCCGCCGAAGGCGTTCCCGCAGGTCACCGAGCAGCTCCGCCGTTCCGGACTCGCAGAGCCCGACGACGGCCAGTGGCGCAGGGTCGTCATCGAGAAGCCGTTCGGGAGCGACCTCAAGACGGCTCGCGAGCTCAACGACATCGTGCAGTCCGTGTTCCCATCGGACTCGATCTTCCGGATCGACCACTACCTCGGCAAGGAGACCGTCCAGAATATCCTGGCGCTCCGGTTCGCGAACCAGCTGTACGAACCCATCTGGAACGCGAACTACGTCGACCACGTGCAGATCACGATGGCCGAGGACATCGGTGTCGGGGGCCGTGCCGGCTACTACGACGGCATTGGTGCGGCACGAGACGTCATCCAGAACCACCTCCTCCAGCTCCTCGCGCTCACCGCGATGGAGGAGCCCATCTCCTTCAACGCCGCGGATCTGCGCGCTGAGAAGGAGAAGGTCCTGGCGGCCGTCCGCCTGCCTGACGACCTCGGCGCCGCAACCGCTCGCGGTCAGTACGCCGGCGGTTGGCAGGGTGGCGAGCACGTCACCGGTTTCCTCGACGAGGACGGGATGGATCCCCAGTCGACGACGGAGACGTACGCGGCCATGCGCCTGGACATCGGCACGCGTCGGTGGGCCGGTGTGCCGTTCTACCTCCGTGCCGGCAAGCGCCTCGGTCGCCGGGTCACCGAGATCGCCGTCGTCTTCAAGCGCGCTCCGCAGTACCTCTTCGCGGAGAGCCAGACCTCGGCGCTCGGACAGAACGCACTCGTGATCCGGGTCCAGCCCGACGAGGGCGTCACGATCCGGTTCGGCTCCAAGGTCCCCGGGGCCGGCACGCAGGTGCGCGACGTCACGATGGACTTCGGGTACGGCCACGCCTTCACCGAGGCGAGCCCCGAGGCGTACGAGCGACTCATCCTCGACGTGCTGCTCGGCGACCCGCCGCTGTTCCCCCGCCACGAGGAGGTCGAGCTCTCCTGGAAGATCCTCGACCCGATCGAGGAGTACTGGGCCGCTCAGGACACGCCGCTCGAGCAGTACGCTCCCGGCACCTGGGGCCCGTCTTCGGCCGATGACCTCATGACCCGCGACGGACGTCACTGGAGGCGACCATGATCGTAGACCTGCCCGACACCACCACCAGCAAGCTCTCGAAGGCCCTCGTCACCATCCGTGAGGATGGCGGCGCGGTCGCTCTCGGGCGTGTGCTCACCCTGGTGATCTCCACCCGGCTTGGCGCTGAAGAGGAGGCCATCGAGGCTGCCAACGAGGCGTCTCGCGAGCACCCGATGCGTGTCATCGTGCTGTCGACCGAGGCCGACGGCGAGCCGTCCTCCGTCGGCGACCGCCTCGACGCCCAGATCCGCGTCGGCGGTGACGCAGGCGCGAGCGAGGTCGTCATCCTCCGCGCCTACGGTGCCGTGGCCGACAACGAGGAGAGCCTCGTGACCGGCCTCCTGCTCCCAGACGCACCAGTGGTGGCATGGTGGCCCGGAGAGGCCCCTGAGCGTGTCTCGACGTCGCCGATCGGTCGTATCGCTCAACGGCGGATCACGGACGCCTCCGCGGCGGCGGACACCCACGCCGCGCTGCGGGGTCGTGCGGAGAACTATGCGCCCGGCGACACCGACTTCGCCTGGACGCGCCTCACGCTGTGGCGGGCTCAGTTGGCAGCGGTCCTCGACCAGCCGCCGTACGAACCCGTGACAGCCATCGAGGTCTCCGGAGCGTCCGACTCCCCGTCGACCGAGCTGCTCGCAGCCTGGCTGCAACTGCAGCTGCAGGTCACGGTGACCCACGAGTTGAGCATGGCGCACGGTTCGAGCGGCATCCACGGTGTCCGCCTCACGCGGGCGTCGGGGAACGTCGTCCTCGAGCGTCCCGTGCCGGATATCGCGACCCTCATCCAGCCGGGCCAGCCGACGCACGACCTGTCGCTCCCCCGCCGGAGTCTGCGCGACTGCCTCGCTGAGGAACTCCGCACGCTCGACCCGGATGTGCTCTACGGCCAAGTCATCACCGAGGGCCTTCCCGGCCTCGGTCAGCCCGTCACGTTGCGCGCTCGGGCGAACTGATGGCCACCGAGCGACGCGTCCTCGTCTACCAGGACCGTGACCAGCTGACGACCTCGGTCGCCAAACGGTTCCTGTCACGTACCCGCGAGCTGCTGGAGTCGCAGGACACTGTGCATGTGGTGCTCACCGGCGGCACCGTCGGTATCGGCACCCTCGCCGCCGTCGCCGTGTCGAAGGATCGCGACCGCGTCGACTGGTCGCGCGTCCACCTGTGGTGGGGTGACGAGCGGTGGGTCGCTCGCGACCATGCCGACCGCAATGAGCTGCAGGCTCGAGAGGCGTTGCTCGACACGCTCCTGGCGCTTCCCGAGCGCGCGCTCCTCGAGGAGCACGTGCACGGCTATCCCGCGACGGACGACGGCATCGACCTCGATGCCGCCGCCGTGCGGTATGCCGATGAGTTGCGACGGTTCGCGCCGGAGGGCGAGGACCACCCGCGCTTCGACATCACCTTCCTCGGCGTCGGACCGGACGGCCACGTCGCATCGCTCTTCCCCGAGCGCGCCGAGGTGTCCGTCACCGATGTGTCGGTCGTCGCCGTGCGGAACTCCCCCAAGCCGCCGCCCGAGCGTCTCAGTCTCACCAGACCGGCGATCAACTCCTCGGTGCGGGTGTGGCTCGTGCTCGCCGGCGCTGACAAGGCCTCAGCGCTTGGCCTCGCCCTCGCCGGTGCGAGCTACAACGAGGTGCCGGCAGCCGGAGCCAAGGGCCGCAAGCGGACGGTGTTCTTCGTCGACCAGGATGCAGCCGCCGAAGTGCCCGACGCTCTGATCCTGCCGGAGTACTAGCCCCGGCGCATCCAGGAGCAACGCAGAGAGGCCGTTCCCTTCGGGGAACGGCCTCTCTGCGTTGCGTGGAGGTGGAGCTACTTCGTCGTCGTGCCTCGACGCGCGCGAAGCTGCTGCAGAGCCTCTTCGAGCAGCTGCTCGGCTTCCTCCTCGGTGCGTCGTTCCTTGACGTACGCGAGGTGCGTCTTGTACGGCTCGAGCTTCGCGACCTCCGGCGGGTTGGCCTTGTCGCGTCCGGCCGGCAGACCGGAGGTCGGGCAGTCGATGGTCTCGGGGATCTCCTCGTCGGGCACGTTCGCCGCGAAGTGACGCACGGTCTCATTGCCGAGGGCATCCCAGTAGGAGATGGCGATGCGGTCGGCGTGGTAGCCGTGGTCCTGTTCGCCCATGGGACCTGCGCCGACGCGTGATCCCCTGATAGCGCTTCCGCCTGATGCCATGGTGTGTCCTCTTTCTCGTGCTGTCGAGAGTGATGCGGGTGTGTTTCGTGGAACCGGAGCGCCGTCGACGGTCTGCTCCGCAGTCGGCTTACGCCGCGGCGAACTTCGTCAGGAGCCCGATGACCACGATGCAGGCGCCCCAGGTGAGCCCGAGGATGACCGTGAAGCGATTGAGGTTCCGCTCTGCGACGCCGGACGAGCCGAGGTTGCTCGAGCTGCCGCCACCGAACATGTCGGAGAGACCGCCACCGCGGCCCTTGTGCAGCAGGATCAGGAAGGTGAGCAGGAGGCTGGTGATGCCGAGCAACACCTGCAGGATGACCTGGAGAATCTCCACGTGAGACCTTTCGCATTCGCGTTCAGAGAGGCTGAACCGTCGTCAAGTATACCTCGACGGTTCAACGGGGAACGGCTCGGCCCGCGGCGGATGCCGCAGAGCCGAGCCGAAGCCGAGAAGCCGTGCCGTCGGGGTCAGAGCCCGACGTGCTGGGAGAAGCGGGCGATGCCGGCGAACTCCTCCGCGAGGAGGCTCGCGCCGCCGACGAGGGCGCCGTCGACGTCGGGCTCGCGCATGAAGCCCGCGATGTTCGAGGACTTCACCGAGCCGCCGTAGAGGATGCGCGTGCGCTGTGCAGCCGCGTCACCGAGCACCTCGGCGAGGGTCGCACGGAGCGCGGCGGCGACCTGCTGGGCCTGCTCGGGCGTCGCGGCCTGGCCGGAGCCGATGGCCCAGACCGGCTCGTACGCCACCACGATGTCCGCGTCGGCGGAAAGACCGTCGATCGCGGCACGGAGCTGTGCAACCGGCACGGCCGAGGGACCGTGCTGCTCGAGGTCCTCGGCGGTCTCGCCGATGCAGATGACGGGGACGAGCCCGTGCTTCACTGCCGCGGCGGTCTTCGCCTGGACGACGGCATCGGTCTCGTTGTGCAGGGTGCGACGCTCGGAGTGGCCGACGAGGACGTAGCGGCAGTCGAGCTTCGCGAGGAACGCACCCGAGATCTCACCGGTGTACGCGCCCGAGTCGTGCTGCGACAGGTCCTGTGCCCCATAAGCGAGTTCGAGCTTGTCGGCGGCGACGATCGTCTGCACCGAACGGAGATCGGTGAACGGCGGGAAGATGGCGACCTCAGCATCGGCGTAGTCGTGCTTGCCGTCCTTGAGCGTCCAGTCGAGCTTCTGAACGAGCGCGATGGCCTGGAGGTGGTCCAGGTTGAGTTTCCAGTTGCCGGCGATGAGGGGCACGCGCACGCGCCCGGGGGTTACTGCTGCCATCCGAGGACCTCCAGTCCAGGCAGGCGCTTGCCCTCGAGGAACTCGAGGCTCGCGCCGCCGCCAGTTGAGATGTGACCGAACTGGTCATCATCGAAGCCGAGCGCGCGAACCGCGGCGGCCGAGTCACCGCCGCCGACGACACTGAGGCCGTCGGTGCGGGTGAGTGCTTCCGCGACGGCACGGGTGCCTGCGGCGAAGGGGGCGAGCTCGAAGACGCCCATCGGACCGTTCCAGAACACCGTCTTCGAGGCGGCGACGATCTCGGCGAACGCCGTCGCGGTCTCCGGACCGATGTCCAGGCCGAGGCCCGCGGTTCCGAAGGGGGTGTCCTCGATGCGGTCTGCAGGCCGCACGACGTGCTCGGCGTCGGCGCCGAACTTCGAGGCGACCACGACGTCGGTCGGCAGGACGATCTTCACGCCCAACTCCTCGGCCTTGGCGAGGTAGCCGAGCACGGTGTCGATCTGATCGGCTTCGAGCAGACTCGAACCGACGGTGTGCCCCTTGGCGGCGAGGAACGTGAACAGCATGCCCCCACCGATGAGGAGCGTGTCGACGCGCGGCAGCAGGTGGCCGATGACGCCGAGCTTGTCCGAGACCTTCGAGCCGCCGAGGACGACCGTGTACGGACGCTCCGGGTTCTCAGTGAGCCGGTCCAAGACCTCGAGCTCCGCGGCGATGAGCAGGCCGGCCGCGCTCGGGAGGAGATTCGCGAGCTCGTAGACGCTCGCCTGCTTCCGGTGGACGACGCCGAAGCCGTCGGAGACGACGACATCGCCGAAGGCGGCGAGCTTGGCGGCGAACGCCTCGCGCTCCGCGGCGTCCTTGCTGGTCTCGGCGGCGTTGAACCGGAGGTTCTCGAGGACGACGACGTCGCCGTCGGTCTGCGCTGCGACGGCCTCGGTGGCGGCGCTGCCGACCGTGTCGGCTGCGAAGGTCACGGGCTTGCCGAGCAACTCCGACAGGCGCTGTGCGACCGGGGCGAGGCTGTACTTGGCGTCAGGGGTGCCGTCCGGGCGACCGAGGTGCGAGACGATCACGACGCGGGCGCCCTGGTTGACGAGGGCGTTGACGGTGGGGAGCGCCGCGCGGATGCGACCGTCGTCGGTGATGACGCCGTCTTTGAGTGGGACGTTGAGATCGAGGCGGACGACCACGCGGCGGCCACCGAGGGCGCCGAGCGAGTCGAGGGTGCGGAGGGTCATGTGGTGGGTCTTTCTCTGCGCTGAGCCACGGACGCCGGTGAAGCCGAACGGGCGCCCTGAAACTGATTCAGGACGCCCGTTCGGACCATGCGGTGTCTGGCTACTCTGGAAGGAGGTCGGCAGACAGCCGGTTGGTTAGAGGCGGTCCGCGACGTACTCGGTGAGGTCGACGAGACGGTTCGAGTAGCCCCACTCGTTGTCGTACCACGAGGCGACCTTGACCTGCGTGCCGATGACCTTGGTGAGGCCGGCGTCGAAGATCGAGGAGTGCGGGTCGGTGACGATGTCGCTGGAGACGATCGGGTCCTCGGTGTACTTGAGGATGCCCTTGAGGGGGCCCTCTGCAGCAGCCTTGTACGCGGCGTTGATCTCCTCGACCGTGGCCGGGTTGGTCAGCTCGACCGTGAGGTCGGTGATCGAACCGGTCGGGACCGGGACGCGCAGTGCGTAGCCGTCGAGCTTGCCGACGAGCTCCGGGATGACCAGACCGAGCGCCTTGGCTGCGCCGGTCGAGGTCGGGATGATGTTGACGGCCGCGGCGCGTGCACGACGCAGGTCGCTGTGCGGGCCGTCCTGGAGGTTCTGGTCGGCGGTGTAGGCGTGGACCGTGGTCATGAGACCGCGCTCGATGCCGAAGTTGTCGAGCAGCACCTTGGCGAGCGGCGCGAGGCAGTTGGTGGTGCAGGACGCGTTGGAGATGATGTCGTGCGTCGCTGCGTCGTAGGTGCCCTCGTTGACGCCGAGAACGATGGTGGCGACGTCGCTTCCGGTGGCGGGAGCGGAGACGAGGACCTTCTTGGCGCCGGCGGTGATGTGCTTGCGCGCATCGTCCGACTTGGTGAAGCGGCCGGTCGACTCGATGACGATGTCGACGCCCAGCTCAGCCCACGGGAGGTTCGCGGGGTCGCGCTCCTCGAGCACGATGATGGGCTTGCCGTTGACGATGATCTTGTCACCGTCGAGCTCGACCGTCGCGTCCAGACGACCCGTGATCGAGTCGTACTTCAGGAGGTGCGCGAGCGCCTTGTTGTCGGTGAGGTCGTTGACTGCGACGATCTCGAGGTCGCTTCCCTTGGCGAGGGCAGCGCGGAAGAAGTTGCGGCCGATGCGGCCGAAGCCGTTGATGCCGATCTTGACGGACACAGATGACTCCTGATACTGAGGCGCCGACGGCGCGATTGTACGGTCTGCTCGGAGTGAGCGGCCTGCTCAGATGAGCAGGGATTGGTCCGTCCCGGCCCGAGGGACCGGGACGGACCGGTCAACTACGACAGTACCAGCAGCCCGTTGGTCTGCTTGCGCGCGACCTCGAAGCGTGCCTGGACGTCAGCCCAGTTGACGATGTTCCAGAAGGCCTTCACGTAGTCGGCGCGGACGTTCTTGTAGTCGAGGTAGTACGCGTGCTCCCAGACGTCGAGCAGCAGCAGCGGAACGGTTCCGGCGGGGAAGTTCCCCTGCTGGTCGAAGAACTGCTGGATGTTGATGCGCTGGCCGAGGACGTCCCAGGTGAGCGCAGCCCATCCGGAGCCCTGCACGCCGAGCGCGGCAGCGGTGAAGTGCGCCTGGAACTTGTCGAAGTTGCCGAAATACTCGTCGACAGCCGACTCGAGTTCACCGGTGGGCTTGTCGCCGCCGTCCGGGGAGAGGTTGTTCCACCAGATGGTGTGGTTGACGTGGCCGCCGAGGTTGAACGCGAGGTCCTTCTCGAGCTTGTTGACGTTCGTGAAGTCGTTCGCGTCGCGAGCCTCCGCGAGCTTGTCGAGGGCCGTGTTGGCACCCGTGACATAGGCAGCGTGGTGCTTGTCGTGGTGCAGCTCCGTGATCGCAGCGCTGATGTGCGGCTCGAGCGCGCTGTAGTCGTAGGGCAGTTCGGGCAGAGAGTAAACAGCCATTATTCTTCGTGATCTCCTCGTGTTGTCCCGTGCGCTGTCTGCACACGGCTCTGAGCGTCAACACCCAGTCTAGTGAGCGGGAACCGCCACCAGACCTGGGTTCTTCCCAGGATGACGAAACGCGTCGGCCGGCGCAGCCGAGGATTCACCGGATGTTCAGTCCTCGTAGTCCGCCGGGAGGTTCGCATCCGTGCCGGGGATCCCGAGGTCGCTCGCATGCTTGTCGGCCATCGCCAGGAGGCGGCGGATCCGGCCGGCGATCGCGTCCTTCGTCATCGGCGGATCGGCGAAGTGACCGAGCTCGTCCAGGCTCGCCTCGCGGTGGTCCAGACGGAGGGCACCGGCGTAGCGCAGGTGCTCCGGCACCTCGTCGCCGAGGATCTCGAGCGCACGCTCCACCCGCGCGCAGGCGGCAACGGCGGCCTGCGCTGAGCGGCGCAAGTTCGCGTCGTCGAAGTTGACGAGTCGGTTCGCGGTGGCGCGCACTTCCTTGCGCTGGCGCATCTCCTCCCACGAGGTGACGGTGCCGGTCGCCCCCATGAGCGACAGCATGCCGCTGATCGCGTCGCCCTCGCGGATGACGACGCGGTGGATACCGCGGACCTCCCGCGCCTTGGCCGGGATGCCGATCCGTCCGGCGGCGCCGACAAGCGCCATGGCGGACTCGTTCCCCGGACAGACGACGTCCAGTGAGGCCGAACGACCGGGATCGGTGAGGGAACCGGTGGCGAGGAACGCACCGCGCCAGACCGCGGCGAGTTCGTCCCGCGAACCGGTGGTGAGGCGATTGGGGAGGCCACGGACGGCGCGACGACGGGCGTCGAGGAGACCGGTCTGACGTGCCAGGGTCTCGCCGCCTTCGATCACCCGCACGACGAAGAGCGTCGGCTTGCCGGAGCTTCCGGGGTTCTGGACGAGGATCTCACTGCGGATGCCGTACAGCTCACCGATGTCGCGACGGACGCGCTGCGCGAGGGTCGGGCTGTCCAGCTCCGCCTCGATGGCGACACGGCCGGAGATCGTGTGGAGCCCGCCGGAGAAGCGGAGGAGGGACGCGAGCTCGGCCGCACGGACCGAGTTGCGGGTCTCGCGGACGAGCGCCAGTTCGTTCTTGACGTCGGCGGTGAGGGCCACGGTGGTTCCTATCTGTCGTGATGACGCGGTCGCGTTGCGGCGTCGATCATGTTGCGGTGTTGTCGCTCGGCGGCATGCTGACGCCGGTGCGTTCGGCCTCGCAGACCAGTGCTGCGAGCCCGGTGGACGCTATTCGCGTCCGAGGTCTCGGTGCCGGACGTGTACGGCGACGCCGGACTGCGTGCGCAGTCGGTCGGCGAGCTCGAGTGCGACGGCGACGGAGCGGTGCTTGCCACCCGTACACCCGACCGCGATGGTCACGTGCCGCTTGTTCTCGCGCTGGTATCCCGCGAGCACGGGTTCGAGCGCACGGGAATAGCTGTCGAGGAACTCTGCTGCCCCAGGCTGGGAGAGCACGTACCTGCTGACCTCGTCGTCCTGGCCGCTCAGGGCCCGGAGCTCCGGCACCCAGAACGGATTCGGGAGGAACCGCATGTCGGCCACGAGGTCGGCATCCGGTGGGAGACCGTACTTGAAGCCGAAACTCAGCACGGTGACCTGGACGCCGGGCGTCTCGGCCCCGGCGAAGAGCTCGCGCGTCGTCGTGGCGAGTTGGTGGATGTTGAGATCGCTCGTGTCGATGATCACGTCGCTCGACTCGCGGATGTCGCTGAGACGATGGCGCTCGGCCACGATGCCGTCGAGGATCGTCCCTTCGCCCTGCAACGGGTGCGGTCGCCGGACCGCTTCGAAGCGCCTGACGAGGGCGGCGTCGGTCGCCTCGAGGAAGATCATGCGCAGATGTGTGCCGCTCCGCAGCGCCGGAACGATCTCCTGGAGCTCGCTGAAGAAGTCGCGACCGCGGACATCGACGACCGCCGCGATCCTGGGCAAGCGCGAACCGGCTCGCTCGGCGAGGTCGACGAGGGGACGGAGCATCTGCGGTGGCAGGTTGTCGACGACGTACCAGTCGAGGTCCTCGAGCGCGTTCGCGACGGTGGAGCGACCCGCGCCCGACATTCCCGTGACGATGAGCACTTCCTGCTGGTGCTGCGGCTGGCCGGGGGTCATCGACACGCTTTCCTCGAGGGTGGAAGTCCCAGCCTACCCATTCCTCGGAGGCTGTGAAGGCTGACGGGTGGTGCTCGATGCGAGTGCGTCGTGGACCGTCGCGGCGAGTTTGTCGCCGATGCCCTTGACCGCGGTGATCTCTTCGGGTGTCGCGGTCTTCAAACGCGCGACCGACCCGAAGTGCCGAAGCAGTTCTCGCACCTTCGCCGGTCCGAGACCAGGAATCTCGCCCAGGACCGTCGAGATGTCGCGCTTGCGCTTCTGTCTCTGGAAACTGATGGCGAACCGGTGCGCCTCATCGCGGACGCGCTGCAGGAGGAACAGCGCCTCGCTGCCGCGCGGCAGGATGACCGGGTACGGGTCGTCCGGCAGCCAGATCTCCTCGAGCCGCTTGGCGAGTCCGCAGAGGGTGATGCCGGTGAGCCCCGACTCCTCGAGGGCGCGAGCGGCCGCCGCCACCTGCGGCTGTCCGCCGTCGACGATGAGGAGCTGCGGTGGGTAGGTGAACTTGCGGCGCTTCCGCTCCCCCGTCGCCTCGTCGACTGTCTCGACGGGTTCTGTCGAGGTGAGGTGGGCGAGTCGCCGGGACACGACCTGGTAGATCGAGTCGGTGTCGTCGGTGGACTCGGAGACGCCGAAACGGCGGTACTCGTCCTTCCGGGACAGGCCGTCCTCGAAGACGACCATCGATGCGACGATGTTCGTCCCGCTGAGATGGGAGACGTCGAAGCACTCGATGCGCAACGGCGCCTCCGGCATGCCGAGGGCGTCACGGATGTCCTCGAGCGCCTGTGTCCGGGCGACGAAATCGGAGCTGCGGCGCGTCTTGTACAGCATGAGCGCCTGCTTGGCGTTGACGACGGCGGTCTCCATGAGCGTCGCCTTCTCGCCGCGCTGTGCAACACGGACCGCGACCTTCGTGCCGCGTCGCTCCGCGAGCCAGTCCTCGAGGCTCGAAGCGTCCTCCGGCAGCTCAGGGACCAGCACCTCTCGGGGGATGTCGGGGCCGCTCGCGGCGTCGTAGACGCGCTGGACGACACTGTCGACGAGTTCCGCCGTGGACATGTCGAGCTCCTTGTCGACGGTCCAGGACCGCACTCCGCGGATGCGCCCGCCGCGCACGATGAACTGCTGGACGGAGGCTGCGAGCTCGTCGTGATCGATGCCGAAGAGGTCCGCGTCCACAGCGTCCCGCAGCACGACGGCGCTCTTGGCGAGCACCTGGTCGAGCGCCTGGAGCTGGTCGCGGTACTTCGCCGCCGACTCGTAGTCCTGCCGCTCTGCGGCCGCTTTCATGTCGGCGGTGATCCGGGTCGTGAACCGCCGGTCGTTGCCGACCATGAAGGAGACGAAGTCGTCGACGATCGCCCGATGCTCCTCGATCGTGACCTTGCCGGAGCACGGGCCTCCGCAGCGACCGATCTGACCCGGGAAACAGGGTTTGCCCGAGGTCATCGCCCGCTTGTACGCCGAGTCGGAGCAGGTACGGACGGGGAACACCTTGATCATGAGGTCGACGGTGTCGTGGACTGCCCAGATCTTCGGGTAGGGACCGAAGTACTTGGCGCCCGGGATCCGGGTGTTGCGCGTGACCATCACCCGCGGTGCTTCATCGCCGAGGGTCACCGCGAGGTACGGATAGGACTTGTCGTCGCGGAACTTGACGTTGAACGGCGGGTCGTACTCCTTGATCCAGGTGTACTCGAGTTGGAGTGCCTCGACGTCACTGCCGACGGTCGTCCAGGTCACGCCCGTCGCGGTCGTGACCATCCGCCGGGTGCGCTCGTGCAGGGTGTGGAGCGGGGCGAAGTAGTTGCTGAGCCTGGCGCGCAGGTTCATCGCCTTGCCGACGTAGAGTACCCTCCCGGCGTCGTCGCTGAAGCGATAGACGCCGGGGAGGGTGGGGATCTCCCCCGCCTTCGGACGGTACGCGAGGCCGCTGCCGCCGCGGGCTGCCGCCACGTCAGCCCGCCTTGCGGCTGCTGCCGGCCTCTGCCTCGAACAGTTCGTTCAGGAAGAAGCCCGTGTGACTGCCGGCGACGCCCGCGAGGTGCTCCGGAGTGCCCGTGGCGAGAATGGTGCCACCGCCGGCACCGCCTTCCGGACCGAGGTCGATGAGCCAGTCAGCCGACTTGATCACGTCGAGGTTGTGCTCGATCACGATGACCGTGTTGCCCTTGTCGACCAGCCCGCCGAGCACGAGCAGGAGCTTCCTGACGTCCTCGAAGTGCAGGCCCGTCGTCGGCTCGTCGAGCACGTAGACGCTGCGTCCGTTGCTCCGCCGCTGCAGTTCGGTCGCCAGCTTGACGCGCTGGGCTTCGCCGCCCGAGAGCGTCGTGGCGCTCTGTCCGAGCCGGACGTACCCGAGACCGACCTCGACGAGTGTCTTGAGGAATCGGTGGATGGAGGAGATCGGTTCGAAGAAGTCGGCCGCCTCGGCGATCGGCATGTCGAGGACCTCGGCGATGTTCTTGCCCTTGTAGTGGATGGTGAGCGTGTCTCGGTTGTACCGTGCGCCGCCGCACACCTCGCAGGCGACGTAGACGTCGGGCAGGAAGTTCATCTCGATCTTGATCGTGCCGTCGCCCGAGCACGCCTCGCAGCGGCCGCCCTTGACGTTGAAACTGAACCGGCCCGCCAGGTAACCGCGGACTTTCGCCTCCTGCGTCTCGGCGAAGAGGTTGCGGATCTTGTCGAAGACGCCCGTGTACGTCGCGGGGTTGGAGCGCGGCGTGCGACCGATGGGAGCCTGATCCACGTGGATCACCTTGTCGAGGTGCTCGAGGCCGGTGACCCTGGTGTGCTTGCCCGGGAGCTTGCGCGCGCCGTTCAGCTTGTTGGCGAGCACCCGGTAGAGCACGTCGTTCACGAGGGACGACTTTCCTGAGCCGCTCACGCCGGTGACCGCCGTGAGGACGCCGAGTGGGAAGTCCGCGCTCACCTTCTTCAGATTGTTCGCCGAGGCACCGATGACCTGGATCTGGCGCTTCGGATCGATCGGTCGACGCTTCGCCGGGATCGCGATGGCCTTCCGACCGGACAGGTAATCGCCGGTGAGGGACTCGGTGTTGGCGGTCAGCTCCTCGTAGGAGCCTGAGTGCACGACCCGTCCGCCGTTGACGCCGGCACCCGGACCGATGTCGACGATCCAGTCGGCGGTGCGGATCGTGTCCTCATCGTGTTCGACGACGATCAGCGTGTTGCCGAGATCGCGTAGCGCGACGAGCGTCTCGATGAGGCGGCGGTTGTCGCGCTGGTGCAGACCGATGCTCGGTTCGTCGAGGACGTAGAGGACACCGGTGAGGCCGGATCCGATCTGTGTCGCCAGGCGGATGCGCTGGGCCTCTCCGCCCGAGAGGGAACCGGCGGTGCGCGAGAGGTTCAGGTAGTTGAGGCCCACCTGGATGAGGAAGTCGAGACGGAGCTTGATCTCCCGCAGGACCTGTGCGGCGATGTGCGCCTCTCGGTCGCTCAGCTCGAGGCGGTCCATGAACGCCCGAGCGTCGGTGAGGCTCAGCTCGGCGACTTCGGCGATGCTGTGCTCGTGGATGAGGACCGCGAGGACTTCGGGTTTCAGACGGCGGCCGTCGCAGACCTGGCAGGCGACTTCGCGGAGGTACTCCGACCAGCGCACGCGCTGGCTGTCGGTGTCTGCCTGGAGGTACTGGCGCTCGATGTACGGGATGACGCCCTCGAAGCCCGAGGAATAGCTCATCTCCCGACCGAAGCGGTTCTTCCACTTGACCTTGACCTTGAAGTTGTCGCCGCGGAGCACGGCCTCCTGGACGGAGTCGGGCAGCTCTCGCCACGGGGTGTCGAGTGAGAAGTCGAGGTCGCGGGCCAAGCCGTCGAGCAGCTTCTCGTAGTACTGGTAGAGGCCCTTGCCCTGGGTGGTCCACGGGATGATGACACCCTCGTTGATGCTGAGCTCATCGTCGCCCAGGAGCAGTTCGGCGTCGACGGACATGCGCGTGCCGAGACCGGAGCACTCAGGGCAGGCCCCGAACGGCGCGTTGAAGGAGAAGGTGCGTGGCTCGATCTCGGTCAGCTGCAACGGGTGGTTGTTCGGGCACGAGAGCTTCTCGGAGAAGGTTCGCCACGCGTCGTCGCCCTCTTCGTCGACGAAGTTGATCGTGACGAGGCCGTCCGTCAGGGACAATGCCGTCTCGAGCGAGTCGGTGAGGCGACCGAGGATCTCCGGGCCGGCCACGAGGCGGTCGACGACCACCGCGATGTCGTGCTTGACCTGCTTCTTCAGGGTCGGGGGCTCCGAGAGCTGGATGGCCTCGCCGTCGACGATCGCCCGAGCGAACCCCTTGGCGGACAGCTCCTTGAAGAGGTCGACGAACTCGCCCTTCTTCTGGCTGACGACAGGAGCGACGATCTGGTAGCGGCGACGCTCTTCGAGCTCCATGAGCTGGTCGGCGATCTGCTGGACCGTCTGGCGCTGGATGACCTCGCCGCAGATGGGGCAGTGCGGGACGCCGATGCGCGCCCAGAGCAGACGCATGTAGTCGTAGACCTCGGTGATGGTTCCGACTGTCGAGCGCGGGTTGCGGTTCGTCGACTTCTGGTCGATCGACACGGCGGGGCTGAGGCCCTCGATGAAGTCGACGTCCGGGCGGTCGACCTGCCCGAGGAACTGCCGTGCGTAGGCCGAGAGCGACTCGACGTAGCGGCGCTGGCCCTCGGCGAAGATCGTGTCGAACGCGAGGGACGATTTCCCCGAGCCCGAGAGGCCCGTGAAGACGACGAGGGAGTCGCGCGGGATCTCCAGGTCGACGTTCTGGAGATTGTGCACACGGGCACCGCGAACACTGAGCGTTGAGTGGTGATCTACCTTGGCAATTGACACCCTTCGAGTCTACGCAGCACCACCGACACCGGACTCCCGTCAGCGGTGCCGCCACTCCGCTCTGAGCGAAGCCGACTCGCTAGATGTGCCCCGCCTTCGCCATCTGACGCAATTCCTGCTTGAGCTCGGCGACCTCGTCACGCAGGCGTCCGGCGAGCTCGAACTTCAGCTCGGCGGCTGCGGCGAGCATCTGTGCGTTGAGGTCAGCGATGATCGATTCGAGGTCGTTCGCCCCCTCGGCGGCGATGCCCTCGCGGCGCAGGTTCGGCGTCGGGCTCTTCTTCTTGCCGTTGTCACGTCCGGCGAGGAGCGCTGCGGTGTCTGCACCCTCCCGCGCCAGCGCCTCGGTGATGTCGGCGATCCGCTTCCGCAGCGGCTGCGGATCGATGCCGCGCTCCTCGTTGTACGCGATCTGCTTCTCGCGGCGGCGGTCGGTCTCCTCGATCGCGCGTTTCATCGAGTCCGTGAGGACGTCCGCATACATGTGCACCTCGCCCGAGACGTTGCGGGCGGCCCGACCGATGGTCTGGATGAGCGACGTCGACGATCGGAGGAAGCCCTCCTTGTCGGCGTCGAGGATGGCGACGAGTGAGACCTCCGGGAGGTCGAGGCCCTCCCGGAGGAGGTTGATGCCGATGAGGACGTCGTAGACGCCCTGTCGCAGTTCGCTCAGGAGCTCCACGCGGCGCAGGGTGTCGACGTCGGAGTGGAGATAGCGGACACGCACGCCGGCTTCAGTGAGGAAGTCGGTGAGCTCCTCGGCCATCTTCTTCGTCAGCGTGGTGACGAGCACCCGTTCGTCGCGCTCGGCGCGGACCCTGATCTCCTCGAGGAGATCGTCGATCTGACCGTTCGACGGCTTGACGATGATCGCGGGGTCGACGAGGCCGGTCGGGCGGATGATCTGCTCGACGATGCCGTCGGCGATCCCCATCTCGTACTTGCCGGGCGTCGCCGAGAGGTACACCGTCTGACCGACACGATTCTTGAACTCGTCCCACCGGAGTGGCCGGTTGTCCATCGCGCTCGGGAGCCGGAAGCCGTGCTCGACGAGCGTGCGCTTTCGCGAGGCGTCGCCCTCGAACATGGCACCGATCTGCGGCACGGTCACGTGCGACTCGTCGATGACGGTGAGGAAGTCGTCGGGGAAGTAGTCGAGCAGGCAGTTCGGTGCCTCGCCGGCCGAGCGGCCGTCGATGTGCCTCGAGTAGTTCTCGATACCCGAGCAGAACCCGATCTGCTGCATCATCTCGAGGTCGAAGGTGGTGCGCATCCGGAGACGCTGGGCCTCCAACAGCTTGCCTTCGCGCTCGAGGGCTTGGAGACGCTCTGCGAGCTCCTCCTGGATCGTCCCGATGGCACGTTGGATGGTCTGCGGGCTCGCAGCGTAGTGCGAGGCGGGGAACACCGAGACCGCGTCGAGCTTCTTCACGACGTCTCCGGTGAGTGGGTGCAGTGCGTAGAGCGCCTCGATCTCGTCGCCGAAGAACTCGATGCGGATGGCGAGTTCCTCGTAGACGGGGATGATCTCGATCGTGTCGCCGCGCACGCGGAAATTGCCGCGTGAGAAGTCGACGTCGTTGCGGTTGTACTGCATGCCGACGAACTTGCGGATGAGGCGGTCGCGCCCGATGTCCTGGCCGACCTGCAGAGCGGCCATCGCTTCCAGGTACTCCTCCGCTGCACCCAGGCCGTAGATGCAGGAGACGGTGGAGACGACGATGACGTCTCGTCGGCTGAGCAACGAGTTGGTGGTGGAGTGGCGGAGGCGCTCGACCTCGGCGTTGATCGACGAGTCCTTCTCGATGAACGTATCGGTCTGCGGGACATAGGCCTCGGGCTGGTAGTAGTCGTAGTACGACACGAAGTACTCGACCGCGTTGTTGGGCATGAGCTCGCGGAACTCGTTCGCGAGCTGCGCCGCCAGTGTCTTGTTGTGTGCCAGGACGAGCGTCGGCCGCTGCACGGCCTCGATCAGCCACGCGGTGGTGGCCGACTTACCTGTTCCGGTGGCGCCGAGCAGCACGACGTCGGTCTCGCCGGCGTTGATCCGGCCCGACAGCTGCTCGATGGCTGCGGGCTGGTCGCCGCTCGGCTCGTACTCGCTGATCACCTCGAAAGGGCGGACGGCGCGTGTGGGTTCCATGCTTCGAGTCTACGGAGCGCCACCGACACCGCTCCCCCGCTTCGCCCACAGCGGATCGTCCCGTCAGATGAGGATCAGCCGGGGCGGCGGACCTCTGCGGACCCCACGGTGTTCCGCCACACGGCGTCCACCTGGTCGAGCGTGGCGGCGAGCGAACCCGCAGTGTCGATCACGATGTCGGCGGCTGCGGCACGCTGCTCGTCAGTCGCCTGGGCTGCGATGCGACGTTCGGCCTCGACCTGGTCGAGACCTCGGATCGTGGTGAGGCGTTCGGTGCGGATGTCCGCCGGGGCGAACGCGACGACGACGAGGTCGAACTCGTCCCCCCGTCCAGTCTCGACGAGCAGCGGCACGTCGTACACGACGACCGCATCCGGGTCTGCTGAGGCCTCGGCGATGAGTGCCTGAGAACGACGCTTCACCTCGGGGTGCACGATGGCGTTGAGCGCCGCCCGGGCCTGCTCGTCCGCGAACACGATCGCGCCGAGCGCCGCACGGTCGAGCGAGCCGTCCTGGCCGATGACACCCGGACCGAATCGATCGGCGATCGCCGCCAGGCCAGGCGTGCCCGGTTCGACGACCTGTCTGGAGAGGACGTCCGCGTCGATGACGACGGCACCGTGCTCGGCGAAGCGAGCCGCGATGGTCGATTTCCCGGAGGCGATGCCGCCAGTGAGGCCGATGAGGTACATGTCTGCCAGCGTACCCGCGTGGCCGCGGCTACCATGTTCGGACAGGTGGCTCCGGCCGCTGCAGCGGACGAGGAGGGCGCATGCTCGAGATCTTGACGGGAGCCGGGCTCGCCGCAGCGGCCGGCGTGAACGCGTACATCCCGTTGCTCTCCGTCGGCCTGTTGTCCCGGTTGACCGATGTCATCGCGCTGCCGGCAGGTTGGACGTGGCTCGAGAATCCGTGGGTCCTCGGCATCCTCGCCGTGCTGCTCGTGGTCGAGTTCGTCGCAGACAAGATACCGGCGGTCGATTCGGTGAACGACGTGCTCCAGACCATCGTCAGACCGTCTGCTGGTGGCATCGCCTTCGGTTCCGGGGTCGGCACCGAAACCATCGCCGTTCAGGACCCGGGTCGGCTCGTGGACTCCGGGCAGTGGGTCCCGATCGCCGCGGGCATCGCCATCGCACTCGTGATCCACCTGCTGAAGATGGGTGTCCGACCGGTCGCGAACGCGGCCACCGCGGGGTTCGCAGCCCCGGTGCTCAGCGTGCTCGAAGATGTCGGCAGTCTGCTCGCATCGGTGCTCGCGCTCATCGTCCCTGTGCTCGTGGTCGTCGGCGTGCTGCTTGCCGGGGTCGTGGCCTGGCGTCTGATCCGGCGACGTCGGCGTCGCCTCGCGACCGCAGTCTGACGGGCGTCGGACACCTCCCGGAGGAACGCAGCAGGGGGCCGCCCGAAGGCGACCCCCTGCTGGCCGTCGACCGAAGTCGACGTGGGTGTGACTAGTTGCTCGAGAGCTTCTCGCGCAGCGCGGCGAGCGACTCGTCGTCTGCGAGGGTGCCACCACCGGTGGACTCGCTGGAGAACGAGGAACCTGCCGACGAAGCGGAGGACGAGGAGGACTGGTTGGCCTCTTCGACGGCCGCAGCAGCGACCTGCTTCTTGTGTGCTTCCCAACGAGCCTGGGCTGCAGCGTAGTCCTGCTCCCACTTCTCGCGCTCGGCGTCGAAGCCTTCCTTCCACTCCTGCGTCTCGGCGTCGAAGCCCTCGGGGTACTTGTAGTTCCCGAGGTCGTCGTACTCCGTGAGCATGCCGTAGAGGGCCGGGTCGAACTCGGTACCCTCGGGGTCGACACCCTCGTTGGCCTGCTTGAGGCTCAGCGAGATGCGGCGACGCTCGAGGTCGATGTCGATGACCTTGACGAAGACCTCTTCACCGACCGAAACGACCTGCTCGGCGAGCTCGACGTGCTTGCCGGAGAGCTCCGAGATGTGCACGAGGCCCTCGATGCCGTCTGCGACGCGGACGAATGCACCGAACGGAACCAGCTTGGTGACCTTACCCGGTGCAACCTGGCCGATGGCGTGGGTGCGGGCGAAGACCTGCCACGGGTCCTCCTGCGTCGCCTTGAGCGACAGGGAGACGCGCTCGCGGTCCAGGTCCACCTCGAGGATCTCGACGGTGACTTCCTGACCGACCTCGACGACCTCGCTGGCGTGCTCGATGTGCTTCCAGCTGAGCTCGGAGACGTGGACGAGACCGTCGACGCCGCCGAGGTCGACGAACGCGCCGAAGTTGACGATCGAGGAGACGACGCCCTTGCGGACCTGTCCCTTCTGGAGGTTGTTGAGGAAGGTGGTGCGGCTCTCGGACTGCGTCTGCTCCAGGAGCGCACGGCGCGACAGGACCACGTTGTTGCGGTTCTTGTCGAGCTCGAGGATCTTCGCTTCGATCTCCTGGCCGAGGTACGGCGTGAGGTCGCGGACGCGGCGCAGCTCGATGAGCGAAGCCGGGAGGAAGCCACGGAGGCCGATGTCGACGATGAGGCCGCCCTTGACGACCTCGATGACCGAACCGGTGACGACGCCGTCGGATTCCTTGATCTTCTCCACGTCGCCCCAAGCGCGCTCGTACTGCGCACGCTTCTTGGACAGGATCAGACGGCCTTCCTTGTCCTCCTTCTGGAGAACGAGAGCCTCGATCGAGTCACCGACGTTGACGACCTCGGAGGGGTCGACGTCGTGCTTGATGGAGAGTTCACGCGAGGGGATGACACCCTCGGTCTTGTAGCCGACGTCGAGGAGGACCTCGTCGCGGTCGATCTTCACCACGGTGCCCTCGATGAGGTCGCCGTCGTTGAAGAACTTCAGAGTCTTTTCGACCGCTGCGAGGAAGTCCTCAGCAGATCCGATGTCGTTGATTGCGACCTGCTTGGGGGCGGTCGTTGCGCTTGTCATGTAGTAATTGCTCCAGTGTGGACAATGATTCAGGCCGAGCCTCGCGCATCGTTCCGGATTCATGGGAGGCCCACGGACCGTGATCGGGATGATGCTGTTGTGTGTGTTTCCGATCCGAGGATCGGAGCCGCACCGCGAGACGGGCAGGCGGATAGGACGTCACAATTGTGACAGTCCAGCTTAGCGGGATTGGGTCGCCCTGGGCAAGCTGTGAGCGGTGATGATCTCCCGGAGCGTCGGATCGAGCTCGGGGTACGCGAATCGATAGCCTGCCTGCACCAGGCGCTCGGGGAGCACCCACCGACTCTTCAGCACGAGTTCGGTCTCCGTGCGGAGCACGAACATCCCGGTCTCGAGCATCCAGCGCGGCGCGGGAAGGCCGAGCAGCCGCCCGACGGCGAAGCGCAGCGTCCGCATGAATCCGACGTTGTCCGTAGGGTTCGGCGACGAGACGTTGACGACGCCCTCGATCTCCTGGTGGTCGCGGACGAAGTGGATCGCGCCGATGACGTCGTCGATGTGGACCCAGCTGAACCGCTGTCGGCCGCCGCGGGCGCCGAACGCGTGCGCGGTACCGGCTTCACGCCGCGCGCGAGTGATCGGCCAACGGCCGTCGAGCTGCGCGCCGCCGAGTCCGAACCGTGCGAGCGCGAGCAACGGCTTGAGTGCACCGCCGTCACCCAACACGATCGCGATCCGCAGCGCCACGCGGCGGGTGGACGGCAGCTCGGGTGCGAAGAACGCGTGCTCCCACGCGGTGGCGACATCGACCGAGAAGCCGACGCCGATCTCGCCCGACGACTCCGTCATGCCTCGGTCCTCGGCGTGCCGGTAGATCGTCGCCGTCGAGGAGTTGATCCACAGCGGCGGCGGAACGGACGCTGCCTGGACGGCCCGAGCGAGCTCGTCTGTCGTCTCCACCCGCGACCGCAGGATCTCGTCTCGGTTCGCCCGGGTGTAGCGGCAGTTGACGCTCTTCCCCGCGAGGTTGATCACCAGGTCTGCGCCGTCGACGACCCTGGTGATCGCGGCGAGGTCGCCCCATACCGCGTCGGCCCGACTGCGGCCGATGACGTTGACCTCCGCCCCCTCGGCGCGGAGGGCTTCGACGAGATGCTGTCCGATGAAGCCGGAGGCACCCGCGATCACGACCCGAGCGGTCACTCGAGCAGCGCCGAACGCAGCGTGTCGAGGCCGACACCGCCGAGGTCGAGCGCCCGACGGTGGAAGCGCTTGATGTCGAACGACGACCCCTCGCGCTCCGCGACCTCGTCACGCAGCTGTTCCCAGATCCGCTGACCGATCTTGTAGGACGGAGCCTGGCCCGGCCAGCCCAGGTAGCGGTTGACCTCGAACCGGACGAATTCCGGCGACATGTTCACGTTGCGGCCCATGAAGTCGAAGGCGTACTCAGCCGTCCACATGCCGCTGCCGTCCGGGAGCGGCTTGCCGAGGTGCACACCGATGTCGAGCACGACCCTGGCAGCGCGCATACGCTGACCGTCGAGCATGCCGAGTCGATCGGCCGGATCGTCGAGATACCCGAGCTGTTCCATGAGCCGCTCGGCGTAGAGCGCCCAACCCTCGGCGTGTCCCGAGGTCCCGGCAAGCTGGCGCCGCCAGAGGTTCAGCGTGCCGCGGTTGACGACCGCCTGGCCGATCTGCAGGTGATGCCCTGGCACACCCTCGTGGTAGACGGTCGTCAGTTCCCGCCAGGTGTCGAACTCGGTGACGCCTGCGGGGACCGACCACCACATACGGCCAGGACGCGAGAAGTCGTCTGTCGGACCGGTGTAGTAGATGCCGCCCTCCTGGGTGGGCGCGATCATGCACTCCAGAGCACGGATCTCCTGTGGAATGTCGAAGTGCGTGCGCCCCAGTTCCTCCACCGCGCGATCGCTCGTCTCCTGCATCCAGCGCTGGAGCGCCTCGGTGCCGTGGAGCTTGCGAGCCGGATCCTGTTCCAAGAAGGCGACGGCTTCCTCGACGCTCGCTCCCGGGAGGATCTCGTTCGCGATGGACTCCTGCTCCGCCACCATCCGCGCGAGCTCCTCGATCCCCCACTCATAGCTCTCGTCGAGGTCTACCGTCGCACCGAGGAACCGGCGCGACTGCAGCGCGTACAGGTCGCGACCGATCCCGTCCTGCTCGGTCGCCACCGGGAGCAGCTCGTGCGCGAAGAAGTCTGCGAGACGGTGGTAGGCGACGACAGCGGCGCCGGCGCCGGCGGACAGTTCAGCGGCCAGGGACGCCGGCAGCTGGCCGGTGTCGGGCGACGCGTTCGCAGCGAACTCGACGAAGAAGCCGTCGTCGGCGCCGGTCCGGAGCACCTGCTCGTAGACCTCCGCAACCTGGCGCTTGGCCGGGGTGATGCCCCGCGAGATCCCTTCGCGCAGCGTGGCGATGTATCCGTCGATGGCGTCCGGGACGTTGCCGAGGCGAGTGCGGATGGTGCTCCAGTCGTCGACGGAGGCCGTCGGCATCAGGTCGTAGACCTCGCGGAGTTCCTGAACGGGTGATGCGATGACGTTGAGATCCCGGTACTGCAGACCGGCGTCGGAGGAGGCGATGTCGAGTTCGAGCTCGGCGGAGAGGTCGGTCTGGGTGACGCGGTCGACCGCGTCGACCGGCGAGGCGGCGCGCAGCTCGGCCAGCGTTCGCGACGCCTGTTCGAGATACGCGGCGTGCCCCTCCGGCGAGTAATCGCTGTAGCGTTCACCGACGTCGTTCCGGCCGATGTAGGTTCCGAGTTCTGGACGCAGCTGGACGAGGGTCTCCACCCAGGCCTCGGCGATGGCGTCGATCGGCGTGCTCTGACGAGGTTCTTCGTGCGACATGCCTTCGAGCCTAGTCCGCACCCGGCGTGAGCGCCGGATGCGGTTGCGAGCCCTCGGATCAGTGCGCGGCAGCGTCCCAGTTCGCGCCGCGACCGACCTGGACGTCGAGCGGCACGGAGAGGTCCGCAGCGCCCGCCATCCGAGCGCGGACGACCGTCTCCAGTGCGTCCCACTCCCCCGGAGCGACCTCGAAGATCAGTTCGTCGTGGACCTGGAGCATCATGCGGGAGGACAGCGATTGCTCGCTGAGATCGGACTCGATGCCGATCATCGCGCGCTTCATGATGTCGGCTGCTGAGCCCTGGATGGGCGCGTTGAGCGCTGCCCGCTCCGCGTTCTCCCGCACGAGACGGTTCGGGCTCGACAGCTCGGGGAACAGCCGACGTCGACCGAAGATCGTCTCCGTGTAGCCGTCGAGCTTGGCCTGCTCGACCACGTTCCGCAGGTAGTCGCGCACCGCACCGAACCGCTCGAAGTAGTCGACCATGAGCTGCTTGGCCTCGGCGCTCGAGATGCGCAGCTGTTTGGACAGGCCGAAGGCGCTCAGGCCATAGGCGAGGCCGTAGGACATGGCCTTGACCTTGTTTCGCATCGCCGGTGTGACCTCCTCGGCCGCGACACCGAAGATGCGGGATCCGACGAAACGGTGCAGGTCCTCGCCCGAATTGAAGGCCTCGATGAGGCCGGCGTCACCCGACAGGTGCGCCATGATCCGCATCTCGATCTGCGAGTAGTCGGCGGTGAGCAGCGTCTCGAATTCCGCACCGGGCTGGAACGCCGCACGGATGCGGCGGCCCTCCTCGGTGCGGACGGGGATGTTCTGAAGGTTCGGGTCCGTCGACGAGATCCGCCCTGTGCTCGTGCCGATCTGGACGTAGGTCGTGTGGATGCGGCCGTCGGAGGTGATCGCCTTGTCGAGCGTCTCGACGATCTGCCGGAGCTTCGTCGCGTCGCGATGCTCGAGCAGCAATCCGAGGAAGGGGTGCGGGTTCTTCTCCTGGAGGTCGGCGAGGGCTCCGGCGTCGGTGGAGTAGCCGGTCTTGTTCGCGCGGGTCTTCGGCATCTGGAGCTGGTCGAAGAGCACCTCCTGGAGCTGCTTCGGGGAGCCGAGGTTGACCTCCCGTCCGATCTCCGCGTAGGCGCTGCTCGCCAGCTCGGCGGCCGTGTTGGCGAGCTGCTCCGAGAGCCCGCTCAGAATGCCGTGGTCGACGCTCACGCCGTTCAGTTCCATGTGAGCGAGCACCTGCAGGACCGGAAGCTCCATGTCGAGGAGGACGCTGAGCGACCCGGGGTCGAGGGCCGCGCGGGTGGCCTCTGCGACGCGCACCGCGTACCAGGCGGTGCCGCCAGCGCCCACCGGGTCGGTCTCCGGCACGAGCTGGTTCGGGTCGGAGACCGGCAGGGTCTCGTCGAGGTAGCGCGCGACGAGGTCGCCGACGGTCTTGTCGCCGCCGCTCGGACGGAGCAGCCAGCCGGCCACGATCGTGTCGTATCCGAGCGCTGCGAAGCGCAGCCCGGCGCGCGTGATCGCCTGCAGCTGGGGCTTTGCGTCGTGCATGATCTTGGGGGCGTCGCTCGCGAGCCAGGCCTCGAGCGGTGCGTAGTCCGCCTCACCCGGCTTCCAAGCGAGGGTGACGACCTCCGTGGGCGTGGCCAGTCCGGCCGCGACGGGCAGGCCCTCGGACAGCTCGACATGGAGGCCGATGCCGCCCGGGTGGGCGGCGACCGAGCGTGTGAGCCAGGCCTCCAGCTCCTCGTCGAGGAGTTCCTTCTGCGGAGGCATGACGACACCGGCCGGAACCGGAGCGCTGACGTCCGTGTTTGACTCGAGTCCGTCGAGCTTCAGGACGCGATCCAGCAGCGTGCGGAACTCCAGGCGACCGAAGATCGCTGCGACGGCGTCGGCATCGAGCGGCCGCCGCTCGAGATCCTTCGGGCCCACCGGCAGCTCGACATCCGTGAGGAGCCGGTTGAGGCGGCGGTTCCGGATCGCGTTCTCCTTGTGCTCCCGCAGGCTCTCGCCGACCTTGCCGGTGATCTCGTCGGCCCGTTCGAGGATCTGCTCGAGCGACCCGAACTGATTGAGCCACTTCACCGCGGTCTTCTCCCCCACCTTCGGGATGCCCGGCAGGTTGTCGCTCGTCTCGCCGACGAGCGCGGCGATCTCCGGGTACTGCTCCGGACGGATGCCGTAACGGTCGAAGACCTTCGCGCCGTCGTAGCGGGTGAGGGCGGACACGCCCTGGCTCGAGGGGTACAGGAGGGTGACGTCGTCCGTCACGAGCTGGATCGTGTCACGGTCGCCGGAGACCACGAGGACGCGGAAGCCCTCCTCGGCGCCCTGCTTCGCAAGGGTCGCGAGGATGTCGTCCGCCTCGTAGTCCTCCTTGCTGATGGTCGTGATGTTCATCGCCTTGAGGGCTTCCTCCAGCAGCGGCACCTGACCCTTGAACTCGGCGGGGGTCTCACCGCGGGTGCCCTTGTACTCCGGGTACTCGCGCGTGCGGAAGGAACGACGCGAGATGTCGAACGCCACGGCGATGTGGCTCGGGTTCTCGTTCTTCAACAGACTGATCAGCATCGAGATGAAGCCGTGGATGGCGTTCGTGTGCTGGCCGTCGCGGGTTTGGAAACTGTCCACCGGCAGGGCGTAGAACGCCCGGAAGGCGAGCGAGTGGCCGTCGACGATGAGGAGGGTAGGCTTTTCTGATTCCGACACGCGCCCAGCCTACAAGCCGGTGCCGACACGGTTCAGGCACGATCCGAAGGTGGACATGACGAACGAGACCAACGAAGCCCTCGAGTTCCTGCGCACGAGAGGCAGTGGAGCCCTCGCCGCGAAGATGGGGATCGAGTTCACCGAGTTCACCGTGCAGCGCTCAGTCGCCACGATGCCCGTCGAAGGCAACACGCAACCCGCCATGCTGCTCCACGGCGGAGCCTACGTCGTGCTCGGCGAGTCGCTCGGCTCCATGGCGGCCAACCTGTTCGCCGGTCCTGGCAAGCTGGCCGTCGGCATCGACATCAACGCCACCCACACCCGCTCGGCGACGAGCGGCTCCGTGACCGGCGTTTGCACGCCCATCCACCTCGGTCGGTCACTCACCGTGCACGAGATCGCCGTGAGCGACGAGCAGGGCCGACGCTGCTCGACGATCCGCATCACCAACCTGATCAAAGACGCCCCGGGCACCTGACAGGCCACGGCGAGGACCCCGGACGCAGCAGAGCGGCCCGCCCCGAGGGGCGGGCCGCTCTTGCGACGAGGTGGGAGTGCGCTACTTCTTGGCGCTGAGCTGCTCGATGATGGCCTGGGCGACATCGTGCATCGTCAGGCGACGGTCCATCGAAGCCTTCTGGATCCAGCGGAACGCCTCGGGCTCCGACAGGCCCATCTTCTCGTTCAGGAGACCCTTCGCGCGATCGACGAGCTTCCGCGTCTCGAAACGCTCGACCATGTCGGCGACCTCGGCCTCGAGCGTGATGATCTGCTGATAACGCGAGAGGGCGATCTCGATCGCGGGGAGCAGGTCGTTCGGGGTGAACGGCTTGACGACATACGCCAGGGCGCCGGCCTCGCTCGCCCGCTCGACGAGCTCCTTCTGGCTGAACGCCGTGAGGAGGACGACGGGCGCGATGTGGGCCTTGCCGATGCGCTCAGCGGCAGAAATGCCGTCGAGCTGCGGCATCTTCACATCCATGATCACGAGATCCGGACGGAGCTCCGTCGCGAGGGCGACAGCCGTCTCGCCGTCGCCGGCCTCGCCGACCACCTCGAAACCGTTGTCACGGAGGATCTCGACGATGTCGAGGCGGATGAGGGATTCGTCCTCAGCGACGACGACGCGCCGCGGGGCTACGGGTGGGGTCTCTTGCTCGGTCACCCTCAAATCCTACGGTACTCTGATGCAGGTTGCTGTTCGCCCTGCGGCGAACGCGCCGGTGTGGCGGAATGGCAGACGCGGAGCACTCAAAATGCTTTGTCGAAAGACGTGTGGGTTCGAGTCCCACCACCGGTACCAAGACTGATGTGGGAATGCCCTCCTGGGGCACTCACAATGCTTTGTCGAAAGACGTGTGGGTTCGAGTCAGCGATAGCCCTGCACAGCAGGGAACGCGTGTCAGAAACCGCGCTCGACGTCGGCCGCCGGGCCGTCGGCGGAGGTCGTCAGTTCGGGTCCGCCCACAGCGTCGCCCGTCCAGGTCTCCACGCGCCAGCCGATCTCCTGGTCGCCGATGACGATGATGACACCCGTGTTGGTGATCGGATGCGCTCCCACGAAGTGTCCGTCGACGTTCGTCGCGCGGAGACCCAGCCAGGAACGCAGCATCGCGCCATGGCTGACGATCGCGGCGGTCTCCACACCGGAAGCCACGATCTCCTCGATCACCGCATCGAAACGCGCGAAGACCTCATGACCGTTCTCGGCCCCCGGCATGCGGGTGTCGAGATCTCCGAGGGCCCACGCGATCATCACGTCGATGTACCGCTGGACCGCCTCGGCATCACTGCGCATCTCGCCGTCGCCGGCGCCGATCTCCCGGAGACCGTCACGGACGACCACCTCGAGACCACGAGCCGCGGCGAGCGGCGCCGCCGTCTGCTGCGCCCGGGCCGCCGTCGACGCATACACCCGGTCGATCGACTCGGCGACGAGCGCACCAGGCAGAGCCGCCGCCTGCTCCTCACCCAGCGGTGTGAGGACGGCGCCCGGGATCGCCGTGTCGAGGAGCCCCGCGACGTTCGATGAGGTCTGACCGTGTCTGATGAGGATGAGGCGCATACCTCAAGCGTAGGCGACCGGCACGCACGAAGGCCGTGATCCCCGTACGGGAGGATCACGGCCTTCGGCGTTCGCCGCTGACGACTACAGGACGTCGCCCACCTTGTGGACGCGGATGTCGTTCGTCGTACCGGGGATCCCGGGAGGGGATCCTGAGATGATGATGACGGGCTCACCGACCGCAGCCTTGCCGGTCGCGACGAGGACCTCGTCCACCTGGGCGACCATCTGGTCGGTGTGCGTCACGCGCTCGACGACGAAGGACTCCACGCCCCAGTTCAGCGCCATCCGGCGACGGATCGCCGGGTCGGGCGTGAACGCGAGGATCGGGATGCGGTTACGCAGACGGGCCATCCGGCGGACGGACTCCCCCGACTCCGTGAACACGCAGAGGAACTTCGCACCGACGAAGTCGGCGACCTCGACAGCGGCCAGCGTGATCGCACCGGCCTGCGTGCGCGGCTTCGTGCCGAGCGGCGGAACACGGTCCAGGCCGTGGATCTCCGTCGACTCGACGATGCGGGCCATGGTCTGGACGGTGATCACCGGGTAGGCGCCGACACTGGTCTCGCCACTCAGCATGACCGCGTCAGCGCCGTCGAGCACCGCGTTCGCGACGTCGGACGTCTCGGCGCGGGTCGGGATGGGGCTGGAGATCATGGACTCGAGCATCTGCGTCGCGACGATGACCGGCTTCGCCATACGGCGGGCGAGTTCGACTGCGCGCTTCTGCACGATCGGCACGGCTTCGAGCGGAAGCTCGACGCCGAGGTCGCCACGGGCGACCATGATGGCGTCGAACGCCTCGACGATGCCCTCGAGGTTCTCGACGGCCTGCGGCTTCTCGATCTTCGCGATGACGGGGACCTTGCGGCCCTCCTCCGCCATGATCTCGTGCACACGGTCGATGTCGGCCGCATCGCGGACGAACGACAGGGCGATGAGGTCCGCTCCGAGACGGAGGCCCCAGCGGAGGTCCGCCTCGTCCTTCTCGCTCAGCGCGGGGACGTTCACGGCGACACCCGGCAGGTTGATGCCCTTGTTGTTGGACACGGGTCCGGCGACGACGACGCGCGTCGTCACGACGGTGTCATCGGCCTCGACGACCTCGACCTTGACCTTGCCGTCGTCGATGAGGAGGAAGTCGCCCGGCTTGACGTCCTGGGGCAGTCCCTTGAACGTCGTCGAGGAGATCTCCTTCGTGCCGAGGATGTCCTCGATGGTGATCTTGAAGATGTCGCCGACCGCGAGGTCGTACGGGCCGCCCTCGAACTTGCCGAGGCGGATCTTCGGACCCTGGAGGTCGACGAGGACGGCGACAGCACGGCCGGAGTCCTCGGTGGCCTTGCGCACGTTGGCGTAGATCGCCTCGTGCACGTCGTAGCTGCCGTGGCTCAGGTTCATCCGGGTGACATCGACGCCTGCATCGATGATGGCCCGGATGTTCTCATAGCTGGAGACCGCGGGGCCCAGCGTTGCGACGATCTTGGCTCGTCTCATGTGTGTGTGTTCTCCATGATTTCTGCGCCGGAGGCGCTTCGGTACTCACTGCTCGGCATGGTTCGTCCGACGCTTGTCGTCCGTCTGAAAGCCTAGAGGGAGATCGGCTGGTCCGTTGGACGGACCGGGAAGGGAAGCTGGGTCTCGCCTTCCAGGTACTGGTCGACGGCGGCGGCCGCAGCACGGCCCTCCGCGATCGCCCAGACGATGAGGGACTGGCCGCGACCGGCGTCACCCGCGACGAAGACGCCAGGCTCGCTCGTCTGGTAGTCGTCCTCGCGAGCCACGTTGCCGCGCCCGGTGAAGGGCAGCTTGAACTGCGACTCGAGGGTGTCGGCCTCGGGGCCGGTGAAGCCCATGGCCAGCAGGACGAGGTCCGCTGGGATCTCGCGCTCGGTGCCGCTCTTCGGGACGCGACGTCCATCGACGAACTCGGTCTCGGCGACGCGCACGGCACGCACCTCACCGGCGGCGTTGTGGAGGAACTCGACGGTCGACACGAGGTACTCCCGCTCACCGCCCTCCTCATGCGCGCTCGCGACCTCGAAGATCGTCGGCTGCATGGGCCACGGCTGGTGATCGGGCCGGTCGTCGCCCGGCTGCTTGCCGATCGCGAGGTTCGTCACCGACGCGGCACCCTGACGGTGCGCGGTGCCGATGCAGTCGGCACCCGTGTCGCCACCGCCGAGGACGACGACGTGCTTGTCCTCCGCCGTGATCTGGCCGGGCACGCTGTCTCCTGCACCGACCTTGTTCGCCTGGACGAGGTACTCCATCGCGAAGTGCACGCCTGAGAGGTCGCGGCCGGGGATCGGGAGGTCGCGCGGGACCATGGCGCCGGTCGCGATCACGACCGCGTCGTACCGGGCACGGAGCTCGTCCCAGGTGATGTCGACGCCGATGTTGACGCCGGCACGGAAACGGGTGCCTTCGTCCTGCATCTGCTTGAGACGCACGTCGAGGTGCTTCTTCTCCATCTTGAAGTCGGGGATGCCGTAGCGCAGCAGGCCGCCGATGCGGTCATCGCGTTCGTAGACGGCGACCGTGTGCCCGGCGCGCGTGAGCTGCTGCGCGGCGGCGAGCCCGGCGGGTCCGGAGCCGACGACCGCGACGGTCTTGCCCGTGAGACGCTCGGGCGGGTGCGACTCGACCCAACCGTTCGCGAACGCCTGGTCGATGATCGAGACCTCGACCTGTTTGATCGTCACGGCGGGCTGGTTGATGCCGAGGACGCACGAGCTCTCGCAGGGGGCCGGGCAGAGCCGACCCGTGAACTCGGGGAAGTTGTTGGTCGCGTGCAGGCGCTCGATCGCAGAGCGTCCTTCACCGCGCCACATCAGGTCGTTCCACTCGGGGATCAGGTTCCCGAGTGGGCAGCCCTTGTGGCAGAACGGGATGCCGCAGTCCATGCAGCGACCGGCCTGCTTGCGCAGTGTCGACGGATCGCCCTGCTCGTAGACCTCTTTCCAGTCCATGATGCGGACCGGCACCGGCCGACGTTTGGGGAGCTCGCGCTCCTGTACCTTCAGGAATCCCTTGGGATCAGCCACCGGTCACCTCCAGAATTCGGTTCCACACGATGTCGCCGTCGGGGTCGAGACCCTCGTCGACGGCGCTCTGCCGGGTCGCGAGGACCGCGGCGTAGTCGCGTGGCAGGACTTTGACGAAACGTGAGACGGTCTGCTCGAAGTCTGCGAGCAGGCGTCCGGCCAACGGAGAACCGGTCTCCGCGACGTGGCGTTCGAGCAGGTCGCGGACGATCTCCACATCCCCGCTGCCGAGGGGCAGCAGGGTCAGCTCACCGGAGGCGAGGGAGTCGCGGTTCACCTGGTCGCGTTCGAGGTCGAACACGTAGGCGGTTCCACCCGACATGCCTGCGCCGAGGTTGCGACCCGTCTGACCGAGGATGAGGGCGAGGCCACCGGTCATGTACTCGAGTGCGTGGTCACCGACGCCCTCGACGACTGCCGTCGCACCGGAGTTCCGCACGAGGAAGCGTTCGCCGACCATGCCACCGAGGAACATCGTGCCCTGCGTCGCCCCGTAGCCGATGACGTTGCCAGCGATGACGTTCTCCTCGGGGGCGAACGTGACGCCCTCCGGCGGTCGGACGACGATCTGTCCACCGGACAGTCCCTTGCCGACGTAGTCGTTGGAATCGCCGATGAGGCGCAGCGCGATGCCTCCGGGGAGGAACGCGCCGAACGACTGTCCGGCGGAACCCCGCAGGGTGATGTCGATGCTGCCGGCCGGCAAGCCGTTCTCACCGTGACGCAGCGTCACCTCGTGGCCGAGCATGGTGCCGACGGCACGCTCGGTGTTCCGGATCGGCAGGTCGACGGCGAAGTGACCGCCGTGCTCCAGGACGTCGGCAGCGGCCCGGATCAGCTGCTGGTCGAAGTGCTTCTCGAGCTCGTGTTCCTGTGGGCGACGGTTGATCCGCGGCTCGTCGTCGGCGAACGCCGGACCGACGAGGACAGGCGAGAGGTCGAGCCCGGATGCCTTCCAGTGCTCGATCGCCCGGTCGGCGTCGATCAGTTCGTTGTGGCCGATGGCCTCCTCGAGCGACCGGAAGCCGAGCTCGGCGAGGTACTCCCGGACCTCCTGCGCGATGAACTCGAAGAAGTTCACGACGAACTCCGGCTTCCCGGTGAACCGCTCCCGGAGGACGGGGTTCTGGGTCGCGACACCGACGGGGCAGGTGTCGAGGTGGCACACACGCATCATGACGCAACCCGAGACGACGAGTGGCGCGGTGGCGAAACCGAACTCCTCGGCGCCGAGCAGCGCGCCGATGACGACGTCGCGGCCGGTCTTCATCTGACCGTCGACCTGGACGACGACCCGGTCGCGCATGTTGTTGAGCATCAGCGTCTGCTGGGTCTCGGCCAGACCGAGTTCCCAGGGCGTCCCGGCGTGCTTCAGCGAGTTGAGTGGACTCGCACCTGTGCCACCGTCGTGTCCGGAGACGAGGATCACATCGGACAGCGCCTTCGCGACGCCCGCCGCGACGGCACCGATGCCGGACTGGCTGACCAGCTTCGTGTGGATCCGCGCCTTCGGGTTCGCTCGCTTCAGATCGAAGATGAGCTGCTTGAGGTCTTCGATCGAGTAGATGTCGTGGTGCGGCGGCGGTGAGATGAGTCCGACGCCTGCGGTCGCGTGACGGGTCCGGGCCACCCAGGGGTAGACCTTCGTCGGCGGCAACTGGCCACCCTCACCGGGCTTGGCGCCTTGGGCGAGCTTGATCTGGATGTCGTCGGCGTGCGTCAGGTACATGCTCGTGACGCCGAAGCGCCCCGAAGCGACCTGCTTGATGGCGCTGCGGCGCGTGGGGTCGAGCAGGCGGTCGACGTCCTCGCCGCCCTCGCCGGTGTTCGACTTCGCACCGATGCTGTTCATCGCGATCGCGAGCGTCTCGTGGGCTTCGCGGGAGATCGACCCGTAGCTCATCGCACCGGTCGAGAACCGCTTGACGATGGACGCGACGGACTCGACCTCGTCCAGGGCGACCGGAGGACGCGCGCCGGTGCGGAGCGTGAACATGCCGCGAAGGGTCATGAGCTGCTCGGCCTGCGAGTCGACGAGGTGCGTGTACTCGCGGAAGATGTCGTACCGTCGCGTCTTCGTGGCGTGCTGGAGCTTGAACACCGTGTCGGGGTTGAAGAGGTGCGGTGAACCGTCGCGGCGCCACTGGTACTCACCGCCCGACTGCAGACGCTCGTGAGCGGTGGAAGCAGCGTCGGCGGGGTACGCGTAGCGGTGACGCTTCGCGTTCTCCTCGGCGATGACGTCGATGCCGACGCCGCCGAGCTTCGACTCCGTGCCGGTGAAGTAGGCCTCGACCAGCTGTTCGCTCAGCCCGACGGCCTCGAAGGCCTGTGCGCCGGCGTACGAGGACACCGTCGAGATGCCCATCTTGGACATGATCTTCAGGACGCCCTTGCCGAGCGCCTTGATCACGTTCTTCACGGCCTGCTCGCGACTGACGCCCTGGATCAGGCCGCTGCGTACGAGGTCCTCGCAGCTCTCCATGGCCAGGTACGGGTTGATCGCCGATGCGCCGTACCCGATGAGGAGTGCGACGTGGTGCACCTCGCGGACGTCGCCTGCCTCGACCACCAGGCCGACCTTCATCCGGTTCTCGGAGCGGATGAGGTGGTGGTGAACGGCTGCTAGCGAGAGCAGCGACGGGATGGGCGCGAGGTCGGAGTTCGAGTCGCGGTCGCTCAAGACGATGAACTCGGAACCCGCCTCGATCGCCTCGTCGACCTCGTCGCACATCTCGCGCAGACGGGCTTCGAGACCGCGCGCGCCGTCCTCGACCCGGTACAGCGCCTTGACGGTCGCCGTGAGCTGGCTGCCGGGCCGGGGGTCGATGTGCTGGATCTTGGCGAGCTCGTCATTGTCGATCACCGGGAAGTCGAGGACGACCTGCTTGGCATGGTCAGGACCCCACGACAGCAGGTTCCGTTCCGGTCCGAGGCCGAGCTTCAGCGAGGTGACGACCTCTTCGCGGATCGAGTCGAGGGGCGGATTGGTCACCTGCGCGAACTGCTGCACGAAGTAGTCGAACAACAGTCGAGGGCGCTCCGACAGCACGGCGATCGGCGTGTCGGAGCCCATGGCACCGAGCGGTTCCGCCCCGTTCTGACCCATCGGCTGCAGGAGGATGCGAACCTCTTCCTCGGTGTAGCCGAACGTGCGCTGACGGCGCGTGACCGAGGCGGGCGTGTGCACGATGTGCTCGCGCTCCGGCAGGTCGCGCAGGTGGATGCGGCCGGCGTCGAGCCACTCCCCCCAGGGCGCTGCACCGGAGAGTTCGTCCTTGATCTCGTCGTCCTCGATGATGCGTCCTGCGACGGTGTCGACGAGGAACATCTTGCCTGGACGCAGACGGCCCTTGCGCTTCACCCGACTGGGCTCGACGTCGAGGACACCGATCTCGCTGCCGAGCACGACCAGGCCGTCCGTGGTCTCGAGCCAGCGCCCGGGGCGCAGTCCGTTGCGGTCGAGCGTCGCACCGACGAGCGTTCCGTCGGTGAAGGTGAGGGCGGCAGGTCCGTCCCAGGGCTCCATCTGCATGGAGTTGAACTCGTAGAAGTCGCGTCGTTCCTGCGTCAGTCCGGTCTGCTTCTCCCACGCTTCCGGCACCATCATCATCATCGCGTGCGGCAGCGACCGCCCGGTGAGGGTGAGGAGCTCGAGCACCTCGTCGAACGACGCCGAATCGCTCGCACCCGGAGTGATGATGGGCAGCAGTGGACGCACGTCTCCGATGAGTTCGGATTCGAGCTGTGACTGTCGGGCACGCATCCAGTTGCGGTTGCCCTCGACGGTGTTGATCTCGCCGTTGTGCGCCATCATGCGCAGCGGCTGCGCGAGCGGCCAGGACGGGAACGTGTTCGTCGAGTAGCGGGAGTGCACGATCGCGAGCTTCGTTGCGAAGCGCTCGTCGGAGAGGTCCGGGTAGAACGGTTCGAGCTGCAGGGTCGTGACCATGCCCTTGTAGACGAGGGTGCGGCTCGACAGGGAGATGAAGTACGCGCCGAGCTCACGCTCCGCTCGCTTCCGCAGCCGGAACGTCAGACGGTCGAGTGCGATCCCGGCGGGCTTCGAGCCGTCGGCACCGGTCACGAAGAGCTGCTCGAACGCCGGCATCGCCGCGCGCGCGAGCTTGCCCAGCTCCAGAGGGTCGACCGGTACCTCGCGCCAGCCCAGCACGGAGAGCTGCTCCTCGGTCGCGATGGTCTCGATCCGCGCCTGGAGCTCGGCGCGCTCGACCTGATCGGTGGGGAGGAAGGCCATGCCGACCGCGTACTCGCCGAGCGGCGGAAGCTCGAACCCGGCCACGCCGCGGAGGAACTCGTCCGGTATCTGCGTCAGGATGCCGGCGCCGTCACCGGTTCCGGCGTCGGAGCCGATGGCCCCACGGTGCTCGAGGTTGCGGAGCGAACCGAGAGCGGCGTCGATGATGCTGTGCGAGGCCTCACCGGTGAGCGTCGCGACCATGGCCAGGCCACAGGCGTCCTTCTCACGGGCAGGGTTGTAGAGGCCCTGTTTGGGCGGAACCGCGCTGAACGAAGCGTACGGTGCGTGCGCCATGGATATACCGTCCTCACGAAAGGGGGATCAGGAAAGGGACGCCACTGGCCCTGGGACGAAACGGTTGCTGAACCCCGCAGACACTCGGGGAACGCCTGGCCGGAGAAAGGTGTGCGCCTGGCCTAGGATGTGGAGCCGGTTCTGCTTGTGGCGACCGTGGCTTCGGACTCCGGAGCGGACGTCGCAGCGCTGTCGGCTCCGTCGGCGTCGTTGTCGTCGGAAGCACTGCGCAGTCCCAGGTTCTCCGCGTCGGTGTCGTAGAAGTCTACAGCAGCCTTCGGGTCCTTCCACTCCCGGCCGGTGACGTACGCCGAGGGCTCGGCACCAGTGTGACGGCGCGTCTGCACGATGATGATCACGATGCCGACGGCGATGGCGAGCAGTGCCGCCCAGACGTTGGCGCGGATGCCGAAGAGGTACTCGCTCGGATCGACGCGGATCGTCTCCCAGACGGTCCGGCCGGCGCCGTACCAGATCAGGTAGACGGCGAACAGGCGGCCCCACTGCGGGTTGAAGCGTTTGCCGATCCAGAGGATGACGGCGACGCCGAGGAGGTTCCAGATGATCTCGTAGAGGAACGTCGGGTGGAAGAGCGTTCCAGCGGGCAGCCCGATGGGGAACGCCGGGTTGCTGGCCTTGATCTCCAGGCCCCACGGCAGGTCCGTCGGCAGGCCGAAGAGTTCGTTGTTGAAGTAGTTGCCGAGTCGACCGAACGCCTGGGCCAGCAGGAGGCCCGGCGCGAGCGCGTCGGCGAAGGTCCAGAAGCGGATGCCGGTCATCCGGCAGCCGATGTACGCACCGACCGCTCCGCCGAGGAGGGAGCCGAAGATCGCGATGCCGCCCTCCCAGATGTAGAGCGTGCGCAGCAGGTCCGCGCCGGGGTAGAAGTAGTCGCCCGGGTGCGTGAGCACGTGGAAGACGCGTGCGCCGATGATTCCGAGCGGGATGGCCCACAGGATGATGTCGAGCACGATGCCCGGCTCGGCACCGCGTTTGGTGAGGCGGCGAGAGGTGAGGATCGTCGCGGCGATGATGCCGGCGATGATGCAGAGCGCGTAGAAGTGCACCGTGAACGGGCCGACACTGAAGCTCGAGACGTCGGGGCTCGGGATGCTAAGGGGTGCAATCACTGCGGTGGTCGCCTTTCGTGGGGAACTCTGATCGAGTGTACGGCCTCGGTCGGCGCATCGGTGCTGAGGTTACCCTCACCGCTCACCTGCCGACGGGCACGTCCGGGACGTGGCGTGGGTCGCCGTTCAGCGCGCCGCGCCTGCGGCGAGGGCACGCGTGACTTCGGCGACTGCTGGCACGCCGCCGTCGGCGAGAGCCTTCACGAACACCGAGCCGACGATCGCTCCGTCGGCGTATTCGAGCACGGAGCGCACCTGGTCGGCGGTCGAGATGCCGATGCCGACACACGCGTAGTCTGCACCGGCACTGCGGAGCCGACCGACGAGCGTCTTGGCAGCGGCGTCGAGGTCCTGCCGTGCACCGGTGATGCCCATCGTCGAGACCGTGTAGACGAAGCCCCTGGAGTGCTCGGTGACGAGCGAGAGACGCTCCTCCGATGAGGTCGGTGCCGCGAGGAACACGCGGTCGAGCCCGTGGCGCTCGCTCGCCTCGAGCCAGTCGGCTGCAGCGTCCGGCGTGATGTCGGGAGTGATGAGGCCGGCGCCGCCCGCGGCGACGAGGTCCGCGGCGAACCGGTCCACCCCGTACTGCAGCACGGGGTTCCAGTAGGTCATGACGAGGACGGGGACGTCGACGGCGGCACGGATCGCACTGATCGCCGTGAAGACGTCGCGTAGACGGAACCCGCCGGACAGCGCGGTCAACGTCGCAGCCTGGATGACGGCCCCGTCCATGACCGGGTCGGAGTAGGGCACACCGAGTTCGAGGACGTCGACGCCGTTCTCCGCGAGGGCGATGGCTGCGTCGATACTGGTCTGCAGATCGGGGAAGCCGACCGGGAGGTACCCGATCAAGGCTCCACGACGCTCCGCTTTCGCTTGGTCGATGGCGGTGGCGACGGGTGACGCGGTCACCGAGGAGGATTCGATCGTGCTCATGCTGACTGCCCGTCGTCGAGGAGGCCGAAGTAGGTCGCCGCGGTCTCGACGTCCTTGTCGCCTCGGCCGGAGAGGTTGACGAGGATCGTGGCGTCCGGGCCGAGTTCCTTGCCGAGCGCGATGGCACCGGCCAGTGCGTGCGCTGATTCGATCGCAGGGATGATGCCCTCGGTGCGGCTGAGGAGTTGGAACGCGTCCATGGCCTCTGCATCGCTTGCCGGCATGTACGTGGCGCGACCGATGTCGGCGAGCCAGGAGTGCTCGGGCCCGACGCCGGGGTAGTCGAGACCCGCCGAGATCGAGTGCGACTCGACCGTCTGTCCGTCCTCGTCCTGCAGCACGTAGGTGCGTGCTCCATGGAGCACGCCGGGGCGGCCGCGTTCGATCGACGCGGCGTGGCGGGCGGTGTCGATGCCGTCGCCCGATGCCTCGACGCCGTACAGGGCGACGTCCGCGTCGTCGAGGAAGGCGTGGAAGATGCCGATCGCGTTCGATCCTCCGCCGACGCAGGCGACGACCGCATCGGGGAGCTCGCCCGTGAGCTCGAGGAGTTGCGCGCGGGCCTCCTCGCCGATGATCTTCTGGAAGTCGCGGACCATGACGGGGAACGGATGCGGACCGGCGGCCGTGCCGAAGATGTAGTTGGTCGTCTCGACCGACGCGACCCAGTCGCGGTACGCCTCGTTGATGGCGTCCTTCAGTGTGCGCGAACCGGTCTTGACCGGGATCACTGTTGCGCCGAGGAGCCTCATGCGGGCGACGTTGAGCGCCTGGCGTTCGGTGTCCACCTCCCCCATGTAGATGGTGCACTCGAGCCCGAACAGCGCCGCTGCGGTCGCGGTCGCGACGCCGTGCTGGCCGGCGCCGGTCTCCGCGATGACCCGGGTCTTGCCGATGCGCTTCGTGAGGAGTGCCTGGCCGAGGACGTTGTTGATCTTGTGGGAGCCTGTGTGGTTGAGGTCCTCACGCTTGAGGAACACTCGCGCTCCCCCTGCGGAGGCGGCGAAGCGCGGCACCTCGGTGATGATCGACGGGCGTCCCGCGTAATCGCGCAGGAGCGTCGTCAGTTCCTCTTGGAAGCTCGGGTCCGCCTTCGCGGCCTCGTACGCCTCTGCGAGTTCATCGACGGCGGCGATGAGGGCTTCGGGCATGAAGCGGCCACCGAAGTCTCCGAAGAACGGTCCGTGTTCGTCCCGAAGACGGGTCGTTGCAGGCGCGTTCGGGGTGGTTGATTGGGTCATGCGGTGACTCCCAGGAACTGTTCGAGGGTGGCGACGGGGTCGCCGGTGACGAGCGCCTCGCCGACGAGGACGACGTCTGCGCCGTCCTGGCGGTAGGCCGCGACGTCGTGAGCGCTGAGGACTGCGGACTCCGCGACCTTCACGGCATCCGCAGGGAATCGCTCGCTCAGCGTCCCGAAGAGTCGCTGGTCGAGCTCGAACGTGCTGAGGTTGCGCGCGTTCACGCCGATGAGCCTGGCACCGATGTCTGCGGCGCGGGAGAGTTCGTCGGCCGAATGGGTCTCGACCAGCGGCGTCATGCCGAGTTCGAGGATGAGCTCGTGGAGGGAGACGAGCGTGGACTGCTCGAGGCCCGCGACGATCAACAGCACCAGGTCCGCCCCAGAGGCTCGTGCCTCGAAGACCTGGTACGGCACGGAGATGAAGTCCTTACGGAGGACCGGGATCGTGATGGCCGCCCGAACAGCTTCGAGGTCTTGCAGGGAGCCTCCGAAACGGCGGCCTTCGGTGAGCACGCTGACCGCGCTCGCGCCACCCTGCTCGTAGAGCGAAGCGAGGAGGGCAGGATCTGGGATGTCCGCGAGGGCGCCTCGAGACGGGCTCGAACGCTTCACCTCGGCGATGATCTTGACGCGGTCGGCCGGAGCGAGGGCCGCAAGAGCGTCGATGGCCGGAGGGGCCTCGAGCGCGGCGGCCTCGACCGCCGCCGAGGAACGCCGAGTCAGACGCTCAGTGGCGTCCTCCATCGCGCCGGCCATCAGGTCGGCGAGCATGTTCAGTGCTCTTTCGCCACGTACTTGGCGCCGCCGACACCGTACCCGGCCTTGGCGAGCACGCCGCCCGTGATCCAACCGAGGACCAGGACGCCGGCCGAGACCCAGACGAGCACGGGCATGTCGAGCCAGAAGAAGACCGTTCCGGCGGCGAACGCCACCAACATGATGATCACGGCCGTCCAGGCGGCGGGCGAGTGTCCGTGGCCGGGGTCCGAGGGATCGGTGCTCATGATTCTCCTTCTGTGCGAGTGCGGCTTCCAGTGTATCCGGAAGACGAGGGTCGTTCGGCGCTCGGGCCACGAGTCGTCAGGTGGCCTTGGCGCTGGTGCTCAGCGCGTGCGGGGTCAGCGGGTGGGGTCGTCGCCTCGGCTGAGGTCGTCCCAAGCGCCGACGGGGTCTGCGGTTGGGGCGGTGTCGGTCTGCTCGAAGCGCACGGTCTGATACTTCTTGGACGGTCCCGGCCACACGCGGTGCGTGAGGACCGTGGCGATACCGGCGAGGGCGAGCAGGACACCGAGGATCACCGTGACGATCGGCCAGGCGGTGAGCGACGTGGCCTGGACGAGGTCGATCGTCGACTGCGATCCCGCGACTCCCGTTGCCTCGGTGACCGCTGCTCCGCCGGCCGCTGCTGGTGAGATGAGCACGGCGATCGCCGAGTAGGCGACGCACGCGCCGATCACCGCTTCGAGTGAGCCGAGGATGACCCGGAACACCGGTCCGGCGATCGCGAGCGCTGCGACGAGGGCGAGGCCGGCGAGGGCGAGGGCGGACAGAGCCGGGGCCGCGACGGACCCGACGACGTCCAGCGCACCGGAATGCGGTCCGACACCGACGAGACTGATCGAGAGCCAGGTCTGGGTCCATGACGCGAGGATCACCGCGTTGAACAGGACCGCAGCGAGCAGAAGGGTGCTCTTCACCCGTCGCTGCCGGCTGCGGAGCGCACGTGCCGCTGCCGCGTCCTCTGCGGAGACGTCCTCGGAGGCCGTCTCAGGTGTGGTCGCGTCCTCGCGCTCTCGGTTCGATGCTGCGTCGGACTCGCTCATGCTCGTACTCGATTCATGGTGTTGGCGATGGTCACGGTGGCCAGGACGTCCTGTCCGCGTGAACCGTTCGATGTCGGTGTCACTCCCCCACGACGACATCGAGGGGGCGGCCGTCGAAGCAGCTGCGGGAACCGGTGTGGCACGCTGCGCCGTGCTGGTCCACCTCCACCAACAGGGTATCCCCGTCGCAGTCGTAGGCCAGCGAACGGACCAGTTGGATGTGACCGGAGGTGTCGCCCTTCCGCCAGTATTCCTGGCGCGAGCGGGACCAGTACGTGACCCGTCCCTCGGTCATCGTGCGACGGACCGCCTCAGCGTCCATCCAGCCGAGCATGAGGACGTCGCGAGAATCCCACTGCTGGACGATCGCCGGAAGCAGGCCGTCGTCGTTGAAGACGAGTTCGGCGATGGCGGTCTCGGCGCTCGCACCCTCCGGGATCGTGATGTCGGCGCTCATACCCGCACCGTCCAACCCGCGGACTGCAGCTCCTGCTTGACCTCGGCGATCGTGAGCTCGCCGTTGTGGAACACGCTCGCGGCCAACACCGCGTCGGCACCGGCCGCGATCGCGGGCGGGAAGTCCGCGAGGCGCCCGGCGCCACCGGAGGCGATCACTGGGACGCGACTGATCTCGCGCATGGCCGTGATCAAGGCGGTGTCGAAACCGGCCTTGGTGCCGTCTGCGTCGATGGAGTTGACGAGCAGTTCGCCGGCACCGCGTTCGATCGCCTCGGCAGCCCAGGCGAGGGCGTCGAGTTCGGTGTCGCGGCGGCCCCCGTGCGTGGTGACGATCCAGCCGGACGCGCTGCCCTCGTGCCGTTTGACATCGAGCGAGAGGACGAGGACCTGGGCACCGAAGCGGTCGGCGATCTCGCCGAGGAGTTCCGGGCGGGCGATGGCGGCACTGTTCACGCCGATCTTGTCGGCTCCGCTCGCGAGGAGTCTCGCGACGTCCTCCGTCGAGCGCACGCCGCCGCCGACCGTCAGTGGGATGAAGACCTGTTCGGCTGTCCGGCTGACGAGGTCGTAGGTGGTGTCACGACCAGCGACCGTCGCGGTCACGTCGAGGAAGGTGAGCTCGTCGGCCCCCTGCTCGGCATAGCGTTTCGCGAGTTCGACCGGGTCCCCTGCATCACGCAGATCAAGGAAGTTGACGCCCTTCACGACGCGTCCGTCGGCGACGTCGAGACACGGGATGACACGGGTGGCGAGTGACACGGTGGCCTCCGCTGATGCGACTGGTGAGCTGATGGTGATGGGTGCGGCTCAGAGCCTGGCCGCGTGGATCGCGGTGACGAGGATGGCGCGCGCGCCGAGCTCGTAGAGACGGTCCATGACGTCGTTCGCGTCGCCGCGAGCGATCATGACCCGGACGGCGACCCACTCTGGGTCGCGCAGCGGCGAGATCGTCGGCGACTCGATGCCACCGGCCACCGCGGTCGCCTGCTCCAGGAGGGCGACGGGCAGGTCGTAGTCGACGAGGACGTACTGGCGTGCGACGAGCACGCCCTGCAGGCGACGGATGAGGGTGTCGGTGCCCGGCTTCGTCTCCGGGGAGGTGATGAGCACGGCGGTCGACTCCAGGATGACGGGACCGAAGATCTCGAGTCCGGCCTTCCGGAGTGTCGTGCCCGTCGAGACCACGTCGGCCACGGCGTCGGCGACACCGAGCTGTACCGCCGATTCGACGGCGCCGTCGAGCTGGACGAGCGTCGCTTCGACGCCGGCAGCCTCCAGGAAGTTGCCGACGAGACCCGGATAGCTCGTCGCGACCGTCTTGCCGGCGAGGTCGGACAGCTCGGAGAACTGTCCGGCAGGGCCCGCGAAGCGGAAGGTCGAACCGCCGAATCCGAGCTCGGCGAGTTCGGTGGCGGCCGAGTGCGAGTCGAGCATGAGGTCACGACCGGTGACGCCGATGTCGAGAGCGCCGGAACCGACGTAGGTGGCGATGTCGCGCGGGCGGAGGTAGAAGAACTCGACGCCGTTGCGCGCGTCGACGACGTGCAGCTCCTTGGTGTCGCGGCGGGTGGCGTACCCGGCCTCCTGGAGCATCTCGACGGCGGTCTCGGACAGCGAGCCCTTGTTGGGCACGGCGACTCTCAGCATGGGGTGGTTCTCATTTCGTGACTCGGGAGGAAGTGGTGGGACCGTTGGACCGCTCAGAGGGCCCTGGCTCACAGATGTCGGTAGACATCGGCAGGGGTCAGCCCCTTCGCCACCATCATCACCTGCACGTGGTACAGCAGCTGGGAGATCTCCTCAGCCGTCTCGGTGTCACTCTGGTATTCGGCGGCCATCCATACCTCGGCCGCTTCCTCGACGATCTTCTTGCCGATGCCGTGCACGCCGGAGTCGAGCTCACGGACGGTGCCGGAACCCTCCGGCCGCGTCTCGGCCTTCATCTGCAGCTCGTCGAACAGCTCGTCGAAGGTTTTCACGTGCTCCAGGTTAGCGGTTCGGGGCGGTGCTTCGTGCCGCGCGACGTCTCGTCGGCACGGAGCCGGCTGCCCGGTGGGTCAGTGCGTGTGGGTCGCCGAGGTCGCTGCAGCGCGCAGACGGGCGATGTTCGCGGCCGGATCGGAGCCTCCGTACACGGCCGAACCCGCCACGAACGTGTTCGCTCCGGCCTCGGCGGCGATCCCGATCGTGTCGGCCGTGATGCCGCCGTCGACCTGGAGCCACACGTCGAGACCCGTTCGGGCGACCTCGGCCGAGAGCGCCCGGAGCTTCGGCATCGTCTCGGGCATGAACGACTGCCCACCGAAGCCCGGTTCGACCGTCATCACGAGAACCTGGTCGAACTCCGGGAGCAGCTCGAGATACGGATCCACGGCGGTCCCGGGCTTGAGGGCGATGCCAGCCCGGGCACCGATCGAGCGCAGACGGCGTGCGAGCGCGACCGGATCGGTCGCCGCCTCCGCGTGGAAGGTCACGGAGTACGCGCCGAGTTCCGCGTAGCCCGGGGCCCAGCGGTCGGCGTCCGAGATCATCAGGTGGACGTCGAGCGGCACGGGAGACACGTCCTGGATGCGGCCGACCATCTGCGGACCGAAGGTGAGGTTCGGCACGAAATGGTTGTCCATGACGTCGACGTGGACGAGGTCGGCTGTCGCGATGCGCTCCAGATCGGCTTGGAGGTTCACGAAATCGGCGGACAGGATGCTCGGGTTGATGCGCGCTGACATGGAGTCGAGCCTACCGACCTGACGTGGCGTCGTCCGACGTCGACGGGCGCTGGAGCAGGGCGATGTACATGGCGTCGGTGCCCTGGCGGTGCGGCCACAGCTGGACTGCTCCGCCTGGCGCCGCAGCGTCGAGCGGTTCCGATGTCACCTCGTCGAGGACGGCCGTGGTGTCGAGCCGTTCCATCTCCGGGTGCTTCCGCAGCGCGCTCTCGACGATCAGGGCCGTCTCGCCGACGTGCGGTGAGCAGGTGACGTACGCGACGATGCCGCCCGGAGCCAACGCGGTGATCGCTGCGTCGAGCAGCGACGACTGGAGTTTCGTGAGGTCGGCGACGTCCTTCGGGGTCTTCCGCCAGCGTGCCTCGGGACGGCGACGAAGAGCGCCGAGCCCGGTGCACGGCGCGTCCAGGAGGATCCGGTCGTAGGTGCCTGCATGGGCGTTGGCGAGTTCGGTGCCGTCCGCCGTCGAGACCTGCACGTCGAGCGGGACGCCGACGAGCGCGCGTTCGACGAGCTTCGCGCGGGCGGGTACCAGCTCGTTCGCATCGAGCAGCGCACCACCTGCGAGTGCCTCCGCAGCGAGCAGTGCGGCCTTGCCACCCGGACCGGCACACAGGTCGAGCCAGCGCTCACCTGCTGCCACGGGGCGAGCCCTGGTCAAGGCCAATGCGGCGAGCTGTGACCCCTCGTCCTGGACACGGAGGCGGCCGCCACCGGTTCCGACGAGTTGGACCGGGTCTCCACCAGAGGAACGGAAGCCGTAGGGCGAGAAGCGGTTGTGTTCGGCGTCCTGGGGGCGCTCAGCGAGGCCTGGGAGGGCGATGAGGTTGACCTGGGGTGCGACGTTGTCGGCTGCGAGGGCTGCTTCGAGTTCGTCACCGCGGTCCTGGAGGTCGAGGGACTGCCGGATCGCACGGACGACCCACGACGGGTGAGCGGTACTGATGGCCAGGCGGTCGATCTCGTTCGTCGTGTCACCGAGCAGGATGCGCTCCCACTCGGCGGGTTCCGTCCGCGAGATGGTTCGCAGGACGCCGTTGGTGAAGCCGGCGGCCGAGCGGGAACCGGCGCTGCGGGCCAGTTCGACGGACTCGTTCACCGCGGCATGGCCGGCGACGCGCATCGACAGCAGCTGGTGTGCTCCGAGACGAAGGACGTCGAGGATCGCGTCGTCGATCTCGGTGACCGGCCGATTGGCGGCGTGCGCGATCACGCGGTCGTAATACCCGCGCCGACGGAGCGTGCCATAGGTCAACTCGGTGGCGAGCCCGGCGTCAGCCGGGCTCAGTCGCGCCTCCGCGAGGCGGTGCGGCAGCAGGAGGTTCGCGTAGGCATCGGAGGTGCTGACCGCGTGGATGACGTCGAAGGCGACGCGGCGAGCCGGCTGGACGGTCGCCTCGCGCGGGCGGGAGGGTCGCTGGCGTCCGCGACGCGGCTCCTCGCCGCGCGGTCGCTGGTCGGCGCGGCGAGGGTCGCGTCCGCTGGACGGCGCGGGGCTCATGCCGTCACCAACCGATCCGAACTGTTCGCGGCACCACGCCACCAGTCAGCCGCGGACATGGCCGTTCGCCCGGCAGGCTGGACCTGCAGCAGTTCCAGCGGCTGGTCGGCGGTGCCGACGACGACCCGTCCGTCCATGAGAGCGACGACGCCGGGATCGAGGGCTGCAGCTGCTGCAGACCACGGGGCGGCGCGATGGATCTTCAATCGGGCACCGTCGAGCATCGTGTACGCCCCCGGCTCCGGCGTGACGCCTCGGATCTGCGCCCACACGCGATCCACCGCGCGGTTCCAGTCGACGTGCCCGTCTCCACCGTCGAGTTTGGGGGCGAGGGACACTTCACCGGACTGCGGTGATGCCACTGCGGTGCCCGCGGCGATGCCGTCGACGACCTCGAGCGTGAGTGGGGCACCCAGGACCGCGAGGCGGTCGAGCAGCTCGCCGGCGGTCTCCCCCGGCTCCACAGCGGTCGACAGGCTGGCGAACACGTCACCGGCATCGAGTGCCGGGACGAGCTGGAACACCGAGGCGCCGGTGACCGGCTCGCCTGCCAGGACCGATCGCTGCACAGGCGCAGCGCCGCGCCAGGCGGGCAGGAGCGAGAAGTGCAGGTTGATCCAACCGTGCTCGGGTGCCGAGAGCAGCGGCTCGCGGACGAGCCCGCCGTAGGCGACGATGACGCCGAGGTCCGCATGCAGCGCGATGATCCGCGCCGTCGCATCCTCGTCGAGTCGGGCCGCCTTGATCACGGGTAGGCCGTGTCGCTCAGCGGCTCGAGCCACCGGAGAGGGGGTGAGTACCCGCTTGCGACCGAGTGGGGCGTCTGGACGGGTGACCACACCGACGACCTCGTGTTCGGAGGCGACAAGGGCTTCGAGCGTCGCGACGGCGACGGCGGGAGTACCGGCGAAGACCAGCCTCATACGGTGCGGGCTTCGTGCGCGGGGTGGATCATGACAGCATCTCCGGATCGTCGAATCGTACTCTGAGTGTAGGCGGGGCTTTCGGCGCTCGTCTGCCGGGCGTCGGCTTGCGACGCTTCGCCGCCTGGGCGACGACCCGCGCGCGCAGCTGCTCGGCGACCGCTCTGGCGTGGCCGTAGTCGACGCGCAGGATCGCAACGGTGTCGCCGTTCTCGTCGACCGTCGGGCCGAGCACCCGCTGGCGGTATTCCGGTGGGAGGTCCGCGAGCGCCGCGTCGACGGCGTCCCGCTCCCCCGAGAGCGTCGCACTGCGGACGGCCGGTGGGAATCCGAGTTCGCGCCGCTCCGCGAGCTCCTCGCTGGCGAACCGTGGTTGCTGCCAGAGCGCGAGAGCGGTTGCGATCGGCGCGTCGACGCCGATGAGCAGCACCGGGCCTCCGGGACGCGCGAGCGCCGCGGCGTTCGACCACCAACGCAGGCAGTCCTCGGCCACGCGGAGCGACTCGCGAGCGAGCATCCGATCGGCGTCGACCAGGAGGACCGCAGCGTACCCGCCGTCGGCGATGGGTTCGGCTCCGCGCGTCGCGATGACGAGGGCCGGTTCGGGGCCGACGTCGAGTTTCGGGGCGTCGCCGTCGGAGACGATCACCTTGAATCGCGGGAACGCTCGACCGAGTTCCTCCGCGGTACGGCCGGTACCGGCCGCGGTGACGCGGAATGCGGTGTCGTGACAGGTCTCACAGGACCAACCGGTCGCGAGATGGCCGCACCAGCGGCAGGCGGGCTGAGAACGGGCGGTCGCGAGATGCAGGGGGCCGTGGCACACTGCGCAGTGTGCCCGGGTTCCGCAGCGTCGGCAGGCGAGGTGCGGGGCGTAGCCCGGCCGTGCAACCTGGACGAGGACCGGTCCGGCCGCGAGCGCCTCGTCGACCGCCCGCCACGCGCGCGACGGGATGCGGGCCTGGCTGGTCATCGTGTCGTCACCGCTCTGACGGGACACGACGACGCGCGGCCGTACTGCAGGCGATGGAAGCACCTCGTGCAGCCACCCGATCTCGACGAGTCGTTGCGTCTCGGTGCTGCGCGAGTGGGCGGCGAACACGAGCGCCGCACCGGTCATCTCCTGGCGGGTCAACGCGACGTCCCGTGCGTGGACGTATGGTGCAAGCTGCTCCTGGTGGAGCGGGTCACCGTCGTCCCACACGGCGATCAGTCCGAGTTCGTGCGCCGGGGCGTACACCGCCGACCGGTTGCCGACGACGATCCGCGGCACCGGCCAGAGGCCGTTCAAGTACGAACGGTACCGCTCGGCGGGAGTCTGCTTCGCGTCGGCACGGGCGACGGCGTCTCCGGCACCCAGTTCGGCCAACGCTTCCAGGAGGTGCTCGACGTCGCGGTAGTCGGGGACGGCGAGCACCGAGCTCCGGCCGTCGGCCAGTTGATTGACGGCCAGGGCGGCGAGGGTGAAGGCCCAATCAGGGATCGAGCGCCCACCAGCGGTCCGGCTGAGGACGGGGACCGCGCTGACGGCGTAACGCTCGCCGGGACGGAGGCGGTCCAGTGTGTCCGGCGCGAAGCCTGGGACGGTCCGTCGCTCGACGATCGGGGAATCGGGGGTGGGACTCGCTGCCCAGCTCTTCTCCACCCGCACCTGCCGTGGTGGCATCGCGAGTCGCAGGACGTCCATCGCGCTGCCGGCGCTGCGGTCGGCAACGCGCCGCGCCAGCGTCCAGAGCGTCGGCGGCAGGACCGGCACCGGCGAGACGACCGACTGGAGCGGGCTGAGCTTCCCGCCGAAGGCGCTCGACTCGACGAGCTCGACGATGAAGCCGTTCGCCGTGCGTCCAGCCGTCCGGAGGGACACCGACACCCGGGCACCGAGGACGGCGTCCTCGGCGAACTCCTCAGGGATCGCGTAGTCGAACAGGTGGTCGAGCTGCGGCAGCGGCGAGTCGAGGACCACCCTGGCGACCCTCGCGCCGGCCACGGTTAGATCCCGGCTGCTGACCGCAACGCCTCCACCCGGTCGAGACGCTCCCAGGTGAAGTCGGGGAGTTCGCGGCCGAAGTGCCCGTACGCGGCGGTGTTCGCGTAGATCGGGCGGATGAGGTCGAGGTCGGCGATGATCGCGGCCGGGCGCAGGTCGAAGACGTCGCGGATGGCCCGGGTGATCCGGTCTTCCGGAACGTGGGCAGTGCCGAAGGTCTCGACGTACAGGCCGACCGGTGCCGCCTTGCCGATCGCGTAGGCGACCTGGACCTCGAGGCGGTCGGCGAACCCGGCCGCGACCGCGTTCTTCGCCACCCAGCGCATCGCGTAGGCGGCCGAGCGGTCGACCTTGGAAGGGTCCTTGCCGCTGAACGCACCGCCGCCGTGACGGGCGGCACCACCATAGGTGTCGATGATGATCTTGCGGCCCGTGAGGCCCGCATCGCCCATCGGCCCACCCACGACGAAGATCCCGGTGGGGTTGATGAGGTGCGTGACGTTCGAGCTGTCGAGCTCCACCGTGGCGAGCACCGGCTCGATGACGTGGCGCTGCACGTCGCGGCGCAGCTGCTCGGTGGAGACGCCCGGGTTGTGCTGGGTGGAGACCACGACGGTCTCGACCGTCTTCGGCACGAAGCCGTCGTAGCCGATGGTGACCTGGGTCTTGCCGTCGGGACGGAGGTAGTCGAGCTGGCCGGACTTGCGGACCTCGGACAGACGCTCGGCGAGGCGATGGGCGATCCAGCTCGGGAGCGGCATGTACTGCGGCGTCTCGGTGGTCGCGAAGCCGAACATGATGCCCTGGTCGCCGGCGCCCTGGAGGTCGTACGCGTCAGAGCTGGCCTGCTCGCGCGACTCGAAGGCGTGGTCGACGCCGGCCGCGATGTCTGCCGACTGCGAGCCGATCGAGACGCTCACGCCGCAGGAGTCGCCGTCGAAGCCGATGTCTGAAGAGGTGTAGCCGATCGAGCGGATGCGGTCACGGACGATCGTCGGGATGTCGACGTAGCCGCTCGTCGAGACCTCGCCGGCGACGTGCACGAGACCGGTGGTCACGAGGGTCTCGACGGCGACTCGGCTGCGCGGGTCGACCTCGAGGAGCGCGTCGAGGATGCTGTCCGAGATCTGGTCGCAGATCTTGTCGGGGTGGCCCTCGGTCACGGATTCGGAGGTGAACAGGCGCAGCTCGGTCATACGGTCTCCCGTCGGAAGTGGGGTTGCTGGAGGGCTGGGCCGTCGCGGACTGGCCGGGGCCTCGGCACCAATCACTCTAGCCCAGGCACCCGACACGACCCGCGTGGATGACGAACAGGGTCGTGACGTGACGGTTCCGGCCGGACATGACGAATCCGCCGGTCGTCTGACGGCCGGCGGATTCGTGGTGGCGGTGCGTTATTCGGCGATCGGCCGGATCTGGAGCTTGTCCTCGTTGATCTCGTGCATCGCGATCGAGAGCGGCTTGTCCTCGACCGACGAGTCGACGAGCGGCCCGACGTTGTCGAACAGGCTGCCCTCGTGCAGATCGGCGTAGTAGTCGTTGATCTGGCGCGCGCGCTTCGATGCGAAGATCACGAGCGCGTACTTCGACTCGACCTTGGTGAGCAGAGAGTCGATGGGCGGATCGATGATGCCCTTGAGCTTGTCAGCCATGCTGGTTCACACTCCTCGTGTGGTTGTTTCGGGGATGGAGAGGATCGATGCGGGGTGCGCGTCGGACGTCAATCCCCGTGAATCTTCATCAAGTCTACGACTTCTTGGGCCGCGCGGGCCACGTCGTCGTTCACGACACGGTGGTCGAACTCGTCCGCGGCGGCCAGCTCGACCTTCGCGGTGCGCAACCGACGTTCCCGTTCCTCCTCGTCCTCCGTGCCTCGACCGACGAGCCGTCTGACCAGTTCGTCCCAGCTCGGCGGGAGCAGGAAGACGAGCGTCGCCTCCGGCATCGCAGCCCTGACCTGGCGCGCGCCCTGGATGTCGATCTCGAGGAGGGCGCTGTCGCCGGCCGCGAGCGCACGCTCGATCGGTTCCCGCGGTGTGCCGTATCGGTAGGCGTTGTGGACGGTCGCATGCTCGAGGAGCTGGTCACCGTCGACGAGCGCATCGAACTCGTCGTCGCTCACGAAGTAGTAGTTCACCTCGTGCTGCTCCCCTGGGCGGGGCTTGCGTGTCGTGGCGGAGACGGACAGATGCACCTCCGGGTAGTTGTCGCGGATGTAGGCCGCGACGGTCCCCTTGCCGACGGCCGTGGGCCCGGCGAGGACGACGAGGCGACTGCGCGCCGTGCCCGGATAGCGCTCGGCGATGAACTCGCGCAGGCGTTCACGCTGGAGACGACCGAGGCCACCGAGACGCTTCACCGAGGAGATCCCGAGGGACTCGAGGATGCGGCCGAGCTTGGTGACGCCGACGCTGGGGATGCTGAGCAGGTACTCGGTGATCCGGATCCCGCCCTCGATGCCGTCGGGATCGGCCGTTGCGGCGTCGAGGACTTGCAGCGGCGTCCGGGCACCTGACGCGATCGACGACTTGACCGTCGCGCGGGCGCGTCGTTTGCGGACGGCTTCGCGCGAGGCGGCTGCGCGGTCGACCTCCGGCATTGCCCGAGCGGACTGGGGTCGGCTGGACGACTGGTCACCCATGGGCGCTCCTGACTGCTGCTGCTGAACGCTCGACGGCCTCGGCGATACCGACCGGGCCCGCGGCGAGGATGCTGCGGGACTCGGAGACGATGACTCCGGGCGCGAACGCGCCGTAGATCGACTCGAGGTCCGCGACGGTGGCGCCCTGGTGGCCGAAGCCGGGCGCGAGGACCGGCAGCGTCGTCGCGGGGGGTTCGGTGAGACCGAACTCCTCGAGCGCAAGTGTCGCACCGATCACGGCGCCGATCGAACCGGTGGCTCCGGGATGCCGAGCGGCGTTCCAGACCGCGATCTCATGGACGATGCCGGCCGAGACGGTGCGGCCGTCGGGCGTCTTCGCGAGCTGGACGTCGCGCCCTTCAGGGTTGGATGTCGCCGCGAGGGCGAACAGCCCCTTGCCGTTCGCTTCCGCGAGTTCGAGCGCGGGACTCAGAGAGCCGAAACCGAGGTACGGATTGACGGTCAACGCATCGACCTCGAGCGGGGAGCCCGGGGTCAGCCAGCCCTCGGCGTACCCGTGCATGCTCGTGCCGATCTCGCCGCGTTTGGCGTCGCCGATCACGAGGAGGCCGGCTTCCCTGGCCGCAGTGAGGACTCCCTCGAGCGCCACGTACCCGGCGGACCCGAACCGTTCGTAGAAGGCCACCTGCGGTTTGACGATCCCGGCGCGGCCGGCGGTCGCCTCGACGACCGCGAGACCGAACGCACCTGCTCCGGCCGCCGTGTCGGGGAGCCCCCAGGCCTCGAGCAGGAAGCGGTGGGGGTCGATGCCGACGCAGAGGCGACCCGACTGGACGAAGACCTCGTCCAGCCGGGTCCCGAAGGAGGACGTCACGAGCGCGCGGCCCGATCGAGTGCGTACTCCTGCAGCGAGCGGACCTCGAAGCCCCCACCCAGTGCCTCGAAAGACCCGACCGCCGCAGTGAGCTGCGCGATGGTCGTGAACAGCGGCTTGTCCGCCGCGACCGCTGCCGCGCGGATCTCGTAGCCGTCGGCGCGGGCCGAGCGACCGCTCGGCGTGTTGATGACCATGTCGACCTCGTCGCGGTTGATGAGGTCGACGATCGAGTCGTCCTCACCGGCTGCGCTCGTCTCGCTGTACTTGCGGACGGTCCGGGCGCTGATGCCGTTGCGGTTCAGCACCTCCGCGGTGCCGTCCGTCGCGAGGATGTCGAAACCGAGCTGCTGCAGGCGCAGCACCGGCAGGATGATCGAGCGCTTGTCGCGGTCGGACACCGAGACGAACACCGTCCCGGAGCTCGGCAGACCACCGTAGGCGGCCTCCTGGCTCTTGGCGAACGCACGTGGGAAGTCCTTGTCGATGCCCATGACCTCACCGGTGGAACGCATCTCCGGGCCGAGCACACTGTCGACGATCTGGCCGTCCTTGGTGCGGAAACGCTTGAACGGCAGCACGGCCTCTTTCACGGAGACGGGCGAGTCGATCGGGACGCGCGAGCCGTCCACCGGGGGCAGGAGCCCCGAGTCCTTGAGCTCGGCGACGGTCGCGCCGGTCATGATGAGCGATGCTGCCTTGGCCAGCGGAATGCCCAGCGCCTTGGACACGAACGGCACGGTGCGCGATGCACGCGGGTTCGCCTCGATGACGTAGAGGATGCCGGCACCGATGGCGAACTGCACATTGAGGAGGCCGCGGACGCCGATGCCCTGGGCGATCGCGAGCGTCGCATTGCGTACCCGGTCGATCTCGGCGCGACCGAGCGAGACGGGGGGCAGGGTGCAGCTCGAGTCTCCGGAGTGGATACCTGCCTCCTCGATGTGCTCCATCACGCCGCCGATGTAGAGCTCCTCGCCGTCGAACAGTGCGTCGACGTCGATCTCGATCGCGTCGTCGAGGAAGTGGTCGACGAGCAGCGGCTGGGCAGGACCCACGATGCCCTGATCCTCGATGCGCACGAAGTAGTCCGCCAGGGACGCGCCGTCGTAGATGATCTCCATGCCGCGTCCACCGAGCACGAAGCTCGGGCGGACGAGGACCGGGTAGCCGATCTCCTCGGCGACCCGAAGCGCACCCTCGACCTCGGTCGCCGTACCGTTCTTCGGCGCGATGAGGCCCGCGGCGTCCAGGATCTCCTGGAACTGGCCGCGCTCCTCCGCGAGGTCGATCGCGGTGGGGGTGGTGCCGAGGATCGGGATGCCAGCGGCTTCGAGCCCCTTGGCGAGCCCGAGCGCGGTCTGGCCGCCGAGCTGCACGACGACGCCGACGAGTTCGCCGGACTCGCTCTCGGCATGGATGACCTCGAGCACGTCCTCGAGCGTGAGCGGCTCGAAGTAGAGGCGGTCGCTCGTGTCGTAGTCGGTCGAGACCGTCTCGGGGTTGCAGTTGATCATGATGGTCTCGAAGCCGGCGTCCTGCAGTGCGAACGAAGCGTGCACGCAGGAGTAGTCGAACTCGATGCCCTGACCGATGCGGTTCGGGCCGGAGCCGAGGATGACGACCTTGCGACGGTCGCTCGCGGTGACCTCGGTCTCGGTGTCGTAGCTCGAGTAGTGGTAGGGCGTGAGGGCCGGGAACTCACCGGCGCAGGTGTCGACCGTCTTGTAGACCGGGCGGACGCCGAGGATGTGACGCACCTCGCGCACCTCCTGCTCGCCGAACCCGCGGAGCTGGCCGATCTGGGCGTCGGAGAAGCCGTGGTTCTTCGCCGTGCGGAGCACCTCGGTGTCCAGGCGCTCGGCACCGGCGATCCAGTCGGCGACGTCGTTGATGAGGACGATCTGGTCGATGAACCAGGGGTCGATCTTGGTGGCCTCGAAGACCTGCTCGGCCGTGGCGCCGAGTCGCAGTGCCTGCTGGACGACGACGATACGGCCGTCGGTCGGGATCTTCATGACCTCGAGGAGCTCCTCGACGCTGCGCGACTCCTCGCCCCAGTGGAAGCTGGAACCGCGCTTCTCGAGCGAGCGGAGCGCCTTCTGCAGGGCTGTGGCGTAGTTGCGACCGATCGCCATGGCCTCGCCGACGGACTTCATGGTCGTCGTGAGGGTCGGATCCGCCGCCGGGAACTTCTCGAATGCGAAACGCGGGACCTTGACGACGACGTAGTCGAGCGTCGGCTCGAAGCTCGCGGGCGTCACCTTCGTGATGTCGTTCGGGATCTCGTCGAGGCGGTAGCCGATGGCGAGCTTCGCCGCGATCTTCGCGATCGGGAAGCCGGTCGCCTTCGACGCGAGGGCGCTGGAGCGGGACACCCGGGGATTCATCTCGATCACGATGATGCGGCCGTCGGCGGGGTCGACGGCGAACTGGATGTTGCAGCCGCCGGTGTCGACGCCGACGGCACGGATGATGTCGATGCCGATGTCGCGGAGCTTCTGGTACTCGCGGTCGGTGAGGGTGAGTGCGGGGGCCACCGTGATCGAGTCGCCCGTGTGCACGCCGACCGGGTCGACGTTCTCGATGGAGCAGACGACCACCGTGTTGTCGGCGGTGTCGCGCATGAGCTCGAGCTCGTACTCCTTCCAGCCGAGGATGGACTCCTCGAGGAGCACCTCGGTCGTCGGGCTCTGGTGGAGGCCGTCGCCGACGATGCGGCGCAGCTCCTCCTCGGTGTACGCGAACCCGGAGCCGAGGCCACCCATCGTGAAGGAGGGCCGGACGACGAGCGGGTAACCGAGGTCCTCAGCGAAGGCCACCGCCTCCTCGACGGTGTGCGCGATGTGCGACCGCGCCACGTCGGCGCCCGCGTCGAGCACGAGCTGCTTGAAGATCTGGCGGTCCTCGCCCTTGTTGATCGCCTCGAAGTTCGCGCCGATGAGCTCGACGTCGTACTTCTCGAGGATGCCGTGCTCGTGCAGCTGGATCGCCGCGTTCAGGGCCGTCTGCCCGCCCAGCGTCGGGAGGATCGCGTCGGGCTTCTCCTTCGCGATGATCGTCTCGATGACCTGCCAGGTGATCGGCTCGACATAGGTCGCATCGGCGAAGTCCGGGTCCGTCATGATCGTGGCCGGGTTGGAGTTCACGAGGATGACGCGCACGCCCTCCTCGCGGAGGACGCGGCACGCCTGGGTGCCGGAGTAGTCGAACTCGGCGGCCTGCCCGATGACGATCGGCCCTGAGCCGATGACGAGGACGCTGTTGATGTCGTCGCGCTTGGGCACTAGTTGTTCTCCTTGGTGCTGGCCGTGGTGGCGTGGGTGAGGACCAGGTCGCGGAACCGGTCGAACAGGTAGGTGGCGTCGTGCGGGCCGGCCGCGGACTCCGGGTGGTACTGCACCGAGAACGCGGGGATGTCGATGCAGTTGAGGCCTTCCACGACCTCGTCGTTCAGGCTGTAGTGGCTGACCTCGGCGAGACCGAAGCCCGCCGGGGTCTCGTGCTGGCCCTCGATCGGCAGGTCGACGGCGAAGCCGTGGTTCTGCGAGGTGATCTCGACACGACCGGTGGCCTTGTCGAGCACCGGCTGGTTGATGCCGCGGTGACCGAAGGGCAGCTTGTAGGTCTCGAAGCCGAGGGCGCGGCCGAGGAGCTGATTTCCGAAACAGATGCCGAAGTACGGCACGCCGGCACGCAGCACATCCTGGAGGAGCGCGACGTGCGCGTCGCTGGCGCCGGGGTCGCCCGGGCCGTTCGAGAAGAACAACGCGGACGGCTCGAGTGCGAGGACCTCCGCGGAGGTGATCGACTGGGGCAGCACGATCACGTCGAAGCCGCGGGCGGCGAGGTGGTTGAGGGTCGAGGTCTTGACGCCGAGGTCGAGGACGGCGACCGAGCCGACCTTCTCCCCGACCGCCGGGACGGTGTACCGCTCGGTCGTGGACACCTGTCCGGACAGATTGAGGCCTGACATCTGGACGCCGGCTCGGACGAGGCTCAGTTGTTCGGCGCCGGAGAGGTCGAAGTCCTCCCCGGAGAACACTCCGGCGCGCATCGAACCGGCGGAGCGGATGTGGCGAGTGACAGCGCGCGTGTCGATGCCGCTGATCCCGACGATGCCGTCCTCGACGAGCTCCTCGTCGAGGGAGCGGTCGGCACGGAAGTTCGACACGACACGCGATGGGTCGCGGACCACATATCCGGCGACCCAGACGCGGGACGACTCCATGTCCTCGCGGTTCACACCGGTGTTGCCGATGTGCGGGGCCGTCATGAGGACGATCTGGCCGGCGTAGGACGGGTCGGTGAGGGTCTCCTGATAGCCGGTCATGCCGGTGGAGAAGACGACCTCGCCGAGTGTGTGGCCGGTGGCGCCGTAGGCGTGGCCGAGGTAGCGGTTGCCGTCCTCGAGGACGAGGACCGCCGGGCTGGGTGGGGTGAAGGTCATGATGCGCTCTCGTTCTGCGTGCTGGTCGGTTCGTCGGCGACGGCCGAAGGCGCGTCGCCGGAGTCGGGAGTGATGCTCGGCTGCAGCTCAGCCTCGCGCGTGGGGATGATTGCGGTCACGGCGTCGATGAGGCGCGCTCGGTCCGCTTGCTCGAGGACACGGAACGTGCTGTCCGCGACGACTTCTGGACGAGGGCGCCAGCTCAAGCGGATCAGGCCACCAGGCTCGACGACGCGGTCGATGGTGAGGTTCGTCTGGTCGATGCCGACGATCGCGTCGGCCGGGACGAAGGTGGGACGCTCCCCCGGGACGTCGATGATGACACCGGCGCCGCTGACCTCGACGGCCACGCGCGAGCGGAAGCCGAGTCCGGGGAGCGCGAGACGCTCGAGCGGACGGTCGTGTTCGGAGGTCGCGACGTACAGCACAGTGAGGGACAGCTCAGCGCGGGGACGTGGTTCCGGCACCGTCGCCTCGGGAGCCGAGGGCGCATCGCGGACGACGCGTCGTCGCCAGGCGAGCGCCATCAGCGTGAGGATGCCCAGGAGGGCGACGACCACGATGATGGCGGCGAGGAGGCGTCCGTCCATCAGTGCTGGACCTCCGTCCGCCGAGCGGCGGACCACGCCGCGGCCGCGACCTGCTCGGCTGGCAGGACAGCGCCGTCGGCGACGGTCGCGTAGCCCTGGTGGAAGGTGCCCACGACCCGCCCAGGGAGCTCGAGACCGAGGTAGGGCGAGTTCACACCCTTGCCGGCGAGGTCGACGGTGCCGAAGGGGCGGCTCACGGAGGGGTCGTACAACACGATCTCAGCGGGTGCCCCGAGCTCGATCGGTGCGCCCTGGCCACTGATGCGCCCGATGCGCGCGGGCGTCGCCGAGAGGACCCGGCTGACATCGGTCCAGTCGAGCAGGCCGTTCGAGACCATGGACGCGTGCACGACCGACAGGGCGGATTCGAGACCGACCATGCCGTTCGCCGCTGCACCCCACTCGCAGTCCTTCGCTTCGACCGGGTGTGGCGCGTGGTCGGTGGCGACGATGTCGATCGTGCCGTCCGCGAGAGCTTCTCGGAGCGCCTGGACGTCTTCGGAGCGACGCAGGGGCGGGTTCACCTTGTACCGGGCGTCGTAGCTCGCCACGAGCTCCTCGGTGAGCAGCAGGTGGTGCGGCGTGACTTCGGCGGTGACCTGGATGCCGCGCGCCTTCGCCCAGCGGATGACGTCCACCGAGCCTGCGGTGGACACGTGGCAGATGTGGAGACGCGAGCCGACGTGCTCGGCGAGGAGGACGTCTCGAGCGATGATCGACTCCTCGGCGACCGCCGGCCAGCCGGTGAGGCCGAGTTCGCCGGACAACGCGCCCTCGTTCATCTGCGCGCCGACCGTGAGCCGCGGCTCCTGCGCGTGCTGGGCGATCACACCGTCGAACGCCTTCACGTACTCGAGCGCCCGGCGCATGAGGAGCGGGTCGGACACGCACATGCCGTCGTCGGAGAACACGCGCACCTTGGCTCGCGAGGACGCCATCGCGCCCAGTTCGGCGAGTCGCTCCCCCGCCAGCCCGACCGTCACGGCGCCGATGGGCTGCACCGTGGCGTAGCCGGCGAGCTCGCCGAGCGAGCGCTCCTGCTCGACGACCCCGGCGGTGTCGGCCACGGGCGAGGTGTTCGCCATCGCGAAGACGGCGGTGAAGCCACCTGCTGCTGCAGCTCGGGTGCCCGTGAGGACGGTCTCGCTCTGCTCGAAGCCGGGCTCCCGCAGGTGGGTGTGCAGGTCGACGAGGCCCGGGAGAGCCAGCAGACCGTCGGCGTCGACGACGGTCGCGCCCGCTGCGCTCAGTCCGGTTCCGAGTTCGGCGATCCGCCCGTCGCGAAGGACGAGGTCGGTCCGCGTACCGTCAGCGAGCGTCGCCCCGGTGATCAGGGTCGTGGTGGGGCTCGGGGTGGTCTCAGACACGGGGTGATTCCTCTCGATCGCCGGACAGCAGCAGGTACAGGGCGGCCATCCGGACGGACACGCCGTTGGCGACCTGTTCGAGGACGGTCGACTGGGGTGAGTCCGCTGCCCCGGACGAGATCTCCAGTCCGCGGTTCATCGGCCCGGGGTGCATGACAATGCTAGTCGGGTCGAGGCGTGCCAAACGCTCGTCGTCGAGCCCCCAGCGTCTCGAATACTCCCGGCTGTTCGGGAAAAACGCCGCATGCATCCGCTCGGACTGGATACGGAGCATCATGAGGACGTCCGGTCGTTCGGCGATCGCGTCGTCGAGGTCGTACCGCACCGTCGCCGGCCAGGGGGTCAGATCCACGGGCAGGAGCGTCGGTGGGGCGACGAGCGTGACCTCGGCTCCAAGCGTCGAGAGCAGCCAGACGTTCGAGCGGGCGACCCGTGAGTGCAGGATGTCGCCGACGATCGTCACCGCGACCCCGTCGAGTGCGCGCCCGCGGGATCGCGCACCGTGGATGCGCTTGCGCATCGTGAACGCGTCGAGGAGCGCCTGCGTGGGGTGTTCGTGGGTTCCGTCGCCGGCGTTCAGGATGCCGGCGTCGATCCAGCCGCTGGCAGCCAGCGTCTGCGGAGCGCCGGAGGCTGAGTGACGGATGACCACCGCGTCGGCGTGCATCGCAGCGAGCGTCTGGGCGGTGTCCTTGAGGCTCTCGCCCTTCGACACGCTCGAACCCTTGGCGCTGAAGGTGATGACGTCTGCCGAGAGACGCTTCGCCGCCGCCTCGAAGGAGATCCGAGTCCGCGTCGAATCCTCGAAGAAGAGGTTGACGACGGTCTTGCCGCGGAGCGTCGGGAGCTTCCGGACCTCGCGGTCCTGCGTCTGCGCCATGTCCTCGGCGACGTCGAGGATCTCGATGGCTTCGTCACGGCTCAGGGTCTTCGTGGACAGGAGGTGCCTCATGCGTCACTCCCGTCGATGCTCACGGACTCTTCACCGTCGAGTTCGGCGAGTCGGACGTAGATGCGCTCGGACTGCGAGGACGGCAGGTTCTTCCCCACGAAGTCGGGACGGATGGGCAGTTCGCGGTGGCCGCGGTCGACGAGTGCAGCGAGGCGGACGACGCGTGGACGGCCGAGGTCCGTCAGGGCGTCGAGGGCGGCGCGGATGGTTCGACCGGAGTAGAGCACGTCGTCGACGAGGACGACCGTGCGCCCGTCGATGCCCTCCGGAGGAAGCGTCGTCGCCTTCGGAACACGGGTGGGATGCTTCGCGAGGTCGTCGCGGTACATCGTGACATCGAGGGCTCCTGACACGATCGTCGTGCCGGAGATGCTGGAGATCGTCTCAGCGATGCGCTTCGCGAGGATGACACCGCGCGTGGGGATTCCGAGGACGACGAGGTCTTCTGCTCCGCGGTTGGACTCGAGGATCTCGTGGGAAATCCGAGTCAACGCCCGCGTGATGTCAGCTTCGTGCAGCACGGTTCGTGCGCTCATCGCCGACTCCCTTCTCCGCCTCTCTGGACGGTCTTAAAGGTTGTCTTGGTCAACACCCGAGCCTAGCAGCCCGGACTATGCCTCGTAGAGCTCCAGCGGCAGATCGTCCGGGTCGAAGAAGAACAGCATCTTGCGTCCCGTGTGCGGATCGACTCGGACGTCCTCGACCCGGACGCCGAGTTCGACGAGCCGCGCGTGTCCGGCCTCGACGTCGTCGACGGCGAACGCCAGATGCCGGAGCCCCAGCGCCTCCGGCCCGGACGGGCGCGCCGGAGGCGTCGGGAACGAGAACAGCTCGATCAGGTACTCGCCGTTCAAGGCGAGGTCCCCCATCCAGGAGTCACGCTCCGCGCGGTACACCTCGGTGATCAGCTCGCAGCCGAGCACCTCGCGGTAGAACTGTTTCGAGCGCTCGTAGTCGCTCGCGATGATCGCGATGTGATGCACCCGCTTGAGCGCGAGCGGAGAGCCGTTTCCGTCACTCATGATCAGCGAGGGTTGATCTGCGAGATCTTGCCGAGCAGTCCGTTGATGAACCCGGCGGAGTCGTCGGTCGACAGGGTCTTCGCGGCCTCCACCGCCTCGTCGATCGCGACACCGTGCGGAACCTCGTCGTTGAAGAGGATCTCCCAGATGGCGATCCGCAGGATCGCCCTGTCGACCGTCGGCATACGGGCGAGGGTCCACCCCTGCGCATAGGTCTCGATCTGTTCGTCGATCTCCTCGGCGTGGTCGCCGACGCCGTCGACGATCTCGCGGGCGTACATCCAGGACGCCTGACGGTCAGGCTCGTTGACGGCCCGCTTGGCTTCAGCGGAGAGCACCTCGGCGAGGGTCTGCTGGCGGACGTCGGCCTGGTACAGGAGGTCGAGGGCGCGCTTGCGCGCCTTGGTACGAGCGCTCACTCGTTGACGCGACCGAGGTAGTCACCCGTGCGGGTGTCGACCTTGACCTTGGTGCCGGTCTCGAGGAACAGCGGGACCTGGATCTCGTAGCCGGTCTCGACGGTCGCAGGCTTCGTGCCACCGGTCGAGCGGTCGCCCTGGAGCCCAGGCTCGGTGTAGGTGACCTCGAGGATGACCGAGGCCGGGAGCTCGACGTAGAGCGGGTTGCCGTTGTTGAGGGCGACCGTGACGTCCTGGTTCTCGAGGAGGAAGTTCTTCGTGTCGCCCACGATCACCGCGGGGATCGTGATCTGGTCGTAGTCGCTCTTGTCCATGAAGACGAAGGCGTCGCCGTCGGCGTACAGGTACGTGAAGTCGCGGCGGTCGACGTTCTCGACGTCGATCTTGGTACCGGCGTTGTACGTCTTGTCGACGACCTTGCCGGTCATGATGTTCTTCATCTTCGTGCGGACGAACGCGCCACCCTTGCCCGGCTTCACGTGCTGGAACTCGATCACCGTCCAGAGCTGCCCGTCGATGTTGAGGACGATGCCGTTCTTGATGTCAGCGGTAGAAGCCATGCGCGAAAGTGTCCGTTCGTGGAAAAGTGTGCGGCCGGATGCGACCCAACGAACGAGTGTAACCGCTGCAGCCGTAGCTCACCAACGCGACCGCTGTGAGCAGGCTGTCCTGGACGGGTTCAGATCGTCGTGCGGCGGACGATGAGGTCGAGCGCCAGCCGGTAGGAATCGAAGCCGAAACCGGCGATGACGCCCGTAGCCACGGCTGAGATGACACTCGTGTGCCGGAACTCCTCGCGCGCATGCGGATTCGAGAGGTGCACCTCGACGAGGAGGAGGCCCGCCTTCGTGACGAGTGCTGCTGCGTCCCGCAGCCCGTAGCTGTAGTGCGTGAACGCCGCAGGGTTCAGGATGACCGGTGTGCCGGCGTCCACCGCGCCGTGCAACCAGCCGATGAGCTCGCCCTCATCGTCGGTCTGGCGCAGGTCGATCGTCGTACCGGAGGGTGCCGCCGCCTCGAGCGTCGTGCGCAGTGCCGCGAGGTCGGCGGAGCCGTAGACGTCTGGTTCTCGGCTGCCGAGGCGTCCGAGGTTCGGTCCGTTGAGGACGAGCACGGTGGTCATGGTGTCGAGGGTATCCGTTCGGGACGGGTGCGCGTCAGGCGCACCGGCATCGGTCAGGAGCCGATCTCCTGGTACGCGGCGAACAGCAGTGAGGTCTCTGGGCCCTGCAGCACGGTGGGCTTCGCGATGTCGTCGAGGACGATGAATCGGAGCATGGACCCGCGCGTCTTCTTGTCGCGCTGCATGGTGGCGAGCAGGGTGTTCCACCGACCGACCGGGTAGGCGGTCGGCAGGCTGAGCAGTTCGAGCACCCGGCGATGACGGTCGACGACATCGTCCGACAGGCGTCCGGCGAGACGGGACAGCTCGGCGACGTACATCATGCCGATGGCCACCGCGGCGCCATGGCGCCACTGGTAACGTTCGGCGTGTTCGATGGCGTGGCCGAGGGTGTGGCCGTAGTTCAGGATCTCGCGGAGGCCCTGCTCGGTGAAGTCCTCGCTCACGACGTCCGCTTTCATGCGGATGGCGAGCTCGATGCACCGGCGGAATTCGGCAGTCGTCGGATCGGTCGCACGGTCCACGTCGGCCTCGATGAGGTCGAGGATCTCCGGGTAACGGATGAAGCCGGCCTTCGCCACCTCGGCGAAGCCTGCCAGAATCTCGTTCTTCGGCAGGGTGTCGAGCGAGTCGAGGTCGGCGATCACGGCGGCCGGAGCGTAGAAGGCGCCGACCAAGTTCTTACCCTCCGCGGTGTTGATGCCGGTCTTGCCTCCGACAGCGGCGTCGACCATGCCCAGGACGGTGGTCGGAACCTGGACGAGGCGGACGCCACGCAGCCAGGTGGCGGCGACGAAGCCCGCGAGGTCGGTGACGGCGCCTCCGCCGAAGCCGATGACGGCATCCGACCGCGTGAAGTCGGCCTGGCCCATGACGCCCCAGCAGAACGCGGCGACCTCGACCCGCTTCCCGGCCTCGGCGTCCGGGACTTCGGCGAGGAGGACCTCGTACCGGTCGATGAGTGACTCGCGGAGCTTCGCCGCTTTGTCGCCGAGCGTCGACGGGTGCACGATGAGGACGCGCTGCACACCGGTGCCCAAGGCGTCGACGAGTTCGGCGTGCAGTCCGCGTCCGATCGTGATCGTGTACGGCGAGGTGCCGGTGACCTCGATCGATGTGCGGTCGGGTGCGGTCTCGGTCGGTTCGGTGCTCATGCTGGCTCCTTCACCCAGGCGACGAGCTCGTCGACGATGCCTGAGATGGGTCGATGCGAGGTGTCGAAGTCGACATCCGCGAGTCGTTCGTAGATCGGGCGTCGGGCGGTCGCGATGCGGGCCCAAGCGCCGGGGTCGTCACGCAGCAGCGGACGTTTGTCGAGGTTGGCCCGTGCAAGCACAGCCTCCTCCGTGACGGTCAGCAGGACGACGCGCACCGCCAGGAGGTCCGCCTGGGTGTCGGTGTCCAGCACCGCTCCCCCGCCGAGCGACACGATCGCCGGCTCAGCGAGTGCTGCGACGACGGCGGCGCGCTCCAGGGCACGGAAGTGCGGCTCACCGTGCTCGTCGAAGATCGCTGCGATCGGGCCGTGTTCGGCCGACACCACGTTGTCGGTGTCGATGAACCGGACGCCGAGGCGTTTCGCGAGCTGCTTGCCGACCCGCGACTTCCCTGAACCCATCGGGCCGATCAACACGACCGGGAGGCGCAGTGGCGTCTCAGCGTCAGGCATCGGTGCTCGAGGCGTCGTCACCCCTGGTGCGGAGGTTCGCGGGAATGGCCGCGAGGTAGCCGTCGAGGTTGCGCTTCGTCTCCTGGACGGAGTCGCCACCGAACTTCTCCAGCACGGCCTCCGCCAGCACGAGCGCCACCATCGCCTCGGCGACGACGCCGGAGGCCGGCACCGCGCAGACGTCGGAACGCTGGTGGTGGGCCGTGGCCGCCTCGCTCGTCGCGACGTCCACCGTGCGGAGTGAACGGGGCACGGTGGCGATGGGCTTCATGCCGGCACGGACACGCAGGACGGTGCCCGTGGTCATGCCGCCCTCGGTTCCACCGGCGCGGTCGCTCTGGCGGGCGATGCCGTCGACCTCCTGAACGAGCTCGTCGTGCGCGGCGGAACCGCGACGGGTGGTCGTCAGGAAGCCGTCGCCGACCTCGACACCCTTGATGGCCTGGATGCCCATGAGCGCCGCAGCGAGTCGGGCGTCGAGGCGGCGGTCCCAGTGCACGTAGGAGCCGAGGCCCGGCGGCAGACCGTAGGCGAGGACCTCCACGACGCCGCCGAGGGTGTCGCCGTCCTTCTTGGCGGCGTCCACCTCCGCCACCATGAGCTCTGAGGTGGCAGGGTCGAAACAGCGCAACGGATCGGCGTCGAGCGTGTCGACGTCGGACGGCACGGGGAGTGCGCTGTCTTCCGGGACGCGGACCGGACCGATCGCGAGCGTGTGGCTCACGAGCGTGATACCCAGCTCGCTGAGGAACGCGCGAGCGACCGCACCGAGAGCGACCCTGGCGGCCGTCTCACGAGCGCTCGCCCGCTCGAGGACGGGACGGGCCTCGTCGAAACCGTACTTCTGCATGCCTGCGAGGTCGGCGTGTCCGGGGCGCGGTCGAGTGAGGGCTGCGCTCCGGCCGCGTGACTTGTCGGAGATCTCCGCGGGCTCTGGGCTCATCACCTCGACCCACTTCGGCCACTCGGTGTTGCCGATGCGGATCGCGACGGGGCTGCCCATCGAGAAACCGTGACGAACGCCGCCTGACAGGTTGAGCTCGTCCTGTTCGAACTTCATCCGCGATCCGCGACCATAGCCCAGCTTTCGGCGGGCGAGGTCGGCACGGATGCCGTCCATGGAGATGGGGACGCCGGACGGGAGTCCCTCTATGACGGCGATGAGTTCCGGGCCGTGAGACTCTCCGGCAGTGAGCCAACGAAGCATGGTCCTATCCTTCCATAGTGCTGGGGCGCGCTCGCGCGCGGGCAGAGCGCCGTCCGACGGACGGCGTCGAGACGTGGGTCAGCGGTGGGCACCCGATCGGTCGAGGCCGACGGCGTCGAGCATCGCGTCGAGGACCGCCTCCTCGTCGTCGAGGGGGACGACGGGATCGCCGCTGACGAAGATCCGCACCTGGAGCAGCGCCTGGTGCACCAGCATCGCGAGGCCGCTGAGCACCTGACCACCCTCCGAAGTCCATTCGGTCGCGAGGACGCTCGGCCAAGGGTCGTACGCCACGTCGAGGAGGAGCGCCTGCCGAGTGAGCGCCAGCACCGGGCCAGGTTCAGGGAGGGATCCGCCGGGGAGGGTGCTGATGACGAGTTGCGCCTCAGGCACCGTCTCGTCGAGACGTCCGACCACGAGTCGGAGACCGAGTCGCGTCGCGAGCGGTCCGAGGTGGGCGGCTCTCGCTGGCGTCCGGACGGCTACGTGCACGTCTTCCGCGCCGAGTTCGGCGGCCGCCATCAGAGCGGACGACGCCGTCGCTCCCCCGCCGAGCACCACGACATGGCGTACGCGTTCGAGCCCGCGGGCCCCGACCGCCCGGACGATCCCGCCGACGTCGGTGTTGAATCCGTCCAACCGTTGGGAGCCGTCAGGGGTGTTGTGCAGTCGCAGGGTGTTCACCGCTCCGGTCTCGACCGCCGTGCGATCGAGCGTGTCGGCGAGTTCGAGCGCACGCTGCTTGAGTGGCATCGTGAGCGAGAGACCGCGCCACTCGGACCCGAGCCCGTCGAGCACGGCGTCCAGAGCTGCAGCGTCCACCTGCTGTCGACCGTACTCCCAGTCGAGGCCGAGCACGCGGTACGCGGCCGCGTGCAACGCCGGTGACTTCGAGTGCTCGATGGGGTCGCCGAACACCGCGAGGCGTTGGCGCTGTCGGGGTCCGGTCACCTTGGGATCCGTGCTCGCTTACTGGTACTCGGGGTGGTCGTCCATCCAGGACAGCCACTGTTCGACGGCGGCCTCGTGTTCGGCCTGGGTGGTGGAGAAGATCGTCTCACCGGAGTCGAGGTTCCAGGTGACGAAGTACAGCCACGGTCCGTCGGCCGGGTGGAGGGCGGCGTCGATGGCGAGGTCGCCGGGGTTCGAGATCGGACGGACGACCATGCCCGGGTGGACGTACGTGTTGTACGGGTTGGACGCGTCCGCGCGCTCGGCGTCGGTCGTGGACACCCGGTGCGTGTTGCCCGTCCCGTAGGCCACCGTGGCGTCGGACTGCAGCAGGCCGCTCTCCCATTTCGCCGGATCGAGGCGGTTGAGGAAGACGCGCGAGACTTTGTAGTAGTCGTCCTTGAGGCCGGCTTCCTTCTGGATGAGGGATGCGAGCACGATCGTGCTCCAGCGGTTCTCGGGGGCGACCCCGGCTTCGTCGAGTGCCTGGAAGGAGCGGTCGACGAGGGTCTGGAGGACAGCGTGGGCATCCCCGCCATCGGGCAGGCTGTACGTCGCAGGGAAGAGGAAGCCCTCGAGCGAGGTCGCCTCGGCGGGCAGACCGAAGGAGGCGACGTCGGCTGCCGCCGCCTGCAGTTCCTCGAGCGGGATGCCCGTGCCCTCGGCGATCGCGGGGAGTGCGTCCTGCTCTGCGGTGCCTTCGGGGATGACGAACGTGTCCTCCATGCGGTTCGCCTCGTCGGTCAGGGCCGCGAGGGCGGACTTGGCGCTCATACCCAGCTTCAACTTGTACGCACCGGGGAAGAACTCCGGCTGGGTGCTCTGCGCCAGGAGGAGGTCGTAGAACGCCTCGAACGACTTCGTCACGCCGGCCTCGTGCAGTGTGGTGGCGATGTCCTCGCCGATGTCGCCCTCGTGGATCATGACGACGGCCTCGCCGGTACCGGTGCCCTCGAAGTCGTTGGGCTCCTCCCAGCCCAGCACCTTGCGGATCTGCGGCTCGTAGCTCGTCCAGACCACACCGGCACAGGCGACCAGTCCGCCGACGACGACCAGCGAGACGATGAGGGCGATGAGACCGCGGCGACGGCGACGTGGTTTCGGAGGCTCTCCACCGGCGAGGGATCGTCGTCTGCCCCGGTGGATCGGCTGCGGCCCGCTGTCGCCCTCGTGGTCGTCGGAGGCCATGAGGTCCTCGAACGCGGGGATCGTCATCGTGCGGGCGGGCGTCGCTGCCTGCTCGGCTGCGGCCGGGGTGTCCGCTGCGGGCTGCTCGGCTGCTGCCGGCGCGTCCGCTGCGGGCTGCGGTGGAGGAGCGGAAGCGCTCGGCGGCTCTGTTGGGACGGGTCGACCAGGCGCGGGAGTATCAGCCCCTGTCTCGGCGGCTGCGGCAGCCTCCCGTTGCTCACGCGCCTCGCGACGGGACAGCGGCGCAGGAGGCTCGGGCTCGACCGTGCCACGCTCCGAGGTGAAGAGCTCGGAGAACGGATCGTCTTCTGGGCTGTTCTGGGGTGTCAGATTCGACACAGGCACGTCCTGTTCACGGTTCGACGGGGGTTCCGGGGGGACGCCCCGAACCGCGTTCGGCGTCGAGGGCGTACTGCAACAGTATGACGGCAGCGACCTGATCGACAATCGAACGCGTCTGCTTCTGTCGTTTCCCAGCGGACCGCAAGGCGCTGTGAGCCGTCACCGTCGTCAGCCGTTCGTCGACGAGCCTGGCCGGGAGCGCGGTCGCCGTGGCGAGCCGCCGCGCGAAATCCCTGGCATCCTGCGTCGACGCGGTGTCCTTGCCGGAGAGCGCGATCGGCAGGCCGACGACGAGTTCCACAGCACCGAGCTCCGACGCGATCGCGCCGATGACTGCGATGTCCGAGTCGCCACCGAGGTCGCGCGGCACGGTCTCGACCGGGGTCGCCAGGAGGCCGTCGGGGTCACTCCTCGCGACCCCGACCCTGGCCTTGCCGACATCGATGCCGAGCCGGACGCCGCGGCGGAAACCCTCCGACATGTCAGCCGATCTCGCGAGCGATGGCGGCGAGGGCATCGCCGAGCGCAGCGGCATCCACGCCGCCGCCCTGGGCCATGTCGTCCTTGCCTCCACCGTTGCCGCCGAGCACACCGGCGGCGATGCGCACGAGCGCACCCGCCTTCTGTCCGGCGTCGCGTGCACCCTGGTTCGTGGCCACGACGATCGCGGGCTTGCCTGCGACCACCGCACCGAGCGCGACGACCGCAGGAGCAGCGCCGAGTCGCTCGCGCAACTGGGTGACGAGGGTGCGGACGTCGTTCGGCGAAGCCAGCTCCCCCAGCTGCTCAGCGACGAGGGAGACGGGGCCCACCTGGTGCGCTGTCTGGACGAGCGCCGGAATCCGGTCGCTGAGGCCGCGCGCCTCGAACGCCGCGATCTTCTTCTCGGCTGCCTTCAAGTTGGCGACCAACTCCGCGATGCGTTCCGGCAGCTGTTCCTTCGGCGTCTTCAGGCTGCCCGAGAGCTGCGACACGAGCGCGCGCTCGGCGGTCAGATCGCGGAACGCCTCGAGGCCGACGAGCGACTCGACGCGTCGGTTGGTGGAGCCGACCGAGGACTCGCTGATGAGGTTGATCATGCCGATCTCGGCGCTCGAGCCGACGTGGGTGCCGGCGCACAGCTCACGCGACCAGGGACCGCCGATGTCGACCACTCGGACGGTCTCACCGTACTTCTCACCGAAGAGCGCCATGGCGCCGAGGGCTTTCGCGTCGTCGAGGGCCATCTCCCGCGTGTTCACGAGCAGGTTGTCGCGGATCGCGTTGTTGGAGATCTCCTCGATCTCGGACTTCGTCGCCGTCGAAAGCGCCTGGTTCCAGGTGAAGTCGAGGCGCAGGTAGCCCGCCTTGTTCGAGGAGCCGGACTGGTGCGCGCTCTCCCCGAGCACCTGCCGCAGCGCGGCGTGGATGATGTGGGTTCCGGAGTGCGCCTGCTGCGCACCACGACGGTAGCTCGCGTCGACGATCGTGGTCGCCGGCGAATCGACGCCGACCTCCCCCTGGCTCACCTGCACCTTGTGTGCGATCAGACCCTTGACCGGCTTCTGGACGTCGAGGACCTCGAGTTCGTAGCCGGGACCGACGATGACGCCCTGGTCGGCCTCTTGTCCGCCGGACTCGGCGTACAGCGAGGTCTCGGCGAGGATCACCTCCGCGATGTCGCCGGCGACGGCCCGTTGGACCGGGTGACCGTCGACGATGATGCCGAGGATCCGCGACTCCGTCTCGAGGTCGGTGTAGCCCGTGAAGACCGTCTCGCCCTTGGCGCGGATGTCGCTGTAGACGGAGAGGTCCGCGAGGACGCTCTTCTTCGCCTTCGCGTCGGCCTTCGCCCGTGTCCGCTGAGCGGTCATGAGCTCGTCGAACGCGACGCGGTCGACGGCGAGTCCTGCCTCCTCGGCGATCTCGAGCGTCAGGTCGATCGGGAAGCCGTAGGTGTCGTGCAGAAGGAATGCGGAGTCGCCAGGCAACTTGTCCTGGCCGGTCTCCTTCGTCTTGTTCAGCGCGAGGTCGAGGATGGTCGTGCCGCTCGCGAGCGTGCGGAGGAAGGTCTCCTCCTCGGCGAACGCACTCTGTGAGATGCGTCCGTAGTCCGTCTCCACCTCCGGGTATGCCGCCTTCATCGCGTCACGCGAGGCGGCGAAGAGCTCGGGGAACGTGGCCGTGTCGACGCCCAGCAGACGCATCGCTCGCACCGACCGGCGAAGCAGGCGACGGAGGATGTAGCCCCGGCCTTCGTTCGACGGCGTGATGCCGTCGCTCATGAGCATGAGTGAGGAGCGGACGTGGTCTGCGATGACGCGCATCCGGACGTCGTCCTCGTGGTCGGCGCCGTACCGTCGGCCGCTCAGCTCGGAGGCACGATCGAGGACCGGACGGACCTGGTCGATCTCGTACATGTTCTCGACGCCCTGCTTGAGGAAGGCGACCCGCTCGAGCCCCATCCCGGTGTCGATGTTCTTCTTCGGCAGTTCGCCGACGATGTCGAAGTCGACCTTGCTCGTCACGTTCTGGATCAGGTACTGCATGAAGACGAGGTTCCAGATCTCGACGTAGCGGTCGTCGTCGGTCGCGGGACCGCCGTCGATGCCGTATGACGGGCCTCGGTCGAAGAAGATCTCCGAACATGGGCCGGCGGGGCCCGGCTGACCGGTGGACCAGTAGTTCGTGTCCTTGTCGAGACGCTGGATGCGGTGCTCTGGCAGGCCTGCGACGCGCTTCCACAGGTCGATCGCCTCGTCATCGTCCTTGTAGACGGTGACCCACAGGTCCTTTTCGTCGAAGCCGAGGCCGCCGGTGGACTCACTGCCGGTGAGGAGCTCCCACGCGTACGTGATGGCGCCCTCCTTGAAGTAGTCGCCGAAGGAGAAGTTGCCGTTCATCTGGAAGAACGTGCCGTGACGCGGCGTCTTGCCGACCTCTTCGATGTCGTTGGTGCGGATGCACTTCTGCACACTCGTCGCGCGATCGAAGGGCGCAGGGACGACCCCGGTGAGGTACGGCACGAAGGGCACCATGCCGGCGACGGTGAAGAGCAGAGACGGATCGTCGCTCACGAGGGAGGCGGAGGGGACGACGGTGTGCCCCCGATCGCCGAAGAAGGTGAGCCAGCGGGAGCGGATGTCAGCGGTGTCCATGGTGTCCGTACGTCGGGGGTGTGCGTGTGTCGGTGTGCGTGTTGCGGTGTCGCGCTCGGCGACGGGTTACTTCGTGAGGTCGTCGATGACGTCCTCGGCGCGCTCGGCCACGGCCTCGGCGGTGTCGCGGAGCTGGGCTTCGCGTTCCTTGTAGGCGTCACCGACCGTGTCGGTGAACTCCTTGATCCGCGAGTCGAGTTCGGTGAAGAACCGCTTGCCGGACTGCGTCTTGTTGACCTCGTGCGCGACGACGAAGCCGGCGCCGATTCCGACGATCAGCCAGAACACGTTCTTCATGGGGACTCCTCATCTCCGATGCGACCGCCCGAGCACTGCAGACCGGGCCAAGCACCCATCGTAGTCGAGCGCAGTGGTCGCACGCCGCTCCGGAGCCGCCCGACGGAACGACGAAGGGGCACCGGCGTAAGCCGATGCCCCTTCGTGCTGCGCCCGGAATCGGGCAGAGTGCTAGCGGGCCGCGTAGTACTCGACGACGAGCTGCACTTCACAGGTCACGGGGACCTCGGCGCGCTTCGGACGACGCTCGAGACGAGCCTGGAGCTTGTCGAGCTCGACCGAGAGGTACGCGGGCACCTTCGGCAGAACGTCGACGTGCCCGCCGGCAGCAGCGACCTGGAAGGGCTCGGTGCCCTCGGAGCGTGCCTTGACGTGGATGAGCTGACCCGGCTTCACGCGGAAGGACGGGCGGTCGACGAGCTGGCCGTCGACGAGGATGTGACGGTGCACGACCATCTGACGAGCCTGCGCCGTGGTGCGGGCGAAGCCGGCACGCAGGACGAGTGCGTCGAGACGGGTCTCGAGGATCTCGACCAGGTTCTCACCGGTTAGGCCCTGGGTGCGACGTGCCTCCTGGAAGGCGATCTTGAGCTGAGCCTCGCGGATGCCGTACTGGGCGCGCAGGCGCTGCTTCTCGCGAAGACGGACGGCGTAGTCGCTGTCTGCCTTGCGCTTGGTGCGGCCGTGCTCACCGGGAGCGTAGGGACGCTTCTCGAGGTACTTGGCAGCCTTCGGGGTGAGGGCGATGCCGAGGGCCCGCGAGAGGCGGGTCTTGCTGCGGGTACGTGACTTGGTAGACACGGTTTCCTTTCAAATGAAGTCTCAAACGATGAATGACCGGCGAGAGAACACGCCGGTGATCCGGAATCACACCGGACAAAGTCAGAGGGGTCTGCCGGGGCTGTTCGGCTACAGAACACGCCCGTCGAACCCGGTGATCGAGCAGCCGCGCAGTCACACCGGTTCTAGGCGGATCAATACTAGCACGACAGGCGGTGCGCGGCCGGTCTGGGCCGTGGCCGCATCACTCGCCGCGCACGATCTTCCGGAGCTTGTCGAGGCGAGCGGAGATGTCGCGCTCGTTCCCGTGGTCCGTCGGCTCGTAGTAGCGGACGTCGCGGAGTTCGTCCGGCAGATACTGCTGGGCGACGACGCCGATCGGGTGATCGTGCGGATACCGGTAGCCCTTGCCGTGCCCGAGTCGCTTGGCGCCGGCGTAGTGCGCGTCCCGCATGGGCTTCGGGACGCGCCCGAAGGCGCCAGCTCGGACGTCCGCGATCGCTCTGTCGATCGCGGTGTAGGCGGCGTTCGACTTCGCGGCCGTCGCGAGGTAGACGACGGCCTCGGCGAGCGGGATCCGCCCCTCCGGCATTCCGATGAACTGGACGGCGTCCGCGGCGGCGACCGCGATCGGGAGCGCCTGGGGATCCGCGATGCCGATGTCTTCTGCTGCCGAGATGATGATGCGACGGGCGATGAACCGTGGGTCTTCGCCTGCTTCGATCATGCGTGCGAGATAGTGCAGGGCGGCGTCGACGTCGGACCCTCGGATGCTCTTGATGAACGCGCTGATGACGTCGTAGTGCTCGTCGCCGTTCCGGTCGTAGCGGAGCAGTGCACGGTCGACGGCCTGTGACACCAGTTCGTCGGTGATGACGGGTCCGCGCGGAGTGGTCTGCCCGTGCGATGCGTCGTCATCATCTCCGTCGCCGGTGTCGTCCTCCGCCTCCGGATCGTCGTCCTCGTCCGCGCCGAGGTCGAGCAGACCGGAGTCGTCGAGGTCGAGCTCGCCGTCTGCGACTCCCCGGCCGGTGCCGAGGTCGGCGTCGGCCGCGATCGCCGCGGCCTCGAGGGCGGTGAGCGCGCGCCGGGCGTCGCCCGACGAGAGCTGGATGAGAGCTGCCCGCGCCTCGGGCGTGATGGTGAACCGCCCGCCGAGCCCTCGTGGGTCGGTCGCAGCACGGTCGAGGAGGACGCCGAGGTCGTCGTCGCTCAGCTGCTCGAGCGTGAGCAGCAGGGAACGCGACAGGAGTGGCGAGATGACCGAGAAGGACGGGTTCTCAGTAGTGGCGGCGACGAGGATCACCCAGCCGTTCTCGACGCCGGGAAGCAGGGCGTCCTGCTGTGCTTTCGTGAAGCGGTGGATCTCATCGAGGAAGAGCACGGTCGAGCTGCCGTAGAGGTCGCGGCTCGACATCGCCTCGTCCATGACCTGTCGAACGTCCTTCACGCCGGCCGTCACTGCGGAGAGCTCGACGAACCGACGGCCTGAGCTGTGGGCGATCGCCTGTGCGAGCGTGGTCTTGCCGGTGCCCGGTGGACCCCACAGGATGACGGACACGGCCGCCTGGGTGCCCTCGCGGTCGCTTGCGAGGCGCACCAGCGGTGAACCCGGCCGCAGGAGATGCCGCTGTCCTGCCACCTCCTCGAGGCTGCGAGGGCGCATGCGCACGGCGAGCGGTACCGGTGCGCCGGCGATGCCGGGTCCTCGACTGAACATTCCTCCAGGCTAGCCGCAGCGTGTGACACCGCACGCCCTGCGGAAGGACTGCGAACGGTGGCGAGCCGTTTGCCGCCGGTCGAGCCGTCCCCGTAAGGTTCTCCTTGGTCGTCCGCTTCGATGCGGGGCGGCTATGACAGCGCGATGCCGCCGCTCACGGGCCGCGGCACCTGGAGGGAACGACGTGGCAACGAGCAAGGGTCCGGACAAAGAGGCGCGCGCGGCGCGCGCGCGGCTGCGCGGCTACAACGCCAGGCGCACCGTGCACGAGCACCGCGCGAAGCGCCGTGTCCGCGACAACGTGATCGCCGCAGCCGCGCTCGTCGTGATCCTCGCCGGAGCGACCGCCGCGCAGGTCTTCTACTTCTCAGGGGGCCCTGGCACTCCCGTCGCCACGCCGACCGCGACGGCTGAGGCCGGTGCCTGTGGGATCACGGGAGCCACGGACGGCGCCAACACCGGCGACGTTCCCGCGACGACCGTGGCCGAGGACCGCGACTGGACCGGCGAACTCACGATCAACGACGTGGTCATGAACCTCACGCTCGACGGGGCGTGCGCACCACAGGGCGTCTCCTCCTTCATCTCGCTCGCGCAGTCGGGCTTCTACGACGGCGTGACCTGCCACCGTCTCACCACGAGCGGCATCTACGTGCTGCAGTGCGGCGACCCCGACGGCACCGGAACGGGCGGACCGGGCTACAGCTACGGCCCGGTCGAGAACGCCCCGACCGACGACGTCTACCCGGCGGGAACGATCGCGATGGCGCGACAGGGTGGGAACGGGTACAGCAATGGCTCGCAGTTCTTCCTGGTCTACCAGGAGTCCACCATCCCGTCGGACGCTGCGGGCGGCTACACCGTGCTCGGTCAGATCACGAGCGGCCTCGACGGTCTCCTGTCCTCGGTCGTCGCCGGCGGCGTGGCCGACGGCTCGGGCGATGGCAAGCCGGCGGTGCCCGCGACGATCACCTCGGTGACGGTGCAGTAGGGGCGTGCAGTAACCTGCACCAGACGGATACGACCGAAGCAAGCCGTCTCCCGTGCTGAGCCACGGGGTAATAGGCTTGTGGATCGATCACGATCGCCGTGAGAGGCGATCAACACACAGCAAGGGTGATGCGCGTGACGAGTTCAGAGATCGAGCCGTGGGGCCGAGTGGACGACGACGGAACCGTCTACGTCCGCGAGGCGGACGGTGAACGAGCGGTCGGGCAGTATCCCGACGGCTCGAAAGAGGAGGCGCTCGCCTACTTCGAACGCAAGTTCACGGATCTGGCAGGTCAGGTCACGCTCCTCGAGCAGCGCGCGAAGCGCGGCGCACCGGCGTCAGACGTCGCCAAGGCGGTCAAGTCGATCACTCGCCAGGTCGAGTCGGCGAACGCCGTGGGCGACCTGCAGGCGCTCCTGACCCGTCTCGGCAAGCTCGACGGAGCGGTGAGCGAGCTCACCGAGGCGCAGACGCAGGAGGCGAAGGCAGCGCTCGACGAGGCCGTCCGCTCACGCGTCGCGATCGTCGAGGAAGCCGAACAACTCGCTCAGCAGGACCCGGCCAGGGTGCAGTGGAAGCAGACCTCGACTCGTCTCGACGAGCTGTTCGCAGAATGGCAGCGCCAGCAGCACGACGGTCCTCGACTGCCGAAGAACGACGCGAACGAACTGTGGAAGCGATTCCGCACCGCACGCGCCACGATCGAGCAGCACCGCCGGGCCTTCTACACCGAGCTCGACTCCGTGCACAAGGAAGCCCGTGGCATCAAGCAGAAGCTGGTTGAGCGCGCAGAGGCGCTCATCCCGAAGGGAGCCGACGGTGTGCCCGCTTACCGCAGCCTGCTCGACGAGTGGAAGCACTCGCCGCGCGCCGGCAAGCGGCAGGACGACGCGCTGTGGGCGAAGTTCAAGGCGGCAGGCGACGCGATCTACGGCGCGAAGGCCGAGATCGACGCTCGCGACAACGAGGAGTTCCAGGGCAACCTGGAGCTGAAGCTCGCCGTCCTCGCCGACGCCGAGCCGATCCTCGCCGACACGAACCGCGATTCGGCACGGAAGTCCCTTTCGGACATCCAGCGCCGCTGGGACGAGATCGGCAAGGTGCCGCGTGAGCAGGTCCGCGTCGTCGAAGACCGCCTCCGCAAGATCGAGACGCATGTGAAGCAACTCGAGGACGAGCACTGGAAGCGCAACAACCCGGAGACCAAGGCCCGGACCGAGGGGCTCGCGAGCCAACTGGCAGACGCCATCGCGAAGCTCGAGGACGAGGTCGAGGCAGCCCGGGCGTCCGGTGACGCCGACCGCCTCACCGCGGCGGTCGAGGCGCTCGACGCGCGGAAGGCCTGGCTCGGAGCGATCCGCTAGCCGACCGTCCTCCACCCGCGGTCCGACGACCGCGTTTCTCCACAGATCCGACGAACGATCCTCCTGGGGCCGCTGGCTGCAGGAGGATCGTCGTATGTCCAGCCCCTCGTACCGATACGCTCCCCCGGCGGCGGATGCCACCCCGCCGACACCCCACCGACTCCCCGCATACCTGCAGCCGCCGCAGCTCTCGATCGCGGAGTTCGCGGCCGCGCGGCTCGACGGTGAGGTCTTCGCGTACGAGGACGGCTACTGCAGCGTCGACGAACCCGACACGGTGAGGTTGCGTCGCGATGTCCTCGCGAACCTGCCCGGACTCAGACGGGCCACCATCGCCGAGATGAGCGCAGCCTGGCTGTACGGCGCGGTGCTGCTCGCGCCGCGAATCCATACCGGATACGTCGCTGCGACCGGGCGCAGCGCCAACTCGCCGCGGCTCCGACTCAGACAGGTGGGGCTGCGCACGGACGACACCGAGGACTGCGGCGGCCTCCAGGTCACGACGCCGACGCGCACCGTCGCAGATCTCGCGCGACGTACCGGGTCCGACGCGGGGCCGGCGCTCGAGGCGATCCGAGGCCTCTTCGTCCTCGGGCTCTCGTCTCCCCGGGAAGTCATCACCTGGGTCGACGACCGGCGACGGGTGATCGGCGGTTCGCGCATCCGCCGAGTCGTGGAGTCCGCCGCCGAGGTTCCGCTCCCAGGTCTCGAACCCGGTCGCAGCGAACTGGAATCGTGGGCGCTGCCGCTCAGCCGCCGTTGACGCGGTACACGTCGTACACCGTGTCGATCCGCCGCACCGCGTTCAGCACGCGGTCGAGGTGCGTCGTGTCTCCCATCTCGAAGACGAACCGGCTGATCGCGAGCCGATCGCTCGAGGTGTTGACCGTTGCCGAGAGGATGTTCACGTGGTACTCGGACAGCACACGGGTCACGTCGGACAGCAGTCCTGCACGGTCGAGTGCTTCGACCTGGATCTGCACGAGGAACACACTCTTCGATGAGGGCGCCCACTCGACGTCGATCATGCGCTCGGGCTCCTGGAGGAGGCTCTGCACGTTGTGGCAGTCGGAACGGTGCACGGAGACACCGGAGCCTCTGGTCACGAATCCGACGATCTCGTCGCCAGGCACCGGTGTGCAGCATTTCGCGAGCTTCACGAGGATGTCGGGAGCCCCGAGCACGAGGACGCCCGAGTCGCTGTTCTGCAGACGTTCGCGACGACCGCCGCGGACGGGCAGCGTGAACTCCGTGTGCTCGCTGTCGGCGTCCTTCTGGAGCAGGGCGACGACCTTCTCGAGCACCGACTGCGTCGAGACATGTCCCTCGCCGACGGCGGCGTAGAGCGCCGTGACGTCCTCGTAGCGCAGCTGAGCTGCGACCTCCGCGAACGAATCCTGGTTCATGAGCTTCTGCAGCGGCAGGTTCTGCTTGCGCATGGCGCGCGCGATCGCGTCACGGCCCTGCTCGATGGCCTCGTCGCGTCGCTCCTTCGTGAACCACTGCCGGATCTTGTTCCGGGCTCTCGGGCTCTTGACGAAGTTCAACCAGTCCTGGCTCGGACCGGAGTCAGGGTTCTTCGAGGTGAACACCTCGACGACGTCGCCAGTGTTCAGCGAGCTCTCGAGGGGCACGAGGCGTCCGTTGACGCGCGCACCCATCGTGCGGTGACCGACCTCGGTGTGCACGGCATACGCGAAGTCGACCGGGGTGGCACCGGCGGGCAGGCCGACGACCCGACCCTTCGGAGTGAAGACGTAGACCTCCTTCGCGCCGATCTCGAAGCGAAGGGAATCGAGGAACTCCCCGGGATCGGCCGTCTCGGCCTGCCAGTCGGAGATGTGGGCGAGCCAGGCCATCGAACCGTCGGGCTCTGCTGACGACGTGGCCTTCCCGCCGTTCATCCGCTCCTTGTACTTCCAGTGCGCGGCCACGCCGAACTCGGCACGCTGGTGCATCTCGTTGGTGCGGATCTGGATCTCGACCGGTTTCCCACCCGGGCCGACGACCGTCGTGTGCAGTGACTGGTACAGGTTGAACTTCGGCGTCGCGATGTAGTCCTTGAAGCGTCCGGGTACGGGTGTCCAGCGCGCATGGATCGAACCGAGCACGGCGTAGCAGTCACGAAGCGAGTTCACGAGGACGCGGATGCCGACGAGGTCGTAGATATCGTCGAACTCGCGTCCGCGGACGACCATCTTCTGGTAGATCGAGTAGTACTGCTTCGGCCGCCCGGCGACCTTGCCGCGGATCTTCTGAGCCTTGAGGTCCTCGTTGACCGAGTCGATCACCTGCTGCACGTACTCTTCGCGTTGCGGCGTGCGCTGCTTCACGAGCGACTCGATCTCCGCGTAGAGCTTCGGGTAGAGCACGGCGAAGGAGAGGTCCTCGAGTTCCCACTTGATCGCCTGGATGCCGAGGCGGTGGGCGAGCGGAGCGTAGATCTCGAGCGTCTCGGTCGCCTTCTTCGCGGCCTTCTCGGCCGGCACGAACCCCCAGGTGCGGGCGTTGTGCAGACGGTCGGCCAGCTTGATGATGAGTACTCGGATGTCCTTCGACATCGCGACGATCATCTTGCGGACGGTCTCAGCCTGCGCGCTGTCGCCGTACTTGACCTTGTCGAGTTTCGTGACGCCGTCGACGAGCATCGCGACCTCGTCGCCGAAGTCGGCGTGCAACTGATCGAGGGAGTAGTCGGTGTCCTCAACGGTGTCGTGGAGAAGGGCTGCGACGATCGTCTTGGGGCCGATACCGAGATCCGCGAGGATCTGCGCGACGGCCACCGGATGCGTGATGTAGGGCTCGCCGCTTTGACGCTTCTGGCCGGAGTGAGCCCGTTCAGCCACCGTGTAGGCGCGCTCGATGAGCGCGAGGTCTGCTTTCGGGTGATGCTGCCGCACCGTCCGCATGAGGGTGTCGACCGCCCCCGCGGGCTGGGCCTTCGAGAAGATCCGAGGCACCAGACGGCGCAGGGAGGCCGTCGAGGATGTCGTGGTGTCCGCCATCTCAGGCCTCCCTGCGTTCGTGCACGCGGTTGTTCGTCTCTATCGGGTCAACGCGCCAGGGGCGCGTCTGCTTCCGTGAGTTCGCCGTCGGCGTCATCCGAGCCCTGAGCCCGCTCACGGGTCTGGAGGACGCGCTTGTCGTGCTTGGCGATCCGAGGCTCGCTCTGACGGAAGTTCGCGTACAGCGGTGCCGCAACGAAGATCGTGGAGTACGTGCCGACGAGGATACCCACGAGGAGCGCGAGCGAGATGTCACGGAGTGTGTCGGCGCCGAGGACGAAGGCGCCGAAGAACAGGATGGCCGCGACGGGCAGTGCCGCGACGACTCCCGTGTTGATCGACCGGACGAGCGTCTGGTTCACCGCGAGGTTCACCGACTCACCGAAGGTACGCGAGGCACCGTCGGCGTCGAGCGTGGTGTTCTCACGGATCTTGTCGAAGACCACGACGGTGTCGTACAGGGAGAACCCGAGGATCGTCAGGAATCCGATCATCGCGGCAGGCGTGATCTCCCAGCCGGTCGCAGCGTAGACACCCGCGGTGATCAGGAGGTCGTGGACGAGCGCGAGGAGCGCCGCGACCGACATTTTCCAGGTGCGGAAGTACAGCGCCATGAGGATCGCCGCGAGGATCAGGAAGACGACGAGGCCGATGATGGCCTGTTTCGACACGTCCTGACCCCAGGACGGACCGATGAACGAACTCGTGATGTCGGACTGCTGGACGCCGTACGCCTTGGCGAGGGCGGCCGAGACCTCCTGGGTGACCTTGTCGTTCTCGAGCTGGTCCGTCTGGACACGCACCGAGCTCCCACCGACCACGGTGACGTGGGTCGTCGCGCCGGGGACGACTGAGGAGACGGCCTGCTCGGCGAGAGCCTGGTCGGTGCTCTGCACGTCCGCGATCTGGAACTGCGAACCGCCGCGGAACTCGATGCCGAAGTTGAAGCCGCCCTTGACCACGGGGATCAGGATGGAGAGCGCGATCGCGACGATGGCGATCGTGTACCAGATCTTGCGCTTGCCGACGAAGTCGTAGGAGCGCTTACCGGTGTAGAGCTCGTTTCCGAACCGTGCGAACGCACCCATCAGGAGTCCTTCCCATCGGTCGGCAGATCGTCTGATCTGGTGTCGGAGCTGCCGCCCACGAGGGCCGCCTGCTTGCGTTCTGCGATCGTCTGACGCTTGGCCGCCTCACGGCTGCTGGAGGCCGCCTTGCTGCCGGCTGCCGCAGACGGCTTCCGGAACTCGGCCCGGCCGCGGTAGATGGCTCCGAGCGCCGACGGGTCGAGGCCGGTGAACGGCTTGCCGCTGTTGAAGAGCTTGGTCTGGCCGAGCAGCTGCATCATCGGGTGGGTGAACAGGAGCACGACGATGACGTCGATGATCGTCGTCACGCCGAGGGTGAGCGCGAACCCGCGCACGTTGCCGATCGCGAGCACGTAGAGCACGACAGCCGAGAGCAGGTTGACGCCCTTCGCCGCATAGATCGTGCGCTTCGCACGCTTCCAGCCGGCCTCGACGGCGGACTCGAGGCCACGGCCGTCGCGGAGCTCGTCCTTGATGCGCTCGAAGTACACGATGAACGAGTCGGCTGTGAATCCGATCGCCACGATCAGGCCGGCGATGCCGGCGAGCGACAGTCTGAACCCCTGTCTCCAGGACATCAGCAGGATCACGATGTAGGTCAGGACGGCGGCCGCCACGAGCGACGCGATCGTCACGGTACCCAGCAGCCGGTACTGGAACAGCGTGTAGATGACCACGAGGATGAGTCCGATGAGACCGGCGATCAGGCCGCTCTCCAGCTGGGTCGAGCCGAGGGTCGCTGAGATCGTGTCCTGGCTCTGCACCACGAAGCTGATCGGCAGTGCGCCGAACTTCAACTGGTCGGCGAGCGTCTTGGCCGAGTCCTGCGTGAAGGAGCCGCTGATCTCGGGCTTGCCGTCGGAGATGACGGCGAGCGACTGCGGAGCGGAGATGACGTTGCCGTCGAGCACGATCGCGAACTGGTTCTGTGGGCTCTGCAGCGAGGTCAGGCGACCGGTGACGTCTGCGAAGAGCTTGGTGCCCTTCTCGTTGAAGACCGGGTAGACGGCCCACTCGCCTGTGCTGGCTCCGGAGCTGGTCGTCTTGATGCCGGCGCTGGCGTCGGAGAGGTCCTCGCCGGACACCTCGACCGGGCCGAGGATGTACTTGAAGCTGCCGTCGACCTCACACGTGATGAGCGGTTCAGCGGCAGGCGCAGCGGTTGCGTCGAGCGAGTCCGCCTCTGCCGCGCAGTCGTACGCCTGGAACGCGGCGTAGAGCGCAGGGGTGACCTGCGACAGGTCGCTGGCGTCGGTGGGTGCTGCGGTCGGCGTGCTCTCGAGGCCCGGATCGGGCGTCGGGTACGGTGTGGACGAACCGTCTTCACCGATGAAGGTGTTCGAGGGCTGCCCCGGGGTCAGCTGCTGCGAGGTGAGCACCGGGCGGAACTCGAGCTTCGCGGACGACTGGATGCGGTTCAGCGTCGCCTCGTCGGGCGTGCCCGGGATCGCGACGACCACGTTCTGGCCCTGCGTCGTGATCTCGGCTTCGGAGACACCGGAGGCGTCGACGCGCTGGCGGATGATCGCCACAGCCTGGTTCAGCTGTTCGTTGGAGACCGTCTGCCCGGATTCGAGCTTGGGAGCCAGGATGATCTGGGTCCCGCCTTCGAGGTCGAGAGCGAGTTTCGGCGTCCAGGAGCTGTTCCCCCAGAGGACTCCGGCCGCGTTGATCGCGAACAAACCGATGAGGATTACGCCAAGCCAGGTGAGCGAACGCCACGCTTTCTTGACCGGAGTCGACTTTGCCAAACTCGGAACTCAGCTTTCTCTGCCGGTGATGGCGGCGACGCCATCACCCGGGAAGGGGTTGGGACTAGTCGTCGCTCTTCTTGGGCTTCGAGGAGTCCTCGACCCGCTGACCGAACTCAGGCTCTGCGTCGAGCGCCGAGGCGTCTTCCGGGATGGACTCGACCGCGGGTGCCTCGTCGACCGTCTCAGCGACGACCGGCGGCACGACGGCGCCTGCGTAGCGGGGGTCGATGGTCACGATGACGCCGGGAGCGATCTCGACGTCGGCCTTGCGGGCGTCGCGGTCCATCGAGATGAGCGTGCCGTACACACCGAAGCCGGTGAGCACCTCAGCACCCGGTACGAGCTTCTGCTCGGTCACCGCAGCCTGCTTCTTCCGCTTGTTGTTGCTGACCATCATGAACACGATCATGACGCCGGCGAGGCCGAACAGGACGAGGGTCATTGCATCCACGATGGGAACCTTCCAGAGGAGATTGGGGACGGGAGACGTTCAGAACGCACCGCCAAAGGGAAATTATAGGCCATCGAGGGTGGAACCATGCTGAGAAGGTGTCCGCCCGAAGTGTCGCCAGGCAGCCGGCGTCGCGATCCGTCCGCGAGGGGTGCGGGTGATCAGGCCGATCCTGACCAGGAACGGCTCCACGACCGACTCGATCGTCTCCGGCTCCTCGCCCACCGAGACGGCGAGCGTGCTGAGTCCGACAGGACCCCCGGCGAACCGGTCGAGCATGCCCTCCATGACGGAGCGGTCGAGCCGATCGAGCCCGAGGGCGTCCACGTCGTACAGGTCGAGTGCAGCTCGGACCGTGTCGAGATCGGCGCGGCCGCCGTGGACGAGCGCGTAGTCGCGCACGCGGCGCAGGAGCCGGTTCGCGATGCGGGGCGTTCCTCGACAGCGACCGGCGATCTCGGCGACGGCGCGACCGTCGATGTCGAGCCCGAGCAGATCCGCGGTGCGGTGCAGCACCTGCTCCAGCTCCGCCTCGTCGTAGAACTCGAGGTGGGCGGTGAAGCCGAATCGGTCGCGCAACGGGTTCGGGAGCAGACCGGAACGGGTCGTCGCGCCGACGAGCGTGAACGGTGCCAGCTCGAGCGGGATGCTGGTCGCACCGGCGCCTTTGCCCACCATGATGTCGATCCGGAAGTCCTCCATGGCCAGGTACAGCATCTCCTCCGCCGGCCGGGCCATGCGGTGGATCTCGTCGATGAAGAGCACCTCCCCCGGTGTCAGCGAGGACAGCACGGCCGCGAGGTCTCCGGCGTGCTGGATCGCCGGGCCACTCGTGAGCCGCAACGGTTTGCCGGTCTCGTGGGCGATGATCATCGCGAGGGTCGTCTTGCCGAGCCCGGGAGGACCCGCGAGCAGGATGTGGTCGGGCGTGCGGTTCTGCATGCCCGCTGCGGTGATGAGGAGCTGCAGCTGCCCTCGGGCTTTGGACTGCCCGACGAACTCGGACAGGGAACGGGGACGCAGCGCACCCTCGAAGGCCAGCTCCGAGTCCGACTCGGAGGCCGGGTTGGTGAGGTCGTCGGAGAAGTCGGTCACGAGGTGCGGCCTCCGGCGTGTGCCGGGCCGAGCCTGCCGAGGGCGAGACGGATGAGGGAAGGCACCGTCGAGAGGTCGGCGGATGTCGCGTCGGCGGACGCCTCGACCACGGCCTGGGTGGCCGTCTTCTCAGGCCAGCCGAGCCCGATGAGCGCCGTGACGACCTGGTCGGCGATCGCAGCGGCGTTGACGGTGGTGGCGGGAGCCTCGGGGCTCGTCCTCGTCACCTTCAGCTTGCCGGCGAGTGAGACGGTGATGAGCTTCGCCGTCTTCGGACCGATCCCCGACACCTTGCGGAAGGGTGCGTCGTCCTCAGCCGAGATCGCTGCGGCGATCTGCTCGGGCGTCAGGGCCTCGAGCACTCCGAGCGCCGACTTGGGACCGACCCCGGTGACGCTCGTGAGGAGTTCGAAGACCGAGAGTTCCTCTGTGGAGCGGAAGCCGAACAGCGACAGCGAGTCCTCGCGGACGATCAGGATCGTGGAGAGGCGCGCCTCCTCGCCGACACGGAGCGACAGGGCCATCGCTGGCGTCACCTGGACGGAGAAGCCGACACCGCCGACCTCGATGACGACGTGGCTGCCGACGGCGCTCAGGACCGTGCCGCGGAGGGAGGAGATCATGCTTCCAGCCTAGGGCTCTGCGCAGCGCGCCCTCGTCCGGCGGAAGCGCGTGAGGCGCCCCCGCGTTCGGCGGCGGCCCAGGCTCGCTGGGCGGGCGTGAGGCCGGCGCTGTCCTGCTTCGACGGCTGGGAGGGGGCGACGGCGGTCGACACCGTCGGCCGCCACGCGTGGCAGATCGCGAGGGCGAGCGCGTCCGCCGCGTCAGCGGGTTTCGGGAGTTCCGTGAGGCCGAGGATGCGGGCGACCATCGTCTGGACCTGGAGCTTGTCGGCGCGGCCGTATCCGGTGACGGCGGCCTTCACCTCACTCGGCGTGTGCAGCCCGACGGGGATCCCGTTGGCTGCGGCCGCATGCAGCGCGAGGCCGCTGGCCTGTGCCGTGCCCATGACCGTGCGGACGTTGTGCTGGGCGAACACGCGCTCGACGGCCATCGCGGTCGGCGACGTCCGATCGATGGCTGCGGAGATCCCTTGAGCGATCTCAAGGAGCCGTTGTTCGAGCGGTGCGTGCGCGTGGGTCGTGATGACGCTGTACTCGACAAGTGTCGCTTGGCGCCCCGGAAGGACGTCGACGACGCCGACACCGCATCTGGTGAGGCCGGGATCGATGCCGAGGACGCGCAGAGTCATGATCCGACCCTAGGCGCGTCCTTGTCGACGGCACCGCGCGCCGTGCGGAGTGTCGTACATTCGTTCGAACCGATGTCGCTCCGCAGCGCAGGGGCGACTACTCGTCGTCGGCTTCGAGTTCCGCCTGCACCTCGGGAGACAGATCGAAGTTGCTGTAGATGTTCTGCACGTCGTCGTTGTCCTCGAGGGCGTCGATGAGCTTGAACACCTTGCGCGCGGTCTCGGCGTCGATCTCGACCTTGAGGCTCGGCACGAATGCCACGTCGGCGGAGTCGTAGTCGATGCCCGCCTCCTGGAGCGCCGAACGCGTCGCGACCATGTCGCTCGGCTCGGTGAGGACCTCGAAGGTGTCACCCTCGGTGTTGACCTCCTCGGCGCCGGCTTCGAGGACCGCAGCGAGGATGTCGTCCTCGCTGGTGCCCTCCGCCTGGACGACGATGAGGCCCTTCCGGTGGAAGTTGTACGCGACGGAGCCCGGATCGGCCATCGTGCCGCCGTTCCGCGACATGAGCGTGCGGACGTCGGCTGCTGCGCGGTTCTTGTTGTCGGTGAGGCACTCGACCAGCAGCGCCACGCCGTTGGGGCCGTAACCCTCGTACATGATCGTGGTGTAGTCGACGACCTCGCCTGTGAGGCCGGCACCGCGCTTGACCGCGCGGTCGATGTTGTCGTTCGGGACCGAGGTCTTCTTCGCCTTCTGGATGGCGTCCTGCAGGGTCGGGTTGCCCGCGAGATCTGCACCGCCCATCTTGGCGGCGACCTCGATGTTCTTGATGAGCTTGGCGAACGACTTCGCGCGGCGACCGTCGATGACGGCCTTCTTGTGCTTGGTCGTTGCCCACTTGGAGTGTCCGGACATGTGCTCCCTAACTGCGTGAAAAGAACCTGACCAGTCTAGGCCAGAGCTCGCATGCTCGCGATCGAGACTGGGCGGTCGTGTCAGGGCGGGTCAGAGCGCCATTCGGACCTTGTCCAGGAAGTAGGCGTGGAAGCGGGTGTCCCCCGTCACTTCCGGGTGGAACGAGGTGCCGAGCAGGTTGCCCTGCTCGACCGCGACGAGGCGTCCATCGTCGAGCGTCGCCAGCGCGGTGACCGCGGTACCGGCGCGCTCCACCACGGGAGCACGGATGAACACGGCGTGGACCGGCGGATCGCCGAGGACCGGGATCGCGAGGTCGGTCTCGAAGGAGTCGAGCTGCGAGCCGAAGGCGTTCCGCCGCACGGTCACGTCCAATCCCCCGAGGCTCTCCTGTCCGGCGATGCCGTCGACGATGTGGTCCGCGAGCATGATGAGCCCGGCGCAGGTCCCGTAGACGGGCAGTCCGTCGCGGATGGCGGATCGCAGCGGATCAGCGAGGTCGAACGCGCGCGCCAGTTTGTCCATCACGCTCGACTCTCCGCCCGGCAGGACCAGTCCGTCGACGGCTTCGAGCTCCGCCGGCCGTCGGACGAGGGTGACCTCCGCGCCGAGCTGAGCGAGGACCGCGGCGTGCTCGCGGAAGTCCCCCTGGAGTGCAAGCACCCCGACGCGGGTCCGGCCGGTCATGAGTCGACCGGCCGGAGCACGTGGGTGACGGTGCGGTGGCTACCAGCCACGCTCGGCGAGCCGGTGCGGGGCGGCGAGGTCTGCGACGTTGATGCCCACCATGGCCTCCCCGAGGCCGCGCGACACCTCCGCGATCACCGACGGGTCGTCGTAGAACGTCGTCGCCTTGACGACGGCGGCGGCACGCTGGGCCGGGTTGCCGGACTTGAAGATACCTGAGCCGACGAAGACGCCGTCGGCGCCGAGCTGCATCATCATCGCGGCGTCGGCCGGGGTCGCGACGCCACCGGCCGTGAACAGGACGACCGGCAGCTTGCCCGTCTCGGCGATCTCGACGACGAGGTCGTACGGAGCCTGGAGCTCCTTGGCGGCGACGTACAGCTCGTCCTTCGACATCGAGGACAGGGCGGCGATCTCGGAACGGATCTTCCGGATGTGCTTGGTCGCCTCGGAGACGTCGCCGGTGCCGGCCTCGCCCTTCGAACGGATCATCGCGGCGCCCTCGTTGATGCGGCGGAGTGCCTCACCCAGGTTGGTCGCGCCGCAGACGAAGGGCACGTCGAAGCCCCACTTGTCGATGTGGTTCACGTAGTCGGCGGGGCTCAGCACCTCGGACTCGTCGATGTAGTCGACGTCGAGCGCCTGCAGGACCTGGGCTTCGACGAAGTGTCCGATGCGGGCCTTCGCCATCACCGGGATCGACACCTCGGCGATGATCGACTCGATGAGGTCGGGGTCGCTCATGCGGGCGACGCCGCCCTGCGAACGGATGTCGGCGGGGACGCGCTCGAGTGCCATCACGGCGACGGCTCCTGCGTCCTCGGCGATACGGGCCTGCTCGGCGGTGACGACGTCCATGATGACACCGCCCTTGAGCATCTCGGCGAGTCCGCGCTTCACACGGTTCGAGCCGTGTTCTCCAGTGGTGGTGCTGCGTTCGGTCATGGGCGCGAGCCTAGTTCCGAGCACCCTCGCCCTGCTCCGTCCACAGGCCAGAAATTGGACTTGTGGTCTGCGGACGAAGGACGGGGCCGAGCCGGGTCAGGCCGGTTCGGGCCAGGCGTCGGCGATGGCCTTGCGAACGTCTCCGAGGAGCTGTGGCAGTGCCTTGGTCTGCGCGATGATCGGGAAGAAGTTCGCGTCCGTCGCCCACCGCGGCACGATGTGCTGGTGGAGGTGTGCAGCGATCCCCGCCCCGGCAACGGCTCCCTGGTTCATGCCGAGGTTGAATCCGTCGTTCCGAGAGACGCCGCGGACGACCTTCATCGCCGTCTGCGTGAGACTGCCGATCTCCGCGACCTCCTCCGGCGTCGCGTCGTCGTACATCGCGACGTGACGGTACGGGCAGACCAGCAGGTGTCCCGAGTTGTACGGGAACAGGTTGAGGAGCACGAAGGCGTGTCGACCGCGGTGCACGATCAGCGCCGCCTCGTCGTCGAGCGTCGGGGCGATGCAGAACGGGCAGCCGTCGTCCGACGGCTGGCCCTGCGTGATGTAGACCATCCGGTGGGGCGTCCACAGACGCTGGAACGCATCAGGGACGCCCACCAGATGAGAGCTGTCGATCGACTCGATCGACTCCGGCTCAGTGCCCGAGGTCATGCGGGCAGATCCGTTGCTGTGTTCACCTGCACCTTGGCGGCGATCGCAGCCTGGATGCGACGGACCGCGTCAGCCGCGGGCACGCCGTTCTCCTGCGTGCCGTCACGGAAGCGGAAGCTGACCGCGCCATTGGCCTGGTCCTCTTCGCCGACGATCAGCTGCACGGGCACTTTCGCCTTGGTGTGGTTGCGGATCTTCTTCTGCATGCGATCGTCGGAGGCGTCGAGTTCTGCTCGGACGCCGTTCGACCGCAGTTGCTCGACGACCGTGCCGAGGAAGTCCTCGTACTGTTCGGACACCGGGATACCGACGACCTGGACCGGTGCGAGCCACACGGGGAAGGCACCGGCGTAGTGCTCGAGGAGGATCGCGAAGAACCGCTCGATCGAGCCGAGGAGCGCGCGGTGGATCATCGCCGGACGCTTGTGCGTGCCGTCCGAGGCCGTGTACTCGAGCTCGAAGAGCTCGGGCAGGTTGAAGTCGAGCTGCACCGTGGAGAGCTGCCACGTGCGACCGATCGCGTCGCGTGCCTGCACGGAGATCTTCGGGCCGTAGAAGGCTGCACCGGCGGGGTCGAGGACGAGCTCGAGGCCGGAGTCGATCGCGACCTGGCGCAGGGTCTCGGTCGCCTCGTCCCACACCTCGTCGGTGCCGACGTACTTGTCGGGGTCCTTCGTGGACAGCTCGAGGTAGAAGTCGTCGAGCCCGTAGCCCCGCAACGTCTCCAGGACGAACTGCAGCTGACGGGCGACCTCGTCCTTGACCTGCTCGTCGGTGACGTAGATGTGTGCGTCGTCCTGCGTCAGCCCGCGGACGCGGGTGAGCCCGGACAGCGTGCCGCTCTTCTCGTAGCGGTAGACCGTACCGAATTCCGCGAGGCGGAGGGGCAGCTCGCGGTAGCTGCGTCCGCGCGCGCGGTAGATCAGGTTGTGCATCGGGCAGTTCATGGGCTTCAGGTAGTAGTCCTGGCCCTGGCGCGTGACGTGACCGTCGGCGTCGACCTCCTGGTCGAGGTGCATGGCCGGGAACATTCCGTCCTTGTACCAGGCCAGGTGCTGGCTGACCTCGAACAGGTGCCCCTTGGTGATGTGCGGGGTGTTGACGAGTTCGTATCCCGAGGCGAGCAGTCGCTGGCGCATGTAGTTCTCGATCTCGTTGCGGATGATGCCACCCTTCGGGTGGAACACCGCGAGACCGGAACCGATCTCCTCGGGGAAGCTGAAGAGGTCGAGCTCGGCGCCGAGTTTGCGGTGGTCGCGCTTCGCGGCCTCCTCGATCCGGGTCTGGTACTCGCGCAGCTCGTCCTTCGTGGGCCACGCCGTGCCGTAGATGCGCTGCAGCTGCGGGTTCTTCTCGCTGCCCCGCCAGTAGGCGGCAGCGAGCCGTGTCAGCGCCCAGCCGTTGCCGATCATGCGGGTGTTGGGCAGGTGCGGCCCGCGGCAGAGGTCCTTCCAGACCGTCTCGCCGGTCTTCGGGTCGACGTTGTCGTAGATCGTGAGCTCGGCGCCACCGACCTCGACGCTCTCACCATCGGCTCCCGAGCCACCCTTGAGCCCGATGAGTTCGAGCTTGTAGGGCTCGCCGGCGAGTTCCGCACGGGCCTCCTCCTCGGTGACCACACGTCGCACGAAGCGCTGCCCCTGGCGGATGATCCGTTCCATCGCCTTCTGGAGCACCTTGAGCGCTTCGGGGGTGAACGGTGCGGCGACGTCGAAGTCGTAGTAGAAACCGTCGGTGACCGGGGGGCCGATGCCCAGGTTGGCATGCGGGTCGACCTGCTGCACGGCCTGCGCGAGGACGTGGGCTGCCGAGTGGCGAAGGATGCTGAGACCGTCGGGTGAATCGAGGTGGACCGGCTCGACGGTGTCGGTCTCCGTCACCGTGGCGGCGAGGTCCTTCAGTTCGCCGTTGACGCGCATGGCGACAACGGATCGATCGGTGAACAGTGCGAACCCGTCACTCACGGATGATCCCTCTTTCTCAGCTGAAACCTAACCGTGCAAGCCTACCGTCGTCGGCAGCTCGCGGCACTGCGCGCAGTACGCACGACGATGGATCATCCGGAAGCCGCTCGGTAGAGTTGACGGCACACGACGCTCCGGGGGTGGCGGCATGACGACGGTACGCAGATCCACAGCCGCGACGGCACTGTTCGCCGCGTTCCCGGCCATCGCCGTCGTGCACATCTCCGCGCTGGCGCTGGACGTGGAGTGGTTGTCGCTGGCGACGAAGCCCTTCCTGATGCTGATCCTGGCCCTCGCGCTGCTCTGGTCGATCCACCGGTTGAGCACCGCCGCAGTGACCGCACTGGTGGCAATCCTGTTCAGCTGGCTCGGCGACGTCGTCCTGATGGTCCCGGGCGGGGTGCCCTTCGCGATCGGGATCCTCTGCTTCATGCTCGCCCAGGCGGCCTATGTGGTCCTCTTCCTCCGTCGGCTGCGGACGCGACGCCGCCCGCCGTGGTGGGCCCTCGTCTACCTCGTCTGGCTCGTGGCCGGCATCGCGCTTCTGAGCCGGCAGGACATGGGTGCGTTGTACCCGGCAGTCGTCCTCTACGGCGTGGTCATCGGTGCGATGGCCACCTCGGCGACGATGACCACGCCGACCATCGCGGTCGGTGGGGCGCTGTTCCTCATCTCCGACTCGCTGATCGCGATCGATCGATTCGTCCCAGCGGTCAGCGTGTGGGCCGCCGACGAGATCATCATGGCGAGCTACGCGCTCGGCCAGGGGTTGATCGTGTGGGGTGTCACCGAGGTGCTTCGTCGGCCTCAGCCGGTCGCGGTCGGCATGTGAGCGTTCGAGCACCTGCGCCGGAACGACGAAGGGCCCGAGCTGTACGCTCGGGCCCTTCGTGTTTCTGGTGGGCGATACTGGGATCGAACCAGTGACCTCTTCCGTGTCAGGGAAGCGCGCTACCGCTGCGCCAATCGCCCAGATGAGTGGTGTCCTTGCGAGGTGGCGACGGGATTCGAACCCGTGTGGACGGCTTTGCAGGCCGCTGCCTAGCCTCTCGGCCACGCCACCACGTGTGAAGAAACACACGGTCGAATGGGCCATCGTGCTGCTGACCCATCGACACTCGAGCGGATGACGAGATTCGAACTCGCGACCCTCACCTTGGCAAGGTGATGCGCTACCACTGCGCCACATCCGCATTCGTACCCGTTTCCGGGTGCTTGGAAACTCTAGCCGATGTTCCGATGAGATGTTGACACGCTGCGGTGCGTTCCCGCCGCGAACCCTTGACGTTCCGCGGAAAAACCGCCTGAAAATGATTCTTCCCGGGCGCGTCGCCGACTCGAGGGCGGTGTGGATGGAAACGAGAAAAGCCCCGGACGGTCTCGTCCGGGGCTTTCAACGTGGTGTAGAACGTGGGCGATACTGGGATCGAACCAGTGACCTCTTCCGTGTCAGGGAAGCGCGCTACCGCTGCGCCAATCGCCCGGGTCGGCATCTGTGGAGACACTCCGCCGGGATGTTGCTGTGATGCTGAGTGGAGGTGGCGACGGGATTCGAACCCGTGTGGACGGCTTTGCAGGCCGCTGCCTAGCCTCTCGGCCACGCCACCACGTGTGAAGAACACACTGCCGCGCGAAACTGCCGTAGAGACAGTGTCACTGACACTCGAGCGGATGACGAGATTCGAACTCGCGACCCTCACCTTGGCAAGGTGATGCGCTACCACTGCGCCACATCCGCATTGTTGCCCGCATTGCTGCGTGCTCGAACGACTCTAGCCGATAACCGGACCGATGTTCAAACCGGCGTGTCGACGGCGTGGCACATCGGCTCGATGTGCGTTCGGCCCCCGCGATCGGCTAGTATCGTGACTCGCGGCTGTTCGACACCTTCGAGGTTCGGATGTCCTGCGGGCGATTGGCGCAGTTGGTAGCGCGCTTCCTTCACACGGAAGAGGTCATCGGTTCGAGTCCGGTATCGCCCACTCCACTCCCCCGAGCCAGCTCGGGGGTTTTTCCATGTTCGGACCTGACGAGGAGCGCGGTGGGAGAGATCGACGGCGAGTTCGGCCGCGTCCGCGACGCGCTCGAACGCCCGGCGATCCGGCTGCTGAGCAGGCCGACGGCACCGGCGGTCGTCGCGATCTTCCGCACGACGTTCGGACGTGAGGTCCAGTTCGTCGCCGCAGACCGCTTCCACCTGCAGGTCGAGGAGTACCTCGCCGAACTCGCCGCGCGCGGAGCCCGCATCCCCGCCGGTGGGGACGAGCGCGGCGGTGGTCGGACACTCTGCCGCGAGTGGGTGCACGACCAGTGGCTCGTCCGGACGAGCACCGACGACGGTGAGGAGCAGTACTCGCTGACCTCGCACGCGCTCGAAGCGGTCTCGCTCGTCGATGGACTCGCGCACGACCGTGCGCTCATCAGCGAGTCGCGCCTGACGATGATCCTCGACTCCGTGCGCCGCTGGGCGCTGCAGGCCGATCCGGATCCCGACGAGCACCTCCGCAGGATCGACGCCCAGATCGCGGAGCTCACAGCGGAGCGCGAACGCGTCGCGCGCGGTGGGGTCGTCGCCGCGGCGAGTGACGACCGCATGCATGACGGGTACGCGAACATCGCAGATCTGATCCGCCAGCTGCCGAGTGACTTCCGGCGCGTCGAGGAATCGGTCATCGCGATGCACCGGCGCATCGTCGAGGACTTCCGCAACGACACCCGGCCGATCGGTGAGATCCTCGACGACTATCTGCGGCGAACCGACGAGCTCATGACGGCGACGGCCGAAGGACGGGCGTTCGAGGGTGCGTTCGAGCTCCTGCGGAACGACGCGCTCCTCCAAGACCTGAAACACGACCTCTCGACGATCCTCGACCACCCCTTCGCCTCGCGTCTCGGTGCGAACGAGCTCCGCGGTTTCCGTGGGGCCGTCGGCATCATCCGGCAGGGCATCGACGACGTCCTCGCACAGCGTCGACGCCTGACCTCGACGCTCCGCGATCACATCGTGCACCACGACGTGGTGCAGGACCGCGAACTCGACACCACCCTCCGAGCGCTGAACCAACGCCTCGGTATCTGGATGCGCACCGCAGGTCCGCGGACGACCGTGGACGTCCAGCTCCTGCCGGCGTCCATCGACATCGAGCACCTGCGCGAGCGCTTCCACGATCCGGACGTCGACACCGCTCCCCCGCCCATCTCGAGTGCGGCGACCCGTGCCGACGGCCCCGCGATGTCGCTCGACTCCCTCCGCTCCCAGGGCGGTCCGCTGCTCGAGGAACTCCGGGCAGGGCTGATCGCCGGCACAGCTGCCGGCGCATCGGACGCGCACACGGTCTTCTCCGGGCTCGATGAGGAACTGCGCCGCCCGGTCGAACTCTTCGGCCTGGTGCACCTGATGTCCGGGCTCGGCGCCTACGACGAAGCCGCTCCCCGCCGGCGCTACGAGACGGTCCGCCCGGACGGTACGACCGCGGCGTTCGAGCTGCCGGCCTTCCCGCTCGCGGGGGCCGCGCTCGAGAGACTGTCGCAGACCGCCGCCAGCAGCACAGCAACCGGCCACAGGCCAGACAACGGAACGGAATGACATGACTGCAGAACAGGACATGGTCGCCGAACAGGACGCCGCCCTCGCAGCCGGGGCACACATCCCGACGCTCGTCGATCCATCCGGGGCGGCGGCATCGGACGGACCGGCCGATACCGCTGGTCAGGACCGCGCGGCGGGCGCCGATGCGGACGAGCTCGACGATCGTGAGTCCTTCGCGCTCTTCGAAGGCGACACGGGCCGTCTCGACGGCGCACAACGACGCGCGCTCCTCGCCCTCCTCAAACACCGCTATGTGAGCCCCGCCCTGCACCCGACCGAATGGCGCACCATCCTCGACGCCGAGGATCTGCTGCGTTCGCGGCTCAACGACCTCTTCCTCGAACTGGCGGTCGACCGCACGGCCGAGGTTGCGTTCAAACGGCAGGCGAGCTCGGAGAGCGGCCGTCGCCCGTTCCCCACCCTGCTGCACGACACGGCCTACACGCGAGAGGAGACGATCCTGCTGGTCTACCTGCGGACGCGTTTGCGAACGGAGCAGGCCAACGGCGCGCGCGCCGCGATCGTCGAACACGATGAACTGCTCGGCTTCGTCGCCAGTTTCCGTCCGGAGCACGCCACGGACCGAGCGCGTGACGACGGCCGGGTCGAGCGTGCCATCGAGAAGCTGTTGACGGCACGCGTCCTCCTTCGGACGAAGGACCAGCGTCGCCACCGCATCGCGTCGGTGGTCGAGACGCTGCTGCCACTCGAACGTCTGCAGGAGCTCCTCGAGTGGCTCGAGACGCAGACGGCCGTGGAGCCGGCGACCGACGCGCTTCCGCCAGAGCTGCTCGACGACGACTCAGACGAGGTGGCGACGGCCGAACCCACGCCGTCGACACCAGCAGCGGAGGATGAGCGATGAGCCGCACCATCGAGACGGACACCCTCCTCGACGTGGTCGAGCAGTGGCGCGTCGAGCGCATGCAGCTCATCAACTGGGGTGGCTTCGACGGATATCGCAGTGTCGACTTCGCCTCCCGAGCGACCCTCATCTCCGGTGCGTCCGGCACGGGCAAGAGCTCGCTCATGGACGCCTACCTCGCCGTCATGATGCCGTCGGACGTGCCGTTCAACGGAGCGTCGAACGATGCGACGGTCGGCCGTGCCCGAAACCCCGACCAGCGCAACCTGCTCACGTACCTGCGAGGCAAGGTCGACTCGACCCGCGACCCGCAGACCGGCGCGATGCGCGACATCAACCTCCGCGGTTCGGACCAGCTGACCTGGGGCGCCGTCGCCGTCACGTTCGTGAACGACGACGAGCGCAGGTTCACCGTCGTCCGCGCCTATCTCGTGCCGCGGCGCGCCATGCGCACCGGCGACCTCTCCATGACCATGGCGACCGTCGACGGTCCCTTCGAACTCACCGAGCTGGAGGCGTTCGTCCCGAAGCGCTTCGACGCCGGCGAACTCCAGGGCCGGATCCCCGGCTTCGTGGTCCGCGACACCTACGCGGAACTCTCCTACACGCTCCACACCCGTCTCGGGATCGGCGCCGGTGGCGACGGTGGTCGTGCGATGCGTCTCCTCGCGAGGATCCAGGCCGGACAGCACCTGCCGACGGTCGACGGTCTCTACAAGTCGATGGTGCTCGAGCGCCCTGCCACCTACGACGCCGCAGACCGCGCACTCGCGCATTTCGAGGCCCTGGACGAGGCCTATCTCGCAATGGAGACCGAGAGCCGGAAGGCCCGGGTGCTCGATCGCCTCGGCGAGCTGCACAGCGACTACGAACAGGGACACCGGGCCGCTGCGGAGCTCGAGCGTCTCGGTTTCGCCGAGGATGGCGCGACCCCGTTCAACGTGTGGCGCAGCCGCGCGCACGAGACCCTGCTCGACGAGGCGGTCACGCGCAACCGGCGCGAGAAGTCGGAAGCGAGTGCGACGCTCGAAGCGGCGCGGGCGCGGGCGGCAGCAGCCGGCGTCAGGCTCCGCGAACTGGAGCGCCAGGTCTCCGAACAGGGCGGCAGCGCGCTTCGACGGGCCGAGGAACGCCGAGAGGCCGCGGACGTCGCGCACAGCGAGGCGCTCCGTGCCCGGGCCCTGTTCGACGAGCGCACCGAGGACCTCGGCGACGTGATCGACGACGAGGACGCGTTCACTGCTGCCCGCAGCGACAGTGAGGCCTTCCTCGAGGCGTACGAGACGGCGCTCGAGACGATCGAGGAGGAACGCTCGGAACTGCACCGTGAGGCGTACCCCCTCGAGGAGCGGAACACCGAACTGCGCCTCGAGCTCCAATCGCTCCGCGGCCGTGACGGTGCGGTCCCTGACCGGCTCCACCGGGCCAGACTCGCCCTCGCCGAGGCCGTCGGTCTGGATGCGGAGCAGCTGCCGTTCGTCGCCGAGCTCATCGAGGTGCCACCGGCGCACAGCGCCTGGCGTCCGGCGATCGAGATCACGCTGCACGGGCTCGCCCGCACCCTGCTGGTCGACGAGGCGCACCTCGACGCGTTCGGCAGGGCGATCGACGACGTCCGTATCCCGGTGCGCCTGCAGTTCGAAGGCGTCGCGCTCAGTGCCAGTACGGTCCCGGCGGCCGGGGATCCGGCATTCGTCTCCGGTCGTATCGCCTACAAGGCCTCTCCGTTCAGCGCTTGGATTCAGGAGAGGGTCTCCTCCGATCGCATCGACGCACGGTGCGTGGACTCGGCCGCCGAGCTCTCCGGCCCCGGCCGGCGTGTCACGGCGAGCGGGCAGCTCCGTGACGGACGTAGAGGCTCGCACGGTGATCCGGGCGGCGCGTCCATCCTCGGGTTCACGAACGATGCGCGGATCGCCTCGATCGAGCAGGAGATGGCCGAGTTGCGCGGACGACTCGAGCGGATCGCCGGACGTCAGGCGGTCGTCCAGGACCGCTTGGCGCGTCTGGAGTCGGAACGTCTCGCGCACCGGTTCCGCCTCGACACCGAGTGGTCGAAAGTCGACGTCGTCGGTGCCGCAGAACGACTCACCACGGCTGGAGCCGAGCTGGAACGACTGCTCGACTCGAACGACGTCCTCCAGGAGCTCCAAGGGTCCGTCGCGGCTGCCCAGCGCGAGCTGGATGCAGCGAACGCTGAGCGGTTCCCCGCCGAGGACCGGGTCAGGCGGCTCGACGAGCAACACGGCACCCTCGTCGACGAGCAGGATGCCGCGACGACGGTGATCGACGACTTCGAACGATCGGATGCGGCTGAGGCGCTTCCGTCGGACGTCGAGCGCATCGAAGCTGCACTCGCCGCCGTCGGTGGCGCGGATTCGTTGGGTGGCTTCACCGATGCCGTGAAGCGCGTGCGGGCCCGGCTCGCTGAGGAGCTCGCTGGCGCGCTGCGGCAGGCCGAACAGGCCGCGCTGGCGCAGGTGCACATCTTCGAGAGCTACCAGTCGATCTGGCACGACCCGAACCTGGGAACGACGCTCGAGTCCTACCCGGACTACCGCGCGATCCTCGACGGGATCCTCGGTACCGGTCTGCCCGAGCGGCGCCAGGAGTGGCGTCGGCGCCTCTCCCAGTGGAGTGGCGAGGACCTCGTCCCGCTCAGCAGCGCGTTCGAGAGTGCGGTCGAGGAGATCGAGGACCGCCTCGTCCCGGTCAACGACATCCTGCGCGACCTGCCGTTCGGACCCGATCACGACCGTCTGAAGATCGTCCTGCGTCGAGGGAGCCGCGAAGAGCTGTCCGCGTTCCGCCGCGAGCTGCGGGCGCTGTCGGGCCAGGTCTCGGCTGAGCTCGACGACAGTGCGCTCGAGGCGAGGTTCCAGCGCCTCCGTCGGTTCATGGACTCCATCCGCGACACCGCCGGCTCCGGCGCGGCCACCTCGGCCCGCGACCAGCTGCTCGATGTCCGCCGCCATGTCGAGATCACCGCGGTCCGCTACGACACGCAGGGACGCGACGTGAGCGTGTACTCGTCGCTCGGTGACAAGAGCGGTGGTGAGACGCAGGAACTCGTCGCGTTCATCGTCGGCGCCGCCCTCCGTTACCAGCTCGGTGACGAAGCCCGCCCACGTCCGCGGTTCGCGCCCGTGCTGCTGGACGAGGGGTTCATCAAGGCCGACTCCGAGTTCGCTGGACGCGCCGTGGTCGCCTGGTTGCGGCTTGGTTTCCAGCTCGTGATCGGTGCCCCGCTCGACAAGGTCACCGCGCTCGAACCGTATATGGATCGACTGCTCTCGATCCGGAAGGATCCAGAGACGCGCCACGCCTGGGTCGCCGAGATCGAACGCGTCACAGAGCCCGAGCGGATTCCTGAGCCGACGCGCTAGCATCGAGCCAGTTGCGGCCGGGCGGCCGTCGGAGGGGATGGACATGTTTGCAGGCAACGGGTCCGGTCGGGGACGCACCGCAGCCTTCGGTGTCATGGGCGCAGCGCTGCTCGTGCTCGCCCTCTCGGGATGCGCGTCAGGAGCCGATGGCGGTGCAGGCGCCTCGACCACGGCACCAGCCGCCGAGTCCGGCGACGCGGTCGGCATCGTCGGTGTCTGGGGTGATCCCGACACCCAGGACGCCCCGTCGCTGGTGTTCGCGGAGGACGGCAAGGTGACGGGGACCGACGGGTGCAACCGCCTCATGGGCTCCTGGACGGCCGACGGCGACACGGTCGAGTTCGCACCGCTCGCCTCCACGCGGATGGCCTGCGAGGGTGTCGACACCTGGTTGTCGCTCGGCGCGTCCGGCACGTGGACGGACACGAGCCTCGTGGTCCTCGACGAGAGCGGCGCGGAGATCGGCACGCTCGAGCGTTCGGAGTGAGGAAACCCACGGCCGAGGTCTGGTCGCCGGTTCTGCCGATCGAGACGGATCGGCTCATCCTCCGCGGTCACCTCCTGACCGATCTCGACGACCTCGTCATCTTCCACGGTGATCCGGAGGTCACCCGCTACATCCCGTGGCCGGTGCGCACCCGAGAGCAGACCGCGGCGGCGCTCGAGCTGAAGCTCGCCCAGACGGTGGTCACTTCGGAAGGAGGCTGGATCGTGCTCGCGGTCGAGGAGCGTTCTTCGGCAACGGTCATCGGTGAGGTGCTTCTGAAGCGCGCTGATGACGCTGCACGCACCGGTGAGGTCGGCTACGCCTTCGCGAGGTCTGCGCAGGGCCGGGGTCTGGCGAGCGAGGCCGTCCGGGCGATACTGGAGCTCGGGTTCGCGACGTTCGGGCTGCGGACGATCGTGGCGCAGGTGGAACTCGGCAATGCGGCGTCAGCGCGCCTCCTGGCACGCCTGGGCTTCGTGCGCGATGCCGAAACCGTCAACGCAGCGGACGGCATCGAGCTCGCGGTGTTCCGGCGCACGATCCCGACTTGACGCGCATCGCGTTCGAACATATGTTCGATACATGTCCGATCGTGCCGTATCCCCGCCGATCCGCATCGGCGAAGCCGAGTGGATCGTCATGCGAGCTGCGGTCGATCGACCGGCGGCCGTCGTGCGGTACTTCGCGCCCAGCGGAGCGCCCGCCTACTTCCGCTGCGTGAGCTGGGCGCCTCGCTCTGAGGACCGCCGACTCATCGGCCGCTTCGCGACGCTCGCCGAAGCCGAGCGCGCGGTACCGGCGAGCGATGCCGCTCCCCCGCCCGGCTCGACCAGGCAGGGCGGCGCTGCGCCCCCAGCAGATGCCTGGGAGCGCGGCCAGATGCCCTGGGACGCCGCTCCGCGCCGCAGCAACCGATACGACGGGGCTCAGCGCCAGCCGTAGCGCGCACGGAGGGCGGCGGCAACCGGGCTGAACCGCTCCGTCGGCAGCTGGGCGGCTTCGCGTCGCATGCCGGCGGGGTGCACCCGGAACACCCGGTCGAGGTTGGCCCAGCTCGGTCGCCCGGCACTGTCCCATGTTCCGGTACCGAGCGGCACGAAGTCGCCCTCGTGCGAGTGGTCCTTGCTCGTGAGCTGGACGACGAGCACCCATGCGTCGTCTGCGCGAGCGACGACGAGGACGGGACGGTCCTTGCCGCGACCGTCGCGTTCCTCGAAGGGCACCCAGGTCCATACGATCTCTCCCGGGTCGGGATCGCCGTCGACGACCGGGTTGTAGCTGAGGGACACCGCGCCGACGCGTCGTGGGTCGACCTCGATCGTCGCTGTCGCGCCATACTGCCCTGGGGAGCCGCCGCTGGCCGACGGACCGGCGGTCGGCGCGGACCGGACGGTCGGGGGTCCTGTCGGATCCTTCGTCGAACTGAGGAACGCGTTCGCGACGCGACGGAGGATCGAGGTGAAGGTTGCCACGTCGCCACCCTACCGCCGTCCGTGCACGACGAACGGGCGCCGTCCAGTGGACGACGCCCGTTCGGGAGATCTGGTCGACGCTCGGGTCAGTCGACCAGGGCGTAGCCCTCCTCGCCGTGGACCGTGGTGTCCACGCCGGCGATCTCGTCTTCGTTCTTGATGCGGAAACCGATCGTCTTCTCGATCGCGAAGCCGATGACGAAGGCGACGATGAAGGAGTAGATGAGGACGGCGAAGGCTGCGATCGCCTGGACTGCGAGCTGCTCGATGCCGCCACCGACGAAGAGGCCGGTCTCGGTGGCGAAGAAGCCGAGGTACAGGGTGCCGATGAGGCCACCGACGAGGTGGATGCCCACGACGTCGAGCGAGTCGTCGAAGCCGAGCTTGAACTTCAGTTCCACGGCGATCGCGCAGACGGCACCGGCGACGATACCGAGGAGGAGTGCCCAACCGGGCGTCAGGTTGGCACACGCCGGGGTGATGGCGACGAGACCGGCGACGGCACCCGATGCGGCGCCGACCGAGGTGGCCTTGCCGTCCTTGAACTTCTCGACGACGATCCAGCCGATGATGGCCGCGGCGGTCGCGCCGAGCGTGTTGACGACGATGAGGCCGACGTTCGCCATCTCATTGAGCCACTCGGCACCGGCGTTGAAGCCGAACCAGCCGAACCACAGGATGGCGGCACCGAGGAGCGTGAGCGGCACGTTGTGCGGCTTCGTGATGCCCTTCTGGAAGCCGATGCGCTTGCCGAGGACGAGTGCGAGCGCGAGTGCTGCCGCACCGGCGTTGATGTGGACGGCGGTACCACCGGCGTAGTCGATGACGCCGATGCCGGCCTCCTCGCCGAAGAGCGTGGTGCCGAGGTTCATGATCCAGCCGCCGCCCCAGACCCATGCGGCGATCGGGAAGTACGCGATCGTCGCGAAGAGACCCGCGAAGATCATCCACGAACCGAACTTCGCACGGTCGGCGATGGCACCGGAGATGAGCGCGATCGTGATGATGGCGAACGTCGCGCCGTAGGTCACGCCGACGAGGTCGGTGTTCGCCGTGTCACCGCCCGCGAGTGCGGTGAGGCCGAAGTCGGAGAACGGGTTGCCGGCGAACTCCATCGGGCCGCTGACGGCGGACATGTTGAAGCCGTAGAGGATCCACAGCACGCTGATGAGGCCGAGCGCACCGAAGCTCATCATCATCATGCTGACGACGCTCTTGGCCTTGACCAGACCGCCATAGAAGAATGCGACGCCGGGGGTCATGAACAGCACCAGAGCGGTGGCTGTGATTCCCCAAGCAATACTGCCTGTGTCCATTGGGTTTTCCTCACACATCGTGATCTTGCAAAGGATGTCCGAGGTGGTGAGGACTCGCGGAGCTAGGGCTCGCCGTCCGACTCGGTACAGCGACCAGTCTGGGGAGTGGACGTTTCAGCGCGACTGTTTGCGTGTTTCCGGGGTGTTACGCGAGTGGCTCCCAGGTAAAAAGCGTGTTTCGTGACGCAGGATCGATGCGTCAGGCCATCGCGGTCAGCGCGATCATGCGTGACATCGCGCGCAGGTACTTCTTTCGATACCCGCCGTTCAGCATGTCGCCACCGAACACCTCGTCGAGTGCGGTCCCTGTCGTGACGACCGGGATCTGGGCGTCGTACACGCGATCGATGAACGCGACGAGCCGCAACGCCTCGCTCTGCCCGGTGAGTTCGTGCACATCACGCAGGGCGATCATGTCGACGCCCGCGATGAGACCGAGGAAGCGGGACGGGTGGACGAGCGCGAGGTGCGCGATGAGGGCGTCGAACCCGTCGACGGTGACCGTGTCCCCCGAGGCGAGTCTGGCCGCTGTCCGCTCCTCGAACTGAGCGTCCGTGCTGACGACGGCGTGCCCCTCGATACTGCGGCGACGGTAGTCGGTGCCGTCGATGCGCAGCGTCTCGAAGTGGGCGCTCATCGCGTGGATCTCGCGGAGGAAGTCCGCGGCGGCGAAACGGCCCTCGCCGAGCGCGTTCGGCGGAGTGTTCGACGTCGCCGCGATCTTGGTGCCGGTTGCGACGAGTTCGCTGAGCAGTCGCGTCATCATCATCGTGTCGCCCGGGTCGTCGAGCTCGAACTCGTCGATGCAGATGAGGGATGACCCCTTCAACTGTTCGACGGTCGCTGCATAGCCGAGTGCGCCGACGAGTGCCGTGTACTCGATGAACGTCCCGAAGTACTTCTTCCGGCCCGGAGCCGCGTGCCAGAGCGACGCGAGCAGGTGCGTCTTGCCGACGCCGAAACCGCCGTCGAGGTAGACGCCGGGCTTCGCGGCTTCCACCTTCGGCTTGCGACGACCGAAGAAGCCGCCGCCTCCGCCCGCGGTGGGCGCGAAGAACCCTCGGAGTTTCTCGACGGCCGCAGCCTGCCCCGGGAAGTCCGGGTCCGGGCGATAGGAGTCGAAGCTTGCCTCGTGGAACTGGCGAGGCGGTGTGAGGCTTGCGACGATCTCTGCGCCGCTCACCGTCGGCACCCGATCGGTGAGGCTCGAGAATCCGGTCGGGACGGAAGACGTGGACACGGCGATACCTCTGGCTCGGGGGTGGGCTCTCAGATGACGGAGTCTGACACGACGGTGCAGTGTCGCGGCGCGGACCGCGTACATTCGAAGGACAGGCTTCCAGCCTAGATGCACGACACCCGAGCCCCATCGCAGCCTGCTGCACAACCGGAGGTATCCATGACCGTCGACGCCGATTCGACCTCTTCCAAGTTCACCGCCTACGCCCACCCCGAGCGCCTGGTCACGGCCGAGTGGCTCGAAGCGCACCTCGGCGAACCGGGCCTCGTGGTCGTCGAATCCGATGAGGACGTGCTGCTGTACGAGACCGGCCACATCCCGGGTGCGGTCAAGGTGGACTGGCACACCGATCTGAACGACCCGGTGCAGCGCGACTACATCGACGGAGCCGGTTTCGCCGCGCTGCTCGGTTCGAAGGGCATCTCGCGCGATGACACCGTCGTGATCTACGGCGACAAGAACAATTGGTGGGCGGCCTACGCACTCTGGGTGTTCAGCCTCTTCGGTCATGAAGACGTCCGCCTCCTCGACGGCGGACGCGACAAGTGGATCGCCGACGGACGCAGCGTCACCCGCGACGAGACCGATGTCACCCCCGTCGAGTACCCCGTCGTCGAACGCGACGACAGCGTGCTCCGCGCCTACAAGGACGACGTTCTCGCGCATCTCGGCAAGCCGCTCATCGACGTGCGCTCCCCCGAGGAGTACAGCGGTGAGCGGACCACCGCGCCCGCCTATCCCGAGGAGGGTGCACTGCGGGCCGGACACATCCCGAGTGCGCAGAGCGTCCCGTGGGGCAAGGCCGTGGCCGAGGACGGCACGTTCCGACCCGCCGAGGAACTCGACGCGATCTATCGCGCCGGAGCGGGCCTCGCCGAGGGTGACGAGGTGATCGCGTACTGCCGCATCGGTGAGCGTTCGAGCCACACCTGGTTCGTCCTGCAGCACCTGCTCGGCTTCGAGAACGTGCGGAACTACGACGGCTCGTGGACGGAGTGGGGCAGCGCGGTCCGCGTCCCGATCGTGCAGGGCGCAGAACCGGGTGAGGTCCCGGCGCGCTGACCGCAGCATCGTCGATGATCGCCTCCGTGCACGGTCCACGGGGGCGATCCTGCGTCTGGCGGCTGCGATACTGGAGGCATCATGACCGATGCCCCCCTCGCCCCGAACCTCGCTGACATCCGCGACGAATTCCTCGCCGTCGAGGAACGCGCCAGACTGCAGCTGCTGCTCGAGTTCAGTGACGAGCTGCCTGAGCTCCCGGAGCGCTACCGCGACCATCCCGACCTCATGGAGCGCGTCCTCGAGTGCCAGGCGCCGGTGTTCTTCTTCGTGGAGGTCGACGGCGGCGGCATCGTGCACCTCTTCGCCACCGCTCCGGAGGAGGCACCGACCACGCGCGGGTTCGCGAGCATCCTGGTGCAGGGGCTCGCCGGCCTCACCGTCGACGAGGTGCTGGCCGTGCCGGACGACTTCCCGCAGATGATCGGCCTCTCCCGCGCCGTGTCCCCCCTGCGCCTGCGCGGGATGTCCGCCCTCCTCGGACGGGCGAAGCGCCGCCTGCGAGAGTTGGGCTGACGCCGGGCGGACACCGTCGGCCGACGACCGGATCAGTGCCCGGGTGGCAGCGGGACGAGTTCTTCGAGCCAGTCGGACACCGCAGCGGTCCACCGCTCGGGGTCGTAGTTCCACAGTTTGGTGTGGCGGGCGACCGTGAACGGGACGAAGGTCACGATGTCCGGCCTCGCGAGGGCGAGCGCTCTCGACGGGCCGGCCGGAACGTAGCCGTCGTCGTCGCTGTGCATCAGCAGGATGGGCAACGCGAGGTCGGCTGCGTTCGCCACGTAGTCGAGCCGTGCGAGGTCGATACTCGTCGCCTGCCCGGTGAGCAGGCGACCCCATCGACGGCTGATCGCAAGCAGCGCGACGCGGCCGACGAGTCCGGGGATCCGGTTCTCTCGCGCCTGGTGTTGCAGCACGTCGACCCAGTCGATCACCGGCGAATCGAGCGCGATCGCACGGAGGAGTTCGGGGTGACTGGTGCGGCGAGAGGCCTGCAGCACGATCGCACCGCCCATGGACCAGCCCATGAGCACGACGTCGGCTGCACCCTGCTCGCGGACCCACCCGATGGCGGCGTCGACATCGCGCCACTCCTCGTCGCCGAGCGCGTAGCGGAAGTCCGCGGCCGGCGGCGCGTCTCCGTCGTTGCGGTAGGACACGAGGAGACAGGAGTACCCGGCGTTCCGGAAGCTCGGAACCGCTCGGAGGGCCTCGGAGCGCGTCGTCCCCCGGCCGTGGACGAGCACGGCCCAGCGCGACGACTGGCCGGCCTCAGGATGGATGGCCCAGGCGGGAGCCGGACCGAGCGGTGTCGGGACGAGGACCTCCTCCGAGGGCAACCCCAGCTCCTCGGGCCTGCGGAAGAACCATCCGCTGAACTCCGCCTCTTGGCCGACGCGCAGCGCCTCGATGTCGCCGCCGAGGAGCGTGCGGACGACCGTGCGCTCGCGGACCTCGACGATGTCCCCCAGTTGCACGTACGCTGCTCGCCGGGTCACCCAACTGCCGTAGCGGCCGGGCACGATCGTGTCGGGGGTCGAGATGAGTTCGATCGTCCCGGCTGAGCGGTCGATCCGGACGATCCGTGCCTCGCTCGGGCGGTCCCGTGCCGGGACGACGACCTTGCGGGCGACCGTCGCGACCACGGCGAGGCCGAGCGCTCCCACTGCAGCGGCGCCGACACCGGCGATCATCGCCGCATCGGCGAGCGTCGATCCCCGTGTTCCGACTCCGCGTCCACTCCCGGCGTGCCTCTGCGCTTTCATCGGGATGTAACTCTAGTCTTCACACGTGGTAGAGAGTCCGACGACGGCCAAGGTTCCCGAAGAGTTCGCCCGCGCGGTGGACGCTGTTCGTGCTGCGGCCGTGCGGCCAGATCTCAGAGTCACCGAGATCCCGGCCCCGAGCAACCTCGCGCCCTATGCGATCGCGCTGGCGGCCGATGTCTCGCCGAGCCGTCACGACGCGGATTCCGAGCTCGGCACCGGACGTTTCGTCCTGCTCTACGACCCTGAGGGGTCTGACGCGTGGGGTGGCCGCTTCCGGGTGGTCTGCTTCGCGCAGGCACCGCTCGAGACGGAGATCGGTCTCGACCCCTTCCTCGCCGAAGTGGCCTGGTCGTGGCTCGTCGATGCGCTCGACGCGCGGGGTGCGGAGTACGACGCCGCCTCCGGCACCGCCACGAAGATCATCTCGAGCGGATTCGGCGAACTCGCCAGACAGGGCGATGGGGCGCAGATCGAGCTTCGGGCGTCCTGGACCCCGCTCGAGAGCGACGTCGCGGCGCACGTGGAAGGATGGGGAGAGCTGCTGTGCATGCTCGCCGGCCTGCCTCCGACCACCGAAGGGGTGACCCTGTTGTCCGTCAAACGAGCTCATCGTGAGTGAGCCGGGCGCCGAAGCCGCTCCACTGACCTCGCCGCCCGCCCCCGCTCAGCCGCGAGTCGTCACCGACACCCGTGAGGCGTACCTCGCTTCGCTCGAGGTCCTCGCCGCCGGCCACGGCCCGTTCGCACTCGATGCCGAGCGCGCCTCCGGGTACCGCTACTCGCAGCGCGCCTACCTGATCCAGGTCTTCCGTCGCGGAGCCGGCGTGTTCCTCTACGACCCGCCGGCGATCGGCTCGATGAGCGAGCTCGGCGAGCTGATCCAGGGCGAGCAGTCCATCCTGCACGCAGCCAGTCAAGACCTCGCCTGCCTCCGTGAGGTCGGCATCGACCCGAGCGAGCTCTTCGACACCGAGCTCGGAGCGCGCCTCCTCGGTCTCCCCCGCGTCGGGCTGGGAGCCGTCGTCGAGGAACTGCTCGGTATCCACCTCGCGAAGGAGCACTCCGCCGCCGACTGGTCGACGCGGCCACTGCCGGCAGCCTGGCTGGAGTACGCGGCGCTCGACGTCGAGCTGCTCGTCGACACCGCGGAGCGACTCGCCGAGCGCATCGAGGAGGCAGGGAAGACGGACATCGTCCGCCAGGAGTTCCAGGCCACACTCGACCGCGAGGCGAAGGCCCCTCGTGCCGAACCGTGGCGACGACTCTCCGGACTGCATGCGGTGCGGGGCCAGCGCAACCTCGCCGTGGCCCGTGAGCTGTGGCGAGCGCGGGACGAGCTCGCGCAGCGACGTGACACCGCGCCCGGCCGCCTCATCCCAGACGCCTCGATCACCGCCGCTGCCAGGGTCAACCCCGCGACGAAGCGCGACCTCGCCTCCATCTCCGACTTCCGCGGGCGTGCAAGCCGCACGGAACTCGACCTGTGGTGGGCCGCCATCCAGACCGGCCAGACGACCGACGACCTCCCCGGGGCTCGTCCGAGCAGTGACACGCTGCCGCCCCCGCGCAGCTGGGTCGACAAGAACCCGGACGCGCACGCGCGGTACACCGCTGCCCGCACCCGGATCCTCGCGACGGCCGAATTCCTGACGATGCCCGTCGAGAACCTCCTGACGCCTGAGACGCTGCGCCGTCTCGCCTGGACGCCGCCGCAACCGCTCACGGTGGAGACGGTCTCCGCTGCCCTCGAACAGCACGATGCGCGCCGATGGCAGATCGATGCGACGGCGACGGCCATCGTCGACGCCTTTGTGGAGTCCGCCCAAACGTCGGAGGACACTCCCCCCGACGCTTCGTAGGAAGCGCTGCACCCCGGCCGGTGCCACACCTCGCCGCCTAGGATCGGGGCGTACCCCGAGAATGAGGAGGCAACGTGGCCGAACAAGCCGACGTCGTATTCGTTGATGGAGTCCGGACACCGTTCGGACGCGCCGGCGAGAAGGGCATGTACTGGAACACTCGAGCCGATGATCTGATCGTCAAGGCGATCATCGGACTCCTGGAACGGCACCCCGGCCTCCCGCTCGAGCGCATCGACGAGGTCGCCATCGCGGCGACGACCCAGCAGGGTGACCAGGGGCTCACCCTGGGCCGGACGGCCGCACTCCTCGCGGGACTCCCGAAGTCCGTCCCCGGGTTCGCGATCGACCGCATGTGTGCCGGTGCGATGACCTCGGTCACGACGCTCGGCAGCGGCATCGCCTTCGGTGCGTACGACCTGGCCCTCGCCGGCGGCGTCGAACACATGGGTCGTCACCCGATGGGTCTCGACGCAGACCCCAACCCGCGCTTCCTGGCGGAGCGCCTCGTCAGTGAGGACGCGCTCAACATGGGCAAGACGGCCGAGCGCATCCATGATCGCTTCCCGCAGCTCACGAAGGAACGCTCCGACCGCTTCGGTATGCGGAGCCAGCAGAAGGTCGCCGCCGCCTATGAGGCCGGACGGATCCAGCCGGACCTCGTGCCGGTCGCCCTGCGCAGTGACAGCGGCTGGGGACTCGCCACAGGTGATGAGGGACTCCGCCCCGAGACGACGATGGAGGGCCTCGCGGGCCTGAAGACGCCGTTCCGTCCGCACGGCCGAGTCACCGCCGGAAACGCGTCCCCGCTCACCGACGGTGCGACGGTCAGTCTCCTCGCCAGCGCCTCGACGGCCAAGGAGCTCGGACTCGCCCCGAAGATGCGGATGGTGAGCTTCGCCTTCGCCGGCGTCGAACCGGAGATCATGGGCATCGGGCCTGTGCCCTCCACCGAGAAGGCCCTCCGCAAGGCCGGCCTCACCATCGAGGACATCGGGCTGTTCGAGCTCAACGAGGCGTTCGCCGTCCAGGTGCTCTCCTTCCTCGACCACTTCGGGATCGACGACGAGGACCCCCGCGTCAATCCGTGGGGCGGCGCGATCGCCATCGGTCACCCGCTTGCGGCTTCCGGCGTGCGGCTCATGATCCAGCTCGCGGCGCAGTTCGCTGAGCACCCCGAGGTCCGTTACGGCCTCACCGCGATGTGCGTCGGACTCGGCCAGGGCGGCACCGTGATCTGGGAGAACCCACACTTCACCGGCAAGAAAGGGCGCAAGTAGATGACCGACTACACGACCATCGACTTCTCCGAGCTCGTCGCGATCAGCGGCGACGACGAGGTCGTCACGCACTGCTTCGTGAAGGATGCGAAGCTCGCCAGCGGCCGCACCATCGCGCTCATCACGCTCGACAACGGTCGCGACCACACCCGTCCGAACACGTTCGGGCCGGTGACCTTGCTCGAGCTCGACGGTGTGCTCGAAGCCCAACGGGCTCGTGCGGCTGCGGGCGAGATCGACGGTGTCGCGATCACCGGCAAGCCGTTCATCCTCGCGGCGGGTGCCGACCTCAGCAAGGTGGGCGACATCCCGTCCCACGCGGTCGCCACGAAACTCGCGCAGCTCGGGCACCATGTGCTCGGCAAGCTGGAGGACCTCGGCGTCCCGACGTTCGTGTTCATCAACGGGCTCGCGCTCGGTGGCGGTCTCGAGATCGGCCTCAACGCGAACTACCGGACGATCGACGCGTCCGCGCCGGCGATCGCGCTTCCCGAGGTCTTCCTCGGACTCATCCCCGGGTGGGGCGGTGCCTACCTGCTGCCGAACCTCATCGGGATCGAGAACGCCCTGAACGTCGTCATCTCGAACCCGCTGAAGAACAACCGCATGATGAAGGCCCCCGATGCGCTCGGTTACGGCATCGCCGACGTGATGTTCCCCTCGGCCAACTTCCTCGAGGACTCGCTCCGCTGGGCGGACGGTGTGCTCGGCGGCACGGTGAAGGTCGAGCGCAAGAACGTGCCAGGCAAGATCGAACGCACCATCAAGTGGCCGGTCGCGATCAACACCGCGCGCAAGATGCTCGAGAGCCGGATCGGCACGGTCGCGAAGTCGCCGTACACTGCACTCGCCCTCCTCGAGGCCGCGCGCAGCGGCACGAAGGCGGAGGGTTTCGAGCGGGAGGACACGGCCCTCGCGGAGCTCATCGTCGGGGACCAGTTCCAGGCCAGCATGTACGCATTCGACCTCGTGCAGAAGCGTGCCAAGCGTCCTGCCGGAGCGCCGGACAAGCAGCTCGCGCGCCGGGTCACGAAGGTCGGCATCATCGGCGCCGGCCTCATGGCGAGCCAGTTCGCCCTGCTGTTCCTTCGTCGTCTCCAGGTCCCCGTGGTCATCACCGACCTCGACCAGGGCCACGTGGACGCGGGTGTTGCGCGTATCCGTGGCGAGATCGACGCCCTGCTCGGCAAGGGGCGCATCTCCCCCGACGAGTCGAACCGGCTGAAGGCACTCCTGTCGGGCACGACCGACAAGGCGGACTTCTCGGATTGCGATTGGGTGATCGAGGCCGTGTTCGAGGAGGTCGGCGTGAAGCAGACCGTCTTCGCGGACGTCGAGCAGTACGTGTCAGCCGAGACGGTGTTGGCCACCAACACCTCGTCGCTCTCCGTCGAGGAGATCGGCGCGAAGCTCGCCCACCCTGAGCGTCTCGTCGGTTTCCACTTCTTCAATCCGGTGGCGGTCATGCCGCTGCTCGAGGTGGTCAGGACGCCGTTCACCGATGACGCGACGCTCGCGACGGCGTTCGCGACCGCGGCGAAGCTCAAGAAGAGTGCCATCCTCACCGCAGACGCCCCGGGATTCATCGTCAACCGCCTGCTGGCGAAGGTCATGGGTGAGGCCGCTCACGCGCTCGATGCCGGTACGCCACTGTTGACGGTGGAACGCGCCTTCGCGCCGATCGGGCTCCCGATGACGCCGTTCCAGCTCATCGACCTCGTCGGCTGGAAGGTCGCAGCCCACGTCCAGGACACGATGGTCGGGAAGTTCCCGGAGCGCTTCTTCGCTTCGGAGAACCTTCACCGGCTTGCGGCGCTCGACGCCGTCGTCGAGAAGGACAAGGGTGGCAAGGTCACGGGGTTCACGAAGCAGGCGCAGAAGGTCCTCGCCACGGGCGACACACCGCTGACCGAGGCAGAGATCCTCCGTCGCGTCGAGGACGGCCTCGCCTCCGAGATCAAACTCATGCTCGACGAGGGCGTGGTGTCCGCCGCGGAGGACATCGACCTCGGGCTCATCCTCGGCGCCGGCTGGCCGTTCCAGGACGGTGGGGCCACTCCGTACCTCGACCGCGTCGGCGCGAGCGAACGTGCCTTCGGTGACACGTTCCACCACCCGCCGATCCGTGGCGTGCAGGCCTAGTCAGCGCCGCTCAACGATGCAGGGGCGTCCTCCACCTCGGGGTGGAGGACGCCCCTGCATCGTGTGTTCAGCGGTTCACGCTGCTCATGTCCGGGTAGCGGTCACCGGCCGGCACCCGGAGCGCATCCAGTCGCGAGAGCGCCTCGGCGGACAGGACGAGATCGTCGGCGCCCAGGTTCTCCTCGAGGTACGTGATGCGCTTGGTGCCGGGGATCGGTGCGACGTCGTCTCCCTGTGCGAGCAACCACGCGAGCGCGACCTGCGCCGGTGTCGCGTCGAGGGATGCGGCGATCTTGTCCACTTCCTCGACGATCGCGATGTTCTCACGCAGGTTGTCTCCCGCGAACCGGGGATTCGCCCGTCTGAAGTCGCTCTCATCGAGCGCGTCGAGCGACCTGATCGACCCGGTGAGGAAGCCTCGACCGAGCGGCGAGTACGGCACGAAGCCGATACCCAGCTCCCTGACGGTCGGCAGGATCTCGGCTTCGGGATCACGGCTCCACAGCGAGTACTCGGTCTGCAGGGCGGTGATCGGGTGCACGGCGTGTGCCCGGCGGATCGTCTCCGGCGCTGCCTCCGACAACCCGATATGACGGATCTTCCCCTCGGCGACGAGCTCGGACAGTGCACCGACGGTCTCCTCGATGGGCACCCCCGGGTCCACCCGGTGGAGGTAGTACAGGTCGACGACGTCGGTCCCGAGTCGTCGCAGCGACCCTTCGATGGACAGCCGGACGTTCGCGGCACTCCCGTCGGGACCGTACTTCCCGTCGCTCGTGTTGCGGATGGTGCCGAACTTCGTGGCGAGCGTCACCTCGTCCCTGCGAGACCCGAGTGCCTTCCCGAGGAGCTCCTCGTTGAGGTACGGACCGTACATCTCCGCGGTGTCGAAGAAGGTGACGCCGAGGTCGAGCGCGCGGTGGATGGTGGCGATCGATCCGGCGTCGTCGAGCGCCGCCCCGGTGTAGAACGCCGACATCCCCATGCAGCCGAGGCCGATGCGGGCGATGTCCGGTCCGTGTGTTCCGAGCGTGATGTGCTTCATCGTGTTGCCACCTGTTCTGTGTAGAGTTCGATCTTGCGATCGATGACCTCCAGCGAACGCTGCATCTCCTCGAGGCGCGCCACGAACGTGATCCGATGGCGGAGCAGCAGCTCGAGCCTCGCCTCAGCCGTGTCGTCGCCGCGCTGCACGAGCTCCGTGTATTCACGGAGGGTCGCGATCGGCATCCCCGTCGACCGGAGTCGGGTCAGGAAGACGACCCAGTTCACGTCGCCGTCGCTGTACCGGCGGTGCGTTGACGAACTGCGGTCGATCGGGCGGGGCATGAGTCCTGCGCGCTCGTAGTAGCGAAGCGTGTGGACGCTCACTCCGGTCCGGATCGACACGTCTGAGATGGCGTAGCCCTCGTGGAGAGTGGTCATGGCCTCACGATACGACTTCGAGTGCACTCGAGGTCAAGCGCCTCGCAGCCGGCGTTCAGCCGCCGTGCGAACCCGTTGTCGTGGGTTCTGAGGCCGAGGCATCTTCCGACGTCTCGCCGGGCAGCGGGCGCGCAACCGGAATGCGGCTGCCGAGCACCTGGGCGACCACGTCGCGGGCGATCTGTTGCGCAGTGAGACCCGCGTCTTCGAGGATCTGCTCTCGCGACGCGTGCGGGATGAACTCGTCCGGGACGCCGAGCTCGTCGACCGCGGTGTCCACGCCCGATTCGCGCAGCGTCTGCCGAATCCGTGTGCCGATGCCGCCGACGCGGATGCCGTCCTCGATGGTGATCACCAGGCGATGCTCTGCGGCGAGGCGCACGACGGATTCTGCCACCGGGACGACCCAGCGCGGGTCGATCACGGTCGCGCCGATCCCCTGCCGCTCGAGTCGTTCCGCGACGTCGAGCGCGATGGGTGCCATGGGACCGACCGCGACGAGGAGGACGTCTCGGCGCTCCGCCGCTCTGAGGACGTCGACGCCGTCGATGAGTCGTTCGACCGCGGGAAGCGGTTCGGGGGCGTTCCCCTTCGGGAAGCGGATGACCGTGGGAGCGTCGTCGATCTGCACCGCCTCCCGGAGTTCCTCGCGGAGTCGTTCGCCGTCTCGGGGCGCAGCGATCCGGATACCAGGGACCACCTGCAGGATCGCGAGGTCCCAGATGCCGTGGTGGCTCGGACCGTCGGGCCCGGTGACACCCGCACGGTCTAGCACGACGGTGACGCCGGCGCGGTGCAGCGCGACATCCATCAGCAGCTGGTCGAACGCTCGGTTCACGAACGTCGCGTAGACGGCGACCACCGGATGCAGTCCGCCGAAGGCGAGGCCCGCCGCCGACGTGAACGCGTGCTGTTCGGCGATGCCGACATCGTGGACGCGCTCGGGATACTTCTCCGCGAACGCGTGCAATCCGACGGGGCGGAGCATGGCGGCGGTGATTCCGACCACGCGCGCGTCGGCGTCGGCGACCGCGACCATCTCCTCGCTGAAGACCCCGGTCCAGGACTGACTCGTCGGGCCACCGACGGGTTCACCCGTCTCCGGGTCGATGCGACCGACCGCATGGAACTGGTCCGCCACATCGTCTCGCGCCGGCTGGAAGCCTCGACCCTTCTCGGTGATCGCGTGCACGATGACCGGCGCACCGAAGTGCTTGGCCTGCGTGAGCGCCTCCTCCATCGCGTGGAGGTCGTGGCCGTCGACCGGGCCGATGTACTTGATGTCGAGGTTCGAGTAGAGCGCTTCGTTGTTCGTCAGCCGGGACAGGAACCCATGGGTGCCTCCGCGAACGCCGCGGTAGAGCGCGCGACCGGGCGCCCCGAGCAGGTTGAACGCCCGCTGGCTCCGCTCACGGAGGTCGCGATAACTGCGGCGGGTGCGGACACCGCTCAGAAACCTCGCCATACCGCCGATCGTCGGTGCGTAGGAGCGGCCGTTGTCGTTCACGATGATGATCAGCCGACGGGTGTTGTCGTCGCTGATGTTGTTGAGCGCCTCCCATGTCATGCCGCCCGTCAAGGCGCCGTCGCCGACGACGGCCACCACATGGCGTTCGTCCTGGCCCGTCATCTGGAAGGCTCTCGAGATGCCGTCGGCCCAACTCAGAGAGCTCGACGCGTGGGAGCTCTCGACGATGTCGTGCGGCGACTCGGAGCGCTGGGGATAGCCGGCGAGTCCGTCACGCGTCCGAAGCTGCGAGAAGTCCTGCCGGCCGGTGAGGAGCTTGTGGACGTAGGACTGGTGCCCGGTGTCGAAGACCATCGGGTCGTTCGGCGAGTCGAAGACCCGGTGCATCGCGATCGTCAGCTCGACGACGCCGAGGTTCGGGCCGAGGTGCCCACCCGTCTTGGAGACGTTCGCGATGAGGAAGCCGCGGATGTCTCCCGCAAGTTCGACCAGCTCCGCCTCGGAGAGGGCATCGAGATCACGCGGGCCGTTCAGGTGCTCGAGTACGGTCATGCTGTCGTCCCTCCACGGTGCTCCGGCACCGATCGCTCGGCGCCTGTCATCGAGTCTACGCGCCGTGGTCCGAACGTCGCCCGAACGGCTTCGGCCGGTCCCAGCACGTTCTGCTGGAACCGGCCGAGCGGTCGTGCGTGAGCCCTAGACGAGGCTCCGGAGCACGTACTGCAGGATGCCGCCGTTGCGGTAGTAGTCGGCTTCACCCGGCGTGTCGATGCGGACGACCGCGTCGAACTCGATCGGTGCCTTGCCCGCGGCGGAGTGCTCGCTCGGGACCGCCGTGACACGGACCGTCTTCGGGGTCGTGCCCGCGTTCAGTTCCTCGAGGCCCGCGATCGACACGATCTCGGTTCCATCGAGGCCGAGCGACGCCCAGCTCTCGCCGGCCGGGAACTGCAGCGGGACGACGCCCATGCCGATGAGGTTCGAGCGGTGGATCCGCTCGAAGCTCTCGGTGATGACCGCCTTGACGCCGAGCAGGCTCGTGCCCTTCGCCGCCCAGTCGCGGGACGAACCGGAACCGTACTCCTTGCCACCGAAGATGACGAGGGGGGTGCCCGCCGCCTGGTAGTTCTGCGATGCGTCGTAGATGAACGACTGCGGAGCGTCGGCCTGGGTGAAGTCGCGCGTGTAGCCGCCCTCGACACCGTCGAGGAGCTGGTTCTTCAGACGGATGTTCGCGAAGGTACCGCGGATCATGACCTCGTGGTTACCGCGACGCGAGCCGTAGGAGTTGTAATCCTTGCGCTCGACACCGTGCTCATCCAGGTAGCGACCCGCGGGCGAGTCCGCCTTGATGTTGCCGGCCGGGCTGATGTGGTCGGTCGTGACCGAGTCACCGAGCTTCGCGAGGACGCGGGCTCCGGCGATGTCCGAGACCGGCGTGGTCTCCATGGTCATGCCGTCGAAGTACGGGGGCTTCCGGACGTAGGTGGACTGCTCGTCCCACTCGAAGGTCGAGCCTTCGGGAGTCTGCAGCGAACGCCACCGCTCGTCGCCGTCGAAGACGCCGCTGTACTCGTGGTCGAACATCTCCTTGTTGATGGAGGAGTCGATCGTGTCCTGCACCTCTGCGGCGTCGGGCCAGATGTCCTTCAAGAAGATGTCGTTGCCGTCGGCGTCGACACCGAGCGCGTCGACCTCGAAGTCGAAGTTCATCGATCCGGCGAGAGCGTAGGCGATGACGAGCGGCGGGCTCGCGAGGTAGTTCATCTTCACATCGGGGTTGATGCGACCCTCGAAGTTGCGGTTACCCGAGAGCACCGCGGTGACAGCCAGGTCGTTGTCCTGCACAGCGGTCGAGATCTCGTCGAGCAGCGGGCCCGAGTTGCCGATGCAGGTGGTGCACCCGTAGCCGACCGTGTAGAAGCCGAGGTCCTCGAGGTACTCGGTGAGACCGGCCTTCGCGTAGTAGTCGGTGACGACCTTGGAACCCGGTGCCAGTGTCGTCTTGACCCACGGCTTGGCCTTGAGGCCCTTCTTGCTGGCGTTCCTCGCGAGCAGCCCGGCTGCGAGCATGACCGAGGGGTTCGACGTGTTCGTGCACGAGGTGATCGCGGCGATCGCGACGGCACCGTGGTCGAGCGTGAAGTCGACACCGTTCTCGGCGAGCGTCACCGGAGTGGGCTTCGACGCCGTCTTCGGTGCGTGGCTCCGGTGCGTGTGGTGGTGGTGGTTGTTCTCGTCCTCGTCCTGCGGCGTCGTGCCGGCCGGGTCGGAGGCGGGGAACGACCCGGCGCCGACGAGGTCGACGATGTCGTGCTCGACCGTGGTGTAGTCGTTGAGGTCGCGCTCGAACTGCGTCTTCGCGTCGCTCAGCTCGATGCGGTCCTGTGGACGCTTCGGGCCGGCGATCGACGGGACGACGGTTGCGAGGTCGAGCTCGAGGTACTCGCTGAACACCGGCTCGGTGTCGGCGTCGTGCCACAGCTTCTGGGTCTTCGCGTAAGCCTCGACGAGGGCGATCTGCTCCTCGCTGCGACCGGTGAGGCGCAGGTAGTCGAGGGTGACGTCGTCGATGGGGAACATGGCGGCGGTCGAGCCGAACTCGGGGCTCATGTTGCCGATCGTGGCACGGTTCGCGAGCGGGACCTCGGCGACGCCGGCTCCGTAGAACTCGACGAACTTGCCGACGACGCCGTGCTTGCGAAGCATCTGGGTGATGGTGAGGACCACGTCGGTTGCGGTGACGCCGGTCGGGATCGAGCCGTTGAGCTTGAACCCGACGACCTTCGGGATGAGCATCGAGACGGGCTGGCCGAGCATGGCGGCCTCTGCCTCGATACCGCCGACGCCCCAGCCGAGCACGCCGAGGCCGTTGACCATCGTCGTGTGGGAGTCGGTGCCGACGCAGGTGTCGGGGTAGGCGCGGAGCACGCCGTCGACCTCACGGGTCATGGTGACGCGCGCCAGGTACTCGATGTTCACCTGGTGCACGATGCCGGTTCCCGGCGGGACGACCTTGAAGTCGTCGAAGGCCGTCTGGCCCCAGCGCAGGAACTGGTAGCGCTCACCGTTGCGCTCGTACTCGAGCTCGACGTTGCGCTCGAGGGCGTTCTCGCTGCCGAAGAGGTCGGCGATGACGGAGTGGTCGATGACCATCTCTGCGGGTGCGAGCGGGTTGATCTTGTCGGCGGAGCCGCCGAGCGCTTCGACGGCTTCACGCATGGTGGCGAGGTCGACGATGCAAGGGACGCCGGTGAAGTCCTGCATGACCACGCGCGCGGGCGTGAACTGGATCTCGGTGTCGGGATCGGCCGTCGGGACCCAGTCGCCCAGTGCGCGGATGTGCGCCTCGGTGATGTTCGCGCCGTCCTCGGTGCGAAGCAGGTTCTCGAGGAGCACCTTCAGGCTGAACGGCAGCTTCTCGTGGCCCTCCACCGTGTCGATGCGATAGATCTCGTAGTCGGTCGTCCCGACAGTCAGGGTGTCTTTCGCCCCGAAGCTGTTCACGGTGGACATAACGTCTTCTCCTTCATTGGCGCCGGCGGATTCTCACGTGCGTTCGGACCAATCTTGCTGCGGCCGGGTACTCCGCGGCTAGCAAGGCTTGCCTAACTACATGTCGGAAGACGTCGTGTCATCTCGACGGTGCGCATGTATCTTGATGTCGAGACAATTCTAGCACTGCGAACACCGTGCTCCCGCCATGCGACGAACCCGGTGCGGCGCCGTTCGGCACCGCACCGGGCTCGAGGTGTCGATCAGGCCGAAGCCTGCTGGAGCGGTTTCGGGAAGACGGCTCGGACGACCAGCCAACTGAGGACGAGGAGGGGCGCGTAGAGCGGAATACCCATGAGGAGCCGCAGCGTGCCGAGCATCTCGACGTTGCCGCTGAAGTAGAGCGGCAACTGGACGATGAGCCTCGCCGCGAACATGGCGACCCAGACCAGTGTGAGCCAGCGCATCGCGCGGCGCTGGCCGGGGTGACTGCGCCAGCTCGTGCCCGATCCCATGAGGTAGCCGGCGATCAGCCCGATGATGGGCCAGCCGACGACGACCGAGACGAGCAGTGCTGCTGCGTAGGCGCCGTTCGTCCAGAACCCGACCACGTAGTAGTCCTCTGCGCGCCCGGACAGCAGGGCGAGCACTGCGGAGAGCGCGATTCCGAACAGTCCACCGACGGCCTGGGTCACCGGCTGCCGCTGCACGAGCCTGGCGACGGACAGGATCACGCCGAGTGCCACCGGGGCGATGATCGACGGGATCACGTCGAGCGTGATCGTGTAGACGACGAGGAACAGCAGGCCGGGCAGGATCGCCTCGACGAGCCCTCGGACGCCACCCATGGCGCTGAGCAGGGCCTTCCCCGTCGGTGCGTCCCCGTCCGCCACGGCGCCGAGGCCGGACTTGCGTGCGGCAGCGCCGAACGCCGCGCTCACCGAGTCTCCGAGGGACTGCCTGTCGTCCACGCTGGGCGTCTCTTGGCCCGTCACGCCTGCACCGGACGCTGCAGGGGTCGGCTCAGACGCCTCGTCGTGTCCTCGTGGATCGGTCATCGATCAGACGCTCGTGGCCGTCGGCATGCGCAGCGGGATGAGGTCGCGCGGAGGCATCGGGGTGCTCCCGCGGACCACGACGAGGCTGCGGAAGAGGTCGTCGATGAGGGCTGCCGCGTCGGGCTTCGAAGCCCCTTCGCCGGCGACGACGCCGCGAAGGAACCAGCGAGGACCGTCGACACCGATGAACCTGGCGAGGTGGGTCGCCTCAGTTCCGGCCGCACCCCCGGTGGGCACCTCTGCGACGAGCTCGGGTCCGAACTCGCCCTCGCGCTCGGTGACGGTACCTCCCTGCTGCGCGATCTGCTCAGCGATCTGCGCGCGTGTCTCGTTCCAGAGGCCGGTGGAACGCGGTGCGGCGAACGGCTGGACCTGGAGGGTGGAGCCCGCGTAGTCGAGACCGACGGCGACGACGCGCTTGGTCGCCTCTTCGACCTCGAGGCGAAGGTTCAGGCCCTCACGAGGCAGCACCTTGACCCCGCCGAGGTCGATGTACGGCCGCACCGGGTTCGCCTCGCTCTCGTCGAACGGGCCGGCGGACTCGCGGTCCTCCGGTGCGGACTTCGCGTCGTCGGGCAGCTCTGCGTCGAGGTCGAGGTCTGGGAGGTCTTCGAGTTCACTCATGCGAGGGTTCCTGTCTGGGCGGTTGAGTCGGAGGCTGCCGGCGCCGAGCCGATGCCCGTGGAGCCGAAGCCCCCGGCACCTCTCGCGCTGCCGGGGAGCTTCTCGACCGGGATGAAGTTGGCACGGGCGACCGGCATGACGATCATCTGGGCGATGCGGTCGCCGGGGGCGATCGTGAACGCCGCAGTGCGGTCCGTGTTGAGGAGGGTGACCTTGACCTCGCCGCGGTAGCCCGCGTCGACGGTGCCCGGTGCGTTCACGACGGTGATGCCGTGCTTCGCCGCGAGCCCGCTCCGTGGGACGACGAAGGCGGCGTACCCGTCGGGCAGCGCGATGGAGACGCCCGTGCCGACGAGGGCTCGCTCCCCTGGCTCCAGCACGACGTGCTCTGAGGACACCAGATCGGCGCCGGCGTCGCCGGGGTGTGCATAGCCGGGAAGATCCGGCGCGATAATGAGTACGTCAACGCTTTCGGTCACGAATCGAGGGTAGTGCAGTTCTCTGAGACAAGGCAGACATGCAGCCGTACCGTGAAACACTCTGGCCAGCCCTCTGGGTGGTCATCGCCCTCGCCCTCGTGGTGCCGGCGACCCTGCTCGTCCTCGCACCCGTGTCGCTCGCGGCCGGGATCATCGGGGCCGTCGTCCTGTACGGCGGGTGCCTCGCGCTCGCCTTCGGTGGCGCGCCGCGGATCGAAGTGGCGCAGGGTCGGCTCTCTGCGGGGAAGGCCTCGATCCCGCTGGAACTCATCGGTGAGGTGACGGTCTTCGAGGCGGACGAGGCGACTGCGCAGCTGCGCACGAAGCTCGACGCCCGTGCCTGGCTCCTGATCCGCGGCTGGGTGCACACGCTCGTCAAGGTGGAGATCGTGGACCCGGCCGACCCGACGCCGTACTGGTTGCTGTCGTCGCGCCGTCCGCACGCGCTGGCCGATGCCATCGCCGCGGCTCGCGCAACGGCGTGAGCGAGCGCAGCAGGACATGAAGAAGCCCTCCGGATCTCGATCCGGAGGGCTTCTGTGCTGAGGTTCTCAGCAGGTTGTCAGGCGGCGCATTCCGCGCAGATCGGACCGATCTTGCCTTCGTGGTCGAGCTGCGAGCGGTGCTTCACGAGGAAGCACTCCATGCAGGTGAACTCGTCGGCCTGGGGCGGGAGCACGACGACGTCGAGATCGAGGTCCGAGAGGTCGGAGCCACCGAGGTTGTAGTCGCCGGGGTTGTCGGCATCCTCGGAGTCGACGACTCCGGACAGCTTGTCTGGAACGCGCTCCTTCAGTGCCTCGATCGACTCGGAATCGTCGTCGGTCTTGCGGGGAGCGTCGTAATCAGTTGCCATGCCTATCCACTTCTCGATGCCGCCGGAACAAAATCGGCGGGCACAGTTTGCATCAGTTCCGCATGAATTGCAAACCGCATTCGGGATGGTGTGCGGAACCTCCCCGTGCAACTGACGGCACGCCCGGTGTATTCCCTCGATCCGCGAGGGATCCATGAGAACGTGGACCAATCACGTGGCGCGCTGAGAGGCATTCATCATGCAGGAACTGAAGGTAGTCGGAGCGGAGCTCGGAGCTCTGATCGTTGCAGATCGGAACGAGGAGGAGTACCGCCTCATCGTCGACGACTCGTTCCATGTGCACCTGCGGCGCGCGAAGCCTGCGGGTGCTCCGATCGCGGGCTCGGCGAAGATCAGTCCTCGCGAGGTCCAGGCGCACATCCGAGGCGGACTGTCCGCGGAAGACGTCGCTGCCGTGACGGGCGCCTCGCTCGAGTACGTCCAGCGCTTCGAGGGACCCGTGATCGCCGAACGGGAGCACATCGTCGGCACAGCGCTCGGCGTCGCCGTGCTCCCGACCACGGACACTGGCGCGGACGACATCGAGGCGACCTTCGGGAACGTCATCCGGGCCCGCCTCGAGAAGCTCGGTGCGACGGACGAGCGCTGGACCAGCTGGAAGGAACCGGAGGGCGGCTGGATCGTCAAACTCGCCTTCACGGCCGACCAGGTCGACCACGATGCACGCTGGGCCTTCGAGCCGAAGAAACTCGCACTCACACCGATCGGCAGCGAGGCGACCACGTTGTCCCGTCAGGGAGACCTCCCCGCGGCACTCATCCCGCGCCTCCGAGCCGTCGGGCCGGACGACTCCCCCGACACCTCGCGGTTCGACAGTGGTGCGTTCTCGTTGGATCGGGGGTCGAACGAGGCTCAGCCCGAGGCTCCTCGACTCGCGGAGACCCGACCGATCGATCCTCTCCCGTTCGCCAGCGACACCGGCTTCGGACGCGCGCCGTCGTCGAAGGCCGCCACGCAAGCAGCCATCAACCGTGAGGCGGCGAGCCCTGAGCAGCCGAACCAGACAGCGGACCTCCTCGAGGCGCTCCGGAAGCGCCGCGGTGAGCGCGAGGCCGCGCCCACCGAGCCGGAGCCGGTCGAGCAGCCTGCGGCGCCGCAGGCCGTCCCCGACCAGCAGACGCCGCTCGCGGTGTTCGACACCGGCGAATTCGAAGCCGCTCAGCAGCGGCGGAATGACGCCGGACCGTCTTCGTCAGACGCGACGCCTGCGGGCGCCAAGGCACGGAAGGGACGAGCCTCCATGCCGTCCTGGGACGAGATCGTCTTCGGCGCGAAGTCGGACGACGATCCGGTCTGATCCGGACGGCTGCACTCGGACCGAGGTCAGCGCTCGTAGCGGCCGAGAGTGATCAGGGGGATGCGGCGCTCGTCATCGGTGAGCGAACCATGCTGTCCGATCATGCCGCGCGCGCTCTGATCGCTGGGCCGTGAGTCGTAGTAGGCGATCCGCTTGCGCGCCGCCACGATGACGTCACCGATCCGCGGCAGGACCTCGTCGTCCACGGGCCCAAACCACCCGTGGTCGATGGCCTGTTCGCGGGTGGCGATCCATGCTCTGGTCCCCTCGTGCTGCATCCACGCTGCAGCCAGTGCCTCACGGTCGTCCGCACCGGCATCCGCATCCAGATAGAGATGCAGGCAGCGCGGTTCCCCACCGACGTGCCGGACACCTGCGACGAGGGCGGGCTCGTGATCGAACAGGACGTGCTGGTGGTGCGGGACGTCGATGACGCCGTGGTCGGCGGTGACGAGCACGCCGGCGGTCGACGGGAGCCGGTCGGACCAGCGCTTCAGATCGCCGTCGAGTTCCTCCAGCAGTGCCGCCCAGCGTCCGGACTCCCAGCCGTACTCGTGCGCGGTCTGATCGAGCTCCGGTACGTAGACGTAGCTGAGGGTCGGGCCGGAGCTCGACGACGCGACAGCCCGGGCGGCCTCGAGTCGATCAGCCATCGTCCGGCCGGCGCGGTACTCGGCGCCGCGGAGTACCGCTCGGGTGAACCCTGAGCCGCGATAGCGCTCCTGGCCGATCACCGTCGTCGTGATCCCCTGAGCCCGAGCCTGCTCGAAGACCGTCGGCAGGCGCTGCCACGTCTCCGGCACCATCGCGTCGTCCCAACCGCTCAGCTGATTCACGATGCGGTCGCCGGCGAGGTCGCGGACCTTGTAACTGACGAGGCCATGCCGACCAGGCAGTGCACCAGTGGTCAGCGTGGCGATGCCTGCGGCCGTCGTGGAGGGGAACGCCGACGTGGTCGTCGTCCGTGGGCCGAGGCGGGGTGCGAGGAATCGGGCGTGCGCCGCAGCGCCGCGGAGGTTCGCCGCCCCGAGTCCGTCGACGAGGACGACGATCGCGTGGCCGGCCGCGGGCAGGTTGCCGCCGGCCGTGGTCAGGGATTCGAGGCAATCCGGGAGGACATCGGCAAGGCTGCGCGACTCCGGATTCACCGTCGGTAGCATGGTGGTCATCGGGCACAGTCTCGCACAGCGCGGACGACGACGCCCGGCGATCCCCGTCGGGCCCAGGCTCGGCGTCCCACAGCAGAGACACGGAATGACCCGCCAACAGCACAACCCGCCGATCGATTCCACTGGCGAGCGCATCGAGGACATCGATGTCTCGTCGGAGATGCAGACCTCGTTCCTCGAGTACGCCTACTCGGTCATCTACGCACGCGCGCTCCCTGACGCCCGTGACGGACTGAAGCCCGTCCAGCGACGCATCCTCTACCAGATGAGCGAGATGGGTCTGCGGCCCGACCGAGGGCACGTGAAGTCCGCGCGCGTCGTCGGCGAGGTCATGGGAAAGCTGCACCCCCACGGCGACACCGCGATCTACGACGCCCTCGTCCGACTCGCGCAACCGTTCACCCTCCGTGTGCCGCTCATCGACGGGCACGGCAACTTCGGCTCCCTCGACGACGGACCCGCAGCGCCCCGATACACCGAGGCGCGACTCGACGCGGCCGCGCTCGCCCTCACGAGCGACCTGGACGAGGACGTCGTCGACTTCGTCCCTAACTACGACAACCAGTTCATGCAGCCGGAAGTGCTGCCGGCAGCCTTCCCGAACCTGCTCGTGAACGGTGCGAGTGGCATCGCCGTCGGCATGGCGACGAACATGGCGCCGCACAACCTCGTCGAGGTCATCGGCGCCGCACGTCATCTGATCGCGCACCCGCAGGCCACGCTCGAAGACCTCATGGAGTTCGTGCCTGGCCCCGATCTTCCCTCCGGCGGCACGATCGTGGGGCTCGACGGCGTCAAGGACGCCTACGCGACCGGACGCGGCTCGTTCAAGACGCGCGCGAAGGTCGCGGTCGAGTCGGTGACCGCCCGCAAGACCGGGCTCGTCGTCACGGAACTGCCCTACCTCGTCGGCCCAGAGAAGATCATCGAGAAGATCAAGGACGGCGTCAGCTCGAAGAAGTTGAGCGGGATCTCGGACGTCACCGACCTCACCGACCGCATCCACGGCCTTCGCCTGGTCATCGGGATCAAGACGGGCTTCTCCCCCGAGGCGGTCCTCGAGCAGCTCTACCGCTATACCCCGCTCGAGGACTCCTTCAGCATCAACAACGTCGCACTCGTCGACGGCGGACCCCAGACGCTCGGACTGCGCGAGCTGCTGCAGGTCTACGTCGACCACCGGATCAGCGTCGTCACCCGCCGGAGCCAGTTCCGTCTCGCCCGCCGCAAGGAGCGCCTGCACCTCGTCGAAGGTCTGCTCATCGCGATCCTCGACATCGACGAGGTCATCCAGGTCATCCGGGCGAGCGACGACTCGGAGCAGGCGCGTGCGAAGCTCATCGACGTCTTCGACCTCTCCCAGCTGCAGGCCGAGTACATCCTCGAACTCCGTTTGCGCCGCCTGACGAAGTTCTCTCGGATCGAACTCGAGACCGAGCGTGACAAGCTCCAGGCCGAGATCGCCGAGCTCGAACGGCTCCTGGGCAGCCAACGCCTCATCCGCGCTGCGGTGTCGAGCGAGCTCGCCGAGGCCGCCGACCGGTTCGGCACCCCCCGTCGCACGATGCTCACCAATGCCAAGCCGAGCGTCGCGACCACCGGCCGAGGGAAGAACGCTCCCGTCCTGGAACTCGCGGACACGCCGTGCCGCGTGTATCTGAGCACGACCGGCCGTGCGCTGCGGGTCGACCTCGGGGAAGACGCTCCGGCGCCCCGCGCTGGTCGTCGCAGCAAACACGACGCGATCCTGAGTGCGATCGACACGACGAGCCGGACGGAACTCGGCGCGGTGACGAGCACGGGACGCCTCATCCGCTTCACCGCGCTCGACCTTCCGGCCGTCCCGTCGGCGTCGATCCAACTCGCGGCCGGGGTGCGCATGGGCGAGTACCTCTCGCTGCCGAACCGCGAGGAGCGTGTGCTCGCGATCGTGTCACTCACCACCGACGAGCCGATCGTCCTCGGGACCGCGGCCGGAGTCGTCAAACGGGTGATCCCCGGCGATCTCCCGAACAAGCCCGACTTCGAGGTGATCACGCTGAAGCCCGGCGACCAGGTGATCGGTGCGACCCAGGTCGGCGACGAGGCCGAGCTCGTCTTCGTCGCGTCCGACGCGCAGCTCCTCCGATTCCCGGCGACCTCTGTGCGCCCGCAGGGGCGTGCCGCCGGCGGCATGGCGGGCATCAACCTCGCGGCGGGCGCGAAGGTCATCTCGTTCACTGCCGTGCGACCAGGCGAGGACGTCGTGGTCGTGACGATCGCGACCTCGTCGCTCACCCTCGCAGGGACCGACAGTGGCAGTGCGAAGGTGTCGGAGTTCGCGGAGTTCCCGGCGAAGGGACGCGCAACCGGCGGTGTCCGTGCGCAGCGCTTCCTGAAGGGCGAGGACCAGTTGGCCGTCGCCTGGGTGGGCGCGTCGCCCGCGCACGCCGTTGGAACCGACGGCAGCCCACGAACCCTCCCGGACGTCGGAGCGAAGCGCGACGCCTCCGGCACGCCGCTGGACGCACCGATCGGCTCGGTGGGCAGGCCCATCGTTGCTCCGGTCGCCGAAGCGACGCCGACTGCCGACGATGCCGGGACTGAGGAGACCACCGACTAGCGCGTCAAGCGCACCGACGGCGATGGCCCGGATCGAGCACCATGCTCGGTCCGGGCCATCGCCGTGTGTTGTGCGGAGCCGACTCAGACGTCGATGCTCTCCCGCGAGAGGCGGTCGGAGCTCTCGACGATGAACTCCTTGCGTGGGGCGACGTCGTTGCCCATGAGCAGTTCGAAGATCCGACCAGCGGACTCCGCGTCCTCCACCCGCACGCGGCGAAGTGTCCGGTGACGGCGGTCCATCGTGGTGGTCGCGAGCTGATCCGCGTCCATCTCACCGAGACCCTTGTACCGCTGGATCGGTTCCTGGTGCTTCCTGCCGCTCCGCTTGAGGTCGCTCAGCACGGCGTGGAGCTCGGCTTCCGAATAGGTGTAGATCGTCTCGTTGGGCTTCGACCCCGGGTTGATGACGATGACACGATGCAGTGGTGGCACCGCGGCGAACACCCGACCGGCCTCGATGAGAGGTCGCATGTAGCGGAAGAACAGGGTGAGCAACAGCGTGCGGATATGGGCCCCGTCGACGTCGGCATCGCTCATCAGGATGATCTTGCCGTAGCGCGCAGCGTCGAGGTCGAACGACCGACCCGATCCAGCACCGATCACCTGGATGATCGAGGCGCACTCGGCGTTCGAGAGCATGTCCGAGACGGATGCCTTCTGCACGTTGAGGATCTTGCCCCGGATGGGCAGTAGGGCTTGGTAGGAGCTGTCGCGGGCGAGCTTCGCTGTCCCGAGAGCCGAATCGCCCTCGACGATGAACAGCTCACTCGCCTCGAGGTTTCCGGAACGGCAGTCGACCAACTTGGCCGGGAGGGACGAGTTCTCGAGTGCGTTCTTCCGACGCTGCGTCTCCTTGTGCGTGCGTGCGGAGATGCGTGACTTCATCTCGGCGACGATCTTCTCGAGCACGAGAGCGGTCTGCGCCTTGTCGTCGCGCTTGGTGGACGCGAAGCGCTCCTTGAGTTCCTTCGTGACGACGTTCGCGACGATCGCGCGGACGGCCGGCGTACCCAGGATCTCCTTCGTCTGACCCTCGAACTGCGGTTCGGCGAGGCGGACCGTGAGCACGGCGGTGAGCCCGGCCAGCACGTCGTCCTTCTCGAGTTTGTCGGACCCGACCTTCAGACGGCGTGCGTTCTGCTCGACCTGGGCGCGCAGGAACCGCAGCAGACCCTGATCGAAGCCGAGCTGGTGTGTTCCGCCCTTCGGCGTCGCGATGATGTTGACGAAGCTGCGCATGACCGTCTCGTAGCCGGTCCCCCAGCGCAGGGCGATGTCGACCTCGGCCTCGCGCTCGACCTCGGTCGCCACCATGGTTCCGGTCGGCGAGAGCACCGGGACCGTCTCGGTGAAGGTCCCGCTGCCGGTGAGCCTCCAGGTGTCGGTCAGGGCGGTGTCGCCGGCGAGGTAGTCGACGAACTCGGAGATGCCGCCCTCGTAGCGGAAGGTGGCCTCCGTGGGCTCGTCGACCGTCTCGTCGCGGATGACGATGCCGAGGCCCTTGATCAGGAAGGCCGTCTGGCGCGCACGGCCGAGGAGCTCCTCGGCTTGGAACTGGGCGCCCTTCGTGAAGATCTGGCGGTCCGCCCAGTACCGGATACGCGTCCCGGTCACGCCCTTGCGCGTCTTGCCGATGACACGGAGTTCGCTCTGCTTCTCGAACGGTGTGAACGGCGCGTCCGGCGTCGGCTCACCCGTGTCGGCGAAGATGCCGGGCTCTCCGCGATGGAAGGACATCGCGTACGTCTTGCCCCCACGGTCGACCTCGACGTCGAGCCGCTCCGAGAGCGCGTTCACCACCGATGCACCGACTCCGTGCAGACCGCCGGAAGCCGCATAGGACCCGCCGCCGAACTTGCCGCCGGCGTGGAGCTTCGTGAACACGACCTCGACACCCGACAGGCCGGTCTTCGGCTCGATGTCGACCGGGATGCCTCGGGCATGGTCGCGCACCTCGACGCTCTGATCGGCGTGCAGGACGACCTCGATCTGATCGCCGAACCCGCCGAGGGCCTCATCGACCGAGTTGTCGATGATCTCCCACAGGCAGTGCATGAGGCCCCGCGAGTCGGTCGAGCCGATGTACATGCCGGGACGCTTGCGCACCGCCTCGAGGCCTTCGAGGACGGAGAGATGTCGGGCGGAGTAGTCGCTGCTCACAGCTCAAGCGTAGTCGGCACGACCGACGCGGCCCCGGTGACACTCGGCGCTCGACGCGCCCGGGCACGCATCGTCGCGAAGATCGTCACCCGGACCCATCTCCTTGGCGTTCCGGTCCGAATTATCTACGCGCACAGCGAAAACGGTGCACAATGGCACTCCGTTGTAACAAACGCGTGCTTTCATAAGTACTACGAGTTTCGTAGCCGCAGAGTCAGGAGGAGCACATGTCACAGACTGCCACCGAGAGCACCCCCAGTGACCTCGACGCCCAGCAACTGACGGCCGCCGATCGCTGCGATCTGTGCGGTGCCCAGGCCTACATCCGAGTGCAGATGAACAGCGGCGAGCTGCTGTTCTGCGCGCACCACGGCAAGAAGTACCAGGAGAAGCTGACGCAGGTCGCGACCAACTGGCACGACGAGTCCAGCCGTCTCTTCGACGAGCAGCGCGCGTAGTCACTGAGATTCCACGACGGGCCCCGGATCATCGATCCGGGGCCCGTCGTCGTGTGCCGTGCGCGATGACACTCAGCCGAGCGAGGCGAGGACGGCGTCCCGTGCGTTCGCGGCGATCTCGTCGAGGCGATGGAGCGCGGGGGCCTCGTCGAGCATGATCGTGCCGCCGGCGAGTTGGATCGCCTGGAGCAGCAGGCGGTCGGCGAGCTCGGGGTTCTTCGCGAGGACGGGACCATGCAAGTGCGTGCCGACGAACGGCCCGACGAGGGCGCCTTCAGTACCGTCGCCGTTGCCGCGTCCGTGCTGAGTCACGCCGAGCGTCTGCACGCCGGTGCCGGGTCGGAAGTCGCGGGCGTGGTTCTCATAGCCGACGAGGAGCGGCGTCTCGAGCTCGAGTCCGCGCGTCGGCACGACCACGAGGTCGTCACTCGCCCGCGCCATGCGGAGCGGAGCGTCCCCCTCGATGATCGAGAGCCCGTCGATCCATTCCCCGGGCTCGAGTTCGAAGCGTCGGCCGAGGAGTTTCCAGCCGTTCGCGACCGCGAGCACCGGGACCCCTCGCTGCAACCACGCGGCCAGTGCGTCGTGGAACGGTCGCAGTTCGTCGAGGGTGTCGAGGAGTGACGGATCGTCGCAGGAGCCGAGCACGACAGCGTGGACCGTCTCCGGCAATGCGTCGACGGAGTCGACGAGCACGAGGTCGACCGAGAGCCCGCGGGCCGTCGCACGTCGCGCGAGCACCGCACCGTTCTCCGCGTCTCCGTTCACATTGCAGCGGGATGGCAGCAGGACGGCGATGGTGAGGGTCGGCTCGATGGTCATGAGGCGTCCTGATCGTTCGTGGCGAGGCCGAGATGTGCTCGCGTACGGCGCATCGAATCCGCCGTGAAGACGACGGTCTTGCGGCCGCTCTGCGGGGCCGGCAGCGCGAGGAAGTCGTCGAGGGCTGTTGCGAGGTCTGGTTCGACGCGGTCGACCTCGACACCGTCGTACCCCAGCAGGAGCGCCGCCTCCCACGCCTTCGATCCGGAGACGATCGCCACACGCCCGAGGCGCGAGGTGTCGACAGGCCAGAGGTAGGAGGGGTCGCGCACGTCGCTCCCGATGGCCACGAGGAGCTGCTCGGTGTCGGCGTCGAGGCTGTCGACGTTCAGCTGGAAACTCGCCGGGTTCTGCACGAGCACGAACTCGACCTCCTGGCCACGCACCGTCGTCACCTCGCCACGTCCGAACACCGGCGTGAGGGCCGCGAAGGATTCGGCGGCCACTGGGAGCCGGAACTCCGGGCCCAGGATCGACGCGGCGCCGGCGATCGCCGCTGCGGCGTCGACGGCGTAGTGCACACCGCGTGCAGGCAGCCGGAAGGTGGCCTGGTCGCCGTGATGCGTGATCGTGACGTCGGCGCCGTCGAGACGTTCGACCACCGTGCCGTTTGCCGCGTCGACGCGTGCGGTGCCGGTGCGGCTGTATCCGAGTCCGCGCGGGCTTGCGGAGAGCACGTCGGCCGAGACGCCGTAGCGTCGGCGCAGCGCAGCGCTTGACGGCGCCAGAGCGTCGATCAGTGCATCGTCGCCGTTCAGGACGAGCGAACCGGTCGAGCGATCGGCGATGGTGCCGAGCATCCGCTCCACCATCGCCGCGTCATGGAACCGGTCGATCTGGTCGACGGACACGTTCGTGAGGATGACGTGGGCGGGCGTCAAGCGCGGCGCGATGAGCGCACCGTGTCCCTCGTCCATTTCCAGGACACCGAGGTCGGCGTCGATCCGACCACGCAGATCCGCCCGCTCGAGCAGGGCCGAAGTGAGTCCCTGCGAGATGTTGGCGGTCGACGGGTTGGTGAACACCGAGACGCCGTGCGCACGCAGGATGCCCACGAGCATCTTCGTGGTCGTCGACTTGCCGCTCGAGCCGCTGACGATCACGAGGCCACGCGGGAAGGCGTTCAGCGTGTCAGGCAGGAAGCCGGGCGCGATGCGGTTGACGACCAGGCCGGGGACGGCCGAACCCCCGCCCGGCTTGCGCAGCCGGGCGAGGAAACGGACGAAACGACCGGCGAGGATGGCCGGGGCGTAGCGCATGCTCCTACTCGAGGTAGTCGCGGAGCGACTGGGATCGGCTCGGGTGGCGGAGCTTCGCCATCGTCTTCGACTCGATCTGCCGGATCCGCTCGCGCGTCACGCCGAAGGTGTCGCCGATCTGGTCGAGGGTCTTCGGCATGCCGTCGCCGAGACCGAAACGCATGCGGATGACGCCGGCTTCGCGCTCGGACAGCGAATCGAGCAGCGACTCGAGCTGCTTCTGCAGCATCGTGAAGCTCACGGCGTCCGCCGGGACGACAGCCTCGGTGTCCTCGATGAGGTCACCGAACTCGCTGTCGCCGTCTTCACCGAGCGGCGTGTGCAGGGAGATCGGCTCGCGACCGTACTTCTGCACCTCGATGACCTTCTCCGGGGTCATGTCGAGTTCGCGGCTCAGCTCTTCCGGCGTCGGTTCGCGACCGAGGTCCTGGAGCATCTGTCGCTGCACACGAGCGAGCTTGTTGATGACCTCGACCATGTGCACCGGGATGCGGATGGTGCGGGCCTGGTCCGCCATGGCACGCGTGATGGCCTGACGGATCCACCAGGTGGCGTAGGTGGAGAACTTGAAGCCCTTCGTGTAGTCGAACTTCTCGACAGCACGGATGAGGCCCAGGTTGCCCTCCTGGATGAGATCGAGGAACTGCATCCCTCGGCCCGTGTAGCGCTTCGCGAGGCTCACGACGAGTCGGAGGTTCGCCCCGAGCAGGTGGCTCTTCGCCCGGGCACCGTCCTTCGCGACCCACTGGAGCTCGCGGCCGACCTGCGAGCGCTTCTCGAGGTCGCTGAGTGCGGACAGCTTGTCCTCGGCGAAGAGACCCGCCTCGATGCGCATCGCGAGCTCGACCTCTTCGGCCGCGTTCAGGAGGGCGACCTTGCCGATCTGCTTCAGGTAGTCCTTGACCGGGTCTGCCGTCGCACCGGTGATCGCAGCCGAGTAGACCGGGATCTCGTCGTCGTCACTGTTGGACAGCACGAGGGCGTCGGTCGGGAGGGTGATCTCTGGGACGGACTTGTCGTCCTCTTCCTCGGTGGTCTCCGTGGCGTCCTCGACCGGAGTCTCGGCGACGGTGTCGTCAGTGGGCGTCTCCACGGGCTCGTCGTCGTCCTCCTCGCCCTCATCCGGGGTGGAGCTCGACTTCGTGCCGGCCTTCGCGCGGGTCGCCTTCGCCTTCGGGGCGGCCTTCGCGCGGGTCGTGGTGGCCTTGGTGGTCCGAGCCTTCGCTGCGGGAGCCTCCGTGGCCTCGTCTGCCGGCGCTGCTTCGTCTGCGCGAGCGGTCTTGGTGGCCATAAGGTGCACCTTCCTGTTCGGACCCGGGAACGGTGAGCCCCGGATCGTCCGTGATTTCGGACATTACGAGGACCCATGTCAAGTCTTGGTGCTGTACAACCCACAGGGGGTCGTCGACATTCCGAAGAGGTGAACGGGTCCGGTCTCCATTATAGCGCGGCCGGGAAGGCTGGAGAGCCACAGGCCGTTTGTCAAGACCTGGAACAGCGGACCAGGCGAACGCTCAGCGACGTCGACCGAGCCGTGCACGGACGGCGATCCACAGCGGGCCGACCGCGATACCCTCGTCCTCCGCGTAGCGCTTCCTCGTGCGAGAACGGGCGAGCAGCAGCATCGCCACCCCGAAGCCGATGACGAGGTACTGGACGGAGAACGCGATCCGGAAGCTGTCCATCGAGTAGACAGCCCGGGAACCACCGCTGACCGCGTCGATGATCACACCGATCAGGAACATGATCACGAAGCTCGCGAGGAATCCGCCGACGTTCACGATGCCGTTCGCACCGCCCAGTGAACGAATGGGGTTGAAGGTGCGGGCGAAGTCGAAGCCGATGAGCGAGCCAGGACCACCGACGCCGACCACGACGAAGAGCGCGATGACGAGCCACATGGGCGGGACACCGGGCCACAGCAGCAGGACCGCCCACGCAACACCCATGACCGTCACGATCAGGAGGACGAGGTTGCTGCGTCGGTACGGGAAACGCGCCGTCAGGATGCCGATGATCGGCCCGGAGACCATGCCGGACACCACGATGACGATCAGGAGCGAGGCTGCCAGCGGTTGCGAGTAGCCGAGGGCGTAGACCATGAACGGGAAGCCCCAGAGCAGGGTCAGCACCGTGCCGGAGGACTGCGTGACGAAGTGCGACCAGAAGCCGAGGCGAGTTCCTGGACGGCGCAGGCTCACGGCGACCTCGCGCACCACGTGTCCCCAGGTCTCCGGACGGGGAGGTTCCTCAGAACCGACCGGGCGGTCGCGCACGACGATGAGGACGCCGACGAGTGCGAGGAGGACGAGGCCGGCTGCGCTCAGGAACGCCTGGGACCAGCCGAAGGCGTGCAGCACGAACGAGAACGGCACCGCCGAGAGGATCTGTCCGACCTGGCCGATGTTGCCGACCCATTGCGAGACGATCGGGACCCGCCTCGTCGGGAACCAGGAGTTCACGAGCCGGAGGACCGAGGTGAAGACCGCTGCGTCGCCGAGGCCGACGAGCATGCGCCCGACGATCGCTCCGCCGAGTTCGGTCGTGAGTCCGAGCCAGATCTGTCCGCCCATGACGACCGTGAGGCCACCGGCGATCAGGATGCGGGGCCCGAGCCGGTCGATCAGGACGCCGACGGGTACCTGCATGGCCGCGTACACGACCAACTGTGCGACGGCGAGCGTCGACAGGGCGGCAGCGTCGATCTGGAATCGTTCGGTCGCATCGACTGCGGCGACCCCGAGGGTCGATCGCTGCATGACCGTGATCAGATAGGCGAACACTCCGACGCCGAAGACCCACCAGACGCGTCGAGATTGCACCGGACCAGTTTAGGTGCTGGAACGATCGTCGTCGCCGTGCCGTCGACTGGCCAGGAACTTCTCGAGCTCGGCGGCGATCTCGTCGGCCGACGGAAGCTCGCCGTCGATGTCGGTGAGTGGCGATCGGGGGGTGTTGTCGGCCATGTAGGCGTCGTATCGCTCTTCGAGCGTCGACACGAGCTTGCCGAGTTCGTGGTTCGTCCCGAGCTGCTCGTCGATCTTGCCGATGAAGTCGCGGCCCTCCTCGCGGAGGCGGTCGGTGGGGAAGATCAGCCCTGTCGCGGCACTCAGGCTCTCGATCGAGGCGATCGCCGCCGACGGGAACTCTGTGTCGGCGAGGTAGTGCGGCACGAGCAGGACGAACCCTGCGACACTGTCACCCCGCTCGTACAGGCGGTACTCCAGAAGATGGAGCACGTTGGACGGGACCTGGGTGTGCGGCCTCCAGACGGACAGCGATTCGATGAGGTCGAACCGGTTCCCGCTCACGGTCACCCCGATGGGCCTCGTGTGCGGGACAGGCATGGGGATCGAATGGACCCACGTGGTGTCGCTCACCTGGAAGCGCTCCACGAGGTCGAGCACCGCCGCGACGAAGCGCCCCCACAGGAAGTCGGGTTCGAAACCCGTGAGCAACAGGAAGGGGGAACCGAGTTCGTCCCGCGCGAGGGACAGTGTGAGCCGCGGCGGTCGGTACTCGGTCAGGTGGTCCTGGTCGAAGGAGATGATCGGACGTCGGGCTCGGTAGTCGAGCAGGATGTCGGCGTCGAACTCGGCGACGACCGTGGTGTCGAGCATCTCGTTCAAGTGATCGTTCAGTTGCCCGACGGCACCGCCGGCATCCGAGAAACCGGTGAGGCCCGCGACCAGATGGAGGCCGGCGGGGACGTCGATCTCCGGGTGCACCTCGTAGAGGTCGTCAGGGGTAGGCATGCTTCAACTCTAAAGGTGGGCACCCCGGGCGCCTTCCCCCTGGGAGCGCCACCGTGCCGCCGAGAGCGAACAGCCGGGAGGCCGGAGTCGGTCGTCTCCTGTCGATGCCTACGATGGAAGCATGTCGATCCCTGATCTGTCCGTCCTGTCCGCAGCCATCGAGGAGGTCGAGACCGACCTGGTCGTCCTGGCCGTCCGGAAAGGCACGGACGGGCCCGAACTGCTCGCACCGGCGGCCTACTCAGGCCTCGCGGAGGAGTTGCTCGCGTCAGGTGTCACGGGCGCAGCCGACGAGGTGCGCAGGCTGCCGGACCACGTCGGCGCGGCAGGCGGCCTCGTGCTCGTCGGACTCGGCTCCGACAGCGACGAGGCGTCCTTCAGACGCGCGGCCGGGGCCGTGACCCGCACGGTGACCGGACAGCCGTCGATCGCGTTCGCACTCACCGAGGAGACGGCCGGTCATGCCGAGGCGGTCCTCGAGGGTGCCGCCATCGGCGCCTACCGCTACACCGCTTCGCGCGGCACCGGGTCGACCCCGGCCCCCGCTCCCGCCGACCGCGTCCGTGTCGTGCTCCCCCTCGCCGACGAACACACGCCGGACGACGAGGCGACCGAGGCGTTCGCCGCCCACGCCGCAGCCGTCGCCGAGGCGATCGCCCTCGTCAAGGACCTCGTGAACACCCCGCCGAACGAGCTCTACCCCGCGACGTTCGCCGACGCGGCCCGCGCGGCCGTCGACGGGCTCGACGTCGAGGTGCAGGAGTGGGACGAGGCCCAGCTGGCCGCCGACGGGTTCGGCGGCATCCTCGGCGTCGGGCAGGGTTCGTCGCGACCGCCCCGGCTCGTCAAGCTCAGCTACCGTCCGGTCGAGTCGAGCGCTCACCTCGCGCTCGTCGGCAAGGGCATCACCTTCGACAGCGGCGGCCTCTCGCTGAAGCCCCCGGCCTCGATGGTCGGCATGAAGTACGACATGACCGGTGCGGCCACGGTGCTCGCCGTCGTCGCCGCCGCGGCGAGACTTCGCATACCCACGCGGCTCACGGCCTGGCTCTGCCTCGCCGAGAACATGCCCTCCGGCACGGCCACCCGCCCCAACGACGTGCTGACGATCCGCGGCGGACGCACGGTCGAGGTCACCAACACCGATGCCGAGGGCCGCCTGGTCCTCGCCGACGGCCTCGTCGCGGCAGGCGAGGAGGAGCCGGACGCGATCATCGACGTCGCCACGCTGACGGGCGCCGCCGTCGTCGCCCTCGGCAACCGCTACACGGGCGTCATGGGTGACCCGTCGTTCGTCACCGACCTCATCGCGACAGGTACTGGGACGGACGAGCTGTTCTGGCCGATGCCGTTGCCGACAGAACTCCGGCGCGTGCTCGACTCCGACGTCGCCGACCTCGCCAACGCGAAGCCCGGCAGTCCGGCGGGCGGCATGCTCGTCGCCGGGCTCTTCCTCCAGGAGTTCATCGCCGAACGCCGCGACGAGGACGGGAACGCGGGACGCATCCCCTGGGCCCACCTCGACATCGCAGGCAGCGCCATGAACGGCGACGCCCCGTACGGCTTCACCGCGAAGGGCCCGACCGGTGTCGCCGTCCGCACCCTCCTCGCAATGGCCGAGGAATTTAGTGGCGCGTAGTAAGGTCGATGAGGGCAGCTCGACCTGCCTCGACACCGCCGACCACACCACGACGGTTACCGATCGCCCACGAAGCACACACAAGGAGCAACGGAGTGTCCGAGCAGAATTTTGACCTGGTAGTCCTGGGAGGCGGGAGCGGCGGATACGCCGCAGCGCTGCGTGCTTCGCAGCTCGGCCTCACCGTCGGCATGATCGAGAAGGACAAGGTCGGCGGCACCTGCCTCCACCGCGGCTGCATCCCGACCAAGGCGCTGCTGCACTCCGCCGAGGTCGCGGACGTCTCGCGCGAGTCCGAGAAGTACGGCGTGAAGACGACCTTCGAGGGCGTCGACATCCAGGGTGTGACCACGTACCGCGAAGGCATCGTCGCGAAGAAGTACAAGGGCCTGCAGGGCCTCGTGAAGGCTCGTGGCATCACCACGATCGAGGGCGAGGGCCGTCTGGTCTCCCCCACGAGCGTGCAGGTCGGCGACGACCTCATCACGGGCAAGAACGTGATCCTCGCGACCGGCTCCTACAGCCGCTCACTTCCCGGGCTTGAGATCGGTGGCCGGGTCATCACGAGTGAGCAGGCACTGCAGCTCGACTTCATCCCCAAGAAGGTCGCCGTGCTCGGCGGCGGCGTCATCGGCGTCGAGTTCGCGAGCGTCTGGAAGTCCTTCGGCACCGAGGTCACCATCATCGAGGCACTGCCGCACCTCGTCCCGAACGAGGACGAGTCGATCAGCAAGGCCCTCGAGCGCGCCTTCCGCAAGCGCGGTATCGAGTACTCGCTCGGCGTCCGCTTCCAGGGCGTGACCCAGGACGAGTCAGGTGTGCACATCACGCTTGAGGACGGCAAGGCCATCGACGCGGAGCTGCTGCTCGTCGCCGTCGGTCGTGGCCCGTCCACGGCCGGACTCGGCTTCGAAGAGGTGGGCGTCACGATCGACCGCGGTTTCGTCATCACCAACGACCGCCTCGAGACGAGCGTCCCCGGCGTCTACGCCGTCGGCGACATCGTCCCCGGCCTGCAGCTCGCGCACCGCGGCTTCCAGCAGGGCATCTTCGTCGCCGAGGAGATCGCAGGACTGAAGCCCGTCATCATCGAGGACATCAACATCCCGAAGGTCACCTACTGCGACCCCGAGATCGCGTCCGTCGGTCTCAGCGAGGCGAAGGCCGCTGAGCAGTACGGTGCCGAGAACATCTCGAGCTACGACTTCAACCTCGCCGGCAACGGCAAGAGCGAGATCATCGGCACGAGCGGCAACGTCAAGGTCATCCGTGTCAACGACGGCCCGGTCATCGGTGTCCACATGATCGGCGCTCGCGTCGGCGAACTCATCGCCGAAGGCCAGCTCGCCGTGAACTGGGAGGCCTACCCCGAGGACATCGCACCGCTCATCCACGCGCACCCCACGCAGAACGAAGCGCTCGGCGAAGCATTCCTCGCCCTTGCAGGCAAGCCCCTGCACGCGCTGTGACGCGCCCGGAACACCCCAATAAGCTAGTGAACACACAACAGGTTTCAAAGGAGACAAGGTCATGAGCGAATCCGTCAGCCTTCCGGCACTCGGCGAGAGTGTCACCGAGGGTACGGTCACCCGCTGGCTGAAGAATGTCGGCGACACCGTGGAGGTCGACGAGCCGCTGCTCGAAGTGTCGACCGACAAGGTCGACACCGAGATCCCTTCGCCGATCGCCGGTGTCATCGAGGCGATCCTCGTCCAGGAGGACGAGACGGTCGAGGTGGGTACCGCCCTCGTCACCATCGGTGACGGCTCTGCCGCCGCCGCGCCCGCAGCCGAGGCTCCCGCGCCCGCCGCCGAGCCCGAGCCGGCTCCCGCCCCCGTGCCCGAACCAGCCGCTGCTCCGGCGCCTGCCGCTGCTCCGGCGCCTGCCGCTGCTCCGGCACCGGCACCCGCTGCTACTCCGGCGCCTGCTGCTGCGCCGGCACCGGCACCTGCTGCTGCTCCCGCACCTGCTGCTGCTCCGGCACCTGCTGCTGCTCCGGCACCTGCTGCTGCTCCGGCACCCGCTGCTGCTGCACCGGCACCCGCTGCCGCATCGGCTCAGCCGGCTGCCGGCGTCGTCAACTCCGGGTACGTCACCCCGCTCGTCCGCCGCCTGGCGAACCAGCACGGTGTCGACCTGACCACGGTCACCGGCACGGGTGTCGGCGGTCGTATCCGCAAGGAAGACGTCCTCCAGGCGCAGACGAGCGGCGAGACCGCTGCGGCTGCGCCGGCCGTCGAGGTCTCGGCGCTGCGTGGCACGAGCAAGGCCATGTCGCGTCTGCGCAAGGTCGTCGCCGAGCGCGCCGTCGCCTCGATGCAGGGCACCGCCCAGCTCACGAGCGTCGTCGAGGTCGACGTCACCAAGGTCGCCGCGCTCCGCACGGCGGTCAAGGACGAGTTCCTCGCGAAGACCGGCAACAAGCTGTCCTTCCTGCCGTTCTTCGCCCTCGCGGCGAGCGAGGCGCTCCAGACCTACCCGATCATCAACGCCACGGTTGACGGCGACCAGATCGTGTACCCGGAGACCGAGAACCTCGCGATCGCGGTCGACACCGAGCGCGGCCTGCTCACGCCGGTCATCCGCAACTCGGGTTCCAAGTCGATCGCCGAGCTCGGCGCGGAGATCGCCGACCTGGCGCAGCGCACTCGCGACAACAAGCTGCAGCCCGACGAGTTGTCCGGCGGCACGTTCACGCTGACCAACACCGGCTCGCGTGGTGCACTGTTCGACACCCCGATCGTGTTCCTTCCGCAGTCGGCCATCCTCGGCACAGGCATCGTGACGAAGAAGCCGGTGGTCGTGACCGTCGACGGAGCAGACGCCATCGCGATCCGTTCCACGGTGTACCTGGCGCTCAGCTACGACCACCGCATCATCGACGGCGCGGACGCGGCACGCTTCCTCGTCCAGGTGAAGAACCGCCTCGAGGCCGGCGACTTCCGGGGATCACTCGGAATCTGACGCGCTGCCGAGCGCTGCTCGGCAGTCACCGCGGCCTCAACCGGCCGTGAAGACCTCTCGCAGACGCCAGCCCGTCTCGCCCCTCAACACGAGGAGCGTGACGGGCTGGCGTTCGTCGTCGACGAGGGCGCCCGGAGCTGACGCCAGTCCTCTCAAGATCGCCGCATCACCCTGACGGTCGACGAGCTGCAGACCGTCGACCTCGATGTGACCGACCAACCCGCCGACGAGCTCTGACTCGTGAAAGGGTGACGACGCTTCGGCGTACGTGAGGACGCAGTCGTGAGTCGGCTCTGTCGCAGAACAGTCACTCCGAAGGGTCACCAGGCGTGCCGCGGCCAGGACCGGGTCCGGCCCCGTCAACGGGTCGTCGTCGCCCGCATCGGGCCCTGGCCCCCCTGTGCCGGCAGACGGTGCGACGGTCGTCTCGACGGGCTGCTCCACCGGTGCCTCGACGCTGGACTCGGCGAAGCCCGCCGGTTGCGAATCCACTGCTTCGTCGCCTGGTGGCAGCAGCACGGTCACTGTCGTGGCGAGTGCCCCCGCCGCAGCAACAGCTCCGATCGCGAGTCGCCGGCGCGACGGTCGCGCGCGCCCGGAACCTTTGGCGCGCATGCCACCAGCACCCTGGCCCTCGGTGGTCCCGCCACCAGCGCGACCCCGGCGGGTGAGCGTGCTCCACGCTCGCGAGAGCACGACGGTGGTCGGCCCGGTTGCGCCGCCGGGCGCACGATGGCGTCGATGGCCGTCGCGTGCGGCGCGCCGTGTCGTCGGCACTTCGGAACCCGGCGCCGCTTCACTCATCGCGTCGAGCACGGAACGGACCGCCACCGTGCTCCGCAGCTGGCGGTCGTCGACGGGTCCGAGCAGGACCGGCAACGGCCGCGCACGTGCGTGGAGCCGCTGCTGGAAGCGGTTCGCCAGCTCGTGCTCCACTGCCCCACTCCCCAGGTGGGCGACCCAGGTGGTGAAGGATGGCGTCGGGCCGTGAGGCGTCGCCTGGAACACCGCGTCGGCCACCGCCGCCAAGGCTTCCCAATCCGCCAGGAACGACTCCCCCGAGGCCGTGTTCGGTATTGCCGCGCGAACGCCGCCTCCGTCGCCGACGTGGGTGGCGTCCGACCAACCGGCGAGCACGGGCCGACCGTCAGACGCGAAGACGATGGTCTTCGGTGAGATCGACCCGTGGCGGACACCGGCGAGATGCGCCGCCTGCACCGCCTCGGCGATCGGGGCGAGGATCGTGACGGCTTCGCCCGGGGCAAGTGTCTCGCGCCGGCGGAGGAGGTCGGCGAGGGTTCCGCCGCTCAATCGTTCGACGAGCAGGCACGGCATGCCGTGGACGTCCTCGGCCACGTCGAGCAGACGGAGGACGTGGGGGTGCTCGAGCCGCGACAGGATCGCGGCTCGTCGCCAGAGGCCACGCTCGGCCGCATCCGCCGTCGCCCGCAACAGCACCGCATCGCTCGCCAACGTCGGGCGCGCCGGGTGCGCGCCGAGCGAAGGTGCATCGTCATCGACGAGCACGGTGCTGAAGGCCGTCCAACGATGGCCACTCCCCAGGCGACGAACGAGGCGGCGGCCTGCCACGCGGGCCAGAGGATCACAGGGGTCGAGCACGGCTTCCATGTCTCGATCCTCATGCGTCAGGCACCCGCGCGGCGCCCGGATCAGGCTGCCGTGGACAACTCGGGGAGGCATCGCCCCTGTGGAGGACATCGCCGCATCGACATCCTCCAGCACCAGCTATCCTTGGACCATGGCTCAGAAGGACGCGCCCCCGGCGGCGCAGAAGGAACCAGGGCGACTCAAGCAGCTCTGGCAGGTGTTGCAGCTCACGCGTCGTCACGACAAGTCAGCGCAGTGGTTGATGCTCGGAGGCTTCCTGCTGCCCGTGCTGATCGGCGTCGCCGTCGCGCTGCTGTTCTCGGCCGGGAACATCTTCGCGCTCGTCATGTGGATCATCGCCGGGGTGCTCGCGGGCATCCTCGCTGCGCTGTTCATCCTCACGCGTCGTGCCGACAAGGTCGTCTACACGCAGATCGAAGGACGCCCGGGCGCCGTCGGTCAGGTGCTCCGCGCGGCCCCGCGGTCGTGGCAGACGAGCGAGATGCCCGTCGCGGTGAACCCGAAGACGCAGGACGCGATCTACCGCGCCGTCGGCCGTGGCGGCGTCGCCCTCATCGCCGAGGGACCGCGCTCGCGCACCGCCCGTCTCCTCGAGGATGAGAGGCGCAAGGTCACCCGCATCCTGCCGAACGTCCCCGTCACGGTCTTCCACGTCGGACCCGACGCGGACTCGGTGCCGCTGCGCCAGCTGTCCGGCGCCCTCAAGAAGGTCAAGAAGTCCCTGACGAACCCCGAGGTCCTCGCCGTCAGCAACCGCCTCTCGTCGTTCGGCACGCAGCTGCCCATCCCCAAGGGCGTCGACCCGATGAAGGTTCGCCCGCAGCGCGTGCGCTGAGCACCCGAATCAGCTGAACCCGGCGGGACACCTGCCGACGCGAACGGCCGCCCTCGATCGAGAGGGCGGCCGTTCTTCGCGTGCAGCGCGGGCGTCAGCGGACGCGCAGGAGCACCGTCCCCGCGACCTTGTCGTGGAAGCCGCGCTGGTCGGAATCCCAGACGAGGGCCGGGACCACGACGCAGAGGAGCACCGTCCGCACCGCCGGACGCCAGATCCCGACCCAGCCGCCCGTGAGCGGCATGAGGCGCATGCCGCACAGTCGGTGGCCGATGCTGCCGCCGATGGTCGGGATGAACACGAGCTGCATGACGGCGAAGATCACGAGGGTCGCCGTGGCGTCGTACGAGAAGAACGCGACGCTCAGCACGACCGCGAGGGCCCAGTCGATGACCAGGGCGGCGATCCTGCGCCCGACGCGGGCGACCGACCGCGGTCCGCTCACCGGGAGTCCGAGGCGTTCGCCGGGGAAGGTACTGGGAGGAAGCTCTCCGAAGGTGCGGGGATTCTGCGGGGTCTGTGGCACTGTGCCATTCTATTCGGGCGGGGATTCTCGTAACATCCACGAAACATGGGTGTCATAGCGGGGTAACCCCCTCCCCGTAGTCTCACAGGTGGCTGCGCTGTGCAGCCTCCCTGTACCAACCCCATTTGGAGCCATTCACATGTTCAGTGATTCTTCCGAAGTGCTCAAGTTCATCAAGGACACCGATGTCAAGTTCCTTGACATCCGCTTCACCGACCTCCCCGGCGTGCAGCAGCACTTCAACATCCCGGCCAGCACCGTCGACGAGGAGTTCTTCACCGTCGGCCAGCTCTTCGATGGCTCGTCCATCCGTGGCTTCGCCAACATCCACGAGTCGGACATGCAGCTCATCCCGGATGTCTCCACCGCGTACATCGACGCCTTCCGCGCCGAGCGCACGCTCATCATGGTCTTCGACATCTACAACCCGCGCAACGGCGAGATCTACTCGAAGGACCCGCGTCAGGTCGCGAAGAAGGCCGAGAAGTACCTCGCCTCCACCGGCATCGCAGACACCGCGTTCTTCGCCCCGGAGGCGGAGTTCTACATCTTCGACGACGTGCGCTACGAGGTCAACCAGCACTCGAGCTTCTACTCGGTCGACTCCGAAGAGGGCGCCTGGAACACCGGTCGTGCGGAAGAGGGCGGAAACCTCGCCAACAAGACCCCGTACAAGGGTGGCTACTTCCCCGTCAGCCCTGTCGACAAGCAGGCCGACCTCCGCGACGACATCAGCCTCAAGCTGATCGACGCCGGCCTCATCCTCGAGCGCGCTCACCACGAGGTGGGTACCGGCGGCCAGGCCGAGATCAACTACCGCTTCGACACGATGGTCGCCGCTGCCGACGACATCCTGAAGTTCAAGTACATCGTGAAGAACACGGCCGAGCAGTGGGGCAAGACCGCCACGTTCATGCCGAAGCCGCTCTTCGGCGACAACGGCTCGGGCATGCACACCCACCAGTCGCTCTGGAGCGAGGGCAAGCCGCTCTTCTACGACGAGAACGGCTACGGCGGTCTCTCCGACCTCGCGCGCTGGTACATCGGTGGTCTCCTGAAGCACGCCCCCGCGGTGCTCGCCTTCACGAACCCGACGGTGAACTCCTACCACCGCCTCGTCCCCGGCTTCGAGGCTCCGGTCAACCTGGTCTACTCGGCCGGTAACCGTTCCGCCTCGATCCGTATCCCGATCACGGGCACGAACCCGAAGGCCAAGCGCATCGAGTTCCGCGCGCCCGACGCCTCCGGCAACCCGTACCTGGCGTTCGCCGCTCAGCTCATGGCTGGCCTCGACGGCATCAAGAACCGCATCGAGCCGCACGAGCCCGTCGACAAGGACCTCTACGAGCTGCCGCCCGAAGAGGCCAAGAACATCCCCCAGGTGCCGGCTTCGCTCGGCGCAGCGCTCGAGGCGCTCGAGGCGGACCACGAGTTCCTCCTCGCCGGCAACGTGTTCACGCCGGAGCTCATCGAGACCTGGATCCAGTACAAGCGCGAGAACGAGATCAAGCCGCTGGCCCAGCGTCCGCACCCGTTCGAGTTCGAGCTGTACTACGGCGTCTGATTCGTCCACGGCAACACGGAACCGCCCGTCATCCCCTCAGGATGGCGGGCGGTTCCGCGTTACCGCAGACGTGGCGACTCAGCGTGTGATGAGTTCCGCTTGACGCGCCGCGAGCAGGCGGGCTGCCTGTGCGACGGCTGCCGGCGGGGCCGCTTGCCCGAGACCGGTGTACGACCAGCCGGCAGCCGACCATGCGGCCGGGTCGAGGCAGTTGCGGGCGTCGACGATCACGCGACTCGTCACGAGCTCACCGAGTGCAGCGGGGCTCTGCCGCTGGAACTCCGGCCACTCCGTGAGGACGAGCACCGCATCGGCACCGGACACCGCCGATTCGACGCCGTCGGCGTAGGTGAGGGTCGGGAACATGGCTCGAGCCGTCTCCCCCGCCTCGGGGTCGTACACCACGACGTGGGCCCCGCGCAGGTGCAGCGCTGCGGCGACGTTCAGCGCTGGCGAGTCGCGGACGTCATCGGTGTCGGGCTTGAAGGCCGCGCCGAGGACTCCGATGCGCCGGTTGAGGACCGTGCCACCGCACGCCTCGATGGTGCGGTCGATCACCCGCTGGCGCTGCCCCATGTTGATCTCATCGACCTGTTGCAGGAGACCTGCGGCCGCGTAGGCGCCCAGCTCGCTCGACCGGTGCATGAGTGCCCGGATGTCCTTCGGCAGACAGCCGCCGCCGAACCCGAGGCCGGCGTTCAGGAACTGTCGACCGATGCGCACGTCGTGGCCGAGGGCGTCGGCAAGCTGCGAGACATCCGCACCGGCCGCCTCGCACACCTCGGCGATCGCGTTGATGAACGAGATCTTCGTCGCGAGGAAGGCGTTCGCGCTCACCTTCACCAGTTCCGCTGTCGGGAGGTCGCAGACCAGGACAGGCGTGCCGTTCTGGATCGGCAGCTCGTAGACGGCGCGGAGGACGGCCTCGGAGCGCGGGCTCGTCCCGCCGAACACGATCCGGTCGGGCCGGAGGGTGTCGTCGACGGCTTTGCCCTCCCGGAGGAACTCGGGGTTCCAGACGAGTTCGACGTCGATGCCGTCGGGCACGAGGTCGGCGATCAGGCTCCGGAGACGTGCCGCCGTGCCCACGGGAACCGTCGACTTGCCGACGATGACACCGTCATGCGTCAGGTTGCTCGCCACAGCACTGGTCGCGGCCTCCACGTAACTCAGGTTCGCTGCGAAACTCGCCTTCTGCTGCGGCGTCCCGACGCAGATGAAGTGCACGTCGGAGATCGCCGTCGCCTCCGCCAGGTCGGTGGTGAACCGGAGGCGCCCGGATGACACGTGCTTGAGGATGAGTTCGGGGAGGCCCGGTTCGAAGAACGGCACCCGCCCCTCGCTCAAGGCGGCGACCTTTGCCGGATCGGTGTCGACCCCGATCACCTCGAACCCCATCTCCGCCATGGCGGCGGCGTGCGTCGCGCCGAGGTATCCGGTGCCGATGACGCTGATCCTCGGTCGGTTCTGGGCACGGGCCTTGATCTCGTTGCCGCTGGTGCTCTGCTTCTTGTCCATGAGGTGCTCCTTGCTGCTGGATGGGCCGTACGGAAGGGATGCCCGGTGGGCGAAGCGGGTGCGCTCCGCCCACCGGGCCGGATCAGGTCGGGATGAGGGTGAAGTTCGCCTCCGGTCTCGTGAGTCCGGTGATGAACGCCGCGAGACTGTCGGCTCTGGAGTCGATCCTCCAGTCATTGGTCGTCCGCTCGCCCTCGACGTAGGTGGTGATCGCGAGGCTGAACCAGACGAGCCCGATCACATCCGCGTTCTTCGGTTGGCTGAGCGCCTCGAACATCGATGCGAGCCAGGCCGCCTTGTGCCCACCGGTCTCCGAAGCGCCCACCTCCGCGAGGATGATCGGCTTGGTCGTGAGCGCCCGCAGCGCGTCGAGCGAACGGTCGAACGTGTACCCGAAGGTGAAGTCGTTGTCCGGCTTGTAGGCGGGACGCAGATAGCCGGAGAGTCCTATCCAGTCGACGTAGTCGTCACCCGGGTAGAGGCTCGCGAGGTACTCGGGCGTCTGGTGGTGCTTCGGCAGGTTGTTGATGATGTTCGGTGCCCACACCCACATGACGAGGGCGTTCGCACCCTCTTGCTCGAAGATGTCGTGCACGTGCTGCCACACCTTCACGTAGTCACCCGGGCGGTTCCCGTTGATCGGCTTGCCCTGACCGTCCATCTCCGCCCACGGGTACCAGATGCCGTTCATCTCGTGGTTGAACCGCAGGGCGAGCGGGAGTCCGGTGGCGACGATGTCCTTCGCGTACTGGCGGATGTACTCGTCGTACGCGCCCGGCACGCCGGTCGCCGCGTCTCCGAGGATCTTCGGGAGCGTGTACTCGGGCTCGTTCACCACGTCGTTGCCCGAAGTGATGGGTCGTGACTCCCAGGTCACCATGGGCAGCATGCCGCGAGCCCAGGCCCGAGTGACCGCGTCGCCCCGGAACGCCTGGTCCCAGCCCTGGAAGTAGCCGACGAGTCCGGGGGTGACACCGAGTTTGGCCGCAGTGTTGTCGAGCGAGGCCCAACTGAACGGCGCCTGTTCGGTGTACATGCCGAAGTATCGTGAGCTCGGCGAGACGAGCTCGGACACGCTCGGCGCCGTGACGGGCGTGGTCGTCTGTCCGCCGTCCCCGGAACCCCCACCACCGCCAGCGCCCGAACCGCCCGCACCGCCGCCATCGGAACCACCACCGCCTGGTGTACTCGGTGTGGCACGCTTCGCCTCGGCCAATGCGCGCTCCGCCGCTGCCACCTGCTGCTGGGCCGTTGCGAGTTGCTTCGCCTGTGCGGCGAGCTGCTGCGTGTAGGACGTTCGCTCCTGCGAGAGCGTCGTCTTCTGGCCGGCGAGGGTGGTTTCGAGCTCCGCGACCTGCTTCGCCAAGTCCTCGTTCTCCTCCACGAGCGGGTTGATCGTCTTGATGGCGCTGGCAGCGGTGTCGGAGAGAGCCTGTTCGACCTTCTCCGGCGACACCCACACGATCCCCGTGATGACGACGAGGGTGCTGGCGAGGACGGCGGCAGCGGCGAAGGTGGCCCGCGAGTTCCGCTTGCTACTCGCCCACCAGTTGTTGAATTGACTAGACAATGAACATCGCCTCCACTGCGAAGATCGCGATACCGATGACGTACGGCCAGGCGGCCTTGGGGTTCAACCGACGACGCTGCGCTCGGCGCGGTTCGCGTCGTGCGGCAGCGCGGCGGGTCGTCGCCGCGATCTCGGTGCGCTCCAGCACCGCGGTCCCGCCGGCTCCGGTCGACGCGCCCCCGGACTCGGAGTCGAACATCGATGTGATCACTTCCAGGTCACCGTCGGGTCCTCCGGCGGCGTCGGCGGCCTGGACGATCCGAGGGGTCGGGCCAGGCTGTGACGCCTCGAGCGCGAGTTCGTCGTCCTGAGCCCCTCCGGCGTACGCCCCGGCCCGTGTCCCCCAGCCGCTCGCGTGGCCCATCCGGAAGAAGCCGATGAGCCGGATCGGCATGAGGAAGAAGGTCGACACGATGATGAACGCGGGAAGTCGGAGGAAGTCGGTGGGCTTCTCCGACAGGTGACGCATCTGTCGGATCGCCATGCTGATCACCGAGGAGAGGACCATGAGCCCGAGGACGAACGCGAGCCCGACCTGGATGCCGTATTGCGCAAGGAAGCCCTCGTACAGGTTGTAGCCCTGACCGGTGAGCGCCCGGTACACCCAGCCGCCGATCACGCCCGCCAGGAGGAACGGCAGAATGATGTCCATCACGAAGAAGAACGCGAGAACGGGTGCATGTCCGAGCATCCACGGCAGCATGCGGAGGGTGTTGTACTGGCTCCCCCGAGCCCAGCGCAGCTGCTGCTTGAAGAGCTTCTTCACCTGGAGCGGCGCATCGGTGTACACGAGGCTCGTGTACTGGTAGACGGTGCGGTATCCCTCCTTGAGGGTGAGGTTCGTGAGGGTGCGGTCGTCCGAGACCTCGAGGAACACACCCATGAAGCGCTCGGTCATGAACTTGTCCATGACCTTCTCGAGGATGCTCCGCCGGAACGCGATGGTGCGGCCGGGCAGGCAACCGATCTGTCCGAGCACGCTCTGGGCCGGCATCGAGTACAGCGCCCTCGAGTTCTCCAGCCAGTCCGCCCACCGCGTGATCCAGCTGCGTTCCGGCTCGAGGATGCGCTGGCGGGTCGTGACGCCACCGACCCGTGCGTCCGCGAACGGCTTGACGAGCTCGCTGAGGGTGTTCTCGGTCCAGACGGTGTCCGAGTCGACGAGCACCGTGATGTCGCCGGTGGAGAGCTCCGTGCCGATCATGACCGCGTTGCGCTTGCCCGGAATGGGCGTGTGCACCCATCGGACGGCCGGCGCGAACTCCTCGCACACCCCCTCGAGCGCGTGGTTGGGTGCGCCGTTGATGACGACGATGATCTCATCGGGTCGCTGCTCGACCATGCGCTGGAGCACGTCACGGAAGAGGTCGAGTGGCTCGTCGACCACGGGCACGACGACGCTCGTCGTGACCGTCGGGGTGTCGGTGTAGGGCTTGTAGCGTGCCGACAGGACGACTTTGAGGATCCACAGGACCCAGATGAGCGCCGAGTAGATCGCGAACATGTACAGCTCCGGATGGCCTCCGAGCATATGCCTGATCTGCAGGATGAAGATGAACACTGGCCAGTCCCTTCGTGGATGCGAGGTCGGTCTTGGACGTCCACGTCGTTGGGAACGGAGGTAGCAGGTGCGTTCGCTGGCTCATTCTTCACACACCCCCGAACAGGGGGCAATGACGTGTGATCTGCCGGAAACAATCCGGCAACACCGCGCTCGTCCCCCTCGTGGAGGACCTGTGTCGGTAGCTCGGGGGACGGTGTCCCCCGAGCTACCGACACCCGTCAGAGGCGCTCCGGAGCAGCGTTCGATGACGGTTCCCTGTCCTCCTCAGGGTGGACAGCCCTCGCGTGAATCCGCAGATGTGCAGCGATGCGCAGGGCATGCTGAAGCTTGCTGACACGCGCCCGCGAGGGCGTTCCGCACGCTGAGAGGGAGGTCGCCCCGACCGGGCTCAGCGGGCTCGGGAATGGCCGGGAGAATTTACACAGGACGTGCGGAGAACCCTCACCCGGCGCACAGGGGTCATCCCGCCTGTGGCGGTTCGATGCCGTAGAACGCGTGCTCGAAGACGGTCCGCGCACGTCTCGTGACGGCGAGATAATCCTGCTCCAGGAGACTCGCCGAACCCGGTGGGTACTCGAGGAGACGCGCGACACCCTCGAGCTGTTGACGATCGCTCGGCAGGACGTCCTGGGTCTTGTTCAGCCAGAGCGTCATGGCGGAGCGCGCACGGGATGCGAAGAGCCAGGCGTCCCGGAGGCGCGCTGCGGCATCCTCCTCGACCAGACCCGCAGTCACAGCCGCGTCGAGCGCACGGAGCGTCGATGTCGTCCGGAGCGCTGGCACGGCCGCACCATGTTCGAGCTGGAGCAACTGCACGAACCACTCGACGTCGCTGAGCGACCCTCGACCGAGCTTCAGATGTCGGGTCGGGTCGGCTCCCTGTGGGAGCCGCTCGTTCTCCACCCTCGCTTTGATCCGCTTGACCTCACGGACCGACTGGTCACTGATGGACTCGGGATACCGGACGGTGTCGGCCACCTCTGTGAATGCATCGATGAGCGACACGTCCCCGACCACTCCTGCGGCGCGGAGCAGCGCCTGGGCCTCCCAGGTGAGCGACCATCGGGCGTAGTAGTTCCGGTAGGAGTCGAGCGAGCGCACGAGCGGGCCGTTCTTGCCCTCCGGGCGCAGGTCGAGGTCGAGGTCGAGCGGGAGACGGGCGTCCTCGCTCAACCGCTTGAGCTCTGATGCGATCGACCCCGCCTGGCGTTGCGCCTCCTGTGAGTCGACGTCCTCTGCCGCTCGGAACACGTAGAGCACGTCGAGGTCCGAACCGAGGCCGAGTTCGGCTCCCCCGTAGCGACCCATGGCGATGATCGCGAACTCGATGTCGCCCCCCGCGCCACCGACGCCCCTGATGGCGCCGAGGAGACCGGTGAGCGTCGCAGAGGAGACGTCGGTGAGGCCGGCCGCGAGTCCTTGGACGTCGAGGATGCCGACCGTCGAGGACACGGCGAGACGGAGCACCTCACGTCGCCGCACGGCCCGGATGGCCGCCGCGGCGCTGTCGGTCGTGTCGTGTCTGCGGAGGATCGCGGCGATCTCCTCGTCGAGGGCGGCTCGCGAACGCGGGAGCAGGTCCTCGTCGCCGGCGAGCCACGCGGCCGACTCCGGAATGCGGTCCATGAGCTCACCGATGAAGCGGGAGCCCGACAGGACCCGCGTCAACCGCTCTGCCGCACCGGACGAGTCGCGCAGCATGCGCAGGAACCAGTGCGATTCACCGAGTGACTCGCTCAGCCGGCGGAACGCGAGCAGACCGTAGTCGGGGTCGGCGCCGTCGGCGAACCACCCCAGCATGACCGGCAGGAGGTGGCGCTGGATGTTCGCCCGGCGGGACACTCCAGCGGTGAGCGCGCCGATGTGTGCGAGGGCACCGCGGGGGTCGACGAAACCGATGGCCGCGAGACGCGCCTCCGCCTGTCCACTCGTCAGGCTCAGACCGCCCTCGGGCAGCGCGGCGACCGCTGAGAGGAGCGGGCGGTAGAACAGACGTTCGTGCAGCTGCCGCACCTCGTGTTTGGTCGCCTCCCAGCGGGTGACGAGGGCCTGTGCGGTCGTTGCGAGCGTGCTCGACCTGGCCAGTGCGCGCAGTGACGGCTCATCGCGCGGCATCATGTGCGTGCGGTGCAGCTTCGTCAGCTGCAACCGGTGCTCCAACACCCGGAGCAGGCGATAGTCGTTCGCGAACTCCTGCGCCTCGGTCCGCCCGATGTAGCCGGCGGTCGCAAGCCCGTCGAGGGCGCCCAGGGTGTTGCGCTGGTGCACGGTGTCGTCGAGCTGTCCGTGCACGAGCTGGAGCAGCTGCACGGTGAACTCGATGTCACGCAGGCCGCCCGGACCGAGCTTCAGCTGGTAGTGGACGTCCTCCGCCGGGATGTTCTCGGTGACGCGTTCGCGCATCCGTTGCACGGACTCGACGAACCCCTCGCGGGAAGCGCTCCCCCAGACCTTCGGCTGGACGGCCTCGATGTAGCGGGCACCGAGTTCGAGGTCGCCGGCGAAGGCGCGCGCTTTGAGCAACGCCTGGAACTCCCAGCTCTTCGCCCAGCGGTCGTAGTAGACGAGATGCGATTCGAGCGTCCTGACGAGGGCGCCGGCCTTGCCCTCCGGGCGCAGGTTCGGGTCGACCTCCCACAGCCCGGGTTCGAAACCGGCCTGACTCAGACCGCGCATCGTGAGCACGGCGAGGCGCGTCGCGATCTCGACTGCTCGTCCGTTCTCGAGACCTCCGTCACCCGGTTCGACGCTCGTGCCCTCGCCGACGAAGATGACGTCGACGTCCGACACGTAGTTGAGCTCGCGGGCGCCGGCCTTGCCCATGCCGATGATGGCGAAGCGGGTGGCCGCGACCTCGTCGCGCGGATACACACCGGGACCGCGGGGGCCGCTCGACTGAGCCCGGGCGACCGCGATCGACGCCTCGAGCGCCCCGGCGGCGAGGTCGGCGAGCGCACCGGCCACGCGGTCGAGGACGGCGACGGGGTCGGGTGCGCAGAGATCGAACAATGCGACCTCCGCGAGGAGGCGTCGATACACGACCCGGATCGCATCCCACGCGGGTTCCTCGACGATCGATGCGAACCCTTCCACCGCGCCGACGCTCGCAAGGAGCTCCGTGCGTGCCTCCTCGAGTGTCGGCACGCGGGTGACCGGAAGCTCGAAGACCGTCAATTGGTCGGGGTGCCTCAAGAAGAAGTCGATGAACCCCTGCGAAGCACCGAAGAGTCGCAGCAGCCGCTCGGTCCGGTCCGTGTCGCCCAACAGTGAGCCCAGCTCTGACGGGGACTTCCGGCCGACCATGAGCACGCCGACGAGTGCGGCGTCCGGATCTGCGGCGACCGCGAAGGACGGCGCGATCTCAGCCGGATCCACCGACACGAGCGCGCCGAGCTCGTCCAGGCGCTCCCTGGCAGCGCCGAGCTCGGCGAACCCGAGTCGCGCGAGCGTACTGAGCGAGAGGTGCTCCCGGACCATGACCGACCGCGCCCGTGCCTAGAGCATCTCCAGATTGCTCGACAGCTCGAACGGTGTCACCTGGGCGCGGTACTCCTGCCACTCCTGACGCTTGTTCAGCAGGACGTAGTTGAACACCTGCTCACCGAGGGTCTGCGCGACGAGTTCGGAGCCCTCCATGAGGCTGACGGCACGGTCGAGGCTTGCCGGGAGGGCGTTGTAGCCGAGTGCACGGCGCTCGGTGTCCGACAGGGTCCAGACGTTGTCTTCGGCCTCCGGAGGAAGCTCGTAGCCCTCCTCGATGCCCTTGAGGCCCGCGGCGAGCATGAGCGAGAAGGCGAGATAGGGGTTCGCGGCCGAATCGATGGCGCGGTACTCCACGCGCGCGCTCTGCCCCTTGTTCGGCTTGTACAGCGGGACCCGGACGAGAGCCGAGCGGTTGTTGTGACCCCAGCAGACGAAGCTCGGTGCCTCGGCCAGCTTGTTCGGGCCGACGCCGCCCCAGAGACGCTTGTAGGAGTTCACGAACTGGTTCGTGACGGCGGTGATCTCGGGCGCGTGCGTGAGCAGGCCGGCGATGAACTGACGACCCGTCTTCGAGAGCTGGTACTGCGCACCGGCCTCGTAGAACGCGTTCGCGTCCCCTTCGAACAGCGACATGTGCGTGTGCATACCGCTGCCGGGCTGGTGCACGAGCGGCTTCGGCATGAACGTGGCGTACACGCCCTGCTCGATCGCGACCTCCTTGACGACGGTACGGAAGGTCATGATGTTGTCGGCCGTGGTGAGGGCGTCGGCGTACCGGAGGTCGATCTCGTTCTGGCCGGGGCCGGCCTCGTGGTGACTGAACTCCACGGAGATGCCGAGATCTTCCAGCATGCGGACGGAGCGACGGCGGAAGTCGTGGGCCGTGCCGCCGGGAACGTTGTCGAAGTAGCCTGCGGAGTCGACGGGCTCCGGGCCGTTCACGCCGTACTGCGAGGACTTGAGCAGGTAGAACTCGATCTCCGGGTGCGTGTAGAAGGTGAAGCCCATGTCTGCCGCTTTGGCGAGCGTGCGCTTCAGCACGTTGCGGGGATCGGCGACGGCGGGCTGGCCGTCCGGCGTGGTGATGTCGCAGAACATCCGGGCGGTCGGATCGATCTCGCCCCGCCACGGCAGGATCTGGAAGGTCGTCGGGTCCGGATGGGCCAGCAGGTCCGACTCGTAGGATCGGCTGAGGCCTTCAATGGCCGAACCGTCGAAACCGAGACCCTCGCTGAACGCCCCCTCGACCTCGGCCGGGGCGATGGCCACGGACTTCAGGGTGCCGACGACGTCGGTGAACCACAGCCGGACGAACTTGACGCCCCGCTCCTCGATCGTGCGGAGAACGAAGTCGCGCTGCTTATCCATCTGCCCCTCTTTCTTCGGCCGGCGGCCCGTCTCTAGGCTACTGGCTCGGGGACGGTTCCGCGCTCATCGGCGCGGGCCGGGGTCGCCCTCGCCGCACTCACCACCAGCCGAGGACGTACACGATGTTCCACACCGCCGTCGCCCCCCAGAGCAGGGAGACCGCCGTGATCCGGAGACGCGATCCGCGGTGAGCGCCCTGCCAGACGGGGATGAGCCCGATGCAGCTCACGAGGAGTGCGATCGACAGCCAGGGAAGCGCTGCGGGGAGGCCGAGTAGATGTGTGGCAGGGCTCGTCTCGGCCGAGCGCACCAGGATGACCGCACCGGCGATCGCCCAGCTCGCGCCGAACACCGGCGCGATGCCGAGCGTGAGACCCGCCTGCACGGGCTCCCGCCGCAGCGCCTGGGCGATGAGCCGGTACGCCCAGGCGATCGACCAGGCGAGAGCGACGATCCCGAAGAGGGCCGGCAGCACCAGCAGGAGCCACCAACCACCGGTCCCTGTCGTCGTCTGCTGGACCCAGCGAGGGCTCGCGGACACGTCGCCGGCGCCGACCACGGCGACCGCCGCATCATCGACGGCGCAGAGCGCCGCGCGGTACGACGCAGGATCGGACAACCAGTTGGCCACCGCGATGACGGCGCATCCGCTCGACGCGGTCGGAACCGCGCCGGCCCCTGGGAACGAGGCCGCGGTCGCCTGGGGCAGCGACGCGCTCGCGGAGCCGAGGACGGCGGCGTCCTGTTCCGGGGCGGAGAGGACGAGGGCTGGGAGGTCGACCGCGGCGGGGGCCGGCGTGGGCGCGATCCCGAGCGCAGTGCAGGTCCCCGCCGAGACGTCCTCGAGCAACGTCGTCGTGGTTGCCTCGGTGTCGGCGGTCTCGGGGGCGGCGGTCTCGGTCGTTCCAGGCCAGCCGACCGTGGAACAGGCGAGCGCCCAGTCCTGTACCGGGCCCGACTCGCGGATCGACGACAGCACCTCGTCGGTGAGCGCGTCCACGGCGTCCTGACGTCCGTCCACGACGGAAGCGAGGGCCAGCGGCAGAGCGGCCTGGGTCGTCGGGTCTGCGAGCGCGCGGGCGGCGATCGCGAGGAACGCATCCGCACCGACGGTGACGCCACCCGGTCCGGCTGTCGTGTGCGGCTCACCCTCGAACACCGCTGCGGCTTCGGCGAGCGTCGTGGCCGATCGGTCGAGCGCGCTCGCCGCCGCGACCGCTTCGGCGTCGCCGGACTCCCGGGGCGCTCCGCCCTCGGCGCCCGCGGCTTGGGCCGCACTGGTCGCAGGTGCGGGCGCACCGGTCGACACGTCGGCATCCGTCATCGCCGGGTCGTCACCGCGGCCCTGCACGACCGCCAGCGCCGCAGCGACGCCGCTGGCGGAGACGATCCCTGGAGCGCCGAGGTCAGGACCGTCGACGACGATGCCCACGACCCCTTCCGGATCGACGCCGGGTGCGGCAAGGGCGATACCCGCTGACGTCCCGACCGCCATGACCGTCCATGAGCGGTAGCCGAGCTGCTCGCGGAGGGCTCTGAGGTCGAACGCGGATGGTGCGACACCGAAGTCGCTCGCGGTCACCCCGTCCTCCTGCCAGGTGGCGGAGCACGACGTCAGCGCCGTCGTGATCGACTCGACTGCCGCAGCACGGTCTTCAGCAGTGCTCAACGCCGCGACGAAGGCGTCGACCGCTGGCGCGCACTCGAGTGAGGGACTCGCATCCGCACCACCCCTGCGCTCGACGAACACGACGTCCCGGTCGGCTGCGAGACCGCGCTGGACGGCGAGGGCCGTGACGTCGACGTCGGAGAGCGGCACGCCGCCCGACAGATAGACGATGGGCGGTCGGCCGGTGTCGAGCGCGGCCGGCACGATCACGTAGGGCAGCGTCGCCGTCGGCGAGTCGGGCACCCCTCTGGACACCGGCACGGTGAGTTCACCGCAGCGGGACCCGCCGGGCACGTCGACGACGCATTCCGCCGGGTCGACAGCCGTCCGTGCTGCGCCGGACGCGGCGATGACAGAGCCGGGCGCCACCATGCCGAACAGTACGGCTGCCATACCGGCTGCGATCAACAGACGTCTCCGTTGACGGTCGATCCTGCGCATGCGTCCCCCCGCTCGAGCTCCCCTGAACGCCATCCTGGCGGATCAGCACGCACCCGCGGAAGGGGGTCATCCCGGCAAATCGTCGGATGAGGGGAGCGTGGCTCGTCCCGGATCAGTCCTCTGCGGCCTCTTCAGCGGCCCATTTGTCGCTGTTCGCGCGAAGGCGTTCGAGCGCGTGCGAGGCTTCAGCAGCGGTCTCGAACGGGCCGACCCGGTCGACGACGCTGGACTCGAAGCCGAACTCTACCTGGCCGGTCTTCGTGTTGTACCAGTACTGTTCGGATGGTTCTTTCGCCACGGCGCGTCTCCCCTGCTCGGTTAGGCTTGATCCTATGCCTTTCGACACCGCAGGTCACCTGATCCCCGGCCGAATCGGCCGCCCACGCGCGGTGCCCGCCGACATCGTGCGGCCCGAGTACGTGGGTCGTGTCGCCCCCGCCGAGGACACCCGCGGCGACCTCTACTCCCCGGGGGAGGTCGAGCGCATCCGCGTCGCCGGCACGATCGCCGCGAACGCGATCCAGGCCGTCGGCGCTGCGGTCCGAGCCGGCGTGACCACCGACGAACTCGACGCCATCGGCCACGCCGCGGTGATCAGTGCGGGAGCCTATCCGTCGACTCTCGGCTACCGCGGATACCCGAAGTCGATCTGCAGCTCCGTGAACGAGGTCATCTGTCACGGCATCCCCGATGACACCGTCCTCCGCGACGGGGACCTGATCAACATCGACATCACGGCCTACCTCGACGGCGTACATGGCGACAGCAACGTCACCTTCCTCGTCGGAGACGCCGCCGAGGAGACTCGGCTGCTCGTGGAGCGCACCCGAGAGGCGCTGAACCGTGGCATCAAGGCGGTGGCGCCGGGCCGACAGATCAACGTCATCGGACGAGCCATCGAGTCGTACGCGAAACGGTTCGGCTACGGCGTCGTCCGCGACTTCACCGGCCACGGCGTCGGCCGGTCCTTCCACTCCGGCCTGATCGTCCCGCACTACGACGCGGCACCGGCCCATGACACGGTCATGGAACCGGGGATGGTGTTCACCATCGAACCGATGCTCACGATCGGCAGCCAGGACTGGCAGCAGTGGGACGACGACTGGACCGTGACCACGCGCGACCGCTCGTGGACAGCGCAATTCGAGCACACGCTCGTCGTGACGGAGCGTGGCGCCGACATCCTGACGCTTCCGAGCGCTGTCGACTCCCCGGTCGATGCCGTGGCGCTCTAGGCTGGGTCCATGACGAATGCAGCTCCCCGGTCCGCGGTCGGCATCGATATCGGAGGGACCGGCATCAAGGGCGCGGTCGTCGATCTCACGACCGGCGAACTCATCACCGATCGTGTGAAGATCCCGACACCGAAGGGTGGCGAGCCGAAGGACATCGTCGGAACCGTCCGCGAGGTCCTCGAGCGGCTCGCCCCGGCATCGGACGGGCTGCCGCTCGGTGTCTGCTTCCCGGCCATCGTGCGCAACGGTGTCACGATGTCGGCCGCCAACGTGTCGGACGCCTGGATCGGGCTCGAGGCCGAGAAGCTCTTCGAGGAGGGACTCGGTCGCGACATCACCTTCGTGAACGACGCCGACGCCGCGGGCTACGCCGAGACCGAGTTCGGAGCGGCCAAGGACGCCAAGGGCCTCACGATCCTCACCACACTCGGCACGGGCATCGGCTCGGCCCTCATCTACAACCACACCCTGATCCCGAACGCCGAGCTCGGCCACCTCGAGATCGACGGCAAGGACGCCGAGACCCGGGCCTCGTACGCTGCGAAGGAGCGCGAGGAGCTGAGCTGGGAGAAGTGGGCGAAGCGCCTGCAGAAGTACTACGAGCGCGTCGAGTTCCTCTTCTCGCCCGACCAGTTCGTCGTCGGCGGCGGCGTCTCGAAGCACGCCGACCAGTTCCTGCCACTCCTGAAGCTGAACACGCCGATCATCCCGGCCGTGCACCGCAACAATGCCGGAATCCTGGGCGCTGCCGCGCTGGCAGCGGGGCCGGCCGACCGCATCGCCTGAGCAGGCGACGCGGGCCGAAGGTGTGAACGGGTCGACCGGTACGCCGGGTTCTGTCCCACGCTTGCGCGCTTGGACGGCCATCTCTCTCGGGACGACGTTGCCGCAGCCCTCTAGCGGTCTACCCGGGAACTTGGCGAGCAGCCTCAGCGTTCCCTGTTGACCTTGCTCCGGACGAGGTTTACCGAGCCGACCGGGTCACCCCGGTCGCTGGTGGGCTCTTACCCCACCGTTTCACCCTGACCGTGGTCGCCCACGGCGGTCTGTTCTCTGTGGCACTGTCTCGCGGGTTGCCCCGGGTGGGTGTTACCCACCGCCCTGCTCTGTGGAGCCCGGACGTTCCTCGGCACCATCCTCCCGAAGGAGGACGGTGACGCGACCGTCTAGCCGGCCCGTTCACGAGAATCGAGTCTACCGGTGCTGGGGCCTGCCGCGTGCATGCGGCAGGCGTGAGCGGTGCGCTCGCTCAGATGAGGCCGGACTCATCCGTCCGGACGACGATCGCACTGCACTCCGGGCACTGTACGACGTCTTCCGATGGAGCGGACCGGACCGCCTGCAGGTCGTTGCCCGTCAGCGACATCTTGCACGCACCGCAGGTTCCCGCGCGGAACAGCGCGGCACCGATGCCACCGCGAGCTCGGCGCTGCTCATAGAGGGCGAGCAGGTCCTCGGGGATACCGGGTGTCAGCGAGTCGCGGTCAGCGGTGAGACGGGTGCGCTCGGCATCGAGCTCCACCAGCTGGGCGTCGCGTTTCGCAGCGACCTCGTCGAGCAGCTCCTGCAGACCCGCACGCTCCGCATCCACCTGCGCGACAGCCTCCTCGGCGTCCTCGACGCGCTGCATGACGTTGAGCTCGATCTCCTCGAGGTTGTTCTGGCGGGTTTTCAGGGAGGCGAGCTCGCTCTGCAGCGCTTCGACGTCCTTGACGGAGGTCGACTGCAGCAGGCGGGCGTCGTCGCGCTTGATCCGTGCCTCGACGACCGCGACGTCGGACTCGATCCGGCCGAGCTCGGTGCGGGCGTCGTCGCGCACACCGACCTTCTCGAGGCGACGCAGGCGCACACCCTCGATCTCCCTCTGGAGCTCGCTGATGCGGGCGGCCTCGGGGAGGTTCGCCGCTCGATGGGTGGTGCGCTGCACTCCGGTGTCGATGCTCTGCAGGGTGAGCAACGTCTTCTGGTCTGCTGGGCTGGCTTTCACGTCTGTTCCAAACTCTCGACTCATCACCCTACCGGCCGCGCCACCTCCTGGGTGACGACGAAATCCCACGGATCGGTGCGCAACTCGCTCACCGACACGTCGAGTCCCGGCAGCGCTTCCACCAGTGCCGCAGCGGCCGCATCGAGCCACAGCCACTCGCTGGCCCAGTGGGACACGTCGATGAGTGCCGGCCCGTCGCCGAGCAGCGCCTGTTCCCGCGCTTCGGACGCGGGATGATGGCGGAGGTCGGCGGTCACGTAGAGGTCGGCCGCGCGCACGGCGGGGTGGGACAACAGAGAGTCGCCTGCTCCCCCGCAGACCGCGATGCGGCGTACGGGCTGCTCGCCGTCACCTGAGGCTCGTACCCCGGTCGCCGTGGCAGGGAGGATGCCCGCGAGGGACCGCGCGATGTCTCCGAGCGACTGCGGCTCGGCCAGCTCGCCCACTCGGCCGAGACCGGTCGAGCCGTCCGCCGCCGGCACGATGGGCGTCACGTCGTGCAGTCCGAGGCGCTGCGCCAGGACGTCGGAGGTGCCGTCTCGGACCACGTCCGCGTTCGTGTGAGCGGCGACGAGCGCTGCACCGCCTCGGATGAGCCGGGCGATCAATGCGCCCTTGTACCGGTCCTCGGCGACCGTCGTGACCCCGCGCATCAACAGCGGATGGTGGACGAGCAGCAGCCCGGCGGGCCTCGCCAGGACCTCGTCGATCGTCGCTCGCACGGCGTCGACGGCGAGCAGGACGTGCTCGACGGGCTGTTCGGGATCGCCGACGAGCAGCCCGGGAGCGTCCCAGTCCTCCGCTCCGGTGAGCGGCCAGAGTCGTTCGATGACGTCGTTGACGTCGCGCAGGGTTCGGGTCACCCGGCCAGCCTAGCGACGCGTGCGCGGACGGACCTGCTCACTCCCGGACGAGCAGCAGGACGGCGAGCAGGATCATGACGACGGCGATCGAGGCATCGAGCACGCGCCAGGCGACGGGCTTCGCGAAGAGGCCCCGCAGGAGCCGAGCGCCGTAGCCGAGCGCGGTGAACCAGACGAAGCTGCCGAGGACGGCGCCGAGTGCGAACCACCACCGACCGACCTCGCCGTGCGTGTTCGCGATCGATCCGAGGAGCAGCACCGTGTCGAGGTACACGTGGGGGTTCAGCCAGGTCAGCCCGAGGACGGTCAGGACGGCGCTCCGGAGCGACAGTGCGCTCCCGCCACGGTCGGTCGTCAGCCCGCCGGGCGCGAAGGCGCGGCGGGCGGCGAGGAGACCGTAGGCGAACAGGAACGCTGCGCCCGCCCAGCGGAGCACGACGAGGATCACCGGGAAACGTTCGACGACGAAGCCGATGCCGCTCACTCCGGCGATGATCAACACGGCGTCGGACAGGGCGCACACGAGCACGACGGGCATGACGTGCTCCCGACGGATCCCCTGTCGCAGCACGAACGCGTTCTGCGCGCCGATCGCGACGATGAGCGACAGGCCGAGGCCGAGACCGGCGAGCGCGGCGTTGAGTGCGATGGGCATGCTCTCGACCGTAGGCGGCAGGGTCTCATCAATCCAGTTCAGGTTTTTGATGAATCATGAGATTCTCTCATCATGGAACTCCAGCTCGACCACCTCGACGCCTTCGTGACCGCGGTCGATCGCGGCACCTTCGAAGCGGCTGCGCGGGAGCTCTCGGTGACGCCGTCGGCCGTGAGCCTGCGCATCAAGGCACTGGAGGAGCGGGTCGGTCGGATCCTCCTGCTCCGGACCAAGCCGATCACGACGACCGAGTCCGGGGAGACCATCCTGCGCCTCGCGAGAGCCGTTCGGCTCCTCGGCCAGGACGCAGCGCTCGAGCTGCACGCTGCGGACGGACTCGCGCCCGCAGCTCCGGCGACCATCCCCGTGGTCGTGAACGCCGATTCGCTGGCCACCTGGATCCTGCCCGTGTTCGCCGAGGTCGCGGCACACCATCCTGTGGCGTTCGACCTGTCGAGGGAGGATCAGGACCACTCGGTCCAGCTGCTGCGGGACGGCACGGTGATGGCGGCGGTGACATCGAGCCGTGAACCGGTGCAGGGCTGTACGGTGCAGCCGCTCGGAAGCATGCGATACCGGCCGACGGCGTCTCCGGCGTTCGCAGCGCGCTGGTTGAGCGGCGGCCGAGCGACGGAGTTCGCCACGGCCCCCGTCGTGGTCTTCGACCGCAAGGACGACCTGCAGGACGCCTACCTCCGTCGACGAGGAGTCGATCCTGCGGCTCCACCGCGCCACCACGTCCCTGCGTCGGCCGACTTCGCGGTGGCCGTCGGGCTCGGGCTCGGCTGGGGCATGCTGCCCGACGCCCAGGCGGCGCGGGCTGTGGCCGACGGCACGCTCGTCGTGCTCGACGAGACAGGCTCGGTCGATGTCCCGTTGTACTGGCAGCAGTGGCGCCTGCACTCCCGGCTGCTCGACGTCGTGGCTCGAGCGGTCGTGTCCGGCGCACGGCGTGAGCTGCATGGCCAGGGCACGACAGGCGCGCGCTGAGGGCGGCGGAGTCGCCGGACGGTGGGAGGATGGACGGATGGATATCGCGTACACAGCAGTTGCCCATGCCACCGGAGGCGGACGAGACGGTCACGTCCGCAGTGAGGACGACCTCCTCGACTTCGACACCCGCCCGCCGAAGGAACTCGGCGGCAGTGGTGAGGGCACCAACCCGGAACAGCTCTTCGCCGCCGGCTTCGCCGCCTGTTTCCTCAGTGCATTGCACGCGGTCGGACGCACCGCGAAGCTCGACACCACGGACGCCGCAGTGTCGGCGAGCGTCGGCATCGGTTCGAACGGTGAGGGCGGCTTCGGACTCGCCGTCGAACTCGACGTCTACGTGCCGAACGTCTCGCACGACGAGGCGCAGCAGCTCGCAGACCAGGCGCACCACGTGTGCCCCTACTCCAACGCCACCCGCGGCAACATCGAGGTCACGGTGTCGATCGTCGACTGACCGCCGTCTCCACCCTTCGGAGACACCCCTGTCGATCGTCGTACCCGCTGGCTACGCTGTCGGGTACGACGATCGAGAGGATGGCACCATGTCGAACTTCGGAGCAGTCGAGGGAATCCGCGACGAAGGCGCAGCAGCCATGCTGCAAGGCCTGCCCAAGGACGCTGTCGACGAGGACAGCCTCGTCGAGGACGACCCGGACGTCGTGGCTGACGAGGACACCGGGGACTGAAGCACCGGTTCTCCGCGGACCGTCTCAGCGCAGAAGCGACGCGACGACCACACCGACGAGGCCGAGTTGCAGCGCGAGCGTCAGGCCGACCGCGATGAACGCGGTGCTCCACAGCACGACGTTGCCGAGGATGACGCCGATGAAGGCCGCCATGCGGCCTCGCTCCGCGCGACCGGCACGACCTGCGGACACCCGCTCCGCGGCGCTCGTGTGCAGGGTCGGCAGCGAGAAGACGGTGGGACTCGTGTCGAGGTGCGTGGTCATGCCCTCAGTCTCAGTCCTCGGGACCGCTCAGGACATCGGACGCCAGACCGATCCTGGGAGGCGTCGCGTCATCCTGCGAGCTGACTCGCATCGTCCATGAGGCGCGCCTCGCCCGGACCGACGGACGTCAGGCGAGGTCGAGTCGGATCCCCCAGGACAGCGTCCACCGCTCCTCCGGCTCGAGCCAGCGGAGCCCGGTCCCGCTGTTGAGCGCATCCGCGGGGGCGGTCATCGGTTCGATCGCCACCGCGACGCCTGGTCCACCAGCCTTCGGGAAGTTCGACGGCGTGTAGACCTGTACGTAGCGGAACGACTCGTCGGCCCAGAGTTCGACCACGTCGCCGACGGGCGACGTGAGCCGGTGGTGGAACCGGCCGTCCGTCCCCGCGGTGAGCGCGCCGAGGCCGACGTCGAGGCTGAGCCCGCCGACGTCTGCGCCGGAACGGAGGTCGTTCGGCGTGCCGTCGACGGGGTGCTCGGCCACCGGGATGCGCTGCGCATCGGTCTCGAACCAGGTGTCAGCAGCCACCGTCAGGGTCAGTTCCTCGCTCGGTACCCCTCCGAGGGCGAGGTACGGGTGTGCTCCGACCGCGACGGGTGCCGGGCGGTTCGAGCGGTTGACCACCTCGTGCGTGACGGTCACGCCGTCGTCGACGAGCGAGTACCGGACGCTCGTGTCGAGGCGGAACGGGTAGCCGTGCTGCGGGAACACCGAGGCTGCGAGCGTGACCGAGGCGGCGGTCACCTCGTCTGCGCGGTACCCGGTGTTCCGGAGCAGCCCGTGCGAGGCGTTGCCGGTCGCCGCTTCCGTCACGTCCAGCTGTTGCGGTGCGCCGTCGAGCGTCCACCGAGCGCCGCGGACCCGGTTCGGCCACGGGACGAGCACCATGCCGCAGCCCATCGGCGCGACGACCTCCTCACCGAACGCCTCGACGAGGGTCCGGCCTCCGACCGTCAGCTCCCGGAGGCCGGCGGCGAGTTCGGTGACGGTCGCGCGCACCTCACCCGCTCGGCCGGTGTGGGCGAGTCGGTACTGGATTCCGGAGGCTGCAGGCATGAGAGCAGCCTACGGCTGTCGGGCAGTGGCTCGCGCGAGTGCTTCGGCGACCGCCTCGAGTCCCGCCTCGAGGTCCACGAACCCCGAGCTGAGCGGCGACAGGCCGATGCGCAGGCCGTTCGGCCGGCGGAAGTCCGGGATCACCCCCTGCGACCAGAGATCGGCGGTCACCGCCTCGAACTCGGCGTGACCGAGCGTGACGTGGCCGCCGCGTCGCGCTGGATCCCGTGGGGTCAGGAGGGTGACGCCCGATGCGTCGAGGTGCTCGTCGCACCAGTCGACGACGAACGCGGTGAGCAGTTCCGACTTCTCCCGGATCGCCTGCACTCCGGCCGACTCGATCACGGTGAGGGAGTCTTCGAGCGGCAACATCCCGACGATGGGCGGTGTCCCACTGAGGAAGCGGCGCATGCCCGTCGCCGGGCGATAGACATCGGCCATCGCGAACACGTCCTGCGCTCCCATCCAGCCCTGGATCGGTTGCAGCAGCTCCTCCTGGAGCCCAGCGGCGACATAGGCGAACGCCGGAGCTCCCGGCCCGCCACCGAGGTATTTGTAGCTGCAGCCCACCGCGAGATCGACACCCCAGGCATCGAGATGGATCGGCAGCACACCCGCCGAGTGGCAGAGGTCCCACAGGACGAGGGCGCCCGCGGCGTGGACGAGCTCGGTCACGGCTTCGACGTCGAGGAGGGCGCCCGACCGGTAGTCGACCTGGCTGAGGACGACGAGTGCCGTGCGGTCGCCGACCGCAGCGGCGAGCTGATCCGTGGAGACGCCGGTGACCGGGTCCGCGCTGATCCAGCGCACCTGCAGCCCTCGCTCGGCAGCGATGCCCTCGATGACGAAGCGGTCGGTCGGGAAGTTCCCGTCGTCGATGACGATCTCGGTGCGCGTGCCATGCTCCGCGGACGGCCGATCGACGGCGGCCCGGACGAGCTTGTACAACAGGACGGTCGTCGAGTCCGCGACGACCGTCTGACCGGTCGCCGCCCCGAGGACGATCCGGCCGAGGCGATCGCCCAAGGCGAGCGGAAGATCGAACCAGCGTTCGTCCCACGAGCGGATCAGCTCCGTGCCCCACTCCCCTGCGATGAACTCCTGCAGGCGGTGGGCGGTCGCTCGCAACGGTCGGCCGAGTGAGTTCCCGTCCAGGTAGGCGAGCACACCCGGCGCGGGGACGAAGGCCTCGCGGTGCCGAGCGAGCGGATCCAGCTGGTCGAGCGTCGCTGCGTCACGGCGCCGTCGGGTGGTCTGTGCAGCTTCGGTGGACATGGTGCGACGCTAACGGCGCGTCGGCGTGCTGCGCAAGCGAGCGGATGGGGCACGTTGCTAGCGTTGCACCCATGCCAACGCTCCTGCATCTCGACTCGTCCGCCGACCTCACCACCTCTCGATCGCGCCGCCTGTCGCAAGCGGTCGTCGACGCCTGGCTCACGGCCGACCCCACCGGCGTGGTCGTGCGCCGCGACCTCCACCGCGACCCGGTGCCGCACCTGGCAGACTCGAGCCTCCACTGGGCACCGGCGGACCGGGTCGAGGGATCGAACCCACCGGCGGAGGCGGAGGAACTGCAGCGCGAACTGGTCGATGAACTCCTCGCCGCCGACATCGTCGTCATCGGCGCGCCACTGTACAACTTCTCGATCCCGTCATCCCTCAAGGCGTGGATCGACCACATCCATGTGCCGGGGGTCACCTCCGCCGACACGGGGTCCCTCGTCGGGCGGCCGGTCGTCATCACGACGAGTCGGGGTATCGCGTACGACATCGGCAGTCCGACCGAGGGCTGGGACCACGAGGTCCCCGCGCTTCGCACCCTCTTCGGCGGTGCGCTGGGTATGGACGTGCACGTGATCACGACGAGCCTCACCCTGGCTGAGCGCGAAGCCGCGCTCGCACCGCAGATCGGGCGCAGCGAGCAGGAGCTCGCGGAAGCCCTCTCGCTGGCCACGGAGACAGGCCTGCGGCTGGCGGTGGCGACCGCCTGAGCTCACGTCGACCCGTCCGAACCGACGACGGCTCCGAACTCCCCTCGAACCACGACCAGGGAGTTCACATGTCATCGAAGCAACGCAGCAGCACGAGACGACCCGGGCGACGCCTCGCCTGGGTCGCAGCCGCTCTCTCCGGGATCGTCGCAGCTGCGGGATTCCTCGCCGTCGCCGAACTCGCCGCGCTCCTGTTCTCACGAGGCAGCAGCCCGTTGCTGACCGTCGGCTCCTTCGTGATCGACATCGTCCCGCGTTGGGCGAAGGAGTTCGCGATCGAGGTGTTCGGGGAGAACGACAAGCTGTTCCTGCTCGTGAGCCTCGGAGTGGCAGTGCTGGTCGCTGCGGCCGTCGCGGGTGTGCTCCAGTACCTCCGTCCGCCGCTCGGCGTCGTGCTCCTCGCCGCCGCCGGTGTGTTCGCCGGAGCGACGACCGTCACGCGAGCCGGTGCCACGCCGCTGTCGGTCATCCCCGTCGTGCTCGGCACAGCCACCGGCATCGTGCTACTGGTCCTGTTGCGGCGCCGCCTGCCGAGCCGGCCGCGACGCGCCAGCGCAGCAGACGAGCAGTCCGCTGCGTTCGATCGCCGTGGATTCTTCCGCCTGGCCGGCATCGCCGCCGCCGGCGCGGTCGTCGTCGGCGTCGGCGCCCGCATCATCAACGTGACGACATCGTCGATCACGGCCATCCGCGACGCCCTGAAGCTTCCGAGCCCGAAGTCGATGGTCACCGTTCCGGACGGTGCGGAGCTCGACATCCCCGGCCTCAGCTCGTTGTACACCCCGAACGAGAAGTTCTACCGCGTCGACACCGCGCTGACGGTCCCGTCCGTCGATCCGGCGACCTGGTCGCTCACCGTCGACGGCATGGTGGGGAAACCGGTGCAGATCAGCTTCGAGGAGTTGGTGGCCATGGGCCTCGACGAGTACTCCATCACGATGACCTGCGTGTCGAACGAGGTCGGCGGCAACCTCCTCGGTACGGCGAAGTGGCTCGGCGTCCCCGTGCGCGACGTCCTGAAGCGGGCGATGCCGGAGTCCGACGCCGACATGGTGCTCTCGACGAGCGTCGACGGTTTCACCGCGAGCACCCCGCTCGAAGCGCTGACGGACACCAACCGGGACGCGATCCTCGCCGTCGCGATGAACGGCGAACCGCTGCCGCTGGAACACGGGTTCCCGGTGCGCATGGTCGTCCCGGGCCTCTACGGCTACGTCTCAGCGACGAAGTGGCTCACCAAGCTCACCGTCACGACCTTCGCGAAGGACGAGGCCTACTGGACGCCGCGCGGCTACGACGCGAAGGCGCCGATCAAACTCTCCTCCCGCATCGACACGCCACGCATCGACAAGCAGATCGAGGCCGGATCCGCGAAGATCGCGGGCGTCGCCTGGGCGCAGACGGTCGGGATCGAGAAGGTCGAAGTCAGTATCGACAACGGCGAGTGGCAGAGCGTGAACCTCTCGACACCGGTGAACGACGACACGTGGGTGCAGTGGTGGATGGACTGGGACGCCACGTCCGGAACCCACTACGTCGCCGTGCGCGCGACCGACAAGGCCGGCAACCTCCAGATCGAGGAGCAGGCTCCGATCGCCCCCAACGGCTCGTCCGGCTGGCAGCGGACGCTCGTGCGCGTCGCCTAGCGTCAGGACACCGCACCGGACGGGTCGACTCGCTGCAGCGAACCGATCTTCGCCTCTCGGCCGTCGCCGGAGGATCGACCGGTCAGCCGGCGACCGATCCAGGGCAGGACGTGCTCACGGTAGTAGCTCGCCGTCCTCCGCTGAGCGGGTCCCGGCGGGGCATCCGCGACCTCCTCGATCCCCCATTCCGGCGGCACCGGGACCCCGAGCGCTGTCAGGACGTTGCTCGCGACCCGTGCATGACCGAGACCGTTGAGGTGCAACCGGTCCACCGACCAGTACCGGAGGTCGGCGAGCGTCGCATCGGCCCAGTTGTCGACGAACGTCACGCCGTCCCGCGGGAATCGGACCCGCACCGCCTCAGCGAGCTGCTCTCCCCGGCGCTGCAGCACGGCGCCCATCGGAATGTGCGCCGACGGATTCGCTCCGCTGAGCAGCAGCACGTGTGCACCGCTGGCACGCAACCGATCGACCGCGGCGTCGATCCGCTCGGCCACCGACGCGATCGTGACCCGCGGACGCATGATGTCGTTGCCGCCACCGTTGAAGCTCACGAGGTCGGGCGACATCGAGAGGGCGCGCTCCAGCTGCTCGTCCAGGATCGGCGAGAGCTTGCGCCCGCGGATGGCGAGATTCGCATACGTGACGTCCCGGTCACTCGACTGGGCGAGCCCGAGAGCGACGAAGTCGGCCCAGCCTCGGAGTGTGCCGTCCTCGCGGACATCTCCGTATCCCTCGCTGAAGCTGTCGCCGATCGCGACGTACCGTTCGAACCCGTTGTGCGTCATACCGTCACTGTACGCGCCGTCTGGAACCGGCCATCCTCGGCTGTTGCGTCAGCGCCACCTCACGCCGGCCGGCCCTCCGGTGCGGACGACGGACTCCAGCCGAGCAGGGGTGCGAGGCTGCCCGCGATGTCCGTGAGCAGCTGGGTGTAGTCCTCCGGTTCGAGCGTGAACGGGAGCGCGAACGCGACCTCGTCCACCTCCCGGAAACCGGCATGGTTCTGAAGGCGATCGGCGATCTCGGCGCTCGATCCGACGAGATCCTCGGCGAACAGCAGCCCCCGGGGGCCGTGGGCGACGCCGATCCGGTGCCGCCGTGATTCGACGTACTCGCGGTACCGCGCGCGTTGCGTCGCAGTCGTCGAATCGGTCGGGATAACGACGAGGCCCTGGGAGACTCTGGCGCGCTCTCCTGCAGGGTGACGGTCGCGGAACAGTCGGATCTGCGCAGCCTGGTTCGCCGCGAAGTCAGTCGTGCCGTCCTCGGACGCGATCACGCTGCTCGTCAGCAGGTTGAAACCGTGCTCCCCTGCCCAACTCGCCGAACGGAGGCTCGCTGCGCCGTACCAGAGGCGGTCCGCGAGCCCCACGGCGTGCGGTTCCACGCGCGACGAGTAGTCCTCCTGCCCGACACGTCCTGGCTGGTCGCTGACCTGTGCGCCGCTGATGAACGAGCGCAGCCGCAGCAACCGGTCGTAGCCCAGGTCCTCGTGCTCCAGGGTTCCGGGGTAGATCGCATCCTTGAACGCGTCGAACCGCATGGGCTCACCCGTACTGAGCCCGGGCAGCAGCCGGCCGCCTGCGAGCACGTCCACGGTGCCGAGGTCCTCTGCCAGACGGAACGGGTTCTCGGCACCGAGCGGGGTCACCGCCGTGCCGAGCGCGATGCGACGGGTGCGCTGTGACGCTGCGGCGAGGACGGCGACCGGAGACGAGATCCCGAACTGGAGGTGACGATGGCGCAGCCACGCACTGTCGAACCCCAATCGTTCGCCGAGTTCGATGAGCTGCAGTGTCGTCTCGTGCCCGGCGGCGGGGTCGGCGGGATCGAACAAACCCATCGTGAGGAAACCGAGTCGGCGGAGCGGTCGCTGGGCTGAGCGTGCAGGCATGCTCCGACCCTACGGCGTCGTCGAGGTCTCCCGCGGGAGACGGGGCCACCAGCACCGGACCGTTCGGCGGTACCGCTCGAACGACTCGCCGAACCTGGCGGCGAGGTCGGACTCCTCGAGTGGCCGGATCGCCGCGTTCCAGACGAACGAACCGATGATCGCGTAAGCGACCACCAACCACGACGACAGCATCACGCCGACCGCCACCCCCTGCGCGATTCCCGCAACCGCCATCGGATTCCGGACGAAACGATAGGGCCCGGCGACGACGAGCTCGTTCGGCATCGACGACGGCAGCGGTGTGCCGCCTCCGAGGAGCGACATCGTGACGCTCGACCAGAGACCGAGTGCCGCGGCGACGATGAACAACACCAGGCCGACCGGCCATGTCCAGGCGGGCACGTCGACCGCCAGCTGCCACCGCCGTTCCACAGCGGAGATCACCAGTGGGAGTACAGCGAGGAACACCAGCCAGAACACCACGATCTGCAGAGCCGTCCGACGAAGCACGGCCTTCAGTGCACGCCCTGGGGGCGTCGGTCGGAAGCGGAACGGACCGATCAGCAGCCAGTGCCGGGGCAGACCGCCGGTGAGGACGACGAGCAGCGCGACGATGGACGCGCCCGCCGCGGCGATCATGATCAGCGCGCCCCAACCGGCCTCCACCGTCACGGTGGCGTAGAGCCCCATCGCGAGAGCGACGAGGCTCGTCCAGGCGGTCGTGACGATCGCAGCAGCCCGCGAGCCGAACGCCGCCATGGCTGAAGCGCCGACGAAGAGCGGGAGGTCGAACGCCGCGACCAGCGGTGCGTCGAGGCCGCCGAGCGTCGCCACCCGGATGACGGGCGAGAGCGCGACGCCGATCCACCACGCGGCACCCGCCGCGGCTTGCGCGGCGAAGTACCCCCGTGCCCAGCGCATCTCCGAACGATAACAGGTGCGCCGGCCGGCGGACCGATCGCAGGACAGGCGTCGCCGGCTAGCTCGGGGAGCCGAGCAACACGGCGAACACGGCACCCGCGCTGCCGAGGATGAAGAGCATCGTCCCCAGCTGCATCGTGAGCGACTTGTTCCGGGCCGCGGTCGGCACGTCGATCTCGAGCACGGGACAACCTGACCAGCCCAGCAGTCCGATGCTCAGGACGACGATGGTGGCGCAGCACCACCACAGCACGCGCAGTCCCTCTGCGAGGACGGCGGGTCGCCAACCCGATGCAAGGAGGAGGCCCAGGGTGACGGCGGAGCTGCCGACGGCGACACCGAACCAGACGGTTCCGGTGCGCATGATGCGCTTGACGATGCTGTCTGGGGCCATGAGGTCTTGAGTCACGTGATGAGGCTTTCTCGCGAATCCGGTTGCGGTTGGGAGTCGGATCGCCCGTGTCTGCGGGCGTCGTCCCCTCTCGGAGCCTAGACCTGCGCGCGTGACAGGCGTGACTTTGCCGCGGTGATTCCGAGCACGCTCGCAGCGGAGCTCGTCGGCCGATCGGATGATGCGTCGCGGATCGAGCCAACGGATGGAATCGGAATAGATCCATAGCCAGGCGATGTTCATGTATACGTACGCATGAACAACGAGGTCGGTCGGTTCACTCCGCCGGCGGAAGAGAGATGGTCCACATGGGCAAGTTCGACAACAGGGTAGCGCTCGTCACCGGCGGCGGAAGCGGGATCGGTGCGGAGATCTCCCGATCGCTCGGGGCCGCAGGCGCTTCGGTCGTCGTCACCGACATCAACCTCGACGCAGCCCAGTCGGTCGCAGCCGAGATCGTCTCAGCCGGCGGATCGGCGGTCGCGTTCGCGCAGAACACCGCGAAGTGGGAGGACTCGCAGGCCGCAGTCGAGTTCGCACAGACGACCTACGGGGCGCTGCACCTCGCCGTCAACAACGCCGGCATCGGTGCACCGGCGCAGACCATCGGTGACTACGACGTCGCAGCCTGGGACCGGGTGCGGGCGGTCGACTTGGACGGGGTCTTCTACGGACTGAAGTTCCAGCTGCCCGCGATCGTCGCCGCCGGCGGTGGCGCCGTCGTCAACATGGCCTCGGTCCTCGGCTCGGTCGGCATCGCGCAGAACGCCGCCTACGTGGCCAGCAAGCACGCACTGGTCGGCCTCACCAAGGTCGCCGCCCTCGAGTACACGGCCCAGGGCGTGCGCACGAACGCCGTCGGCCCCGGCTTCATCGACACGCCACTCGTGCGGTCCAGCCTCTCCCCCGAGGCGCTCGCCGGACTCGAAGCGGAGCACGCCACCGGCCGTCTCGGCACCGACACGGAGGTCGCGGCTCTCACCCTCTTCCTGTTGAGCGACGACGCCAGCTTCATCTCCGGCAGCTACCACCTGGTCGACGGTGGCTACTCGGCCCACTAGCCTCCGGCGAGCCCTCTGAGTCGCCCTGGAATGCACGATATTCGCTCCATTTCGTGCCGTTCAGGGCGACTCGGTGCTCGGCGGTGCGCACCGATTGTTGCGCAGCGTGTCGCCGGGGAGCACGGCGCCGGGACCGGACACGTACAGTACCGGTACCCCGGAGCCACCTCTGGACCGGGGCCCTGGACCAGGAGGAGAGGGACGACACGATGAGCGAGACGCAGCGCAGCGGACGCCGTCGCGGCTTCACGACGAGGCAGTTGCACGACGGTGCCGGCGCCGGTGGCTGGCCGAACGCTCGCGCCCTCCCCATCTACGCCAGTGCAGGCTTCACCTTCGCCGACTTCGACGAGGCGGAGCACCGCTTCGGGCCGGAAGCCGACGGCTACAGCTACAGCCGCGTGGGCAACCCGACGGTCGACGCGGTCGAACGGCGGATCGCGGCCCTCGAGGGTGGAACGGACGCGATCCTGCTCGGGTCGGGCCAGGCCGCAGTGAGCGTCGCGCTCCTGTCGCTGCTCGGCACAGGCGATCACCTCGTCATCTCGCCGAGCATCTATGAGGGATCGCGCGGACTCTTCACCGAGAACTTCGCCCGGCTGGGCATCGAGACGACCGAGGTCGTCGAACCGCTCGACGCAGCGTCGTGGGCGGCGTCGTTCCGCCCGAACACCCGGGCGGTGTTCGTCGAGTCGATCCCGAACCCCCGCAACGACCTGACGGACCTGCGGCTCGTCGCCGACGTCGCGCACGCCCACGGCATCCCGCTCGTCGTCGACAACACCTTCGCCACCCCGTATCTGCTCCGCCCCATCGAGCACGGTGCGGACATCGTCGTGCACTCCGCGAGCAAGTTCCTGTCCGGCCACGGCACCGTCCTCGGTGGTGTCATCGTCGACGGTGGTGTGTTCGATTGGGACGCCAACACCGACCGATACCCGCATCTGCTGGAGTCGGCGCCTGGACGCACGAGGTTCGGCGGATTCGCCAGGAACAGTGTCGCCATGCGTCTCGGCCCGACCCCGTCGCCGTTCAACGCCTTCCTGCTCGACCAGGGCATCGAGACGCTGTCCCTCCGCGTGCAGCGGCAGAGCGACAACGCCCTGGCCCTCGCGACCTGGCTGGAGGGACGCCCGGAGGTCAGCTCGGTCGACTACTCCGGGCTGCCGGGCAACGCCTACCACCGCCTTGCGGAGACCTACCTCCCGCACGGCCAGGGTGCGGTGTTCTCGTTCACGCTTCGCGGGGGCCGCGCTGCTGCACGCACCGTGATCGACGCCGTCGACCTGTTCACACGCATGACCAACCTCGGCGATGTCCGATCGCTCATCATCCACCCGACCTCGACGACGCACGTCCAGCGCACACCGGAACAACTCGCTGCGGCCGGGATCACCGACGGCCTGATCCGGGTCTCGGTTGGCATCGAGGACGTCGACGACCTGATCGACGACCTGGGGCAAGCCTTCGCCCGGCTGGAACGCGAACAGCCGAACGCGCACGTCGCGGGTGCCGAGCCGACACCCCTCAGCCTCGAGGAGGTCGCGGCGTGACGAAGCGACAGCACTTCGGATGGTTCCTCTCGCGCGGATTCGGCCCGCACGGGTGGGGCCATCCGTACCTCGACTGGGACTACCGGTGGCAGGAGCCGAAGCTCTACCAGCAGGCGATCCGTGAGCTCGAACAGGCGGGACTCGACCTCGTCATCATCGAGGACGCCCTCTCGCTCGGCAACCCGCAGACCCTCGACCTTCGAGTACGCGGCGCCTATGGGGGTCCGAAGCACGACCCGCTGAGCCTCACCCCGTTCCTGTTCGCGGCCACCGAGCACATCGGGATCGTCCCGACGGTCAACCCGCTGCAGTTCCCGCCGTACCAGGCTGCGAGACAGTTCGCGAGTCTGCAGCATCTGAGCTCGGGTCGCCTCGGGCTCAACGTCGTCACGGACGTCGGAGCCAGTCGGCATTTCGGCGTGCCGGACGTCGCGCACGACGTGGCCTACGACCGCGCAGAGGAATGGCTCGGCGGCGTGGAGGACCTGTGGCGCACCTGGCGGCCGGGAGCCTACGTCGGCGACCGCTCGACCGGGGTCTTCGCCGACGGCTCCCACTTGGACGCGATCGAACATCGCGGCGAGCACTACAGCTTCGACGGGCCACTGAACGCGCTCCCGTTCGAGGACGACCTCGGCGGCGAACCGATCGTGATCTCCCCCGGATCCTCCCCGCGCGGTCTCGCGTTCACCGGCCGCCACTCGGCCGTCCAGCTCGCGCTCGCACCGCTCGACCTCGACAGCCTGCAGGCCTATCGCACGAGAGTGCTGTCCGCCGCCGAAGCCGTCGGACGGACGGTGCCCCCGAAGATCCTCTTCGTCTTCAAGCCGGTGATCGTCCCCAGCAGCCACGAAGCAGATCGGCTCGTGCACGCCTCAGGGGAACCCGACGACGCCATCCTGCGGACCGTCGCCCTCGGTTGGTCGAGCGACCTGGAGACCGATCTCACGAGCCTCGACCTCGACCGCCCGGTCGACCCGGGGATCTTCGGAGACCACGTGTCTCGCGGCAGCCTGAACGCCCTCCTGGGAGGTGTGCCCGACTTCGGTGCGGCGACGCTCCGCGAGCTCCTCGCGCCGAAGGCCCGACTGGGACGCATCACCGACGGCACGGGGGTCGTCGGCACCGCAGAGGAGGTCGCCGACTACATCGAGCGTGCCGGCGAGGAGGCCGACAACGACGGGTTCATCTTCTCGGGAGATCTGCATCCCGCGACGATCCATCGGAACCTCGACGAGCTCGTCCCCATCCTGCGCCGCCGAGGACTGCTGCGCCGCTCCTATGCCGGCGGAGGGCTGCGCGGGAACCTGCAGGACGACTGAACCCTGTCAGCCGCACAAGCGGGTGCGGAGCACCGCAGACGTGCGCGCAGATCAGGGCGGTCGGGCACGGACTCAGTCCGCGGTCGGACGCCTGCGCTGCTGCTTCGTCGCGGAGCGCTGCTGTTTCGCGGCGGCGTGCCGCCTGGCCGACCCACGCGTCGGGCGAGTCGGTCGCCGAGGGGGCCCGGCCGGCGTGAAGGCCTCCCGGAGCAGCGACGCCAGCTGGTCGAGCGCGATCTCCCGGTTCCTGAGCTGCGACCGCTCCTGAGCGACGGTCACCGTGATGGAACCGGACACCAGCCGACGAGCGAGGCGTTCGAGGAGCAGTGTCCGTTGCTCCTCGTCGACGGCCGGCGATTCGACGATGCTCCAGGTCAACTGCACGCGGCTGTCCGAGGTGTTGACGTGCTGGCCTCCCGGTCCCGAGGAGCGCGAGAACTTCCATCGGAGTTCGGTCGCCGGGATCGTGAGCGCAGACGACACCTCGAGATCCATCCCGCAAGCGTCTCACGCCTGCCCCGCTGAGTCGCCCGAGAGTGTTCGAACGGCACCGTTTTTCGCACAGGTTCGGGCGACTCAGCGCACGGCTCACTCCCAGCGCGGGTCGTCCGGGTCTGGTGAGTCGGTGCCGTCGGCATCGGTCATGATCGCCGCGCCACCGATCCACGCGGTGAGCTCCTCACCGTGCAGGAGGTGCGGAATCGGCTCACCGAGGAGTTCCGGATGCGCGGCGATGTCCAGCGGGCGGTGACTGGCGAAGACGAGGACGTTCCCGAGCGGTCCCTCGTCGTCCTCGGGCTCCGCGTCGAGGACGACGGCGACGTGCTCGAACACGGCGCCGAGCGTCGCCGCCTGCCGGCGTGAGTACTCGAACGGATGCCCGTCGAGGAGGTTGACCGCGATGACGCCGTCGTCCGCCGACCGCGCAGCCACTCGCAGGTAGAACTCGTGACTCGCGACGCGTCGGTGGATGAGCGCGGCGTCCCAGAGGTCGACCACGGTGAAGCGCGCGTTCGTCCACTGCGTATCCGGAGACGTACGGATGAGCGCCGTGCGCTCCCCTGGGTCAGATGAGCGCGGCGGTCGCGCAGCCGTGCTGTCTGCAGACGGCAGTGGAGCATCGGCGACCTCGCGCGCATCGCCGAAGATCGCGCGCAGCTCCGTGCCGGCCGCCAAGGGCAGCGCGGTCACGACCGCAGCATAGAGGGCGGGCTCGAACTCGACCACGAGCTGGGACGAACCGGGCCTCGTGGCCTCGACGTACCGGGGCAGCGTCAGTGCGCCGGCACCCAGATGGACGGTGAACAGCTGGTCACCGGCGGGCGCCACCGCATCGATGGCTCGAGCGATGTGTCGGATGTAGGCGTACTTCAGCCGAGTGGGATCCCCCATGGACACGACCGATTGGGGGACGCCATCCACGTCCAGTTGATAGCGCGCGGGATGGCGCTTCGATTCGGACAGCGTCGACGTCCGACCGCCGAGCTCCAGGGTGAACAGTCTGCGGCGTTTTGACACTGCACCAGTGTAGGTCTGTCGCCGAGAGCTCCTTGACAGTGCCGGGACATCCACGGGACGGCCAGGAATGACTGACGCGTCGTGTGCGCCCATCGTCGATGGACGCACACGACGCGTCAGTGGGGACGGACCGACGAGGGCCGGTCCGAGTTCCTCGGAGGCTAGAGCGTCTGCGCGAACGGGTCGAAGTCGACCGGAACCGCCGGCACCGGTGCAGAGATGGAGCTCGACACGGGGACGAACTCACCGCTCGCCACGGACTCCTGCGCGGAGAGCAGGACGTCCAGCACGTGGAAGCCCAGCTCGCCGGTGGCGACGTGCGGCCGATCCTCAGCGATGGCACGGACCATGTCGAGCAAGCCGAGTCCGCGGCCGACGACCACGCCCTGCTGCTCGATCTCGATCCACTCCTGCTCGCCCCAGGCGCCATCGGTAATCGAGGTGCGGGCCTTCACGTAGGCGTTGCGACCCTCGAACTGGTTCGGGTCGGGGATGATCAACGAACCCTCGGTGCCGTGGATCTCGAACACACCGTGGCGCTCGAGGGCCGAGTCGAAGCTCAGCAGGCTCGACGCCTGCTGGCCCGCCGCGAACGAGGTCAGCACCTGGAGCGACGTGGGCACCTCGACCGGGAAGGTCGTCCCCGCGTTCGGACCGGTCGCGATGACTCGCTCCTCGAACTTCTTCCGACCGAGCGCTGCCACGCGGTCGACCGAGCCGAAGAGGCTCACGAGACCGGTGAAGTAGTACGGGCCCATGTCGAGCAGCGGTCCAGCGCCCTCCGCGAAGAGGAAGGCCGGGCTCGGGTGCCACACGTCCGGACCGATGGTCTGGAACGTGGTGGACGCGAACATCGGCTCCCCGATGACGCCCTCGGCCACGGCTCGCTTGGCGGTCTGGAAGCCTGGGCCGAGCACGGTGTCGGGTGCCGAGCCGACGCGGAGCCCCTTCGCAGCGGCGTCGCGCAGGAGCTGCGCGGCACCGTCGCGGTCGAGGCCCAGTGGCTTCTCGGTCCAGACGTGCTTCCCGGCGGCGATCGCGGCGGCGGAGACCTCGATGTGGGCGGCGGGGATCGTCAGGTTGACGACGACCTGCACGTCGGGGTGGGCGAGGACGTCCTCAGCGGAGCCCCACGCGGGCACGCCGTGCTTCTCGGCCTGGCTCTTCGCCCGGTCGAGCAGGAGATCACCGACGATGAGCACCTCCACGTCCGGGAACGACGCGAGGTTCTCCAGGTAGGTGTCGCTGATGACGCCGACGCCGATGACGCCGATACCGACGGGGCCGGTCATGCGACGAACCCGCCCTTGACGAGGAAGTCGTAGCTGGCCTGGATGTCCTCGAACACGTCGCCCGGGGCGTTGTCGTACTCGATGACGGCGTACTTGATCGCGCCTTCGCCGGCCTTGAGCGCCGCGGCGAGCGGCACCTGGCCGTCGCCGGGGTGACGCTGGTCGAGGGTCTCGGAGCCGAAGGCGGGCGCGTCGGGTGCGAACGGGTTGCTCGCCGGGGCGATGCCGTCCTTGACGTGCACGGCGATGAGGCGCGAGCCGAGCTTCGTGACGAGCTCAGTGGCGTCCTGTCCGCCGGTCAGCGCCCAGAACAGGTCGAGCTCGATCGCGACGCGCTCGTCGGTGCTCGCGACGAAACGCTCGTACGCGGTCTGGCCGTCGAAGGACGCCAGGAACTCCTGCGCGTGGTTGTGGTAGCCGACCTGCAGACCGAAGGTCGCCGCGACCTCCGCGGCGCGGTTGAGGCGGTCGGCGATGTCTGCGACGCCTTCCTCGGTCAACCAGCGGTCGGCGGAGACGAACGGATCGATGACGGTCGTGATGCCGATCTCGGCTGCGGCGGCGAACACGACCTCGGGCGACGGGGTCGGAATGGACCCGTCCGGAGTCCACAGCTCATCGGACAGCAGCGGCGCGTGCCCGGTGGGCGAGGCCAGGCCGCTCGCGTCGAGTGCGGCGCGGATCTCGGCGGGACGGCGCACGAAGTCGAACGCCTCGACGTTCTTCAGGCCGATGGCTGCGAGCTTGTCGAGCGACCCGTTCGGGTCGGCCGTGAATTCTTTCGCCAGCGTGTAGAGCTGGACGGACGCTACGGGGAGGGACATGGTCGATTCACCTTCGATTTCGTTGATTGGGACTGCATTGGAGGAAGGCGAGGACGGCCGATGGTCCCGCGAGGCGCTGGGAGGTCGGCCGTCCTCCCCTATCTGACGCTCTTGATGGGGAAGATCGCCACCGCTCCGAGGATGGCGGCGACCGCGCAGACCGAGAACCACAGTCCGTAATTGTTGCCGGTCGGATCGCTCACGTAGACGAGGATGCCACCGATGAGCGGCGCGAACGTCTGCGGAAGTGCGTTGGCGATGTTGAACACACCGAGGTCCTTGCCGGCGTTCTCCTGGTCGGGCAGGACGTCCACCACGAGGGCGAGGTCGACGCCGACGTAGATGCCGTACGCGATGCCGAGGATGGCCTCCAGCACATAGAACGATCCGATGTCCTGCACGAAGATGAGCGCGAAGGTTCCGACGGCGAAGAGCGCGGTGGAGCTCCATACGAACACCTTGCGGCGACCGATCTTGTCCGACAGCCAGCCGGCGAAGTAGCTCGCACCGATGAGCGTCACCGTGTAGATCAGGACGCTGGTCGAGATGATCGCGGGGATGTCCGCTTCAGGCGCACCGACGTGGTTGAGCAGGTAGAAGAAACGGAACGTCGTGAAGCCGAAGCTCGCGAAGGTGATGAGGAAGCGCGACCACCAGGCGAGGGCGTAGTCGGGGTGCTTGCGAGGGCTGACCCAGAAGGTCTCGGCCCAGTCGCGCAGTGTGGCTCGCGGTGGCGCGAGCGGGAGGCGGCGGTCGGGAAGCACGACGGCGAAGATGACCATTGCGGCGATGGCGAGGATCGCCGGGCCGACGAACATGATGACGAGCTGATCCTGGAATGCTTGCGCGACATACGTTCCGCCGAGGATGCCGACGTTCTGGGAGATGCCGAGTGCAGCGGTGATCTTGCCGCGCTGGAACCGGGGTACCTGATCGGCGATCGTCGCGATGAACGGCGCGAGTGCCATGTTGGCCCCGAGCTGCGCGAGCGACCAGCCGATCGTCGCGACGAGGAGCGTCGGAGCGAGTGCCATGATCGCGAAGGCGACGGTCATGATGACCGTGCCGGACACGATCCAGATCCGCCTGCGACCCCAGCGACTCGTCGTGCGGTCGGACAGTCGACCGAACACGACGTTCGCGATGGTGGCGAAGAGGGCGCCGAAACCGCCGAGGACGGCGGCAGCGCCGGTCGCGCCGTTCTGGTCGATGACACCGGCGTCGACGAAGGACTGGATCTTGATGCCGATGCCGACGATCGCGGGCCCGAGCAGGGCGATGAAGAAGACCAACTGGGCGAGGAGCAGCCAGACGATGTAGCTGCGCTTCGCCGGTTGCGTCGGCTCCTCGAACGCGGAACCCCGTCCCGCCGTGGCTGTCGAAGTCGTCATGCCCGATGGCATCCCTGCAGCGGAACCGCTCGCTGTCGTCATTCCCTGGCCCTCTCATCGTTGAGTCGGCTCGGGCAGCTGCGCCGAAAACCGAGTAGTCGTTCGGGAATCGAGTATGCATCGTCGGCGGCGGGACCGCAAGCCGTGTGACGAAAAACCGTTCATTGGACGGTATCCGTCGACGCTTCCTCAGCCGCGAACGGCACCGTCGGGGATCCTCCCAGCTGGGAACGGGTCCCGGGACCGTACGATTGCCGTATGCCCTCGACCTCGATGCCGGATCGGGCTTCGTCGTCTCCCGGCCTTCGCCACCTCCTGGCGTTCGTCGTCCTCGTCACGACGATCGCGCTGGGTCTGGTCACCGGGCATACCGCTCCATCCTCCGCCACGGGCACCGCCGTCCAGCAGGGCACGACCTCCATTGCGCCCATCGCTGCCGACGTACCGCTGAGCGGTTGCGCGTTCGACGGACACGGGCAGCACACCGATGAGGCATCCGGCTGCGTCGTCGCCGTCCCGGCCGCGATGCACGGCGCAGGCGATCGCCCGCTCCCCCACGTGACCCCGCGGACCACGCCCGTCTCGACGGTCGCCGTCGGAGAGCTGGGCCGACGTGACGGTTCCCCGGTCTCGCTGACGGAACTCTCGATCAGCCGGACCTGATCGCGGCAGCTCCGCGCCCGCGTCGATGCGTCGACTCCGCGGGCGCCCTCACGCGCGCACCCGTCGTCACTGACCGCTCGCTCGGTGACGACGGAACCGTGCAGCACCCTGCCCACGAACACCGCCGCTCCTCAGCGAAGGAACACACTCATGCAGACCAGTACCAAGTGGACCATCGGGTCCCTCATCGCCGTCGTCGTCCTCGTCGCTTCGATCGCGATCTCCACCGCCGTCGCGCCGTCCTCCGAACAGCCGGCCGCCGACGGTGCCGACACACCGTCCGCGGTCGCCGACACCAGCCACCGCCTGACCGAACCGGAGGGCAGTACCGTCACGCTCGTCGAGTTCCTCGACTTCGAATGCGAGGTGTGCGGCGCCGTGTACCCGGTGATCGAACAGCTGCGCGCCGAGTACGGAGATCGCGTCACGTTCGTGGTCCGATACTTCCCCATCCCCTCCCACCTCAACTCGATGAACGCCGCCGTCGCCGTTGAAGCGGCTGCCCAGCAGGGACAGTTCGAGGCGATGTACAGCCGCATGTTCGAAACACAGGCCGAATGGGGCGAACAGCAGGACTCCAAGGCTTCCCTGTTCCGCAGCTTCGCCGAGGAGCTCGGGCTCGACATGGCCGCCTACGATGCCGCGGTGACGGACCCTGCGACCCGGGAACGCGTCTCCTCCGACTTCGAAGCCGGGCGGCAGCTGGGCGTCAGCGCGACCCCGACGATCTTCGTGAACGACGAACAGATCGAGTTGCGCTCCGAGGCCGACATCCGCAACGCGCTCAACGCGGCCCTCGCACGGTGATCGGCTCGCACCACGGCAGTCGGCCGGACGAGTCGTCGACTCGCCGTCTGCGCGGCAAGCGCTCCCGTGCGGCTCTCGCGGCGGCGTTCGTCGGAGCCCTCGTCGTGGCGACCTCTCTCCCGGCGGCTGTCCTGTTCCCCGACCCGCACGCCGTCTCGCAGGACACCGCGACGGCGCGTGAGAGCCAAAGCCTGCGCGTCGCGGACGGTGCAGGAGAAGTCATGAAGCGAGATGGCTATTCGGCGACGTCCGCGGAGGAGGTCGAACGGCGCCGGAGCGCGGTGCCGCCCGCGCGAACGGCGACCACGTTCATCAACAACGCGGCTTCGCCGGTCCAGTGGCCTTTCGTCACGGGCGTGCCGCTCAGCGACGACTTCGGGCCCCGCGCCGCACCGTGCGGCGGGTGCTCGACGTTCCACAAGGGTCTGGACCTCACCCCGGGCGAGGGCACCCAGATCCAAGCGATCGCCGACGGCATCGTCCGTGAAACCGGTTCGTCGGACTCAGGTCTCGGTGTGTACGCGATGATCGACCACGTCGTCGACGGCGAGCGCTACACGAGTGTCTACGCGCACATGCGGTTCGGTTCCCTGAAGCTCCAGGAAGGCGAACGGGTCGGGGTCGGCCAAGCTGTCGGGAACGTCGGCAACACCGGCCAGAGCACCGGGCCGCATCTGCACCTGGAGCTGCTGCGGAACGGCACGGATCCGATCGATCCGTTCTCCTGGTTGCAGGCGAACGTGCAACTGTCCTGACCAGCTCAGTCGGCCTGCGGGTTCAGCGTGCGGTGGTGGCGAAGGACGGGGTCGAGAGGAGCCCCCGCCTCTCGTGCAGGCGAGGGCGTCGATCGCGAAGCGGTCGGTCAGCTCGTCGAGTGCGGTCGGACCGCCCGCGAGGATCGCCGTGGCGAGGACGTCGGCGGTGACGATGTCGGCGGCCGCGACCGTCACCTGGACGAGCTCGTCGGCACCGGGCACCTCGCGCCGCCAGATGTGTTCGCCGCGCTCGCCCGTACCAGAGGTCGCGAGCGCACGCCGCAGCCCTGACAGCTCGACCGAGGTCAGCAGGACGGTGCGATCGAATGCGTCAACGATGCCCGCACGCCATGGAACTCCGTCGTCATCGCCGCGTACCAGGATGTCGCCCCCCACGTTCAGCAACCACTGCTCGAGGCCGGCGGCGTCGAGGACCTCGCCGGCCGCTGCGATGGCGGCGGCCTTGACGACGCCGGACAGGTCGACGACGCCGTCCGGTCGGTGCGGCGTGAACGATCCTCGGGTGGCATCCCGCCACTCGAGAGCCGTGGCGTACATGTCGCGCATCGATTCGCTCGACACCGTCAGCGCGAGCGTCCCCGCTGCGATCCGCGACGCCTCGCTCTGCGGACGGTACAGGCTGAATCGTTCGTCCAGCTCGGCGAACACCTGTCGAACGGCAGGCATGGTCTTGGCGAGCGTCGCTGCGGCCGACGCGGGGGTCCGCAGACTCGCGACCGTTCCCATCGTCTCGAAGGTGCGGATCATCAGAGCCCCGCCTGGTCGATCGCTGACTGGACCGAGGAGAGATAGCCGTCGGTCGTGTACGTCGCACCGCTCACGGTCTGCACCTGCGACGACTGCGCCGCGATGACCTCCTCCCGAAGGATCGGCGCTGCGCGGTTGGAGATGGAGACCGAACGCCCATCGTGGTCGGTGAGGTGGAGCGCGACGACGTCGGTGATCGCACCGCCACTCACCGTGATCTGCACCTGGACGTCACCGAAACGGGTGCTCTCCACGGACCCGGTGTAGGTGCCGTCCGTCGCGCTGTTCGGTGCTGCGGCGGAGGGCGTGGGCGTGGCGGTCTGCGACGGCGAGGCATCCGTGCCGGTCCCGGATGTCGTGCCCGTGGATGCGCCGATACCGGATGACGCACCGGTGCCCGCCGTGGTGGAGGTCGTCGTGGTGGGCATCCCCGCCGTGCCGAGTTGCCACCCGCCGAGGAGGACGGCACCCGACGCGAGGATGCTTGCGATGGTCGCTCGTGTTCTCACCAGTCGAACCTCTCTGTGTGGATCTGCTGATCGGGAAGGCCTGCTGCCCGCGCGTCGCGGACGACGAGATCCGTCCATGCCGCGGGACCGCAGACGTACAGGTCGGAGCGGAGGAGGTCGGGGAAGACCGATTCGATGGTGACCCCGCGACTGATCGACTCCGCCGACATCCACGTCGCGATTCCTGAGGGGCGTCGACCGAGCATCGTGTACAGGGAGCTGCGGCTCCGATGGGCGAGTTCCTCCATCTCATCCCACAGGTACGCCTGCGAGTGGTCGGTCCCGCGCAGGAGCACCGTGGCTTCGCCAGGAACGACCTCGGAGTGCTCCAGGAGGGCCCTGGCCGGTGTGACCCCGATCCCCGCGGTGATGATCGCGAGCTTCGGGGCGGTCCTGGCGAAGGAGGTGAAGATGCCGTACGGGCCCTCGATGGAGACGGCGGTCCCCGGTGCCAGTCGGGCGAGTCGACCGGTGCCGGCCCCGAGTTCGCGGACGGTGATGCGCGCGAACTCGTCCGACGGCACCGCCGAGAAGGAGATGGGGTGGGCGTGCCACCACGTCCCAGCGCTCCAGAAGCGCCAGATGGCGTACTGTCCGCCGTGGGCACCGAGCCGACGCAGGTCACGACCGCGGAGGTGGATCGAGTACACACCCGGAGCGACCGCCTCGACAGCTTCGACGCGGATGCGGTGGCGCAGTGTCCTGAAGACCGGAACGAGGAAGCGGAACCAGATGATCGAACCGAACGCCACGACGTACAGTGCGATCCAGTAGAAACGTTCGACCCCGCCCTCGGCGAGGACCTGCCCGGTTGAGAGCTGGTGGGGAACCGCGACAAGGACCGCCACGTAGCTCAGAAGGTGGATGGCATGCCAGGCCTCGTAGGGGAAGCGGCGACGCACCGCGACCACCGAGGTGACGACGACGGTGACGAGCAGCGCCGTACCGAGCAGTGCCAGCAGGAGGTCGCCTCCGCTCATGAGTGAGACGGCCTCGGCGATCAGCGAGGAGCCGTCGGTCAGCGCGTACCCGACGAGGAGGAGGACGCCGTGACCGAGGATCAGGTACAAGGCCGGTTTCCCGAGCCGGCGATGCAGGGCCATGGCCGCATCCTGCCCGACCGTGCGATCGATGACCGGGACACGCGCGGCCAGGACGAGCATGACGAGGATCAGGTCCGTTCCGACGAGCCCGGCGACGATGCCCAGCGCGGTGACGACGGCCCCGGGGCTGCTGAGGTCGCGGACGCCGCCGCTCGCGAGCAGCAGGGAGACCGCCGCTGCGCCGGAGGTCCAGCAGAGCACCGCGAGCAGATCGGCGCGCCGGAGTCGGCGACGGAGCGCGCGGCGGCGGTCGGGGCCCACTGACGGCCTCGCCTGGGAAACCTGGCGGTCGATGCGCTGCGTGGTCACGTCGGCATCCTCTCGGTCGGATCGACCGGCGGGTGCCGGTCATCTCGCTCCAGCGTGCCGACTGCAACTCGACGGGACCCGGGAGATCGACCGGTTTCGTGTTCGAGGTCTCACATGTTCGCGCGCGAGGAGGCCGTGTCGGGGGCGTTCCCGTGTGTCGGAAGCGTCACGGTCACCGCAGCACCTCCGCTGTCACCGTTCGCGATGCGGGCCTCGCCCCCAGCCCCGCGGATGATGGCGTCGACGAGGGCCAGCCCCAGGCCGCTCCCACCGCTCGCGACATCCCGGGCCTCGCCCGGGCGGCTGAACCGCTCGAACGCACGAGGGATGAACTCCTCCGGGAGACCTCGCCCGGTGTCCGTGACCGTGAGGACGAGTTCATCGTCGAGCTGTCGCAGCTCGAGCCGGACGGTACCCGTCTGGGGTGTCGCCGCGAGGGCGTTCGCCAACAGGTTGTCGAGCACCCGGGAGAACGACGTCGAGGAGACCCCGAAGCTCGTCGCGTCGTCCTGCAGCGCGACCGAGAACTCGATCGCCGGCCCGCCAGCTCCGGCGAGGAGCCGTCCGCGGTCGACGGCCTCCATGAGCTCGGATTCGAGCGCGCGCGCCGTCGTCGTCCGGTCGTCCGTCGGGTTCGCATCAAGCCGAGACAGTTCGAGCAGGTTGGAGGCGAGTCGTGCGAGCCGGTGCAGTGATCCTTCCGCCTCGCGGACGACGCGTTCGAGAGCGTCGGCGTCGCCGAACGACCGGTGCGCCAGTTCGAGCTGGGTCGTCATCACTGCGATGGGCGTCCGGAGTTCATGACTCGCGGCCGAGACCATCTCCCGTTCGCGCTCGGCCGCCGACCTCGTCCTGACGATGAAGTCGTTGAGGGTGCGCGCGAGATCCGCGAGCTCGTCCTCGGCCGGACCGACGGGCAGCAGACCCCCATCCTCGCGCTGTTCGTCACCCGAGTGCGATGACGTGCCCAGTGATTCGGCAGTGCGCCGCATGAGGTTCACGGGGCGCAGCGCCGCCGTCGCGAGCAACCAGGCGGTGGCACCGAACGCGAGCACGAGCACCACCGCGCCGATGAGGAGCGCGCGATCGAGCGCTTCGACCGTGAGGTCACTGCCCGCGCCGCTGCGCGCAGCCCAGAGCTGCCACTCGCCCTCGGCGGTCGAGACCGTCTCGCCGACCACGGTGAAGCGAACCCGCTCGTCCGTCACCACGGTCGAGGTCCCCTGTGGGTCGAGTCGCTCGCCGGTGCGCGAGCCACGATCCTCGCCGTCGGTCGCCAGGACGACCTCTCGAATGTCGTGGGGCATCGTGTCGACCGGAATCGAGCCGTCGGGCGCTTGCACGGACACGAGGATCCCTGCCGCCGGCTGGTCCGGCGGTTCGGTCGGGTTGGCGCGGATGTCCGCCGCGAACGAGCTGAGGTCCCCCTGCGCGAGCGTGACCTCCGAGTCATGCACGATCTGCTCGAGCCGCTGATGCATCGCCAAGGACGCAGCCGTCACCAGGACGACCGCGACCAACACACTCCCGAGGGTGATCCGAGCGCGGATGGACAGTCTGCGGAGCCAGGTCACGCGCTGACTCCCGCGCGGTCATCGAGCGGATCAAGGCGATACCCCGATCCTCGGACGGTCGTGATGCCGAGGCCGACCTGCGCGCTCTCCAGCTTGCGCCGCAGATAGCTGACGTACTGGTCGACGATCGTCGTCTCGAAGTTCTCCGCGGAACCCCAGACCTCCTCGAGGATCTCGTTCCGCGAGCGGACCGTGCCGACGTGAGCGGCGAGATCGCGGAGCAGTGTGAACTCCTTCACACTCAGGGCGAACGGCGCGCCCCGCACCGTCGCGCGGACGGCGAGCGCGTCCAGGCGCAGATCGCCGACCTGGACGATCGGCTGCGGGCTCGCGGTCTGGCGGCGGATCTGCGCGCGGATCCTTGCACTGAGTTCGCCGAAATGGAACGGTTTCGTCACGTAGTCGTCTGCGCCGGCGTCGAGCCCGAAGATGCGGTCCTCCACAGCATCCCGAGCGGTGATGACGATCACCGGCAGCAGGCTGCCAGACTCACGGATGCGACGACAGACCTCGAAGCCGCTCATCTGCGGCAGCATCACGTCCACCACGGCGACATCGAGCTGCTCGTTCGCGAAGGCGATGAGCGCGTCGACGCCGTTGTCGACGAGGGTCACGGCATAGCCCTCCTCCGTGAGCCCACGGCGGACGAGTTCACCCATCGTCGGGTCGTCCTCCACGACCAGGACCCGCGCCATCAGACGACGCCGCTCGTTCCGAGCAGCGTGCCGATCACGAAGGTCGCGACGAGGGCGAGGGCACCACCGAGCACGACCCTGATCGTGGGTCTCGCGGCGGGGTTGCCGCCGATCCTGGCACCGGTGAAGCCGGTGAGCGCGAGGGCGATGAGGACGACGGCGAAGGTGATCGGGACGCGGACCTCCTGCGGCGGAAGCAGGATGGCGAGTAGCGGCAGGATCGCTCCGAGGGTGAACGCGAGGGCCGAGGCACCGGCTGCTGCCCACGGGCTGACGACATCATCCTCGGTGATCCCGAGCTCGGCCTCGAGGTGTGCGGTGAGCGGATCATGCGCCGTCAATTCCTCGGCGACCTGGCGCGCGGTGGCAGGTCGCAGTCCCTTCGCCTCGTAGATGCCGGCGAGTTCGGCCAGCTCGGCTGTCGGGTCATCGGTGAGCTCGCGACGCTCCTTCGCGATCAGCGCACGCTGACTGTCTCGTTGGCTGCTCACCGAGACGTACTCTCCGAGGGCCATGGAGATCGCACCGCCGACGAGACCGGCCACACCGGCCGCGAGGAGCGGGGCGTTGTCCGTCGTCGCCCCTGCGACACCGACGACGAGCGACGCGACGGAGACGATCCCGTCGTTCGCACCGAGGACTCCCGCACGGAGCCAGTTCAGGCGCCCGGCGAGGTCTCCGCGGTGCGGTTCGTGCGGGTGCGACCCGGGGGGCAGCTGGGAGGAGGAGGTCATGAGTGCATCCAAGCACGCCGCCAGGCCGAGAGGTACCGGGACACTGTGAGTCGACGATGTTCTCCGACGCGCGCCGCGCCGTTTCGGGGTCGTCGTCCGGAGAGTCCAGCGTCGTCGTGTCGAGCTCCGCGTCGACTTCCTCTGGGGTGTCGCCACCGCCGGCCACCAGATCGAGGGCGGCAATCGCGACAGCGACCCGTCATACCGAGCACACACCGCCGGTGCGTGCTCACTGACCCCTATCGGGCCGACGGCACCAGTCCCGCACTCCGACGGGCGCGGTCGAGGATCCGCATGACCTGGACGCTCTGATCGACGGGGACCATCCGACTCTGCAGCCGCCCCTCACGGAACGCCGAGGACGCCTCCTCGAGTAGGCGAGTGCCCTCCGATGGCGGCGGACGAACCGTCCGCACCGGTCAGGAGGAGCGCCGACGCTTCGTCGACTCCCTCGACGGCGACGTGAGCGGCGGCCGACACCGTTGCCGGCTCCCAGAGCGACAGCATCAGCCAACACGAACTTCGCTGCAACGTTCGCCTCCGAGAAGATCAGCTGGACCGGCGGGTTCGCGGTTGTCCACTGAGGTCTCCCCCACCGCGCAGAACGCTCCCGAGGCCACGATTCGGGAGCGTTCTGCGTGAAGTCGCAGGGACACCCTGCAGGAAGAGCGCCCAGAGTCGACGGGGAGCGGCTCAGCCGAGGAGGCCTTCCGGGGCGATCCACACCGTCGTCTCGCCCGGCACCGAGCGATCCTCCGCGGTGCCGAGTACGACACGATCCGCCTCCTCCGCCTCCAGCGGGAAGGCATCCGTGCCGAAGTTGGCCACGACCTGCCAGCCGTTCGGTCGGACCAGGCGCAGCACGTCGGTCCGGCCGGTCTCGATCCAGTCGAGGCGTTCCTCGGTCTGCAGCAGACGACGGATCCCGAGGGCCTCGCGGTACAACGACAGTGTCGACTCGGGGTCAGCAGTCTCGACGTCGACCGCGTGGTCTGCGAACCAGGCGGGCTGCGGCAAGTGCGCGGCGGCGTCACCGAAGCCGAAGGACGCCCCGTCCGCCGACCACGGCAACGGGACACGGCACCCGTCCCTGCCCAGTCCGTCGAACTCACCGCCGCGGAAGAAGGCCGGGTCCTGCCGCTGCTCCGCGGCGATCTCAGCGACCTCCTGCAGTCCGAGCTCCTCCCCCTGGTACAGGTAGGTGCTGCCCGGGAGCCCGAGGAGCAGCAGCGTCGCGGCTCTCGCCCGCCGCAAGCCTCGCCCGCGGTCGATGGCATCGTCGGGTCCACCTGCGGCCACCCATTCCGTGCCCTGCTTCACGGGGCGACCTGCCAATGCGGGCAGGCCGTACCGCGTGGCATGACGCGTCACGTCGTGGTTCGACAGCACCCAGGTCGTCGACGATCCGGTCGCCTGCGCCTGCGCAAGGTTGTCTGCGATGATCGTGCGGAACGCCGCTGCATCGAAGTCGGCCTCGAGCAGGTCGAAGTTGAACGCCTGGCCGAGCCCTTCGGCCGAGGCGTATTTCGCCCGGCGCTCGGACGTACTCACCCACGCCTCGGCGACAGCGGTGCGTGGCGGGTCGTACTCGTCGAACACCCGACGCCACTCGGCGTAGACCTCGTGCACGTCGTCCCGGTCGATCAGCGGGTGGTTGCCGTCCTGCGGGATCAGTTCGAGCTCGGCCCGACTCGGCAGCGGCTCGCTGAGATCCTTCGTGAGCATGTGCGCGACGTCGATCCGGAAGCCGTCGACCCCGCGATCCGACCAGAACCGCAGGGTCCGGAGGAAGTCCTCCCGGACCTCCGGGTGATCCCAGTTGAGATCCGGCTGCTCGGTGGCGAAGTTGTGGAAGTACCACTGGCCATCCTCGACCCGTTCCCAAGCAGGACCGCCGAAGACCGACTCCCAATCGGTCGGCGGCTCCTCGCCCCCATCGCCCGTGCCGTCGCGGAAGATGTACCGCTCCCGCGCCGCAGAACCGCGACCCGCTGCCAGCGCCTCACCGAACCACTCGTGCAGGTTCGAGGTGTGGTTCGGGACGATGTCGACGATCACCCGGATGCCCCGCTCGTGCAGGGCGGCGATCAACTTGTCGAAGTCGTCCAGCGTCCCGAGCCGTGGATCGACGTCGCGGTAGTCCGCGACGTCGTAGCCGCCGTCGGCGAGCGCTGAAGGGTAAAACGGGCTGAGCCAGATCGCGTCGATGCTGAGCGAGGCGAGGTAGTCGACCCGCGAGAGGATGCCCGGGAGGTCGCCGAGCCCGTCTCCGTCCGCGTCGGCGAAGCTCCGGGGATAGATCTGGTAGACGGCTGCCTGGCGCCACCAGCTGGCGTCGGTGGCTTGCTCAGCCTCGATGGCCTGCCGGGTGTCGTCGGATCGTACGTCGGTCATGTCGGTGTGGTCCCTCGGTCTCTCAGGTGAGTACGGATCTGTGGTGACGCGCTGGGGCGGGCGCCAGGGTCATCCCTTGACCGCCCCCTGGGTGACGCCGGACATCACCCAGCGCTGCGCGAACAGGTAGGCGATGATCGCGGGCGCCATCGCCATCAGGTACGACGCGAACGCGACGTTGTAGTTGCTGCTGAACTGCGTCTGGAAGAGGTTCTGCCGCACCGGGAGGGTCTGCAGGCTCGCGTCCGAGATGATCAGCGAGGGCATCATGAAGTCGTTCCAGGCATAGAGGAACGCGAAGATGCCGACCGTCGCGCTCATCGGTGCGAGGAGCGGGAAGATGATCGTCCAGAACGTCTGCCAGGTGCTTGCGCCGTCGATGCGCGCGCTCTCCTCCAGTTCGAGCGGGATCGACCTCAGGAACGCCGTGAACAACAGCACGCTGAAGCTGAGCTGGAACATCGTCGCGAGGATGATCACCCCGAACGGGTTGTCGAGTCCGACACGGCCGGTGAGCTGGATCTGCGGGAGCGCCACCACCGGGAACGGGATGAACATCGCCGCGAGCAGGTAGAAGAACGAGAACCGGAACAGTCGGCGATCCCAGTTGCGCACGATCGCGTACGCGGCGAAGGATGCCAGGATGATCGTCGCGACCACCGTTCCGGCGGTGACGAGCAGTGACATCGCGAAGCCGACGGGGAACTTCGTGAGCGTCCACGCCTGGACGAATCCGTCGATGCTGAACGGGGCCGGCAGGGAGAAGGCGTTGCCGTCGACCGACTGGGTGTCGGTCTTGAACGCCATCGAGATCGTCACGTAGAGCGGCAGGAGCACGGTCACGGCGCACAGCATGAGGATGAGCGTCGTGGACCAGCTCACCCGCTCCCCCCTGGTGCGCTCCTTCGTGCTCGCCGTCGCGGTCGTGATGGACTGGGTGGAGAGTGCGGTCTGCGTAGCCATCAGAGTGCGTTCCTTCCGCGAGTCGCCGAGAGTTGCAGGAGGGCGATGATGATGGTGATGATGAAGAACAGGGTCGCGGTGGCCATCTGGTAGGCGTAGTCACCGGTTTGGAACCCACGGATGATCGTCATCGAGATGCTCCGGGTGGACGTGCCGGGACCGCCGTTGGTCAGGCCGACGATGATGTCGTAGGCGTTCAGGTAGTTCTTGAAGCCCAGGATCACGTTGATCACGACGTATCCCATCACCAGCGGCAACGTGATCCGCAGCAGCTGCTGCCGCTTGTTCGCGCCATCGAGGGACGCCGCCTCGTACACGTCGCCGGGCACCGCGAGCAGGCCGGCGATGTAGATGAGCAGCGTGCCCGGGATCGACTGCCAGGCCGTGACGATCACGATGCCGACCCAGGCGAGATCCGGGTTCGAGAGGATGCTCGTCTCGAGGAACGGGATTCCGAGTGCGGAGCCTGCCGCCGGCACGGAGTTCATGAACAGGAACTGGAACACGTAGGCGATGATGATGCCCGAGATGACCATCGGGATGACGAAGATCCCACGAAGGCCCATCTTGAAGCGGATCTTCGCAGTCAGGCCGACAGCGAGCAGGAACGCGACGACGTTCACGAGGATGACCGTCACGAGTGAGAACCCGAAGGTGAACAGGAAGCTGGTGAGGATGGCCGGGTCGCTGAACGCGGCGATGTAGTTCGTGAAGCCGATGAACGAGTAGTCGCCGATCCCGATCGAGTCGGTGAAGCTGAAGACGATGCCGACGACCCCGGGGACCGTGATGGCGAGGGTGAACAGGACGACGACAGGGAGGAGGAAGACGTAGTAGATCGGCTCGACCCGCTTCCGGCTGCGCCGGACCTTCGGGTCCCCTCCGGTCACGATCGATGTTGTGGCGCTCATTCGGATCCCTCCTTCGTCGACACGGGCGGCTGTCGGAACGCGAGGCGTGCCCAGTCCGCGTCCATGGTGCTGAGCATCGAGGCCGCGTCGGTGCCGAGGACCAGCGATTGTGCGTAGTTCTCGGTCGGGATCGCGCGCGGGTTGAGCACGCCAGGTCCCTGATAGAACGCGCCGGCGTCGTAGAAGGGGATCATGCCGGCGACACGCGGGTCGTCCGGAGCCTTGCCGTCGTCCGTCGGGACGAATCCGAGCTGAGACTCGTTGTAGGCCTGGATGACCTCCGGCTGGAACAGGTACTCGAGGAAGTCTCGCGCACCCTCGGGGTTCTTCGCCTCCTGAGGGATGATGGTGACGAGGTCGAGGTTCACGCGGACCTTGAGATCCTTCGGGTCCTCGGTCATCGGCAATGGGAACGTACCGAGGTCGAGGTCGGGTGCGGTGAGCTCGATCTGGCTGAACGCCCACGGCCCCTGGAGGTACATGGCGCCCTTGCCCTCGGCGAAGCCGACGTTGCCGGCGTCGTAGGTGCGGCTCGGCGCGTCGGCCTGGGTGTACTCCTTGGCCAGCAGCTGCATCTTCTCGACGGGTTCGAGGAAATCCTTCTCGAAGGAGACCGGAGCGTCCGGTCCCACCTCCGTTCCTTCCTGAGCCATGCGGTCGTAGAACTCCGGGATGTCGACGGCGCCGCCGACCGAGTAGTCGAACCACCCCTGATTGGCGGTCCAGGCGTCGGCGAACGTCGCGTAGAACGGCGCCACACCCGCTGCTTTCAAGGTGTCGGAGACGGCGATGAGTTCGCTCCAGGTGGTCGGCACCTCGAGGCCGTACTGGGCGAAGATCGTCTTGTTGTAGATGACTGAGGCGGCCATCACGGAGTAGGGCAGCGCGCTCGTACGCCCCTCGCAGACGCCGTACTGGTCGAGGAGCGGTTGGAGGTCGTCGCGGATGGTGGCGGCGGCCTTCGTGTCGGACAGGTCGGAGAGCGCGCATCGCTCGACGAAACGCGAGACCTCGTGGTTGTAGTTCGAGAGCATGAGGTCCGGTGGCGTGCCGCGCACGAAGCTCGCCGCGAGCGGGTCGGGACCGGAGGTGTCCATGACGACCTCGTACCGCTGCTGCGAGGCGTTGTAGTCGGCGACGGCCTGGTTCATGAAGGTGAACGCTTCGCGCTTGCTGAACGTGAAGTGCACGGTCTCCCGTCCGTCGCTCGAGCAGGCGACGAGCACGCTGGCGAGGAGCGTCACGCTCGCCACTGCCGCCGTGGCGCGTATCGCGCGTTTCAGTGGGTTCGACATCATTGTCCTTCCGCGGATTCCTCGACGGATCCGTTGACTAAATACAGAGAGTAAATCAACTGCTCACGGAAACTCTGCCATCCGTTCGCCGCCCGGTCAAGCACCGGTTCGATCACACGTTTCCGAGCCCGGACTCCGTGACCGTTCACGGCCCGCCCGGCGGCGCAGCCCCGTTGAACCGTCGGCGTCGTCGCGCCGGCCACGATGGTGGGTATCCTTGTCGGTCATGGATGCAACGACGTCGACGGCGGGGTCGGAGCCGCGTTCCTCCAGCATCGAAGCCGTCCTCGGGCATGCGTGGGCCACCTCCGCGTTCACCGCCGCCGACGTCATGTCGGCGACCGGACTCTCCCGATCGACCGCGATCGTGCTCTCCGACGAACTGGTCGAGCTGGGATGGCTGGCGGAACTCGACGATGCGCGTCAGGCGGGTGCCGAATACCGCAAGGGTCGCCCAGCCCGGCGCTACGCGCTGCGCGTCGAAGCCGGCGTCGTCGTCGGCGTCGATGCCGGAGCCCACTCGATCACCACGATCGTCACCGACCTCCGCGGACACGAGGTGGCGAGATCGAACTGCACCGTCGACCCCGCGGCAGACAGCGGGGAGCGCGTCGCCGCCGTCGACGCGGCCATCGAGGACGGCCTGCGCCGCGCAGGCGCGGTGAGGCCACTGTGCATCGTGCTCGGCGTGCCGGCGCCCGTCGATGCGCAGGGGCACTCACCCGAGGGCAACGTGTTCTGGGAGCGCATGAACCCACGGCTCGGCGAGCACCTCCGCGACCACGGCTGTGCGGTGCTCACCGACAACGACGCGAACCTCGCCGCGCTCGCAGAGGGTGCGCGCGGCGCGGGCGTCGGCGTCGACTCGTACATCACGGTGGTGACCGGTGAACGGCTCGGTGCCGGCTACGTGGTGGATGGACGCCTGGTGCGCGGCCGCGGCCGCGCAGGCGAACTGCACCTCCTCGATCTCGTCGACGGGGTGGGTTCGGCACGAGGCATTGCCGCGCTGCTCCGTGACTGGGGCCGTGAGCACCGAGAGAGCGGCGGACTCCCTGAGAGCAGCCCCCTCAGCCGGCTGCCGGTCGACGAGGTCGATGCGCTCGCAATCCTGGCCGCAGCCGACGGCGGCGACGCGGTGGCGCTCGACATGGTGCGACGGATGGCCGACCGCGTGGCTCGGATGAGCGCGGTGCTCGGCGGACTCCTGGATGTCGAACGCATCGTCTTCGCGGGCGGGATCGCCCCGTCGATGTCGCTCATGCTCGACATCGCGTCAGGGATCATCCCCGGATACATGAGCGCGGAACCACCCCTGCTCGTCGCTTCGAGTCTCGGTGCCGACATGGTGGCGTTGGGGGCGATGGCGACGGCGATCGATCACGTGCGCCGGAACGCGTTGCGGATCGAACCCTCACGGTGAGCGCCGCCGTGCGTTCGGCGCCGCGCCCTGCGAACGATGCAGGACGGTCGGGGTCAGCGGTACCGCGGCGGGACGGCGAGCGGCGCTGACACGAGCGCGGCGCCGCGCGGGACCTCTCCCCCGGCGAACGGGATCGGTTCGCGGAGCGCGAGGACGATCCGGAGGTCGTGAGCTGCTCCGAAGACGTCGTCCCGAGGGCGGAACGAGAAGGCGGGTGGATCCTCGTCGGCGGTGAAGCTCAGCAGGATGATCGCGCTCGCCCCCGACGCGCGCAGCGGCGGCCTGGAGAGCAACAGTGTGGGCGAGCGTACGGTGAGCACTTCGTCGCGATGGAGCACACGCTCGACCGCACCGCTGTGAACGCCCACCTGCGGTCCAGCGAACCCGACGATCGAGTGGCCCATGCCGTCGTGGGCGGCGATCGTGCCGGTCGCGTCGCGGAGCTCGACGAGGCGGAGCTGCCAGCGGACGCGACCGTGGGTGTCGACGCTCGTCCAGATGTCGCGGATACTGCCGCGTCCTCGGTCGAGGGGTTGACGCACGAGGTCCGCGAACTGGATGAGCCTGAGCGGCACATCTCGTCCATCGTGACGGTCGGGTGTCCGTGAACCGACGTCGACGAGGACGAGAGGTGCGGGAGCTGCGGCGGGGTGGGCCGCAGCTGCCGCGTACATCTCGTCCCCGTCGGGTCGGGTCAGGGCTTGGCGTCGGTGAGGACGTAGCCCTCTTCGCCGTGCACGACGGTGTCGATGCCCGCGATCTCGTCCTCGTTCTTGATTCGGAAGCCGATCGTCTTCTCGATCGCGAACCCGATGATGAAGGCGAGCACGAAGGAGTAGATCAGCACGGAGAACGCTGCGATCGCCTGAACCAGCAGCTGTGAACCATCGCCGCCCATGAAGAGCCCGGTGTTGTTCGCGAAGAACCCGAGGTAGAGGGTTCCGATGAGGCCGCCGACGAGGTGGATGCCCACGACGTCGAGGGAGTCGTCGAAGCCCAACTTGAACTTCAGTTCGATCGCCAGGGCGCAGACCACACCGGCGACGACGCCGAGCACGATGGCCCAGATCGGGTGCAGCGAACCGCAGGCGGGGGTGATCGCGACGAGGCCCGCGACAGCACCGGACGCCGCACCGACAGAGGTGGGCTTGCCGTCCTTGATCTTCTCGACGACGAGCCAGGCGAGGAGTGCCGCGGCGGGAGCTGCGATCGTGTTGACGAACACCAGGGATGCTGTGCCATCCGCCGCGAGCTCGGAGCCGGCGTTGAAGCCGAACCAGCCGAACCAGAGCAGTCCGGCGCCGAGCAGGACGAAGGGTGGGTTGTGCGGGACGTAGGCGCCCTTCTTGAATCCGACCCGGCGACCGAGCACGAGCGCGAGGGCGAGGGCGGCCGCACCGGCGTTGATGTGGACGGCGGTACCGCCGGCGAAGTCGATGACGCCGACGCCGAAGACGTCCTGCAGGCCGTGCGTGATCCAACCGCCGTACGCGAAGCTGCCGTCGTCGGCGAGGCCGAAGTTGAAGACCCAGCTGGCGACCGGGAAGTAGACGACCGTGGCCCAGATGCCCGCGAAGATCAACCAGGAGCCGAACTTCGCGCGATCGGCGATGGCTCCGGAGACGAGCGCGACCGTGATGATCGCGAAGGTGGCTTGGAACGCGACGAACGCCATCGGCGGGTAGGCCGCACCGTCAGGTGTCTCCAGCGCGGCCGTCAAGCCGATGTTGGAGGTGTCGATCGCCCAGGGTGCCACGGTCCCCTCCGCGCCGGGGAACGCGATGGCATACCCGTAGAGCACCCACAGCACCCCGATGAGGCCGAGTGCGCCGAAGCTCATCATCATCATGCTGATGACGCTCTTGGCCTTGACGAGACCGCCGTAGAAGAACGCGAGTCCTGGGGTCATGAGCAGCACGAGCGCCGCTGCCAGCAGGATGAACGCGGTGTTTCCTTGATCCATTCGAGGTGCCTCTCCGCAGGGACGCCGCAAAAGCGCGTCGGGTAGCACCAGCGTGCCACTCGTGTGTTTCACCCCCGCACACGGCATGTTTCGAGCAGATTGCAGTCGGAGCGTGAGTGACGGTGGGTGCGCCGTCCTCGGCCGCCGCTGCGCCGCGTTCAGTCCCGAGCGACCGACGTCTCGCCGGCGAGATGCCCGACGAGGTCGCCCAGACGGCCGAGCAGTGCGTGTCGGGCGTGGGTGGGCGGTTCCTGATGACCATGACGGAACCGGATGAAGCGGACCTGGAGAGCGTCGGCGATCTCCTCGTCGTGGTTCGTGTCCCCGATCATGACCACGTGTCCGGGGTCGTGGCCCGATGCCGTCAACCAGCTCTCGACGACGTGTTCCTTCGAAGCCGCGTAGACGTCGGTGATGCCGTGGATGCGGGCGAAATGGTGCTCGATCGCGTGGGGTGCCAACTGGCGTGCGAGGGTGTCCGCCGGGGTTGCGGAGATGAGGACCTGTTCGACGCCGAGTCGGTCCACCGCGGCCAGCGTCGAACGTGCTTCGGGGTGCAGCGACGCTGAACGGACACCGGCGGCGAACAGCGCGAGGTACTCATCTGCTGCTGCAGGGAAGTCCGCTCCGTCGACGCCGAGCCGTTCGTAGAAAGCGCGGATGGGGAACCCGAAGACGCGACGGTAGGCGTCCTGATCTGGTATCTCCGCCAGGTGGCGCTGCCGAAGGACCGTGTTCATCGCGGTGCGAGCCACTTCGACGTCGTTCAGGAGTGTCCCGTTCCAGTCCCAGCAGACTGCGTGGATGGTCCTGTTCCCGATGTCCGCCATGTCGTCGAGTGTCACACGATCGGCCGACACTCCTGCGCGCGCCTGATGACGAGGTGCTCCGGCAGGTCGACCCGGTCGGCGTCCCGCCGCGGGCCTCCCGCTAGGCTCGGTTGCAGAATTGGGGGATTCATCGATGCCGAACCAGCGGAGACGTCCGATCGTCGTCGGCCTGGCGATCGTCGTCGCCCTCCTCGTCGGCGGCGTCCTGGTGTTCCGGGCCTGCGCGCCGATGACGGTGGCGTCGTGGGGCGCGACGTCCGAGCTCGAAGCCGTCGTCGGCGACCGCGCGACGGTCAGGGCGTTCGCCGTCGATCAGAGCTTCACCTCCCCGGAGCGGTGCGAACTCCGGGTGTCCGTCCGCGAGGAGACCACCGTCGACGACCTCGGCGGCCTGCTGACGGACATCGCGCCCGCCGATCGGTACGCGCCGTGCACGGTCACGACGGTGGAGCTCGGCAACCGCTCGCTGCTGTTCATCGAGGGTCTGCCCCGGTTCAGCCGCGAGCAGTGGACGGCGATCGCGGATCACCTCACGCGTGGACCCGGGGTGATCTCGGTCGGCACTGAGCTGTCGCCGTCAGTGGTCAGCCCCGACCTCTCAGGCTCGGACGTCGAGGGCTACATCGCATCGCTCCGCGCGTCGCTGGCAGGCGAGCGCCTGGAGGAATCGATCGGCCCGATCCGGTGGAGCTCCTCGTGGAAGCTCAACGGCCCGCCCTACCACTCCGTCGACATCGAATCCACCGGGACGCCTCCAGCGGAGCTCGTCGCCTTCCTCGAGGCGATGGTCCCGTCGCTCGAGGCTTCGGATCGGTCGATCGGCATCCACGTCGACGGCACCGGCACCGCTCCCCTCACCCGTGTCGAACTCCCCGAACCGGATGCGGCGCTCGAAGCGGACATCGCTGCTGCGTTCGCGGCGAGTGGCATGCCCGGCGAGCTCGTGACCGACTCGGGCGACGACGCCAGCAGCGGCTGACGTCGGCCCGACGCGAGGATGTGGTCTCCAGCGTCTGTGCGGCGAGGAGGTTCCTGGCGACGAACCCTCGGCACACGGGACGAGCCCGCTCACGTCACCCGTGCGGCACGCGCAGCGAATCCGCCAGGATTCGTTACGGTTGACCTCGACGATGAGCGCAGGACGAGGTGAGACATGAGTTCCAATGGCGGATCCGTGACGATGCAGGACGTCGCGTCCCTTGCGAAGGTCTCGGTGAAGACCGTGTCCAACGTCCTCGCCGACTACGAGCACGTGTCGGAGAAGATGCGTGAACGGGTCCTCGCCGCCGTCGCGGAGCTGAACTACGAGATCAACGTGTCGGCACGGAACCTCCGCACCGGGCGCACACAGGTGATCGGACTCGCCGTTCCCGAGCTCAGCCAGGCGTACTTCGCCGAGCTCGCCGATGCGGTGATCCGGGCCGCCCAGGAACGGAACTACACGGTCCTCATCGAGCAGACGACCACCGGCGGCCCCGATGAGATCGCGACGGTCGCCGCGATGCGTCGACACGCGATCGACGGCGTGATCTTCAGCCCGTTCGCCCTGGAGGCGGGCGACCTCGGCAGCCTCGACGTCGACTTCCCCGTGGTCGTCCTCGCCGATCGCGATGCAGGGAGCCCGGCCGATCACGTGACGATGTCGAACCGTGAAGCGATCAAGGCGACCACGAACCACCTGATCGACTCGGGACGCTCGCGGATCGCCGTGATCGGGGCGAACCCCCACGATCCGATCGGCACTGCGGCGATGCGATTCCGAGGATACGCCGACGCCCTCGGCGAGCACGGCCGCCAGGTCGACGACGCCCTCGTGTGCTCGGTACCGCTCTGGCACCGAGCGGACGGCGCTGCAGCGATCGAGGCGCTCATCGAACAGGGCACCCCGTTCGACGCCGTCGTCTGCTTCAACGACGCGCTCGCACTCGGCGCCATGGCGAGCTTGCAGCGCCTCGGCCGTCGGGTGCCGGAGGATGTCGCCGTCGTCGGATTCGACGACATCGAGGACTCGCGGTTCTCGACGCCGACCCTCACCACCATCTCGCCGGGGCGGGAAGCGACGGCCCGCACGGCCGTCGACTCCCTGGTGCGTCGCATCGAGCAGCCCGAGCTTCGAGGCGAGCCGGTCGACACCGCCATCGACTTCCAGCTCGTCGTCCGGAACTCCTCGCGATCAACCAGCCCGCTCCCCTGACCAAAGCTTCCCCCGATCTGCGCTTGCTCCCGATCTGCGCTTGCTCCCGACCTGCGCTTGCTCACGATCTGCGCTTGCTCCCGATCAGGGCTTGACGTCACCGATTCCATCGATTACCGTCACTTTTACATCGATGTAAAAATGTCCTCGAAACACCAACCTCAGCCTCCGCGACAACGACGTCGGAGCAGATTGCGGGTACACAGTGAAGAAGCTGATGGTCACGGCGGCAACCGCCGGACTCGTCCTGGCGGGGCTCTCCGGATGCTCTGCCGACACCGCCGGGAACTCCTCCGGCCCCATCGAACTCACCTTCTGGCACGGCTACACCGAAGCCGACGGTGACGTGCTCGATTCCATCGTGAAGGACTTCAACGAGTCGCAGGACGACGTGAGGATCAGCACCGAGACCAAGACCTGGGCCGTCATCGACGACACGCTCCTCCCCGCACTGTCGTCCGACACCGGGCCGCAACTCGTCGCCATGCCGGCCGAGCGACTCCCCGTCTACGCGTCGAAGAAGGCTCTCGTCAGCCTCGACGACTTCTACGCCTCCGACACCAGCAACACCTCGGAGCTCAACCCCGAAGCCGTCGCGATGGAGACCGTCGGAGGCTCGATCTACGGTGTTCCGACCGGGTTCGTCCCCCTCTCCGTCTTCTACAACAAGGCTCTGTTCACGGCAGCTGGCATCACCGAGTTCCCGAGCACCTGGGACGAATGGGTCGACGCCGCAAAGCGGATGACCATCGATGAGGACGGAGACGGCACACCCGAGCAGTACGGCCTCGTCCTCCCCGACCATGGCACCGTCGGGAACGGACTGTGGGCGAGCCTCTTCGAGGGCAACGGCGGCTCGATCACGAGCGACGACGGCACGAAGGCCACCGTCGACTCGCCGGAGAACATCGAGACCCTCGAGTACTGGTCGTCGGCCATCAACACCGACAAGATCTCCCCCACCGGCGTCGACGGCATCGGTGCCGACAAGCTCTTCACCTCGGGGAAGGCCGCCATGCACGTCGGTGGGCCGTGGATGGCTTCCGTTTCGAAGGACGCCGGCATCGACTACGGCATCGCAGGGATCCCGGCAGGACCCGAGGCTCAGGCCGCCTCCGCCATCGGCGTCTCGATGGCGGTCACGGCGCAGGCCAGCGACGCCGAGCAGGCCGCCGCCGAGAAGTTCCTCGCCTACTTCAACGAGAAGTCCGTCGCCACCGACTGGTCGCTCGGCTCGGGCTGGCCGCCCCTCCGCACGGACATCACCGCTGCGGACGTCTCCTCGAACCCGACCGTCGCTGCGCTCACCGAGCACGCCGACACGAGTCGTGCGCTGCTTCCCGGCGTCGTGCAGAGCACAGACGTGCTTGCCGCCGTGGATGAGGCCACGCAGAAGGCCGTCGCCGGCGGGAACGCCGAGGAACTGCTCAAGGCGGCCCAGGACAAGGTCACAGCGGCGCTCGGCGAATAGCTCCATCCCCGGGCACCTGGTCGCGAAACCGACCAGGTGCCCGCCTCCTCACGAACTGCGGGCTGCGGCCCGCCGCGGAAAGCTGAATCCATGTCTACCTCGACCCTCAAGTCACCCCGGCGGTATCGCCCGCCAGCGCAACTCGGTGGGCGCACGCCGCTCGGCGCCTCGTTCAAGCGTCGTGCGATCATCGTCGGCTTCCTTGGACCGGCCATCCTCATCCTCGGGGTGTTCGTCGGCTGGCCGATGATCTCAGCACTCCGGCTGTCCTTCACCGACGCGAGCGGATTCGGCCAGGAGGAATGGGTTGGCCTCGACAACTACATCCGGGTCTTCGCGGACTCCGACATCCTCCGGTCCATCGGGAACACCGCGGTGTACGCGGTGATGTTCACCCCTGTCGCGATCATCGCGGCCCTCGCGCTGGCTCTCCTCGTGAACCACCCGAGGCTTCCACTGCGCGGATTCTTCCGGACGACGCTGTTCCTCCCGTTCATCGTGTCGCTCGCGGTCGCGGCCTTCGCCTGGTCCTACCTCCTCGATCCGCAGATCGGTCTGCTCAACTATTGGCTCCAGGCGATCGGCATCCGGATCGGGAACGTCCTGCAGGATCCCGTGCTCGCCATGCCGACGGTCGTCCTCGTGGCCGTCTGGAAGAGCTTCGGCTTCTACATGGTGATCTTCCTCGCCGGTCTGCAGGAGATCCCCACGAGTCTCTACGAGGCCGCCAAACTCGACGGCGCCGGGGCGTGGCAGCGCTTCAGGAACGTGACCCTGCCCATGCTCGGCAACACGATGGCGTTCGTCGTGATCGTCGCCCTCATCGCGGCGCTGCAGGCGTTCGACCAGATCTACGTGCTCACCGGCGGTGGCCCCTACCGGAGTACGCAGACGATCGTCATGGAGATCTACAGCTCGGGCTTCAAGGACCTGGAGCTCGGGTTCGCATCCGCCCTCTCGTACGTGCTCCTCATCGCCACGCTCCTGCTGAGTCTCGTGCAGTACCTGTTCCTCGGACGCAAGACGGAGGCGGTCTCATGAGCGCGACACTCGAGCGACCACAGACCGCCAGCCCACGAGGCACGCGACGACACCCTCGGCCGCGACCGAAGCGCCGCATCGATGTCACTCGCTGGCTGTTCTTCGGGGCGTTCCTGGTCGTCACGCTCGCCATCATGCTGCCGATCATCATCATCGTGCTCACCGCGTTCAAACCGGTGGCCGAGGTGAACGCCTACCCGCCGACCCTGCTCCCGGCGGAGTGGACGTTCGACAACTTCACCCGGATCTTCTCCGACCTGCCGTTCCTGCGCTTGATCGGGAACAGCATCGTCTTCGCCGGCGGGGTCACGGTGCTCGCGCTGGTGTTCGACTCGCTCGCCGCGTACGCGCTGGCCCGACTCGACTTCCGCGGTAGCAACGTCCTCCTCATCGTGATCATCGCGAGCCTGATGATCCCGTTCCAGGCGACGCTCATCCCGATCTACCAGCTCGTCTCGGACCTCGGTTGGGTGAACACCTTCTGGGGTCTCATCCTCCCGCGAGCGGCCGATGCGTTCGGCATCTTCTTCCTCCGGCAGTTCTTCGTCTCACTCCCCCGCGACCTCGACAACGCGGCGCGCATCGACGGCGCGTCGGAGTGGCGCATCTTCCGGAGCGTCATCCTCCCGAACGCGGTGCCCGCGCTCCTCACGCTCGCGATCTTCACGTTCGTGAACAACTGGAACGACCTGCTGTGGCCGCTGGTGTTCACGACGGAGTCCGAGATGGGCACCATCACCTCCGGTCTGACCCTCCTGACCGGGCCCGGCGGCATCATCCCGCAGGGCGTGATGATGGCCGGATCGCTCATCGCGGTGCTCCCGCTCGCCATCATGTTCCTCCTGGTCCAGCGCCGATTCATCGAGAGCGTTGCGAGCACCGGGCTGAAATGACCTGCGGCGCCCCGCATCCTCGACCTCCCGCGTCCACGACAAGAAATGAGCACCGATGAGCTGGTTCGACGACGGCCGACTGCACTTCGCACTCGGCATCGAGGACACCTTCGTCCCGCAATCCCGACCGGGTGAGCGCGCGATCGACGAGTACGAACTGACCGAGCACTACGAGCAGTACAGCGGGGACCTCGCACTCGCGAAGGGCGTGGGTGCGGAGATGATCCGGTGGGGCGTTCCCTGGTACCGCGTGGCGCCCGAGCAGGGCGTGTGGGACTGGTCCTGGGTGGACGGGGTCATGGAGCGCTTCGCCGAACTGGAACTGCGACCGCTCGTCGACCTGCTGCACTACGGCACGCCGCTGTGGTTGGATCGACAGTTCGCGAACCGCGACTACGCCGAACACGTCGCCGAGTACGGGCACCGCTTCGCCGAGCGCTACCGCCACGTCGCGACCGACTACACCCCGGTGAACGAGCCGACGATCCACGCGCTGTTCTCTGGTGAGTACGCGTACTGGCCGCCGTACCTCTCGGGTGCTGAGGGCTTCACGACCATCGCGGACGCCCTGGCGACGGGGTTCATCAAGACGCAACGCGCGATCAGCGACGCGCTCGGCTCTGCGGCGACCTTCATCCACGTCGACGCCGGCATGCGGTACAGCGGTGACGTCGATGCACCAGAGCACCGCGCGACCGTCACCCGGCTGCGCGAGCAGTCGTTCCTCGTCGAGGACCTCGTCACCGGTCGGGTCGACGATCGCCACCCGTTGTTCGAGCAGCTGACGCGGGGCGGCATGCCGGAGTCGTCGCTCGCCTGGTTCGCGGAGCACCGTGTGCAACCCGACGTCATGGGCGTGAACTACTATCCGCGTCACTCCACGGAGGTGTTCGAGGCGGGCGTCCACCACGGCGGAGGGTTCGCGGACCCTCGCCCGTATGAGGATGCGGGGACGGAGGGACTCGCGGAGGTGCTGCTCTCCTACGCTGCGCGCTATGGCGCACCCGTCATGCTGACGGAGACCTGCGTGACCGGGACGGTCGACGAGCGGGTGGAGTGGATGGATGCATCCGTCGCGGAGGTCGAGCGCCTTCGTGAGCAGGGGCACGACGTCGTCGGATACACCTGGTGGCCGCTCTTCGACATGTACGAATGGACCTACCGGCACAGCGAGGCGCCACGCGCGGACCACCTGCTGACGATGGGCCTCTACGACCTCGTCGAACGACCGGGCGGACCACTGGAGCGCCGACGGAACGCTGTCGCCGACCGCTACGCCAGGCACGCCTCGCGGCAGCTGGTGCGCGCGGACTGAGGGGGTCGCTCAGCGCAGCGCCAGGCGGGTCTGCGTGTGGGTCGCGCCCCCGTCGTTCTTGAAGCTGCGGAGGAGCCGGTCGAGCGCAGAGGTGCCCGCCACGCGAACGTGCACCAGGTAGTCGTAACCACCCGTGACGTGGACGGCATCCCTGACCTCCGGGATGCGCTGGGTCCACGCGAGGAACTCCTCGGAGTCGCGCCCCGGGTCCAATCGCACGTCGATGAACACTTCGAGCCCCTCGGCAGGCTCATCCGCGTCGGCGCCCAGAATGACGCGGTAGCCGAGGATCACCCCGGCAGCCTCGAGCCGACGCACACGGGTCGCCGTCGCATTGGTGCTCAACCCGATGCGACGGCCGATCTCGCTGAACGAAGCTCGGCCGTTCAGCCGCAGAACCTCGATGATCTCACTGTCTTTCGCATCCATACGAGCAATTGTCTCGCACAACTGACGGATCGCACTGTCGCCGCGGACTGCGTGCTCCAGAGTGTTCCGCATGGACATGCACGTCGCGCTCATCTCGGGCATCATCGCCGGCCTCGCCCTCGCGGCACCCCTCGGAGCGATCGGCGTCCTCCTGGTGCAGGAGGGCGTCACACGAGGACTGCGCGGCGGCATTGCCAGCGCCGCCGCTGTGGCCACCGTGGATGTGTTGTATTGCACCGCCGCCGTCACGGCGGGAGCGCTGGCCGGTCCGATCGTCCGAGGATGGTCACCATGGCCACAGCTCGTGGGTGGCGGCGTGCTCTGTGCAATGGGCCTGCGCAGCATCCTGAAGGTAGGACGCGCGAGCGGGCACGCCGTCGACCAACCCGTGCGACGGCGTCGGTCCGCGCTCGGACGCTACACGCTCTTCCTCGGCTTGACGGCGCTGAACCCCGCCACCCTCGTCTACTTCGCGGCGATCCTCACCGCGCTCGGCACGATCACCGGCTCGCCGGCGACCGCCATCGTCTTCACCGCTGGCGTGGGGGTCGCGTCATTCGCGTGGCAGGCCCTGCTCGTCGCCCTCGGCGCACTGCTCGGACGGATCACCGGAACGTCGTTCCAGAGGTGGACAGCGATCATCGGGAACGGCCTGGTCATCGTGCTCGGCGCACTGCTGATCGTGCACGGCCTCGGGTCAGACTGGTGACGCTCGATTTCGACGACCCGCCAACGCGTCGAAGCTCATCAGGTGCCGGGTGTCCGGATCGGTTGGGCCGTTCCGCTCACGGTGATGCCGCCGGTCGAGGGAACATCGACGATCAGCAGACTGGGCGCCCCGACGTGGCGACCCTGCTTCACGAGGATGCGTGCCGGAGGGTGGACCTCCCCGAGCGTGCGCAGATGGGCGCCGAGCGAGGCGGCGGCCGATCCCGTCGCCGGGTCCTCGGTGATGTCGCCGACCGGGAACAGATTGCGCGCCTCGACGACGAGGACGCCGGATTCTGCATCACTCTGCCGACACACGACGGTGACCGTCCCCGCCCAACCCTGCTCATCCATCAAGGCGCGCACCGCCGCCGGTTCGAACGCGAATGCGTCGAAGACAGCTTGCTCTCGGACAGCGACAACCGGATGCCAGTTGCCGGCGAACGCCTCGCGGAGTGGCCAGCGCTCGTCGAGATCTGCCGGTTCGAGCCCGAGCAACCGCAGGAGACGATCGGCGACGCCGGTGTCGAGGTCGCGAACAGCGGGCTCGACGCTGGTGAACGACGCGATCACCCGGTCCGCGCCATCCGTGTCGATGGCGGTGGTGTCCGTGCGTGCCGTGTGGATCGCGACGACGCCGACCGGGGTCTCGACCGCGAACGCTCCGACCCCGCGCAGCTCAGCGAGCGCGACCGCCGTCGCAATGGTGGCGTGACCGCAGAACGGCACTTCGGCCCCTGGCGAGAAATACCTCACGCGCACATGGCGATCATCACCGTCAATGGCCGGGTCCACGACGAACGCCGTCTCCGCGTACCCCACATCAGCCGCGGTGCGCTGCATCTCCTCGTCCGTCATCGCCGACGCGTCGAGCACCACGCCCGCAGGGTTGCCGCCGCCCTCCTCCGCGGCGAAAGCGCTGAGCCGAAGCACCTCGGGAGCGACGGCTGAGCTCCGCGCGTTCGATGATCGGCGGTGTTCTGTCATGACGACAGTCTCGCGCACCGGGCCGTCGCGCCGCTCGGGCCAAACCGACCCGGCCGGCCCACGTCGACCGCGGCGCTCCGCAAGCGGCGATCAACGGGGCAGGCATGAACGTCGCGCTGCGGGTGTCGGAGCCTCTCAGACCTGCATCATCCGCATGACCGTGAGCACCCCGTCGGTGACGATGAGCTCGCGCAGTTCTGAATAAGCGTGTCGGAAGCGCGGCTCGACCGCCAGTTCGGCGAACACGTCCGCGACGCGAAGGAGCGAGCCGGGGAGGTCACGTTCTTCGCCGGCCGCAAACCGGAGCACGTCGGCCTGGTGGTCGACGACGACGACCGGCGCACCGGTCTCGTCCACCCCATCGAGCAACACACTCCAGGCGGCGACGACGAACGCGGCGTGGCGCACCGACCCTCGCGAGGCGCACTGCGACCGTATCGTCGGGACGAATCGCCGGGCGACAACGTCGGACGCATGGACAAGGTGTCGCGCGAGCAGATCGGCCGAGGTCACCGTCGCGCACCGAGCGAGAACCTCCTCCGCCCTCGATCGAACATCGATCGACAGGTCTCGGGCACCGGGCGAGTCCACGCCAGCACCGTCGGTACGGCGGAGGCTCGGCACGATCTCTTCGAGGAGCAGTCCTCGGAGAAAGCCCATCACCGCGGGTCAGCGAGACATGTCAGCGACCGAACGGCGCCCCGCGAGGACGCCAATGGTCGCCAGAGAGAACCCGACCGCGTCGAGCATTCCGAACTCGAGATCCAGGAGGTGGCCGGTCGACGTCTCGGGCGCGATGCCCCCAGGCTCTCCCCCGACGTCGGCTCCAGCCCGCGCCATGCTGCAGGTTTCGTTCATCATGGTCCTTCCGAACCTTCTGGCTCCCAGCGGACACCGGCCTGACCGCCGAGGATCCGAGCCCCGGAGGGGGCCGGGACTCGGATCGGCTTCGATCATGCTGCGGTCAGCACTCGTCCTTGTAGAAGTACTTCGAGATCTCCGGGTCACCCGCGTTGGCTGTCGTCGCGATGACGTTCTCGAGCTCCGTGTTCCGGACGATCTCGTCGTCCTTGCCGGTGAGCGCCGCGTAGGCGTACTGGACAGCGAGTTTGCCCTCGGTGGCGAAGTCCTGCACCACCAGGATCTCAATGCTGCCGTCCTCGAGGAGCTTCACCGTCGCGGGTTCCGCGTCGTATCCGGCAACGTGGATGCTGCCCTGTTTGCCGGCCGTGTCGATCGCGTTGGCGGCACCGGTCGCGGAGTTGCCATTCACTCCGAAGACACCGGAGAGGTCCGGGTTCGCGAGCATGAGTGCGTCGACCTGCGAAGCGGCGGTCGCGACGACGGACTTCGAGTACTGCGGCTCAAGCACCTTCACGTCCGGGAAGCTCTTGGCCATCTCCTCCTGGAAGCCCTTCATGCGGGCATTGTCCGTGCTCGCGCCCGGCGCTCCGCTGATGATCGCAACGCTGCCGGTGCCGCCGATCGACTCCCCGAGCGCCTTGGCCGCAGCCGCGCCACCCTGCTCGTTGCTCGAGGTGATTTCGGCGGTGAGCTTCGACGGGTCGGTCAGAGTCGTGTCGAGGGCGAGCACCGGAATGCCGGCCGCGACGTACTGGTCGACGACTGGCGCGAGCGCGGTGCCGTCGGTGGGGGTGAGGAGCAACGCCGACGGATTCTTCGCGAGCAACGACTGCACGATCGGCAGCTGCAGGGCGGGATCCCACGTGGTGGCACCCTGGTACTCGAGTTTCACGCCCAGCGAGTCGGCCTCGGCGAGCGCGCCGCAGTACATCGTCCGGTACGCGGGGTGGGTGGTGAGGCCGGGAACCATGTAGATGGTGTAGTCCCCGTCAGCGGCGGCGCTGCCGCCAGCAGCTGCGGGAGCGCTGCCGGGCGTCTGCACGCAGGCGGCGAGGGATGCCAGAAGCCCGGCTGACAGGACGAGCGCGCCGACCGTGCGGAGCGTTCGGATGGTGGGGGTGGTGGGGGTCATGATGCTGTTCCGTTCTGGAGCCGCCGTTGGCTCCGTCGAGAGTGCTGCAGTGGTGGGGTGGTGATGGGTCGGGCAGGGACGTGGGACCGGAGGCCTGGTTCAGCGGTTGGAGGCTTTGACGCGAAGTTGGTCGCCGTAGACCGCGAGCACGATGATCACGCCGATCGCGATGGTCTGCCAGAACGATGCGACACCCGCGAGGATGAGGCCGATCTGAAGGGTGGCCGTGATGGCCGCACCGACGACGGTGCCGATGATGGAGCCGCGGCCGCCGACGAGACTCGCCCCACCGATGACCGCGGCAGCGATGGCTGCGAGCTCGGTGTTGACCCCTGCGAGCGGCGAAGCGCCGACGAACCGGGACATGAGCAGGAAGCCTGCGACACTCGCGAGGACACCAGCGAGCACGTAGACACGGACGAGCTGCGCATCGACGGCGATGCCCGCCCGGCGCGCTGCGGCCGGGTTGCTCCCGATCGCATAGGTGCGCATGCCGAACCGTGTGCGGGCGAGGAACAGTCCTGCGATCACCGCGATCACGATGGTGACCGCGACGGGGACGGTGAGCCATCCGCCGAACAGCGTCGTGTTGCCGATGATCGTCAGCTCAGGCGGAAGCGTCACGATTTCGGTACCGCCGCTCAGGACGTTCGTCGTGCCGGAAGCGACACCGAGCATGCCGAGCGTCGCGATGAACGGCGTGATCTTGAGCTTCGTGATGACCAGGCCGTTGACCAGGCCCATGACGCCGCCGCTCCCCAGGGCGACGACGAGACCGGTGAGGATGACCGGCACGCCGCTCGAACCGCCGTCGATCATCGCCCGCATGGCGACCGCGGAGATCATCGCCGAGCATCCCAGGACGGCGCCGACGGAGAGGTCGATACCGCCGGTGATGATGACGAAGGTCTGTCCGATCGCGAGAAGGACGATGACGGTGGCGGACTGCGAGGTCGCGATCCAGCTCGCCTGTGTGAGGAAGGACGGGGCGATGATGCCGAGCACCACGACCATGGCGGCAAGGATGAGGACGCGCGCCACATCCCCGTCGCCACGCCCGAGAAGCTGACCGAATCGGCCGAGCGGGGTGGTCGGACGACGGACGGTGGTCTGGATGCTCGTCGTCGCAGGAATGGTGGCCATCTCGGCGAGCGGCGTCGCGGCTGTCTTGGTCTGCATGGTGTCTCCTCGGCGGGTGGGTCGGTCGTCGGTCCGGTGCGCCGGCGTCGTGAGGTCACTGGACATCTGCGCGCTCCCGATCGGTCGCCTGCTGCTTCGCGGCATCCGGGGCCTGTTGCTCGACGACTGCCGCCCCGGTGATCCAGCGGATGATCTCCTCGACGCCATGTTGCTTGGGGTCGAGATCTGCGACGATCCGGCCGCCGAAGAGGACGAGCACGCGGTCGCAGATCTCCTGCACCTGAGGCAGGTTGTGGCTGATGAGGAGCACAGGGAGCCCGGTCGAGGCGACGTTCTGGATGAGCTCGCCGACGCGTTGCTGCTGCTCGACGCCGAGAGCGGCAGTCGGTTCGTCCATGAGGACGAGGTGGGATCCCCAGGACACTGCACGGGCGACGGCGATGGCCTGTCGCTGGCCGCCGGAGAGTGCGCCGGCTCGCGTGGTCGTCGCACCGATGCGAATCTTCGTGGCCGTGAGCTGCTGCTCCGCCTCGGCGACCATCGCGTCCCGGTCGAGCCATCCGAAGAGCTTGCCCAACAGACCCGTCGTGACCTGCTCCCGACCGAGGAAGAGGTTCGACCAGATGGGCAGGTCCGGAGCGAGGGCGAGGTCTTGGTAGACGGTCTCAATGCCGAGCCGGCGTGCCTCCACCGGGCTCGCGAGTTCGACGGGCTCACCGAGGAACTCGACGCTGCCGGAGGACGGCGCGACGGCACCGGACAGGATGCCGATGAGTGTGGACTTGCCCGCTCCGTTGTCGCCGACCAGGCCGACGATCTCGCCGGGTCGGATGTCCAGGTCGACGCCACGCAGTGCCTGGACGTGGCCGTAGTGCTTGGTCACCCCGCGGACCCGAAGGACGGGCGTGCTCTCGTTCGATGACATGGTCGGGACCTCCATTGGTTCCGCTCGTTTGAGCGCTTGCCGCTCGTATGTGATTGAAGAATACGTCGTTCGGATCCGCCGCACAAGCGCCAAGTCCTGCGTCGTCCCGGCGGATGTGCGCGCGACGAAGGGACCGCCTGGAGGCGATCGGTGATGTCCGCGTGCGGGTCGGTGCTGCGTCAGACCCAGGGGATGATGCGGTCGGCCCGCCCCCTGGTTGACGCGACGAACTCCGCGTTCGCCTGGTCGGTGCTCCCCGCCCAGGCGACGGCCTGATCCCGCGTCATCCCCGAAGCGATGTGGCGCTCGATCAGCCGGGGCACCCGCAGCGAGTCAGGCGTGTCCAGGTACCAGACCTCGTCCAGCAGGTCACGAACCTGCGCCCACGCTCCCTCCTCTGCCAGCAGGTAGTTGCCCTCCGTGATGATCACCTCGGCCGCGCGCGGGACGGCGATCGATGCGGCGATCGGATCCTCCAACCCCCGGCGATAGGAGGGCGCGTAGACGATCGGCTCCTTGCGCGCTCTGATGCGGGAGAGCAAGGACAGGTATCCGTGCACGTCGAAGGTGTCGATCGCCCCCTTCCGCGCCCGGAGTGGTGTGCCCTCCGTGATGGCGTCGGCGAGGTGGAAGCCGTCCATCGGCACGACGACGCATCGGTCGGTGCCGAGCCCGGCCTGAAGCAGCTGGGCAAGTGTCGTCTTCCCGGTTCCCGGGGCTCCGACGAGTCCGAGGATCCGGCGTGGTCGCTCCGGGCCCGCCTCGCGCCCCAGCTCCTCGACGAGCGCCGCGACATCGGCGGCGACGGTCACGTCCGTGGTGTCCACAGCGTTCCTCTCCTCGCGGGCCACCATGCCCGCCTCACCCGACCCCGCAAGCACGAGCGCGCACCAGTTGGGTCATACTCTGCACGACGACGGACAGGCCGGCAATCGTCGCGGCTCCGCTGGTCATTCACCATCACAGCCAGCCCGCGCTGATCTGTTCGAACTCCTCGGCTGACACCTCGGTGATGGGATCGATGAGCATCGCCTCGAGCACCGGCACGTCGGCGGTGATGTGCGCGACGCCGTGTAGGGCGAGGGTCGCGGCGGCATTCGGCGAGCGGACGCTTGCCACGAGCACCTTCGTCTTCGTGGGTGCAAGGATGCGGTTCATGCGGGTGACCTTCGAGAGCCCGTCCTCTCCGGAGTCGACGATACGCCCGAAGTACGGCGCGATGTAGTCGGCGCCGATCGATGCGGCGGAGGTCGACTGGGCCAAGCTGTAGACGGCCGTCAGCAGCACCCGCACGTCGCGATCGATCAACTGAGACGCGACTCGGAAGCCGTCCGGTGTCGCCGGGACCTTGACGATGACCCGGTCACCGAAGTCTGCGATCCGCGAGGCGGCTTCCAGCATCTCGTTGCGGCTTCCACCGGTCGCCTGCATGAAGATCTCGCGTGCGCCCGCCGACGCGAACCGCTGATACAGCCGTGGGAGGTCACTGTTGGTCAGCCCGTCACGCGCGATGATCTTGGGGTTGGAGGTCACGCCGTGCACGAGGCCGTCCTCCAGCAGCGGGATGACCGCGTCGACGAGGGCACTGTCGGCGTAGAGCTTCACGCGAGCACCGCGCTCTGCCCCGCAGCGACGAACGCCAGTTCACCCTGAGCGAGGCGCTCGAAGTTCTCCACCGCGGCAGCCGTGACATCGTCCTCGAAGAGGAGATCCCACACCGCCGGGCCGAGGGTGAGGTGCTGCACGCCGGCTGAGGCGAGGGCGAGCATCTGCGCCGGCGTCCGCAGGCTTCCCGCGAGGATGCGCAGCGGCGAACCAGTGGCGGTGACCACCGCTTGCATCGCAATCGTCTCTGCGAGGCCGTCACGGCCGGACGCGATCATCCGACCGACGAACGGTGCGAGGAACCCCGCCCCGGACGCCATGATCGGCAGTAGCTGTGCGGCGGAGTGGACGGCTGTGACGAGCACCTCTCCCCCCACCGACAACCGGGCCGCCGCTTCGACGCCGGCACGTGACGCGGGCACCTTCACGACCACGTTGGACGCGAGCGCCCGCAGTGTCTCGCCGCGGTCGGCGATCTCGGCTGCCTCGGCCCCCCACGACTGCACGAACACCCGGCGGGCGCCGGCGTCGTTCGCCCACGCCACGAGGTCTGGGAGGTCTGAACTGCCGAGCCCGGCCCTCTCGAGGATCGCAGGGTTCGTCGTGACGCCGCCGAAGAGGCCGGTGGCGAGCAGACGGGTGACGTCCTCGCGAGACGCGCTGTCGATGTAGAACGTGACCATCAGATACCCCGCGCGCTCTCGTCGAGGGTGCCGTCGGCGCCTGGACCCTCCTGGGCGACGTGGCCGACGAGCGGGACGATCCGGTTGTGGACGGCGTCGATGATGTCGGCCGGGGTGACGAAGAACTCCCACTCGAGTTCGGCCGGGGGCGCGATCCAGTTGCGGGCGCCGAGCACGACGACGGGTGCATCGAGGGCGTCGAACGCCTCGACCCCGACCTTCGCCGCGACGGTGTTGAGCCAGCTGCCGCGGAGGTTGGCGTCGGAGACGCAGATCAGGCGACCGGTCTTCTCGACGGACGCGAGGAGGTCGGTGTAGTCGAACGGGACGAGCGTGCGTGCGTCGATGACCTCGGCTCGCAGGCCGTAGCGCTCCTCCAACTCCTGTGCGGCGTCGAGCGCCCGGTACAGCGCGGCCCCGACGGTGAGGATCGTGAGGTCTCCGCCCTCGCGCACGATGTTCGGCGTGCCGATCTCGGTGACGTAGTCCTCAGCCGGAACGCCGTCCTGATGCACGGTCTCCGGCAGGTCGTACAGGCGTTGGCTCTCGAAGAACAGCACCGGGTCGTTGCCGATGAGGGCCGATGCGAGCAGGCCCTTGGCATCGCGTGCCGTCGCGGGGAAGACCACCTTCAGACCGGGGACGGTCGCGACCATCGAGCTCCAGTCCTGAGAGTGCTGCGCACCGTACTTCGCGCCGACCGAGACCCGCAACACCATTGGTACCTCGATGAGACCGCCGGACATCGCCTGCCATTTCGCCATCTGGTTGAAGATCTCGTCACCGGCTCGACCGATGAAGTCGGCGTACATGAGTTCGACGAGTGGCCGACCACCGCTCAGCGCGAAACCGACCCCGGCGCCGACGATCGCCGCCTCGGAGATGGGCGAATTGAACAGGCGGTGTCGCGGTAGGAATTCGGTGAGCCCGCGGTACACACCGAACGAGCCACCCCAGTCGCGGTTCTCCTCACCCCAGAGCGTGATGCGGTCGTCCTTCGCGGTGGCGGAGGTGATCGCCTCGAAGAGGGCGTCGCGGAAGGTCACGGCCTTCGCACCGCTGAGGATCTTGCCGTCGACCACCCCGACGCGGGACTTCTTCGCGATGGACAGCCGGTGGGGCAATTCGTCGAGCGGCACGGTCGTCTCGCCGGCCGGTGTCGTCAGCGGATCGACGACCGTGTTGTTGAACGTGAGGTCGGCCATCACTTCGGGATCGCGGCGGAGGTTGAGCCGCGGAGAGACCGAGCCGTCGATCGCGACCTCGAGGGCCGCCCTGACCGTCTGTTCCGCCCAGCTCTTCAGCTCGTCGTGACGTCCGGCCGCGATGACGCCGCCGTCCACCAGGCGGGCGAAGTAGCTCGTGATCGGATCGATCGCACTCCACAGGTCGACCTCGTCCTTGGTGCGGTAGGAGGATGCGTCGCTTGGGGAGTGCCCGGACAGACGGTAGGTCTGGCAGTCGATCAGGACGGGGCCTTCGCCCTCCTCGATGTGCCGGCGAGCGGACTCCATGGCGTCGATGACGGCGAAGGGGTTGTTGCCGTCGATCGTCTGGGCGTGCATGTTGTGGGCGTTGATGCCGGCACCGATCCTCGCGAGACGCTCATACGCCATCGTCTCGCCGATCGTCTGGCCGCCCATGCCGTAGAAGTTGTTGACGATGAAGAACACGACGGGCAACCCGCCTCGATGCCGCTCGTCCATGAGCCGGTCGAGCTGTGCCATGCCGGCGAAGTTGAACGACTCCCACACCGGCCCGGTGCCCGTCGAGGCGTCGCCGATGCTCGCCACGACGATGCCAGGCTGCGCGCGCAGCCGATTGTAGAGCGCCGCGCCGGTGGCGAGCGGGGCGGACCCGCCGACGATCGCGTTGTTCGGGTAGATGCCGAGGGGCGGGAAGAACGCGTGCATACTGCCGCCGAGTCCACGGTTGAAGCCTGTGCGGCGGCCGAAGGTCTCCGCCGTCATCCCGTACATGAGGTAGTTGATCGCCTGCTGTTCGAAGTCCGCCGCCGCGAGGCGGTCCTGCACGACGTTCCAGATCGCTCCGTCCGACCACGCCTCGAGAGCACCGTTCAGTGATTCCGCGGTGGAGCGGCTGATCGCGGACAGGCCCTTCGCGACGACCTCACCGTGGCTCCGGTGCGACCCGAAGACCTTGTCGTCGACGTCGAGGGTGAACGCCTGGCCGACCGCTGTGGCCTCCTGACCGATGGAGAGGTGCGCAGGCCCGGCATGGACGTACTCCACGCCGAGGTACGCGCCTTCGCGCTTGATGGCGTTCAGCATGAGTTCGAACTCTCGCACGAGCAGCATGTCACGACCGATGCGCTCGACAGCTGCAGCACCGTGCTGCGCAACCTCGCGCTGCAGATCGGGTTCGTAGGCGTTGACGGCGATCGAGCCGAGCGAGGTCTCGGACCGACGACGCACGTCGGCCGGGTCGATGAGGATTTCTTTGGCCATGATTCGTGTCCTTCGTACGGAGTGGTCGTTTGGTGTCGGGGTGGCCGGGTTCAGAACGCTGCGAGGACGTCGATGGTCTCGATGGCGCCCGCGATGTCGGCGAGTAGCGCGGCGGCGGCGGCACCGTCGATCGCCCGGTGGTCGAAGGTGAGCGACAGCGGCAGCAGCGCCGGAGCGTCCGGATGGCTCCGGTGCGTGGTTCCGACGCCGAGGATCCCGGTCTGCGGCGGGTTGAGCACCGGCGTGAACCAGTGCACGCCGAGGCCTCCGAGGTTCGAGACGGTGAAGGTGCCGCCCTCCATCTGCTGTGCCGCGAGTCGGCCGGCGCGTGCAGTGTCGATGAGCGACCGGGATGCCTCCGCGACACCTGCGAGGGTGAGCGTGTCCGCGGCGGGGATGACCGGGACGAGCAAGGCCTGCGGGGTGTCGACGGCGAAACCGAGGTTGACGTGTGAGAACTGACTGATGCCGTCCCAGTCGAACCAGGAGTTCGCAGCCGGATGCTTCACGACGGCGCGCGCGGTGGCGAAGAGCAACAGGTCGTTGACGCCGATCTTCGGCCGGCCTGTTGCCACGGTGACCGTCCTCAGCCGGCCTGCATAGGCGAGCAGCGCGTCGGCCTCTGCGTAGCGGGTGATGGTGAGTTGCGCGGTCTGCTGCAGCGAGGCGTGCATCCGCTGTGCGGTCACTTTGCGAGCTCCACGCACGGGCACCACCGTTGCTGCATGAGCGGGCGGCAGGAGGGCGGTCGATGAAGCGGGTGCCGAGGTGGACGGCGGACCGGACACGGCCGCCGCGGCGGTGGGTACCGCTTCCGTCGCCGCGTGACGCTTGGCAGTCAGCACATCCTGGATGATGATCCTGCCGCCCGGACCACTCCCGGTGAGCCCGGCGAGATCGATGCTGTTGCGCTCGGCGAGCAGCCGGGCCCGCGGCGAGGCGGGCACGCGCTCGCTCACCCCGGACCGGGCGTGGCGCTGCGCTGCTGCGACGGTTCCGCCGGAGGATGGCGCCGTCGGCGCACCCTCGGTCGGCGTGTCGGGGGCCGGACTCGTGTCGGCGACGACCTCACCGGCCTGACCGAGGATTGCGAGGACACCGTGCTCCGGGGCGTCCTCGCCCTCGTCGAACAGGATCTTGAGGACGACCCCGTCGGCCGGCGCATCGACTTCGATGACGGCCTTCGCGGTCTCCAGGGTGACGAGGATGTCGCCGGCGTTCACGGTGGAACCGACAGCGACATTCCAGTCCAAGACGACAGCGTCTTCCCCCGCGTTCCCGGTGGTGGGGACTCGAACGTCCATTGACATGAACTCTCCGCTCATACGTGCATGATGCGCTCATTCGAGCGATGGTGCTACCGTACACTAGCGGGGTGGAGGCGTCAAAGGATGAATCCGCCCATGAACACGCAGCAGTGGAGGCGGAACCGTGACCGATCTCGAACAGCGCCGAGCGCGCCCGCAGGTGTCGCTGGAAGCTGCCCTCGTGGCTCGGCGGTATTACATCGACGACCGTCAGAAGAGCGAGATCGCCGAGGAACTCGGTCTCTCCCGGTTCAAGGTCGCTCGCCTCCTCGATGAGGCGAAGGCCAGCGGCATCGTGCGCATCTCCATCGACATGCCCGCCGAGATCGACGTCCCGCTCGGAGAAGAGCTCGCCGCGGCCTTCTCCCTCTCGCGCGCGATCGTGGTCCGCACCTTCGGCGACGACGCCTCACGTGGCCCGGTACTGGGCGCTGCTGCAGCGGACTACCTCGCCACGGCCATCGGCCCGGAAGACGTCCTCGGCATCTCCTGGGGCTCCACACTGACCTACACCGTCGACGCGGTCTCGAGTATCGCCGCCGCTGCCGTCGTGCAACTCGTCGGCGGCGTCCGCGCGGGAAGACTGCAGGCGAGCGGGGTCGATCTCGTCCGCCGCCTGTCCGAGAAGACCGGCGGAGGCGCCTACCCCCTCCACGCGCCACTCCTCGTCCGGACGCCTGAGATGGCCCAGCAGCTCCGCACCGACCCGAGCCTCGCCGAGGCGATCGGCCGCTTCCCGACCCTGACGAAGGCCCTCGTCGGCATCGGTTCCTGGCAGCCGCCGAAGTCGTCGTTGTTCGAGGAGTTCGATGCGGACGAGCGCGAGACGCTCCTCGCCGACGGTGCCGCAGCCGACATCTGCACACTCGTCTTCGACGAGAACGGGACTGCGCTCGATTCGACCCCGTTGAGCCGTTCGGTCGGCATCACGCTCGACGAGCTGCGTCGCTTGCCCGAGGTCATCGCCGTCGCCGGCGGCCCGGCGAAGGCGAACGCCATCGCCGCGGCCCTGCGAAGCGGCACGGTCGACACGATCGTCACCGACATCGAGACCGTCGAGCACATTCTCGGGCGCTGAACCAGCGCGGACGACGAGTTCCCACCAGCCCCAGGCTGCGTCCGGCCCGATTCTCCCGCCGCTTCGGAACGCGCTGGCGGCCACTGGAGGACGAGAGCTGAGCACACTCGCGATGTCCTCAGGAGCGCCGATCCGCGCGAGCGGGACGACGCCACGTACGACGGCGTCGACGTCCTCGGCCCCTGCGCCGATCTCAGCACGTACGACGTCGTGATCGCCCCGCTCCTGTACCTCGTATCCACCGAGACCGCCGAGAATCTGACCACGTTCGTCGAACGAGGTGGCCGTCTGCTCGCTTCCACCTTCACCGACGTCGTCGACGAGACCGACTCCTTCCGCCCCGGCGGATATCTGCGCACACTCGGAGACGTGTTCGGCATCAGCGTCGAGGAGTACGACGCGCTCGGCCGGTTCGTCGACGGTCCGATCGCAGGTGCGCCCGCGTTCACCGCGAACCGCTTCGGCGACGGCGTCGGCTACTACCTCGCCACGATCCCGGACGATGACGGCATGCGCTCCGTGATCGAGTGGGTGGCGGACCAGGCAGGGGTCAGGGCAGAGATCGCCGGCCTTCCCGAGTTCGTCGAAGCGAGCAGGCGAGGCGAACACGTGCTGCTCATCAACCACGGTCCGGAGGCGGTATCACTCGTGATTCCGCCCGCTGATGGCGCCGACACCACGGCCGGCGTGCGCCTGGAGCTCGGGACGCAGGAATGGGTGTGGATGCACCGTCCGTGACGGTCGGCGAGGGCATCGTCGTCCTTCTGAGGTGTCGTGGATGCGACCGCAGCAGTCCGCAGCCACGATAGAGAGGGCGATTGCCGACCGCGCTGTCATTGCGCAAAACTCTGCACCGGCCGAGCACCGGCGTGCCTGCCGGAATAGGGTTGCCGGGCACCCGTTGGCGCAACCGCGGACGGGTCCGACTCACTGACGAGGAACCAGCCGACATGCGCACCATCTCCCCGCGAACCAAAGCCGACGCAGCGCTCTTCGAGCCCTCCGCAGAACAGGCGATCCGTGAGATCGCCCCACAGGTCTACGACTCGCCGATGGTGCGGACGCTGGGTGACTTCCCGCTCCAGGCGCTGCTGAACCTGATCCTCAACGGAGACGAGCCGCTCGTAGCTCGGATCATGGGCGCGATCGCCGAGTTCCCCGATCTGAGTCCTCAGGCACCCGTCGAACCGGTCATCGTTCCGTCCGCCGACTACGAGTCGGCCTCGGTACCGGTAGGGAGTGCCCGGATCCGGTCCGTCCGCGGCGGTGGCGCCCGACGCCGCTCCGAGATCGTCATCGACGGCCCATCGCACGGCAACCCGTTCGTCGACGTCGACCTGACTGCCACCTTCCAACTCGACGATATCGCGGTCCACGCCGGCGGGTTCTACGACGGCGACGGCACCTACCGCATCCGGTTCCTTCCGCCGACGGCCGGCACCTGGCGATTCCGCACCTCGTCGAACGCGCGCTCGCTCGACGGGCTGACCGGGGAGATCCTCGTCGACGAGACCAACGATCGAGGCCCCGTCCGTGCGGGCGCCACGCACTTCGCCTACGCGGACGGTTCTCCCTTCACACCCATCGGGACCACTGCATACGTGTGGACGCACCAGCCCCAGGAACTCCAGGACCAGACCGTCCAGTCCCTCGCCGGGGCACCGTTCAACAAGCTGCGCATGGGCCTGTTCCCGAAGTCCTTCCTCTACAACGAGAACGAGCCAGACCGCTTCGTCTTCGAGCGGGGCGAGAGCGGTGACTGGGACCTGACCCGGTTCGACATCGCGTACTTCGCGAACCTGGAGCGCCGACTCGACGAGCTCGAAGCCCTCGGCATCGAAGCCGACCTGATCCTCTTCCACCCGTACGACCGGTGGGGGTTCGCGGCGATGGGAGCGACCGCCGACGACCGCTACGTGACGTATGTCACTCGGCGTCTGTCCGCATTCCGGAACGTCTGGTGGTCGATGGCGAACGAGTACGACCTCCTGCTCACCAAGGACACCGCTGACTGGAACCGACTCGCCGGCCTCGTGCGCTCGAACGACCCGGTCGGTCACCCGCTGTCGATTCACAACTGGGTCGAACTGTTCGACTACTCGGTCGATTGGGCGACGCACAGCAGCATCCAGCGCGGCGACCACGCCATCGGAGGCATGATCAGCCAATGGCAACGGCAATGGGGCAAGCCGGTCGTCGTGGATGAGTTCGGCTACGAAGGCGACATCGATCAGGGGTGGGGGAACCTCACGGCGGAGGAGGTCGTCCGGAGGTTCTGGGACGGGGTCCTGCACGGTGGAGCGCTCACCCATGGCGAGACGTTCCGAAGCGCCGACGACGTCCTCTGGTGGTCGAAGGGTGGACCGTTGCGTGGCGAGTCCCCCGAGCGACTGCGATTCCTCCGCGAGATCATCGAGGCCTCCCCGAGTGGACGGATCGAACCCGTCGCGAGCGACTGGGACTTCCCCTCCGGGGGCGTCGCGGGCCGCTACATCGTCACGTACTACGGCGCGAGCAGACCCGGATTCCGTGACGTCACCATCCCCGACGGTATGACCGCCCGGATCGAGGTCATCGACACCTGGAACATGACGGTCGACGCGGTACCCGGAATCCACACCGGGGTCACACGCGTCGAGCTCCCGGCTCGCCCGTACATCGCCTTGCGGCTCACGGCGGTCGACGAAACAGACTGAGGCGATGGTGGGTCGCGCCTCTCCTCGCGACCCGCCATCACCTTTTGCGCAAGAGTTGCGCGTTGTCGGCCACGTGCTGGCAGCGTGTTCGCAGGGTCCTTTGCACCCGGCCGGTTCCGTCCCGGAAATGCTGTCCACTTCCAGGAAGGGCACTCCGTGCCGAACCGCAATCTCATCGCGCCGACGACGCCATGTGTCTCAACCCGGTTGATCGTCGTCCTCGGTCTCCTCGCTGTCCTCGGCCCACTCACCATCGATCTGTACCTCCCGGCGTTCCCCCAGTTGCAGGAGGAGCTCGGTACGTCCGCCGCCCAGGTGCAGCTCACCCTGTCGGCCGCGACGCTCGGCTTCGCTCTCGGACAGCTCGTCGTCGGCCCGTGGAGCGACAGCATCGGACGACGACGACCATTGCTCATCGCCACCGCCGTGCACATCGCAGCAAGTCTTGCGATCGCCCTCGCCCCGGACATCAGCTGGGTGCTCGCCTTGCGAGTCGTGCAGGGCGCGGGCGCCGCCGGCGGTGGCGTCGTGGCCATGGCGATGATCCGAGACGTCGCGGAAGGTCGGCAGTTGCTTCGGGGGCTTGCACGCGTGGCCCTGTTCACCGGCATCGCCCCGGTGGTCGCACCATTCGTCGGAGCGCAACTGATGGTGGTGCTCGATTGGCGAGGCATCTTCGGAGTCGTCGCCGCGTACGGCGTCGCCGTGCTCGCCATCTCGATCGTCTGGGTGCCGGAGACGCTGGCGCCTGAGCGGCGCTTCGACCGCTCCGACCGCTCCGCCGTCTGGCACAGCTATCGGACGCTCCTCACCAACCGGCGGTTCGTCGGCATCTCGCTCATCGGCGGGATGATGGTCTCCTCGGTCTTCGCGTACCTGTCCTCCTCCTCGTTCCTCTTCCAGGAGCAGTACGGACTGACGCCGCAGCTGTATGGACTGATCTCCGCCGGGAACGCCGTCGCGTTCGTGATCGGCACGCAGACCTCGGCCGTCATCGCACAACGCCTCTCACCGTGGCGCGTCCTCACGATCGTGCTCCCCGCGATGGCCGTCACCGGCTTCTCGCTCGGTCTCATCGCACAGGCGTCCGCAGGGCTCGCCCCCGTCATCGCCGCGATGCTCGTGTTCATGATGTTCGCGGGGGCCTGCGGGCCCTGCCTCGGCGCGCTGGGACTCGCCGATCACGCTGCGCGGGCGGGCACCGCCGCGGCGCTGATGGGCGCAGCGAACTTCGGTCTCGCCGGGCTCGCATCGCCGATCGTCGGTGCGATCGGCATCAGCACCATGACCCCGCTCGGGGTGGTGATGGGGATGGCGATGACCGTGGCAACCGCAGCGCTGTGGCTGCTCGTCCGCCGGACCCGCTCAGGAGACCAGGTCGCACCTGGACAGACAACAACAGCAACCGCAACGCCGCGGTCCCCAAGGAGGACTCGATGAACAGCAGCAGACACCTCGACAGCGCACTCGCGCCAGAGACCCGGGCTCGCGCACTGCTCGAGCAGATGACCCTTCGTGAGAAGGCGCACCAACTGACCTCGGTGCCCGTGTGGTGGCTCGTGAAGCCGGACGGCTCGACACCGCTGGAGCAGGCCGACACGCTCGCCAAAGGCCCGGGTCACATCGCGAACTTCGGGGTCGACAGCCCCACCACGATGGCCGACGTCATCGGGAGGCTGCAACGCACGGTGGTCGAGGGGACGAGGCTCGGCATCCCGATGCTCGTCCACACGGAGGCGCTGAACGGCTTCCTGGCCGGCGGCCACATGGTGTTCCCCACTCCCACCGGCCTCGCCGCGACCTGGAGTCCCGAATTGGTGCGGGAAATGGCAGAGACCATCCGCGGACAGATGAAGCGCGTCGGCGTCCGCCAGGCGCTCTCGCCGAACATGGACATCGCTCTCGACCCCCGCTGGGGCCGCATGCACGAGACTTACGGCGAGGACCCGTATCTCGCTGCCGCGCTCAGTGTCGCCTTCACCCGCGGCATGCAGGGCGCCGACCTCCGAGAGGGCGTGCTGGCAACCGCGAAGCACTTCGTCGGTTACAGCATGCCCGAGGGCGGGGTCAACCTGTCCGCCTACGAGGGCGGGCGACGTCGCACGCGCGACCTGTTCGCTTTCCCGGTCGAGGCAGCGATCCAGGAGGCCGGTCTCGGGTCGGTCATGAACGCGTACTCCGACGTGGACGGCGTACCTACGGCGGCTTCGAGGGAAACGCTCACCGAGCTCCTCCGCGACACTCTGGGATTCCGCGGATTCGTCTCCTCGGACTACATGACGCTCGAGCACATCGTCACCCGGCAGCATGCAGCGAAGACCCCCGGTGAAGCCGCCGCCCTGACGATCCGCGCGGGACTCGACACCGAGTTCCCGACCCCGTTCGGATACGGCGACCCGCTGGTCTCCGAGGTCGAGGCGGGGCGGGCGGACATCGCCGACGTCGACACCGCGGTGCATCGCGTGCTGGAGATGAAGTTCCGTCTGGGGCTGTTCGAACAGCCGTATCCGACCGAGCACATCGATCTGCCGCGCGTCGCGGCGGAGGGACGGGAGCTCTCCGAAGAGTTGGCCCGACGGTCCGTCGTCCTCCTGCAGAACGACGGCATCCTCCCGCTCACACCCGGGACGCAGTCCGTCGCCGTCATCGGACCGCACGCCGACTCGGTGACCTACCAGTTCGCAACCTACAGCTATCCGGCGTTCCGGGAGATGACCCAGCACATGACGTCAGGCGGCATGGGCAACATGGTCGGGATCGACCCGGGCATGGCCGCATGGAACACCCAGGTGTTCACCGCCACCCCTGTCGATCAGTACGTGCGGGAAGAGCTCGGCGCCAGGTCGCTCGCAGACGCCGTCGCCGACCACGCGCGTGACGTGCAGCTCGCCCCCGGGAGCTCGCTCACCCGCGCACTGCCAGGTGCTGCGCTCGCTGAAGCGGTCGCGGCGGCGGAGGCGTCCGACGTCGTCATTCTCGCCCTCGGTGGCGCGAGCCTGTGGTTCAACGGTGAACGCACCGAAGGGGAAGCGAGCGACTCCGCAGACATCGCACTCCCGGCGGCGCAGGCCGAGCTCGCCGAAGCGATCGCCGCAACCGGCAAGCCCGTCATCGCGGTCCTCGTGCAGGGTCGCCCATACACGCTGCCCGAGGTGGTCCAGGAGATGTCGGCCATCGTCGTGACGTCGTACAACGGGCCGTTCGGTCCGCTCGCCGTCGCGGACGTCCTGTTCGGCGAACGTGCTCCGGAGGGCCGACTGCCGTACAGCATCCCGCGCCACACCGGCCAGATCCCTGTCTACCACCACCAACGAGCCGGCACCGGCTATCGAAACCCCCTGCCGCCCGACGTGGCGGAACTGTATCTCGACATGCCGGCGACACCCCTCTATACGTTCGGGTACGGGCTCACCTACACGACCTTCAGCATGTCGGACCTGTCCGCGCCGTCCGAGCTCGCCATCGACGGCGCCATGGAGGTCTCCGCCACGGTGACGAACACCGGGGCCCGGGCCGGGGTGCTGGTCCCGCAGCTCTACCTGCGCGCCGAGGCGGTCGGCGTCACCCGTCCGGCGCAGCAACTCGCGGGCTTCACCCGACTCGAGCTCGCGCCGGGCGAACACGCACGACTGGTGTTCACCGTCTCCGCAGCGCAGCTCGGATACACGGATCTGGCCGGCGACTTCGTCGTGGATCCCGGCCGACTCGAGCTCTGGGTGGCGCAGGACGCCGCCGACGAGACTGATCGGGTCGAGGTGCAGGTCGTCGGAACCAAGCGCCCCCTCGCCTCAGCGGAGCGGGCGTTCTTCTCGACGGTCGACGTCCAGGCCTGACACCCGACGAGTCCGGGTCTCCCCCGTGCGCTTGCACAGGACAGACCCGGACTTCTTGGTGCTCAAGGCCGTTCAGTCCCGGTGTCGACAGTCCAACCGTTCAGCGCGGCGTGTAGGCGACGGAAAGCAGACGGCCGCCCTCCGCTGTCGCTCCGACCGCGAGCATACGACCGGTGAATCCGCCGGCCACCTCCGTTGAGACGTACCTGCCATCCATGCGTCCCAGCTCGTGCTCGACACGGTCCTCATCGACGACGGAGAGGACGATGTCGTCTGGGCCGGAGAAGTACAGGGGCGCCGGCTGTCGTCGCGGGTCGACGGCTTCGATGCGCACGGTGACGCTCGCCCCGCCCAGCGCGATGGAGCCGAGTTCGTGGGTGATGTCCCCGAGTTGCGCGACTGCTCGCACCGCCCCCTCGTCGACGATCAGTCCGTACCAGTGACGATCGTCGAGACGCAGCAGGAACCGCCCAGCGGCCTCGACAACGGCCTCCGCGGACCAGCGCAGATCACGCACACGCACGCACAGCAGCCCTGACGAATCCTCCACGTTCGCCAAGTCGACCCCACCCCGGGGGCTCAGCGCGGCCGCGTGCTGCGGTTCGCCTCCCGGCGTCACCCATCTGTCGTGCAATCGCTCAGCGTCGAAGTCGTCGACGAACGCCGTGACGGCACGCGGGACGTCGTAGGCGCCGACGTCGAACGACGGCCAGCCGTCCACCCAGTCGATTCCGGCCAGGAAGGTCTCTCGACCGATCACATGGAAACCCGGAGTCGACCCACGTGCGCGGACGCCGAGATAGACGGCGGACCATCTGCCGTCAGGACCTTCGACGAGGTCGGCATGGCCGACGTTCTGGACCGGCGAGGAGACCAAGCTCCGCCGGGAGAAGACCGGGTTCTCCGGGTGCGGCTCGAACGGCCCGGCCGGATGACTCGACCTGGCGATGGTCACCGCGTGGCCGCGTTCGGTTCCTCCCTCGGCGAGCATGAGGTACCACGTGCCGGAGATCTCGTACAGGTGCGGCCCTTCGGGTGCGTCGAGGCCGCTCCCCTGCCAGACCGGGTACGGGTCGTCCAGCAGTTCCCCCGAGTCGAGGTCGAGCCGGGACTGGAGGATGCCGTCGATCGCGAAGTCCTTCCAGGTGAGATAGCAGGTCCCCTCATCGTCCCAAGCGAGGTCCGGATCGATGCCGAGGGCTCCCGGCACGAAGATCGGATCGGTCCAGGGGCCGACCGGTTCCTCAGCCGAGACGATGAGCTGGCCACCGAAGTAGTCACTCATGTTCGTGGTGATGTACCAGAAGCGGCCTGCGTGATGGCGGAGGGTGCCGGCGTAGATCCCGAGCGATGCGGACGGGTCCCCACGGCGGAACTGGTTCCGCCGCGAGAGCACGTGCCCGATCTGGGTCCAGGAGACGAGATCCGTGCTGTGGAACAGCGGCACTCCGGGGAAGTACTCGAAGCTCGACGTCGCCAGGTAGTAGTCGTGTCCCACTCGGCAGATCGACGGGTCCGGGTGGAAACCGGGGAGGATCGGCTCGCTCGCCCCGCTCCCCATGCGCGTACCGACCATGGTTGTGGCTGTGATCGAGGCCGAGGCCGCGCGAGCGTCGGGAGTGTTCGTCGTCATGACGCGATCGTATGGGTCGCACCGCTTGCCCGACCTGATATTTGCGCAATAAGATTGGCGAACGTGAAGGCGGTCCGCCCAGCACGTCCATCGAAGGAGTCGCCGTCTTGGAAACACCGCCAGACTCCCCCTCGATGGCGTCCGTCGCTGAGGCCGCAGGGGTTTCCATCTCGACCGTGTCCCGTGCATTGTCCGGCCGCGGGGACCTTCCCGCCGAGACGCGAGCGAGGATTCAGGCGATCGCGACGGAGCTCGGATATCGACGCAGCCCGACGCCCCGTGGTCGGCCCTCCACCACCGACCCACGCATGATCGACCTCGTCCTCACGGTCTTCGACGACCCCTGGACGGACGAGGTCGCGAACGGTGCGCGGAACGCCGCAGCGCGACTCGGCTACGACCTGGTGTTGACCGTCGAACGCGACGACCCCTCCGACGACTGGCCGGTCCGCGTTGCCGCACGGCGTTCGGGTGGCGTCATCCTCGGCTTGATCCGCCCGACTCAACGGCAACTGGCGCAACTCCGTGGCTTGAACATCCCCGTGGTCCTCCTCGACCCGCGATCAGACCAGTACGCGACGCTTGCGAGCATCGGGACGACCGACCACGCCGGCGGATATTCCGCAGGCAGCCATCTCGTCGACCTCGGGCTCACGCAGTTCATCGTCATCGTCGGCCATCCGCCGTTCCGGTTCGGACGAGCGCGCGCGGAAGGATTCCGTCAAGCGATCCGAGACCGTCTCCCGGGGTCCGACGTGACCACCGTCCGCGGCTCCTGGACCGACGCCGATCTCACTCCCGCACTGCGGCCGGTGGTCGAGAGGCTGACCGGGTCCATCGGCGTCTTCGCGTGCAACGACGCCATGGCGGCCGGGGTGTATCGCGCCGCGAAGACCCTCGGCCTGCGCATCCCGGAGGACCTCGCCGTCGTCGGTTTCGACGACACACCGCTCGCGTCGACCCTCTCCCCCAGCCTCACGACCGTTCGCCAGCCGATTCGCGCCATGGCTGCACGCGCCGTCGAGCTGATCCATGAGCTGCGCGACCATTCCGCCGTCGCCGGCCAACGCATCGCACTTCCGACCTCGCTCATCGTCCGCCAGTCCACGTCCGCGCCGCGCAGCTGAGAGCGAACGTTCGAGGTCCGCGAGGACCAGGCCGGACGGGCACCGTCACTCGACGACGGACACCCGCCTGGACGTCGAGCGGCGCGGGACCAGGGTGGGTTCCAGGATCCGGGTCACCGCTTCAGTGCGACCCTCGAGGCGCTCGAGGAGCAGTTGGACCGCCACGGCACCGACCTCGGCGCCGGCCTGGTCGACGGTCGTGAGCGAGATCGCCTCGAGCGCGGCGACCGGGGTGTCGTCGTATCCGACCACCGACACCTGCCCGGCGGGCACCCCGGCCCGCTGTAGCACGTCGAGGAGTCCGAACGCGGCGATGTCTGCGCCTGCGAACACCGCCGTCGGCAGCGTCTCGCGCCTCAGCAGCTGCTCACCGGCCGCTCGGCCGCCCGCATTGGACCACTCGGCCTCGACGATGTCAGCCGCCAGACCGTGCCGCTTCGCTGCCGCGAGGTAACCTCCACGTCGCACGGCGTGAGGCGTTCCCGCATCCATCTCGGCATCGATCTGACCGACGAACGCGATCTCGCGATGCCCCAGTCTCACGAGGTGGTCCATGACGAGCGAGGCACCGAGGCGGTCGTCTCCGGCTACCACGTCGAACGTCTCGTACTCGCCGTGGCGCGCGATGACGACCAGTGGGATCTCGCGACTGACGCGCTCGAACTGAGCATGCATGTCGCGGGGGGCAATGAGAATGATCCCCGCCACCTGCTGATCGACCAAGAGACCCAGGGTTCGCTCCTGCGACGCGCGATCGAGTCCCGTCGCACTGATGAACATGGTGAACCCGGCAGCCGCGAGCGGCACACGCATGGCGTCCAAGATCAGCGCGAGATACGGGTTGGTGACGTCGTTCACCATGACACCGATCGTTGCAGTGCTCCCCCGGAGCGCACGCGCGGAGGCGAGTGGGCGGAAATCGAGGGCCTCGACCGCTGCCTCGACGCGCTCGCGCATCGCATCACTGACCCCGTACGCGTTGCGAATTACCTTCGAGACCGCCGCTGTGGATACGCCGGCGTGCGCGGCGACGTCTCGGATCGTCGCCCGTCTCGACCGCTGCATCGCGGACCTCTCATTCCCAGCTCGCCCGTCTCCTCCCAGGGAGGGAGAACGACGAATCCTGCATCTGACTCACGATAGCGGAACATGCGCGCTGTACCGAGCACGCATCGCCACGCTTTCGATAACGTTATACACAGCTACTTGACGGATCAAAGGGCATCAGATTATGGTCCCGTGTAGAACGTAGTACGAACCTGATGCGAACCGACGTCGGCAGCTCGGGCCAAGACTGCCCTGCTCTTCCTGTCACCCGTCAGGCACGAGCGCCTCTACATACAAAGGAGTAAGTACATGCGACGCACGTCTATCGGCATCGTCGCCTCTCTCGCGACGGCCGCCCTCCTGCTCACCGGATGCTCCGGTGGCAGTGGCGCATCGTCCGGCGAGAAGGGCGACACGCTCACGATCGGGGCCACCCTCGACATGTATGGCTGGTCACCGGTCGACCAGCCGGGCTACCAGAACTGGGCCACCGACGCCGTCTACGAGCGTCTCGTGCGCTGCAACTCGGTCGGTGAACTCGAACCTGCTGTCGCAGAGTCGTGGGAGATCTCAGCGGGCAACGACTCGATCACCGCGAAGATCCGCAGCGGCGAGAAGTTCTCCGACGGCACGCCGGTCGACTCCGCTGCCGTCAAAGCGTCATTCGAATACAACGTGAACAACGGCGGCGCCACTGCCGACTACAAGGGCATCACCATCGACACGCCCGATGCATCGACGGTGACGATCACCTGGCCGGAGCCCCAGGCAACGCTCCGCAGCAAGCTGTGCAACCCGTACATCGTCTCTCCGAAGTGGTTGAGCGCCGGCAAGTTCGACTCGCCGGTCGGGTCTGGCCCCTACACGCTTGACACGAAGGGCACGACGACTGGGTCGGTCTACGCGTTCACCAAGAACGAGCAGTACTGGGACACGACGTCGTTCCCGTTCAAGAAGGTCGTCGTCAAGGTGCTCGAAAACGACGCAGCCGCCGTCTCAGCGCTGAAGACGGGTCAGATCGACGCGACCCTCGTCGGCAACACGAGCGTTGCCGAGGTCAAGGGTTCGAACATGGACATCAAGGCCTTCAAGGGTCAGACGACCCGCCTCATCCTCTCCGACCACCTCGGTGCCGTCATCCCCGCACTCGGCGATCTGCGGGTGCGTCAGGCGATGAACATGGTGTTCGACAAAGAGGCCATGGTGAAGAGCCTCTATCTCGGCAACGGCGAGCCTGCAGCGCAGGTCTTCCGCGAGGGAACTCCGGCGTTCATCGACGATCTCAAGGATCCGTATCCATTCGACGTCGACAAGGCGAAGGCCCTCATGGCCGAAGCGGGATACGCCGACGGCTTCGCCCTCGAGTTGCCCACGATGGACGGCCAGAACTTCGAGACACTCATGCCGTACGTGAAGCAGCAGCTGGCGCTGATCAACATCTCCGTCACTGAGGCGCCACTGTCCGGCGCAAATGCGATCGGAGACCTGCTCAGCGGCAAGTACCCCGTCGTCCTGTGGCAGCTCGGCAACCTCGGTGACTCCGTGCAGCAGATCTACGTCGAGTCGACCCCGGACGGCTATTGGGATCTTCAGCACCAGCCTGACGAGTACGTCGACTCCCGCTACGCGAAGCTGGCGACGGCGACGCCGGAGGAGTCGAAGCAGCTCCAGCAGGAGATCAATCAGTACATCGTCGACCAGGCCTGGTTCGCGCCGATGGTGTTCACCGGATCGAACTTCGCATTCAACCCCGACAAGGTGTCGATCCCGACGGAGTCCGACCCTGAAGCGCTGACGCCCCGCCTGCGCGACTTCAAGTAGCCGACACCGGCCGATCGAGATCGAGACATGCTTTCCACCATCACCAAGAACCTCTTCAGGTCTGTCGCGACGTTCCTGATCGTGACGCTCCTCACCTTCTCGCTCATGTACGGCAACCCACAAGGGATCGCCAGAGCGACGCTGGGACTGAGCGCCACACCAGAGGACGTCACCACGAAGATGGCGCAGCTCGGTCTCGATCGGCCGGTCCTCCTGCAATACCTCGACTGGTTGCGGGGGGTCTTCACGGGCGACCTCGGCAGCTCCTTCTACACGAGCGAGCCCGTCTCCTCTGCACTGTCGAACCGCGTGCCGGTCACGCTCACCATCGTCGTCCTCGCCCTCGTCCTCACCGCCGTGATCAGCGTCCTCCTGGGCGTCACTGCGGCGGTCAAGGGAGGCTGGATCGATCGGGTCGTGCAGTTCCTGTCCGTCCTCGGAACGGCGATTCCCGCGTTCATCGTCGCGATCGCCCTCGTCTTCACCTTCGCCATCTTCTTCCGAATCCTCCCGGCAACCGGGTACGTACCGCCGCAGGACGGCATCGACCTGTGGCTCAAATCCCTCGTCCTCCCCGTACTGGCCCTGCTCATCGGCTCTGTCGCCAGTGCGGCGCAGCAGTTCCGCACCGCGATCCTCGACACATTGAGTCGTGACTACGTCCGCACCCTGCGCACGCGAGGCATCCCTGAGCGCGAGATCATCTTCCGGAACGTCCTGCGCAACTCGGCTGCGCCCGGCCTGACGGTCCTCAGTCTCCAGACCTTCGGACTGCTCGGCGGCGCCGTGTTCATCGAGCAGGTCTTCGCCCTCGCCGGCATGGGGCAGCTCGCGGCATCGTCCGCGCAGATCCAGGACGTCCCCATGGTCATGGGCACGGTCCTCGTCACCATCATCATCGTCCTCGTCGTGAACTTCGTCGGAGACCTCCTCATCACACTGCTCAACCCGAAAGCGAGGACCCGATGACCGCCGCCGTCGACCCGACGCCCACCGTTGCACTGGCGCTCGAGGGCGAACGAGATCGCCGGAGCGTCCTCGCGCGACTCCTGCGAAGCCCGCAGGCGGTCCTCTGCTCCCTCTGGATCCTGCTCGTCGTGATCTGCGCGGTCTTCGCGCCGGTGCTCGCCCCGTACTCCATCAACGCGACCGACCTCGACATCGCGAACCTTCCGCCGTTCAGTCCCGGGCACCTGCTCGGGGGCGACGTGGCCGGGTACGACATTCTGTCCCGCCTGATCTGGGGCAGCCGGCAGACGCTGATCGCGGTCGTGCTCGTCACCGTCGTGTCGGTGGCACTCGGCGTGACCTCCGGTCTCATCGCCGGGTTCTACCGCGGTCGCTTCGAAGCGGTTGCGGGCTTCGTCTCGGACATCATCCTGTCGCTGCCCGGCATCGTGCTCCTCATCGCCCTGTACGCGCTCACCGGTCCGAACCTAGCCGCCGCCATGAGCGTCTTCGGTGTGATCGTGGCACCGAACTACTACCGTCTCGTCCGCTCCATCGTCATCGGCGTCCGTGGCGAGCTGTACGTCGACGCCGCACGGGTCGTCGGGTTGTCGGACGTCCGCATCGTCGGTCGACACATCCTGTGGGCCGTTCAAGCGCCGGTGATCATCCAGACGGCGTTCATCATGGCGGCCGGCATCGGCATCGAGGCGGGCGTCTCGTTCATCGGGCTCGGCGATCCGACCCAGGCCTCCTGGGGCCAGACGCTACAGACGTCGTTCCGGTCGATCTACTTCAACCCTGCCGGCGTCCTCTGGCCGTCGCTCGTGATCAGCATCTCCATCCTCGCGTTCATCCTGCTCGGCAACGCGCTGAGCGACGTGCTCCAGGAGTCAGCTCGGGTGAAGGCTCCGACGCGCCGTCAGCGAGCCAAACTCATCACGGCAGCGATCGCCGAGCTGGGTGAGGACACCGCTTCCGCGAGCGGCACCGAGCAGGACCTCTCCCCCGACGTCGTCCTGTCCGTCCGGGGTCTTCGGATCGGCTACCCCACACCGGCGGGTGGCGTCGTCGAGGTCGTCCACGGTGTCGACCTCGACCTCCGCCGCGGCGAGATCCACGGCCTCGTCGGCGAATCCGGCTCCGGGAAGTCACAGATCGCCTTCTCCATGCTCGGGATCCTGCCGCGCGATGCGCTCACCCTCGGTGGAACCGTCCTCCTGGACGGACACGACCTCCTCGAGGACGACCAGTCCATGGCTCGGGCACGCGGCCGACGGATCGCGTACGTGCCTCAGGAGCCGATGTCCAACCTCGACCCGTCGTTCACCATCGGAGCCCAGCTCCTCCGGGGTGTCCGAGCATCGCGCCAGATGTCGAAAGCAGCAGCGACCGAGCACCTCCTCGTGCTCCTTGGTCGGGTGGGCATCAACGACCCGGAACGCGTCATGGGCCTCTACCCGCATGAGATCTCAGGCGGCATGGCGCAACGCGTCCTGATCTGCGGCGCAGTGGCCTCCGACCCGGACATCATCGTCGCAGACGAGCCGACGACCGCCCTCGACGTCACCGTCCAGGCCGAAGTCCTCGAGCTCCTCCGCGAACTCTGCGCCGAACGCGGTCTCGCGATGCTGCTCGTCACGCACAACCTCGGCGTCGTCGCCGACGTCTGCCAGACGGTCAGCGTCATGCGCAGCGGACTGATCGTCGAGCACGCAGACGTCGATGACCTGTTCGAGCGGCCTCGCGAGGCGTACACCCGCAAGCTGTTGGCATCGTCGCTGAGCGTCGGCTTGGCAGGAGAGTGACCCATGAGTGAACCGCTATTGAGCGTCCGAGACCTGATCGTCCGATTCCCGGGCCGACGGGGCACGTCCACCGAGGTGATCCACGGGGTGTCCTTCGATCTCGAGGCCGGAGAGACCTTGAGTCTCGTCGGCGAATCCGGGTCGGGCAAGACCACCATCGGGCGCGCCATCCTCGGCCTCGCGCCGGTCAGTGAGGGTGAGATCCGCTTCCGGGGAGAGGTAATCAGCAACGTCGATCGTGCCACGAGACGGAAGATCGCGGCCGAGATCCAGGTCGTCTTCCAGGACCCGTACTCCTCGCTGAACCCGTCGATGACCGTCGAGAGCATCCTGGTCGAACCGTTGCTCGCCATCGGGGTCGACAATGCTCGGACGAGGGTGCGGGAGCTGCTCGATGCGGTGCAACTGCCTGCGGGCAGTGGCAAGCGCTACCCGCGCGAGTTCTCCGGTGGGCAACGGCAACGCATCGCGATCGCCCGCGCGATCGCGCTGCGCCCAGCGGTGATCGTCTGCGACGAACCGACGAGCGCGCTCGACGTCACCACGCAGGCCGCAGTCCTCGAACTGTTCGCGGAGATCCAGCGGGAGACCGGTGTCGCCTACCTCCTCATCAGCCATGACCTCGGCGTCGTCAACTCCGTGAGCAACCGCATCGGCGTGCTCCGGCAGGGAGCGATCGTCGAGATCGGCGAGGCTGCACAGGTGGCGACCCATCCGAACCACCCGTACACGCGACGCCTGCAGATGGCGGCACCGATCGCGAATCCGAGACTGCAGCGCGAGCGCCGTGCGACCCGTCTGGCGCTGCTCGACGCCGACGACGACGACCAGACGTAGCGACGACCTCATCCAGACAACCGCAAGATGACACGTGAGCGTCGCTCACTTCCACGGAGACACCATGATTCCCACGACCATGCCAGTCACCCCCGGCGCGCCCCGTTTCGAGCGACAGATCGGCGGCGATGTCGTCGGCACATCGCGTCCCCGACTGTCCTGGCGCGGCTCGCCCGACGTCGACGCCTACGAGGTTGAAGTGACGTCGGCCGACGGCGAGGCTGTCTGGCGTGAGACCGTTCCTGCATCGGCGCACCTCGGCACAGCGTGGGTCGGACCGGAGCTGCAGTCGCGCGAGGTACGGAACGTTCGCGTCCGGAGCGTCGCAGGATCGGTGCCGAGCGCGTGGAGCGAGGCCGCACGAGTCGAAGCCGGCCTGCTGCACCGGACGGACTGGGAGGCGCTCGTCGTGGCTGCTCCGATCTCCGACGACGGCCGACCGATCCTCCGCCGGCGGTTCGACGTTCCCGGTCCGATCCGGCATGCACGCCTCTACGTGACCTACTTCGGTATCGGCACCCTGACGATCAACGGGCGGGCTGTCACCCCGGACGTCCTCGCACCAGGGTGGCAGTCCTACACGCATCGGATCGCCGTGTCCACGTACGACGTGGCAGAACTCCTGACGCCGGGCGAGAATGTCCTGGAGATCCGACTCGGTGACGGCTGGTGGGCGGGCCGACTCGGGTTCACCGATTCCCGAACGATTTACGGGACCGACCTCGGCGCCATCGCTCAACTCGAGATCACCACCGCCGCCGCGGAACCCCTCGTGATTCGGACCGACGAGCAGTGGCGTTGGACGCACGGCCCGACGCTGGCAGCTGACCTCTACGACGGCGAGCACTACGACGCACGCCGCGAACTCGCTCCCGGCTCGGACCTGGTCACCCCAGAACGGTGGTATCAGGTCACTGTCAGACAGCTCCCCGAGGCCCAGCTGCTCCCGATCGGGCTGCCGCCCACCCGGCGCGTGAGCGAGCTCCAGGTGCAGCAGGTGCTCCAGACGCCGGCCGGCAAGACCATCCTCGACTTCGGCGAGAACCTCGTCGGATGGCTGCGACTCACCGCGCGAGGACCCGCCGGCACGACCATCACCCTGCGCCACGCCGAAGTCCTCGAGGACGGCGAACTGGGCGTTCGGCCGCTCCGCTCTGCTGCTGCGACGGATCGCTGGATCCTCGCGGGCACCGGCGAGGAGAGCTGGGAGCCGTCGTTCACCTTCCACGGCTTCCGCTATGCCGAAGTCGAGGGGTGGCCGGAAGACGCCCTGGACCCCTCGGACGTCACCGCGATCGTCGTCTCGACGGCCCTTCCGCGCACCGGCTGGTTCGCGTCCGCCAACCGGGAGATCGATCAGCTGCACGGCAATGTCGTCCGCAGCATGCGAGGCAACTTCCTCTCGATCCCGATGGACTGCCCGCAGCGCGACGAGCGTTTGGGGTGGACGGGCGACATCGCCGTTTTCGCCCCGACAGCCGGGTTCCTCAGCGACACTGCCGCGTTCCTCCAGTCCTGGCTGCAGGACGTCGAGGCCGAGCAGCACGAGGACGGCCTCATCCCGTACTTCGTCCCCGAACTGCCCTTCCCCGAGGAACTGCAGCACAACCCCATCTTCAACCACCATCACACGGCGGTGTGGGGAGACGTCGCCACCCTCGTTCCGTTCGCGATCTACGAGGCCACCGGCGACGTCGACGTCCTCCGACGCTCGTGGGCGCTCATGCAGCGCTGGGTGGACGGTGTGGAGCGTCTCGCGGGTCCGAGCAGGGTCTGGGACGAGGGGTTCCAGTACGGCGACTGGCTCGATCCGACGGCACCGCCCGAGGAACCGGCTCGCGGGGCCACCGAGACGGCACTCGTCGCCACCGGGTACTTCGCGCATTCCTCCGGACTCCTCGCGCGGGCAGCAGCTTTGCTCGGCGACGAAGCGGCTCACGCCCGGTACGCCGCACTCCGTGCGGAGATCGTGACGGCGTTCCGCGAGCGATTCGTCCTGCCCGACGGCACGCTGTCGAGTGACTCTCAGACCGCGTACGCGATCGCGTTGCAGCTCGACCTCGTCGACGATGCGACCCGGGCCGTCGCCGGCGATCGCCTCCGGCGACTCGTGCGGGATGGCGGGTTCCACGTGGGAACCGGGTTCGTGGGAACACCGTTGATCCTCGACGCACTTGTGGCCGCCGGGGCGACGGACGAGGCGTACGAGTTGCTCCTGCAGCGCGAGGCACCGTCGTGGCTCTACGCCGTCTCCATGGGGGCGACGACGATCTGGGAACGCTGGGACAGCATGCTGCCGGACGGATCGATCCATCCCGGCGGCATGACCTCGTTCAACCACTACGCGTTCGGGGCTGTTGCGGACTGGCTGCATGGCACGGTCGCCGGGCTGCGGTCCGCAGCGCCAGGCTGGACGGCGATCCGTATCGCGCCGCTGCCGCACCGGGCGATCGGAGCGGCATCTGCCAGCCGTGAGACGCCGTTCGGACGAGCGTCGGTCGCGTGGCGTCTGGACGATTCCGGCATCCTCGAACTCGACATCGAGGTCCCGGACGGCGTCTCCGCAGTGCTCGAACTCGATGGCCACGAACCGGAACGGCTCACCGGCGGCCGCCACACGGTTCGCCGCAGCTGGCCGTCCACCGCTGATGCGGTGCGCGAGACTGTACTCTCGACCTCTGGAGTCGACCGATGACGATGTCTCTCTTCAACGACGGCTGGACCGTCCGTCGCAAGGTGAGCGGCTTCGTCGACCTCCTCGGCGGTGATGACGCCGCGACGCCCGTCACGCTCCCCCACGACGCCATGCGGGATCTGCCGCGGTCGGCCCGTGATGGCGACGGACCCTCCACGGCGTTCTTCCCGGGTGGCGAGGTCGAATACACCAAGCGCTTCCAGGTTCCCCTTGCATGGCGACAGCAGCGTGTCTCGGTGGAGTTCGAGGGCGTGTATCGGGACGCCATGATCTACGTCAACGGCGAGTTCGCGGGACAATGGCGCTACGGGTACTCCGTCTTCCGCATCTCGCTGGATGCGCATCTGCGCTACGGGCAGGAGAACACCGTCAGCGTCGAGGCACGAGCACATTGGGATTCGCGATGGTACTCGGGGCTCGGCATCTATCGCGACGTCCGGCTGGTCGTGGCACCGCTCGCGCACCTCGCCGACGATCGCGTGCGCATCACGACGCCCGACGTCGATGCGGAACGAGCCGTGGTCGAGTCTGCGGTGATCGTGAAGAACGAGGACATCAGTACTCGCCGGCTGACGCTCGAGGTGGCCGTCCACGATGGGGATGGGGCGCTCGTCGCCTCGGACCGCGGGCCGGTGACGATCGTGTCGGGTCGCGAGGCGATCGTCCGGAACCGGTTGTTCGTGGAGGCGCCGCGTCGCTGGAGTGTCGACCATCCGAACCTGTACCACTTCTCCGCCCGACTCCTCGACGAGGATGGCGCTGCCCTGGACGCCGTCGAGGTGGCGTTCGGCATCCGGACCATCCGACTCGACCCCCGGCGTGGACTCCGCATCAACGACGAGACCGTGAAACTCCGCGGCGCATGCGTCCACCACGACAACGGTCCGCTCGGCGCCGCGACCATCCGTCGCGCCGAGGAGCGGCGTGTCGAGCTCCTCAAGGAGGCGGGCTTCAATGCGATCCGCAGCTCACACAACCCGCTGAGTCCAGCGATGCTCGACGCGTGCGACCGCCTGGGAATGCTCGTCTTCGACGAGGCGTTTGACGCGTGGACGGAGATGAACAAGCCGTTCGACTACACGCTCGACTTCACCGAGTGGTGGGAGCGGGACGTCGACGCGATGGTGCGGAAGGACTTCAACCACCCGAGCGTCATCCTCTACAGCATCGGCAACGAGATCCACGAGTATGGAAGCGGGGCAGGCGCCGTCATCGCCCGGGACATCGCCGAACGGATCAGAGCCCAGGACTCGACCCGGTTCGTCACGACCGCGATCAGCGGATTCTGGGCCGTAGCAGCAGACGTCATCGACGACCTTCGCGGACGCCTCGACGATGCAGCTGCGCGCGGAGTGAACGACGTCATGAACGAGATGACGGAGTTCTTCGATGCGGTCACCGTCTCGGATGTCGTCGGAGAGAAAACGGCTGAAGCACACGGCGTCGCAGACGTCGCCGGCCTCAACTACGCCGAGGCGCGGTACGCGGATGACGGTGTCCGCTTCCCCAACCGAGTCGTCCTCGGCACAGAGACGAACCCGCGCGACACCGCCGTGTCCTGGTCGCGGACGCTCGAACACGACCACGTCATCGGCGGCTTCACCTGGACCGGCTGGGACTACCTCGGCGAAGTCGGCCTCGGCAGGACCGACTACACGGACGACCCGACGGAACGCGGTGGCGGAGATCCGGCGTACCCCTGGCTGACGTCCTGGTCGGGCGACATCGACATCACCGGCGTCCGCAGACCGCAGTCCTACTTCCGAGAGATCGTCTACGGACTCCGGAAGGAACCGTACATGGCGGTCCGGCGTCCGATGGCCCCGGGAGTGCGTCGACTGGAGATGCAATGGGCTTGGAGCGACGCCGTCTCGAGTTGGACGTGGGACGTCGAATCCGGAACGGAGATGGAAGTCGAGGTGTACAGCGACGCTGCCGAGATCGAACTCGAGCTGAACGGCATCACCGTCGACCGACGACCGTCCGGTCGCGACAGCGGCTTCCGCACTGTGTTCACGATCCCGTACGAACGTGGGACGCTTGCAGCGGTGGGTATCGGTGCCGACGGCGGACGACAGCGAACCGAGCTGCACACCGCTGGGACCAGCGCACTGGTGGTGACCGCAGACCGGAGGACTCTCCGCGCCGACGACGGAGACCTGGCGTACGTCGGCATCGAGCTTCGAGACGAGCTCGGCATCCTCGACACAGCACGTGAGGTGACGGTGACCGTCCGCGTCGACGGCGCGGGAGTGCTCCAAGCGCTTGCAAGCGGTCGTCCGTCGACCGACGAGTCGTTCACCCAGGAGTCGTGGAGGACGTACGACGGTCGTGCACTCGCGATCGTTCGCCCCACGGCGGTCGGCTCCATCTCGATGCAGGTCTCGGCCGAGGGCCTCCCGGCGGTCACCATCGACCTCACCACGTCGGCAGTGTGACCAGGCCCCACAGGCTCTTCTGTGTCGTTCCCGACGGTGCTCGGGTCTCGGTCAATCGGTTCGGCGCGACGTCAGGGATGACCGATCGGCGATCAGACCGAGCGCGGTGAGCAGATACGTCATGCGACTCCGGACGTCGATGCTCGGATCGTACAGCCACTGGGTACGCAGGCCGTCCCAGCTGGCGTACACCAGGGACGCGACATTCTCGGCGTCGACCTCCTCCCCCAGCTCGCCGCGCGCGTGCAGTTCGTCGACGGCTCCCACGATGATGCGTCTGATGGCGTTATTGCGGTAGCGGAAGAACTCGTGCGCGGGGTGCTGCGGCTCTGTCGCTTCGTTTCCGAGCCGCAACGTGAGCTGGGTCATGCCTGGCGACGCCTGCTCCACGTCGACCGCCGTGAGAATCCGTTCGACGAGGTCGGATGCGAAATCACTGTGCTCAGGGTCGACATCGATGGCGATCCGTTCGTCGTAATGTTGCAGGATCTGCGTGAAGAGCGCGTCTTTCGAGCCGAAGTGATGCAGGAGCCCGTTCTGGCTGAGTCCGACAGCATCGGCGAGTTGGCGAACGGTCGCACCGGAGTAGCCTTCGCGCGAGATGACATCGAGCGCCATGTCCAGGATCTCGGCCTTCTTCGCTCGGCCTTTTGCGTATGGTCCCCGTGCGTTCATGACACGAGCGTATCCGGCCTGGCGACCAGGGATGCTCAGCGGTGGCGCCTGAAGAAGGGTGCTCCCCGCTCCTTGCGGACCACGCGGATCGCTTCGGTTCCGCTCAACGGTGCGCCCGGAATCACGGCGGTCTCGACGTCGACTGCGCGGCGTGCGAGCACCTCAGCGCTGATCAGCTTGATCTGCCCTTCGAGGCGGTGGTAGTAGAGAGCGACGAATCCGACCAGGATCGCGAAGATCGCCGGGACCCAGCTGCTGAGCCCGATGATCGCGTTCTGCGCGGCACCGCCCTGCACGTCGACGGTTCCGTCGTATCCCGACGCTGCGAGCACGAACCCGCCGATGGCGGCGGCGACAGCCTGACCCAGGGTCGTGGCGAACGAGAACAACGCTCCGCCCACGCTCTCGAGCCGCCTGTTCCCCTTCCATTCGTTGTAGGTCGAGTTGTCGATGATCAGGATCGGCCCGAGGAAGCTGACCGGCAGCGCTGCGAGGGCGGTCATGACCGAGGAGATCATGATGATCACGAGGTTGCCGTTCGCGAACATCATGACGATGAACCCGAGGGCACCGATGAAGCTCGACACGGCGATCATCCGGGACACGGAGAACCTCCGGATGAGCACCGGGAAGAAGATCATCAGCGGGATCAGGGCAACGAACGAGATCGACACGACCGACTGCAGCGCGAGGTCACCGACGATGTACCGGAAGTAGTAACTCAGCGCGACGTTCGCGGAGTAGATGCCGACGAGGAACGACATCGCTGACAGCACCCAGATGTAGGGGTTGGTGCGGAGGACGAGGAGGATGTCCGCCATCCGGACGCGTTCTGCGCCGACCTCCGCCGCATCGGGCGATTCACGGAAGACCCAGAACCGGATCATGCCGATGAACATGAAGGGCACCGCGACGCAGACCGCCACGAGCGACCACGCTGCAGGGTCCTTGCCGGCAGCGCCGACGGCGATCGGCATGCCGATCGTGATGACGATGGCCACCAACACCGTGATGAGGCCCGTCTTGGCGGCCACATCGCCGTATTGCTCTCGACGTGGGAAGACCCGCGCTGTGTAGAGCGCGTTGTTGGCGTTGTACAGAGGCATGAAGAGCGCGGTCAAGAGCACGTACGAGGCGAAGATCCAGATGTACTTCGCGACGTCGCCCAGCGTGCCGGGGGTGGAGAACATGAACGCCGTCGCCGCCCAGCAAGCGATGATGATGAGGTCGAACGGCCGCGCCTTCCCGAAGCGGGTCTCCGGCGCCCGGTCGATGATCAAACCGCTCAGCAAGGCGCCGACCGCGTCGAGCACTTTCGCGACGACGAGGAGACCGCCGACGATCGCCGGGTTGAGGGCGAGCGTGTCGGTGGCGTAGATCGTGAAGTACGCGGTCAACACGATCAGGGCGTTCATCGAGAACGAGTGCGTCGACCACGGGATCACCTTCCAGATCGACACCCGGTCGTGCTGTTTCAGCGCTTTCGTGGCCGCCCGCTCCTCAGCGGTCGGCTTCGAGCGGGCCGCTGTCTTCTGTGTTGACGTCATCGTCAGTCCTCTTGCGTTCGGGAGTCCGCGATCGTTGCGGAATGCGAACACAGTATGCCATGCGGGTTTCGCGTGCAAGACCCCTGAGCGAGATGCCTCTTCAACATGCAACGACCGCGTCTCCGAGCGCGACCATAGCGAATCCGAAAACGGTATGGCATGCTGTATTCACCGAAAGGCGAACCTGCCTGCGTTCGGGCGCACGCATCACTGACGATGGGAACACCGATGAGCGACACCGCCACCGATCTGAACCGGCTCTTGGACGAGACGTGGGTCTTCGAATCCGGAGACGAACTCTTCACTGATCCCTACATCGACATCGACGAGCCGCGAACACTCCCCTCGCCGCATCGCTACGTCCACGGCGGATTCCGCGGAACCGATACCCGCTTCTCGCTCTACCTCCCCGAAGCAGGCGCCTACCAGGGTCGCTTCTTCCAGCACGTCACGCCGTTCCCGCAGAGCGAGCACCTGGCGCAGCTCGCACCAGCGGAACACAACAAGATCACGTTCGCGAACAGCAGTGGAGCGTACTTCGTGGAGACGAACGGCGGCGGGGCGCTCGCCGGCGACCCGACCGGCGGGGTCGACCCGACGATCGCCGCATACCGAGCCAATGCGGCGGTCGCGCGCTTCTCGCGACTGGTCGCGAACCGGATCTTCGGTCCCGGTCGCGTGTACGGCTACTTGTACGGCGGCTCAGGTGGTGGCTATCGGTCGATCGGTGCGGCGGAGAACACCGAGGGTGCGTGGGACGGCTACGTCCCCCACGTGATCGGTAGCGACATGGCCATCCCCAACGTCTTCTGCATCCGCATGCACGCCATGCGAGTGCTCGAGAGCCGGCTCCCGGATATCGTCGACGCGTACGACGTGGGAGGTGACCCGAGCAGCCTCCAACTCGACGAGGAGCAGCGCGCCGCACTCGACGAGGTCACGCGCATGGGCTTCCCGCTGCGTTCCTGGTTCGGCTGGAGGACGATGGGCCTGCACGGTTTCAGCGCCCTGTACCCGGGCGTCATGATGACCGACCCCGGCTACGCCGACGACTTCTGGACGGTCTCCGGGTACCTCGGCGCCGATCCCACCGCATCGATCCACCAGGCTCGCGTCCAGCTGTCGACCTCCGTGGTCGAGGTCATCTCCACTGCCGTGGAGCAAGCGTCCGGCGGTGTCGACGAGTCCTTCAAGCACATTGCCTCGAGCGACGCTACGCACGTGACGGCGCTGCGCCTGGCCGAGGCCCCCACGAACTGGATCATCGGCGCACAGCTCGAGGTCCGCTCAGGAGCCGAAGCCGGATCCGTGCTCCGTCTGGCAGGCGTCGAGGGTGACGTCGCCGTCCTCGAGGGGTGGGGCCAGGAGGACGCGGCGCGCGGTATCGCCGTCGGCGACGAGGTCGTCCTGGACAACTCCAACTTCCTCGCGGTCCAGACCTACCACCGACACCAGGTTCCCGGTCCTGAGTACCACGTCTGGGACCAGTTCCGCGCGAGCGACGGAACGCCACGGTTCCCGCAGCGTCCGTTCATCATCGGCCCGCTGATGTCCAAGGGTGCAACCGGCACCGAGATCACGGGGCGCATCCACGGCAAGATGATCGTCGCCGCCAGCCTGCTCGACCGCGAAGCGTTCCCCTGGCAGGCCGACTGGTACCGCCGCAAGGTCGCCGAACACCTGGGCGCACGAACCGACGAACACTTCCGGCTCTGGTACACCGACAACGCGCTGCACGGCGACGAGGATCCCCAGGAGTTCCCCGCACGCAGCGTGTCGTACATCGGTGTGCTCGAGACCGCACTGCGCCAGCTCGCGGCTTGGGTGGAGGACGGCGTCGAGCCCTCGGCGTCCTCGAACTACGACGTGATCGACGGTCAGGTCGTCATTCCCACCACGGTCACCGAGCGCGGCGGGGTGCAGCCGACGGTCTCGCTCACGGTCGACGGCGGCCCGGTTGCGCGGGTACGCGTCGGCGATCAGGTCAGGGTCGACATCGAGGCCGAAGCAGCCTGCGACGGCGTCATCGTCGAGCTCGTCGAGCTCCTCACCGCGGTCGACGGCACGGAATCGGTGGGCTCAGCGTTCGACATCACCGCCGCACCCTCGGTTGCGCTCGTGACGACTCGGACGTTCTCGACCCCTGGTACGCATTTCCTCGCGGTGCGCGTGACCGCACAGACGGCCGGGGCCACGGACGATCCGCACGCCACCGTTCAGAACCTCTCGCGTGCCCGGGTCATCGTGACGCCGACCGCTTCGTAGCGCCTGCCAGCAAGCTGGTGCGCTAGCTGCTCGACGCCGATGCGCATGGCGCCCACCCGCCTCGGACGGTCAGCCCGTGCCAGACTGGATCGATGAAGACCGCCGCAGGCCGTATGCCGACGATGAAGGACATCGCGGAACACGTCGGCGTTTCTCGGCAGCTCGTCTCCCTCGTCCTCCGGAACGGCCCTGGCCCGAGCGCAGAGTCGCGCGACCGGATTCTGCAGGCTGCCGCGGAGCTCGGCTACCGCCCGAACACCTCGGCCCGCCTGTTGCGTCAACGCCGCACTCACCTCATCGGGGTCGGATTCGTCATGGAGAGCCCCTTCCAGGTGAGCTTCGTCGAGCGCCTCTTCGTGCGGGCTGCGGAGCACGGATTCGCCCTCGCGCTCGGCCCCATCACCCCAGAGCGCTCGACCGACGCCGTCGTCGCCGAACTGATGGAGCAACGGGTCGAGGCGCTCGTCGTGTTCAACCCCGCCCGTGACGCCGCTGTGCTCGCCGAGGCACGCGAACTGGTCCCGGTCGCCGTCCTCGGCGAGTGGATGGACTCGGCCGATACCGACAACATCCACGTTGACGAGGCGGCGGGACTCCGCCAAGCCGTCGAGCATCTCGTCGGGCTCGGCCACACCGACATCGCCTACGCGGGTGGCCTCGGCGGCCCACTCGGCATCGACCGGGTCGAGGCGTATCGTGCAGCGATGACGCTCGTCGGCCTCTCCGAGCATGTCGACATCGTCCAGGTCGGATTCACCGAGGAGGACGGCGCCACGGCCGCGCGCATCCTCTTGGCTCGGGACGAGCTGCCCACCGCGGTCGTCTGCGGTGGCGACCAGTGCGCGGTCGGTCTCCTCGCGGTCCTGCGCGGTCAGGGTGTGCTGGTCCCGGAATCCATCTCGGTCGTCGGTTTCGACGACAGCACGGTGGCCGCACTGTCGTACAACCAGCTCACCTCCGTGCACCAGGACGTCGACGCGACCGTCGACGCCACCTGGGAGACGATCACGTCTCGCATCGACGGAGACACCGGCCACCGACGAGTCGTGGCCACCCCGACGAGCTTGACGGTCCGCGCGACGACCGGGCCCGCCGCCGCCCGATAGGCACGCCCATGCGGGAGCTGAAGCCGCCCGGTTCGACGTCGCCGTGTTCGACCGCTTCGATCCTGACGGCGGTGAGCGCTCGACCACGTTCGACGAATCGTCACAGATACCCAGCCGAAGAGGCAGCCGTTCGCAGGCACGACTTCAGGCGTGCGGGATCCCGGCTGTGAGGCCACCGTCGATCACGAACTCCGCGCCCGTCGAGTAACTGGACTCATCGCTCGCCAAGAACAGGACGAGCTGCGAGACCTCGTCCGGTTCGGCGGCCCTGCCCATCGGGATCTGCAGCCGTTCCGCGGAGATCCCCGAGGTCATGGGCGTCGTGATGAACCCCGGGTGGATGGAGTTCACGCGAACCCCTGCTGCCGCGACCTCGACCGCAACCGACTTCGTCAATCCGCGGAGACCGAACTTCGTCGCGACATAGGCGTGCAGATTGGGGCTGCCTCGGAGCCCCTCGACCGAGGAGACGTTGATGATGGACCCCGAACGCTGCGCGATCAGATGCGGGACGACCGTTCTGATGCCGAGGAAGGCTCCGGTCAGGTTGATGTCGAGCGTTCGCTGCCAGACGTCGACCGAGAACTCGGAGATCGGTGCCCCGTTCGCGATACCGGCGTTGTTGACGAGGATGTCGATCCGACCGAATCGTTCGATCGTCTGGTCCACTGCCGCGGCCCAGTCAGCGGGGCTGGTCACGTCCAGATGGGTGAACAGGACCCGTTCACCGAGCTTGGCGGCCAAGGCCCGCCCCTCGACGTCGAGCACATCGCCGACGACCACCGACGCTCCCTCTGCGAGCAGCCAATGAGCGTGCGCCGCACCCATACCTCGGGCTCCTCCACTGATGAACGCGACTTTTCCGCTGACTCGATCCATGACGACCCACATTCTCGAGGCGAACGCCTCACCTCCTCATCCTGAACGGCCGGGAACAGGCGGAGGGGGCAGAAGGTCCCGAGACGGTCCTCCTGCACTCCAGGTCCCCGAACACCTCGAGCGCGACACGGCAGCGGACGCTGCCGGAACACGACACCGGGACGTTCGCCCCTGCCGGGCAAGGCGTCGTGTCGACAGGCTGAGAGGAGCGCGTCGACCATGCCGGTCGGCCCTCTCAGTGAAGGAGCGGGACATGATCGACCACACCGTCGTCGGCTGGAACGGAACCGAGGCATCTCGGCGGGCGGCTGACTGGGCGATCGCCCGCGCAGCCTCCACCGGCGATGTGGTCCGTCTCGTGCACGTGTTCCCCGGGGAACCGGAAGAGCCCGGCGATGTCGAGGTCGCGGATGCCGTCGCAGCGACCGAGACCGAAGTGGCACGCCTCGGCGACGTAGCTCCTCACGTCTCGGTCAGCGCGGAGGTCGTCATCGGCAGCCCGGCGGATGAACTCCGCGGCCTGTCCGACGAGAGCTGTCTCATCGTGGTGGGCACAGACGAACGCGGTACGCCGACGAGGACCTCCGGGTGGTCGCTCGGCTCCAGACTCGCCGGGACCTGTCCCGGGCCGGTGGCGGTCGTCCCCGATCCCGGTACCGGAGAGCGACACGGCGTGGTCGTCGGCGTGGGCCGCTCGGAGCGCGACGAAGCGGCACTGGACTTCGCTGCGTTGGAAGCGATCGCCCGCGTGGAGCCACTCCACCTCGTGCACAGCTGGCAGCGCCCGCCGACGGCGGGTCTGAACGGACTGAACACGGAGTTCGTCGATTGGTTCCGTGCCACGCATCAGGAGTACCTGAGTGGCTGCGCCGCGGAACTTCTGCGCCGCTATCCGCCACTCTCGGTGCAAGAGCACTTCACGGAGGCATCGGCCGCAGTGGTGTTGCACGAGTTCGGAGCTTCGGCGAGTCTGCTCGTCGTCGGGACCCGGGGCTTCGGTCCCGTGCGTCGGTTCCTGCTCGGTTCGACGAGCCATGCGCTGCTGCTGTCGATCGACGCACCGACCGTCGTCGTGCCGCCCGGAACCGACGCCTGAGTCGACGGCGTCACGACAGGCGTCCTCCGAGCGAGCACCGTGAATCGAATCGTCCACGTGACGTTCGTCCCGAAATCGGCCAGCACTCGGTGCGACGCTCCGAGGATGAACACGACGACCGCGCCACAGCACGCCAAGGCAGCCGCCGACCGCACAGTTCAGCGATGAGCCGCGCTGTGCCACGGAACTGGCACCGTCGACACCTCGCTTCGCTCACTCGTGGGGAACGGGCCGCGGACAGGTTGTGCAATGTGATGGGGAGTTGGGGCTTCGTCGGTGGGTTCATCGGGTTCGGAACTCCAAGAGATCCTTCGCCGACTCGACGCTGTCCGCGCTGCGCAGGCTGAGGACGCGCAGCCGACTGGGTCGCAGCCTCGACACCGAGACGAGCATCCAGCGTCACTCGGGTAGCCCCCACACACCTTCGTGCGTGCCCGACCGAACGCTCACGGTGGCTACGGGCGCACGATGACCTTGGCGGCGATCTCCGTGTGGTTGATCAGCGTGTGGGACCATCGTCGACGAGACGATCCAACGGACCCCGCGTTGGCACATCTGCCGCCCGAAGCGACTCCGGTGAAGCCGGTCTGCCACAATGGGAACATGTCGTCCGCCCGCTCGACCCGCACACTTCGTGGTGTGGTCGCTGCGGCGTTCTCGACGTTCGTCGCACTGCTGTCGCATGTGGCCGGTGGGGGTTCGATGCCCGGCGTGCTCGGTCTCGTCGTGCCGCTCATGTTCTCGACGCTCGTCTGCGTGCTGCTCGCTGGCAGGCGTCTGTCGATCGTCCGACTGTCACTCTCCGTCGCGGTGAGTCAGGTTCTGTTCCACACGCTCTTCGTCCTCGGCGCCGCCCAGGGCTCCGCATCGACAGCGATGCCGAGCGGCCATGCCGCGCACGGAGCGCACGTGACGCTCGATGCGTCGTCGATGCCGATGATGCACGACGGACACGCCGGTGCCGGCATGTGGTTCGCCCACGTGATCGCCGGGCTCGTGACCATCGCCGCGCTCCATCGTGCCGAGACGCTGCTGTCGACGGTGGCAGCCGTCAAGGAGTTCGTCCTCGCGCGACTGGTGCCCACGGTCCTCGCAGCTCTGGCCGCTCCGGTGCGTCCCGCTCGGGTGAGGCTGCAGAGCGATGTTCCGACCCTGCGCACGCTCGGCGTGTATCCGGCGACGACCGCCTTGCGCGGACCTCCGGCGCTCACCTCCCTCTGAGATCACGGCGCGACCTCGCTGAGCTGCACGCTCGGTTGACGGTCACTGCCGCGTGCGCGTAGGCCGCTTCCTCGACGACCGTCCTCGAAACGTCGTCATCCCGATGCGCCGCGCACCGGTGGAGTGCCACCATTTCTGCCGCTCGGTCCTGCCCCGGCGCCCATGAGGGCTCGGGGCGCCGAGTGAGCTGTGTGCCGTAGCGCTCGAGTCTGCTCGACGCCTGCGGGGAAGGAGCCACCTCCCGTGGCCGAATCAATCATTCCGACGAATGCGCCCGACGCTAATCTGAACAGCCAGCGCGATCCGTCGCCAGTGCTCGTGCCGTTGCGCGGGCCGGAGGTCGTCATGCTGGCCTCGTTGCCGGTGGCGGTTGTCGTCGCGCTGTTCGCGTTGCAGTTCACCGGTGCGTTCACGGCCGGCACGCTGCTTTCGGACCCGGGGGTCATCGTCACCCGCGGACTCCCGATCGCGAGGGTCGTCCACGATGCGGCGGCATCGGTGACGATCGGTCTCCTGGTCGCTGCGACCTTCCTGCTCCCGGGGCAGCGGATCCTCCCCGGCGTCGTCTCCTTCTCGCAGTCGAAGGCGATCCGATGGGCAGCCTGGGCGGCCTCTGTCTGGCTCGCGGCGGGAATCGCGGTCCTCGTGTTCACTGCTGCGAACTCGATCGGTGTGCCGGTGTCCTCGCCGACCTTCGCGAACACCTTCCTGTTCTACGCGACAGAGCTGGAGCTCGGGCAGACGCTGGTGTTCTCCCTCGCCTGCATACTCGTGGTGTTCTGCATCGTCGTGGTGGCGCGACGTCTGGCCTGGATCGCGGCGGCGAACGTGATCGCTGTCTTCGCGTTGCTTCCGCTGTCGTTGTCGGGTCATGCTGCAGGCTCTGACGAGCACGGCAACGCGGTCAACTCGCTCGCGATCCACCTCATCGGTGTCACCGTCTGGGTGGGTGGTCTCGTCGCGGTGATCCTGCTCCGGCGGAAGGTCGGCGACCAGGTCGGCGCCGTCGTCGCACGGTACTCCGTGCTCGCGGGATGGGCGTTCGGCGCGGTCGCGTTCTCCGGCGTCGTGAACGCCTCCCTGCGACTCGCGGGCCCCGCAGACCTCCTCACTCCGTACGGGCTGCTCCTCGTCGCGAAGACCGTCGCACTCGTGCTGCTCGGCCTGGCCGGCGCGTGGCATCGACTCCGGCTCATCCCGCGGCTGCACGCCGACCCCGGGAAGCGGTCGACGTTCGTCCGACTCGCTGTCGTCGAGGTCGTCATCATGGCCGTGACGATGGGCGTCTCCGTCGCGCTGTCGCGCAGCCAACCGCCGGTGTCGCAGGAGCCGGTCGCGGACGACGTCCGCCGACGGCTCCTCGGCTTCGCCTACCCGCCAGAGGTGACCCCACTGCGAATGTTCACCGAATGGCACGTCGACTGGATGTGGGCCGGCCTCGCGGTCGTCGGCGCGGCCTGGTATCTGTGGGCGTTCCGCACGCTCCGTGCCCGCGGCGACGCCTGGCCCGTCGTCCGCCTGATCGCCTGGCTGGCCGGGTGCGCCGCGCTGGTGTACGCGACCAGCGGTGGCCTCGCCGTCTACGGGCAGATCCACTTCAGCACGCACATGCTGCAGCACATGGCACTCATGATGATCGTGCCGACGCTGCTCGTGCTGGGCGGCCCGATCCTCCTCGCCCTGCGAACCCTGCCGAGTCGCACCGACGGCGGCCGTGGCCTCCGGGAGTGGATCCTCGCCGTCGTGCACTCCCGCTACCTGCGGCTGCTGTCCAAACCGGCCGTCGCAGGAGTGCTCTTCGCCGGGAGTCTGGTGGTGTTCTACTACACCGGTTGGTTCGAATGGGCGATGATCGCCCACCAGGGCCACATTCTGATGACGGTGCACTTCCTCGCCACCGGGTACCTGTTCTTCTGGGTGCTCATCGGCATCGACCCGGGTCCGAACCGTCCCGGATACCCGTTCCGCATCATCCTGCTGCTTGCGACGCTCGCCTTCCATGCGTTCTTCGGACTCGCGATCATGTCCAGCGCCTCCGTGCTCGCCGAAGGGTGGTGGACGGCGCTGGGGTACACCGACACCGCGGCCCTCCTCGCCGATCAGGCGGTTGGCGGTGGCATCGCGTGGAGCGTCGGCGAGATCCCCGCCGTCCTCGTCGCCCTCATCGTCGTCTCCCAGTGGGTGCGCAGTGACGAGCGTGCCGCGAAACGCTACGACCGCCGTGCAGACCGCGACGGGGATGCGGAACTCACCGACTACAACGCCCGCCTCGCGCGCATCAACGACCAGGCCCCGCGAAAGGACCACCCGTGACCACACACCCACCGACCCCACTCCGACGCATCACGCTGCTCCTGGCTGCGTGCGTGCTGGCCATCGCAGGTGCGCTCACCTTCGGTGCGAGTCCGGCTTCCGCGCACGACCAGCTCCTCGCGAGCACTCCTGATGACGGTGCGGCGCTCGACGCGTCGCCGCCGGAGGTGACGTTGCAGTACTCGGAGAGTGTCCTGACGATCGGCGCGATCGTGCTGCTCGTCGACCAGGACGAACGGAACTGGATCACCGGTGAACCGATCCTCAACGGCTCCGACGTCACCGCGCGCGTCGACGACGCTCTCCCGACCGGGGCCTACGAAGTCCGCTGGCGTGTCGTCTCCGCAGACGGCCATCCCATCAGCGGAGTCATCCCCTTCACCGTCGGCGGTGCAGCACCAGCCGAACGCGCCCGCGCGACGTCGACGCCCGTTCCGAGCGAGGCAGTCTCCGGCGACGCGAAGGGCCCCACAGCGGAGGTCTCGGCGTTTCGCCCGGTCCTGATCGGTGTCGGCGGAGCAGTGATCGCCGTCGTCGTGTTCTGGATCGTCGGCGCCTGGCGCAGACGCCGCCCGTCGGCCGCTTCCGGGACGAGGCCCCGTTGACCACGACCCCACCACACCTCCACCCTCCCATCCGGCAGCACCACACCAGGAAAGGCACCACCATGCACGCACGAACCACCAGCAAGCTCCTCGCCCTCACCGCAGCGGTCGTCATCGCGCTCACCGGCTGCAGCACCGCCGCCGGGACCGCCGCGGAGACCAAGCCGGCGGGTGAATCCGTCACCATCGAGAACGGATGGGTCAAAGCCGCTGACGAGGGCATGTCCGCAGCATTCGGCGAACTCGTGAACAACAGCGACCAAGACGTCACGGTCGTCTCGGCCACCACGACCGCGTCGAACATGATCGAGCTGCACGAGACGGTCGAGAACGAGTCCGGCGAGATGGTCATGCGCGAGAAGTCCGGGGGCTTCACCATCCCCGCCGGCACGAGCCTCACGCTCGCGCCCGGCGGCAACCACATCATGCTCATGGACCTCGTGAACCCGATCAAGGCGGGCGACGAGGTCACCTTCACCCTCACCTTCTCCGACGACTCCACCACCGAGTTCACCGTCCCGGCCAAGGACTACTCCGGGGCGAACGAGAACTACGAGGGCGGCGACATGGACATGGGCGGCGACAGCAAGTGACCGAACTCCAGACACCCGAACCGGGCAGGTCTGGCGTCAGCCGGCGAGGGCTCCTCTTCGGAGGAGCCGTCGCCGGACTCGGCGCCGCAGCGGCCATCGGCGCCGATGCCCTCCTCAACCGTGGAGGCGACACACCCGCGTCCACCGAGACCGAAGCCGCGCTGAACGGCGAGGAGACCGTCGCGTTCTATGGTCCCCACCAGGCCGGCATCGCGACCACCCCTCAGGCCCACGCCACCTTCATCGCCCTGGACCTGCTCCCGGAGACCGGCCGTGACGCCCTGCGGCGCATGATGCAGATCCTCACCGACGACGCCGCCCGACTCACCCAGGGCCTCCCGGCGCTGGCCGACTCCGAGCCCGAACTCGGCACCGTCCCGGCGCGTCTCACGGTCACGTTCGGCTTCGGACCGGAGTTCGTCACCCGCGCCGCCGACGCGTCAGCGAAGCCCGCCTGGCTCGGCCCGTTGCCGGCGTTCACGATCGACCAGCTCGATCCCGCCTGGAACGACGGCGACCTGCTGCTGCAGATCGCCGCTGACGACGCCTTCACCGTCGCCCACGCGACCCGGATGTTACTGAAGGACACCCGCAGCTTCGCGACGCTCCGCTGGACGCAGACCGGGTTCCGCCGGGCACACGGCTCGGAGAAGCCCGGCACCACCATGCGGAACCTCTTCGGCCAGGTCGACGGCACCACCAATCCCTCGCCCGACGGCGACGACTTCGCCGGACTCGTCTGGAACACCGAGGGCTGGCTCGCCGGAGGCACGAGCTTCGTGCTGCGCCGCACCCGCATGAACCTCGACAAGTGGGACCGTCTCGACCGCGGCGGCCGCGAGCAGTCCGTCGGGCGCACGCTCGCCAACGGCGCACCGCTCACCGGAACGAACGAACACGACGAACCCGACTTCGACGCCAAGACGAGCATCGGCTTCCCCGTGATCCCTGAGTTCTCCCACATCCGCAGGGCCCGCTCCGAGAACACCGCCGAGCGCATCTACCGTCGCGGCTACAACTACGACCACGCGCCCACCGGCTCCGAGATCTCCAACAGCGGTCTGCTGTTCGTCTCGTACCAGGCCGACGTGACCACACAGTTCGTGCCGATCCAACGTCGCCTCGACGAACTCGACCTCCTCAACGAGTGGACCACCCCGATCGGTTCCGCCGTCTTCGCGATCCCACCCGGGTGCGCCGACGGCGGCTACATCGGCGACACCCTCCTCACCTGATCCCCACTGTCTTCTCCCCCACACCAGCATCCGCAGAACAGGACACCGCATGACCACCATGACCCGGCCACCCGTGGACGAACCCCACGCCGACGGCCCACCCCCGAAACCGAATCGCAGCCGAGGTTGGTTCCCCCAGATGCTCCTGCGCCTCCATTTCATCGCCGCGATCTTCGTCGGCCCGTTCATCCTCGTTGCGGCGACCAGCGGTGCACTCTACGCCCTCGCCCCGCAGATCGAGCAGCTCGTCTACGCCGAACAGCTTCACTCCCCCGAAGCTGACGAGTACCTGCCGCTCGCGGACCAGATCGAAGCCGCGAACGCGTATACCAAGGACCAGGACACCATCGTCGCCGTGCGCCCAGCGCCGAACCCCGGCGACACGACACGGGTGATGTACACCGGTGACGGGCTGGGTGCGAGCGAGACCCGTGCCGTGTTCGTCGACCCGGCCACCGCCGAGATCCGTGGTGAGCTCACCGCCTACGGCACCAGCGGTGCGCTCCCTGTGCGAACCTGGATCTCCGACCTCCATCGCACCCTGCACCTCGGCGAGGTCGGTCGCCTCTACAGCGAACTCGCCGCCTCCTGGCTCGGCATCATCGCCCTCGCTGGCCTCGGGCTCTGGATCGCCCGCATCCGCAAGGCGCGCGCCAAGAAGGACTTCGTCCGCCCGAACAACCAGGCCAAGGGGTACCGACGCATCCTCTCCTGGCACGCCTCCACCGGCATCTGGCTCCTCGTCGGCGCCCTGTTCCTCTCCGCGACCGGGATCACCTGGTCGCAGTACGGCGGCGGCAACGTCGGCACCGTCCGCGCCGCCTTCGACTGGTCCACCCCATCGGTCACCACCGACCTCAGCGGCGAAGCGGCACCGGCAGACGAACACGCCGGCCACGGCGGTACAGCCGCTCCCGCCACGGATGCCGCAGCGGGGACGGCGAACCCGGCGACCTTCGACGCCGTCCTCTCCATCGCGCGCGAGGTCAACGTCAACACCGGCCTCGTCGAGATCAAGCCACCGGCCGCCGCCGGCACCGCCTGGGTGGTGCAGGAGATCCAGCGCACCTTCCCGACCGAAGTCGACGCCGTCGCGATCGACGGCCAGACCATGCAGGTCACCGACCGGGTCGACTTCACGGACTTCACCCTCGCCGCGAAACTCACCCGCTGGGGCATCGACACCCACATGGGCTCCATGTTCGGCCTCCCGAACCAACTGCTGCTCTTCGTCCTCGCGTCCGGGATCATCGCCATGGTCGTCTGGGGCTACGTCATGTGGTGGCAACGCCGGCCCACCCGCGAACCCGGGCGCATCGTCGGCCGCACCCCGGCGCGCGGGGCGCTGCGCCGTGCGCCGTGGTGGGGCATCGCCGCGGTCCTCGTGGTCGCGGCCGGAATCGGTACGCTCCTGCCACTCGTCGGGCTGAGCCTCGCCGCCTTCGTCATCATCGACGTTCTGCTCGGGCTTCGAAGCCGTGTCGGAATGGACACAACCAGCCCATGACTCACCGTCTCTGAGCAGTCTCCGCAGTCCACACGCACGAGCAGGCGGGTCGTCGACAAGGCACCCGCCTGCAACGCGATCAGATGACTCACCGAGACCACCGAAACGACGCTAACGACGCTGACGACGCTGTCCCAGGTAACGAGTCTGAAGCCGAGGCCGCTCGGACGCCGGGAGCGAGGAGCTGTCATCGTGCGTTCGTCCAGGATCCTCGTCGGAATCGGTATTCCACGGCCGCCGATGGAGCCGCGACACTGCTGTGATGCCTTTGCACAACGAATCCGTGCCTCTGCCCGTCGACCTCAGTGGTCGGTGGACCGCCATCCTGGACCCACTCGGCCAGGGCGAACGGGAGGGCTGGTACACACGGGACCTCTCGGGCGCACCTGGACAGACCTCCGTCCAGCTTCCGGGATCGGTGCAGTCGCAGGGACTCGGTGATCGACCCGACATCGCCACCGAGTGGGTCGGCGCGGCCGTGGACCACCCGTTCTTCTCAGACGAGCGCTACGCGCGCTACCGGACGACCGAGAACTTCAGCGTGCCGTTCTTCCTCCAGCCCGAGCGAGTGTACGTCGGCGCGGTGTGGTACCAGCGCACCGTCGAGGTCCCGGAGCGCGACATGGCGCTCGATCTGCGGCTCGAGCTCGAACGGGTCCACTGGGAGTCGACCGTCTGGCTCGACGACGACCGCGTCGGCTCGGACCGCAGTCTGTCGGCACCGCATCGGTTCACCCTGCGAGACGTCCGTCCGGGCACCCATCGCCTCACCATCCGAGTGGACAACTCGATGATCGTCGACGTCGGGACGAACGCGCACAGCGTCTCCGACCACACGCAGGGCGGGTGGAACGGCATCATCGGCGCGATGACCCTGACACCGGTCGCCGCTGCGCGCATCTCGACCCTCTCGGTCCACCCCGACGCCGAAGCGTGTACTGCGACGGTTCGGATGTCACTCATCGCGGACACGCTCGATGGCATCACGGGAACGCTCACCGTCCGCGCGCAACCGCTCGACGAAACGATGGGCGTCGGCCCGCAGTCGGTCGTCGTCGACATCGATGTCCCCGCCGAACGCTTCCGCCGTGGCCGCGGTACGTCAGGAACGCACCTCGACGTGATCGTGCCGCTCGGCGGCGCCGCGCGCTTGTGGGACGAGTTCGATCCTGCGCTGTACGACGTGACGGCGACTCTCGAGGCGACCACGGAACACGGTCGCTCCGTCGACCGACGATCGACGACGTTCGGCTTGCGGACGGTCTCGGCAGTCGGCACCCGCATCGAGGTGAACGGTCGACCCGTCTTCCTGCGCGGCGCCCTCGAATGCTGCGTGTTCCCCCTCACCGGATATCCGCCGACCGACCGACCGAGCTGGTCGAGGCTCATCGAGACCTGCCAGGCCTACGGCCTCAACCACCTGCGCTTCCACTCCTGGTGCCCGCCACGCGCCGCGTTCGAAGCCGCTGACGCCGCCGGCATGTACCTGCAGATCGAGTCACCTGTCTGGGCGAACCAGGGCGCCGCGATCGGCGAGGGCCGCGACGTCGACGCCTACATCCTCGAGGAGACCCAGCGCATCATCGACGAGTACGGGAACCACCCGTCCTTCCTCCTCATGGCCCACGGCAATGAACCGGCCGGTCGCGACGTGCAGTTCCTCACGAACTGGGTGACACAGTGGCGACGGCGGGACCCGCGACGGCTCTACACCACCGCAGGGGGCTGGCCGTCGATTCCCGAGAGCGACTTCGACTGCATCCCGGAACCACGTGTGCAGGCCTGGGGCGAAGGACTCGCCTCACGCATCAACGCGACGGCTCCGGCGACCGTTGCCGACTACTCCGACTGGGTCGAGCGCACACCGCGACCGATCGTCACCCACGAAGCCGGACAGTGGTGCGTTTACCCGAACCTCGACGAGATGTCGAAGTACACGGGGATCATGCAGCCGAAGAACTTCGGAATCGCCCGCGACTTCCTGGCCGATGCGGGTCTGCTCGACCAGGCGGACGACTTCCTCCACGCCAGTGGACGCCTGCAACTGCTCTGCTACAAGGAGGAGATGGAAGCGGCGCTACGGACACCCGGGTTCGCTGGCATCCAGTTGCTCGGGCTGGCTGACTTCCCTGGGCAGGGCACCGCGCCCATCGGCGTGCTCGACGCGTTCTGGGAGCCGAAACCCTATGTCGACGCCGCCGAGTACGCTCGGTTCTGTGCGTCCACGGTTCCGCTCGCGCTCCTCTCTCGTCGTGTCTGGACGTCGGCGGACGACCTCGTCGCCGAGGTCCGGATCGCGCACTTCGGTCCCGCGGCGATGACCGCTGAGGTGGTCTGGCGCCTCGAGGCAGATGGGGGCGACATCCTCGACTCCGGCACCTTGCCTGTGTCGACCGTCGTCATCGGCAACGAGGCGGCGTACGGCACGATCACGGCACCGCTCGGGCACATCGACCGGGCACAGCACGTGCGTCTGGTCATCGCCGTACAGGGCGAGTCCGAACGGTTCGAGAACGACTGGGACCTCTGGGTGTACCCGGTCGAGCCCAGCGGGACGGCAGCGCTGCCGGAGGCACCGTCCGCCGGGCTGCTCGTGACCGACGACCTGGACACAGCGCTCCACGCTCTCGGTCAGGGTGGCACGGTGATCCTGTCGCCACGGGCCGAGAGCATCCACTCACCGGTGGAGTTCGGGTTCTCACCGGTGTTCTGGAACACCTCCTGGACGAACGGTCAGGCACCGCACACCCTCGGCATCCTGTGCGACCCGGAGCATCCGGCGTTCTCGGAGTTCCCCACGGGAACCCACACGGACTGGCAGTGGTGGGAGCTCCTGCACGGGGCGAAGACGCTCGACCTGACCGCACTGGGCTCCTCCGCACGACCGATCGTGCAGGTGATCGACAGCTGGTTCGACGCCCGACGTCTGGCGCTCGTCGTCGAAGCGCGAGTCGGGACCGGACGTCTCCTCCTGTCGACGATCGACCTGCTGTCCGACCTCGGTCGTCGGCCCGTGGCCGCGCAACTGGACCGGAGCCTTCGTCGCTACCTCGCGAGTGAGGCGTTCTCACCCGACCTGGAGCTCACGTCGACGCAGCTGCGGGCTGCCCTGGCAGGATCGCTCGATTGAGCACTGCCGGAGCGCCGGGCGCGGCTCGAGTGGAGAATCGCATCACAGCGACGCGAAGAGTCGCTCCACGAGGCGCTCTGTGACGGCACGGGATCAGAGGAATGTCCAGGCGCCTCGTCTCATGCGCCATTCCGCTCGGCCAGGACGGGTTTCTACGCTTGCTGCATGACCACTCGCACTGACGCGCCAGATCTGATCCTCCCCGACGCTCCCGGTCCTCTCCGAGCACGACTCGACGACGGCGGCGCCGTCGCGTGGAGTGCGCCGGTGACGATGCCCACGTATCGGCCGCAACCGGCGAGCGAGTTCCCGATGTACCTCGACCGGCGGGTCTACCAGGGCTCGAGCGGACGAGTCTATCCGCTCCCATTCGTCGAACGGATCGATGCCGCTCCGACCGACACCGAGTGGCAGGCCGTGCATCTCGAGAACCGCTACCTCCGGGTGATGGTGCTGCCCGAGCTCGGAGGGCGGATCCACATCGGCTTCGACAAAACCACCGGATACGACTTCTTCTATCGCAACTCCGTGATCAAGCCGGCGCTCGTCGGCTTGACCGGCCCCTGGATCAGCGGCGGCGTCGAGTTCAACTGGCCGCAGCACCACCGGCCGGCCACGTTCCTGCCCGTCGAGACGACGATCGAGGAGGGTGAGGACGGCAGCGTCACGGTGTGGTGCAGCGATCACGACCCGTTCGCCCGGATGAAGGGGATGCACGGCGTTCGTCTGCACCCGGACCGTTCGACGATCGAGCTGGTGGTCCGTCTGCACAACCGCACCAGTGAGCGACAGAGCTTCCTCTGGTGGGCGAACGTCGCGGCTCGTGTGGGCGACGACTACCAGTCGTTCTTCCCTCAGGACGTGCACCACGTCGCCGACCATGCGCGACGCGCCATCTCGGCGTTCCCCGAGGCGGACCGCGAGTACTACGGTGTCGACTACCCGGCTCGGGCCGCCTCCACTCCGGGTGCCGACCGGATCGACTGGTACCGCAACATCCCCGTGCCGACGTCCTACATGATCGTCGATTCGCAGGAGGGCTTCTTCGGTGGCTATGACCACGCACGACGAGCCGGGTTCGTCCACTGGGCCGACCGGCGGATCTCCCCCGGGAAGAAGCAATGGACGTGGGGCGACGCCCCGTTCGGTCACGCCTGGGATGCGCTGTTGACCGACGAGGACGGGCCGTACGTCGAGCTGATGGCCGGCGTCTTCACCGACAACCAGCCGGACTTCTCCTGGCTCCGCCCCGGTGAAGTGAAGACCTTCTCGCAGTACTGGTACCCGATCCCTGCGATCGGCATCGCCCATCAGGCGAACCGTGACGCCGCGCTGCACGTCGAGGTGGCAGCCGGACACGTCTCCGTCGACCTCGCCGTCACGCGCCCCGTCGAGGACGCGACCGTCCGCCTCCGGACGACGGACGGAGTCGTGCTCGTGGAGGAGACCATGACCCTCAGCCCGGGAACCGCCCACACGATTCGCGCTGAACGGCCCAGCACGCTCGACTCGGACACACTGGTCGTCGAGATCATCGAGCGCGACGGGCGACGCCTGATCTCGTGGACTCCGCCGCAGCCGGCGTCCGACGAACCAGCGGTCGCCGTCGAGCCCCCGAGTCCCGCGGACACCGCCTCGGTCGACGAGCTCTACCTGACCGGTGCGCACCTCGACCAGTACCGGCACCCGACCCGTTCACCCCTGCCGTACTGGGACGAGGCGCTCCGCCGCGATCCGGGCGACTGGCGGGTGAACCTGGCGTTCGCAGATCGCGCGTACCGCACCGGCGACTACCAGCGCGCGCTCGGCTACGCCCGCACGGCACTCCAGCGGTTGACCGCCCGGAACAGCAATCCAGCCGACACGGAGGCGTTCTACACCGCTGGCCTGATCCTCGACCGGCTGGGGGCGACGACGGAGGCCGTTCAGTCGTTCGCGAAGGCCTCCTGGGACGGCTCATGGGCAGCCGCAGCCGGGTACGAGATGGCCAGGATCGCAGCGAGGCACGGTGAGACCGCAGAGGCGCTCGCCGACCTCGACGCCCTCGCAGCGGTCACAGGAGAGGACTCACGGCGCCGCGCGCTCCGTATCGTGCTCCTGCGCCGCCTGGGACGGCACGATGAGGCGGCTCACGACGTCGACCTCGCACTGGTCATCGATCCGCTCGACGTGCTCATCCGGTTCCTCGCAGACGGCCGACTGCCGTCCGATCCCGGCCTGCTGACCGACCTCGCGATCGCCCTCCGAAACCTGGCCGAAGACGACGACGCTGCCACGGTGTTCAGCGCTGCAGCCGACGCCTCCTCGACCGGGGGTGCGTCCGCCGGACCGATCGCGCACTACCTCCGGGCAGAGCTGCTCGACAGCATCGGGCGCGGGGACGATGCGGCAGAAGCGCGTCGCTCGGCCCGCCAGGCGGACCGACGCTGGGCATTCCCACAGGGGCTCGACGCACATGACGCGCTCGTGGCGGCGATCGCGGCGGAAGCCGATGACGCCGTCGCCGCGCACCTGCTCGGCATGCTCCTCTATGACAACGGGCGCCGTGACGAGGCGGTCGAGCTCTGGGACCGCGCGATCGCGCTCGGCCTCGACGACATCGTGCTGCTGCGCAACGCGGGGCTGGCCGCCTACAACGTCCTCGGCGACCACTCACGCGCATGGGAGTTGTACAGCAGGGCCTCGGCGCTGGCACCCACGAATGCACGTCTCCTCTACGAGCTCGACCAGCTGGCACAACGCCTCGGCCACCCGTCCGACGAGCGCCTGGCACGCCTCGAGGGCGCACTGCAGACCGTCCTCGAACGGGACGACCTGACGATCGTCTATCTCGGCTTGCTCGTCGACGCCGGTCGGGCGGACGACGCCGTCGAAGTGCTCGACTCGCGATCGTTCCAACCGTGGGAAGGCGGCGAAGGCCTCGTCCTCGGCACCTGGGAGCGGGCACGGACCGCAGCCGGTCTGCCGACAGACGTCGTGCCCGCCAACCTGGGCGAAGGACGCCCGGTCGCCACGCCGCCGGCACCGGTGCGTGAGGACGGCACCACGGACTACTTCGCCACGAGCCTGCCCGAACAGCTCCTCTTCTACGACCGCGTATGAGCGGTCAGCGGGTCTCCCTTCGCTCCCGCGATGCCCGCACCAGCGCCCTGGTCGAGGCAGTCGTCTCGACCAGGGCGGCAGCGCTGCTGGGGCTGCGTGTGGACGGTCGCGACCTCGTCGTGTCCGACGACACCGACGGCGCACCCCTCACCGCAGCCGGTGCGATCCTCGCCCCCTGGCCGAACCGAGTCGAAGCGGGGCAGTGGTCGCTCGACGGCGCGGTGCAGGTCCTCGAGCACACCGAGGTCGACACCGGGCACGCCCTGCACGGACTGCTCCTTCGCCAGGATGCCGAGTTGCTCTCGTCGGACGAGCATTCGGTCATGCTTCGCTCCGCCATTACGCCGGTGCCCGGCTATCCCTTCCGGGTCGACCTCGATACGCGATACCAGCTCGAAGCGGACGGTCTGCTGGTCACCCACGTCGTACACAACCGCTCAGCGGGCCGGGCTCCTTTCGCCCTGGGTGCTCACCCGTACCTCCGAGCAGGCACGACACCGATCCTCGAGTCGACATTGGTCGTGCAGACATCGGCCGTACTGGAGCTCGACGCGGCACACATCCCGCGCGGTGCTTCCGCCGTCGCCGGCACCACGCTGGATCTGCGCGCGGGGCGCCCCGTCGGTCAGACCGCAGCCCACGCCTGCTTCGTCTCCGTGCGCAGTGCAGACGGCCATCACCGACACCGCCTGGCGGGGTACGACGGAGCCATCACCGAGCTGTGGGCGGACGAGGCGTTCGGATGGGTGCAGATCTATCGAGCGGAGGCAGATGGATCTGCGGCAGCGGCCCTCGCGGTGGAACCGATGACGGCGCCACCCAATGCCCTCCGCACGGGCGAGGGCCTGCGTTGGCTCGCCCCCGGTGAGACCTGGGAGCTGCGCTGGGGGGTGCGACGCGCATGAGCACCGGTCACACGATGAGACATGGCCCAAGGTTGTCGTCGTCTGGTGCCCCGTGGACATCGTCGTATCATCGGGACGGACGCGTCGCCGACGCCGAGGGTGGAGGAGCGAACGCAGTGGAACTCGTCGGAGAAGGCTTCCCCGGCCAACGCATGCTCGTGCTCCCCCGGCCACAGGTCGAACTGGCGCTCCAGCGACCCGTCACCCGCAACCTCATCGTGACCGACTGCGGCTACTTCCCCCACGCCGAGCACCACGGCTGGATCCGAACGCGCCCGATCCGTCAGCTCGTCGTCATCCTGTGTCTGCGAGGACAGGGCTGGTGCGAGACATCGGCTGGTCGCTTCCCGGTTCGCGCCGGACAGGCGCTCCTGCTCCCCCCTGGCCTCCCGCACGCCTACGGTGCGGACGCAGACGACCCGTGGACCGTCTGGTGGGTGCACGTCGATGGCGCGAGTGTGGAGGACTTCCTCCGCGTCACCGGTGCGACGATCGACTCTGTGGTGCGCGAGATCCCCGACATCTACGGCAGCGCGGCGCTGATGGAGGAGATCGTGCGGTGGATGGAGCGTGACACCACCGAGGCGAGCCTCGTCGGTGCCTCCGGCACCGCCTGGCACCTGCTCACCTCACTCGCGTTCTCGCGCGCTCCGAGCGCCGGCAACGCCCAGGACATGGTCGAACGAGCAGCAGACTATCTGCGCAGCCACATCAACCGACGGGTCAACGTGTCCGACCTCGCGGACATGGCGGGGATGAGCGCCTCCCACTTCGCCGCGATGTTCAAGAAGTACACCGGCGTCCCAGCGATGACCTACCAGACGCAGCTGCGCATGGCGAGCGCCCGCGAACTCCTCGACACGACCCAGCAGTCGGTCGAGGAGGTCGCGAACGCGGTGGGCTACGACGACTCGTTCTACTTCTCGCGCCAGTTCAAGAAGCTCCACGGGATGTCGCCGACAGCGTATCGACGCCACGACGCGAACTGAACGCGGCGTTCGTGCGACGCTGGAATCCGACGTTGTTCCAACCCGGGTGGTGCGGTGCGGAGTTGGAGCCGACGACCGTGCCCCAGTAGCCGAGGTCGGCACAGCGCCGGACCGCGTATGATGCGAGTTCCTGACCGACGGGGCCGTCTTCGAACTCCGCGTCGAGCGGGGTGTAGCCGATCCAGCCCTCTCCGACGGCCGCTGGAATCCCCCGGTGCCGTGCCCAGGTCGCCACGGCCATCAGCCGGGCGTCGATCGCCTGCTCCATCGCGACTGCGTGAGCGCCGAACTCGCGGTACAACCAGGCGTCCCATTTGACCGTGTCGACCCAGTCGTAGGCGTAGAACATGCTGGTGCTGATCCCGGTCGCCTGCAGCCTCCAGGGTTCGATCGACGTCGTCCAGGTGTCGAAGTCCGGTGCGTCCTCGCGGAGCAGCGAGCTGAGTTCCGCCGTGGGGAAGACCGGAGGGTCCACGCGGACTCGAGCCCAGGATTCGAGCGCAGCGAGGACGCCGTAGACGTAGAAGTGGACGTGCGCCACCTGCGCGTTCTCCGGGAAGGCATCGAGGTCGAGGTAGGGCGGGACGCCGTAGCAGACGGTGGAGAGCACGTCCGGGTGGTCGTGCTGCAAGATGTCCAGGGCGGCGGTGAGGTAGGGCTTCTGCGCCCAGAAGGTGTCCTTCCCTTCCGAGGGCACCTCGTCGAGTCGTGACAGGTCGACCTCGTTGTGGACTTCGACGTAGGCGATCCGGTGCCCGTATCCCGCATCCTGGATGCAAGTGACCAGTCGGGACTCGGCTCTGGCCAGTGCGGCGTGGCGTTCAGTCGGCTCGATCGACATCACGTGTTCGTACCAGGACGGGTCCGCGAGGAAGGCCGGACTCTGTTGGTACTCCCACGACGAGACGATGACGGACACGTCGTGCCGGTCGGCCGCGGCGAACAACGCGATCAGATGGGCACGGCCGTCGAGGACCGCTCCTCCCTGCACGTCGTACCACCGGGTCCGCTGCCCCGTGTCGCCACCCATGTTCACGAAGTGCAAGCGGCTCGTGTCGATCGAGTGGTCACCGAACAGCAGGAGCGGCGCTGCACAGATGCGCACGGTGTTGTACCCGCGCTCGACGGCCTCGGCGAATGCCCGGTCGAGGTCGTCGAACGGCTCCCCCGGCATGGTCTGCGTGTACCAGGTGAAGTCCCAGAGGGAGATGGTGAGCCGGTCGGGAAGGTTGCTGCGCAGGCGTGCGAAATCGGTCGGCATGCTGGTGCTTTCTGTTGAGGGTGGAGCAGAGGAGACGTCGGGGTCGACGGATTCCGAAGGGGGCGGTCGCGCGGTCAGCCTTTGACGCTGCCCTCCGTCAGCCCGGCTCGCCAGAATCGCTGCAAGCTGACGATCGCGACCATGATCGGGATGACGGACAGGAACGCGCCGCCGATCGCGAGCTGGTAGAGCTCGGGGTTGCGGTCGGCCACGCTCTGCCAGCTGACCAGCCCGAGGGTGATCGGATACAGATCGGGGCTCGAGAGCATGACGAGCGGGAGGAAGTAGTTGTTCCAGATGCCGATGAACTGGAACAGGAACACCGTGACCGCGGCCGGCATCATGAGCCGCAGGACGAGCGTGAAGAAGATGCGCGCTTCACCTGCGCCGTCGAGGCGAGACGCCTCCAGCAGGCTGTCGGGTACAGCCGCGGTGGCGTAGATCCGTCCGAGGTACACCCCGAACGGGCTCACGAGCGACGGAATCAGCACCGACCAGTAGGTGTTCACCAGGCCCACCTGGCTCATCAGCAGGAACAACGGCAGGGCGAGGGCGGTGCCGGGGATCATCACTCCGGCGAGGATGATGTTGAACCACACCTCGCGTCCGGCGAACACGAACTTCGCCAGGCAGTAGCCGGCCGACATCGACAGGATCGTCGCCACAAGGGCACCGACGCCTGAGTACAGGACGCTGTTCGCACCCCAGCGGAGGAAGATGCCGCCGCTGTACCCGAGGACGTTCTGGATGTTCTGGAACAGCTGCGGATCGCTCAGCAGGAATCCGGAGGAACCGAACAGGTTCCCGGTGGATTTCGTCGCGGCGATGACGAGCCAGTAGACGGGGAACAGGAAGTAGATCGCGGCAACCGCGAGGCCGACGGGGAGCAGGATCCTGGCCGGTCGGACGGGCGCCTTGACGGTCGAGGTCTTCCCGGTGCGAGGCGCGGCTGTCGAGGGGGCCTTGGTGATGCTCATTCGGGCTTCTTCCGGTTGACGAACTTCAGGAAGCCGAACGAGAACGCGCATGCGAGAAGCGCGAGGATCACCGATTCGGCGGCAGCGAGGCTGTAGTTGTTGTTGGTGAACGCCTGGTTGTAGGCAGCCATGTTCGGGGTGTAACTCGACGTGATCGCTGCGGACAACGGCTTGAGCACGAGCGGTTCGGCGAAGAGCTGGAGGGTGCCGATGATCGTGAACACCGTCGTCAGGACGATGGCGGGGGCGATGAGCGGCAGCTTGATCCGTGTCACCACTTGCCAGGCACTCGCCCCGTCGATCGCGGCTGCTTCGAAGAGATCCTGGTCGATCGACTTGAGCTGCGCGACGATGACGAGCATGTTGTAGCCCGCGTACTGCCAGATGACGATGTTCGCGATGGACCACAGGACCGTTGTCGGTCCGAGGAAGTCGAGTTGCACGCCGAGCGCACGACCGAGGTCGATGATCGGGCTGAGGCCGGGTGTGTACAAGAACCCCCAGAGCAGCGAGGCGATCACACCCGGGACACCGTAGGGCAGGAAGTAGGACGAGCGGAAGAATCGTACGAAGCGTGCAGAGGCGGCGTCGAGCATGAGGGCCAGGGCCGTGGCGAGCACGATCATGACGGGCACCTGGACGACGGCGAACAACACCACCCGACCGAGGCTGCCGACGAACGCCGGGTCGTTGAGGGCGGCGATGTAATTCTGTAGGCCGACGAAGACGGTGCTCGCGCCACCCTCCCCGAACGCTCCAGAGCGTTCCGTCGTCGTCACGCTCTGGAACAGGGCATAGCCGATGGGCAAGATGATTGTCGCGATGAACAGGACCAGGAAGGGCCCGAGGAACCCGAGGACCGCAAGACGGGTCCGGCTGCGTTGTGTGGTCATGGGACCGCTTTCGTCAGGGAGAGGCAGACTGATGCAGGGTGTGAGCGGGGCCGGAGATCCGACCCCGCCCGCTGGGTCACTTCCCAGCGCGAGCCTTCAGGCCCTTGTCCTGCAGGTCCTTGATCGTGGCCGTCTGCGCTGCCTTGACCGCGTCGACGAACGTGCCGTTACCGGCGATCGCCGCGGAGAACCCGTCGTTCAGGTGGGTGTATGTGGCCGCGGTCGTGGGGATCCAGCCCCAGTCGACGTCGACCGCTGCCTCCGACGCCTCGAACACATCGGCGTTCACGTTCTGACCGCCGAAGAAGGGGTCTGGCTGGTTCAAGGCTTTGCTGCTCGTGACGGCGTCCTTGGTCGCCGGCCATCCGTACCCACCGTCGACAAGGAGGTCGATGCTGTCCGGATCGCTGTTCAGCCAGATCGCGAACTTCGCTGCGGCCGCCGCATTGTCCGTCCCCTGCAGGACGGCGGTCGTCGAACCACCCCAGTTCGCCGAGGCGAACGGTGCGTCGGCGCTCCACTGCGGGAGTGGCGCGACGGCCCACTTCCCGGCCGTGTCCGGCGCGTTCCCGGAGATGATCTCGCCACCCCACTGCGCGGACGGCCAGGCGACGATGTTGCCGTTCTGCAGCTCGCTGTACCACTCGTTCGCGAAGTCAGGGATGGTCGCGATGAGACCCTGCTCGCGGAGACCGTCCCAATACTCGGCGACCTTGAGGGTCTCCGGGGAGTCGATGTCGACCGTCCAGGTGTCGCCGTCGAGCCCGAACCAGTTGGCACCGGCCTGCCAAGCGAGCGATGCGAACCAGGCGGAGTTCTGCGGCGGGAAGGTGTTGATGTACTGAGCGGGGTTCGCATCATGGATGGTCTTCGCCGCAGCAGCGTACTCATCCCAGGTGGTCGGCGGCGCGATCCCGAGCGAGGCGAACACGTCGGAGCGGTAGTAGAGCCCCATCGGCCCTGAGGCCTGGGGGACGGCGTAGATCTTGTCGTTGAACGTCGACTGCGACACTTGCCAGTCGGAGAACTGGTCTGCGACGTCGTCCATCCCGAGCGGGCCGAGATCGACCAGGCCTCCCTCGAGGATGAACCCGGGCAGCTCCTGGTACTCGATCTGGGCAAGGTCTGGGGCACCCTTCCCGGACTTCAGCGCGGCGTACATCTTGGCGTACGTGCCCGAACTGCCGGCTGGCGTCTTCTCGAGCGTCACGTGGATGTCAGGGTTCTCCGAGTTCCAGAGGTCGACGGCCTTGTCCACGCCGGGAACCCAGGACCAGAAGGTCAGGTCGGCTTTGCCGCCGCTGCTGCTCGTCTCGCCGGGTGCACCCGAGCTGCACGCTGCGGTGCCGAGCACTGCGGCGACGAGCGCGATGCCGGCGACTGTTCTACGAAGCTTCATGTCTTCTCCTCGTTGAGATGCGTGTGATTGCTTCGAGGAACGTTACGACCGGCGTTCCCAACCGAGCAGCAGTGTTCCGATGCTCTATCTGGACGAAACGACTGAACTCCGCTGCGACGCCGAAAGGGCCGTCCAGACCAACTCCAGACGGCCCCTTCTCGAACGTCGCGCGTCAAGGCTCGAGAATGCTCTTCACCACGGGGACGAGCGCCAAGCCGAGGTCGCGGTTGTTGTTCTCCGTCAAATGGATCCCATCGGCTCCATCGGTGGAGATGACCGAGCCGGCGTCGAAGTACGGGATCCCCAGAAACGTCGCCAGCGCGCGGTAGCGATCCGAGAGCTCAGCCGACTTCTCCCGAGCTCCTTCGAAGACCTGATGGAACCATGGGTTCGGGATCTCACCGAGTTCAGGCGGAGCGACCAGCAACACGGCCGGCGCCGGGTATGCGGTACCGACTCCCCCCGCCGAACCGAGGATCTGCCCGACGAGGACGGAGACGCCTGTGACGATGTCGAGTGGTGAACGATTGAAGTAGGCCTTCGTGTCGTTCGTACCGAGCATCAGGATGACCAGGTCGAGTGGAAGGTGCGACGCAAGCGCCGCGGGCAGGTAATCGGCTCCGTTCAACCGGGGATCAGTCGGGTCGTCCAGGGTCGTGGTCCGCCCGCTGAGCCCTTCCGAGACCAACTCGTAGTCCGTTCCCAATTCGTCCGCGAGGACTCCGGTCCACCTGACCGAGGCTGGATAGCGCTCGGTCGGAACGGCGTGCTCCTTCGGAATCCAGCCCCAGGTGAGCGAGTCGCCGAACGCGAGAATCTTCTTCGTCATGCTGTCTTTCTCCTTGTGATCATTCTTCAAGCGGCGATGATTTCAGACGGCGTCGCCGTCTCTGGTGTGGGGAGCGCAGTGGTGCCGCGCTTCAGCAGCACGAGCGCGACATACACAGCTCCGATCGCGGCGGCTCCGAGCAGGAGCGCTCCGAGACCCGAGACCTCGCCGAGCATCGGGGCGAGCGGCGCGATGACCAACCAGAGGATGAGCAGAGCCACTGATGGCGGGTCGATCGCGGTGTCTCCGTGGTATTGGAAGACACATGCCACAATCTCGCCGATCAGCGCACCGCATATCCCGACCGCAGCTCCCCAGAAGAAGTCACCCAGGAGCAGGACGCCGATCGCGGCTCCCAAGGTCGCGTGATGAGCGACCGGTGTCTTGAAACCGAAGGTCAAGAACAGGAGCCAAGTCGCCGAGATTGCGAGCGGGAGATCGAAACCCAGACTCGGCACCGTTGAAACGAGATAGGCGACAGGAAGCGCCATAGCGATGCCGATAACCAACACTTGCGTCGGTCGCTCTTGCCAGGGCACCCAATTGCGGGTCAGGGTCGGCTGCCACCTGCTGACGCCGCTCTCGGGCTTCCCGAACAGTCCCGTTCGGCCGAAGACGAGCCGGGTGGTCAGGTTGCTCACGACGATCGCAGTGACCACTGGGGTGAACAGGATCGTTCCCGCGATCGTCGGCGAGAAGGCGGTGCATACCCACTCGACGGCATAGCCGAAAGCACCGAATAGCCCTCCGACCAGGAGGACATCTGGCCGCTGGAGCCCAGCGAGCGACGACACAGTGTCGTTTCCGGATCCGTGGCGCCCGATTCGCGCTGCGTACGCTGCCGCCGCCACACCGCCTGCGAAAGCGATGTTGGGGCTGAGCCACGGGCCGAAGGGCCCGAGCCCGGACAACGGTGTGAGCCCGAGATCGGGCTGCGTGCCGGTGATGGTGGAAAAGGCAAACGTTCCTGCGGCGGCGACACCGGCGAGCACGAATGCAGGCACCGCTCCAACCGCGGCTCCGAACATCCCCCCACCGAAAGCAGCTATGAGGTATAACCAGCTGAATTCCATTCGATCTCCTTCGATCAATAAACTGCTGAAACCGTAGCGATGCGGAATACCGGACTTCGAAAAGCGACCAAAGACGAGAAAACGTGCACACGCGATTCCGCTATATTCATCGACTTTCTTCGACAGAACTGTGCCGAACTGATCCCATCTGCACGAACGACCGGAGAATCGCCGCGCGGAACAGCGATGCCCATCCGATGCCAGGTGATGACGTCGAGTGACGTCCCTGCCCTGGGACCCTGGGACCACCGGTATCACTGTCACCACTCAGCGCGTTGGCAGGTCGATCGGTGTCACGGCTCACGAGAACGATGCTGCTGGCGGGCGGCAGAGGCCCGCTCCTGGTACATGTGCACGGCTCCGGTGAGCGCGAGGAGGACGAGAAGCCCCACCGCGAGGGCGAGACCGGCAGCCGCACCGTACTGTTGCACGACCAGACCGTTCACTCCGGTTCCGAGTGACTGACCCAGGATGCTCCCACTTCCGACGATCGTCATGACCGTGGTCTTTCGCCCGATCGGGGCGAGTCGGGCTGCAACGGTGAACAGCGTCACGAGCACCGGGCCGACACCCATGCCAATCCCGAAGTAGACGAGACCGACCCACACGGGGCCGTGGACCACAAGCAAGGGCAGGGAGAGCAGGACGGCAACGCCTGCGCCGCCGACCCAACGCATCGCAAGTGACACCCGTGCGGGGATCCAGCCAGCAGCAAGTGCTGTGGCTGAAGCGGTGATGCCCATCGCGCCATAGATGAGCCCGCCCGCTCCCGGAACGCCGGCTTCGTCCGAGAGCGCGGTGACCGACGTGAGCGACACTCCCCAGAACATGCCGACGAGCGCCATGCCCAGCACGACGAGCATGAGCGGTCGGGTGGCTTCATCGAACGATCCCACGGGACCGTCCGACCCGGTGCGTGCCGACGCCTGCAGTGGGTGCAGAGCGAAACCGCCGGCGAATGTGAGCACGATGGCTGCAGCTCCGATCAACGGTGCAGCCGGGTGGATCAACGTGGTGAGCATCGCCACGAGGAGTGGGCCGACGATGAAACTGACTTCGTCGGTCATCGACTCCCAGCTCATCGCCGCGTCCAGTTGGCGTCCCGAGCGGTCGAGCTTCAGCATGCCGATCCAGCGTGCGCGGCCCATCGCTCCGATCTGAGGCGACGTCGTACCGATGGCGACCGACAGCAGGAGCAGGATCCACGCGGGAACGCCCGCGACGACTGCCGCGAGGAAGACGAGGAGAGCCACTCCATTGACGATCACGATCGGGAAGAGCAGCCGTCGCTGGCCCCAGCGATCGGCGGCCAGACCGATGAGTGGCGCGCCGAGTCCCGAGGCGAGGCCGAGCACACCCGAGACGATCCCGGCCTCAGCGATCGAACCTCGGTACACGGTGACGACAGTGAGCACTCCCACCAGCGTCATGGCGAGTGGCAACTTCGCGAGGAACTCGACCAAGAAGTAGGCGGGCCCGGCGCGCTGGACCAGGCTGCGGAACGGACGCGCGCCGATCGTCGTCGGTGCGGTCATCATCGAGCAGTGGTGGAGGGCGCCACATGCCGGCGATCGACGAGCAAGGCTTCGACATCCGTTGCGAGCTGTCGGGCACGTCGCGCAGCGCGGGCGAGGCGCTCGGCGCCCGATGAGGCGCTGAGGTCACGCACGTCGACATACGCCTTCAGCTTCGGTTCTGTTCCAGACGGTCGGACGATCACGCGCGATCCGCTCTCGAGCGTGTACCGGATCATGTCCGTCGTCGAAGCTCCCTCCTCCCCTTCCATGAAATCGTCCGTCGCGCGCACCGGTTCGTCGCCGACCCGCATCGGCTGTTGCTGCCGCAGGGACGCCATCAAGAGGTCGATCTCCGCGACGGCGTCGACGCGGAGCGAGACCTGCTCGGATGCGAACCCGCCGATCTGTTCGGCGATGGCGACGAGCTGTCCCTCGATGCTGCTTCCGTTGTCACGGAGCTCGGCGACCAGCGAGAGGAACTCGACCGCAGCGGAGATCCCGTCCTTGTCGTGGACGACCTCCGGGTCGACAAGATATCCGAGCGCCTCCTCGAATCCGAACACCAGATCGGGGACTCTCGAGATGTGTTTGAAGCCGGTCAACGTCTCCACCGCGCGCAGACCGAAACACCCGGCGATCTGGGCCAATGCCGGTGAGCTGACGAGCGATGCCGCCAGCACGCCGCCCGATGCGCCCGTCGACGATCGTGCTGCGAAGCGCGCGGCGATGCGCCAGCCCAGCAGCATCCCGATCTCGTTCCCCGAAAGCCGCCGCCACCCCGGGCGAGTCGGGATCGCGACAGCGAGGCGATCGGCATCCGGGTCATTCGCGATGATCAATGCTGCGTCCGTCGCGTCGGCGGTTTCGATCGCGCGATCGAGCGCGCCCGGCTCTTCAGGGTTCGGGTACTCGACGGTGGGAAACGCCGGATCCGGCTCCTGTTGGCTCACAACTGAGATCGGCTCGCCGAATCCCGCAGAGACGAACACGCTTCGCGCTGTCTCCCACCCGACACCGTGGAGAGCGGTGTACACGAACCGGGTGGATCTGCTGGTCGGGACACCGAGTGCAGCAGTGGCTCGCACATAGGCGTCGACGACGCTCTCGTCGGCGATCGTGTACTGCGACGACCGCGGGTGGTCCCCGATCGGCCTGCGCGCCGCACGCTCGATCGCTTCGGCGATCTCCGTATCCTGCGGCGCGACGATCTGGGCTCCCCCGTCGATCCCGCCCAGGTACACCTTGTAGCCGTTGTCCTGTGCGGGATTGTGGCTGGCAGTCACCATGACACCCGCCGAAGTGTGCAGATGCCGCACTGCGAACGCGAGCACAGGCGTCGGAAGCTCCCGCGGAAGCAGCGTCGTGCGGACGCCGGCACCCGTCATGATCCGCGCGGTATCCTCCGCGAAGACCCGCGAGTTCGTGCGAGCGTCGAAGCCGATGACGATGCTGGGCTGCCCTGAGGTCTGCAGCAGAACGTCGGCGAGACCGGCAGCCGTCTGCGCCACGAGTACTCGGTTCATCCGCATCGGACCGGGTCCGAGCGCGCCCCGCAGGCCTGCTGTGCCGAACTGCAGCCGACCGGCGAACAGGTCTGTCAACCGTTCCAGGGACGCACCGTCCGTTCGGGCGTGTTCGACGAGCGCTTCCAGCTGCGCGGCGGTCTGCGGATCCGGATCCTGCGCCAACCAGGCCTCCGCGTGGTCGAGGACGGCCGCGGCGGTTGGCGGGACGCTCATGCGCCAGCCTCCGTGATCCGGTTCACGATACGTGCGAGCAATGGACCCAATCGATCCTCAGCAGCGAGGCCTGCCTCAAGCACCTCGGAATGGTTCAACGGCGTCTTCTGAATGCCCGCAGCCAGGTTCGTGATGAGCGACATCCCGAGCACCTCGAGCCCGGCTTGACGGGCGGCGATCGCTTCCAGGGCCGTCGACATGCCGACGATGTCACCACCGAGCGCTCGGACCATCCGGACCTCGGCGGGGGTCTCGTAGTGCGGCCCGGGCAGCTGTGTGTAGATGCCGTCGTCGAGGAACGGATCCACTTCATGGGCCAGCGCCCGCAAACGCGCCGAGTACAGGTCGGTGAGATCGACGAATGTCGGCCCGACGATGGGCGAGCGGGCGGTGAGGTTCAGGTGGTCCCGGATCAGGACCGGTTGGCCGGCGCGCCACTCACGGTTCAGGCCGCCCGCGCCGTTGGTGAGGACCATGACCTCTGCTCCCGCAGCGGCAGCGGTTCGGACGCCGTGGACCACGGCGTCCACACCGTGGCCTTCGTAGAGATGCGTGCGCGCGCCGATGATGAGCGCGTACTCACCGGAGCTCATCCGGACGGAGCGCAGGACACCCGTATGTCCGGCCACGCCGGACACCGTGAAACCGGGGACGTCTGGCGCCGACACCTCCGCGACGGTCTCCCCCAGATGGTCGGCCGCGGCCTTCCAGCCGCTGCCGAGGGTGATCGCGATCCGGTGCCGGGTGATCCCGGTCCGGGTGGCGATGACATCGGCGGCTGCCTGTGCGAGTGCGAACGGATCGCTGTTCTGAGCGTGCATGGCGCGTTACCGGAGGATCTCGACGAGACCGGTGGCGAGCATCTGATTGATCTCCTCCGGTACGGATTCCACGCCGACGAACGCGGCCCGGCCAAGAGCGATCGCGCCGAGGCTGGCCGCTTGGAGGGACAGCCCGAGGTCCATGGCTTCGATCGGATTGCCCTTCGCCGCGGTGAGGTTGACCATCTTCGTGCCGTGGAGCACGATGATCTCCTTCCCCGAGTCGAGACGGTAGGCGATACGCGCGTCGGCATCGGTCGATGATGCGAGGTTGACCGTCTCAGTGGCGTTCGCCGCCAACCCGGCGATGTCCGCCTCGTCCGGTTGGTGACCGACACCGGCGATGATCGCGCCGTCCGGGAGCAGACGGAGGTCCTCCAACGAGAGGACGCCGGGGCGCCCGGTGGACAGGAAGACCGCTTCCGCTTGAGGCAGCGCCTCGATGATCGACTCGACCCGATGCCCACTCATGATGGCTTCGAGCGCTCGGAACGGATCGCGCTCGATGACGGTCACGCGCGCACCGAGCGCCCGGAGCGTGTCCGCGACCCCCTTGCCGCATGGTCCGAACCCGATCACGACGGCCCTGAGAGCAGGGAGCATGCGATTCGTGGCGTTCATGAAGCCCTGCACGATGCTCTGTCCGACGCCGTACTCGTTCTCGACGAGGAGTTTCAACGGACTGTCGTTGATCACGATCACCGGGAAGTCGGGCTGGTTCCGCAGCCCCCGCACCCGAGTACCCCCGGTGGTCGTCTCCTCGGTCGCGCCGAGGAAACCGAAGGAGCGAACAGCCCCCTCCGTCAAGCGTTCGATGAGTTCGCCCCCGTTGTCGAGGATCAGATCCGGTCGCCGCTCGACGACGGCGTCCAGATTGCGCGCATGCGCCTGTTCGTCGTCGTCTCGACCGCCGATGACATGCGCCCCCTGCGCGGCGAGGAGTTCTGCGGTGCGCGGGTCCGTCGTCCCGAGGTTGCCCGTGATGGTGACGGTTGCGCCGTACGCGAGCAGCCATTGACACAGGACCGCGGTCTTCGGTTCGAGATGGAGGCAGATGCCGAGATGGAGTCCGGCGAACGCCGGCCCGAACTCGTTCATCGTCCGGGCGAGCAACGGCATCGAGCGCGCGGCCCAGTCCGTGTCGGGGTCGCCGGAGCGTGGGAGCGCCGTCTGCTGGGGAGTCGTGATGGTCATGCGATGGTTCCTTCTTCTGTGTGTCGTGCCGGACCGGCCCGGGCGACGCGCACCCGGTGTCCGAGGGAGTCAGTAGTCGATTCGGTCGGTCTTCGAACGCCAGGCGTCGAAGGGCGTCGTGCGGTCTTCGACCGGGCCGGCGAGCACGCTCGTCTCCCACGTGTCGCGGTCGCGCGCGAACAGTTCGTAGAACTCGAGGTCGTCGAACCCCCCACGCGCGGCGTCGTGCCGGTCCGCCGCGTACACGACCCGGTCGACACGCGCCCAGAGCGCACTGGCCATGCACATCGGGCATGGTTCGCACGAGGAGTACAGGGTGAGGCCCGACAGATCGAAGTCTCCGAGCCGGGCACCCGCGCCCCGGAGCGCGACCACCTCGGCGTGAGCGGTGGGGTCGCTGTCTCGCGTCACACGGTTCTGACCGGTCGCGACGACCTCGCCGGACGCATCGACGAGGAGCGCACCGAACGGGCCACCACCGGCAGCGACGTTCTCGCTCGCCAGACGAATGGTGCTCTGCAGATGGGTACGGTCGATCTCGGTGAGGGGGAGGTTCATGATGTCTGCCTGTTCTGTGGGGAGTGAGCGGAGGAGAGGGGTGGTCTGCGGGATCGGGCCCAATCGACCTGGTCTCATGACGTGGTGTACGGCTTCCCGACGGCCGCTGGTCCACGGCTCCTGCCGATGAGTCCGGCAAGCGCGACCATGGTCACCAGGTACGGGAGCATCAGCAGGAACTGGGTGGGTACTGGAGAGGGCACGGCGAGTTGGCCGAGGACGTACTGCAGATTGGTCGCGAAGCCGAACAGCAGTGCGGCGAGTGCGGCGCGGAGGGGATTCCACTGGCCGAAGATCACCGCCGCGAGCGCGATGAACCCGGCACCACTCGTGATGTCCTTCGAGAACGCCCCGACCGATCCGAGCGTGAAGTATGCACCGCCGAACCCTGCGACGGCGCCTGCCAGCAACACGTTCCAGAATCGGGTGCCGTTGACGTTGATACCGACGGTGTCCGCCGCTTGGGGATGCTCACCCACGGCGCGCACCCGAAGACCCCATCGGGTCTGGTACAGGCAGAAGAAGACCACGAGCACAGCGAGGTACATCGCGTAGACGATCACCGTCTGGTTGAACAGCACCGGTCCGATGACCGGGATCGCACTCAACAGGGGAATGGCGATCGGCAGGAACTGTGGCGGGGAGTTCAGTGCCGCCGCGTTGGCAGCGAGCAGATTCGAGTACAGGAAGCTGGTCAGCCCGAGGACGAGCACGTTCACCACGACGCCGACGATGACCTGGTCCACCAGGTACTTGATCGAGAACGCCGCGAGCACGAAGGACACGAGTGCGCCCGCGACGAGCGCCGCCAGCAACCCGGCGAAGAGGTTCTGGGTCACTGAGGCCACGAGCGCGGAGACGAACGCCCCGGCGAGGAGCTGGCCTTCGATGGCGACGTTGACCACGCCGACCCGTTCTGAGATGACACCACCCAGCGCTCCGAAGATGAGCGGCACGCTGAGCGCCAAGGAGCCGGCGAGGAGTCCGGCGACCGGAACGGTGTTGCCCGCGGTCGCCCATGTGAGGAACCCGAAGAGCACGACGACGATGAATGCGCCCACCATCCAGAGCGGGGTCTTTCGTCCTGTCCTCGTGAGGATCGCGCTCGTCGATGCGATGAGGGCCGCGATGAGGGCGACACCCACGCCGACGGCGCGCACGCCGACGACGACGGGTGGGAGCACGATCGAATCGGTGTCACCCGTGCGCAGCGCGTAGACGACCTGGCCGTCTCTCCCGAAAGCGACGAGCAGCACGACCGCGATGATCGCGACGATACCGATACCGATCGGAGTGCGCCATGAGCGGGTGATGACGCTCGTTCGGGCCTGCGCGGACAGAGTGGTCATTTCGCTGCTCCTTGACGGACGGGGCTGACGTTCGCGCGGCGGATACCCGGCTGCGGGAGGTGGAAGATGCTGCGGACGAGCGGTGGCGCCGCGATGAAGAGCACGATGATGACCTGGATGACCGAGACGAGGTCGATGTCGATGTTCTGGGCTGCCTGCATCGTGTATCCCCCCGCCTGGAAGATCCCGAACACGACGCCTGCGATCAGGACGCCGAGCGGTTTCGAGCGTCCGAGGAGTGCGACGGTGATGGCCGTGAAGCCGATGCCCGCGTCCAAGGTGTTCGTGAAGCCGGACGTGACCTGCCCGAGTACCTGGTACGCGCCCGCGAAACCGAGGAATCCGCCGGAGATCAACATCGCCACGACGTAGGTGCGTTTCACCTCGATGCCCGCCACGCGTGCCGCCCGTGGGTTGATGCCGACAGCGCGCACCCTGAACCCCAGGGCGGAACGCGTCAGCAACCACCAGAACAGCCCGGCGCCGAGGATCGCGACGAGGAGCCCGACGTTCACGGCGAAGCCGGATCCGAGCAGCGGCGGGAGGACGGCTGTCGGCAGTGCCGGAGCTGAGACGGGGTTGTTTCCGTTCGGCGCTTGCAGGACGGGCGTGGTGAGCAGGAAGCTCACGAGATAGAACGCGATGTAGTTGAGCATGATGGTCGAGATCACCTCATGTGCTCCCGTCAGCGCCTTGAGCAGGCCGGCGATGCCGGCCCACGCAGCACCGGCGGCGACCGCAGCAGCGACGGCGACGACCACATGCACGACGGGAGGAAGCTGCAATGCGAACGAAACGTAGCCGGCGGCGGCCGCGGCGATGAGGATCTGCCCCTGCCCGCCGATGTTGAACAGCCCGGCTCGGAATCCGAAAGCGATCCCGAGACCCGCCGCGATCAGCGGTGTCGCGAACCCCAGGCTGGTGAGCAGTGGAGCGATCCCACCGACGAAGTCCGGTGCCGTGATGTCGTACACGCCGCCTTGGAAGAGCGCCGCATATCCGCCGAAGACGGCATCCCAGATGGCTGCGAACGTGTCGGACGGGCGGCTGAAGAAGTATCCGGCCGCACGCTGCACCTCTGGGTTGACCGCCGCGATGAGCACCGCACCGATGACCAGGGCGAGGAGGACGGAGAGAGTGGAGACGATCGTGTTTCCGCGCAGGACGTCGTCGATCGCGGTACGGAGCGCCGACCGCTCCGTGCGTCGACGTGGCGCGAGCTGCTGCGCCGGGACATTGGTGGTCTCAATCGGCGAAACCTCGGTCTCGCTTCTGGTGACCTCGTTGCCGGCGATCATGCCGCTACCTCCATTCCGGCCGGGATCTCGCCGGCCATCATGAGCCCGAGGACGTCGCGGGGCGTGTCGCCCCGCACGATTCCCACGATCCGACCTCGGTACATCACGGCGATCCGGTCGGCGAGTGCTGTGACCTCGTCGAGTTCCGTGGAGATCACGATGACCGGCACGCCTGCGTCCCGGGTCTGAACGATGCGTTCGTGGACGAACTCGATGGAACCGACGTCGAGCCCGCGTGTCGGCTGTGCAGCAACGAACAGTCGGAGCGGGCGGCTGAGTTCCCTCGCGAGCACGACCTTCTGGGCGTTCCCGCCGGACAGACGCGCGACATGGGTCTGCGTGCCCTGCGCACGGACATCGAATTCACGGATCTTCTCCTGGGCGAAGCGCTCGAGGTAGGCCAGTTGCAGCGTGCCGTGTTTCACGAACGGCGCCTGGGTGCTGCGGTCCAGCATGAGGTTCTCCGAGATGGAGAACTCGCCCACGAGTCCGTCCTCGTTTCGGTCTTCGGGGATGAATCCTGCGCCGGCGCCGAGGATGTCGCCGATGCTCGCCCCCCGCAGCGACGTGCCATCAAGCGTGATCGTCCCGCTGACGTTGGTTTGGAGTCCGAAGATCGCTTCGGTGAGTTCGGTCTGTCCGTTTCCCTGGACACCGGCGATCGCGAGGATCTCCCCCGTCCGGACGGTGAAGGTGACGGAGTCGACGACGCACCGGCCGGAGCGGTCGAGGACGGACACGTCCCGGAGGACGAGCGCATCCCTGCCCGGCTGGGCCGCGGTCTTCGCCACGGTGAGTTCCACGCTGCGACCCACCATCAGTGACGCGAGTTCCGCGTTCGACGCCGTCGGAGCCGCTGTCCCGACGATCTTGCCGAGGCGCACGACCGTGATCCGGTCAGCGACCTCACGGACCTCGCGCAGCTTGTGCGTGATGAACACGATCGCTGCGCCTGACGCGCGGAGCTGGCGCATGATCTCGATGAGTTCGTCCGTCTCCTGCGGGGTGAGGACGGCGGTCGGCTCGTCGAAGACCAGCACACCCGCGTCCTGCGACAGCGCTTTGATGATCTCCACGCGCTGCTGCACCCCCACCGGCAGGTCTCCGACGATCGCATCCGGATCGACGTCGAAGCCGAACCGGGCGGAGATTTCTCGGACACGTGCGCGAGCGGCGTCCAGGTCGAGTCGACCGAAGGAACTCTGCTCGTGGCCGAGCACCACGTTCTCTGCGACGGTGAAGACCGGCACGAGCATGAAGTGCTGATGGACCATGCCGATCCCGGCCCGCATGGCGTCGCCGGGGCCGGCGAACCGCTGCTCGACGTCGTCGAGCAGGATCGCTCCCTCATCCGCCTGGTACAGGCCGTAGAGCACGTTCATGAGTGTGGACTTGCCAGCACCGTTCTCACCCAGCAGGCAATGGATCTCTCCAGGGAGGACGGTCAGATCGATGTGGTCGTTGGCGATCAGGGCGCCGAAGCGCTTGGTGATGCCTCGGAGTTCGAGTTTCACGATGGTCTCCTCAGGATGGGGCTACTTGTCGGCGCCGTCGACGGAGATCGTCCCGTCGACGATTCCCTTGGTGACCTCCTGAAGCGCGGCGGCCAGCTTGGGGTCGACCTTGTCCGCGAAGTCGTGGAACGGTGCCAGACCGACACCGTCGTTTTCGAGCGTGCCGACGTACGGAGCGTTGTCGAAGGTGTCGGCCTGCCCGGCATTGAGCACGACGGCTTTCACGGTCGGCCGCACGTTCTTGAGCATCGAGGTCAGGATGCGGTCCTGGAGGCCGTTGGTGTCGGTCTCGTATGTGTCGGCATCGACGCCGACGAGCACTGCATCCTTCGCGGAGGACGTGATCGCGGCGCCGGCGCCCTGGTAGAGCGATCCGGCGATGGGCAGGATCACGTCGGCGTCGCTGTTGAGGAAGTTGGTGGCGATGGTCTTGGAGGCGTTCTGGTCGGTGAAGCTGCCGACGAAGGTGCCCTGTTGCGTCGCTCGATCCCAGCCGAGCAGCGTGACGTCCGCCGTGTTCTGCGCGTTGTAGTAGGCGATGCCGTCAGAGATTCCATCCATGAACGTCGTGACGGGCGGGATGGACTCTCCGCCATACGTGGCGACGACACCGGTCTTGGAGTAGGCGGCCGCGGCGTAGCCCCCGAGGAAACCTGCTTGTGCCGTGTCGAACACGACGGGCTTGACGTTCGGTGCGACGATCGAGCCGTCGTCGACCATCGCGAAGTCAGTGTCAGGGTATTTGGCTGCCGCCTCAGTGATCGGCGCGACGAGTCCGAAACCGGAACCCACGATGAGGTTGCAACGCTGACTCACCAGCGCCGCGATGTTCGACGCGTAGTCGTTCGGGGACTTCGACTGCACGGACTTGAACGTCCCACCGAGCTCTTTCGCAGCATCCTGCACGCCCTCGTACGCGAGCTGGTTGAACGACCGGTCGTCGAACCCTCCCTGGTCGGAGAGGATGCATGGCAAGAAGTCGGAAGCAGCGCCGCTGGCTGCGGGCGCTGGTGCGGTCGCGCATCCGGCCAGCGCCAGCATGGCGGTTCCGGTGAGTGCTGCGGCGATCATGCGTTTCGTCGTGGACATCTTCGTTCCTTTCGCGGCCGTACGGCCGTCGTGCTCGTCGTTGAGTCGGTAGTGGTTGGACGTCGAACACCGGCGCGGGGGCGGCACGGGTCGATCTGGTGCGATGGAGCGCAGTCAGTATGCACGATCGTTAAGCGCTTGACAAGCGAAACTTCGAAGCACAGCGGAGAATCTCCAATCCGCTCCACGCATGACGTCGAGCGCTTAACACCCGAGCTGCTGCACATCGGCCGCTTTGCGCGGGACGTGAGACCACGCTGGGGCGCGGAGCGGCTGCAGACGAGGCTGGCGGACTAAGCTTCGAGATGACCCTCCGGCCCTTCGGCGCCGGACGACGAGATGAAGGACTGCCGTGACCGACACGACCATCGGAGGCACCACGTGGCTCGTGTGACACTCGCGGACGTCGCCCGACGCGCCGGCTGCTCGGGCGCAGCCGTGTCCCTGTGGGTCAACGGCAAGAGCGACGGACGCCTGACCGACGAGAGTGCAGCCCGCATCGAAGCCGCCGTCCGCGAGCTCGGCTACGTGCCCAATCGCGCAGCACAACAGCTCGCCCTCGGAACCTCCCAATCGGTGGCTTTCCTCTTCCCCGGCGCCCTCTACGGCGACTTCTTCGCCAGCATCGTCGACGGCGTCACCGGCCACCTCGGACCGGAGTGGGAGATGTCGTTCGTGGACGCCAAGCCTCCGACCAACGCGCATCCGACCACGTCGCCGCTCGAGCGGGCGCTGCGTGGCAATCCAGCAGCCCTCGTCGCGGCCGCCCCTTCAGCAGCGATCCTCGACGAACTCCGCCAGGTACAGGTGCCCACAGTCGTCATCGACGCGCCGTCCGCGCCGCCTCACGTCTCCCTGATCTCACTCGACCTGGAGTCGAGCGTGAGCGACCTCGCCGCCCACCTGCAGCAACTCGGGCACCACCGGGTCGCGTACGTGTCGTTCCTCGCAGAGTCCCTCAGTCTCGCCTCGCGCCGCAAGCTGGTTCGCAAACAGCTCGCGGCGCACGACGTCGAACTGATCGACGAGGACCTCCTCCTCGGCGCACTCGAGCTGCAGGCCACGAAGCAGGCCTTCCTGGAGATCTGGCCGACGTGGGAAGCGGCCGGCGTGACGGCGGTCATCTGCGCCGACGACCGCCACGCCTACGGCATCCTCGCCGCGGCACGCTCCGCGGGCATCGACATCCCCAGACAACTCTCCGTGGCCGGCTTCAACGACCTCGACCCGAACACTCTCCTGGACCCGCCGCTCTCAGCAATCTGGCTCCCCGCGTTCAGCATGGGCGAATTGGCAGCCGACGCGCTGGCCGAACACATCCGGACCGGCCAACCCGTCCGGCACCGCATGGCGACGCGATACGTACCCCGAGCATCGATGACGCAGCGCCGATAGCCGCCGTGGCGCTCGAAGTCCGTTCGTGCTAGCGTCCGTTAAGCGCTTGATGCGCCTCTCGATCGAAAGCGAACGCACTGATGAACATCCCGCAGCGCACCCCTGCACGTCCACCCGGAATCGGCGTCATCGGCGCGGGATTCCACGCGAGCACCAACCTTCTCCCCGCCCTGCGCATCGCCTCGGTCCCAGTCCGGGCCGTCGCGACCCGGAACGCCACCCAAGCCGCTCGTGCGGCTGCCGCGATCGGTCCGGACGTCCGCTCCTACGGCACGGCCACGGAACTCCTCCACGACCCTGAGGTCGACGGCGTCATCATCTCCGCCCAGCCGCGGGATCAGGTGGCGCTCGTCGAGCAGGCGATCCGCGAGCGACGACACGTCCTCGCAGAGAAGCCACTCGGCCTGAGCAGCGCCGAAGCCCGCCGTCTCGCGCGCTTGGCCGATCAGTTCGATGTGACACTCACTGCGGCGTTCATGAAACGGCATGCGCCGCTCTATCGACAGGTCGCCGACCTCCTCGAAGGACGACGACTCGGCCGGGTGCACTCGTTCCAACTGACCTTCGCGTGCGACAGCACCGCGTTCGCGCATACTCCTGCGGAATTCCTCCTCTTCGCGGCGATCCACGTCGTCGACCTCACGCGGTGGCTGTTCGGCGAGGTGAGTTCCGTCGTCGCGGAGCGGACAGTCGACGGACCCGCCACCACGATCAGTGCGACACTCCTCTTCGGTTCCGGGGTCGTCGGTTCGCTCCAGCTCACGGGGCTTCCGAGTCACGACTCCGAGATCGAGCGTCTCCTCGTCTCCGGTGACCGCGGGTGGCTGGAGACGGACGGTGCACGCAGACTCTCCGTGCACGACGCCCCGAACAGCGCCGCGTCCCCGGGCGACCTGACCACGGTGACCACCGAGCACACACCGAGTGAGAGCACCATGTCCGGCGGGACCGCGGATCTGCTACTGCGTGGTTTCGTCGGCGAGATGACGCACTTCGCAGAGCTCCTGGCCGATCCCCGCTCAGCGGCGGGAGCAGCCTGGGACAACGTGCGAACGATGGAACTGTGCGAGCGGATCCTCCAGGCATCCGAACCGATCCCCGCCGGCGACACCGTCGTCTGGGAGCTCGGAGCCGCTGGCCCCGTTCGCGACCGGTTCCTCACGGACATCCTCGATGGCAGGAAGTCCGGCTCGACATCGCTCCGCATCGCCTACGAGCATCGCGCTGAGCCCGTTCCAACGGTCGGGTCGCGTCGCTGGGTGCTCGACTCCAACGGACTTCCCGCTGCTCTGATCGAGTACACGGCGGTCTTCGAGGGTCGCCTGGACGAGGTTCCGGATGACGTCGCCAGACATGACGGTGCCGATCTTGCGCGGTTCATCGACGATCACCTCTCGTACTTCGCGTCGCTCAGCTCCGACATGCGGACGTACCTCGGGGATCCCTCGTGGACGCCGACCCCCGCATCGAACGTCGTGGCCACCACCTTCCGCCTCGTCGGAGTCGCCTGAACCGGAGACGGCAGCCGCGACGTTCCCACGCGGCCTCGGCCGTGGGGGTTCGGGCCAGCGTGCACGACAGTCGCCGAGATCCGCGCGACGTCGCCGTGCTCGTACGGTGGGCCCTGCCGGGATCGAACCGACGACATCCACGGTGTAAAGGCTCACAGGACGGGTCGTACTGGTCAGGTGCACTGCGCAGGCGTTGCTGACGCAAGCACATTGAGGCCGAGGTTGCACCGCGCAGGGACGTCACAGGGACCAATTTGAGCATCTGATGTCCGCGCTCCGCGACCGAACCGAAACAACTGACCGATCGCCGCGCGGCGCGTCAAGAATAGGTTGAATGACCAACTCGCGGTAGCCTCCGACTATGTCCCTTGCTGAGTCAGACAGGCGCGTGTCCTTCGTCTCCACAGGCGTTGCGGCGCAGTTTCTCGGACTCGATTCTGGCACCGTGCGCGCGATGATCGAGACTGGTACCTTGCCTACCCCACAATGGATGACCCTCGGACATCGAATCGAGCGAATCTATTCCATCGAATGGCTACGACTCGCTGGCGAGGCAATCGACGTCCAACGACTCGCGGGCCTCGAGCTCGGCTTCGAGTCGAACGAGTCGGTGCAGTTCGTCGTCCGCTTCAACCGCGCGGAGTGGTCGCTCTCGGATGTGGCGTCCACACTTACTGGCGTGAACGAGTTGTGGGCTCTCTGTGGTTCCACGCTTGACCCCGAAGCCGGACCGCTGCCCGAACTCAACGTACGTCGCCTGTCCGCCGGCTCTCCAATGGACCTGTACGCCTGGGTTCAGGCCGGATGGGGCGCGCTCGGCACGGGCGTCGTTGCGGCGTTATTTACCTACGTCATCAAGAACCCGGACAAAGTAGCAGAAGCACTTCCGCGCATGGTGGCAGGCTGGCGGGAGCAGTGGACCCGCGCAGACGAAGCTCGGATCGCGCAACTCATGGCCCGGAGCCGCCGAAAAACATTCGAAGAGCAGGCACGGTCGGTAATCGAGCTGTTTCCCACAGTGACCGCCACGTCGTTGTCAGGCGACGGCACATCTAACCTCGATCTCGCTGCACCACGGTCAGTCTCTACTCAACCAGGGCTTGCACGAGACCCAGATGCTCCCCCGATCCCGGAGATGTTCGACCTGGATCAGTAACTCCGCACCTGACCGATACGACACACGGGTCATGATCGATTGAGCGGATCCAGGCAGCACGTCCTCAGAGCATCGCCTGAGCCATGGCGAGCAGCGTGCGGTCCGACCAGGCTCGGCCGAGCATCTCGACACCGAATGGCAAGCCGTCAACCGCTCGTCCGGCCGGGAGCGACAGCGCAGGAAGCCCCGTGGCAGCCGCAAGATCACTGTTGGCGCGCGGCGGCGCTTCACCCAGCAGCGGGGCGGTCTGCCTGGTCGTCGGGTAGAGCACGGCGTCAGCGCCCGATGTCGCGAACAGCTCGTCGACCGCTGTCGAAACCGTGTATCTGGCCGCAATCGCACGTCGGTGGGCGGTCGCCTTGGCTTCCGGGTCGGTGAGGTAACCGCGCAGCCAACCGTCGATGGGTTCGACGACCGAGTCGGTGTCGAGCAGCGACTCCAGCGTCGGCACGGGCTCAGCTGGCGTGGTGTGCTGAGCGAAGAAGTCGTTCAGGGCATCACGCATTTCGAACGTCGTGATGTAGGCGTCCGCGATGTCGTCGAGCAGAGCTTCCGGAAGCTCGATCTCATCGACGACGACCCCACGTGCCTTGAGCCTGTCGACGAACGCGTGCACGACGGCGGTGACGGGCGAGACGACCGAACCGAGCCCGATGACGGTTGGATTCGTGATCAGCAGCACCCGGCGTCCGAGCAGCGCGTCAGGCTCGTGGAGGACCGCAGTCGGAGCTCCCTCACCGAGAATGGCATCGAGCACGAAAGCCGTGTCGGTCGCGTCGTGCGTCACCGCACCGAGCGTGTCCATCGACGGCGACATGGGAACGACGCCCGACCGGTCGAGGAGCCCGGCAGTTGGTCGCAGTCCGACGAGGCCGCTGTGGGCCGCCGGGATCCGAATGGATCCGCACGTGTCCGTCCCGAAAGCGACGGGGGCGAACCCAGCGGCCACAGCCGCTGCCGATCCACCACTGCTGCCGTCGGGTGACCGGTCGAGCGCCAGCGGGTTCTTGGTCCCCCCGAGCCGCGAGCTGTTCCCGACGACCCACATCCCGAGGTCGTCGAGGTTGGACTTTCCGAGCAGGACCGCGCCTGCCGCCCGGAGTCGTGTGACGATCCAGGCATCACCGACGGACTGCCAGGCGGCCAGAGCGGACAGGCCGGCACTCGCCGGCAGGTCCTCGGTCGTGTAGTTGTCTTTCACGAGCACCGGAATCCCATGCAGCGCACCACGTCGCCGTCCGTCGCGAAGCTCATCGTCAGGTTCCTGGGCCACGGCGATCGCGCGTGGGTCGAGCGTGATGCTGCTGTGCACCCCTGCGTCGTACGCGTCGATGCGTGAGAGATAGTCTCTGACGAGTTCGACGGACGTCGTCCGGCCGGAGTCGAGGCGGTCGCGGAGAGCGACTACCCCGATACCGATCAGCTCCGCGCACACGCTGTCCGGCCCGAGCAGGTGTTCAACCGTGGTGGTCGTTTGCACGGCGGCAGCCTCAGTCGACGAGGCGGAAGTCTGGGACATAGTTCTTCGGTGAGAAGACCGTGAGGTGTTGCACGATACACGCTAGCGGGCTGAGGCTTCAACAACAGCTCGGCCAACACTTCGCTGGTGCAGATCCAGCATCGATCAGGCGTTCTAGGAGACGTCAAGGACTCCGGCCACTCTTGCGGTGATTTCCATGGCGCGAACGGCGATACCGAGGTGGACCAAGTCGACACCCACGTCAGGGTAGTGAGGGGCGAGCGCCTGCGAGCAGTAATGGACCTGCGTCGTTCGCGGCCGTCGCCACTCCGGCTGGATCCAGCATGCCGACAACGAAGACCATGACTAGTCCGACCCCAGGAGAGCGTCACGGGTCCGGCGCGGCCGTCACTCGGTTGCAACGAAGACCCGCCCGTCCGTGGACACGGGAACCGGGTCCGAGCCCGGAGAGACGAACGCGGCCGCCCCTCGCTCGAGCAGCAGCAGATCAGCCCCGTGTTGCACTCGCGCTATACCGTTGGTCACGACGATCACTGTCGCCTTGCCCGGGCAAGGTCAGTTGCCGGCCCGGGCCCGATCCGGACGAGCTGGAAGCCATCGACCGGCACCGGGTAGACAACCCCGCCATCGGCGCGCGTGACCGGCTCGACAAGCGGTACCGGCGACGATTCGCAATCGAGCACGGTGAGCTGTCCTGGATTGCGGTGAAAGGCGATCCCCGAGAAGTAGTGATATGCACCACTGCACTGTCCCCGGCGGTCGTTCGACGGGCGGGCGTTGCCGTTCGAACAGCGATGAGAGCGGGATGAGGTTCTCGTAAGTCGCTCGCCGCTTGGGCATCAGGGAGGATGAGGTGCGCCAGGCGTTGCTCGATGAAGGGAGGCCTGATTCGTCCGCGGGGCCGCCGTCCTCAGTCGACGTCATAGCGATCCAGTGTGTCGACAACTAAGCAGCTACACGCGCGCTGTCGCCCTGGGCGCCTGCTCGCTGTCAAGGATCGCGAGGCGCACTCGCGGTGCCGTACTTCAGACCGCGTACAGTGCGCCCGCGTTCGCCCAGACACGGCGGAGCGCTGCGCGGATTTCGAAGGTGGCATCGCTGCTGTCCCGGGCCGGGTCACGCTCGAACTGGAGATCAGCGAGCGCCACTGCGTATCCGGTAAAAGCAATCTCGTAGCAGAGACGTCGGAAGGTCGCCTCGTCGTCGGGCAACACCTTTGCGGCCTTGACGACCGGGTGATCGAGGTTGATAGTGATCCGTCGCCCTTCGGGGTCCCAACGGTAGCGATCGTAGTCGCCGCCGTAGTGGTCGAAATCCACGGAGAGTCCACCGCGGCGACGACTGTGCCCGGTGCCTGCCGCGGTGACGTTCGTGTCTCCCGCCGAGTCCGCGATGCCCGCAGGAGAGGCGTTCTCTCCACCCGGCGCGTCAGGGCCTGGTGGAGCGGGTGTTCGCGGCGTCGGGTCGGGATTGGGAACGGGGTCGTGGACGTTCTCGCCGCCGACGCCATCCTCGCGACCCTTCTCCTCGCCGTTCGGATCGACGACCTTCTCACTTGGGTCTTCGTCGGCACCTCCGGCAACGCCGTCGAGCGGTGTGCGACGACGCGTCGTGTTGCCGAGCCCTTCCACTCGTTCCCGGAAGTCCTTGAGGTCGGCGTTGAGGATCTCCTCGATCTTGTTGGTCGTTTCTTTGAGTCGCTTGGCATCAGCATCGGCCTTGGCCCGACGGCCAACCTGAACGAGCTCTTGGCGCACCTGCTCGAGGCTCGCGCCAATGAAAGCGATCAGAGCAAGAGCAACCGGATGCGCAGCGTTCAACTTCATGCTGCGATCATTCGTGTACGCCGCCTGGGGTTCGTACTTGGGATTGTCGAGCTCCGGGCAGTCAACGTGGCCGAAGAGGTTCTTGCCGTACTCCTTCGTGTCGACACCAGAGGCTTCGACTGCGATGAGGTTGTCAGTTCCGATCGTAATTTGTACTCCGCGATGGATGTCGTCGAGCGGTGCGGTCGAGGCGGAGACCCGGAGTTCGATGTCGCCGAGGAGCACCACCTGCTCGACCGTCGGCTTGAACACGCGGGTGAGCGTCGCCGTCGGTCGAACAATCTCGCACACGCGGCCGTTAACGGTGACAACCGGTGACCCCTGAAACGCCGACAGGTGCCGCTCGATGAGGGCGACAATCGGCTCCTTCGCGAGACGAACGCTGATACCCGTGATCTCGACAGTTGTGCCGTTGGGCTCGCCTGCCACGTCAGCTTCCTGCTCGATGAACGTGACTGGCACCTGAGCACCCTCAGAGGCCTCGATGGCAACGCGGTCCAGCTTGACCGTCTGGCGCTTGCCCCCCTTCGTGGTTGACACTGTGAGGCCAGTGCCGATGCCAAACGCCGCGGACTTCCCGGTGCCGAATTTGCCGCGCCCAGGCACACCCTTGCGTCGTTCTCTGTTCTCGCCGTGCATCGTGAAGAAGTGCTGAAGCCCGTCGAGGTCCATTCCGGACCCGTTGTCCTCGATTTTGATCTTCTTGGCCGGAATGTCGACGGTGACATTGATGTGCGCGACCGTCCCCGGATCGAGGTACTGAAGCGAGTTGACGACGTATTCCCAGACTGCGGCTTCCGGGGTTCTAAAAAGCTGGGCCGACTGGATGATGTCGCGACCGACGTGAGTAGTGACTTTGAGCTGATTCATTAGTTTCCCTCCTCCTGGCGACCGGTCGGTGCGCGCAGAGCGAGTGCAGCCGGTATCGCTTCTTTGATAAATGCGTAGATCTCGTCGTCGCCGCGCGCAAGCTCCTGGAGTTGCGCGGCCTTCCGAGTCCGATCTTTGACAGGCGTGTACTCGTCAATACGGAACACATCGGCCGCCTGACGTGGCGTGAACGCTTTGCCCTGGGACCAGAGCCGGAATGCCTCCGATGTTGCAATGCGAGTGGTCGCGGCGCCCGATTCACGGGTCTCGACCCTCCAGCGCCGCGTTGCAGCGGAGGTCGGCGCGACGGTTATGTCTAAGTCATCAAGCAGGGATGGGTTCTCCTCGATCCACTCCACGCCGCGCGGCGTAAGGTGCCAGCCTTTCTGTATTGACCCTTCGATTCGAGGTTCCCTGCCCTCACCTTCATGGCGAAGAGTCGTGCGCACTGCGTCGAGGTCGACTCGATCGCGGTACTTCTTCCACCCGAAGGCAACTGCGTCGATGGCGTGGGCGGCGATGGCCGCGTCCTCGGTGTCGATCACCTGCGTGGCACCACCGAGCTGTGCCAACGCCACGACGGTTACATCCTTCTTCGTCAACCTCACGCGAGAGGCTCCCTTCGCACACTTACTACTTATCTGAGCGTCGCACACTTGCTACCGTGTGTCAAGATAGCCGTATGGAGCAAGTGGATAAGGAAGGATTCGAACCCCTGCAACTTGCTGCGCGAGCCGCGCTCCGCGGCTGGTCTCCCGCAAGAGCGTCGATGGCGCTGCGGGCAGCAGGCCTGGATGGCCGCGAGCGCGCGAGCCTCGATTCCATTGCAGTGGACAGTGGCGTTTCCCGCGAGACGGTACGGCGCGCTCGGAACGAGTTGCTAGCAGCGATCGACGCTCGATCGCGCGATCTCAACTCCCCGCCTCCGTATTCCAACCCGGCCCGAAGCGGGCGCGTTACCTCCGGTGCCCCGGTGTCCGCCCGCGCGCTCCGACGCCTCCTCACCATGACGGGGCCACTCGCATGGGACGAGATCCTTACCGCATGGGCGCGGGCGGGTGGGAAGCCGCCGTACACGCCACTCCCGAAGGACGTCAGATCGATGCGCCGCTGGATCGAGTCCGTGGATGGTCTAGTTGTCAGCACCGAGGTAGGCATGAGCAGTCCGGTGTCCATCAACGTCGCCAGGGCGGAAAAGCTCGACCAAGTTGGTCAGTTCCTCTACGAGGCGCTACACGGACACTCGAGTGGCGTTGATCGGGCAGACCTGCTCGCGATGGCCGAGGGCGCGGGTCTCAAGCCGACGACGATCGCGACGGCCCTGAGCCAGCATCCGGCGGTCATTCGACTGGGGCGCGGCACTTGGGCGCTCCGGGGGCGAAGTGATCCGCTACAGAGAGGTAGCGACGCGCTTGTCACCCAACGAAAGGCGAAACACGCACGGCCGACAACCTTCTCGTGGGGCAGCGACGGGTCGTTGAATATTGAGTTCTCGGTACCGCGAGGGCCGAGCCCGGTTGTCGCTGTTCCAAAAGCGGTCGCCCAGTTTGTTGAGGGTAGGGCGTTTGTCGTTGAGGACGTGAACCGACCCGCCCGCATATCGATCGGAAACGCGCGTCTTTGGGGATTCGGGCCGCTAGTTTCGGAGTTGGGACTCGCCGCGGGTCAGCGTGCGCGCATCTCGCTACGCCTGATCGCGAGTACCGCCATTTTTCAGGACGCCGAGCCGAAGGGCATATGAGAGTGTACGGACCGACGCTTGAGGATGAATTCGAAGACCTCCTCGCCAGGGCGTACAAGGCGGCCTCTGGCAAGGATCCGAGCACGGGCTGGCTGACGGCGCTCGCGATGCGAGCCGGGACTCGCGGTTCAGTTGCTACCCTCGACCAGGCTGCAGATACCCTCGGGGTGACGCGGGAACGCGTGCGGCAGGTAATGACCAGGATCACGCCTTTCCTCAACGGGGCCGCAGTTGGCAATCTGCGAGAGATCGCCCAGACGATCGCCGCACGTTCACCCGTGCCGGAACCCGTCGGTCGCCGCCTTGCGCGGACAGGCCTGACGCGACCGACGATGACTGGTGAGGGGTTCCTCAACGTCCTGAAATTGCTCGGGACATCTCCAAAGGAGCTGATCGGCACCGACCTAGTGAGGGTCGATGAATGGCTCGTCGAGGAGTCAGAGGTGTCGGTGATGAAGTCGCTCTCGATGGCGAGTAAGCACACTAGTGCCTTCGGTCTGACCACGGTGGAGGAGATTCGGCAGGCGTTAGCAACGCCGGACCGCCCGCTTGACGCCGCCGACATTCGCCGTGTCCTGAAGAAGGCGCCTGCCGTGAGGTGGGCGGGTGACTGGCTCTGGGTCGAGAAAGAGACTGATGGCCTGCACGCAAACCGACTGGTGAACACGGCGCGGTCCGTTCTTTCCGTGAACTCGCCGCAAACGGTGCCATCGATCCACGAGGGTGCTCGACGCATGTGGAAGTTCCGCCGTCTTGACATCCTCGCTCCGATCGACGCGATGCAAGCCTTCTTCGAGGCAAGCCCGCACTTCGTCGTCGAAGGAGAACTCGTAAGTCCAGTCGAACCACTCGACTATCGCGAGACCCTTGGCGGCGTAACGGCCACAATGATCGACATCCTCAAGACATCGCCGTATCAGGTCATGGATCGCCAGTCACTCAGCGAGGCGTGCAGCGATGCAGGGATCGCTCGCGGAACTTACGGCATTTGGACAACATACGCCGAATGGATGCAAAGATTTGCACCTAACGTCTGGGGGCTGCGAGGCAGCAATCCCAACCCCGCGGCGGTGGAGGCTGTCCGCCTGGCCGCACTTGCGCGCTCAAAGGCAGAGCCACGCAGAAGATCCTGGACGTGGGCTCCTGACGGAAGCGCCGTGCAGACGATGGACGTGACTACGTCGCTCCTGGGGAGCGGCGTCCTTTCGTTTGAACAGGACATCCACGCGCTTCTCGCCGGTCAATCGTTAACCGTCGTGAGAAATGGGCAGTTCCTCGCCACGGCAAAGCTCGGTGCCGACCACTCCTTCAGCTGGGGATGGCACCCCGTACTTGACGCGCTCGGCGCAAAGCAAGGCGACGTCCTCCAGATCCGCATCAACATGGCTGCGCGCACGGCGGACGTGAGAAACGGAAGCCAGGAACTGTGGGACTGACTCACTGTTGCAGGGTTGTCCCGAATCGAGGCCGCGCATTCCGGAGTCGGGGCCAGCTTTACCACGGATAGGACCATTCGAATCGAAAGGAGGGATAACGCCCGCAGCACGTGCGAGTTCTCCTGCCTGCCTCAGAGTGGACATTCCCGGCGGCTCAAACAACCAGTCCGGCGCGGAGAACGTTGACACGTCGTGTTCTCAGGGCTTCTGAGGGGCGTCGCCCGCAAGTGCGGGCGCCTTATCACGATACGCGAGGGCCGGTGACGAAGAAACGGGTCCAACCTCGGACACGGCTGCGCCGAATCTGCAACCAAGCGTCTTTCGGCCGCATCAACGTCCACGTGGTCGCGGACATCGACACCGTGGCCGTCGACCGCGGCCAGCCCTTCGACATTCTGTTCGACCCGGCGCTGCACGCCGACGCACTGACCTACGATGCGGTGGCACAGCAGGGCATGGACGCTGAACCCGCTGATGTCGCGGATTTGCACATCCAACATTCGGTAGGCCCTACCTGGATCGAACCGGCGACATTGACGACCTAAGGCGCTCCCGGGATGGGGATTTCCTCGTGTCTCGGGCCGCAGATATTGCCTGGGGTTTCCTCTCTGCGGCTCGCATTGCACCTCCCGGGACGCCGCGGGCGCGGGGCGACGATGCCGATAAAGCAACTCGTCGCGTGTTGGCCCGCCCCTCTCATGGCGGCAGCAACGCAGACCATCGATCATGTCTATATGTAGTAATAGTACCGCGGTGGAAGCGGGATCGGATGGCGCTGCGGTGGCCGCGCAGCGCCGCGCAAACATGTCCCGACCAGCGCGCCACAGCAACGTCGATTAGCAAAGCAATAAGCTCGCGACCCCGGCCGTCATCGATCCGGTGATGGTGACGTCGCCGGACGACCGACGGACTTAGTCGAAATCGTTGTCCCATTGGCGCACGGACGCCATCCCAACGAACTCCACTTCACCTCACCGAGTGGCGGGCGCTTGAACGGTCCGAACTGGAAGCGCGCTGTCCACTGGACGGCGAACTGCGACGGCCGACGAGTCCAGGACCTCCGCCACACCGCCGCGACCTTGTGGCTCACCAACGGGGTCGACCCGAAGACCGTCCAAGCATGGCTGGGCCACTCGACAGCCACGCTGACTCTCGACACCTACTCGCACTGGATCGGCACTGATGGCGACGCGACTGCGGTCGCCCGCATCAACGCGTTACTGGACCATCCCACCCATCCACCCAGACCCCAGGCCCGACCCGGCGGCGACTTCTCGCTATGCGCCTCCAAGGGAGCGTCAGACGCGGTGCGCGCCAGGCAAGACCAGGCGCTCTCCGACGGGCGGAGAAACCTGAGAATGACTCTCGGCGGGGACGCCACGGGGACGCGAGGCACCGAGAACGTCCGTTCCTGAGAACGGCGACCGGAACCCCGAGATCCACGGGATCTCGGGGTTCTTGATCGGTGGGCCCTGCCGGGATCGAACCGACGACATCCACGGTGTAAACGTGGCGCTCTACCAGCTGAGCTAAAGGCCCGTTGCCGGACCGGATCGGTCGCAGCGACCCGTCGAGTCTAGCGGACACGGCATGCGGAGGGAGCGCAGGGTCGGTGGCACGTCGTACCATCGTCGTGATGGAAACGACGATCGCAACCCCGTACGAAGACCTCCTGCGCGACACGCTCGAGAACGGCGCCGTCAAGGGCGACCGCACCGGCACCGGCACGCGCAGCGTGTTCGGCCGCCAGCTCCGTTTCGACCTCTCCGAAGGCTTCCCGCTCATCACCACGAAGCGGGTGCACTGGAAGTCCATCGCGTACGAGCTCCTCTGGTTCCTCCGTGGCGACGGCAACGTCCGCTGGTTGCAGGAGCACGGCGTCTCCATCTGGGACGAGTGGGCAGACGAACAGGGCGAGCTCGGCCCGGTGTACGGCGTCCAGTGGCGTTCGTGGCCCACGCCCGACGGCTCCCACATCGACCAGATCTCGCAGGTCATCGAGCAGCTGCGAACCGACCCGAACTCTCGTCGCATCATCGTCTCCGCCTGGAACGTCGCCGACATCCCGAACATGGCGCTCGCGCCCTGCCACGCCTTCTTCCAGTTCTACGTCGCCGACGGCAAGCTCTCCTGCCAGCTCTACCAGCGCAGCGCAGACCTCTTCCTCGGCGTGCCGTTCAACATCGCCAGCTACGCGCTCCTCACCCACATGGTCGCCGAGCAGGTCGGACTCGAGGTCGGCGACTTCATCTGGACTGGCGGCGATTGCCACATCTACGACAACCACGTCGAGCAGGTCACCGAACAGCTCACGCGCGCACCCTTCCCGTCGCCGCAGCTACGCTTCACCACCAAGCGAGACAGCATCTTCGACGTCGAATACGACGACCTCGAGATCGTCGACTACCAGCACCACCCCGCCATCCGCGCAGCCGTCGCCGTATGAGCCTCGCGCTGATCTGGGCTCAGGCGTACGGCAGCGTCATCGGCGCCGACGGCGACATGCCCTGGCACGTCCCCGAAGACCTCGCGCATTTCAAGGCGCTCACAGGATCCGACGCCGTCATCATGGGCCGGCGCACCTGGGACTCGCTCCCCCCGCGGTTCCGACCGCTCCCCGGCAGACGCAACGTCGTCGTCACCCGCGACAGCGGCTGGTCCGCGGAAGGCGCCGTCGTCGCTCATTCACTGACCGAGGCGATCGACGCAGCCGGCGCGTCCGACGACACCACGGTCTGGGTCACAGGCGGCGCGGGCCTCTTCACCGAGGCGCTCCCCCTCGCAGACCGTCTGGAGGTCACAGAACTCGACCTCGACGTCGCCGGTGACACCTTCGCCCCGACGGTCGGCGAGCAGTGGGTGCCCGTCACGATCGATCCAGCACACGGCTGGTCCGAGTCACGGACGGGTGTCCCGTACCGCTTCATCCGCTACGAGCGCGCCCCTGAGGTGGCCGTCACCGAATGACCCGGGCGCAGGTGATCCAGGATCAGGCGGGCTGACGCAGCTCTTCGAGGGCGGCGCGGTACGCCGACAGCGAGCGGGCCTCGCCGGGCGCGGTGATGAAGCTCTCGCGGATGATGCCCTGCTGATCGATGAGGAACGTCGCGCGGTTCGCGAAGCCCTTCTCCGGCAGGAACACGCCGTACTCCTTCGCGACCTGGCCGTGCGGCCAGAAGTCCGCGAGCAGCTGGAAGTCGTACTGCTCGTGCTCGGCGTAGGCGCGGAGCGTGTGCTTCGAGTCGACGGAGATGCCGAGGAGCTCGACGTGGTCGTCCGTGAACAGGCTGAGGTTGTCGCGCAGCTCGCACAGCTCGTTCGTGCAGGTGCCGGAGAATGCCAGCGGGAAGAAGACGAGCGCGACAGCCGAACTGCCGCGGTACTGGCTGAGTCTGACGAGTTCCCCGAACTGGTTCGCCAGTTCGAAGTCGGGTGCCAACGTGTCGTTCTCGAGTGCCATGACTGTCCTTTCAGGCGGGTGCGCCTGTTCCAAATCGCCCGAGCTGTGGACGGGTCCGATCCGGTCACACATCCTAACCCCGTGAAGAGCCTGATCAAACCCGAAGGGGTGCGGCGCTCGGTCACCGATCCGAGGGGCGACCGGATAGGGTGAAAGGTGGCGCCCGCGTCCACACCCGTTCGGGCGCATGGAGTTCACCATCACAACCCAGGCACGATCTGCCACGAGAGAAAGGTCGACGGTGACTGTTCACGACCAGGATCCATACTCGTCCAACCACGTAGACGCCGATCCTGAGGAGACGTCCGAGTGGAATGAGTCACTCGACGCCCTCGTCGATGAGCGTGGTCGCGGCCGCGGTCGCGACATCATGCTGAGCCTCCTCAAGCGCTCGAAGGAACTCCACCTCGGTGTGCCGATGGTGCCGACGACCGACTACATCAACACCATCGCTCCGGAGAACGAACCGGAGTTCCCCGGCGATGAGGACATCGAGCGCCGCTACCGCGCGTGGATCCGGTGGAACGCGGCGATGACCGTGCACCGCGCTCAGCGCCCCGGTATCGGTGTCGGTGGCCACATCTCGACCTACGCGTCGTCCGCAGCCCTCTACGAAGTCGGTTTCAACCACTTCTTCCGCGGCCAGGACGCCCCGGGCGGTGGCGACCAGATCTACATCCAGGGACACGCCTCCCCCGGCACCTACGCACGCGCCTTCCTCGAGGGCCGCCTCAGCACCGACCAGCTCGACGGTTTCCGCCAGGAGAAGTCGCACGCGCCGCACGGGCTCTCCTCGTACCCGCACCCCCGCCTCATGCCGGACTTCTGGCAGTTCCCGACCGTGTCGATGGGTCTCGGCCCGATCAACGCCATCTACCAGGCGCACCTCGCGAAGTACGTCACGAACCGTGGCATCAAGGACGCCAGCGACCAGCAGGTCTGGGCGTTCCTCGGCGACGGCGAGATGGACGAGGTCGAGAGCCGCGGCCAGTTGCAGGTGGCAGCGAACGAAGGCCTCGACAACCTGAACTTCGTGATCAACTGCAACCTGCAGCGCCTCGACGGCCCGGTCCGCGGGAACGGCAAGATCATCCAGGAGCTGGAGAGCTACTTCCGTGGCGCCGGCTGGAACGTCATCAAGGTCATCTGGGGCCGCGAGTGGGACGACCTCCTGAGCCGCGACACCGACGGCGCGCTCCTCAACCTCATGAACGTCACGCCTGACGGCGACTTCCAGACGTACAAGACGGAGGACGGCGCCTACGTCCGCGAGAACTTCTTCGGCCGCGACGAGCGCGCCCTGAAGCTCGTCGAGGGCTACAGCGACGACCAGGTCTGGAACCTCAAGCGCGGTGGCCACGACTACCGCAAGGTCTACGCGGCGTTCAAGGCTGCGAGCGAGCACAAGGGCCAGCCGACGGTCATCCTCGCGCACACCATCAAGGGCTACGGCCTCGGTCCGAGCTTCGAGGGCCGCAACGCGACCCACCAGATGAAGAAGATGACGCTCGACAACCTGAAGACCTTCAGGGACACGATGCGCATCCCGATCACGGACTCGCAGCTCGAAGAGAACCCCTACCTCCCGCCGTACTACCACCCGGGCGAGAACGACGAGGCGATCCAGTACCTGCACGAGCGTCGTCGCGCACTCGGCGGCTACGTGCCCGAGCGTCGCAGCAAGTACACGCAGCTGAACCTGCCCGACGACTCCGCGTACGCCGCAGCGAAGAAGGGCTCCGGCACGCAGGAGATCGCCACCACGATGGCGTTCGTCCGACTGCTGAAGGATCTGCTGCGCTCGAAGGACTTCGGCAACCGCATCGTCCCGGTCATCCCGGACGAGGCGCGCACCTTCGGCATGGACGCGTTCTTCCCGAGCGCGAAGATCTACAACCCGAACGGCCAGCACTACACCTCGGTCGACCGCGAACTGCTGCTCGCCTACAAGGAGAGCCCGCAGGGTCAGATCGTGCACGTCGGCATCAACGAGGCGGGCGCCCTCGCGGCGTTCTCCGCCATCGGCACGTCGTACTCGGTGCAGGGCGAGCCGCTCATCCCGGTGTACGTCTTCTACTCGATGTTCGGCTTCCAGCGCACGGCCGACGCCATCTGGGCAGCCGGCGACCAGATGACCCGCGGGTTCATGATCGGCGCGACCGCAGGTCGCACGACGCTCACGGGTGAAGGTCTCCAGCACGCTGACGGCCACTCGCTCCTCCTCGGCTCGACGAACCCCGCGGTCATCAGCTACGACCCGGCGTACGGATACGAGATCGCGCACATCGTGCGCAGCGGTCTCGAGCGCATGTACGGCGGCGAGCACCAGGACCCGAACGTCATGTACTACCTCACGGTGTACAACGAGCCGATGGTCATGCCGGTCGAGCCGGAGGGTGTCGACGTCGACGGCATCGTGCGCGGCATCCACCGCATCAGCGCGAACGAGTCGCAGGGCCCGAAGGCTCAGCTCCTCGCGTCGGGTGTGGCGGTCCCGTGGGCGATCGAGGCGCAGCAGCTCCTCGCCGACGACTGGGGCGTGTCCGCAGACGTCTGGAGCGTCACGAGCTGGACGGAACTCCGCCGCGACGGTCTCAGGGCCGACGAGCACAACTTCCTGTACCCGCAGGAGGAGCGTCACGTGCCCTACGTCACGACGAAGCTGAGCGGTGCCTCAGGCCCGTTCATCGCGGTCACCGACCACATGCACGCCGTGCCGGACCAGATCCGTCAGTTCGTCCCGGGCGACTTCGCGACGCTCGGTGCCGACGACTTCGGGTTCTCCGACACGCGTGCGGCCGCACGTCGGTTCTTCAAGATCGACGGCCCGTCACTCGTCGTCCGCACGCTCCAGCAGCTCGCTGCTCGGGGCGAGGTCGATGCGAGCCTCCCGCAGCAGGCCATCGACCGCTACCGCCTCCACGACGTGAACGCCGGCAACACCGGCAACGCGGGCGGCGAGAGCTGATCCCATCGACGCCACGGTGACGAAGACGAAGACGAAGGCTGAGACGCTCGACTGGCTCCGCCGGATCTCAGGCGAGCTGGCCACGGCCACACTCAAACGCCTCGAGGACACCCTCCCCTGGTACGCCGAGATGCCACCGGGCCGCCGCTCCGCGGTCGGCCTGGTGGCTCAGGCCGGTATCAGTTCGTTCATCTCGTGGTTCGACGATCCACGGTCCACTCCGTGGATCGCTGCCGACGTGTTCGGGGCAGCTCCTCGCGAGCTGCTCCGTTCCGTCAGCCTGCAGCAGACGCTGCAACTCATCAAGGTCACCGTCGAGGTGGTCGAGGAGCGGGTCGCCTCCGGCAGCGTCGACCTGCGCGAGGCGATCCTGCTGTACTCGCGCGACATCGCCTTCGCCTCGGCCGACGTGTACGCGCGGGCTGCTGAGGCACGCGGGCTGTGGGACGCGCGTCTCGAGGCGCTCGTCGTCGACTCGATCCTGAGCGGCGAGGCGGACGACGAACTCCCGAGCCGGATCGCCGCGCTCGGTTGGCACGGCCATGGCGAAGCCTGCGTCCTCGTCGGCACCACCCCACGCGTGCTCGACGTCGACATGCTGCGTCGCACGGCTCGCCACCTCGATGCCGATGTGCTCATCGGCGTCCAGGGCAACCGGCTCGTGCTCGTCCTGGGTCGCGCGGAACTGCCCGGGACTGAGCCGGGCGAACCGGAGACCGAGGGCGACCCCGACGCCGCGACGAGCGAACCCCGCATCCTCGCCGCCTCGCCTGCCCAACTGTCGTTCCTCGACATCGCGTCGAAGCTCGAGCACGGATTCGGGCCCGGCCACCTCGTGCTGGGCCACACCGTGCCGTCCCTCATCGAAGCCTCACGCAGCGCGAAGGCCGCGCTCGCGGGGTTCGCCGTCGCGAAGTCGTGGCGGCACGCCCCACGACCCGTCGCAGCAGACGACCTCCTACCCGAGCGGGCGCTGGCCGGCGACTCCCTGGCGAAGACCACCCTCATCGAGCGCGTCTACCGCCCGCTGAAGGAGTACTCGGGTGAGCTCGTGACGACGCTGTGGTGCTATCTGGACAACGGGCGCTCGCTCGAAGCGACCGCGAGGGAGCTCTTCGTGCACCCGAACACCGTGCGGTACCGCTTGAAGCGCGTCTCCGAGGTCATCGGCTGGGACGCGACGGGCGCCCGCGAGTCCCTCATCCTGCAGGCCGCCCTCATCCTCGGCGCGATCGCGGAGCCGGAGCCCTCACGCCGTCGTCTGCAGGCCTGACGACGCGGCAGCGGCACCTTCGGGTCCGGTTGCTTGTGTGATCTTCACAAAGCTTTTTCCAAAGGTTCGTGGTGTTGCTCCACTCCAGAGGGTGCTGAGCTTGGCAGACTAGAGCGGTGATCGTCATCGCCTGCCCTGGACAGGGCTCCCAGACCCCCGGCTTCCTCGAACCCTGGTTGCAGGACGCATCCGCGAAGGAGGCGCTCGCTCGCTACTCCGACGAAGCGGGCATCGACCTCGAGAAGCACGGCACGGTCTCCGATGCCGACACCATCCGGGACACCGCGGTCGCGCAGCCGCTCATCGTCGCAGCAGGCATCGTCGCACTCGACGCGCTCCGTGCGGCACTCCCGGCAGACGCAGCGCCCTTCGGCGGCATCGCCGGGCACTCGGTCGGCGAGATCACGGCAGCGTACGGTGCCGGCATCCTCAGCGCCAGCGACGCCATGAGTTTCGTCAGCGAGCGCGCCGTCGCGATGGCTGAGGCCGCCGCAGCCACGCCGACCGGCATGAGCGCCGTCCTCGGCGGCGACCCGGACGAGGTCGTCGCCCACGTGCGCTCCTTCGGTCTCGAACCGGCCAACTACAACGGCGGCGGGCAGATCGTCGTCGCCGGTGCTCACGACGCGCTCGCGCGGCTCGCGGATGAACCACTCAAGGGCACCCGCGTCATCCCACTGCAGGTCGCCGGCGCGTTCCACACGAGCTACATGGCCTCGGCGCGCGACTGGCTGGCTGGCGCGAGTCGCACCGTCGAACCGCACGACCCGAGCCTTCGCATCTGGACGAACCACGACGGTAGCGAGGTCACCTCGGGCGCCGCGTTCTTCGACCTCCTCATCGGCCAGGTCGCCTCCCCGGTACGCTGGGACCTGTGCATGGACGCCTTCAGTGCATCGGGGATCACCGGGCTCATCGAGCTCGCCCCGGCCGGCGCTCTGACGGGCCTCGCTCGCCGCGGCCTGAAGGGTGTGCCGACGGTCGCCATCAAGACCCCTGACGACCTCCCCGCAGCCCTCGACCTCATCGCCCAGCAGTAGCGCAGACGGAGAACCAGCGAATGACCACCCCCACCCTGAAGCAGTCGCGCGGCGCAGAGTTCACGCGGATCCTCGGCCTCGGCGCTGCACGCGGCGATCTCAGCGTGCCCAACGATGACCTTGTGGGTCCCATCAACTCGTCCGACGAGTGGATCCAGCAGCGCACCGGCATCGTCACCCGCACGCGCGCATCGGCCGGCGTCAGCGCCGTGGACCTCGCGGCCGAAGCGGGCGCCGAGGCCATCCGGGCGGCAGGCGTCGCCCCGGACCAGATCGACCTCGTCCTCATCGCGACCATCAGCAACGTCCAGCAGTCGCCGTCGATGGCCGCAGTCGTAGCCGACCGGGTCGGCGCGAACCCTGCCGCCGCCTACGACCTCAACGCGGCCTGCGCCGGCTACGCCTACGCGATCGCCCAAGCCGACGCCCTCATCCGCTCCGGAGCGGCCCACTACGCCCTCGTGATCGGTGCTGAGAAGCTCTCCGACATCGTCGATCCCACCGACCGCTCCATCTCCTTCCTGCTCGGCGACGGCGCGGGTGCCGCGGTCGTCGGTCCGAGCGACTTCCCGGGCATCTCCCCCACGGTCTGGGGCTCGGACGGTTCGAAGGCCGACGCGGTCGGCATGAGCGGCACGCTCGTCGAGTATCGCGACGGCTCCACGGCCTGGCCGACGCTGCGTCAGGAGGGCCAGACGGTCTTCCGTTGGGCTGTCTGGGAGATGGCCAAGGTCGCCAAGCAGGCCCTGGAGGTCGCCGGCGTCGAGGCGTCCGACCTCGCCGCGTTCATCCCCCACCAGGCGAACATGCGGATCGTCGACGAGTTCGCGAAGCAGCTGAAACTGCCCGACACCGTCGTCATCGCCCGCGACATCGAGACCACGGGCAACACCTCCGCGGCCTCCATCCCCCTCGCCACCCACCGTCTGCTGCAGGGCCACCCTGAGCTCAGCGGCGGTCTCGCACTGCAGATCGGCTTCGGAGCCGGTCTGGTATTCGGCGCACAGGTCGTCGTCCTGCCGTAGCAGGACGCTCGACGCGACTACACTCGACTACGGTCAAACCTCACCCAAGGAGTAGAACAATGGCATTGTCCACCGAAGAAGTCCTCGCCGGCCTGGCCGAGCTCATCAACGACGAGACCGGCATCGCGACCGACACCGTCGAGCTGGACAAGTCCTTCACCGACGACCTCGACATCGACTCGATCTCCATGATGACCATCGTCGTCAACGCGGAGGAGAAGTTCGACGTGAAGATCCCGGACGAGGAAGTCAAGAACCTGAAGACCGTCGGCGACGCCGTCGACTTCATCGTCAAGGCTCAGGGCTAGTCCCAGCGCGTTGCAACGGGGTCGGCTGGCGGTTGGCCGGCCGACCCCGTTGCGTTCGGGCAGGACGTATCGCCGTCCGGACCCGTCTTCGACCGCCCGAAGGGCACGAGGTCCACTCCTCATCTCCACAGAAGGTTTGACTCAATGACCACCAAACGCATCGTCATCACCGGTATCGGCGCGACAACGCCCATCGGCGGTAACGCCACGGACTCCTGGAACAACCTCCTCGCGGGCCAGAGCGGCGCAAGCCGCCTCGAGCAGCCCTGGGCTGAGGAACTCGAACTCCCCGTCCGATTCGCCGCACAGGCAGCGGTCCCCACGGCCGACGTCCTCGACCGTCGAGAGGTCAAGCGCCTCGACCCCTCCAGCCAGTTCGCGCTCATCGCCGCGCGTGAGGCCTGGGCGGACGCCGGCACCCCCGAGGTCGACCCCGAACGCCTCCTCGTCGACTGGGCCACCGGTATCGGAGGCGTCTGGACGCTCCTCGACGCGTGGGACACCCTGCGAGAGAAGGGCCCGCGTCGTGTCCTCCCGATGACAGTTCCGATGCTCATGCCGAACGGCCCCGCCGCCGCCATCGGCATGGACCTCGGCGCCCGTGGCGGGGAACGCACCGTCGTCTCCGCGTGCGCCTCGAGCACCGAGTCGCTCGCGAACGCCTACGACCACCTGCAGGCCGGTCTCGCCGACGTCGTCATCGCCGGTGGCTCCGAGGCCGCCATCCACCCGCTGCCCCTGGCCTCCTTCGCCGCCATGCAGGCGCTCTCCAAGCGCAACGACGACCCGAGCATCGCCTCGCGTCCCTACGACGTCGACCGCGACGGTTTCGTGCTGGGCGAGGGTGCAGCAGCACTCGTCGTCGAGACGGAGGAGCATGCGCTCGCCCGCGGCGCCCGTATCTACGCCGAGCTCCTGGGCGGTGCGGTCACGAGCGACGCCTACCACATCACGGCTCCCGACCCCGAGGGGTCGGCTGCGGCGCGAGCGATGCGTTCCGCCGTCGAGAACGCTGGAGCGTCGCTGTCCGACGTCGTGCACGTGAACGCGCACGCCACGAGCACTCCGGTGGGCGACATCGCGGAGTACAACGCCCTGCGTCGGGTGTTCGGCGACCAGCTCGACAGCATCGCGGTCACGGCCACGAAGGCCTCGACCGGCCACCTGCTCGGCGGTGCCGGAGCGATCGAAGCGGCCTTCACCGCACTCGCCCTGCACCACCGCGTCATCCCGCCGACGATCAACCTCGACAACCAGGATCCGGAGATCCCGCTCGACGTCGTCACCGCGCCGCGCGAGCTCGGTTCCGGCGATCTGCTGGCGATCAGCAACTCGTTCGGATTCGGCGGCCACAACGCCGTCGTGGCGTTCCGCAGCTACTGAGCGGATCCCGACGTTCGACGACGACGGGTCGTGGTGCACTGCACCGCGACCCGTCGTCGTTCCGTGACCAGGGTGCCCGTGTTTCGTCACCTCGTGTCTGCCGGGACGAATCACCGACCTCGCACGGTCCACGCCACGTGGACACCCTGTCGCCTGTGAAGTTGTGTGGTGCCCGGCGCCCTGTCGTGCCGCTCAGCCGACGTTGTGCAGCCAGATGACACTCGAACCCTCTCCGGCGTGCCGGAACGGCTCCAGTTCGTCGTCCCAGGGCTGGCCGAGGGCGACGCGCAACTCACGTTGCAGCTCGTCTGCCTGACCGGCGGACACCTCCATCGCATACCGGATGCGATCCTCCGGCACGACGATGTTGCCGATGCTGTCGGTCTGAGCGTAGAAGATCCCCAGGTCGGGCGTGTGCATCCAACGCGCACCGTCGACGCCCTGCGCCGGGTCCTCGCTCACCTCGTACCGCAGGTGCTCCCAGCCACGGAGCGCAGAGGCGAGGGCAGCACCAGTACCGTGCGGGCCTTCCCAGAAGACCTCAGCACGCTGCGATCCACGAAGGATCGGCTGATCGGACCAATCGAAGCTGATGGCACGACCAAGAGCGCGACCTGCCGCCCATTCGAGGTGCGGGCAGAGCGCGCGAGGCGAGGAGTGCACGAACAGCACACCCTTCGTCATCGGTGTCGACATGATTCCTCCACTGCGTCCGGGTGCGTCTTCCCCAACGACCCAAGCAGTGCGCGTCATGTCTGTATGCAGTTGTCCGGCTCGCGCCGATACGAGCATTATGCCCCACAGCCTGGGCAAATGACAACCGTGTCGTTCCCGCTACGCTGGATTCCGGATAGCCCGCGGTCGGCGGTCCTCCCCCACGAACGGAGCACTGATGCAGCACGCCCTCGCGATCGACATCGGTGGCACCAAGGTCGAGGCCGCGGTGGTCGACACTGATGGACGGATCGTGCCCGGCACCCGGTTCCGAGGCCCGACCGGCGCCGGAGCGACTCGCGAGGAACTCGCTGCCTCCATCGTCGACACGGCTCGACTGGCCGCCGAGGCTCATTCAGGCACGGTGTCCGGCGTCGGGGTGGGTTCCGCCGGCCCGATCGGCGCTGTCGACGGCAGCATCTCCCCGCTCAACCTGCCGCGGCTCGCCGGCTTCCCGGTCGTCGCCGAACTCGAACGTCTCGGTGCAGGCGCGGTGGAACTGCGTTTGGACGGCACGTGCATCGCTCTGGCCGAGCACTGGCGCGGGGCACTTCGGGGTACTCGGAACGCGATGGGCATCGTGGTCTCCACGGGCGTCGGCGGAGGCATCATCCTCGACTCGCGACTCATCTCGGGCACCTCGGGCAACGCCGGGCACCTCGGACAAATGCAGTTGCGACGCCGCGAGGGGGACGCCACGCGTGCGTCGTGGACGTTGGAGGGCATCGCTTCCGGCACCGCGACCGTGGCATGGGCGCGGGCGAACGGCTGGCGTGGCAGCACGGGCGAGGAACTCGGTGCGTCGTACGCGGCGGGCGATGCAGTGGCCGTCGGTGCGGTCCGGCGGTCCGCGGAGGCCGTGGGTGAAGCGCTCTGCAGCATCACGACGCTGCTCGACCTCGAGCGCGTGGCCATCGGTGGCGGGTTCTCGCGCGTCTCCCCCGACTACCTCGATCTCGTCCAGGAGGCTGCGATCGACTCGGCGCTGCACGACTACGCGCGCGAGCTGCAGATCGTCGCCTCAGGCCTCGACGCTGACGGCCCGCTCATCGGGGCGGCCGCCCTCGTCCTCGCAGACCGGACCTCCGCGCCCTGAGCGGACCTCCGCGGTCCCTGAGCGTGTCGAAGGGGGCCTCGACACACTCGGCGACCAGGCGCGTGGGGTACGTGGGATGTGAACCGCACTGAGTGCGGCTGTCGCGCCACGTCTTCTTGTAGGGCGGGTGGGACGTGAACCGCACTGAGTGCGGCTGTCGCGCCACGTCTTCTTGTAGGGCGGGTGGGACGTGAACCGCACTGAGTGCGGCTGTCGCGCCACGTCTTCTTGTAGGGCGGGTGGGACTTGAACCCACGCATCGTTCGGTTATGAGCCGAATGCCTTCACCAGCTTGGCTACCGCCCCGTGCAGGTCTCAGTGTATCGAGTGCCGGGGCGCGACTGCTCAGTCGGCGTGTTCCTCGTGGTCGGCGCGGGCGGTGTGGGGCTCGGTGGTCGGGTCGGTGACCTGTTGTCCGCGGTACAGCGCTTCGAAGGTGTCGAGGGTGCGCTCGATGTCGTGCGCCGCGACGAGTTCGAGGGATGCGTCCTGCATGCGGCGGTACTCCTCGGGCGAGGCGGTGAGGACGGTGGTGAGACGCTCAGCGAGGGCGTCCACGTTGCCCGGTTCGAAGAGGTATCCGTTCACCTGATCGTGCACGAGGTGCGGGAGCGCCATCGCATCTGCAGCGACGACGGGGAGCCCGGAGGCCATCGCCTCCATGGTGGCGATGCTCTGCAGCTCGGCGATCGACGGCATCGCGAAGACGCTGGCGTTCGTGTACGCGTGCTTCAGGTCTGCGTCGCTCACCTTGCCGAGGAAGCGCACCCGGTCGCCGAGTCCGAGCTGTTGCGTGAGGTGCTCGAGGTTCTTCGACTGGTCTCCGCCACCCACGATGTCGACGTGAGCGTCGAGTTCCGCTGGGAGCTTCGCGAGTGCTTTGAGGAGCACGTCGATCTGCTTCTCCGACGTGATGCGTCCGACGAACAGGATGGTGTTGCGCTTGCGTGGTTCGAACGACGGCGTGTACTGGCCGGCTTCGATGCCGCACGAGATGGCGTGCACGCCGGTCAGTCCGCTGTACTGCTCGAGGAAGTCCGCGGCCTTCCGGGTAGGGGTCGTGACCGCGAACGCCCGGTCGAAGACCTTGCGGGCAGCCGCCCACTGGGTGCGGACGAGCCACTCCTGCGTGCGCTCTGGGATCACCGTGAAGTCGAGGATGTTGTCCGGCATGATGTGGTTCGTCACGACCATCCGGATGCCGCGCTGCTCGGCCTCGATGGAGAGTCCGCGCCCGACGACGATGTGCGACTGGATGTGGACGGCGTCCGGCTTGACCGTGTCGAGGATCTTCCGGGCATTGCGACGCATCGACCACGGCATGGCGAAGCGCAGCCAGTCGTGCGGGTACCAGCGGAGGCTGAAGAGGCGGTGCGCGGTCATGCGCTGACCCTCGTGCGTCTCCTGCCAGGTCCCGAACTTGCGGGAACCGGCGGGGGCGACGATGTGGACGTCGTGCCCGCGACGGACGAGCCCTGCGGCGAGCCGCTCGGCGAACCGTGCGGCGCCGTTGACGTCGGGCGAGAAGGTGTCGCAACCGATGACGACGGTCAAGGGCTTCCGCTCGGCGTTCGCCTTCGCGAGCTGCTGGTCGTTCGGAGAAGTCAAGGTGTGTGATTCCTCTGTGCTTGGCCAGTGGCCGGAGCGCTGCGTGCAGCCTCTCACGACCCGGATCGGCGTGGTACGCCGACGTCAAGCATACCTGTCGCCGGTTGAGGCTCCTGGGCTCAGGCGGGCGCGTCGCCGGTCGCGAGGGCGCGGGCGGCAGCAGCGGCGGCCGGCGTCTGGCTGACCTGCGGGTGGTGCCGTGCCAGTTGGAACACGCCCCAGACGGCGATCGCGCCGGCGACCACGAAGCCGATCCCGGCCCACAACGGAGCGTTGCTCGCCTCGCCGAGCACGACGATGCCGATCCCGACGGCGATGATCGGATCGATGACCGTAAGACCCGCGATGACGAGGTCCGGCGGTCCCGAAGAGTACGCGGTCTGCACGAAGTAGCCGCCGAGCGCGCTGGCGGCGATGAGCCCGATGCCGCACACGACGGTGAGCCAGTCGACGTCGCCCTGCTGCAGGCGCCCGATGATCACCTTCGCCAGCGTCGCGACGAAGCCGTACAGCACGCCCGTGGCCACGATGTAGAAGATCGCGGTGAGGCGGCTGCGGAACACCCAGAACGCACTGCCGAACACCACGAGCACGACGGCGAGCATCATGAGGATGGTGGAGAGCTCCCCCTCGGTGATGGGGTGCTCCCCCGCGTAGATCGCCGCGATCGTGACGAACAGTCCCACGCCGCCGACACAGGCGACCACCGCCACGACCGAGCGGCGGTTGAGCCGCATGCCGGTCACCCGCGAGTTGACGATCGCGGTGATGACGAGTGCGACGGCTCCGAGCGGCTGGACGAGCGTGATGGGCGCCAGGGACAGGCTGCCGAGCTGGAGCACGATCGCGAGGCCGAGCATGAGCGTCCCCGTCACCCAGGACGGACGGCTGAGGAGACCGATGAGCTGTTTGACGCTCAGTCCCGAACTCGCGGCGCTGCCACTCGAGGCCTCGACCTTCGTGACTCCACGGTGCTGCAGCTGGGCACCGAGCGACAGGAAGACGGCGCCGAGGAGCGCGAGCGGGATCCCGAGCAGCTGGGACGGGTCTCGAGTGAAGTCGTCCGCGAGGTCGGCGAGGTCGATGGCGGAGGGGATCACCCGTCGAGAGTACCCCGCCGTTCCACGGATCCTGGCGCGGCTGGCCGGAGCTTCCGGATAGGCTCGACGAATGGCAATTCTCGAGATCTGCGTGACCGGTGACCCGGTGCTCCACTCCATCGCCCGACCCGTGACGGTCGTCGACGATGAGCTGCGTCAGCTCGTCGCCGACATGTACGAGACCATGGATCTCGCTCCGGGCGTCGGCCTCGCCGCGCCGCAGGTCGGCGTCCCGCTGCGTCTGTTCGTCTACAGCTACGAAGACGACGAGGGTGCTCCGTGGCGCGGCGTGGTGCTCAACCCGATCCTGTGGATCAGCCCGCTCCCGATCGGTGAGATCGACGAAGAGGCGGAGGCGGAGGGGTGCCTGTCCGTCCCAGGCGAGCGCCATCCGCTCCGTCGGGCGGAGGCCGCGATGCTCACGGGCACCGACCTCGAGGGAGATGCCGTCGAGCTGAAGGTCGTCGGCTGGCGCGCGCGCATCCTGCAGCACGAGTTCGATCATCTCAACGGCGTGCTCTACGTCGATCGACTCGAACTGCCGTACTCGCGTCGTGCGGCGAAGGCCATCCGGAAGTCGGGATGGGGCGTTCCGGGCATCAGCTGGCTCCCCGGCCGAGATGACCTCGAGGGCTGACCCAGCCAGAACAGCCGGAGCCGGAGCAGTCGACCGGACATGCAACGAGGCCCGAAGAGTGGAGTCTTCGGGCCTCGTCGTCCATTGTACGGCGTTCGCCGCCGAATCGTGAAACCGGCCGGAAACGACGAATCCCTCGGCCCAGACGGACCGAGGGATTCTGTGCAGCTCCTCGAGTTGGACTCGAACCAACAACCTATCGATTAACAGTCGATTGCTCTGCCAATTGAGCTATCGAGGAATACGTTGAACGCTTGGCCGGAAGAATTCTGGCCACTGCGGTGCAGCGCGTATCTACTGTAGCAAAGGATTCGCAGACACCAAATCGACACGCGCTCAATCGATGCCGACGGCCTCCGGAGTCTCGTACTGGGTCTCCGTCCCGCCCGACTGAGCGAGCGCAGCGAGGAACTCGTGGGGCGGATCGGCGAGCAGGGTGTCGATCGGGCCGTAGCCCACCACACGCGACTGGTGCAGCGCCAAGACGTCGTCGGTGAGCTCGCGCAGCATGGCGAGATCGTGCGTGACGACGATGACGGTACCGCCGTCACGACGGAAGCCCGCGAGGAGTTCGGTGACCGTGTGACGCACCGTGATGTCGATGCCGGCCGTCGGCTCGTCGGCGATGAACACCTTCGGACCGAGGACGAGGGATCGCGCGATGGCGATCCGCTGGCGCTGGCCACCGCTCAACTCGTACGGGTACTTGTCGAGGCTCGACAGCGGCATCTGGACGGCGTCGAGCAGCGTCGCGACCCGGATGCCGAGCGCCTGCTCACTGAACTTCTTGTCGCGGGCGAGCACGGGCTCGGAGATGAGCTCGGTGACCGTGAGTTCCGGCTTGAGATGCGCGCCGGCCTCCTGCTCGAGGAACGAGACCTCGAAGGTGAGCTTCGCGAGGTCCTTGCGCCCGACCTTCCGCATCGAGCGGCCGAGTATCATCGCGTCGCCACCGGAGACGAACGGGCGGGACTCCGCCGTGCGCCCGCTGAGATGCCTCGCGGCGAGCACCTGGAGGAGCGTGCTCTTCCCCGATCCTGAGCTGCCGATGACGCCGAGCGAGCCGCCGACGGGCAGCTCGAAGCTGATGCCGTCGAGTGCCCGGTTGCTCGGACTGACGCCGTGCGCGGCGTAGTCGACGCTCAGATCGCTCGCGCGAGCCGCCGGCCCGTCGTGCTCTGGGTGCTTCATGAGACCTCTCCTGCCGGCGCGTGGGGGTCGCCGGGACGCCTTCGAGTGTATCCGGCGACCTCTGAACCACCTGGAGGACGCTCGGTCTGGCGGATGTGGGTCAGCCCTCGGCGCGCAGCGCGCGCCGATCGGCCTCGACCTCGGCGAGCTGCCTGGTGATCTGCCGATGAGCCTCGTCACGTGGATCGGTGCGCCGCAGGGAACCCAGCAGCGCAGCCTTACGGCCGAGGAGATCTCGGTCGATGAGCGCCAGAGCGATGTCGCGGACGTAGACCGGCAGCTTGTCCTCGTTCGTCTCCGGCAGTGGCGAGACGCCGAGTTCGCGGACGAGGCCGTCGAAGCCCGGAGGCACCTGCGAGATGACCGTCTCGAGCCAAGCGGCGGTCCCGAGCTGGTCGAGGCTCACGCTCATGGCGTCGCGGACGACCGCGAGCGAACTGTTCGAAACGGAGCACTGAACGGCCCGCTCCAGCACAGGCCGCTCGAGGTGCTGCGGCATCTGCAGCAGCGCACGCAGGGCGTCCTGCTCGAGTCGTGTCGACGGGTCTTTCGGCAGGTCGGCGAGCGAAGCCTGGCGTTCACGCGGCTCGGCGGCCTGAGGCTGTCCGGACGGCTGCCGTGGGTCACGTGTCGCCTGACCGGGCCCACCGCTCCCCTGTCCGCCGGTGGCCCCACGGACCGCTCTCGCGACCTCGTCGAGCTCCATGCCGAGCTGCTTCGCGAGCACGCGCGTGTAGCCGGGGCGGAGCGACGGGTCGCGGATCTCGGCGACGACGGGTGCCGCAGCGCGGAGCGCGCCGACACGACCCTCCACCGTCTCCAGATCGAATCCTGCAAGGGTGCGGCGGATGATGAACTCGAACATCGGTTCTCGGCCGTCGACGAGCTTCCGGATCGCGCCGTCACCGCGGTTCAGCCGCAGATCGCACGGGTCGAGGCCGTCCGAGGACACTGCGACGTAGGTCTGGGCGGCGAAACGCTTCTCCTCCCCGAACGCTCGCATGGCGGCCTTCTGCCCGGCCTCATCGGGGTCGAAGGTGAAGATGACCTCGCCGGTGGCGGAGTCGTCGCCCATCACTCGTCGGATCATCTTGATGTGATCGACGCCGAACGAGGTACCGCACGTCGCGACCGCAGTCGTCTCGCCCGCGAGGTGACACGCCATGACGTCGGTGTACCCCTCCACCACGACGACGCGCTTGCCGCGCGAGATGTCGCGTTTGGCGAGATCGAGCCCGTAGAGCACCTGGGCTTTGTGGTAGATCGCCGTCTCCGGCGTGTTGAGGTACTTGGGGCCTTTGTCGTCTTCGCGCAGGCGGCGCGCACCGAAGCCGAGCACCTGACCGGTGGTGTCGCGGATCGGCCAGATCAGTCGGCCGCGGAAGCGATCGTAGGCACCGCGGTCGCCACTCGAGACGAGGCCGGCAGCGAGCATCTCCTCGTCGGAGAACCCGCGCGACCGCATCGCCTTCATCAGGTGGTCCCACCCGGCCGGTGCGAAACCGATCCCGAAGTGGTCCGCGGCAGAGGCATCGAAGCCGCGTTCGCCGAGGAACCGGCGACCGAGGTCTGCGTCGCCGTCGTGGAGCTGGGACTGGAAGTACTCGGCGGCCGCCTGGTTCGCGGCGAACAGCCGCGCCCGGTTCCCGTGGTCGACCTGTCCACCGCCCTCCTCGTAGCTGAGCGGATACCCGATGCGCTGCGCGAGACGCTCCACCGACTCTGCGAAGGTCACGTGGTCCATCTTCTGCAGGAAGCTGTAGACGTCGCCACTCTCACCGCAGCCGAAGCAGTGGTAGAGGCCGACCGTCGGCCGCACGTGGAAGCTCGGGCTTCGCTCGTCGTGGAAGGGACAGAGGCCTTTGAGCGACCCGACACCTGCGGACTTCAGGGCGACATAGTCGCCAACGACGTCGCCGATGTTCGTGCGTGCCTTGACCTCTTCAACATCGCTCTGTCGAATCCGTCCGGCCATGCTTCGATCCTAGTCTCGTGGGCGCTCGGCCCCACCCCGAGAGCACTCCTGTGGAACCGTCTGCAACGGTCCGTGGTTGTGGGGAACGCTCAGCCCGTGGTGTGGCGCTCGTGCCAGGCCAGCGCGCTCTGGTCGGTGAGGCTCGCGATCTGATCGACGACCACACGGCGTCGTTCCTGATCCGACCCGGCCGCACGCCAGTCTGCCGCGAAACCGATGTCGAGCGCCGACTCACCGAGGTCGAACACGGCGTCCGCCAGCTCGCTCAGGATCTCCCGCTGCCGGACGTACAGCGGCTGACGTGAGTCGCTGTACATGACGAACGCCGCAACGACGCCCTTCAGCAGTGCGATCTCCGCCTGAATGCCGTGCGGCACGACGACGTCGGCACCGAACCGCACGAGGCTCGACTGCGGGAACGCTTCTCTGGTGGCTGCCGTGGCTGCACCGGCGAACCGGCCGATCATCTGGCTCGTGAAGTTCTTCAACCGCCCGAGGTCACGGCGGGAGCCGTCCCACGCCGTGATCCAGGTGTGCGAGGACTGCAGCCGGTCGAAGGCTTCGGCGAGGTCGTCATGGGTGAAGTCGTCACCGGCCCAGGACAGCGCGGTGTCGATGAGGCGGTCGTGACCGGCCCTGGCGTTCAGGAACGCCGGGTCGATGTACTCGCCGACGACCGCGTCCTCGAAGTCGTGTACGGAGTAGGCGATGTCATCGGCGAGGTCCATGACCTGCGCCTCGATGCAGCGCACCCGCTCCGGGGCGCCGGCGCGCAACCAGCGGAACGCCGCCGAGTCCTCGTCGAAGAAGCCGAACTTCGCCCGCCCTCCTGGATCGGCGACCGACTGGGCGGCCGGCCACGGGTACTTGCAGCTCGCGTCGAGGCTCGCTCGGGTCAAGTTCAGCCCGTAGGGCTCGCCATCGGGGCCGAACACCTTCGATTCGAGGCGCGTCAGGATGCGGAGCGTCTGCGCGTTGCCCTCGAAGCCGCCGATCCCGGCAGACCACTCGTTGAGTGCACGCTCCCCGTTGTGTCCGAACGGCGGGTGACCGAGGTCGTGGGCGAGGCAGGCCGTGTCCACGACGTCGGGCGCGAGGTCGAGGCTCGCAGCGAGCTCGCGACCGACCTGCGCGACCTCGAGCGAGTGCGTGAGGCGGTTCCGGGCGAAGTCGACCCCGCTCGTCGGGCTGAGGACCTGTGTCTTGGCCGCCAAGCGGCGCAGGGCGCTCGAGTGCAGCAGTCGAGCGCGATCCCGGGCGAAGTCGGAGCGTCTCGTCGAGTGGTGCTCGGGGAGCCAGCGTTCCTCGTCGTGCGACGTGTACCCGTCACCCTCCATGGACGATCTCCCGTGTTCGAGGCCGGCGGGAGCGCTCATGCTATCCGCCACTGTGATCCAGTTCTGCTCCGGCGATCTCGCACTGCTCCTCAGCGCCGAGCGACTGCGAGTCGAGCCACCCTTGTGGCAGTGACGGGCGCTTCGGCGTACCGGCACGACCGCGCTGACCCTCGGCCGCCTCGCCGGGGTACGGCGCGTTCCAGTCGAGGGTGGCGAGCAGTTCGTCGAGCAGCTCGAGCGAGGTGACGCTGGCGAGGCTCGCGCGGAGGTCTCCTCCGACGGGGTACCCCTTGAAGTACCAGGCCACGTGCTTCCGGATGTCGCGGCAGCCGTGCTCCTCGCTCTCGAAGAACTCGGCGAGCAGCTGGGCGTGCCGGCGGAACGCTGTCGCGACATCTCCGAGGGAGGGCTGGGCTTTCGTGTGCCCACCCGCGAACGCGGAGCTGAGGTCGCCGAACAACCAGGGGCGGCCGAGGCAGCCTCGGCCGACGACGACACCGTCGCACCCCGTCTGCTCGACCATGTCGAGCGCGTCCTGGCCCGACCAGATGTCGCCGTTGCCGAGCACGGGCACGGACGTGACCGTCTCCTTGAGCTTGGTGATGGCGTCCCAGTCGGCGTGGCCGGAGTAGAAATCGGCTGCGGTGCGCGCGTGCAGGGCGATCGAGGCGACACCGGCACCCTCGGCGATCCGACCGGCTTCGAGGTAGGTGAGGTGATCGGAGTCGATGCCCTTGCGCATCTTGATGGTGAGCGGCACGTCGCCGGCGGCCTGCACGGCACCCTCGACGATCTCGCGGAAGAGCTGCGTCTTCCAAGGGAGCGCTGCGCCCCCGCCCTTGCGGGTGACCTTCGGCACCGGACAACCGAAGTTGAGGTCGATGTGATCGGCGCGATCCTCGGCGACGAGCATGGTGACCGCCTCGGCCACCGTCTTCGGATCGACGCCGTAGAGCTGGATGGACCGCAGGGTCTCGCTCTCGTGGTGCTGGATGAGCCGCATGCTCACCGGGTTGCGCTCGACGAGCGCACGCGAGGTGATCATCTCGCTGACGTAGAGTCCGGCGCCGTACTCACGGCACAGCAGACGGAACGCCGTGTTCGTGATCCCGGCCATGGGCGCGAGCACGACCGGCGAGTCGAGCACGATGGGCCCGATCGCGAGCTTCGGGCGCTGAGGGAGCGTGGTAGGAAGAGACATCACCATCGATTCTCCCAGATGATCACCGCTCGGAACGCCCAGTGAGGACGCGACATGTCAGACACCCCGCAGACCCCGGGCGACGAACCCGTCGGCCACAAGCGAGTGGAGGCCGCAGCGGCCGCGCTCGGCCTGCCGATCGAGCTCGTCGAGCGCCCGCCGGCCCGGAGCCTCCACGAGGCGGCGCAGCTGCTCGGGATCGAGCCGCGGGAGATCGTGAAGACGATCGTCGTGAAGCGACGCAGCGGCGACTACCTCTTCGCCCTGGTGCCCGGCGGCCGGAAGATCTCCTGGCCGCCGTTCCGCACGCTGCTCGGGGTGAACAAGCTCGCGATGCCCGACGCCGCGACGGCGTTCGCCGCGACCGGCTACGAGCGCGGCACCATCACCGTGCTCGGGGCGACGTCCGCACTGCCCGTGTACGCCGACGAACGGATCCTCCACGACGGCGGACGCATCTCCATCGGCGCCGGCGAGCACGGTTGGAGCGCGTTCGTCGACGCCGCAGAGTACCTCGCGGCCATCGGAGCGATCACGGCGGACCTCACCGAGCCGGAAGACGCCCCTCAGGACTGAGCAGGCGCCTCGCCCGGGATGGAGCAGCTGTCGCCCTCGCAGACGACGGCGTCGGCCCCCAGGAGCCGAAGCGGCTTCGGCGCCGACGGAACGGCGACGGACTGCTCGGCGGAGTCCGTCATGCCTGCACCGGCTCGGCCGTGGCGCGCTCGGTCCAGACCTGCTCGAGGACCTGTGTGAACGAAGCGGCCTCCTGCGCACCCGACACGCCGTAGGCGCCGTCGATGACGAAGAACGGGACCCCCTGGATGCCGTATTGCTGAGCCATGGCCTGGTCCGCCCGGACGGCCTGGGTGAACTCACCGGACTCGAGTGCGGCCACGACCGCGTCTCGGTCCAGACCGATCTCGGCGGCGAGGTCGGCGAGGTCCTGGACGCGCCCGACATGGCGGCCCTCGGTGAAGTAGGCGCTCAAGAGGCGCTCGGTCATCTCGAGTTGCTTGCCCTGCGCCTTCGCGAAGTGCAGGAGTTCGTGCGCCTTCACCGTGTTGGTGTGCTTCAGGATGCTGAAGTCGTACGCGAGGCCGGTCTCGGCGGCGATGCCGACGACCCGGTCGAGCATCTGCTGCACCTGGTCGGCTGGGATGCCCTTGTGCCCCGCGAGGAAGTCGATCTCCGAACCGTCGAAGTCGACCGGGGTGTCCGGTGCCAGTTCGAAGGAGTGGTACTCCACCTCGACGTCGCGGCCGTCGCCGAGGCCCGCGAACTCCGCAGCACCCCGCTCGAACTTGCGCTTGCCGATGTAGCACCAGGGGCAGGCGATGTCGGACCAGATGTCGATCTTGATAGGTTCGCTCATACCGAGGGCAACCATGAACCGAGCCGGGTCATTCCCCGGGGAGCTCCGACTCGCTGTCCGGTCGGTCGAGGGCGCCGCCGAAGCGACGGTCGCGGCCCGCATATCGCTCAACGGCCTCCCACAGGTGTCGGCGTCCGAAGTCCGGCCACAGGGTGTCGAGGAACACCATCTCGGCGTACGCGGACTGCCAGAGCTGGAAATTGCTGGTGCGCTGCTCCCCCGAGCTGCGTACGAAGAGGTCGACGTCCGGCAGGTCGGGAAGGTACAGCCTGCTCTGCAGGAGGCGTTCCGACACCGCTGACGGCCTGAGCCGGCCAGCCGCGACGTCGTCCGCGATGCTGCGTACAGCGTCGACGATCTCGTTCCGACCGCCGTAGTTGACGCACATCGTGAGCGTGAGGCGGTCGTTCGCCTTCGTGAGCTCCTCAGCGGTCTGCAACTCCTTGATGACCGAGGTCCACAGCTTCGGGCGACGACCCGACCAGCGCACCCGGACACCCCACTCGTTCAGTTGGTCGCGTCGGCGGTGCAGCACCTCGCGGTTGAAACCCATGAGGAACCGCACCTCATCGGGTGAACGCTTCCAGTTCTCGGTCGAGAACGCGTACACAGAGAGGTGCTTGATCCCGAGCTGGAGCGCTCCGGCGACGACGTCGAGGAGCGCGGCCTCGCCTGCCTTGTGTCCCTCGACCCTCGTCAGACCCTGTCGGTTGGCCCACCGACCGTTGCCGTCCATGACGATCGCGACATGGTCGGGGACCTCGCCCTTCGCGAACGACGGCGGATACTCCCCCGTCCAGTCGACGGGTCTGAACGGGGCTGCATCGCGATGTGTGTACGGCTTCGGGGTCACCCGTCGCTCCGATCCTGTTCGAGGTGCGCGAGCGATCGCAGCCCGCGCTCCAGATGCCATTGAGCGTAGGCGGCCGTGAATCCACTGGCCCGAGACGCGGTCTGCTCCGACGCCGCCTCCGCGTACTCCCAGTCTCCGGACAGCAGCGCGCCGAGGAGGGTCAGCGTCTGCGTGTCGAGCCGCGGACTCCCGGACGGAGCGCAGTCGTCGCAGACCACACCACCGAGCTGCACGACGACGTGCGAGTACTCGCCCTCGGTGCCGCAGCGGGAGCACGCGCCGAAACTCGGTGCCCAACCGGCGAGCGAGAACGCCCGCAGCAGGTAGGAGTCGAGCGTCAAGCGCGGGCCGTGCTCGCGCTTGGAGAGCGACCGCAGGGCGCCGACGAGGAGCAGGTACTGCTGGAGGGACCCCTCCGACTCGGTCAGCCGGTCGGCCGTCTCGACCATCGCACTCGCCGCCGTGTAACTTCCGTAGTCGGCACTGATCTCGGCCCCGTAGGACCCCAGCGACTCAGCCTGGGTGATGGTGTCGAGCGTGCGCCCCTCGTAGAACTGGACGTCGGCCACCATGAACGGCTCGAGTCGCGAACCGAACTTCGATCCGGTCCGGCGGACACCCTTCGCGACCGCTCGGATCTTGCCGTGGGTGCGTGAGAGCATGGTGACGATGCGATCGGCTTCGCCGAGCTTGTGGGTGCGCAGCACCACCACTTCATCTCGATATACCGGCACGCATCGATTATCCCGCCTCGGACCGACAACACGTCCCCGGAACCGCCGACCGGCATCGAAGGAGCGCCGCGAGTGATGCAGCCATGAACGAGGTGCTGTTCATCGTCCCGCTCTGGGTCGACCTCTCCGCTGTCGCCATCGGCGCCGTCCAGGGCGCCATGTTCGCCGCCCGCTTCCAGGATCGCCAGCTCGACTGGCTCGGCGTCGCGATCATCGGCGTGGTCGTCGGGCTCGGCGGCGGTCTCATCCGCGACATCCTGCTCGGCCAGGTCCCCGCCTCCCTGCAGAGCGACTGGTACCTGCCGGTTGCCTCCGGGGCCGCGCTGCTCGGGATGCTGCTGCTTCGACTCCTCACCCGCCTCGGCCCCGTCATCATCGGCCTCGATGCACTGACGATCGGCATGTTCGGCGCGATCGGTTCGACGAAGGCGCTCGCCGCCGGACTGCCCGTCATCCCCGCGATCTTCGTCGGCACCGTCGCGGCGGTGGGAGGCTCGGTCCTGCGCGACGTGATGCTGGGCGTCCCCGTCGCGCTCATGCACGTCGGCTCCCTGTACGCCGTGGCCGCCGCGGTGGGCACCGGCCTGCTCGTCGTGTTCGTGACCGTCGGTGCGCCACTCAGCATCGCCGCTGCGGTCGGGCTGGCGTCGACCACCATCATCAGACTGCTCGCCGTCCGCTTCGGATGGACGCTGCCGGAGCAGCGCCAGATCGGCGGTTGGCGGATCTGGCGCCGCTCCACGAGAGGCTGACGCTCCTCAGTCCACGGCGAGAGCTGCCACCGGCGAGACGCGGGTCGCACGACGCGACGGGGTGACCGACGCTGCCGCCGTCAGGAGGGCCGCCAGCACGATGATGACGACCACGACCAGCCAGGGGACGGCTGGCGTGATGAAGCTACCGCCGACCGAGCCGAACATCGCCTGCGCGCCGGCCCAGCCGTAGAAGACGCCGAGCACCAGTCCGACGACGACCGCGGAGATGGTCAGTTGAGCCGCCTCGGTGACGATCATGCGGCGAACCTGACCGACCGAGAAACCGAGCGCGCGGAGCAGCCCGAGCTCCCGAGTCCGCTGCAGGACGCTCAGTGAGAGGTTGTTGACCATGCCGACGGCGGCGATGAGCGCGCTGAACCCGACGAGGGCCGAGAAGACCGCGACCACTGCCTGGACGGCGGCATCGAGCATCGCGTACGCCTGTGGATCGCCGTCGCCGATCGACCTCGCGAACGCCTGGAAGGTGCTCGACGCGACCGCGAACATGGTGACGAGAGTGACGCCGATCACGAGACCGATGGTGGTGCGTGCGCTCCGCTCGGGGTGGCGTACCGCGTTCTCCGCCGCGAGCCTCGCCGGCGCGGAACCGCCGAACAGCCGTCCGACGAGGCGGAGCACCGGCGGCATCACGACGTTCGCCCCGAGCACGAGCCCGGTGAACGACAGCATGCCTCCGAACACGCCCACGAGCACTCCTGCCGGTGTGACGAGGCCGATGACGGCACCCCCGAGCACCAGCAGGATCCCGAGCACGAAGAGGATGATCGCCGTGATGTTGCGTCCGGGGCGTGCCAGAGTCTCCTCGCGGCTGGCTTCCTGCGCTCCCCCGACAGCCTGCATGGGCGTCACGACGAGCACACGACGCGCACCGATCCAGGATGCCAGCCAGGTCGTCAGCACGACGGCGACGACGGGGAGCAGAACGGACACCTGCACGAGCGGATAGGCGAGATCCGGGAGCGCATCGGTGGCGACACCGATACGGACGAGCGCGAACGCGACAACGAGTCCGATGAGCAGTCCGAGCGCCGCACCGAGAAGGCCGACGAACACCCCCTCGCGGGCGACGGAGCGCCGCTGTTCCCGGGCGGTGGAGCCGATGAGCCGGAGCAGCGCGATCGTCCTGGTCCGTCCCGCGACGATCGTCGCGAACGTGTTCGACGTGACGATGGCTCCGACGTAGACGGCCAGGGCGAGGAAGACCGCGGCCAACACCGCGAGCATCACTGCGACGGTGCCACTCGACCCCGTGGTGTCGTCGGCCCCGAGGATCGTGTTGAGCATCGCCGTCACCATGAGCAGCAGCACACCGAACGACGTGCTGAGGGTGGCGACGAGGATGCTCGCTCGGTGCTCGCGTGAACGCACGACGAGATTCGACCGCCTCATGCTGCGCGCTCCATGCCGAGCATGAGCGAGGAGATCTGCTCGGCGCTCGAGCGCGGCCGGTCGTCCACCACACGACCGTCGGCGAGGAACACGATGCGATCGGCGTAGCTCGCGGCCACGGGGTCGTGCGTGACCATCGCGATGCTCTGGCCGTACTCGGTGCTCGCCGCAGCGAGCAGCGCGAGCACGCTCCGCCCGGTCCGGGAGTCGAGGTTGCCCGTCGGTTCGTCGGCGAACAGGAGCTCCGGCCTCGTCGCGAGGGCCCTGGCGATCGCGACCCGCTGCTGCTGTCCACCCGACAGTTCGTGCGGGCGGTGCCCGAGGCGTGAGGCGAGCCCGAGCGTGCTCACGAGCACGTCGATCCAGCTCTGCTCCTCGCCGGTCGGCCGTCTGCCGTCCAGTTCGAACGGGAGGCGGATGTTCGCCGCGACGTCGAGCGTCGGCACGAGGTTGAACGACTGGAACACGAACCCCACCCGGCGACGCCGCAGGATCGTGAGCTGGTCGTCGTCGAGTCCGGTGATGTCCTGATCGCCGAGTCGGACCTGACCACTCGTGGCCTGGTCGAGCCCGGCCATGATGTGCATGAGCGTCGATTTACCCGATCCGCTCGGCCCCATGATCGCGGTGAACCGACCCCGTTCGATCTGCAGGTCGACACCGTCGAGGGCGACGACCTGGTTCTCGGCCGGGCCGTAGCTCTTCCGCAATCCGTTCACGCTGGCGACTGGGGTGGTCTGTGCTGAAATGTCCATGCTTCGACGCTACGGACCGGGCGCCGGGCGGGCATCGTGCGCGACGCCGATCCGGGTCAACCGCGAGGATGATCCTGGCGTCAGCCGCGAGGACCCCGCCGACGATCGCTCAGACGAGACCGTGCTCGAACGCGAAGACCACCAGCTGCACGCGATCCCGCACGTCGAGCTTGCCGAAGATCCGGCTGATATGGGTCTTCACGGTCGCTTCGCTGAGGAACTCGGCAGCGGCGATCTCGGAGTTGCTCAGGCCCCGCGCCGCGAGCAGGAAGATCTCGCGCTCTCGTGCGGTGAGCTCGGCGAAGCGTTCAGGGACGACCGGAGCAGCCGGGGCCTGCTCGAAGTGCTCGAACAGCTCCCGGGTGGCCGAAGCGGCGATCACGGCGTTGCCGGCGTGCACCGTCCTGATCGCGGCGAGCAGGAACTCCGGTTCGGCGTCCTTGAGCACGAAACCGCTCGCGCCGGCACGGATCGCGGTCGCTGCGGCCTCGTCGAGGTCGAAGGTGGTCAACACGATGATCCGCGGGCGGTCTCCCCCGCGTGCGTCAGCCTGGGCGAGGATGGCCTTCGTCGCCTCGATCCCGTCGAGCACCGGCATCCGGACGTCCATCAGGATGACCTGCGGCAGTGTCCTGGCGGCCAGCTCGATCGCCTGACGACCGTCCGACGCCTCGCCGACGACGAGGAGGTCCGGTTGCGAGCCGATCAGCATCCGGATCCCGCCGCGGAAGAGCGCCTGGTCGTCGACGAGCGCGATCGTGATCGCCTCGCCCCGTCGCTCGATACCCGGATCGCTCATGCTGGGACTCCTGCCGTCGTGTACGGGATCGCCGCGTAGACCGTGAACCGACCGTCCAGCAGTGTGGTCCCGAAGCGCCCGCCCGCCAGCGTAGCGCGTTCGTTCATCCCGGCGAGGCCGTGCCCGGTACCGGCCTTCGGGAGTTCGACCTTCGAACGGTTCACCACCCAGAGCTGCAGCTGCGGCCCCAACCAGTCGAGATGCACCTCGATCGGAGCGCGGTGGTCACCATGCCGGAGCGCGTTCGTCAGAGCTTCTTGGATGATGCGGTACACGGCGAGCTGAGAACCGGTCGCGACGGGGTGGGGGACGCCGTGCTCATGCACGACCACCTCGAGCCCCGCGCCGCGCAGCTGGTCGTACAACCGATCGAGGTCGGCCATCACCGGCTGCGGGCCCTCGGCCTGCTGGAAGCGCAGCTGCCCGAGCAGGACGCGGACATCGGCCAAGGCCTCGCGGGAGATGCTCGAGATCGTGCGCAGCGCCTGATCCGCCGAATCCGGATCTGCCGCGAGGGCGTACCGCGCACCGTCGGCCTGCGCGATGACGACCGCCAGCGAGTGCGCCACGACGTCGTGCATGTCGCGAGCGATGCGGTTGCGCTCCTGCTCGACCACGACGTCGCGCTCGGCGATGAGTTGCGCCTGGCGGCTCTCCGTGGCCTTCCGCCAGGTGCGCATGAGGACGCCGGCCGTCCACGCGAGGCCGAAGAAGGCTGCGAAGGCGAGGAACACGAACAGCCCGACGGTGACCTGCGCGATGGGCGTCAGGTCACCGGCGAACGAGCCCGGGTTGAGACCGATCCCGACCGCGGCGATCCCTGCTGGCGCAAGCACGACGTACCCCGCGATCAGAGCCGCACCGACGAAGGCGGAGGCGAGCGAGAGCCATCGGATCGCTCTCGAGCCGTAGCTCGCCGCCGAGTACAGCACGATCGGGATCGCGAGGTTCGCCGGGTCCGGGGGCAGCAGCAGGAGCATCTGCGAGATCGAGGTGATCCACGCGACCCCGAGGGACAGCGTCGGCGCCAGCCTGCGGAGCGCGAGCGCACCGCACATCCCGAGGAGGATCACCACCATCTGGAACGACTGTCCGCTGTAGAACACGAACCCGGCCATGAACAACACGGAGGGCACCGCGATGTCGATCGCGAGTTGGCCGGGTCTGAGCGTGCGGAACATCCTCCAACGGTACGGCGTCGGCACCGCTCGGACGGTGCCCGTGACCGAAGATCATCCTCGCGATGGACGCTCCGGCTCATGCCGACGGCGCCGGGTCATCCTCGGGAGGATGCTCCGGCGCCGTCGGGTGCTGGAATCAGATCGTGGCGAGTTCGCGGTCGTCGGCCGTGGTGCGGACTGCGCGGTTGACCGCGGAGACCACTGCCTTGAGCGAGGCCGTCGCGATGTCGCCGTCGATGCCGACGCCCCAGAGGCGCTGGTCGCCCACCTGGAGTTCGACGTAGGCCGCGGCTTCGGCGTCGCCACCCGCGCTGAGGGTGTGCTCGACGTAGTCGTAGAGCGTCACCTCGATCCCGCGCTCGGCGAGCATGTTGAGGAACGCGGCGATGGGTCCGTTGCCGGTCGAGGTGCGACGTTCGACCTCGGCGCCGTCGCGCAATGCGACCTCGAGCTCGAGGGTGCCGGCCAGATCGCTCGACGTCTTCGTGGACTGCAGTTCGAACCGGCCCCACTTCGCGTCGGCCGCGGCCGCGGGGAGGTACTCGTCCTGGAAGATGGACCAGATCTGGCCGCTCGTGACCTCACCGCCCTCGGCATCGGTCTTCGTCTGCACGACACCGGAGAACTCGATCTGCAGGCGACGCGGCAGGTCGAGCGCGTGGTCGTTCTTCAGCAGATAGGCGACGCCACCCTTGCCCGACTGCGAGTTGACCCGGATGACCGCCTCGTAGCTGCGGCCGAGGTCCTGCGGGTCGACGGGCAGGTACGGCACGGCCCATTCGAGGTCGGCGACGGTCTTGCCCTGTGCGGCGGCGTCCGCGGCCATGGCCTCGAAGCCCTTCTTGATCGCGTCCTGGTGCGAACCGCTGAACGCCGTGAAGACCAGGTCGCCGGCCCACGGGCTGCGCTCGTGCACGGGCAACTGGTTGCAGTGCTCTGCGGTGCGCTTCACCTCGTCAATGTCGCTGAAGTCGATCTGCGGGTCCACGCCCTGCGTGAACATGTTGATGCCCAGCGCGACGAGGTCGACGTTGCCGGTGCGCTCACCGTTGCCGAACAGGCAGCCCTCGATGCGGTCTGCACCCGCCAGGTAACCGAGCTCAGCGGCCGCGATAGCGGTGCCACGGTCGTTGTGCGGGTGCAGTGAGATGATGATGTTCTCGCGGTTCGCGAGGTTCCGCCCCATCCACTCGATCGAGTCGGCGTAGACGTTCGGCGTCGCCATCTCGACGGTCGACGGCAGGTTGATGATGACCTTGCGCTCCGGCGTCGCCTCGAGGACCTCGACGACCTGGTTACAGATGTCGACGGCGAATTCGAGCTCGGTGCCGGTGTAGCTCTCCGGCGAGTACTCGTAGTAGATCTCAGTGCCCGGAACGGTCGCCTCCATCTCGCGGCACTTGCGTGCGCCGTGGAGGGCCAGGTCGATGATGCCCTGCTTGTCGCTCCGGAAGACGACGTCGCGCTGCAGCACGCTCGTCGAGTTGTACAGGTGCACGATGGCCTGCTTCGCACCGCGCAGCGATTCGTAGGTGCGCTCGATGAGGTGGTCACGGGCCTGGGTCAGCACCTGGATGGTGACGTCCTCCGGGATGGCGCCTTCCTCGATGAGGCTGCGCACGAAGTCGAAGTCGGTCTGGCTCGCGCTCGGGAAGCCGACCTCGATCTCCTTGTAGCCCATCTTCACGAGCATGTCGAACATGATGCGCTTGCGCTCGGGACTCATGGGGTCGATGAGGGCCTGGTTGCCGTCCCGCAGGTCGACCGCGCACCACCGCGGCGCCTCGGTGATCCGGCGGTCAGGCCAGGTGCGGTCCGGCAGCGAGATGCTGAACTGCTCCTGGTACGCGCGGTAACGATGGACCGGCATTCCGGAGGGGGCTTGGGTGTTCTTCATGATCCTGGGTACTCCTCGTGGGATTGGGGATGAGCCAACGACGAACTCCGCGACGAGGGAGGCCTGGAACTAGGACTCGTCGCGGCAGCTAAGGAGGAGCAGACCGGAGAACACCTCGCCAGCATAGCACTCCGGTCGCGGACGATCAGGTGACGAGCGTCGCGAGGTCCCGGACCGACACGTCCGGCAGGTACGCGCGACCGATCGCGAGGCCGATAGCGGGGAGCTGGAGCGGGTCCGCGTACCCGAGGACGAGCGGGCGCTCCTCGGGTTGGAACTTCCCCTTGAACGCGAGGAGCGAGCGGAACCCGTAGACCGGCTCGAGCGCGTCGCCGAGATACGACAGGACCCGATCGATCCCACCGGTCTCCTGGCCGCTCGTCCCCCGCGACCGCGCGAGCGGGGCCGCCGACAGGCTCATCTCCTCGATGCCCTCGGCGTTGAACCGGGCAGCCGCCTCGGCGATGAGGAACTCCATCACCCCGTTCATGCCGTCCGTGCGGCGACGCATGAAGTCGAGCGTCCAGCCCACCAGCTCACCCGATCGTCGGACCGGCAGCCAGCTGGTCACCCCGTGCAGCATGCCCTGGGCATCGACCGCGAGCAGCAGACCCACCTCCTCGTCGATCAGCTCGTCCAGCCCACCGAGGGTGAAGCCCATCTCCGGTAGCCGTCGCTCGGCGACCCACTCCTCGGAGATCTCGGCGATCTGGGCCGCGAGCCCGATGCCGAGTGCCCCGTACGTGGACCACACGGCGGTGATGCCTGCGCGGTCGGCGCGGTTCACCGACGACCTGATGTCCTGCCAGCGTTTGCCGACCATGCTCCAGCCCTGCGGGTGCAGGACCGTCTCCTCCGCGACCTGGACGATTCGCCACCCGATGTGCTCGATGGATGCCGCAGTCTCCGAGTCCACGCTGTAGAGGGCCACGGTCAAACCGGAGTCCTCGCAGTGCGAGACGAACCGTTCGAGCACCGCGGGGTCGTGGCGGTCGCGTCCGAAGAAGCCACCCGTCGTGACGGCGACGCCGGAGATGACGCGGTACGCGATGCCAGCGCTCCGCTCCGGATCGAACCAGCTCAAGTTGCCGGGCCAGGTCGTCATGTGCCCGATGGAGTCGCTGCCCTCCGCCAGGAGTGCCCGCAACCGACGTTCATCGGCGGGAGCGATGGCGTTCGCGACCCGGCTGAGCGGCCACACGGCCCCGAGGAGGAGAATGCTCCACCAGATGGGACCGACGGCGTGGAACACCGCACCGGCGATCGGCTCGATCGGGACGAAGCCGGGGAGCACGTTCCGCAGGTACGCGGCAGGGACGAAGCGCTCCGGTGCTGCACGGAGGATCTCGCCGAGATCCGGTCTGGGTGAGAAACCGCCGGGGTGCGCCAGAGCCACGACGACGAACAGCGACGCGAGGAGGACCCACGACGACCCGACGAGAGCGAGGTATCCCCAGGCACTCCGCCGGGTCGCGCGCACGGGAAAGCCGCGGCGCAACACGAGGAGCAGCCCGGCGACGACCAACGGGAGGAGGATCGCCGACCACAGGGCGATCGCGATCTCCACGGTCCGTTGCGGTGCCCCGTGCCCGGTGCCGACGAGCGGTGAAGGGTGCGCCGCAGCATGGATGCGCGCGCCGGCACCCAATGAAACAGCGCTCAACGCCGCGAACGAGACCATGATCGCCGCGGCGAACCACACCGCGAACCGCCTGCCGCGGAGCAATCCCCACGCGGCGAAGAGCAACGCGACCATCGGCACCACGGACAGCAGCACGGCTCCGAGCCCGTCGACACGCACGAGGGTGAGATCTCGGAGACATTGCGCCGATACCCCGACCGTCCGGCACTGTCCGATCGCCCGCCCGGCATCCGGGATGTTCTGTTCGAGCAGGAGCACGAGCGGCGCCAGCGGGCCGAGATGCCGACCTGACAGCAGGGTGATGAGCGGGCCGACCCCCATCATCGCCACCACGGAGGCCATGAGCACGCGCGTCTCGTGGTGAGAACTGCGCACGCGTCGGACCGTCGGAGAGCGACCGGCCAGCAGCGCCCCGAGGAATACCCCGACGAGCGCAGCGAACAGACGGGCGAGGTCCTGCGGCAGGCCCGAGTACAGGAGCACGATGAGCGCGCCGACCACGACGAACGCCCTGATCCGACGGCGCCAGAGCGAACCGTGGACGGCGCTCGACGCGGCGAGGGCGCCGAGTGCACCGGAGAAAGGATCGAACGCGACGATGCGTGCAACCTCACCGCTCCAGAATTCACCGCCCAGTGTGCCGAGCAGCTGGAGCCCGATCGCCAGCGCGTTGCCGGCGACAGCCGTCGCAGCCACAGCGAGGAGGGTCATCGGCGCACCGAGCCTCCGCTCCGCAAGGACGAGTGCCGGTACGCCGACCAGGAGGAACGCGATGAGGCCGAGTGCCCCGTCGGTTCCCAGCGCCCCCGTCAGCAGCGCCCACCAGTGACCATCGACGACGACCTGCTCGTAGCCGAATCCTGCGGCGTCCCGGATCGCCGACCGCCACGCAGGCGTCGCCATCGGCGGGGTCCGCCAGACGACGGCGCTCACGAGCAGTACCACCAGGGTGAGCCCGATGGTCAGCGGGACTGATCGCAGCGCGCTGCTGGCCAGTCGACCCACCGGCGTCGTCCTCTCCGCCCGCATCAGGCGAGACCGAACCGGGCGGCGATCACGGGAAGCGCCCGGGAGAACACCGTGTGCACGGTGTGCCAGTCGTGCGCGGTGCCGTCTGAGACGAAGGTCGTCGTTTGCATCCCCGCATCTGCGGCGGACGCCGCGACTCGTCGAACACCCGGCCCGTAGCGGCTGTCGTCGCTGCCGTAGCCGAAGACGGCGACCGTGTCGGCGTACGGGGCGTGCGCCTGCAGGATCGCTGCGGGGGCAGCGGCGGCATAGGCCGCCGCGGAGCCGCTGAAACCCTGTGCGACCGTCGCCGCCCCGATGGACGGCACGACCTCGCCAGAGATGTCGAGGATGCCGCCGTAGCGCTCCGGGTGCGCAGATCCGAACTGGATCGAACACGTTCCGCCCTGCGAGAACCCGGCCACGAACCAGTCCGTACGCGACGACGAGACCGGCAGATGCGTCTCCACCCAATCGGGCACGTCGACCGTCAGATAGCTCGCGGAGTTTCCCAGCGGCCCGTCGACGCACATGGGGTTGTGATCCGGCGCTCCGAGCTGATCCGGCACCACCACGATCGGGGCGAGCCCGTGGTGCGCTGCCGCGAAGTGGTCGAGGAGTCCCGCGAGCCCGGCTGAGGCGAAGAGGTCGGCCGGCTCGCCCGGCTGGCCACTGAACGCCTCGATGACGGGCAGCTTCGGCGGATGGGCTGTCAACGCCGCCGGTGGCAGATACAGCAGGGCGTCACGGTGGCTGAATCCCGAGGTCGTCGCGGGGATGTCGACCTGCTCGACCCTGCCGCTGGTGGGGAAGTCCGCTGGTGGGTCCCAGGAACTCGTGGCGCCCTGGGCCGCGGCGAGCGGCGCGAACGACGTGTACGGGCTGATCCCGAGTGCCGCCCGCACGGTTGCGAACTCCCCGAAGTCCTGATTCACGCCGACCGCCCCGATGAGCAGGAAGACCGGGATCGCGATCGCCGCCGCAATGACGCGCCGCGCCCTGGTCCGGACCATCGACGCACCGGCCAGGGCGGTCCCTGAGAAGGCGACGGCCGCCCAGGCGCGCGTCGTCGGCGTCAGCTCGATGCCGAAGACGTCGAGTACATCCCCGAGCAACCAGGCGATGGCGTAGGCCAGCAGGGCTCCGCAACTCGCGACCAACAGCATCGTGAGACGCGCCCGCACGGTGCGGCGACCGGTGAACAAGGCGACCGCCAGGATGAGAGCGACAGCGATGCCCCAGACGAGGAGCTCAGGACGATCCAGTCGTATGCCCAGTACCCAGTCGAACACACGGACTCCTTCTCGCGACCCCGAGGACAAGTATGTCCGCGAGCTCGCGGGAAGCATGGTCAGGCGAACGGTTCCACAGGGAGCACCAAGCAGACATGCAAGCGGCTCTCAGGCAGACGGCTTCAGCACGAGACCGGCGCCACCCGATCGGATGAGGGCCTCAGAACCCGAGACGGCCGAGGAGCTTGGGATCGCGCTGCCAGTCCTTCGCCACCTTGACCCGGATGGACAGGAAGACCCGGGAGCCCACGAGCGGTTCGATCCCTGCTCGGGAACGGGCGCCGACCTCGCGCAGCCGCGAGCCGCCCTTCCCGATGATGATGGCCTTCTGGCTGTCGCGCTCGACGAACACGTTCGCGTAGATGTCGAGGAGGTCCGTGCCCTCACGCGGGATCATGTCGTCGATCGTGACGGCGAGCGAGTGCGGCAGCTCGTCCTGCACGCCTTCGAGCGCGGCCTCCCGGATGAGTTCTGCCACCCGATCGATGACGGTCTCATCGGTCGTCGACTCGGCGGGGTAGAGCGGCTCGGAGAGCGGCATGAGCTTCGTGACCTCGGCGACGAGGATGTCGAGCTGGTCATCGGTGACGGCCGACAGCGGGATCACGGCGTCCCAGTCGCGCAGCTCCGAGATCGCGAGCAGCTGCTGCGCGATCGTCGTGCGGTTGACGGTGTCGGTCTTCGTGACGATCGCGATCTTCTTCGCGCGCGGGAAGCCGTCGAGCGACTCGTTGATGAAGCGGTCGCCCGGGCCGAGCTTCTCATTGGCCGGCACGCAGAAACCGATGACGTCCACGTCCGACAGCGTCGACTGGACGAGGTCGTTGAGCCGCTGACCGAGGAGGGTGCGGGGCCGGTGGATACCCGGGGTGTCCACGACGATGAGCTGCCCGTTGTCGCGGTGGACGACCCCGCGGATGGCGCGACGGGTCGTCTGCGGCTTCGAACTCGTGATCGCGACCTTCTCGCCGACCAGCGCGTTGGTCAGCGTCGACTTCCCGACGTTCGGGCGGCCGACGAAGGACACGAACCCGGCTCGGTAATCGGCGGGTGGTGTGGTGTCGCTCATGGGTGCTCCCGGTGGTCGGTGGACGCCTGCTGGGCGTCCTGCAGCTGGTCGTCGCGTTGGGCGATGACGGTGAGGATGCGACCGCGGCGTCCTTCGACGCGCTCCGCGGTGAGTTCGAGGCCCGCGGTGGACACGGTGGAGCCGACGACGGGCAGCCGACCGAGCGCCTTGGCGATGAGGCCGCCGACGGTGTCCACGTCATCGTCGTCGAGTTCCAGGCCGAACAGCTCCCCCAGCTCGTCCACCGCGAGACGGGCGTCGACGCGGAAGCGGCCGTCGCCCAGGTCGGTGACCTCAGGGGTGTCGGTGTCGTACTCGTCCGAGATGTCGCCCACGAGCTCCTCGATGAGGTCTTCCAGGGTCACGAGACCGGAGATGCCTCCGTATTCGTCGACGACCATCGCGATGTGGTTCGAGTCCTTCTGCATCTGCTGCAGCAGGGAATCGGCCTTCTTCGACTCCGGCACGAAACTCGCCGGGCGGAGCAGCGCCTCGATCGACCCGCCTTCGGTGACGCCCTCGCCACCGAACATCGCCTTCACCAGGTCCTTCAGGTACAGGATGCCGACCAGGTCGTCGATGTCGCCGTCGCTCACGGGCGCTCGCGAGATTCCCGTCTCGAGGAAGACCTCGAGTGCCTCCCGGATGCTGAGGCTCAGCTGGAGTCCCACGAGGTCGGTGCGCGGCACCATCACCTCGCGCACGAGCGTCTCGTTGAACTCGAAGATCGAGTGGATCAGCTCCCGGTCGTCCTCCTCGAGGACCGAGTGGGCGGTGGCCTCGTCGACCATGCTGAGCAGCTGCTCCTCGGACGTGAACGAGACCGAACGCGGAAGGCCGGGCGTGACCCGGTTGCCGAGCGAGACGAGGAGGTTCGCGACGGGACCGAGCACGACCCGCGCGGCGCGGATCGCGGGCGCACTGAATCGGAGCACAGCACTCGCATGGGTGCGGCCGACACCTCGCGGGCTCGCACCGACGAGGACGAACGAGGTACCGGTCATGATGAGCGTCGCGAGGACGAGCACGATCCAGAGCTCGTCGATCGTGAATGCGAGCGCGAGCGTCACGAGGACGGCGGCCGTGGTCTCGGCGAGGATACGGATGAAGTTGATCGCGTTGACATGCGCGCCAGGGTCTGCCGCGATGGCGCGCAGCGATGCGGCCGATCGGGAATCCTCCGCGAGATCGAGGATGTCGGCCCGCGACTGCACACCGATCGCGGCGTCCGCTGCGGCCATGAGACCGGCGAACGCGACCAGGAGGACGGCCGCGATGACGAAGACGACGACGAAGGACATCAGTCGGCGCTGCGTTTGGCCTGCATGGCGAAGGCGAGCAGGATGTCGCGCTGGATGCCGAACATCTCCTTCTCCTCGTCAGGCTCCGCGTGGTCGTAGCCCAGCAGGTGGAGGACGCCGTGGCAGGTGAGGAGCTGGAGCTCGTCCATGGTCGAGTGCTTCGCGGCGACCGCCTGGGTCTCTGCGACCTGGGGGCACAGCACGATGTCGCCGAGGAGGCCGGGGGCGGTCGGGTTCTCCTCGGTGCCCGGGCGCAGCTCGTCCATCGGGAAGCTGAGGACGTCGGTCGGGCCGGGCTCGTCCATCCACTGGACGTGGAGCTGCTCCATCGCCCCTTCGTCGACGAGCACGATCGCGAGCTCGGCGTCGGGGCTCACGTGCATCGCGTCGAGCGCGAACGAGGCGAGCGCGAGGATGCGCGACTCGTCGACGGCGACGCCGGATTCGTTGTTGATCTCGATGGTCATGAGCGTCCTCGTTTCGGCAGGTGGTCTCTGGCGGCGCCGCGGCGCTCTGCCCGGTTGGCGAACTCGGCCGCCTGTTCGCGCTCGAACCGCTGTGCCTGACGCACCGCGTCGTACTCGCCGTACGCGTCCACGATGCGGCCGACGAGCGAGTGCCGCACGACGTCCTCGCTCGTGAGCTGCGAGAAGTGGATGTCGTCGATGTCCTTGAGTACCCGTGTCACGAGTCGGAGACCGGAGGCGCCGGTCGGGAGGTCGATCTGGGTGACGTCGCCGGTGACGACGATCTTGGAACCGAAGCCGAGACGCGTGAGGAACATCTTCATCTGCTCCGGCGTGGTGTTCTGCGCCTCGTCGAGCACGATGAAGGAGTCGTTCAGCGTGCGACCGCGCATGTAGGCGAGCGGGGCCACCTCGATCGTGCCGGCCGCGAGCAGCTTCGGCACGATCTCGGGGTCCATCATCTCGTTGAGCGCGTCGTACAGCGGCCGCAGGTACGGGTCGATCTTGTCCGTCAGGGTGCCGGGCAGGTAGCCGAGACGCTCGCCAGCCTCGACCGCCGGGCGCGTCAGGATGATCCGGTTGACCTCCTTGCGCTGCAGCGCTTGAACGGCCTTCGCCATCGCGAGGTAGGTCTTACCGGTGCCGGCGGGACCGATGCCGAACACGATCGTGTGCTGGTCGATCGCATCGACGTATTGGCGCTGGCCGACCGTCTTCGCCTTGATCGTCTTGCCCCGCGAGGTCAGGATGACCTGGCCGAGCAGTTCGGAGGGCGATGCCGAGCCGTCCTGCCCGAGGATACGGGCCGAGGTGCTGACCTCCGCCGGTCCGGGATCGTGTCCTTCACGGACCATGGTGATGAGCTCCTCAACGAGTCGTCGTGCTGCGTCGGCCTGCGGTGCCGGGCCGGTGATGGTGATCTCGTTCCCGCGCACGTGCACGGAGACGCCGGGATGCTCCCGTTCGATGGTGGTCAGCAGGCGGTCCTGCGGGCCGAGCAATCGCACCATGGCGAGGCCGTCGACCAGCAGGACGTGCTCCACCTCGGCGACGGGGCCACCCGTCGGTTCGGGGGCCGTGGGCTCAGGCGCCGCCAAGGGTGCCCTCCTGCAGGGAACCGCCCAGGAGGTGCGCGTGCACATGGAACACGGTCTGGCCGGCGGACTCCCCCGTGTTGAACACGAGTCGGAACTCACCGTCGGTGTGCTCGTCGGCGAGCTTCGACGCGACGTACACCATCTCTGCGAGCAGAGACGGATCGCCCGCGGCGAGCTCGACGACGTTCCGATACTCAGCCGTCTTCGGCACGATGAGGAGGTGCACCGGCGCCTGTGGGGCGATGTCAGGGAAGGCGATCACCCGATCCGTCTCGGCGACGAGGGTGGCAGGGATCTCCCCCGACACGATGCGGCTGAATACCGACGGTGCTTCACTCATGGGGTCCATTCTAAGGTTCGACGGGCTTCGGCGCTGCGGCTGGACAGCAGCGGTCACCAGCGTCCGAGCAGCACGTTGAGCGCGGAGACCGCAGCAGGACCGGCGGTCGACGTGCGCAGCACACCTGCTCCGATCCGGACCTCCACAGCGCCGGCGGCCTCGAGTCGTTCGCGTTCTGCCGGCGAGATGCCACCCTCCGGGCCGACCACGAGCACGAGCTCGCCGGTGGAGGTGAGCCGCGTCCGGTCGAGTTCCGTCAGGGTGAGGCCGGCGGTCGGTTCGAGCACGAGCACGGTGCGTCCCTCGACGAGTGCCACGAGGCCGCGGGCGTCGACGACGTCGGACACCTCGGGGACGCGAGCACGGATCGACTGCTTCGCAGCCTCGCGCACGATGAGCTGCCAGCGGGCCCGCCCTTTGGCGGCCTTGTCGCCCTGCCAGCGGGAGACACTGCGCTCGGCACCCCACGGCACGATACGGTCGACGCCGAGCTCCGTCGCGGCCTGGATCGCGAGTTCGTCGCGGTCGCCCTTCGCAAGGGCTTGGACGAGCACGAGGGCTGGCCGGGTCTCCGGATGCACCTCGACCGAGTCGACACGCAGCTCGAGCTCGCCCGGCTCACTGCGCACCACGGTCCCGGTCGCGATCAACCCGCGCCCGTTGCCGATCGACGTGGTCTCGCCGACGCGCAACCGACTCACCGAGACGGCGTGCTTGGCCTCGGGACCGCGGAGGACCACCGAATCACCGACACCGGTCGACTCGAGGTCCTCACGGAAGTACAGCGAACTCATGTCAACCGACGCCGTGGAAGCGGTCGCGGATCTTCGCGAACAGTCCCTGCTGGAACTGCGCCAGGCCCGGGGCGCCCTGGCGACGCCCTGAGGCGAAGCTCTTGATGAGCTCGCGCTCACGGTGGTCGAGCTTCGTGGGCGTGATCACCTGGACGCCGATACGCAGATCCCCACGGCTGTTGCCCCGCAGGCGCGTGATCCCGCGATCCTTGACGGTGATGACCTCGGAACTCTGGACACCCGGCTTCAACTCCACCTCGACGTCGCCGTCGAGCGCGTGCACCGTGACCTGGCGGCCGAGGATCGCGTCGGTCATCGGGACCTCCAAGGTGCAGAGGAGGTCGTCGCCGTCCCGGCTGAAGACGTCGTGGTGCTTGACCTTCATCTCAAGGTAGAGGTCGCCGTTCGGGCCGCCGGCAGGGCCGACCTCTCCGCTACCGGGCATCTGGAGGCGCAGACCGGTGTCGACGCCTGCCGGGATGTCGACCGACACGGTGCGGCGGGCGCGCAAGCGTCCCTGGCCCTGGCAGGTGACGCAGGGAGTCGCGATGATCGTGCCGTAGCCACGGCAGGTGCCACACGGGGCCGAGGTCATGACGTTGCCGAGGAGCGAGCGGACCGCGCGCTGGATGCTGCCGGATCCACGGCAGATGTCGCAGGTGACGGGCGACGTACCCGGCTGACAGCACGAACCGTTGCATGTGCCGCAGAGCACGGCCGTGTCGACCTCGAGGTCGCGGTGCGTGCCGAAGATGACCTCGTCGAGTTCGAGTTCCACTCGGAGCAGTGCGTCCTCGCCGCGGGCCCGACGTGACTTCGGGCCGCGCTGCTGACCGCCGCCGCCGAAGAACTGGTCGAAGATGTCGCCGAACCCACCGAACCCGGCGTCGCCTCCGCCGAACCCACCGGCCTGGGGACCGAGGTCGTACTGCTGGCGCTGCTTCGGGTCGCTCAGCACGTCGTACGCGTGGGTGACCTCCTTGAAGCGTTCCGAGGCGTCTGAGCCCGGGTTGACGTCGGGGTGCAACTCGCGCGCCAGACGGCGGTAAGCCTTCTTGATCTCTTCGGGCGTCGCCTCCTTGGCGACGCCGAGTGCTGCGTAGTGGTCGGGGTAGTCAGCCACTGAGGGCCTTTCGTTCGAGGTACGGAAAACGGGCGGGGACGCGACGAGGGGACGTCACTCGGCGTCGAGGATGCGGGACAGGTATCTGGCGACGGCACGCACCGCAGCCATGTTGCTGGCGTAGTCCATTCTCGTCGGACCGAGCACGCCGAGGCGCGCGATTTCGCCACCAGAGGAACGGTAGTTGCCCGCGAGGACACTCGTGGTCTCGAGCCCGAACGAGGCGTTCTCGCGACCGATGCTGGCCACGACGCTGTCGCGCTCCGCCTCCATCTCGCCGAACAGCCTGAGGAGCACGACCTGCTGCTCGATCGCGTCGAGCACCGGATAGATGCTCCCGGGGAAGTCGTCCTCGGTCCGAGCCAGGTTGGCCGCGCCCGCCATCACGAGTCGGTCCTGGCGCTGCGCGGAGAGCTGCTCGCGGACGGCGTCGACCACACGGAGCGCTGCCGGGCGGTCGGCCTCGGCGATGAGCTCCGGGACATCACCGAGGGCGTCGTGGGCTTCGAGGAGCGGACGACCGGCGATCGCCTCGTTGCAGTGCGTGCGCAGCCGGGCGATGAGGTCGTCGTCGACCGTCGCGTCCGTTTCGACGAGCCGCTGCTCGACCCGCCCGTTGTCGAGGATGATGACGGCGAGCACGCGGGTCGGCGTGACGCTCACGAGTTCGAGATGACGCACCCGTGCGCGGGAGAACATCGGGTACTGCACGAGGGCCACCTGGTTGGTGAGCTGAGACAGCAGCCGCACGGTGCGGTGCAGGACCTCGTCGAGGTCTCCGGAGGCACCGAGGAAGGTCTCGATGGCCGTGCGCTGGGCGTTGTTGAGGGGACGGCGGTCGGCGAGGTGGTCGACGAACATCCGGTAGCCCTTGTCGGTCGGTACGCGACCCGAGGACGTGTGCGGAGCGGCGATCAACTCCTCGTCCTCGAGCTGGGCCATGTCGTTGCGGATGGTGGCGGCGGAGACGCCGAAGGAGTGGCGGTCGACGATCGTCTTGGAGCCCACCGGCTCGCGTGAGGCGACGTAGTCCTGGACGATGACCCGCAGGACCTCGAGACCACGATCCGACACCATGGTGAGCCCCTCTCCTGCCGGGTTCCCCGCACCGACCGTCAGCACTCGAACACCCTGACTGCCAATCATAACGTGGCCGCCCGCGCACCATCCCTTGCGCGCCGCGGGACGGCGGGAATACCTTGGGCCACAGGCGTGGGTCACTCATCGGCGACACGTGGTGCGCTACGCTCTGCTGGACCAACTGAATACCCAATCCGTGAAAGGTGCGAAGATGTCCGATCCGAACGCTCAACCACCCGTCGACCCAACCGCCGGCGGCCAGGTTCCGCCCGCAGGAGATGGCGCGACGCCCCCACCCGCAGCTCCGCAGACGCCTCCGGCCGCTCCGCAGGAGCCACCGGCAGGCGCCTATCCCCCGCCGCCGGCAGGTGGCTACGCACCGCCGCCGCCGGCCGGTTCCTACCCGCCGCCGCCCGGTGCTCCGCAGTACCAGCAGCCGTACGTCGCCGCACAGCCGATGAGCCCGTCCGACGAGAAGCTCTGGGCCACCCTCATCCACGTGGGCGGGATCTTCTTCTCGTTCCTCCCCGCCCTGATCGGCTACCTCGTCCTCAAGGACCGTGGTCCCTTCGTCAAGGCGCACACGCTGACGGCGCTGAACTTCCAGCTCACGATGCTGATCGCCTCGGTGGTCGGCTCGATCCTGACGTTCATCATCGTCGGTATCTTCATCCTCATCGCCGTCGGCATCGTGGTGCTCGTGTTCAGCATCATCGCCGCCATCAAGGCGAACAAGGGCGAGCTGTACACGTACCCGCTCTCGATCCAGTTCATCAAGGCCTGATCGACAGCTCAGCAGCACAGGGAAGCCCCGCTCCGGTTCAGTCCGGGCGGGGCTTCTTCGTGTCCTGGCGAGGTCCAGCGGTCAGTCGCCGACCAGACGGCGCACGACCGCGTCGGCCAGCAGCCGCCCGCGACGCGTGAGTTCGAGTCGTCCGAGCAGCGCCTGCCTGGCGTCGACGAGTTCTTCGGCGATGAGACCGGCCACCGCCGTCCTGGCCTCCGGCGCGAGGGTGCGGACGGGGATGCCGTCGCGGGTGCGGGTCAACAGCAGGATCCGCTCGAGCTCGCGGGTCTCGTCGTCGAGCGTCTCGCGTCCGGCGGCCGGCGACTCCCCCGCAGCGATCCGCTGCGCGTAGGCTGCCGGGTGCTTCACGTTCCACCAGCGGACGCCGCCGACGTGGCTGTGCGCGCCGGGGCCGACGCCCCACCAGTCCTCGCCCGTCCAGTAGGAGAGGTTGTGCCGCGAGCGGTGTGCGTCGTCGACCGCCCAGTTACTGACCTCGTACCAGCCGTATCCCGCCGCGCTGAGGAGGTCGTCGGCGAGCTCGTACATGTCGGCCTGCAGGTCTTCGTCGGGAGTTCCGACCGCACCGGACCGGATCTGACGCGCGAGCTTCGTGCCCGGCTCGACGATCAGCGAGTACGCGGACACGTGGTCGGGGGCGCACCCGATCGCCGTCTCGAGGGACACCCGCCAATCGGCGAGCGTCTCGCCCGGCGTCCCGTAGATGAGGTCGAGGCTGACCTCGAGTCCCGCGTCCCTGGCCCATCCGACGACGAGCGGCACCCGAGCCGGGTCGTGCGTCCGCTCGAGTGTCGCCAGCACGCTGGGGACGGCGGACTGCATCCCGAACGACACCCGGGTGAAGCCGGCGTCGGCGAGCGTCTGCAGGTACGCGGCGTCGACGGAGTCGGGGTTCGCCTCCGTCGTCACCTCGGCTCCCGGCACGAGCGCGAAGTTGTCGGTGACGCCGCGCAGCATCCGCACGAGGTCGTTAGCTGGCAGCAAGGTCGGTGTCCCGCCGCCGAAGAACACGGTCGAGACGGGACGGATCGGCACCGTCGACGCTTCGAGCACGCCACGGCCGAAATCGAGCTCGAGCACGGCCTCTGAGGCGTAGTCCGACTGCTTCGCGCCGCGGAGCTCGGTCGCCGTGTAGGTGTTGAAGTCGCAGTACCCGCACCGCACACGGCAGAACGGGACGTGGAGGTAGACGCCGAAGGCGCGTTCGTCCGCACCGATCGCAGCGGTCTCCGGGAGGAGTCCGTCGGCGGGTGCCGGGTCGGCGAGTGGGAGTGCGCTCGGCACGGTCCCTCGCTCAGACCCCGCGCGACGGCAGCAGCGCGCGCAGGTAGGCGTCGTTCATCGTCTTCCGCCGACGCTTCGCGCCGACGAGCTTCGCGGCGCCCTTCGTCGGGCGGAAGAACGATCGCACGACGATCCACACGGAATCGTCGTCGCGCTGCTCGATGGTGAACGACTGCTCGCCGCTCTCGGGATCGCCCGCCATGGTGCCGAGCGACAGGCTCACGAGCCCCGGCTCCTCGGTGACCGAGATCACGCGGTGCGGACCGACCAGGGCCTCACCCGCGACCGAACCGGCGAACACGACGGTCGTGCCAGGCGTGATGAAGGGCGTACCGTCCTCGGCGAACCGCTGCTCCTCGTGCGTCTCGATGGGTTCGAGCGCCGTGCCGTCCTCGGCGAACGCGATGCCGCCGTACTGCACGCCCGTCCCGGGGTGCACCTCCACGATCTCGACGCCACATGCGCGGTGGAGGCCCCAGGTGAGCAGGGCGCTCGTCGCGAGGGCGAAACGTTCGTCGCCACTACCGAGTCGGAACTCGTCCTCGGACGGCACATAGCCCTCCGGCGGGTACTGCATGAGGTCGGTGCGTTGGGTTGCGCCGACGGCGGCGTAGTCCACCGCCTCGTCCTCGAAGGAGCTCCGACGCCCGGTCACTTCTTGTCCTTGCTCTCGACGTCGCCGGAGAGCGCCGCGATGAACGCCTCCTGAGGCACCTCGACCTTGCCGACCATCTTCATGCGCTTCTTGCCCTCCTTCTGCTTCTCGAGCAGCTTGCGCTTGCGGGTGATGTCACCGCCGTAGCACTTCGCGAGGACATCCTTGCGCATCGCGCGAACCGATTCGCGAGCGATGATCCGGGCGCCGATCGCCGCTTGGATCGGCACCTCGAACTGCTGGCGAGGGATGAGCTTCTTCAGACGCTCGGTCATCAGCACGCCATAGGCGTACGCCTTCTCGCGGTGGACGATCGCACTGAACGCGTCGACCTGGTCGCCCTGCAGCAGGATGTCGACCTTGACGAGGTCGGCGGCCTGCTGACCCGAGGGCTCGTAGTCGAGCGAGGCGTAGCCCTGCGTGCGGCTCTTCAGGTGGTCGAAGAAGTCGAAGACGATCTCGCCGAGCGGCATCGTGTAGCGCAGCTCGACGCGGTCCTCACCGAGGTACTCCATGCCGAGCAGCGCACCACGTCGACTCTGGCACAGCTCCATGATCGTGCCGACGTAGTCCTTCGGCGCCAGGATGCCGACCTTCACCATCGGCTCCGAGACCTCGAGGATCTTCCCCGAGGGGAACTCGCTCGGGTTCGTCACGACGACGATCTGCTTGTCCTCGGTCTTCACCTCGTATGTGACGGACGGTGCCGTGGCGATGAGGTCGAGGTCGAACTCCCGCTGCAGACGCTCGGTGACGATCTCCAGGTGCAGGAGGCCGAGGAACCCGACGCGGAAGCCGAAGCCGAGCGCGACCGAGGTCTCCGGCTCGTAGTTGAGCGACGCGTCGGAGAGCTTGAGCTTGTCGAGGGCATCACGGAGGATCGGGTAGTCGCTGCCGTCGATCGGGTAGAGACCCGAGAAGACCATCGGCTTCGGATCGGTGTAGCCCGGGAGTGCGTCCGTCGCGGGCTTGACGGCCGTGGTCACGGTGTCACCCACCTTCGACTGCCGGACGTCCTTCACACCGGTGATGAGGTAGCCGACCTCACCGACGCCGAGACCCTTCGTCGGCGTGGGCTCCGGAGAGCTCACGCCGATCTCGAGGAGGTCGTGGACGGCACGCGTCGACATCATCTGGATGCGCTCACGCGGGCTCAGCTGGCCGTCGATCATCCGGACGTACGTGACGACACCGCGGTACGTGTCGTACACCGAGTCGAAGATCATCGCGCGGGTCGGCGCGTTCGGGTCGCCGACGGGGTTCGGGATACGGTTCACGACCCGGTCGAGGAGGTCCTCGACGCCCATGCCCGTCTTCCCGGACACCCGCAGGACGTCCTCGGGCTTGCCGCCGATCAGGCTGGCGAGCTCCTTCGCGTACTTGTCGGGGTCCGCCGCCGGCAGGTCGATCTTGTTCAGCACCGGGATGATCTCGAGGTCGTTCTCGAGCGCCAGGTAGAGGTTCGCGAGCGTCTGGGCCTCGATGCCCTGAGCGGCGTCGACGAGGAGGATCGCGCCCTCGCACGCGGCGAGCGAGCGGGAGACCTCGTACGTGAAGTCGACGTGGCCCGGCGTGTCGATCATGTTCAGAGCGAACGTCTCACCGTTCAACGACCACGGCATGCGGACGGCCTGGCTCTTGATGGTGATGCCGCGTTCGCGCTCGATGTCCATCCGGTCGAGGTACTGGGCGCGCATGTCGCGGTCCGAGACGACCCCGGTGATCTGCAGCATGCGGTCGGCCAACGTCGACTTACCGTGGTCGATGTGCGCGATGATGCAGAAGTTGCGGATGAACGCGGGGTCGGTCGATGCCGGCTCGAGGGCCTTCACTGCTTGGGGGCTCACGCGTTCCTCGGGGTCAGGGGTGGAAACTGGCAACCTCTAGTCTCCCACGCCCACGGGCCCACGCGCTGCGGGCGACTGGATTGCCAGAACATCTGCCACCTGGTAATGTTGCCTGTTGGCTTGCGTGTGAGTTGAGACCACACGAGAACTCGCTTGAAGACGCCCTCTTCGTCCGATGGCACCGAACACTATTTCCTCGAATCGAAAGTTGACCCAACGTGGCAAACATCAAGTCGCAGATCAAGCGCATCGGCACCAACAAGAAGGCCAACGAGCGCAACAAGGCTGTCAAGAGCGAGCTGAAGACCGCCATCCGCGCGACCCGCGAGGCCGTCGCGGCCGGCGACAAGGCTCAGGCCGAGTCCACCCTCAAGGTTGCCTCCAAGAAGCTCGACAAGGCCGTGAGCAAGGGCGTCATCCACGAGAACCAGGCAGCGAACCGCAAGTCGGCCATCGCCAAGCAGGTCAACGCCCTCTAAGCGTCACCAGCTGCAAGGCCCCGGCGTTCCTCGGAACGTGCGGGGCCTTTCGCATCCGTGCCGCGCTGAGCCGGCAAGGACTCCCGGGCCCGGCGGCGGGCTAGCGGTCTGCCTGATCGATCCCACGCGCGGCGACGACGCCGACGAGCCGCTCCAGCGCGAACACCGGGTCGCGGGTCGCGCCCTTCACACCGGCATCGGTCTCGGCGAGCATCTGGACGACGCGGCCGATCCCGGCGTCCGTCCACCCCGAAAGGTCGCGTCGGGCGCGATCCACCTGCCAGGGGGCGAGCCCGAACTGTGAGGCGATCTGGCCGGACGCCCCGCGGGCTGAGCCGACTTTCGCCATGGTCCTGATCTTCATCGCGAACGCCGCGACGATGGGCACGGGATCGGCTCCGGAGTCGAGCGCTTGCCGCAGGGCGAGCAGCGCTTCGCCGTGACGTCCGGCGATCGCAGCATCGGCGACGTCGAACGCACTCGTCTCCACCCGCCCGCCGTAGTACTTGTCGACCGTCTGCTCGGTGATCTCCTCCGAGGCGTCGGCCATGAGCTGGCTGCACGCCGCAGCGAGTTCCGCGAGGTCGTCGGAGAAGGCGCCGACGAGCGCGCGGAGCGCCTGCGGGGTGATACGCCGTCCGGCGGCCTTGAACTCCGCCGCTGCGAAATCGGCCTTGTCGCTGTCGCGTTTCAGCTCGGTGCAGATGATCTCCACACCACCGCCGGTTCCGGAGCGGATCGCATCGAGCAGCTTCTTGCCGCGGACTCCCCCGTTGTGCCGGAGCACCACGTAGGCGCCTTCGGCGGGCGATTCGAGGTAGCGCAGCGCCTCCGTGAGGAACTGGTCGGAGCACTTCTCGACCTGGGCCACGCGCACCAGGCGTGGCTCCCCGAACAGCGACGGACTCGCCACCGTGATGAGCTCCCCCGGCGCATAGCTGTCCGCGGCCACATCGTTGACCTCGAGCGACGGGTCCTCGGAGGCGAGGAAGTCGCGGAGGCGCCTGATCGCGCGCTCTGCGAGGAACGACTCGGTGCCGGAGACGAGCACGATCGGCGCCGGGCGGATCTCCGACCAGCCGAGCTGCGGGATCGCCGCGGACGCTTTGGCCGGCGACTTGGCCTTGCCGCGACCGGCGGAACGTGGTGCAGCCACAGCGGCTCCTCTCGACCGTCCGAGTCTACCGGCGCGCACCGACGTGACCCGAGTCGTCGGGCGGCACCCGCTCCGACCACAGCTGGAACCGGCCGTCGTCCGTCACGCCGACGACCACCGTCCCGAGTTCGTCCGTGCGCAGTGTGGTCGCCCTGTTCGCCTCGTACAGCTCGAGCGCCGATGCTGTCGGGTGCCCGTAGCCGTTGTCGGCGCCGACCGATACGAGTGCCACGCGGGCGCCCAGGCGCTGCGCAAGCCGCTCGCTCTGGTCCGCCGATCCGTGGTGCGACACCTTCACGATGTCGACCGCGCCACCCAGCGCGTGCCTCGCCAGCAGGCGGTCCTGCGCCTGCTCCCCCAGGTCGCCGAGGAACATGAGTGAGGTCGTCGGGGTCTCGAACCGCACGACCACGCTCGCATCGTTACCCGGCTCAATCCCCCCGGCCCCCGGATCCGGCCACAGCACGCGCCACGCGGCGGCGTGCTCGTCGTCCCCGAGCGCACCTGCATCGCCCGCCATCGCGAAGCGGACCCTGGCACCTCCCTCTTCCAGGACCCTCGCGACCCGGGCGTCCTCTGGATCATCGACCGGTCCGAGCAGGACCTCGTCGACCCGCCCGACCACGGCGGCGAGCCCTCCGACGTGGTCGAGGTCGTAGTGCGTCAGCACCAGGAGGGAGATGCGATCGACCCCGAGCTCGGTCAGACACTCGCGCAACGGCGCCGTCTCCGGACCGACATCGACCAGCGCAACCTGTCCCCCGGCACGGACGAGGACGGCGTCGCCCTGTCCGACATCGCATGCCGAGACGATCCACTCGGACGGACGGTGCAGCGTCGTGCCGAGACCGGCCCCGACGGTGCGTCCGACGAACAGGGTCGCACACACGAGCAGACCGACACCGAGCGTCTGGACGACGCGTCGAGGGAGCCGTTCTCGGACGAGCAGGAGTAGCACGATCGCGGCGGTCGGCGCTGCGAGCAGCGCGACTCCGATCGCACCCTCCGGCCACGGCACGCGGGCGCTGGAGAGTCCTCCGAACCACTGGGCGACCGCACCGATCCAGGTCGCCGGAATCCAACCGAGCCAGGCCACACCGAGAGCCACGGGTGCGGCGAACGGTGCGAGCACACAGGCGAGCAGGCCGAGGAGTGTCGCGGGGGCCGCCGCCGGTCCGGCGAGGAGGTTGGCCGGCACCCCGCCCAACTGGATCTCCGGTTCCAGGAGCACGAGCATCGGCTGGCACGCGATCTGGGCGGCGGTCGGCACCGCGATGACGACCGCGAGCGCGCGCGGCAGCCACCGACTGAGCAGGGCGGTGATCGGACCGCTGAGGAGGAGCAGCCCTGCCGTCGCGAGGACGGACAGTCCGAAGCCGTACTGCACCGACAGCCAGGGGTCGGCGACGAGCAGGATGACGACCGCGAGAGCAAGCGCGGCGAGCCCTCGCGCGGGCCGGCCGAATCCACCGAGCACCAGGACGATCGCCGCCATCAACGCCGCGCGCTGCACGCTCGGCTGCGGCGTGACGAGCACCACGAACGCACCGAGGGCCACGAGGGCCAGCGCCACACGGAGGACGCGTCCCGCGCCGAGCCGAGCTGCCGCGGCGGTCACGAGCCACACGATGATCGCGCAGTTCGCGCCGGACACCGCGGTCAGGTGCGACAGAGAGCTTCGTCGCATCGCCTCCTGCAGCTCTTCTCCAAGGCGACTGGTGTCGCCGATGGCGAGGCCGGGAAGCAGTTCGCCTCCCGGCCCGGGAAGCGCTCCAACGATGTCGACGAGGCCTGCACGGAGCGCCGCTGACCAGCCGAGGAGCTCAGGAGCGTCGGCCAGCGGAACCGACGGCTCTCGCGCGAACACCAGCGCTGCGCGTCCGTCGCCAGGCTCGTTCCACTTCAGGGAGCCGTCCACCCGCCAGCGTTCCCCGATCCGCGGCGCTCGGTCTCCGCTGGTCGGGCCGAAGACCATGGCTGGCACCTTCAGCCCTTCCCAGCGCCGTCCGTCCGTCGTGCGAACTGCGACGAGATCGGCAGAGTACCGTTTCGACCGAGCCGAGAGGGCTCCCCCGGTCGTCACGCCGTCAGCGGTCACCCGGACCTCAACCTCGACGGTCTCGGCGCCGAGTTCGAGCAACACCGGCGGCTGGCGGTCCGCCCCGCGCGCCTGGACCGCCGCGCCCGACAGACCGACGGCGGCCGCGCAGCCGGAGAGCAGCAGGAGCGACGCGATGAGGCGCACCCGCGAACGCACCGACACCACCACGCCGAGGCAGCCGACAGCAACGGCGAACCCGACGACACCGACCACCGACGCGGAATCGGGCTTCGCACAGCAGGCGGCCGCCGCGATCCATGCGCAGGTCGCGGGGATCAGGAGTCGCGGGAACGGCGTCGACGCCCCCGCGCGTGTTGGCGTACCGTCACCCCTGCTCACACGGTCGCCAGATCTCGGAGTCCGTCGAGGGTCTTCGCGCCGATCCCCTCGACGGCGCCCAGATCGTCGACCGTGGCGAACGGCCCGTTGGCCTCACGCCATGCGACGATGCGAGCGGCGAGCGCTTCACCGATCCGAGGCAGGCCCACGAGCTCGGCCGCGGAAGCCGTGTTGAGATTGACGGGTGAGGCCCCGACAGCGCCGGACGGCGCCTGACCAGGTACCGCGCCCACCGGCGTCTCGCCGGTCATCGGGACGCGAAGCTGCTCGCCGTCGCTGACGAACCGTGCGAGGTTGACACCGGCCTGATCCGCCTCGGGCAGCAGACCGCCGGCCGCGGCGATCGCGTCGAACGCGCGAGAACCGTCGGGGAGGCGATAGAGGCCCGGAAGAGCGACCGCGCCGAGGACATGCACGAACACCTCGTCGCCCGCGCCGGGTGACGCCGAAGAGGTACTCGCATCGATCGCACTCGTCGATGCTCCGTCGCCGCTGAGGTCTGCTGCACCGATCGTGCGGACGGCATCCCCCGATCCGAGGAGAGACACGAGCACCGCGACCACCAGCGCCGCGATGACGAGCACCACGACGGCACCGGCGCGGACCTGGGTTCGATCCACCGGCACCGAGAGACGGGGGCGCCACCACCGCCGGCGCGCCTCGTTCGGTTCGATCGGCTGCGGCTCTGAGGTCATCCTCGAACGCTAGAAGACCTCGGGTCGTGCCACCCGTCGAGCGGTTGGTCCAACGACGGATCCTGTTGGGCGGGCGGCTGTGGAGGACGGTCGGAACGGACATCGGGAGCGGCTCGGCCAGGCCGACCACACCCCTGAACTGGGCCTGTCCCCGTCGGGCTCAGGAGAGCACCATGACGGTGGATGGGGTGGTTCCGCCGAGCTGATAGGGAACATGGACGAGCACGACGAAGTGGTCGAGGACGGGCCGCACGAGCAGCCCCTGTTCGACGTGGGGTTCCTGTTCGTGCACGGTATCGGTCAGCAACGGAAGGGCTCGACGCTCGCGGAGGCCGGCGACGCGCTCCACCGGTACATCGGCACGGAGTTCGCTCCGGCCCCGCCGACTGACGATCCGACGCTTTCGATGAGCGACGTCCATCTGACCGACGACGGCCCGGCCCACGGCACGATACGTTTCGCTCCGTCGTCCGACACGACGGCCGAGTGGCTGTTGGCCGAGTCGCACTGGGCGGAGACGTTCCTCCCACCCTCGGCATCGGCGACCGTGCGTTGGCTCTCGATGCGCGCTCCCTATCTCCTCCTGAGCCGCGCGACCGAGGGCCTCGTCGAGTCGTGGCGGGCCTGGTGGAACCGACCGCAGTACTGGTGGCGGATCGCCCTCCAGATGATCTGGATCTTCGCGGCCGTGCCGATCGGCGTGGTGCTCGTGGTGGTGCTGCTGATCGCCGTGTTCCTCCGGACGCTCATCCCGTTCGCGTGGGTGCAGACGATCCTCGGCCAGATCGAGGCGATCCTCACCAGCTTCCTCGGCGACAGCTACCTGTTCACCGCCAGTGCCGTGAGCAGCACGGCGATGTCCACCAGGGTGGCTGAGGAGATCGACTGGATCAGAGCCCGGGCGAAACGCGTCATCGTCGTCGCGCACTCCCAGGGAGCGAGCGTCGCGACGCAGGCGCTCGCGACGCTCGACCCCGTCGAGGTTCTCGTCACCTATGGCGCGGGGATCAGCCAGCTCGCCTGGTTGCGCTCGAGGGCTGCAACGTGCTTCGCGGTCGTCTTCTGGTCGGTGATCTGGGTGGTCGGTCTCGCTGGGGTCGTTGTCACCGTCGTCCAGGCGATCGAGGTGACCCGGGGCGGGTCGCTCCCCCCATGGCTGTGGGCGGTGATGCTGTTCCTCTGGCCGGTGCTGCTCGGCGGAGCCGGCCGACTCCGGGACGGGATCGCCGGATCGCGGAGAAACGTCGTCCTGACGGCGAAACCGCAGGTGCTCGCCCACCGGTGGCTCGATCTGTGGGCTTCGGCCGACCCGGTGTCCGGCGGGCCGTCGACGGGCCACGTGTTCGCCGGCACCGAATCGGTGCGGCTCTGGAACCGCGGAAACGTCGGGCTCGATCACTCGGGATACTTCGCGAACCGAGTGGAGTTCGTCGCAAGGCTCGTCCAGATCGGCCTCGGGGCGTCAGAAACGCCGGGCGCTCGACCGGTGGCAGACGCACTCGCCCGGTCTATCGAAGTCGACGCTGCGCTCCGTCAGCGCCGCGGCCGGTGGCTGGAGACCCTCCGGTTCGTCGTCGTCGCGGCATTCGTGATCGCCTCGCTGCGCCTCGCCGGTGTCTTCTCCGAACAGCTGGACGCACCCGTCGCCTGGCTCCGGAACGCAGTGCCGCCTGTACGTCGATTCCTCGAGCCCATCCTCGGGCTCACGCCGCAGGGAATCGGGGCGATCGCAGGCCTGGCGGTCATCGCCCTCGGTGTGTACGGCGTCGGACTGCTGATCTGGGGCGGATGGTCTCGGGCTGAGCGATCCGGCTCGATGCAGCGGCAGGGTTCGACTGCCGGGCTTGTGGCGTTCGTCGTCTTCGTCGGGCTGGTCGCGACTGCAGGCACGGCGATCGGGTTCCTCGGGCTGGCGCAGCTGGTCGCCTTGGAGGAGGCGGTGGTCGACGTGTTCGGCATGGGGGTGCTGGCCGGGATCGTCCTCGCGATCCTCGCAGCGCTGACTCGTCGGTGGTGGCGCACCACGTTCGGCTTCCGCCGCCTCCGGAGCGGGGACGCGGTCATCGCGACCCTCCTGGCCTTCGCGGCCTGGTTCCTCCTCTGGATGACCGTCTGTGTCGTCCAGCCGGTCGATCTGACACTCCTTCCGTCATGGGCGTTCGTCGCCCTCGTCGGAACCCTCGCCGTGATGTGCGTCCTGAGCGTGAGCGCCTACCCCTCGCTGATCGCAGCCATCCAGCGGCCCATCCGCGACCCGATGACGTACCGCCCGTTCAAGTACATTCCGCAGGCCCGCCCGCCAGCGGCCGCCGCCCCGCTCGGCTGGGCACTCGCCGGGGTCATCCTCCTGCACCTGGGCGTCGTCGTCCTGGTACCGCATGTGCCCGGCGAGGCTCGCATCGTCCTCGACGTTCTCTGGTGGGCACTGCCGTTCGCGGAGATGAACCTGGCGATCAGGCTGGGCGAGCAGAGTACCAGCGCGACGGGAGTGGTCCTTGCCGTGGCCGGGTTCCTCGCCGGCGTCGCGTTGAGCGTGGTGTACCCGTTCGTCGCGTTCACCGCGTGATCGAGCGCCAGTCCGACGATCGGGCGCGTCAGGCGAGCGGTTGTGGAGGATGGTCGGGCGGGCGACGTGGCACCCGCCCGAACCGATCAGCCCTTCGTTGAGATGCTGACGACCTTCGGAGCACGCACGACGACGTTCACGATCTCGCGGTCGCCGACCGAGCGCTGGACGGCAGCACTGGCGCGGGCGAGCCGCTCGAGCTCCTCGCTCGAGATCTTCGGCGACACCTCGAGACGGTCGCGGACCTTGCCGTCGACCTGGACGACGGCCGTGACCTCGTCCTCGACGAGCAACGACCGGTCGGCCTTGCGCCACTGCACGAGGGAGATCGACGGCTCGTAGCCGAGCTTCGCCCACATGTCCTCTGCCGTGAACGGCGCGAACAGGTCGAGCGCCATGGCGGTGACCTCGGCCGACTCACGCACCGCCGGGTCGCCCGCACCGGGACCGGCGTCGATCGCCTTCCGGGTCGCGTTGACGAGCTCCATGAGGCGCGCCACCACGACGTTGAACTTGCCCGCCTCGACGAGCCCCGGAGCATCGGCGAGGAAGTGGTGCGTCACCTTGCGGAGCTTCTCGTCGCCGTCCTTCCACGCCACCTCGGGCGAGCTCGTGACATCGTGCGCGATACGCCAGGCCCGTGCGAGGAACTTCGCGGAGCCCGCCGGCGAGACGTCGGCCCAGTCGATGTCGTCCTCAGGAGGACCGGCGAACGCGAGCGTCACGCGGAGCGCGTCGGCACCGTAGGAGCGCAGCTCCTGGGCGAACTCGACGAGGTTCCCCTTGCTCTTGCTCATCTTGGAGCCGTCGAGGATGACCATGCCCTGGTTGAGCAGCGCACTGAACGGTTCGGTGAACCCGACCTTGCCGAGGTCGAAGAGGACCTTCGTGATGAAGCGGGAGTACAGCAGGTGCAGGATCGCGTGCTCGACACCGCCGACGTACTGGTCGACGGGTGCCCACTTGTCGGCTTCCTTCGGATCGAACGCGATCTCGTCGGAGGTCGGGTTCAGGAACCGCAGGAAGTACCAGGAGCTGTCCACGAAGGTGTCCATGGTGTCCGAGTCGCGCTTGGCGGGCAGGCCGCACGACGGGCATGCGACGTTGATCCAGTCCTCGGCCGCAGCCAGCGGGCTCATGCCCTTCGGCCGCAGGTCGAGACCCGCGGCGTCCGGGAGCCGGACGGGCAGCTGATCCTCGGGGACCGGAACCTCGCCGCACGCCTCGCAGTGGATGATCGGGATGGGGGTACCCCAGTAACGCTGACGCGAGATCAGCCAGTCTCGAAGGCGGTAGTTCTTCGCCGTCTGCCCCAGGCCGCTCGAGGCCAGGGCTGCGGTGACCTTGGAGATCGCGTTGGACTTGCTCAGGCCGTCGAACGGGCCGGAGTTCGTGAGCCGGCCCTCGCCGGTGAGGGCGACGCCCGTCTTGGCGGGATCGATCGACGGCAGGTCCTCCGGAAGCTCGCCGTCGACGATGATCGGGATCGCGCCCGTGACGGGCTGCGTCGTGTCGACGACGACCCGTACCGGGAGGTCGAACGTGCGTGCGAAGTCGAGGTCGCGCTGGTCGTGCGCCGGCACGGCCATGATGGCGCCGTGACCGTAGTCGGCGAGCACGTAGTCTGCCGCCCAGATCGGCAGCCGTTCGCCGCTCAACGGGTTGATCGCGTAGCGCTCGAGGAACACACCCGTCTTCTGACGGTCGGTGGCGAGTCTGGCGATCTCGCTCTCGCCCTTGACCGAGTCGAGGTAGGACTGGAACCGGCCGCGGACCTCGTCGGAGGCGTCGGCGACGAGCTCCGCTGCGAGCTCGGAGTCGGGCGCGACGACCATGAACGTCACGCCGTACAGCGTGTCGGGGCGCGTCGTGTAGACCGAGACGGGCTCGTCCCGACCCTCGATGCTGAACGACACGTCTGCACCGCTGGAGCGACCGATCCAGTTGCGCTGCATGCTGAGGACCTTGGTCGGCCAGGTGCCTTCGAGCTGGTTCAGGTCGTCGATCAGGCGGTCCGCGTAGTCGGTGATGCGGAAGTACCACTGGGTGAGCTTCTTCTTCGTCACCTCGGCGCCGCAGCGCTCGCAGTGACCGTCGACAACCTGCTCGTTCGCGAGCACGGTCTGGTCGTTCGGGCACCAGTTCACGGGGCTCGCCTTGCGGTACGCGAGGCCCTTCTCGAACAGCTGCAGGAACAGCCACTGGTTCCAGCGGTAGTACTCGGGGTCGCTCGTGTGCAGCTCACGGTCCCAGTCGAAGGAGGGGCCGTACTGGCGGAAGCTGGCCTTCTGCTGCGCGATGTTCGCGTACGTCCACTCGCGCGGGTCGACCCCGCGCTGGATCGCCGCATTCTCGGCAGGCAGTCCGAATGAGTCCCAGCCGATCGGGTGCAGCACGTTGAACCCCTGGTGACGCCAGTAGCGCGCCACGATGTCGCCGAAGCCGAAGGCCTCGGCGTGACCCATGTGAAGGTCGCCGGAGGGGTACGGGAACATGTCGAGCACGTACTTGCGCGGGCGGCTGTCACCGGCGCCGTCGGTGGCGAACGGCTTCAGTTCGTCCCAGACGGGAAGCCACTTCTCCTGGATCGCCTGGAAGTCGTACCGCTCGCCGTCGCGGCGGTCGTCGGGGTTGCGCTGCTCGTCTGACACGTCACTCTCAATCACTGCAGGTGCTGGGGTGGACGCCCGTTGGCCGCTCGCCCGGCGTGGGCCGGGAGGATGGACGGGCTGGAGCGCTCGACGGCACTCCGTCCAACGGTCAAGCCTACCGGGATTCCGCGCCCGGTCGACCGACGCCGAGGGCCCGCAACGGCGCCGCAGCCTTGGTCCAGGTCTCCTCCAGCTCCTCCTCCGGAACGGACAGGGCGGTGATCCCGCCGCCGGTGCCGATCGTCGCACCCGTCGGATCGATGACGATGGTCCGGATCACCATCGCAAGATCGAGGGATCCATCGGCTCCGAGGACTCCGAACGCTCCCGCGTACGGTCCCCGTGGCCCGGCCTCCAGCTCGTGCAGGATCTCGATCGCGCGGCGCTTCGGCGCTCCCGTCATCGAGCCGGCGGGGAACGTCGAGGCGATCACGTCGAGGGCGTCGAGGTCGGGGCGCAACCGGCCCTCGACGGTGCTCACGAGTTGATGCACCTGCGGGTAACTCTCGATGTGGTGGAGCGCCGTGACCGCGACGGAACCGAACTCGCACACCCTCGCGAGGTCGTTCCGCGTGAGGTCGACGATCATGAGGTTCTCCGCGCGTTCCTTCTCGCTCGCGAGGAGTTCCGCCCGCAAGCGGGCGTCGTCCGCGGCATCCGTCCCACGCGGCCTCGTGCCTTTGATCGGTTTGGTGCGGACGAGACGATCCGCCGTCACCTGGAGGAACTGCTCCGGAGAGGAGCTCACGAGGCTGACCGAGCCGAAACGCAGGAGACCGCCGTGATGACTCGGACTCGCGGCCCGCAACCGGAGGTAGGTCGAGAGGGGCGAGTGCCGACCGCTGATCCGGAGCGTGTTGGTGAGGCACAGCTGGTACGCCTCACCCCGTCGGATCTGCTCTTGGCACCGTTCCACGAGGGCGCGGTACTCGGAGTCGCTGGACCGCGGGACGCACACGCCGCCGGCCGGGGCCGGGATCCGGGGTGATGGTGTCGGCGCTGCCAGCTGAGCGACCACGGATCGCAGCCAGGCTTCGTCGTCGGAGCACAACGTGACGGTGCGGGAGGCGTGGTCGAACACGATCCGATCGTCGACGCGGAGCAACACGGCGTCGGGCAGCGGGCTGCGGCTCATCGGAGCGTCGACGAGCCATGCCCCGAACTCGTAGCCGAGCCAACCGACCCAGTCACGGCCGGGTGACTCGTCCTTGTCGCCGGCGCCCTCGGCATCGCGGACGGCACGGAACACGTCGAGGATCGAACCGTCGTGCAGCTCCGCCGGTCCATCAGCGCGCTGATGCTCGACCGTGTGCGACGCGACATCGGCGACCAGGCGCACCGCCCCGCGCCCCATCGTGCTGGTGCCCGAGTCCGCTTCCGGACCCGAGTCCAGCCAGAACGACCAGGTCTCGTCCGCGAAGATCCGACGGTAGAACGTCTCCGGATCATGCCACTGGGCCAGCACGTACTCGCGGCGCTGCGCGAGCGGACTCATCGGGCCACGACTGCCGGGGCGGGGGCGAGGATGCGCAGACGTGCGGTGACGAGGGATTCGGGAACCGGAGTGTGCGAGATCACGATGACGGCTCGATCGTCGTCGCCGGCCACCGCGAGCAGGTCCTCGAGCAGAGCCGTCGCGCGTTCGGGATCGACGTTGGCCGTGGGCTCGTCGAGGACGAGGACCGGGAACTCGCGCAGCAGCGCGCGAGCCAGAGCGATGCGCTGGGCCTGCCCGCCGGAGACGAGCCCACCGTGCTCGCCGACGGGACGGTCCAGGCCGCCGCGCTCTGCGAGCCAGGACGACAGCCCGACACGGTCGAGGACGGCCTCGAGTTCGGCGTCGTCCGCGGTCTCCCTGGCGAACAGGAGGTTCTGCCGGATGTCGGCGTCGAACAGGAACGGTCGCTGCTCGACGAGCCCGACGACATCGCGGACCGTGTCGGCCCGGAGGCCTCGCGCGTCGACGCCGCCGAGTTCATAGCGTCCGTCGGATTCGAGGAACCGGACGAGCGCGTGGGCGAGCGTCGTCTTCCCGGCTCCGCTGTCGCCTTCGATGAGGAGCCGGTCGCCCGCACTCAGCCGGAAGCTGACCGGGGCGAGCGCCGCTGCGGAACCGCCCGGCCACCGGGCGGTGAGGTCTTCGACCTCGATCAGGACATCGTGCGGCGCCGGAGTGTCGGAGGTCCCAGCCTCGTCATCGGGGATCTCGGGGGGACGCGTCACCGGAATCGCCCGTGCGACCCGTTCCGCGCTTGCGGCCGCCTCGCGCCAGGCACCGAATGCCAACGGCACCATCGCGCAGACCTCGAAGACCGCGAGCGGTACGAGCACGAGGACCGTCAGCGCGGGTCCGCCGATCGCGGAGAGCGCCGGCATGCCCGCCCACAGCGCCGCGATCACGGAGAGTCCCGCGGCCAGTGAGAGCACTGCACCCGCCACACCCGCACCGGATGCGCGGCGCAGCATGGCACGGGTCAGCGCTGCATCAGCCATCGCGATCCGGTCCCTGGCGGCGCCGACGGCACCGTAGGCGGTCAGGACGTCGAGGCCGGTCACGAGCTCCAGGACGGCCTCGGACAGCGCTCCGCGGAGCGGCGCGAGTTCGCGTTCCGCCCGTGCGGCGACGCGACTCACGAGGAACCAGGACACGAGGAAGGCGAACACGAGGCAGACGCCGAGGGCGAGCCCCGCTGCCGGGAGCAGCGCAGTGGTGAGGATCACCGAACCGCCGGCGACGACGCCTGACACCACGAGCGGCTGCACGACGCGGAGCGGGACGTTCTGGAGTTCGTCGACGTCGGTCACGAGCCGGGTCAGGAGGTCGCCTCGTCCGGTGAGTTGGAGGCCGTCCGGCGCGACCGGGATCACCCGCTCGATCATCCGGGCTCGGAGCTCCGCGAGCTGACGGAACGCCGCGTCGTGGCCGAGGAGCCGTTCGAGGTACCGGAACGACGCCCGCGCGAGTGCGAATGCGCGAACTCCGACCACGGCGACTCCGAGCTCGACGATCGACGGCTGTTCGGCCGCCTTCGTGATGAGGAAGGCGCTCGATGCGAGCAGGGCGACGGCGGCACCGGCCGACATGATCCCGGCGAGCAGGCCCGGCAGGAACCGCCGGACGGGCGGTTGCGCGAGCGAGAGGATCTCCTTCACGCGGTCATCCATGCAGGAGCACCTCCTCACGGGACGGAGTGATCTCGAGGACGGCGTCGGCACGACCCACGATCCGGGGGCGGTGGGTGATGACGACGACTGCGGCTCCGGCGTGTGCGGCTGCGGTGGCGGCGTCGATGACGAGCGCCTCCGATGCGGTGTCCAGTGCGGAACTCGGCTCGTCGAGCAGGAGGACCGGGGTGCCGGCACTCGGCGGGGTGGTCTGCAGGCGGTAGAGGGCCCGGGCGATCGCGATCCGCTGCCCCTGCCCGCCGCTCACCCCGTCGCCGACTGCGCCGATCGGATGATCGAGCGGGAGCGCGCCGAGTCCCACGGCGACGAGGGCCTCGGCGATCCTGGCGTCGTCCGGTGCGTCGTCGCCGAGGGCGACGTTGCTCCGCAGCGATCCCGCGATCAGCAGCGGGCGTTGCCCCGCCCACGACAGCCAGCGGCGTTCCGCCGGACCAGCGGCGAGGGGCGCGCCGTCGTGCAGGATCGTCCCCGTGGCCGGGACGAACCCGAGGATCGCGGCTGCGAGACTCGTCTTCCCCGCCCCGCTCGGCCCGACGATCGCCGTCAGGATGCCGGCCGGGAAGGTGGCATCGAGGGCGTCGATCACGACCGTGTCGCCGTAGGCGATCGTGAGCCCCGCGAGCCGCAGGCCCCGCGGCCCGTCCGCGATCGCCGATGCAGACGGAACACCCGATGCGGACGTCGAGGCTGCAGTGCCCACGACGACAGCCCGCGCCTCGTCGAGGATCTCGAACACCTCTTCCGCGGCGGTGACGCCCTCGGCCGCCGCGTGGTAGTTCGCACCGACGTTGCGCAGTGGCAGGAACGCCTCAGGAGCGAGGATCAGCACGAACAGCCCGGTACCGAGAAGGAGAGAGCCGTCGATCAGCCGGAACCCGATCCCCACGGCGACGATCGCCACCGCCAGACTCGACAGGAGTTCAAGCGCGAACCCGCTCACGAAGGACAGTCGCAGCACCTTCATCGTCTCGGCCCGATACTCCTCGGTGACCGCGCGCACCCGCCGCACCTGGCGGTGTTGGCGTCCGAACAGTTTGAGCGTCGACATCCCGGCGACGAGTTCGAGGAACCCTCGCGACAGGTGCGCCAGGGTGTCCCACTGGCGCCGCTGCACCGCCTGGGTGGCGAGCCCGATGAGCACCATGAAGACGGGGATCAACGGCACCGTCACGATGACCGTGATGCCGCTGATCGGATCCTGCAGGAAGATCACGAGGGCGATGATCGGCATGGCGATCGCCGTCAGGATGAGCTGCGGCACGTACCGGCCGAAGTAGGCGTCGAGTGCGTCGAGCCCTCGTCCGGTGAGCGTCGTCAACTGAGCACTGCTGCGCTGGGACACCCAACTGGGGCCGAGCGTTTCGAAGGCTTCGACGAGCGATGCGCGCAACTGGCTCCGCACGATCGCGGAGCCACGGGCGTTGACCGTGTCAGAGGCCAGCACGGCCGCCGCCCGCACGCCGACGATGCCGAGCAGCATCCACAGCATGGGGAACAGGTCCGCGAGCGGGTCGCCCGCGATCGCTCGCGACACCAGCTGTGCGACGAACCAGGCGAAGCCGAGCGTGCACGCGGTCTGGACGAGCGCGATCACGCCGCCGAGCGCGAGGACCGCCCTGGCCCCGCTGGCATAGCGGAGCAGTCGAGGGTCGAGGGGGCGCACGTTGACAGGTTAGTGCGCGGCGGCTTCGATGTGCTTCCGCGTGATGCGCTTGCGGAACACCCAGTAGGTCCATCCCTGGTAGGCGAGGATGAGCGGCAGGAAGATGAGCGCCGTCCACGACATCACCGTCAGCGTGTACTCGGTCGACGAGGCGTTGGCGATCGTCAGACTGTTCGCCGGGTCGTTGCTCGCCGGCATGACCGCGGGGAACAGCGCTGTGAAGAGCGTGAGCACGGCGGCCGCGACGGTCACCGCCATGAGGGCGAATGCCCGTCCTTCGAGACCCCGACTGTTCGCGAACCAGGCACTGATCAGCGACACTGCGGCGATCGCGGCGAGGATGAGGACCGGGAGCGAGAAGTGGGCGACGACCGTCCACACGAGGAACGAGGCTGCGACGACGATCGCGACGAGGCCCGAGCGGCTCGCCAGACGACGGGCACGTTCACGGATGTCACCCTCCGTCTTGAGTGAGGCGAACACGGCGCCGTGTGCGAAGAACAGCACGAGCGTCGTGAGGCCGCCGAGGATGCCGTACGGGTTCAGCAGGGTGAAGAGGGTGCCGGTGAAGTTGTGGTCGGCGTCGAGCGGCACGCCCTGGATGATGTTCGCGAACGCCACACCCCAGAGGAACGCCGGCACGGCTGAACCCACGATGATCATGAGGTCGAAGCGCTTCTTCCAGGCCGCCTCCGGTCGCTGATGCCGGTACTCGAACGACACGCCTCTCACGATGAGAGCCAACAGGATGAGGAGCAGCGGGAGGTAGAACCCGCTGAACAGCGTTGCGTACCACTCGGGGAACGCTGCGAAGAGGCTTGCGCCGGCCACGATGAGCCAGGTCTCGTTGAGGTCCCAGACGGGACCGATCGTGTTGATGAGCATTCGACGGTCGGTCTCGTCGCGCCCGAGGAAAGGGATGGTCATGCCGACCCCGAAGTCGAAGCCGTCGAGGACGAAGTAGCCCACGAAGAGCGCGGCGATGATCCAGAACCAGAGGATGGTGAGGTCCATGATGAGCTCCTAGTAGACCGTGGTGGCAGGGGCGGCGGGCTTCTGCACACCGTCTTCGTCTGGCGGTGACAGCTCGATCGGGTCGGGGCCGGCCTGGATGGTCTTCTTGAGCAGCCCGAACTCGACCACGAGCAGCGCGCCGTACACGACGGTGAACGCGATGAGGGAGATCAGGACGTCGAGGCCCGTCGTATTCGGCGAGACCGCGTCCTCCGTCTTCAGCAGACTGAACACGATCCAGGGCTGACGTCCCATCTCGGTGAACACCCAGCCCATCGTCATGGCGAGGAACGGCATCGGCACGGCCCAGACGGCGACGCGCCACATCCAACGCTTCGGCTCGCGGCCCTTGCGGGTGAACCAGAGACCGGCCGCCGCGACGAGCATGGATGCGAGGCCGAGGCCGATCATCCAGCGGAACGCCCAGTAGGTGATCCAGATCGTCGGCGAGTAGTCGCCGGGACCGTAGAGCTGGACGTACTGCGCCTGCAGGTCGTTGATGCCCTCGACTGTGCCGTCGAAGGTGTGGGTGGACAGGAATGACAGCAGGTACGGGATCCGGATGGAGAACAGCTCGTGCACGCCGTCCGGGGTGCCGAGCGTGAAGATCGAGAAGGAGGCGTCCGCACCGCTCGCGGTGTTGTACATCGCCTCTGCTGCGGCCATCTTCATCGGCTGGGTCTCGACCATCGCGAGGCTCAGCTGGTCACCCGCGAGCATCGTCGCGCCACCCGAGATCAACATGCTCCAGGCGCCGACCTTCAGGGCCGGACGCATCATCTCGACGTGCTGTCCACGGGCGAGGTGCCATGCCGCCGCCGTGATGATGACGGCTGCGGAGACCATGAAGCACGCGAGGATGGTGTGCGGGAAGGCGGCGAGTGCGACCTTGTTGGTGAGCAGCTCCCAGATGTTCGTGAGCTCGGCTCGTCCGCGCTCCTCGTTGATGCGGAACGCGACGGGGTTCTGCATGAACGCGTTGGCCGCGATGATGAAGTAGGCGGAGAGCACCGTGCCGAGCGCGACGATCCAGATCGTCGCGAGGTGCAGCTTGGGTGACAGTTTGTCCCAGCCGAAGATCCAGAGGCCGATGAACGTGGCCTCGAGGAAGAAGGCGAGGAGTCCTTCGAGCGCCAGCGGGGCCCCGAAGACGTCGCCGACGAAACGCGAGTACGTGGACCAGTTCATGCCGAACTGGAACTCCTGGACGATGCCGGTGACGACGCCCATCGCGAAGTTGATGAGGAAGATCTTCCCGAAGAAGCGGGTGAGCTGCAGGTACTTGAGCTTGCCTGTCCGCACCCAGGCGGTCTGGAAGCTCGCCACCGTGACCGCCATGCCGATGGTGAGCGGCACGAAGATGAAGTGGTAGACGGTGGTCAGCCCGAACTGCCAGCGTGAGAGCAGTAGTGGGTCAAGAAGATCGTTCACGATGAACACTCCAAGTTCGCGGCATCCAGAGGTCGGAAGGCGATCGGTGCGGCCCGATCGGGGTGGTCATCCCCGTGGCTTCGATCCGTGTCGTCGAGACCCATGCTACACCAGGAAGAGCCTGTGGTCAGACCACACGACAGGACCTTGGTCCTGCGGGATTCTCTGAATCTCATCAGGGGCGGCGGACTAGGCTCTGAGCCGTGAACGACGTCCTCGGCTGGCTCCTCGACCTGGTGCAGAGCGTCGACCCCGTGGCGCGCACCATCCTCGCCAGCGTCGGCATCATGCTCGAGACCTCCGTGCTCATCGGTCTCATCGTGCCGGGCGACACCGTCGTGATCGTCGCGAGCACCGCCGTGAGTGGGCCGGTCGAGTGGATCGCGATGATCCTGGCGGTCATCGTGGGCGCACTGATCGGTGAGTCGATCGGCTTCGCGCTCGGCCGCTGGTTCGGCCCCCGGATCCGGGCGAGCAGACTCGGGCGCTGGATCGGCGAAGCCCACTGGGCGCGGGCGGAACGATACCTCGACCGTCGTGGTGGACTGGCCGTCTTCATCTCGCGCTTCCTCCCCGTCCTCCACTCGCTCATCCCACTCACCGTCGGGATGAGCACGATGAGCTATCGGCGGTTCATCTCCTGGACCCTCCCCGCATGCGTCATCTGGTCGAGCGCCTACGTCTCGGTCGGAGCACTCGCCGCCGGGAGTTACCGAGAACTCGCCGATCAGCTGCACTGGGCCGGATACGTCTTCGTGGGCATCATCGTGCTGTTCGCCGTCGCCGTCCTCCTCGTGAAGCGCTTCCTGCAACGGAGCGAGGAACGCCACATGGGCGCGGCATCCGACGAAGCGGCCCCCGACGAGCCGACCGCACAGGACTGATCCGGACGGGCCGGAACGCACCGGCATGACAGACTGGACGGGTGAAGGCATCCGACGATCGTTCAACGCCGTCCTCGGACGCCGCCCTGCAGATCCGTCACTTCGCCGCTCGCGTCGAGGACTCCGTGCAGCTCCGTCGCCAGCGACGGGCCCGCCGCCGCGGTCGTGAGGCCGCCGTCATCCCGTTCACCGGCTACGGCTCGACCACCTGGATCCGCGTCCTCGCTCGGATCGTCCTCGCCGAACCCGGTCGCACCACCGTCAAACCGCAGCAGAAGGTGCGCGGGTGGCGGAGCTTCTTCGCCCTGAGCGTCGCGGAGCCGACGGTCGAGGTCGAGATCGATGGGATGCGACACACCGTCACCGGCGACCGCGGCGGTGTCGTCGACGCGGTCGTCGAGGTCGCACTCTCGCCCGGATGGCACACCATCCGCCTGAGCTCCGAGGGCAGCGACCCCGTTGAAGCACCCGTCTTCATCGTCGGCGACGACATCGACTTCGGCATCGTTTCCGACATCGACGACACGGTCATGGTGACCGCGCTCCCCCGACCGCTCGTGGCCGCATGGAATACCTTCGTGCTGGACGAGCACGCCAGGACCCCGGTCCCGGGGATGGCCGTCTTCCTCGAACGCACCGCGCGCGAGCACCCCGGCTCTCCCGTCATCTATCTGTCCACCGGCGCGTGGAACGTCGCACCGACCCTCACGCGTTTCCTGTCCAGGAACCTCTACCCGGCCGGCGCGTTGCTGCTCACCGACTGGGGCCCGACCCACGACCGCTTCTTCCGCAGTGGCCGCGAGCACAAGCGCAACAACCTCGAACGGTTCGCCGCCGACTTCCCCGCACTCCGCTGGCTGCTCGTCGGCGACGACGGCCAGCACGACGAATCCCTGTACCGCGATTTCGAGGAACGCCACCCCGATCGCGTCGCGGCCGTCGCGATCAGACAGCTCTCCCCCAGCGAGGCCGTGCTCGCGGGCGGGCGCTCGAAGCTCAGCGGCGGGCACGAGGGCGCGCCGTGGGTCTACGCCGACAACGGAGCCGACCTGCTCGACCAGCTCGACGGCAAGCTGTAGCCGCGCATTCGCATGCCCGTCGCCGTCCCCGCCCTCAGGATCCGATCGCGGCTACCCCTGCTCCAAGTCCTGAAGACGGCACTCGCAGCCATCCTCGCCTGGGTCATCGCGATCACTGTCCTGCCGGGCCAACTCCCCGTCTTCGCCGCCATCGCCGCCATCCTCGTGGTGCAACCGAGCGTCAACCAGTCCTTCGGCAAGGCTCTGGAGCGCAGCTTCGGGGTCATCACGGGCGTCGTGCTCGCGACGGTGATCGGCATGGTCTTCGGGCACTCCGCCTGGATCGTCCTGCTGGCCATCGTCATCGCCATCCTGCTCGGTTGGGTCCTCAGACTCGGTCCCGGTTCCGCGAACCAGATCCCGATCAGCGCGATGCTCGTCCTGTCCATCGGAGCAGCCACACCCGACTACGCGCTCGCCCGCATCGTCGAGACCATCCTCGGTGCAGGCATCGGGCTGCTCGTGAACGCGGCACTCGTCGCCCCCGTGCTCCTCGCGCCGGCGAAGGCGGCAGTGACCGAGCTCGCACTGAGTTGCGCCGCAGCGCTCGACGCCCTCGCCGACGCCCTCTCCCGAGTGAACTCCGAAGCCGACCTCGCCGCTCTCCTCGAACAGGCGAGGGCACTCAAACCCCTCCGTGAGGCCGCCATCGCCGCGATGAAACAGGGCGACGACAGCCTGTTGCTCAATCCACGACGGTCGAAGCATCGGGACGAGTTGGACCGCCAGCGCCTGTTGCTTCGTCGCTTGGAGCCGGTTGTGACCCGCATCCTCGGCATGGCCCGTTCGGTCCACGATCACGACGACCCGACGCTGCACGAGGAGCCGACGGTCGCCGACATCGCCGTCGAACTCGGGCGCGCTGCCCACGACCTCCGACTACTCGTGAACGACCGACCCGCCGGGGCGGAACCCCCGACCACGACAGCCGACCTCCCGGCGCTCACCGCACCGCTCGTCATCCACCGGCCGCACCCCGAGCACTGGATCCTCATCGGTTCACTGATGGAGGACCTGCGGCGCGCCCGTGAAGAGATCGTCGGCGAACCGACCTGAGCCTCGGCAGGAACGGCGAAGGGCCGGCGGAGCACTGCTCCACCGGCCCGATGCACAGCGTCCGGACTAGGCCTGGAGCGCCGCCTGCAGCTCGATCGTGATCGTCACGTCGTTGCCGAGCAGGACGCCACCGGTCTCGAGGGCCGCGTTGTAGGTGAGGCCGAAGTCCTCACGGTTGATCTTCGTGGTCGCGGTCGCGCCGGCCTTGTAGTTGCCGTAGGGGTCGGTGGCGAAGCCGCCGAACTCGAGCGTGAAGGTGACGGGCTTCGTGATGCCCTTGATCGTGAGGTCGCCGTCGACGAGGAAGTCGTCGCCCTTGACCCGTGCACCGGTCGACACGAAGTCGATCGTCGGGTAGGCCTCGGCCTCGAAGAAGTCACCGGTGCGGAGGTGTCCGTCGCGGTCGGCCTGGTTGGTGTTGATCGAGGCGACCTCGGCGGACGCCGTGACGGTGGTCTCGAGGGGGTTCTCCGGCGTCACGAACGTGGCGTTGAAGCGCTCGAACTTGCCCTTGACCTTCGAGACCATGATGTGGCGGATGCTGAAGCCGACCTCGCTGTGCGTGGGGTCGATCGCCCAGGTGCCAACCTTGTAGCCGGGAATCGTCAGGGTGTCGGTCATGCGGTACTCCTTGCGTCGGGGTGCGACGCAATCGCGCCACGTTCTATGCAAACGCAAGGAGATTGATCCTATTCCCGGTTCACCGAGAATTTCCGGAACGGATGTCAGCGGGACAACGGTGCCGTCGACGGAAGCGCGGCTCGGACACGGAGCAGATGCTCCGCCTGCTGGGCGACGAGCGACTCGGGGACGCGGCCCGACCGCACGGCAGCGGCGATGTCCGACACGAGGACCGCGGGGTCCACACCGCTCGACGACGGATCCGCGCCGAGGACGTAGAGGAGCATCGTGTTCCCGGCGAGAATCGCGCGGATCGCGTTCTCGGAGGGGTTCTGGTACTCCGGCAGCCCGGTGTGCTGCAGCATGAGCATGTCGTCGGTGATCGTGACACCCGTGAAACCGAGCTCGTCCCGGAGCTTCTCATGCCATGCAGCGGAGAGCGTCGCCGGGGCGTCGTCGACGCTCGAGTAGACCAGGTGCCCGAACATGACGACTTCGGCTCCAGCCTCGATGCCCGCCGCGAACGGCAGCGCATCGGTCGACGCCCAGTCCGCCGCGCTGATCGCGGTCGTCGGCACCGTGCGGTGGGAGTCTCCCGGAGCCTCACCGTGACCGGGGAAGTGCTTGAGCGTGCTCAGCACAGCACCACGCTCGCCGGTGACGGCCGCGGCGACGCGCTCGGCCGCAGCCGTCGGGGAGGTGCCGAGCGCCCGGTCGTAGATGAATGAGCCTGGATCGGCGGTCTCGTCGGCCACGATCCCGAAGTTCACCGTGCAGCCTGCTGCTGCGAGCATCGCACCCCGCGCCCGGAAGGCTTCCTCGGCAGCCTCGGCCGGTTCACCCTTGAGTGTGTCTGCGGCAGCAAACGTGTCCTCGTCGATGCGCTGGACCTCTCCGCCCTCCTGGTCGATACCGATCAGGAGCGGCAGAGAGGGATCAGGGCTCAACGCGTCCGTGACGGCGGGAAGCCCAGCGAGGTTCGGGACGTTGTCGCCCATCAGGATGAAGCCGCCCGGCCGGTACTGCTCGACGAACGCCCGGAGCGCGCCAGGGTCGGTGCCGGGGACGTGGAGCATGAGCATCGAGGCGATCCGCTGCTCCAAGCTCATCTGCGCAAGCTCGGCTGCGACCCGACGGTCGACTGCGCTGGAAACGGCCCCGGCTCCCGCAGCGGGCTCGTTCGCACCGCCGGACGAGGCGTCGGTGCAGCCCGTCAGGATCAGCACCGCAGCGGTCGCGACCGATGCCACGACCGCCGTGATCCGTCGTCGTCCTGGCAGCACCGGGCGAGTCTAACGGTCGTTCCTCACAACGCGCCGACGCGCGTGGAAGGTGTGGCAGGAGTGACGAATGTGACTGCGGCGGTTACACTTGCCTGCGTGAGGGCCAGGTTGGACGCATGCGCACGCCGCTGAAGCACCTCTCGCTCCGGGCGAGGGGCGTCACGCGAGCCGTCGCACTCGGCGCGGCCGTCCTGATCGCCGTGTCCGTCGCATCCCCCGCCGGCGCTGCCACCCCGAACTCCGTCCGCACGGCCGATTACCCGAGCTGGGACGACGTCCAAGCCGCGAAGGCGAACGAGGCCAGCGCACAGGCCGAAGCAGATCGCATCGTCGCACTGCTCGACGGCCTCCGCGACGAATCGGCCAGGCTCGGCGACGAAGCCGTCCGCCAGGGCGCCGCTGCTGGTGAGGCGAAGGCCGCCTTCGACGCGCAGGCCGCTGTCGCAGCGACGATCAGCGCGCAGGCCGCAGCAGCCGCCGACACCGCCGCGGCGAGCAAGCGCCAAGCGGGTGCCGTCATCGCGCAGATGACCCGCACCGGAGGCATCGACCCGACACTCTCCCTGGTCCTGTCCGGTGCCGACGACGACGACCTCCTCGCCAAGCTCAGCGCCATCAGCAAGCTCAGTGAGACGTCGACGGCCAACTACGAGTCGGCGAGCGTCGCGAGCAACACCGCGGCAGCACTCGCAGAGCAGGCGAAGACCGCCGAGGCCGAACGCGAGCGCCTGGCGGCAGCCGCAGAGGCGAGCTATCAGACGGCGCAGGCGGCGAGTGATGCAGCGGATGCGGCGGTCGCCGAGCAGCAGGCGAACCGTGACCGGCTCTACCAGCAGCTCGCGGTCCTGAAGAACACGACCGCGGCGGCCGAACAGGCCTACGCGCAGAGCCAGGAGAAGATCGCCGCCGACGAGCAGGCACGCAACGAGGCATCCGGCGGCGAGGGTTCGACCAGCGCTCCGCCGCCAGACCTCACAGCGGACCCCGCGGGCGCGAAGGCCTACGCCCAGTCGGCGATCGGCTCCTACGGTTGGGGCAGCGGCGAGTTCCAGTGTCTGCTCCAGCTCTGGACCCGGGAGTCAAGCTGGCGGGTGAACGCCTACAACGCGTCCAGCGGAGCATACGGCATTCCGCAGTCCCTCCCGGGCAGCAAGATGGCGAGTGCCGGAGACGACTGGCGGACGAACGCAGCGACGCAGATCAACTGGGGTCTCAGCTACATCGACTCGCGTTACGGTTCGCCCTGTGGCGCATGGGCGCACTCCGAGGCGGTCAACTGGTACTGACCGCTCCGAGCGCGGTGCCGGCGACGGCGAGTTCGACGGCGAGTAGCACCGCGGCCGCGATGACGACACGGAAGAGGACGCGGTCCGGTGGCTTCGTCGCAACGAGGCGCACGCCCCAAGCCACGAGGGCGAGCAGGATGAGCGTCCCGAGGACACCGACCGGCGGGGGCGGGCTCAGCGTGCCGGTGGAGACACCGGACTGACCGAGGAGGGTGACGATGCCCGCAGATCCGAGTGCGGCGAACGCGGTCCAGCCGGCGACCTTCGCCCCGAGCCGGTGGGGCAGGCCCCTGACGCCGGTCCGGAGGTCGTCCTCGAGGTCGGGCAGCGCGTTCGTGAAGTGGACGGCGGTGCCGAACAACGCACCCACCAGGAGGGTCCAGGGAGCAGGCGCGATCGGAGGCGGCGCGGCGAGCGTCACCACGGCGGGAAGCGCACCGAATCCGATGAGGAACGGCACCACGGAGACGGGGGTCGACTTCAGCCCCAGGTTGTAGGCCCAACCGCAGACGACGAACAGCAGGTGCGCGAGCCCGGCCGCCGTACCGATGGCGAACGACAGCGGCACACTGAGCACGAGCGAGACGACAGCGGCCGCGCGGACGGTCGCCAGCGACACTGCGCCGACGGCGAGCGGTTTGTCGGTCCGCTTCGTAGCCCGGTCCCGCCTCGCGTCGAGCCAGTCGTTCGACCATCCGATCGAGAGCTGACCCACGAACACGACGAGGGCCAGGACCAGCACCCGGACTGGCGGCAGACCGACCGCGAGGCCGAGGATGGCCGCGAGCGCGGTGACCGCGACACTCGGACCGGGATGGGACGAGGCGAACACCTGCCGCATCATGGAGAACACACGCTCAGCTTAGGCTGACGCACGGATGCCGGCGTTACACTGCAGCATGACCGTCTCAGTGAGGTCGATCGGCGTCGCCGTTCCTCCGACCATCCTCCGCCAGGACGAGATCCGGGACGTGTTCCGGACGCAGACGGACCGCTCGAAGCTGGCACAGCGACTCATCGGTGCGGCTTTCGACGCCTCGGCGATCGACACCAGGCACACGGTCATCGACGAGTTCGACGGACAGGCAGCCGGTCGCGCACCGACGTTCTACGACGCGGACGGCCAGACGGTACTGGCGCCGACGACCGGTGTGCGGAACGAGGCCTACATCGAACACGCTCCCCCGCTGCTCCTGGAGGCCGCACGACGTGCGCTCGCGACGGCCCCGGGATTGAGCGCGGCCGACGTGACCCACGTCGTCACGGCGTCCTGCACCGGGTTCTTCGCTCCTGGGCCGGAGTACCTGCTCGTCCGCGACCTCGGCCTCCCGATGGACACCCAGCGCTACCACCTCGGGTTCCAGGGGTGTTTCGCCGCGTTCCCGGCGCTCCGGGCCGCGCAGGCGTTCTGCGAGGCCCGACCGGACGCGGTGGTGCTCGTCGTGTGCGTCGAACTCTGCTCCATCCATCTGCGTTCCTCCGACGATCCCGATGTCATCATCGCCTCGTCGGTCTTCGCCGACGGCGCAGCGGCGGCCGTCGTCTCCGGTCGTGACCACGACGGCCAGGCGCCCGTCCTCGAGTTCGACGGTTGGTCGACCGCGCTCGTTCCGGACGGCGAGAGCGAGATGGCGTGGACCATCGGCGACCACGGGTTCGAGATGGTCTTGAGCGGCATGGTCCCGAGGCTCATCGGAGAGCACCTGCAACAGGCGTTGGACCCCCTCCTCAACGCCGGACCGCGTCCCCTCAGCGTGCAACACGTCGACCGCTGGGCGGTGCATCCGGGTGGTCGCAGCATCCTCGACCGCGTCCAGCAGGGACTCGAGCTCGACGATGCAGCGCTCGAGCCGTCGCGGACGGTGCTGCAGCGGTTCGGGAACATGTCGAGTGCGACCGTGCTGTTCATCCTGCAGCGCCTGCTCGACGACGCCGCTCCCGAGGTCGACGAACGTGTCTGCACGCTCGCCTTCGGCCCCGGGCTCACGATCGAGAGCGGCCTCCTCCGGCTCCGCGGCGCCCGTCGATGACGGTGCTGCCGAACCTCACCCACCGCGCGACGGACCTGCGAGAGCTCATGGACGACCCGGAGTGCGATCCTCTGCTCCTCGAGGCCACCTACGCGCGCTTCGGAACGGTGAACCGACTCGTCTCCGGGTGGCGGGGGCTGTACCTGGCCCGGATCCGTCCCCTGCTCGATCCGGGGAGGACGACCACGTTGCTCGACATCGGGTTCGGGGGCGGAGACGTCGCGCTCGCACTGGCACGATGGGCACGGCGCGACGCCCTCCCGCTCCGGATCACGGCGATCGACCCGGATGAGCGGTCACTGGCGTACGTGGGCTCCCTCGGCGAGACCACTGCGGTGACGTTCCGGAGCGCTCACAGCGGCGAGCTCGTCGACGCCGGGGAACGATACGACGTCGTCATCTCCAACCATGTCCTCCACCATCTGGGCATCGACGAGCTCGCTGGACTGCTGGCGGACAGTCAGGCGCTCGCCCACCGCATGGTGCTCCACAACGATCTCGAACGAAACGCCCTGGCATATGCCGCGTATGGCATGGCGACCTTTCCGGGGCGCCGCCGTTCCTTCCTCCACGTCGACGGACTGCGCTCCATCCGGCGCAGCTACCGACTTCGGGAACTCCAGGCCGTCACCGGCGACGGCTGGGAGGTCGAGCGACGTTTCCCGATGCGGCTCGTGCTCACGCGCAGCGCAGGCGGATCGACGCACCGTGCCTGACGTGGTCGTCGTCGGCGGCGGGCCGGTCGGGCTCGCGACGGCACTCCTCCTCGTCCGCTCAGGCGTGTCCGTCGACGTGTGGGAACAGCGGACGGAGGCTCCGACCGGGACGAGGGCCATCGGGGTGCATCCACCCTCGCTCGAGCTGTTCGCATCGCTCGGATTGGACGGACCGCTGTTGGAGCACGCGGTGCGGATCGATCGCGGCGAGGCGTGGAGCACTGGACGGTTCCTCGGCTCGGTCGCGTTCGACACGCGTCCGACGGCGTTCCCGTTCATCGCCGCCACCGAGCAATGGCGCACCGAACGCCTGCTTCGTGCACGGCTCGAAGATCTCGCGCCCGGGACGCTCCGCACCGGCACGCGATGTCTGAACGTCCGTGATGACACGGACGCGGCCCATCTCGTCGGGGTGAGGGACGGCCACGAGGTCACCGAAACCGCCGCGGTCGTCGTCATCGCTGCCGGCGGGCGCGCCGGTCTCGGCGTCACGCGAGCACCTGCAGAGGCGCGCCTGGCCCGTGACCGCTACCTCATGGGCGACGTCGCCGATCTGAGCTCCGCCGGTCCAGTAGCGCGCGTCCATCTCCACCGCGACGGCGTGGTCGAGTCCTTTCCACTGCCGGACGGTCGCCGCCGGTACGTCGTCCACACAGGTCTCTCCCCCGCTGCCGCACCGTCTGCTGTGGCGACGGCTGAAGGACTGGCAGACCTCGTCACCGAGCGCACGGGCGACCCTGTCGATCCGACGAGCAACACCATGCTGAGCGCGTTCACGGTCCGTCGTCGTCGACTGCGCCGGATGGTGGAGGGACGACTCGTGCACCTCGGCGACGCTGCGCACGAGATCAGTCCCATCGGTGGCCAGGGGATGAACCTCGGGTGGTTGGACGCTCAGGTGTTCGCACCGCTCGTCATCGCGACCGTCCACTCCGGGTCTCCCGATCCTCGGTTGCCTGCGGCGTCGAGACGACAACTCGCGACCGCAGCGCGGGCGGGCCGTCAGGCCCAACTGAACATGTCGCTCGGCCGCCCGCGGACCGCAGCTGTGGGTCGGTTGCGAGACCTCGCCCTCCGCATCGCGCTCAACTCGCCGTTGACGCCGGTCCTCGCCGATGCCTACACGATGCGATGGGCACCGACCTCGGTGGGGCGCCACCCCGCCTAAGCGTCCGCCCGCTCATCGAAGTCGACCTCCCGCGGGAGCAACTCCTCGGCGTGTGCGAGCTTCACCTGCTCGGGGCGCAGCCGTCTGGTCAATTGCTGCAACCGTGCGACGGCTTCAGAGCTGTCCGGTTCCGCGAAGCCCACCGCTGCCGGGGTGAGCAGCGTCTGGCTGGAGGCCCCGGCCACGAATTCGAGCTGCGTCGCCACCCCTTCGGCAGTGAGCGCCGGCAGTGCGACGATTCCCGCACCACCCGTCTCAGCGAGAGCCCGCAGGTATTCGAGGAGGGCGGCACCCAGCCCATCCGCGACGTAGTAGCTCTCGCCCGCGACTCGCAACCGTCTCATGCCACCATGGTTGGCTCGCGCGCACAGCCGGACAAGGGGGTTGCGGGGCGGTGACCACGGAGGTACCTGCAGGATCAGTGACCGCCGTGCGTCCGTGCGATCGGCTCGGCCGGGCGACGGATCAGGAACGAAGCGACGACGGCGAGGAGCGACAGCACCGCGCCACACAGGAACGCAGCCTGGACTCCGGCGGCGGTCGCGTCGAGCGGAGCGCTCCCGGCGGCGACACGTGCAGCGGCCGTCGTCGACATCATGGTGATGAAGAGCGCGGTCCCCGCAGCCCCGGCCAGCTGCTGGACGGTTCCGACGATCGCACTCCCGTGCGGGTACAGCTCCGCGCGGAGCGACCCGAGTGCCGAGGTCAGGAGCGGCGTGAACATGAAGGCGAGGCCCGCGCTCAGCAGCACGTGCACGGCGATCACCATGCCGACGGCGCTCTCCTCACCGAGCGTCGTCAGCATCCACAGCGCGCCGCTCACGGCGAACGCGCCCGGGATCACCAGCGGTCGCGGGCCGAAGCGGTCGAACAGGGAACCGACGAGCGGCGCGAGCGCCGCCATCGTCGCCCCGCCGGGCAGGAGCAGGAGGCCGGTCGACAGGGTGTCGAGCTGCAGCACCGACTGCAGGTAGATCGGCAGCACGATGAGCGAGCCGAACAGCGCCATCATCACGATCGCCACGAGGATGATCGAGACCGTGAACGTGCGGTTCGCGAAGGTGCGCAGGTCCATGAACGCGCGATCCTCACGCGCGAGCCCCCGCTGTCGCATGATGAACGCGACGAGCGCGAGCACGCCGACCGCGAGCGGGACCCACACCGGCATCGGGGCATGCCCCTCTGCCGACTCGCCGATGCTGCTGAGGCCGAAGATGAGCCCACCGAACGCGAACGCCGAGAGGACGAGCGAGAACGCATCGAAACGCACCCGCCGTGGTTCGGTCACGTTCCGCACCAGCACGGCGCCGAGGATCAGCGAGATCAGCGCGATCGGGAGCACGATCCAGAACATCCAGCGCCAGTCGAGCACGCTGAGGATCAGACCGGACACGGTCGGGCCGATTGCCGGCGCGACCGAGATGACGATCGAGATCGCGCCCATCGTTCGGCCGCGCGCATTCACCGGTACAACGTTGAGCACGGTCGTCATGAGCAACGGCATCATGATCGCTGTGCCGCTCGCCTGCACGACGCGGCCGATGAGCAGCACGTTGAAACCGGGTGACAGCGCGGCGATGAGCGTGCCCGCGCTGAACAGCACCATCGCGGTGATGAACATCGTGCGCAATGAGAACCGCTCGAGGAGGAAGCCGGTGGCCGGGATGATGACGGCCATGGTCAGCATGAAGCCCGTTGTGAGCCACTGCGCGGAACTGGCAGTGATGTCCAGATCCTCCATGAGGCGCGGGAGCGCGACACCCATGATCGTCTCATTGAGGATGACGACGAACGCCGAGACGAGGAGGAGCCCGATCAGGAGTTTCGACCCCGGAGCCAGGCGGTCGTCCGCCGCAGCGGGATCGGTCGGGATGGAACCGGTCGGGGTCGATCGAGTCTCGGTCGTCATGCTGCCGTTCTGTTCGAAGGAGTTGAATGTATGACAGTGTAGGACACGGTGTCAGTGAGTGACAACATGGCAGATCGCGTACACTGGGGCTGCCCGTGCGCGTGAGCATGTGGTGAACGGAGTCCGACATGGAACAGACGCCACACCCGAGCGGTGGCGCGAGAGCGGTGCTCGAGGACACGGCCGACGACGCGCCGTCACCCGATCTCCGCAGACGCCGACGGGAGGCCACGCTGCGGGAGATCGCCGCAGCGGCGCTCGAACTCTTCGAGGAACGCGGCGTGTCCGGGACGACGGTCGACGACATCGCGCGAGCGGTCGGCATCTCACCGCGGACGTTCTTCCGGTACTTCGCCACCAAAGAGGAGTCGGTCCTCGGCCTCCATGAGGACTTCGACCGCGCACTCGCCGAACGGCTGTCCTGCGGCGCGGACCCGGATGCGGTGCTCTCCCAGGTCGAGGCCGTCTACGAGGATGCGGTCAGCGAGTTCGGAGAACCCGGAGCCCCGGAACTCGACGTGATGATGCGCACCCGCCGCCTCATCAACCGCGAGCCGGCGTTGCAATCCGCGGCGTTCACCCTCGACTGCCAGGCCAACATCCGCCTGCAGGCAATCGTCACGGCCCGCCTCCCCCAGGACACCGATCCCGTCGTCGCTCGCCTCGCCGTCGAGACGGCCGCGACCACGATGCGCATCGCGTTCGACGAGTGGACTGCCCGCATCGAGGCCGGCGAGGCCGTGGGCCTCTCCACCGTGTACCGTCGCACCCGCGACGCACTCCGACGCCTGACCGCCGGCACGTGACGACCTGGGCGTGACCTCCGGTTACGCGCACGGCGAAGTGTCGCGACACCGGCCTCCGACGGGTGCCAGCATGGACCCATGACAGTTCCTACCATCACCCTGAACGACGGCCACACGATCCCCCAGCTCGGCTTCGGCGTCTTCCTCGTCGACCCGAAGGAAGCCGAACGCATCGTGTCCGATGCACTGGAGGTCGGCTACCGCCACATCGACACCGCTGCCATCTACAAGAACGAAGAGGGCGTCGGCGCCGCCATCGCGAAGTCCGGCATCCCGCGGGACGAACTCTTCATCACCACCAAGCTCTGGAACGACCGTCACCAGAAGGACTCGGCGCACGCAGCGATCGACGAGAGCCTCGACAAGCTCGGCCTCGACCACGTCGACCTCTACCTCACGCACTGGCCGACCCCGGGCAAGGACGACTACCTCGAAGCCTGGCTGGCGCTCGAGGAGATCAAGGCAGCCGGGAAGACCCGATCCATCGGCGTCTCCAACCACCAGGTGGCGCACCTCGAGAAGCTCCTCGCGAACTCGGCAACGGTGCCCGCCGTGAACCAGATCGAACTCCACCCGGCCTTCGCCCAGCGTGAACTGCGGGCGTTCGGTGCCGAGCACGGCATCCACATCGAATCGTGGGGTCCGCTCGGCCAGGGGAAGTACGACCTGTTCGGCGAGGAGTCGGTTGCTGCAGCAGCGGCAGCGCACGGGGTCAGCCCGGCTCAGGTCGTCATCCGCTGGCACCTGCAGAACGGCCTCATCGTCTTCCCGAAGTCGAACTCGCGCGAACGCATCGCGCAGAACTTCGACGTGTTCGGCTTCGAGCTGACATCCGACGAGATCGCGGCGATCGATGCCCTCGACGCCGGCAAGCGCGTCGGCAGCCACCCGGACGAGGTCAACTGACCGTCGCGTTCGGACAATGAGAAAATCCCCGTGAATCTTGCGATTCACGGGGATTTTCTCTGTTGGGTGGATCTGAGGGGACTCGAACCCCTGACCCCCTGCATGCCATGCAGGTGCGCTACCAGCTGCGCCACAGACCCGTATTCAACTTGCTTGCCCCTTCCGTTTCAGCGGAAGCAACTTGAATAGGTTACTACATCCTGGAGGCGGTTGTGACCACTTTCGCCGCTTCGGACGGTGGAATCGTCAGTTCGCAGGCTGCGGAGCGGACGACACCAGCGGAATCACGGGGCAGTCCTTCCACAACCGCTCGAGCGAGTAGTACATGCGCTCTTCCTCGTGGAAGACGTGCACGACGACCTCGCCGAAGTCGAGCAGGATCCAGCGACCTTCGGACTTGCCCTCACGGCGCAGGGTCTTGATGCCGCTCTCGTTGAGGCGGTCCTCGATCTCGCCAGCGACAGCGACGACGTTGCGCTCGCTGCGACCGGTGACGAGCAGGAACGCGTCGACGAAGGGAAGGGGGCCGGAGACGTCGAGAGCGACGAGGTCTTCGCCGCCCTTCGACTCGCCCGCGGTCGCAGCAAGCTGCACGGCTTCGAGCGTGGTGTCGGACAGGGTCATGTGATGTACTCCTCTGACGATCGCAACGACTGCGACCGGATGGAAAACGGTGGGGTTAGAACGCCCCGCCGAGGAAACCGATGATGAGCACCGCGATGACACCGGCAGCGAGCACCGCAGCGGCGATCGCAAGGGTCATCAGCAGCTTGTTGCTCTGATTGGTGGTGGCCGGGACGACGTCGCGCGTCGATCCGTGGCTGCTCACAGCCTTGCTGGCCGCGACGGGTGATGCCGCCGTGACCGAGGCAGGGAGCTCGTCCCCCTCGATGAGGCGGTCGATGCCCGCTCCGTCGAAGTGGTTCGGGTCTTGACCGGACGAGCCGAGACCCCGCGGGAGGTCGATGGTTCCGGTGATGAGGATCTCGCCGGTGGAGTTGGACGTGGCGCCCGCCTCCGCCTGTGCCGGGGCGACGGGGATGATGAGCGAACTCGTCGTGATCTGACCCGTCGTGGTCATGCCGTTCCCGAGGAGGTCTTCGAAGGCGACACCTGATTCCGTGGACGCCGCCTTCTCCGCCTCGAGGGCGGCGACGAGCATCGAGTCGCGCCCGAAGCCCTTGGACAGCGTGGACGCGGGGTCCTCCGAGATGTCGTCGCGGTCGGACACGTCGAACAGGGAACCTGTCGCGGCCTGCGCTGGTGTCGTCTCCGGTGCAGGAGCCTGCGCCGAGCGTGTCTGTGCAGCACGTTCCGCGGCAGCAGCGTCCTCGGCGGCTTTCGCAGCGGCGCGAGCGGTCGCCTTGCGGTCCGCGGCTTGCCGCTCGGCCGCTGCGCGCTCGGATTCCTGACGCTCGGACGCAGCACGTTCAGCGGCCTTCGTCGCGGCGGCCGCTGCCGCCTCCTGCTGGGCGGCCTTCGCCGCCTGCTGCTTCGCGGCCTTGTTCTGCTTGGGTGTCGGGGCGACGACCTGTTCAGGCGTGCGGGGCGGCAACGCGACCGAAGGAGCCTTCTCCTCGACGGGCGGGGCCACCGGAGTCGCGGGTGCGGGGATCTGTTCGATGGAGCCGGTGCGCTCGAGTTCTCGAAGCTGACGTCGGGTCAGTCCACCCGTCGCCGCTGCAGACGGAGCACCCGATGACGTCGGCGCTGCCGCAGGGGCCGACACGGGGGCGGGCGCGGCAGCTTCGGCGGCGGAGGCCGGCGCGGAAGGCTCGCCCGCGGGCGTCGCCTGCGGAATCTCGCCGCCGGCAACGGGCTCGGACGTCGAGGCTCGCCGACGGCGTGCGGGCGTCGAGTCAGACGCCTCGTCGGTTGCGGGGAGCTGCTGCTGGCTCGCTCGGGCCTGACGCCTCGTCAGGGGCGCGTCCTCTGGCAACGCGGTCATGTGGCTTCACTCCGATACAGGTGGTGCTTGGTGATGTACTGCACGACACCGTCGGGAACCAGATACCAGACCGGAAAGCCTTTGCTCACCCGGCTCCGGCAATCCGTCGACGATATCGCTAGGGCCGGAACTTCCAACAAGCTTACGTCGTGCTGCGGCAATCCGGAAACGTTCAAATCGTGTCCCGGTCGACTCACAGCAACGAAGTGCGCCAGATCCCAGACCTCCTGGACATCTTTCCAGCTGAGGATCTGGGCGATGGCGTCGGCGCCGGTGATGAAGAACAGCTCTGCATCCGGCCGCTTCCGGCGTAGGTCGCGCAGCGTGTCGATCGTGTACGTGGGCCCTTCACGATCGATGTCGACCCGACTGACCGTGAACCGCGGGTTGCTCGCAGTGGCGATCACCGTCATCAGGTACCGGTGCTCGCTGTCGCTGACCCCGGACTTCCGATAGGGCATACCCGTCGGGACGAAGACGACCTCGTCGAGGTCGAAGTGTTGAGCAACCTCGCTCGCGGCGACGAGGTGACCATGGTGGATCGGGTCGAACGTGCCGCCCATCACCCCGATCCGCGGCCGACGCCGCGACGGGTCGGCGACGGGCGCGCTCACGCCGGACAGCCTAGTGACCGTGCTCGCCGTGAGCGTCGTGCGAGCCGACCTTGTCGGCGTGGCGGTTCGCGACATCGCGGTAGCTGAAGGTCACGGCGCCGAGGATGGCGAACAGCACGAGGGCGACGGCACCGAACACCCAGGTGGGTGCGGCCAGCTCGACGGCGTGCTCCGACTCGGCCAGAACGGTAGCAGCCAGTACGGACGCGGCAATCGACATGATCTCTCCTTCTGTGCGGCGCCCCGTGACGCCGCCCCCAGTCTAGCGACTACCGCCGGGTGTGCCCTGAACCACGCACGAGCCACTTGGTGCTCGTCAGTTCCGGCAGGCCCATCGGTCCTCGCGCGTGCAGTTTCTGCGTCGAGATGCCCACCTCGGCGCCGAAGCCGAACTCGGCACCGTCGGTGAACCTCGTCGAGGCGTTCACCATGACCACAGCGGAGTCGACCTCGGCCAGGAAGCGATCGGCGTTCACCACGCTGTTCGTGATGATGGAGTCGGTGTGGCCGGTGGAGTAGTCGGCGATGTGGGCCAGCGCAGCGTCGAGGTCGTCGACGACCCGGACCGACAGCTCGAGCGACATGTGTTCAGTCGCCCAGTCCGCGTCGACGGCCGGCACCGAGTCGGGGAACACGGCACGCGCACGTTCGTCGGCGTGGATCAGGACGCCGTGTTCGCGCAGGTCGCCGAGCACGGCCGGCAGCAGACGCTCGGCGGCCGCGCGGTGCACGAGGATCGTCTCGAGCGCATTGCACACGGACGGGCGCTGCACCTTGGCGTTCCGGACGATGTCGACAGCCCAGTCGAGCTCGGCGCTCTCATCCAGGTAGACGTGGACGACGCCCGCACCGGTCTCGATCACGGGGACCGTCGACTCCCGGACGACCGTCTCGATGAGCGACGCGCTCCCCCGCGGGATCAGCACGTCGATGAAGCCGCGAGCGTTCATGAGCTGCTTCGCACCGTCGCGCCCGAACTCGTCGATCGTCTGCACGGCGTCGCCAGGGAGCCCGACGGACTCGAGTGCGCCCTGCAGCAGGGAGACGAGGACGGCGTTCGACTGCTCGGCAGCGGTCCCACCTCGCAGGACGACCGCGTTCCCGCTCTTGATCGCGAGGGCTGCGATGTCGACGGTGACGTTCGGCCGAGCCTCATAGATCGCACCGACGACACCGAACGGCACACGCACCTGCTCGAGCTTCACGCCGTCCGGGGTCGTGCTGCCACGCACGACCTGACCGACCGGGTCGACGATCGCGATGACGTCGCGGACCGCGGCCGCAAGCCCGTCGATCCTGGCACGATCGAGGCGAAGCCGATCCTGCAGGCCATCGCTGAGGCCGTTCTCCCGGCCGTTCGCGAGGTCGAGTGCGTTCGCCGCGATGATCGCGTCCGCTCCGTCGACGACCGCCGACGCGATGGCCTCGAGCGCGCGGTTCTTCTGCGCGGCGTTCGCCTGAGCGAGCACACGGGACGCTCGCTTCGCGGAACTGAGCCGGTCGGCGAGCGGGAGCACGGTGGAGGTGGTGTGCGACATGCCTCGATCCTATCGAGGCACGACACCGATCACGCCGGTTGGAACCAGGTGCCGAGATGCTCGCCGCGCAGGGCGGCCGACACGTTCGCCGTCGAGGTCACGAGAACAGAGGTCCCTGCCTCGGCTGCCAGTCGCGCGGCCGACACCTTGGTGCCCGCTCCCCCGGTGCCGACGCCGGCGGACCCGATGTCGCCGAACGTGACCCCGGCGAGGCCGTCCCCGAAGGGCACCTCCTCGATGCGCTCTGCACCGGGTTCGTGCGGCGGCCTCGTGTACAGCGCGTCCACGTCACTCAAGAGCACCAGGACGTCGGCTGCGACCAGGACCGACACGAGCGCCGCCAGGCGGTCGTTGTCGCCGAAGCGGATCTCGTGGGTCGCGACCGTGTCGTTCTCGTTCACGATGGGCAGAATGCGGAGTCCGAGGAGACGTTCCATCGCCCGCTGCGCGTTGCTGCGGTGACTGGGGTTCTCGAGGTCCCCCGCGGTGAGCAGCACCTGGCCCGCGACGATCCCGAACCGGTCGAGGCTGTCCTGGTAGCGGTAGATGAGGACGTTCTGCCCCACTGCCGCCGCCGCCTGCTGCGTCGCGAGATCGTTCGGGCGGGCGTCGAGGCGCAGGTACGGCATTCCCGTGGCGATCGCGCCGGAGGACACGAGGATGACCTCGGTGCCGCGACCGTGCGCCTCGGCGAGGGCTTCGACCAGCGCCGTGATCTGTCCGGCGTTGTCGCCACTGATCGAGGATGACCCGACCTTCACGACGATGCGTCGTGCGGACGGGATCCCCGAGCGCTGGTGGATCGTCACCGTTCGTCGTCCTCCACCACAGCGTCGTCGTTCGTCGTCTCGGCGGGGACCGAACCCACCTCGAAGCCCTCGTCGTCGTTCCACAGACCGGCAGCACGCTCGCGCAACAGCTCGGCACGCGCCTCCGCCTTCGCGTCCATGCGCGAGAAGTACTCGTCGCGACGCTGGTTGCGGGTCGGGCGGTTGTTGGCGTCGAGACGCGGGTCGGTTCCACGCGGCTGCGTGAGCAGCTCGGCCGTGCTGGTGAGCGTCGGCTCCCAGTCGAAGACCACGCCACCACCGGCACCGATCATGACCGTCGCGCCGGCGACGGCACCAGCCTTGAACAGCGCCTCTTCGACGCCGAGCTTCGCGAGTCGGTCAGCCAGGAAGCCGACGGCCTCCTCGTTGTTGAAGTCGGTCTGCTGGACCCACCGCTCCGGCTTCGCACCGAGGATGCGGTAGAGGTTGCCGTAGGTGCCGCCCTCGACGGTGACCGTGAACTTGGAGTCGTCGACGGCCTTCGGACGGAGGACGATCCGTGGCTTCGCAGCGTCGGCCGCAGCGATGACGCGGCTCTCTTCGACGAGCCCGCCGAGAGCGTAGGACAGCTGACGCAGGCCTTCACGGGAGACGGTCGAGATCTCGAAGACCGTGTAACCGCGAGCCTCGAGGTCAGGACGCAGGAACTCAGCGAGCTCCCGGGCCTCCGGGACGTCGATCTTGTTGAGTGCGATGAGCTGCGGGCGCTCGACGAGCGGCGTCTGCCCCTCGGGCACCGGGTAGGCGGCGAGCTCGGCGAGGATGATGTCGAGGTCGCTGATCGGGTCGCGGCCGGGCTCCAGCGTCGCGCAGTCCAGCACGTGCAGGAGCGCCGAGCATCGCTCGACGTGGCGCAGGAACTCGAGCCCGAGACCCTTGCCCTCGCTCGCGCCCTCTATGAGGCCAGGTACGTCGGCGACGGTGTAGCGGACGTCTCCGGCCTCCACCACACCGAGGTTCGGGTGGAGCGTCGTGAAGGGGTAGTCGGCGATCTTGGGCTTCGCAGCGGACATCGCGGCGATCAGACTCGACTTCCCGGCGGAGGGGTAACCGACCAGCGCGACGTCGGCGACGGTCTTGAGCTCGAGAAGGATGTCGCCCTCCCAGCCGAGGGTGCCGAGCAACGCGAAGCCGGGAGCCTTGCGCTTGGTCGACGACAACGCCGCGTTGCCGAGGCCGCCGATCCCACCGGGGGCGACCGTGTACTCCATGCCAGGCTCGGTGAAGTCGATCAGCTCGTTGCCGTCGACGTCCTTCACGACCGTCCCGACGGGGACGGGAAGCACGAGCGTCTCGCCCTGGTAGCCGTTGCGGTGGTCACCCATGCCGAAACCGCCCGTGTCGGAGCTGCGGTGCGGCGAACGGTGGTAGCCGAGCAGGGTGGTGATCTGAGGGTCTGACAGGAGCACGATGTCGCCGCCGTGCCCACCGTTCCCGCCGTCGGGGCCGGCCAGTGGCTTGAACTTCTCGCGCTTCACCGAAACGCAGCCGTTGCCGCCGTTCCCCGCTCGCAGGTGCAGTGTGACCCGGTCGACGAATGTGACCATGGACGCTCAGCCCCTCTCTCAAATCATGTTGCTTGGGATGTACGACAGCAGGGGGCGGGCCGAAGCCCGCCCCCTGCTGGAAAAAACCTGGTACTACTCGGCAGCTGCGACGATGTTGACGACCTTGCGGCCGCCCTTGTTGCCGAACTGCACGGAGCCTGCCTCGAGGGCGAACAGCGTGTCGTCGCCGCCACGGCCGACGTTGGCGCCGGGGTGGAAGTGCGTGCCGCGCTGACGGACGAGGATCTCGCCCGCGAGGACGACCTGGCCGCCGAAGCGCTTCACACCGAGGCGCTGTGCGTTGGAGTCACGACCGTTGCGAGTGGAACTCGCACCCTTCTTGTGTGCCATCTCTTCTTCTCCTCGATGCCTTACTTGATGCCGGTGATCTTGACGCGCGTGAGCTCCTGACGGTGGCCCTGACGCTTCTTGTAACCGGTCTTGTTCTTGAACTTCTGGATGATGATCTTCGGACCGCGGAGGTCTTCGAGCACCTCGGCCGTGACCGTGATCTTCGCGAGCGACTTCGCGTCGGAGATGATCTTCTCACCGTCGACGTGGAGCACCGCGGGAAGCTCGATGTTGCCATCCTTGTCGGCCTTGACCCGGTCCATCGTGACGATGGTTCCGATCTCGACCTTCTCCTGCCGTCCTCCGGCGCGCACAACTGCGTAAACCACTACGTACCCGTTCTTTGGGGAGCGAAACGCTCCGACTGACTGTTGCTGGAAGTTACTGCGCGGAAAGGTTCGAACACGTGGGACACCTTGATGGCAGAAAACCGTGGGAGTGGCATTGAAAACTCAGTGCACACCAACGGTCGAGTTTACTTCATCGTGCAGCCCAGGTCAAACCAGCGGGAACGATGCATCGAGATACACCGGGTCCATCGCGGCTCCCACACCGGGCGCACCTGACAAGTGTACCCCGAGCCCTCCTGGACGATCGCCGGGTGGACGGCGCGCCGAACCTTCGGGCCCTTCGGATGGTTGGATGGTCCTATGACGGTGCTCATCGATCCCCCACTGTGGCCTGCGCACGGCACCCTCTGGTCACACGTCGTGAGCGACCACTCACTCGACGAACTGCACGAGTTCGCGGCGAGGAACGATCTCCCTGCGCGATCCTTCGATCTCGACCACTACGACGTGCCCGCTGACCGGCACGACGTGCCCGCTGACCGGCACGACGCGCTCGTCGCAGCCGGCGCTGAGCCGGTGACGGCTGGCGACCTCGTACGCCGCCTCATCGCCAGCGGCCTTCGGATCACGGAACGCGAACGGCGCGCCTCCCGAGGAGACGCGCCGTCCTGACAGCTCAGGTCCGACTACTCGGCCTGGTTCCGTGTCGCGTCCGAACCGATCGCCTGTCCTCCGGCGAGCGACGCGGTGGACACCCGACGGCTGCGACCGCGCCCCTGACCGGGCTTCTTCGGCTCCGGCAGTGCGTCCAGCACGGAGTCGAGCAGGTGTTCGGGGTCGACCACTGCTGAACGACGAGGCTTCTCGATCACCGGAGCGATCGGCAGGTCGAGCAACGCGAGCATCGGGGCCTTCGACTCCTGAGCCTCGGCCGCCGAGTCGCGGGTCCGGTCGTCGGCTGCGTCGCGTCGCTGTTCGCCACCACGACGACGCGGTTCACGCTTCTCGCGCCGACTCCGGCGACCCTCGTGCTGGTGAGCGTTCTGCGGCTCGACAGCCTGATCCTGATCGGTCGCCGACGATTCAGCGGACTGCGCCTCGGCGGCGACGGCCTCTGCAGCCGCCTCCTCCTCGTGGTGCAGCGTACGAGCGGCGATGAGCGCGAGGGCGTTCTTCGCATCGTCGGTGATCCCGTGCGTCTGACCGGCCGGCTTCTGGGCACCGTTCGACCCTCCGGAGGACTGCTGTCCGCCCTGGGCCGGCCCCTTGCCGCGGCGGCGCTGCTGCTCCGGCTGCGGCGTCTGGCGGTGCTTGACGACGGGATCGTGGTGCACGACCACGCCGCGACCCGCGCAGACCTCGCACGGCTCGCTGAACGTCTCGAGGAGACCGAGGCCGAGCTTCTTCCGGGTCATCTGGACGAGGCCGAGCGAGGTGACCTCCGCCACCTGGTGCTTCGTGCGGTCGCGGCTCAGGCATTCCACGAGGCGACGCAGCACGAGGTCCCGGTTCGACTCGAGGACCATGTCGATGAAGTCGACCACGATGATGCCGCCGATGTCGCGCAGACGGAGCTGGCGTACGACTTCTTCCGCGGCTTCGAGGTTGTTCTTCGTGACCGTCTCCTCGAGGTTGCCGCCCGAGCCGACGAACTTGCCCGTGTTGACGTCGACGACCGTCATGGCCTCAGTGCGGTCGATCACGAGCGAACCACCGGACGGCAGCCAGACCTTGCGGTCGAGCGCCTTCTCGATCTGCTCGGCGATCCGGTAGTCGACGAACGAGTCGCCGGTGCCGTCGTACGCCTCGACACGCTCGAGGAGGTCGGGCGCGACACCGCGCAGGTAGCTCTGGATGTCCTGGAGGGCATCGGAGCCCTGGATGACGAGCTTGTGGAAGTCCTCGTTGAAGACGTCGCGGATGATCTTGATGAGGAGGTCCGGCTCACTGTGGAGCAACGCAGGAGCCTGGACCGTCTCGATCTGGCGGGAGATCTCGGCCCACTGCGACTTCAGGCGCGTCACGTCGAGCGTCAGCTGCTCCTCGGTGGCTCCCTCGGCCGCGGTGCGCACGATGACACCGACGTTCTCAGGCAGCACCTCCTTGAGGATCTTCTTGAGGCGGGCGCGCTCGGTGTCCGGGAGCTTCCGCGAGATGCCGTTCATCGAGCCGTTCGGCACATAGACCAGGTACCGGCCAGGCAGCGAGACCTGACTCGTCAAGCGGGCACCCTTGTGTCCGACCGGGTCCTTCGTGACCTGGACGAGCACCTTGTCGCCGCCCTTGAGGGCGAGTTCGATGCGGCGCGGCTGGTTGCCGGTCTCGACCTTGTCCCAGTCGACCTCACCGGAGTACAGCACGGCGTTCCTGCCGCGTCCGATGTCGACGAACGCCGCTTCCATACTGGGCAGGACGTTCTGCACCCGACCCAGGTAGACGTTGCCGATGAGCGAGGCCTCCTGGCTGCGGGCAACGTAGTGCTCGACGAGGACGCCGTCCTCGAGGACGCCGATCTGGGTCTTGCCGTTCTTCGAGCGGACGACCATGACGCGGTCGACGGACTCGCGGCGGGCGAGGAACTCGGCCTCGGTGACCACGGGACGACGTCGACCGGCATCGCGGCCGTCGCGGCGGCGCTGCTTCTTCGCCTCGAGACGCGTCGAGCCCCGGACCTTCTGCGGCTCGGTGATGAGTTCAGGCTCGCGTGGCGTGCGGACCTTGACGACGTTGCGCGAGTCGGGGCGCGACTCGCCCGACTCTGCCCCGTCTTCGCCGGCGCGCCGACGGGTTCGACGACGTGACGAGCTGAGCTCCGCTTCCAGCGGCTCATCGTCGCGGTGGACGATGGGCGGCAGATCGGGTGCCTGGAACAGCAGCATCGTGGTGGGTGGGCGGACCGGGATGACCGGTGTCGCCTCGGCGTCTGCCTCCGCGGTCACCTCGACGGACTCGTCCGTCTCGGGTGCCGCTGTCGAGTTCTGCTCTTCGATCGGTTCGTGCTCGGTACCCGGCGTCGCCGGATCCTCGGTGTGTTCATTCACCATTCCTGGTGTACTCCCCTATGCCGGGACGGCGGCCGCGCCACTGCCCGGTTCTTCATCTCGTGCGAACCGCTGCAGGTGCAGCCGTTCGCAAATCCTGTGTGATCGCTGGCTCTTGGAGCTCTCACGATCGTGCCGGCACGTGCCGGCGGGTCCTGGGCATTCATTGCCCAACAAGCCTGTCATGTCGTGCGCTCGAGCGCGGCTCGGAGCACGACCCCTCGATTATCGCACGAACGGGCGCGAGGAAGCCTGTGCGCCACGACCCCGGGCATGTTCCCGACCATCGCCCGGCGTCGCATGCGACAATCGGAGCGTGTCAGCTCCGGTCATCGACGCGCGCCCCAAGGGCCTCGCGATCTTCCTCGTCCTCGCAGGGTCGATCGGGTGGATCGCGGCGTTCGCGCTCACCCTCGACAAGTTCCAGCTCCTGCAGGATCCGAATGCGCAGCTCGGCTGCAACCTCAGCATCCTCGTGCAGTGCGGCGTCAACCTGAACTCCTGGCAGGGTGCCGTGTTCGGCTTCCCGAATCCGCTCATCGGCCTGGGCGCGTGGATCGCGCCGATCGTCGTCGGAGTGTCGATCCTCGCCGGGGCGCGCTTCGCCCGCTGGTTCTGGATCGCGTTCAACGTCGGTCTGCTCGGCGCGCTCGGTTTCGTGATCTGGCTCATCTCGCAGAGCATCTTCGTGCTCGGAACCCTGTGCCCGTGGTGCATGGTCACCTGGTCGGTCACCATCCCGTCGTTCATCGCCGTCACGGCGTTCACCCTGAAACAGGGCATCCTCCCGTCGTCCCCGGGTGTGCGGAGAATCGCCGGCGTCGTCCTCTCCTGGATCGTCGTCGTCACCCTCGCCTGCTACCTGGTGGTGGCGATCATCGCCCAGCTGCGTCTCGACGTGCTGTCCTACCTGTAGACATCGCCGGCAGCACCCACGACGAAGCCCGTCCCCGCGATGCGGTGGGGACGGGCTTCGTGGTGCTCAGTGAGACGGCTCAGGCGAACCAGAGCGAGAGCTCGCGCGAGGCGGACTCGGTGCTGTCGGAGCCGTGCACGAGGTTCTGCTGGACCTTGAGGCCCCAGTCACGGCCGAAGTCGCCGCGGATCGTTCCGGGAGCTGCCGTCGTCGGGTCCGTCGTGCCCGCGAGGGAACGGAAGCCCTCGATGACGCGGTTCCCGGCGACGCGGATGGCCACCACCGGCCCGCTCAGCATGAACTCCACGAGCGGCTCGTAGAAGGGCTTGCCCTCGTGCTCCGCGTAGTGGGCGGCGAGGAGTTCGCGGTCGGGCTCGACCAGGCGGATGTCGACGAGGGAGTAGCCCTTCGCCTCGATGCGACGGAGGATCTCGCCGGTCAGGTTGCGTGCGACGCCATCGGGCTTCACGAGTACCAGGGTTTCTTCAACTGCCACGGTCAATCCTTCGTCTCTCGGGAGAACGCCTGCTGACGTTCGATCTTTTCGCCCTGGACCATCGCGTAGGTCCAGACCGCTGCGGCCATGCCACCCACCAGGAACATCATCGGCACGAGCAGGCCGGTAGCCACGATAGCGGCTTGCACCGCCCACCCCAGCCAATATCCCCAGCGGAATCGCAGGAGCGGGATCGTCGCGGCGATGATGAGGCAGAGCACTGCTCCACCGATCAACGCCACGGGTGCCGGCAACGCCTTGAGCCCGAAGATGACGAGTGCGCCGAGGAACATCACGATCATCTCGAAGCCGAGGATGATCGAGCCGAGCGTCTGCTTGATGCCGCGCGGGGTGCGGGATCTCGAGTGGCTGCTCATGCGCCCGCCTTCCATCCGCGGTCGTCGGCGATCTCGATCGCCTCGCCGACGAGCGTGATCGAACCGGTGATGACCACGAGGCGGCGCGGGGCCTCCTCCGCCCATCGTCTGGCATCCTCCGCGGCCTCGTCGAGCGTGTCGGCGAACGTCGACGCCGGGAGGTCGAGCGACGCTGCCAGACGGCTGAGCTCCTCGGCCGGGATCGCGCGTTCGGACTCGGACTGGGTGAAGAAGAACCCGGCTGCGGCCGGAGCCAGCGTCGTGAGGATGCCGGCGGCGTCCTTGTCCTGCAGGATGCCGACGACGAACGCGACCTCGTCGACGTCGAAGTAGCTGCCGAGCGCGGCGACGAGCGAAGCTGCCCCGTGCGGGTTGTGCGCTGCGTCGACGAGCACCGTCGGCTCAGTACCGACGAGCTGCAGACGCCCCGGAGAGGCGACCTCGGTCAGGCCCTCCGCGAGGACGTCCTCGGCCAGCGGCTGCGTGCCGCCGCCGAGGAACGCTTCGACCGCTGCGATCGCCAGCGTGGCGTTCCGGCCCTGGTGGTCGCCGTAGAGCGGCAGGTACAGCTCCGGGTAGGTCCCGGCACGACCACGGACGGTGATGAGCTGTCCGCCCACAGCGACCGCGTCGTGCTCGAGCGCGAACTCTGCGCCTTCGAACACGATCGGATCGTCGACGGCTCCGGCCGCCTCGACGAGGGCCCGACGCGCGTCGGGGTGCTGCGCGGCAGAGACCACCTGTGCGCCCGGCTTGATGATGCCGGCCTTGGTGCGCGCGATCTCCTCGATGGTGGATCCGAGTCGCTGCATGTGGTCGAGGTCGATCGGCGCGAACACGGCGACCTCGGCGTCCGCAGCATTGGTCGAGTCCCACGCGCCGCCCATGCCGACCTCCACGACGGCCACGTCGACGGGTGCGTCGCCGAAGCACGCGAACCCGAGCACCGTGAGTGCTTCGAAGAAGGTGAGGGCTGGTTCCCCGGCGTCCTCCAATTCCGCGTCGACCATCGCGAGGTACGGGCGGATGTCCTCCCAGTTGCGGGCGACGGCCTCGTCGGAGACGCGTTCCCCGTCGATGCCGATGCGTTCGGTGAATCGCACCAGGTGCGGGCTGGTGAACAGGCCCGTCCGGAGCCCGTGGGCTCGCAGGATGCTCTCGATCATGCGGGCGGTGCTCGTCTTGCCGTTGGTGCCGGCGATCTGGATGATCGAGAACGACGCCTCGGGATTGCCGAGGAGCTCCAGCGCCCGCTTGGTCGCCCCGAGCCTCGGCTGGGGCTGCGCCTCGCCGAGACGGCCGAGCAGCTCGCGGTAGACGGCGTCGGCCGCATCCGCGAAGGTCAGGTCATCGGACATCCGCGGTCTCCTCCGATCGCACGACGGTGACGGTGAAGTCACCGGTGTTGCCGAACTTGCCTGCGCTGAAGGACTGGGCGAACCCGCTTTCGGCGGATGCGCCGGACTCGCCGGTCCAGCTGAGCGAGACCGCGAGGGTGTCGCCGGCGATGTCGACGACACCGAGTGCGCTGCGCACCGCCTGCTCGTCGGCCTCGGCTGCGAAGCCCAGGGTGAGGACGATGCGGTCGCTGACCTGCAGGTCGGCCGCCTTCCGCGTGTCCTGCACGGCCCGGATGACGTCGCGGGCCAGGCCCTCGGCCTCGAGCTCCGGGGTCAACGTCGTCTCGAGCAGCGCGAACCCGCCGGAGGGCAGCAGCGCGAGCGCCACACCGCCGTCTGCGTCCGCCGAGGCTTCCATGACGAGCTCGTACTCACCGGCGACGAGTTCGATACCGCCGGACGTCACGACGCCGTCGACCTCGCTCCAGTCGCCCGTGCGGGCACCGGCGATCGCCTGCTGCACCGTCTTCCCGAGACGAGGGCCCGCTGCACGGGCGTTGACGGAGAGTCGCGAGGTCACGCCGAACTCCGTCGCGCTCGTGTCGGTCAGCTGCGCGAACGACACCGCCTTCAGGTTGAGCTCCTCGCGGAGGATCGCCTCGAAGGGTGCGAGCGCGGCCGGGTCGGGGGTGACGACCGTGAGCGAGGCGAGCGGCAGTCGGACACGGAGCCCGGCCTGCTTCCGGAGCGCGAGCGTGACGCCGGAGATCTCGCGGACGCGGTCCATGGCTTCCACGAGGGCGGCGTCGTCCGGGTACTGCTCGGCGACGGGCCAGTCCGCGAGGTGCACACTGCGCTCCCCCGTGAGCCCCGTCCAGACCTCCTCGGTGATGAGCGGGAGCAGCGGGGCTGCAAGGCGAGAGAAGGTCTCGAGAACGGTGTACAGCGTGTCGAACGCGTCGCGGTCGAGCTCGGCGCCGTCGGTCGCCCAGAAGCGATCCCGCGAACGACGGACGTACCAGTTGGTGAGCACGTCGGCGAAGTCGCGCAACGAGGCAGCGGCGAGCGTCGCGTCGAAGGTCTCGAGGTGGTCGGTCACCGTCACGACGAGCTCTCGGGTCTTCGCGAGGATGTACCGGTCGAGCACGTCGGAGGAGTCGGTCCGCCAGACGGCGTCGTAGCCCCCCGGCACGGCCGTGTTGGCGTAGAGCGAGAAGAAGTACCAGCTGTTCCAGAGCGGCAGCATCACCTGGCGGACGCCCTCGCGGATGCCCTCCTCGGTGACCACGAGGTTGCCGCCCCGCAGCACCGAGCTCGACATGAGGAACCAGCGCATCGCATCGGACCCGTCGCGGTCGAACACCTCGTTCACGTCGGGGTAGTTGCGCAGCGACTTCGACATCTTCTGTCCGTCGCTGCCGAGCACGATGCCGTGACTGACGACGCTCGTGAACGCAGGGCGGTCGAACAGTGCCGTGGACAGCACGTGCAGCAGGTAGAACCAACCACGCGTCTGGCCGATGTACTCGACGATGAAGTCGGCCGGGTTGTGCGAGTCGAACCATTCGCGGTTCTCGAACGGGTAGTGCACCTGGGCGAACGGCATGGAGCCGGAGTCGAACCACACGTCGAGGACGTCGGTGATCCGACGCATGGTGGACTGACCGGTCGGGTCGTCTGGGTTCGGGCGCGTGAGCTCGTCGATGTAGGGGCGGTGGAGGTCCGTCGGACGCACCCCGAAGTCGGCTTCGAGCTCGTCGAGCGAACCGTAGACGTCTATGCGCGGGTACTCCGGGTTGTCGCTCTTCCACACGGGGATGGGCGAACCCCAGTACCGGTTGCGGCTGATCGACCAGTCGCGCGCTCCGGCGAGCCACTTGCCGAACTGGCCGTCCTTGACGTTCTCCGGCACCCAGGTGATCTCCTGGTTGAGCTCCTCCATGCGGTCGCGGAACTCGGGCACGCGGACGAACCAACTGGAGACGGCCTTGTAGATGAGCGGCTGCTTGCAGCGCCAGCAGTGCGGGTAGGAGTGCTCGTAGCTCGCCTGACGGAGCAACCGGCCCTGTGCCTTCAGGAGCTGGGTCAGCGGCTTGTTCGCGTCGAACACCTGCAGACCCGCGACGTCTGAGACCTCCGGCAGGAACTTGCCACCGTCGTCGACGGAGACGATGACGGGGATCCCGGCGGCCTCGCAGATCTTCTGGTCCTCTTCGCCGTAGGCGGGTGCCTGGTGCACGATGCCCGTGCCGTCCTCGGTGGACACGTAGTCGGCGACGAGGATCCGCCACGCGTTCTGCATGCCCCATTCTTCCGTGTCGGCGTAGTAGTCCCACAGGCGGTCGTAGGAGACACCCTCGAGCTCATGACCGAGGACGGTGCGGGAGACGGCCGCGGTGGCGTCAGCAGCGGTGTCGTAGCCGAGGTCCTTCGCGTAGTTGCCGAGCAGCGCCGCGGCGATGAGGTACTCGCCCCCGAGCACCTCGGTGGACGCGTGCGTCGCCCCCTCCTCCCGGAGCACCGTCGCGTCGGGGGTGCCGTTCGGCCCGGCCGGGACGACCGCGTACTCGATGTCGGGGCCGACAGCCAGCGCCGCGTTGGTCGGGAGCGTCCACGGGGTGGTCGTCCAGGCGAGGGCACGGACTGCGGTCAGCCCGAGGCTCTCTGCCTTGGAGCCGACCAGCGGGAAGGTGACGGTGACGGTCTGGTCCTGGCGCATGCGGTAGACGTCGTCGTCCATCCGCAGCTCGTGGTTCGACAGCGGGGTCTGATCGCGCCAGCAGTACGGGAGGACCCGGTGCCCCTCGTAGGCGAGTCCCTTGTCGTAGAGCTGCTTGAACGCCCAGATGACGGACTCCATGTAGGTGACGTCGAGCGTCTTGTAGTCGTGCTCGAAGTCGACCCACCGCGCCTGACGGGTGACGTAGCTCTGCCACTCCTCGGTGTACCTGAGCACGGAGTCCCGTGCGACCTGGTTGAAGGCGGCGAGACCCATCTCGTCGATCTGGCGCTTGTCGGTGATCCCGAGCTGGCGCTCGGCCTCGAGTTCCGCAGGGAGACCATGGGTGTCCCATCCGAAGCGCCGGTGCACCTGCTTCCCGCGCATCGTCTGGAAGCGCGGGAACAGGTCCTTGGCGTACCCCGTGAGGAGGTGGCCGTAGTGCGGCAGGCCGTTCGCGAAGGGCGGACCGTCGTAGAAGACCCACTCAGGCGCGCCCTCGCGCTGGTCGATGGACGCCTGGAAGGTGCCGTCGGCCGCCCAGCGTGCAAGCACGGACTCTTCGATCGAGGGGAAGTTCGGCGACGGCGTCACGCCGAACGCGGCACCGCTCGTCGCTGACTCGTTCGAGTCTGGCTCGTGGGACTTCGGGTAGCTCATCGTTCTCCTGGCAGGTCTCGTGGGTCCTGCGAGGACGCCGGTTCTCCCGACGCGGTACCACCCCGCTTGCGACTCCACGGGGGAGCCGCCGCTCTGCACCGGCTGTGACGGGCCTGCCCCGCTCGGTTCTACTGGGCGACCGCGGGGCGGTCGCTGTTCTTCCGAGGACTCCCCGGTGATAGCCGGATCGATGTCGCTGCACCCATGGTACAGCCTGCTCAGGCGCTCCGGGATCCTCGCGCGAGGGCCCGGCCGTAGCCGTCGATGACGGGGTCGATCGCCGGCCCGAGATAGTCGACGAGGTCGCCCCTGGACACCCCGGCACCGGCCCAGGCGCCCGCACCGGCCACGACGGCACCCGCCGTCGACGCCGCCGCCGCCCGGATCGTCAGCTCGTCGACGTTCGGGGCGAGCCGGGCCAGGAACACGCGGAGGACCGCCTGCAGACGGAGCAGACGTTCGAGCCCGGATGCCTGCAGCTCCCAGGCGGTGTCCATCAGTTCGGTCTGCGTGAGGGCCCATGGGACGGCGCCGTTCGGCCGTTCGCCGGCGACGGCGAGGAGCGCGGCACGGAGGGTCGGCATCACCTCGGACGATTCGGCGAGCGCCGACGGCACCGCTGCGGCGAGCGCGCGTTCGAGGCCGGCGAGGGACGCGTCCACGTCGATCCAGAGCACGTCGCTCTTGGAGCCGAAGTAGTTGAAGAAGGTGTTGCGGCTGACGCCGGCGCGGCTGGCGATCTGGTCGACGGTGGTGCCGGGGTAGCCCTGTTCGAGGAAGAGTTCTGCCGCGGCCTCCTCGAGGATGCGCTGGGAGGAGCGACGGGGGCGGCCGACGCCGTTGCGAGTTGCTGGTCGTGCCACCTCGGTTCCTTTCGTCCGGTGAGAGCCTAGCCGTCGGCGGTGCACTGGCGCGGATGTGGGTGTTTTCAGCCCCTATGCTGGTTGTGAGACTGCGTCCAATAATTGTTCGGATGTGGTCGCCGGGCCGACAGCACCCGGTCGGATCGCTCAATGGAGTCCCCTGTGCCCGCTTCTCCCTCCTCAGTTCCTGCGCGTCCGGCGCCCGGCTGGCGCCGTCCTGCGCGGGTCGCGGCCGTCGCCGCACCACTGGCGTTGCTGCTCGCGGCGTGCTCCCCCGCGGTGCCGACGGCGTCGAGCACGCCCGTCTCCGGGGGCACGCTGGTGTACGCGAGTGGTGACGCCGAGCCGACCTGCCTCGACCCGCACGTGGGCGGCAACTACCCGCAGGCGCTTCTGAGCGCGCAGTATCTGGAGCCGCTCGTCTCCCGCGACGCGGACGGCACGATCATCCCGTGGTTGGCGACGTCGTGGAAGACGTCCGATGACGGCCTGACGTGGGAGTTCACCCTGCGCGACGACGTGACGTTCACGGACGGCACGCCGTTCGACGCCGCAGCGGTGAAGGCCAACGTCGAGCATCTGCAGGACCCGGAGACGAAGTCGTCGACGGGCTACCTCGCGGTCGGCAAGGTGACCTCCGTCGAGGCTGTCGACGCGACCACCGCCCGGTTCACCCTGTCGACGCCGGACAGCGCACTGCTGGAGTCGATGTCGCAGCCGTGGACGGCCATGGAGTCGCCCGCCGGTCTCGCGCGCGGGGTCGACGCGAACTGCGAGGCACCGATCGGGACCGGGCCGTTCGTCGTCGACGAGTGGGTGAAGCAGGACCACGTCTCGCTCGTGCGGAACGACGCGTACAACTCCGCGCCGAAGGACGCCGCCCACGACGGCCCCGCCTACCTGGACGGCATCACCTGGCGGTTCATCCCCGACTCGGCGTCGAGGTTCGCTGCGCTGCAGAGCGGCGATGTCCAGATCATCGACAACGCGCAGCCGGACACCATCGTGCAAGCCAAAGAGTCGAAGACCATCGTGGACCTCGACGCGCCGCGCCCCGGTGCGTCGAACCGGATCGAGCTGAACGCCGGACAGGCTCCGTTCGACGACCAGCGGGTCCGTGAGGCGTTCGTGCGGTCGACCGATGTGAACGCCGCGATCGAGTCGCTGTTCTTCGGTACGGCGAAGCGCTCCTACTCGCCGCTCTCGAGCGCTGAGGCGACCGCGTACTCCGACGACAGCCTGTTCGGCTACGACCTCGACACTGCGAACGAGCTCCTCGACGCCGCAGGGTGGACGGAGACGGATACCGACGGCGTGCGGATGAAGGACGGCGTGCGTCTGACCGTCCGCTTCCCGGTCAGCACCAACCAGTCCATCCCGGCCGAGCAGTCCCTGTTCGAGCAGATCCAGGCCGGTGCGGGAGAGGCCGGGTTCGACGTCCAGCTCGAACTGCTCGACCTCTCCAGCTGGTACGAGGCCCTGGGCACCAACGCCTACGAGGCGGTCAGCGCCCCGTACACGAAGGTCGGCCCGGACGTCCTCCGGGTCCTCTACGACTCCTCGGGCATCGTGCCCGCCCCCAGTGGGTACTTCGCGAACCACGCCCAGCTGAACGATCCGGCCCTCGACGAGATCCTCACCCAGGCGAGCGACACGCTCGACCCCGAGGAGCGCGCGTTCCTGTATGAGCAGGCGCAGCAGATCATCCTCGACGGGTACTACATCCTCCCCTTGTACGACCAGCAGAACCACTTCCTGTTGAGCACCGACCTCCAGGGCGTCCGCGCGCTGCCGACGGTGTCGACGCCGGTCTTCGCGGACGCCTGGCTCGTGGAGTGACGGCGGTTCGCTCGAGCACGTTCGACGGGCGCCGGTTCCTCGCGAGGGTCGGCGCCCGCCTGCTCGGCGCGGTGTTCGTGCTCTGGGCGGTCGCCACCGTCACCTTCTTCGCGATCCGGCTCATCCCGGGCGATCCGGCGCAGGCGTACCTCGGTGGCCCCGGTTCTCAGGCGTCGCAGGAGGCCCTCGAACGGGTCCGGGTCGAGTTCGGGCTCGACCAACCGTTGCTCATCCAGTACCTGGCACAACTCGGCCGACTGCTGCGGGGGGACCTCGGGGTGTCGGCATCCCAGCGCACGCCGGTGGCGCAGATCCTCGGCGAGCAGCTCTCGAACACGCTCGTCCTCGCCGGCGCGTCGCTTCTCGTGGCCTGGATCCTGGCACTCGCACTCGCTGTGTGGTCGACGAGGGGTGGCCGGGTGTCCGCCGCGATCGGTTCGGGCATCGAACTGCTCGCCGCGTCACTCCCCCAGTTCTGGCTCGCGACGGTGCTCATCTCCCTGTTCAGCACCTCACTCGGCTGGCTGCCTCCGGTGAGCACCGGAGATGCGTCCGGCCTCATCCTGCCGGTGCTCACCCTCGCCATCCCCGTCGCGGGCTTCCTCGCGCAGGTGATGCGCGAGCCGCTGCTGGACGCTCAATCGGCTCCGTTCGCCGTCTCTGCAGCCGCTCGCGGTGAGACCCGGACGGGTCTCCTGCTCCGGCACGGACTCCGGCACGCCTCAGTCCCTGCGGTCAACCTGTCGGGCTGGGCCTTCGGGTACCTCATCAGCGGCGCCGTCGTCGTGGAGACGATCTTCGCTCGGCCAGGCCTGGGACGGACACTGCTGCAGGCCGTCACCGTTCGCGACGTCCCCCTTGTGACAGGTGTCGTGCTCTGCTCAGCAGCCGCGTACGTGGTCGTCATGCTCGGAGCTGATGCCGCGGCCGCCATCCTCGACCCGCGGGACCGACAGCGGCGGGCGAGCGCATGAGCGGGCTCGCGATCACCCCGGACGGCCAGCACACCACGCGGCGTCCCACCCGCGTCGGCCCACTGCTCGGCGGGTGGGGCGTCGCCGAGCTCACGGCAGCGCTCGTCGTCCTCTTCCTCATCGGATGCGCCGTGGCGCCAGGCGTGTTCGCGCCCGGGTCCCCCACCGCCGTCGATCCACGGAACGCCTTCTCGCCGCCGTCGCCGTCGCACTGGTTCGGGACCGACGAGTCTGGACGGGACGTCTGGACCCGGGTCGTCCACGGCACCGCCACGTCACTGCTCATCGGTGTCGCCGCGACCGCGATCGGCCTTGCACTCGGCACGGTGCTCGCCACCGCCGCTGCCGCCGGTGGGCGGTTCGTCGACTTCGCGGTCGGTCGTGTGCTCGAAATCCTCTTCGCCTTCCCCGGGCTGCTGCTCGCCCTCCTCGTGATCGTGATCGCCGGACCCGGCCCGGTGACGGCGACCATCGCGGTCGGACTCTCCACCGCCCCCGGGTACGCCAGGCTCATCCGCGGACAGCTCCTCCAGGTGCGCTCCTCAGACTTCGTCGAGGCGGCCAAGGTCCTCGGCCACCCGCCCCTCCGCATCCTCACCCAGCACATCCTGCCGAACGCCGTCGCACCGCTGTTCGTCCTCGCCACCCTCGGAGTCGGCCAGGCCGTCGTGTGGGCGTCTGCCCTCAGCTACCTCGGCCTCGGCGCCCAACCGCCGGCACCGGAATGGGGCGCGATGCTCGCGGCAGCGCGCACCTACCTCGCCACCGCCTGGTGGCTCACACTGTTCCCCGGCTTGATGATCGTGGCGACGGCGCTGTCCACCACGGTCCTCGGACGCGGGCTGCAACGCCGAGTCCGGGAGGGCGGACGATGAACGACAAACGTCCACTCCTGCGGGTCGAGGGCCTGACGATCGGCTTCGGACGGGACGAGGACGTGGTCCACGACATCTCGTTCGAGGTCCCACGCGGGCGCTGCGTCGCCATCGTGGGCGAGTCGGGATCCGGGAAGAGCGTGACCGCACGCTCCCTGCTCGGGCTCGCCGGACCATCGGCTCGCGTCGCCGCCCGACGGCTCGACTTCGACGGCACCGACCTCCGAGGCCTCGACGGGCGGTCCTGGCGCACCCTCAGGGGCCGCAGGATCGGACTCGTCCTGCAAGACGCACTGGTCTCGCTCGACCCGTTGCGCACGATCGGACGAGAGATCGACGACGCCCTGCGTCTCGGCACCTCGCTCGATGGCGCAGCCCGGGCGGCGCGCGTGCTCGAGCTCCTCGAGCAGGTCGGCATGCCCGAACCCGAGACACGTGTCGGCCAACGCTCCGGTGAACTGTCCGGCGGGCTCCGTCAGCGCGCCCTCATCGCCTCTGCCATCGCACTCGACCCGGATCTCCTCATCGCCGACGAGCCGACGACCGCGCTCGACGTGACCGTCCAGGCGAGGATCATCGACCTCCTCAGACAGGTGACGGCCCGCGGTTCCGCACTCCTGTTGATCAGCCACGACCTCGCCGTCGTGTCCGCCGTCGCCGACCACGTCGTGGTGCTCCGCGATGGCGCGGTCGTCGAACAGGGGCCGACCGAGCGGGTGCTCCGGTCGCCGCAGCACCCGTACACCCGAGCGCTCCTCGATGCGGTGCCGACAGATCGGCCGCGCGGGAGCCGTTTGAGTCCGTCATCGCCGACGGTCACCGAGCGGCCGAGAGAACCGACCGCTGATCCGGAGCTGCGGCCGACTCCCGTGCTGGAGTTCAAGAACGTCGTCCGGACATTCACGACGCGTCGCGACGTCGAGCCGCTCGTGGCGGTCGACGACGTGTCACTCACGCTGGACCGTGGGACCACGCTCGGGGTGGTCGGTGAATCGGGGTCGGGGAAGACCACGCTCGCCCGGATCGCCCTCGGACTCACCGCACCGGAATCGGGATCGGTGCTGTTCGAAGGCGCGCCGTGGTCCGGGATTCCTGAACGGGAGCGCCGTGCTCGCCGGTCGCGTCTCGCCTGGGTGTCGCAGGATCCGCTCAGCTCCTTCGATCCTCGGTGGCGGGTGGGGCGGATCATCTCCGATGCCGTCCCCGGCGGTTCGGTTCGCACCCCTCGGGTGTTGGAACTGCTGGCGGACGTCGGTCTGGCCGCGTCCATCGCCAACCGTCGCGCTCGGCAGTTGTCGGGCGGGCAGCGGCAGCGTGTCGCGATCGCCCGGGCCCTGGCGGGCCGGCCGTCCACGCTCATCCTGGATGAACCCGTCTCCGCACTCGACGTGACCGTTCAGGCGCGCATCCTCGACCTCCTCGACGACCTGCAGGAACGGCTCGGCCTGAGCTACCTGCTCATCTCCCACGACCTCGGGGTGATTCGCCACATGAGCGACGAGGTCGCGGTCATCCAGGCCGGGCGCATCGTCGAGCACGGCCCGGCGGAGCAGGTGTTCACAGCCCCAGCGGATCCCTATACGCGGAGGCTTGCCGCCGATGCACCGCGGTTGCGCCTCGGCCCGTCGGGTTCAGGGACTCCCGGCTCCTGAACCGGTGGCCGACAGGCCGTCGAGCAGTTCCCCCACCGTCCCGGCGAGCGTCGCGGCGTAGACCCAGCTGAGGTGGTGGCTGTCGCGGTAGGCGAGGACAGAGCCGACGACCGGTGAGCACTCGTCGTCGGTGCAGAGCGCGTCGGTGAGGTCGAGCGGGGCCACGCGTGGATCGGTGCTTGCGAGCGCAGCATCGAACTGCGGATCGTCGACGAGGGCGTCCGCACGATCGCGGGCGCACGCGCGCTCGGGATCCGGTTCGTCACGGACGCAGGCGAGGACGTCATCGGCCATGGTCGGAGTGTCGCGCAGGACGACGATGTGCTGGATGGTGGCGGGTACTTCGCCCCAGCGCGCCAGGTAAGCGGCCGCAGCGGTCTCCTGCCACGACTCACCTGGAGCAGCGACGACGGGGTTCCTGGCGCGGGCGGACACGACGACCGTGTCGATGCTCGGATCGTCGCGGAGCATCGCCAACGCGTCCTCGTTCCAGCTCGCGCAGCCGACACGCATCTGGGCGAGCACTTCAGCACTCAAGGCGGCCTCAGTGCGCTCGGCGCCGCTGAACGGACAGGAGCTCTTCGCCGCCACGAGCAATCGTCAACCGCCCGACTCAGCGGCATCGGCGAACGCCGGCAACCACTGTTCCGCGTGGGAGTCGCCGATCAGCGCGACGGTCCTCGTCGCCGTGTCGGCGGCGGCTCCGTACGCGCAGACCGCGAACGCGTCGGCTCGGATGTCGGTGATGCAGCGGTCCGGTGGCGTGTCGGCGAGCGATGCGTCCGGCACTGTCGCCGACGTCGCCGTGCCGGGTCCAAGCTCCCCCGGTGCAGCCGCGTCGTCACACCGCGCTTCGTCGAGCAGCTCCGCGGCACCGAAGCAGTCGGGAGGTGCCGCGACGAGCCGCTCGAGGCGCGACTGCTCCGCGACGATCCGCGCCTGGGACTGCGGGAGGGCGACCGCGGACACGGCGAGCAGGACTGCCATGGCGGCGGCTGTCAGCCCCAGAACCCTGGCGGGGCTCCACCTGGACGGGACACCGAAACGGATCGGCTGCTCCACCCACCGTGTGGTCGCCTCGGCGAGGAGGAGCGTGAACACCATGAGCACGATCTGCTCCAGGATCGACGCCGACCGCCCGAGGGCGAAGCCCGCGAGGATGATCACCGGCCAATGCCAGAGATAGACCGCGTAGGAGCGGTCGCCGAGCCACTGGACGGGCCGGACGGCGAGCAGTGCGGTCGGCGACGACCGCGTGGCCGGGGCGGCTGCCCACACCACCGCGAGCGCACCGGCCACAGGCAGCAGCGCGGTCATGCTGGGGAACGGCGTCGCGCCGGAGTACCCGAATGCGGCGAGTCCCACGGCCACGAGACCGGCCCAGGCGACCGCGATGCGAATGCCCTGCCGATCGGCGGACCACCGGGCGGTCCCCGCGACCAGCACGGCGACGAGCCCGCCGGCCGCGAACTCCCACGCTCTCGTGGTCGTCACGAAGTAGGCCGGCGACGGGTCCTCCGCAGTGAAGACGACCGACCAGGTGAGCGAGGCGGCGAAGACCGCGAGGAGCACGACGAGTGCGCTGCGCCTGAGGCGCGTCGATGACCGGCCGGCGTGCCCCTCCCGGCGACCGGTGACCCGCGCCGCGAACCAGGCTGCCGCGAGGAGCAGCACCGGCCACACGAGGTAGAACTGCTCCTCCACCGAGAGCGACCAATAGTGCTGCACCGGCGACGGAGACGATTCCGCGGCGAGGTAGTCGACGGCCGATCCCGCCAACGCCCAGTTCTCGATGTAGAGCGCAGACCACATCGTCTCCCGGATGAACCGTGGGAGGTCGCCGATCGGCGCGACCAGCACACTCGCGGCGAGCACGACGAGCAGGACGGTGAGCGCCGCCGGCAGGAGCCGCCGCGCCCGACGTGCCCAGAAGCGGCCGAGCCGGACGGTCCCGGTGTGCTCCAGTTCACGCAGCAGATGTGCGGTGATGAGGAAGCCCGAGATCGCGAAGAACACGTCGACGCCGACGTAGCCACCGGGGACGAGCCCGGGCCGCAGATGGAACAGCACGACGAGCGCGACCGCGACGGCGCGGAGGCCCTGGATGTCGGCGCGGATCACACCGGACGCGGCTGGGGTCGACACGGTCCGATGCTACCGGCGCACCGCTCGGGGCGCTGGTCCGGCCGACACGGGGCGCCCTGCTGTACCATGGAACGTTCCCACACACTCAGGCACGCAGACACGGTGCCGCACATATCAGCAGGAGATCCTTCATGACCGCTGCCAGCATCCCGGAGAAACCGGCCCTTGAAGGTCTCGAGCAGAAGTGGGGCTCCTCCTGGGAAGCCGCAGGAACCTACCGGTTCCAACGCGAGGGCGCGACGCGTGAGTGCATCTACTCGATCGACACCCCGCCGCCCACCGCGTCAGGCTCACTGCACATCGGCCATGTGTTCAGCTACACCCACACCGATGTCATCGCGCGCTACCAGCGCATGACCGGCAAGCGCGTCTTCTACCCGATGGGCTGGGACGACAACGGTCTCCCCACCGAGCGACGCGTTCAGAACTACTACGGCGTGCGCTGCGATCCGACGCTCCCCTACGACGCCGACTTCACGCCGCCGTTCGAAGGTGGCGACAACAAGAGCACCAAGGCCACCGATCAGGTCCCCATCTCCCGCCGCAACTTCATCGAGCTGTGCGAGCGACTCACCGTCGAAGACGAGCAGCAGTTCGAGGCCGTATGGCGTGCACTCGGCCTCTCGGTCGACTGGACCCAGAGCTACCGCACGATCGGCGACGAGTCCATCACCGCGAGCCAGCTCGCCTTCCTCCGCAACCTCGACCGCGGAGAGGCCTACCAGGCGATGGCACCGACGCTGTGGGACGTCACGTTCCGCACCGCGGTCGCGCAGGCGGAACTCGAGGACAAGGAACAGCCAGGCACCTACCGCCGGCTCGCCTTCCACCGTCCGGACGGCGGCACGATCGAGATCGAGACGACCCGCCCGGAACTCCTCCCCGCGTGTGTCGCGCTGGTCGCGCACCCCGACGACGAACGCTTCAAGCCGCTGTTCGGCACCACCGTCACGACCCCGGTGTTCGGAGTCGAGGTCCCGGTGCTCGCGCATCACCTCGCGCAGCCCGACAAGGGCGCAGGCATCGCCATGGTCTGCACCTTCGGCGACATCACCGACATCGTGTGGTGGCGCGAACTCGACCTCCCGAACCGCGCGATCCTCGGTTTCGACGGCCGCGTCATCTCCGAAGCACCTGAGGCCATCACCTCGGAGGCCGGCCTCGAGGCGTACGCGCAGCTCGCGGGCAAGACGGTCTTCAGCGCCAAGCAGACGGTCGTCGACCTCCTCGCAGCGTCCGGCGACCTCATCGGCGAACCGAAGAACATCACCCACCCGGTGAAGTTCTTCGAGAAGGGCGACAAGCCGCTCGAGATCGTCTCCACCCGCCAGTGGTACATCCGCAACGGTGCCCGCGACGAGCAGCTCCGCAGCCGCCTGCTCGAACTCGGCTCGGAGCTGGAGTGGCACCCCGAGTTCATGCGCGTCCGCTACGAGAACTGGGTCGGTGGCCTCTCCGGCGACTGGCTCATCTCCCGCCAGCGCTTCTTCGGCGTGCCGATCCCGCTCTGGTACCCGCTCGATGGCGATGGCAACCCGGTCTACGACCAGCCCATCTCCCCCGACCACGCGTCGCTCCCGGTCGACCCCTCGAGCGATGCAGCCCCCGGCTACGACGAGTCGCAGCGCGGCGTCCCCGGTGGGTTCATGGGCGAGGTCGACGTCATGGACACCTGGGCGACGTCGAGCCTGACCCCGCAGCTCGCAGGCGGCTGGCAGCAGGACCCCGAGCTCTGGGACCTCGTGTTCCCCTACTCGCTCCGCCCCCAGGGCCAGGACATCATCCGCACCTGGCTGTTCTCCACGATGCTCCGCAGCGTGCTGGAGTACGACGAGAAGCCCTGGGAGCACGCGGCACTCTCCGGCTTCATCGTCGACCCCGATCGCAAGAAGATGTCCAAATCGAAGGGCAACGTCGTCACCCCCGCCGCCATGCTCGAGCAGCACGGCTCCGATGCGGTCCGATACTGGGCGGCCTCCAGCCGCCTCGGCACCGACGCGGCGTTCGACCCGCAGAACCCGACCCAGATCAAGATCGGTCGCCGTCTGGCCATCAAGGTCCTCAACGCGTCGAAGTTCATCCTCGGCTTCGCCGGCAGCGAAGACGCCCCGGTCACCGAGGCGGTCGACCTCGCCATGCTGAGCGTGCTGCGGAAGACCGTCACCGATGCGTCGATCGCCCTGGCCGGTTACGATCATGCCCGCGCGCTCGAACTCACGGAGGCGTTCTTCTGGACCTTCTGCGACGACTACCTCGAACTCGTGAAGGAGCGCGCCTACGGCGAGCCGAGCCCCGAGCAGGCATCGGCCGTCGCAGCACTCCGGATCGCCCTCTCGACGCTCCTGCGCCTGTTCGCCCCGTTCATCCCGTTCGCGGCGGAGGAGGCATGGTCCTGGTCGCACACCGGCTCCGTGCACCAGGCGAGCTGGCCGACCGACGACGAGTACGCAGGCCTCACCGCCGGCGACGGGAAGGTGCTGCAGCTCGCGAGCGAGGCTCTGACGGGCATCCGACGGGCGAAGACCGACGCCAAGGCATCGCAGAAGACCCCCGTGCTCTCAGCCGTCATCGCCGGACCGGCCGAAGCGGTCGAGATCCTCTCCCGTGTCGCTGACGACCTCCGTGCCGTCGGCCGCATCGAGTCGCTCAGCTTCACGTCGGCCGAGCACCTCTCGGTCGGCGACATCGTCTTCGCCCCGGCGGAGACCCCCGAGGAGGCACGCGCATGACCGTCACGATCCGCCCGGCCGTCGACAGCGACCTCTTCGCCTGGCACGCCCTGTACTCCGGTTACGGCGAGTTCTACGGCAACCCGTTGGGCGATCAGAAAGCCGTCCTCGTCTGGGGCTGGTTGAGCGACCCCAGCCATCCCTTGAACGCGCTCGTGGCAGAAGACGCATCCGGCGCCCTCGTGGGGATCGCCCACTACCGGGAGTTCCCTCGTGCCCTCGCCGGCGGAACCGGCCTCTACCTCGACGACCTCTTCGTCAGCGAGGACGCCCGCGCCGCGGGAGTCGGCACGGCGCTCATCGAACGTCTGCGCGAACTCGCCGTCGAGGGCGGCCACGGCGTCGTCCGATGGATCACGGCTGCCGACAACGAACGCGCCCAGGCCGTCTACGACAAGCTCGCCACACGGACGAGCTGGGTCACTTACGACTTGGAGCCGTGATGCAGCTCGGCACGCGTTGGCTGGTCGGCGATGAGGCGCCTGCGACCCTCCCGGACACCGTTCGTGAGGCGATCACCGCCGAGGAGCAAGAACTCCGCGAGCAGGGCGTCGACGCGGCGACCTGGCGATGGACGCTGACCTGGCTGGAGCGTCGTGCCGTCGTGGAGCTCGACGACGGCACGACGATCAAGCAACTCGCCGACGGCTCAGCTCGGCTGTCACGCCCGGAACCCGACCAAGAGGACTGACCTCGGGCGCTCGTGGATAGGGTGGAGTATGGCAGCTCACACGAATCCCTTCCTGCAGACGAGCACACTCCCCTACCAGCTCCCACCCTTCGCGGAGATCCGGGACGAGCACTACCGTCCCGCCTTCGAAGCCGGCTTCGCCGAACAACTGGCCGAACTGGAGTCGATCACTGCTCAGAGCGACGCCCCGACGTTCGAGAACACCTTCCTCCCCCTGGAGCGGAGCGGTGCGATCCTGGGCCGCGTGGCTGCCGTGTTCTTCAACCGCAGCTCGGCTGACAGCTCACCGTTCACGAACGAGCTCGAAGAGGAGCTCGCCCCGTTGCTCGCCGCGCATGAGGACGCGATCCGGCTCGACCCGGCACTGTATGCACGTCTCTCCGCCGTCCACGATCAGCTCGACGATCTGGGTTTGGACGCCGAGTCACGGTACCTCGTCGAGCGGGTCCACACGGAGCACACGCTCGCGGGCGCGGGGCTCGACGCTGAGCAGAAGGAGCGGCTCTCCGCTCTCAACCTCAGGCTCTCCAGCCTCACCACCCGGTTCGAGAAGCAACTGCTCGCCGACACGAACGAGCTCGCGGTCCACCTCACCGAGGCCGCAGAGCTCGACGGGCTGAGCGCTGGCGAGATCTCCGCAGCGGCGCAGGCGGCAACAGACCGCGGGCTCAGCGGCTGGCTCATCACGCTCGTCCTCCCCACCGGACATCCGGCGCTCTCCTCGCTCCGTGACCGTTCGGTCCGTGAGCGCATCATGACGGCCTCGCGCGAGCGCGGCTCGCGCGGCGGGCCGAACGACAACCGGGACGTTGTCCTCGAGATCACCCGCCTCCGCGCTGAGCGGGCAGCCCTTCTGGGCTTCCGGTCTCACGCGGCAGCCGTGACCGCCGATCAGACGGCCGGCACCCCTGAAGCAGTCGCCGACCTCCTCACAAGACTCGCTGCGCCTGCGGCTCGCAACGCGCACCGCGAACAGCGCGCGCTCGAAGAGGTCACCGGCGCGGCTGAGATCGCCGCCTGGGACTGGCCGTTCGCCACCGAGCAGGTGCGCCTCGCCCGCTTCGACGTCGACACCGCAGCGATGCGGCCGTACTTCGAGGCCGATCGCGTGCTGTGGGACGGCGTGTTCACCGCTGCGACGAAGCTCTACGGCATCACGTTCACCGAACGCGACGACCTCGTGGGCTACCATCCGGACGTCCGCGTGTTCGAGGTGCGCAACGAGGACGGCTCGGGCCTCGGTCTGTACCTCCTCGACCTGTACACGCGGGACAGCAAACGCGGCGGCGCCTGGATGAACGCACTCATCTCGCAGAACCGTCTCCTCGACCAACCGACGGTCGTCGTCAACAACCTCAACGTCCCGCGGCCGGCGAAGGGCGAACCAACGCTGTTGAGTTTCGACGAGGTGAACACGTTCTTCCACGAGTTCGGACACGCCCTGCACGGGCTCTTCGCTGAGGTCGAGTACCCACGTTTCGCGGGCACGAACGTGTTCCGTGACTTCGTCGAGTTCCCGAGTCAGGTCAACGAGATGTGGATGCTGTGGCCAGAGGTGCTCGCCGGCTACGCCAAGCACCACGAGACCGGTGAGCCCATGCCGGAGGAGCTCGTCGCGAAGCTCCAGGCTTCCGAGGGGTTCAACGAGGGGTTCTCGACGAGCGAGTACCTGGCGGCGGCACTCCTGGACCAGGCCTGGCACTCCATCGGCACCGCTGACCGGATCGACGACGTGGAGGCGTTCGAAGCAGCGGCGCTGGGTGCCGCGGGCCTCGACAATCCGGCGGTACCGCCCCGGTATTCGAGCACCTACTTCGCCCACACCTTCTCGGGCGGGTACGACGCCGGGTACTACTCCTACATCTGGAGCGAGGTCCTCGACGCCGACACGGTCGACTGGTTCACCGAGAACGGTGGTCTCACCCGTGCGAACGGCGACCGGTTCCGGTCACGCCTCCTCGGCGTCGGTGGCGCGAAGGACCCGCTCGAGGCCTACCGCGACTTCCGCGGTCGGGACGCCGTCATCGAGCCGCTGTTGCGTCGTCGGGGCCTCGAGGGCTGAGCCTGCTGGCCTCCGCGTCGAGGTGGGCGCGCACGGCGAAGGCGACGACCTGCTCCGGGGTCGCTCCAGCGCGGATGGCCGTCTGCTCGACCCGGGCGGCGAGGTCGACGGGAAGCTGGATCCAGCTCCCGCCGTCCTCCTCGACCGCTCCGCCCGCGGGCTCGTCACGCAGGAAAACGCTGAGCACCGGCACCACGATCGTCCCGAGCGCATCGAGGATCACCGCGACGCCGAAGCCCCGCCAGTAGTCGTCGGCGACCGCGCCGGGAATCTCGCCGTTCGTCAGGATCGGCAGGGACAGGAGGATTGCGACGATCGCGATGAAGACGATCGTCGCGAGCAGTCCCGCTTGGATGACGAGATGGCGGCGGTGCGCCAACAGGAGGAGCAGGTTCGCCTGCGCCAGGCTCAGCGCCCAGATACCAGAGATGGCGAACCAGCGCAGGACGTCTCCGAACCCGCCACCCGACCAGTCATGCCAAATGACGATCACCCCGAGCACGAGCGCCACCAGGGCCACACAGACGCCGATCACCGCGACAAAGCGCAGCGCTCTGCCGGCGAGCGCGAGGTCGCACAGCGCGGTGATGCTGAACCCTGCGACCAGCAACGCCGTCAGCAGGATCCTGCCCTGCACCTCACCGAAGTCGCCCGTGAACAGGACGACGATGCCGAGCAGCGCCGTCAGCGACAACGACACGATGATCGTGATCACCGCAGCACGCCGGAACCCTCTCACGAGCACTGATCGCGGGTCGGTCGCGGTAGCCGTGGACCCGGTTGTCGCCGTCGTCATCGTCGGCTCTCACGCACGGTGGAGCCGCTAGGCGGACTTGTCGTGGCGACGCGCCGCGCGGGGCACGATCGTCGGAGCAGCGTTCTCGACCACGGATTCACGGGTGATCACCACACGGGCGACCTCCTCGGTGGACGGCACCTCGAACATGATCGGCCCGAGCACCTCCTCCATGATCGCGCGGAGCCCGCGGGCGCCCGTCTTCCGCAGGACGGCGAGATCGGCGATCGATTCCAGCGCAGCCTGGTCGAACTCGAGCTCGACGCCGTCGAGCTCGAACATCCGCTGGTACTGCTTGACGAGAGCGTTCTTCGGCACCGTCAGGATCTCCATGAGGGCGTGCTGGTCGAGCGGCGTGACCGTCGTGACGACCGGCAGACGGCCGATGAACTCCGGGATGAGACCGAACTTGTGCAGGTCTTCCGGGAGGACCTCGCCGAACAGGTTGACGTCGTCGCCCTTGCTGTGAAGCGGAGCACCGAACCCGATGCCCTTCTTCCCCGCCCGCGACGAGATGATCTCCTCGAGCCCCGCGAACGCTCCAGCGACGATGAACAACACGTTCGTCGTGTCGATCTGGATGAACTCCTGATGCGGGTGCTTCCGGCCGCCCTGCGGCGGAACCGACGCGACCGTACCCTCGAGGATCTTCAGCAACGCCTGCTGCACGCCCTCACCCGAGACGTCGCGCGTGATCGACGGGTTCTCGGCCTTGCGGGCGATCTTGTCGACCTCGTCGATGTAGATGATGCCCGTCTCGGCTCGCTTGACGTCGTAGTCGGCGGCCTGGATGAGCTTCAGGAGGATGTTCTCGACGTCTTCACCGACGTAGCCGGCCTCCGTGAGAGCCGTGGCGTCGGCCACCGCGAACGGGACGTTCAACCGCTTCGCGAGCGTCTGGGCGAGGTAGGTCTTGCCGCACCCCGTGGGACCGATCAGCAGGATGTTGCTCTTCGCGATCTCGATGTCGTCGTGCACCGTCTCAGCCGGAGCGAGGGTGGCACGCGCACGGACACGCTTGTAGTGGTTGTAGACGGCGACGGACAACGCCTTCTTGGCGCCCTCCTGGCCGATGACGTACTCCTCGAGGAAGGCGAAGATCTCCTTCGGCTTGGGGAGGTCGAACTCGCTGACCGTCTCCTCGCTGGCCTCAGCGAGGCGCTCCGCGATGATCTCGTTGCACAACTCGACGCATTCGTCGCAGATGTACACTCCGGGGCCCGCGATCAGCTGCTGCACCTGCTTCTGGCTCTTGCCGCAGAAGGAGCACTTCAGCAGATCGGCGCTCTCGCCTATCCGTGCCATGTCTTCTCTCCCTCTCCCTGGAGAATCGGTGTTCCGAGCCTAGCCTGTCCCTGCGACAACGCGACGCGCCACCCCGTCGGGGTGACGCGCCGCGTCGATCGCATGATCCGCCGGGTCAGGCCGTGATGGCCGCGACCGGGTTCTTCCGTGAGGTGAGCACCTGGTCGATGAGTCCGTACTCGAGCGCCTCGGCAGCCGACAGGATCTTGTCGCGGTCGATGTCCTTGTTGACCTGCTCCACCGTGCGGTTGGAGTGGTGGGCCAGAGTCGACTCGAGCCACCCACGCATGCGGAGGATCTCAGCGGCCTGGATCTCGATGTCGGAAGCCTGGCCGTGGCCAGCCTCACCGACTGCAGGCTGGTGGATGAGGATGCGCGCGTTGGGCAGCGCGAGGCGCTTGCCCGGCGTGCCAGCAGCCGTCAGGACCGCGGCCGCCGATGCGGCCTGGCCGAGCACGACCGTCATGACGTGGGGACGGATGTACTGCATCGTGTCGTAGATCGCCGTCATCGCGGTGAATGAGCCGCCGGGCGAGTTGATGTACATCACGATGTCGCGGTCGGGGTCCATGCTCTCGAGCACGAGCAGCTGGGCCATGATGTCGTCGGCCGAGGCGTCGTCGACCTGCACACCGAGGAAGATGATGCGGTCCTCGAAGAGCTTCGCGTACGGGTCCTGGCGCTTGTAGCCGTAGGCCGTGCGCTCTTCGAAGCTCGGGAGGATGTATCGCGCACCCGGCATCTGCAGCGAGCGGCCGGCCGCACTGAACGTTGGAGTCTCCATGTGTTGCATTCCTGTCTGTCGAAGCCGGGTTACTTGTCGCTGTCGACGGTTCCGCCGCCGCCGGCCACGTCGAGCGCGGACTCGCGCAGGTGGTCGACGAAGCCGTACTCGAGGGCTTCCTCGGCATTGAACCAGCGGTCGCGGTCGCCGTCGGCGTTGATCTGCTCGACGGTCTTGCCCGTCTGCGCCGCGGTGATCTCGGCGAGGCGCTTCTTCATGTCGAGGATGAGCTGCGCCTGCGTCTGGATGTCGCTCGAGGTGCCGCCGAAACCACCGTGAGGCTGGTGGAGCAGCACGCGGGCGTTGGGCGTGATGTACCGCTTGCCCTTCGTCCCGGCGGTGAGGAGGAGCTGGCCCATCGAGGCCGCCATCCCGATACCGACGGTGACGATGTCGTTCGGAACGAACTGCATGGTGTCGTAGATGGCCATACCCGCGGTGATCGAACCGCCGGGCGAGTTGATGTAGAGGTAGATGTCGCGCTTCGGGTCGTCCGCGGCGAGCAGCAGCAGCTTGGCCGCGATCTCGTTCGCGTTCTCGTCGCGGACCTCGGACCCCAGCCAGATGATCCGGTCCTTCAGCAGGCGGTCAAAGACGCTGGGCGAGAACTGTGGTTCGGCCATTATCGCTCCGTTTCGGTTGTGCAGTGGTTCGAATCTATCGGAGCGCGCGCACGACCAATGCCCTGTTCGCCCTCGGCAGACTTGCAGCGGACCGGGTTCGCCCGAGGCGGACGCTCAGCCGACCGGTCGAGTCATCCCGCGCTGCCGGCTTCGAGCTCGTCCGCGTAGGCGCGGACCGAGCGGTGGTAGCGAGGGAGGTGCGGCACGAGTGCGCGCAGGGCGACCGCGACCGCACGATCCGGCTGCCCTGCTGTGGCGAGTGCCAAGGAGAGGAACGCGGCTGTCGCGGACGCGTATCCACCGTCGGGGTCGTCCGCCAACTGCGTGTCCAACAGTGCGATGCTCTCCTCGGTACGACCGAGGTTGCGCAAGGTGCTGGCGAGCTGGATGACTGCCTGCGGGCGGTGTTCGTCGTCGAGACCCGCCTCGAGGGCGAGCCGGTACAGGACCTCGGCTTCGGCTTCGAGCCCCGCCGAGTCACGGGCGCCGGCAGCTTCGAACGCTGCTCGGGCATTCCCCTCGGGTCGCTCGGCTGCGAGTGCATCGATCGCCGCGATCACCTGCTGTTCATCGAGGCCCTCGTCGGCCCAGACCGCGGCAACCCGCTGCTCCCACATGTGGTGCGAATGCGTATCCATGATCACTCCTCTTCGTCGCCTGGGTACGACAAAAGGGGCGGAATCGCTTCCGCCCCTCCCGTCGATACTGGAACTACTCGGCGTCGGTCGCCGCTGCCTTCTCGGCGGGCGCCTTCTTGGCCGGAGCCTTCTTGGCAGGAGCCTTCTTGGCCGGAGCCTTCTTCTTGGGCTCCTCAGCCGGGGCTTCCTCGGCGGCAGCCTCGGCGGGCGCCTCAGCAGCGTCCTCCGCAGCCTCGTCCTCGTCCTCGACGACAGCGACGAAGTCGCTCAGGTCGACCGCCTTGCCCTTGGAGTCGACGACCTCGGCCTTGCCGAGAGCGATCGCGATGGCCTTGTTGCGAGCGACCTCGCCGACCATGGCGGGGATCTGACCCTGCTGGCCGAGCGCCTCGATGAACTCGCCCGGCTCCATGCCGTACTGCGACGCGCTCTGGATCAGGTACTCGGTGAGCTCGTTCTGGTTGACCTGAACGTTGAGCGATTCGGCGAGTGCGTCGAGGAGGAGCTGCGTGCGCAGCGACTTCTCGCTGGACTCGGTGACCTCCGCGCGGTGCTCGTCGTCCTCGAGGCGGTTCTCACCCTCGAGGTGACGGTGCACCTCGTCCTCGATGACGCTCGCGGGCACGGGGATGTCGGCCTGCTCGAGCAGTGCGTCGACGAGCGCCGTGCGCGCCTCGCGGCCCTGGGTGATGACCTGCTGGCGCTCGACGACCTCGCGCAGCTGCGCCTTGAACTCGTCGATGGTGTCGAACTCGCTCGCGATCTGCGCGAAGTCGTCGTCGGCCTCGGGAAGCTCGCGCTCCTTGACGGCGGTCAGCGTGACGGTGACCTCAGCGTCCTCGCCCTCGTGCTCGCCACCGAGCAGCGGCGAGGTGAAGGTGGTGGTCTCACCGGCGGTGAGGGAGTCGAGTGCCTCGTCGATGCCGGCGAGCAGTTCGCCCGAGCCGATCTCGTAGGAGACGCCGCTCGCGCGGTCGACCTCGGCACCGGCGATGGTGGCGATGAGGTCGAGCTGCGCGAAGTCGCCGGTCTTGGCCGGGCGGTCGACGGTCACGAGCGTGCCGAAGCGCGCACGGATGCGGTCGAGCTCGTCCTGGATGTCCGACTCAGCGGCTTCCTGGGCGTCGACGGTGAGCTTCAGGCCCTCGTACTTCGGGAGCGTGATCTCGGGCCGGACGTCGACCTCGATGTTGACGAGGAGGTCGCCGGAGAAGTCCTTCTCGTTCGGCCACTCGACGATGTCGGCCTGCGGGCGACCGAGCGGACGGAGCTCGTTCTCCTCGAGTGCCTTGCGGAAGAATCCGTCGAGGCCCTCGTTGACGGCGTGCTCGATGACAGCGCCCTTGCCGACGCGCTGGTCGATGATCGCCGGCGGAACCTTGCCCTTGCGGAAACCGGGGACGTTGATGTCCTCGGCGATGTGTCCGTACGCGTGGGTGATGCTGGGCTTGAGCTCCTCAGGCGTCACCGCGATGGCGAGCTTGACGCGAGTGGGGCTCAGCTTCTCGACCGTGGTTTTCACGTGCTTACTTCTCCTGTGTTGGGGATTCTGCCTCAGTTGAGGACGCAAAACGGAGTCGGGGCGACAGGATTCGAACCTGCGACCTCCCGGTCCCAAACCGGGCGCTCTACCAAGCTGAGCTACGCCCCGGATCGGCGACAATCCGGCCGGCCTGCCCCACCGAAGCACGGCGGGCGAAATGGCCTCGGTCAGTCTAGCCCAGAAACTGCGCGCGACCTGTGCGGAAAGCCGGGCGACACACGCCCGCCCGCAGCACGTGCACGAGCAGGCGTCCGTCATGCAGTAGCATTGCCAGGTGAGTTCGCCGCATCGTGGCGTCTCGGGGATGTAGCTCAATGGTAGAGCCTCAGTCTTCCAAACTGATTACGCGGGTTCGATTCCCGTCATCCCCTCTGTGTTTATGAGAACCAGGCAGCGCCGCGAGGGTTTCTGAGAACCAGGCAGCGCGGCGAGGGTTTCTGAGAACCAGGCAGCGCCGCGAGAGCGGGTGCGGAGGTTCCGATCCCCGCTCGCTCGTCGTAACGGCTTGCGAACCAGGCAGCGCCGCGAGAGTGAGCAGGCCAGCCTCCGGTTCGGCACGACGGCTGGAGAATATCTCCGGCGCCGGATGGTTTCGGGCGGAATGTCCGTTTCTCGGTCGAATCTCCTCTTGTGGGACAGTTTCTCCGGAGCGCCTAGGCTGAGCGCATGCGACTCGACGGGATCTGGCCCCACGTGTGGACAGTCGCGGGCGCGATCGTCTTCGTCCTCGGCGTGTTCGCGTTCACGACCGGACGCCTCGGCGTCGGCCTCATCTGCATGATCGGCTGCGTCGTCTGCCTCTCGGGCTCACTCGCCGCTCAGCGCCGTCTCAAAAAAAGGCGCCCACGCAGCCGCTAGTCGACGTCGACCGCTTCGGCGTGCACGCCTGACAAGCGGACGTAGTGCTCCGCGTTGTGCCGGATCGCGATCTGCTCCCCCGGGGTGAGCTCACGCCGTACCTTCGCCGGCACCCCCGCGACGAGCGACCCGGGCGGCACGACCGTCCCCTCGAGCACCACTGCTCCCCCGGCGACCAGCGAACCCGCCCCGATGACGGCACCGCTCAACACCACGGACCCCATGCCGATCAGGCAGTCGTCCTCCACCGTGCACCCGTGGACGACAGCATTGTGACCCACCGACACGTTGCGGCCGATCACCGTCGGATGACCACGGTCGGTGTGCACGGCGACACCGTCCTGGATGTTGCTCCCGGCACCGAGCGTGATCGTGTCGGAATCGCCACGCAGGACCGCGTTGTACCAGACGCTCGATCCGGGCTCGAGCACGACAGCCCCGACCACGACCGATCCAGGCGCCGTGTAAGCCGTCGCATCGATGCGCGGGACGAGCCCGGCTGGGAGCTTCCTGACAATACCGTGAGTGGTCATACCCTTCACGGTAGCGCAGCTGCCCCGCACGGGCGCAGTGCCGCGGAATTCCGGGACGATGTCGGGCATGGTCAGGCTTTCCTCCGTCAGGTAACCCTTCGTAAGGCTCGCCTTGACTTCCTTGCGGAATGCCGGTGGCTGAGTACCGTTATACCCAAGCAGACAGGCGAACCCACCCGACCAGGGTTCCACTCGCCGAACGAAGGGGAACAACCATGACCGACACCACCACCTCCATCCCGCAGGCCGTCGCCAACCCGGACGTCGCGGCAGGTACCGCACAGTTCCTGAGCCCCGTCGTCGTCGACCTCACCGCCATTGTCGTGAACGGCAAGCAGGCGCACTGGCACGTCCGCGGCGCCAACTTCATCGGCGTCCACGAGCTCCTCGACGACATCGTGGCGCACGCTCAGGAGTGGGCGGACCTCGCCGCAGAGCGCATCGTCGCTCTCGGCCTTCCCGTTGACGCGCGCCTCAGCACCGTCGCCGCCAAGACCACCACGCCCGAACTGAGCGAGGGCTTCCAGCAGTCCGACCGCACCATCGCCGAGGTCATCGCCCTCATCGACGCCGCTTCGGCCTCGGTCAAGACGGCCGTCGACGAGCTCGACGAGCTCGACCAGACCAGCCAGGACATCGCGATCGAGATCGCCCGCGGCCTCGACAAGGACCGCTGGTTCCTGTTCGCGCACCTCAGCAAGTAGCACCTCGCCGGGTCACCGGCCAGCATCACCACCCGAAGGGGCCGCCTCGAGCGGCCCCTTCGTCGTGTGCGGTGCGTTCCGCCTGGGCACCGCCTCGGTTGCGACCGGCGTCAGTCTGCTGGTGCGTCCTCGGCCAGTGCCGTGACACGACCGTCGAGGATCGTCGCCAGGACCGGCATGGTCCGGAGGAGAGCGGGGTCGCAGGAGAAGGGATCATGCGGAATCACGATGAGGTCGGCGACGCGACCGACGGCGACGACATCGTCATCCCCGCGGGTCGAGGCGGCGAGCGCCTCTTCGACGGTGATGCGCTGTTCCGCGTGCCACGCTTCTCGACCATCCCTGGCGCGGGTCACTGCGGCAGCGATGGAGATCCACGGGTCGAGGGGCGCGACGGGCGCGTCGGAGCCCAGCCGGAGCGCCGCCCCGGCGTCGAGCAGGCTGCGGAGGACGAACGCCCGATCGGTGCGTCCGATCCAGTGGACCTCGGCGACGTCGCGGTCGTCCATCGCGTGCTCCGGCTGGACGCTCGCGGCGGTGCCGGTCCACGCGAAACGTTCGAGATCGGACGGTCGGAGCAGCTGGGCGTGCTCGATCGTTCCCTGGGCTCCGGTCGCCTCGATGGCGTCGAGTGCCAGGGCGTTCGCGCGGTCGCCGATGGCGTGGACCGCGCAGTGCAGCCCGTTCGCGGTCGCGAGCGTGAGGAGCGCGGTGAGGCGTTCCGGTTGCACGTTGAGCATCCCGCGACCGCCGATGCCACTCTCCGCCGGGTAGGGGTCGTCGCAGCACGCAGTCCGGGTGTTCAGGGAACCGTCGGTGATGACTTTGAAGGGGCCGACCTCGACGAGGCCATCGGTCCCGGCCAGCGTCGCGCCGCTCACGAGACCGGCGTCGATCGCCCGCTCGAGGTGCTCCGTGTAGATCCCGAAGGCCACGCGGAGGCTACGGGAACCGTGCCCGACGCGTCGAAGCCAGTCGGCCGCGTTCCACCGCATCTCGAGGTCGACGACGCCGACCACTCCCCGAGCGGCGGCTCGCTCGGCAGCGGTGGCCACCCAGCGGTCGGACACCTCATCGCTCACCGAGTCGAGCTGCTTGAGCACGCTGAACGAGTCGTCCTCCCGCAGCAGGCCGGTCGGGTGTCCGGCGAAGCCCATGGCGATGAGCGCCGCAGAGTTCAGCCAGCAGCAGTGCAGATCGGCGCTCACGAGCACGATCTCCCGCTCCGGTGCGATCGCATCGAGCAGTTCGAGCGACGGGGCGTCCGGCCACAGGCCGTCCCGGAACAGCGCGCCCTCGATACGGCCGGTGTCGTCGGCGTCCTCCCTGACGCGACGGGCGACGAGCGCCGCCGCATCGACCGCCGAGGACGCGGACGACAGGTCGATCCGACGTGCGGTGCGCGCCCACTGCGTGAAGTGGACGTGATGGTCCCAGAGTCCGGGCAGCAGATACCCGCCGCTCCCATCGAGGACGAGGTCGGTCGCCGCCCTCGTCGAGCCAGCCGGGGTGATCGCGGAGATACGCCCGTCCTGCACGGTGACGTCCACAGGGTCGAGGTCGGACCGACCGCCACGGCGTGGGCCGGACAGCCGCACGTTGGCGATGGTCGTCACAGTGTCACCGACGGTGATGCGCTGGTGGGGGCTCATGTGATCGCTCCTCGCGGGCTCGGGAATCGTGTCAGCGCTGGCAGTTCGGGCACCAGTACAGCTTGCGGGCGCCCATCTCCTCGAGCACGATGTTCGTCCCGCAGACGCGGCACGGCAGTCCTTCCCGCTTGTAGACCCAGTGGCGGTCAGCGCGGTTCGCCATCGCGAGCCGGTATTCGGCCGGATCGAGGTCGTCCATCGTCATCATCTGACCCGTCTCGACACCGATACCGAGCAGTGTGGTCCAGTCGGCCCAGATCTCGCGGAGCGTCTCGACCGGGACGGTCTTGCCGGTGCGGTGGGGATCGAGGCGCGCACGGAACAGCAGCTCTGCACGGTAGACGTTGCCGATACCGCTGACGATCTGCTGGTCCATGAGCAGCAGCCCGATCGGTGACCCCTTCCTGTGGGCGCGGGTGACGAAGCGCTCACCGGCCTCGGCGCTCGGATCGAGCAGCGGGTCGGGTCCGAGACGGTCGATGACCGCCTGGACGCCCTCAGCATCGATGACCTCGCACGCCGTCGGGCCGCGCAGGTCGGCGACCGTGGTCTCGGTGAGGAGTCGCACCCGAACCTGGCCGACCGGCTCGGGCGGGAAGGTCTCGCCGATCTCCGCGAGCGGACTCGACTGCTCGGACATCCTCACGCGGGCGCGGCGTGGCGCGCCGATGCTGTGCAGCGAGTTCTCGCCGTCGACGTCGAGGATCGGCTCGCCGTCGTCGTCCAGGATCGTCCCGCGCTGGTTCGTCTGCCCCATCCGCCCGTTGGCGGCTGCGATCGTCGGGTCGGAGTGGATCTCGCCCGCGAAGTCCCAGGCCCCGTAGAGGCCGAGGTGCACCCGCAGCCAGAGACCGTGGTCGAACTCGAGGAACATCTGTTTTCCGACGGCCTTCGCGTCGGTGATCGTCCGCCCGTCGAGCACCGCTGCCCCCTCGGCGAACCGCCCCTGGGGCGACGACACCGCGACGGCATGTCCGACGAAATTCTGTCGGAACTGCCGCGCGATGCGATGGACGGAGTGACCCTCGGGCATCAGACGTCGACGTGCTTGCCGGCGATCGTGCCGGTGGCCTCATACTCAGCGAGCTGGGCGATGCGGCGCGCGTGACGCTCCTCGAGGCTGAACGGCTCGGCGATGAACGCGTCGATGAACGACACGGCCTCGTCGATGCTGTGCTGACGGGCACCGATCGAGATGACGTTCGCGTCGTTGTGCTGCCTCGCGAGCTCCGCCGTGCTGAGGTTCCAGACGAGCGCTGCGCGCACACCGGTCACCTTGTTCGCGGCGATCTGCTCGCCGTTGCCCGAACCACCGAAGACGACGCCGAGCGCCTCGACCCCGGCCTGCTGGTCGCGCACGACGGCTTTGGCGGCGTTGATGCAGAACGACGGGTAGTCGTCGAGTGCGTCGTACTCGGCGGGCCCATGGTCCACGACGTCGTGGCCGGCGGTGCGCAGGTGGTCCTGCAGGAACTGGCTGAGCTCGAGCCCAGCGTGGTCGGTGGCGATGTGGATACGCATGCAGAAAGTCTAGGGTTTCCGGGGCCGCCGACGCGTCAGCTGGTCAGTCGAAGATCGGGCCGACGGTACGACTCCGCTTCAGCTCGAAGAAACCGGGATAGGACGCAGCGGCGACGACACCGTCCCACAGGGTGAGCGCCTGCTCGCCCGTCGGAGCCGGCGAGATGACTGGACCGAAGAACGCGACACCGTCGATGGCGATGACCGGCGTACCGACGTCCTGGCCCACGCGCCCGATGCCGTCGAAGTGGCTCTCCCGCATGGGCGCGTCGTACGCGTCGGTCATGGACGCTGCGGCGAGCGCCGCAGGAAGTTCGACGGCCGCGAGGGACTCCGCGATGACGGCGTCAACGTCCTCGGCGCGTGCGTCCGGGTGGATTCGCGTGCCGAGGGCGTCGTAGAGCGGCTTGACGACGGCATCGCCGTGCTCGGTGGCGGCAGCGGCGACGAGGCGGGTGTAACGCAGGGCCCGGGGAAAGAAGGCACGGTACTCGTCGCTGACGTCCTGGTCCTCGTTGAGGACGGCGAGGCTCATGATGTGCCAGTGCACGTCCAACTGCCGCGCCTCGGTGACCTCGTCCACCCAGCGTGACGTCATCCAGGCCCAGGGGCAGGAGGGGTCGAACCAGAAGTCGACGCGGGTGGAGGCCGGTGCGGGAGTCGTCATGCGTTCAGCCTATGCGGCCCGGGCTGTCGGCCACCCCCTGGGTCTAGGCTGGTTGACCGTGCCGCGGTCGTCACGAGCGAACGCGTGCTTCACACATCACGTGTCCATCACCACACCAGGGAGCAGCTGTGCCAGGAGAGAACCTCACCCGAGTCGAAGCCCAGGAGCGCAGGGCGCTCGTCGACACTTCGAGCTACGACGTCGTGCTCGATCTGACGACCGGGGCCGAGACGTTCCGCAGCACGACGACCGTGCGCTTCACGGGGAAGCCGGGAGGGTCGACGTTCATCGACGCGATGACGCGGACGGTCCACTCCGTGACGCTGAACGGTGTCGACCTCGACCCTGCGGTCGTGTCCGACGGGGTGCGGATCCAGCTCGACGGCCTCCAGGCCGAGAACGTGCTCGTCGTCGACGCCGACGCCGAGTACACGAACACCGGCGAGGGGCTGCACCGGTTCGTCGACCCGGTCGACGGCGAGGTCTACCTGTACAGCCAGTTCGAGGTGCCGGACTCCCGTCGGGTGTTCGCGGTCTTCGAGCAGCCCGATCTGAAGGCCGAGTTCTCGTTCACGATCACGGCGCCCTCGGCGTGGCAGGTCGTCAGCAACTCCCCGACTCCCGAACCGATCGCCGCCCATGAGGGTGCCTCCACGTGGGTGTTCCCGCCCACGCAGCGCATCTCCTCGTACATCACGGCGATCGTCGCCGGCCCGTACGACGTGGTCCGCAGCGAACTGACGTCGAGCGACGGCCGCACCATCCCGCTGGGCGTGTTCGCCCGCAAGAGCCTCGCCGAGTACCTGGACGCCGACTACATCTTCGAGAAGACCCGTCAGGGCTTCGCATACTACGAGGAGAAGTTCTCGTACGCGTACCCGTTCGAGAAGTACGACCAGCTCTTCGTCCCGGAGTTCAACGCCGGTGCGATGGAGAACGCCGGTGCGGTGACGTTCACAGAGACGTACGTGTTCCGTTCCAAGGTGACCGACGCCATCAAGGAACGCCGGGTCGTCACGATCCTGCACGAGCTCGCCCACATGTGGTTCGGTGACCTCGTCACGATGAAGTGGTGGAACGACCTCTGGCTGAACGAGTCGTTCGCCGAGTGGGCCTCGACGATCGCCACGGCGGAGGCCACCGAGTGGACGGAGGCGTGGACGACCTTCAACGCGATGGAGAAGACCTGGGCGTACCGCCAGGACCAGCTGCCCTCCACCCACCCGATCGTCGCGACCATCAACGACCTCGAGGACGTCCAGGTCAACTTCGACGGGATCACCTACGCGAAGGGCGGTTCCGTCCTCAAGCAGCTCGCCGCATGGGTGGGCATCGAGGCGTTCTTCGCGGGCGTCGGCAAGTACTTCCGGAAGCACGAGTTCGGCAACACGGTGCTCGACGATCTCCTCGTCGAGCTGGAGGCCACGAGCGGGCGCGATCTGCGTGAATGGTCGAAGCTGTGGCTCGAGACCTCCGGCGTCGGCACGCTCAGCCCGGAGTTCACGGTCGACGCCGACGGTGCGTTCACGGCGTTCGCCGTGCGCCAGACCGTCCCGGCCGACTATGCGACGCTGCGGCCGCACCGCCTCGCGATCGGTCTGTACCGCCTCCAGGAGGGCAAGCTCGTCCGCACCGACCGCGTCGAACTCGATGTCGACGGTGCGCTGACCGAGGTGCCGGAACTCGTCGGCAAGGTCCAGCCAGACCTCGTGCTGCTGAACGACGACGACCTCGCCTACGCGAAGATCCGTCTCGACGAGCGTTCCCTCGCCACGGCGATCGACCACCTCGCGTCGATCGAGAACCCCCTCGCCCGCTCGCTCGTCTGGGGCGCCGCCTGGGACGCGACGCGCGACGCGGAGTCGACGGCCTCGGACTACGTCGACCTCGTCCTCGGCAACATCGCGACCGAGACCGAGTCGACGACGCTGCGCACCACGCTCGGCCAGCTCGGCCTCGCGGCCCGCAACTACGTCGCACCGAAGCGTCGCCTCGCGACGATCGAGCGCGTCGGGGATGCCCTGTGGGCGCTCGCCGAAGGCGCAGAGGCCGGAACCGACGCACAGTTCCAGTTCGTGAAGTTCTTCGCAGCCCTCGCTTCGACGCCGGCCCAGGGTGAGCACCTGCGTGCCCTCCGCGACGGCACCGTGACGCTGCCCGGACTGGAGATCGACACCGACCTCCGCTGGGAGCTCCTCGAAGGCCTCGTGCTGCTCGGCCTCGCGGACGGCTCGGACATCGATGCGGCGCTCGCCGCGGACAACACGGCCAATGGTGCGCAGGCCGCCGCGCGTGCGCGAGCGACGATCCCGACCTCCGAAGCCAAGCGGGCGGCCTTCGACTCGGTCGTCGAACACGACGACCAGCCGAACGCCATCGTCCGGAACGTCGGTCTCGGATTCGGCCACGTCGTCGACGCGTCGGTGCTCGAGCCGCTCGTCGAGCCGTACTTCGCCGCACTGAACTCGGTGTGGGAATCCCGCAGCTACAAGATCGCCGAGTACATCGTCGAGGGGCTCTACCCCGCGGCACTCGCATCGGTCGCGCTGCGCGACCGCACGCAGGCGTGGCTCGACGAGAACCCGGAGGTCCCCGCGCTCCGTCGCATGCTGGTCGAGGGCCTCGCGGGGGTCGACCGCGCCCTGGCTGCACAGGCGAAGGACGCCGAGTAGTACCCGAGGACGAGCACGTTCCTCCGAGAACCCCTCCACGGCACGATCTGCCGCGGAGGGGTTCTCCGTATCCTGGTGGGATGAGCCCCCATCAGTCGACCGTCGGCATCGACCGCGACGCGACGGAGGCCTCACTCAAGCTGCCGCGGCCTCCCGGAGTCGTCCGCCGCTGGTGGACGCGCCACCCCTGGACGGCCGATGCGCTGATCGCTGCGGCTTACCTCGTGGTCGCCCTGTCGGTGAGCACCGTGCAGTGGTTCGATGCCGATCTCGTCGCGCGTCCGTCCCGGGTCGCACTCGCGGTGATCGTGGTGGGCGTCTCCACGATCGCGGTCCTCTTCCGCCGCCGCCGTCCGCTCCTGATGACCTCGATCGTCATCGCGATCGGTCTCGTCTCGATCGCGTTGCCCGCTGGCGTCGATGCGTTCGCGATCCCGCTCCTGCTCTACTCGGTCGCGGTGTACCGGAGCGTCGTGCTCGGGTGGCGCGCCTTCGCCGCCTCAGCCGTCGTCTCGGTACTCGCCTCCTTCCTGCCCTGGGCCGCGCAGCCGTTGCCGGGCGAACCGGTGCAGTCCATCATCACGGTCGTCCTCGTCGCGCTCTTCGGACTCCTGATCGGCATCAACGTCGGCAATCGCAAACGGTACGTCGAAGCGCTCGTCGACCGTGCCTCCCAACTCGCCAGGGAACGCGACCAGCAGGCGCAACTCGCCGCGGTCGCCGAACGCACCCGGATCGCGCGAGAGATGCACGACATCGTCTCCCACAGCCTCACGGTCATCGTCGCGCTCTCCGAAGGCGCTCTCGCCACGAAGGACGTGACGGCTTCCCGGGCGGCAATGACCGCGGTGACCGACGCTGCTCGCACCTCCCTCGTCGACATGCGGAGAATGCTCGGAGTGCTCCGAGAGACGGGGAGCGCACCGCTCGCGCCGCAACCGGACGCCGCCTCGATTCCGGCGCTGGTCGAGACCTTCCGCGGGCTGGGCCTGCCCGTCGCCCTCACCGTGTCCGGGCCGCAGACCGACGATCCGTCAGTGCTGCTCGCCGTGCACCGCATCGTCCAGGAGTCGCTCACCAACGCATTGCGATACTCGCAACGTCCGAGCAGGGTGGACGTCGTCCTCAGCGCGCACCCCGACCACCTCGAACTCATCATCGAGAACGACGGCTCCATTCCGGACGCTCCATCGCTCGGTGCCGGGCAGGGGCTTCTCGGACTGCGCGAGCGCGTCGCCTTCCAGGGAGGCGAGGTCACCGCGGGACCGGTCGGCGATCGCCTCTGGCGTGTGCAGGCGACCCTCCCCCTGAACCCGAGCCCGGCGATCCGGTCCACCACCAGCGAACGACCCCGAGGAACCACCCCATGACCGAACCCATCCGTATCCTCCTCGTCGACGACCAGCAGCTCATCCGGCTCGGCTTCGGGCTCGTCCTCGGCGCCGAGGACGGGCTCGAGGTCATCGGCGAGGCGTCGAACGGCGCCGAGGCCATCTCGTTGGCAGAACAGTTGCGTCCGGACGTCATCCTCATGGACGTCCGGATGCCCGGGCTCGACGGCATCGAGGCGACACGGCGGATCGTCGACGCCCACCCGAACAGCCGCATCATCATCCTCACGACGTTCGATCTCGACGAGTACGCCTTCGGTGCGCTGCGGGCAGGCGCGAGCGGTTTCCTCCTGAAGGACGCCCTGCCGAGCGAACTGACCACCGCGATCCGCGCTGTGCACGCCGGAGACGCCGCCGTCTCGACGCGGGTGACGAAACGGATGCTCGAACTCTTCGCCGACGCGCTGCCCTTCCCGGCCGGCGCCGAACCCGCGATGTCGTCATCCGAGCTGTCCGAGCTGACCCCGCGAGAGCACGACATCCTCGTCGCGATGGCCGAGGGGCTCAGCAATGCCGAGATCGCCGCGCACTTCGTCCTCTCGGAGTCGACCGTGAAGACGCACGTCGGGCGGGTGCTGTTGAAGCTGCAGCTGCGCGACCGCGTGCAAGCGGTGATCTTCGCCTACAAGCACGGACTCGTCCAGCCGTGAAACCAGCGTTCAGGGGGCAGTCAGCTCGCACTCGGCGCGCTCACATCGCGCTCTCCAGTGCCCTGGTTACACTGAATCGGATATGAACCTCGACACATTCTGGGCCGACGCCATGAAGTTCCTCTGGGACGCCGGGTGGTCGATCGTGGGCGTCATCGCGATCATCGTCGGCGCCTTCTTCGCCGCGTGGATCCTGCGCTTCGTCATCCGTCGCGTCGTCGCGCAGATCGTCAGCGGCGTGAAGAAGAACGCCAACGTGACGGACACGCAGTCGCTGCTCGCTTCTCCGCTTGCAGCCGTCCGCCTCGTGCAGCGGACACGCACGCTGGGGACGGTGCTGAGCAACATCGTCAACGTCACGATCGTCATCATCGCGGCGATCATGATCGTGAACCTGCTCGCCCCCACGATCATCGGCTCGCTCGCCATTCTCACAGCGGCCATCGGTGCCGGTCTCGGTTTCGGCGCGCAGAACATCGTCAAGGACATCCTCAACGGCCTGTTCATGGTCGTCGAGGATCAGCTCGGTGTCGGCGACGTCGTCGACCTCGGTCCAGCGACCGGCGTCGTCGAGACCGTCGGCATCCGAATCACCCAGGTCCGCGACGTCAACGGAACCCTGTGGTTCGTCCGCAACGGTGAGATCCTCCGCGTCGGCAACATGTCCCAGGGCTGGTCGCGAGTCATCATCGACCTCGCGATCCCGTACGACGCCGACGTCGAGGCCGTGCAGGAGCGCATGCTCGACACTGCGAACGCCCTCGCCCACGATCCCAAGTGGCGCTCGCGCGTCCTCGAGAAGCCCGAGATGTGGGGGCTCGAGTCGATCTCGGGCGAAGCACTCGTCATCCGCCTCGTCATCAAGACGCGGACGAGCGCGAAGGACGACGTCGCCCGCGAACTGCGCAGCCGTCTGAAGCGCGCCATCGACGAGATGGGCGTCCAGCTCCCCTCGCTCAACAGCATCGTGCTCACGGGCTTCGAGGGCGCCGCAAGCGTCACCGGCTCGCGTCCCCCGCGTACCCACCCCACCACGGTCGTCCCGCCCAAGGCGCCGAAGACCAAGCGACCCCCGAAAGCGACTCCGTGAGCGATCCTCAGGCACCAGGCACGTCCTTCTACGAACAGGTCGGAGGACACGACACCTTCAAGGCACTCGTCGACGAGTTCTACCGGGGCGTCGCCGACGACCCGGTCCTCAAACCGATGTACCCGGAAGAGGATCTCGGCCCGGCCGCGGAACGGCTTCGGCTCTTCCTGGAGCAGTATTGGGGCGGCCCGGGCACCTACAGCGCCGAGCGTGGACACCCGCGTCTGCGGATGCGCCACCAACCGTTCCATGTCAATCCGGACGCCCGAGACCGTTGGCTCCTCCACATGCGGACAGCTGTCGACAGCCTCGACCTCGCTCCGGTGCACGAAGCCACGCTCTGGGACTACCTGGAGCGCGCCGCCCACGCCATGGTGAACACCTTCGACGACGCACCGGGCGCGCCGCGCCGCAGCCTCCTGTAACCCGGAGACTCCCTGGACGTAGGATCAGACCCACGTCCGTGCCGAAGGAGTCACCAGATGTCAGCAGCCGCCCCGCCCCCGTCGTCCGCGAACCAGGCCGATGCGATCGTCATCGGGACCGGGCTCGCCGGACTCGTCGCCACGGCCGAGTTGATCGCCGCGGGGAAGCACGTGATCCTGGTGGAGCAGGAGCCCGAGACGAACCTCGGTGGTCAGGCGCACTGGTCCTTCGGCGGGCTGTTCCTGATCGACTCCCCCGAGCAGCGCCGTCTCGGGGTGCACGACTCTCTCGAACTCGCGACGCAGGACTGGTTCGGTACCGCCGGCTTCGACCGACCGGAGGACCACTGGCCCAGACGCTGGGCGGAGGCGTACCTCGACTTCGCGTCGGGCGAGAAGCGCGCCTGGTTGCACGAGCAGGGCGTCAGGTTCTTCCCTGTGGTCGGGTGGGCTGAACGCGGAGGGTACGGAGCGATCGGCCACGGGAACTCCGTCCCGCGCTTCCACATCACCTGGGGCACCGGCCCCGGAGTCGTCGCACCCTTCGTGCGGCGGGTCAACGAGGGTGTGGCGAACGGCCTGGTGACCGCTCGATTCCGGCACCGCGTCGACGAACTGCTCACTGAAGACGGTGCCGTCGTCGGCGTGCGCGGCTCCGTGCTCGTGCCGTCCGGGGCAGGCAGGGGTGAACCCACCTCCCGCGAGGTGGTCGGCGAGTTCTCGTTCCACGCTCCGACCGTCCTCGTCGCGAGCGGCGGCATCGGCGGCAACCACGACCTCGTCCGGGCGCAGTGGCCCGAGCGGCTGGGAACGCCACCGGCCACGATGCTGTCCGGTGTTCCGGCGCACGTCGACGGCCGCATGCTCGGCATCAGCGAGCGGGCCGGTGGGCATCTGATCAACGGCGACCGGATGTGGCACTACGTCGAGGGCATCACGAACTGGGACCCGATCTGGCCGCAGCACGGTATCCGCATCCTCCCCGGCCCGTCCTCGCTCTGGTTCGACGCGACGGGCAACCGCCTCCCTGTCCCGTTGTTCCCCGGCTTCGACACCCTCGGTACGCTCCGACACCTGCGTTCGACCGGACACGACCACAGCTGGTTCGTGCTCACCCAGCAGATCATCGAGAAGGAGTTCGCGCTGTCCGGGAGCGAACAGAACCCCGACCTCACGGGAAAGGACCTCGGCCTCCTCGCGAAACGGATCGGCCCAGGCGCTCCCGGGCCCGTCGAGGCCTTCAAGGAACACGGTGTGGACTTCGTCGTCGCGGACACGATCACCGAGCTGGTGGCTGGCATGCAGGCACTCACCCCCGACACCCCGATCGACGCCGCCCGAGTGATCGCCGAGGTCGAGGCGAGGGACCGCGAGATCGAGAACCCGTTCACAAAAGACCTGCAGATCACGGCGCTCCGGGGCGCCCGCAACTACCGGGGTGACAAACTCATCCGGGTGGCCGCACCGCACCGCCTCCTGGACCCGAAAGCGGGCCCGCTCATCGCCGTGAAACTCCACGTGCTCACCCGCAAGAGCCTCGGCGGCCTCGAGACCGACCTCGACAGCCGTGTCCTCGGCGCCGACGGCTCACCGGTCCCTGGACTGTACGCGGCCGGTGAAGCGGCCGGCTTCGGTGGCGGCGGCGTGCACGGGTACCGCGCGCTCGAGGGCACCTTCCTCGGCGGCTGCATCTTCAGCGGCCGCACGGCCGGTCGGGCGATGGGAGCCCGGTGAGGTTCAACCGACGGCGTTCGCGAGGACATGTCCGCGACGGGTGCTGAGACGCATCCACCCGCCCGAGCGGAAGATCTCCGCCTGCTCGAGCTCGGCGATGAAGCCCAGCCCGACGGCGGCGAACGCGGCGCCGGTCGGCAGGCCGAACCCGCCGTCGAGTGGCCGTGACCACACCTGCGAACGGACCTTCTGCACGATCTGGTCACCGACCGCCTGTGGGAGGGTCTCGGCGATCTCCGTCGCACCCGTCCGGGCGACGAGTTCGAGTTCGATCGTGTCGATGCCGCCGCTGCGCGCCCACCCACCTCGCGGCGGCGCCTGGCCAACCCACGGGGCGGTCCGCGACGACACCGGGAGTTCGAGGCTCACCGGCCCGGCTGAAGTCTCGTCCAACCCCGGCGACTCGGTGCCGAGGATCCGCACGATCCGGTCGATCATCTCGCGCGGCGTCGCCAGAACGTCGGCGGTGGCCGAACCCACGAGCGCGAAGGTGCGCATGCCGATGATCGTTGGGCTGCGGTCGAGGAGGCCCTGAGGGTGCAGGACCGGCGCCGATACGGCGAGGACGTCACCGGTGGCGAACAGCCTGACACCCGAGTCGTCGAGTCGGGCCGCGCGGGCGAGGAAGGTGCGGAGGTCGCTGAGTGAGGCACGATCGGTGAGCTGCAAGGTGGTGGACATCTCCACTCAATCTACGCCACGTCCGGATGGATAGACTCAGGCCGTGGCACCAGGTCGAACCCCGTCCTGCCCGACCTCGGATGAAAGGCGTGTTCGCGTGAAGGAACCGATCGAATCCCTCCTTGCCGCTCTCGACCTCAGCGCACCGGGCGTCCGCACCGATGAGGACATCTTCACCGGGCCGTCGCAATGGATGCCACACGGTCGGGTGTTCGGAGGGCAGGTGCTCGCGCAGTCGGTCGTCGCGGCGACCCGCACGGTCGATGCCGAACGGGTCATCCACTCCATGCACGGGTACTTCCTCCGCCCAGGCGACGTCGACAAGCCCATCACGTTCGCGGTCGATCGCATCCACGACGGGCGGTCCTTCGCCACGCGCCGCACCCAGGCCTATCAGGACGGTGTTCCCATCCTGTCGATGATCGCCTCGTTCCAAAGCCAAGACGCCGGCCCGGAGCACCAGATCGACATGCCCGACGGACTGCCGGACCCGGAGACACTCCCCTCCGCCGCCGAGCTCCTGAGCGGCATCGACCACCCTGCGGCGCAGGCCTGGGGCACGGGCCGACCGTTCGACCTGCGGCACATCTCGTCGCCCGTGTACCTGCGGGTCGAGGGCGAACGCACCGCGCAGCAGGCGGTCTGGTTGAAGACCATCGGAGCGCTCCCGGACGACCCGTCGCTCCACCGCGCGGCCCTCGCGTACGCGAGCGACTACACGATCCTCGAGCCCGTGCTCCGGCGTCACGGCGTGCCGTGGGCGACCCCGGGCATCAAGATCGCGAGTCTCGACCACGCGATGTGGTGGCACCGTCCGGCCCGCGTCGACGAGTGGCTGCTGTACCTGCAGGACTCCCCCAGCGCCACCGGTGGCCGCGGACTCTCGCTCGGGCGCATCTACACGCGCGAAGGGGTCCTGGTCGCGAGCGTGGCCCAGGAAGGCATGGTGCGGGTGCCGGCTACCGACGCGTGAAGACGATCGGTTCCTCGAGGTACGGTTCCCATGCCGCGCGCTCGACATCGGAGATCCGGCGCGGTCTGAGGGTCGTCGAGTCCACCATGACCACCGTCGTGGAGGCTCGAGCGTAGAGGGTCTGCGCCGTAGCACCGACGGGCGAGTACACCTCGTAGGCGACCTGGAGGCTGGCGCCGCCGATCTTGCCCATCCACAGTTGCACGTCGAGCGGATCGCGCTGGTACGGGATCGGCGCGAGGTACTCGATCTCCTGGTGGGCGACGAGCGTCAGGGTGTCCGCCTCGAGGCTGGCGTCGATCACCGCTGTCGACGGCACCTCCTCGGAGTCGATCGTCGGAATCCAGAACACACGGACGCGCGCCTCCTCGAGCAGCTTGAGCATGGCGGCGTTGTTGACGTGGTTGAACGCATCGAGGTCACCCCAGCGCAACGGGATGGGGACATGGAGCCTGGTCATCTGCGGTCCTTCCGGCTTCGGACGATCGTCCGGGTGGTGAACGGCCGACGGCCCACCGGCTGTTGCCGGTGGGCCGTCGAGGCGACTACTAGTCGCGGGTGAGCTTGCGGTACGCAGAGCGGTGCGGCTTTGCCGCATCGGCGCCGAGCCGCTTGATCTTGTCCTCTTCGTACGACTCGAAGTTGCCCTCGAACCAGTGCCAGTTCGACGGGTTCTCCTCAGTGCCTTCGTAGGCGAGGATGTGCGTCGCGATGCGGTCGAGGAACCACCGGTCGTGGGTGATGACCACGGCGCAACCGGGGAACTCGAGGAGCGCGTTCTCGAGGCTCGAGAGCGTCTCGACGTCGAGGTCGTTGGTCGGCTCGTCGAGCAGGAGGAGGTTTCCGCCCTGCTTGAGTGTCAGCGCGAGGTTCAGACGGTTGCGCTCACCACCGGACAGCACGCCGGCCTTCTTCTGCTGGTCGGGACCCTTGAAGCCGAACGTCGACACGTACGCACGGGACGGGATCTCCTGGTTGCCCACCTGGATGTAGTCGAGTCCTTCCGAAACGACCTCCCAGAGCGTCTTGTTCGGGTCGATACCGCCACGCGACTGGTCGACGTAGGAGAGCTTCACGGTCTCGCCGACCTTGAGCTCACCGGCGTCGAGTGGCTCCATGCCGACGATCGTCTTGAACAGCGTGGTCTTACCCACACCGTTCGGACCGATGATGCCGACGATGCCGTTCCTCGGGAGGCTGAACGAGAGATCGTTGATCAGCACTCGACCGTCGAAGCCCTTCTCGAGCTTCTTCGCCTCGAGCACCGTCGAGCCGAGGCGCGGACCGGCGGGAATCTGGATCTCTTCGAAGTCGAGCTTCCTGGTGCGCTCGGCCTCCGTCGCCATCTCCTCGTAGCGTGCGAGACGCGCCTTGGACTTGGCCTGACGACCCTTCGCGTTACTGCGGACCCACTCGAGTTCGCTCGCGAGACGCTTGGCGAGCTTCGCGTCCTTCTTGCCCTGGACGTTGAGGCGCTCGCCCTTCTTCTCGAGGTAGGTCGAGTAGTTGCCCTCGTAGGGGTACAGGCGGCCGCGGTCGACCTCGCAGATCCACTGGGCGACGTGGTCGAGGAAGTAGCGGTCGTGGGTGACGGCGAGGACGGCACCCGCGTACTGCGCGAGGTGCTGCTCGAGCCACAGGACGCTTTCGGCGTCGAGGTGGTTGGTGGGCTCGTCGAGGAGGAGCAGGTCGGGCTTCTGCAGGAGCAGCTTGCAGAGCGCGACTCGACGCTTCTCACCACCGGAGAGGTGGGCGACGGTCGCATCCGACGGAGGGCAGCGCAGTGCGTCCATCGCCTGCTCGAGCTGGGAGTCGAGGTCCCAGGCGTCCGCGGCGTCGATCGCCTCCTGCAGCACACCCATCTCGGCGAGCAGGGCGTCGAAGTCGGCGTCGGGCTCGGCCATCGCGAGGGAGATCTCGTTGAAGCGGTCGATCTTGCCCTTGATCTCGCCGACGCCCTCCTGGACGTTCTCGAGCACGGTCTTCGTCTCGTCGAGTTCGGGCTCCTGCATGAGGATGCCGACGCTGAAGCCCGGCGTGAGCTTCGCCTCGCCGTTGGAGGGCGTGTCGAGCCCTGCCATGATCTTCAGGATCGTGGACTTACCGGCACCGTTCGGGCCGACGACGCCGATCTTCGCTCCGGGCAGGAACGCCATCGTCACGTCGTCGAGGATGAGCTTGTCGCCGACCGCCTTGCGGGCGCGGACCATCGAGTAAATGTATTCAGCCATGTCGCCGTCCAGTCTACGGGCGCGCCTGGCGTTTGTGCTGCACCCAGGCCTGAGAGCTCACGAGCTCCCGCGGCGCGGAGACGAGTGGACGCGACTACCAGTCGATGGGACGAGTCGCGCCGACGAGGCAGCGACCAGTGTCCAGCATCGAAACGACCTCTGAGTGGTAGCCCGTGGCCGGACCGTTCTGCCCGAGGATGCAGGAGCCCTGCCAGCGGATCGCGAACTGGATGGAGTCTGCCGGATCGCCGATGCTCGTGGTGTCGAACGACACCTCCATCTCCGGCTTGGGGAAGCCCGCTGCGACGAGTCCGTCGATGATCGCCTGCCCTCCGGCAGCGGGATTCGCTGCAAGGGTCGCAGCGTTCACGGCGTCGAAGTAGGGCAGGTTCTCCGCAGCGGTGCCCTCTGGCAAGAGCGCCGGCGCAGCGGGAGTCTTCGCGGTCGCGCTCGGCGAAGCCGTTGGCGTCGCGGTCGGCGTCGGCGTCGGCGTCGGGGCCGTGCATGCGGTCAGAGCGAGACCGAGGATGCCCAGGCCGAAAGCGGCGCGGAGTGCGAGGACCGACGGGCGACTGCGGATCGACGATGCGACTGCGGGGCGATCTTCGAGGCTCTTCTGCACGTCGAGCAGTCTACGCGGCACGTCAGAACGGCGTGTCCGACGGCGGTGCGGTCGCCCAGCCGGAATCGCCGCCCACCGTCGCAGCCGGAACCGACGACGAGAGCGAGGAGCTCGTCGTCGCCTCCGCGGCGGGGGCGCCGGGTTTCGGCTGCCATCCGATGTCACCGCCGATGCAATCGGCCTCGATGTCGACGGAGGTGCCACGACGTTCATCCTGCTGCCAGTCACGAATGCGCACCCGCCCGAGCACGAGGACCCGTTGGCCCTTCACGAGCGACGAAGCGGCGGCGGTCGCGAGTGAGCGGAACGCGCTGACCGTGTACCAGTTGGTGTCGAGCGGCGTCCACTCCTGCCGTTTCGGATCGTATCGCCGCTGCTGCGAAGCCAATCTGAAGCTCGTGATGTCGACCCCGGCCGCAGTGCGATGGTGTCTCGGTTCGGTCGCGACGTGTCCTCGGACGGTGATCTGGTCGTTCACGGTGTCTCCTCCATGGTGCGGTGTCTTTGCTGGCCGGTGGGCCCGGGGCGGGTCCGTGCCGTTCGCCGCCCCGGGTTCCACCAGCTTCGCGGCAGCGCATCGCCAGAGACGGCTGCGAAGGCGCATCGTCGACGACCGGCCGCGAGGTTCGACCTGTGGAGCGCGGTCGACGAACATGCGAGAGCAGTGATGTCAGTGGTCGCGCGTACCGTCACATGCATCGGCAGGCATCCGCAGCCGCGCACGCACCACGACAGCAGAGGAATCCCATGCCCAACGCTCTGAGCATCCGCCCCGGCTACTGGCGCGTGACGTCACCCGACGGCCGCGTCCTGGGCAACATCGAGGCCATCGGTGTCGACGGCCGCGCCGAGTACCGTGCGAGCCGGTTCCGTCCCGCCGCGCTCAGCTACGCCCCGCTCGGCAGGTTCTCCGACCTCGCGGTCGCGATCGACGCGTTCCGCAACTGATGCTCACCACACCCCGCGCGATCCTCCGGAGCGCGGAGCGTCGCCCGTGTTCACGCCCGAACGAGGGGTAGTCTGCGGCGCATGCAGTGGTGGAATGATTTCGTAGAGTGGCTGACCTCGTCAGAGGCACGCCCGGTGCTGTTCGCTGCGGCCATCTTCATCGTGGCCGTCGTGGTGTCCTCCCTCGTCGCCGCCGGCGCCAGCCGTCGTGCGCTGCGAGGCATCGTGGACCAGCGTGATCGAGAGCAGAAGAACGCTGCGATCGTCGCGCTCATCGATGCCGCCACCGAGGCGAGCGTTTGGAACTCCCTCACCCCACAAGAACAGGTCCTCAGCGACCGGGCCGTCGCGCAGGCGGACACGCTCGTCCGACTCAGCCCGATCAAGGGCGCGTCACTCGCAGCCGACTGGGCCAACCACCAGTTGCACGAGATGAAGCGAAACTCGGCGACGTTCGGCTACGAACTCGACCCTGTGGTCGAGGAGTTCCGCGACCGCCTCATCGAGTGGACACGGAAGCCCTCGCGGGCCCGAAAGGTCTTCGACGGCGACCTGCGCCGCTGGCGCGAGGAGTCAGCAGGCTCCGAACGCGCCCTGATCGCTGAGCAGGAGTCATGGGTGGCCAAACAGCATCACGAGCAATACGCCGCCGTGACGCCGGCCGCGCCGTCCGGTGCAGCAGCGCAGCCAGGCGACATCACCAGGTCCACGGGCGGGACGATCAACACCAGCACCACCCAGCGGATCATCGACGATGTGGCGCTGCTCGAAGCAGAACGGAAGCAGTCGGCGGTCAGCTGAGCCGACAGCGAAGAACGGCGGCCCGGTCTCACGATCGGGCCGCCGTTCTGTCTTTACCGGTTCGCGACTACTGCCACCAGGTGTCGAACTTGCTCACCGGCACCTGTCGCTTGTGCTCGGTCGCGAGATATCGCGCCTCAATCGCCTCGGCGACCGATGCTTCGACGTCCTTGCCCTCCAGGAAGTCGTCGATCTGGGTGTAGCTCAATCCGAGGTTGGCCTCGTCCGTCTGACCCGGGTTGCCGTCCAGCAGGTCCGCGGTCGGGGCCTTCAGGTACAGGCGTTCCGGGGCGTCGAGGGCCTCCAGGAGCGCACGTCCCTGGCGCTTCGTCAGCCCGCTGAGCGGGAGGACGTCCGCGCCGCCGTCGCCGAACTTCGTGAAGAAGCCGGTCACCGCCTCTGCGGCGTGATCGGTCCCGACGACGAGGAGACCCTGCTGTCCGGCGATCGCGTATTGCGCGACCATCCGGGCGCGAGCCTTCGCGTTGCCTTTGACGAAGTCGCTGAGCGGCGCACCGGTCGCGTCGGCGTACTCGGCTTCGAAACCGTCGACAGCGCGTTGGATGTTGAAGACGACCGACTCGTCGGGGGTGATGAACGAGAGCGCCAACTGTGCGTCGTCCTCGTCGTGCTGTACGGCGTACGGCAGGCGCACCGCCACGAACGTCGCTTCGCCGCCGTCGGCACGGACTTCCTCGGCAGCGAGCTGGCACAGGCGACCGGCGAGCGACGAATCCTGGCCGCCGCTGATCCCGAGCACGAAGCCCTTCGTGTGGGTCGCTCGGAGGTACGACTTCAGGAAGTCGATCCGCGAGCGGATCTCCTCCGCCGGGTCGATCGATGGACTGACGTGGAGTTCCGCGATGATGCGGGCCTGGGTCTCGCGCATGGACCAAGGCTACTCGTTCAGATCGCACTCCTCAGCGTGACGGACCGATCGCAACACGCTGGTAACACCGGCGACGCGACCGGTGATCGGTTCGCCGTCGTCAGCGGCGAATCGCCGCGACCCACTCCGCATACGACTGCACACCGTGATCGGCGTCGTCGCCGGCAAGGATGGTGCCGTCCCGGAGCGCCCGTCCGAAGCCGCCGGGGAGCGGGACCTCGACGACGGCACCTCGGCCACCGACCGCGGCCGCATAGCTCCGCACCATGTCCCGCATGCGCAAGCGCTCCGGGCCGGCGAGATCGGGGACCCTTCCGGCTGGTCCGGCCTGCGCGAGCTCGACGAGCCGCTCGGCGACCTCCCGGGCAGCGACCGGCTGTGAGAACATCCTCGGCACGAGGCTGATCGGGCCGACCGCGATCTGCCGGTACATCTGCTGCGCGAACTCATGGAACTGGGTCGCCCTGAGGATGGTCCACGGCACCGTGCCACCCTCGACCAGGGACTCCTGCTCCGCCTTCCCGGCGTAGTAACCGAAGGGGGCGTCAGTGCTCCCCACGATGCCGAGGGCCACGTGGTGCCCGACACCGGAGCCCTGTTCCGCACGGTGGAGCCGCGTCGTGACGGCGCTGAAGAACGCCCGAGACCGCTCCGCCGACTGGGTCTGGACCGAGGTGACGTCGATGACGACATCCACGCCATCGAGCGCGGCCTGGAGTCCGACTCCCGTCGTGAGATCGACACCCGACGAGCGAGACAGCACGATCGCATCGAACCCTGCCGCGCGTGCGACGTCGACGACATGTCGGCCGACCGTGCCACTCCCGCCGGCGACGGCGATCTTGCTGATCGGCGTCGACGACGGATCGGTCATGGCTGTCTCCTCGTTCATCAGTGCACCCGTTGACCGGCTCAGGCCCAGCCGAGCTCGTGCAGGCGCTCGTCGTCGATGCCGTAGAAATGGCCGATCTCATGCACCAGTGTCGTGTGGATCTCGTCCTTCAGGTCATCGAGTGTGTCGCACGCTGCGAGGTGCGGCTCGCGATACACGATGATGCGGTCCGGCATCTCCCCGAATCCATACCGGTCTCGCTCGGTCAGGGCGGTGCCGTCGTACAGCCCGAGGGTGTCGAGGCTGCCGTTCTCAGGGCGGTCCTCGACCACGAACACGACGTTGTCGAGTCCGTCGACCATCTCGTCCGGGAGGAGGTCGAGTTCACCGACGACCAGTTCTTCGAACGCCTCGGCGTCGAGATCGAGCATGGGCTTCCTCCGGATCACGACGTTGCCGAAACGACTGCGGATACGACAGAAGCCGGAGGGTTTCTCCGGCTTCTGTACGACTTGGGGTGAGTAACGGGGCTTGAACCCGCGACCTCCTGGACCACAACCAGGCGCTCTGCCAACTGAGCTATACCCACCATGTGACCTGTTCTGCGGAACCCGCATCACAAGCGACTGGATGAGTCTATTACATGTTTGGGGCGTACCGTGACACGACAGCCTCTGAAACCTGTTTGGCGTCGTCCGAGGTGGGGCCGGGAAGGCCGACGAACACCGCCCCGCGGTAGTAAGCGAGCTCACGGATGGACTCGAGGATGTCTGCAAGGGCGCGGTGACCACCGTGCTTGGACGGCGCATTGAAGTACACGCGCGGATACCACCGACGAGCCAGTTCCTTGATGGAGGAGACGTCGACGTTGCGATAGTGCAGATGTGCGTCGAGGCGCGGCATGTACCGTGCGAGGAACGCACGGTCGGTTCCGATCGTGTTCCCGGCGAGTGGCGCCTTCGACTCGTCGGGGACGAAGCGCTGGATGTACTCGATGACCTGGAACTCGGCGTCCGCGACACTGATGCCGTTCGGGATCTCCTCGAGGAGCCCCGACGTCGTGTGCATGTTCGTGACGAACTCGCCCATGTTGTCGAGCGCCGACTGGTCCGGCTTGATGACCACGGAGAACCCGGGGTCGAGGATGTTGAGGTCGAAGTCGGTGACGACGACGGCGATCTCGACGAGTTCGTCCACCTCCAGTTCGAGTCCGGTCATTTCACAATCGATCCAGACCAGACGGTCCCCAGCTGCGCTCATGCCCCGAGTCTACCCAGCACCGCCGACCCACCCGATTCCCTAGACTGCTGAGGTGATCACCGCAGTCTCCGTCCTCCTGCTCATCAACGGCATCTACAACGTCGTCGTCTGGCCGCGCTTCCTCAAGCGCATCATCGCCGACCCTCGCGCACGCGACGAACAGGGCAAGGCCACAACGTTCCTGCGGGTGCACGTGATCCTCATCACGATCGCCCTCGTGCTCGCAGCGGTCTCGCTCGTGTTCGGCATCCTCGGGCTCGTCGGCGTCGGCGCCTGACGCGGCTACGGTATCCTGGACGACGCCCGCCTCCGTAGCTCAGGGGATAGAGCAGGAGCCTTCTAATCTCTTGGTCGCAGGTTCGAATCCTGCCGGGGGCACCACAACCACCTCCCGACGCACCAGCCGTCTCGCGGACCCTTCACATCTCTTGGTCGCAGGTTCGAATCCTGCCGGGGGCACCACCAACCCACCACGCGGACCCTTCACATCCCTTGGTCGCAGGTTCGAATCCTGCCGGGGGCACACCAACCCACCACCCGACGCACCAGCCGCCTCGCCGACCCTTCACGACAGCCACGGCAGCCAGTGACCGGAGTCGGCTCCGTGCTCGAGCGAGGCGAGCACAGTCTCCGCGACATCGTCCACCGGCGCCGTCGCGTCGACGATGAGGTCCGCGCCGAGCCTCGGCTGCTCACGGGCGAGGAACGCGTCCTCCTGCACCGTCCAGCCCGGCAGCCAGTCGACCCCGTCACCCCGACCCAGGAGCCGTTCCTCGCGGAGGGGTTCCGGTGCCTCCATCCACAGCGCGTGGTCCGCTCGGAACCGCGAGGCGATCGACGACGCCCCGCAGCCCTCGACGATGATCGGTCGATCGCACGGCACGACATGCCCTTCGGCACGCGCGGAACGGTCCCAATCCCAACGTCGCCACTCCCCTGTCCGACGCTCCACGAACGGCTGCAGGATCCACTCGACGAGCAGCCGCGCACCTTCGTCGAGGCCGTCCCACCCCGGATACAGGTCGTCCATGTGGATGACGGTGCTGGCGACCAACGAAGAGGCGACCCGCGACGCCAGCGTGGTCTTCCCCGTACCCGAGCGCCCGTCGATGAGCAACACGGGTGGCGCGACGGTCATTGGCCCACGAATCGGAACGTGCCGGCGACGACGGCTGCGGTCAGTGCGATGCCCATGATCGCGATCGTAGCGGCGAGTGCCACCGCGTCGATCCACCCCAATCGGGAGGGCCTCGCCCAGGTCCGCGTGATCGGCGAACCGAACCCACGCGCCTCCATCGCCGTCGCCAGCTTGCTGCCACGGCGGATCGCGAACACGAGCAGCACGAACGCCATCGAGGCGAACCGTCGCAGCACGCCACGATCGCCGAGCCCTCTCGCACGGCGAGCGAGCGCCATGCTGCGCCAGTCCTCGATGAACAAGCCCAGCATGCGCGCGCCCGCGAGGATCCCGAGCACGAACCTCGACGGGAGCTTCGCGATCTGCGAGAGGCCGTCTGCCAGATCCGTCGGATCCACGCGCGCGAACAGCAGGATCGTCGGCAGACCGAGCGCCAGCACACGGATCGTCACGGCCACGGCAAGCTGGATCGAGTTGTCGGTGACCTGCATGAAGCCGAGCGACCAGTACTCGGCACCGCCGGGCTTCGCATACAGGAGCATGCTGACACCGCCGATCGGGGCGAAGATCAGCACCGGCGCGGCGCGTTTGAGGAAGGCGACGAGGCGGAGTCCTGCGAGCGGGAACAGCGCGGCCTCGAGCAGCACGGCGACACTCGCGCTCACCCAGTCGATCGTCAGCAGGAGCGGGATCGACAGGATGAGGACCGCGACGACCTTCGTCACGGGGTTCACCCGGTCGAGCGGTGCCGCTGGCGGCGCGCTCTGCTCGACGGAGGGCGGGGCGAAGGTCGTCATGCTGCCCGCACCTCCCGTGCCGGTACCGCGAGCTCGATCCGGTGGTCACCGAGATGCTCGATGACGCCGGCGTCGTGGGTGACCGACACGATCGTCGCCCCGCGCTCCAGCTCGGACTGCAGCAGCCCGACGAGTGAGAGCCAGGTCCGGCGGTCCTGGCCGAAGGTCGGCTCGTCGAGCACCATCACCGCGGGCCGCGCGGTGAGGACCGTCGCGACCGACAGGCGACGTTTCTGACCGCCAGACAGGCTGAACGGATTCGCCTCTGCCAGAGCGGCCAGACCGAGCGCATCGAGGATCTCCTCGACCCGCTCGTCGATCTGCAGGCGGGACCATCGAAGCGCTTGCAGCGCGACGGCGAGCTCCGCCCGCACGGTCGACGCGACGAACTGATGCTCGGGATCCTGGAACACGGTTCCGATACGGGTGAGCAGCTGCGTCGACTTCCATCGCAGCGGGCGTGGGCCCAGGGAACCAGCGAGCGTCGGTGACGCCGCCACCGTCCCCGCGAGTTCCGGGAGAAGACCCGCAAGCGTGAGCGCCAGCGTCGACTTCCCTGCACCGTTCGGTCCGACGACGACCGTCGCCGCTCCGGCCGGGACGGTCAGCTCGAGCCCGGTCTGCACCGGGTCGGCGCGATGGCGCCCGATCGACAGGTCGTCCGTCGTCAGGATCGACTCCCGCACCGCCGGGGCACGGCGCCCAGGCAGCTCGAGCGGCACGCCCGGCACCCACACACCAGCAGCGGCGAGCCGCTCCCCCACGTCGTCGAGCACCTGGTCGGGCGTGCCGTCTGCGAGCACCCCGCCGGCCGCATCGAGCACGATGACGCGGGTCATCAGGTCTCGCCAGACCTCGACTCGGTGCTCGATGACGACGAGCGTGGACGATCCCTGCTGCACGAGGCGCTCGACCGCCTTCCTCACTTCGACGATCCCTTCGGGGTCGAGGTTGGCCGTCGGCTCGTCGAGCAAGACGAGCGAGGGCTGCATCGCGAGTACCCCGGCGAGGGCGAGACGCTGCTTCTGGCCGCCCGACAGCGCCGAGGTCGGATGATGCAGCGGGAGGTCGAGACCGACGGCATCGAGTGCCGTGTGCACCCGCCGCCAGATCTCGTCGCGGGGCACACCGAGATTCTCGCAGCCGAAGGCGACGTCGTCCCCCACCTTCGACAGGATGACCTGGGAGTCAGGGTCCTGCAGCACGAGGCCGATCCGACCACGAGCTCGCTCAGGAACGACCCCGTCGACGAGCAGGGATCCGCGGGTCTCTCCCTCGTCCGCCCCTCCGAGCACTCCGGCAAGCGCGTGGATGAACGTCGACTTGCCAGCGCCGGAGGCGCCGAGGAGCAGCACTCGCTCCCCTGGCTCGATGACGAGGTCGAGGTCGCTGACAGCCCAGGCCTTCCGGCCGGCGTGCCGCCAACCCCAGTCCTCGACGAGGACCCTGGCAGGCTGCGCCGACCTGTTCGTCGTCACGGTCAGACCTCGCGCCGCGAGTCCCGTCCGGACGCGAACCGGCTGAGTGCTCCAGTGGAAGCGAGCGCCTTCACCAGGGCCCAGCCGACGACGCCGGCGAGGATCGCACCGGACACGAGCAGGGAACCGAGGTAGATCGCGTTGAACTCGACGCCCTTCTCGAGGTTGCCCGAGATGAAGAGCTCGAGGAGCCACGCGCCGGCACCAGCGCCGGCGCCCGCGAGGATGGCCGGGACGAGCCCGAAGCGCTTGTAGGCGAACAGCGCGAAGATCAGTTCGGCTCCGAGCCCCTGCGCGAGTCCCGAGTACACGGTTCCGATACCCCACACGTTGCCGATGAGCGCGGACACGATCGCGCCGATGGTCTCGACGAGGAGCGCGGCACCGGGCTTCCGGATGATGAGCCCACCGAGCACGCCACCGATCAGCCAGATGCCGACGGCGATGCCGCCGAAACCGGGGGTGACGGCACTCGCGCCGGCATACCAGAGTGAGCCGAGGGTGTTCCAGGCCCAGAAGATCAGGCCCGTCGCGACGCCGAGGACGGCGACCACGACGATGTCGACCACCCTCCAGCGGAGGGTTCGCGCCACTGCGCGTTCGATGGACGGAGATGCGGTCGATGCTGACACGATACGTGCCCTTCCTGTAGACGGAAAAGAGCACGGGATAGCGAGAAATGGTCTCCCTGCGCTGGCATGATCCAGATCAGGTTCGACGGTCGAAGGTGAATACCTTCCTCTCAGCCCGGTTCACCGGACTCCCGTGATGGCACGAGTCTAACCCCTGCGCGTCAGCCTCGCGCGTCAGGGGTCTCGTCCGACGCCGACTACTTCTTGAGCGCCTTGATGATGCCTGCGAGCGCCTTGCCGCTGACCCAGATGAACGGGATGGCGACGGCGATGAGCGAAATGAGGTTGGGGTCGAATCGAAGGCCGTCGCTCGTCTTCACGTATGCCCCGACGGGAATGGACACGCCGCCCCCGCCACCGCCGCTCGGGGCGTCGTCTCCGTCGCCCTCGGAACCCCCACCGAAGCCGTAGTACGTCAGTGCGACGGGCACGAGCTTCGTGCCGTCGACATCCTGCTGCTCCCCATAGGCTGCGGCGACGCCGAGCCCCTTCGCCTGTTCGGCCAGCTTCTCCACGAGATTCGTCATGCGACCACGCTACCGCTGTGGGTCCGGTGGTCCAAGGGGTTGATCAGGGCTCCCAGCTGCCTGGGAGTCACCGCGGCTGCCGAGTCCGCGACGCCGGGGTGTACCGAGCAACGAGGCGGGGGCGATGGCCAGATCACCGAACCGGCTCGCGACACGGTCGATCGTCTGTTCGGCCTCCCGCCACTCCTCATCAGGATCCCAGAGTGCTGCGCCAGCGGTGTCGGCGTCGACGAGCTGGTCGACTTTGACGCCGATGAGACGGACGAGTCGCCCGTTGCGATCGAGCTCGTCGAACAGTGAGGCGGCCTCGTCGTAGACCCGTCGCCCCACGTTCGTCGCCTCGCCGAGGGTCCGCGAGCGGGTGACGGTGGAGAAGTCCGCGTACCGGACACGGATGGCGATGGTCCGGCCAGCGAACCCGCCCTTGCGCAGCCTGATCGCGACGAGACCCGCGAGGTTCAGGATTTCGCGCTTGACCACTGTCGCATCGGCCACGTCGACGGCGAAGGTCATCTCGTGGCTGATGCTCTTCTCCCGACGCGTGAGCTCGATCCCACGGGGGTCGACACCGTTCGCGAGTTCGAGGAGCCGACGGCCGGAGGCCTCGCCGACCGCGCGTTGAATCGCCGCCAGCGGCGTCGCGGCGAGCTGGCCGATCGTCCGGATACCGCGATTCGTGAGCTGCTCCTCCGTGCGCCCGCCCACACCCCAGAGGGCACCGACCGGCAGCGGGTGGAGGAAGTCGAGAGTCTCGTGGGCCGGCACGACGAGAAGCCCGTCGGGCTTTGACATGCCGGAGGCGAGTTTCGCGACGTACTTGGTCGAGGCGACCCCCACCGAACACGGGAGGCTGGTGGCTTCGAACACGCGACGTTTGACGAGCGCGGCGATCGTACGCGGCCGACCGAGCAGGCGCACCGCGCCCGAGACGTCGAGGAACGCCTCATCGATGCTGAGCGGCTCCACCAACGGCGTCACCGACTCGAAGACCTCCATGACGCGGTCCGAGTACTCGCGATAGCGGTCGTGGTGCGGCGGCAGGACGACAGCGCTCGGGCACAGGCGCATGGCCTGAGAGACCGGCATGGCCGCTCGGACCCCGTAGCGCCGCGCCTCATAACTCGCGGACGTGACGACCGATCGACCCTCCTGGTGACCCACGATGATCGGCAGGCCGCGGAGCTCAGGCCGCTCGAGGAGCTCGACGGAGACGAAGAACGCGTCCATGTCGACGTGCAGGATCGGCGTCGCGCTGTCGTCGGCGTCGTCGGCCGACACCCGGCGTGATGCTCCGTCCTGCCGACTCATGACCCCATTGTCGCAGGAGCCTCCGACACGTTCTCCACAAGCCCGCGGGTGACCCGCGCGACGACGCTAGGCTGGCCGACGATGAGCAGCTCACCCACGACCGGAACGAAGACGCCGATCGACCTCTCCGGGCGCGATCTCGCGCTCGACCTGGTCCGGGTGGCGTGCGTGGCCGCCGTCGTCGTCATCCACCTGCTCATGGTCGCCGTCGCCGTCGAGGCCGACGGCACGATCGGCATCTCCCGCGCCCTCGAGCAGCAGCCCTGGTTCGACCACGCCACATGGTTCGGCCAGATCATGCCGCTGTTCTTCATCGTCGGCGGCTTCGCGACGATCACCGGCTGGCGGAGCACCGTCCGCCGCGGCGGCGGCGTGGCGGACTTCCTCCGCTCGCGCACCTTCCGTCTCGCGCTCCCCACCATCCCGGTGCTGTTCTTCCTCGCGATCGCCCTGGGGGTCGCGGGCCGGCTCGGGCTCGACAGCGGAATCGTCGACGCTGTCGCCGCCGGCGTGGGCTCTCCACTGTGGTTCCTCGCCGCCTACCTGGTGTGTCAGGCGGTCGCGCCGTTCCTCGCCCGGTGGCACGAGCGTCGACCGACCGTCACGTGCCTGATCCTCTTGGGTGGCGTCGTCGTCGTCGACACCATCAGGTATCTGACCGGGCTCGAAGGGATCGGCCTGTTCAACCTGCTCTTCGTGTGGCCATTGCTCCAGCAGTTCGGGTTCCTCCTCGCGGACGGCCGGCTACGAAACGTCCCGCGGCCAGTACTCGTCCTGATCGCGCTGCTCTCGTACGGCGCCCTGGTTCCGCTCACCTCCTGGCTGCCCTACTCGACGAGCATGCTCGGAAACCTCAACCCGCCGACGCTCCCCCTCGTCGTCCTCGGAGTCGGCCAGCTCGCCCTCCTGGTGCTGCTCCACCCGCTCCTCACGGCGATCATGCGGGCGCGGATCCCCCGCGCCGTCGTGTTCCTCATCGGTTCCAGGCTCATGACGGTGTACCTCTGGCATCTGCCGCTCATCATCCTCGTGGCCGGCGCGCAGCTCGTGCTCGGCATCCCCTTCGCGGAGCCGATGAGTGCGGCATGGTGGTGGACCCGCCCGCTGCTCCTGCTCGTCGTCGCCGTGCTCCTGGCCGGGATCGGCGCGGCAGTCGGTCGTTTCGAGCATCCACGACGACTGTTCCTCGCGCCAGATCGACGCCCGCCCGCCGGGGCCATCTGGATCGCCGTCCTCTGCGCCTTCGCCATGCCGTTCACCGAGATCTCCCACCATCTCAACGCCGGGCTCGCCGCCGCCGGCGCGCTGGGATCGATCGTCGCCGTGGTCCTGCTCGCGCCGTCCCTGCGTCCCCCGCAGGCGGTCACACCAGCCCGTGGATGAGTGGGCGCAGCCATTCGCGGAATGCGTCATGATCGTCGCGGAGTGACTCGCTGACGACGATCGTGTCCGGAGCGACCACCCACGCACCCCGCTCGCTGATCGGGAGGACCTCGAGGTCGAGCCGGAACGAGCTCGACTGGCGCCGGAGCTCGAACTGCCGCTCCCGGATGAGCTCGTACACGTCGGTCAGTCGACTCGGTGCGCGCGCGGCGAGCGCCCGCTCGTACTCCTGCACGCGAAGCACCGCCCAGTGGTGGGCTTCGTCATAGGCCCGATAGGCGAACTCCTGTAGTTCGAGCGCGCGGTCGAACGCCTCGAAATGCGGTGGGTGCACCTCGGCGACGAACGGTCTGGTGTCACGTCGCGCGATTCCTGCCCACCACCCGTCGAATTGCGTCGCGAGCAGCGCGAGGTCGATGCCCGACACATCCGTCGGCCCAAGGTCGGGGCAGACTGGCGGCAGCTGCCGCACGCACTGTTCGCCGAGCCCGGCCATCCGTCGGAAGGCGAGCGCCAGCATCAGGACGAGCGGAGCGTCTTCCGTGACCTGCCAGCGTATGGTGCCCTCGACGAGCATGGCCGAAGTGTATGCCCGCACCGGCGCAGAATCCAGGGGCTCGTGGCGCAGAACGGCACGGGCCCGTCACCGCAGTCGAGGACTGCAGCGCCGGGCCCGGAGGTCGGTTCTGTACTACTGTGCCGCACGCTCCAGCACGAGCTCGCGCACGCGCGCTGCGTCAGCCTGTCCACGCATCGCCTTCATGACCGCACCGATGACGGCGCCGGCAGCCTGCACCTTGCCGTCCCGGATCTTCTCGAGCACGTCGGGCTGTGCGGCAAGGGCCTCGTCGATCGCCGCGATGAGCGGGCCGTCGTCGGAGACGAGCGCCAGTCCACGAGCATCGATGACCTCCTGCGGAGTGCCTTCGCCGTCGATGACGCCCTCGAGGACCTGGCGCGCCAGCTTGTCGTTGAGCGTGCCGTCGTCCACGAGCGCGGCCAAAGCCGCGACGTGCTCCGGCGAGACCAGGGTCGTCGCCTCCACCTCGCGCTGGTTCGCGATCCGGGAGATCTCGCCGGTCCACCACTTCCGGGCGGCGGCAGGAGACGCACCGGCAGCGACCGTCTCGGTGAGCTCGGTGAGGAGCCCTCCGTTCAGGACGTCCTGGAACTCCAGGTCGGTGAAGCCCCACTCGGCCTTCAGTCGACGTCGACGCACCGCGGGCTGCTCAGGGAGCGCTGCACGCAGCTCCTCGATCAGCTCGGGCGACGGGACCACGGGGAGCAGGTCCGGCTCCGGGAAGTACCGGTAGTCGTCGGCGTCGCTCTTCGGCCGACCGGCCGAGGTCGCGCCGGTGTCCTCGTGCCAGTGCCGGGTCTCCTGAGTGATCGAACCGCCGGCCTTGAGGATCGCCGCCTGACGCTGGATCTCGTACCGGACCGCACGCTCCACCGAGCGGAGCGAGTTGACGTTCTTGGTCTCAGTGCGGGTGCCGAGCTTCTCCTGGCCGCGTGGTCGGAGCGAGATGTTCGCGTCGCAGCGGAGGTTGCCCCGCTCCATCTTGGCGTCCGAGATGCCGAGGGCCACGACGATGTCGCGGATCGCGGAGACATAGGCCTTCGCGATCTCGGGAGCACGGTGCTCGGTGCCGTAGATCGGCTTCGTGACGATCTCGACGAGGGGCACGCCGGCGCGGTTGTAGTCGACGAGCGAGTACTCCGCACCCTGGATACGACCGGTGGATCCACCGATGTGCGTGAGCTTGCCGGCGTCCTCCTCCATGTGCGCGCGCTCGATCGGCACCGTGACGATGGTGCCGTCGGCGAGCTCGACGTCGACCGAGCCCTCGAAGGCGATCGGTTCGTCGAACTGGGAGATCTGGTAGTTCTTCGCGAGGTCCGGGTAGAAGTAGTTCTTCCGGGCGAAACGGCTCGACGGCGCGATCGAACAGCCGAGCGCGAGGCCGAGGCTGATCGAGTACCGCACGGCCTGCTCGTTGACGACCGGGAGCGAACCCGGGAGTCCGAGACACACCGGCGAGATGTTCGTGTTCGGGGCGTCGCCGAAACCGTTCGGCGCTGAGGAGAACATCTTGGTCTTGGTGTTGAGTTCCACGTGGACCTCGAACCCGAGCACCGGCTCGTACAGTTCGAGGGCCTCTTCATAGGAGAGGAGCTTGTCCTTGGCCATGGTTACCGACCTCCGAGAGCGGGTGCCTGCGAGATGAGGGTGTGCCCCCATGTCGATTCGAGGAGCGCCTCGAGTGCCGCGCCGACCCGGTAGAGTCGCGCGTCCTCTCGTGCTGGCGCCATGAACTGGATGCCGACGGGCAGACCGTCCTCCGGGGCGAGGCCGATCGGCACGCTGATCCCGGGGACACCGGCGAGGTTCGCCGGGATGGTGGTGACGTCGTTGAGGTACATCGCCAGCGGGTCGTCGATGCGTTCGCCCAGCTTGAACGCCGTCGTGGGGGCGCTCGGGCTGACGAGGACGTCGACCTGGTCGAACGCTGCGGCGAAGTCCCGCTGAATGAGTGTGCGGACCTTCTGCGCGCTGCCGTAGTAGGCGTCGTAGTAGCCGGCGCTGAGCGCGTAGGTGCCCAGGATGATGCGGCGCTTGACCTCGGGACCGAAGCCGGCCTCACGGGTCGCAGACATGACCTGCTCGACCGTGCCACCGCCCTCAGGCGTGACTCGCAGGCCGAAGCGGACGGAGTCGAACTTCGCGAGGTTGCTCGACGCCTCGGCGGGCAGGATGAGGTAGTAGGCGGCGACGGCGTACTCGAAGTTCGGAGCCGAGACCTCGACGATCTCCGCACCGTTCGCCTCGAGGACGGAGAGCGCCTCCTGGAAGCGGCTGCGGACACCGGACTGGAAGCCCTCGCCGTTCAGCTCCTTGACCACGCCGACGCGCAGGCCGCGGAGGACATCGCCACGGGCGCCCTCGCGGGCGGCCTCGGCCATGGACGGCCAGACGTCGCGGAGCGAGGTGGAGTCGAAGGCGTCATGGCCGGCGATGACGTCGTGCAGCAGCCCGGAGTCGAGCACGGTCCGGCTGACCGGACCGACCTGGTCGAGCGAGGAGGCGAGCGCGATCGCGCCGTACCGACTGACTGCGCCGTAGGTGGGCTTCACGCCGACCGTGCCCGTCACGTGCGCGGGCTGACGGATGGAACCACCGGTGTCGCTGCCGAGCGCGATCGGTGCTTCGAACGCGGCGACGGCAGCAGCGGAGCCTCCCCCCGAACCGCCGGGGATGCGGTCGAGGTCCCACGGGTTGTGGGTGGGGCCGTACGCGGAGTGCTCCGTGCTCGAACCCATCGCGAACTCGTCCATGTTGGTCTTGCCGAGCGGGACGAGGCCCGCGGCACGTGATCGGGCGACGACGGTCGCGTCGAACGGCGACAGGTAGCCCTCGAGGATCTTGCTGCCCGAGGTCGACGGCATGTCCGTCGTGACGAGGACGTCCTTGATGGCGAGCGGGACACCGGCGAGCTCGCCGAGCGTCTCACCGGCGGCACGACGGGCGTCGATGTCGGCTGCGACGTCGAGGGCATGGTCGGAGACATGGAGGAAGGCGTGGACGTCTCCGTCGACCTGCGCAATGCGGTCGAGGTGCGCCTGGGTGGCCTCGACACTCGAGACCTCGCCGGACCGCAGCTTGCTGGACAGTTCAGCAGCGGTGAGACCGATCAGTTCGCTCACTGCTCCTCCCCCAGGATCGCGGAGACCTTGAAACGGCCGTCGGCCGACTCCGGCGCGTTCTGCAGCGCCTGCTCGAGGGTCAGCGTGTTGCCGACGACGTCGTCGCGGTACACGTTCTCCAGCGGGATCGGGTGACTCGTCGCAGGGACGTCAGGCGTTGCGACCTGCTGCACCTTCGCGATGTTGTCGACGATCGAGTCGAGTTCAGTGGTGAGGTGGGCGATCTCGTCCTGGCTCAGGGCGATACGAGCCAGGTTCGCGAGATGCGCGACCTGCTCGGTGGTGATTTCCGACATGCGTCTCCCGTACGTGTAGCGGTGGCGGTCGCTCCAGTCTATTCGCCAGCGGCGTACTCATCCTGCGCCGGTGCGCCCCTACAGTGGGAGCGTGACTCAGAACGACTCCGGCAGCCGTCCCCGTCCACCGCACGAACGTCCGTGGCTGGCGAGTTACGCCGCCGACGTCCCCGACGACATCCCCGAGCAGACCGGTTGTCTGGGCGACCTCGTCGAGGCGTCCGCCGCCAGCTATCCGGACGCGGTGGCTCTCGAGTTCTTCGGCGCGACCACCAGCTACGCAGACCTCGACGCGCTCGTCTCGCGGGCAGCAGCCGGACTCCGTGCCCTCGGCGTCCGCTCCGGTGATCCGGTCGCGCTCATGCTGCCGAACTGCCCGCAGCACATCGTCGCGTTCTACGCCGTGCTCCGTCTCGGTGCCGTCGTCATCGAGCACAATCCGCTCTACACGCCGCAGGAGCTGCGCCACCAGTTCGAGGACCACCGCGCGAAGTTCGCGATCGTCTGGGACAAGGTCGCGCCCCACCTGCAGGACTTCCCGGCCGATCTGGCCGTGCACTCGCTCGTGACCATCGACGTCACGCGCGCGATGCCGTTCACGATGCGTGCCGCCCTCCGGCTGCCCATCCCGAAGGCTCGGGCATCGCGCGCCCAACTCACCGGCCCGGTCAGTGGGACCGTCCGCTGGGAGCAGCTGTTGGACTCGGGCTCATTGCCAGCGTCCCACCCGAAGCCCGCGACGGACTCCCTTGCGCTCATCCAGTACACGAGCGGCACCACTGGCGCACCGAAGGGCGCGGCCCTCACTCACAGGAACCTGCTCGCCAATGCCGCGCAGTCGAGGGCATGGGTCCCGACGGTCACGCGTGGCGCGGCGGTCGTGTACGCCGTGCTGCCGATGTTCCATGCCTACGGCCTCACACTCTGTCTCACCTTCGCGATGAGCATGGGCGCACGGCTCGTGCTCTTCCCCAAGTTCGACCCGGACCTGGTGCTGAAGGTCATGCGCAAGCGCCCACCGACGTTCCTGCCCGCCGTGCCGCCGATCGCCGACCGTCTCCTCGCGGCAGCGATCGAACGCGGGATCTCACTCGCAGGCACGGAGATCGCGATCTCCGGGGCGATGCCGCTGCCGCACGACCTCGTCGTGCCGTTCGAAGCGGCATCCGGTGGATTCCTCGTGGAGGGCTACGGCCTCTCGGAGTGCTCCCCCGTCATCTCGGCGAACCCGGTCGCGGCCAACCGGAAGCCCGGCACGATCGGTCTCCCGCTCCCGAGCACCGAGGTGCGCGTCGTCGACCCCGAAGACCCCGCCGTCGACCGACCGGCGGGCGAGTCGGGCGAACTGCTCGTCCGCGGCCCCCAGGTGTTCCAGGGCTACTACAACAAGCCTGAGGAGACCGCGGCAGTGCTGCTGCCCGGCGGCTGGTTCCGCACCGGCGACATCGTGTCGATCGACGACGAGGGCTTCATGACGGTCGTCGATCGGATCAAGGAGCTGATCATCACCGGCGGCTTCAACGTCGCTCCGAGCGAGGTCGAGCAGGTACTCCGCGGGCACGCCTCCATTGCAGACGCCGCGGTCGTGGGGCTACCCGATGCGCACTCGGGCGAGCAGGTCGTCGCGGCCGTCATCGCTGCACCCGGCGAGACGGTCGACCCGGAGGCGCTGCGCGCGTGGGCCAGGGGGATCCTCACCCCGTACAAGGTGCCGCGGCGGATCGTCGTCGTCGACGAGCTGCCGAAGTCGCTCATCGGGAAGGTGCTCCGCCGCCAGGTGCGCGACTCACTCCTCGCGGCCGACGAGGGCTGAGCCGGCGCTATTGGGCCGTTCCCGAGTCGTCGGACGTCGCTTCGCCGAGCGCCTCCGGCCCTTCGGTGACCAGGATCGCGAACTGCGCCGCGTCGATGATGCGGACGCCGAGAGCTTCGGCCTTCGTGAGCTTGGACCCGGCGCCCGGGCCCGCGGCCACGAAGTCGGTCTTCTTCGAGACGCTCGATCCCGACTTGCCGCCTGCCTGGATGATGGCCTCTTGCGCGCCCTCACGCGTATAGCCCTCGAGTGACCCCGTCGCGACGACCGTGAGTCCGGACAGCACTCCGCCAGCGGCGACCGCTGCCCCGGGACCAGGGTGGCCCGGTGTCGTCCACTGCACGCCGGCCGCGGTCCACTCGTCGACGATGTCGCGGTGCCAGTCGATCTCGAACCACGCGAGCAGAGCGTCTGCGATGATCCCGCCGACGCCGTCGACCTCGGCCAGCTCATCGCGACTCGCCCCGCGGATCGCGTCGAGGGAGCCGAAGTACTCCGCGAGTGAGCGAGCCGCCACCGGCCCGACATGCCGGATGTTGAGCGAGACCAGCAGACGCGCGAGTGGTTTCGTCTTCGCCGCCTCGAGGTTCGCGAGCAGCTCGACGGCGTTCTTCGACGGGACGGTGAACTCGTCGCCGCTGAACTCCGCCGCCGCAGGATCGAACGGACCGTCCTTCTTCGCTCGTCGGCGACGGAACGGCGTCACGGTCTTCTCGGAACCGTCGTCGGTGAGTTTCGGCAGCCCGGTCTCGGAGTCGCGGACGACGACGGTGACCGGGAAGAGGTCGGCCATCGTCAGGGAGAACAGACCGGCTTCAGTGACGAGCGGAGGCTCTGCGGGCTCGAGCGGCTGGGTGAGTGCGGCAGCCGCGACCTCGCCGAGCGCCTCCACGTCGAGGGCACCGCGGGAGCCGATGTGCTCGACGCGGCCGCGCACCTGAGCCGGGCAGCTCTTCGCATTCGGGCATCGGAGGTCGATGTCGCCCTCCTTCGCAGGAGCAAGCGGCGTGCCGCACTCGGGGCAGTCCGTCGGCATCACGAACTCCCGCTCAGAACCGTCTCTGAGCTCCACAACCGGCCCGAGGACCTCTGGGATGACATCACCGGCCTTCCGGAGGACGACGGTGTCGCCGATGAGCACTCCCTTCGCCTTGACGACGTCCTGGTTGTGGAGCGTGGCCTGCCGGACCTCGCTGCCGGCGACCAACACCTTCTCCATCACGGCGAACGGCGTCGCACGCCCCGTGCGCCCCACGCTCACCACGATGTCGAGGAGCTTGGTGTTGACCTGCTCGGGCGGGTACTTGTACGCGATCGCCCAGCGCGGTGCACGGCTCGTCGCGCCGAGTTCGCCGTGCAGGGCCAGATCGTCGACCTTGACGACGACGCCGTCGATCTCGTGCTCGACGCTGTCGCGGTGCGCACCGAAGTACTCGATGAACTCGGCCGCGCCGGTGGCCTCGTCATGGACCTGGTAGTGCGTCGACGTGGGGAGGCCCCAGCTGTTCAAGAGCTCGTACACCTGCGACTGGCGGGCGACGGGTGGGCGCTCCCACGCGCCGATGCCGTGCACGAGCATCTGGAGCCGTTCCAAGCGGTCGTGCATGAGTGCGAGCTGCGCCGGGTTCTTGCTCTCCGCCTTCTGACGCAACGACCCGCTCGCAGCGTTCCGAGGGTTCGCGAAGACGCGCTCGCCGGCGGCGGCCTGCTTGGCGTTGAGTTCGCGGAACGACTCGACCGGGAAGAAGATCTCGCCACGGACCTCGACGACCTCGGGGAAGACGACCTCCGGGTCCTCACTCGTCAGGCGGTCGGGGATGGACCGGATGAAGCGCACGTTCTCGGTGACGTCCTCACCGACGACCCCGTCGCCCCGGGTGGCGGCGCTCACGAGGCGGCCGCGCTCGTAGCGCAGGTTGATCGCGAGCCCGTCGATCTTCAGCTCGCACAGATACTGCACGGACCTGCCTGCGTCTCGCTCGACCTTGGCAGCCCAGGCGAGGAACTCCTCGACCGAGAAGACGTTGTCGAGGCTGAGCATCCGCTCGAGGTGGGTCACCGGTGCGAAGAGCGTCGTCTCGGCGCGGCCGCCCACGGTCTGCGTCGGGCTGTCCTGGCTCTGCAGCTCGGGGAAGAGCCGCTCGAGTTCTTCGAGGCGGTGGATCATCGCGTCGTACTCGGCGTCCGATGCGACGACCTCGTCGCGCTCGTAGTATGCGTCGCGGAGTTCCAGGATCCGGGAGGTGAGTTCCTCTGCCTCGGCGGAAGCCTGCTGGAGCGTCTGTTGGGTGCCGTCTGTCACGACGACAGTCTACGAGTGCCCTCCGACACGCGCAGGGAGTCGACTGTCGGCACGCATTCCCAGATCCGCGCAACGGGGTCCGACACCCCTCGCACGGGGAGTAGGGTGGCGCAGTGCCGCAGGAGTGTTCTGCGCGGAATCGGAGAAGTGATGTCCCAGTCCAGCAGCCCGGGAACGGCGACCGCCCCCACGAGCAAGCAGTTGACGGCCAGGGTCGTCGGCATCTCGATCGCAGCAGCGGTCGGCGGGTTCCTGTTCGGATTCGACTCCTCGGTCGTCAACGGCGCGGTCGATGCGATGCAGGAGCACTTCGCCCTGAGCGACGCACTCATCGGCTTCGCGGTCGCCTCGGCCCTCCTCGGCTGTGCTCTCGGCGCGTATCTCGCCGGACGCATCGCTGACAGTCGCGGGCGCATCTTCACCATGCTGCTGGGCGCTGGTCTCTTCTTCGTGTCGTCGTTCGGCGCAGGGTTCGCCTTCTCCCCCTGGGACCTCGTGATCTGGCGCGTCGTCGGTGGCCTCGGTATCGGTATCGCCTCGGTCGTCGCACCGGCGTACATCGCCGAGATCGCCCCCAGCGCGATCCGAGGACGCCTCGCCTCGCTGCAGCAGCTCGCGATCACCCTGGGTATCTTCGCCGCCCTCCTGTCCGACTCGATCCTGGCCGGCGCTGCCGGCGGCGCCTCGAACCCCCTGTGGTTCGGAGTGGAAGCATGGCGCTGGATGTTCATCGCGTGCGCCGTCCCCGCAGTCGTCTACGGTCTCCTCGCCCTGAAGCTGCCGGAGTCGCCACGCTTCCTCGTCCGTCAGGGCAAAGCCGACGAGGCCCGCCGGATCTTCGCGACCGTGTGGCCCCAGGCCGAGGTCGACCGTGCCGTGAAACTCGCCGAGCAGGCGGTGAAGGATGACAAGGAACAGAAGAAGGCGTCCCTGTGGGGCGGCCGGTTCGGCCTGCTCCCCATCGTCTGGATCGGCATCATCCTGTCGATCTTCCAGCAGTTCGTCGGCATCAACGTGATCTTCTACTACTCGACGACGCTGTGGAAGGCGGTGGGCTTCGACGAGTCGAACTCGCTGCTCATCTCCGTCATCACCTCGGTCACGAACGTCGCCGTGACGATCGTCGCGATCCTCCTCGTCGACCGCGTCGGACGTCGTCCCATCCTGCTCACCGGCTCGATCGGTATGGCCGTGTCTCTCGGGACGATGGCGATCGCGTTCACCCAGTCGACGACGAACGCAGCCGGCGATGTCGCCCTGCCGCAGCCCTGGGGCACGATCGCGCTCATCGCCGCCAACGTCTTCGTCGTCGCGTTCGGCGCATCGTGGGGCCCGCTCGTGTGGGTGCTGCTCGGCGAGATCTTCCCGAACCGTCTGCGGGCGAAGGCCCTCGGGGTCGCCGCCATGGCACAGTGGATCGCGAACTTCCTCATCACCGTGAGCTTCCCGGCCCTCGCGGCGTTCTCGCTGCCCGTCACGTACGGCATGTACGCGCTCTTCGCGCTGCTCTCCTTCGTGTTCGTGCTGACCAAGATCCCGGAGACGAACGGCCTCACCCTGGAGGAGGCGGAGACGCTGTTCGTGAAGAAGCCGAAGAAGCGCGCCACCGCCTGATCCGGACGACGTTGAGAACGCCCCACGAGCGAGGCTCGTGGGGCGTTCTCCGTCTGCTGCGACTCAGGCCGGGATCTCGGCGCCGACGGGCACCGCACTCACCGTACGATCGATCGTGAACTGCCCGAGCACGCGTGTGCCGCTGTAGAGCACCGCGGTCTGCCCGGGGGCGACTCCGTCGAGGGGGGTCTCGGGGTGGACGACGAGCTCGCCGTCGACGAGCGTCAGAGCGGCCGGAACGGGATCGGCATGCGCACGGATCTGCACGTCGCACGCGATCGGCTCGGGGCCGACCTCCGGTGCGCGTCCAGCCCAGGTGAACCGGGAGCCGGCGATCTCGCCGATCGCGAGCGCCTCCTTGGGCCCGACGACGACGGTGTTGTCCTTCGGTCGCACCTCGAGCACGAAGCGCGGGCGGCCGTCGGGCGCTGGGACCCCGAGGTGCAGCCCCTTCCGCTGTCCGACGGTGAACGCGTGCGCGCCCTCGTGCGAACCGACGACGGCGCCGTCCCGGTCCAACACCTGACCCGTCTCGGTGCCGACGCGCTCCCCCAGCCAGCCCTTGGTGTCGCCGTCGGGGATGAAGCAGATGTCGTGGCTGTCCGGCTTATTGGCAACCGTGAAACCGCGTTCGGCCGCCTCGGCACGCACCTCGGCCTTCGACGGGGTCGCACCGAGCGGGAACATCGAATGCGCGAGCTGCTCGGTCGTGAGCACGCCGAGCACGTAGGACTGGTCCTTGGCCCAGGCACTCGCCCGGTGCAACTCGCGGTCGCCCTCCGGCGTCGTCACGATGGTCGCGTAGTGGCCGGTGACCACGGCGTCGAACCCGAGGTCGATGGCTTTCTCGAGCAGGGCGGCGAACTTGATCTTCTCGTTGCAGCGCATGCACGGGTTGGGCGTGCGGCCCGCGCGGTACTCGGCGATGAAGTCGTCGACGACGTCGAGCTTGAACCGCTCGGAGAAGTCCCACACGTAGTACGGGATACCGATGAGGTTCGCCGCACGCTGGGCGTCCATCGAGTCCTCGATCGTGCAGCACCCTCGGCTACCGGTGCGCAGGGTTCCGGGCATCCGGCTGAGCGCCAGGTGCACCCCGACGACCTCGTGTCCGGCGTCCACGGCGCGCGCCGCTGCCACGGCGGAGTCGACTCCACCACTCATCGCTGCCAGAACTTTCACCGGGCAAGTCTACGCGCCACTCGGCGGCCGATCACCCCGTCCGGCGAACCGGCGTCGAAACGACGTCACGGACGCGCGCCGAGCGCGGTGTCCCGATCCGCAGATCCGGCTCGGCTCGCCTGGGCGTGTGCGCGTGGCAGCGCTCGGAGGAATGCATCGACGTCGTCCGCGGTCGTCGTGCGGCCGAGCGTGATGCGCAGCGCAGCCTTCGCCTCGCCCTCGCTGCGGCCCATGGCGAGCAGGACGTGGGACGGTTCCGGCACCCCTGCCTGGCAGGCGGATCCCGTCGACACGGCGACGCCGGCGAGGTCGAGCAGGAAGAGCATCGAGTCTCCCTGCGTGCCCGGGAACACGAAATGGGCGTTCGAGGCGAGCCGGTGGACGGGATCGCCACTCAGCTGCGCCTCGGGCACGGCGGACAGCACGCCGGTGATCAGGCGGTCGCGCAGCTCGCCGAGACGCTCCTGCTCGGCGGCGCGTTCCGCCTCCATGAGTCGTGCAGCGACGGCGAAACCGACGGCGGCCGCGACGTCCTGCGTCCCGGAACGGAGGCCGCGTTGCTGTCCGCCACCGTGCTGGAGGGGCTCGACGACCGCCGACCGGCTCACCACGAGCGCCCCGATACCCACCGGACCCCCGATCTTGTGCGCGGAGACGCTCAGCGCGACGAGTCCGCTCGGCCCCGACGCGCCCGACCCGGCCCGGAGGGTGGTGAGGTCGATCGGCAGATGCCCGTACGCGGAGACCGCATCCAGGTGGAACGGCACACCTGCCGATGCGGCGAGCGCCGCGAGTTCCGTTGCGGGTTGGACGGTGCCGACCTCGTTGTTCGCCCAGAGCGCGGTGGCGACGGCGATGCGGTCGGCGTGCTCGGTGAACTGCGCGGTCGCGGCATCGAGGTCGACGCGTCCGAGGTCGTCGAGCGGGGTCCACGAGGCGAGAGCTCCTTCGTGGCGCTCGAGCCATTCGATGGTGTCGAGGGTGGCGTGGTGCTCCCCGTGGGGCGCGAGGACGACGGGACGGCTCGTGCGGGCCTGGCGCTGCCAGTAGAGCCCCTTGACGGCGAGGTTGATCGACTCCGTGCCGCCGGACGTGAAGACGAGTTCGATCGGGTCGCAGCCGAGCGTCGCCGCGACCGTTTCGCGAGCCTCTTCGAGCAGGCGACGAGCCTGCTGGCCAGGGCCGTGGATTGAGGCCGGGTTGCCGACGGTCGCCATGGCCTCGGCGTAGGCGGCGATCACCTCCGGTCGGACGGGCGTGGTCGCCGCGTGGTCGAGGTACACCACCATGCCGTTCACCGCCTCCGTCGTCTCCGTCTCCGCGAAACATCGCGGACTCATCCACTCACTACTGTAGAACGCATGAACGCTGGTGACCCCCTGCACGATCTCGGCGTGCGTCTCGGCCCGAACGGCGGCGAACTCCGGGTGTGGTCGGAGCACGCCGACGCCGTCGAGCTCGTGATCTTCGACGACAAGGATCCGAACTGGATCACCCGGTCCGTCGACATGACCCGTGATGAGCACGGCGTGTGGAGCGGGCGCTCCCGGAGTCTGATCCGTGGGCGTCGGTACGCGGTGCGCGCCGCTGGTCCCGTCACCCCGAACAACGTCTTCAATCCACAGACCCTGCTGCTCGACCCGTATGCGCGTGGACTCGCCCGGGTGGCGGCCGAGCAGTGGCGTTCCGTCGTCGTGGACGACGCCTTCGATTGGGGCGGTGTGGGGAAGCCGCAGATCCCACTCGACCGCACGGTCGTGTACGAGGCGCACGTGAAGGGTTTGAGCAAGCTGCACCCGGACGTGCCCGAGGAGCTGCGGGGAACCTATGCGGGGCTCGCCCATCCGGCGATGATCGCGCACCTGCACGACCTCGGCGTGACGAGCGTCGAGCTGCTGCCGGTGCACGCGTTCACCTCGGAGCAGCGGCTCATCAAGCAGGGGCTCGTCAACTACTGGGGCTACAACACGCTCAACTTCTTCAGCCCGCACGCGCCGTACGCGACGAAGCGGGCGCAGGCGTCCGGCGCCGATGCGGTCCTCCGTGAGTTCAAGGGCATGGTCAAGCTCCTCCATGAGGCGGGCATCGAGGTCATCCTCGACGTGGTCTACAACCACACGGCAGAGGAGGGCCCAGGCGGCCCCCGCACCAGCTTCCGTGGCATCGACAATGCGAGCTACTACCGTCAGGACGACACCGGCGCCTACATCGACGTCACCGGCTGCGGCAACACCGTCAACTTCGGTCACCCGGTCCCTCAGCGACTCGTGATCGACTCGCTGCGGTACTGGGCGCAAGAGGTCCAGATCGACGGGTTCCGATTCGACCTCGCCGCGACGCTCGGGCGGAACGCCGATGTCGAGTACACCCGCGACCACCCGCTCCTGCATGCGATCCTCGACGACCCGGCGCTCGCGGGCGTGAAGATGATCGCCGAGCCGTGGGACGTGGGCATGGGCGGGTGGCAGACGGGCAACTTCCCCGACGGCTGGCACGAGTGGAACGACCGCTACCGCGACCGCGTCAGGAACTTCTGGCTGTCCGACATCGACTATGCGCGGCGTGCCGACGCCCCGGTCGGGATCGGCGGGTTCGCCACCAGGTTGGCGGGATCGAGCAACACGTTCTCGGCGGAGCGCGGACCGCTCGCCTCGGTGAACTTCATCACCGCACACGACGGCTTCACCCTCGCCGACCTGGTGTCCTACGACGTGAAGCACAACGTCGGCAACGGCGAGGCGAACCGGGACGGCACCGACAACAATCGCTCCTTCAACCACGGCGCTGAGGGGCCGACGGACGACCCGGGGATTCTCGCGGCCCGACGGAAGGCGATGCGCAACCTGCTCGGAACCCTGCTGCTGTCGTCGGGCGTCCCGATGATGACCGCTGGTGACGAGTTCGGTCGGAGCCAGCGCGGGAACAACAACGCCTACTGCCATGACTCCGAGCTCACCTGGGTGGGGTGGTCCAGGGAGCCGTGGCAGGAGCAGCTGCTCGCCCACTCGCGCCGACTGCTCGAACTCCGGCGCACGAACCCGGCGCTTCGGCCGAAGCACTTCGCCGCGGCCGGCACGGATGTCCCGAGCGCGAGTGTCATGGACTGGTTCGACGCCTCGGGCGAGACGATGAGCACTGACGACTGGACGAGCCCCCGCAACCGGACGCTGCAGTTCTTCTCGACGAGCACCCCGGAACTCGAGGAGCTCAACCGCATCCTGCTCATCGTGCACGGTGTGGAACGCCCGACGGAGGTGACGCTGCCGGAGCACGACGGGGTGACGGCCTACCGACGCGTGTGGAACTCGGCGGACGACGTGCCGGCGGAGGACGAGGAGTCCTTCTCACCCGGACAACGTGTGGCGGTGTCCGCCACGTCGATGCAGCTCTTCCGAGCGGTGTGACGATGGCACGCAAGGCGGACAGCGGCGGGACACCAGCGACGGTCGCACTCACGAAGCTCGGTGTGCCGTTCACCCTCCACACCTACGAGCATGATCCGGCGACCCCCAGCTTCGGCTTGGAAGCCGCTGCGGCGCTCGGTGTCGAGCCGACACGGGTGTTCAAGACGCTCCTCGCCGAGGTCGACGGGGCTCTCGTCGTCGGCATCGTCCCGGTGTCCGGTCAACTCGACCTGAAGTCCCTGGCTGCGGCGGTCGGTGGCAAGCGCGCGACGATGGCGGACCCTGGGCTCGCCGAACGCAAGACCGGGTACGTCGTCGGCGGGATCAGTCCGATCGGGCAACGGACGCGACTCCGAACGGTCCTCGACGACAGCGCCCTCGCCCACCCCACGGTGTTCGTCTCGGGCGGCAGGCGGGGACTCGACCTCGAGCTCGCGCCCGAGGGCTTGCGTGACGCGGTCCACGCCGCGGTCGCCCCGATCGGACGCTGAAACCGTTCGGCAGCCGGTCTTCGATCAGGGGTGTTGCCGCGCCGACACCTGGAATCCGTCGAGTTCCCGCACGCGGTCGAGGGAGACCGCGGCGTTCAGCTGATGCACGCCCGCAGGAAGCGCGGCGCTGCCGACCGCCGCGAGCGCGGCGATGACCCCCGTCGCACGGGACTGACCACGCCCTGTCGCCCATGACAGCGCGCCGTCCGCCGCCTCGGCGAGGACGGTCCAGCGGTCTCCACCCGGCAGATGGATGCCGGTGGGCAGCCGCCGGGCGCCAGGGATCCTCGTCAGGATGGCGAGGAGCGCCGTACTGGAGCGGTCGTCCGTCGCAAACGATGTGCGGACTGTCCTGCCGAGCGTCCGGGTCAGGGTGTGCTGGTCGGCGAAGTCGGCACGCAGCAGTCGTCGGTGACGGCCATCAGGCAACCTGAATGTTCGGGCCTCGGTGAAGTTGCGCACGGGTCGTCCGGTGCCCGGGTCGGGGAACCTCCGACCGAGAAGACCAGAGGTCCACGCTGCGGCCGCTGCACCGTGCGCGTCACCTGCTCCGAGGACGATCCCGATGTCGATCGGCATCGACGGTTCGGAACGGCTGGCGACATCCTCGGCCAGTAGGTTGGTGAGCCCCGGCGCCAGACCGACTCCGAGCAGAACCGGGACGTCGAAGCGGCCACCCGCCACACGCGCGAGGTAGGTCTCGGTGGCACTGATCTCGACGAACGCAGCTCCTGCGCGAGCCGACGCGCGGACGAGCGCCGGAGCCTCGACGCCGCTGGCGTTCACGACGACGCTCGCATGAGCCGTGGCGATGGCGTCCGACACCACGTCGAACGGGCCCGACGGGTCGACGATGAGGTCGGCTCCGGGCCGTCGTCCGGCCGCGATCGTGCGGATTCCGCGCGAACGCAGGGTCTCGACGATAACGGTGCCGACGGCGCCGCTGGCTCCGAGGACGAGTGCGTGCATGGTCTTCCCTTCCGGACCCCACGATGAGGACTATCAGTAGCCAGACTACAACTTGTAGTCACACTTCAGATACTTTGCGACTGAGCTACGCTCGAACCATGTCGACAGCTGACCAGACGCCTCGGATCGACGGACGCCGGAGCCGTGGCGAACGGACGAGACGAGCCGTCGTCGAAGCCGCAATCGGACGATTCGAGGAAGACGGCTACAACGGCGCCTCGATCAGTTCCATCGCCGCCGCCGCCGGGGTCGGCGAGCAGACGGTGTATTACGGCTTCGGTTCCAAGCGGGAGATCCTCGCTGCGGCACTGGACCTGGCCACAGCCGGTGCCGACGCCGATACCCCGTTCGTCGAGCGCGGTTGGGTCGTCTCGGCGATCTCGGCGCCGACGGCGCTGGAACAACTCCAGCATCAGGTGCGGGGCGCCGAGGCCGTCCTCGAGCGATCCGGAGCACTGCTCGACGTCGTCCGAAGCGCCGCGTCGACTGACCCGGCCATCGCCGCTCTCTGGCGCGACAATCTCGCCCAGCGACGCCACGCGCAACTTGTGTTCGCTCGCGCTCTCGACAGTCGCGGCGCACTGCATCCCGAGCTCACGACGTCGTTGGCCGCCGATCTCGCGCTCGCGGCGACGAGTCCGGAGAGCTGGTGGCTCCTCCGGCGGGAACGCGGCCTCGGACGCGAAGCCTGGATCCGGTGGACGACGGCCGCGCTCGCTGGAGCGCTCCTCGCCCGCGCGGAGTGAATCGCAGCCCTACGGCGTCGCGAGCGCCACGAGACCGAGTTCCGCCGGGCTGAGCAGCAGCTCATGCTTCGGGACGATGCGCACCGTGTATCCGAAACCGCCCGCCCGGTCGAGCGGCAGTGTGCCGGCGAACTCCAGCGTGTGTTCAGGCCGGCTCGTCGAGGATGACTCCTGCCAGTCGAGCGGCTGGGTCCGGATGTCGTGCAGTTCTCCACCGACACCGGCGACGCCGCAGACGACCTCGACCGTCACGTCGTCGGGGGTCAGGCTGCCGAGCTGCACATAGGCGCGGAGACGGAGCACGTCGCCGACCTGTGGCACCTCGTCGACACCGCCACTCTCGACGTGGGCGACGGCCAACTGCGGCCAAGCGTCAGTCACTCGGCGCTTGTAGGCCGCGAGGTCCCTGGCGCCCTGCTGCTCGGAGGAGTTCAGACGGCTCTCCATAGCCGCGGCGGGCAGGTACATGCGCTCCGTGTACTCCCGCACCATGCGGTCGGCGCTCAGCGGTTCGGAGAGCGTGGACATGGTGTGTCTCACCATGTGCATCCACCGGGTCGGCACCTGATCGGCGTCGCGTTCGTAATACCGTGGTGCGAGCTGGTGCTCGATGACCTCGTAGAGGGCTGCCGCTTCGAGGTCGTCTCGTTCGTCATCGTTCGTCGCCCCGTCCGCGGTCGGGATCGCCCAACCGTTCTCCCCGTCGGAGAACTCATCCCACCAGCCGTCGAGGATCGAGAGGTTGAGGGCCCCGTTGAGGGCGGCCTTCATCCCCGACGTCCCGCAGGCCTCCAGCGGACGAAGCGGGTTGTTCAGCCACACGTCGCAGCCCGGGTACAGCGTCTTCGCCATCCCGATGCCGTAGTCGGGCAGGAACACGATCCGCGAGCGGAGCTGCGGGTCTTGCGAGAACTGGACGAGCTGCTGGATGAGCCGTTTGCCGTCGTCGTCCGCCGGATGCGACTTGCCCGCGACGACGATCTGCACGGGCCGCTCGGGGTGGAGCAGGATCGCCCGCAGGCGTTCCGGATCCCGCAGCATGAGCGTGAGCCGCTTGTAGCTCGGCACCCGGCGGGCGAAGCCGATCGTCAGGACGTCCGGGTCGAGCAGGTCATCGATCCAGGCGGGCACGACGGCGTTCGGGTTCTCGGTGCGTGAGCCCGCCGAGATCCGGCGTCGAACGTCGGTGACGAGTCGCTCACGCATGCCGCGTTTGAGCGCCCAGAGGTCTCCGTCGGTGATCGACGGGTCAGCCCAGTCGGCGTGGCTCGTGTCGGCGCTCCCCCACCGCTGCTCGGCGAACCCGATCAGCGCAGGGTCCGTCCAGCTCGGCGCGTGCACACCGTTCGTGACGGATGTGATCGGCACCTCTGCGACGTCGTACCCCTGCCACAGTCCGCCGAACATGGCGCGACTCACCGCGCCGTGCAGCTTGCTCACGCCGTTGGCGCGTTGCGCGAGCCGAAGCCCCATGATCGCCATGTTGAACACGTCGGGCGAGCCACCGTTGGCGGTCTCGTCACCGAGCGACAGCACCTCCTCGGGTGCCACGCCCGGCAGCAGGTCCCCGGTGAAGTACCGCGTGATGACCTGACGGTCGAATCGGTCGATGCCCGCGGGCACGGGCGTGTGCGTGGTGAACACCGTGCCGCCCCGCACGAGTTGGAGTGCCTCGTCGAAGGAGAGACCGTTGCCGACGAGGTCGCTGATCCGTTCGAGTCCGAGGAACCCGGCGTGCCCTTCGTTCGAGTGGTACACCTGCGGCAACGGGTGGTCGGTGAGCTCGCTCCACTGTTTGATGGCACGGACGCCACCGATCCCGAGCAGCAGCTCCTGCAGCAGGCGGTGCTCGCCACCGCCTCCGTACAGCCGGTCGGTCACGGTGCGGAGTTCGGCGACGTTCTCGGGGATGTCGGTGTCGAGGAGCAGCAGTGGCACTCGCCCGACATCAGCGATCCACACCCGCGCGTTGAGCGTCCGGTCCTCCGGCAGAGCCAGGGTGACGGTCACCGGGGTTCCGTCCGGTTCACGGAGGACCGTGACCGGCAGACCGTCCGGGTCCTGCACGGGATAGCTCTCCTGCTGCCAGCCGTCTCCAGTGATGGCCTGCGCGAAGTACCCGGAGCGGTACAGCAGGCCGACGCCGACCAACGGTACGCCGAGGTCGGAGGCGCTCTTCAAGTGGTCGCCGGCGAGGATCCCGAGGCCACCCGAGTACTGCGGGAGCGCGGCCGCGATCCCGAACTCGGGAGAGAAGTACGCGATCGACTGCGGTTTCGGGTCGGGGAGCCCCTGATACCAACGGGGTCCCTCCAGGTAGTCACGAAGCTCGGCATGCAGTGCGTCCGCGCGCGCGACGAACTCCGCATCGGCCGCGAGCTCGGCCAGACGCTCCGGTGTCACGAGGCCCAGACCACTGATCGGATCGTGTTCCGTGTCCCGCCAGATGTCCGGCGCGATCTCGTCGAACAACCGCTGCGTCGGTTCGTGCCACGACCAGCGCAGGTTGGCGGCCAGGGCGGCGAGCGCGGTCAGGGACTCGGGGATGAGCGCACGGACGGTAAACCTGCGGATAGCCTTCACGCGCTCACTCTAGAGCACCGCGCAGGCTGCTCTCGGGCTGCGCGAGGCCCGCTCGAGGCCCGCTCGAGGCGAACAGTGCGTGACTTCTCTCTAGCATGATGCGCGACACCCCGCGCACCCCGTCATCGTGGCTCGATTCGCGGTACGGTCGGACGAGTGGCACCGAAGGAGATGGAACGCACCATGCCGAAGTCAGCACCGCAGTCCCCCGCCGTCGCGCAGTCCGGCGCGATCCAGAACCTCTCCCCCGTGACGCCACGGATCGGCCGGATCCCGATCCTCGATCCGACGCCTCGCGTCGACGACGGTCGATGGCCGGCGAAGGCCTTCAACGGCGAGGTCGTGCCTTTCGGAGCGACGGCGTTCCGCGAGGGCCACGACCTGATCGGCGCAGAGCTCGTGCTGACCGCTCCGGACGGTTCGACCCGAGTGCACCGGATGGCGCCTGGCGCCCGCGGGACCGACCGTTTCCAGGTCGAGGTCCAGCTCGGCCTCGAAGGCACCTGGACCTACCAGGTACGTGCGTTCGCGGACGAGTTCGCGACGTGGGAGCACAACGCTCGCGTGAAGATCGAGGCCGGCATCGACGTCGAGGTGATGTACGCCATCGGTGCCGAGCTGTTCGAACGATCCGCCACCGACAAGCAGCGTCCGCTCAAGGACCGCCGCCTGCTGACCGCTCGCGCCGCCCTGCTCCGCGACACCACCGCTGCACCGGACGCGAGATTCGCGGTACTCGACGATGAGCAGGTGCTCTCGATCGCCCGCCGACAGCCCTTCGCCGGTCTCAGCAGCTCCAGCGAACCGCTCACCATCCGGGTCGAACGCACTCGAGCGGGTGTCGGATCCTGGTACGAGTTCTTCCCCCGCTCCGAGGGCGCCAAGCGGCGAGCTGACGGTTCATGGAGCTCCGGGACGTTCCGCACGGCGGCCAAGCGGCTCCCGGCGGTCGCGGCGATGGGCTTCGACGTGCTCTACCTGCCGCCGATCCACCCGATCGGTGAGGCCTTCCGCAAGGGGCCGAACAACACCCTGACCCCTGGTGAGCACGACCCGGGCTCGCCCTGGGCGATCGGTGGACGAGCCGGTGGGCACGACGCGATCCACCCCGACCTCGGCACCGAGAGGGACTTCACGTACTTCGTCGGGCAGGCGAAGAAAGTGGGCCTCGAGATCGCTCTCGACCTCGCCCTCCAGGCCTCGCCCGACCACCCCTGGGTCGCCGAACACCCCGAGTGGTTCACCACGCTGCCCGACGGCTCGATCGCGTATGCCGAGAACCCGCCGAAGAAGTACCAGGACATCTACCCGGTCAACTTCGACAACGACCCTGAGGGCATCCGCACCGAGGTGTTGCGCATCGTGCGCCATTGGATGTCGCTCGGCGTGCGCATCTTCCGCGTCGACAACCCGCACACGAAGCCGCTCGACTTCTGGGAGTGGCTCATCGGCACGATCAACGCGACCGACCCCGACGTCGTGTTCCTCGCCGAGGCGTTCACGCGCCCCGCCCTGCTGCAGGGGCTCGCGAAGGTCGGGTTCCAGCAGAGCTACAGCTACTTCACCTGGCGGAACACCAAGGAGGAACTCGAGGAGTTCCTCGGGTCCGTCGCGACCGACACCGCGGACTTCCTGCGCCCGAACCTCTTCGTGAACACCCCGGACATCCTCACCGAGTACCTGCAGTTCGGCGGTCGTGCCGCCTACAAGGTCCGGGCGGCGATCGCAGCGACGGCGGCGCCGACCTGGGGCGTGTATGCAGGGTACGAACTCATCGAGAACGTCGCACGGCCCGGCGCCGAGGAGAACATCGACAGCGAGAAGTACGAGTACCGCCCTCGCGAATGGGCGAAGGCCGAAGCCGCCGGCACCTCGCTCGCGCCCTACCTGACCCTCCTCAACGAGGCGCGACGCGCGCACCCGGCTCTCCGCCAGCTGCGCAACATCCGCTTCCACTGGAGCGACGACGAGCAGATCCTCGTCTACAGCAAGCACCTCGCTGCCGAGTTCACCGGGACGGCCGCAGACGACACGATCATCGTGGTCGCGAACCTCGACCCTCATTCGGTCCGCCAGACGATGGTCCACCTCGACCAGACCGTCTTCGGCGGCACTCCGGGCGGCAGCCTCGACGTCACCGATCTCGTCACCGGTGCCGAGTGGATCTGGTCCGACAGCAATTTCGTGAAGCTCGATGCGTTCACCGAACCGGTGCACATCCTGAAGGTGAGGCCCCGCCCATGACCCAGTCGTCGCAGACTCCACCGCCGAGGCGTTCCGGACGCCGAGCGGCCGTCCGACCCGAGCCCGAACCTCCGCAGCCGCACGAGCTCACACTGCCCGCTGTCGAGGACTGGATCCTCGACGCGGTGGCCGAAGGTCGCTACCACGACCCGCACGCCGTGCTCGGGCAGCATCTCGTCACGGTCGACGGCGTGAGCGACCCGCTCGTCGTCGTGCGGGCTCGTCGACCCCTCGCCCAGCAGGTGACCGCGGTCCTCACGAGCGGTGCCCGGGTCGAGCTGGCCCACCTCCGCAACGGCGTGTGGCAAGGGTTCCACATCGACGGAATCGTCGACTACACACTCGAAGCCCGGTACGACGACGGGGTGACCTGGGCCGCCGACGAGCCGTACCGGTTCGCGCCGTCCATCGGAGAGCTCGACCTCCACCTCATCGGCGAGGGCCGCCACGAACAGCTGTGGGAGGCACTCGGTTCGCACGTCACCGAGCTGCCGGGAGTCACCTCGTCCACCGCGGGCACCGCGTTCTCCGTCTGGGCACCGCATGCCAGGGCGGTCCGGGTGATCGGTGACTTCAACTCCTGGGACGGCGCGGCGCACGCCATGCGCAACATGGGCGCGACGGGCGTCTGGGAGCTGTTCGTCCCCGGCCTCGGCACCGAGGAGCTGTACCGCTTCGAGATCCTCACCCCTTCGGGCGAGTGGGTCCGTCGCTCCGACCCGATGGCACGCCACACCGAGGTCTCCCCCGCCACGGCCTCCATGACGGGCATCAGCTCGTACACCTGGACCGACGGCGACTGGCTCGCGCGACGCGCGGCCGGCGACCCCCATAACGGTCCCATGAGCGTCTACGAGCTGCACGTCGGCTCATGGCGCCCCGGGCTCGGCTACCGCGAGCTCGCCGACCAGCTCATCGACTACGTCCTCGAACTCGGGTACACCCACGTCGAGTTCATGCCGCTCGCCGAGCACCCGTTCGGCGGCTCCTGGGGCTACCAGGTCACCGGGTACTACGCGCCCACGAGCCGGTTCGGGACGGGCGACGACCTCAAATACCTGATCGACCGTCTGCACGGCGCTGGTATCGGCGTCCTCATGGACTGGGTGCCCGGGCACTTCCCGAAGGACGAGTGGGCACTCGCGAACTTCGACGGCCAGGCGCTCTACGAGCACCCGGACCCGCGGCGAGGCGAACAGCTCGACTGGGGAACCCTGGTGTTCGACTTCGGCCAGCCCCAGGTGAAGAACTTCCTCGTCGCCAATGCGCTCTACTGGCTCGAGGAGTTCCACGTCGACGGCCTGCGCGTGGACGCCGTCGCTTCCATGCTCTACCTCGACTACTCCCGCAAGGAGGGCGAGTGGCTGCCGAACATCCACGGTGGCCGTGAGAACCTCGAGGCCATCAGTCTCCTTCAGGAGGCCAACGCGACGGCGTACAAGCGCAACCCCGGCATCGCCATGATCGCCGAGGAGTCCACGAGCTGGGGCGGGGTGACGGCACCGACGAGTGGAGGCGGCCTCGGCTTCGGCCTGAAATGGAACATGGGCTGGATGCACGACTCGCTCCAGTACATCCAGCACGACCCGCTCTACCGTTCGCACCACCACGGTGAGATCACGTTCTCGTTCCTGTACGCCTTCAGCGAGAACTTCATGCTGCCGATCAGCCATGACGAGGTCGTGCACGGTAAGGGCTCGCTCCTCGCGAAGATGCCCGGCGACCACTGGCAACAGCTCGCGAACATGCGCGCCTACCTCGCCTTCATGTGGGCGCACCCTGGCAAGCAGCTGCTGTTCATGGGCCAGGAGTTCGGTCAGCCCTCGGAATGGTCCGAGGAGCGCGGACTCGACTGGTGGATCCTCGACCAACCGAGCCATCGTGCCCTGCTCGGTCTCGTCTCCCGCCTCAACACCGTGTACAAGGAGCACCCGGCCCTGTGGGCCCGGGACCACGAGGCCGGTGGCTTCGAATGGCTCGACGGGGGCGACTCCCGCAACAGCGTGCTGTCGTTCCTGCGATGGGATCACGACGGCAACGTCGTCGCGGCGCTCGTCAACTTCTCGGGTGCCCCGGTCGGTCCCTACCGGGTCGGCCTGCCGAAAGCCGGCCGCTGGGAGGAACTCCTCAACACCGATGCTGTCGAGTACGGCGGTTCCGGGGTCGGGAACTACGGTGCGGTCGAGGCGACGGACACGCCGTGGGCTGGACGCCCTGCGTCCGCCGAGCTCACCCTGCCTCCGCTCGGGATGATCTGGCTGCGCCACATCGGCTGAGCAGGCCGACCATCCGCTGCGATACGACGACGGCCCACCTCCTGATGGAGGCGGGCCGTCGTCGCCGGAGCGGAGGAAGAACGGGTCAGTAGAGCAGACCGGTGAGGCGCGCCCGGGCCTTCATCACGCGCGGGTCGGTGACACCGGCAACCTGGAAGAGCTCGAGCAGTCGGGTCCGGGCGGTGTCCTTCCCGGTCTGATCGAGCTCCGGGAAGAGCGTCAACAGGCGATCGAACGCGTCCTCGAGGTGCCCACCGGACACGTCGAGGTCGGCGACGAGGAGCTGGGCATCGAGGTCGGCGGGAGCGGCTGCAGCACCACCACGGATGTCGTCGAGCGTCTTGCCCGCAAGCCGGTGAAGGAGACGCACCTGGGCGAGCCCGGCGACGGCCATGTCGTCGTTCGGATTCTGCGCGATCGCCTTCTCGAACGCAGCGATCGCCGCCGGGTAGTCGGCGCGGTCGATCGCCTCGTACGCTTCGGCGTGCAGCGGCGGGAGCGGCGGCTCGACGGGCTCCGCGGGCGCAGCGCCTCCGTCACCACCGGCGATGACCGCTCGGCCGGCGACTCCGTTCTGCTCGGCCAGCTGGAGGAGCTGCTCGATCACGTCTCTGACCTGGCTCTCGGGGATCGCTCCGTTGAACATCGGCACCGGGCGCCCACCGACCACCGCGACGACCATCGGGATGGACTGAGCTTGGAAGGCCTGCGAGAGCTGCGGGTTGGTGTCGACGTCGACCTTCGCGAGGACGAACCGGCCGGCATACTCCTCCGCCAGACGCTCGAGCACCGGGGAGAGCTGCTTGCACGGCCCGCACCACTCTGCCCACAGGTCGATGACGACCGGCACGACCGAGGAGAGCTCGACGACCTGGCCGAAGCCGTCATCGGTGGCATCGAAGACGAAGGACGGGACCTCGACGGTCTGGCCGGTGGTCGCACCCGGAGCTTCTGCAGCCGGTGCGCCAGGCTGCGAGGGGGCAGCCGGGGCAGGCGTCTGGTGACGGCGGGCGAGGCCTGAGAGGTCTACCGCGCCGCGCAGGTGCGCTGCGCTCGGTTCGGCGCCACTCACGGGAGCTCCGACGCGGCGATGAGGGACTGGGTGAATCCGAGCAAGGTGATCTTCTCTCCAGAGTTGACGGCTGGCACGTAGAACAGGAGCTGGTCGCCATAGGTGGCCTGAGTGCCCTTCGCGCTCTCGGTGATCCCGGAGAGCGCGGCGACCGCACCAGATGGTTTCACGGTAGCACCGGCCGTGACGACCGTGACCGTCTCGCCTTCATGCACGTTGACTGCGACGATGGCGCCGGAGTCGTTCGTCGCGAGCGCGACGTTCGGCCCGTTGCCGGCAGCGGCCGAGAAGGCGATGCTCGCGGTCGTGGGCAGGTTGGCGGCCTTCGTGACTCGGTCGGCCGCGACCTGGGTGCGGAAGACGTCGCCGTCAGCGTCGAAGAGACCGGCGAAACTGCTCGCGTCGCCATTGGTGATGATGTCCGCGTATGCGGCGGCGATCTGCTCCGGCGGCAGGACGAGGAGCTTGGAATCCGGCGGCACACTGGCCGCGCCGATCGTCGCGGGTGCGACGTTCTCGAGTCTGGCGCCTTCCAGCAGTTTCTCCGCGTACACCACCTGGTAGTTCGAGCGCGCGTCCTCCTGCGTCATCACGAGTACCGTCGGCGAGACGGTCTCGTCGGACTTGTCCTGGATGGCCGTCATGACGGTACGCGGCCAGGCATCCGTCGCCTGTGGCAGCGTCAGGGTCACGGGAGAAGCAGGGATGAGTGTCGGGCCGGCGGCGTCCGCGACAGCGGTCCGCAGCGCGTAGTTCGCGGTGCGTTCCTCGAGCGCAGGGCCAGCGAACCGCACAGCCGCTGCCTTCCCGTCGAGCGCGGCGTCGGCCTCAGCGGCGGCGGTCGAGATCCTGGAGACGATGCGCTCCACCTGCGGCACGGTCACGACCGGCGCAGCGAAGTCCTGGTCTTGACTGTCTGCAGGCAGATCGGTCGCGGTGACGCTCGGGCTCGGTGACGCTGCGCCGATCGTCGGCCAGTAGTCCTGAGAGCATCCGCTCAGGCCGAGCGTGCCGACGAGCACGAGTGGCACGCCCACCATCAGCGAACGACGGAACGGGTTGCGCCCGCCCGGTTTCGATCCGAGCTCGGCGTCGCGCTTCGCCTTCTGGGGCTTCGGCGGCTTCGGCATCTTCGTGAGCCCCTTCTTTCCCTGGGTGATCCCCTTCCGGCGCGGTCCACGCGAGCGACGCATGCGGTTGATGCCGGACAGGTAGAGGACGATTCCGGCGAGGAGCACGATGATGCCACCGGTGATCAGGGGACCCGCCCATGGCGTCGAGTTGTCGAGCGGCCAGGAGAGGCGGAGCGAGTCCGGCGCCGGCTCCGAGCCGTCGGTGGCGATGAGGACGTCGATGTCCTTCGGGAGGCTCACCGTCGCGATGACGGCTCCCGCCTCGTCGTACTCGCCGAGCCAGAGGTCGGATCCACGCGGGTTCGGGCCCTTCTCGTCCGATGCAGCCGTGTCCTCGCCCGACGCGTCCGGGGCGGCGGAGGGTTCTGCAGCGCTGTCGTCGGTCGCTGCGTCGTCGCTCGAGGTGTCGTCCGAGGGGACGACGCTCTCCGTCGTCAGCTCGGTTCCCGCACTGTTCACCCCGACCCGCGTGTACGGCTCGTCGCCCAGCCAGGCGGCGATGTCGTCGGAGCGCCCATAGCTCATGAAGACCTGCGTGTCGCCGCCGGCGCTCGCCACGATCGACTGCGCTCCTGGCTGAGACTGCAGGACGCTACCCGGCACCACGATGAAGCGCTCGCCGCCGTCCACGGTCGCGGAGAGGCTGAAAGTGCCCGGCTGCAGGAACACGGTACGTTGCGCGATGCCCGTCACGATCATGACGGCAGCCACGACGAACGCGGCGATGGCGAGAACGAAACGCACGGAAAACTCTCCTCTGGCGTCGGAGCGACGCGTGTGATCGTGCGTCCGACGGGTTCCGGCGGGTCGGGCCGGCACGAGACGCAGATGGTTCAGGCTATCGGATGTGTCTGAGAGCGTGCTAGACGGCCGCTGGGAGGCTCTGGGCCGGCCACTCGGTCGGGAGTGGCAGCGCCGCGGGGTTCATGGCCCGGACGATCTCCGTCAGCACGCGCAGCGTCTGGCTCTCCCCCACCCAGAGGTGCTTCGCGCCGTCGACGGCGATGAGCGTGGTGTGCGGGACGACGGCGAACCGCTCGGTGGCCTCAGGGGGCCGCAGGTAGTCGTCGTGTTCGGGGACGAGCACCACGAGCGGACGCGTGTCGTCGGCCCAGGCGAGCAGTTCAGCATCGGACGTCCGATGAAGCGGCGGCGACAGCAGGATGACGCCGTCGACCGGCGCATCGCGTCCGTATTTGAGCGCGAGCTCGGTGCCGAAGGACCAGCCGAGCAACCACGGGTTCGGCAAACCGCGCTCAGCCACGAAGGCGAGCGCAGCCTCGACGTCAGCCCGTTCGGCTGTCCCACCGTCGAACGCACCGTCGCTTGTGCCTCGCGGCGACGACGTGCCGCGGGTGTTGAAGCGCAGCACCGCAATCCCTGCGAGGGCGGGGAGTCGGGCCGCGGCCTTCCGGAGGACGTGGGAGTCCATGAAGCCACCGGCCGTCGGCAACGGATGGAGCGTCACGAGCGTCGCGACGATCGGCCCCTCGGTCGGCGTCGCGAGTTCGCCGACGAGCGTCAGACCATCGCTCGTGTGCAGTTCGATGTCCTCACGCACGGCGGGCAGTTGCGTACCGCCGCGGATCTCGATCGTTTCGTTCATGCGGTGCGTCCTCCTCGGACTGGTGCTGTCACGGACTCGACGCGGATGGGGCTCACCGGATCCGCCAGCAGTGGGAGTGCCAGTGCCTGCGTGCGGCGATATCCGCCGCGTCACCCATGAGGCCGTCGGCCCGCCAGGTGACCAGGTGGGCGGTACCGATCGCGATCGGCTGGACGCAGCCCGGACAGACGTAGGTCTTCTGGGCGCTCGCCCCCGTGACCGGTTGGACGTACCAGACGCCGTCCCGATGGTCCTCGGTGCGCTTCCAGCCGGCCATCAGTCGTCCGAGGCCATTGCTCTCGTCGTCGTCTCCTGGCCGTGGCCGGTGGCGGTGGTGTCGAGGCATGGGTCAAGTCTAGGCACAGCTGCGCCGACACCCGTGGTGCAGACGCGGCCCGGTGACTCAGTACCAGCCGGCGTCTTCCGAGTGCGCCCAGGCGCCGCACGGCGTGCTGTAGCGGCTCGTGATGTATCCGAGGCCCCAGGTGATCTGCGTGGCGGGGTTCGTCGCCCAGTCGGCGCCCGCCGAAGCCATCTTGGACCCGGGAAGCGCCTGCGGGATGCCCGTGGCACCGGAGCTGGCGTTGTATGCGTACACGTTCCAGCCCGACTCACGGTTCCAGAGTGAAACCAGGCAGCTGTACTCGCCCTCACCCCAGCCGTTCGCCATCACCATCTCGTAGGCGATGGCCTGGGCCGTACCCGGATCTGGGACGCCTGCAGCCGGCGCACTCCCCGACGATGACGAGGAGCCGTCGGTGGCGGCAGGCGTGGCGACGACGGGAGGCGGCGGCGCGACGACCTCATAGCCGTCACGCGAGAACGTGTACTGGTAATTCGAGCTCGCGACGACGGACTGGGCTGCGTTGCCGCCGAATTGCGCTTCCTGCTCGACATAGGACGACGCGACCACGCTGGAGGTGGGATCGACCATGGTGACCGCGACGAAGCCGAAAGCGGCCGTGGCCGCGAAGATACCGAGCACCTTCTTCCCGCGCGAACGCGGTCGACGGTATGACTGAACCGCCTTACCGGAGGACGGCTGGGCTCGGGGCTTCCATGGGGTCACGTCAGTTGAGTCTTGAGGCACGATGCATCGATGTTAGCCGAGAATGCCTGATCAGGCCACCGGAGCTCCGGATGTTCAGCGAACCGCCAGCATGACGTCGACCACACTGTCGAGCAGCGCGTCCACCTGCGACTCCCGATATCCGGCCCACTGGTTGCGGAAGACCGCGGTCCGGACCCGGTCGACGCTCAGGGGTGTCCCGTCGTGGAAGTAGGCCACGAGACGGTCTGCGAGAGCGTCGACATCCTTCTTGCTGTAGCCGCGGGACAGGAAGCTGACTCGCTGGAAGCGCTGACCTTCCGGCCTGGTGAGCCGGTTCAGGATGACCTGGGCGGTCCCTCGGGCGTCGCGCAGCCACTCCTTCGCACCACGCTCCTCGACCGAGCGCTCGCGTTCGCGCAGCGAGAAGGCATCCTCGAGGCGTTCGAGTGCGGCATCCACGTGTTCGGTGCTGTACCCGCCCCGACTCAGGCGGAACGCGACGTGCCGGATGTCCTCGGCCGTGAGGATCGGCTCGGCGCCGGCCTCCTGCCCGTAGGCGGCGCGGGCACGGTCGAGGAACTCGTCGACCTCGTCGGGGTCGTAACCACGCTTCGAACGTTTTGTGGAGGGAAAGGTCGTGCTCACCCGACCATTCTCCCCCATGCGGGGCTGAACGGACGAAATCGGCAGGCCGATCAGACCGCGAGACCGCCGAACAGCAGGTACACGACGTACGCGACCACGGCCGACGGGAGGATCGAGTCGAGTCGATCGAGGAAGCCGCCGTGGCCGGGAAGCCAGGAACTCATGTCCTTGATGCCGATGTCACGCTTGATGAGGGACTCACCCAGGTCGCCGACGGTCGCACTGCCGAGCAGCAGCAGACCGAGCAGCACACCGACCCACCACGGCACGCCGAGCATGAGGATCGCGAGCAGCACGCCCGCGACGACCGCGGCGACACCGGCGCCCGCGAAACCCTCCCAGGTCTTGTTCGGGCTGATGACCGGTGCCATCTTGTGCTTGCCGAACGACAGACCGCTGGCGTACGCCCCCACATCCACGCAGATGACGAGGATGAGGAACGTGAGCGTCCACCACTCGCCGTCCGGCTGCGCCACGAGCAGGACCGCGAAGGAGGCGAGGAACGGCACGTACACCTGGATGAAGGTGCCGGACGCGATGTCGCGAACGAGTGTCGGCAGGTCGGTCCGGCGAGAGGCCACCGCCTGCTCAGCGATCCGCCACACGGCGACGAGCAGGATCCCCAGCAGGACGACGGACCACCGCCAGACGTCGTGCAGGAAGAACGCTGCCGGTTGCATGGCGACCGCAGAGATCACTGTCGGTATGGCCGGCACACGACGCCCAGTGTGTTCGAGCGCCTTCCGCAGCTCGAGCGCGGCGAAGGCGACGACCGCCGCCGCCAGCAGGACGAAGATCACCTTGAAGATGATCAGGCTGACGAGCATGATGCCACCCGCGGCGACCCCGATGAGGATCGCGTTCACGAGGTTACGGCCGACCCTGGCCTCGATGCGCTCGTTCGTCGCGTCGAACTGGGCCTTGGTCGCCTGCACCTGACGCTCGATGTCGGCCCTGGTGACCCCCACCTGCTTCTCGAACTTCGCGCGGCGGTCCTTCAACTGCGAGCGGATGTCCTGCGGGTCGAGCTTGCCGTGCTTCACCCGCTCGGGCGTCGGCTGCTCACCGGACTGCCCTGAAGCGACTTCGTCTTCCACGGGTACCTCCAGCGGGCCAGCCGACGACGATCGAACGGATCGGACGGCGAACGGATCAAGTGACGAGGAGCTGCTCAGATGGAGAGGAGCTCGGTCTCCTTGGCCTTCAGGGCAGCGTCGACGGCGTCGATGTGCGACTTCGTGATCGCCTCGAGCTCCTTCTCGCCACGCGCGACGTCATCGTCGCCGACCTCGCTCTTCAACGCTTCGAGGTCGTCCTTACCCTTGCGACGGATGTTGCGGATGGACACCTTGGCGTCCTCACCCTTGCCCTTGACGACCTTCACGTACTCTTTGCGTCGTTCTGCCGTGAGTTCGGGCATGGTGACGCGGATCACGGTGCCGTCGTTCGTCGGGTTCGCGCCCAGGTTCGGGATGTCGCGGATGGCCTGCTCGATGTCGCGCAGCACCGTCTTGTCGTAGGGGGTCACGACGATGGTTCGTGCCTCCTGGTTCTGCAGCGAGGCGAGCTGCGCGAGAGGCGTCGGCGTCCCGTAGTAGCTGACGAGCACCTTCTGGAACAGCTGGGGGTTGGCACGACCCGTTCGCACCGTGGCGAAATCGTCCTTGGCGGCCTCGACGGCCTTCGACATCCGGGTTCCAACATCCGTGAGGACATCCGCGATCACGAGCACTCCTTCGATTGCATTACTGGGTTCAGTCTAGTCGGGCGTCGGGCCGCGGCCGGTTCGCCCTGCCGCTCAGGCCGAGGTGACGAGCGTGCCGATCTCAGCGCCACGGATGGCTGCGGTCACGTTTCCGGCCGGCTCCATACCGAAGACACGCATCGGCATGCCGTTGTCCATGCAGAGACTGAAGGCGGTCGAGTCGACGACCTTGAGCCCGCGCTGGAGCGCCTCCTGGTAGGAGATCGTATCGATCTTCGTCGCGGTCGCATCAAGGCGGGGATCTGCCGTGTAGACACCGTCGACACCGTTCTTGGCGACGAGGACCTCGTCGGCACCGATCTCGAGGGCGCGCTGCGCCGAGACGGTGTCGGTGGAGAAGTACGGGAGCCCGGCGCCGGCGCCGAAGATGACGACACGGCCCTTCTCGAGGTGCCGCTCTGCACGGAGCGGAATGTACGGCTCGGCGACCTGGGTCATCGCGATCGCGGACTGCACACGCGTCGCTGCCCCGGCCTGCTCGAGGAAGTCCTGGAGCGCGAGGGCGTTCATCACCGTGCCGAGCATGCCCATGTAGTCGGCACGACCACGGTCCATCCCCCGCTGACTGAGCTCTGCCCCACGGAAGAAGTTGCCGCCACCGACGACGACCGCGACCTCCACGTCCGCCGTCGCCTCAGCGATCTCGCGGGCGATCGCTCCGACGACGTCGGGGTTGACGCCGAGCTGGCCGCCTCCGAACGCCTCACCTGACAGTTTGAGCAGTACTCTGCGCTTCTTCTCCGGCATCCGCCTGTCCTTCCTCGTCCCTCACACAACCTAGCGCCCCGAACCGCACACTGTCCCCGACACGTGGCGCCCCGATGGCCGGATCGTCACCGATCCTGCGTGCGCGGGCAGCCCCGCGCACGCAAAGGGGTCCGGATCGCCACTGGCGATCCGGACCCCGTCACAACTGTTACGCGCCGACCTTGAAGCGGGCGAACCCGGTCACGGTGAGGCCCGCGTCAGCGAGCACCTTCTGCACGGACAGCTTGTTGTCCTTGGCGTAATCCTGCTCGAGGAGCGCAACCTGCTTGAAGTACGCGGTCACGCGGCCTTCGACGATCTTCGGCAGTGCAGCCTCGGGCTTGCCCTCGTTCTTCGAGATCTCGGTGACGATCTCGCGCTCCTTCTCGACCTCGTCGGCCGGGACGTCGTCACGGCTGAGGTAGGAGGGGTTCGCGAAGGAGATGTGCTGCGCGATGCTGCGAGCCGTCTCCGCGTCGTCGCCCGAGTAACCGACGACCACACCGACCTGCGCGGGCAGGTCCTTGTTGGTCTTGTGGAGGTAGACGGCGAAGTGCTCGCCCTCGACCACCGCGAGGCGACGGAGCTCGAACTTCTCACCGATGATCGCTGCGGAGTCCGCGATGACCTCGGCGACGGTCTTGCCGTCCACCGGAGCCGCGTTGCCCTCTTCGACCGTGGTCGCGCCGGCGGCGACGACCGCGTCGAGGACGACGTCGGACAGGGCGAGGAACTTCTCACCCTTGGCGACGAAGTCGGTCTCGCAGGCGAGCTCGATCAGCGTGGCGGTGTTGCCGTTCTCTTTCGCGGCGACGAGGCCCTCGCTCGTGGAGCGGTCAGCACGCTTCGCGTTGCCCTTCGCACCCTTGAGACGCAGGATCTCGGTCGCCTTCTCGACGTCGCCATCGGCTTCGACGAGTGCGTTCTTCGTGTCGACCATGCCGGTGCCGAGCTGCTCGCGCAGCACCTTCAGGTCAGCGAGAGAAAAGTTGGCCATTGCTGGGGTTCTCCTTGCTTACTTCTCGTCGGCGACGACGGCTGCAGCTGCACCCTCGGCGTCGGCGGCGGACTCGGTTGCTGCGACCTCGACGTCCTCGACAGCCGGAGCTGCCTCGACGGCGTCGGTAGCGGCGATCGCCTCGTCGGCGACCTTCTCGGTCTCAGCGGAACCCTGCTCGCCGCCCTGGAGCAGCTCCTGCTCCCACTCGGCCAGCGGCTCGGCCGGGGCGTCGCCCTCGGTCGGCTTCTGGTGGCGCTGGATGAGGCCCTCGGCGGCGGCGTCGGCGATGATACGCGTCAGCAGGCCGACGGAACGGATCGCGTCGTCGTTACCCGGGATCGGGTAGGTGACCTCGTCGGGGTCGCAGTTGGTGTCGAGGATGCCGATGACCGGGATGCCGAGCTTGCGCGCCTCGTCGATCGCGAGGTGCTCCTTCTTGGTGTCGACGACCCAGAGCGCCGACGGCGTCTTGGAGAGGTTGCGGATACCGCCGAGCGACTTGTGGAGCTTGTCCAGCTCGCGCTTCTTGATGAGGAGTTCCTTCTTGGTGAAGCCGCTCTTGGAGGCGTCTTCGAAGTCGAGCTCCTCGAGCTCCTTCATCCGGGCGAGTCGCTTCGACACCGTCTGGAAGTTGGTGAGGAGGCCACCGAGCCAACGCTGGTTGACGTAGGGCTGGCCGACGCGCGTCGCCTGCTCGGCGATGACTTCCTGAGCCTGCTTCTTCGTGCCGACGAAGAGGATGGTTCCACCGTGGGCGACCGTCTCCTTGACGAAGTCGAACGCCTGGTCGATGTAGCCGAGCGACTGCTGCAGGTCGATGATGTAGATGCCGGAACGCTCGGTGAAGATGAATCGCTTCATCTTCGGGTTCCAACGGCGGGTCTGGTGCCCGAAGTGCACGCCGCTGTCGAGCAGCTGGCGGATGGTTACGACGGCCATGAGCCGTTCTCCTGTTCTGCGCTCGCCACTCGCCGCACAGGCGGAAGAGTGGGAGTGCCTCGGTTGTCTGACGGACCGGATGGCCACGTCCCTGGTGCCCGGCACACGTCCGCCACGCTCGTGAGAGCGAGGACCGATTGGAAGTGATGGCCGAAATGGCACGCGTAGTCACCCCGACGAGCGAGGTGCTCCAGACAGCATAGCATCCGGGCGCGGCGCGATCGTGCTCCACAGGGGCGCACTCCGGATGGATTTCCGCGTGCGCTCGGGCGCTCTGGATCACGTCCGCCCGAATCCGTCAGGCTCGGAACATGACCATGACCGTCCCGCGCGCAATCCTCTCCATCTGCGTCCTCCTGGCGGCTCTCCCGCCGACCTCGAGCGCAGCCGCTCCGCCGACGTCTCCATCGTGGGCGTGGCCCATTGCCGCACCACATCCGGTCGTCGCCCCGTTCATCGCGCCGCCGACGCCGTACGCTCCGGGTCATCGGGGCATTGACATCGCTGCACGACCAGGCGCATCGGTGTCCGCACCGGCAGACGGCGTGGTGACCTTCGCCGGGAAGGTGGTCGATCGTCCGCTGGTCGTCGTCCAGCACGGGAACGGTCTCGTGTCGAGCATCGAGCCGGTCGTCGGCTCGGTCTCCGTGGGCGATGTGGTCGCCCGGGGTGGGCCGCTCGGCGTCGTCGACAGCGGTGGTCATTGCGGGTCTGCGTGCGCACACTTCGGGGTGCGTCGGGACGGCGCGTACGTGAACCCGCTGACCCTGCTCGGCGAGCTGCCCGCCGCGGTGCTGCTTCCGGTGGGCTGAGCGCCGTCACGCCCTGGGGTGGGCACTGCGGTACGACTCCTTGATGCGCTCCACGGAGACATGCGTGTAGATCTGGGTCGTTGCAAGGCTCGAGTGGCCGAGGAGTTCCTGAACCGCTCTGAGGTCGGCACCGCCGTCGAGCAGGTGCGTCGCCGCGGTGTGGCGGAGCGCGTGCGGCCCGGCAGGACCACCGCCGGGCACCGATTCGAGGAGTCGGGCGACGAGGGTGTACACGGATCGCGCCCCGAGACGGCCACCCCGAGTCCCGAGGAACAGGGCCGACCCAGCACCCGGACGGCGGTCTGAGGCAACCCCGCGTGCGAGGAGCGTCGGCCTTGCACTCATGAGGTAGTCGACGATGGCGGACTGCGCCGGCACTCCGAACGGCACGACGCGCTCCTTGTCGCCCTTGCCGGTCACACGGACGGTCAGTCGATCCAAGTCGAGATCGCCTCGATCGAGTCCGCAGAGCTCCGACACGCGCAACGCGGAGGCGTACAGGAGCTCGACGACCGCGAGGTCGCGGAGCGCGTTCGGCTCCCCCGACGACGCCCGCTCCTCAAGGTCGGCGAGGATCTCGTCGAACGGCCCGCGGCCGACCACCCGAGGCAGGGTTCGCCCGGTCTTCGGACTCCGCAGTCGTGCCGCGACGTCGGTCGTGATCCGACCGGTTCGGAGGAGCCACGCGCTCCACGCCTTGGTCGTCGCCGTGCGTCTCGCGAGCGTCGCCTTCGAGGCGCCGGCTTCCGATGCGTGCCACAGCCAATCGCGCAACAGGTCGAGCGAGACCGCGTCGACGGCCTGGACCCCTCGCTCTTCGGCGAAGCTCGCGAGCTGGCGCAGGTCGGACCGGTATGCGCGGACCGTCTGCACCGAGAGTCTCCGTTCGGCGCTCAGGTGCTCAGCGAAGGCCTCTGAGCTCGTGACGATGTCCACATCGTCAAGCTTGCCGCACCCCTCGGGCGGGAGTCCGCTCCCCCGCCGTGGCACCCGCTCAACGTGCCGAGGCGAGCACCCAGCCGTGTCCGCGCTCATCAACGGCACCGGAGAGGTCGAGCGCTCCGAGCACGGCCGAGACCTCTCGCTGCCCGAGGCCACTCACCTTCGCGATCTCCTCGATCGTCCGCGGCGTACGCGAGCTCAGAGTGTCGCGCACCCGTTTCTCGTCGGGCGAGGCGAAGGCCTCCGCCTGCGCATCGACGGCCGTCCACCCGGCGAGCTCGGCCATTTGTTCGGCGTTCGTGACGCAGGTCGCGGCGTACTCGCGGATGAGCCGGTGGCACCCTGCGGAGGCGGGGCTCGTCACGGGGCCCGGAACGGCGCCGAGCGGCCGACCGAGGGTCGCGGCGTGCCCGGCCGTGTTGATGGACCCCGAACGACTTCCCGCTTCCAGCACCACCGTCGCCGACGAGGCTGCGGCGATGAGTCGGTTCCGTTGCAGGAACCGCCACTTGGTCGGTGTCGAGCCACACGGCGACTCACTGAGGATCGCACCGCGCTCGTCGACGATCCTGCGGATCAACCCTTCGTGCCCCGCGGGGTACGGGCGATCGACGCCACCCGCCAGGAACGCGACAGTGACGCCGCCGCTGGCGAGCGCAGCTCGGTGGGCCGCGCCGTCGATGCCGTACGCCGCACCCGAGACGATCGTGAATCCTCGATCGACGAGGCCGGCGGAGGCCTCGAGCGTCACATGTTCGCCGTATCCGGACGATGCACGCGCCCCGACGAGCGCGATCGCGTGTTCGGCGGAGGCCGACGCAGCGTCGCCGCGCGACCAGAGCGCATGCGGAGCGTGGGGGCCGAGGCCGACGAGACCGGGATGCCAACCGGTGTCGCCGGGCAGAATGAGCTGCGCGCCGACGCCGATCGCCAGCCGACAGGCCGCGACGAGGTCGGCAGCGACGAGCCTCGGCGTCCATCGGTCCAGTGCGGCACCGAGCACCCGTGAGCCGGGTGCCAACGGCGCCCCCTCGGCTGACACCTCGCACGAGGCCTGTCCCCTCGGATCGTCGGTCCATCCCGCGGCGAGGATCCTGCGCTGCAGTTCGGTCGCGCCCACCCGCTCCAGCACCGCCACCAGCGCCTCGGTCGGCCCGAGGGTGTCGACCACGAGGCCCGCCACGCCGTCCCCCGGCTCGGCGATCATCGTCCAGGCGGCGCGGGCGAACGCTGCCCTCGTCGCCGCGTCGTCAGCGTCCGCTCGACCGAGATCGCCCACGAGTTCGCGCACGAGGTCGCTGTCGAGCCCGAACCAGCGGCTCATCAGATGCCCTTCCGGAGGAACAGCGCGCGCCCCAGGTGTTCGCCGGACGGACTGATCGCACCATCCAGATCTGCGAGCGTCCATCCGAGTCGCAGGACACGGTCGTAGCCCCGCATCGTGATCCCCCCGCGTTCGAGTGCTCGGTCGAGGCCTGCGGTGACGGAGCGCCCGAGTCGCATCCTCGTGCTCCGGAGCCAGGGGCCGCTGGCTTGCGCGTTGGTCCGCCAACCGGTGCCTGTCAACCGTTCCGCACTGGCCGCTCGCACGGCCTCGACCCGCGCGCGGGCGTGAACGGTCGTCACGGATCGATCGTCGACCAAGCCGGGCACGGTCGACGTGATCCGCTGCACCCGGACACGGATGTCGATGCGATCGAGCAACGGTCCGGAGATCCGGCCGAGATACCGGCGGCGAGCCTGCGGAGGACAGGCGCAGACGCCGTCGGCCGTCCCGTACTGTCCGCACGGGCACGGGTTCGCGGCGAGCACCAATTGGAACGCTGCCGGGAAGGTGGCGCTGCCATGAGCACGATGCACGGTGACCACGCCCGACTCGAGCGGTTGCCGCAGCGAGTCGAGCACGTCGACCCGGAACTCCGGAGCCTCATCGAGGAACAGCACACCGTGGGCGGCTCGAGCTGCGGCACCCGGCCGGATCTGGCGCGAGCCCCCACCGATGATCGCAGCTGCCGACGAGGAATGGTGAGGGTTCTCCCACGGTGGGCGCCGGGCGAGCATCCCGTCGGGAACCCGGCCGATGAGCGAGCGGAGACAGCTCACCTCGACGGCGGCCTCCGGCTCGAGGTCCGGCAGGAGCTCCGGGAGCCGGGCGGCGAGCATCGTCTTGCCGGCCCCGGGCGGCCCGACGAGCATCGCATGATGTCCGCCTGCAGCGGCGGCGATCATCGCCTCGACGGCATCCGGCTGACCGACGACGTCGGCGAGGTCCAAGGGTTCCGATGCGACGACCGTCTCGGAGCGCAGCCGAACCGGCTCGAGGTCGATCGTGGACAGCTCGGCTCCGTGCCAGATCGCCGCGTCGCGCAACGACGTCGCACCGATCACGGTCACTCCGGGCACGAGCTTGGCCTCCTCGACGTTCGCCGTCGGGACCATGACCGCTTCGTAACCAGCACGTGATGCCGCCAGCACCGCTGGAAGCACACCCGTCGACGGCCGGAGCCGCCCGTCGAGTCCGAGTTCGCCGAGGTGGACCACCCGCTCGGCGGACTCCCGACGGATGAGCCCACCGACCGCGAGACAGGCGAGGGCCATCGCCAGATCGAAGGCGCTCCCTTGCTTCGGCAACGACGCAGGCGAGAGGTTGATCGTGATCTTGCCGCCCGGGAGCTCGCACCCGGAGTTCGCGGTCGCGCTCTTGATGCGGTGAGCCGCTTCACCCAAGGACTTGTCGGGCAGCCCGACGATCGCCATCCCCGGCACGGTCGCGGACGCCGACGCCTCCACTTCGACGATGGCTCCGGTGAGTCCGGCGAGAGCGACGGACCACGTCCGCGCGACAGCCATCAGGACACGCCCCGCAGGTGTTGGAGCCGGACATCACCGTGAGGCGGAACGACGATCCCGATGACATCGACCCGCATCCGCCGCGTTCGCGGTCGGCGGTCGGCGCACCAGGCGTTCGCGAGCCGACCGATCCTGGCCAGCTTCACCGGTGTCACCGCTTCCACGGGATCGCCGAACCCGGTGCCGGACCTCGTCTTCACTTCGACGAACACCAGCGTCCCGTCGTCCTCCGCGACCACATCCAGTTCGCCCTGCGGACACCGCCAGTTGCGATCGAGGATGCGGTACCCGCAGGCCTCGAGATGATCGTTCGCCAATTGCTCGCCATGTCGACCGAGCTCGTCCTTGTGTGCCATGCGCACCTCCTGCACTCCACCCAAGCGGGAAGTGCGGAGCAGGACCGCGGGGATCGGCGTTCCGTCGACGGATCGAGCGCGTCAACGGCCTGTGGAGGACGGTGGCGGACCGGACGGGCGACGACTATTCGTCGAGCGTGAGTTCCTTCGGGAGCTCGAAGTCGCGCGAGGACAGCTGCTCGACGTTGACGTCCTTGAACGTGAGCACACGGACGCTCTTGACGAAGCGGTCGGAACGGTAGACGTCCCACACCCAGACGTCCGTCATCGAGAGCTCGAAGTAGAAGTCGTTCGCGGTGTCGCGACGGACGAGCTCGACCTCGTTGGCGAGGTAGAAGCGTCGCTCCGTCTCGATCACGTACTTGAACTGACCCACGACATCGCGGTATTCGCGGTAGAGGGCCAGTTCGACCTCGCGGTCGTAGTCTTCGAACTCGTCTTCGTCCATGGTGCTTCTATTCTACGTGTAGGCGGGCAGCCAGCTGCTCCGGTGGTGGAGCGTCAGGCCGTGCTCCCCGAGGGCGGCGAGGTGGGTGGCCGAGCCATAGCCCTTGTTGCCCTCCCAGCCGTACTCCGGAAGCGTCTCGTGCAGGTCGATCATGATGCGGTCGCGGTGTACTTTCGCGAGCACCGATGCTGCCGCGACCGACGCGCAATCGCGGTCGGCCTTCACCCTGGTGGTGATGGTCAGCGGCCGCTGGAGCGAGCTGCTCAGCCAGTCGCTGTTGCCGTCGAGGAGCACGGTCGATCCGGTGACGTCGGCGCCGACGGCGTGGAGTTCGAGGAGCGCGCGGCGTCCGGCGAGGCCGAGGCACGCCGTGATGCCGAGTTCGTCGACCTCCGCCGGACTCGCCAGGCCGACCGAGCCGTGCAGCACCCACGCCCTCGCCAACGGCTCCAACCTCGTCCTGGCCTTCTCGCTGAGCATCTTCGAGTCACGCAGTCCCTCGGGGAACGCCCCGCACGCCGGTACCACGACGACCGCACCGACCGCGACCGGCCCGGCGATGGCGCCACGCCCCACCTCGTCCATGCCGATCACCGAGGGAACGCCTGCCGCGAACAGCTCCTGCTCGACCTCGAGCGTCGGTTCGCTGACCGCCATCACTCGCCAGTCGGGTCAGGGACGGCGCCGAACACCGACGGGTAGTTGTCGAGCCATGACCAGTTGCTCGACGGCCACGTGATGACGAAGGCTCGACCCACGACGTTGTCGATCGGTACGAACCCGCCGCCCGGGGTGTCGCCGTTGTACCGCGAGTCCTTCGAGTTGTAGCGGTTGTCGCCCATGACCCAGAGCGAGCCCTCCGGCACGACGACGTCGAACGGATCTGCAGACACCTTCTCGGCACCGGGCGGGAGCTTCACGTAGGGCTCGTTCAACGGGACACCGTTCACGGTCATCTGGCCGAGCGGGTTGCAGCACGCCACGCGGTCGCCAGGGAGGCCGATGACCCGCTTGATGAGATGGTCGTCGCTGTCGGGCGCGACGAGCCCGAAGATGGACAGCACCCACTCGACCGCCGCAGTCACCGGAGGCTGCTGGGTCTCGGCTGCCGGCGGCAGCCAACCACCCGGGTCCTGGAAGACGACGACGTCGCCGCGGTTCAAGGACACCACGTCCGGGACGAGTTCGTTCACCAGGATGCGGTCCTGGATCTGCAGGGTGTTCTCCATCGATCCCGAGGGGATGTAGAAGGACCGCACGAGGAACGTCTTGATGAGGAAGGAGACCAGCAGCGCCACCACGAAGATGATCAGCAGATCGCGGAAGAACAGCAGGGCGCCGCGCTTGCCGCGGGGTCGCCGCGTTTGGTCGGGCGACGCGTCTGCCGCCAGGGAATTGTCTGTCATTTAACCGCCTGAGCTCCCCACCAGCTTATCCGGTGGGGAGCTCAGGACATGATCGTCTGGGACGATCGAGGACTGCTGACGAAGCAGACCGGAGGGCGACTAGTTGTCGCGCTTCTCCTTGATCTTCGCCTTCTTGCCACGCAGTTCGCGCAGGTAGTAGAGCTTCGCGCGACGCACGTCACCGCGGGTGACGAGCTCGATGTGGTCGATGTTCGGCGAGTGCACCGGGAAGGTACGCTCGACGCCGACCTGGTAGCTCACCTTGCGAACGGTGAACGTCTCGCGGACGCCTTCGCCCGAGCGGCCGATGACGACGCCCTGGAACACCTGGATACGGGACTTGTTGCCCTCGATGATGTTCACGTGCACCTTGACGTTGTCGCCGGCGCGGAAGTCGGGAAGGTCCGACTTGAGGGATGCTGCATCGACTGAGTCGAGAATGTGCATGATGATTCCATCTCTGCGACCGCCACAGGTCGACCGCTGAATACGTTCGGAAGGAAGTGTGTGCCCGTTGCCGGCGTTCCCCTGTGGCAGAACTGCGCAGGCACAAACAGCAATTGTGTCATGAAACCGCTCCAGATGGGTAACTGGGGCGGGTCTCGCCATCTGACGACGACTCAGCGGCGGTCGTCCGGCTTGGATTCCTCCACGACGATGAACTCCCCGCCGTCCACGGGGCCCGGCGCGAACCGCTGCGTCGGGCCGTCGCCGGCGCCCGGGAACGTCCGCGGTGTGGCGGCCATGCGCTCGAACTCGGCCATGGTCTCCTGGGCGCGGCGGCTCGTCTCGGCGATCAGCTGGGCGATGGAGCCCCAGAAGGCCGCGAGCCCCGCCACCACGCCGAGCACGGCCCACAGGGCGATCCCGGAGCTGAACGTTCCGAAGCAGATGATCGTGACGTGCCACAGGGACAACAGCCCGACATCGGTCCAGGAGACGAGCTTCGTCGTCCGGACGCTCGCCCTGGCGGAGATCAGGAAGGCGATGGCGGCGAGCGCGATCGCGAGGATCGGCATGGCGATGAAGAGCCCGAACAGACTCCATCCGCTCTCGCCGAAGAGCCCCCAGCCGAGGAAGGGCCACGCGGGCAGGATGAAGATCGCGGCGAATCGCCAGTAGTAGAACGCCCGACGGATGATCATGGTCTCAGGGTACCGCCGGGGTCCTGAGCGTGCACTGGTCGTTCGCTCACGGCCGACTCGGGCAGAATGGGCGCGGAGAGGATTCCCTGTGATCGAACTGCGCACCCCGTCCGAGATCGAGCAGATGCGCCCCGCCGGACGCTTCGTCGCCGAGGTCCTGAGCCGACTCGTGGACGAGGCCGCGGTCGGGGTGAACCTCCTGCAGCTCGACCGCATCGCTCACGACATGATCCGCGCCCGGCGCGCCGAGTCGTGCTACGTCGACTACCACCCCTCCTTCGGCGCGAGTCCGTTCGGCAAGGTGCTCTGCACGTCGGTCAACGACGCGGTCCTGCACGGCCTCCCCCGCGACTACGCTCTGCGAGACGGCGATCTCCTGAGCGTCGACTTCGCCGCCTCGGTCGACGGCTGGGTGGCCGACTCGGCGGTGAGCGTCATCGTCGGCACGCCACGCGCCGCAGACACCAAGCTCATCGAGACCACCCGAATCGCTCTGGACGCCGGAATCGACGCCGCTCGTGTGGGGAACAAGGTCGGCGACATCTCCGCCGCGATCGCAGCAGTGGCCACCGCGGCCGGCTACACCATCAACACCGACTTCGGCGGCCACGGCGTCGGACGGACGATGCACGGCGACCCCCACGTCCCGAACGACGGGCGCCCGGGTCGCGGCTACCCGCTGCGCGCCGGACTCGTGATCGCGATCGAGCCGTGGTTCCTCGAGACGACCGACCGCATCGTGACGGACGCCGACGGGTGGACGCTGCGCAGCGCCGACGGATCCCGCGGCGCGCACTCGGAGCACACGGTCGCGATCACGGAGGACGGTCCCATCATCCTCACCGCCCGCGGCTGAGACTCAGAGCAGCTTCCGCTGCAACGCCCAGGCTGCCAGTTCATGGCGTGAGGACAGCTGCAGCTTGCGGAGGACGCTCGACACATGGGTCTCGACAGTCTTGACCGAGATGTAGAGCTCGCTCGCGACCTCCTTGTACGCGTAACCGCGAGCGATGAGCCGCATGACCTCCTGCTCACGAGCCGACAGACGGTCCAGTTCGTCGACGGACTCCGCTGTCTCCCCCGTGACAGCGCCGAAGGCGTCGAGGACGAAGCCGGCCAGGCGCGGTGAGAACACGGCGTCACCGTCGTGCACGCGCTGCGCGGCATCCGCGACCTCCGACCCCGAGGAACTCTTCGTGATGTACCCACGCGCCCCGGCGCGGATCACGCGGACGACGTCCTCCGCCGCGTCGGACACGCTGAGCGCCAAGAACCGGGTGCCTGGCGCGGCGGCCGCCGCTCCGGCGATCACGTCGGCGCCGCCGCCTCCGGCACCACCGGGCAGATGCACGTCCAGGAGGACGACCTGGGGTTGAACCCGTGTGATGACGTCGACCGCCGACTCGACATCGGCTGCCTCGCCGAGCACGGCGACGTCCGGGCCGAGCTCGCTTCGGAGGCCGGAGCGGAAGATCGAGTGGTCGTCGACGATGACGACGGTGAGCTGGGACGTGGTCATGCTGGGCTCCTCGGAACGCTTCGCGGTGTCTCGGTCGTGCGGTCGGTGGGCGCTGCCGCGATCGGGAGCGTCAGGCGCACCTCGGTGCCTCGTCCACCAGGGCCGGGCCGGATGGCAGCCTCCCCGCCGATGCGCTGCATCCGCCCGATGATCGACTCACGGACACCGAGGCGGTCCTGCGGCACGCGGTCGAGGTCGAATCCCGGCCCGCGGTCGGACACCGAGACCTCGACGCGGTGCGGGCTCGTCTCGACGTACACCGAGACGTCTCCCCCGGCGTGCCGTGCCGCGTTCAACACGGCCTCCCTCGCGGCAGCGAGCAGCGGTTCCGGCACGTCCTCGACGGACCGCCCGACCGCGACGACGTCGACCCTGACGGAGTGGTCGGCTTCGACCGTCGCCGCGATCGCCCGCAGCTCGGTCGCCAGATCTCCGGTGGCCGCCGACCCGCCGCTGAACAACCACTCCCGCAACTCCCGCTCCTGGGCTCGCGCGAGCCGGGAGGCCTCGCTGCCGGGACCGGCCTGCTGTTGGATGAGCGCGAGGGTCTGGAGCACGGAGTCGTGCAGGTGCGCGGCGACCTCCGCTCGGTCCACCTCGCGCAGCCGGGCGGCGCGTTCGTCGGCGAGGTCTCGGTTCAGCTGCAGGGCCCACGGCGCCACGACGACCGCAACGCCGAGCAGCACCGCGAGTGCGGCGACGATGACCGTCCACATGTTGGGCTGCTCACCGGTCACGAAGAAGAGCAGGATACCGAGCACGACCAGGACCAGGGCACCGAGCACGCGCACCAGCAGCGCGGGTGAGCCCGGTGAACGTCCGCGGTCACCGAACTGTCGCCACGCGAGCGCCGCGCCGGCCAGGACGACGATCACCGGGATGACGGCCTCGAGCGGGATCGCAAGCCCGGTCCGGGTCGCGACGAGCGCGGTGCCCGCCGCGAGGAGCGCGATGCCGAGCAGGATCTCGGTGATGGGCGCGCGGCGTTGCGGCACCGCGTTGGTGGCCGACACCGATGAGGACGGGCGCAGCAGATGCGCACGCGGGTCGAGCGGGGCGTCAGCGGCGCGGGTCGGCGTCATGACCCACAACCACAGGTAGAGCAGGACCCCCGCTCCGCCACACGCTGCGAGGAGCACCGTCGCGGTGCGGACGGCAGCCACCGGCACACCGGTGTGCTCGGCGAACCCTGCGCACACACCGCCGAGGAGACGGTGCCGCGGACGGATCATCGCCTCGGTACCCATGCAGCCATCCAAGCAGTTCGGCGCGCAGTCGGCACCCTGGGAGGACAGGATCAGGGTCGAGTCAGGGTCATACCCGATGGGATCGGCCACCGCCGCTGGCCAGACTGGGGACATGACGAACCACAGCACGCCGGACACCGGTCAGCAACACGGGCCGACACCGAACGACGGCACGACCCGCTTCTTCGACTGGTGGCGCTCCACCGGCCTCCGCCGTTCGAGCGATGCTTGGCTCGGTGGCGTCGCGGGTGGCGTCGCGATCCGACTCGGGATCGACCCGATCATCGTCCGCGGCATCGCGATCGTCGTCGCGATCCTGGGTGGCCCGGTGCTCTTCTTCTATGCGGCCGCCTGGGCCCTCATCCCCGATCAGCAGGGGCGCATCCACCTGGAACGCGCGATCCGAGGCATCTTCGACCCGGCGATGGTCGCGATCGGCGTCATGGCCGTGCTCACCGTCGTCCCGTTCATGCGGGGCCTCTGGTGGGACGGCGTACCCGTCGCCTGGAACCTCCCCGGTTGGCTCGAGTCGACGATGACCGCCGGATGGGTGATCGCCCTGATCGCGGCCGCAGTCTGGCTCATCGTGATGTTCGCACGGCGAAGCCAGGAAACGCCCCCGCCCGCCCAAACCGCGCCGAGGCACGATCCCTGGACGAGCGAACGCACCGTACCTGCACCACCTCCGACGCAACCGCCTGCGCCCACCCGGACAGAGTCGACCGGCTGGCGGACATCGCCGACGACGGCGTTCGCAGCCGCGCCGAGCCCGACTGCGCCGCACGACTCGATGCCGACGCCCGGCCCGACAGCGGGGTGGGACGGCGCGCCCACGGCCCAGCGCGGTTGGACGAGTGAAGAGTTCCGCGAGGAGATGAAACGTCAGCGGGCAGAGCAGCAGGCCGAGCGTGAGCAGGCCGCGAAGCAGCGTCGGTCGTTGAAACCGGGAGCCGCGTTCGTCGCCATCGCCCTCGGCCTCGCGCTCCTCGCAGGCGCCACGGCTGCAGCGATCTCAGGCGGGTCGGGCGCCCAAGCGTCCACGATCGTCATCACGGGTGTCGCGAGCGCACTCGCGGTCCTGGCGCTCGCGACCATCGTCGCCGGTATCTCCGGACGCGAGAGCGGTTGGCTCGGGTTCTTCACCTTCGCCGCCGTCGTGGCACTCCTCATCACCGGGGTCTTCCCCGCGGGTTCCACCATCTCGCCCGTCGGACGCACCACGTGGTCCGTGGAGGGCGCGGCGCCCGGACAGCAGCAGGGGTATGTCATGATCGCCGGTCAGCCGAAGCTCGATCTTCGGGGACTCGACGACGACGACGCCGTGCGCGGCGGCACCATCGACGTCTGGCTGGTCGCCGGTGAACTCGACGTCATCCTTCCCGAGGACGTACCGGTCATCGTCGAGGTCTCCGCCGTCGTCGGTGGCATCGAGCCCGGGACCACTGGGCGCGACCGCGACGATCATCGGGGCGGAGTCTTCTACCGCGATGAGGCCCGCTACGGCCGGACGGCCTCGCCGGACACCACGACCGTGCGCCTCTGGACCGTCGCGGGCAACACCGTCATCACCGGGAATCAGGAGGCTGGACGATGAGCGAGCACGAGGACCGCACTGCGCCGACCGAGCAGCTCCCTGGCGCCCCGACGCCGACCGCGCCGCAAGCGGGTTCGAAGACGGGTGCGCCGACACCGATCCCGACCACCCGACCGGCGCGCTTCGGGACGATCCTGTGGGGAGTGGTCCTGCTCGTGTTCGCCGCCGCGATGTTCACGAGCACGATCACCGAGATGAGGATCGATCCGCTCACCTGGATCACCGGCGGCCTCATCGCGACCGGTGCGGTCCTCGTCCTCGCCGGTATCGCTGCAGCCGTTCGCCGCCGTCCCTGACGGTGCCGCGGCGCCCCTCAGCCGTCGGTGTCAGCCGTCGGCAACAGGTCCGGGCGGACCTCACGGGTCCGGTCGATCTGTTGCTGGCGGCGCCAAGCCGCGATCGCACCATGGTTGCCGCTGAGGAGGACCGGAGGGACTGACAGGCCGCGCCACTCGGCCGGCTTCGTGTAGCTCTGGTACTCGAGCAGTCCGTCCTCGTGCGACTCCTCCACGAGGCTCTCGGGGTTGCCGACGACCCCGGGTACGAGGCGTCCGATCGCCTCGATCATCGCCATGACCGCGACTTCGCCACCGTTCAGGACGTAGTCGCCGAGGCTCACGAGCTTCACCCGCGCACGGCTCGCCGTGTGCTCGAAGACGCGGTGATCGATCCCCTCGTAGCGACCGCAGCCGAAGACGAGCTGGTCCTCGAGCGCGAGGTCGCGCGCCATCGCCTGCGTGAACACCTCCCCCGCCGGTGACGGGAAGATGACGAGTGGCTCCTCCTCGGTGTCGTCGCCGAGGATCGCGTCGAGCGCTTCACCCCAGGGCTCTGGCTTCATCACCATGCCTGCGCCGCCGCCGTACGGGGTGTCGTCGACAGTGCGGTGACGATCGTGCGTGTAGTCGCGGAGGTCGTGTACGCCGAGCGAGATGATGCCCGACTGACGGGCCTTCCCGAGGAGCGAGAGATCCAGGGCATCGAAGAAGGTCGGGAAGATCGTGACGATGTCGATGCGCATGTCGAGCAGTCTATTCGGGCCTGCCGATGTCTCTCGACTCGCCGGAGATGCACGAAGCGCCGATGGGAGATCCCATCGGCGCTTCGTGTGGAGCGGTGTTCGACCTACGTCGTCGGCTCGTCCTCGGCCGCAGCGGCCGACTCCGGGACGGCGATCGCCGGTGCCTGGTCCTCGTCCGACTCGGGCAGTTCTTCGAAGAGCCCTGTCGGCGGCGTGACCGTCACGATGCCCGCTGCGACGTCCACGGTCGGGACGATCGCCTTCACGAACGGCACCATCACCTCGCCGTCGGCAGTCTTGACGATGAGGAGGTCCTGAGCCGGGAAATGGTCGACTCGTGCGACCGTGCCGACGGAGACGCCGTCACGGTGAACCGCGAGGCCGACGAGCTGGTGGTCGTACCAGGCGTCTTCCTCCGCAGGGAGGTCGTTCGGGTCCTGTTCGACCCAGAGGATGGCCTTCACGAGCGTCTCCGCCTCGTTCCGGTCGCCGATCCCGACGAAGAACGCGACGGGCTGGCTGTTGTACCAGCGCAGCTCGATCAGCTCGAGCGTCTTGCCTCGCCACTTGGATCCGGTGGGGACCTGGAGGGTGAAGGTCGAACCAGGGGTGAACCGGTGTTCCGGCTCATCCGTGTACAGCTCGACCTTGAGTGCGCCCTTCAGTCCGTGGGCCTTCGTCAGCCGTCCGACCCGCAATTGGGTCCGCGGCTCCGTCTCGCCCGCCACCTAGGCGCTGGCGCCGGGGGCGTCCGTGTCGACCACGTCGACGCGGACCCGCCTGCCATCTGCCAACGCAGCCACCAGGGTGCGCAGGGCCTTGGCCGTCCGGCCGGCACGACCGATGACCCGGCCGAGGTCCTCGGGGTTCACACGAACCTCGAGGACCTCGCCACGGGCGGAGTTCTGTGCCGTGACGCGAACGTCATCCGGGTGATCGACGATCCCCTTGACGAGGTGTTCGAGCGCGGGAGCGAGCAAGACTACGCCTGCTCTGCTTCTGCGGCGTCCTCAGCGGGAGCCTCGGCCTCGGCCGGAGCAGCCTTGGCAGCGGGAGCCTCGGCCTTCGGCTTGAGGACGGGCTTCTTCTTCTCGTCGGCGACGAACGGAGCCTTCGGCTCCTTGGTGCGAACGGTGCTCACGGCATCCTTGTCGCCCTTGAACTTGCCCCAGTCGCCCGTGAGCTTGAGCAGCGCTGCGACCTGCTCGGTCGGCTGAGCGCCGACGCTGAGCCAGTACTGCGCACGCTCGGAGTCGACCTCGATGAACGAGGGCTCCTCGGTGGGGTGGTACTTGCCGATCTCTTCGATGACACGACCGTCGCGCTTCGTGCGCGAGTCCGCGACGACGATGCGGTAGTAGGGCGCACGGATCTTGCCGAGACGCTTGAGACGGATTTTGACAGCCACGATTCTCCTGAGTGATGTGATGTTGTGATGTGCTCGCTGCCGAAAGGTGGGGCCACACGCTCGGTACGAAAACTAGGGTGGTGCTGCGGGCGTCGGATAGAGGGTCGAACTCCGCGCAGACTCAACTGCCTATTCTGCCAGATGTCCGGCGATCTGGGTAATCCGGCGACACCGAGTCGTCGAGGCCCCCGGTGCTCGTGTGAAGATGGGCTGTCGCGCGGCACCGGGCCGCGTCCATGGGAGAGGTCGACACGGATGCCCATCGAGTTCGCGAAGTCCGAACGTTCGACCGTCGGCCTCGAATGGGAGGTCGCGCTCGTCGACCGCGACACCGGCGATCTCGTCAGCGTCGCGGACACCGTCCTGGCCGAACTCCGGACGGCCGACGGCTCCCCGCACCCGCAGATCACCAACGAGCTCCTGCTGAACACCGTCGAACTCGTCTCCACCGTGCACCACACGGTGCCCGAGGCGATCGCAGACCTCGAATCGCAGTTGGCCGAAGTACGCACCATCACCGATCCACTCGGCATCGAACTCATCTGCAGCGGTTCGCACCCGTTCGGCCAGTGGTACGACCAGCAGGTGACGGACAAGCCGCGGTACCACAAGCTCATCGATCGCACGCAGTGGTGGGGCCGGAACATGATGATCTGGGGCGTGCACGCGCACGTCGGCATCGAGACCGTCGACAAGGTGCTGCCGATCATGAACGGCCTGCTCACCTTTCTGCCGCACCTGCAGGCGCTCTCGGCGTCGAGCCCGTACTGGGGCGGTGTCGACACCGGCTACGCGTCGAACCGTGCGCTCATGTTCCAGCAGCTGCCGACCGCCGGGCTCCCCTACCAGCTCTCCGACTGGGAGCAGTTCGAGGACTACGTCGACGACATGACCGTCACCGGCATCATCGAAGACCACACAGAGGTGCGCTGGGACGTCCGACCGTCTCCGCACTGGGGAACCGTCGAGATGCGCGCCTGCGACGGAGCATCGACTGTCGCTGAGTTCGCGGCACTCGCTGCACTCATCCACTGTCTGACCGAACACCTCTCGGATCGACTCGACGCCGGCGAGCGCCTGCAGACCCTCCAGCCCTGGTACGTGCGGGAGAACAAGTGGAGGGCGGCTCGATACGGCCTGGACGCCGAGATCATCCTCGACTCCTCGGGACACGAACGACTGGTCACGGACGACCTGCGCGACCTCATCGACACGCTCGCCCCCATCGCCGCCCGGCTCGGCTGTTCGGAGGAACTCGCGAGCATCGACACGATCCTCGGCCACGGCGCGAGCTACCAGCGGCAACTCGCCGTCGCGCACGCCAACGGAGGCAGCCTGCAGGCCGTCGTCAGCTCGCTCGCGAAAGAGCTGCGGAACGGGATCCAGCCTCTGGCGTGACCCGTCGCATCACTCCGCGCGTTCGAGCGAACCGATCTCCGCTCCGGAGTCGTCGAGGACCGTCAGCTGATCGTCACCCTCCGAGAGTGTCGCCTGCGCGATACCGCTCAGCCAGGTGTCGACATCCGGACAGGCCATGAGGGTGGAAGCGACGTCGGAGACGACGATCGTGTCGCCAGTGGCCTTCCACGAACCGGCCAACCGGTTGCAGCCGTCGGAACCGCTGACCCGACCGTCCTCGGAGAAGATCAGGTGCGGCTCATTGACCTCTGCGCCGGCGCCCCAGGAGCCCAGCACGGCGTCGCCGACGCCGGCACCTGCGCACCCGACGAGCGCGAACATCATCACCACTCCGCCGCCGAACGCCGCGGATGCCGTCGACAGACGCATGATCCCTCCCGATCAGCCCGCCCTGGTGCAGGCAGGCTCAGCCTATCGGCGGGAGTCAGACGATTGTGGCCGGGAAACGGGTCAGCGGCCGAGGAACTTCTGCAGCTCGGCGAGCTCCGCCTCGCTCGGACCCGCGGGGCTGCTCGCAGCGGCACCGCCACCGAGTCCGAAGCCTGCGCCGCTCACCGCAGGGGCAGCCTCGACGACACCGGCGTTCTCGGCGGCACGCTTCGCGGGGTTGCCCGAGCGCGAGCCCTTCTTCTTTGCCTGCGGCTTCGGCCGGCCGGATCGCGCTCCAGGGACAGGGCCCATTCCGGGGATGTTCGGCATGCCGCCCTTGGCGACCGTCTTCATCATCTTCGCGGCCTGCTCGAAGCGGTTGACCAAGGCGTTGACCTCGGTGACCGTCATGCCGGAACCCTTCGCGATGCGGAGACGACGCGAGCCGTTCAGCACCTTGGGGTTCGTGCGCTCGAGCTTCGTCATCGACTGGATGATCGCCTCGGTGCGGATGATCTCGCGCTCGTCGAAGTTCTCGAGCTGCTCCTTCATCTGGCCCATGCCGGGCAGCATGCCCATCATCTTCTTGATGGAGCCCATGCCACGAAGCTGCTGCATCTGCTTCAGGAAGTCGTCGAGGGTGAAGGTGTCGGTCGCGAACTTCTCGGCGACCTTGCGAGCCTCCTCCTCGTCGAAGTTCTGCTGCGCCTGCTCGATGAGGGTGAGGATGTCACCGAGGTCGAGGATGCGGCTCGCCATGCGGTCGGGGTGGAACGGCTCGAAGTCGTCGAGGCTCTCACCGGTGGACGCGAACATGATCGGGCGTCCGGTCACCGAGGCGATCGACAGGGCCGCGCCACCTCGCGCGTCGCCGTCGAGCTTCGAGAGGACGACGCCGGTGAAGTCGACGCCGTCGAGGAACGCCTTCGCGGTGGCGACCGCATCCTGACCGATCATCGCGTCGATGACGAAGAGCACTTCGTCGGGGTCGACGGCCTTGCGGATGTTCGACGCCTGCTTCATGAGTTCGGCGTCCACGCCGAGTCGACCGGCGGTGTCGACGATGACGGTGTCGTAGAGCTTCTGCTCGGCGAACTTCACACCGTCGCGTGCGACCTTGACCGGGTCGCCGACGCCGTTGCCGGGCTCCGGGGCGTAGACCGGGACGCCGGCCTGCTCGCCGACGACCTGCAGCTGGTTCACGGCGTTGGGGCGCTGGAGGTCGGAGGCGACGAGGAGCGGCGTGTGACCGTCCTTCTTCAGCCACTTCGCGAGCTTGCCCGCGAGCGTCGTCTTGCCGGCACCCTGGAGGCCGGCGAGCATGATGACGGTCGGCGGCTTCTTCGCGAACTCGAGGCGTCGCTGCTGCCCACCGAGGATGGTGATGAGTTCGTCGTTGACGATCTGCACGACCTGCTGCGCGGGGTTCAGTGCCTTGCTGACCTCGTCGCCCAGCGCGCGCTCGCGCACGCGGCCGGTGAAGTCCTTGACGACGTCGAGTGCGACGTCGGCGTCGAGCAGGGCGCGCCGGATCTCGCGGACGGTGCCGTCGACATCGGCCGCAGAGAGCTTGCCCTTGGTGCGGAGGTTCTTGAAGGTGTCCGCGAGGCGGTCAGAGAGAGTACCGAACGTTGCCATGATCCCTCCAGTTTAGGGCAGTCGACGCAGGAGGCCGATCGATCAGGACGAACCGCGCGTTTTCAGTTATTGGACGGCGTACAAGAATGCTATCGTGGCGGCCATGACCCAGCTCACGATCGCCGGCCTCGCTCCTTCCTATGTGCCGTATCTCGACGGTTGGGCGCTCCAACGCCGGGTCCACGACGGCGTCGTCTCCGGCACCGGCCCTCAAGAGCTCATCCTCTGCGAACACGAGTCCGTCTACACCGCGGGCAAGCTCACCCGCGCGCATGAGCGTCCAGACGACGGGACGCCGGTGGTCGAGGTCGACCGCGGCGGCCGTCTCACCTGGCACGGGCCAGGCCAGCTCACGGGCTATCCGATCGTCCGGCTCCTGGAGCCCGTCGACGTCGTGTCCCACATCCGCCTCCTCGAGGAGGTGATGCTCCGCACGATCGCCGAGCTCGACGTCATCGGGCGTCGCATCGACGGGCGCTCCGGCGTCTGGGTCGATCCGGTCGTCGGCGGGCCACCAGCGAAGATCGGCGCGGTCGGCGTGCGCGTGCAGGCCGGTGTCGCCCTGCACGGGTTCGCGCTCAACTGCAGCAACTCCCTGGAGCCGTTCGGGCACATCGTCGCGTGCGGGATCAGCGATGCCGGAGTCACCACGATCAGCGCGGAACTCGGGAGGACGGTCACGCCAGCGGACGTCGCGCACCGCGTGTGGGAGGTCTTCTCCGAGCTCCAGCCCGACTGGCACGGCGTCCCCGCTGTCGGAGCCGTCGCGTGAGCGCCTGCGGCAGCCCGGCGCCGGACGCCTCCGCGGACACCGGAGGTCGGAAGCTCCTCCGCTTGGAGGTCCGCAATGCGCAGACCCCGATCGAGCGCAAGCCGGAGTGGATCAAGACGCGCGCCAAGATGGGGCCGGAGTACCGCCGGCTGCAGGAACTCGTGAAGGGCGAGGAACTGCACACCGTGTGCCAGGAGGCAGGGTGCCCCAACATCTACGAATGCTGGGAGGACCGTGAGGCGACCTTCCTGATCGGCGGCTCGCAGTGCACTCGGCGCTGCGACTTCTGTCAGATCGACACCGGGAAGCCGGCCGACTACGACCGCGACGAACCGCGCCGCGTCGCCGAGTCCGTGCTCCGGATGCAGCTGCGCTACGCGACGGTGACCGGGGTGGCTCGCGACGACCTCCCCGACGAGGGCGCCTGGCTCCACGCCGAGACGGTTCGCCGCATCCATGAGACGAACCCGGGCACCGGTGTCGAGATCCTCGCCACCGACTTCTCCGGCAACCCGGACCTGCTCGGCGAGGTCTTCGCCTCGCGACCGGAGGTGTTCGCCCACAATGTCGAGACCGTCCCCCGGATCTTCAAACGGATCAGGCCGGCGTTCCGCTACGAGCGTTCCCTCGACGTCCTGACCCAGGCCCGCGCGGCTGGACTCATCACGAAGTCGAACCTCATCCTCGGGATGGGTGAGGACCGCGCGGAGATCAGTCAGGCGCTCCAGGACCTCCATGACGCTGGAACCGACATCATCACCGTCACGCAGTATCTGCGTCCAACGCCCCGCCACCTCCCGGTGGACCGGTGGGTCAAGCCGCAGGAGTTCCTCGAGATCAAGGAGGAGGCGGAGGAGATCGGCTTCCTCGGCGTCCTCGCCGGTCCGCTCGTGCGCTCGTCCTACCGCGCCGGCCGGCTCTGGGCCCAGTCGATGGCCGCCAAAGGTCGCGCTGTGCCCGAGGGGCTGCGCCATCTGGCTGATACGTCGCTCGGTTTCGCCCAAGCGGTCTGATCTGCGGCAGCGCGCGAGCTAGTCCTCGCTCGTCACTCCCGTGACCTCGCCGTCGGAGTTGTACGCGACCATGAGCACGCCGTCGAGCTGATCGGCGTCGAGCGAGTATTCGAAGAGCGCGAAGGCGTCGTCTCCGCCGTGCTGATGCGGAGCGAACGCGACGCTCAGCAGGGTCATGGAGCGGATGACGTCGACGTCCTGGTCGCCGGACTCGTCGACCAGCAGGTCTTCGAGGTCGTCGCCCAGTTCGTGCACCGCCTGGACGATGTACTCGGTGACCTCGGAGGTGCGGTCGTCGACCTCGCTCAGCATGGCCTCGCGCGAACGGAGGTCGAAACCCTCGAGCGCGAGGATCATCGCGGCCGCGAGATCCAGCGCGTCGGCCGGGATGTCGTGCTCGTCCGGAGCGCTCAGGGAGATGGAGACGGGCTGTTCACCGACGTCGATGTTGTCCGACCAGTAGACACCGCCACCGGGCTCGGTCGCGATGATGCCGAAGTAGTCGTGCTCGATCGCCATCAGCTGCCCACCAGGTTCTGCGCGAAGACGTGAGGCGTGAAACCGGTCAGGTCTCCGATGCCCTCGCCCTGGCCCACGAGCTTGATCGGGATGCCGGTCTTCTCCTGCACGGCGAGCACGAAGCCACCCTTCGCCGATCCGTCGAGCTTCGTCAGGACGAGCCCGGTGACCCCGGCGTGCTCGATGAACGCCTGAGCCTGCGAGAGTCCGTTCTGGCCGGTCGTGGCGTCGAGGACGAGCAAGACCTCCGAGATGGGAGCCTGCTTCTCGACGACCCGGCGGATCTTGCCGAGCTCGTCCATCAGCCCACCCTTGGTCTGCAACCGGCCGGCCGTGTCGATGATCACGATCTCGGTGCCGTTCTGCTTGGCGAATTCGATCGTCTGGAACGCGACCGACGCCGGATCCTGGCCCTGCTGCTGCGGGCGTACGATCTGCACGCCGGCGCGGTCGGCCCAGGTCGCGAGCTGCTCGACGGCAGCGGCCCGGAAAGTGTCGGCCGCCCCGACGACCACACTGCGGTCGTAGTTGCGGAGGAATTTCGCGAACTTGCCGATCGTGGTGGTCTTGCCCACGCCGTTGACTCCGACGACGAGCACCACGGCGGGACGCTCGCTGAGCTTGAGCGTCGTGTCGAACTTCGAGAGCCGCTCTTCGACCTCCTCGCGCAGCATGCGCTGGAGGTCGCGCGGGTCGGTCGTCCGGTAACGGTCCACCGAGGCATGCAGGCCGGAGACGATGGACTCCGTGACGTCCGGGCCGAAGTCGGCGCCGATGAGCGCATCCTCGAGGTCCTCCCAGGTCGTCTCGTCGATCGTCGGACGTTGGAACATTCCCTTGAGGGCGCCGGAGAGCGACCAGGGTGTACGTGCAGCCATGCCATCAGCGTAGCCGTCGGCGACCCCTTCCCGGTCCCGACGCCGCAGGGTCAGCCGGCGCGTTCCTCAGCGACGCGCTGCCCGACCACGGCGGAGACGCCGTCCTGACGCATGGACACGCCATAGAGCGCGTCCGCGATCTCCATCGTGCGCTTCTGGTGCGTGATCACGATCAACTGGCTGGTCTCGCGGAGATCCTCGAAGATGGTCAGCAGTCGCCCGAGGTTCGCGTCGTCGAGCGCCGCCTCCACCTCGTCCATGATGTAGAACGGGCTGGGCCGAGCCTTGAAGATCGCGATCAGGAGGGCGACGGCTGCGAGTGACCGCTCACCGCCGGACAGCAACGAGAGCCGCTCGATCTTCTTGCCCGCCGGCTTCACCGACACCTCGATGCCGGTCGTCAGCATGTGCTCGGGGTCGGTGAGCGAGATGCTGCCAGTGCCTCCGGGGAACAGGATCGGGAAGACCTGCGTGAACGCCGCCTCCGTGTCGGCGAAGGCTGACGCGAAGATGACCTCCATCTTTCCGTCGATGTCGTCGATGATCGACAGGAGGTCGGTGCGGGTGCTCGTGAGGTCGGCGAGCTGCTCGGTCAGGAACCGATGACGCTGTTCGAGCGCGGCGAACTCCTCGAGGGCCAGCGGGTTGACCCGCCCGAGCTGCGCGTAGGTCCGCTCCGCGGCGGCGAGACGCTTCTGCTGCTCCGCGCGCACATACGGGACCGAGGGAACCTCAGTGTCATCGGGATCGTCGTCCGGTGCCAGTTCGACGGCTTCAGGCTCAGCACCGTCGTGCTGCGCCTCGGGTTCAGCGCGCTCGAGCTCGACGATCGCCGGCCCGTCGACGAACTCCGCACGCTCTCCAGCCGGTGACTCGGTCGGCGTCGTCTCCGACGCGCGCGGGGTCAACGGATCGACCGGCACGGGCACATCCGGACCGTACTCGGCCACGAGGACGTCTTCGACGAGACCGAGTTCGCTGCCGGCACGTTCCAGCAGGCCCGACAGGTGCAGTCCCTTCTCGTAGATCTGGAGTTCGAGGCCGTGGACGTTCTCGGTCACGAGCTGCAGCCGCTGGCGCAACGCGTGCTCCTCCGCGCGAAGTCGAACCAGTTCGCCGTTCCGGCTGGACCGCGTCGCCTCGGCGGCGGCCAACGCGACCCTCGCCTCGGTGACCGATCGGTCGACCGAATCGAGCACGGGCGGGAGTGCTTCGGCTACCGAGCTTGCGGCTGCCGCCTGCCTGGCCCGCACGACTGCGCGCCTGGCCGCCTCCTCGGCGGCGGCTTGATCGGCCTGTCGCTGACGATCGAGGCTCGCCACGGCGAGTTCCTCAGCGCGGACCCGCTCCCGGGCGGTCTCCAGCAGCAGCCTCCGCTGGACCTCCGACTCACGAGCCGCGTCGAGCTCAGCAGAGAGCTCATCGCGCGCCGAGACGTCGAGCATGGGACGGGGGCGCGCCCTGGCAGTGTCGTGCTCCTGCTTGGCGCGCTCGACGGCGGCCTCAGCTTCGGCCACCGCTGCCGCGGCCGTGCCCCGTGCCGCCGTCAGGCGATCGTGTTCGGCCTGGGCCGCTTCGAACCGGACCGTCACCCGGTTCACCCGTTCGGCCTGGGCGGCGAGACCCGCGTCGAACTCGCGGAGTGCGGCGAGCGCCGCCTGCGAGGTCGCCTTCGCCTGCTGGAGGATGCCGCGTTGTTCAGCGAGGGTGAACCGTGCACGTTCGATGAGGGATTCGACGTCGCCGTGACGCTCGGCTGCGGCGTCGCGTTCGGCGAGGAGTTCGATGCGGCTCTGCGCTCCCCCGCTGCCGCCGCGGAGGACGCTGTCGGTGAGGACGGCTCCGTCCCGGGTGACGATCGTGAACGCGGCGAGCTCGTCGCCGAGCCGATCGTGGGCCGCGATCGCGTCGTCGACGGTGCCGACGACCAGCACGGTCGCGAGAATACCGAGCACTCCGCTCGGGGCGTCGACGAGCGAAGCGGCCGAGGTGAAGCCCTCCGGGGCGTGCGGGCGAGGGCGGTCGGTCTCGGCGATGACGATCTCGACACGTCCGAGGTCTGCCGTTGCAGCGTGTTCGAGTGCGGAGCGCGCGGCAGCGAGATCGACGGCGACGGCGGCTTCGGCGAGCGTTCCGAGCGCCGCTGCGACGGCCGCCTCGTTGCCCGGGCGCACCTGCACCCGGTCTGCCACGATCCCGTCGATCCCGGCGAGCCCGCTGCTCGCGAGTTCGGCCGAGCCCGTCTTGATGTCGAGTGCGCGCGACAGGGCGCTCGTCTTCGCTCCGAGCGCGTCCCGTTCGCGTTCCAGGGTGTGGAGCTGTTCGCGGAGGCGTTCGATCTCCCCCTCGGCCTCGAACGCCTCGTTCTGGGCAACCTCGTACGCTTCATCGAGCCCGGAGTCGGCGGCGGTCGTGATCTCGGGGTCGTCGTCGAGAGCCTCGTACTCGAGGCGGGCGGCGTCGAGCCTGAGTGCGGCGGCGTCGATCGCATTCTGCTGCCGCAGGGACTCTCCGCGAACCGCGGCGAGTCGGGACGCTGCAGCGTCGGCGACACCGCTGAGCTTCGTGATCTCGAGATCGTGCCGGGACACCAGCGCACTCTGCGCGGCGATCTCGACGTCGACGGCGTCGAGCGCGGCGCGTTTCGACCGTGTCGCCGTCTGAGCCTGCTCGAGCGCCCGCTCCGCCTCGAGGACCGCGTCCCGCAGTCCCGCAACCTCTGCTGCGGCATCCGCGACCATCTGTCGGGTGATCCTGGGCTCCGCCGCCACCGTCTCCGAGGAGGAGCCCAGCAGCGCGAGCCGCTGGTTCGCGAGCGTGTAGAGGTTCCGCAGACGCTCCTGCACGCTCTCGAGGTCGAAGGTGAGTCGACGGGCGTCGTCGACGGCGTCGCCGAGCTGCTCCTGCTCGATCCGGTTGATCCGGAGTTCGGCCTGTTCGAGTTGCTCCTGGAGCACGATGCGTTCGCTGTGGCGTTCGCTCTCCGACCGGTTGTGCTCGTCGAGCGCCCGGCGCAGCGACACGACGTCGTCTGCGAGGATCCTGGCTCGCGCGTCGCGGACGACCGCGGCGATGGTCTGCGCCTCCCGCGCGATCTCCGCCTGGCGTCCGAGCGGTTTCAGTTGCCGCCGGATCTCGCCCGCGAGATCGCTCAGGCGGGTGAGGTTGGTCTGCATCGCCTCGAGTTTGCGGAGGGTCTTCTCCTTGCGTCGACGGTGCTTGAGGATGCCGGCCGCCTCCTCGATGAAGCCGCGGCGTTCCTCGGGGGTCGCGCGGAGCACGGCGTCGAGCTGCCCCTGCCCGACGATGACGTGCATCTCCCGCCCGAGTCCGGAGTCGCTCAGCAGCTCCTGCACGTCGAGGAGTCGACAGGTGTCTCCGTTGATGGCGTACTCGCTGCCACCGTTGCGGAACAGCGTCCGACTGATCGTCACCTCGGTGTACTCGATCGGCAGGGCACCGTCACTGTTGTCGATCGTGAGCGTCACCTCGGCACGGCCGAGCGGGCCACGGGTGGAGGTCCCGGCGAAGATGACGTCCTCCATCTTGCCGCCGCGGAGCGTCTTCGCCCCTTGCTCACCCATCACCCACGCGAGCGCGTCGACGACGTTGGACTTGCCGGAGCCGTTGGGGCCGACCACGCACGTGACGCCCTGCTCGAATGCGAAGGTCGTGGGGTGCGCGAACGACTTGAACCCTTTGAGCGTCAGGCTCTTCAGGTACACGCGCACCTCCTCTCCCGCATGACGGATGCCGTGCCCCTACGGTAGCGAATCCCTGCCCTGGGCCGGAACACCACGCTGCGCGGGCTCCCACGTGGGCAGTGCACGGACCGGCGGGGCGTCGTAGCATGGGCGGCGGAACGACCGGGCGAGGACGACGGACGGCACTGGAGGAGACGATGCGGTTCACGATCGAGGAAGTGACCATCCCGGAGCGGGGAGACAGTGAGCTGTTCTCCGCCGTCCAGGAGGTCGCCAATGTCCTCGAGGCCGAGGTGTGGCGCAACGACGACTTCGCGCTCACGCCCGCGATGGTCCTCCCCGACTACCTCGACCAGCGGTTCCAACGCCGCGTGCTCCTCGCCGCGCGGATCGGCGACCGCGTGGTCGGTCGCGGCTGGCTCGGCTACGGCGCCGAGGCGGACGCGACGACGGCGTCCGTGAACGCCGGGGTGCTCCCGGACGCCCGCCGGCACGGGATCGGTACCGCGCTCCTCGAGGAACTCGAGCGCAGAGCTGCTGCGGCCGGCCGACACACGGTCACGACCTTCACGCAGCACGCGTTGGCCGACATCCCGCAGGACGAGCCGCTCCTCGGTGCGAGCGTCGGCGAGCGAGTCATCCCGGCTGGTGCGGAGTCGACGAGGTTCGTCAGGGCGCGTGGATACTCGCTCGGCCAGGTGGAGCGGACCAACCGATGCGTGCTCGACGAGATCCGCGCAGAACTCCCGAACATCGTCGCAGCGACCGCTGAGCGCTCGGGAGACGAGTACGACGTCGTCCACTGGGTAGACCGCACACCGGACCAGCTGCTCCCTTCACTGGCGGTCGCTCGGGAGCACATGGCGACCGACATCCCCGCAGCGGATCTCGAAGTCGACGCCGAGGTCTGGACCCCGGAGCGGATCCGCTCCCGCGAACGGCAACTCGCCGATGCCGGGGACCGCGCACTCGTCGTCGCGGCCGTGCACCGGTCGAGCGGCGCGGTCGCCGGTTACAGCGAGCTCGTGCTCACGGCGGGCAAACAACACGCCGAGCAATGGGACACCCTGGTCCTCAGCGCACATCGCGGCCACGCCCTCGGGCTGTGGATGAAGGCCGCGAACCTCCTCGCCCTCGCAGAGCACGCACCCGGACGACAGCGCGTCTACACCTGGAACGCCGACGAGAACGCCCACATGCTCCGCATCAACGACCGGCTGCGGTTCCGCATCATCGGCTACTCCGGCGAGTGGCAGCGCACCATCCCGCGGCGCGCCTGAGCGGTGCGTGCTACCGCGCGGCGATGTTCCTGCGGATGCGCCGCCAGGCCGCCTGGAACGGGCCCCCGACAAGCTGGATGTGTTCTCGGGTCAGGGCCTGACGTTGCTCGGCTGTGAGGGATGCATCCGGGTCGCTCAACAGGCGGTCGTAGCACTGCAGGGCTGCCGCTGTGTCGCCTCGCGCCGCTTCAGCACGCGCGAGCGCAATGCCGGCCTTCGTCCGTTGCTCCTGCACTGGAGCCCCGGACACATCACTGAGAACGGCGATCGCCTGCTCCGCAGCGCTGGCTGCTTGGTCGTTCCGGCCCCGTTTCCGCAGGAAGATCGACAGGTTCACCGCAGACTTGCACGCGTTGACGCGCGTCGCGGTCTCCTCCGCCCAGAGGTGGCGCATGCCGCGCCGGTACGACCGTTCAGCATCGTCCGAACGACCGAGTTCGGCCTCGGTGTACCCCTTCATCCAGGCAGCACGTGAGCACTGACGCGTCAGTTCCGGAACCGGTGAGTCGGACCAGCGCGTCAGGATCTGCTCGTAGGCGTCGATCTCCTCCTCATGCCTGCCGAGTTTGTCGAACGCGTTGGCGAGATTGGCGAGGGCGAGCGCGAGGTCCTTCTCGATGTCGGTGTCGATGTCTTCACCGAAGCGCTCCAGCATCGCGTGATGGTGCGCGACCGAAGCGGACCACTGCTGCAGCTGGCCGAGGCTGTAGCCCTTGCGGACCATGGCGTCGCTGACGCGCTGCCGGACCTCGCGATCCACCGGAGCCGGGTGCGCATCGATGATGCTGTCGTACTCGGCGATCGCGGTCACGTGGTCGTCGTCACCGGATGCGGCACGGCCACGCGCGACAGCGGCTCGGATGCGTTCGCGCTCGGGCGCTCCGATCGGATCCCGAGGTGTCAGGTCATGGTCGCGCTCATTGCCGAGCCCCTGCTCCGCCGTGCGATCGTAGACGTCGGTCAGCGCTGTCGCCCGGGAGGCCTGCAGCCGCCCCAGCAGACTGCGCGCCGCACGCGACCGCGGATCGCCGATCCGTGCGATCGCCACGTCGTAGGCGGCCACCGCCTCCGCGGGCCGTGCGAGGAGGCTGAGCAGCAGGAACCCGAGGTTGAGCTCGCTCGGACCGATCACCCCTTCACGGACGTCCGAGGAAGCGTCATCGCCGAAGGCCGCGATGAGCTCGCGATAAGCGTCCACCGCCTGTTCGAAGTGACCACGGAGTCGCTGGTCACCGGCCAATCGCTGCAACGACCTGGCCGCGGCCAGACGCAGGCCGGGATCTTCGTCCCGGGCGAACCTCGCCGCGAACGCTCGCGCCGAATCGGCGTAGGCAGCTTCGGGCGCGGTCAGCGGCAGTGACTCCCTCGCTTCCGCTCGGGAGTCCACCGGGCTCCCGTCGACGCTGAGCGTCTCCGACTCCGGCGTATCGACGCGGGACTCGGCGATCGAGACCGTGATCTCCAGGGCACGGGCGAGCGCGTGACGAGCGGATGACACGGCGACGAGCGCGCTCCGCTCGTCGATCCACGCGGCGAACCGCTCGCCCTCGAGGACGGCGTGGTCTTCGTGCTCGGTGGCGGACAGCAGTCTCACGAGCGCTTCCCATGCGGAGGCGACGACGAGCTGCACAGCGAGGTCGTCGCTCATCCGGCCCGCCTCGACGAGCCGGTACAGCTGATCACGTGCGTCCTGCCCGCGTTCCAGGTCGTCCAATGCCCTGGCGCGCCGCAACGCGGCGCCCGCGAAGAAGGCCGCGGGTCGCGCACCCCAGGCTGCGCTCAGCTCCAGATCCCGCTCGGCGACACGCAGGGCCACCGCGGGCTCGGACACGGCGGTGAGCGCATCCAGTGCTGACTCGCTCTCAGCGAGGAGCGCGCGGATCTCGCCCGAATCGGTGCCCGCGAACCGCGCGAAGAACGCGTCGCCGGCACGCAAACCCCGGTCGTCCGCCTCGGTGGCGTCGCCATCGGGCGCGCTCAGGGCCGCCAGCGATCGCCATGCGGCCGCTTCGATGGACATCGCGCGTGCGAGGGATGTCTCGAGCTTCGTGCCGTGTCGACCGGCCCACGCGGCGAGGTCCTCGGCCGCTCCCACCACGAGCCTCCAGTGGGACGCGGCGTCCGCCCACGAGGCTCGTTCGGCTGCCTGGACGGCCCGTTCGATCCCGGTGAGCCGCGCCTCTGCGACGATCCGTGCGGTCGCCAGGTCGGTGGACGCCGAGAAGTCGCCGATGATCCGGACGACGTCGGCCTCCGCTCCCGGCACGTCCCCGTGGGCGTAGCGGACCTGTGCCCGTGCCAGCATGGCCTCGGCCTCCAACGCGTCGCGAGGATGGGCGTCGACGACCGTCGTCAGTTCGTCGATGGCGGCGTCGGGACGTTCCAGAGTCGGCAACAAGCGCGCTCTCAGCAAGCGGACTCTGGCGACCTGACGTGCTGACTCCGGCCCGGTGTCCTGAGCGATCGCATCGATGAGCTCTGCAGCCCGGTCCAGGACTCGGGCTCGCTCGAGCACGTCCCCCTCCGTGCCGGCAGTGTCGAGTTTCGCGAGGATCCGCTCGAATCCGTCAGTGGTGATACCCACGCCTCCCCCTTCGATGCCGCGTCCCAACCGCTCATCGGTCATGCTCACGCTATCGGTACGCCACGCCGCCTAGGCTGATGGCGTGACCGTCGATCCACCCGCGCAAACGTGTCCGCTCTGCGGAGCCATCGTGCCCCTGAACCCGCGGTATCCCACCTACGTCTGCCGGGCCTGCATCGAAACG
>NZ_JAHVDH010000003.1:0-674934 GCF_051487245.1 Plantibacter flavus
GCGTAGTACACGGTGTTCTCCAGCAGCGACTTCTCGACGAGCACGTTGTCGCCGTGGATCTTGATCGAGTCGACGTTGCCGACCACGTGCACGTTCCGGGCGGTGAAGTCCCAGCCCTTGATGCCGTCGAAGTACACCGAGGGGAACTCCGCGACGACGTCGACGTGGTCGATGACGAGGTTGTCGAAGCCGTAGTTCGTGATCAGGCCGGTGGCGAAGCCCTGCGCTGTGCCGCCGCGGACGATGGAGTTCTTGATCGTCACGTTCGGGGCCTTCACGTTCACGAAGCCGTGGATGTCGAGACCGTCGATCACCGTCCCGGCCGTCGTGATGGTGAGGTCGCCGTCGCGGCGGGTCAGCTTCGTCCCCGCGGGAACGCCGGTCGTGGCAGCGGACGGCTTGGCGGAGCCAGCCCCACCCGAGCTGCCGCTGGACGGCGCCTCCGGCTTCGGTGCGGTCGTGCTCGGCGCGGGTGTCGGAGCCGCGGTGGGAGCCGGCGTGGGGGTCGGCGCCGGGGTCGCGGAGGGAGCGGGGGTCGCGGCGGGCGCCGGGGTCGCAGCGGGCGACGGTTTGGGCGCTGCAGGAGCACTCGGCGTGGCGGCGATGGGTGTTGGCGCGGACACCGAGGCGGAGGTGGTCGCGTTCGAGAACGGCACCTGTGCCTTGCCGACCGCGGTGCCGGACACGTACCCCCAGAGCCGGACCGCGCCAGCGGCGGCGATGCGGCTGCTGGTCGTGTCCTTGACGGCCTGCTGCCAACCGGGGGTCGGGCTGCCCTCCACCCACGCGCGCACCGACAGCTCCACCGGGTTCGTCCCCTTGACAGCGCCCTCGACCTTGAGCTTCTGGCCTGCCCGCACGGTGACCTTCGTGAGCCCAGCCGCGAGAGTCGTCTCCACGCCGCCCGCCACCCGCACGAGACTGACGGAGACCTCACCGCTCGGCAGCACACGAGCCTTCGCCCGGTATCCCGAGGAGACCGCGGCCGAGCGCATCTGCACCGCGAGGTACGCCGACCGCTGCGTGGGAACGGTGAACTGCGCGGACGCCGTGACGTTGCCGAACTTCGTCTCCGTGACGGTGGCTGCCGCGGACGCGCCGGGAGTGATGCTCAGCGTGCCGGCGGTCGCGGCATGTGCGGCCGCGGGAGCGAGCAGGGTGGACGCGATGGCGATGGCGACGGCAGCGATTCCGGCCGTCAACAGACGACGTCTTCCGGCACCGGCCTGCACGGTGTCGTGCGCGATCGAGCGTGCTGCGAGGGTTGACTGTGTCACGGGCGGCTCCTCCGTCGGACAGGTACAGCGGTTCGGCGGAAACCGTCCCCGACGGTCCCTGATATTGCGTGTGCGCAATACCTTGCCCGTAGGGATAACCCTGATGCAAGAGGTGGGTGACCGGGTATTTCTTGATGCCCCCCGCGCGAATGCGCCTCGTCGGGACGTCGGCGTGCCCGTCGGATTCGAGGCGCAGGACGCTCAAACCGCACCAGCACTGGCTTCTCCCCCACTTGGGGGTCACGCCTGCGACCCCCGCCACCTCCCGGCTCGGGGCGGGACGACCAATCCCGCTCGCCGAGAAGTTTTTCTGATGACCCCCTCGTTCGGGGGTGTCGTGGCCGGATCGCGAGGCGTGAGAACGACGACGGCCGCCTGTGCGATGCACAGGCGGCCGTCGATCGAAGCGGAGGACTACTCGGCGTCGTGGTCCGTCTCGAGGACGGCCGCGAGCTCCGCGAGCGCAGCGTCGGCGCCGTCGCCCTCGGCACGCAGGGTGACGACGTCGCCGTTGCCGGCACCGAGCGCCATGATGGTGAGGATGCTCGAGGCGTCCATCGCAGCGGCGTCACCGAGTGCGATGGTGATCGGCATCGGCTGGCGCTTCACCGCTTCGATGAAGATCTTCGCGGGGCGGGCGTGCAGTCCGACACGGCTGGCGATGGTGGCTTGGCGTTCGGCCATGGTGATACTCCTTCGTGAGTTGTACGTGTGGATCGGGTCGGCTGGTGCCGGTCAGACGGTCGCGGGTTCCGCGACGGCGGCCGACGTGGTCTCGTCGACGCCCTCGACCGGACGGCGACGGGCGAAGCGCTTCAGGAGGATGACGGCGACGGCAGTGATGACCGTGCCGACCGCGATCGACAGCAGGAACATCCCGAAGTTGCCGATCGCGAAGAACACGAACAGACCACCGTGCGGTGCCTGCGAGGTGACACCGGTCGCCATGATGAGCGCACCGGTCGCCGCCCCGCCGAGGATCGACGCGGGGATGACGCGGAACAGGTCTGCTGCGGCGAACGGGATCGCGCCCTCGCTGATGAAGGCGAGGCCGAGCAGCCAGGCCGCCTTGCCGTTCTCCCGCTCGACCGCGGTGAACGAACGGCGGCTGAGGACGGTGGAGGCGAGCGCCATCGCGAGCGGCGGCACCATGCCGGCCGCCATGACCGCGGCCATGATCTCCCACGGAGCCTGGTTGGCGACGGTGCCCGCACCGAGACCGGCGACGGCGAACGAGTACGCGACCTTGTTGACCGGACCGCCGAGGTCGAACGCCATCATCGTGCCGAGGATCGCTCCGAGCAGGATCGCCGAGGCACCGGTGAGACCGGACAGCCAACCGTTGAGGCCGTTCATGAGCGCCGCGATCGGACCACCGAGGACGATGATCATGAGGCCGGAGGCGACGATCGAGCCCACGAGGGGGATGATCACGACGGGCATCAGACCGCGCAGCCAGCGGGGCACGTTGAGCCGTCCAAGACCGTATGCCACACCACCGGCGAGCAGACCGCCGACGAGACCGCCGAGGAAGCCGGCGCTCATGAGCAGCGCGACGGCACCGGCGACGAACCCGGGCGCGATGCCCGGGCGATCGGCGATCGCGAAGGCGATGAAGCCCGCGAGTGCCGGCACCAGGAAGCCCATCGAGGCGGCGCCGATCGAGAACGCGACCGCACCGAGGTAGGCACCGAGGCCGCCGGCGGGCAGGTTCACGAGGCTGTTCTCGACGATGATCTTGCCGGCGTTCTCGGTGATGTCGTAGCCGCCGAGCAGGAAGCCGAGCGCGATGAGCAGACCGCCGCCGGCGACGAACGGGATCATGTAGCTGACGCCGGTGAGGAGCCAACGCTTGACCGACTGACCGGCGCTCTCGTTCTGCTTCGCCGACGTCGAACCCGTCGAGGCACCCGCGGAGGCGACGCGCGGTGCGTCCGGGTTGGAGATGGCTGCGACGGCGTCGTTGATGAGCTGCTCCGGGGCGTCGATGCCGCGCTTGACCGGCGCCTTGATGACGGGCTTACCCGCGAACCGACCGATGTCGCGGACGTCGACGTCGACGGCGAAGATCACCGCCTGGGCTGCTGCGACCACCTCGGCCGGCAGCGGCGTCGCACCCGACGCACCCTGTGTCTCGACGTGGAGTTCGACGCCGAGCTTCTTGGCGGTCGCGGCGAGCGAGTCGGCCGCCATGTAGGTGTGGGCGATTCCTGTGGCACAGGACGTGACGGCGATGAGGACCGGCTTCGGAGTGTTCGGCGCTCCGGCGGTCTCGACCGGTGCGGCTGCGGCGCGTTCGGCTGCCGGTGCGGCCGGTGCCGGTGCATCGCTCAGGGCGCCGTCGACGAGCGCGACGATCGCAGCGGCGTCCGGTGCCTCGCGGAGCGACGCCACGAACTCGGGCTTGATGAGCGAGCGTGCGAGCTTCGACAGCAGCGCCAGGTGCGCCTGGTCTGCGCCGTCCGGAGCGGCGATGAAGAAGAGGAGGTCGGCCGGGCCGTCATCGGAACCGAAGTCGACGAGTGGCGACACCCGGGCCATGGCGAGCGTCGGGACGGTCACCGCCGCGGAACGGCAGTGCGGGATGGCGATGCCACCGGGGATGCCGGTGTCGGTCTTGCTCTCGCGAGCCCACGCGTCGGCGAAGAGCGCGTCGGTGTCGGTGGCACGTCCTTCGGCGACGACGAGCTCGGCGAGCGCGCGGATGACGCCCGCGCGATCGGTGCCGAGGTCGGCATCGAGGGCGACGAGCCCGGTGGTGATCAATGGGGTGGACATCTGGGTTCTCCTTCGAAACGGATGCTGGTGCTTCGGGTATCGGGGTGGCCCTTCGACAAGCTCAGGGACCGGGGTTGCTCAGGGACCGGCGGTCGCTCGGTCGCCGAGCGGAGCCCGATCACCGAGCCTGTCGAGGTGGGACGTCGAGGGCAGCCGGACGACGTCGATGGCGGCAGCGTCGGTATCGGCGAGCGCCGGAACATCGCTCCCGGGCAGCGCCGCGGCGGCTGCTCCGTGGGCGACGGCCTGCGCGAGGCGGGCAGCGGGCTCGAGGCCCGCGGTACGTGCGATCAGGTAGCCGGCGAGCGAGGAGTCTCCCGCGCCGACGGTGCTGCGCGCGACGATCTTCGGTGCGCGGGCGAACCAGGCGTCGCCGGACTCGACGAGCACCGCCCCACGCGAGCCGAGCGTCACGAGGACGCCGACGACGGGTCCGGGCGAGGCGTGGGTGCCGACGAGTCGTTCGGCGACCGATGCCGCGAGCGCCGGGTCTGCCTCGATCGCGTCGCCCGCGGCCGCTCCGGTGAGCTCGGAGAGTTCGGCGCCGTTCGGCTTGATGAGGTCGAGGCGCTCCCCTGAGGCGGCGAATGCGGCGATGAGGGCTGCAAGCGGTTCGCCCGAGCTGTCGACGGCGACGAGCGGTCGGCCGCCACCGGCGACGGCGCGCGCCGCACGGACGACGCGTGCGTAGAAGTCCGGGGACAGTCCGGGCGGCAGGGAACCGGCGATGACGATCCAGTCGGCACTCGCCGCCGCTCTGGCCGTCGCCTCGACGAGCCGGGACGCGTCGTCGTCGGTGAGCAGTGGGCCGGGCTCGTTGATCTTCGTCGTGGTGCCGTCGGGCTCGGTGAGGGTGATGTTCCGTCGGACGGGCTGCCCGGTCGACACCGACAGCACGTCGATCCCCTGCGCTCGGAGCGCGACGATCATCGGGTCACCAGGTTCCCCGGGGAGCACCGCGATCGTGCGGAGCCCGGCTGCGGCGAGCGCCCGCGACACGTTGACACCCTTCCCACCGGGCTGCTCGCGGCTGGAGAGTGCGCGGAGGACCTCGCCTCGTTCGACGACGCCGGGCAGCTCGACCGTGTGGTCCAGCGACGGGTTGGCGGTGAGCGTGATGATCATGCGACCACGACCTCGACGCCGGCGCGCTCCAGCGCGGTCGCGAGCACTGCCGAAGCCGGTTCGTCGGTGATCACGGTGTCGATCTCGTCGAGCGCGGCGAACCGGACGAGGGCTTCCTCGCCGAGCTTGGCGGCGTCGGCCAGGACCACGGCACGGCGGGATCCGCGGACGATGGCGGACTTCACGGCGCCTTCGAGTTCGTCCGGCGTGCTCAGACCGAAGTCGGCGCTGACACCGTTGGCCCCGACGAAGGCGATGTCCGGGCGGAAACGACTGAGCTCGTCGACGGTGGTGCTGCCGACCGCGGCGCTCGTCACGCCGCGCACCCGACCTCCGAGGAGGTGGAGTTCGAGGTGCTCGCAGCGGTGCAGGACGGCTGCGATGGGCACCGAGTTCGTGATGACGGTGAGTGACTGCGACGGGGCGACGGGCCGCCAGGCGACGAGGAGGTCGGCCAGGTGGGCGGTGGTGGTGCCCGCGTCGAGCACGATCGAGCCACTGAAGGTCTCGGGGATGAGGCGGAGGGCTGCGCGGGCGATCAACGCTTTCGCCTCGCTTCGCTGGTCCTGGCGTTCGGCGAGGCTCGGCTCCGCAACGGAGGCGCGGGCCGCGGAGACGGCGCCACCGTGGACGCGGCGCAGGATGCCGGAGGACTCGAGCTGGTCGAGGTCGCGGCGGATGGTCTCGGCGGTGACGCCCAGTTCGCGCGAGACGTCGGCGACGGAGACCCGTCCGCTCGTCGTCACCCGGTTGGTGATGTGCTCGTGCCGCTCCGTCGCGTACATGCGTCGTCCTTGACCTTGGTTTCTGTGCTGCAGGTTCGCAGTGCGAAGAAACTATCACACAAACACAGAGAAACACAGATCCAATATCAAGGGAAGACGACACCTATCGTCAGGCTCAGGGAACGACCGCTCAGCGCACCGTGGCGCGGACGGCGAGATCGGGCACCGGCAGGTGGAAGGTGTTCCGCAGCGCGGACTTCGCCGCGAGGAAGCCTGCCATGCCGTGGACGCCCATCCCGGGCGCAGCTGAACTCGAGCACAGGTAAATGCCGTCCGCCGGGGTCCTCCACGGTTCGCGACTCACCACCGGGCGTCGCAACAGCTGCTTGAGCGACGGTTCGCCGCCCGAGATGTCGCCACCGATGTCGTTCGGATTCTCCCGCTCGACGACCACGGTGTCGCGGCCCACCTGAGCGATGATCGTGTCGCGGAAGCCGGGCGCGAACCGCTCGATCTGATCGATGATCGCTTCGGACATGTCGACCGTCGAGCCGTGCGGCACGTGGCAGTACGCCCACACGGTGTGCTTGCCCTCGGGTGCCCGCGTCGCGTCGAACAGCGACGGCTGGGTGAGCAGCACGTACGGACGCTCCGGGTGTCGGCCGGCGGCGACCTCGTTCTCCGCAGCGGCGACCTCCTGCGCGGTCCCGCCGAGGTGCACGGTGGGAGTCTGGAGCAGCCCACGGTTCCGCCACGGGATCGGTGCCGACACGGCGAAGTCGACCTTGTAGACGGCGTTCCCGTACTGGAATCGCTTGAGGGTGCGTGCGTAGCCGGCGGGGATCCGCGAGCCGGAAGCCGCCAGCAGGTCGCGCGGAGAGGTGTCGAACAGCACCGCGGAGCCGCCCGGTAGATCAGCCACGTCCGTCACGCGATGCCCGGTGACGACCCGGCCGCCGTGAGCCTCGAGGTCGGCGACGAGCGCGTCGGCGAGGGATTGCGCTCCGCCGATCGGCACCGGCCATCCACCGGAGTGCGCGGTGGCGCCGAGCACGAGACCTGACGCCGCGGCCGGGATCCCCGGGAGTCGGGTGATGCTGTGCGCGAGGACTCCCGACAGCAGCCCAGGAGCGACCGTGCCCTCGAAGCGTCCGAGCCAGGCACGCGACGAGGCCTCGAGGACGCGCAAACCGTACGGGATGACCTCGAAGAGGCGCTTCGGCAGCGGCAACACGGGGTTGAGGGTGAAGTCGGTGACCGCCTCCATGCGGTCGACGATCGGCTGGTAGAGCTGGCGCCACACGATCCCGTCGACGCCGAGCGTGCCGGCCGTCCGGTCGAGGTCGCGGTAGGCGATACCGGCGCGACCCCGATCGAGCGGATGACCGTAGGACGCTTCGGGGACGACGTACTGCACGCGCTCGGTCGCCCGCCACGCGCGGAAGAACGGCGACGTCAGCACCATGGGGTGGATGGCCGAGCACACGTCGTGGAGGAACCCCGGTTCGGTGAGCGCCTGAGAGCGGAGTCCACCGCCCACGGTGTCCGCCGCCTCGTGCACCTCGACATCGAGGCCGGCGCGCGCCAAGGTGACCGCTGCGGCCAGTCCGTTCGGGCCGCTGCCCACAACCACCGCGTCTACCATCGTCCCAGCCTAGGTGTCGGATCCTTCACTGGATGCACGGGACGGACGTGTCCCCGTGCGGTGTCGCAAGGAATGGCGGCGGTCGGCGCAACCGTGGCGCCGACCGCCTGTTCGTCTCGCACCCGAACGTGCAAGACGTCTGTGGTCACGACGGCGAACCCACCTTCGTCGTGACTGGTCTGTCTGCCGCCTCACGTTCAGGCAGCAGTTGGCGGAGGACTCCCCCGGCATGTCTCGCCCAGCGGCCCGCAGCGACCCAACTGCGGTCGCGGACGAACAGGAGGTCGAGGGCGATCATGGCGAGCGAGAACGGCCACAGCCCGAGGAACAGGCCGATGCCGAGGTGCATCATGATCGTGAAGGCGAGCGCGACGATACGGGTCGGGCGCCACAGGATGAGCAGCGGGAACAGCAGCTGCACCCACACCGACAGGAACGTCGCGATCCACACGAACCCACTCACCTGCCAGGCGAGGTCGCTGAGCGCGGGGAACGGGCGGAAGACGTCGAGCACGAGCGAGTAGTAGAACGCCGTCCCCTCGCGCCACTCCGCACCCATCAGCTTGTAGATGCCGGAGTTCACGTAGACGAGCATGATCTGGTACGCGCAGAGCATCACCGCGGTGTTGTTCGCCGCGTTCGCAAGCCATCCCGGGACGGCGAGACGTCCGCGGAGGATCGGACGGAGCTCGCGCCCACGTCGCTTCGTCAGCCACGCGTCCACCGACCAGTGCTTCGACAGGTTCGCGAAGATCAGGAACAGGAGCGTGATCCGCAGGATCGTGTCACCACCGTTGGTGAGCACCGTGCTGTTCGTCGCCAGGCCCACCCAGAACACGAGGAGCACCGGGGTCACGAACCGGGTCTGCCAACCCACGAGGAACAGCAGACCGAGGACGATGAGCACGCCGTACGCGAGGTCGAAGAGGAACGCGTTGTCCTTCGTGAAGATCACGTCGAACAGGGGGAACCAGCCGCGTCGCCTGGCCTCGGGGTCCACCCACTTCGACGCCACACCCCAGAGGTAGTGGCGGTCGGCGAGGTTGGTGAAGAGGAAGCTGACGATCGCGATGCCGTAGAGGATCCGCAGAGCGGAGAGACTGTACCCGGCGTGCTTGGCACCGGTGATCCAGCCCGCGAGGCGGTCGAACTGTGTGCGGACGGCGTTCATCGTGCATCTCCGTACCGGCTGATGATGTCGCGGTACACCGCGAGCGTCTCTGGGTCGATGACGTCGTCGACCTGGCGCCATCCGAAGGTGACCGCGGTGTCGTCGAACTGCTGGTCCGCGGAGAATCGATGCTCGAAGTCGTTCGGTCTCGTCCGGTCGATCCGCCACCGCACCCGTTCGACATCCTGATCGAAGTAGGCGGTGGAGAACGCCGTCGCATACTCCTTCAGCATGTAGTCGTAGCGAAGGAACCGGACGACGTCGCCCTGGCCCGATCCCGCAGGCTCCGCCACGGCGTCGAGGTCGGCGATGAGGGTCGCTGCGGGCTTCGCCTGGTAACCGCCGCCGTCGGCGCGCTGGATGAAGGTGTCGCGAACGATGTCCCGCTGCGCCTGGTCGAGGGCGAGGTACCGGCCGTTGTAGGCGAGCATGGCGTTCCACGACGACTTCTGAATGCGTGACGGCTCCGGGTTGCCGGGGACCGACTGCTGCTCGAGCTGGGTGACGTTCACCCAGTCCGACTTCACCAGGGCGCCGGATTCGTCGCGCCACTGGGCCTGGACGGAGAAGGTGATGTTCGTCTTCATGATGCTCGGGGCGAAGACGTTCCACTTCTGCGTGAAGTACGGGCCCGCGGCAGCGACGACGGCACTGCGGACCGGCGTGGTGGGCGAGACGATGATGATCGTGCTCGCGACGTAGGCCGCGACGATCGCGATCGAGACGGCTGCCGCGACGCGCGCGACGCGTTTGGGCGGTGGGGGTGGTGCGGTCGGTGCAGTGCGGCCTCGCGCGGAGCGTCCCGAGCCGGAGCCGCTGGACGCCTCATCGGTGGGTGCGCCGGCTGCATCCGGCGCCTCTGTGGTGTCGAGATCGCTCTCGACGGGCGTTTGTGTGATCGGAGTCACGGTTCCTCCTTGTCGGTGGTGCTGGTGTCATCCGCGACCGGGCCAGTTCGGTGGCATCCGGTACGGAGAGCGGAGTGGGCCGTGCCGACCCGAAACGGCACGGCCCACTCCTGTGGGGGCTACTCCATGCGTGCCCGTCGTGTGGCGACGAACGCGCCACCGAGGAGCAGCATGAGCGCTCCGACCCCGCCGACCAACAGGCCGTCGAAACCGGTGTTCGCGAGGCCGCCTCCACCAGGCTTGGTGCCCGGTGCAGCGGTCACCGTGGTGACGGTGAACGCCGTCGCCTCACGGTCCAGCGGCAGGTCGCCGGAGACCGAACCGGTCAGCTCGACGCGGTGTGCACCCAGCGCGAACGCCGAGTCGATCGCGAAGGTGAACGTCGCGTTGCCGGAGGCGTCGGCCACGGTGGGCGTCAGCGCGAACGGCGTGGAGAAGACCGTTGCGGAGATCGTCTCGCCGGGCTCGAAGCCGGTGGCGTAGACCTCCTGGATCACTCCCGTGCCGCGGACGATCGTCGAGTACTTCACGGTCGCCTCGCGCTGGTCGCCTGCGTCGGTGTCGCCATCGGCGTCAGCTGCGACGTCAGCGTCAGCTGCGACGTCCGCGTCAGTAGCGACGTCAGCGTCAGCCGCAGCGTCCGCGTCAGTGTCTGCGTTCAGGTCGACATCGGTGCCAGCGCTGTCGGTGTCGGCCGCAGCATCTGCATCGGCCGCGGTGTCAGCTGCAGCATCAACATCAGCAGCAGCGTCAACATCAGCGGCAGCATCCACATCAGCGGCAGCATCCACATCAGCGGCAGCGTCAACATCGGCGGCAGCATCTACGTCAGCGGCAGCGTCAACATCGGCAGCAGCATCAGCGTCTACGTCAGCAGCAGCATCGACATCGGCAGCAGCATCAACATCGGCAGCAGCATCAACATCCGCGGCGGCATCAACATCCGCGGCGGCATCAACATCCGCTGCGGCGTCTACGTCAGCGGCAGCGTCGACATCAGCTGCAGCATCCACATCAGCTGCGGCATCAACATCGGCAGCGGCATCAACATCGGCAGCAGCGTCAACATCAGCTGCGGCGTCTACGTCAGCAGCAGCATCCACATCAGCGGCAGCATCCACATCGGCGGCAGCGTCAACGTCAGCAGCAGCATCCACATCGGCAGCAGCGTCAACATCAGCTGCAGCATCCACATCAGCAGCAGCATCCACGTCAGCAGCAGCGTCAACATCAGCAGCAGCATCCACGTCAACATCAGCAGCGGCATCAACATCAGCGGCGGCATCAACATCGGCAGCGGCGTCAACGTCAGCAGCAGCGTCAACATCAGCAGCAGCGTCAACATCAGCAGCAGCATCAACGTCAACATCAGCAGCGGCATCAACGTCAGCTGCAGCATCCACATCAGCAGCAGCATCCACATCAGCAGCAGCATCCACATCAGCAGCAGCATCCACGTCGGCAGCAGCGTCAACATCAGCTGCGGCGTCTACGTCAGCGGCAGCGTCAACATCGGCAGCAGCGTCTACGTCAGCGGCAGCGTCAACATCAGCAGCAGCATCCACATCAGCTGCGGCATCCACATCAGCTGCGGCGTCAACATCCGCGGCAGCGTCAACATCCGCGGCAGCGTCAACATCGGCAGCAGCGTCTACGTCAGCAGCAGCGTCAACATCAGCAGCAGCATCCACATCAGCTGCGGCGTCTACGTCAGCAGCAGCGTCAACGTCAGCAGCAGCGTCAACGTCAGCAGCAGCGTCAACATCAGCGGCAGCGTCAACATCAGCGGCAGCGTCAACGTCAGCGGCGGCATCCACATCAGCAGCAGCATCCACATCGGCAGCAGCGTCAACATCGGCAGCGGCATCAACATCGGCAGCAGCGTCAACATCGGCAGCGGCATCAACATCAGCCGCAGCATCGACGTCGACCGCGGCAGCGTCGGTGTCGGCGTCGACCGCTGCATCCTCGACGGTGAGGCCGGTGGTGGCCGGCGTCGCCGAGACGTTGCCCGTTGCCGTGATCGTCACGGCACCAGCCGGGTAGTCGACCGGAACCGGCAGCTCGACGGTGAACGACCCGTCGTCTTCCGCAATGACGGTCACACTCGGTGCATCCGGGATGCTCACGGTGACGGTCTCCCCGCCAGCGAAGCCCGTGCCGGACACCTGGGTGGATGTACCGGCGTCGAGCGTCGTCGGCGTCGCCGTGATCTCGGTGTCGTACACGATCGCCTCGACCGTGACCTCCGTGGTCGCAGGGACCAAGGAGACGTCGCCGGAAGCGGTCAGCGTGATCGGCCCGACAGCGGTTCCAGCAGGAATCGTCACGTCCACCGAGATGGCGCCGGTGTCGCTGGCGGTGGTGATGACGTCCGGCCCACCAGGAACCGTGATCGTCACCTCCTCTCCGTTCGCGAAACCGGTACCGGTCACGAGCGTGGTGCCTCCCGCGTTCACCGTGTCCGGTGTCGCGGTGATGGCCGTCACGTACGCCTCGACCTCGACGGTGTCCTCGGCCGGCGTGTTCGAAACCTCACCGGTCGCGGTGATGACGAGCGGCCCAGCAGGCGTACCGGCCGGGATCGGCAGGTCAACTTCGAATTCACCGTCGTCGTTGGTCGTGGTCGTCACCGGGGTGCCGCCGGGGTAGGAAACGGTGACCGTCTCGTTCGGCGCATAACCGGTTCCGGTGACCGTCACCGGGTTCCCGGGGAGCACCGTGGTCGGGTCGACGGTGATCGCCGTGTCGAACGGGGCCACCGTGACGTCCGCCGTCGCCGGCTCGTTCGAGGTGGCACCGACAGCGGTGACCGTCACCGGGCCGAGCGGCGTACCGACCGGGATCGGCAGCGTGGCGGTGATCCCGCCGTCCTCGTCAGCCACGACCACGACGGGCGTACCGCCGGGGATCGAGACGCTCACCGACTCGCCCGGCAGGAAGCCGGTTCCGGTGACCTCGGTGGAACCCCCTGGGTTCACCGTGTCCGGATCGACCGAGATAGCGGTCACGTACACCGTCGCAGTCACGTCCACAGTCGTCGACGCCTCCGTGGCGGAGACATCACCGAGCGCCGTGACCGTCACCGGTCCGACCGCGAAGTTCTGCGGGATCGCGACGGGAACCGTGATCGCCCCGAGGACCGATGCGGTGGTTGCGATCGGCGCGAGCCCCGGGAAGGTGACCGTGACGGCCTCATTCGGAGCGAAACCGGCACCGTTGATGATCGTCGTGGTGCCGCCGGGAACGGAGGCCGGAACAGCGACGATCGACGTCTCGTAGGTGACCGTGACGTTCGTCGTGGCCGGAGTGTCGGACGTCGCACCGAGTGCGGTCACGACGACCGGGCCGGCAGCGAATCCGTTGGGAACGGCGAGAGCCACCGAGATCGTTCCGGTGCCGGTCGCGGTCGTGGCGACCGGGTCGATGCCTGGAATCGAGACGACGACCGACTCGTCGGGCGCGAAGCCCGTGCCCGTGATCGTCGTGCTGGAGCCTGCGACGACCGTCGCCGGGTCAGCCTCGATCGAGGTGACGAACTCAGCCTCCTCGACGGTGACGTCCGTGCTGGCCGGGGTGGCAGAGACAGCACCGGTCGCGGTGATCGTCACGTCGCCGAGGGCGAAGTCGGCCGGGAAGGCCACGCTCGCCGTGATGGCGCCCGAGCTGTTCGCGGTCGTCGTGATCGGCGTCGCGATGCCGGGGACCGTGATGGACACCGACTCGTTCGCAAGGAAGCCCGTGCCCGAGATCGTCGTGCTCCCGCCCGGAGCCACCGTGGCGGGGTTCGCCGTGATCGCGGTCGCGTACGGAGCGACGACGAGGTCCGTCGTGGCAGGAGTCTCGGAGACCGGACCGGTCGCCGTGAACGTCACCGTGGCGGGTGTGAAGCCGATCGGGATCGCGATGAGCTGGCTGATCTCACCGGCCTCGTTCGCCGTCGTGGTCGTGTCGGGCAGGCCGGGCGCCGTGATCGTCACGGTCTCGTTCGGCGCGAAGCCAGAACCCGTGATGGTCGTCGCCTGGCCGGGGTTGACCGTCGCAGGCGTCGCCGTGATCGCGGTGTCGAACACGACGTTCGTGCCGCGAACGGTGGACGACGCGAGGTTGACGGTCGCGAGGGAGATCGCGGGAACCAGGGACACCTGCACCGCGCGGACCGTTGCCGAGCCGGCACCGAGGTCACCGGTCGCGGGTTGGACGTTGGCGGTGACGTCGGCGACGAGCCGGACGATGTCGAGCACCGGGCCGACGACGTTCGTCGCGAGGCCCCCGGTGATGGCGTTGAGTCCGGTGTTCACGGTGCCGAGACCGGTGAACACGGTGGCGACCACGTTCTTCACGAGGTTGAGCGCCAGGTTCGCGACGTCATCGATGCTCAGGCCGAGCAGTGCGAGCACGGGGTTCAGAACGCCCGGCAGGAGACCCGTGGTCGTGAACGCCGCCGTGCCCCCCTGGACCGCGCCGAGCGTCGAGTCGAGGGAGATGGCGATGACGTTCTGCCAGTTGGGCGTGATGACGCCGGTGTTGAGCTGGATGTTGCCCGTCACCTGGATACGCGTGCTGTCGAGCAGGGTCTGGAGGCCGGTCGACACCGCGGTCACCTGCGCGGTGACGGCCGAGGTGATCGCGGCCGCGATGGCGGCGCCGATCGGACCGGACAACAGCGAGGTGTTGGGCGGGAGTTCGTTCAGGTCCGGCAGCGACGGATCGTTCGCGAGCAGTGTCGCGAGGTTCACGGAGACGGCGCCCGTCAGGAGGTTCACCGAGACACCGGTCGCCGAGGTCTGCGAGGCCTGGGTGGTGAGGATCTGGTTGACCGTGGTGCTGAGGTTCGGCGGGGTGACGGTCGCCGTGGCGTTCACGCGGAGCGCTCCGATGAGGTTCACGTTCGCGAGAGCACCGTTGAGCGCGGAGGTCAGGCCGTTGAGCGTCGTCTGCAGCGGCGGCAGCAGGTTGGTGACCTGCGTGCCGACGTTCGCCACCAGCGGGCTGGTGAGGTTCAGGGTCGCACCGGCGATCTGGTAGTCGGGCACCGCCGTGCCACCGTCGGTTTGGGAGATCTGCGACGCGAGCGCCCCGAGGCTGAGCGACAGGTTGCTCAGGATGCCGGTCGTCGGCGTGCCGACGCGACTGAGCAGTCCGGTGAGGTTGAGGTTCGCGTTGGCCGGCGGAGAACCTGGGCCGCCGATCGAGATACCGCCCTGATCGCTGACCGCACCGGACGCAGCGACCGCGTCACCGTTGTCCGCGGCCGAGCCGTACTGGGCGACGGCGCCGAGCTCGATGACGCCCGCGTTGCCGAAGAGCTGCAGTGAGCTGCCGAGGTCGACACCGAGCGCGTTGAGCACCTCTGCCGACAGCGGGTTCGCCGCCGTGGGGTGCACTCCGCTGGGGTTCTCGGCGCGAGCGCCGCTCACCGCGGCGAGGTCGTCGAGGTTGATCCCCGCCGCCTGCCCACCGAGGAATCGGCCGAAGCCGTCGGACACGTCACTCGGGGCCGCGATGGCCGCCGTCGTGGTCGAGCCCATGGCGATGACCGAGCCGACCACGACGATCGCCGCGGCCTTCCAGGCTCTTCCTCGCCCGAGGATGTTTCGTCGTTCCCCCACAGTGGGACCCTTTCGTCGGTGCGCGAGCGTGCCTGCGCATGGCGTCAATCCCGGCCAATCTAAGGTCGCTGGAGCCTGACCCCCAGAGGGGGGACGGCAACCCACGTAGTGCACGCGCGAAAATCAGTATTCGGACGACCGTCCGAATCAGCAGTCCACGTGTCGGGTCACCTCCCCGTCTCCGAGCGACGCGCGTGCTGGCGTTCATCTCGCGCCACTCGGCTCACGCGCACCGATCACGGCGCCGCCGATCGATGACAACGAGGGACAACGCCAGGGGGCAGCGAAAACCCCCAGAAGACGGCACCTGCGAGTCGTTTAGGCTCAGTAGTAACTACTGAGAACGCTCAGGTTCATCCCCACAAGCCCCCAGGCACTACCGATAATGGACACACCGCGCCCGCAGGCTCCGAACAACGATGGGAGCTTTCGGGAGCAGCATTGCGGCGACATCAGCCAGAGGGGGCGGCGTCATGGAACACGATGCATGGGCACAGCAGCAGCAGATCGGGCGGGGGCCTGAGAAGCGCACACGCGACACGAGTACTGGCAGCACCACGCGCACCGGCGCGATGGATCGAGGGCGATCACACGGAGGTCGATCTGCATGAGCGACGGTCTCCGTCCTGATCGAGTGCGCGAACCGATCGACATCGTCCAAGAGGAACCTCGCCGACCGCTCACCGAACCTCAGGCGATCCGGCCGAGGGCCGAGCGGTTGAGCGGGCGGCAATCCGCGCTCGCCCGTGCCGTCGAGCTCCTCGAGCACCGCACCAGCGCGCTCCTCGTCGGCCCGAACGGCTCAGGGAAGACCTTCGCCGCCGAACGGATCGGGCGCACACTCCTCGAGGCAGGCAGAGCGGTCCACATCGTCCATGCCCGCTCCTCGGACTGCACCGAGACGATCGACCACTGGCGCGACGCCCCGAGCGGTTCGGTGTTCATCATCGACGATGGTGCCGCGCTCCCCGCAGAGGCGATGCCATCGGTGATCGACCTCTCCCGTGCGAGCGATCACGCCGCGCTCATCACCCTCGAACCCACACAGACCGAGGGAGGCGGAGACGAACACGACCGCGCCACCGCACGGCTGCTCGATGTCTGGCGCAGCGGCGCGCTCAAGCGAATCGATCTGCCGGGCATGGACCGCGCGGAAGCGAAGGCGCTCGCATCCTCGACCGCCGAGGGCAGCGTCCTCGACGACATGGCGCAGGCCACGATCGTGAGGCTCGCGAACGGCTCGCCGTTGCTCATCACGGAGTTGACGAAGGACGCGCTCGAGACCGGTGGCGGCTTCTACCGCCCTCGGAGCATCCTCTCCCTCGGCGATGCCGGGGTCTCGCCCCGGGTGCACGACCTCACCCTGCCCCTGCTCGAACGCCTCGACGACGCGGAACGCTACTCACTCGTCATGCTCGCGAAGCTGGGACCGACACCGTACGCGCGAGCGGCGCGACTCCTCGGCGAAGACAACCTCCACGCGCTCCTGCGCCACGGGCTCGCCCGGAACGACGGCTCGTCGCTGGACCGCGTCATGGCCGATGAACTGCACGCCTGGTCAGCCCTGTCTGACTGGCGCCACTCGTGGCGCCTCCGCACACACGACCGGGTGCAGCGGCTGCTCGTGGGCGACCTGCAACGCGGCACCCGCCTCACCCCGAACGAGTCCTTCATCGTCGGACGGTACTGGGTGTACCTGTCAGACCAGGAGATCCTCGCCGACGTCATCGCCCGCACTGCCGCCGATGTGCTCCTGAGCGCAGCGCACGTCGCGAACATCGCAGGCCTCCCTGGCGACGGCCAACTCCTCGCCTCCCGCGCATTCACCTTCGTCCCCTCGGTGGCAGCGGCGCTGCAGGAATCGCGCTCCCTCGCCATGCTCGGCGACGTCCGTGGCGCTGTGAGCGCTCTCAACGTCGACACATCCGCGGAAGTCGACGACGAGTCACGAGCCGAACATCTCAGCTGGAGCGGCATGCTCGCCCGATGGGACGGGCGCGAAGCCGAACGCGAAGCCGAGCTGCAGTGCGCCGAAGCGCTTGCCAACGGGAGTCAAGAACTCGCGCAGCGCGCTGAACTCGTGGAGGTGTGGCGGGCTGCAGACCGGCCTGGCCCCTCACCGGCCGACGCCGTGTTCTCCCGAGTCCTCAACGATTCGTCGGCGACCATGCCGGCACGCCTCTACGCTGGCGCGGGACTGCTGTCGAGACTCGCTCCGTTCCGCTCGTTCGACCAGGCACGCGCTGCACTCACGGCTGGGAACGCCGTGCACCGCACGGTGCCGTACACCGCGCTCCAACCGATCTCCCACTCACTGCGTGACGCGAGCGCGATGTACTTCCTCACCTCGGGACTCACCCGACTCGAGGCGGGCTTCTCGTGGGCGAGCGTCGAACAGGACATCGAAGACTTCACGCTGCGAGCCGGCGCCGCGAGCGGACAGCTCGCCACGGTCGACCAGTGCGTCGTCGGGATCCTGACGGGCACGATCGCCTTGCTCGACCGCGCCGCTGAGCGGGCCGTCGCCGACCTCACCGTCGTGGAGGGACTTCTCGACAGCACGCTCCCACCGGACGTCCACGCGCAGACCAGCCTCACCCTTGCCCTCGCCCTGACCGCGACCGGGAACATCGCAGCGGCCGAGCGACGTCGCGAATCCCTTGATCGCGCCGTCGTCGGTGCCAACGGACTGCTGTCCCTGTTCTCCGATGCCCTCGACGTCGCCATCGCCTCCCAGAAGACGCCCCAGAGCGCCGCATCTCGACTCGTCCGCGACCTGAGCTCGGATCGGAGGAAGGCACCGTCCACACGGATCCTCCTCGCGCACGCCAGTCGTGCGACGGGGGTCTCCGCGGCGACCGCGATCGGATGGATCGACGACCTCCGCGGCGAAGAACTGACTCCGATGCCATCGGCCTTGCTCGCCCTGTTGGACGCCGAAGCGACCGGCGATGCGGCGACCGCGGAGCGCGCCGCCCGCGCGTTGGAGACCATCGGTGCCAGGCACCGTGCGGCACTCGCCTACCGGCTGGCAGAGGAACTCCATCTGGCAGCAGGTCGGCCGGGCCATGCCAGACGTTGCGTCGAGCAGGCCGAACGACTCGTCGCTCCCGGCTCCCTCGTCACCGCGGGTCACCGACCGCCGATCCGCCTCGATCCGCCGATCGCCGTCGAGGAGTCCGCTCCCCTCGCCGACATCAGCGGCCTGACCAAACGCGAGCTCGAGATCTCCCGTCTCGTCGCACAGGGCCTCAGCAACCAGGAGATCGCCAACCGCCTGTTCCTCAGCGTCCGCACCGTGGAATCGCACGTGCTCCAAGCCCGCACCAAGCTCGGGGCCGCACGACGCAGAGATCTGGGACGACTGGTCACCTCCCGTCAGGACGGCGCCTGACGCCCTGACCTCCCCCATTCAGGGGATCTCAGTAATCGAACCGACTTCCCAGTACCCCACTACTGGTTACACGGCCCACCGCGCCGAATAGCCTCCCTGGAACGGCCATCGGTTCGCGCACGACACGCCAGCGCCCGGCAGCCGACCGACTGAGACGAGGGGCCATCACATGAACACGGACGAGCAGCTGACGACCGACACCACCGCACCGGAGCGCGGCCTGCGCAGCAAACGGGTGAGAGCGATCCTCGCCGGCGGACTGGTCCTCGGCGTGGGAGCGGCGATCACCCTCGCCGCCTGGAACGACTCGGAGTTCGCCACCGGGATCTTCTCCGGCGGTGCGTTCAGCATCGAGGGCAGCACCAACGGGACGGCGTTCACCGAGCACGCGACCGCCGGCACGGCCGCCGGTCTCACCTTCGAGCTCGACGCCGACAACCTCGCTCCCTCCGAACCGGTGTACGCAGGGTTCGCCGTCCAGCTGACGAGCGCCTCCACCTACGCTGCGACCGTCGACATCGTCGCCTCGAGCAGCGACACGATCGCGTCCTCGCTCACCTACTCGCTCGTCGAGACGGCGACCTTCGGCTGCGATGCGACCACGTTCGCCGCCGGCGACGCGCTCGTGACCACTGCTGCGACGACCACGAGCACCGCGACCGACATCTTCACGCTCGACGCGGTCACAGACCCGGTGTTCCTCTGCTTCCAGGTCACGCCCGCAGCGAACCTGCCGCAGGCGTCGCCGCAGGGCACCGTGCTGTGGGAGTTCGCAGCCGAGTCGACCACGCCGCTCCCGTAGGGCGGGTGAGCAGCATGGGACGCCACACCACCCGGGACGCACGACACCATCGCCCCGAGCCGCGACCGGCCCGCTGGTGGTACACGAGGACCCGTGCGGCGCTCGCCGGCGCGCTCGTGCTCGGTGTGGGAACGACGCTCACGCTCGCCGCGTGGAGCGACGACGAGTTCGGGACGGCCACCTTCGCAGCGAGCACCTTCGTCGTCGAGTCGCAGACGCCCTCGTCGACGTGGGCGGCTCACGAAGCGGGCAACCCGGCGACACTCGCGTTCAACGCGGTCGCCATGTCGCCCGGACTCTCCCAGTACGCGTACATCGACATCCGCACGACGACCGCCACGAACATCGGCGGTACCGCGGCACTCGCGGCCGTCTCGGCAGCAACGGGCACCCTGTTGCCCCAGCTCGAGTACCGAGTGGTGGTCACACCGGCTGCGACCGCGTGCAACTCCGCGGCGTTCACCTCGGCGACGGTTCCGGCGTACACGACGACCCTCGCGACGACCACGGCGCCGCCGAGCGTGTCAGGCGCGCTCTCGGCCGCCGGGGCATCGACGGTCCGGTTCTGCTTCGACGTCCGGGTGAAGGCTGGCACGGCGTCGACGTTCCAGGGCGGGACAGCCTCGGCGACCTGGCAGTTCACCTCGACGTCGAGTTCCTGATCGGAGCGATGTGACCCGGATCGACGTGGATGAGTTCGACGTCGCCGAGCGGCAGCGGCCCCGCCGCTCGGCGGCGTCGATCGTCGGTGGCACCCTGCTGAACGTCGCCGCGGTCGGCGGCGTGATCTGCATCGTGCTCGTCATCCTCGCGTACTGCTTCAACATCACCCTCATCATGTTCAAGACGGGGTCGATGAGTCCGACGATCCCGACGGGCTCGCTCGCCCTCGTGCGTGAGATCCCGGCCTCGGACATCTCCGTCGGCGACGTGGTGACGGTGGACCGAGCCGGGCAGCTGCCCGTGACGCACCGGGTCACCTCGGTGACGGGTGATCGCGGCACGGAACGGACCATCACGCTGAAGGGCGACGCGAACCTGTCGGAGGACCCGGCACCATACGTCGTGTCGACGGTGCGCATCGTGCTCGCGTCGGTGCCCGGCCTCGCCTACGTCGTCATCTGGTTCTCGAACCCGTGGGTGCTCGCCGGGCTCACACTCGGGTGCTCAGCACTCGTCATGTGGGCGTTCTGGCCGCGCGCTGGTCGCAAGCGTCCTCCTGGCTCGTCCGGAGGGACCGGTGTGCACGGGGGCGGGTCGAGGACGGACGGCGCCGCGAGCTCGCAGTCACGGCAGCCGGGTCAGCGACCGGCTCGCCACGCCGCAGCGCGGAACACGGCCGTCGCCGTCGTCCTGGGAGCAGGTCTCACCGTGGCCGGCGTCGCCGCGCCCGCGTCGGCTGAGCCGCAGGAGAAGGTCGTCGCCGGTGAGGCGGTCGTGCTGACCGCCATCGGCGACGCCTCCGTCATGCAATCCCTCACGCCGGGCGCATCGGCTCCGTGGGAGGTCGGCATCACGACCAGACCCCAGGCGGGTCCCGGTTCCATCGACGTGACGCTCGCCGGCGCGGGTTCGGCGGCGCTCGGCCTCGTGATGGTGGTGGACTCCTGCACCGTCCGCTGGACGAGTGCGGGGTGTGCCGGCACGAGCACACGACTCCTCGACGAGGAACCCGTCCCGGTGGACGGTGTCGCACGCGCACTGCTGTCGATGCCGAGCGACCAGGCCCGCTGGGTGCGGTTCGACGTGACGATGCCCGCAAGTGCCGAGGTGGTGGACGCATCCGTGGCGCTCACGGTCACGGCGAACGGGATCGGTGACGACGTATCCGTCTCCCCCGGCCCCATCTCATCGCTGCCGTCGACGGGCGCGAACCTCGGGTTCGCGGTCTGGGCCGCCGCGGGTGCGATCGTCTTCGGCCTCGTCGGGGCATGGATCGGCCGACTTCGGCAACGCGCGCGAACCGAACGGACTGTTCGATGAGCGCGCGCTCCGCCGAAGCCGCCGCACCACGAGGTCGGACAGGACACCACGGCTGGCGCCGACGCATCGTCGTGCTCCTGATCGTCCTCTCCGCCGTCCTGGTCTTCGCCCGCCCGGCACCGGTCCAGACGGAGGCGGCCTGGACGGACCCGGAGTTCGGTGCGGCCAGTTTCACCGCTCTGACGGTGCCTCCCGTGACGGCGTCCGGCTGTGTGGTGAACCCCGGGCTCGCAGGCATCCTCGGCTCGTTCACGATGACGTTCCAACTTCCCGCGGGCTATGCCCTCGCGAACGTCAGCTACGCGGTGGCGAACAATGCCGCGATGACCGGAGCGACGGTGGTGACTCCGTCGGTCGCCGGTCCGACCGGCGCGAACTACACGGCGACGTTCGGCACCGGCCTCCTCGGATTGCTCGGCTCGAACGTCTACCTCGGCATCCTCGTCTCCCAGCCATCGACCACGCCGGCGTGGACGTCGCCGTACAAGGTCGCGCACGGTGTGGTCGCTGCACTCGCGATCAACTCCAGTTGCACCCTGGTCTGATCGACCCGCGGGGCCCGACCGACGACGCGGGCGTCCCGAGACGACGAAACGGCGGCCGGTGCAGATGCACCGACCGCCGTTTCGTGTGCGGCGCGAGCCGCGAAGGGTTACGCCTCGATGGACGCGCGCTGGCGGCGCACCATCATCAGCACGGCGATGAGCGCTGCGCCGAGGGCGACAGCACCGGCCGCACCCCAGACGACGAACGCCGGAGCGCCGAAGCCGGTGTCGGCCAGGTCGTTGTTGTTGCCGCCCGAGCCGGAGCCCGAACCAGCGGCCGTGACCGTGAGGGTGGCGGTGCCAGGGTTCCCCGACGTGAGACCGACGGCCGTCACCGTGTAGCTCCCGGTCGCGTTGCTCGGCAGCGTGACGTTCAGGTTGACTGCGCCGGTGGCCGAAGCGGTCTTCTCCAGCGACTGCGAGTCGACGGCGGCGAGGGTCGCACCGGAGGCGTTCTCACCGGTCAGCGTGAAGGAGACGGTCTCGCCACCCAGGAAGTAGCCGTCGCTGAACGAGACAGTGCTCGTTGAGCCTGGCGCGATCGAGCCGCTCACCTCGACGGTGGCACCGGGCACGTAGGAAGCGTTTGCGGCAACCGGCGCGATGAACAGGCCTGCGAGGGCCAGCGCGAAGACCGCGGTGATTTTCTTGATCATGTGTGTCCCCTAGGAGGCGGTGCAGAAGTGGTGGTGCGATGACAGTGCTGTAGCCCACCGCCCGGACGGAGTCGTCGCGAAACGGAAGGACGTCGAGTCGATCTGACACCCCCCGAAAACGGGTCAGAGGCGACAACAGTCCTCACTGTAGAGCAAATTCACAGTTAATCGCCACATGTTGTGTTTCGCGGAGATGAATTCTGGGCGTGGCGACGACTTCCGGCGGTTTCGCCGTGTCATACGCCGTCACACCGACGTCGACCGTCGTCGTTTCGCCGGGCGCGAGCTCGACGACGAACTGCGTGACGGGGAACTCACCGTCCGTCGCGAGTTGCACCGGGAGCATCGCGCCATCGCGTTGTACCCCACCCGGCATGGACCCCGGTGGCGCGTAAACGACGACGTTGAACCGGAAGTTGCCGGGCGTCACGCCCACCTGGCCCGCCCCGGTGACGTAGTCGCTGAGCGTCGATGCGGCATCCGCCGGTGCGGTGTTCGTGAGCGTGAGCTGCAGTCCGAGGAGCCGGCCGTCGGAGCCGCACTGGGTGACACCGGTCGACGTCTCGACGTCGAGGTAGTAGCCCATCTTGCTGCCGGTGGCGTCGTTGATGTACACACCGAACGTGTCCGGCGCCTGCTCTGCCGTCGGCAGCAGATCGGTCAACGACGTGCCGTCGAGCAGCGCCTGTTCCGCGTCGTCGGCGTTCCACAGCAACACCCGGCGCTCGGTTCCGGCGTGGGCCAACGCGCCGATGAGCTTGCTCGGATCGAACGAACCGGAGGCGATCCGGTCGAACACCGCCCCTGAGGCGGCAGCGAAGAACGCGTCCTGTTCCGCGCCGGCCGGATATCGGTTGTAGACCTCGCTCAGCAGGAGCGTGCTCGCGTTCTCGCTCGTGAGTTGGTCGCCGGTCGCCAACGCGATCGGGCCGGTCGCCTCGAGCAGGTAGCCGAGGGCGACGGGGTCGATGCTGAGGACGCCGTCGACCCGTGTGCCGAAGCGCTGGAACCACATCTCGGACGCGAGTTCCGCGGACTGCTGGAACCTCGGGGTCAGGGTGACGTCCTGCAGGAACCTGCCGGTGAGGTTGCCGTAGATCCCGGCGGTCTCCGTGGTGAGCGGCAGGACGGGTTCGGGGAATCTGGGGAAGTCGGCGGTCGAGGCCTGCTGCAGCAGGGAGATCCGTCCACCGTCGGTGCCGACGAGCGCGAGAGCGCCGGGATTCCCGCCACTCGCCCGGGGCTCGGCCGGATTCTGGAACATGACGAGGTAGGTGCGCGGGCCGTCGGCTCCGAGCATGGCGGGAAGGAGATCGATGGCGCGGCGTGCGGCATCGACGGTGTCGGCCGTCTCGGTGAGGACAGGGCGCAACTGATCGACGGCAGACCGGACCGGGGCGAGCAGCGGGTCCGCGTCGATCGCCCGGACCCGGCCGGCCGCTCCGGCGAGCGCGTCGTCCGCCTTGCGCACATCGTCCTGAGCGTCGATGACCGGCTGCAGCGGCACCGCGCCGTCGACGGGCTTGAACAGTTCGGGGCTGAGCGACCCGGACAGGTTCACGAGGGGCGTGATGGCTCCGACGGCGACGTCCTCGGTCGCACCGGCGAGTTCGCGGACGGCCGAGAGGTTCGGGCCGAGCCACGGCACGATCTCGGCTGCGCGCCAGATCGGGTCGCTCGTGAGTGCCGCGGCGGACCGTGCGTGGGCGGCGAGTTCGCGAGCCGTCTTGCCCGCGGTGGCCGGGTCGTCGGCGACGACCTGTTCGCGGACGGTCTGCGCCAGCGGAACAGCCGCTTCAAGCTCGCCCTTCGCCAGCAACGCACGCACGCCGATCCATGCGACGACCGCGACCACGAGCAGCACGAGTCCCCCGACGACCAACAACGTCGTCCGGCGGCGAACACGAATCCGCTCGTCGCGGGCACCGTCGCGTCTGCGGGCACGGGCGCGCGCACCGGACCCTCGATCGGAGCTTGCGGGGCGCCCTGAGGCTGGGCGACCATCGGAATGAACACGACGATCGTCGGATTGGGGCGGCATGCGCGCTATTCAATCACGACGCCGGTACCACCGGTCACAGCGGTGACGCCGAGCACCAGCAGCGAGGCGTTGAACACCACGTGGGTGACAACGGCCACCCCGATCCGGCCGGTCAGGACGACGGCCGTTCCCGTCCCGAGCCCGACGAGGAACGTTCCGAGACCTGCGACGAGCGCTTCCTTCGGTCCGTTCGCGACGACGAGGTGCAGCGCTGCGAACATCGCGGCAGAGACGAGCACCGCCGCCCAGACTGCTCCACCGCGGACGCTCGCTCGAAGCGACCGCAGCAGCAGACCCCGGAAGAACAGCTCCTCGATCAGTGGCGCGAACAGGGTCGCCGCGAGCACCGCGATGACGAACGACGACACGATCGCGGCACTTCCCGACGGGGCCGGTCCGCTCGCGACCGCCGGCATCGTGCCGTTGACGAGCACCTCGAGCACGCTCACGAGGATGCGCAGCAGCAGGCCTGCGGCGATTCCCCACAGGAGGTCGATCGGGCGGAACCCGAATCCGAGCACGGACGGTGACCCCGCCGGCGCACGCACACCGAACCGCGCGACCACCACGGCCGCCAGCAACGGAGCCCACACGAGCACGTACCCGCCGAGCGCGTCGAACGGTTCCGGAATCCGCACCCCGGCGCGCATCGAGCCCGCAAGAACGGCGGCGACGATCCAGCCTGCGAGGGCGACGAGCAGCCGCTTCCGAGCGAGGCGCTCTGCGGAACTCGGCCCGGTGTCCACCCTGTCTGTCACGGCAGCAAAGCTACGCCACGAGGCGAGTCGCTTCACAGCGGCGCTCGGGAACACGTGATGGTTTATGGCACCATGGCACAATCCCCCTCTTCGGGGCCCGCCTCGATCCGAGGCGCCATGCTCTCCCCTCTCACCGATCGGATGCCACCGCGTGGAGCTTCGTGACTATCTCCGTGTCCTTCGCAAATACTGGGTGTTGATCGTGGCGCTCGCGCTGCTCGGCGTCGGGATCGCGGCGACGTACTCGATCATCAAGACACCCGAGTACAGCTCGTCGGCCAAGGTGTTCGTGTCGACCCAGTCGAGCGACAACGTGCAGGAGCTCGCGCAGGGCAACACGTTCACGCAGCAGCGGGTCAAGACCTACGCGGACCTCGTCACGACGCCGATCGTCCTGCTGCCGGTCATCGGGACCTTGCAGCTCAACATCACCTCGGCACAGCTCGCCACGCAGGTGACGGCGTCCGCGCCACTCGACACGACGCTCATCGAGATCACCGCGATGAGCCCGGATCCCGTCCTCGCTGCCGAGATCGCGAACACGACGGCGGAGAGCCTGACCAACGTCGTCTCGAAGATCGAAACGCCCGAGAACGGCGCATCCAGCCCGGTCAAGCTCACCCGCGTGCAAGAGGCCGATGTGCCGAACACTCCCGTGAGCCCGAACGTGCCGCTCAACCTCGCGCTCGGCCTGCTCGTCGGCCTCGCGCTCGGTGTCGGCTTCGCCGTGCTGCGCGAGACGCTCGACACGCGGATCCGCAACGAACGTGACGTCGAAGGCGTCACCGACATCCCGCTGATGGGCGGCATCGCCTTCGACCCCAAGGCGAAGCAGCGTCCCCTCATCGTGCAGGCCGACCCGAAGAGTCCGCGCGCCGAGTCGTTCCGCAGTCTGCGGACCAACCTGCAGTTCCTCGATGTCAGCGACCAGCCGCGAAGCTATGTGATCACGTCGTCGATCCAGAGCGAGGGCAAGAGCACGACGGCGGCGAACCTCGCGATCGCGCTGACGGATGCCGGCCACAAGGTGATCCTCATCGACGCCGATCTCCGTCGCCCGAAGCTCGCGAACTACTTCGACATCGAGGGAGCGGTCGGTCTCAGCGACGTCCTCATCCGCCGCGCAAGCCTCGACGACACGATCCAGCAGTGGGGCCGCGGACTGCTCTCCATCCTGCCGGCCGGCGCGATCCCCCCGAACCCCAGCGAGCTGCTCGGGTCCACCGTCATGCAGCAGCTCATCACCGGGCTCGAGAAGCAGTTCGATTACGTGCTGATCGACGCGCCGCCGCTGCTGCCGGTCACCGACGGTGCGCTCCTCGCCCGTCACACGGGCGGCGCGCTCATCGTGGTCGCAGCCGGTCGCACGCACAAGAACCAGCTGAAGGGTGCGCTCGAGTCGCTCACGCACGTGAACGCCTCGATCGCAGGTCTCGTGATGACGATGGTCCCGACCAAGGGCCCTGATGCGTACGGGTACGCCCGCTACGGGTACGGCGCCGGCTACGGCTACGCCGAGGATGTGAAGAAGTGACCGGTTCCCCGGCGACTGCGGCTCGACCCTTCTCGGTGCTGTTCGTGTGCACGGGGAACATCTGCCGCTCCGCACTCGGCGCGCAGATCCTGTCTGCCAGGCTCACCGCCGACGGCGTGACCGCTCGTGGCCGTCCGATCGCGGTGTCGAGTGCTGGAACCGGCGTGGGCCAGGGCCTCGAGATGCCCCCTGAGGTCGTCGCGCAGTCGATCCGCTTCGGCGGTTCGCCCGAGGGACACGTCCCGACGGCGCTCGATCGTGACCTCGTGGCCGGGGTGGACCTGATCCTCACCGCGACGCGCGACCACCGCAGCGTCGTCGCACGGCTGCTCCCCCGTGCGTCGCGCATCACGTTCACGATCCCCCAGTTCGCTCGCCTGACAGCCGACGCGCCCGAGGTCACGGACCCGTGGGAGCTCGTGGCCGCGGTCGCAGCGCAGCGCGGTTCGGTCATGCCTCCGGAACGCCCCGAGGACGACGACATCGACGATCCGTACCGACGGAGCGAGAGTACCTATGCGCGCGTCGGTGAGCAGATCCACGGTCTCGTCGAGGTCATCGCCAGCCGCCTCGTGCAGGCCGGAGACCGGGCGTGACGACGAAACGTGGACGGTCGACGTACCGACCGACGAACCAGCCCGAGAGCTTGCGCGACCGCCTGGGCTCCAAGCGCCGGATCCTCGTCTTCGTCGGGCTTGCGTTGTTCCTCATCGCCGATCTGGTGCTCGTGGGTCTCGCGCTCACGGCCAACGGGCGCAGCGGTGAGACTCCGACCCAGCGCCCCTTGACGACGTTCGGCATGTCGCCGACACCGACACCGACGTCGACCGAAACACCGGTGGCAGCGGCCCCGACGGGTCGATTCCTGGTCGCCGGGAGCGCTGACGTGCTGTGGCGAGCGACGGAGGGCAGCTGCGAGACGCCTGCGGTCGTGGAGCGCAGTGTCGACGCCGGCCTGACCTGGACGGCTCTGCCCACGGGAGCGGGCATCGACCTCCGCGTCGTGCGGGCGCTCTCCGCAACGAGTGCGGACGAGCTGCAGCTCGTCGGAGCCGCTGGCGCGGACTGCACGATCGACGGCTTCTCGTCGACCGACGCCGGCGACACCTGGGAGAGCGACCCGGCAGTGGTGACGACCGCAGCCTACGCGTCGACGGGTGCGGGCGACGGCGGGACCACGATCACGATCGGAGGGCAGCCGGTGGTCTCACCCTGCCCGACCGTCGACGTCCTGACCGCCCGCGACGAGCGGACGGTCGCCGCCTGTTCGGCGGTGCTCGCCGAATGGGACGCTGTCGCGGGGGCGTGGGTCGCGGTTCCGTTCGCCGGCATCCATGCCGCGGAGGTCCAGGACGACCAGATCCTGTTCGCCGCCCGCGGGACGACCGGCTGCTCCGGCCTCGGTGTGATGCGCGTCGCAGGCACCGTCCTGACACCCTCGTCCGGGATCGAATCCGTCGGCTGCGTCCCTGATGCCGACATCACGGCTCCCGCCACGCTCGCGTCGTTCGACGGCGCAGTGTGGCTCTGGGTCGGCGACGCGGTCTTCCGCTCCGTCGATGCCGGAGCGAGCTGGACCGCATGATCGCTCATCGCTAGCCGGAAAACGCAACGCCCGTGCGCCGAACGCACACAATACGCTCTGCACACAGGGCTATCCCTACATCTGCCCCCGTTTCGGGTGACAACCGTCATAAGGGGGACAGACGTTGGATATCTCAACCGATAGTCTCAGCTCCACAAGCGATACGCTCGCGTATCGAACCACCTCCTCCCCCTCCCGTCATCAGTAGTAATTACGTGTTCCATCACGGAGACCGCATGCTGTCGCAGCCTTCCGTGCCGCTGCCATCGACGCCTGCGAGCACCGCCACCGCACTGCGCGGGGTTTCAACGCGCAACTGGCGTGACGTGTACGCCCGGCGGCTCGTGGTCACCGATCTCCTCGTGCTGATCTGGGTGGTCTTCGGCGTGCAGCTGCTGTGGTTCGACGTCGACTTCGGTGACGCCGGCGCGAGCGCCATGCCCGCCGAGATGGTTCGCGGTGCCATCAGTTACACGGCCATCTCGGTGATCATCATCGTGGCGTGGATGGTCACGCTGACGGTCTACGGCACCCGTGAGTACCGCGTCGTCGGCAGTGGCAATACGGAGTACAAGCTCATCGCCGACGCCAGCATGCGACTGTTCGGTCTCATCGCGATCGTCGCCTTCCTGTTCAAGATCGACCTCGCTCGCGGCTACATCCTCGTAGCGCTGCCGGTCGGTGTCGCGGTGCTGCTGTTCTCACGGTGGCTGTGGCGCCAGTGGCTGGCAATCCAACGAGCGCACGGCAAGTACTCCTCGACGGTGCTGCTCGTCGGCTCGGTCCCGTCTGCGCTCCACATCGCCCGCGAACTGGCGCGCAACTCCGACGCCGGCTACCGGGTCGTCGGCGCCTGCGTGCCGACCGGCGAGGTCGGTGGAACGCTCGGCGACACGAGCATTCCGGTGTCCGGTTCGGTCGACTCCGTGCTCGAGGCGCTTGCGGCGACCGGCGCCGACACCGTCATCATCACGAGTTCCGACGATCTCCCGCCGAAGAAGGTGCAGGAGATCGGCTGGAGCCTCGACCAGGGTCGCCAGCACCTCGTCGTGGCGCCGAGCCTGACGAACATCGGCGGCCCGCGAATCCACACGCGTCCCGTGGCGGGCCTGCCGCTCATCCACGTGGAGACGCCACGGTACGAGGGGCGGAAGCGGTTCTCGAAGCGCACGTTCGACCTCCTCGGTTCCGGCATCATCCTGCTCCTCACGTCGCCGGTTCTGCTGGTCGTCGCCCTGCTGGTGAAACTGACGAGCCCCGGCCCGGTGTTCTACCGTCAGGAGCGCGTCGGGCTGAAGGGCGAACCGTTCGACATGCTGAAGTTCCGCTCGATGCGGGCGAACGCCGACGACGAACTCGCTGCACTCCTCGAGGCGCAGGGAACGGCGGAACAGCCCTTGTTCAAGGTGCAGAACGATCCCCGCATCACATCGATCGGAGCCTTCCTGCGCAAGCACTCGCTCGACGAGTTCCCGCAGCTCATCAACGTGTTCCGCGGGGACATGAGCCTGGTCGGTCCTCGTCCGCAGCGCGAGGGCGAGGTCGCCCTGTACGACCACGCAGCGAAGCGTCGCCTGATCGTGCAGCCCGGCATGACCGGGCTGTGGCAGGTGAGTGGACGCTCCTCGTTGAGCTGGGAGGATGCCATCCGCTTGGACCTCTACTACGTCGAGAACTGGTCCATCATGGGCGACGTCGTCATCCTGTGGCGGACGATCCGCGCCGTGCTTGTCCCGGGAAAGGAAGCGCACTGATGGCCGGGCTGATCGTGCACGAGTGGATCGAGCGTCACGGCGGATCCGAGAACGTCGTCGACGAGATGGCCGCGGCTTTCCCGGACGCGGACATCCACTGCCTGTGGAACAACGCCCCGGACCGCTATGCCGGACGGAACGTGACCGAGTCCTGGCTGGCTCGCACGCCGCTCCGCAGGAGCAAGGCGGCTGCCCTGCCGTTCATGCCGGCGACCTGGGCTGCGACGAAGGTGTCGCAGGCGGACTTCGTCCTCATCAGTTCGCACGCCTTCGCGCATCACGCGGGTGGGCGCCAGCACGCCGACGGTCCGGAGCGCTTCGTCTACGTGCACACGCCCGCCCGATACCTGTGGGCGCCTGAGCTCGACGTCCGTGGCGGGAATCTGATCGCCCGCGCCGTCGCGCCAGCGCTTCGTCGAATCGATCACCGGCGCGCGCAGGACGGCGCGACGTTCGCGGCGAACAGCGACTACATCCGTCGGCGGATGGAGCGTGCCTGGGGTGTCGAGGCGACGGTGATCCATCCGCCCGTCCGTGTCGAACACCTGCAGAGTGTCCCGTCGTGGGCGGACCTGCTGGATGACGCAGACGCGTACCTCTTCTCGACGCTGCCGCCGGAGTTCATCCTCGGAGCCTCGCGGTTCGTCGACTACAAGCGTCTCGATGTCGCGATCCGCGCCGGGGAACTCGCGGGCCTTCCCGTCGTGCTCGCCGGCGCGGGACCGCAGTACGCGGAGCTGCAGGCGATCGCGGATCGTGCGTCCGTGCCGGTCGTCTTCATGACTCGACCGAGTGATCAGCTGCTGTTCGCGCTGTATCAAGCGGCGTCACTACTCGTGTTCGCGGCGATCGAGGACTTCGGGATCATGCCGGTCGAGGCGATGGCGTTGGGAACGCCTGCGCTCGTCGTCTCCGAGGGCGGGGCTTCGGAGAGCGTGCTCGCGCTGGATGGTGGCGTCGTCGTCGATTCCCTCGACGACGCTTCCCTCGCGGAGGCGACCGAACGCGCACTGACCCTGGACATGACGCTCGCGCAGGCTCTGGCGAAGGACTCCTTCGGTTCGGCCGCGTTCGGTGAGCGGCTCACGACCTGGGTGGGACGCCCCGCCACCGCGGTCGACCGGAATCGGACGCTGGCCTCATGATCCTTGCCGACACCAGGTGGAGCGGCGTCCACGGCATCGGCCGGTATGCCTCCGAGGTGCTCCCCCGGTTGAGTGTGGAGTGGACCGCGCTCGACGTGGGTGGCCGACCGTCCCAGCCGCAGGACTTCCTGCGGGTGCGTCGTGTTCCGGCGGGTGCGAGCATCTACAGCCCCGGATACAACGCGTTCGTGGCTCGAGTGCCCCAGGTCGTCACGATCCACGACCTCATCCACCTGCATGCGACGACCCCGCGACGCGCCGTCTACGCAGCACACTACGCAGCGGTGCTCCGGCCCACCGTGCGGAGGAACGGCCTCGTGCTCACCGTCTCGGAGACCTCGAAGCGTGTGATCGAGGAGTGGGTCGACGATGATCGGGTGCGCGTGGTCAACGCCGGCAACGGTCTGTCCGCCGCGTTCCGAGTGGACGGCCCGTCGGACGCCACCGAGCACACTCGTCCGTATTTCTTGTACGTCGGGAACCTCCGAGCGCACAAGAACATCGACGTCGTCCTCACAGCGCTCGCGCAGACCGAGGGCTGCCGTTTGGTCATCGTCATGAACGACCGTGAAGGAGCCCTCCAGCGCGCGGCCGAGTTCGGTGTCGCTGATCGTGTCGAGGTCCGGAGCGGTCTGACCGATGAAGCGCTGGCCGAACTGTATCGAGGGGCCGTCGCCACGGTGCTCCCCTCGCTCGTCGAAGGCTTCGGTCTGCCTGCCGCTGAGAGCATCGCCTGTGGAACTCCGGTGATCTTCTGGGAGGGGTGCGAATCGATCGCGGAGATCTCCCGCGGCCAGGGCGTCCCGGTCGCTGATCCACATGACGACCTCGAATGGGCGCGCGCGCTGTCGACGGCACTGTCAGTTCGCCCTCGTGCTGGTGCGTTCGCAGCCGAGTACAGCTGGGACCGCACGGCGAAGCTCGTCTCGACGACATTGCGTGAGCGTTGATGGGCGTGCAGTCCTCGCTCACGCAGAGATCTCCCTCAGTCGCGGCCGTCGTACTGAACTGGCGAGACACAGAGAACACCATGGCCTGCCTGGGCTCTCTCGCAGAGCACAGCACGCTCGAGCAGATCTTCATCGTCGATAACGAGACCGACGGGTCGTTGGGGCAGGCGCTGGCGTCGCCCGGAACTCCGTCGCACACTCTGCTCGAAGAGCCAGCCAACCGCGGCTTCTCGGCCGGCGTCAATGTCGGTCTGCGCGCGGCCATCGCCGCGAAGTCCGACTACGTGCTCGTCATCAACAATGATGCACGTCTCCGCGAGAGAGCAGTCGAGACGATGCTTCGGCAGTTCGCGGAAGATCCGAACGTCGGAATCGTGGGCCCAGCGGTGTTGAACGAAGACGGCTCGTTGCAAGCCCTCGGTCCCCGCATCGGTTTCCCACTCAGCATCGATGAGACTGCCGCTTCCGCGACACCCGACTTCGTCACTTGGGCGTGCGTCTTAGTGTCACGCGAACTCCTCGAAGCCGTCGGCCTCTTGGACGAGACGTTCTTCATGTATTGGGAAGACGTCGAGTTCGGAGCTCGAACGCGCTCTGCCGGGTTCCGAATCGCGACGGCTTACAGTGCACTTGTCACTCATGCGGTCTCTTCCTCCCACAGCATTGCCGGCGATCGCGTCGAGCTGTACTCCGCGTACGGGCTCGGCCGTATCGCCGCCCGGGATCGCCGTCTGCTGTTGCCCTCGCTGATCCGTGCAACACTTCGTGTCGGGAAGCGCGTCGCCACAGGCCGATTCCGTTTCGCCGCGGAGCTCGGACGTGCCTACCGGGATGGCTTGCGACCGAATGAGCAGGCGGCTTTCGACCGGGTGACGAAAGGCGCATGGCCAGGATGACGACGAAACCGATAGCGCGCTACTACCGCGGTGCACGAACCACCCACCTCGAGCGACTCCATGACAGCGCGCCGGGCGACTTCTTCTACCAGAAGCCGATGTACGACTTCGATGTCTCACGCGCACCGTCGTCTGTCCGCGTGGAACAGACGTCGTTCCTGCGCATCGGGCTCCTGGTCTTGAAGGGCACGTATTCGTCACTCGAAGTCGTGGAGCCATACGCTCCCAGCGCGCTACCTCAGAACCTCATCCTCTCGCTGGCGGCCCGAATCGGCCACATCCTGCACCGCAACCCGACGCAGCTGGTCACATACGCGATCGAGAACGCGGACTTGCCGAAGAAAGTGGCGGCAAGCACCCGTCTCCCGATCAGAGTGACCCGAGCGCTCCTCCGTCTGACCGTCGGATTCTGTTACAGCTCACTGAGCCGTGTCGTGTTCGGTACAGGTGATGCCGAGCAGAACTATGCCGCGCTTCTTGGAAGTCGGTTACGCCGGCGCCGCCCGAAATCGAGGCTGATCTGGGGGCTCCCCGCTGCTCGCGGTGACCTGCGCAGCGACGCTGGCACCAGGTCCGGAGACGCACGGCGGGTGACCTTCGTCGGAGCTTTCGACGAACGGAAGGGTATTCGTCAGCTCATGGACAGCTGGTCGTCTGTCGTGGCCGAGGAGCCGGACGCGCAGCTACACATCGTAGGTAAGGGCGAACTCGAAGAGACGATCTTGGCCTGGTCAGCGTCTGCGCGGAACGTCACGGTGACGGTTGACCCGCCACGTGCGTCCATCTGGAAGGCCTACCGCGAGTCTGATGTCCTCGTTCTGCTCTCGCAGCCGTTCACGAACTGGAAAGAGCAGATCGGCCTTCCGATCGTGGAGGGACTGAGCTTCGGCAATGAGATCGTCGCAAGCACTGAGACAGGTATCGCGAGCTGGCTGACGGAGCACGGACACCGCGTACTTTCTCCGAAGGCGACGCGTGACGAACTCCGCGACGCAATCGTCAGTTCGCTCAGGACACGTCGGCCGCGGGTAGATGTCGTCCGCGACCTCCCGTCGGTGGATGGCCGTTTGACCGCCGACCGATGGTTGTTCCCGCGGGATACCGAGCAGATCGAACGGGCCCACTGAAATGATCGGTCTCGACAAGACGCGCGTGGCCATGTTGCCGTGGCCGCGAGCTTTGGGGGTCCAATGAAGATCGCAATGCTCACTCCTGACATCAGCTCGAACTCTCTCGGTCGGACGTATTGCCTGTGGCTGCTCATGCAAGCCAACGGATGGTCTGTCGAAGTTTTCGCTCCGCTGGGCGCAGAGCTCTGGATGCCGCTCCGCGGAACGGAGTTCGCCACAATCTGCTCCACGGTGGCCGAGGACGATCCCCGACTGAGGGAAGCAGTCTCCGCGGCAGACCTGGTCGTCGCGGTGAAACCCGTGGACGCGTCCTTCGGGCGCGCGACTCGCCTCGTCGCGCGTGTGCACAAACCGCTGCTGCTCGACGTCGACGATCCAGACCTCGAGGCGGCGCTTTCCTGGCGTAGGCCCGTCCGTCGGTTCGTGAAGGGGGTGGTGAAGTTTCGATCAGTCCGACAGAACGTTGCTCTGAAGAACATGGCTCTGCAGGCCACGACCATCGTGAGCAACCCGGTCCTCCAGACCATTTACGGCGGCGAGATCGTCCCGCACGTACGCGCGGATCTTGGCCCAGGTTCGGTCCACAGCAGTCGCACGCCCAACGTCGCCTTCGTCGGAACGAACCGGAAACACAAGGGCGTCGATGTCCTGCGGGCTGCCGTCGCGACGCGGCAGTCTGAAGGCGTCACCCTCACTCTGACCGATACGCCGCCGGCGGATGCGCGACCGTGGGAGAACTGGATCGGAACAACCACTCTGGAGCACGGCCTTCAGGTCGTGGCAGAGGCCGACATCGTCGTCATTCCCAGCCGGGTGGACGGCTACTCGCGAGGCCAACTTCCGGCGAAGATCATCGACGCAATGCTGAGCGGTCGGGCGATCGTGGTGTCCGACATCGAGCCGATGCCATGGGCTGTCGCAGATGCTGGTGTCGTTGTGGAACCCTCATCTGTGGCTGCACTTGCTAGCGCGCTACATCGCCTCGCTGATCCCGATCTTCGTCACAGGCTCGGCTCAGCTGCTCGGGAACGAGCGCTCATGCTTTTCACTGTCGATGCCAATCGCGATGCGTTCCGTCACATCTGCGAGCGGACAGTTGCGGCGTTCGCGCGCTCTCAGGGGAGCCGATGAAGTCCACTGATCTGCAAGACTTCCGGCGGGAGACGCTTCAATGAACGCGAGGTCATTCCGCCGTCTGTTCGGGTTCCTCATCCTGCCGATGCTCGGGGCGATCAGTCCGCTGATCGCGCTTCCGGCGATCACCTCGAACTTCGGAGCACGTGCGTGGGCCGCCATAGCGATCGCGCAATCGGTCGGCGCCGCCTGCGGCGTCATCGTGGAATTGGGCTGGGGACTCAACGGTCCGCAGAGGGTGGCCCGCGCGCAACGCCGCAATCAGCGACAAATCATGGCGACCTCCATTGCAACCAAGGCGTCTGCCTTTGTCGTCATGGGTCCGCTGGCCGTGGTGCTCTCAGCAGCACTCGCTCCCGGCTATGTCCTCGCTGTAGCGCTTGTCGCCCTCGGCGCGACCGGTGTCGGGCTGACCGCCTCCTGGTTCTTCGTCGGCACAGGTTCACCCGCCAAAATCATGGTCACAGACTCTCTCCCCCGCATTGCGGCGGTCATCATCGCGACATTGCTGATCAGCGTCGGTGCGCCTCTCTACGTCTACGGCCTCGCCATCCTGATTCCGTCGCTCATCTCCCCCCTGCTTGCGATCGTCCTGACGGGCGTATCGCCGGTCGACTTTCGCGCTGTTCGAGGAGTGCGGCTTCTGATCGCCATTCGCCTGCAGCTCGTCGCCCTTTCCGGGCGGGCGGTCTCCGCGCTCTACATCGCCCTACCCATCACTTTGGTCAGCTTGGTTTCACCGCAGTCGGTCGCCGTGTTCGCGTCGATCGAACGACTCCAGCGGATGACACTCACGGTCCTGCAGTCGGTACCCAACTTCATGCAAGGCTGGGTCGGCCGCACAGCGGATCGTGAGATGAGGTTGAAGCGCGCTACGCACTCGATTCTCTTGAACGCTGTGATGGGAGCTGCCGCCGGTGGCGTCTTCACCGCCCTGGCTCCGTGGGTCAGCTCCGTTCTGTTCTCAGGAGTCGTCACGATCTCCTTCACGTTGAGTGCTCTCGGTGGGTGCATGATCTTCATCGTCTGCGTGTCGCGAGCGACAGGCAACATTGCCCTTGTGGCACTTCGAAACATCCGGGCAATCAGTCTGAGTGCGCTCGCTGGTGCCCTGATCGGCGTCCCGGCGATACTCGTGCTCGCCTTCGCCCTCGGCCCGGCCGGCGGCCTCCTCGGGGAGATCATCGCCGAGGCCGTCGTGCTGTCGATTCAGCTCACAGCAGTTCGACGCGCCATCAAACGAGGCTGAAGGACGATGTGGAAAGCCTCTATGTGGCCAGGCATTCACCGGTTTGGCATCCGGTGTCCGCCGGCGCCCCACGGTACTGTCGACCGTATGTGCATTGACGATCATCGGCCGCGAGGCCGCACATGATCATCTACCTCGTCACCTTCACGGTCACCGCAGTCTTCGTTCAAGCCGCCGGTAGCCCGCGCATACGGTCGGGAGTGCTTCGAGTTCTCGTCCTCTCCGTCCCCGCCCTCATCATGAGTACGGTTGCGGGCATCAGAAATTACGGCGTCGGAGGACCCGATGCACTCGTCTACGGCAATGACGCCTTCGCCGGAGCCGTCAGCGCAAATAGCTTCGGCAGCTTGGTCGAATACGCGAACCGGTTGAGTATCCGCGGCGAGGTCGGATACCTCGGCCTCAACTATGCGGTCTCACGCATCTCATCCGACGCGCATGTCTTCTACTTCTGGCTTGCGCTCGTCAATGCGACCATCGTGCTCATCGCGATCATGCTGATGCGCGACTACGCACCTCCGGGGCTGATGTGGCTGACCTACCTGTGTACCGCCTATGTCGACAGCTTCAACCTCCTACGCCAAGGACCGGCACTAGCGTTGGCGCTTCTGGGGATCGTGCTTGTGCTCCGAGCGCGCGCATGGACAGGTCTCGTCGTGGGTCTCCTGGGATTCCTGTTCCATACATCGGCCATCGCGTTTATCCCGATGTGGTTGGTTGCTACTTACCTTGCCCGTCCAACGACGAAGCGGGGGCGTCGTGCCATCCTCATCATCGTTGTGGTCGTCGTCGGCATGTTTGCGAGTTCGGCCATTCTCCAAGCCGTCGGTGGGTCTTTTGCGGGCGGCGCGTACTCCGACTACCTCGGCGGATCCGCCCGACGTGGGGCTGCGGTCGGAACGGAAGTTCTGTATCGTCTCATCCCGATTCTCGGTGGCTTGTATGCGCTGAAGGCGATGGCTCGACGATCCGAACCAACCGAGCTGCTGGCGGAACGATCAGACAGGGACCTTCCAGGGCACCGAATAGTGGAGTCCGTTCTCTCGGCGACAACCCGCCAGAAAGCTCTCCTCATCGTTGTGGTCCTGCTCATCATCGAATTGATCATGCTGCCGATCCGGGAGATTTCGTATCCTCTGTACCGCATTCCGGCGTACTTTGGCTACATCAGAATCGTCGCGTATGCGATGATCGCCAGCAGTCTGCGCACACATAAGCTGCCTGGGTACCTCGCCGTTGTCACGTTTGTGGCAGCCTATTTCTACCTCGTTGTGTACCTTCGCAGCCAGGGCGAGTACTCATCATCTGTCCTCAACGGCTGGTTGCAGTTGTAACTGCTTGACGTCGCCCGTTTGTCGAAGAGCAGTGGCCTCTATCGCCCACCCCAGTCGTCGCGACACAACTATGGCTGGCGGCTGCACTCCGGAAGCGGCCACTCATCGTGAGCGCCCGCCGAATCTCCGGCCCGGATGGTCACGCACAACACACCACGCCTACGCTGGTGGTCACGATGTCGACCTCGACCGGGCGCCATCCGCAAGCACCGGGAGGCATGAGTGACGACGAACGACGAAGAACCGCATCCGGACGCTGGCCCTGCCCAGACCCCCCGCCCCAAACACCCCGCGTCCCGCCGAGACTTCTTCCGCGCTGCGGGCTTCGGCGTCGCCGGACTGGCTGCGGGTGGCGCAGTCGCGGGCGGTATCGCAGCGGCGACTGCCGCGAACACGCAGGAGGAGTACGGTTTCACGCCACTGCCCAAACGGAGCGAACCCGGCTTCGACCACGTCGTCGTGATCATGTTCGAGAACCGCTCGTTCGACCACATGCTCGGCTGGTTGTATCCGGCGGGCGGAGAGCCGGCCGGGCAGACCTTCGACGGCCTCGCCCAGGGCGACTACAGCAACCCGGGGGAGAACGGCGAGGCGGTCCCGGCGCACGTCTACTCGGGCCCGACCGACCAGATCATGGCCCAGCCGGATCCGGACCCCGGCGAGTTCTACCCGCATGTGAACACGCAGCTGTTCGGCACGATCGCCCCGGAGAGCAACGGCGACCTCCGGAACCCGCTGCAGCCGCCGTGGAACCTCCCGTCCGACACGTCTGCACCGAGGAACGACGGCTTCGTGAAGGACTACATCGTCAACTCCACCCTCGCCCGCGGCCGGAAGCCGACGCCGGAGGAGTACTCGGTGGTCATGGGCGGCTTCTCCCCCGACATGCTGCCCGTCCTGTCGACGCTCGCGAAGAACTTCGGCGTCTACGACCACTGGTACGCGGCGGTGCCGTCGCAGACCTTCTGCAACCGCTCCTTCTTCCACGCGGGGACGTCGCACGGCTACGTGACGAACGTGGAGGGCGACGGCATCGGCAAGTGGCTCGATGCCCCTGCCGTCCCGACCGTGTTCACCCGGCTCGAAGAGGCAGGCAAGAGCTGGCGCGTCTACTACGACGCGCAGCAGGTCGTGTCTCTGACCGGACTCCTGAGCGCCCCGTCGATCGAGCGCTACTGGAAGACCAACTTCCGGAGCATGGAACAGTTCCACGAGGACGCGAAGAACGGGAACCTGCCGGACTACGCCTTCGTCGAACCGCGGATGGTGTTCGACCACAACGACATGCACCCGCCGGTCGTCCGTCCCGTCGACCGCCCCGGCGATGAGGAGACACCGAACCTCGCCGAGACACCGGAGCTCGACTCCGCATTCTCCGACATGCGTGCAGGCGAACAGCTGCTCGGTGAGGTGTACACCGCGGTGAAGGCGAGTGCGTCCACGACGGGGTCCAACGCGATGAACACCGTGCTGCTCGTCACGTTCGACGAACACGGCGGTATCTACGACCACGTCGCGCCGCCGAAAGCCGTGCCGCCGTCCGGCGAGCCGGAGGCCGGGGAGATGGGGTTCACCTTCGACCGCCTCGGCCTGCGCGTGCCGTCGATCGTCATCTCCGCGTACACGAAGGCCGGGAGCGTCATCAACGAGGAGATGCACCACGGTTCGCTCATGAAGACGCTGGCCGAGCTGCACGGGCTCGACCCGCTGACGAAACGCGACGACTCGGCGACGAGCATCTTCAACGCAGTGAATCTGAAGACACCGCGCCAGCCGGCGCTCTGGCCGACGGTCACCCCGGCGTACGTCCCACCGAACCCGGAAGCGGATCCGCGCTCCGACACCGACAAGGACCGAAGGCGCCCGCTCACCCCGCCCGCACTCGGCCTGATCGGCATCCTGCTCGCGAAGTACGAACCGGGGGCTCCTGTGCCCGACAACTACGCCGACGCCTACGCGGTCCTCACGAAACACGGTGACGGCCTGTTCGGCACCACGGACTGAGGCCTCAGGAGCGTCGGCCCTCGATCCGATCGAACGGACGCCACTTCGGCCCCGCTGCAGGCGACATTCGTCGGGTAAAAAGGCCAGATCAGAGGCATCTTCCAATGTCAGTGGTCCGTGTTTGGATAGTCCCATGTCCAGCACCCCCGCCACCGGCCCGATCGCGAGCGACGCACGCTCAGCGATCACCGGCGCGGTCGGTGACGTGCTGCAGGCGTGGTCGGGGGCACTCGACGCACTCCGCCCGGGCGACGACACCTTCGAGCAGCTCGAGGGCATGAACGACGCAGGCGCGCTTCGGGTCCTCGACGCCCTCGGCGCTCTCCGCCACGTGGTCGACGGTGTCGCGGCCCACGTCATGGGCACCGTCGGCCACCGCTCGGCGCGCTCCAAGGGCAGCGAGGGGCTGGCCCGCTCACAGGGGCACGCGAACCCGATGACCCTGCTCGCCGATCGGTGGCGGATCCCGCGCGCCCAGGCATCGGCGCTCAGCACCGTCGGCACCGCCGTCGCGCCAGGACGCAGCTTCCTCGGAGAACTCGAGCCGTGTCCGTTCCCGGAGATCGCCGCAGCGATCGAACCCCAGCCAACCGAGACGGGCGGACGGGGAGCAGCCGCACTCAGCGTCGACGGCGCAGCAGTGCTCCTCCGCGAGATGAAGGTCGTCCCGGGCTCCGTCGAACGCGCCCACCTGCATGCTGCCGTCGCCACCGGCATCGAGCACGCCGCCCACGCGCCGCTCGCGGAAGTCACGGGCATCGCGAAGCTGGTCCGCACCAGCCTCGACCAAGACGGCCGGATGCCGCGGGAAGACCGTCTGCGGCAGGAGCAGAGCTGCACTGTTCGCGAACTCCCCAGTGGCATGACCGAACTCCGAGCACTCTTGGCCCCGGAGGCAGCAGCCTGGGTGCGAGCGGGCATCGACGCGATCGTCGGCAAGCAACTGCGGCAGGTCAGGTTCGTCGACAGTGCACGTGACACGCGCTCCCCAGACCCCGAGTCCTCGGCACGCCGAGCTTCGGTCGACCCGTTCGACGACGATTTCGTCCCTCCAGCCGAACTCCCCGACACGCGCACGATGGAACAGCGTCGGGCGGACGCCCTCGTCGACGTCTTCCGCCACACCGGCGGGTGCGCCGGCGCGGCAACCGAGCTCGCACCGGTCTCCATCGTCGTGCGCATGGACTACGACGACTTCACCGCCGAGGAGAGCCTCACCCACGTCGGTACCGCCACCATCGAGGGCATCGCCGAGCCCATCACCGCCGGAGCCGCCCGTCGCATGGCCGCAGACGCCCGCATCATTCCCGAAGTCCTCGGCGGAGCGTCCCAGATCCTCGACCTCGGGGTCGGCACCAGGTTGTTCACCAAGGCGCAGAAGCTCGCCCTCGCCGAACGCGACGGCGGCTGCGCGTGGACGGGCTGCACACACCCGCCGACATACACCGAAGCCCACCACCTGAAGTGGTGGTCACGTGGAGGCACCACAGACCTCGCCAACGGAATCCTGCTGTGCAGTTTCCACCACCATCGGATCCACCACGATCGTTGGGAGATCGTCGTGCGCGACAATGTGCCCTGGTTCATCCCACCAGCGAACATCGACCTCAGCCGCACGCCCCGCCGAGGCGGCCGACCACGCCTCGCCGCCTGAGCGCCCGTTCACCAGGCGCAGACGTCTGCCCACGCCCACGTGCCGCAGCATCCACCCACCCGCCGAACCGGTCACCGTGCCGTCACCAGTGCAGTCACCGATCGCCACCTCAGTCACCGAACGCCACGCCGTCGCCCAGCGCAACGCCGGTCACGGAACGCAACGCCGTCGCCGAACGCCACGCCGGTCGCCCAGCGCAACGCCGGTCACCGAGCGCAACGCCGGTCGCCCAGCGCAACGCCGGTCAGCGAGGCTGTCGACGTGCGCCCTTGCTCAAGCTCAGGGGCCGACAGCCACCGCGGGACGGAACTGTCCGACAACCCTGCACACCGGCACACGAAGCCCCGCCCTCGAGTCGAGGACGGGGCTTCGCGAGACGACGTCGCCGTGATCTACGCGGTGACCTGCGCACCCTTGCGACGTGCAGCTGCGAACAGCATTCCCGCAGCACCGAGGAGCATCAGCGCGGCAGCGCCACCGACCAGGAGGCCGGAGTCGGCACCCGTGTCGGCGAGCGTCGGCGTCACCGGCGCACCAGCTGCGACCGGGTCGGCGATGACGGCGATGGAGTCCGCCTCGCTGACACCATCTGAGTCGGTCACCGTGAAGATGTACGTCCCCACCTGGATGCCTTCGCCCTCGAGCGTGAGCCCGTCCGCCGCGAATCCACCGTTCTCATCGGCGACGACGGTGTTCTGTCCGTCGACCGATCCGAAGACCTCACCGTTCGGGTCGGTCACCGCGAACGACAGCGTGTCACCCGGGGTGAAGCCCGTGACGGTCACACTGAATCCAGTGCCGCCCGGGCGAACCTGGGAGAAGAAGATCGTGTCAGGGTCGACGACCACCAGCGGGTCGAAGACCGGCGCCGGCACGAAGAAGTTGTAGTCGTCCCCGTTGAACGAGATCGTCTGCACGACGTCGTCGCCACTCTCGATGGCGAGCACGCCGAATGCGAGCAGGCGGAAGTCGCCGATGGCGGCGCTCAGCTCGTCGATCGAGTACGGGGTCTCGGCGGTGACGCCGGGGATGCTGTTGCTCGAGACCCACTGCCCGGTGAGGCCCGCCTGGCCGGGCGCCAGCGGCCGCAGCGTGGTGAACTGGCCCGCGGCGCCATCACCGAAGATGGGGATCTGGAAGTACACGGCGTCGTTGGTGGACGTGAAGCCGGCCGTCCCGGCGAGGTCGGCGAACGTCGTGTCGACCCCGTCGACGTCGATCGGCGTGGTGAGGCCGTTGATGATCTGCGAAGGACCGGTGAGCACCAGGCCCGCGTCGGTGATCTCTGCGGGAGCGCCGACCGCGTCGGCTGCATAGCCCTCGTGCCACCCGGCATACGCGCCGGGCTCGATGCTGCCCTGAAGCTGGTCAGGAGTCACCTGGAAGTCGGCGGCCGACGCCGGGGCGGCCAGCAGCAGGGTGGAACCGGCGACGACAGCCAGGCCGGTGGTGAGAGCCGCAGTACGGCGAGGAATGAGTTTCACGTGGATGAACACCTTTGTCTTGGGATCGCGGTTCGGCGATCCCGACAAGACTAAGGAGATTCACAGCAAAAACTAATGGGGGGAACCACTTATTCCTTGCAGTCCCCCGAATGGAGGACAACAGGCTCGGTGATTACGCGAGCGCAGCGACCGTCTGGCGCGCGATCTCGAGCTCCTCGTTCGTCGGCACGACGAGCACGGTGACCGGGGAGTCGTCGGTGGAGATGACCCGGATACCAGGAACGCGCGTCGCGTTACGCTCCTCGTCGAGAACGATGCCGAGCCCCTCGAGCCCCTGCACCGCACCGGCACGGATGAGCGGCGCGTTCTCCCCCACGCCGGCCGTGAACACCACGACGTCGAGCCCGCCGAGCACCGCGAGATATGCGCCCAGGTAGTGCCGCAACCGATGGATCGTCACCTCGAGGGCGAGCTTCGCTGCTTCGTCTCCCTGCGCCGCTGCGTCCGTGACATCACGCATGTCGCCAGTACCCGACAGCCCGAGCAGACCGCTCCGCCGGTTCAACAGCGTGTCCAGTTCCTCGAACCCGAGCCCGGCCTTGCGATGCAGATGGAACAGCACCGCCGGATCGAGGTCGCCCGATCGGGTCCCCATCACGAGCCCCTCCAACGGCGTCATGCCCATCGACGTGTCGACCGACCGACCGCCGTCGACCGCGCACGCCGAAGCACCGTTGCCGAGATGGAAGACGATCTGCTTCAGCTCGCCGAGTGGACGCTCGAGGTATGCCGCAGCGGCCTCCGACACGAACTTGTGCGACGTGCCGTGGAAGCCGTACCGACGCACCCGGTGCTTCTCGGCCAGCTCCGCATCGATCGCATACGTGTACGCCGCCGCCGGAATCGTCTGATGGAACGCCGTGTCGAACACCGCCACATGCGGCACATCCGGGAACGCCGCCTGCGCCGCCGTGATGCCCTGCAGGTTCGCGGGGTTGTGCAGCGGCGCGAGCTCGGAGATGTCCTCGATGTTGATCTTCACGAGATCGGTGACGACCGTCGGCTCGAAGAATCGCTTCCCACCGTGCACGACCCGGTGCCCGACCGCGACCGGAGCGTGCTCCACCAACGACGGACCGTGCTCGGCGAACGCCTCGAGCATCACACGGAACCCGGCGGTGTGGTCGTGGATCGTGCGCTCGATCAGCCAGCGCTCCTCGATCGGCGGGTCGTCGACGCCCGCCGCCTGGTCGATGGTGAACGACCGGTGCTCCGCAGCCCCGCTCTCATCACCGATGCGTTCGACGAGGCCACTCGCAAGCGTCCGCTCCGTCTCGACATCGATGAGCTGGTACTTGAACGACGAGGAACCGGAGTTCACCACGAGAACGGTTGGCATATGCGTGCGGAGTCCTTATTCCTGTTCTTGCGCCTGGATGGCGGTGATGGCGACAGTGTTCACGATGTCCTGCACGAGGGCCCCCCGCGAGAGATCGTTGATCGGCTTGTTGAGCCCCTGCAGCACCGGCCCGATGGCGACAGCACCAGCCGAACGCTGCACCGCCTTGTAGGTGTTGTTGCCGGTGTTGAGGTCGGGGAAGATGAAGACCGTCGCACGGCCGGCGACCTGCGAGTCCGGCATCTTCGTCGCAGCCACCGCAGCATCCGCAGCAGCGTCGTACTGGATCGGGCCCTCGACGAGCAGGTCGGGACGACGCTCACGCACCTGCTGCGTCGCAGAACGCACCTTCTCCACGTCCGCGCCGGCACCGGAGTCGCCCGTCGAGTACGAGAGCATCGCGATGCGCTGCTCGATACCGAACTGCTCAGCCGTCTCAGCCGACGAGATCGCGATGTCCGCCAGCTGGGCGTCCGTCGGGTCGGGGTTCACGGCGCAGTCTCCGTAGACGAGGACGCGGTCGGCGAGCGCCATCAGGAACACGCTCGACACGACCGAGACCCCCGGCTTCGTCTTGATGATCTCGAACGACGGACGGATCGTGTGCGCCGTGGTGTGCGCCGCACCCGACACCATGCCGTCGGCGAGCCCCAGGTGCACCATCATCGTGCCGAAGTAGGAGACGTCGGTGACGGCGTCGTTCGCCATGTCGATCGTGACGCCCTTGTGTGCGCGCAGCTTCGCGTACTCCTGCGCGAACTTGAACCGCAGCACGGCGTCGAACGGACTGACGATCGTCGCCTTACTGAGGTCGATGCCGAGTTCGATGGCCCGCGACCGCACTTCGATCTCCTCACCGAGGATCGTGAGGTCGGCGACCTCGCGGGCGAGCAGGGTACCCGCCGCGCGGAGGATGCGGTCGTCGTCGCCCTCAGGCAGGACGATGTGCTTGCGGTTCGAGCGGGCACGCTCCAGCAGGCCGTACTCGAACATGAGCGGCGTGACGACGTCTGCACGCGCGACGTTCAGCAGCTCCAGCAGCAGCGGTGCGTCGACGTTCTGCTCGAACAGCGCGAGCGCCGTGTCGTACTTGCGTTGCGAGTCGGCCGCGAGACGCCCACGTGTGTTCATGACCCGGACGGCGGTCTCATAGGTACCGAGGTCGGTGCTGACGATGGGCGGGATCTCGCCGAGCCCGGAGATGAGCTGCTCGACCGCCTCCGGCAGCGGGAAGCCACCGTTCAGGACGATGCCGGCGATGGACGGGAAGGTGTCGGATGCGTTCGCCATGAGCGCCGCGAGCAGCACCTCGGTGCGGTCGGCGGGGATCACGATGACGGCACCCTCGGTGAGTCGCGGCAGCACGTTCACCATCGACATGCCGGCGACCACCACGCCGAGCGCCTCACGGGTGAGGAGCTCCTCGCTCCCCTTCACCAGCGTGCCGTCGACCGCCTCGAGGATGCTCTGCATCGTCGGCGCGATCAGGAAGGTGTCTTCAGGGATCGCCCACACGGGCACCATCGCGGCACCGGCAGCGTGGCCGGCCGGCGCGACGACGGAACCGTGGGCAGCGCCGTCGGGGTGGATCGCATCGCTGATCGCGGCCGTGATCTCGAGCAGATGCTCGGGGTCGGCACGGTTCGCGACGACGGCGAGGAGCTGCGCGTGAGCGTCGGCAAGCTCCCCGAGGGCGAGCTCCGCGATGTTCCGCATGTCGTCGGGCGTCCGCGCGAGCGATCGACCGAGCTGCTCACCTGACCCCTGCCCGGCACGACCACCGAGCACGAGCAGCACCGGTGCGCCGAGGTTCGTGGCGATCCGCGCGTTGTACCCGAGCTCGGTCGGGCTGCCGACGTCGGTGTAGTCGGAACCGAGGATGACGACCGCGTCGCACTGCGCCTCGATGTGCTTGTAGCGCTGCACGATACGGGAGAGCGCCGCCTCCGGGTCGGTGTGCACGTCGTCGTAGCTGACCCCGATGCAGTCCTCATAGGAGAGGTCGACGCCGTCGTGCTCGAGGAGCAGCTGCAGCACGTAGTCGGGTGCCGTGGTGGAGCGCGCGATGGGCCGGAACACCCCGATCCGCTCGATCTGGTGACTCAGGGTGTCGAGCACCCCGAGGGCCACCGTCGACTTCCCGGAGTGTCCTTCGGCAGAGATGATGTAAATGCTTCGCGCCACCCCTCAAGCCTAGGCCGGGGGCATCCGTGCCCGCTGGGTATCCGCACAATGCTGTGTCGCCTACCGGACAGCCTGTCACCGGGCGGACCCGGAGTTCGTCGACGAGCGGTCCCGGTTGCGGGCGGTCGGCCAGAAAGAGTGGATGGATTTCCGATCTGGACCCGTGATCCTGCGGCCAGATGAGGATCGGTATGGCCCGCCCGGAGCACGAAAAGACTCCCCGCGCACCCGCCAGAGCCCGGTTACCCTTGCTGCGTTTCCGCCCTGGGGGAGTTGGCCTGGATGGCGCCACGCGGGGAGCCGTCAACCAGTGTACCTGAGCATCGGCCGGGTTGCGCGCGCCGCCGATGGGGCGTTGACTGACGCACGCAACACCCGAGCATCCACCCGAACGAGAGGACCCGAATGACTGACGTCGTGATCGCCGGAGGACACGGACAGATCGCCCTGCACCTGCAGCGCCTCCTCGCCGAAGCAGGGCACTCCCCCGCCGGCATCATCCGCAACCCGGAACAGGTCGGCGAACTGCAGGCCATCGGCTCCCGAGCCATCGTCCTCGACCTGGAGCACTCGTCCGCTGCTGAGCTCGCCGACGAACTCGCCGGGGCCGATGTGGTCGTCTTCGCGGCGGGCGCCGGCCCGAACAGCGGCGCGGAACGGAAGCTGACCCTCGACCGCGACGGCGCCATCCTGCTGGCCGAGGCCGCCGAACTCGCGAACGTGCCCCGCTATCTGATGGTGTCCGCGATCAGCGCCGACGACTTCGACCCCGACTCCGACGACGTCTTCCAGGTCTACCTGAGGGCGAAGTCCGAAGCCGACGCCGATCTTCGCGGCCGCGACCTCGACTGGACGATCGTCCGCCCGGGTGGCCTGACCGACGACGAGCCCACGGGCCGCATCACGGCGGCGGCATCCACCGGCCGCGGCACGATCCCTCGTGCGGAGGTGGCTGCAGTCCTGCTCTCGCTCATCGAGACCGGGGCCGCGTCACGCACGCAGTTCGAAGTCATCGAGGGCTCGACGCCGATCGCGGAGGCGCTCGCGGCCCTGTAGTCGCGCCGGGTGACCTGCGCACCCGGTGCCTGAGCCTGTCGACGGACGCCTCGACGAGCTCGGCGACCGGGTGGGCACTCCGGTGGCCAGGTAGGCACTTCAGCGACCGGGTGCACTTCAGCAACCGGGGGCACTTCAGCGACCGGGTGCACTTCAGCGACCGGGTGCACTTCAGCGACCGGGTGCACTTCAGCGACCGGGTGCACTTCAGCGACCGTGTGCACTTCAGCGCCCATCCGCTCCGGCCCGCGTTCCGAACAGATCATGTGCAACGCAACTGCGCCACATATGCAACTGCTGTGCACCATTCCGCCAGGGGTGTTACCTGTTCGTTATCAGCCATAGGATCGGCATGAGTGGATCAGACCGCCACGACGAGGTGAGGCCGACGATGGATCAGCGTTACGATCCCGCATTCCAGCGCGGACACACCGCCGAGCGCCCACGTCCGGTCGCCATCGAGAACAGCCGCCGCAGCCACCTCGCCTCATTGGAGGAGATCGCACCCCAGCTGATCGAGCCACCACGGGACGCACCGGTTCGCCCGCCCGTCGACGACCGCTTCGACCGCGGCCACGACGGCGGATACGACGGCGGCCCTCGAGCGCGCGTACAACCGTACGAGCAGCGCACCACGAGTGTCGACGCCAGGATCGGTGATGCGCCAGCTCCGGCCAACACCCTGTCGGAAGCACCCGAGGGCTTCGATGGAGCAGATCCCCTCCCGCCGCGCCGCAACAGCTGGGAGCACGCCCTGTGGGTCATCGGCGTCGTGCTCACTGTCGGCGGGATCGTCCTCACCTGGCAGGCGACGAACAACTCCTTCCGCGGATGGAACTCGTCGGACGGCCCCGAGACCGGCTACATCCTCATGCAGACCGTCTACGCGATCGCACCCGGCTTCATCACCGTCGGCCTCGCCACCATCGTCGCGCTCATCTTCCGGCGCATGCTCGACCACGACCGCAGGAGCCGATCATGACGGAACAGACCTCGCGCATCGACCCAGAGCTCCGCGACACGGTCGCCGCCATCAAACCGCCCCTCGGCGCCGCAGAGTTCCAGGCGCTCGCGGAACGCATCCTCCAGAACGTTGAGCAGGTGCTCGACGGCAAGCCCTTCGCCACCCGCATGGCGCTCATCGTCATGCTCGCCGAAGGTCACCTCCTCATCGAGGACGTACCGGGCGTCGGCAAGACGGTGCTCGCGAAGGCCCTCGCCGCCTCGGTCGGGAGCAGCGTCCGCCGCATCCAGTTCACACCGGACCTGCTGCCCTCCGACGTCACCGGCGTCTCGATCTTCAACCAGGTGGACCGCGAGTTCGAGTTCAAGCCGGGTGCGGTGTTCGCGAACATCGTGATCGCCGACGAGATCAACCGCTCCTCACCGAAGACGCAGTCGGCGCTGCTGGAGTCGATGGAGGAAGGACAGGTGACCGTCGACGGCGAGACGCACGCGCTGCCGTCACCGTTCACCGTCGTCGCCACCCAGAACCCGTTGGAGATGGAGGGGACGTACGCCCTCCCGGAGGCCCAGCGCGACCGGTTCATGGCACGGATCTCGATGGGCTACCCCGATTCCACCGCTGAACTCGCGATGCTGCGCCAGCGCGACACCGTCAACCCGCTCGACACGATCTCTCCGGTTGCGAGCCGCAGCGACGTCGAGCGCCTCATCGCCTGGGCGCGCAGCGTGTTCGTGTCGCCGATCGTCGAGCAGTACTGCGTCTCGCTGGTGCAGGCCACGAGAACCCACCCGGAGCTGCGTCTCGGGGCAAGCCCGCGCGCGACCCTGCAACTCGTGCGGGCGGCGAAAGTGCTCGCGGCCCTCGACGGTCGTGAGTTCGTCCTCCCCGACGACATCGACCAGTTGCTCGCCCCGGTGCTCGCCCACCGCCTCATCCCCACGCGTCGAGCCGTCAGCGCACACGACCGTTCCGGTGTGCAGGCGGTCGCCGAGGTGCTCGTCGAACTGCTCGAGCGCACGCCCGTGCCTCACTCGGGCCGGGTCGACCAGAGGTCCTGAGGCGATGAAGCGCCGGGCGCCGCTCACGAGACGCGCCGTCGGCGTGCTCGTCGCCGCGGGTGTGTGCCTCGTGTTCGCGCGCGGGATCGGCTCGCAGGAGCTCCTCGCAGCAGCCGGGCTGCTCATCGCCCTCGTCGCAGCGAGCTTCGGCGCCGTCTACCTCGAGCGCCCCTCCCTCCGCGTCGACCGCTTCACCCGGCCGGACCTCGTCAGCGTCGGCGGGCGCACCGAGGTCGAGGTCACCATCGCCGAGACGAGTGCCCTTCCGCACGTCCACACCGAGTGGAAGGACCGCGTCCCGCCGGGGCTCAACGGGAGCGCCTCCGGCACCCTGCCGAGCACCGGGGTCGCCGGCATCGGTTCGCGCGGCCGCACCGCCCGATACACCGTGACCGCTCTGCGCCGTGGCGAGCACCAACTCGGCCCCCTCGCCCTCACCGTGAGCGACCCGTTCGGTCTCGTCGTCCGGCGGCGGGACGTCGGTGGCACCCACCCCGTCATCGTCCTGCCGGAGATCATCGCACTGCCCGAGATCCCGGCCCTCACGGCCAGCCGAGACGGGTCGACGAGGCCATCCGCACTCCACGTCGGCGTCGGCGAGGACGACATCATCGCCCGCCCCTACCTCCCGGGCGACGCGGTCCGCAGGCTGCACTGGCGCGCGAGCGCCCACCACGGTGAGCTCATGGTGCGACAGGAGGAACAGCGCAACGACCCTGAAGCGACCGTGCTGCTCGACACCGCGGCAGCGCACTGGGCGTGGCCCGACGACGATCCCTCGTACCTGCCGGCCTTCGAGCAGGCCGTCTCACTCGCGGCCTCCATCGCGAACCACCTCGTCGACGCCGACTACCGGGTGAACCTCTTCGGCGCAGGCGACGAAGGACTGGCCCGCGAGATCAGCGCCCGGTCCGCCGCGAGCGGACTCCGGTCGTCACCGGTCGGCGGCATGGGCGATGCCCTCGAACGCAGCGGCCAGCACGTCGAGGAGGACGAACTCGATGCAGCGCTCCTCGACCTCGCCCTGCTGCGGCCCACGCGGAACGAGAACCGGTTCCTCGACCTCTCCCAGGTCACGGCCGCCCGACGCGCCCAACCGGTCATCGCGATCCTCGGCGACGTCGACGAGGGCGACCTCAGTGAGCTGACGGCGGTCGCGCACCTCTCCCCGCTGCCGATCGCCCTCCTGCCCGCCGGCGCCCGCCACCGCACCATCGACCTCCTGCAGCTCGCCGGGTGGCGCTGCCACGTCGGCGAACGCGGCGAGTCGTTCTCCGCACTCTGGCTCGGGACGAGCGGGCCGGCGACCACGACCAGCGCATCGCCGACTGGGCGCACGAGAGGTCGCGCCGGTCGCCGGAACGGAGGCGATCGTGGCGGTCACTGAGGATCGACGCCTCCCTCCGCAGCACCGACCGTCGACCCCTGATCCGGCTGCGGGTGGCGGGTCCGGCACCGGAGCGAGTGGCGGCTCCTGGTCCAACCTCCCTCGCGCGGACGACCCGCGCGACACCGCGAACGTCGGCGATCTCCGGCTCGCGCTCGCGGCCTTCGTCCTCCTGGCGACCGGTGGTCTGGGCTTCGGCCGGGTCCTCGCCGAACTCGACTGGTGGTTCGTCACGAATCTCGTGATGGCGATCGTCATCGCCACTGCCGTGCTCCTCCGGCGGACCCGACTGCCGGCGGCCCTCGTCTGGCTCGGTGCCGCCGCCGTCTGGCTCGTCACCATCACGCTGTTCTTCGCCTCCTCGACCTCGATCGTCGGGCTCATCCCCACGCCGGCGACGTTCGACGCGTTCGTCCAGTTGCGGGACGCCGGATTCCAGACCTTCCACGACGGCTCGGCGCCGCTCGACACCGACGGCGGTGTCGTCTTCGTCATGGCAGCGGGTGGTGGCCTGGTCGCACTCGCCGTCGCCTGGCTGGTGCTCGGCCGGCATGCGCCCGTGATCGCCGGGGTGTTCGTCGTGGCCGTGTACGCCGCGCCGACCGTCGCCGTCTCCTTCCCCCTGGACCCGTGGGTGTTCGCGCTCGTCGCCGTGTCGTTCCTGTGGCTCCTGCGGGAGGACGTGCGACGCAAGGAGCTCCTGCGGGCGGTCGCGGCCGCTCGGGCGTCGGGCCGCGGCGCCGGCCGCGCCGCCGTCGCCGGCAACGGGCGGCTCGGGAGTGTCGGCCCGGCGATCATCGTCAGTGCCGTCGCCGTGATCGTCGCCCTCCTCACCCCGGCGATCCTGCCCGACCTCGCGGTCCGTGACGCGACCGTCGGAGCGCGCGGCACCGGCCCGTTCGTCAACGGCATCAACCCGCTCATCTCACTCGGGCAAAGCCTGCGACGCCCGGCGAACACGACGGCGCTGCAGTACACCACCACCGCCGACGCGGCCCCGTATCTGAAGGTCACCGACCTCAACGAGTTCACCGGCAGCGTGTGGGGACCGGACAACTCCGGCTACGACGACGACAACCGCATCGACGCCTTCGCCACACCACCGGGTCTCGGTGAGGCCATCCCGGTGGAGACGTTCGAGACGACCGTCACGATCGACTCGCTGTCGAGTCCGTGGCTCCCGCTGCCGTACCCGACGAAGCAGGTCGACGGCCTTCGCGGCGACTGGCGCTTCGAGGCGGCTGGACTCACCGCGATGGCCCGCAGCGGGTCGACGCGCGGGCAGACGTACACGGCGACGAGCTATCAGGTGCTCCCCACCGCGCAGCAGATGCGCGACGTGCCGCCCGTCGCCGACCGCGCATCCGCCGAACCGTACCTGGCGCTGCCGGAGGACATGCCCGACATCATCGGGGACACGGCGCGCGAGGTGACGGCCACGGCATCGACCGACTACGACCGGGCGATCGCGTTGCAGCGGTACTTCCGCAGCACCTTCGAGTACTCGGAGACCGCGCCGGTCGAGGAGGGCTTCGACGGCAGCGGGACGGACGTGATCGCGACGTTCCTCGAACGCAAAGCCGGGTACTGCATCCACTTCTCCTCCGCGATGGCCGTGATGGCGCGGATCCTCGACATCCCCGCGCGCATCGCGATCGGCTACCTGCCGGGCACCACGATCGACAACACCGTTGCGAACCGCGACACCTACGTGGTGACCTCCGACCAGCTGCACGCCTGGCCCGAGCTGTACTTCGAGGGCGTCGGTTGGGTGCCCTTCGAGCCGACCGCGAGCCGCGGAGTGGTCACGTCGTTCAGCGACGAGAGTTCGGCGACACCCGGGAGTGGTTCGGTGAACCCGGACAGCCGGCCGGCGCCGACGGCGGAGTCGACCCCGACACCGTCGGCGAGTGCCCTCGGCGGGCCGACGGAGACCGCGACCGACGGTGCACTGCCGGCCGCCCTCGTGCCGTTCGCGATCGTGCTCGGGGTGCTCCTGCTGCTGGCGAGCCCGGCGATCGCCCGAGGTGTCAGTCGGTCGGTCCGGCGTCGCCGGGCGGTCTCCGAGGGGACGAGCGCCGGTTGGGCGTGGTCCGAGTTCCTCGACAGTGCGCGGGACCTCGGTTTCTCGGTCACGTCGGCGGAGTCGCCTCGCGGGTTCGTCGCGCGGCTGCACGGGCAGTTCCGGATCGATTCGCCGGCGATCGACCGGCTGCTCGCGGCGGTCGAACGGGAGAGCTACGCGCCGGGCACGAATCCGGCGGCGGCGCTCGACGCGACGTTGACCGAGGCGGTCGGTGCACTGCGGGCGGCGAGCACCCCGTTCGAACGGTTCGTCGCGAGCGTGCTTCCGCGGTCGCTGGTGTTGCGGGCTGATCAGCGGGTGGACTGGCGGCCGCCCGCGACCGGGTGAGTGTGGCCAGCGCGATGCGCTGAGTCGAGCGCGGCCCACTGGCGCGACCGCGGGCCTCCGGAGGGGTGCGCCCGCGCGAGCGCACCGCGCTGACGCGGGTGGCGACGAACCCGGGCAGACCAGCCCCCAGACGCACGAAAGCCCTGATCAGCAGACCAGGGCTTTCGTTCTTGGCGGTGACGGAGAGATTCGAACTCTCGAAGGCTTGCACCTTACACGCTTTCCAAGCGTGCCTCTTCGGCCGCTTGAGTACGTCACCAACGCCTCACAATGTTACACGACTGAGCGCCGCACTTCGAACCCCTCCCGTGACCCTGACGCCAGCGCCACGACTCCTCGCCCATCGATCACTTCGAAGGTTGACTATTTGAGATCGAAGAGTTAGGGTTCTAACTATGAACGAAACGACGCCCGTCCTCACCAGCAGCCTCGAACTGATCCGCTGGATCGGCTGGGCACAGCGTAAGGTCGGCGAAGACTGGATCCGCGCCCGCGAACTCAGTCACGAGCAGGCCTTCGTCCTCGGTTACCTCGTCCAGAACCCCGGCGCCATCCAACGCGACATCGCCGAGATCAGTCGGACGAGCGCGGCAAGCGTGTCGAGCCTCCTGCAGGGGCTCGAACGACGCGAACTCGTCGATCGTCGAACCGAAGGCGACAATGCACGCAGCAAACGCGTGTATGCGACCCCGTCCGGCACCGAACTCATCGCCGGCTTCGACATCGCGATGCGCGCCGCCGACGACGTCATCCTCGCCCCACTGAACGACAGCGAGCGCGAGACCCTGCACACCCTCCTCACGAAGGTCACTGCCGAACTCCCGCAGCCGACCCGCTGAGCCGCGACGCCCCCAGCCGGTGACCCCGGCGGTGTCCGTCGCGCCTGGAATCATCGCCCACACCGGCACGCATGCGATCCATCGCATCGGTGCTCCCTCACCCGGACCCCCGGTCTCCTCAACCCCGCCGCGCCGGCCACCTTCGGCGCGCCCACGAACCTGCCCGGAAAGGAGCACGTTCATGAACCCCACGCCTTCAGATCCCACCGCCACGAACCCGTCTGCACTCTCCCCCGCCAGCGCGTCCGACGCCCCCGGCTCCAACCGCTGGTACCTCTCCACCGCCCCGATCATCCGTGCCCTCATCCACCTCTGCGTGCCGATGGCCGCGGCCATGATCGTCAGCGCCGTCTACAACCTCATCAACGCCGGGGTCATCGGTTCCCTCCACGACACTGCCCTCCTGGCAGCGATCACCCTGGGCGCTCCGATCCTCGGACTCGTCATGGGCATCGGCGACCTCTTCGGCGTCGGAGGCGGTGCCTTCATCTCGCGACTGCTCGGAGCCGCAGAACACGATCCGACCCGGGCAGGCCAGATCAAACGGGTCGCCTCCTTCGCCGTGTGGGGATCGCTCCTGACCGGCGCCCTGCTCGGCGGCATCGGCCTCGTGTTCCTCGGTCCGCTCGTCTCGCTCCTCGGGGCGGATGCCGCAGCCGTCCCCGCCACGACCGCGTTCGTCGGGGTGATGCTCGCCTTCGTCCCCGTCATGGCCACAGCCTTCTGTCTCGAGCAGCTCGTGCGAGCGGAAGGTGCAGCCCGTCAGGTGATGATCGCCCTCATCGCCTCGACGGTCGCCAACCTCGCACTCGACCTCGTGTTCATCCTCGGTCTCGGTTGGGGCGTCGCAGGAGCGGCGCTCGCGATGGGACTGGCGAACCTGGGCGTCGCCGTCTTCTTCGTCGCGTGGTTGCAACGCAACAGCGAGCACGTCAGCCTCGCACCGCGCTGGTTCACCCTCTCCCCCGCGGTCACGAGGCCGGTGCTCGGCGTCGGCGTCAGCACCCTGCTGCAATCGTCCTTCCTCATCGTCACCTCCCTCGTCCTCAACAACCTGGCTGCGGCGTACGGCGATGGCCCGCTCGCGGCGATGGGCGTCGCCGTCCGGATCGCGCAGGTACCGGAGTTCCTGCTCATGGGCGTCACCCTCGGTATCCTGCCCCTGCTCGCGTACACCTTCGGCAGAGGGGACGGAGCACGTCTCCGGGCCGCGCTGCGCACGTCCGCGCTCGCCGTCGGCGGGATCTCGATCCTGTTCGCGGGCGTCGTGTTCGTCTTCCGGGAGCAGATCGTCGCAGCGTTCATCGCAGATCCCGCCGTGCTCGGCCTCGGTGTGACGATTCTGGTCGCCCAGCTCACGGCGATGATCGCGAACGGCTTCACCGGGCTCATCACCTCCCTGTTCCAAGCGACGGGTCGGGCACTGGCGGCGACCGTCATGGCGGTCACCCAGGGTGTCCTGTTCATCCCGATCGTGCTGCTCGGCAACCTGTGGTTCGGGCTGAGCGGCATCGTGTGGTCGCTGACGGTCACCGAGGTGATCGTCGTCCTCGTCGGCGGAGCACTCTGGCTCGGCTCTCGGCCGGCGATCGAACGCGGCCTCGCGGACGGCACCCCGGAGCGCGCGGAGGCAGCTCTCGCAGAGGGGTGAGGGTCGCCGCGCCGGGTACCGCGCCCCGGGGCGGGTCCAGCGCGATGCGCCCGACCGACCGCGGGGGTGTAGCGCGAGCGCGGGTCTCCGGACGGGCGCGCTCGCGCCACAAGCCCGCGCTCGCGCCAGCGCACCGCGCTGACTACGACGACGCCGCGAGCGGGTATTCCGCCGCGAGGAACGCAGCATACCCGCCCGGCGTCCTCCCGCGCCGCCGGGCGGACGTGGTGACCATGCCGTCGAGGGTGGGGACGATCCGCAGTCCGGCGGCGCGGGCACGGGCGACGAGATCGACGTCCTCATGCTCAGGCATCGCACCGAACCCGCCGAGCTGTCGCAATCGGTCCGCTCGCACCCCGAGGTTCGCTCCGTGCACGTTCCCCGGCAGATGTCCGGCCGGGTGCGTCGCCAACCAGTGCTGCACGTCCCGCTCGGAGAATTCGTCGAAATCGGGCCGCACCGTCCCGAGGAGCACGTCGACACCAGCATCGAAGGCCGCCATGTGTGCCACGAACCAGTCGGCGGGAACCCGTGAATCGGCATCGGAGTTCGCGATCCACCGCTCGTCGTCGGCTGCGTCACCGAGCTGGAGTGCCGCTGCGACACCGGCGCCCCTCGCCGCCCCCACGCTCCGCTCGGTCACCGACACGACCACGCCTCCCGCACCAGGTTCCCACCCTCGCGCCAGGCGTTCGCGCACGATCCGTGCGGTGTCGTCGCGGCAGTCGTCGAGAACGATCACGACTCCGACCTCGAGCCCGGGCCGGTGAGCCAACACAACGGCACCGGCGACGAGCAGCGCATCGATGGATGCGCCCACCAGGTCCTCCTCGTCGTGCGCCGGCACCACTGCGTCGATCCGGCGGAGCATCATCTCGCCAAGCCGTGCTGCGCGGCGACACTCGGTTCACTGCGATCGACGAGGACGTCCAGGAGGAAGTCGTCCTCGACGTGCTGGACCGCGTGTCGTCCCGGCCAGCGCTCCAGCAGGCGGCGGTGCACGAACGACGCCGACGTCGCCGCATGGTCGTCCGGATGCCGCCAGTGGCAGGCCACGACGCTGCCCCCGTCCGCGAGACTGGCGAGGACACGGTCGATCACTCCGTCCAGGTCCGCCACGGAGAGGTAGTAGCCGACCTCGGAGAGCACGACGAGGTCGAACCTGCCCGTCGGCCACTCTTCCGGAACGGTGAGCCGTTCGAACCTGGCAGTCGGCACCGCGAGGCGCGCCACCGCGAGCGGAGCCTCGGCGATGTCGACCCCGAGGACGTCGTCGCTGCGCTCGGACAGCCGTCCGGCGAGCACCCCGGTCGCGCAGCCGATCTCCAGGACCGAGCCGTAGCGCCGACGCGGCAGAGCCGCGAGCAGCACCTCCCGTTTGCGTTCCTCGTACCAGGAGCCGAAGTCCCACCCGTCCGGGTGCTCGCGGTAGTGCGCGTCGAACGAGTCACGGGAACGCGACGACGCATCACTCCGACCGGCGGACGGGCCACCGAGGGCGAGTGCGCGCGCATCCGGGAACAGCACCTCGAAGCGGCGGGCGTAATGCTGCAGATGATGGTGGTCCACGATCGCCTCATCACCCGGCGCATCCGAGAGCGGTTCGGTCTGCGAGGGGTAGGCGTCCATCGCCGCGATCTTCGCGCCGTGGGCCGCAGCGTCCAAGCCCACCGTCCGCGCATCGGCCCACGGGAGGGTCTCGTCGTCCGTCGCCGCCCAGTGCCAGAGCCAGATCGGGAACTCGGCGAACGCGACACCCCGCTCTCCGGCGAGCGCCGCCGCGATCTCACCGGCCACCCGGTGGTCGCGGTGCCCGTCGCCACGCCACGGGGCGACGATCAACGGTCGGTCACCCGCAGCGTCGATCGCGTCCCGTAGGGCCAGTGCGAGCCGTGGACGTTCGTCGTCGAGGCCACCGTCCGGCACCCGCAGCAGGACGTGCCGCACCTGCGGATGCAGGCGGGCGAGCGCATCGGTGAACTCCCGCTCGCGCACTCGGGCGAGCGACTCCGGGGTCGTCGTCGGCGAATCCGGATGGGAGCCCTCGCCGAGCGTGACGAGGATGACCAGCACCGGGACGCCGGCTGACGCAGCAGCAGCGATGAGCCCACCGACGCCGAGCGACTCGTCGTCGGGGTGCGGCGACAGCACCACGATGCCGGTCGCAGCTCGCCAGCCGTCCCAGGCGTCCAGGTCGAGCTCGTGCAGTCGGGTGGCCCAGGCTGCGGCCGAGGTCCCTGGGTCTCGATGATCGAAGGCGGGCATCACTCGACCTCGAGGAGCATCCGACCGTACCTCGCGAGGTCGCGGTCGCCGTGGTCCTGCAGCACGTAGAGCTCCAGATCGGACATCCGGCTGAGGTGGGCGGGCTCGGTCGTGAGCGGACCCGGTCCGAGGGCGGCGAGGACCGCGGCCCGGATCGCGTCGACGCGACCCCGCACCGTTGAGCGGACGCGCTGGGCGAGCCTCGGCCCCGCAGCGCCCTCCGCTCGTCCCTGCTCGATGGCGCGCGCCGCCTCCGCGATCGCCTGCTCGGCGATCGCCAGGTCGATCGCGGCCGTTCCCAGGGTGCGGAGCAGGAGCTCTGCACCCGGGCGGGTGCGAGCGGCGGCCAGGAGTCGGTCGACGAGGGGGACGGCGCCACCCCACCAACAGGCCGCGACACCGATGCCGCCCCACGAGAACCCCGGCCGGCGCAGGTACCAGCCGTCCTCACCGACGGGCGATGCCGGCACCTGGCTGAACTCGACCGGACCGCTGGCGACGAGCGGCAGACCCCGGGCGAGCCAGGCGTCGTCGTCGGTCGTGACCCCGGGAGCGGTGAGGGAGACGGCGAACAGTCGACGCTCGCCCGGGCCGGTGTGCGCGGTGACGAGTGCATCGCTCAGGCGGGATGCGAGGGAGCACCACGGCTTGACGCCGTTCAGCCGCCAACCGTCGGGGCCCTGTGTCGCGTCGAGGTGCAGGCCGGGCGCTTCCGCGGCGAACACACCCCAGCTGGAGTCCGACGAAGCTTCGCGACCAGCCTGCCCGAGGATCCCGAGCGCGTCGAGGTGCGGTTCGACGACGCGCGCCAGCGTCACCTCGACGGCCGCGATCGCGCCGAGGCCGGCGAAGTGACGACCGGCGGTGTGCTGCTCGAGCGTCCCGACCAGAGCGGCCGCACGCGGTGCGAATGCGATCCGGGATTCGATGTCCCCCAGTGCCGCCGACGCTCCGTCGTGCAGCGCAGTGAGGTCGAGCTCGGACACGTCGTCCGGCCAGGCGGTCGACTGCAAGCGGATCATCCGACGACCGACCAGGTCGACTCGGATCCTTCGGATACGCGCATGCGACCTCCTCGCGTCGTGTGAGGTTCAAGCGTGCTCCGTGCGGCGCGGTGTCGCCCGGGGGTGGACCCTGGGCGCGGGGACTGATAGAGGCGGGTGGTGGCCGAGGACCTGGCCCGGAGTGTCGTCCTGGTCTCGCCCAGCGCCAGGCAACTGCAGCCCGGGAGCAGCTCAGTCGCGGAAGAGCGCGCTGTAGGCGTTGAGTGCCGGCTGCCCGCCGAGGTGCGCGTAGAGCACGTTGCTCGTCGCCGGGATGTCGCCACTCGTGACGAGGTCGATGAGGCCCGCCATCGACTTGCCCTCGTACACCGGATCGATGATGACGCCCTCGAGGCTCCCTGTCAGACGGATCGCCTCCATGGTCGACTCCACCGGGATCCCGTAGAGGTCACCGGCCCACCCCTCGAGCACGGTGATCTCGTCCTCTCGCAGTTCTCGGTCGAGGCCGATGAGCGACGCCGTGTTCCGAGCGATCCGCGCGACCTGGTCACGGGTCTCGTCGATCTTCGCGGACGCGTCGATGCCGATCACCCGACGAGGCCGTTCCTGCCCGGCGAACCCGGCGATCATGCCGGCATGTGTGGAACCGGTCACACTGCAGACGACGATGGTGTCGAAGAACACACCGAGCTCGCGCTCCTGCTGTTCCACCTCCATCGCCCAGTTCGCGAACCCGAGACCTCCGAGACGGTGGTCGGACGCACCGGCCGGGATCGCGTACGGGGTGCCACCGCGCTCACGGACGTCGTCGAGCGCACGCTCCCAGCTCGACTTGAAGCCGATCCCGAACCCGGCCGGGTCGAGCCGCACTTCAGCGCCCATGATCCGCGAGAGCATGATGTTCCCGACCCGGTCGTTGAGGGAGTCCGGCCAGTCCACCCAGTTCTCCTGCACCAGCACGGCCTGCATGCCGAGCTTCGCCGCGACCGCAGCCACCTGGCGCGTGTGGTTCGACTGGTAGCCACCGATCGACACGAGCGTGTCAGCTCCCTGCGCGATGGCGTCGGGGATGAGGTACTCGAGCTTCCGCGTCTTGTTCCCGCCGTAGGCGAGACCGGAGTTGACGTCCTCACGCTTGGCCCAGATCCTCGCCCCGCCGAGGTGCGCGGTGAGCCGACTCAGTTCATGGACGGGGCTCGGGCCGAACGTGAGCGGGTAACGGGGGAAGTCGCTGAGGGACACGGTGGCTCCTGGTTCTCGGTGGTGGTGAACGGCATGGGACGTCGGATGGTACGGCGGTGCAGGTGCAGTGGGGCGGTGGCTCAGGTGCGGCGGCTCAGGTGCGAAGGTGCACGTGGTGCGGTGGTGCAGGTGCGATGGTGCACGTGGTGCGGTGGTGCAGGTGCGATGGTGGGAAACAGCGTCACAGCCGTCGCAGCGACACAGCCGTTCAGCGCTCGTCCGGGTGGGCGAGCACGAGGTCGGCGAGGGTGGTCCAGTTCCCACGGACGAGCGTCGCAGCGGCGTCGGCATCGCCCGCCGCGCACCGCTCGATGACGGCGGCGTGCTGGGCGATCGATCCGCGGGCGGCGACGGACGAGAACCGCAACCGTTCGACCCGGTGCAGCAGCGGGGTGACCGCTTCGAGCGCATCGCGGATGAACGGGTTCGCGGCGACCTCGACCGCGACGGCGTGGAACGCGTCGTCGGCGTCGAGTGCGGCATCCGCGTCGTCTCGTTTGAGGGCCGCCGCGAACGCCTCGTTCGCCGCCTGCATGCGGTCGAGGTCGTCGCTGGTGAGGTTCGGAACGGCTTCACGCACGGCGAGTTCGTGCATGGCGGCGGCGACCGTCTGCGCCTGGAGCGTGGCCAGGGTGTCGAGCGGCGCCACGACGGTTGAGCGGCCGGGCTTCGCGACGACCAGACCACTGCGCGCAAGTCGGAGCACCGCCTCGCGGATCGGGGTGCGGCTCACGCCGAGCCAGCGTTCGAGCTCGGTGTCGACGAGTTTCTCCCCCGGCGCGAAGGTCCCGTCGACGATCGCGTTGCGCAGCGAGCGGTAGACGTCGTCGCGGAGCAGCGCACGACTGTGCAGGTTGGCTTCAGCGGGAGCGGGCATGCAATATATTGCACATTGCAACGCGGTGAAGTCAAGTCACAGCACCGCCGCGCCGTGCCGCGGGGCCCGGCACGGACTGAGTCAACCGTCCCACTTGTCCTCCACAAGGTGGATTGTCTGCCCCCTGAATGCAGGCCACGATTGAACAGGGGGCCAGCAGGTCCGATGGACCGATGGAAGACGGGGTACGTGTGCAGGTGACGGTCAGACCACATCGTCGAGTCTTCTGGGGCACCATCCTGAGTGCGGCCATCCTCGTGCTCCCGGTGTGGGCAGTGTCGCTCTGGCTCGTCGCGTCGACTCCCGGTGCCGAACGCGGTTGGGTCATCGGCCTCGGCTCAGTCGGCGCGATCACGCTCTTCGGACTCGCCCTGCTCTCCCGCCGGCAACGCATCGTCGTGCAGGCCGACGGCATCCTCGAACAGCCGATCATCGGCCCGGCGACCTTCATCCCCCGAGAGGACATCGGGCGCAGCCTGCTCTTCGAGTTCACCGGCCGCGGACCGGAACCGACCACCCACTTCTTCGTGTGCGACGCCGAGAACCGCCCGTTGCTCCGCATGCGCAGCAACCGGTGGAGCAACGACAGCATCGCCGCCGTCGTCGAGGCCTACGACGGCCCCGTCGAACGCGCCAAGCAGCCGGTGTCTCTCGACGACCTCCGCGAGGACCACCCGGCCCTGCTCACGCCGTTCGAGCGTCTGCGCTGGGCGCGCTCGGAACTCCTCTAGCCTGCAGCGCGACGCCCGGGTGCAGCTTCAGAGTCGTTTCGCGTACCAGATCGCGCCGTCGTCCTCGGCGACGCGTGTGAAGCCGGTTCGCTCGTAGAAGCGGTGCGCACCAGTGTTCCCCACCCCGACCCCGAGGTGTACACCGGGCACACCTCGCTCCCGCAGCAGTTCGCAGAACGCGTCGATCAAGCGGCGCCCGACGCCCATCCCCTGGGTCTCCGGCAGCAGGTCGATGTGCAGGTGGGCGGGATATCCGGCCAGCAACTCCTGAGGCAGGCCGCCACGCTCGGTGGCCGATCGCACGATGGCGCGCTCACCCTGCGAGGCGGTACCTGCAGCGACCGCGGCGGCGTACGTGTCCGCGACCGTCGGCCACCAGCTGTCGACGAACCAGCGATCGAAGGCGACCGTGTCGGCAGTACCGAGCACATAGCCGATCGCCCCGGCACCGGCGTCGACGAGCAACGCGAGTTCCGGCTCGTGGTCGACGTAAGGCAGCGCGTAGATGTCCGGAAGCAGGTCGTCGGTGCTGAAGTGCCCCGTCGCGTCGCCTCCCGAGTCGCCTGTCCTCGTGCAGATCTCCGCCACGCGTGCACGGTCGGTCGATCGGTACGCACGGATCTCGGTCATCGCGCCAGCCTAACGGCCCTGCGCGATCTCGCGATGGCGTCGCGTCCGGCGCGGTCTGCGATGGTGCCTGCGTAGGCTGGAGGGCGTGGCATGGCGACCGGGGAGCATCGACGAAGCCGTCCGCCGATGGGCTCTGGTGCCCGACGGCGAGGCGTTCAGCACCGCGTCGAGCACGCTGCTGCCCGTCCGGCACGACGGTCGACGAGCCATGCTGAAGGTGCCACGCGTCGAGGAGGAGTCGCTCGGCGGGCGCCTCCTCGCCGCTTGGGGCGGCGTCGCCACGGCCGCCGTGTTCGAAGTCGACGAACAGGCCATCGTCCTGGAACGCGCAGAGCCCGGGCAGGACCTCAGCAGACTCACCCGCGACGGGGACGATTCCGCGGCCGTCGCGATCATCTGCTCCGTCCTCGACACCCTCCACAGCGCCCGGCCTGCCGATCAGGTGGTGAGGGAACTCCCGACACTCCGGCGCTGGTTCCGCGATCTCGAAACGGCGGCCGGGCGCATGCAGGGCGAGCACCTCACGGATGCTTCCACCGCGACCCAGGCGTTCCTCGTCCGCGCCTGGACGATCGCGGCGCGACTCCTCAGCACCGCCGAGCTCCCGCAGCACGCTGGTGACACCGTCGTGCTCCACGGAGACCTCCACCATCAGAACGTGCTCGAGTTCGCCCCGGGCGACTGGCGCGCGGTCGACCCGAAGGGCATCGTCGGGCATCGCGCGTTCGACCACCTGGTGCTCTTCGGCAATCCTGACCCGGCCACCGCCCACGACGAGGCGGTGTTCGCGCGGCGGCTCGCGACCGTCAGTGCACTCAGCGGGTTGGCCGAACGGACCCTCCTCGAGTGGCTCGTGGCCTGGAGCGCACTGTCCGCCACGTGGAGCCTGCAGGACGGCGACCAGGGTGCGGCGACCGACGTCCTCGCCGTCGGAGCCCTCGCAGAACGTGCCCTCGGAGAACGTGCCCTCGCCGAACAGGACTCCTGAACCCGCCCTCGCCTGTGCGCCCGTGCCTGTGCGCCCGTGCCTGTGCGCCCGCGCCTGCCCGGAACCCAGCACCCGCCCCGGCCCCTGAGCTTGTCGAACTGCCATACCTCGACGCACTCGGAGTATGCGCCGGACCGTCAGCGCAGTCGCTCAGCGGGCAGCGACTCGGCGGTACCGGAGCGGCGCGTCGGCACGACGCCGTGGCTGCTCGAGGAGTCCGGATGCGGCGAGCGCCCGTTCGAAACTGTCGGGCAACCGGGTGAGCAGTTCCGTCGTGCGCGGCTTCGTCCATCCGTCGGACGACCCCAACCCGACAAGCACTTCCAGGGTCCGATCAGCGCTCCGTACCTCCGCCCGGGCGTTCCAGCCGGTGCGTTGCCAGACGAACTCGACGACCTCGGCCAGCGGCACCCGCTCCACGCGTCCGCCGCGCACGAGCGCGATGCTGTCCGTGTCGAGGCGGATCGTCACGTCGCTCGCGCGTCGCGCGAGCCAGCTGGAGGCGAGGGCGAGCGGCAGGATGAAGATCGGCGCGAGGAGCACGAGGAAGCCGACACCGCGGAAGCCCGCGTCGTCGAGCGCGAACACCGCCGGGAGGTAGACGCCGACACCGATGACCGACGCGATGACGATGACCGTCAGCGACGCTCGCTTCGACCAGCCGGCAGCCCGGACGGTGAGTGCGTAGCCGTCGCGGTCGCGTCTCCAGCGTTGGCGCTGCGCAAGCACCGCAGCAGATTCGGAGGCCGCCGCGGTCGTCCGTGCACTCGATGACGACATCGCGAGCTGGCCGATCCGCCACAGGAGCGCGAGGGCGAGCATCCCGGCGCACGGGAGTGCGGCGAAGAGCAGGAAACCCAGCGCACCGACCATCCAGCGCGGAGCGGCGGCGAAGAGGGGCGTGAGCACGTCGAACTCGATCATCAGCACGATGACGGTGCCGAGGACCACCACGATCAGCACGTGGACCGTCCACCCGAGCGCCGGGTGTTGCGGGCGCTGGACGAATCCGAGGACGCTCGAGGCCACGCAGCCGCCCGCGATCAGCGCCAACACCATCGGGACGAGGTCGATCGCTTCGCCTCGGACGACCCACCAGGAGGCGGCGACGAAGCAGAGGACGGCGTAGACCCACGGCTCGCGCAGCAGCCGCGCGAGCACCCCGCGCCGCTCGGACGCCGGCCGCGCGTCTGAGACGTTGTCGATCACGCATCTCCCCCACGTGCTGCTGGACGTACTCGATCACGCTATCGCGTCGGATGCCCGGGGACGAGACGCTCAGATCGGGTGCCCGGCGAGCTGTCCAGCTCGCGCCCTGCGACAGGCTCAGGAACCAGACCCGAGCTCAGGAACCGGGACACCGCCGAACGAGACCGGTCACGGGGCCTGTCGAGGTGCCGTGTCCGCAGGCCGGCGGCTCCAGCTCAACGACGGCGTCGGGTCCCGAAGATCCCCTCGACCACACCGGTGAGGATCGACTGCGTCGTCTTCGAACCGAGCAGCTCCTCCAAGGGGCTCTTCGCCTGCCTGCTCGTCGAGGTTTTCGTCGTGCGACGGGTCGTCCCGGCAGTCTTGCGCAGCAGGCGCTCGTACTCGGCGTCGGCCTTCTTCTGCGCTGCCGCCTGCGCCTTGTCTGCCGCCGCCTGTTGCTTCGCGAGCTCGGCCGCGATCCGCTGACGTTCGAGCTCCGCCTCAGCAGCAACCGCCGCCTGGTTCGCTGCCTCGAGCTTCGCCGTGAGGATCTCACGCGCGGACTCACGGTCGATCGGCGTGCCGTACGTCGCGAGCAGCGGCGACGCTTGGACGGCCGCATCGATCTGCGCGTCCGGTGTCGGCGACATGAGCCCCTGCGGTGCGCGCAACCTCGTCCAAGCCACCGGCGACGGCGCACCCTTCTCGTTCATCACCGTGACGACCGCTTCACCGGTGCCGAGCGAGGTGAGCACCTCGCCGAGGTCGTAGCCGGACTTCGGATACGTCGACACCGTGGCCTTCAGCGCCTTCGCGTCGTCGGGGGTGAACGCACGGAGCGCGTGCTGCACACGGGACCCGAGCTGCGCCAGCACCTCGCCGGGGACGTCCTTCGGCGTCTGGGTGACGAAGAAGATGCCGACCCCCTTCGAGCGGATGAGCCGCACCGTCTGCGTGATCTGCGACAGGAAGTCCTTCGACGCGTCCGCGAAGAGCAGGTGGGCCTCGTCGAAGAAGAACACGAGCTTCGGCTTGTCGAGGTCGCCCACCTCGGGGAGGCTGTTGAACAGGTCGGCGAGCAACCACATGAGGAAGGTGGAGTAGAGGGCCGGTTTGTCCTGCACGCCGGGCACTTCGAGGAGGCTGACGATGCCCTTCCCGCTCGCGTCCAGGCGGATGAACTCGGCCGTGTCGATCTCCGGTTCACCGAAGAACACGTCGGCGCCCTGATCCGCGAAGGTGATGAGTTCACGCAGGATGACGCCGACGGTGGCACCGGACAGCCCACCGAGGTCTTTCAGCTCGTCCTTGCCCTCGTCGCTCGCGAGGAAGCTGAGGACGGCACGGAGGTCGCTGAGGTCGAGCAGCGGCAGGCCCGCCTTGTCGGCGTAGTGGAAGACGAGGCCGAGGCTCGACTCCTGGGTGTCGTTGAGGCCGAGGACCTTACTGAGCAGGAGCGGTCCGAACCCCGCGATCGTCGCGCGGATCGGGACACCCTTTCCGAGCCCGCCGAGCGCGAAGTACTCCGTCGGCGTCGCGGCCGGAGTCCAGTCCTGTCCGATGCCGCGCGTGCGATCGAGGAGTTTCGCGCTCGACTCGCCCGGCGTCGCGATGCCGGAGAGGTCCCCCTTGATGTCGGCAGCGAACACCGGGACCCCGTTCGCGGACAGCTGCTCCACGAGACCCTGCAGGGTCCGGGTCTTGCCCGTGCCGGTCGCGCCGGCGACGAGGCCGTGGCGGTTCATCATGCCGAGCGGGATGCGCACCTGCACGTCGGGCAGCGGGTCGCCGTTGACGAGCGCGCCCATCTCCAGTGCGGGGCCGGAGACGACGTAGCCGTCGCGGATCGCCGTGACGTCGTCGAGACCGAGCGGCCCTGCGCCGATCGTCTCGGCGGTGAGTGCTTCCCCGGCGCCGGCAGCGGGAACGTCACCTGCGGCGGGCGCGGTTGCAGTGCCTTCCGACACCGAGGCGGCGGGTGCGGGTGCAGTACCTTCCGACACCGAGGCGGCGGGTGCAGGCTCGGTTGCGGGCGGGGTGTCGGCAGCCTGTGCAGGTGCCGGTGCCGGTGCCGCGCTTGCGGCAGCGGTGATCCCGGCCCCGGCGAGCGCCGCCGCGGCCTCCGCGGCTTTCACCTTCGCTGCGGCGAGCGCCGCCTGCGCCTGGGCCGCTTCCAGTTCGGCCTGCGCCTGAGCGGCTGCGGCCTGGAGTGCGGCGATCTGCGGGTCGGATGCTGCGTCACTCGGCGTCATGACCTGAGCCTATCGATGCGCCAACCACCGGTCGAGGTCCTCGCACCCTTGCCCGCGAGGCTCGTCGTTGCAACACTGTTCCTGTCGGCCCAGCACACGGGTTCCGGCCTGTGACGCCGAATCGTCGCCGCACCAGCAGGATGAACCGGCCGTCGGCTCGCCGCCCGGCCAGGACAGAGGAGAGCATGGGACTGTTCGATCGCGCGAAGAACGCACTGGGCGGCGGAACCCCCGCCGGGACCGACTGGGCGGCTCAGGCGCAGGCCGCTCAAGAACTCGCGAATCAGCACCTCCGCGACGCCGGATACACCGACGGCAGCCCGGTGACCGCGGCGAACGTCGGCACGATGGCCACGGACATGTACGCCGACCGCGAGGTGCTCACCGCCTACGGCCAGGAGCTCAACCGCATCATCGCGATCGGCGCGCCGGGCACCGCCGTCATCCGCTCCGCCGTGGACACGGGAGAGCGCATCTCGGGAAATCCCTGGTACCAGCTCGAGGTCGAGGTCACCTTGCCGGGTGCGGCCGTCTACACGGTGAGCAAGCGCGAGATGGTCGCGCCGCAGTTCCTCGCGAACTATGCGGTCGGCACCGAGCACGGCGTCGCAGTGGATCCGGCGAACCCGCAGCAGATCGCCTTCACGAGCTGACCGTGGGCGTCTTCGGCGATGTGTTCCGGCTGATGAAGGCCGGAACGAAACAGACCGCCAACACCGACCTCGCAGCGAACCTGCGTCAGTCTGCAGACCTTGCGGAGCAGTTCGGCGGTGCGGCCCCGAACACGCCGCTCGGCACGCATGGCGCGGCCGCAGCGAACCCGTTCACGAATCTGGCGGCCTACGCGAACATGCTCCAGGGTTCCGGAACGGTCGTCTCGCTCGCCCCGACAGGTGGTGACGTCGCCGGAACACCGGTGTACGCGGTCGAGCTCGATGTGACGGTGCCCGGACGAGAGCCGTACCGCACGAGGTACCAGACGGTCATCGCCCAAGCCGCACTGCCCGGCTGGCAACCCGGCGCCATGTTCCCGTTCCGGGTCTCCCCGACCGACCCGCACTCGCTGATGCTCGGCTGAGCCGCGCGAAGCAGATCGGCAGCGCGGATGGTCGAGGAGAAGCGATCGCTCAGCGCACGAGCAGTTTCCACGCGCGCTCGAGGTCGGCCCCCATGTCGATCGAGGGGTCGAGGCTCCACTGCACCTGCAGGCCGTCGGCGATCGCGATGAGGATCCGCGCGAGGTGTTCCGGATCCGCGTCCGCCGACACCTCGCCCGCGGCCTGTCGCACGGTGATCGCCTCGACCAGTCCAGCGCGTGTCACGCCGATGTGCTCGACGAAGAACTCGTGCGCCGGATGCGTCGGGTCGCCGGCCGCGGCCGCCATCGTCAGGTACAGCTCGACGAGCCCTGGCACATCGCGGTTGTGACGCATGACCGCGATGAGTCCGTCGATGACGTCCCCGGACGACGCCGTGAACTCCTCGGCGTCGACGGCGTCTCGCGCCCGCAGGATCGCTGCGAACAGGTGCTCCTTCGACTCGAAGTAGTGCATGAGCCCCGGGAGGCTCACTCCGACCTCACGCGAGACCTCCCGCAACGAGGTCCCCCGGTAGCCCTCACGGGCGAACACGGAGAGCGCCACGCGCAGGATCTCCACCCGCCGCGCGACACCCTTCGCGTACGAACCGCGTGCTGTCGTCATGCGCCGATTGTATGGCTGCAGCCGGTCGGCGACGAGGGGGCGCTCCCCACGCGTGCGATGCTGCTCCGGCACCGCATGCCGAGCGAGCGCCCCGCGACCGGCCGGTCGCCGACTCAGGCGCTCAGCCCGACCGCCGTCCACGACACGGGAGGCAGCGTGATCGTCAGGACACCGTCGGTGAGCACAGCGCTCTCGTTCGCGACCAGACCGACGCGCTCGCGGTCGTCGATCGTGTTCTTCGCGTACACGTCCTCGTCGTGGATGCCGTTCGCCTCGGCGACGGTCGTCACACCGAGCGCCGACACGTCCACGCGCACGGCGATCGCCTCATCCTGGCTGCGGTTCACGAGGAACACGGCAGCGGCGCCGGCCTCGGCGTCGTAGGTGGCGACCGAGTCGACCAGGGGCGCGTCACCGTGCACCTTCGTCGCGTAGCTGCCGACGTCGATGCGCGGCGCGAGCACGACTCCCGAGGCCAGACGACTGGTGACCGAGAACGGGAAGAAGGTGGTCTGTCTCCAGGCCTCGCCGCCCGGCTCCGTCATGATCGGGGCGATGACGTTGACGAGCTGCGCGAGGCTCGCGGAACCGACCCGGTCGCTGTGCTTCAGCAGCGTGAGCAGCAGGTTGCCGAACACGACCGCGTCGGCGACGGAGTAGACGTCCTCGATGAGGCGGGGCGCGTAGGCCCACTCCTCGATCGTGCCCTCGATCGCGTTCCACTCGTCGAGGTACCAGACGTTCCACTCGTCGAACGAGAGCATGATCTGCTTGTCGGAGTGGCGCTTGTGCTGCACGTGGTCGGCGGCCGCGACGACGGTGCGGATGAAGTACTCCATGTTGAGCGACGAGGCGAGGAACGACCCGAGGTCGCCCTCGCGCTCCTGGTAGTACGCGTGGCAGGAGATGTAGTCCACCGAGTCGAAGCTGTGCTCGAGGACGGTCCGCTCCCAGTCGCCGAAGGTGGGCATCGACGAACTCGACGACCCGCACACGACGAGTTCGAGTTTCGGGTCGACCATCTTCATCGCCGAGGCGGTGCGGGCGGCGAGCTTGCCGTAGTCGTCGGCCGACATCGCACCGACCTGCCACGGCCCGTCCATCTCGTTGCCGAGGCACCACATGCGGATGCCGTAGGGCTCGGGTGCACCGTTCGCCACCCGCTGATCCGACAGCGCCGTGCCACTCGGGTGGTTCGTGTACTCGAGCAGGTCGAGCGCTTCGAGCACCCCGCGGGTGCCGAGGTTGACGGCCATCATCATCTCGCTGTCGGTGAGCTTGCACCACTTCGCGAACTCGTCGACACCCACCTGGTTCGTCTCGAGCGAGTGCCAGGCGAGGTCGCGACGCACTGGGCGGTCCTCCCGCGGTCCGACGCCGTCCTCCCAGCGGTACCCGGAGACGAAGTTGCCGCCGGGGTAGCGGATGGTGCTGGTGCCGAGTTCCTTGACGAGCTCGACCACGTCGCCGCGGAACCCGTCAGCGTCGGCCGTGGGGTGGCCGGGCTCGTAGATGCCGTCGTAGACGCAACGCCCGAGGTGCTCGACGAACGAGCCGAAGATCCGACGGTTGACGGGTGCGACGACGACGGCCGGGTCGACGACCACACTCGCGGTGGTCTGCTGCACGGTGGGGGTCTGCTGGGACATGCTGCTCCTTGGCTACAACGTTGTAATGGCTGAGCACAGCATACGATCGGTCACTGCGATCTGTCGAGTCCCGCCCGCGGATTCCCGTCAGGAAGCGGTCGACTCCCGCGGAACGACGCGGAACCCGCTCACGAACTCGCGTGGCTCGATCGTCGCGCCACCCTCCGCAATGCGTTCGATGAGGAGTTCGACAGCATGCTCGGCGATCTCCTCACGACCGATGTCGACCGTCGACAGGGTCGGGATCGCGTACCGCGTCTCGTCGAGGTCGTCGAAGCCGATGATCGCGACGTCCTCCGGTACGCGCAGGCCGGCCTCCTGGAGGACCCGCATCGCACCGAGCGCCATCGAGTCGTTGAACGCGACCACGCCGTCGAACGGGATGCCGGAGGCGATGACGTCGCGCATCGCGCCCGCCCCGTCGCTCCGATGCCAGCTGACGACCGTGCTCACGTAGGCGGGGTCGGTGTCGATCCCGGCGGCCGCGAGCGCCTCGCGATAGCCCTGGAGGCGGAGGGCGGCCGGGCCGCCGAGGTCGTCGCGGGGATCGGTGCCGAGGGCCACGATGCGGCGACGCCCCTGGGCGAGGAGGTGCTCGGTCGCCGCCCTCGCGCCGTCGACGTTCGCCATGGTGACGTGGTCGCGGCCGTCGAACACCCGCTCGGCGAGGACGACCATGGGTCCATCCGGCAGGAGCGCACTGTCCTCATGGTCGAGGCTGAGGGGGCTGTAGAGGATGCCGTCGACGAGCTGCATGCGAGGACCACGGAGGATCTCGAGCTCGACCTCCCGCCCGCCGGCGACCTGCTCGATGAGGACCGAGAGACCACGCGCCCTGGCCCGTCGCATGACCGCGTCGGCGAGCTCGGCGAAGTAGGCGTTGCGCAGGTCGGGGATGATGAGACTGATGACGCCGGAACGGCCGGAGCGGAGGCTGCGTGCGGACAGGTTCGGTCGGTATCCGAGCTCGGCGATCGCCTGCTCCACCTTCGAGCGGGTCACGGCACTCACGTACGGGTAGTCGTTGATGACGTTGGAGACGGTCTTGATCGACACTCCAGCCCGGGCGGCGACGTCATGCATCGTGATCGACACGCGGCTCCTCCCGATCGGCTCGCACTGTCCAGCACACTACCGCTCCGGCGCGGGCACTCCGATCCGTCAGGCGTCTGCCAAGGCGACCCGTCGCTTCGGCTCGGTCGACATCCGCTGCAGCAACGGGACGGCGAGGATCAGCGCGACACCTGCCCCCAGCAGGAGACCACCGACGGTGTCACTCAGCCAGTGCGCCCCGAGGTAGGTCCGCGAGAGCATCATCAGCAGCGTGTAGGCCGCACCGATCAACCACACCCACACCCGAGGGAAGATGATGCCGAACGCGACCGCGATCGTCGCAGCGTTGGCGCTGTGGCCAGACGGGAACGACCCGAAGTCGGCGTGGACCAGGATGTCCTCCGGCCTCGAACGGCCGACGATGTTCTTGATCAGCTGCACCGCGCCCGCACTCACCGCCGACGCCAGGGCGAAGTACAGCGCGGCCCACGGGCGTCGCAGGACGAGCAGCACGGCGATCCCGAGGAGCGGCACCACGAGGATCGCGACGATCCCACCACCCAACCAGTTCATCACCAGTGCCGCCTGGACGAGCCATGGCGAGCGCTCCTCGAGGATCTCCTGCATCCACTCCTCGTCGAACCCGAACGGCGCGTTGGGTCCGCGAAGGAAGATCAGGACGCCGAGCAGGAGGACCAGCACGACAGCGATGCCGCCGCTGAACAGCGGCCACCGCCGGGACACCTTGGCCGCGAGCTTCGGGTCCGGGCGGATCGCCGCAGGGTCCGGGTCCATCGCGAGCGCACCCGACTCGTCGAGTGCCGGCGGCACGCGATCGTCGGGTCGCGCCCGGGCTGCGGGGTCGTCGTGCTCGTCTGGTGCCGTCATCGTCCCATCATGCCGTGTCGACCGGCGATCGCCCGGAGGGTTGCGCCGACGGGCGATACTGGACGGATGTCTTCTTCCGCCGCCGCACCGCTCGCCGACGACGCCCGCTGCCCGTGCCTGTCGGGCGAGACGTACGGCGCCTGCTGCGGCCGGCTGCACCGCGCCGAGGCGTCAGCGGCGACCGCCGAGGCGCTCATGCGCTCGCGGTTCTCAGCCTTCGCGGTGGGCGACGTCGCGTATCTGCTGCGCACCTGGCACCGCTCCACCCGGCCGGCGACGTTGGACCTCGACCCCTCGGTGCGCTGGTACCGGCTCGACATCATCGCGACCACGCGGGGAGGGCTGCTCGACGACGAGGGCACGGTCGACTTCGTCGCCCATCACAAGGTCCAAGGCGTCGCCGGATCCGCGGGCCGGCAGCGGGAGCTCAGCCGGTTCGTGAAGGAGGCCGGTGCCTGGACGTACCTCGACGGCACCGAGCCCATCGGCTGACCGGTCCCCGGCGTCGCACTCGGCCGGACCACCCGTCGACCCGATGGCCGGCGCGGTGCGCTGGCAGTCACTGCCGGAGCTACCCTGCGAGCGCCGGGACCTTCTTCGGCTGCACGATGAACCAGAGCGCGAGCACCGAGACGAGCGACGTCGCCGCCATCACCGACCCCATCGGGATCGCCGTCCCGATACCGAGCACACCGACGATCGGCGAGATGATGCCCGCCAGGCCGAAGTTCAACGCACCGAGCAACGACGCAGCCGTCCCAGCCTCATGACCGTGGTTCGCGAGCGCGAGCACCTGCACCGCCGGGAAGCCGAAGCCACACGAGAGGATGAAGAAGAACAGCGGTACGAGCACCCCGAACAAGCCGACGTCGGCCATCGTCAACGCGACGATCGTCAACGCCGTGATGAGCTGCACGATCGTCGTGCACGCGAGGATCCACTGCGGCCCGTACCAGCGCATCAGGCGCGAGGAGATCTGCACACCCGCGACGATGCCGAGCGAGTTCACCGCGAACAGCAGCCCGTACTCCTGCGCGTCGAACTGATACACCTCCTGGAACAGGAACGACGAGCTCGACAGGTAGGCGAACAGGCCGGAGAAGCTCATACCGCCGATGAGGGCGACACCGACGAAGACGCGGTCGCTGAACACGGACCGGTAGCGGTCGCGCACGGTGCTGTGCCCGGCGTCCTGGCGACGGGCCGGCGGCAGCGTCTCCACGATCCACAACGACACGGCGATCACGACGAGCAGCCCGTAGGCGGCGAGGAAGATGAAGAGACCGCGCCAGTCCATCACGAGGAGCAACTGCGAGCCGATCACGGGAGCGGCGATCGGAGCGAGTCCGTTGACGAGCGCGAGACGCGACAGCATCCGCACGAGCGGCTTGCCACCGAAGAGGTCGCGCACCATCGCCATCGCGACGACACCACCGGCAGCCGCACCGGCGCCCTGCAGGATACGGAACACCATCAGCCAGGCGATGTCGGGAGCGAACGCCGCACCGAGCGACGCACCGATGTGGATGATCGTCGCGAGGATGAGCGGCAGCCGACGGCCCACCTTGTCGCTCCACGGCCCCATGAAGAGCTGACCGACCGCGAAGCCGATGGTCGTGCCCGTGAGCGTCAGCTGGATGAGGCTCACCGGGACGTCGAGGTCCTGTTCGAGCACCGGGAACGCCGGAAGATACAGGTCGATCGTGAACGGGCCGAGCGCGGTGAGGGCACCGAGCACGAGGATGTAGACGAGCCGTTGACGGCCGGACAGTGAGTCGCCCGGGTGGACGACGGTGATTCCTGCGGTGTGCACTGGTGGACGGTTCCTCAAGATGGTGGAGACGGGGATGGGGCTTCCGAATCGAGTCGAATCGATTCGAGAACGACGATCAAGGGTAGCAGCCGACGCCTCGCCGCCGCGACGTCAGCCGTCGCCACGTTCACGATCGGGCCGCCGGTTCCAGCTCCCGTTTCCCCTCGCCCGATAGGCTGTCCCGGCTGCGCGCGACGTCCCGCACCCGCCGGCGAGGGCACCCGCAGCGAACCGCAGCACGCCGATGGAAGAGAGCCCATGTCAGACGACACCCGAGCCCCGCTGCCGTTCCAGGTGGACCTGCGCGGGGTGGTGGACCTGCTGAGCCGTCACATCTACTCCGGGCCGCGCGTCTACCTCCGCGAGCTGTTGCAGAACGGACGGGACGCGGTCGCCGCGCGCCGGGCCGAGGATGCGGCTGCACCCGTCGGACTCGTCACGATCACCGCGTACGCGTCGGAGCATGATGCGCCAGGCGACGACGGCACGGCCCGCCCGTTCCGCTTCCAGGACAACGGCATCGGGCTCACCCGCGACGAGGCCGCAGAGCTGCTCGCGACGGTTGGCCGGAGTTCCAAACGCGGCGATCTCGACGAGCTGCAGCGCGGTGACTACCTGGGCCGGTTCGGCATCGGCCTGCTCAGCTGCTTCATGGTGGCCGACACGATCACGGTGCGCAGTCGCTCGGCGCGGGGTGGTCCGGCGATCGAATGGATCGGGAGCACCGACGGCACGTTCACGATCCGGGAACTGGACGAACGGACGACCGCCGAGACACCGATCGGTTCCGAGGTGGTCCTCGTCCCGCGCGACGGCGGGCCGCAGCACGACGGCTCCCTCCTCGCCCACGGTGCCGTCCTCGGTTCGGCGACCGCCTACGGACGCTTCCTCGACCTCGACGTCGACGTGGTCGACCCGGCGCACCCCGACCGCCCGACGCGCATCAACGTCGCCCCGGTGTTCCGATCCGCCTCCTCCACGCCGAGGGAGGACCTCCTGGCGTTCGGTGAGGAACTGCTCGGCACACGACCGTTCGAGGCGATCGAGATCGTCGTGCCCGGCACCGGGACGCGCGGAACGGCCTTCGTCCTGCCGACGCCGCCACCGCCCGGCGCCCGACAGGCGAGCCGTGTGTACCTCGGCGGCATGCTGCTGAGCGAGCAGATCGACGACCTCCTGCCGGACTGGGCGTTCTTCGTGCGCTGCATCGTCGACACGACCGGGCTGCACCCGACCGCGTCACGCGAGCAGCTCGTGCAGGACGAGTCCCTCGAATTCACCCGTGAGGCGATCGGTGCCGCGCTGCGCCGTTGGATCCTCGACCTCGCGCGGTCGCGCCCGCACCGGCTGCAGGAGTTCATCGGCATCCACCAGCTCGGCATCAAGGCGATCGCCGTGCACGACGACGACCTCGCGAGCGCCGTGGTGCGCTGGTTGCCGATCGAGACGTCCGCCGGCACGGTGACGATCGAGGAGCACCTGGAGCGCACGAGCACCGTCCGGTACACGGCGACGCGCGACGAGTTCCGACAGATCGCGGCGGTGGTCGACCCATCGTCGCCCATCGTGAACGCCGGCTTCGTGTACGACCAGGAGATCCTCGAACGGCTGCCGCACCTCATCGACGGGGTCCTCGTCTCTCGGGTCGCGGTCGCCGACGAACTCGACAACCTCGAGCCACCGCACCTCGACGACCTCGCGGTCACCTCGGCGCTCGAAGACCGTGCGAGTCGGGTGCTCGCCGAGGTCGAGTGCCGGGTGTCGGTGCGTCGCTACCGGCCGGACGACCTCTCGGCCCTGTACGTCGCCGACCCCTCGGTGCTCCGCCGTTTGGAACGGCACCGCGCAGCATCGGTCGCGCCCGGCATCTGGTCCCAGGTGGTCGGCACCGTCGACACCTTCCTGCAGAGCGCCGATCGGAACGACGACACCTCGCCCGGTGCTGCCAGGCTCTGCCTCAACTGGAACGCGCCCCTCGTGCGTCGACTCGCCTCACTCGACGACGAGCTCGTCTTCGACCGCAGCATCCAGCTCCTCTACGTGCAGGCGCTCCTCGCCGGCCACCGACCACTCGAAGCCCGTGACCGCCGCATGCTCGACTCCGCCATGACAGATCTGATCGGCCTGAGCGTCGGTCTCGACGACAAGGAACTCCGATGACCGACATCGCCACCCCCGACGGCGTCTCCGACCCGACCGCGAGCATCCAGGACCTGCTCGACGAGGCGGACACCCTCCCCTGCGGTCCGGACGAGCGCGCCCTGCTCGACGAGGCCCTGCGCCGCGCGGAGAGCGCCGGCGACGACGAGGCCGCCTACGCGACACGCCTCCGGCTCACGCAGTCCGCACACATGACCGGCGACACCGACACCATGTTCAGCTCCTTCGGCTGGTGCGTCGGCAAGCACGACGAGGACCCGCAGCGCTTCCCGACCACGGTCGACGGCTGCGACCTCCTCTTCCAGTACAAGTGGATGGCCGGCCGTCTGTCGACGAACCCGGCGTTCTCCCTCGCGCAGATCAGCGCGATGCATGAGGACATGCTGGCCAGGTACCGCGCCGCCGGAGCGACGGACAGCGGCGTCGTGCAGTCCCAGTTCCACATCGCGAGCGTCACCGGTCGGCTCGACGAAGCGGCTTCGCTCCTCGAACGCCGCAGCGCGATCGAGGACGACCGCTACAGCCACTGCGAGGCGTGCGTCCGCAACGAGGACGCCTGGTTCCACCAGCTGCGCGGCAACGACGACGAGGCCATCCGGATCTACGACGAGATGTTCGAGAACCGGATGAGCTGTGGCGAGGAACCGGAGACCAGCGAGGCGCAGGCGCTCCTCCCCTATCTGCGCGCCGGTCGCCTCGACGACGCGAAGGCCGCGCACCAGCGCAGCTACCGTGCAGCCCGCAACAACGCCGACGGCTTCGGCATCATCGCCGACCACCTCGTGTTCTGCGCCGTCACCGGGAACGAGGCGCGCGGCCTGACGATGCTCGAGCGGCACCTCCCGGCGCTCGTCAACGACCCGATCAACCTCTCGGGACACACCGACGGTCTCGTCGCGATCGGCGTCCTCCTCGACGCCGTCACGCGAGCCGGGCACGGCGGGTTGCCCGTCCGCGGAGCCGACGCACCGGAGCTCGCGCACTACCTCGGCACCGACGACCAGACCTCCGACGCGTGGAGCGTCGCCGCAGTCGCCGCCCGCGCGTGGGCGTCGGCCGAGCGTCTCGCGAGCGCGTTCGACGAGCGGAACGGCAATGCATTCCGCACCGAACGCCTCGAGCTCGCACGCGCGCTCGCCGACGAGCAGTGGGACCTGCCCCTGTCCGCCGAGAGCTTCATCGCCCCGGTCGTCGAGCCGGCCGCGGCCACGACCGCCGCCGAATGGCGCGAGCGCACCTCGGCACTCCTGCAGAGCGCCGACACCCGCGGCGCGATCGTCGCCGCCGAGCAGGGCCTCGCGCTCCTCTCCACCGAACCCGCGCCCGATGCGACGCTCGGGGCCGCGTTCTTCGGCGTCATCGCACAGGCGAGCGTCATCCAGGGAGACGACGATCGTGCGTCGGCCGCCTGGGCCGACCGCGTCGACGCGCTCCGCAACGCCGGACGCACCGCGGTCGCCGACCTCGAGGAACGCTTCGGCCCTGCGCTCCTCGGCACAGCCAGCGCCGAGCGCCTCACCGCGCTCCAGGCGGAGCTCGACGAGGCGCGCCAGGTGCCCGTCGACCCGGACCGCCTCATCCACACGCTCGTCATCACCGCCCGCCACGCCTTCGAGCTCGCGGGCCAGCAGACCGAGCAGGAACCCGCCGAGGAGTTCATGGGCATCGCCGACCGGCTCGCTGGAGAGGCCGTCCTCGCGGCGGCGATCGACGATCCGGGCGAGGCCGGTCCGTCGGCGCGGTTGCTGCACGCCCACCTCTTCGCCGTCACGAGCCGCGTCGAGGAGTCGATCGAGCTGCTCGACCCACTCGTCTCGCCGGAGCACCGCGCCTCCGTGCGCCTTCCCGCGCTCGCACTCCGCACCCGCATGCTCGGCGGCTCCGGTGACTTCGCGGAGGGTGTCGCGCTCGCCGACGAACTCGTCGCACTGCAGACGACGCTCGGCAACCGTCTCGGCATCATCCAGGCGTGCGCCCTCTCAGCGGCGCTCCTGAGCGACGCAGACCGCGACCGCGAGGCGGCAGCGCGCATGCAGCTCGCGATCTCGCACGCGAACCGGGCAGAGTACGCGGACCTCGACGCCCTCACCCTGCAGCTCGCCCGCTACCTGCAGTTCGCGGGCGACGCCGACGCCGCGCTCGAACGCTACGACGAGGTGTACCAGGCCAGACGTGAGCACGCTGCGCCCGGCGAGCTCGCCGACCTCCTCGCCAACATGGGTGAGGCTGCGCGCGCGATCGGCGAGCACGGCATGGCCTACGGCATCTGGCAGACGGCGCTCGAGGACGCATCCACGGTCGGCAACGATCCGGTCACCATCCGCGTCGGCTTCGGGCTGAGCACGCTGCTCGTGCAGTTCGAGGACGACGACGCGGTCGAGGTCGCCGAGCAGGCACTCGCGGCGGCCCGTCGACTCGGCGACCCGCAGCTGCTGATCCAGGCGCTGCAGCGGAAGGCGAGCGCGCAGGCCGGCTTCGGTGACGACACGGGACTCCCCCTCTACGCCGAGGCGCGGGACATCGCGGCGGCACACGACGCCACCTGGCTCGTCGCCGACATCACGGACTCCGAGGCTCGCGCACTCGGTGCACTCGGCCGCGCGGACGAGGCGACGGCCCTCGCACGCCAGGCTGCCTCTCGGTTCCTCGAGGCCGGCGACGAGAACGGTGCTGCGGTCGCCGAGGTGTTCGCCGCACGCTCGCGCGCCGGGGCAGGCGACCACGCGGCCGCAGTCGAACTGCTGCGGTCGGCGCGCTCACGACTCCCGCAGGGTTCGCCCGACTGGACGACGGTGACGGCCGAGCTCGCTGACGCGCACGAGCGTCTCGAGCAGCACACCGACGCCGCCCTCCTGCGAGCCGAGCTCGACGCCTGACGCAGGGCCGAGCACGTCGACGCGTGGGCGAGCGGCGCGCCTGCGCTCAGCGGGCACGGCACGTCCACGCGCCCGACCGGTCGCGTCGGCCTCGGTCGACCACTCCACCCTGACGGCAGCCTGGCGAAGGCGCGCACCGCCGAGATCCGTGTCCCTGTCGAGGACGAGCTGCAGGCACCGGCGCGCCGTCCGTCGCATCAGGGCCGGACGACCAACCCGAGCTGCTCCGGCAGCCTGGCGAAGGCGCGCACGGGGAAGGTCGCGAAGTCCTCGACGAGCGGCGGGGTCGCCGTGAACGTCGCACCACTCGCCGGCAGCTGCTCGAGCCCGGTGAGGTGTTCGACGACCTGGATGCCTGCTTCCAGCAGCAGCGAGTGGGCCGGACGCGCGCCGCCCGACTCCGGCTCGGTGTCATCGATGTTGATGGAATCGATGCCGACGAGGACGACGCCCTGTTCGACGAGGTAGCGGACGCCGTCCTCCGCGAGGAACGGTGCATCCTTCGTGTACGCGGGGCTCGCGAAGTGACGGTCCCAGCCGGTGTGCAGCAGGACGGCCGTGCCGCGGAGGTCACGATCGAGGAGCGTGTTGGCGCCGATACCGCGCGAGGTCGAGTCCTGGAGGTGGAACACCTCGGCCGGGAGGTCGACGAGCTGCTCCAGCGTGAGACTGGCGAGGTCGCCGCCGCCGGCGTATCGGTGGAAGGGGCTGTCCAGATAGGTGCCCGTGTTCCCGATCATCTCGATGACGTCCATCGCGAACTCGGTGCCTTCCGCGTACTTCGCGCGCGAGTCCTCGCGGGTGAGGAACGGACGGATCACCGGCTCCGGCAATCCCGGATACGTGCGGAGGCCGGCGCGGATCGGGTGGCTGAGCTCGACGAGTCGGCCTTCCGGCCGGATGCGGGGTGCCGGTGCGTCGGCTGACGGCTCGGGCAGCTCAAGACCGGCGGCGGCCGCCGCGGCGAGGATGCCCCGGCTCCCCTTGTGCTGCTCGCGCACGATCTCGAGCTTCGTGATGCGGATCTCGCCCACCATCGCGAGCCCGAGGTGCTGGACGAGGAGCCGTCCGACCTCGTGCTGCTGCGCCTTCCCCTTCGCCTGCGCGACCGCGGGAGGGAGGTCGAGCCGGAAGTCCTCGACGGCGAGGCCGCCGCCGTTGACGAAACTGACGGTGGCATCGAGGACGGCGCGGAGTTCGGTCATGCTCTCATTCTGCCGCCTGCCGACGCCCGACGTCCGTCAATCCCCTGCCGCACATCCTCCGATTCCCGCCACTCCTCACCCCGGCCGGGCACTGCGAACGTCTCGGGGCACGCCCTCTGCGGCGTGCCCCGAGAACGGGCACGTGCCCGAAGCGCTCCTAGAAGCCCTGGGCCAGGCGGTAGTAGGCGTTGTTCCAGCGCACTTCGCGCGCGAAGTCACGGGTCGTCGTGCTCTCGTCGATGACGAGGAGCTCCGTCTTCGCGATCTCGGCGAAGTCGGCGAAGACCTCCACACCGATGGCGGTCGACATGACCGTGTGGTGAGCGGCACCGGCGGTGAGCCAGGCGGCGGCCGACGTCGCGAAGTCCGGTGCCGGCTTCCAGACCGCACGGCCGACGGGCAGCTTCGGCAGGGCCTCGATCGGCTGCACGACCTCGACGACGTTCGCGGTGAGGCGGAAGCGGTCACGCATGTCACTCATCGCCACCACGACGGCCGGGCCGGAGTCGGCGGTGAAGACGAGGCGCACCGGGTCCTCCTTGCCGCCGATCCCGAGCGGGTGCACCTCGAGCGTGGCGCGAGCCGACGACAGCGACGGGCTGACCTCGAGCATGTGGGCGCCGAGGATGAGCTCGTTGCCTGGCTCCATGTGATACGTGTAGTCCTCCATGAGCGAGGCCCCGCCTGGCAGACCCGCACCCATCACGGAGGCGGCACGCACGAGCACCGCGGTCTTCCAGTCGCCCTCGGCACCGAAGCCGTAGCCGTCGGCCATGAGGCGCTGGACCGCGAGACCCGGCAGCTGACGCAGCTCGCCGAGGTCCTCGAAGCTCGTCGTGAACGCGGCGAAGTCACCGGCCTCGAGGAAGGAGCGGAGCCCGAGCTCGATCGCGGCACCGTAACGCAGCGACTCGTGCCGCTCGCCGCCCTTCCGCAGCTCGGGGACGACGTCGTACAGCTCCTCGTACTCGGCGACCAGCGCGTCGATGTCGGCGTCGCTCGAGGCGTGCACCGCCTCGGCCAGCTCGTTCACGCTCCAGGTGTTGACCTGCACACCGAACCGCAGCTCGGCCTCGGTCTTGTCGCCCTCGGTGACCGCGACGTATCGCATGTTGTCGCCGAAACGTGCGAGTTTCAGCTCGTGCGTCGCCGCCCAACCGGCGGCCGCGCGCTGCCAGGTGCCGACCTCACGCTGCACACGCGGGTCGGACACGTGCCCGACGACCGTCTTGCGTGCGACACCGAGCCGCGTCTGGATGTACCCGAACTCGCGGTCGCCGTGCGCGGCCTGGTTGAGGTTCATGAAGTCGAAGTCGATCTCCGACCACGGCAGCTCCACGTTCGCCTGCGTGTGCAGGTGCAGCAGCGGCTTCTGGAGGGCGTCGAGCCCAGAGATCCACATCTTCGCGGGGCTGAAGGTGTGCATCCAGGTGACGAGACCGATGACGCTGTCGTCGGCGTTCGCATCGAGCATCGCCCGACGGATCGACTCCGAGTCCTTGAGGACGGGCTTCCACTCGATCCGGACGGGGACGTCGGCCGCTGCGCCGAGCTCGGCGGCGATCGCCTGCGACTGCTCGGCGACCTGACGCAGCGTCTCCTCGCCGTAGAGGTTCTGACTGCCGGTGAGGAACCAGACGGTGTAGTGGTCGAGGGTGGTGGTGGGCTTCGGCATCGCCTGAGTCCTGCTTTCTGGAGGAACGGATCGAGAGTGGTGAGTGGGGGCCGGCGCTAGAGGGCGCCCTGGGGAGCCTGGCCGTAGACGTTCTGGTAGCGGTCGAACAACGAGTCGATCGCCTCGGCCGGGATCGGCTTCGGCTCGCCGAGCTGGCGCGAGATGTGCACCGTACGCGCGACGTCCTCCACCATGACGGCAGCCTTGACGGCGTCGCGGGCATCCTTGCCGATCGTGAACGGCCCATGGTTCCGCATGAGGACGGCCCGCGACCGATGACCGGAGAGGGTCTCCACGACGCCACGGCCGATCGAGTCGTCGCCGATGATCGCGAACGGCCCGACGGGGATCTCCCCGCCGAACTCATCGGCCATCGCCGTGATGACGCACGGGATCGGCTCATGACGGGCCGCCCATGCCACCGCATAGGTGGAATGGGTGTGCACGACCCCGCCGACCTCCGGCATGTTCCGGTACACGTAGGCGTGTGCGGCGGTGTCGCTCGAGGGCGAGCGCTCGGAGCCCGGCGTCCCCGGCACGACCTCGCCGTCGAGGTCGCAGAGGATCATGTTCTCAGGGGCGAGGTCGTCGTAGTCGACGCCCGACGGCTTGATGACGAACAGGTCGGCACCGGGCACACGGCCCGAGACGTTGCCGCCCGTCCACACGACGAGGCCGTAGCGGACGAGTTCACCGTGCAGTCTCGCGACGTCGGCCCGGACGCGCGCGATCGCGACCTCGATCTCGGGTGAGTAGGTGTTCACGCGGTCACTCCTTCGAGGGCGGTCGTCTCCGTGTCGGCGGGCGCGCCGTCGACTCCGGCACCGAGGGCGGCCCGGCGGATGCGCTTCAGTCGCTTCATGACGTCGTTGGCTCCGCGACCGAAGTAGTCGTGGAGGGTGTCGTACTCCGCGTACAGCAGGTCGTACGCGTCCGCAGCCGCCTCGTTCGGCGTGTAGACGGCGCGGTTCACCTTGCCCATCGCGGCGCTCGCGGCGGGGACGTCCGCGTATGCTCCCGCGGCGACGGCGGCGTGGATCGCGGAACCGAGCGCCGGACCCTGGTCGCTCGCCGTGATGGAGATCGGCAGACGCAGGATGTCGGAGTAGGTCTGCATGAGGAACGGGTTCCGCTGCAGACCACCGGCGACGATGAACTCGGTGACGGGCACCCCTGAGGCGTTGAACGTCTCGACGATCTTCCGGGTGCCGTACGCGGTCGCCTCGAACAGCGCACGGTAGACCTCCTCGGTGCGGGTCGTCAGCGTCAGGCCGAGGACCGTTCCCGAGAGTTCGTGGTCGACGAGCACCGAGCGGTTGCCGGAGTGCCAGTCGAGCGCGACAAGGCCGTGTGCGCCGACCGGCTGGTCCTGGATGAGGGAGGTGAGGTGCTCGTGGATGCTGATCCCGCGGGCCGCCGCCTCCTCGGTGTAGCGCGCCGGCACCTGGTTGGCGACGTACCAGGCGAAGATGTCGCCGACGCCGGACTGACCGGCCTCGTAGCCGTAGAGGCCCGCGATGATGCCGCCGTCGACGACGCCGCACATGCCGGGGACCTCGCGCAGGACATCGCCGTTCATCACGTGGCAGGTCGACGTGCCCATGATCGCGACCATCTGGCCCGGCGAGACCGCCTGGGCCGCCGGAGCGGCCACGTGCGCGTCGACGTTGCCGACTGCCACGGCGATGCCCTCGCGGAGGCCCGTCCAGCCGGCAGCCTCAGCGGAGAGCGTGCCGGCGGCCGCGCCGAGCTCGCCGATCTCGTGCTCGACCTTGTCGTCGGCGAAGCGCTCGAACGCTGGGTTGAGGGCGGCGAGGAACTCGTGGCTCGGGTAGGCGCCGTCCTGGTAGATGCCCTTGTACCCCGCGGTGCAGGCGTTCCGGACGTAGCTGCCGGTCAGCTGCCAGATGATCCAGTCGGCGGCTTCGACCCAGTGGTCCATCCGCTCGTACAGCTCCGGGTCCTCCTCGAGGAGCTGGAGGCCCTTCGCGAACTCCCACTCGCTGGAGATGAGTCCGCCGTAGCGCGGCAGCCACGACTCGCCGCGCTCGGCGGCGAGGGCGTTGATGCGGTCGGCCTGTGGCTGCGCGGAGTGGTGCTTCCACAGTTTCACGTAGGCGTGCGGACGGTCCGCGTACTCGGGGAGTTCGTTGAGGGGGGTGCCGTCCGCGATGACCGGGACCATCGTGCAGGCGGTGAAGTCGGTGCCGATGCCGATGACGGCTGCGGGGTCGATGCCCGCGGCCTCGACCGCACGCGGCACCGCGGACTGCAGCACGGCGACGTAGTCGGCCGGAACCTGCAGCGCCCAGTCGGGTGGGAGGACGGCACCGGAGGACGCGAGCGTACGGTCCATGACGGCGTGAGGGTAGTCGAGGACGGCCGAGCCGAGCTCGGCGCCGTCGGACACCCGCACGACGACGGCGCGCCCCGAGAGCGTGCCGAAGTCGACGCCGATCGTGTACTGCTCGGTGGAGGCGCCGTCTGCTGGGACGGCTGGGGTGGGGGCGGTGTTCACCGGCGGGACTCCTTCGTCTGGTGCTGCTGGTGGTGATCCGGGGTGCGGATCGAGGTACGTGGGTTGGGGGATCGGCTGTCGACCGGGTGGTTCAGGGGGCGTTCGCCGTCCAGTGTACAACGTTGTAGATTCGCTTGGCCATCGCGTACATCAGGCGAGTCCGCCCATCGCGGCGAGGAGGTCCGACGGCGTGGATCGCCGACGGGAAGCGGTCTCGCGGGGATCGACCTCTCCCACGATCCGACCCGCCCGGACGGCGAGCACGCGATCGCACACGGCGGCGAGCGCCGACGGGTCCTCGCTCGAGACGACGACGGATCGACCGGTGGCGGCGAGCGCTCGGATGAGCTCGCGACGTTCTGCCGCATCCGCGGCACGTGGATCACCGAAGGGCTCGGCGAGGAGGACGACCCGGGCCGGCGAGGCGACGAGCAGGTGCAGCGACTCGGTGAACTGCGCGGCGCTCGGGCCGCGGTGGGCACCGGGCAGCGCGGCGACGAGCCCGCTGGGCACCGTCGTCGCGCGGTAGTCGCGCCGAGCGTCTGCGACGCCCACCGACACCATGCGGGTGAGCGACTCCGGAGACACGCTCGACGGCACTCCCCCGAGGAACGAGAGGTCGAAGCGGATCGGATGCTCGGTCGTGTAGAGCACCCCGGCGGCGCGGGCACGGTCGGTGGTGGAGACGTCGACGGCTGCTCCGTCGATGAGGACCGCACCGCTGATGCGCGCCCCGTAGGAGCGGCCGAAGACGCTGAGCAGCACTTCCCCGGCGCCGGAGTCGGCCGGTCCGAAGAGCCCGAGCACCTCACCGGGCGCGCAGTCGAAGGTCAGTCCGTCGACGACCGTGCGGTCGGCGTCCGCGGGGTGGCTCGCGGTCCAGCGTTCGACGGTGAGGCCCGCGGTGGCCGCCGATGCTCCGGCTCCGGCTCCGGTTCCGGGTCCGGGTCCGGTTCCGACTCCGACTCCGGAGCCCGCCGACTCGTCGGGGACCTCGCCGAACGACGCGGCGAGCGCCTCGAGCACGAGCCGTTCGTCGGAGGTCGACCGCAGCTCGAACGTGGCCGTCGGCGGCGCGGTCGCGGACCCCGCGAGCACGGTCGCCCGGTCGGCGACGGACGCGAGCCCGGTCACCGTCCCGGAGACGAGCAGCACGGCGGGCGGAGCGCCGCTCGGTCGTGCCGCAGCGGCGACCGCGGCGACGGCGTTCCACCAGCGCCCCCGGTCGGCATCGGTCAGACCGGCACCGATGTCGTCGACCAGGACGACCGCCGACTCGGCTGCGACGGCCCGCGCGAGTTCGACGAGTCGGCGCTCCACCGAGGACAGCCCCGACACCGGTTCGGCCTGCGCACGGCCCAGTCCGACGAGTGCCAGCGCGCGGGAGGCGCGCTCGGTGTCGCTCACGTGCGTGCCGGGTTCCGGCCGTCTGCCGAACAGCCTGGCGACGGCGCCTCGCAGCCCCGCGCTCCGCTCGTTGCCGAGGAGCACGTTCTCGCCGACGGTCTGCGACCAGCTGATCGCCTGCCCGCCGGTGACGACCGCGATCCCGGCGGCGTTCGACGCAGCCCGCGACGACAGGCGAGCCGGCTTCCCCGCCACCAGCACGCCCTCGGCCGGGTGCCCACCGCCGGTGCCTGCGAGCCGCGCCAGGAAGCGTCGCGCCAGCGGCGGCGCTCCGAGCACCGCGTGGACGACTCCCCCGGGCACCGCGAGCTGCGTTTCACCGCCCTGCAGCACCTGCAGCGCGAGCGGATCACCCGCTGCACGCACGGAGGCGAGCATCCCGGCTCGGTCGCCGGGGTGCTCGCCTCCGTGGTGCGCGGTCATCGCGTGGGTGGTGTGGTGGCCGCGACTGCGGATCCGTGGATCAGCGTCCGCCGCTGCGGCGCTTGTTGTAGACGTCGAACGCGACCGCCAGCAGCAGCACGAGACCCTTCACGGCCTGCTGCCACTCGATGCCGAGGCCGATGATCGACATGCCGTTGTTCAGCACACCGATGATGAGACCACCGATGATCGCGCCGCCGATGGTACCGACACCGCCCTGCACCGCAGCTCCACCGATGAAGGCTGCGGAGATCGCCTCGAGCTCGAAGCCGTCACCGGCCTTCGGACCGGCGAGGTTCAAGCGGGCCGTGAAGATGAGGCCCGCGAGCGCCGCGAGGAAGCCCATGTTGACGAACAGGAAGAAGTCGACCTTGCGGGTCTTGATGCCGGACAGCTCCGCGGCGTGGCGGTTGCCGCCGATCGCGTAGATGTGGCGGCCGAAGACCGAGCGGTTCATGACGATGCCGTAGACGAGGACGAGGACGGCCAGCACGATGAGCGTGACCGGGATGCCCTTGTACGCGGCGAGCGAGTACACGAAGAAGCCGATGCCCGCGACGATCAGGACGAGCTTGGCGACGAACCACGGGAACGGCTCGGTCTCCTGACCGTACTTCTGGCGACCGAGACGTGTGCGGACCTGCTGCACGACGAGTCCGACGACGGCGATGACGCCGATACCGAGCGTGAGCGGATCGATCGGGAAGTCCCCGAAGACGTCGTTCAGGAAGCCGTTGCCGAGCGCGCGGTACTCCGCCGGGAAGGAACCGATGTTGGCGTTGCCGAGCACCACGAGCGCGAGCCCTCGGAAGATGAGCATGCCCGCCAGGGTGACGATGAACGCCGGGATGCCGACGTAGGCGATCCAGAAGCCCTGCCAGACACCGACGAGTGCGCCGATGGCGAGCGACAGGATGATCGCGATCCACCAGGGCATCTGCATCTGCACGGCGAAGACACCGGAGACCGCACCGACGAAGGCCGCGACCGAACCGACCGAGAGGTCGATGTGGCCGGCGATGATGACCATCACCATGCCGATCGCGAGGACGAGGATGTACCCGTTCTGCACGATCAGGTTGGAGATGTTCTGCGGTCGCAGCAGGATGCCGTCGGTGATGATCGCGAAGAACACGACCACGAGCAGGAGGGCGATGAAGATGCCGTTCTTGCCGAGGTCGGAGAGGACGTGCGTCAACCAACTGGTGAAGCGGTTCACGGTCGGGTTGACGAGGCCGCCGGCGGCCTCGCTGTCCCCGGCCGGGACGGTGGGTTTGGTGTCCAGGTCGGACATTGCGGTTCTCCTTTTATCCGTCCGCACCCGCCTAGCGGGGCTTCTCCATGGTCATGAGTTTGAGGAGCGCTTCGGGGTTCGCTTCCTCGATCGGCAGTTCGCCGGTGATGCGGCCCTCGCTGAGGGCGTAGATGCGGTCGCAGATGCCGATGAGTTCCGGCAGTTCGGAGGAGATGACGATGACGCCCTTCCCCTCCGCTGCGAGGCGGTTGATGATCGTGTAGATCTCGTACTTCGCGCCGACGTCGATACCGCGGGTGGGCTCATCGAGGATGAGGACGTCGGGGTCGGAGTAGATCCACTTCGACAGCACGACCTTCTGCTGGTTCCCGCCGGACAGCTTCCCGGTCTTCGCGAGCACGCTCGGAGCCTTGATGTTCATGCTCCGCCGGTACTCTTCGGCGACCTTGTACTCCTCGTTGTCGTTCACGAGTCCGCCGCGTTCGAGCTTCTTCAGGGACGCCATCGAGATGTTCCGTTTGATGTCCTCGATGAGGTTGAGTCCGTAGTACTTGCGGTCCTCAGTGGCGTAGGCGAGGCCGTTGTCGATCGCTTCGGAGACCGTGCGGGTGCGGATCTCGGTGCCGCGCTTGAAGACCTTCCCGCTGATCCGACTGCCGTACGACTGCCCGAACAGGCTCATCGCGAACTCGGTGCGTCCGGCGCCCATGAGGCCGGCGATGCCGACGATCTCACCGGCGCGGACGTTGAGGTTGACGGCGTCGACCATCACGCGGGTCGGGTCCTGCGGGTGGTGGGCCGTCCAGTCCTCGACGCGCAGGATCTCCTCGCCGATGTCGGGCGTGTGATCCGGGTAGCGGTGCTCGAGGTCGCGGCCGACCATGTCCTTGATGATGCGCTCTTCGGTGACGTCGTTCTTCACGATCGTCTCGATCGTCTTGCCGTCGCGGATGACCGTGACGGTGTCGGCGACCTTCTTGATCTCGTTGAGCTTGTGGCTGATGATGATCGACGTGATGCCCTGCTCCTTCAGGTGCAGGATCAGGTCGAGCAGGTGGTCGGAGTCCTCGTCGTTGAGCGCTGCGGTCGGCTCGTCGAGGATGAGGAGCTTCACACGCTTCGAGAGGGCTTTCGCGATCTCGACGAGCTGCTGCTTGCCGACGCCGATCTCGAGGATCTTCGTCGTCGGGTTCTCCCGCAGACCGACCCGTGCCAGCAGCGCTGCGGCCTCCTGGTTCGTGCGGTTCCAGTCGATGAGGCCGAGCGGCCCCTTCAGCTCGTTGTTGAGGAAGATGTTCTCTGCAATGGAGAGGTAGGGGCTGAGGGCCAGCTCCTGGTGGATGATGACGATGCCCTTGGACTCGGAGTCGCGGATGTCCTTGAACTCCACCACCTCGTCCTCGAACACGATGTCGCCCTCATAGGTGCCGTGCGGGTAGACGCCGGACAACACCTTCATGAGCGTCGACTTGCCCGCGCCGTTCTCGCCGCAGATGGCGTGCACGGTGCCGCGCTTGACGTCGAGCGTGACGTTCGAGAGGGCTTTGACGCCGGGGAAGGTCTTGATGATGTTGCGCATCTCGAGGATGCTCGTGGTCTCGCCTGACACCGTGTCTCCTTACTGGTGGTCGAGGTGCGATGGTGCGGGCTCTCGCGGTTCGACAGACTCACGGACCGGATTCGGGTTCCGGTCACTGAGCCTGTCGACGTGCGAGGTGAAGCTGGGCCCCTCGACAGGCCCAGGGACCGGAACGACGTCCGATCACTGAGCCTGTCGAGGTGTCTGTGTCCTACTGACTAGCCCTTGATCTCGTCTTCGGTCCAGTAGCCGGAGTCGACCAGGACCTCCTGGATGTTGTCCTTCACGACGATCTGCGACTCGAGGAGGAAGGACGGGACGACCTTCTTGCCGTTGTCGTAGTCCTCGGTGTTGTTCACCTCGGGCTTCTCGCCGTTGAGCACCGCGACAGCCATCTTGACGGCCTCGGCAGCAAGCTGACGGGTGTCCTTGAAGATGGTCGCGTACTGCTCACCGGACTCGATGGCCTTGACCGAGTCGAGCTCGGCGTCCTGGCCGGAGATGATCGGCCAGCCGTCGCCCACCGAGTAGCCGGCGTCGGTCAGTGCCGAGATGATGCCTCGCGAGATGCCGTCGTAGGGCGACAGGACCGCGTTCACCTTGGAACCGTCGGAGTAGGTCGACGTGAGGATGTTCTCCATGCGCTTCTGCGCGGTCTCACCGTCCCAACGGAGCGTCGCAGCCTGCTCGAAGGACGTCTGGCCGCTGCCGACGACGAGCGTACCCGCGTCGATGAAGGGCTTCAGGGTGTCCTGCGCGCCGTCCCAGAAGAACGTGGCGTTGTTGTCGTCCGGCGAACCGGCGAACATCTCGATGTTGAACGGACCGGCGGGTGCGCCCTCGGTGGGCTTGCCCTCGAGGTCGACGAGGCCGAGGCCGTTGAGGACCGAGTTGGCCTGCTGCACGCCGACCTTGTAGTTGTCGAACGACGCGTAGTAGTCGACGTTCTCGCTGTCGCGGATCAGGCGGTCGTAGGCGATGACGGGGATGTCGCCGTCCTTGGCCTCCTGCAGCACGCTCGTGAGCGTGGTGCCGTCGATCGAGGCGATGATCAGGACGGAGGCGCCCTTGGTGATCATGTTCTCGATCTGCGAGACCTGGGTGGGGATGTCATCCTCTGCGTACTGCAGGTCGACCTTGAAGCCCTCCTTCTCGAGCTGCTCCTTGACGGCGTTGCCGTCCTGGATCCACCGCTCGGAGCTCTTCGTGGGCATCGCGACGCCGACGAGCTTGCCGTCGCCTTCGCCGCCGGATGATCCGCCGCTTGCGCCGCCGGAGCAGCCGGCGAGCGACACGACCATCGTGCCTGCGGCCAGTGCGGCGAGGAGCATTCTCTTCTTCACTGTGGTTCCTTCCCTCAAGGGTTTGCTTGGACGTCGTTGTCGTGCGCAGGTCTGCGGCGTCGATGTGTCCAGCTCATCGGGCCGCTCGTCGGTTACAGGGCGTTCGCGGGTGCGGGTGCGGACGCCCCGTCGTGATACCGACGAGGGTGCAAGGAGAAGCGGTCGGCTGGATGCCGAGCCGTGAGGAGGTTGCGGTCGGACCGATCGGAGCACCGGGACGGGAGGTGGCGTGTCGCCTGCCTGCTCGCTCCGTTGCGCTTCGTTCCCACGTTGACTTCCTCGTCACTCCGAATGTGACCGTTCACATTGTGTGTCACACGATAGCCCCAGACCTCCCACCGATGTCAAGTCGGGATGTGTCTCTTTTTGGTAACCGGCCGAACTGGGGGCGTGGTCGCGCTCTCAAACCGGGCCGGGGCGGCACGTGCCCGGCCGTGACGGCATGGACGGAGCTGCGGCTAGAGCTGGGCGTCGATGGCGCGGATGACGTCCCAGGCGCCGTCCTCGGAGTTCGACAGCACGACGACGTCGATCGCGTCGGCTGCCGTGGGGCCGAAGTACGTGCGGACGATGCCGCTCACGCCCGGGTTCACGCCGTCGAGGTACATCGAGCGCACCTGAGCGTCCTCGTCGAGGTCGAACTCGAATCCGAATCCGTACGCGATCTCCTCGTCCACATCGACCTGCGGGGAGGTGAACTCCTCGGTCAGCTCAGCGGTGAGGAGCTTCGCATCACGAGCCGCCCGGAGGAAGGTGATCAGATCGGCGGCAGTGGACTGCGCGCCGGCGTCAGGGCCACCGAGTGGCGGGAACGCATCCACGTTGGAGTGCCACACGCCGTCCTCGTCGACGTCGCCACCCTCGGCGAGACCGGCCTGGCCCGTCCTGCGATCGGCGAACCCGGAGTCGGTCATGCCGAGGAGGCCGAACACCTGCTTCTCGATGAGCTCACGGTAGGGCAGGCCGGTGACGCCTTCGAGCGCGAGGCCGAGGAGGACATAGCCCGCGTTGACGTAGTTCGCCTCCTCACCGGGGGCCGCGAGGGGCGGTTTCTGGGCGAACAGGGGCAGGAGGTCGGCGGTCTGCTCGATGGACGACGCCGGTCGCGCAGCCCACAGCTCCTCGTAGCTCTCCCCCGCCGTCTCGTCGGCGTCGTCGGCGATGCCCGAGGTGTGCGTGAGCAGATGCAGCAACTGCACGCCGCGGCCGATCGTCGTGCCCTGGAGGTCGACGTACTCGTGGATCGACTCGTCGAGGTCGATGTGTCCCGCATCGACCTGCTGCAGCACGGCGGCAGCGGTGAAGAGCTTCGTGATCGACGCCGTGTCGAAGCGGGTGTCCATCGTGATCGCCTCACCGCGCTCACGGGAGGCGAGGCCGCGCGCGGCTTCGAAGAGCGTCTCCTCGCCGCGGCGGACGAGCACGACGCCCGAGAAGTTGGTCTCTTCGATGACGCGGGTGACGCTTGCGGTGTCCATCCTCCAACGGTACCGTCGCGCGCCCGATGTGGTCGCACCGGTGCGGGGCCAGCGGATCCGCCGACAGGCGGGCGGATGTGCATAATGGGTGCAGCACGGAATGTGACCGTGCACATGAGGTCCGAGGAATCCGTGAGCGACGACGCCGAACGGGGGCGAGCCCCCAATATCCGCGATGTCGCGCGCCTGGCCGGGGTCTCCCACCAGACGGTGTCGCGTGTGCTCAACAACCACCCCAGCATCCGTGATTCCACACGTGACCGGGTGCTCGCCGTCATGGACGAGCTCAACTACCGGCCGAACCGCGCTGCCCGCGCCCTCGTCACGAGTCGCTCGCGCACCATCGGCGTGCTGGCCAGCCAACGGTCCCAGTACGGACCCGCGAGCATGATCCAGGCGATCGAGAACGCGAGCAAGGACGCCGGGTACCTCGTGAGCACCGCGAACCTGCCCGACACGGGCGAGGAGTCGATCAGGGCCGCGGTGGAGCATCTGCTCGCGCAGTCGGTCGAGGGCATCGTCGTGATCGCGCCGCAGGTGCGCGTCGTCCGCGTGATCGAGGGTCTGCAGGTCCGGGTGCCGTTCGTCACGGTGCAGTCGGGCGGCGACCTCGACGACCATTCGATCGGTGTCGACCAGGTGGCCGGTGGGCGGCTCGCGACCAGGCATCTCATCGAACTCGGGCACCGGAACATCTACCACCTGGCGGGCCCGCAGGACTGGATCGAGGCAGAGGCCCGCATGCGCGGGTTCCTCGCCGAGATGAGCGACCAGGACGTCCCGACGACGGCGCCGATCCTCGGCGACTGGACGGCGGACTTCGGCTATCGCGCGGGGATCGAGCTCATGCGGGTGCGCGACTTCACGGCGATCTTCTCGTCGAACGACCAGATGGCGCTGGGGCTGATCCACGCGATCCGCGATGAGGGCTACGACGTGCCGCGTGATGTGTCGATCGTCGGGTTCGACGACATCCCCGAGGCGCCGCACTTCTGGCCGCCGCTCACGACCGTCCGGCAGGACTTCGACGAGCTCGGTCGCCGCTGCGTCGCGAGGCTGCTGGGCAACCTCGAGCCCGGAGCGGCCGGTTACCGCGGCAGCATCGACCCCGAGCTCGTCGTCCGCAAGTCGACGGCACCCCCCTCGTTCTGAGCCGCGCCGGCCAGCGCGATGCGCTGGCCCGAGCGCGCCCCACTGACGCGAGCGCGCCCCTCCGGAGGCCCGCACTCGCGCCAACGACCCGCTCCCGCGCCGGTTCGCGACGTCTCGCGTCAGCGCGGTGCGCTGGCCCGAAGCCCACGCGCGGAGCCCGTGCCCGAGCGCTCACAACCGAGCGCTCAGGACCGAAGCCTCGCTACCAGGCGGCAGGGTCGGCGATCAGACGGTCGAAGGCGAGTTCCGCAGCGCCGATGAGCAGCAGGTCCTGACCGAGCGCAGCCCGCACGATGGCGACGTCCTCGAACGGCGGCTCGAGGGCTCGCTCCCGGACCGCGTCGTGCAGATCGTCGGAGGCGAGTTCGAGCACGATCCCGAGGTGACCGCCGAGGACGACGAGCTGCGGGTCGAGGATGTTCACCGTTCCGGCGAGCGCCCGACCGAGCGTGCGCGCCTGCCGGACGACCTCTGCCGTGACGGGCCGCTGTCGTTCATATGCCTCCACGGGCATGGACGCGGTGACTCCCTCGTCGACCGACGCTTCCGCAGCGATCGCGGTCGCCAGTGCGGCCTCCAGGGCGGCGTCATCGCCCGCCGTGAGCCCGACGACGTGCAACAGTTCGCTCCGCCGCACCGCGTCCTCGAGCGCGTTCCCGGCGGCAGTCGCCGACGTGTGCCCGAACTCACCGGCGTACCCTCGTGCACCGCCGATCGGTCGTCCTCCGGCGATGATCCCGCCGCCGATGCCACTCGCTCCGCCGTTCAGGTACACGAGGTCGTCGATGCCCCGCCCGGCCCCGAAGGTCCGTTCGGCCCGGGCCCCGAGGCTGGCGTCGTTCGCGGCGAAGACCGCTCGGCCGGTCGCCTGGCGCAGTCGGTCCACGATGGGTTCGTCCACCCAGCCGAGGTGCGGTGCCAGTCGAACGACACCGTCCGCGTCCCGCACGAGCCCGGGGATCGCGAGACCGATCCCGCCGCCGCCCTGCGCTTCGGAGGGCAGCCGTGCGGCGAGCTCCTCGACGAGCTCTGCGATGATCGCGCTCGCCTCAGCGGCGGACGGTGTCGTCGCGACCTCGCGGCGCACCCGTTCGACGACGTCACCACCCAGACGGACGGCCGCGACGGTGATGGCGTCCAGCTCGGGGTTGGCGGCGAACGCCACGGCACGGGGGCCAGCGGCGACCATCGGCGACGGTCGCCCGACGCCCTGACCGCCGACGGGGATCGACTCGACGACGATCCCGGCGGCCGCGAGCTCCGTCACGAGGGCTGCGACGGTGGACCGGTTGAGGCCGGTCGCCTTCGTGAGCGCGGATCGCGACTGCACCCCACCCTGGTGCACGAGTTCGACGATCCGGCCGAGGTTGTGGCGGCGCACCGAGTCGAGGCCGCTCCCCGTGCTGACTGCTTCGCTCACGTGCCCATCCTCCGGTCGATCCTCCTAGTGTTCCCTATCCGTGGCGGGAACCTCGCGCGACGGCAGGAGCACGCGCCGGCGATCGACCTCCGGCGGCGCGGGACTCCTGCGCGGAGCGGGTGTGTTTGACTTGCAGGATGCCTGAAGCCTGGACCCTCCGCCCCGCCACCGCCGACGACGCGACGTGGATGGCCGAGCTCAGGGCCGTCGTGATGCGCGCAGACCTCGAACGCCTGGGCCGGTTCGACGAGACCCGCGTCCGTCAGCGGTTCCTCGACGCCTACCGACCGGAACTGACGTCGGTCATCGAGGTCGACGGGGTCGCCAGCGGGCTGGTCGCCGTGCGTCCCGAACTCGACGCCCAGTGGATCGAGCACTTCTACCTCTCCCCCGCCCACCAGGGACGAGGCCTCGGTACGTCCATCCTCGCCCGGGTGCTGACGGACCGTGCCGACGACCGCCCCTTCCGGCTCAACGTCCTGCAGGGCTCGGCAGCCAGGCGCCTCTATGAGCGGCACGGGTTCACCCTCGAGTCGGAGGACGAGGTCGACGTGTGGATGGTGTGCGCCCGCTGACCGGGCAGCAGGAGATCCGCCCGACAGCAGGAGACCCCTCACGGGAGGGTCCTGCTGCGGCGCGGATCTCCTCGCTGCGCGCCTAGCGCGTGAGTGTGGCGACACCGGCGTCGGATGAGACCTCGCCCGCGGTGCCGCCCGCGAGCCGCGCCGTGAAGGCGAGCCCGGCCGGCCCCGTCACGACAGCCCCCTCCGCAGTGCGCACGACCTCGAAGGTGACCGCCTCGCCACCCGTCGGGTCGGACACACGGACGCCCGACGTCCCCTCCGGCCCCGGGTAGACGGTCACGAGCGGCGCATCGGTGTAGTCGTAATCCGGTCGGTCGTCGCGCGATCCCGTCACGAGCACGGCCCCTTCGCGCACCCACAGCGGCAGCGAGGAGAAGTCGTGCCGTTCGCTCCGCCAGACGGGTCCTGCCACGACCTCGTCCGTCAAGAGGTTCGTCCAGGTGCCGGCGGGCAGGAAGTACTGCACGTCGCCGGCCTCGCTGAACACGGGCGCCACGAGCAGATGCTCGCCCAGGAGGTACTGGCGGTCGAGGTGGTCGACGGCGGGGTCTCCCGGGAACTCCAGCTGCATGGGGCGCATGAACGGGATGCCCGTCGCGTGAGCCTCCAGCCCGACCTCGTACAGGTAGGGCATGAGTCGCAGCTTGAGGTTCGTGAAGCGCCGGGCGACGTCGACGGCACTCTGGCCGGGTGCCTCGGTGCCGTCATCGAATGCCCACGGCACCCGATAGCTCGACGAACCGTGCAGCCGCGAATGGCTCGACATGAGCCCGAACGCCAGCCAGCGCTTGAAGACGGCGGGGTCGGGGAAGCCCTCGAAGCCACCGATGTCGTGGCTCCAGAAGCCGAAACCACTCGCCGCGAGCGACAGCCCACCGCGCAGCGTCTCAGCCATGGACTCGTAGCTCGACGAGTTGTCGCCACCCCAGTGCACCGGTTGCTGCTGGCCGCCGACCGTCGCGGAGCGCGCGAACAGCACGGCCTCACCGACCCCGGACGCCTCCTCCAGCGCCTCGAACACGGCGGCGTTGTAGAGCTGCGCGTACCAGTTGTGCATGACCTGCGGGTCGCTCCCGTCATGCCAGACGACATCCGTCGGGATGCGCTCGCCGAAGTCGGTCTTGATCGCGTCGACGCCCTGGCCGACGAGCGTGCGGATCTTGCCCTGGAACCACGCCGTCGCCGCGGGGTTCGTGAAGTCGACGAGGCCCATACCCGACTGCCACATGTCCCACTGCCAGACGGTCCCGTCGGCGCGGCGGACGAGGTAGCCGGCGTCGGCCGCCTCGGCGAAGAGCACGGAACGCTGCCCGATGTACGGGTTGATCCACGCGCTCACCTTGAGGCCGCGCTCGTGGAGGCGCGCGAGCATGCCCTCGGGGTCCGGGAACACCCGCGCGTCCCACTCGAAGTCCGTCCAGTTGAACTCGCGCATCCAGAAGCAGTCGAAGTGGAAGACGCTGAGCGGCAACCGGCGTTCGGCCATCCCGTCGATGAAGCGCCCGATGGTCTCCTCGTCGTACTCCGTGGTGAACGAGGTCGACAGCCAGAGGCCGTACGACCATGCCGGGACCCGCGCCGGACGCCCGGTGAGCGTCGTGTAGCGCTCGAGCACGTCCTTCGGTGTCGGCCCGGCGAACACGAGGTACTCGAGCGAGGAACCGGCGACCGAGAACTGCACGCGTTCCACCGACTCCGTCCCCACCTCGAACGACACGTGCTCCGGGTGGTTGACGAGCACGCCGTAGCCGCGGTTCGTGAGGTAGAAGGGGACGTTCTTGTAGGACTGCTCACTGGAGGTGCCGCCGTCGGCGTTCCAGATGTCGACCGTCTGGCCGTTCTTCACGAACGGACCGAACCGCTCCCCCAGGCCGTAGACGAGCTCGCCGACACCGATCGACAGCTGCGCGTGCACGTACGACCCCGGCGCAGCGAGACCGGTCGTTGTGACGCCGGCCACACCGGCGGGTTCGGTCGTGACGGGTGCGCCGTCCGCGAGGTCGACGAGCGCGATGGACTTCGGTCCGCTGGAGGTGATGGGCTTGCCGTCCTCCAGGAACTCCAGCGACCAGGGCGCACCCGCCGTCACCCGAGCCGTCAGCCGGCCACTCGTGAGCGACCCGCCCGTCTCGTCGATCGACACCTCCCCGACACCGCCCGCGGTCGCACCGACGAGCTCGAAGCCGGGGCTCCGACGCGCGCCCGTGTGGTGGTCCACCCGCACAGAGATCACCCCGTCCAGCGGCGAGGAGAGCGTGACCGTCAGCAGCGTGCGGTTGAGGGTGTCACCCCGGCCGGTGATGACCTTCGTCGGAGCGCTGACGATGAGCGACCGGCCGTCCGCCGAGGCGTCGAGGTCATAGGCCTCCTGCGCATAGCGGGCGTCGACTAGTGGGCGGGTGTGCCAGAATCCGTCGGTGAATTTCATCGTTACTTGACTGCTCCTGCGGTGATGCCCCTGGTGAGGGTGCGTTGGAAGATGAGGAAGAACACGAGCGTGGGGATGAGCCCGAGGAGGGCTGAGGCGCTCGTCGTCGTGACGTCCATGAGTCGGTCGCCCTGCAACACGCTGATCGCGACCGGCACGGTCTGGTTCGCGTTGCTGACGAGGAAGGTGAGCGGGATGAGGAACTCGTTCCACGTCCAGATGAAGAAGAAGATCAGCAGCACGCTGAGCGTCGGACGCGAGATCGGGAACACCACGCGGGTGAGGATCCGCCAGCGACCGGCACCGTCGAGCGATGCGGCCTCGAGGATCTCCTTCGGGAAGGTGCCGTAGACGCTCGAGAGGAGGTAGGTGCCGAAGGCGCACTGGATCACCGTGAAGATGATGATGACGCTCCACACGTTGTCGTACAGGCCCACCTGCTTGAACATGAAGTACAGCGGGTAGAGGAGCACCTCCTGCGGCAGCATGTTCGCCAACAGGATGAGGACCACGATCCAGGTGCGTCCCTTCACCCGGCCGATGCCGAGCGCGAAGGCGTTCAACATCGAGATGCCGACCGCGAGGATCGCGACGACACCCGAGATGAAGATGCTGTTCCAGAGCTTCTCGGGGAAGTTCACCCGGTTCCAGAAGTTCACCAGACCGTCGGTGTAGACCTCGGTCGGCAGGGTGAGCGGGCCGCTCGTTGAGTAGTCCGCGGGCGACTTGAACGAGTTGACGAGGATGAGCAGGAACGGCACGGCGATGAACACGCCGATGAGGATCGCGATGGCGAGGATCAGCCAGTCGCCGGCGGTCTTCTTCTTCGCTCCCTTGCGCCGTTTCGGGGGCCGCTGCACGGCGGGAGCCTGGTCCGTGGTGTTCTGCACGACTCGGCCCGGGATCATGGCCCGGGGGTCTTCGGTTCTGGCCGACATGGTCAGTGCTCCTCTTCGCGTCGCTCGAGTCGCGTCTGCACGAGGATGAAGACGATCGACACGGCGGCGATGACGACGGTGAGCGCGGTCGCGATGGTCGCGCCGTACCCCACCTGCTGGGACTGGAAGAACTCGGTGTACGCGTAGTACGCGGGCACGATCGTCGACGTGCCTGGCCCACCACCGGTCAGGGTGTAGACCGGACCGAAGACCTTGAGGGCCGCGATCGTGCAGGTGAGCGTCACGACGAAGATCTCCGGGCGGATGATGCCGACGGTGATCGCGCGGAACCGCTGGAACCAACCGGCGCCGTCGAGTTCCGCCGCCTCGTAGAGCTCGGGATCGACGCGCTGCAGGGCCGCCATGAAGATGACGATCGGGTAGCCGAGCTGCACCCAGACCATGATCACCATGATGCTCGGGAGCGCCGTGTCCGGGCTGCCGAGCCAGTTGTGCTGCAGGGCCCCGAGCCCGATCGCGTCGAGGATCTGATTGAGTGCACCGTTCTGCGGGCGCAGGATCCACCCGATGACGATCGCCGCGATGACGGCCGGGAGGATCTGCGGCAGGTAGTACGTGGCGCGGAGGAAGCTCGCGATCCTGCCGCCGAACTTCTTCCCGACGAGGTCGAACAGCATGGCCGCGAGGACCAGTCCGGCGAGCGTCGGAACGACGACCATGGCGACGATCATGGCGATCGAGTTGCCGAAGGAGGTCCAGAAGACGCCGTCTCCGGCGAGCTTCACCCAGTTGTCGAGGCCGATCCACTCCGGCGGTTTGATGCCCCGGTACTTGGTGAAGGTGAGGTAGATGTTCCACCCGAGCGGCACGATGACGATGACCGTGATGAGGAGGAGCCCTGGGATGAGGTACGGCCAGAAGCGGTTCGGCCGACTGCCGGGAATGAGGCTCTGCGCCGCTCGTCTGCGGGCGACCGGTGCCCCTCGGGTGACCACGGCTTCCGTGTTCGGTGCGGCTGTCATCGTGGCTCCTCTCTGCTGGGTGATGCGTGTTCGTGGGATGTCTCTCGGGCACGTGCCGGAGCCGCCGGCACTCCTGCGGTCTCGCGGCAGGTCGTGCAGGGCGTGCCCGGTGTTCCGGCACATGCCCGGTGGAGGTGGGGCAGGTGGGGCTAGCCGATGATGTCGTCGACGCCCGACTGGTACTGCTCACCGAGCTGCTCCTGCACCTCGGCCGGTGTCTTCGTCCCGTTGATGAGCTCCTGCAGACCGGCGTTCAGCTGGTCGTAGAAGGTCGGCGTCGGCCAGTCCGGGTAGAAGGCCAGACCGTCGTTGTCGTTCACCGTGTTGAAGTTGGCGATGAGCTCCTGGCTCTTCGGGTCGGTGATGTCGGCTGCGTCGGCCGCGACCGGCACACCGCCGTTGTTTCCGATGAGGGCTTGGATCTCAGGACGCAGCGTGATGTCGATGAACTGCTCTGCGAGCTCCTTGTTCTTCGCGTTCTCCGGGATGACCCACATGTTGCCGGCGGAGCCGGGCGTCAACGTCGTGCCGGGGAACAGGAAGGAACCCCAGTCGTAGCTGGTGATGTCGGTGGCGAAGCGACCCTGCCACCAGCTGCCCGACACGAAGATCGGGTAGGTGCCGTTGATGAAGGCGGTCCCGGCGTCCTCGGCCTTGAAGCCGCTGGCGTCCTGGGCGATGTAGCCCTTGTCCGTCCAGTCCTTCACCGTCTCGGTGCCGTAGGTGATGGCCTCGTCGTTCCAGTCGACCGGGTTCGTGTAGAGCTGGTAGTCGTCGACCCAGTCGCGGTCGGCCTTCGTGAGCGCGAGCTGGTACCAGAGCTGGCCGAGCGGGTACTCCTGCGCGCTCTCGGCGAGCGGGGTGATGCCCTTGTCGGCGAACGTCTGCAGTGCGGCCTCGAACTCGGGCATGGTCGTCGGGACGGCCACACCGTTCGCCGCGAACATGTCCTTGTTGTAGTACACCTGGACGAACTCGCCGTAGTTGGGCACGCCGTACCAGTCGCCCGAGCCCATGATGCCGTTCTCGTCGTAGCGCGCCGTGGTCTGCAGCGACGGCGAGAGCTTGTCGTCCCAGCCGTACTTCTTCACCGCGTCGTCGAGGCTCGAGAGGAGGCCCTGGCTGGCGAGCAGACCGGCGGTCGCGTTGCCCTTGTTGTACTCGAGGATGTCGGGGGCCTCGTTGGAGTTGAGCACCTGGCTCGCGGTGGAGCGGATCTGCTCGAAGCTCTTCTCCTCGAACTCGACCTTGGCGCCGGTCTCCTTCTCGAAGACCTTGATGGCCTCGTCCCAAGCGATGCCCATCGCGCTGGTCTCGCTCTCGAAGTGCCAGAGCTTCAGGGTGTTCCCGTCACCTTCGGACGAGCCGCCGGCCGCGCAGCCGGAGAGCGCGAGAGCGCTCACACCGATGGCTGCCACGGCGGTCAGGATTCTGCTGGTTCGCATGGGTCTACTTCCTCGTAGGGCGGCATGAGCCGCGATCGTTGGGTGGTGCTGTGTGTCGGGGTGCGTGTCGTGCTGCGTGTCGTACTGTCGAAACGTTTCGATGATGCGCGTCCGGACGCCTCAGGCGGCGTGGTGGGCAAGGTCAGTCGGCGGGTGGACCCGCGACGGAGCCGTACTCGACGAACCAGGGTTCGATGAGTTCGACGTGCGGCAGCACGGTTCCGTCCAACTGCCGCATGGTGAGCGCGATGGCTCGCGCACAGGACTGTTCGGCCGGCAACGGGATGACGTCGAGGGCCGGTTCGAGATGCGAGGTCTCGAAGCTGGAGCACGCCGAGATCACGGAGAGCTCCTCCGGGATCCGCACGCCGCGCCGACCGAGCAGGTCGAGCGCCATGGCTTGGACGGGTTCATTGGTCTGGAACACGAGCGCGGTCGGTGCCGCGCCGAGGCGTTCAGTGACCCGGTCGATCACACGCGCGACACTCACGGCATCCTCGACACATGGCTCGAACACCGCATCGATACCGTTCGCCGCGCAGGCAGCCAGGAAGGCGTCGCGGAACCGCGGCGGGAAGTTCGACCCGCGCTCGTAGATGGCGGGTGACTGGCCGATGCACGCGATGCGGCGGTGACCGAGCGCGACGAGTCGTTCGACCGCCAGCCACGCTGCCCGCTCGAAGTCGAGGTCGACGCAGACGAGCCCCTCGGTGTCGCCGGGGACGCCGATGACGGTGGCCGGGACGCCGAGCTCACGCACGAGACCCGCACGCTCGTCGACGGTGGAGACGTCGAGGAGCACGATGCCGTCGACCAAGGAGGACTGGGACACCCGCCGCAGGCCGTCGATCGCGTCATCCTGCGTGAGGAGGACGACGTCGTAGTCGTACTCTCGGGCGGCGTTCACCACACCGAGGACGAACGCCATGTGGGCGGGCGCGTAGGTGCCGGCATGGAGCGGGGCACTCAGCGCGAGGAGGTTGGTCCGCGCACCTTTGAGCATCCGCGCGCCGGCGTTGGCCCGGTAGCCGAGGGCGTTCGCCGCTTCCTCGACCCTGAGCCTCGTGCCCTCCGTGATCGACCGCTTGCCGGTGAGGGCGTACGAGACCGTGCTGATCGAGACACCCGCGGCCTGCGCCACGTCGTGAATACTGACCATTCGGGACTCCATCGTCGATACGTTTCGATTGCTACGACCAGGAGCCTAAGCGACAGACGCTGCGCGCGCAAGCCTTTTGTGGTTCTCGCCAACAAATCGCCTGTGTTCAGAATTCAGGGAACTTCCGTCCGCGCCCTCCGACTCGCCGAGAAGACGAGCGGGAATCGGACATCACGGACATCGCGAGGCCAGATTCCCTGAATTGCGAACAGAAGTTGCGGCGCGTCACGCGGGTTCGCGAACCGTGGTCACAATGTCGACGAGGTGGGGGTCGGCGGGCGCCGAACCGAATCCGAAGCGCACGGGTGGGTCGAGCCGTGCGAGCGAGCCGAGGTCGGAACCCGACCAGCTCGCGCTCACCGAGGTGATGCGGCGAGCGCCCGTCACGCCGTAGTACTCGCGACGCCCGTTACCGGCGGATCCGGCGGTCCGGGCACCGGGTTGCAGGACGCGTGCGACCGGGTCGATCGCCTGCAACCAGGCCGGGTGCACGGCGAGCGGCTTCGGCACCACGCGGAGCGCCCGACCGAGCGGCGAACTAGTACCGATGCGCAGGGTCGTATCGAGCGGCCCGCCGACGAACCGCAGGCCGGTGGGCAGACGGGTCCAGCCGACCGTGCCGATCTCGACCTCGTCGAAGGTGTAGGTCGCGGAGATGAAGTCGCCGATCTCCTGCGTCGGGGCGAGGAGCAGTCTTCTGCCTCGGGAGTCCTCGATCATGGCGTCCGCGAAGCTCCCGAAGGGTGAGCGCGACCAGAGCCCGAGCACGATACGGACGCCGCCGGTGGTGCCGTACCCGGCGATCCGTCCGGAGAAGCGCAGGTCGGTGTCTGGCATGCGCCAACTGTAGCCGAGCGTGCTGTGCGCCAGCCTCCGGTCACTGGGCGCTGGGCACTGGGCACTGGGCACTGGCCCAGGTCACTGGACACTGGCCCAGGTCACTGGCCGCCGGTCGCCGGTCACTGGGCACCGGACACCGGTCACTGGTCACCGGCCCAGGTCACTGGACACCGGTCGCCGGTCACTGGTCATTGGCCCAGGTCACTGGCCGCCGGTCACCGGTCACCGGTCACCGGCCCAGGTCGCCGGTCGCCGGTCGCCGGTCGCCGGTCGCCGGTCGCCGGTCGCCGGTCGCCGGTCGCCGAGCCTGTCAAGGCGCGCCCTTCGACAGGCGCAGGGACCGACGCTCACTCCCCGAGCCCGCGGACGGGTGCGAGCGTCGGAAGGCGGAGAATGGAGCCCATGTCGACCTCGCTGCTGCTCCTCTCCGACACGCACCTGCCGAAACGGGCGCGCGCTCTGCCGGAAGAGGTCTGGACGGCCGTCGATGCCGCGGACCTCGTCGTGCACGCGGGCGATTGGGTGGACGAGGCCACGCTCGACGCCCTCGATGCGCGCGCAGCGCGGCTCATCGGTGTCTTCGGGAACAACGACGGCCCGGAACTCCGTGCCCGCCTGCCCGAGGTGGCGCGCTTCGTCGTCGACGGGTTGCGGTTCGCGGTCGTCCACGAGACCGGTTCCGCGGCGGGCCGCGAGCAACGCGCGGACGCCGCCTACCCCGACACCGACGTGCTCGTCTTCGGCCACAGCCACATCCCGTGGGACTCGGTCTCCCCTGCCGGTCTGCGCCTGCTGAACCCCGGGTCGCCGACCGATCGACGGCGGCAACCGGAGTGCACGATGATGACCGCGCGTGTCGAGGACGGCGCGCTCTCGGACGTCCGGATCGTCCCGGTCGCCCGGTGAACTACTGAGGAGCACCTTCACACAACTCCTGCGGCCCTGATCCCGGAGCGCCCGCGTGCGCAGGTGTCCGGGGGTCGAGCGGTAGCCTCCACCGGCGCAGCAGGAGTTGTGCGCATGGAACCAGCTGTCGAGCGCTCAGGCACCGATGCGTGTGCTCGGCAGCCGGCCGTCCACAACTCCTGCCTCCCGCCCCCAGGGCCGGGATTGGTACCTGATGCAACCGGCAGAACCGCGAACCGAGCCAGGATCGCAGGAGTTGTGAACGGCCCGAGCGCGCTACGTGCCGGCGCGCACCGCCTCGGGGAGCGGCACAGGCGCCGGACGCTCCACCGTGCTCGTGAGCTCCACGACGCGGTGCTCACGACCAGCGACGATGATCGTCTCCATGATCTCGAGGACATGGAACGCGAGATCACCGGAGGCCCGGTGCTGTCGCTCCTCGTCGATCGCCGAGGCCAGGTCGGCGAGACCGACCCCCCGACCGGCGTCGACGAAACCGGCGCTGTCGGGCACCGCACGCCAGGTACGGTCGTCAGCCGTCGCGATCTCCACCGTGTCCGAGAACCGGTTCGGGTCGGGCACGGCGACGGTCCCAGCGGTGCCGTACACCTCGAAGAGCGGCGTGCGGCTCGCCCACACCTCGAAGGAGACCGTCACGGTCGACACCACACCGTTCGCGTGCTCGAGGATCGCCGTCACGTGCGTGTCGACGTCGTCGTGCACAGGGATGGGCGTGCCGGCGAGCGGACCGGTGGCGACCGAACGCTCACGGTCCGAGCGTGCGACGGCTCCGGACACCCGGACGACGGGCCCGAAGAACGACACGAGGCTCGTCAGGTAGTACGGGCCCATGTCGAGCAGCGGTCCGCCACCCGGCTGGTAGTAGAACGCGGGTGCGGGGTGCCACAGCTCGTGACCGGCCGCGCTCCAGGCGACCGCCGCAGCGATCGGACGACCGATCGCCCCGCTGTCCAAGACGGCGAGGGCTGTCTGGATCCCCGAGCCGAGCACGGTGTCAGGCGCGCTGCCGACACGGAGCCCCTGTGCGGCGGCCAGCTCGAGCACGGGCCGGGCCTCAGCGGTCGACAGCGCGAGCGGCTTCTCGCCGTACACGTGCTTCCCTGCTTGGAGGGCGCGCAGGGCGATCTCGGCGTGCGCAGCCGGGATCGTGAGGTTGAGCACGACGTCCACCTCGGGGTCGGTGAGCAGCTCGTCGACGCTCGACGAGCGCACCCCCTGCTCCGCGGCCACCTCGGCGGCTCGCGCGAGGTCGAGGTCTGCGACGACGACGAGGTTCAGGTTCGGCAGCTTCGGGAACTCGGCGAAGTACTGCTTGGAGATGTTGCCGACGCCGATGACGCCGACGTTCAACGTGCTGCCCACAGGAGGCCCCTCTCGATGATGGTGCGGACGTTCGGATCCTCGACGATCTCGATGCGGTGGCCGGGGGCCGAGACGAAGATGCGGCCCTTGCCCCATTGACGCGTCCAGATCGCCGGAGCCGTCACGGGACGGTTCCAGGCATCCCACGGGCGGACGTCCTGGGTCGTGGTCGCGAGCACGTCGTTGTATTCGTCGCTCAGCACCCAGTACTGCTCGGTGACGAGGTCGAAGTCCTCGATCCCGGCCATGATCGGGTGCTGCCTCCCGTACTCGGTGACGTGCACCGTGTACGGGATGTAGTTGTCGGACTGCTCGCCGGTTCGCTCCGCCGGGTCCTTGCCCGCGTGGTGCGCGAACTGCCCGCCGATCATGTGGAGGTAGTCGGCGTTGTTGCGGTACGAGTCAGCGATGCCCCCGTGCCAACCGGCCATGCCCGTCCCGTTCAGGACGGCACGCTGCAGGCCGGCGAACTCCTCCGGCTCGATCGTGTTCATCGTGTTGATCTGCACGATGAGGTCGACCGTGTCGAGGTAGTCGGCGTCGGTGTAGACCGTGGTGCCGTCCTCGACGCGGACGGTGAAGCCGTTCGCCTCCAGGAAGGGGATGAAGGCGGCGGTGGTCTCGACGGGCATGTGCCCGTCCCAGCCGCCGCGTACGACGAGCGCCTGCTTGTCAGTCATGTGTTCCTCTCGGGGGTGGTGGGCCGTGCATGCTCGGTCACTTGCTGAACCCGGCCGTCATGCCGCTGATCAGCTGTCGCCTGCCGAACAGGTACAGGATGAAGATCGGAAGGGTGGACAGGACGACTGCGGCCAGGACAGCCGGGACATTCACGCTGAACGAGCCTTGGAACGTCCAGAGCGACAGCGGGAGCACGCGGTAGCTGGGCGACTGGGTGAGCACCAGTGGGAACAGGAAGCCGTTCCAGACGTTCAGCGCGTTGTACAGACCGACGGTGACGATCGCGGGGCGGGCCAGCGGCAGCACCAGCGAGACGAGGGTGCGCCAGCTCGACGCTCCGTCCACGGTCATCGACTCGAACAGCTCCTTGGGGATGTCCCGGATGAAGTTCGAGAGGATGAGCACGGTGACCGGCACGGCGAAACCGATCGACGGCAGGATGAGCGCCAGCAGGGTGTCGTAGAGACCCGCCTTCGAGAGCATGTAGAACAGCGGGATGATCGTCGCCTGCAGCGGGATCGCGAGCCCGAGCAGGAAGAACGAGAACGCTCCCCTGGTGAACCGTGAGTTCGTCCGCACGATCGCGTAGGCGGCCATGATGCACACGAACACGGTGACGGCGACGCTCGCGATCGTGATGATCGCACTGTTCGCGAGGTACAGGAAGAAGTCGCTCTCGAGCACGAGCGCATAGCCGTCGAGCGTCGGGTCGGTTGGCGGGATGAGCTGGTTGCTCGAGAAGAACCCCGCCTGCGGGCGCACCGAGGTGATGAGGATGTAGTAGATCGGCAGCACGATGATGAGCAGCCAGATCCACGCCCCGATCCCGCCGACGACGTTCGGCTTGCGGCGCGCGCCGCGCGGGCGGCGTCCCCGCGATTCGTGATGCGACGGCCGGCCGCGCTTCGAACCCGCCGTCGAGACGCTGACGGTGTCGAGGCTTCCGGTCGGCAACGTGCCGGGCTTGGTGAGTCTGTTCGTCGCTGACATCAGAGGCCCTCCTGCTGACTGTCCATCTTCGCGAAGCCGCTCAGCTTGGTGAGCAGCAGCGCGATCGCGAGGCCGATCGCGGCCAGGATGATCGCCATGACGCTGGCCTGGCCGAACTGGCTGGCTGAGAATCCCGTCACGTACATGAGGATCGGGAGGATGCGGGTACCGGCACTCGGCACGCCGCCCGTGAGCACGAAGATCACGTCGAAGTAGGTGAGTGATCCGATGATCATCAGCGTCGACGAGGTGACAAGCGTGTAACGCAACTGCGGCAGCGTGATGTGGAAGAACTGCTTGATCGTGCCGGCGCCGTCGATCTCAGCAGCCTCGTAGAGCGACGCGGGGATCTGTCGCACGCCACCCTGGAAGAGCAGGGTGTGGAACGGCACGAACTGCCAGGCGATGATGAAGATCACCACGAACAGGACGAGCTGCTGGTTGCCGAGCCAGTCCTGCTTGAGGAACGGGATGCCGAGCGAGGCCGACAGGCCGAAGTTCGGGTCGAGGATCGCCTTGAACGCGATCGCGATGGCGGCGGACGACAGCAGCAGCGGCAGGAAGAAGATGGCGCTGAGCACGGCTCGGTTGCGCTGCTTGCCGGCGGTCCAGGTGCCGAGCAGGAGGCTGATGGGTGTCTGGACGAGCCAGGAGATGACGATGACCTTGAGCGTCAGCACGAGGGCGTCGATCGTGACCGGGTCGACGAGCACGGAGGCCCAGTTGTCGATGCCGACCCACGCCGGGTCGCTGATCGCGTCCCAGCGGGTGAAGCTCAGGTACAGGGCGACGACGAGCGGGATGATCGCGAAGACGAGGAAGAAACCGAGCGCCGGCGCCACCATCCAGCCGCTGGGGCCGGTGCGGCGGTTCGCCACCGCACCGGCCCCTCGGGCCCCGTTCAGCTGACGGGTTGCAGTCATGGGTGGATCACTGACCGATCGTCTTGTTCATGTTGTCGGAGAACTCCTGCGGCGTGATCTGCAGGTTGAAGAGCTGGTCGAGGTTCGTGAGCAGCGCGGTCGCCTGTGCGGGCGGGAGTGCCTGGTCCCAGGACATCTGGAAGTTCTTCGCGTTCTTCGAGAGGTCGTACACGGTCGTCCCGAAGTCGCCACCGCTCTTCGCGATCTGGTCGTCGATCCCGGTGATGGGCGGAACCTGACCGGTCTCGACCATGCGGTCGATGTAGCCCTTGTCGAAGACTCCCTCGGTGAGGTACTTCAGCGCGCTCGCCTGTTGCTCCTTGCTCGCCGCGGAGGAGATCGAGAAGTAGCCGGAGGGGTTGCCGACGATGTTCGACGGGTCGCCCTTCCCGCCGGTGACCGCCGGGAAGGTCGTGTAGCCGAGTCCCTTCGCGGCGAAGTCGGCCGCCTGCTCCTTGAACGTCGTCATGACCCAGGCACCCTGCAGCATCATGGCCGCCTTGCCGGTGTAGAGCAGGGCGACGTCGGCGTTGCTGTCAGCGGTGACCGAGGCGAAGCCGTCGACGAAGGCGCCCGCCTTGACGAGTTCCTGGATCTTCTCGTTGGCCTCGATGATGCCCGGGTCGCTCCAGGCGTCCGCTTCGCCGGCCATGACCTTGTTGAAGGCCTCCGGGCCCGCCACGCGGTCGACGAGGTACTCCTCCCACATGAGCGACGGCCACTTGGATGCGCCGGCGAGGGAGAAGGGCGCGACACCCGCGGCCTTGAGCTTCGGGATGGCGTCGACGATCTCGTCGAAGGTGGTGGGGACGTCGACACCCGCGGCGTCGAGGACGTCCTTGTTGTAATAGAACATGATCGGCGTCGTGGCGTTCATCGGCACGGCGTAGACCTTGTCGTCGATGACGCCCTGGTTCCACACCGACTCGAGGAACTTCCCCTTGGCGTCGGCCGTCTCCGAGGTGATGTCGGCGACCTTGCCTGCGTCCACGTAGGAGTTCAGGGTGCCACCGGCCCAGCTGTAGATGATCGTCGGGGCGCTTCCGGCTCCGACGGCGGTGCGGATCTTCGTCTTGTACGCATCGTTCTGGAAGTAGGTCGCGGCGATCTGGTCGTCGGCGTTTGCGCCGTTCCAGTCCTTCAGCGACGGGCCGAGGACGGTGTCCTCGTCGGTGCCGGTGAGCCCCCAGAGGGTGGCGGAACCGGCCGCGGCGCCGGAACCGCTCGAACAGGCGGTCGCGCCGAGCATGAGGGCTGCGGTGCCGATTGCGACGGCGGCCAGTCTGGCGCGGCGGCGGCGTGAGGTGCGAAGCGTCATTGCGTTCTCTCCTTGGTGGATGCTGCTGGTGGTGATGCGGGTCGGTGCCTCAGTGTGTGTGGTGCCCGATCGGTGGTGCATCGGGCGGGTCCCGAAACGGGAGGACGAGCGAGGATCGCTGCCTGTGGAGGACGGTCGTGGTGAGTTCGTGGTCAGTTCGTGGTGGTCCAGGCGCTGCCGTTCGCCGCACTGGCTTCGACGGCGCGCAGCACCCGCTGCACCTGCAGCCCCTCGGCGAAGGACGGCTCCGGATCGATGCCGGACGTGATGGCGTGGACGAGGTCGCGCACCTGGTGCGAGAAGGGGTGCTCGTAGCCGATTCCGTGGCCGGTGGGCCACCACGCCGCCATGTAGGGGTGCTCGGGTTCGGTCACGATGATGCGGGTGAACCCCTGTCTGCCGGCAGGGGCGGTGGCATCGTAGACCTCGAGCTCGTTCATCGACTCGAGGTCGAAGGCGATCGCACCTCGCGAGCCGCTGAGCTCGATGCGCAGGGCGTTCTTCCGGCCGGTCGCGTAGCGGGTGGCCTCGAAGGCGCCGATCGCCCCGTCGGCCAGTCCGCCGGTGAGCCGCGCAGTGAACCACGCGGCGTCGTCGACGGTCACCTCGCCTCGCTCATCCGAGGCGGTGCCGCTCAGACCGACCGTCTCGCCCAGCAGGGGGCGTTCGGTGACGAAGGTCGCAAGCGTGCCGCTCACCGCGTCAAGCCGGGCACCGGTGAGGTGTTGGACGAGGTCGATCGCGTGCGCGCCGATGTCGCCGAGGGAACCCGAACCGGCCTTCGCCTTGTCGAGCCGCCACGTCATCGGACCGTCGGCGTCGCTCAACCAGTCCTGCAGGTACAGCGCACGGACCTGCCGGATGTCGCCGAGCGCGCCCTCGGCGATGAGCTGGCGGGCATACCCGATGGCGGGCACCCTGCGGTAGCTGAATCCGACCATCGAACGAACGCCACGCGCGGCGGCGGCCTCGGCGGCGGCCACCATGAGCTCGGCCTCCTCGACGGAGTTGGCGAGCGGCTTCTCGCAGAGCACGTGCTTGCCCGCCTCGAGGGCGGCGATCGCGATCTCGACGTGGGAGGAGCCCGGGGTGCAGATGTCGACGATGTCGATGCCCGGGTCGGCGATGACCGTCCGCCAGTCGGTCGACGAGCTCTCCCAACCGAACTTCACGCGCGCAGCCTCGAGGGCTTCGGGATTGCGGCCGACGATCGTCGCCATGACGGGCTCCGCATCGAGAGCGAAGAAGCGGGGTGCCGTCCGCCAGGCCTGCGAGTGGGCGGCTCCCATGAAGCCGTAGCCGATCATCGCGACCCGGAGTTCCGTGCGTCCGCTTCCACCCATGCCGTGCTGCTCCCGTGTCTCTGAGGCGCTGCCGCGCTCTCCGGTCGTCCGGGGCGCGTCGCTGCGATGCCTCAGAAGCTAGCCGCGAGCGCTACGGCCCCGCAAGCTTGCGCACCTTCATTGGAAACTTTTCGCGCTCACGTCGACTCGCGAGGCGACGGGACGGGCGGCGGTGCCGTCGAGCCTCGGACGACGAGGGACGTGGCCAGATCGAGGCGGACGTTGTCGACCGTCTCTGATCGGAGCTTCAGCACCAGGCGGGTCGCCTCCTCCGCCATCTCGATGAGCGGTTGGCGCACGGTCGTGAGCGCGGGCCCCACCCAGCGCGCCGGCGGCACGTCGTCGTATCCGACCACCGACAGCTGTTCCGGGATCGAGATGCCGAGCGATCGGGCGGCCTCGTAGACACCGAACGCCTGCATGTCGTTGCCGGCGAAGATGGCCGTCGGGCGGTCCTCCTGCTCCAGCAGTTCGAGCGCGAGCACCCGCCCGGCCTCCGGGACGAACTCGCCCCGGCGGAGGATCGACTCGTCGAGCGGGATCCCGGCCTCTTCGAGCGCGGACCGGTACCCGGACACCCTCGCGCGCGAGCACATGAGGTCCTGCGGCCCCGAGATCAGGCCGATCCGGCGATGTCCGAGCTCGATGAGGTGTCGGGTGGCCGCCATCCCTCCCGACCAGTTCGTCGATCCGATCGCCGGGACCTCCGGCCCCGGATCGCCCGCGGGATCCACGACGACGACGGGGATGTTGCGCGTGTGGAGCTGGCGGCGGTATGCGGGTTCGATGTTCGAGAAGACGAGGATCACCCCGACCGGTTTCCGCGAGATGATCGCCTCCACCCACCCCTCGCCTGTCGAGCCGCGCGCGCCGGTCTCGGTGAGCGTGACGCTCATCCCGTGCTGCCGCGCCACCTTCTCGACCCCGCGGATGATCTCGAGCGACCAGGAGCTGTCGATGTACTCGAAGACGAGTTCGATGAGCGATCCCTGCGCGAGTTCGGCGCCGCGGCGACTGTAGCCGTGGCGGTCGAGCAGCTCTTCGACGATCTCGCGTGTCTCGGGCGAGACTCCCGGTCGGCCGTTGAGGACCTTCGAGGCCGTCGAGACCGAGACCGAGGCCTCCCGTGCGATCCGGGTCAGGGTCGCCCGCCCTCCGGTCCCGACCGTCGCCGTGTCACCGTCACTCATCGTGCGCCTCCGTTCACTCGACGGGCGGACCGGCGGCCGTCTCCACATCGAGAAGTTGTCAGCAGCATAGCGAAACATTTCGTGCAGAGGAACACGTGACGACCTCGCCGCCATCTGCTACTCTCGACTATAAGTTGTGATTAACAACAAATCATCCGATCGCCAACGACGCTGAAGGACTGCCAGCATGAGCATCACCCCCACCAAAGCCGACAGGTTCTCCTTCGGCCTCTGGACCATCGGTTACAACGGGACGGACCCCTTCGGCGGCCCGACCCGCCCCGACCTCGATGTCGTGGAAGCCGTCACCCGCCTGAACGAGCTCGGTGCCTACGGCCTCACCTTCCACGACGACGACCTGTTCGCATTCGGCTCCACGGACGCCGAGCGCCAGAAGCAGATCGACCGCCTCAAGCAGGCCATGGCCGACACCGGCATCATCGTCCCGATGGTGACCACCAACCTCTTCAGCGCCCCGGTCTTCAAGGACGGCGGCTTCACCTCCAACGACCGAGCCGTCCGCCGCTTCGCGCTCCGCAAGGTCATCCGCAACCTCGACCTCGCCGCTGAGCTCGGCGCGAAGACCTTCGTCATGTGGGGTGGCCGAGAGGGCGCCGAGTACGACGCCGCGAAGGACGTCCAAGCTGCGCTCGAGCGGTACCGCGAGGCCGTCAACCTCCTCGGCGACTACGTCACCGACAAGGGCTACGACATCCGTTTCGCGATCGAGCCGAAGCCCAACGAGCCCCGCGGCGACATCCTGCTGCCCACGCTCGGCCACGCGATGGCCTTCATCGAGACGCTCGAGCGTCCCGAGCTCGTCGGCATCAACCCGGAGGTCGGCCACGAGCAGATGGCGGGTCTGAACTTCACGGCAGGCATCGCTCAGGCCCTCTACCAGGGCAAGCTCTACCACATCGACCTCAACGGCCAGCGCGGCATCAAGTACGACCAGGACCTCGTGTTCGGTCACGGCGACCTCCAGAACGCCTTCTCGCTCGTCGACCTCCTCGAGCACGGTGGAGTGAACGGTGGCCCGGCGTACGACGGCCCGCGTCACTTCGACTACAAGCCGAGCCGCACCGAGGACATCACGGGCGTCTGGGACTCGGCTGCCGCGAACATGCGCATGTACCTCCTCCTCAAGGAGCGTGCCGAGGCGTTCCGCGCCGACCCCGAGGTGCAGGAGGCCCTCGCGGCCGCGCGCGTCCCCGAGCTGCGCGAACCCACGCTGAACCCGGGCGAGACCGTGGAGCAGCTGCTCGCCGACCGCTCGGCGTACGAGGACTTCGACGCGAACGCGTACTTCGGCGGCAAGGGCTTCGGCTTCGTGCGCCTGCAGCAGCTCGCCGTCGACCACCTCACCGGCGTCCGCTCGTAACCGTCCGTCGGTCCCGCACGAAGCGCCCGCGACACTCGGCGCCGATGCGAACGGCGTCCCAGCTCCGGATCCGCGAGGATCAGGACCTGGGACGCCGTTCCGTGTGAGGATGCACTGCACACCGAACCACCACCACGTTGAAAGGGAGAGCGATGACGCTCGTCGCCGGCATCGATTCGTCCACCCAGAGCTGCAAGGTCGTCATCCGTGACGCCGACACCGGAGCGTTGGTGCGCGAGGGACGCTCCTCACACCCCGCAGGCACCGAGGTCGACCCGGCAGCCTGGTGGACAGCGCTCCTCGAGGCGATCGACGCCGCCGGCGGGCTGACCGACGTGGCGGCAGTGTCGGTCGCAGCGCAGCAGCACGGCATGGTCGCGCTGGACAGCGACGGCCAGGTCATCCGCCCGGCGCTCCTCTGGAACGACACCCGGAGCGCCGGTGCTGCGACCGACCTCATCGCCGAGTTCGGTGCAGCCGAGCTCGCCGAGCGCACCGGGTGCGTCCCGGTCGCCTCCTTCACCATCACCAAGCTCCGTTGGCTGCGAGACGCCGAAGCGGCGAACGCCGCCGACGTCGCTGCAGTGGCGCTCCCCCACGACTGGCTCACCTGGCGTCTGCGCGGATTCGGTCCGGCGGACGACAGCCCGCTCGGTGCCGACCTCGACGAACTCACCACTGACCGGTCCGATGCCTCCGGCACGGGCTACTGGTCACCGGGGTCCGAGTCGTACGACCGCGAGCTGTTCATCGCGGCGCTCGGCCATGACGCGGTCCTGCCGCGCGTGCTGGGTCCCGGGGAGTCCGCCGGCACCGGTGTCGCCGGTGGCCCTGTCGGCCCCGACACCGTCATCGGGCCGGGTGCCGGCGACAACGCGGGTGCCGCCCTCGGCCTCGGTGCCAGTGCCGGAGACGTCGTCGTCTCGATCGGGACGAGCGGGACCGTGTTCGCCGTCACACCGACCGCGGTGCGCGATGCGTCGGGAACGGTCGCCGGCTTCGCCTCGGCCGACGGCGCCTTCCTGCCCCTGATCGCGACCCTCAACGCGGCCCGCATCCTCGACTCGGTCGCGTCCCTGCTCGGCGTCGACCATGAGGAACTCGGTCGCCTCGCACTCGCGGCTCCCGCCGGCGCGCGCGGCCTCGTCCTCCAGCCCTACTTCGAGGGCGAGCGCACCCCCAACCTTCCCGATGCGACCGCGACACTGTTCGGCATGTCCCTCGAGTCGACGACGCGCGACGGCCTGGCCCGCGCGGCGATCGAGGGGCTGCTGTGCGGGCTCGCCGACGGTCTCGACGCCGTTTTGTCGCAGGGCGTGGTCGCGCAGCGAGTGCTCCTCATCGGTGGTGCCGCGCAGAACCCGGCCGTGCAGGCGATCGCCCGCGAGGTCTTCAGCGTGCCGGTCGTCGTTCCGGCTCCCGGCGAGTACGTCGCAGACGGCGGAGCGGTCCAGGCGGCGTGGGCGCTGACCGGAGTCCGTCCGTCCTGGCCGGTCGAGGGCACGGGCGACGCTGCACCGTCGCACGCCGACTCCGGCTCCGGCGTCGCCCGCGCGCAGTACGCCGCCCGCCGCGCCTGAGCCACCGCCTGTCGACAGGCGCAGGGACCGCACCCGACGGACCACGGAACCTCCCCGGTCACCGAGCCCGTCGAGGTGGATCCCGCGTACAGCTCCGCAGCGCAGCTCAGGTGTCCGACTGCTCGGCGAGCGCCGCTCCCGCGGAGCGGAGGTGGACGAGCGGCGCGGCCATCGCGGCAGCCACCCCTCCCGCAAGCTCGGTGAGCGATGCGGCGGCGATGAACACGCCCTCGGTGGGAGCCTGGATCATGCCGGCGACCAGCATCGCGCGCCCCGGTGCGAGACCCGCGACGTAGGACGCGACCTTGCCATCGGCGGTCTGATCGTCGTAGCGTCCCTCGCCAGTGACGACGACGGTCGCAGCGGCGGCAGCGGCAGGCAGGCCGATCGCCTCCCCCACCCCGCTCGCGCCGGATGACGCCGTCGCGCCCCACAACAGGAGCCCGTAGCCCGCACCCCCGGCGGCTCCGGCACCCGGTGCCACCGCAACACGGCCCGACGGGTCGACGGCCGCCGCCGCAGCCCGGTCGACGAGACGCGCGAGGTTCGCCTCGAGCACGGCGACGTCCTCGTGGGTCGCGCCCTTCTGCGGCCCGAAGACCGACGCGGCTCCTCGTGCGCCGAGCAACGGGTTGGTGACGTCGCTCAGGACGAGCGCACCGCCCGGCGGGAGTGCCCGCAAGCCCGACACGTCGATGGTCGCGAGTTCCGCGAGGCCGGCGTTCCCGAGGGCGGTGTCGGAACCGTCCGCGTCGAGGAACCGCGCACCGAGCGCACCGAGGAGCCCTGTCCCGCCATCGGTGCTCGAACTGCCGCCGATCGCGAGCAGGAGCCGTCGTGCGCCGGCGTCCAGCGCTGCGGCGATGGCCTCCCCGAAACCGACGGTGTGCGCGGCGAACGGCTGGAGCGGGTCGAGGAGGGTCAGCCCGCTCGTCTGGGCGAGTTCGACGACCGCGGTCCCGTCGGGCAGCTCCAACCAGGACGCCTCGACGGGTGCGCCCACCGGCCCCGTCACGGTCACCGCGTGCCGCACCGCTCCCGCGACGGCGACCGCGAAGGCGTCGAGCGTGCCCTCGCCGCCGTCCGCCATCGGGAGGAGACGCACCTCGTCGTCGGGCCGGACGGAACGCCAGCCTTCGGCCAGCGCCGTCGCAACCTCGGCGGCGTCGACGGTGCCTTTGAAGGAATCGGGGGCGATCACGACGGTGTGCATGCGGTCAGTCTCCCAGACTGCGACCATGGCGATGGCGGGACGGTCCGCTCGATCGGCGAGGTCCGCCCGTGCTGGGCACCCGGTCGTTACTCGGCGATCTCCGCTTGGAACCACGGCGTGTACGCGGCGACCTTCGTGCGCAGACCAGCTGCGGCCACGAGGCGCTTGACGGTCTCCCGCACGTTCACGGTGGCGACGCCGATCACGGTGATGCGGTCGAAGGGGACTGCGTCGGCGACGAGCACCTCGGCCCGGCGCAAGGCGGCCGGATCCTCGTCCGTCGCGAACCGCTGCACCATGCGGTCGGCCGTCATCGCGTTGGCGCCGATGCTGGTGAGCACGTGGGAGGCGTCGCCGTCGGCGACGACCACGCGTCCGCGGGAGGGGCGGCCGGTGTCCGCATCGAACTCGCCCGGGTGGACGGAGGCGCCGTCGATGGTCGTCACGAGGACGACGTAGTCGTTCACCGCGGACCCGAGCGCTTCAGCGGAGAGCCGGACGTCGCCTTCGCCTGCCCGGATCCCGGCCCAGAGGTCGGCATCGGGTGTGAGGAAGAACGGGACGAAGTCTGCGGGCGACAGTTCGTCGGTGCCGGCGATGACGGCGGTGCGACGGGCCTCCCGATGGCTGGCCGCAGCGATGTCGACGGGCGGACCGTCGGACAGCTCCTCGGAGGACGCGGGCAGGATCCGGCCCGAGGTGAGGATCTGCTCCAGGTTGCGGATGTGGGTCACGTGATACAGACGCTGGTCACCGACGCGCACGACGGGCAGAGACGCAGCCGCCTTCGCCGCGGTCTTCACCGTGGCGGCCGTGCGCACACGGGTCGGAGCCGGTTCACGGAGTGACGGCGCGACGGTCGAACGACGGACGCGCGGGGCTGGAGCTGCCTCGGCCGGCACCTCACGCGGAGGCGGTGGGAAGCACGTCGCACAGAGGCCGTTGTCGAAACCGTGTTTGCATTCGTCGCTCAAGAGAGTCCTTCTGCAGTCTCCAGGCTCCGAGACTCGAGGTGCGGGTCAACTGGGGGAACGAGCCGAGACGTGCGCATCAAGGTTACGCGCCTTCCGGCACCTGTGTGCACCACCGATGGCTCCCCTTCGGCCTCCGGGCCGCCTGGGCACTGCAGCGATGCGCGGGCGACGCTACCCCCCGCGCACCGCAGCACTACCCAGGCGACGAATGCCACCTATCCGCGTTCGGCGGCCTGCATCGGCCGACTCACCCGCCTCGCGACGACGACCGCAGCGACGCCGGCGACCAGTGCGATCGCGAAGCACCCCGCGAACGCGATGCCGCCTGGCGCGATCCAGACTGCCCCGTCGAGCACACGGGAGCCGTCGAGCGCACTGAACGCCAAGCCGGTGGCCGCCAGCGCGAGCGCCCCACCGATCGCATCGCCGATCGACATCGCGGCACTGTTGAAGCCCTGCGAGCGCTCGTCGGAGTACGCGAGCGTCATCACGCTGAGCCGTGGGTACATGAGCCCCATGCCACCGCCACTCACCACCCATGCGACGATGGGCACCGCTGGAGGCAGCCCGGCGAGCGCCGACAGGAGCGCGATCCCGACCGCGAGGGTCACGAGCGACGCACCGATCTGCACCGCCGTCGCGTTGGAGAGCCGATCGCCGAGCCGTCCCTGCAGCCACGAGGCGATCGACCAGGCGATGGCACCACCCGTGAGCGCGAGGCCGGCGAGTGCCGGGGTGAGGCCGTGTTCGCGGGTGAGCAGGTAGGGGACGTACACCTCGGCCCCGAAGAACGCGGCTGACGCCAGCCCGCGCACGAGGATCACCGTGGGCAACCCGCGCCGCGAAGTGAGGGTGCCCGCAGGGATGAGCGGGCGGAGGGCGAGCACCGCGACCACAGCACCGATGATCGGGAGGAGCCAGGCCGTCCAGCCGGAGAACTCGGTCGACACGTTCACGGCGAGCACCGCGACGGCGACGAGCAGCGCCCAGCCCAGACGGCGGGCCTCCCCCACACCGCGAGCATGGCCCGGGTCGGGGTCCTCCGTCTGCCGCTCTGCGCCTTCGGCGGACACGTCGCGCAGCATCCGGAGTGCGGGCAGCAGGAGGAGCGTCGCCACCACGACGAGTCCGACGACTCCGAGGAAGACCCAGTGCCAGCTGAACTGCTCGGCGACCACTCCGGCGAGGAACGGCCCGACGAGCGACGGGACCACCCAGGCGGCGGCGAAACCGGCGAAGATCCGTGGATGCAGCGCCGGCGGGTAGACGCGTGCGACGAGCACGTACAGCGCCACCGTCATCGCGCCGGAGCCGAGACTCTGCACGAGCCGACCGGCGACGAGCGCCCACATCGTGGTCGCGGTGCCGGCGAGCAGCAGCCCGACGACGAAGAGGGCGACCGAGGCGAGCAGCGGCTGCACCGGACCGAGGCGGTCCGCGACGGAACCGGCGGCGACCATCCCGATGACGCTCACGGCGAGCGGCCCGGCGAACGCGAGCGCGTACAGCTGCTGGCCGTCGAGCTCGGTGCTCACGAGCGGCATGATGGTGGTCACCGCGAGCGCCTCGAACGCGCCGAGGAAGACGAGCGCACACGCACCGACGGTGACGAGGACGAACCGTCGTGAGAGGATGCCGTCGCCGACGGTCGGGGTCGGCTGGGTCTGCGGGTTCGTCACGGTCACGCTTCCGAGCCTAGAACCTCAAGTAAGGTTGAGGTCAAGTCATTCGCTGACGGTGTCTGAGGGAGTGGTCCATGGTGCAACTCGAGGGTGGTCCATCCCGCCTCCTCACGGTGGGTGAGCTCTCGCAGCGCAGTGGTGTCGCGGTGTCCGCTCTGCACTACTACGAGCGTCAGAACCTCCTGACGAGCGAACGCACGGTCGGCAATCAACGTCGGTACCGTCGGGACGCGCTGCGGCGGGTGGCGTTCATCCGGGTGTCGCAGCGCGTCGGGGTGCCGCTCGCCCGCATCGCCGAAGCCCTGGCGACACTCCCCGATGGGCGCTCCCCCACCAAGCGCGACTGGGCCCGCCTGTCGAACCTCTGGCGTGACGAACTCGACGCCAAGATCATCGACCTGCAGCACCTCCGTGACGACCTCACGAGCTGCATCGGCTGCGGTTGCCTGAGTCTGCGCACCTGCGGTCTGCAGAACCCGGAGGACACCCGCGGCGCTCGCGGAGACGGCCCCACCATCTGGGCCGACCCCCGACTCCCCGCCTCGTCCTGACGCGGCACGCCCCCTGCCGAACGCGCGTGCGAGAGCGAGTCATGAACCCGCCAGGCGGGTGACACGACGACGCTTCACGACCGTGACGAGGACGGCGACCACCGCGAAGCCGAGCGGGATGAGCAGGTGCGCACCCGCGAGCACGAGCAGGCCGAGGACCAGGACCGCGGAGATCAGGGCCATCCACCAGCCGGCCGACCAGCGCCGCAGGATTCGCAGCGCGGCGACCACCCCCAACGCGTAGACGGCCACCATCGAGCTCGTGTGGATGAGCACGAACGGCTCGAGTCCACCTCCGGTGAGCACGACCGCCCCGAGGTAGACGAGGGCGAGCAGGGCGACGAGCGCGAGGCTCCGACGGGGTACCCCACCACGCTCCGCACCCTTCGCGAACCAGCGCGGCAGGTCGCCGTCGCGGCCGAGCGACGCCCCCAGCTTCGCGAACGCCCCCGCGTAGGCGTTGAGCACACCGACGGCGACGATGACGGCGACGACCGCGACCGCCGTGCGGCCGGCTCCCGGGAGTGTTGCGTCGACGAGGTCGAGCAGCGGCACCGTCGACGAACCGGCGCGCTCGCCCAGGACCGTCACGGTCACGAACTGCAGCGACAGGTAGGCGAGGCCCACGACGGCGATCGCGATGGCCGTCGCCCACGGGATCGTCCGTTTGGGGTTCCGGAACTCCCCGGCGATGTGCGTCACCGCCTCCCACCCGGCGAACGCCCACACGTAGAGGCTGATCGCCAGCCCGACCCCGGCGAGACCGTTCGGGAGGAACGGTTGCAGCCGCGCGACGTCGACCGCGGGAGCCGCGAAGGCCACCACGCCGACGACGAGCGCGACCAGGGCTCCGGTGAGTGCGAGCTGCACCGGCCCGGCGAGCCGCAACCCGAACGCGTTCGCGGTGAACGGCGGCACGAGGATGACGAGCGCCAGCGGATAGACCGACCACGCCGGACCGCCCGTCGCGGCGACGACGTATTGCGCACCGAGCATCGCGACGACGGGCGAGCCGACGCACACGCCGAAGAAGAACCAGTAGCCGGTCATGCGGGCGGCTGTCGGCCCGAGCGCGAGGCGCACGTAGGTGGCGACACCGCCTGCGTCCGGGTGCCGGGACGCCAACGCGGCGAAGGTTCCGGCGAGTGGGATGGAGAGCAGAAGGACGGCCCCCACGGCGACGAGCGACGCCGGGCCCGCCGCCTGCACCGCGAGCGCCGGGAGCAGGAGGATGCCGGTGCCGAGCACGGCCGCCGTGTAGAGCGCTGAACCGAGCACGAGCCCGATGGAGCCCCGGGCACCGGGCTCGACGAGCACCGGATCGGCGACGACGTCGGCATGCTCGGTGCTCATGACCCCATCCTGGCCCCGACCGCAGACATCCGGCAGTGGCAGCCCGGCCGCCCGAGCGCGGTTTCCTGCCAACCCCGATGCCGACCGCTGTTCGCAACTCAGGAGCCCTGCGGCCTGTCGGTGCGTGCACCCGCGCACCGTGGGCGAAACGCCGAGGTCGTCCTGAGTTGTGCACGACTCAGGACGACCTCAGCGGATGCGCGACAGCGCGCGGGTGGAGACGGTCAGTGCTTGGCGTCCGCCTTCACGACCTTCGCGAGCGCGCGGTCGAGGTCGGCGATGAGGTCGGCGACGTCCTCGATGCCGACCGACAGTCGGACGACGTTCTCCGGGACGGCGAGCTCGGTGCCCTTGACCGAGGCGTGGGTCATCTCGGCCGGGAGACCGATGAGCGACTCGACACCGCCGAGCGACTCCGCGAGGGAGAACAGCTTCGTCTTCTCGACGAGGCGTTTCGCCGCCTTCGGGCCTCCGACGAGCGCCACCGAGAGCATGCCGCCGAAGCCCGACATCTGGCGTGCCGCCAGTTCGTGCCCGGGGTGGCTCGCGAGGCCGGGGTAGTACACGCGCTCGATGGCGGGGTGGCCGTCGAGGTACTCGGCGATCGCCTGCGCGTTCTCGCTGTGCTGACGCATGCGCACGGCGAGCGTCTTGATGCCCCGCGTCGTCAGCCAGGCGTCGAGCGGTGCAGACACGGCACCGGCCGCGAACTGCAGGAAACCGAGCTGTTCGGCAAGCTCGTCGTCGTTCAGGATCACGGCGCCGCCGAGGACGTCGGAGTGGCCGCCGAGGTACTTCGTTGTGGAGTGCACGACGATGTCCGCGCCGAGGGCGATGGGCTGCTGCAGCGCCGGGGACGCGAAGGTGTTGTCGACGACCGAGAGCACACCGTGGCGGTGCGCGAGGGCCGCGAGTGCCGCGATGTCGCTGATCTTCATGAGCGGGTTGCTCGGGGACTCGACCCACAGGAGCTTCGTGCGTCCGGGGATGATCGCCGCCTCGACCGCGGCGAGGTCGCCGATGTCGACGACCGTGTGCTCGATGCCCCAGGCGCCGTGCACCCGGTTGATCAGGCGGTGGGTGCCGCCGTAGACGTCGTTGCCGATGACGAGGTGGTCGCCCGGGCGCAGGACGGTGCGGATGAGCGCGTCCTCGGCGGCGAGACCCGACGCGAAGGAGAAACCGTGCTTGGCTCCCTCGAGGGCGGCGAGCTGCGTCTCGAGCGAGGTCCTCGTCGGGTTCGCGGAGCGGGTGTACTCGTAGCCGCCCCGGAGTCCGCCGACGCCGTCCTGGACGAACGTCGAGGTCTGGTAGATCGGCGGGATGATCGCGCCGGTCGTCGGGTCGAACTCCTGGCCGGCGTGGATGCTGCGGGTGGCGAAGCCGTGGTCGTGCGTGCTCATGGTGTGCTGCTCTCGATTCGTGGGAGGTTCAGAATTCAGGGACGTTGCGGGGGATGGGCTCAGCGGAGCCGGGGACACGCGGAAATCGGACATCGCCCCCATGAGACGACCCGGATTCCCTGAATTCTGAACACGACGATCAGCTGGCCAGGTAGGTGAGCAGGTCGTGGCGGGTGATGACGCCGATCGGCTTGCCGCCGTCCGTCACGAGGAACGCCGGCGACGAACCGAGCGCGGCACGAGCGGCCGGGATCGACTCACCCAGGCCGATGAGCGGCAGCGGTTCGCCGACGAACGCACTGGCTGCATCGTTCATCTTGGCGGCGCCGCTGAACACGGCGTCCATGAGACTCGCCTCGTCGATCGCACCGACGACCTCGCCCATCACGACGGGCGGTTCGGCGCTCAGCACGGGCAACTGGGAGACGCCGTACTCGGTCATCACGTCGACGACCTCGCGGACGGTGTCGGTCGGGTGCACGTGGACGAGGTCGGGCATGGAGCCTCGCTTGCCCCGGAGGATGTCACCGACGGTGCGGTCGTCGGCGACCTCGCTGAATCCGTACGACTGCAGCCAGGTGTCGTTGAAGATCTTGCCGAGGTAGCCGCGGCCACCGTCCGGGAGGAGCACGACGACGACGGCGGAGGCCGGCAGGTCCTTGGCCGCGACGAGCGCCGCCTGGACGGCCATGCCGCTCGATCCACCGACGAGAAGGCCTTCCTCGCGGGCGAGGCGGCGCGTCATCGCGAACGACTCCGCGTCGGTCACCGCGATGATCTCGTCGGGGATGGAGGGGTCGTAGGCGGTCGGCCAGAAGTCCTCGCCGACGCCCTCGACGAGGTAGGGGCGTCCGGTGCCACCGGAGTACACGGAACCCTCGGGGTCGGCGCCGATGATGCGGACGCCGCCCTCGGAGACCTCCTTCAGGTACTTGCCGGTGCCCGAGATGGTGCCGCCGGTGCCCACGCCCGCGACGAAGTGGGTGATCTCGCCATCGGTGTCGCGCCAGATCTCCGGCCCCGTGGTCTCGTAGTGACTGCGCGGCCCGTTCGGGTTCGCGTACTGGTTGGGCTTGAACGCTCCGGGGATCTCGGCCGTGAGGCGGTCGGAGACGCTGTAGTAGGAGTCGGGGTCCTCCGGCGCGACCGACGTCGGGGTGACGACGATCTCGGCGCCGTAGGCCGTGAGCACGTTCCGCTTGTCCTCACCCACCTTGTCGGGCAGGACGAACACGCACCGGTAGCCGCGCTGCTGCGCGACGAGGGCGAGCCCGACACCGGTATTGCCCGAGGTCGGCTCGACGATGGTGCCACCGGGCTGCAGCTGACCGGACGCCTCAGCGGCGTCGATGATGCGCGTGGCGATGCGGTCCTTCGAGGATCCGCCCGGGTTCAGGTACTCGACTTTGACGAGCACGGTGGCCGCGATGCCCTCGGTGACCTTGTTGAGCTTGACGAGCGGCGTGTTCCCGATGAGATCGAGAATGGTGTCTGCGTAGTTCATCTCTGCAATCTGTTCCTGTGGTGCGTCACCGCACGACTCTCGCGTGCGTCACCGAATGGCTGGTACCGGCTGATGGGATCGATCAGCGGGGACAGCAGGAACACGACAGGCGGAGACGCATGGCTCCCACCATACCTGCCGCGTCACGGGTGCGCAGCTCGATGACGGGACGAGCGGCGCAGCGTCAGTGCAGGGCGACGACGGCCCGGCGCGGGACCAGTGCTGAGGCGACGACGGCGAGGAGCTGGACGGTGAGCGCGACGACGAACGCCGCGGCGATCCCCGCCAGCACGATGGTCGCGAGGAGCAGGACGGCGACGACGGCCGGGAGGCGCCGGAGTCGCAGTTCGACGGTCCACGACGAGGTGTCACCGCGGCGCGCTGCGGCTTCGAGGTGCCCCGTCCCGGACATCGCACCGGCGACGAGCTCGAGGACGGCGCGGGCACCGGCGCCCAGCCGGGCGGTCGAGGTGGTGAGTGCCTGTGACATCGCAGGGCCCTCTCGTCGGGTGGTGGAACGGTGATCGCCGGGGCGAAGTGTCTCGACAGTAGCAGTCGAGTGCCCCGTTCGGGGGTGCTGGGGGCCAGTCTGCCACGCGCGACTGAACGCGCGGTGCCCACGCGGGGGAACGGCAGATGACCGACCGATGACGGCACGGTGGACGAGTCGCGCGTTCCTTAGACTGTCTGCATGTCCGTCTCTGGCCTCTCTCCCGTCTCCCAGGACTACCTGAAGACCATCTGGACGACGTCTGAATGGGCCGACGAGTCCGCCACGGTCAAGCAGCTCGCCGAGCGGATGGGGGTCCGCCCAGCGACCGCGTCCGATGCGGTCAAGCGCCTCGCCGCGCAGGACCTCGTCGTCCACGAGCCGTACGGCAGCATCGAACTCACCGACACCGGGCGCGCACACGCGGTCGCGATGGTCCGCCGGCACCGCCTCATCGAGACCTTCCTCGTCGAGATGCTCGGTTACGGCTGGGACGAGGTCCACGACGAGGCCGAGACCCTCGAGCACGCCGTGAGCGACACGATGATCGAGCGCATCGACGCAGCACTCGGCCACCCGATCCGCGATCCGCACGGCGACCCGATCCCCTCCGCCGACGGCACACCGCACCGCCCCGACGCCACCCGACTGAGCGAGGCGCCGACCGGCACCCCCGTGACGGTCTGCCGCATCTCGGACGCCGACCCGGAGACACTGCGTCACCTGAGCGCTCTCGGGATCGTCCTCGACACCGAGCTGCGCGTCGACGACCACCGGGCGTTCGCCGGCGAGCTCGAGCTCCTGTTCACCGCGTCGGGCGCGACCCTGACGCTCGGCCGCATCGCCGCGGACGCCGTCTGGGTCACCGTCGCCTGATCCCGCTCGTCCGAGCGCGGACGAGGGCACGGCTCAGCCGGCGATGGTGAGCACGATGAGGGCGACGTTGAGGGCGACGATGAGCGCGACGACCACCCACGCCAACACCCGCGTCACGGCGGCGTCGACGTGCACGCCCATGATCCGGCGGTCACCCGTGTACTTGACGAGCGGGATGAGCGCGAACGGGATGCCGAGACTCAGGAACACCTGGCTGAGGACCAGCGCGGTCGTGGGGTCGATCCCGGCCGCGAGGATGATCAGCGCGGGGATGAGGGTGATGACGCGTCGCGCGAGCAGCGGGATCCGCACCTTGAGCAGGCCCCCCATGATCGACGCGCCGGCGTAGGCACCCACCGAGGTCGATGCGAGCCCAGAGGCGAGGAGCCCGACGGCGAAGATGACGCCGATGACCGGACCGAGCGCCGCGGTGATGGCCGCGTGCGCACCCTCGATGGAGTCGGTGCCGTCGACACCGCTGAGCGAGGCCGCGGCGAGCAGGAGCATCGCGATGTTCACCGCCCCTGCGATGACGAGGGCTGCCGCGACGTCCCAGCGGGTCGCGACGATGAGCCGTCGGATCGCGCCGTCGCTGGTCTGCACACCGTGGCGGTCGCGACTCAACGAGGAGTGGAGGTAGATGGCGTGCGGCATCACCGTCGCGCCCAGCATGCTCGCGGCGAGGAGCACGGTCGCAGGCCCCTCGAACCTCGGGACGAGTCCACCTGCCGCCTCCCCCCAGTCGACGGGACTGACGAAGAGCCCGGCGAGGAACCCGACGGCGATGACGGCGAGCAGCGCGAGGATCGCGAACTCGAACCGCCGTTGGCCGTACCGGTTCTGCACGGCGAGCAGCGCGATCGAGAAGACACCGACGATGACCCCGCCGAGCACGAGCGGGATCCCGAACAGCAGGTGCAGTGCGACGGCACCGCCGATGACCTCGGCGAGGTCGGTGGCCGCCGCGACGAGCTCGGCCTGCGCCCAGTAGAGGCGCCGCGGGCCGTTCTTCAGCCGGGATCCGAGGAGCTCCGGCAGGCTCTGACCGGTGGCGAGGCCGAGCTTCGCGGAGAGGTACTGCACGAGCACGGCCATCGCGTTGGCGGCGACGAGCACCCAGACGAGGAGGTAGCCGTACTGCGCGCCCGCCGTGAGGTTGGCTGCGACGTTGCCGGGGTCGACGTACGCGATGGCGGCGACGAAGGCCGGCCCCAGGAGGAAGAGCAGCCGCGGGCCGCGACGTGGTGGAGCTGGCGGGGCGGCGGTGTCGGTGGTCACGTCCGCAATGTTAGCAACTCCGACGTACATTTGTTAGACCGCCCTAACACTTGGATTTCCCCGGTCTCTGCTTGGATGAGGCTGAGAATCGCCTGCGCATCATCGAAGCCCGGAAAACGTGCCGAGCCCCATCTGCTTCGATAGTTACGCATACAACCTTCGAGAGGCCCGCCAGTGACCCCCGCATCAGACCGCCCCAAGGGCGCCCCTGTCCCGCCAGCCGTGAAACAGCAGACCGTCAAGCAGGAGCGGGAGGTCCAGCGCCAGGCCAAGGTCGCCGCGTTCAAGCAGGCACAGAAGCGGAAGAACCGCAACAAGCGCATCGGCATCTGGGCCGGCGTCGTCGGTGGTGTCGCGGTCATCGCCGTCCTCGTCACGAGCGTCATCCTCACACTGCCGAAGAACGCCAGCTACCCCGGCGGCGGCACGGGAACCGGCGCGGACATCGCCGGGGTCGCGCTGTTCGAGAACACCTCCGAGCACGTCGAGGGCGTCGTCGACTACCCGCAGAACCCGCCGGCCGGTGGCCCGCACAACCAGTACTGGCTGAACTGCGGCGTGTACACCGAGGAGCAGACGAACGAGAACGCCGTCCACTCCCTCGAGCACGGCGCGATCTGGGTCACCTACGACCCCTCCCTCGCAGACAGCGAGCTGGTCAAGCTCAAGGAACTGCTGCCGAAGACCTACGTCATCCTCTCCCCCAAGTCCGACCTGCCCTCGCCGATCGTGCTGAGCGGTTGGAACTCGCAGCTGCAGGTGAACAACGCGAGCGACGCCCGCATCGCCGACTTCTTCGAGGAGTTCTGGAAGAGCAACAACGTGCCGGAGCCGGGTGCCGCGTGCACCGGCGCGGTCGACGGCCCAGGCAAGGTCTGATCCGATGAGCCGCACCTCCTCGTCCGGTGACGACCCGGCCGCACCCGTCGACCTCGACGACGGCGGCGTCACGGACGAGGAGCTCGCGGCCTTCGACGCCGAGCGCGGCACCGAGGGCTCCAGCCGCACCCGTGTCATCATCGCCGTCATGGCCGTCGTCGCCGTCGTGGTCGCCGCGGTCATCGGGTTCTCGGCCGGTCGGTTGAGCACGCTCGACGACCCGACCCCGACCACGACGAGCGCTGAAGCCGGCTTCTCACGCGACATGCAGGTGCATCACAACCAGGGTGTCGAGCTCGCGATGCTCATCCGCGACCGCTCCGACAGCGTCGACGTGCGCACCCTCGCGTACGACATCGCGACCGCGCAGGCGCAGCAGTCCGGGCAGCTCTACGACTGGCTCGTGCAGTGGGGTCTCCCCCAGAACTCGCGGCAGCCGGACATGACGTGGATGACACTGCCGACCCTCGCCGGCGCACCCGGCCATGCGCACAGCGGCGACGCTGCGAGCGAGGCGACGACGCACACCCCCGGCGATCCGATGCCCGGCCTCGCGACCTCCGGCCAGATCGCCCAGCTCACCGCGGCGACGGGTGTCGAGGCGGAGCGGGTCTTCCTGACGCTCATGATCGCCCACCACCAGGGCGCGATCGAGATGGCCGAGGCGCTGCAGGAACGCAGCGTGAACACCACCGCGCTCTCCTTCGCCCGCGCCGTCATCGCGAGTCAGCAGGCCGAGATCGAACTGATGACGGGCATGCTCGACGACCGCGGCGGCCCGATCGCGCTCGCCGAGTAGTCACCCACCGTCCGTCATCGGGCGACGTTCACGGGATTGGGACTGGTCAGATGCGCCCGGAAGCCCTCAGAATGAGCCATACGCCCGAAACAGGGCCGATGAGAAGGAGTGACACATGGGACTCGAGGACATCACCAAGAAGGCTCAGGACTTCCTGAACGACAACAAGGTCAAGGACGCGCTCAAGAGCGAGCAGGCCGAGGGCATCAGCGACAAGCTGCTGGACGGCGTCGCCGATGCCGCGAACAAGGTCACGGGCGGCAAGTTCGAAGAGCAGATCGATGGCGCACGCGACGCCGCCGACAAGGCTGTCGGCACGGAGTAGCCGTCCAGCGGACGACGACCCTCATCGGCCGGTTCGACGCGTCGCGTCGGGCCGGCCGATCGTCGTCAGCCGATCAGTCCTCGTCGGACCCGGTCTCGCCCGAGGCGCTCCGGAACCGGTCGAGCGCGATCGCCACGAGCTCGGGCGCCGACAGGTGGGTGTCCTGCATGAGGTCGGACAGCACCTCGGAGGCTCGCCCGCTCAGCGTGAGCTGCACGCTCGAGGAGCGGTCCTCGTCGACCCCACTGAGCGAGCGTCGACGCTCACCGAGGCTGAGGACGGCGGAGCGCAGGTAGGTTCGGCTCGCGACGGTGTCGATCTCCCATCGGCCCGACTGGCGCGTCGCGATGACGTTGCCCCGGCGGATGTTCGTCATGAGCGAAGCGCGGCTCACGTGCAGCCGTGCGGCGAGCTCCGCGGTGCGAACGGGCGTCGGGAGGTCGTCGATGAAGTCCTGCACGAGCGCCTCCTGCAGGAGCTCCCAGGCGACGGCCTGGGGCAGTGGCCCGCTCGACTCCCCACCGTCCGGGTACCGCGGAGAACCCCCTGCGGTCGCGGGGGCGTCGGCTTCAGTCATCGTCATCGCCCCTCCAAGGATGTGGCGTTCGAACTCCCAGCTTGCTCGGTCTTCCAACAATCCGCGTCCCCCAAAGCGGGTTGCCCGCGTTCGCGGGGTGCGCGGGGCAGAACGACGACGCGCCCCGTCCACCGGGCGGTGGGCGGGGCGCGTCGGGATGACGACGATCAGGGGATCAGCGGTTCGCGACCGGCTTCGACACGACGGGCTTCGTGCCGTCGAACAGGAGCTTGTAGCTGAACCCGGCGATGAGGGCGCCGATGATCGGGAACACGATGAACACCCACACCTGCGCCAGCCAGTCGCCGCCACCGAAGATCGCCGTCGCGATGGAGCGTGCCGGGTTGATCGAGGCGTTGTCGATCGGGATGGCGATGAGCAGGAGCAGGGTCAGCGTGCCACCGATGGCGATCGGTGCGAAGCCTGCCGTCGCACGGGTGTGCGTGACCCCGAGGATGACGAACAGGAACAGTGCGGTGATGATGACCTCGATGACGATCGCGGAGCTGAGTCCGAAGCCACCGGGCGAGAGCTCGCCGAAACCGTTCGAGACGAATCCGCCGGCGACGGCCGCGTCGAGGAAGCCGGCCGGGCCGCCCGAGGCGAGACCGAAGACCGCGAGCGCACCGAGGAAGGCGCCAACGAGCTGCGCGACGATGTAGGTCCAGGTCGCCCGCCACGGGAAGCGTCCCGCCGCAGCGAGGCCGAGCGTGACGGCGGGGTTGAAGTGGCCGCCGGAGATCGGACCGAACGCGTAGGCGCCGATGGTGACGGTGAGGCCGAGGGCGATCGCGACGCCGAGGAAGCCGACGCCCAGCGGGTTCGACACCTCGTCGCCGAAGGCCGCCGAGAACGTCGCCGTGCCGACGAGGCCGAACACGAGCAGGAAGGTGCCGGCGAGCTCGGCGATCAACTGGGCGGCGGTGGTGGGGACGGGTGCTGGTGGGATCTCTGGGGACGACATCTGGACTCATCTCGCTTTCGCAGGAACAACGGCAACATCAGGAACGCGGTCATCCGACCGACGACCGCGTCCTCTGCAGACTATTGCCTGGGAATGCGGTGTGAACAGCGTTCTGCGCAGTGTTTCCTCGGATTTCGGCGAAATGAGCGTCAGTTCAGTGGCGTCTGCAGCCGGAACACATGCTCGATCGCGAGTTCGGCGGCCACGGCGTCACCGTTCGCGATGGCCGTCCGGAGGTGCGGATACCCGACCGCCAGATCATCCCACGCGGTCGTCTCACCCGATCGGGTCACCGAGAGCCGGTAGATGAGGGCACCGATCACATCCTTCGTGGTGCGCACGAGGATGGGGTTCTGGCAGTGCGCGAGGAATCGATCCACGAGTCCCCAGACGCTCCGCCCGTGCCCATCGGCGTCGCGAGCCTCCACGGTCGCCAGGGTGTGCTCGACGAACGCGATGAGCTCGGCCCGCTGACCGGCGTCGAGGGTGGGCACGGTCACCCGCACGACACCGCTGACCAGGGCGCCCACGGTCTGCAGCACAGCCGTCCGATCCTCGGACCTCGGCTGCGCGACCCTGGTGTAGCGCTGCGGGGCCATCTCGACGAGCCCCACCCGTTCGAGCTCGTGCAAGGCTTCACGGACCGGCGTCCGCGAGACACCGAGCCAGTCCTGCAACTCCTGATCGATGAGCAGCTCGCCGGGCTGCAGCGTGCCGTCGTAGATGGCCGCTCGGATGCGATCCGCGGTCGACTGCCGGAGCGGGACGCGGGGCGCCGTGGGATGTCCTCCGGGGATCGGCATGCGTCTCGCTCTCGTTCGTCCGGCGCGCCGGCTACCGGCCGATCGTACCGCGCAGGACCCCAGCCTCGGCCAGCGCAGCCTGCGCCTGCTTGTGCTTGTTGTCGATGGAGGCGCCGATCTCCTGGGCCAGCCGAGGTTTCGTCCGGACCAGGTCGTCGATGGTCGCGAGCGGCATGCGCAGGATCAGCGTGGTCCCGTCGGCGATCGCCGCAGCCATCGCGACCTCCCGCGTGAGCGCGGTCTGCCCGATGAAGTCGCCGGCGTCGAGGCGTTGGAAGGTGATCAGCCCGTCGCTCGTCGGCACCGCGAGGTGCACGCCACCCTCGACGAGGAAACGCATCGCGCCCGGGATGGTGCCGGCCTGCTGGACCGTCTCCCCCGGACCGTAGCGTTCGAGCGTGCAGGAGGCGGCGAGGGCGTCGTAGTCGGTCTCTCTCGCGTGCAAGGTCGGCGCGATCGAGGCGATCGCCTCGCGCAGGCGTTCCGGCGTGGCGATCGGGTCCGAGTTGTCGCCGTCGAGGGCCAGACCGCGTCGACGGGCCGCGTACCAGAGCCAGGAACGGAAGAGCGCGACGGCCGCGTCCGAGGCGGACGGGCCGGTCACGGGCAGCGTCACCGAGTAGGCGGCGGCACCGAGGTACGACGCCGACGGACGGTCGCCCGGTTCGAGCAGGGGCAGACCCGACGCCACATCGCGCAGCAGGCGCAGGACGTCGTCGGGCGGGTCGTCGGTGGAGAACTTCACCTCGAGACTGGCCGTGTACGCGCCCACCGGCTGGCTGAGGTTGCGGAACGACGAGGTCGCGAGCGCGGCGTTCGGGACGATCTGGATGCCGTTGCCGGTGTCGAGGTGCACCGCCCGCCAGTTCACCTCGACGACCCGGCCTCGCACGCTGCCCGTGTCGAGCCAGTCACCCAGTTTGAACGGCTGCTCGAACAGCAGCAGCAGTCCCGAGATCACCCCACCGACGGCGTTCTGCAGTGCGAGGCCGATGACGATGGACGTGACGCCGAGGGCGGTGATGAGGCCGCCGATGTCGGCACCCCACACCCACGAGAACAGGATCGCGAGACCGACGAGGATGAGCGCGAGCCGCGCGAGGTCGACGAAGATCGACGGGATCCGGCTCCGCCACGTGCCCTCCTCCGCGTTGCTGAACAGGGCGACGTTGAAGGCCGACAGGATCAGCAGGATGACGAGGAACCCGAGGAGCGTCCCGATGATGCGCACCCAGGTCGCATCGTCTGAGCGGGCGGTGGCGAGCACGATGAGCCCGAACACCGCACCGACCGGCACGACGTAGTTGCGCATGAGGCGCACGGGCTTCGCTGCGGCACTGCGGCGCCGGACGAGGGTTCCGAGCAGTTCCGTGAGCACGATGAGGAGGACCGGGATGCCGATCGCCAGACCGAGCGCCCAGGGGAACCACGGCTCCTGCCAGACCTCGGTCATGACTTCGCCCCGGAGACGACGCGCCACACGGCCTGTTCGCCCTCTCGGGTCTCGACCGTCCCTGCCGGCTCGAACGTCACGGTGTCCTGCATCCGGTCGCGGACGCGTTCGCTGACGAAGATGCCGGGCTGGCCGGACACCGACTGCACCCGGTTGGCCAAACTCACGGCATCACCCCACATGTCGTAGGCCATACTCGTGCGGCCGACGAGACCGCTCGTCACGATACCGGCGTCGACGCCGACCCGGAGCGTCAGGCTCGCCTTGTGCTGGGCGTTGAAGCGGTCGACGATCGTCCGCATCTCGAGGGCGAAGTCGAGCGTGCGACGGACGTTGTCGACGCGCGGCACGATCAGCCCGCAACTGGCCAGATAGCCCTCGCGCAGCGTGCGCACCTGCTCGATGCCGAGCCGTTCGGCGGCCTCGTCGAAGCTGCGGACGAGGTCGTTGAGGAGGGCCAGCTCACGCTCGGAGTCGAGCCCTCTCGTCAGGTCGTCGAAGCCCACGAGGTCCGCGAAGATGACCGACACGTCCTGGTGCACCTCGGAGATCGTCTCTTCGCCGTCCTTGTAGCGTTTCGCCACCGACGCCGGCATGAGTGTGAGGAGGAGCTTCTCGTTCTCCGCGCGTTGTTCGTCGATGAGCTCCTGCTTCAGACGCAGGCTCCGGCTCATGTCGTTGAACGCAGAGCCGAGATCGCCGAACTCGTCCCGTCGGTTGTTCGGCACCTCCGTGGAGTAGTCGCCGCCGGCAACCCGACGCACCGCACCGACGAGGGCCCGGACGGGTCGTGCGAACACCTGGGCGAGGGCGAGCGACAGCAGCGAGACCACCACGATGATGGCGAGCACCGAGATGATGAGGTTCCGCGTGAAGTCGGTGACCGGTGCGAACGCCTCCGACGCGTCGATCCGGGCGACGAGCACCCACTGCAGGCCGTCGATGTCGAGTGGCGTGTAGGCGGTGAGGTTCTCACCACCGAGGTAGCCGGGCCCGATGAGCGTGCCGGTCTCCCCCGCCAGCGCACGCTCGACCGATGCGGTCCTGACCGGTTGGATCTCGATCGTGCCCTCGACCTCCACCGCCCGCTGCGCATCCTGGGGCGGCGTGCCGGCCGCGACGGACCGCTTCAGATACGCCTTCGGGTCCTCGATGAGGAGGCGGGAGTTCGACCGCATCAATTCGTCCGGACCGGCGAGGTACGTCTCCCCGGTCTCGCCGAGGCCGTCCTGCTTCCAGTCGCCGTCGCTCGTCATGATCCTGTTGATCTGATCGATGGGCACCTGCAGTGCCATGACGCCGTCGATCTGTCCGTTCTGGCCGACCGGCGAGAAGATCCACTGCGTGGGCACGTTGAGCGAGGGCTGGTAGCGCTCGAAGTCGGTGATCGCCGTGTAGTCGACCGCGTTGGAGCGCATGGCGGCGGTGAAGCCGCTCTCGAGGACGCCGCCCTTGTACGGCCCCGTCAGCACGTTGGTGCCGAGGTCTGGTCCCTTGAACGCGCTGTAGACCACGTCTCCCTCGTCGTCGATGAGGAGCGCGTCCTCGTAGCCGAAGCGGTTGATGATCTCGCGGAAGTAGTCGTTGTAGACCGCATTGACCGAGGACCACGTGCTGCCGTCTCCGGCGTCGTCAACGGTGATCGCGGTGTCGTAGTCGAGGTCCGTGGGCGTGTACGTCGACTGGAGATAGGTCTGCGCGGGGTTCGTCGGGATGAACGCCTTCGGGTCCGCCTCGTCGCCCGTCCGCTCGGCGAGCGCCGGGACGAAGGTGTCGGTGTAGAACGACTCCACCTTCGTCGCCCTCGCAGGGTCCACCGGCTGCTCCTCCAACTCGTGGAACGCGTTGTGGAACCCGTTCATCGCGTCGACGACGGTGGTGCCGCGCGTGTAGACGACGAGCGAGTCCGCGGTCTGCTGGTAGTAGTTCGTGATCTCGCGTGCGCGCGACTCCCGCAGTTCGGTGAGGCGCTCGAACGAGGCCTGCCGCAGGGACTCACTGCCGGAGAGGTACCCGACGATGCCAGTGACGACCGACGCTCCCACGCTGACGAGCAGCAGCATCACGAGCAGCTTCGACTGGATGCTGAACGCCGGCCGACCGAACCGTCCCCGGCCGAGTCCGGCGGTGCGGGCCTTCGACGACGGCGCCGGTGGAATGGGTGGAGCGGTCGGTTCTGCGGTCATCGATGAGTCCCCTACTCGGCACTGCAGCAGTCCTATCCCTCATGCGAGGGACACGATGGGTGTCACTCTAGCCACACCGTTCACAAGCCCACAATGGTTGGACAGCTGGAGTTCACGAGACCGAAACGTCCGTGACGCCTCGCGACTCACGAGCTGCACGGGAGACTCAGACGGTGACGGCCTGCTGCTCGTACAGCGTCGCGTAGACACCGTTCGCCGCGAGCAGCTCCTGGTGGGTGCCCTGCTCGACGATGCGGCCGCCGTCGAGCACGAAGATGACGTCGGCGTGCACGATCGTCGACAGACGGTGCGCGATCGACACCGTCGTCCGGCCACGCGTCGCATCGTCGAGGGCGAGCTGGACGACGCGCTCGGAGATGGTGTCGAGCGCGCTCGTCGCCTCGTCCAGGATGAGCACCTCGGGGTCCTTCAGGAGCACCCTGGCGATCGCGATGCGCTGCTTCTCCCCGCCGGAGATCCGATAGCCGCGCTCGCCGACGATGGTGTCGTAGCCGTCCTCGAACCGCATGACGGAATCGTGGATGTTCGCCGCCCGGCAGGCGGCCTCGAGCTCGGCGAGGGTCGCCTCGGGCTTCGCGTACCGCAGGTTCTCGGCGATCGTGGCGTGGAACAGGTAGGTCTCCTGGCTGACGATGCCGATCCGGGACACGAGCGACGCCTGCGTGACGTCGCGGACGTCGGCTCCCGAGACGGTCACCCGCCCGCCCGACACCTCCTGGAAGCGCGGGATGAGGTACGAGATGGTCGTCTTCCCGGCACCTGAGGGCCCGACGAACGCCGCGAACTGGCCGGGTTCGATGGTGAAGGAGACGCCGTCGAGTGTGGGTGCGGACTCGGGTGTCGCGTCCGCGTACCGGAAGGTGACGTCGTCGAACCGGATCTCCGGCGGGCTGCCCGGCAGCGGCTTCGCGTCTGGACGGTCGGCGATGGTCGGCTTGAGGTCGAGGTACTCGAAGATGCGGGCGAACAGGGCGCCGGAGGTCTGCAGGTCGAGCGCGACCCGCATGACCCCCATGAGCGGGAACAGCAGCCGGGCCTGGATCGTCGTGAACGCGACGATCGCGCCGGCGGTGACGTCGGTCGCGCCGCCCGTGATGAGGTAGCCGGCGACGAGGTACACGATCGCGGGGATGGACGAGAGGAAGATGTTCACCATCGCGAAGAACCACTGGCCGCTCATCGCCTGGCTGACCTGCAGGCGGATCTGGGTGCGGTTCTCGGCGCTGTACCGTTCGACCTCGGTGTCCTGGCGGTTGAAGCTCTTCGCGAGCAGCACGCCGGAGACGCTCAGCGCCTCCTGTGTGATCGCGGTCATCTCCGACAGCGACTCCTGCGTCTTCGTGGCGATGCGTGCCCGCACCTGTCCGACGCGCCGCTGGGCGATCACCAGGATCGGCATGAGGATGAGTGCCACGATCGTGAGCTGCCAGTTGAGGATGAGCATGGCGACGAGGGCGGAGATCACGGTCACGGTGTTCCCCAGAACGCTCGACACCGTGTTGGTGAGGACGTTCGCCACACCGCCGACGTCGTTCTGCAGGCGTGACTGGATGATGCCGGTCTTGGTCCTCGTGAAGAAGCTCAGTTCCATCGCCTGCAGCTGCGAGAACAGCTTGATGCGCAGCGCACCCATGACACTGTTGCCGACCGTTGCGGTGAGGTAGGTCTGCCAGACGCCGAGGAGCGCGGCGATGATGAACAGGGCGACCATGGCGCCGACGATCTCGGCGAGTGCGAGGAGGTTCGGGCTGCCGCCGTCGGTCGGGAAGAGGCCGACGTCGAACGCCTGCTTGACGAGCAGTGGCGGCAGCACCGCGAGGGCTGCGCCGATGACGACGAGCACCATCGTCAGGATGATCTTCGCCTTGAACGGGACGAACAGGGCGACGATGCGCTTGCCGAGGTCGGGGATCTTCGGCGCCTCTGCGTTCAGGGCCTTCTGCGCTGCGGCGTCTCCACCGCTGACGCGCCCGCCGCCGCGTGGCCCGCCGCCGCCTCCACCGCGTGGCCCGCCTCCGCCCCCGCCACCGTGCATGCTCATGTCGCCACCCTATCCCCGACCGCCGTCGCTCCCGCCCCGTTCCCTCCTCGCGCCCGTGGTCATTTCCCTAACTCAGGAACGCCTCGGCGTGGCGGACCCCCTGCCAGAGATAACCACGCGACACGCCGAGCGGTTCCTGAGTTAGGGCGGGAGGTCCAAGGCGCTCCACAGTCGGCCAGGAGAGAGACTTCTCCACAACACTCGGATGTCCACGATCGAGCGCTGACGACGGCGTCCACGATCGAGCCATGACCAGCGCGACAACATTCCTCCGACCGGCGCACGGCATCGCGACCGTGCACCAGTTGCGAGTCCTCGGGCACACGAAGCACACGCTGCGCCTGTCGGTCGAGACGGGGGCGCTCGTCCGCGTCAAGCGTGGTTGGTATGCCGAACCGGACGCTCCACAGCTCTTGGTGCAAGCGGTGCGTATCGGCGGACGGCTGAGCTGCGTCTCGGCCGCCACCTGGTATGGCTGGGCCACACCGCCGGATTCACGCCTTCATGTCGCCCTGCCGCTCAACGCCGCACGGTTGCGGGCATCGGACGACCGACGGAGGCGTCCACCCGCATCCGAACGTGACGACGCGGTGCTGCACTGGGACGATTCGGTCGTGACCCCGGATCGCGGGAGCATCCTTCCGCTCCTCGTCGAGCCGCGACGCAAAGCGGTCGAGCACCTCGTCGAGTGCCAGCATCCGGAGGCGGCCGGCGCGGTACTGGACTCGTTCGCGCATGTGGAGCGGGAGTTCGCCCCCGCGTTGATCTCGTGGATCCGGGCTCTTCCGGCCGGCACCATCGCTCGCCTTCCACGACTCGAATCGGGCTGTCACAGCTTCCTCGAGAGCATTGGCCGGATCCGACTCGAATCGGCTGGAATCGTCGGCTGCCATCAGGTCACGATTCCCGGTGCCGGGAGGGTGGATGAAGTCATCGACGGCTGGCTCGTCATCGAGTGGGATGGCAGAGAGTTCCACGACAACCGCGACGCACACGAGGAGGATCGATGGCGAGACACCCAGCTGGCGATACGCGGCTACCGCGTCCTTCGTTTCACATATCGCATGGTCATGAACGACTGGTACGCGGTCCTCGGTGCCGTCCGCGCAGCGCTTGCCGCTGGCCCGGGCCGCCGTCACGCAGAACCTTCTCCTGCCCTAACTCAGGAACACATACGCGTGTCGGTCCATCCCCGCCTGGTGTCCGCGCGACACGCCGACACGTTCCTGAGTTAGGGCAAAAGGACCTGCACACAGGGAGACACAGATACGCACGGATGCCCCGGGAACCTGGGCTCCCGGGGCATCCACCATCGACGACGCTGTCGATCAGCCCTTCGTCGAACCGGCCAGCAGGCCGCGGACGAAGTACCGCTGCAGCGCGAAGAACACCACGAGCGGCACGAGGATCGACACGAACGCGCCAGCGGTGAGCAGGTGCCACTCGTTCCCTCGGGTACCCGTGATCTCAGCGAGCAGCTTCGTGATCGGTGCGACCTCGCCGTCCGCGAAGATGAGGGCGACCAGGAGGTCGTTCCACACCCACAGGAACTGGAAGATCGCGAAGGAGGCGATCGCCGGCATGGTCAGCGGGAGCACGATGCGGAAGAAGATCTGCCCGTGACCCGCGCCGTCGACGCGGGCAGCCTCGATGACCTCGGCCGGGATCTCCGCCACGAAGTTGTGCAGCAGGAAGATCGCCAAGGGCAACGCGAACATCGTGTGCGCGATCCACACCTGCGCGTACGTGCCGCTCGCGTCCAGCCCCTCGCCCACCTGGAGTCCGAAGATGTTCAGTCCCCGGGAGAACGTGGACAGCAGCGGGACGAGGGCCATCTGGATCGGCACGACCTGCAGTGCGAACACCATGATGAACAGGAAGTTCTTGCCACGGAAGTCGATCCACGCGAACGCGTACGCCGCGAGGCTCGCCACGACGAGCGGGATGAGGGTCGCCGGGACCGCGATGGCGATCGAGTTGATCCACGAACCCGCCAGGTTGAGCGTCGAGTTGCCCGACTGCAGCACCTGGACGTAGTTGTCCATGGTGACCTGGAAGTCGGAGAAGATCGTCCACCACCCGGTGGTCTTCACCTGCTGTTCGGGCCGGAACGAGGACACGAAGAGACCGAAGGTCGGCACGGTCCACAGCACGGCGATGATCACCGCAGCGATGGTCGCCCCGCGACTGGTGAGCCGCTTCTTCGTCCGCTTGCTCGCCCCTTCGAGCCCGCGTTCGCCCTGTTCGAGTTGTTGCTTCGTTGCATCGTCGAGCGGTAGCTCGATCGGAGTGACGGCGCTCATCGGATCTCCCTCTGCTTCTTGATCTGCCGAGCGTTGTAGATGACGATCGGCAGCACGAGGATGAACAGGATGACGGCGAACGCCGCACTCCGCCCGTTCTCGAAGTTCTTGAACTGGGTGTACATCTCGTTCGCGATGACCGAGGTGCCGTTGTTGCCGGCGGTCATGGTGCGGACGATGTCGAACACCTTGAGCGACGCGATCGAGATCGTCGTGACCACGACCACGAGCGAGGAGCGGATGCCGGGGACGATCACGTTCGTGAACCGCTGCCAGGCGTTCGTGCCGTCGAGTTCAGCGGCCTCGATCTGCTCGGTGGGCACGCCCTTGATGGCTGCGGACAGCACGACCATCGCGAAACCGGTCTGCACCCAGATGAGCACGACGATGAGGAACAGCGTGTTCCACGGTTCGTTCTGCAGCCACTGCACCGGTGTCCCACCGAACCACACGACGATCTGGTTGAGCAGACCGATCTGGGTGGCGCCCGCCTCACGGTAGGCGTAGATGAAGCGCCAGATGATCGACGCACCCACGAAGGAGATCGCCATCGGCATGAACACGAGGATCTTGAAGTACTTCTCGCCACGAGACTTGTCGATGAACACGGCGTAGGCCAGCCCGAAGGCCGTCGACAGCGTCGGCACGAGGAGCACCCAGATGATGGTGTTCACGATGGTGCGGATGGCGCTCGGCTGCGTGAACAGCCAGACGAAGTTGTTCAGACCGACGAAGTTCTTGCCCGAGGCGGACATGAACGCGGCGATCGTCGTGCTGATCGTCGGCAGGATGAGGCCGATGAGCAGGAGCAGGAACGCCGGCGCGAGGAAGCCGACGAGCTGGACGAGGTAGCCGACGCCCTTCTTCGACCGGTAGTCGAGGAGGAAGAGCACGCCACCGAGGACGGCGGCGACGGCGGCGGCCCACAGGAACGAGCCGAAGAAGAGGACGACGACGGTCGGGACCACGACGCAGAACGCGAGGCGGATGACCGTGTACTTCGTCCCCTTGCGTGGAGCGATGTCCACGAAGAACAACAACAGCGCCACCACCGCCGCGAAGGCGATGACGACGATCGGGATCTGGGCGAGCGGTGGCAGTCCGCCCAGCCAGTTGAGGAAACCGGACATAGTTAGCCTTTCGAGTACGACGGTGGACCCTGGGTGCCGGACGACCGGCGACACAGCTGAGGCGGAAGCGCCGGAGGATGGTGGTCCTCCGGCGCTCCCGCGCTCAGCTCAGTCGGTACGGCTCACGATCACTCGCTGGAGGGCCAACCGGCTTCGATGTCCTTCAGGACCTGGTCGGTCTCGTCGCCGTTGATCCAGTTGACCATGCCCTTCCAGAAGGTTCCGGCGCCGACGGCACCGGGCATCAGGTCGGACGCGTCGAAGCGGAACGTGGTGTTCTTGTCCTGCAGGATCTCGATCGCCTGGCTGAGGATCGGGGTGGAGGCGTTGGCCGGGTCGAGGCCGTTGTTGGCGGAGATGACGCCGCCGAGCTTGACCCGCTTGTTCGCCCACTCCGGGCTCGAGAGGTATTCCTGAACCTTGACGGTGCTCTCGTCGTCGCTGAACGCGCCGACGATCTCGCCACCACCGGTGACGGCGGTCTCGCCCTCCTTGACGCCGGGGGTCACGAAGGCCCACACGTCACCGTCGGGGGCGACGGTCGCGCCGGCGTCCTCGAGGAAGCCGGAGAAGAACGACGCCTGGTGGTGCAGGGCGCAGGCACCGGACGCGAGTGCCGGAGCGACATCGCCGAACTCGGTCGAGTTGATCGACGTCACGTCACCGAAGCTGGCGTTGACGTAGTCCGGGTTCTTGAGGATCTCGCCGACCGAGTCGAAGGCTTCCTTGATCTTCGGGTCGGTGAACTTCACCTTGTTGGCCACCCAGTCGTCGTAGACGTCGGGGCCCTGCTGGCGGAGCACGAGGTCTTCGACCCAGTCGGTTCCAGGCCAGCCGGAGGCGTCGCCGGAGCCGAAGCCCGCGCACCAGGGTGCCGTTCCGGTCTTCTCCTGGATGGTCTTCGTCAGCGTGAGGAGCTCGTCCCAGGTCTTGGGAACCTCGACGCCCCATTCCGTGAACTTCGCCGGCTGGTACCAGACGAGGCCCTTGACGCTCGCCATGAGCGGAGCACCGTACACGGTGTCGTTGACGGTGCCGTATGCGGCCCAGTCCGTCGACCAGTACTTCTCGATGTTGGCCTTGACGCCGTCAGGTGCGGGCTTCAGGTAGTCGCGCTTCGCGAGGTCGGCCAGCAGGCCGGGCTGCGGGAAGATCGCGAGGTCGGGCGGGTTGCCGCCCTGGGCGCGGATGCCGATCTGCGACTCGAACTCCTTGGAGGACTCGTACTTGATCGTGATGCCGCTCTCCTTCTCGAAGTCGGCCCAGCTCTCCTCGAGCAGCTTCGCCTCCGTGTCGGCGATCGTGCCGTAGATGGTGACGGTCTTGTCGTCGGAGCTGCTGCTGCCGGAACCGCCCGAACAGGCGGTGAGCGCGACGCCCGCGACGGCCAGGACGGCCAGCGGCAGGGCCGTCCGGCGGGTCCGAATGAAACTCATCTGTGTCCTCCTCATTGAGTGCTGCAGGTGGGGACAGCCCCTCAGGATCGGGCTGTTCCGGTGGTGCTCTGGTGCGGAAGCGGTCATGATGCGGAACCGTTTCCATGCGTCAAAGTACGGCAAGCCGCGCCACTTCGCAAGCACGAGAACATAACGAAATAGACAGTGAGAGCGCTCCCACGAGTTTTTCCCAGTCCTGACGCGGAATCGTCACTCCACCGTCATGCGTGTCGGATACGTGCTGGTTCCAGGTTCGTTCCAGATTCGCTATGGTGGTGCTACCCAACGGAGGGAGGCAGGGATGAACGGCGCCATCAGCGATGTCGCGGCCCTCGCCGGCGTCTCCAAAGCGACCGCGTCCCGCGCGCTGACAGGCCGCGGGTACGTCTCAGCAGAGACCCGCGAGCGCGTCGTCCAGGCAGCAGCGACCATCGGCTACGTCGCCTCCCCCATCGCCTCCAGCCTGTCCACCGGGCGCACCCTCGCCATCGGAGTCGTGACCTCGTTCCTCAACCGCTGGTACTTCGGCGAGGTGCTCGAGGGCGCAGAGAGCGCCCTGCGCGCCAGGGGCTACGACCTCACGCTGTACCACCTCCCGCCGGACGCCTCCGAGCGCGCCCGGATCCTCGACTCCTACCTCGCGAACAAGCGCTTCGACGCGATGATCTCGATCGGCATCGAGGCGTCGCAGGACGAGATGACCCGCCTCACCACGAACGGGCGCCCCCTCGTCGCGATCGGTGGCAACATCCGCGGCGGCCACTCGATCAACATCGACGACCAGGCGCTCGGCCGTGAGGCGACGGAGCATCTGATCACCCTCGGCCACACACGGATCGCGCATGTGACCGGGCACGACGCCGAGCTGCAGACCGACACGGTCCACGGCAGGCGGCTCGCAGGCTACCTCGCCGCCATGGGGGACGCCGGCCTGACGAGCGCGGTCCACGTGCTGCCCGCGGTGCACTCGCTTCCCGGCGGTTACGAGGCGGCGGCGCAACTCCTGCGGGACGCCCGCATCAGACCGACGGCGGTGTTCGCCTCCACGGACGAGGTCGCGATCGGCGTCATCATCGCCGCGCGCCGCCTCGGGATCGCGGTGCCGGCGGAGCTGTCGGTCATCGGCATCGACGGACACTCCTATGCCGAGATGTTCGCCCTCACGACCTTCGACCAGCAGCCTCGGGGCCAGGGCGCACAGGCCGTCGAGATCCTGCTCGAAGAGCTCGAGGATCGCCCCCGCGCGCGCGGCACGGCCTCGGACCCGGCCGTCGGTGCCGCGGTCGAGGTGCACTGGCCGACGCGTCTCGTCATCCGCCAGTCGACGACGCGACCCGAGTCCGTCGACTGAGGCCCAAACCATCGACGCACGGGCTGAGCGGAGCACCCTCAGCGCAGCGCTCGGATGACCGTCAGGCCGTGGGTCGCCTCGAAGGTCGAGCCCATTACGATTTTCTCGAATATTCGGTCTTCACATGTGATATCCCAGTGGTCTAATGTGGGATCAGTCGCGGCTCGCGACGATAACCACATCCCTTGGAGTCAACGATGAACCTCCGCAGCATCCTTCTCGGTGCCACTGTCACCGCCGTGCTCGTCCTCGGCGGAGGTGCAGCGGCACATGCCGTCACCCCTCCGGAGGGCGGTTCGTGGAACTACGGCGTATCAGGCCTGTACACCTACTCGAACTATCTGCACGATGCTCGAGTCCACAAGGCGACAGCCTGCGGCGCAGGCTGTGCCACGACCGGGTGGGTCAGCCCTGGCACGTGGGCCAACGCACGGACAGCAAGTGCATTGGGCGGGAACACGGCCTACTACGACGTCCGATAGCTCTGCCCGTGTTCTGTTGTCACAAGGCCCGGATCGGTTCGCATGCGATCCTCGGACTGATCGTCCTCGCAGTCTCCACAGGGTGCGCCGAGTCCGGACCCTCGGCACAGACCGAATCCCGACCGGGGGCGGGAACCTGGCCCGAGGAGATCGCACAGGCGATGGATGCGACGGATTCTGCGGAGGTGAAGGATGCACTTGCAGACGGCGTGGTCTCTGATCGTGAGTACGCAGAGATGACCGCCCGCTATGAGGAGTGCCTGTCAAGCGCGGGTATCACCTTGACCAGCTACGAGTTCGACGGATCCGCCTATCTCCCGCCCGTATCGATGGAGAACGACGAGGCGAACAGGATTGCGTCCGACTGTTCTGAGCGGTCCGGTGAGTACCCGTTGAGCTATTTCTACGTCCAGATGCGAGCGAATCCAGATCACGAGGATCTGGGTCAGGCAATCGTCGATTGCCTGAAACGCGAAGGGCTCGTCGGCTCCGGCTATGGCCTGAAGGACTATCGGGCTGGTGATCTTCCGACGGGAGACGCTGACGCCGCGGTTGTGGCGACCTGCACGATCGATCCCCGCGGCCTGCTCGGTGGCTGACCGGGACGCCCGCCGGACGCTGAGCTGGATCTGGCTGATTGCGACGATGTCCGCCGCGGTCGGAGCGGCGGTATCCGTATCAGTGCTCACGCTCCCTCCCCCTGACCTCAGGGAGCCGGACGACATCTCCTCGGTGCCCGTCGGGACCGACGTCTACGACGATGCTCGAAGCGTGCAGATCTCTGTCGACACCCCAACCGATGTTCCGTTGACCGCTCCGATCTCGGGGCGGGTCACCTCCTTCACGTGTCGCGTCGGTGCGACGCTGTCCTCCGGGGAAACGGCCCTGTCGATCGACGGCACCCCTGCGCTCGCCCTCGCCACAGAAGTACCCCTGTGGCGAGACGTCCTGCTCGACACGACCGGGGACGATGTGCGCGCCCTGCAGACTGAGTTCACTCGCCTCGGCTATCCCTTGGAAACCGATGGCGTAGCCGGCAGGGGCACGCTCGCCGCAGCGAGATCTCTGTTCGCAGGGATCGGCTTGTCGATCGGCGCTGACCGGGTCCCGTCCGACGCTATCGTGTTTCTCCCGTCCGCGATCGCGACCATCGAACACTGCGACGTACCCATCGGATCGGAGGTGCAACGAGGTGAATCATTGGCGACGTTCAAGGCGCCCTCGGCCGTGACCTCACCCGTACAGTTGCCGTCCGACCTCACTCCGGGTGCGCGGGAGATCGTGCTGGGCTCAGTGCGGCTGCCTGTGGGACAGGATGGATCGATGGTGGTTCCGGAAGACGTTGTCGAGGAGATGCACACCGACACACCTGGCGAGGTGACCGGTCCGAGGCGCGTCGACGCGCAGCTCGTGCTGACGGAACCGATCCCGGTATCCGTGGTTCCGCCGAGCGCGTTGTTCTCGGTCGATGGCACGACCGGCTGCGTGGTCTCCGACGGACGGGGTTTCGCCGTGGACATCCTCGGGTCGCGTCTCGGCGAGACGATCGTGCTCTTCCATTCGGAGGCCCCGCCCGCACAGGTCGAGGTGCAACCGAAGTCGGATTCGACGTGCCGGTGACGCTGAGCGGACTCGGACATCGATTCGACGACGGTCCCTGGCTGTTCGAGAACCTCTCGACGATCCTGGTCCCTGGTCGGAGCTACTCCCTGACCGGTCCGTCCGGTTCCGGAAAGAGCACGTTCCTCGCACTGCTCGCAGGGTGGATCACACCGGCCGCCGGCGTTGTACTCGTCCCGACGGGGCTGCGCACGACCTGGGTCTTCCAGAACCCGCATGGGTCGCCCCGGCGGTCGGTCCAGGACCATGTCGCCTTGCCGTACTTGGCTCACGGGTATTCACCTCATGAGGCGGATCGCCTCGCCGTGGCGATGCTCGATCGCGTCGGCTTGAGCGCACGCTCGACGCGGCCCTTTCGAGAGCTCTCGGGCGGAGAAGCCCAACGGCTCATGCTCGCGCGAGGGATGGCGACCGCACCGGACCTTCTCCTCGTGGACGAACCAACGTCCCAGCTCGACCGCGCAACGGCCGCCACGGTCAACCAAGCCATCCCTGCGATCGCCGCCGAGGAGACGATCATCGTCGTGGCGACGCACGACCCCGCCACGCGCGCCGCCTGTTCCGACCACATCACCCTCGGACATCCCGTCGGGACTCCATCGCTGGAGATCTCATGAGGAGATCTTCGATTCTCCGCGAGGCGTGGAGGAATGCGGCGACGGGAACCGCTCGATCAGGCGTCATCGCCTCCGCCGCGATCGCCCTTGCCCTGGTGGCCGGCGGCGCGGACATGATCTCGGTCGGCCAGATGATGCAGCGCGGACAGGAATTCCGGCGGAGCGGCGCAGCCACGACGGTCCTGTTGGCGCCGGGGAGCATCGACGGCCCTCGCTGTGATGCACTCGCGGAGTTGCCCGCAATCGATATGGCGGGAGCCAAGCGGGACTCGACCAGAAAACTGAACCCGATCGTGCTCCCGAGCGCCCCGCTGCCGGTCGATGCTGTCACTCCTGGATTCATCGATGTGGTCGGAGGTACCGTCGACGGCATCGGAGTCCTCCTCGGTCCCGAGGCAAAGGAGACGTTGGGGGCTGAAAGCACCTTCATTCAGACGGCAGCCGGCGCCGTGCGAATCGGTGGCAGCTTCACGTATCCGGACGACGGCCGCCGACCCGGTCTCGCCTATGCGGCGATCGCACCGACCGTCGACGGCGATCCGTTCGACGAGTGCTGGGTCACCAGCTGGCCGCAGAGCGATGTGCGGAGTGCGCTGCTGACCTCGATCCTCGTGAGCCTGCCGATGGAAGACCCACCGGAGATAACGCAGCTGAACACAACGCGCGGCGCGGCCTTCGACGGTCACGAGCTGTTCGCCGGACGGCCCAGTCGGTTCGCCGCCGCACTTGCGACGCTCGGGGGTGCTGCGATCGGATTCATCGGTCTTCGCATCCGCCGGTTGTCGCTCGCCGCCGCACTGCACGCAGGCCTCTCACGGAATTCGCTCTCAGCCATCGTCACCGTCGAGACGGTGATCTGGGGCGCGCCGTTCGCGTTCGTGACGGCGTCCCTGACCATCCTGATTGCCAGAGGCGTCGGTGAGGGCAACTCGGAAGTCGTCATGGTCGGTCTGGCGGCATGCGGTCCAACGTGGGTTGGCGGGCTCGCAGGAGCGATGATCGGAGTCGCCACGATTCAAGAGAAACACCTGTTCCGCTACTTCACGGCCAGATGATCACCCTACGACGCGTCGGCTGCCGTCAGCGCGATGGCCTCGTCGAGCTCGCTCTCGACCGGGCCGTCGACCCGCGCGAGGTGCTTCCGGCCGATCACGACGATGAGGAGCGCGATCAGGAGCGACCCCGCGGCGACGTAGTACGGAGCCGCCGGCGAGATGAGCTTCGCGATCTCCGCAGCGGCCGGCGGCGCGATGGCACCACCGAGGAACCGGACCGACGAGTACGCCGACGACGCGACGTTGCTCGGCAGGTCGGTCGCCTCCATGACGGCCTCCGTGAGCACGGTGTTCATCACACCGAGGAGCAGACCACCGACGACGATGCAGACGATCAGACCGACGGTCGATGCGACGAGCAGCCCGCCAGCGATGAGGTCGAGCGCGAGCAGGGGCAGCACGAGCTTGATCACCGAGGTGCGTCGCATGCGAGCGGTGAGCAGCGGAGCGACGAACACGCTCGTGATCGCGAGCGCGACACCCCAGCCGAAGAAGGTGAAGCCGAGGCCCATGGCGTCGAGTCCGAGCGGGAATGGCGAGTAGGCCAGCAGCGTGAAGAAGCCGATGTTGTAGAACAGCGCGGCGGCCGCGAGGATGCCGAGGGCCGGGATCGTCAACGCCTTGAACGGTGCCGACAGCTTGAGCGGCGCGGGCTTGGGGCCCTCCGTCTTCAGCAGCGTGACGATCGCGATGAACCCGACGGCCATGAGCGTCGCGGTCCCGAAGAACGGCCACTTCCAGCCGATGCCGCCGAGGAGTCCGCCGAGCAGCGGCCCGATCGCGATGCCGAGCCCGAGCGCGGCCTCGTAGAGGATGATCGCGTTCGCCCGCCCACCGGCGGCAGCACCGACGATGGTCGCGAGCGCCGTCGAGATGAAGAGCGCGTTCCCGAGGCCCCAACCGGCACGGAAGCCGATGACGGCGCCGACCGAGTCGGACAGACCGGCGAGCAGCGCGAAGACGACGACGAGGGCGAGACCGATGAGGAGCGTGCGCTTGGCGCCGATGCGACTCGACAGCCAGCTCGTGAACAGCATGGCGACACCGGTGACGAGCAGATAGCTGGTGAAGAGCATCTCCGCCTGCGTGGGCGTGGCCTGGAGGTCCTCCGCGATGGCGGGGAGGATCGGGTCGACGAGGCCGATGCCCATGAAGGCGATGACGCTCGCGAAGGCGACGGCCCAGACGGCCTTCGGCTGGTGCAGGATGCTCCCGAAGCCCCCACCGTGGCCGTGGCCGTGCGCAGCAGCGGTCGACGGGGCGGCGGACTGCGATCTGGTGTCGGCGCTCATGCCGACAGCTCCGAGGCCGTCTCGACGGCGACGCGGGCCTGGATGATCTCGACGGTGCGCGCGATGGCCGCGAGGTCGTCGTCGTCGAGGTCGGTGAAGGCCGGTTCGAGGGCGTCGGTCAGTTCGTCGCGCCAGCCGAGGAGCGCCGCGGTGCCCTTCGGGGCGATGGCGATGAGCCAGGCACGGTGGTCGTCGACGTCGGCGATGCGCTTGATCCAGTCGCGTTCGTCGAGGTTCTGGACGAGTTTCGTCATCGTCGGCTGTGAGACCCGGCTCTGTCGGGCGAGTTCGCCGACGCGGACCGGGCCGAGGGTCGTGAGCACGGAGAGCGTGCGCCAGACGGCTGGGGATTCGGAGGATCCGGTGGCCTGGGCGGCAAGGCGCGTGAGGCGGTGCGACGCCGTGATGAGGTCGCCGAGGATCGTGTGCAGGGGTGAGTGCGTGGTGTTCTCGGTCATGATGCAACCAGTATACATAGCCCAGCTATGCATATCCACCCGCCCCCATCCTGTTCCCCAACTCAGGAAGCCTGCGGCGTGTCGCCGTGAGCGAGCGGGGCCGCGGGGCGACACACCGGGACGTTCCTGAGTTGGGGAGACCGGAGGGGATGGATCGGACGGGTCAGCGCATCCAAGTGGTGAATGACTGGCTGTACCGGATATCCGGCGGGTGGGCGTCGGTCGCCCGCTCCGGTTCGGTGAGGGCGGACGCGAGCTCGGCTCGAATCCAGGCCGCGATGGCACGCCATCGTGCAGTGGTGTTCATGGTGGTGGGTTCTCCCGATTCGGGCACCACACGACGAAGGCGCACGATGTGCGCGGTCGACGATGCGGATGCCTGCGTGAACCGTCGACGAACGTCGTCGACGGGGTGCAGAGCATCCGCGGAGTGGACTCTCGGTCCGGGCATCGCGAGCTGACGGAACAGCTGGCGGTAAACGGACGGAGGGCATCGCCCCCGAACGAATCGGGGGCGATGCCCTCCGATCACGGATGTCTCTGCCGAGTGCGTGGAGCACTCGTCTTCAGGAAATCCGCGATCGTCAGCGATGTCCGACCGGAGTCGGGCATCGGCTCAGTGGTTGTCCCCCGCAGGGGACCGACTACTTGAGCGTGACGGTGGCGCCGGCAGCCTCGAGGGCTTCCTTCGCCTTGTCAGCGGCTTCCTTGTTGGCGCCTTCGAGGACGGCAGCCGGAGCGCCGTCGACGAGAGCCTTGGCCTCGCCGAGGCCGAGCGAGGTGAGCTCGCGGACCGTCTTGATGACCTGGATCTTCTTGTCGCCAGCAGCCTCGAGGATGACGTCGAAGTCGGACTTCTCCTCAACCTCTTCAGCAGCAGCGCCACCGGCAGCAGCCGGGCCGGCAACGGCGACGGGAGCAGCAGCGGTGACCTCGAAGGTCTCCTCGAACAGCTTGACGAACTCGCTGAGCTCGATGAGCGTGAGCTCCTTGAACGCGTTGATCAGTTCTTCGTTTGACAGCTTTGCCATGATTGTTCTCCTTGTTTCATGCCCTGTGCCCGACTACGCGGCGCACAGGTACGGGGTTGATTGTTCGCGGAACCGAATTACTCGGCCGCGGACTCCTGCTTCTCGCGCAGCGCCTCGACCGTGCGAACGGCCTTCGAGAGCGGTGCGTTGAAGAGGTAGGCAGCTCCGAACAGCGAGGCCTTGACGGCGCCGGCGAGCTTCGCCAGCAGCACTTCACGGGACTCGAGGTCGGCGAGCTTCCGAACCTCATCAGCGGTCAGCGGGTTACCGTCGAAGTAACCGCCCTTGACCACGAGGAGAGGGTTTGCCTTGGCGAAGTCGCGGAGACTCTTCGCAACGGCGACAGGGTCACCGTGCACGAATGCGATGGCGGACGGACCGGCGAGCTCGTCGTCGAACGACGTGATGCCGGCGTTGTTCGCCGCAATCTTGGTCAGCGTGTTCTTCACCACGGCGTAGGTTGCGTCCGCACTGATGCTCTTGCGCAGGGTCTTGAGCTGAGCAACAGTGAGGCCGCGGTACTCGGTCAGCAGAACGGCAGTCGAGCTCTGGAACTTCTCCGTGAGTTCGGCAACCGAGGCTTCCTTGTTCGCCATGGCCACTCCTTTTCGAATCTTGAATGCACGCGGCGGAAGCCACATGCACCGACCACCGGAGTGAAGTGTTCAGCACATGAAAAAAGCTCCGGCGCAAGCGCACGGAGCTGGGGAGAGGCGAGCCTCGATCAGATCTTCATACACCTGCGCAGGACGTCTCGTTCATGAGAACCTTCGACTGGCGACGCTTGCACGCACACCAGTAACCGGCGGTCTTTGGTTTCCCCAACGATAACACAACCCGCGAGGGGTCCCAAATGGCCAGTGCGGGTGTGCGCGCACTGACCATTTGGGACCCCTCGCGGGCTGGGGGGTCAGGGGATGGCGATTGATTGGCAGAGGCGGTTGACCCTCGGGTTCGCGTGGCAGCCGATCCAGAGCATGGCGTCGGAACGACCGTCGGGATCTACCCGCACCCACTCGTCGAGCCACGCCTCGATCGCCCTGACGAGCGACTCGCCCTTCGCGGCACCGGCGCCGATGCGCTCCTCACTGCGCCGGGTGTCGCGGCACAGCCAGGTGATGTTCATCCCACCAGGCGCATCGAGGCGTTCGACCTGGATCGGGCCGAAGACCTCGACGAAGACCTGTCCGTAGGCGTCGCACGGAAGACTCGCGAGGAGACCGCGGATGGCGGGGAGGTCGCCGGCATCACCCGCGATGAGTCGAGGGCCGTCCTGGCCGTGCCAGTGGAGGTGCGTCGAACGATCGTGCATACCTCATACATTAGGTTAGCCTTACCTTGTTTCTCAACCGGATCGACGAAGAACCCTGTCTCGATGTCCGCGGCACCAGGCACGATGGGACCCATGCTCCAGACGCTCGCCATCTCCGGGTTCCGATCCATCCGCGACCTCGTGGTGCCGCTCCACGGGCTCGATGTCGTGACCGGCGCGAACGGCAGCGGAAAGTCGAATCTCTACCGCGCGCTGCGTCTGCTCGCGAGTGCCGGCGACGGCAACGTGGTCGGCTCGCTCGCCCGCGACGGCGGACTCGCCTCGACGCTCTGGGCCGGACCGGAGACGATCAGCAGGGCGATGCGCGACGGATCCGTGCCGGTCCAGGGCACTGTCCGCAGCGCGCCGATCAGCCTGCAGCTCGGCTTCGCGACCGACTCGCTCGGCTACCTCCTCGACCTCGGCCGTTCGCTCGAGGGCGGCACCCTGTTCGGCAACGATCCGGCCATCAAGCGGGAACAGATCTTCGCGGGAGCCCTCGCGAAGCCGAGCACGCTCCTCGTCGACCGCAGTGGGCCGGGCGTGCGGGTACGAGACGGCGACTGGCGCAGCATCGGGCGGGCACTCGCCGAGCACGAGAGCATCCTGACGGAGTTCTCCGACGCCGACGCGACACCCGAGGTGCTGCGCGTGCGCGGCCAGGTGCGCGGTTGGCGGTTCTACGACCACTTCCGGACGGATCCGACAGCGCCGGTGCGCTCCCCGCAGGTCGGCACCCGCACCCCTGTCCTCGGCCACACGGGTACCGACCTCGCCGCGGCCCTCGAAACCATCATCGAGTCCGGCGGCCGGGATCGCTTGGACACGGCGATCGACGACGCCTTCCCCGGCAGCGAGCTGCGGGTGCGGGAGGACGACGGCGTCTTCCGCATCGAGCTCCGCCAGCCCGGCATGCTCCGGCCACTCGGTGCCGGAGAACTCTCCGACGGCACCCTGCGCTACCTGCTGCTCATCGCAGCGCTCCTGACTCCTCGTCCGCCCGAGCTCATGATCCTGAACGAACCGGAGACGAGTCTCCACACCGATCTGCTGCCCCGCCTTGCACGACTGATCCTCGCCGCGAAGGAGGACACGCAGATCCTCGTGGTCTCGCATGCGCGCGGACTGATCGACGCCCTGCACGATCATGGAGAGGCCCACGAGCACGAGCTCGTCAAAGAGCTCGGCCAGACCACCCTCGTCGGCCAGGGACTCCTCTCGACGCCGCCCTGGGCCTGGCCCTCGCGTTAAGCCCACGAGTCGCCCGAATACGCGCCGATCTCCGCAGAGAACGCGCACATCCGGGCGACTCAGGGGTGGAGTCGAGTCGGCGACTATCCTCGCGCGAGCTGCTGACCGCGGTAGCGGTCCGAGCCGTAGCTCAGGATGAAGAACCCGATGAGCTGGAACAGGATGAGGCCGAAGATCCGGAACACCGTGCTCTTGTCGTACTGCTTGCCGATGTTCCAGCCGACGAACCAGCCGAAGATGATGTTCACGATCGGGATGAAGTAGAGGATCGTCGCAGCCCCGTGGAAGCCCGCGATCTTGACGATGACGTACCAGTTGTAGATCGGGATGATCGCGGTCCAGCCGGACCGCCCCGACTTGACGAACATGCCCCAGACCGAGGCGACGAACAGCGCGTAGCCGATGAGGCCACCGAAGACGTTGCTCGGCGCGTTCATGAACTCGATGCCCGAGCCCTGGTTGTCGTTCGCCGCGAGGAGGATGGTTTCGAACACGGTGATGGCGCTCCTTGTCGTGATCGCGGTCGATCGACCGCTTTATCCGACGAATGTAGCGCGAAATGGGGCATTCCCGTGGGATCACCGGACGAACCACCCGGTCGTCCCGTCGTCATCCCTCGCTCGCATCGCGGAGCATCGCCGGGCACTCGCCCCCTGGCGTCGTCGACAGTTCGAAGTGCCACATCTCGTTCGCATACGTCTGGCACAGGCCGTAGTCGCTGCCATGCTGACTCAACCAGCTGTTCGCATCGGTCCGTCCGATGTCGACAGCTTCGCCCGTGACGTGCTTGGACCGCTCAGGCGACGCCACATACGCGCTGGCCGCCTCCGTGCTGCCGTACTCGGTGACGGCGGCGTCGAACAGCGCACGCTGATAGTCGGCACTCCGCCAACCGTTGGTGACGATGAACTCCACGCCGTCCGCGGTCGCAGCATCAGCCGCCGCCTGCATGGCGGCGCGCAGGTCCGGGTCGAGGTTCGCGAGCGCCGGCAGCTCGTCCGCGAAGGGTGACACCCCGTCCCCCTCCTCGATGTACCCGTCCTCGACGCCGAACGGTCCGTGCCCCACCGATGCCGGCGGGAGGATCGACGACCCGGCTCCCGACGCGGCGCCGAGTCCACGCGTCGTGTCGAGAGCCAGGAGCACCGCCGCAAACGCCCCGGCGAGGAGGATGCAGACGATCGCCAGGACGCCGACCAGACGTGCTCGCCCTCGGTCTCGGCGGGACGGTGGCGGAGTCGTCCGGGCGCGGACGGCCGGAGTGGCATGAGCGGTCGAGGTGGGCATGGGGGACCTTTCGAGGATCGCGATCCGACCGCACCACGCGGGCACCGGATCGCCGTCACGAACCGTTCGCGACCCGTCCAGTCCACCGCGCGGCCCGTTGCCCGGGCGTCGCCGTTTTTCGAGACAGGGACGATATCCCCATGCGGTCGGGTCCGCAGCGCTCGGGCCCGGCTGACGCACGATCACCCGGTGCGCCGTGTGGCCTCCACCGCCGTACTCGGCGCTGCGAACCGGACGCGCACCGCGAGCCCTCCGCTCGGAGGAGCCTCGATGTGCAGCCGGGCACCGTGCACGTCGACGATCCGCGCCGCCAGGGCGAGGCCGAGACCGCTGCCCTCCGATCCCGGACGCGCACCGGTGGCCGAGACGCGCCCGGCGACGCGGAAGAACGGCTCGGTCAGTCTCGTGACCAGTTCAGACGGCACGACAGGGCCGGTGTTGGTGACGGTGAGTTCGACGCCGCCGTCGCGCAGGGTGCGCGTTCGCACCCCCACGGTGCCCGCCACGTCCCGGTTGTGGCGGATGCCGTTCAGGACGAGGTTCGAGACGAGCTGACGGAGCAATCGGTCGTCACCGTCGAGGTCTCCCTCCTCGAGCGCCGGGATCAGGGTCACCCCCGCTTCCTCAGCCAGTACGCGCACTTCCCCGAGGCAGTCGTCGACCAGCTCCACGAGGTCGACGGGGCGCCGACGGATGGCCCGGCCGGCGTCGAGGGAGGCGAGCGCCAGGAGCGCTTCGACCACCTCGATCCCCCGACGGTTCGTGGCATCGAGTCGGGCGATGAGCTGCCCGGCGTCCACCCCGCCGGGATCGGCGATCGCGAGGTCGAGGAGTGAGCGTTCGATGGCATAGGGCGTCCGCAGTTCATGCGAGGCGTTGGCGGCGAACCGTCGCTGCTCCTCGATCGACCGTTGCAGCCGATCGAGCATCGAGTCGACGGTGTCCGCAAGCGACCGGAACTCGTCCATCGGACCGTCCAGGCGGACGCGCTCGTCGAGCGAGCCGGCGGCGATGCTGTTCGCCACCGCGTTGATGCGCGCGAGCGGTCGCAGCATCCGGCCGGCGAGGAACCAGCCGCCGATCACACCGATCGCTGCGAGGACCGCGAGCACCTGCCAGACCCTCGGCCAGAGCGCATCGAGCAGGTCTCCACGGTTGGGGACGAAGGGGCCCCCACCCGACAGGTCGCCGTCCGGCACGAACCGGATGATGTAGAAGAGCAGCGCGATGAGGGCGACCCCCGCCACCACGAGGAAACCCGCATAGCTGAGCGTCAGCCGGAGTCGCGCGCTCATGCGCCCGTGGTCCCTGCTCCGTCGGGTTCGTCGACGCGGTAGCCGACGCCCGCCACGGTGTGGATGATCCAAGGGTGCCCGAGCCGTTTCCGCAGCGAGGAGATCGTGATGCGGACGGCGTTCGTGAACGGATCGGCGTTCTCGTCCCAGGCGCGTTCGAGCAGCGTCTCCGCACTCACCACTCCTCCGCGCGCCGCGAGCAGCACCTCGAGCACGGCGAACTGTTTGCGCGTGAGCGCGACATACCGCCCACCTCGGAACACCTCACGACGGAACGGGTCGAGTCGGAGCCCGGCGAACTCCACGACGGGCGGGGCACCCTCCGCCGGCCGACGACCGAGCGCCCGCAGGCGCAGCACGAGCTCGCGGAGCGCGAACGGTTTCGTCAGGTAGTCGTCCGCTCCCGCTTCGAAGCCCTCCACTTTGTCGTCGAGCTCATCGGCGGCCGTGAGCATGAGGATCCGGGTCGGCAGCTCATCGGCGACGATCCGCCTCGCGACCTCGTCGCCGTGGATCCCCGGAAGGTCGCGGTCGAGGACCACGACGTCGTACTCGTTCACCGACAGGCGCTCGAGCGCGGCCGCGCCGTCTCCGACGACGTCGGCCGCGATCGCTTCCAGCCGCAGGCCGTCCCGAATCGCCTCGGCGAGGAAGAGTTCGTCCTCGACGATCAGCACACGCATGCCCCACATCATAGGGAGCGGCGCATATCGTCCGTGTATGCGCCGTGCCCGAGCGCTGGGGCGGGTCAGGCCACCGGTGCACTCCGGGCCGCCGCGACGAACGCGCGGATCAGATCGGGCGACTTCACACCACGGGAGGACTCGACACCGCTCGAGACGTCGACTCCCCATGGCGAGAGTTCGGCGACGAGCCCCTGCACGTTGTCCGGCGTGAGTCCACCGGCGAGAATCCACTCGCGGGTGGGCGGGTTCGCGACGAGCGCGATCGTGTCGAAGGTCTTGCCCGCGCCGGGGTCGGGGGCGTCGAGCAGCAGGAACTCCTCCGCGAACGCGGCGCGTTGGGCGGCGTTCTCCGACGCGTAGTGCACTGCAGAGGTCGCCCGCAGCGTCCTCCAACCCATCGCCTGGAGTTCGTGGAACACGTCGGCGGGCTCGTCACCGTGCAGCTGCACCGCCTGCACGCCTGCCTCGCCGGCGAGGCGGGACACCTCCTCCACCGACTGGCGACGGAAGACACCGACGGTGAGGACGGACTCGGGCACGTCGCCGATCAGCGAAGCGGCGAGCGCCGGCTCCACGGTCCGCGGCGATCCCGGAGCGAACACGAAGCCGACGGCGTCGACGCCGGCCTCCACCGCCGCAGCGACGCTCGTCGATTCGGACAGTCCGCACACCTTCACCCACATGGCCTCCACGCTACCCGGCCGGGTGGTGTCACGGCTCCGTCGTCAGGGGCTCCTCAGCTGGCGACTCCTCCGCCACGGTCGGTTCGGTGGTGGACGAGGTGGGGCCTCCGCCGGTCATCGCCGGGAGCTCGACGCGGAACTCGGTGCGTCCCGGCGCGCTGTCGACGCTCACGGTGCCGTGATGCGCGGTCACCACGGCGTGCACGATCGCGAGACCGAGTCCGGTGCTGCCGGTCGCCCTCGAACGCGAGTCGTCGCCGCGGACGAAGCGTTCGAAGAGGTTGGGCTGCAACGACCGGTCGATGCCGGGGCCGTCGTCGACGACAGTCAACACGGCGACCTCGCCACCAGGGCGGCTCTCGACGGCGAGCCCCGTGCGCACCGTCGTCCCGGCGGGTGTGTGCGTCCGGGCGTTCGCGAGGAGGTTCACCATCACCTGCTGGAGGCGGGACCCGTCCCCGGTCACTTCGACCGGTTCGTCGGGGAAGTCGAGTTCGAAGACGTGGTCGGGTCCGGCGACGTGCGCGTCGCCGACCGTGTGGATGACGAGCTCGGTGAGGTCGACGGGCCGTTTCGCGAGCTCGCGTCCCTCGTCGAGGCGTGCGAGCAGCAGGAGGTCCTCCACGATCGTCGTCATGCGTCCGGCCTCGGAGCGGATCCGGCCGAGCGAGTGCGTGACGTCGTCGGGCAGGCCGTCGGGGTTGCGTGCTGCGAGCTCGGAGTAGCCGGCGATCGAGGCGAGCGGGGTGCGCAGTTCGTGGCTCGCATCGGAGACGAAGCGCCGCACCTTGTTCTCGCTCGCCTGGCGAGCGTTGAGCGCCGACGACACGTGGCCGAGCATGCGGTTGATGGCGGAACCGACCCGCCCGACTTCGGTGCGCGGGTCGGTGTCGGACTCCGGCACGCGGACGGCGAGCGCGACCTCACCGCGGTCGAGCGGCAGCTCCGCCACGACGGACGCGGTGGCGACGACGCGGTCGAGCGGACGCAACGAGTACCGCACGATGGCGAAGGCGGCGAGCCCGGCGAGGAGGAGCACGACGACGCTGATGATCGCGATGAGCGTGACGAGCTGGGTGACCGTCGCCGTCACCTCGTCCAGGGGAAGCCCGACGACGCGGGTCGCCCCGCTCCCGTCGGTGACCGCGACGACGCGGTACTCGCCGAGTCCCTCGCCGAGGTCGACGGTCGTGGGATCCGTGTCGGCTGCGACCGTCAGGATGATCGCGTCCTGACTGGCGGTGCACGGCACCGTCCCTCCGTCGGGATCGAGGTAGCCAGCGTGCACGACGGTGTTGCCGACGATGATCGCGCCGAGCGAGCCCGGGCCGAGACCGGGCAGTCCGATGAACGACGGCGGCGTGCGGCCCGAGCCGTCGTCGTCGTAGCCGTCGGGGAACGTGCCGGGCGAGGGCAGGGGCTGTGACCCGGGGCCGTAGTCCACCGCGCGCTCCGCGGCCTTCGTCAGCTGCCGGTCGACGCCCTCGGTGAGGAGTCCGCCGACGCTGAGCGCGCTCGCGAAACCCACGATGAGGCTGCCGAGCGCGAGGAGACCGACGACGACGACCATGAGGCGCCTGCGCAGTGTCCAGGGCGCGCGTGAGGGCCGGGACGCTGTGGCTGCGGTGCCACCGGATCGTGGAGCGGGGGTGTTGGTGCTCACGGACCCACCGTCGGGATCTTCAGCATGTAGCCGGCGCCCCGCACCGTGTGGATCATGGGCTCGCGTCCGGCGTCGATCTTCTTCCGCAGATAGGAGATGTAGATCTCCACGACGCTCGCACGCCCACCGAAGTCGTAACTCCACACCCGGTCGAGGATCTGTGCCTTGCTGAGGACCCGCCGCGGGTTGCGCATGAGGAAGCGCAGCAGTTCGAATTCGGTCGCGGTGAGCTCGATCATCTCCCCGGCGCGCGAGACCTCATGGCTGTCCTCGTTGAGCACCAGGTCTCCGACGACGATGTCGGGACCCGATTCGTCGGCGGCGAGGAGCGTGGAACGGCGGATCAGGCCGCGGAGGCGTGCGACGACCTCCTCGAGGCTGAACGGCTTCGTGACGTAGTCGTCGCCGCCGGCGGTGAGACCGGCGATGCGGTCGTCGAGCGAGTCCTTGGCGGTGAGGAAGAGCACGGGGACGTCGCTGCCCGAGGTCCGGAGGCGGCCGAGGACCTGGATGCCGTCGAGGTCGGGCAACATGATGTCGAGGACGATCGCGTCGGGCCGGAAGTCACGGGCGACGGTGAGCGCCTCGCGACCGTCGGCGGCCGTCCGGATCTCCCAGCCCTCGTAGCGCAGAGCCATCTGCAGGAGGTCGGTGAGCGTCGCCTCGTCGTCGACGACGAGGACGCGCACGGGGCTACCGTCCGCCCGCTTGAGGGCACTTCGTGCGGCGCCGGGCGCCTGGCTCTGGATGTTCACGGCATCAGTATTCGCCTCATGCCTATGAGCTGTCTATGAGCGAACTCGGCGAGCCCTGAGGCTTTCCGGAACGCCAGGGTCGCTGGGGCGATTCATAGAAACGCCGAGGCTCGGCCATAGCGACACTCCTTACCGTCGCCTCGTGCCACCCGCGCCGTGCGGGTCGCCCGCATGGTGCGGATCCGCACGCAGGGCACAGACGCAGGAAGCAGAAGGAACACAGACATGTTCGGAACCTATCTCCGGAGAGAACTCGTCGGTCGCCGCAAGCAGACCGTCATCATCGCCATCGGCATGGCCCTCGCCATCGCCCTGGTCATCATCGTCAACTCCGTCGCCGCCGGGGTGAAGAGCGCTCAGGCCTCGGTGCTCGAATCCGTGTACGGCGTCGGCACCGACATCACCGTGAGCGAGGCCGCTGCGGCGCCGACCGACGGTGAGGGCGGACCGGGTCAGAACTTCGCGTTCGGATCCGGCGACGGGACGACGACCGACGGGACGACGACCGTCAACCAGGCGACGCTCTCGGCGGGCCGCGGCACGACCACCTTCGACGCCACCGCACTCGACACCATCTCGGGGATCGACAACGTCGCCGCTGCAGCGGTGACGCTCTCCCTGTCGAACACGACGTTCACGGGAGAACTCCCCGACTTCTCGCAGAACCAGGGCTCAGGGGATGCTGCGGGCGGCACGGGTGGCGAAGCCGCTGCGGGCGGAACCCCTCCGCAGGGCGGTCCGGACGGCGCCGGTGGCAGCTCGTTCGGAATCGACTCGTTCACCGTGCTCGGTCTCGACCCGGCCGGCGACGCGGTCGGTCCGCTCTCCGCCGTCACCCTGGATGACGGCCGCACGCTGACGGCAGACGACGCCGGAACCGACGTCGCAGTCCTCGACGCGTCGTACGCGACCGAAGCCGGGCTCACCACGGGCGACACCATCGACATCGCGGGCACGACGTTCTCGATCGTCGGCACGGTCGCCGCTTCCGGAGCCGATGCGACGACGGCGTCCAACGTCTACATCCCGCTCGACGTCGCCCAGACGCTGTCCGGACTCGACGGCCAGATCAGCAACGTGTACGTCCAGGCTGCCTCCTCGACCGACATCGCCCAGGTGCAGACCGACATCGAGACCGCGTTGCCCGACGCGACGGTGAGCACGCAGGAGGACCTCGCGTCCACGGTCTCCGGATCGCTCGCGTCGGCGTCCACGCTCGTGTCGAACCTCGGCACCTGGCTGTCGCTCATCGTGCTGGCCGCGGCGTTCCTCATCGCGATCCTCTTCACGATCTCCGGCGTCACCCGCCGCACCCGCGAGTTCGGCACCCTGAAGGCGATCGGCTGGAGCAACAGGCGCATCGTCGGTCAAGTGGCCGGTGAGTCCGTCGTGCAGTCCCTGATCGGCGGTGCGGTGGGTGTCGCGGTCGGTCTCGTCGGCATCCTCGTGGTCAACCTGATCTCACCGACGCTCAGCGCCGCGGCGTCGACGACCTCGGCCGGCGGCGGATTCGGCGGCGGCCAGGGTGCGGGCCCCGGTGGCGGTTCGACCGACGCCGCATCGGGCGCCGCCGACGGCGCCGCGGCCATGGCCGGCGGATTCGGCGGCGGACCCCAGGCTGCCGCGTCGACGACCGACATCGTGCTGCAGGCCCCCGTCACCGTCTGGATCATCGTGATCGCGGTCGGCATCGCCATCCTCGGCGGTCTCCTCGCCGGTGCGATCGGCGGGTGGCGCGCCTCCCGCCTGCGTCCGGCCGAAGCGCTCCGCTCGGTCGCCTAGCCAGAGCCCGATTCCGGGCCCGCAGACCCCGTCGGGTGGCGGCACTCCCCCTGCAGCCACCCGACGGCCCCCTCACTCATCACGCGATCCCATCCAGAAGGACATCCCATGTACACGATCACCGGACTCTCGAAGCAGTACCGCCAGTCGAAGCGGACGATCAACGCCCTCGACGGCGTCGACCTCGACATCCCCGACGGGCAACTCGTCGCCATCCAGGGGCCGACGGGCGGCGGCAAGTCGACCCTGCTGCAGATGCTTGGAGCCCTCGACCGGCCCACCGGCGGCAGCATCTCCCTCGGCACCGACGACCTGTCGAAGCTCGGCGAGGCGCGGCTCGGCAAGATCCGCGCCAAGGAGATCGGCTTCGTCTTCCAGGGCTTCAACCTCATCCCGACGCTGACCGCGCAGGAGAACGTCGAGATGGCGCTCGTCCCGCTCGGCACTCCGCAGGCTGAGCGCCAGACCCGGGCACGCGCGGCGCTCGCCTCGGTGGGGCTCGCGGAACGCGGTTCGCATCTGCCGTCGGAACTCTCGGGCGGCCAGCAGCAGCGCGTCGCGATCGCCAGGGCACTCGTCAAGGAGCCGGAAGTGCTCCTCGCCGACGAACCGACCGGCAACCTCGACGAGGAGACGCGCGACGAGATCATGGATCTCCTCGAGGGCCTGTGGCGTGATCGCGGCCTCACCGTCGTGATCGTGACCCACGACACCGCCGTCGCCCGACGCGCCGAACGTCGCCTGCACATCAAGAACGGCAAGCTCAAGGACGTCACGAACGGCCGGTGAGCACCCGTCGACGGGCTCAGGGGCCGGGGCCGGCCAAGCAGGAACCGGCGCCCGGTCGCCGAGCCTGTCGAGGTGCCATCGGTTGGGAATACCGCGCCCGCTCGATTAGTTGACACCAATCAACTACTTGTCATATAGTTGACGCATATCAACTATGTAACGCAACCATCGATCGCGGAGCCCATGTCAACCACCACCCCCACCGCCACGCCCGCCCGCGCGGACAACGGCATGACCCACCGCCAGGTGCTCGAGGCCCTCTCCGGCCTCCTCCTCGGCATGTTCGTGTCGATCCTCGCCGGTACCGTCGTCTCCACCTCGCTACCCCGGATCATCTCCGACCTGAACGGCGACCAGACCGCCTTCACCTGGGTGGTCACGGCGACACTCCTCGCCACCACCGTCTCCACACCCATCTGGGGCAAGTTCGCCGACCTCTTCAACCGCAAGCTGCTCATCCAGCTGTCCCTCGCGATCTTCGTCCTGGGCTCCGCCCTCGCCGGGTTCTCGCAGGACACCGGCACGCTGATCGCGTTCCGCGTCGTCCAGGGTCTCGGCGCCGGCGGCCTCACCGCGCTCAGCCAGATCATCATGGCCGACATCATCAGCCCGCGTGAGCGCGGCAGGTACATGGGTCTGTTCGGGGCCGTCATGGCCGTCGGTACCGTCGGTGGCCCGCTCTTCGGCGGTCTCCTCACCGACTCCGTCGGCTGGCGCTGGAACTTCTTCGTCGGTGTCCCCGTCGCGATCATCGCGATCTTCCTGCTCCAGAAGACGCTCCACCTCCCGAAGCGCTCGGTGGGCAAGGTCAAGATCGACTACCTCGGCGCCGCCCTCATCGCCGGTGGCGTCTCCCTGCTGCTCATCTGGGTCACCCTGGCTGGGAGCCAGTTCGAGTGGGCCAGCTTCACGACGCTCGTCATGGTCGGCGTGTCCGTCCTCCTGCTCGCCGCAGCCGTCATCGTCGAGCTGAAGGTGAAGGAGCCCATCATCCCGATGACGCTCTTCAAGAACCGCACGTTCACCCTCGCGGTCATCGCGAGCATCTCCGTCGGTGTGGCCATGTTCGGCACCTCGGTCTTCCTCAGCCAGTACATGCAGCTCGCCCGTGGCGCGACGCCGACCGAGTCGGGCCTGCTCACCCTGCCGATGATCGGCGGTCTGCTGATCGCCTCCATCGTCGTCGGCCAGTTCATCTCCCGCTTCGGCCACTGGAAGCCCTACCTCATCGTCGGATCGATCCTCCTGACCGCCGGGCTGTTCCTCATGAGCACCATCCACTACGACACGAACTACGTGCTCGTCTCGGTGTTCATGTTCATCCTCGGCGCCGGCGTCGGCATGGTCATGCAGAACCTGGTGCTCGTCGTGCAGAACGACGTCCTCCCGCAGCAGCTCGGCACGGCGAGTGCCGGCGTGGCCTTCTTCCGCAGCCTCGGCGGCACGATCGGTGTCTCCGTCATGGGTTCCGTCCTCGCCACGAAGGTCGCCGACATGCTGGCGGACCGGCAGGCAGACCTCCAGGCGGCGATCGTGGCCCTCGGCGCGCCTGGAGCGAAGATCGCCGAGCAGCTGTCGAGCGGCACCATCCCGAAGGTGAGCACGCTGCCGGAATCCGTGCGGACGATCATCGAATCCGTCTACGGGGACGCCGTGGCCGACATCTTCCTCGTCGCCGCGCCGCTGGCCATCCTCACGATCATCGCGGTCGTCTTCCTGCCGAACAAGAAGCTCGGCTCGAAGAACGCCGTCGAGCGCATGGCCGAGCAGACCGCCGCTGAACCGGCTCTCGTCGGTGCAGCCACCGGCGCCGTCGCGACCGTGACGGGTTCGACCCCGACCCGTTCCATCGCGACCGGAGCCATCGACGTCGCCGAGGCCATGATCGGCGGGGAGGCCGACCCGCGGCTCGAGTCCGCCGGTGAGACCGGACGGGACGGCGAGGTCAGGCTCGACGCCGACGCCGAGGCCCACTTCCCCCGCCACGGCCGCTAGTCAGCCGTACAATGCAGACGATGTCCTCAGAAGCTGCACCACAGCCCGCCGTCCGCACCGAGACGTCTCTCGGTGCGGACGGCGCTGCCGTGGAACGCCCGGAGCACGACGTCGCGATCGGCGCGGTCGAGGAGCAGTTCAGCCTCCTCATCAACCGCATCCGGAACGGTATCCGCGAACGCGCGGAACGCATCTCCCCCGGGCTGCAACCGGCCGGGTACAAGCTCCTCAGCATGGTGACCCGCAGCGGGTCGATCCGCGCCGGCGCACTGGCCGAGATGCTGGCGACCGACAAGAGCGCCGTCTCGAGGCTCATCCACCAACTGGAAGGGCTCGGGCTGCTCGCGCGCACCCCCGACCCGGAGGACGGACGCGCCAGTCTCGTCATCGCGACGCCCGAAGGCATCCGGCGCATGGAGTCGACGAGGGCCAGCGATCAAGCGCTGCTCTACCAGCAGCTCGCCGCCTGGGACGAGCACGAGGTGCGTCGTCTCGCCGAGCTGCTCGCCAAGCTCAACGAAAGCCTCTGACCGCCCCTCGCACCTCCCTCACTCAGGACGACCTCGGCGTGTCGCCGCGGATTCCGGAGCGGCTCCAGCGACACGCCGAAGCGTTCCTGAGATGGGTCGAGACGAGCGGGCTCAGCGCCAGGAGTGCTGCGGGTCGAAGCCGAGGACGGTTCGCGCGTGATCGATCGACAGGAGCGTTCCGTTGCCGGCGATGTCACCGTTCACCGGGACGTCGGGGAACACCTCGGCCACGAGCTCGGTGTTGTCGCGGGACATCACGGTGTCGGCCGCGGCGATGATGAAGCGGTCGAAGCCCGTCGCCGGGTGCTCGAGCGCGAGCCGCACGGCCTCGGCGCCGTCACGGCCGTCGATGTACCCCCACAGGTTCCACTTGCGGAGCGTCGCATCGGCGTCGAACGAGGGGAACGCCTCGTAGTCGGCCTCGTCCATGACGTTGGAGAACCGCAGCGCGATGATCTTCAGTCCCGGATGCCAGCGGGTGAGCTCGATCGCGAGCTGTTCCTCGAGGTGCTTCGACAGGGAGTACGTGGACTCGGGACGCGCGGCGTAGTCCTCATCGACCGGGATGTACGGCGGCGGGGTGTCGAACGGCAGTCCGAGGACCGTCTCGCTCGACGCCGTGACGATGTTCGTGATGCCGGCCTTGATGGCAGCGTTGAACACGTTGTACGTGCCGATGATGTTGTTCTGGAAGGTCGCACTGTTGGGGGCGAGTCCGGGCGCCGGGATCGCGCCGAGGTGCACGACCGCGTCGAAGCCGTCCGGCGCCTGCTCGTCGATCCCCGTGAGGGCGTCGAGCACCTGCCCGGCGTCGCGGAGGTCGATCCGGACGAAGCCCGGACCACGCTCCCCCGACTGATCGAGGTTGACCACCAGATGACCGTGCTCCCGCAGATGCCGGACCACCGTTCGTCCGAGTTTGCCCGAGCCACCCGTCACTGCGATTCTCATGCGCTCATCCTGCCGCATTCCCTCCCCGAAAACCGTCGAATGGGCGATCATTCACCCTGAGACGGCCGAACGGACGGAATGGCGAGCGGGCCGCGCGCGTTGGGGTCCGTGTGAAGCTCACCCTGTACACCTCCGCGTTCTGCGCACCCTGCATGCAGGCTCGAGCCGTGCTCGCCGAGGTACCGGCCCTCGTCGCCGGCGCGGTGGTCGAAGAGCGCGACGTCGCCTTCCGAGCGGACGAGGCCGAAGCCGACGGCGTCCGCTCGACCCCGACGGTCATCATCACGAACGACGACGGCACCGAGGTGTTCCGGGCGACGGGCGCGCCGACGCTCAACCAGGTGCTCGTCGCGGCCGCGAAGGCGCTCTGAGCAGACGCCCCACCCCCTACTGCGTGCTGAAGGCCGCGTCGAAGGACTGCTCTGGCAGCTTCCAGAGCAGGTCGCGGATGTACCGGACCGCCTCCTCGGCTCCGTGCAGCCGGTCCATGCCGGCGTCCTCCCACTCGATCGAGATGGGTCCCGCGTAGCCGATGCTCGACAGCGCACGGAACGCGTCCTCCCAGGGCACGTCGCCGTGACCGGTGGAGACGAAGTCCCACCCACGACGAGGGTCGCCCCACGGCAGGTGCGAGCCGACGATGCCGGAGCGACCGGACGCAGGACGCACCCGTGTGTCCTTGCAGTCCACGTGATAGATGCGATCGGCGAAGTCGACGATGAACCCGATCGGGTCGACCCCCTGCCACATCATGTGCGACGGGTCCCAGTTGAAACCGAACGCCGGACGACGGTCGATGGCTTCGAGCGTCTTCACGCTCGTCCAGTAGTCGTACGCGATCTCCGACGGGTGCACCTCGTGCGCGAATCGGACGCCCTCTGCGTCGAACACGTCGAGGATCGGGTTCCAGCGGTTCGCGAAGTCCTCGTAGCCCGCGTCGATCACGGACGCCGGCACGGGCGGGAACATCGCGGAGTACTGCCAGATCTTCGAGCCGGTGAAGCCCACCACCGTGTCGACGCCGAGTTTGCGGGCGACGCGGGCGGACCGCTTCATGTCCTCGGCGGCTCGCTGGCGCACACCCTCGGCGTCTCCGTCACCCCACGTGTAGTCGCGCACGATCGCCTGGTGGCGGAAGTCGATCGGGTCGTCGCACACGGCCTGGCCGGTGAGGTGGTTCGAGATCGCGAAGACCTCGAGACCGTGTCGGTCGAGGATGTCGAGGCGTGACTGCAGGTACGCGTCGTCCTCGTCGGCCCGCTTCAGGTCCAGGTGGTCGCCCGAGGCAGCGATCTCGAGGCCGTCGTAGCCCCAGGAGGCGGCGAGGCGTGCGACCTCTTCGAACGGGAGGTCGGCCCACTGACCGGTGAACAACGTCACGGGCAGGCGACTGGCGTACGTTCTCGTGGTCGGGTCGGTCATGCGGGGATCCTGTTCTCTGTGGTGGGGGACGCGATCCGGACCCAGCCGCCCTCGGCCGCCGCGTCGAGGACCGCTTCGGTGATCCGGGCCGCTCGGAGGCCGTCGGCGAAGACCGGCAGACCCTCAGGCGACTGACCAGCCATCGCCGCGTAACTGTCGGCCACGAACGCGTTGAAGGCGTCCTGGTACCCCATCGGGTGCCCCGACGGCACGATGGAGAGCCGGGCTGCATCGGGGTGCAACTGGTCGGCGTCGCGTGGGAGCAGCTGGGTCCCCGAACGCCTGCCGAGCCACAGCGTCTCGGGAGCCTCCTGGTCGAAGCCGATGCTGAGCTCGGTGCCCGCCACCTCGATGTGGAGACGGTTCTTCCGCCCTGGCGCGACCTGCGACACGAGGAGGGTGCCGATCGCACCGCTCTCGAGGCGGATGACGACCGCTGCCGCATCCTCGGTCGTGATCGCGGTGGTGTTCCCCCGCTCCGCGAAGAAGGTGCGGACCGCCCCGCTGAGCTCCGTGATGCGTGTCCCGGTGATGAACTCGATGAGGTCGACGAGGTGCGATCCGATGTCGGCGAAGGCCCGCGAGCGCCCTCCTGCGGCGGAGTCGACGCGCCAGTTGTCGTCGGTCTGCGCCAGCAGCCAGTCCTGGAGGTACGAACCGCTGATGGTCAGGAGCGCGCCCAGCTCGCCGGAGGCGACGCGGGCGCGTGCCTCCCGGACGAGCGGGTGGAAACGGTAGACGAACGGCACCGTTGCGGTGACCCCGGCGACCTCCGCCGCCTCGACGAGGCGGGCTGCGGTGTCGACGTCGGTCGCGAGCGGCTTCTCGCAGATCACGTGTTTGCCCGCGGCGATGACCGCGAGGGCCTGCTCGGCGTGGAGGGCGTTCGGGGTACACACGTGCACGACGTCGACCGCCGGGTCCGCAAGGAGCTCGTCGAACGAGTCGTAGCCCCGCTCGAAGCCGAGCGTTGCGGCAGCCGCGGCTGAGCGCTCAGGGGATGACGCGACGACACCGAGCAGCCGTGCACCGGCAGCTCGGGCCGCGCGGCTGTGGACGGTGGCCATGAAGCCACCGCCCACGACCGCGACGCCAGGGGCGCCGTCGGTCATTCGCCGAACGTCTTGTCGCTCGGGTCCCAGCCCTCGGGCAGCGCAGGCGCGAGCTCGACCGTGCTCCGGACCTCGACCGGTGCACCGGCCGCGGCGGACTCCGCGGTCGACACCATGATGTCGAGGACATGGAAGGCCAGTTCGCCCGAGGCCCGCTCGGGGCGACCGGCGCGGATCGCCTGAGCGAGCTCGACGACACCGGTGCCACGACCCTCGGTCGGGCCGGTCGACGGGATGGTCTCGATGCCTGCCTCCCCGCCGCGGTGGACGAGCAGATCGCCCTCGAAGGTGTTGGGGTCCGGGACGACGAGCGTCCCGGTGGAGCCCGCGACCTCGAACTGCGTGCGGCCGAGCTTCGAGTCGAAGCTGAAGACGGCCTGGGCCGACTGACCGCTCTCGAACTCCAGCAGCGCGCTCGTGTGCGTGGGAACGGTCACGTCGAACGATTCGCCGGCACGCGGGCCGGAACCGATCGTGCGCGTCGGGAACGCCTTCGAGCTGAGCGCCGTCACCTTGCGGACCGGCCCGAACAGCTGGACGAGGGCCGTGAGGTAGTACGGTCCGATGTCGAACAGCGGGCCGGCGCCCTCCTGGAACAGGAAGTCGGGGTTCGGGTGCCACGACTCCGGGCCGGGGCTCTGCATGAGCGTCAGCGCGGTGAGCGGCTGGCCGATGCCACCGGCCTCGACGAGGCGGCGGGCGGACTGGATGCCGGCGCCGAGGAAGGTGTCGGGAGCCGTGGCGACGCGGAGCCCCGCGGCGTTCGCGGCATCGAGCAGGGCCTGTCCGCTCTCACGGTCGAGGGCGAAGGGCTTCTCGCTCCAGACGTGCTTGCCGGCGGCGAGCACCTGCAGCGCGACCTCGACGTGGACCTTGGGGATCGTGAGGTTCACGACGATCTCGATCGTCGGGTCGGCGAGCAGCTCGGCGACGGTTCCAGAGCCCGGGACACCGTACTTCTCAGCCTGCGCCTTCGCGCGGTCGAGGTCGAGGTCCGCGACGAAGCGGACGTCGAGGTCGGGGAAGGTGACCATGTTGCCGAGGTACTGGTCGCTGATGACTCCGGCGCCGATGAGGCCGACGCCGATGGGACCTGTGGTGTTGCTCATGCCTGAACTCCGTTCGTGGTGAGGTACGCGAAGCTCTGTTCGAGCCCCGCGAAGATGTCGCCGTCGTAGGCGTCGAACTCGATGACGCGTAGCGCCTGCGGTGCTGCCGCGATGATGTCGAGCACGGGGACGACGCCTGCGCCGGCCGGCAGCTGCTTCAGGGTGTCGCGAGAGGCGTCCCCGTCCTTGACGTGGATGAAGCGGACGCGGTCGCCGAGGGTGGCGAGCACGTCGACGGCACGTCGTCCGCCGACCTCGACCCAGTAGGTGTCGACTTCGAAGACGACGGCCGGGTCGGTGAGCGAGGCGAGGTGCTCGAGCGGGCTCGTGCCTGCGACGTCGCCCTCGAGCTCCCACCAGTGGTTGTGGTAGCCCAGCTGCACGCCGTGGCCGGCGGCGACGGCTGCTGCCGCGTTCAGGTCGTCGGCGACCGCCGCGACGCTCTCGGCGGTCGCCCACCGCTCGGCCGCGATGGCCGGGTCGATGAGCACCTGCACGCCGGACTCGGCCGCTGCGCCGAAGTAGGCGGACACGTCGGTGCCCTCCTTGATGAAGTTGGCGTGGGCGCTCGGGGTGGCGAGACCTGCGTCATGCACGTCCTGCAGGCTGACGCCCGGGCCGAAACCGAAGGGCTCGGCCTGGCGGAATCCGATCTCGGTCAGTCGCTGCAGGGCCGCGGCGCGGTCCGCTGCCAGCGGCTCCCGAACCGAGTAGAGCTGGACGGAAAGTTCTGAAGTCGACACGATGCTCCTCGCTGATGATGGTGTCAAGCAGCCGCTGCTGCGGAATCCAGGCTAGCCGGACTTCTGTCGGTGGTCAAACAAAAGTCGTATGTCCGCCGTCAATTGCCGGGACGGATCAATACCGATGGACTCGCCTGGGTGCGGGACAATGGAGGAGTGAACCCCGCCTTGCTGTCCCGGATCGTCGCCGACTCCAGCGACCGCATCTCGTGGCTGCGTGCCCGCTCGCGAGGGATCACCGCCACCGATGTCGCGACCCTCTCGACGCCGGCCTCCATCCAGCGCGCCGCCGACGCGAAACTCGGCGGCACGGGGTTCTCGGGGAACGCGTTCACCGATCACGGTCGAGCGCGCGAACCCGAGATCGCACGCTGGGTGGCGGCAACGCACGGCATCAACCCGTCCTCGGCCCTGTTCCGCGCCGAGGTCGAACATCGCCACCTGGCGACCCCCGATGGCATCGCCGTCACCGAGCAGGGCTCCGTGGTGCTCGCGGAGATCAAGACCACGACGAAGTCCTGGCGCTCGATCCCTCGCAACTACCTCCGGCAGGTCTGGTGGCAGCAGTACGTGATCGGCGCCGAACGGACGCTCGTGGTGTGGGAGGAGCACAAGGACTTCGTCCCCGTCGACGACGAGCCGCTCTGCCGCTGGGTGGACCGCGACGACCGGGAGATCGCGAAACTCGTCGGCCTCGCCAACTCGCTCATCGACGAGCTGTACCACCGCACCAACCCCGCCGCCCGCCAGCAGGCTCCAGCCCCCTCCCACTTCTGACGAGAGTCGACAGAAGTCACCGGAGATGGTTGACTGTCGCCATGACCGAGCTGCAGCGCCCCACCTCCCCCGCCTCACCAGGCGCCGGCGAGCTCTTCCAGCTCTTCCGCAACGGGACCGCCCGGACGAAGTCCGAGCTGTGCACGCTCACTGGGCTCGCCCGCTCCACCGTCTCCTTGCGGGTCGACGCCCTCCTCGCCGCAGGCCTCCTCCGGCCTGCCGGTGAGGCCGCGTCCTCCGGCGGACGGCCGCCGGCTCGAATCGCCTTCAACCCGCTCGCCCGGATCGTGGTCGCCGTCGACCTCGGCGCGACGCACGGCACCGTCGCCGTCACCGACCTCGCGGGTGCCATCCTCGCCTCCACGCGGTCCCAGCTCGACATCGCGCAGGGCCCGGAGACCGTCTTGCGCTGGGTGGTCGAGACCGCGACCGCCCTGCTCGCCGAGCCCGGCGCGTGGACCTCCCCCCAGACGACCGCACCCCCGGTCGTCGGTGTCGGGATCGGCCTCCCGGGCCCGGTGGAACACTCGACCGGCCGCCCGACCAACCCGCCCATCATGCCCGGGTGGGACCGGTTCGACGTGCCCGCCTGCATCCGCCAGACGCTCGACGTCCCCGTGTTCATCGACAACGACGTGAACCTCCTCGCGCTCGGCGAGCACGCGCTCTCCTGGCCGGACACCGACGACCTCGTCTACGTGAAGGTGTCGACGGGCATCGGCGCCGGCATCATCGCCGGTGGCGAGCTGCAGCGGGGCGCGCTCGGCGCCGCCGGCGACATCGGCCACGTGCAGGTGCCGGCAGGACGCGACTCCCGGCGCCCGGTCCACGACGAGCGCGACCTCGAGGCCATCGCGAGCGGTCCGGCGATCGCGGCAGCCCTGCGAGAGCAGGGTGTCGAGGCGCAGAGCAGCCGGGACGTCGCATCGCTCATCCGGTCCGGCGACCACGCCGCGATCGAGGCCGCCCGCCAAGCGGGTCGTGAGATCGGCGAAGTGCTGAGCGTCGTCGTCAACCTGCTCAACCCGTCCCTCGTCGTCCTCGGCGGGACGGTGGCGCGGGCCGGCGAACACCTCCTGGCGGGGGTCCGCGAGGTCGTCTACCGCCGATCCATGCCGCTCGCCACGGGGCACCTCGGCATCGTGACCTCGACGGCTGGCGAGGAGGCGGGCGTCCTCGGGGCGGCGATCATGGTCCTTCGCGACGCCCTCTCGGCGGACGCGATCGACGCGATGACTCAGCCGAGGACGGCCTCGGGCGAAGCGTCGGCCTGACGCCCCCTCGCGGCGACCGGTCGTCTGGCCGGGTCGGCCGGTGAACCGATCGACAGCGACTCCGCGAGGCCGTAGCCGGCGAGCCAGAACAGCGCGATCGTCGTCGCCGCGAACTCCAGCCAGCTGCCGACGCTCTGCCCGACCTCAGCGAGCGACAGGAGCCCTCCCGCACCCGCGACGATCGCGACGCTCGCCCCGGCGAACCAGGACATGCTGCGCACCGCCGCAACCCGCGAGCCGAGGGCCGAGCCGATCATCGCGAGGCAGGCGAGCGCGAAACCCAGGACGGCGAACGAGATGTGCGCAGCGTCCTGCACGGTGAACCGGGGGCTCGCCGGGATCGGGCACTCGTAGGTGCACGTGACCTGCGAGGCCGCGAAGAAGCAGAGGCTCGACGCCGCGATGAGGAGCCACGGCACGAGCAGGAGTCGAGCACGACTCGTCCGCGGCCCTCCCTCGTCCGGCCGACCGGCTCGACGGAGCGCGACCGCGATGCTGAGTCCGCCGAGCGACACCATGAGCAGCGCCGCGTTGAAGACCGGCGCCGTGACCTCTCCGGTGGCACCGAGGCCGCTGACGTAGCTGTTCTTCGCGAGACTCAACCGCGCAGCCCAGATCATGGCCGTCGCGACGACGACGAGGACGCTGCCGACGACCGCGAACAGCAGCGCCGTGGACCGCCGGCTGGCCGTCTCGGAGGGGTCGCCCACGATCATCCGCGCAGGATCCTCGTCCGGCTCAACCACACGACGACGGATCCCATCAGCCCGATGAAGCCCGCGATGGCGATGACGTACACCGCGACAGCACCGTAGCCGCCGGGCTGCGCAGGATTGAGGAACGGGTACGGGTACCAGCCGACGGCCGCTCCGCGGATCATCGTGTACACCGACCAGACGAGCGGGAAGGCGATGATCACCCACAGCTGTCGCCATTCCAGGCGGGACTTCCCGGGAGTGATGATCCAGACGAGCACCAGGTAGATCGGTGCGATCAGATGGAGGATCTCGTTGGACCACGGCAGCGTGGACGCCTGGTCGAGCGAGATGTTGCGCAGGAGCAGGTTGTACACGACCCCGGTCGTGCCCATGTAGGTCACGGCGCACGCGAGCACCAGGTTGTACCAGCGCGGGTCCTTCCGCACCCGGAAGCAGTACCAGGCCCCGATGAGCAGGACGACGGCGGAGATGGCGTTGGAGAGGATCGTGAAGAAGCTGAAGAAGTTGACGAAGAAGTCTGCCGGGACGTCGTAGGACAGGCTGTGCACGAACTGGCCGACGATGGCCGCGATGATGACGCCTGCGGCGATGATCCTGATGACTCCGAACAGTGCACGCATGGCGCAACTGTAGCGGACCGGCGCCGCGCCACACGGCCACCGCGTGTCCCCCGTCGGAGGCTTCCCGCAGGAGCACAGGGCACGCGGCGAGCGGCAGTGGATGTCCCCCGAAATGCGGGAATCGTTATCATCCAATTGACACCGCCGTAACAGGCCCGACTCATTGGACAGCTTGGATGAGAGCAGAGCCGGACCCCGTACCGGAGCGACCCTCGTAGCCGAGCAGACCTCCATCCGTGGAGCTCCGGGGGGGGAAGAACCACGAAGGAGCACCGATGCGTCAGGGAGTCGGACACTCCTGGTCACTGGCCACCACCGCCGACGCGGTGAAGCCGGCACCAGAGGTCATGCGGGCCGCAGTCATCGATGCGGTCGGCAGCCCGGAGGTGTTCCGGATGGACACCGTCCCCACACCGGAACCGGTCATGGCCGAGTTCCTCGTGAAGGTGGTCGCCGCCGGTGTGAACCCCATCGACGCGAAGACCCGATCCGGACGCGGTGTCTCCTCGGCGATCGACTCCATGCCGGCGGTGCTCGGCTTCGACTTCAGCGGGATCGTCGTGCAGTCGCCCTTCGCCGCCGCCGGGCTCCTCCCGGGCGACGAGGTGTACGGCATGACCGCCTTCCCACGGACCGGCGGCAGTTACGCCGAGTACGTCACGGTCTCGTCACTGAGCCTCACGCGCAAGCCGACCACACTCTCCCATGTGGAGGCGGCCGGCGTCCCGCTCGCCGCGCTGACCGCCTGGGGCATGGTCGTCGACGTCGCGAAGGCCCACGAGGGTCAGCGCATCCTCATCCACGCGGGCAGCGGTGGCGTCGGGCACTTCGCCGTGCAGTTCGCCGCGTACTTCGGCGCCCAGGTGTATGCGACGGGGTCCGCCCGCAACCTCAGCTGGCTCCACGAGCTGGGCGCCCATCAGGCCATCGACCACGAGACCGAGCGGTTCGAGGACGTCGTCCCGCAGGTCGACGTCGTGATCGACCTCATCGGGAACACGGTCGACGACACCGGGACGCGCTCGTTCGGCGTCCTCCGGCCCGGCGGACTCATCATCAACGCCCCGACCGGGTCGTGGCCGACACTCGCGGAGGACGCCCGAGCGGCCGGTGTTCGGGCGACCACGTTCACGGTCGCACCGGACGGCGGGACGCTCGACACGATCAGCCGGCTCCTGGAGTCCGGCGATGTCCGGGTGTTCGTCGACCAGATCTTCGAACTGTGTGACGTGCACCAGGCCCACGGGCTCCTGGAGGGTGGGCATTCACGCGGCAAGATCGTCCTCAAGGTCGCCAACGGTTGACCGTCAGAACACCAGTTCCATGACGAAGTCGTCGTGGCGTTCCGGACCGACGTGGAACACCTTCGGTCCGACGATCGTGAAGCCGCTCTTCTCGTAGAAACGGATCGCCTTCGCGTTCTGCTGGTTCACCCCGAGCCAGACAGCGCCCGACCCTCGTTCGCGGACGACGTCGAGCGTCGCTGCCATGAGCGCCCTAGCGGTGCCACGACCGTGGTCGGCCGGCAGCACGTACACCTTGCTGAGCTCGACCGACGGCGGCTGGGTGAGCGCAGCGAGGACGTCCTCATCCTGGGTCCGCCCGAAGACGAGCATCGTGTAGCCGATCGGAGTCCCCTCGTCGTCGATGACGAGGGTGATCGCGCGGTCCTGGTCGCCGAGGTAGCCGTCGAACCGCTCACGGGTGAAGTGCTCCGCGATGAACGCATCGATGTGTTCCTGGGCCGTGCCTGGCGGGCAGGCGAGGGCGAAGGTGGCGGCGGCGAGTCCGACGAGCGTCGCGGCGTCGTCGACGGAGGCGGGGCGTGTGGTGACCATCCCTGCATCGTACGAGGTCGACCGCGGACCCGCCGAACTGCGCGTACGACGACGAAGGCCCGGTCGCGAATCGCGACCGGGCCTTCAGACGGTGAACCTAGATGGAGTTGACGTCCAGCGGGATGCCGGGGCCGAACGTGGTGGACACGGCGCCCTTCTGGATGTAACGGCCCTTCGAGGACGACGGCTTGAGGCGGAGGATCTCCTCGAGCGCGGCGTTGATGTTCTCCTCGAGCTGCGTGGCGTCGAACGAGGCCTTGCCGACGACGAAGTGCACGTTGGAGTGCTTGTCGACGCGGAACTCGATCTTTCCGCCCTTGATGTCGGAGACAGCCTTCGCGACGTCGGGGGTCACGGTGCCGGTCTTGGGGTTCGGCATGAGGCCACGGGGACCGAGGACCTTACCGAGACGACCGACCTTGCCCATGAGCTCCGGCGTCGAGACCGCGGAGTCGAAGGCGGTGTAGCCTTCGGCGACCTTGGCGATGAGCTCGTCGCCGCCGACCTCGTCAGCGCCGGCCGCGATCGCGGCCTCTGCTGCCGGGCCCGTCGCGAAGACGATGACGCGGGCGGTCTTGCCCGTGCCGTGCGGGAGGATGACCGTGCCGCGGACCATCTGGTCAGCCTTGCGCGGGTCGACACCGAGCTTGAGGGCGACCTCGACGGTGCTGTTGAACTTGGCGGAACCGGTCTCCTTGGCGAGGGCGACTGCCTCGTTGGGGGTGTAGAACTTGTCAGCCTCGATCTTCTCGGCTGCGGCCCGGTAGGCCTTCGACTTCTGTGCCATGTGCGTTCTCCTATGAGAAATGTGGTCATCTGCGCCTGGCCGGCGCTGCCACGAGTGATTAGGGAAGGGCGTGAGCCCCGAGCGGTGGAGGGTTAGCCCTCGACCGTGATGCCCATGGAGCGGGCGGTGCCGGCGATGATCTTCGAGGCGGCCTCGATGTCGTTCGAGTTCAGGTCGGGAGCCTTCTGCTCAGCGATCTGACGGACCTGCTCCTTGGTGAGCTTCGCGACCTTGACGGTGTGCGGGGTACCGGAGCCCTTGGCGACGCCGGCGGCCTTCTTGATGAGCTCCGCTGCGGGCGGGGTCTTCAGGATGAAGGTGAACGAACGGTCCTCGTAGACGGTGATCTCGACGGGGATGACGTTGCCGCGCTGCGACTCGGTGGCCGCGTTGTACGCCTTGCAGAACTCCATGATGTTGACGCCGTGCTGACCAAGGGCGGGGCCGATGGGGGGAGCAGGGTTTGCGGCGCCGGCCTGGATCTGCAGCTTGATGAGACCCGTGACCTTCTTCTTCGGTGCCATGTTTCTTCCTTCTTCTGGGGTTCGAGCACCATCGGATGATGTGTGCTCTCCCGCGCGCCCGTCGGGCGGCGGTGGACTGTGGAGTCCCTTGCGGGGCTAGAGCTTGGTGACCTGGTCGAAGCTGAGCTCGACCGGGGTCTCGCGCTCGAACAGGGAGACGAGGACCGTGAGCTTGCCGCTCTCGGGCTTGATCTCGCTGATGGAACCGGGGAGGCCTGCGAACGAGCCTTCCTTGATGGTGATGGTCTCGCCGATCTCGAAGTCGACCTCGGCCGGGATGACACGCTGCTGCGTGGCACTGCCCTTGGCGCCGGTCCCCTTGGCGGGTGCGGTCTCCTTGACCTCGACGAGCGACTTCAGCATGTTGAAGGACTCTTCGAAGCGGAGCGGCGTCGGGTTGTGCGCGTTGCCGACGAAGCCCGTGACACCGGGGGTGTGGCGGACGACCGACCAGCTGTCCTCGTTGAGGTCCATCCGGACGAGCACGTAGCCGGGGATCCGGACGCGCGTCACCATCTTGCGCTGGCCGTTCTTGATCTCGACGACGTCCTCCATGGGGACCTCGACCTGGTAGATGTAGTCCGCGACCTCGAGCGTCGACTTGCGCTGCTCGATGTTGGCCTTCACCTTGCGCTCGAATCCGGCGTAGGAGTGGATGACGTACCACTTGCCGGGCAGGAAGCGGAGCTCCTTGCGGAAGGCGTCGTACGGGTCTTCCTCTTCATCGACCGGCTCGGCCTCTTCTTCGGCGATGGCTTCTGCAGCCGCTTCAACCTCGGAGGCCTCGTCGATCTCGAGGGCGTCGTCGACGATCTTGTCTGCTTCGGGGTCGACGGCCTCGGCCATCGCGTCGAGCATGGCGTCGAGGTCGACCTCGGTGTCGCCCGTCTCTTCGACGTGGACGGCGTTGTGCTCAGCGGGGTCGACGGAGTGCTCGTCGGCGGAGAGCACGTTGCCCTCCTGCGCCTCGTCGTCCTCCGAGGACTGCTCGGCAGCGGTTGCCCAGTCGACGTCGTTCGAGTTTCGCTCAGACACTGATTTCCATTCCGTTTCTGTTGTGCGGTTCGCGGGGGTACCCGCTCCGCCGCGCCAGATCGTGGCGCGTGACGACCGTGTCGCCGTCTTCGATTGTGGAGCCGAATGCAGATGGTGCCGGACGGGCGCCGATACCGCGGAGAACTAGCTCGCGGTGCCGAACACCAGCGTGACGACCCAGGCGAAGACCAGGTCGATGCCGTAGACGAGCGCCATCATGATGCAGACGAAGACGAGCACGACAGCCGTGTAGCTGAGGAGTTCCTTGCGCGTCGGCGTGACGACCTTCTTGAGTTCGGCGACCACCTGCTTCAGGAACAGGATGATGCCCGCGAAGAAACCGCGCCGCTCAGCGCGGTCCGCCTTCGCCTTGACGACGACGTCCTCACCGGGCGTGTCGGTACTCTTCGGGGCCACTCGTTACACCTTTCGTGTGCCGATGCGTATGCATCGACTCGCAGGGCGGACAGGACTTGAACCTGCAACCTGCGGTTTTGGAGACCGCTGCTCTACCAATTGAGCCACCGCCCTTCAGCGCGTGGAGCGCTGGAGGGGCCGAAATCCACGCGACCTTCGACGACCTGCCATCACCCAGAAGGAATGAAAACAGGCGCAAAAAAGCATGGCAGATTTCAACTACCTGCAACCAGTGTACGGCACTGACGAGCCTCTGTAAAACGCGCTCGGGTCCCGCGGCCACGGGTTCCCCTCCGCCTGCTGAGCTGATTGGGTGGAAGACCGACCACGAGGGGGAAACGTGACCGAGAGTGCCAGTTCACCGCGCAAGCCCATCGACGATCGACCGCTGTACGCCGCGACACCGTGGCAAGCCGTCGCACGATTCTGGAAGCGATACTTCCTGTTCCTCGGGCGCGCGAGCGGATCCGAGTTCTGGTGGTGGTTCCTCGCCAACGCGGTCGTCGTCACGACGATCGCCGTCGTCGGGCGCAGCATCGATGCAAGCGTCGCCGGCCCCGGCTGGACCGGATTCTGGAGCGGCGACATCACCGACGGCGCCCCGGGCAGCGTGCAGAACATCGCCCTGGGCGTCTGGGGGCTCGCCACACTCATCCCCGGTCTTGCCCTCGCAGCCCGTCGCCTGCACGACATCAACTCGAGCGGGTGGTGGCAGCTCGTCGCCCTGATCCCCATCGCGGGGACGATCTGGTTCCTGATCCTGTGCGCGTCGCCGAGCGACCCGCGCGGCGTGCGGTTCGATGCAGCCTCGCAACCGTCGGCGACCGGTGGCAGCGCCGAGGTGGTTCGCAGCGACACGTCCGAACCATGAGTCCGCGCTGTCCGGCGCAGTCAGGGGCGCGATAGGGAGATCTGGAGGATCGACCGGTGCCGGCACCTCCCCCTCGGATGCGCCGGCACCGGCGAGCACCCACGGGACTGCGGGGACGGAACCCGATGAGCACGCTCTGATACTAGCGGCTGAGATACCAGATGCGCAAGGTTCAGAAGCATCATCGGAATACCGAGATCGCGTCCATCGTTCCGTCCTGAGTCCGTGCGCACTCGCCGGGCAGCGACGAAAGGCACCAACGCATGGATCTGTTCTCCCCCGTCCGTCTCGGCGACATCGAACTCGGCAACCGCGTCGTCATGGCGCCACTCACCCGGATGCGCTCCGGAGCCGACGGCGTCCCCGGCGACCTCGTGGTGGAGCACTACCGTCAGCGCGCCGGCCTCGGGCTGATCATCACCGAGGGCACCTACCCGAGCGCCGAGTCGCGCTCGTACCCCGGACAGCCGGGCATCGTGACACCCGAGCAGACCGCAGGGTGGCGCCGGGTGGCGGACGCGGTGCACGCCGCCGGCGGACGCATCGTCATGCAGCTCATGAACGGTGGCCGCGTCTCGCACACCGCGATCACCGGAACCGAGCGCATCGTCGCGCCCAGCGCGATCGCGATCGTCGGCGAGGCCCGCACGCCGGAGGGCGCGCTCCCGTACCCCGTTCCGCACGCCCTCACGACGCCGGAACTCGACACCGTCCGCGACGAGTTCGTGCAGGCGGCCCGCAACGCGATCGACGCCGGTCTCGACGGCGTGGAACTGCACGCCGCGAACGGCTACCTGCTCCACCAGTTCCTGTCTCCAGCGTCCAACCAGCGCGACGACCGCGCCGGCGGGAGCCCGGAGGCACGTGCGTCCTACGTCGCGGAGGTCGTGACGGCCGTGGCCGACGAGGTCGGTGCTGCGCGCGTGGGCATCCGCATCTCACCGATGAACGGCGCCGGCGACACGGCGGAGACCGACGAGGCCGACGTCCGCGCCACGTACGACGCGCTCCTCGACGCCCTCGCGCCGCTCGGTCTCGCCTACCTCAGCGTGCTCCACGCCGAGCCGACGAGCGCCCTCGTGCAGGACCTCCGCCAGCGCTTCGGCGGGAAGCTCGTCATCAACAGCGGCTTCGGTACCGTGACCACGCGCGAGGAGGCCATCGCGCTCGTCGAGGACGCCCACGCCGACGCCGTCGCCGTCGGCCGTCTCGCCATCGCGAACCCCGACCTCGTCGAACGGTGGGCCGGCGAGCACGAGGAGAACACCCCGAACCCCGCGACCTTCTACGCCTCGGGCGCCGAGGGGTACACCGACTACCCGCGCCTCGCCGGCTGATCCGGCGGCGGTGAGGCGGATCGTCGCCCGAGGATCCCGGAAGACGATCCGCCTCACCGCCCATCCACGTCATCCCAGAGGCGCGTGAGCCTCCAGGAACTCGTACACCTCGACCGAATCGACACCGGGGAACGACCCCGTCGGCAGCGCCGCCAGGAGACTCGTGGGCGTGCGCGCGGCCGGCCAGGCCTGCCCCTCCCAGCGTTCGGCGAGCGCCGGCGATGCCCGCCGACAGCAGCGCTCATCGGGACAGTTCGACGTGGCCCGGTGCGGCGTCTCCCGCCCTCGGAACCACTTCACGTGCGCGAAGGGCACACCGACGCTCACCGAGTACTCCCCCTCTTTCGCCTTCTCGATGCGGGAGGTGCACCAGAACGTCCCGGTCGCCATGTCGGTGTACTGGTACCACGGACTGAACCGGTCCTCGACGTCGAACACCGAGCGCGCCGTCCAGTTCCGGCAGACGAGCGATCCCTCCACAGCACCGAGTGCGTCGGAGGGGAACCTCACGCCGTCGTTCTCGTACGCCTTGATGATCGTGCCGGACTCGTGCACCTTCATGAAGTGCACCGGCAGGCCGAGGTGCCTGGTCGCGAGGTTCGTGAAACGGTGCGCCGCTGTCTCGTACGACACGGCGAACGCGTCGCGGAGGTCCTCCATCGAGATGCGTCGGAGGTTCTTCGCCTCGGCGAGCACTCGGACGGCGTCGCGTTCGGGCAGGAGGATCGCGGCCGTCAGATAGTTCGTCTCGACCCGTTGGCGCAGAAAGTCCGCGTAGTTTCTCGGCTCGGCGTGCCCGCAGAGGTGGCTCGCGAAGGCCTGGAGGATCGGCGAGCGCGAGTCTCGGGAGGCGGACTGCTCGGTCGGCAGGTAGATGCGGCCGTTGCGGCGGTCGGTGACCGAGCGCGTGGAGTGCGGGAGGTCGCCGACGTAGTGGAGCGAGAAGCCCAGGTGCTGGGCCATCTCCGCGACGGTCTGCTGCGACACCGGTCCGCCGGTGTAGCCGACCGCGTCGAGGAGCCCGCGGGCGATGGTCTCCAGCTCGGGGAAGAAGTTGTCTGCGGCGCGCATGTCGGCGCGGAGCACCGCATTGGCCCGCCTGGCCTCCTCCGGCGTCGCCGCGCGTTCACGGTGGAGACGGGCGACTTCGTCGTGCAGCGCGAGCACGGTGCGGAGCGTCTCGTCGGCGGTGCCTTTGGAGACGCGGATCGGGTCGATGCCGAGTGCGCTGAACACCGGCCCTCGCTGCGCACGCTCCACGGCGATCTCGAGCGCGGCGCGTTCACTCGGAGCCTCATCGCGGAGCAGCTCGTCGACCGTCGTGCCGATGGCCGCGGCGATCGTCCGCAGCATGGCGAGGCTCGGTTCCCGGTGGCCGTTCTCGATCGCCGATGCCTGGGACGGTGCCCGATCGATCGCGCGCCCGAGTTCCTCGAGGGTGAACCCGGCGGCGACACGCGCCTCGCGGATGCGTCGACCGAGGACGAGCGCGTCGGCCTGCGCCGCCACCTCCTCGGAGGGGACGGCGGCGGTTGATGGAGCAGCGGCAGTGCTGGTCATGCGGTCCATGCTCACACGGCGCGGTTCTTCTGGCAAACAGAAGAACCGGGGTATTTCTGCGCATGGATGCAGATGAGACGGCGGTTGAGGAGCGCAGGATCGTTCCCACAGCAGCACCGACCGAGCAGCACTCCCGACGAACAGGAGCCATCGTGAGCAACGACGCCACCACCGCAGACAGCCAGCCACCCGCACGCCGCGCTCCCCTCCGAGCCGGAGACCAGACGCAGACCGCGGCCGAACTCCAGGAGGAGTGGGACACCGACCCCCGCTGGGACGGCATCCGCCGCGACTACACGGCCGAGGACGTCATCCGGCTCCGTGGCGGCATCCGCGAGGAGCCGACACTCGCCCGCCGCGGCGCGGAGAACCTGTGGAACCTCATCCACACCGAGGAGTGGGTGCCGGCACTCGGCGCCCTCACCGGCAACCAGGCCGTCCAGCAGGTGCGCGCCGGGCTGAAGGCCATCTACCTCTCCGGCTGGCAGGTCGCGGCCGATGCGAACCTCTCCGGGCAGACCTACCCCGACCAGAGCCTCTACCCGGCCAACTCGGTGCCCGCGGTCGTCCGACGCATCAACAACGCCCTCCTGCGGACGGAGCAGATCGAATTCGCCGAATCGTCCTCGCTGCCCGAGTCGGGCGACAGGCGGATCGACTGGCTCGCCCCCATCGTCGCCGACGCCGAGGCGGGCTTCGGCGGACCGCTCAACGCCTACGAACTCATGTCGGGCATGATCCAGGCGGGCGCCGCCGGCGTGCACTGGGAGGACCAGTTGGCCTCGGAGAAGAAGTGCGGCCACATGGGCGGCAAGGTCCTCGTCCCCACCAGCCAGCACATCCGGACGCTCAACGCCGCCAGGCTCGCAGCAGACGTCGCCGGGGTCCCGACCCTCGTCATCGCTCGCACCGACGCCCTCGCGGCCACTTTGCTCACGAGCGACATCGACGAGCGTGACCAGCCGTTCCTGAACGGCACGCGCACACCGGAGGGCTTCTACGAGGTCGAGAACGGCATCGGTCCGGTCCTCGCCCGTGGGCTCGCCTACGCCGAGTACGCCGACCTGCTGTGGGTGGAGTCGGCCGAGCCCGACCTGGACCTCGCACGCCGCTTCGCCGAGGCCATCCACGAACGGTTCCCGGGGAGGAAGCTCGCCTACAACTGCTCGCCCTCCTTCAACTGGAAGTCCCACCTCGACGACGCGCAGATCGCGTCGTTCCAGCGCGAGCTGGCGGCCATGGGATACGCGTTCCAGTTCATCACCCTCGCAGGCTTCCACGCCCTCAACCACTCGATGTTCACCCTCGCGAGCGACTACCGGGAGCGGGCGATGAGCGCCTACGTCGAGCTCCAGGAAGCCGAGTTCGCGTCAGAAGCCAGCGGCTACACCGCCACCAAGCACCAGAGGGAAGTCGGTACCGGCTACTTCGATCTGGTCGCCACCGCCCTCAACCCCGGCAGCGCCACCCTCGCCCTCGCCGGCTCGACCGAGGAACAACAGTTCCACTGATCGGTCCCTGAGCCTGTCGAAGGGCACCTCGGCAGGCTCGGCGACCAGCCGACCTCACCTCACCACTTCCTTCGAAACGGAGTCCCACCATGAACACCATGCTCGCCTCACCAGCCACTCCCACCACGTCTCCCGTGCCGATGCAGCGCACCGGCCCGGCCATCGAGGTCCTCGGCCGTCTGGGCGACCGCTACGACGAGGTCCTGACGCCAGAGGCCCTCGCCTTCCTCACCGAGCTGCACCAGCGCTTCGCCGGCCTCCGACACGATCGACTCGCCGACCGCATGCGGCGTCGTTTCGAGATCGGCAACGGCCGCGACCCGCGCTTCCGGGACGACACCGCGGCGATCCGCGCCGACAGGTCCTGGAAGGTGGCCGGTGCCGGTCCCGGCCTCGAGGACCGCCGCGTCGAGATCACCGGACCCACCGATCCGAAGATGACGATCAACGCACTGAACTCCGGCGCGAAGGTGTGGCTGGCCGATCAGGAGGACGCCACGAGCCCCACCTGGCGGAACGTCGTCGAGGGGCAGCTGTCGCTCCGGGACGCGATCCGGGGTGAGCTGTCATTCACGAACGAGGCCGGCAAGGAGTACCGCGTCACCGCGGCGGAGACGCCGACGATCGTGATGCGACCACGCGGGTGGCATCTGGTGGAGAAGCACCTGCGTTTCATCGACCGCTCGGGTGCCGGCATGGCGGCTTCCGGCAGCCTCGTCGACTACGGCCTGTACGTGTTCCACAACGCGCAGGCACTCATCGACGGTGGCCGCGGGCCGTACTTCTACCTGGCGAAGCTGGAGTCGAGCGAGGAGGCGAAACTCTGGGACGACGTCTTCACCTTCACCGAGGAGTTCCTGGGCCTCGAGCACGGCACCATCCGGGCCACGGTCCTCATCGAGACGCTTCCCGCGGCCTTCGAGATGGAGGAGATCCTCTACGTCCTGCGCGACCACTGCGCCGGGCTCAACGCCGGCCGTTGGGACTACATCTTCTCGATCATCAAGAACTACCGGGGCCGTGGGGCGCGCTTCGTGCTCCCCGACCGCAGCGAGGTCACGATGACGGTCCCGTTCATGCGTGCGTACACGGAGTTGCTCGTGCAGACCTGCCACCGACGCGGCGCTCACGCGATCGGCGGCATGTCGGCGTTCATCCCGAACCGTCGCGACCCGGAGGTCACGGCACGGGCGATCGACAAGGTGTCGGCGGACAAACGTCGCGAGGCCGGTGACGGCTTCGACGGCACCTGGGTCGCGCACCCGGACCTCATCGCCACGGCTCGGGCGGAGTTCGACGAGGTGCTCGGCGACCGCCCCAACCAACTGGACCGTCTGCGGGAGGACGTGTCGGTGACCCCGGCGCAGCTCCTCGATGTCCACATCGGTCGTGCGGTCACCGACACCGGCCTCCGTGACAACGTGTCGATCGCCGTCCGCTACCTGGACTCCTGGCTTCGGGGCATCGGCGCGGCGGCGATCGACGGGCTCATGGAGGATGCGGCGACGGCGGAGATCAGCCGTTCGCAAGTGTGGCAATGGATCCATCAGGAGGTGTCCACCGACGACGGCGAGCGCATCACCCGCGAACGCGTCGAGCGCATCCTCGCGGAGTTGCTCGCCACACTGCCCCGCACGCTCGAGGACCGCTTCGACGACGCCGCCGAGCTGTTCCGTGAGGTCGCCTTGCGTGAGGAGTTCCCGACCTTCCTGACGGTTCCCGCCTACACGAGGTACCTCGTCGACCTCACGTGAGTGGTGCGTGAGACGCATCGTCGCTCCAGCGTCTTCCGGGCGACGATGCGCCTCACCTCGCGCAGCCGACCGTGCGCGCGCGTAGAGTCGGGCGTATGACTGACAGTGCAACCCTGACCAGGACGACCGAGTCGATTGCACCGCGACCACGGCTCTGGAGCGCGTCCGGCCGGCACGGCGCCTCCCTCGTCGCCGTCCTGCTCGGCGGGTATCTGCTCATGCGCACGCAGCTGAGCATCGCCGTCATCCAGCCCGCCGAAGCTGTCGAGGTCATCACCGCGCTCGTCCTGCAGTTCCTCGTCGCCGCCGCCATCCTCGTCGCGGGCGCGATGATCGCCCCCGCGTCACTCACGCGACGGGTCATCGCCGTCGCCGTGATCGTCGCAGGGCTCGGCGTCCATGCGGCCGGATTGGCGACCGTCAGCGCTTCGACGCCAGATCAGCTCGTCTACGCACTGCTCCCGACCACGGTCGGAGCGTTCACCGCCACCGCCACCTGGTTGATCGTGCGCGGACGGTCATGGCCGACGCTCCTCCCCCTCGCCGCGTTCGCGCTCGTCCCGGCACTGAACGAGCGGCTGAGCTCCACCGGATGGTCGGGTGTCGTCCGCGACGAGCTGACCATCGTGGCCGCGGCGGCGATCGGTGTCGGTGTGGTGTGGCTGGCGGCCGCCATCGATCACAGCCGCGGGAAGGAAGCTGCACTGGCTCCGACACAGACTGTCGAGGAGGTGTCGCGGCCGGTACGCTCGGAGAGTGCCTGAACACTCCTCATCGCCTCGTCTGTCCACGAAGATCTCCGCGATCGCCGAATCCGCCACCCTGAAGGTCGACGCGAAAGCGAAAGCCCTCCAGGCGCAGGGCCGACCGGTCATCTCCTATGCGGCCGGTGAACCCGACTTCCCGACCCCCGAGCACATCGTCGAGGCGGCCCTCGTCGCAGCCCGCGACCCCAAGGCGCACCGCTACACGCCGGCCGCCGGGCTCCCCGACCTCCGCGCCGCGATCGCCGAGAAGACGCTCCGCGACTCCGGACTCGAGGTGGACCCCAGCCGCATCGTCGTCACCAACGGCGGCAAGCAGTCGGTCTACGAGGCCTTCCAGGTGCTCCTCAACCCGGGCGACGAGGTCATCGTGCCGACGCCGTTCTGGACCACCTACCCAGAAGCCATCGCCCTCGCAGACGGCGTCGCGGTCGACGTCTTCGCCGACGCGTCACAGAACTACCAGGTCACCGTCGAACAGCTCGAGGCGGCGCGCACCCCGCGCACGAAGGTCATCCTCTTCGTGTCTCCGTCGAACCCGACCGGGTCCGTGTACTCGCCGGAGCAGACGAAGGCGATCGGCGAGTGGGCCCTCGAACACGGCATCTGGGTCATCAGCGACGAGATCTACCAGAACCTCACCTACTCCGCAGGCGAGTCGGGCGAGGCCGTCAAGGCCATGTCCATCGTCGAGGCTGTTCCGGAGCTCGCCGAGCAGACGCTCCTCGTCAACGGCGTCGCGAAGACGTACGCGATGACGGGTTGGCGTGTGGGATGGACGGTCGGCCCGGCCGACGCGATCAAGGCCATCGGCAACCTGCAGTCGCACCTGTCCGGCAACGTCAACAACATCGCCCAGCGTGCAGCGATCGCGGCGCTGACCGGTCCGCAGGACGCCGCCGAGACCATGCGGGAGGCGTTCGACCGCCGCCGGAAGGTGATCGTCGCCGAGCTCAACAAGATCGACGGCTTCCAGACGCCGACGCCGCAGGGCGCGTTCTACGTGTACCCCGACGTGTCGGCGCTCCTCGGCCGCACCTTCGGCGGCGTCACGCCGACGACCTCGCTCGAACTCGCCGACCTCATGCTCGACCAGGCAGAGGTCGCGGCGGTGCCGGGTGAGGCGTTCGGGCCGTCCGGCTACCTGCGGTTCAGCTACGCGCTCGGCGACGACCAGCTGCTCGAGGGCGTCCAGCGACTGCAGCGACTGTTCGCCTCCTAACCCAGCATCAGGAGATCAGCGCGGCAGCAGGACGGATCGGCGCGGAGTGTCCTGCTCTCGCGTCGATCACCTGCTGGGGCGACGCTCGGCGCTAGATCGTGACGCCGACGACGACGGGTTCGGGCTGGAGCAGCACCCCGAACTCGGCGTGGACACGTGCCTGCACGAAGCGCGCGAGTTCGGCGATCTCGGCAGCGGTCGCACCCCCGCGGTTGGTCAGGGCGAGCGTGTGCTTCGTGGAGATCGCAGCGCGCGAGGATGGGAGCGCGTACCCGCGACGGATCCCGGCGCGCTCGATGAGCCAAGCCGCGGAGAGCTTCGCCAGACGGGGCTGGTGCACCGGGCGCGGCGGGTTCACGACCTCGCCGAGCGGGAAGACGTACTCGGCGTCATCGTCGGGCGCGGGGTCGACCGGCCACCACGGCGCATCCCCGGGCAACGCACGCGCGACATGCTCGGAGACGATCGGGTTGGTGAAGAACGACCCGGCACTCGCGGTGTCGGGGTCTGCGGCGTCGAGCACCATCCCCTTCGAGGCACGGAGCGCGAGCACCGTGGTGCGCACCTGGGCGAGCGGCACGCGCTCGCCGAGCTCGACTCCCAGTGCGAAGGCGAGCTGCGGGAACGCGATGGGCGAGGCCAGACCGTCGACGCCGACATCGTCGAGCTCCATGATGACCGCGACGACGACACCGTCACGCTCCGGCGGGCCACCACCATGGCGCTTCAAGACCGAGGTCCGGTAACCGAGACCGAGCTCGGCGGCCGGCACCCGCTCGAGGTCGTGCGAAGCAGCGTCGAGCAGGTCGACCGCGACGAGCGAGGTGACGACCTCCTGACCGTAGGCGCCGATGTTCTGCACGGGCGCTGCACCGACGGTCCCGGGGATACCGGACAGTGCCTCGATACCCGACCAACCGTGTTCGACCGTGTACGCGACGAGGTCGTCCCACCCCTCGCCCGCCTGCACCCGCAGCCGCACGCGGCCGGGCGCCGCTTCGAGTCGCTCGACGCCCCGGTTCGCGACGTGGAGGACGGTCTCGTCGAGGTCCTCGTCGCCGATGAGGAGGTTCGAGCCACCGCCGAGCAGCAGCCACGGTTCCTCCGACCGCCAGACGTCGAGGACCGCTGCGATGAGCTCGCTCTCGCTCGTGCAGTCGATGAACGCCGCAGCGGCACCACCGACCCCGAGGGTCGTGTGGTCACTCAATCGGATGCGGTCGCCGCTCATGATCCCGCGCGTCAAGCGAAGCTGACGACCAGCTGCGCCTTGCCGAGCACGGTCTGGTCGGCGTAGGTGACGGTCAGGTCGATGCGGGCCGTGCGTGCCTCTTCATCGAGCTTGCCGGCCTTCGCGACGATCTGCAGTTCGGCGCCCGTCTCCGGGTCGACGACGACGGGGCGGGTGAACCGGACCTGGTAGTCGAGCACGCGCCCGGGATCGCCGATCCAGTCGACGACCGGCTGCGCTGCGATGCCCATCGTCAGCATGCCGTGGGCGAGCACGCCGGGAAGGCCGACGGATGCGGCGACGTCGTCACGGTAGTGGATCGGGTTGAAGTCGCCTGAGGCGCCCGCGTAGCGCACGAGGGAGTCTCGGGTCAGCTGGACGGTGCGCTCGGCGACGACGTCGCCGACTGCAGGCATGGGCGGGAGGGTCTGCTGCACGTCGCTCATCCTTCGTCTCCTCGCACCACGAGCGTCGACGTCGCCGTGACCACGGGTTCACCGGCGGCATCCGTCATGACCGACTCGCACGTGACCATCGAGTGGCCGCCGAGCGACTTCACCGAGGCCACGGTGAGCTGCGCGGTGAGTTCGTCGCCGGCGACGATGGGCCGGTGGTGCACGAAGCGCTGGTCACCGTGGACGACGCGGCTGAAGTCGATGCCGGCGTCGGGAGCCGCGAGCAGCTGCTGGAGCGTGTGCTCCTGGACGACGACGGCGAACGTCGGCGGCGCGACCACATCGGCGTGGCCGGCAGCGCGAGCCGCCTCAGGGTCGAGGTTGATGGGGTTCGTCGCGAAGACGGCCCGCGAGAACTCGCGGATCTTCTCGCGTCCGACCAGGTACGGGGCGACGGGCGGGAAGACCCGGCCCGCCAGTTCTGGGTTCACTGACACGACGTCCACCCTACCCGTCAGCCCGCTCGACCCGTCAGCCCGCCGCCGGCCGTCGGCGCTCCGGCAGCCTGCCTCCCCGTTCACAACTCAGGCCGCCCGCGGTGTGTCGCGCGAGACGCTGCGCCGCGACGCAGCGTCTCGCCGCGGCTGGCCTGAGTTGTGGACGGAGAACGCGACAGACGGTCAGCGCTTGCCGCCGCCGAGGAGACCACCGAGACCACCGAGGAGGTCGCCCAGGCCGCCTCCGCCTCCGGAGCCGGAGCCGGATCCACCGCCGAGCAGCCCGCCCAACAGGTCGCCGATGCCGCCTCCGGACGGTGCCGTCGGCTTCGACTCGGTCGGCTCACCGGTCGTCTTCGGCGTGAACTGCTTCGCGAGGAAGCTCAGGACGATCGGCGCGAGGATCGGCAGGACCTTGCCGATGAGTTCCGGGCTGATCCCGCCTGCCGCGGCTGCGGGCTTCGACGAACTGAGCGCCGCGACGACCTCGGGTTTCTTCGCACCGAAGACGTTGTTCACGATCTTCTCGCCGTCATCGGTGTCGACGTCGTCGAGCGAGACACCCCCGTCGACGAGCGAGGAGCCGTGCTTCTCGACGGCTTTCGTGATCGAGTCGGCGCCGCCGTCGTTGGCGTTGGCCGCGAGACCTCCGACGAGGGCCGGCAGTGCCTGCTTGACCGCTGCCTCCGCAGTCGCACTGTCGACGCCGAGCTTCTTCGCGATGTCGCCGATCGGCAGCGTTCCCAAGATGTCGTCGAGGCTGGTCATGACACACTCCCTGTCCGGGCCCGTCACGGCGACGGGCACCCACGGGGTGAGGCTAGCGCCGCGCGGGACGGCCGCACCAGGGGTGTCGTAACCTGCCGTCGCGGGCTAGGAACGCTTGAGTGCCTGCAGCACCATCCGGATCGCGATCGCCACGAGGAACGCTGCGAACAGGAGGTTGCCGACGAACGGCGGCACCACCGATGCGACGATCGCGCCGAGGGCGGTGGTCGTGCAGGCGGCGATGCCGATGATGGCCGCCGCGCGGAGGTCGACGTTGCCGCGCCGCAGGTTGCCGATCGTTCCGGAGATCGCGGTGGGCACCATCATGAGCAGGGAGGTGCCCTTGGCGATGAGGTCGCTCGCACCGAACAGCAGGATCAGCATCGGGACGACGACCACGCCGCCACCGATTCCGAGCAGACCGGACAGCACTCCGGTCACGAACCCGAGGGCCACGAGGCCGATGATCGTGCCGACCGAGAGGTCGATCTCCGCGGTGCGCGACGGGACGACGAGGAACAGCGACACGACCACCACGAGGATGAATCCGATGAAGCCCCATTGCAGCGCCCGCTTCGGCAGTTTGGCGAGCAGATAGCTGCCGAGTTGAGCGCCACCGATGGCTCCGACGGCGAGCAGGATCGCCGAGACCCAGTCGACCGTGCCGTGCACGGCATAGGAGACGACGCCCACGAGCGACGTCGGGACGATCGCTGCGAGCGAGGTTCCGGCGGCGATGCGTTGACCGAAGCCGAGCAGGAACACCACGGCCGGGACGATGAGGATGCCACCGCCGACGCCGAACAGGCCGGAGAGGAATCCAGCCGTGAGACCGATGCCGATGAGCCAGGCGATGCTCGCGGCGCCGCGCTTGCGCTCAGGCAGTGCTGCGTCGTTCACCGAGCATCGGCGCCGTTGAACGCGTTCTCGAGCGACGGCGTCGTTCGGAAGTCACCGGATTCGAGGACCGTCCAGCCCGACTCGCCCGGTTCGACCGTGGAGATCGAGCAGTTCTCGAGTGGCGGGATCGCCTCGCCCGCGATGTGGCTGAGGGTGAGTCGGATGAGCGTGCCGTGGCTGACCACGAGCACGTTCTGGCCGGGGTAGTCGCGCGTGATCGCGTCGAGGCCGCGCAGGCCGCGTTCGATCACCGACTCCTCGGATTCGAGGTTCGGGTACACGTGGTCTGGCCAGTTCTCGCGGACGATCTCGGCTGTCGCGCCCTCTGCGTCACCGTAGTGACGCTCGACGACGTCCGGGTAGACCGGGCCGAGTTCCAGTCCGAGGGCATCGGCGACGATCTGCGCCGTCTCACGTGCGCGGCCGAGGGGCGAGGAGACGATGACGTCCCAATCGCCGGTGAGGCGCGGTGCCACGGTCGCCGCCTGCTCACGACCGGTGTCGTTCAGCGGGATGTCCGTCGTGCCCTGCAGTCGTCGTTCGAAGTTCCAGGCGGTCTGTCCGTGACGGATGAGGGCGATGGTCATGCCACAAGCCTAACCGGGCGCCACACCGCAACCTCCCGGTATCCGACGAACATCGCCTCCGCGGAGGGCCCCGTCACGCCCATACTGGTACCAGCTCGACCGGCCCGGTCACAGCGAGCGCAGAGGAGTCGATCATGGTGGATGGAACCGGCACGAAGGAATCACCCTGGCAGCTCACGACCGCGCCCGGCAGTTCCGCCTACACGATGTACCGCGACGACGAGGCCACGCCCCCGGCGCTCGTCTGCCAGGTCGGTTCGACGACGTTGAAGTACCACGCGAGCGCCATCGACGACCTGCACACGTGGCTGCTCGAGCAAGGCGACTGGGTGCCGCTCGGTGCCGCAGACGAGAAGAAACCGGCCGCCGACGGCACCGTCGAGGCGTGGGGCCGCTCCGAGGACAACCCGGTCGGTGGCTGGTACGGCCTCCGCAACGGGTACAGGGGCCGTTTCGGCATGTACCTGCCACCACTGCTCGAAGCGCTCGGCCTCGCGGAGCTCACCCACGACGCCCGCAACAACAGCATCCGCGCGATCGCCCGCTGAGTATCCCGTTCCGGGACGGCCGCACTGCACTCGATCTGACGCACGGCGACGTGTGGAGTGGGACTCGCCGAGGTGCTCAATCGGTCCGGGCGGTCCGGATCCTGATCGGGCCGCGCGCGTCGACCGGATCGACGACCTCGGCACCCTGCGTGACCCGCACACGACCCTCCTGCACGAGACGACGCGCGACCCGGCGGATGTCGTCCATGAGCGGCCGCCAGTCCTCCCCGCCGATGGCCCGTGCGACGTCGGAGGGGCAGATGGACGAGGTCGCGGCGCGCTGGTCGAGCAACTCGACGATCGACGCCTCGATGGCCTCGTCGTCGACGGCGTGGACCACGGGAGGCGGGAGGGGCACTGCTTCGCTCATGCGCCCAGTATGCGCGCGCCGTGCTCGCTTCAGACTGCGCAACGTCTCAGACCTGCACATCGCCGAGAAACGCAAAAGGCCCGGAGACCCGGGCCTTGCAGTAGCAGGAGAGAGATTCGAACTCTCGACCTCACGATTATGAGTCGTGCGCTCTCACCAACTGAGCTACCCTGCCACGTCTCTCCGTATGCCGGCGAGAGCAGTGACGGAGAGAACGAGCCCCGAGCGGGACTTGAACCCGCGACCTCTTCCTTACCAAGGAAGTGCTCTACCACTGAGCTATCGGAGCGCGAACCACTTCGCTCACGCGGAAATGGCACCAGTAGAGACTAGCATCCCCGGAGGGCTGCTTCGTACACGTCCGGGCTCAATTCGTCGCGAACGTGTCTGCGGCGTGAACGATCTTCGCCAGATACGAGGCCGCACCGTTGTAGGAGCCGATCGCGGCGACCCAATCCGGCTCGATCCGGAGGTCGCGCCCGCCGTGGCAGAGGTAGTTCGCTGCGGCGAGCGCGGCGTCGTCGATCTGCTGCGGATCCGCGACGCCGTCGCCGTTCCCGTCGGCACCCCACCGATTCCAGGTGGAGGGGATGAACTGCAACGGGCCGACCGCGCGGTCCCAGCGGGCGTCGCCGTCGAACGCTCCGCCGTCGGTGTCGCTGATCGCGTCGAACTCGGTGCCGGTGAGGGCGGGACCGACGATGGGTGGCGCCGCGCGACCGTTCGCATCGAGGGCGCCGCCGAAGATCGTGGCGTGGCCGGACTCGACACTGCCGATCGCGGCGAGCGTGTTCCACGCGATGCCGCAGCCCGGCTGCGACTCGGCTGTGGCGAGAGCGGCTCCGGCGTAGGCGAGCATGGCCCGTTCGGGGATGCCGAGGCGGGTGGAGGTGCCGGCGGCCCAGCCGCGGTCGACTCGCTCGGTGATTGCCGTGGGAGCAGGACCTGCCGACCGTGTTGCCGGGATGCCTGGTCCTTCGACGGCGGCGTGAGGAGCTGTGCCGAGCACGGAGTCGCGTGCCTGGGCGCGGCTGGTGAGGTCGGGGCCCCAGGCGATCGCGGCGACGACGACCGACAGGCCGACGATCAGGACCGCACCTGCGGCGATGAGCCACCCGGACCGGAGAGCGCGTGGGCGGGTGGTTCGGGAGCCGCGTCGATTCCTCGAGCGTGGACGGTTCCCCACCGCCCGTGCTCGGGGCCGGGGTGCCCCGCGGGATCCGCTCGATGTCCGACGTGTCGTCGAGCTCGGGCGTCGCGGTTGCGCCGGCCTCTTCCGCTTCCCGCCCGACGTCTTCCCCACCGCACCACCGTATCCCGCCGCATCGCCCACCCCGCCCACGCCGCGTCGTCTTGGGGGTGTGCCAGCGCGGTGCGCTGAACCGAGCGCGGGTTCCTGCGGCGAGCACGCCCCTCCGGAGGGCCGCGCTCGCGCCGCCACCCCGCGGCCGCCGCTGTTCTCCAGCGGTCACGCCCATTCGCCAGCGCTCGGATCAGCGCATCGCGCTGGCGGCGGCCTGCACGCACTCAGTCGACAGGTGCAGCCCCCTTCGCGGCCTTCTTCGCCTGACGCTTCGCACGCTGTTCCTTCGCGATGGCGACTCCCTTGCGCGCAGCGGCGTTGGCTTTGGCGCTCGCGCGTTTCGCACCTTCGAACTCGGTCGCCAGCATCGCCAGCCCACCGACCGCGATGAGCGAACCGGGACCGGGCAACGGGATGAGGACGACCCCGAGGGCGACCGTCCCGCCGCCGACGACGCCGACACCGGTCCGGTAGACGCGGTTCGCCGTCGGGTTCCGACGGATCGTCTCGCGTGTGGCGCGCGCGGCTGAGCCGGCTGCACGTCCGGCAGCCTTCCCGACCCGTTTCGCGGTGCTGCGGGCGGTGTTCGTGCCGTCGGTCTCGCTGTCCATCCCCACACTCTAAGCACCCCGTGCCGTGCAGACCCCGGGAATCCGGTGCGAATCGTGGCAGCGCGGTGCGCCCACACGAACCGGAGCCGATCGCCGGCGCCGCGGGGTAGCGGCGCGAGCGCGCCCCTCCGGAGACCCGCGCTGGCACGAATGCACCGCGCTCGCCTCAGCGCACCGCGCTGGCAACCACACCGGAACAGCCTCGGCAGGCGCCCGGACTCCAGTCGTCGACAGGGATGCCCTAGGGTAGCGGCATGGACTCCGCCCTCCCGACGACCTCGGCGACCGCAGCTCACCGGCCATCCCCAGTGGGAGGATCAACACCTGGATCGGAGTGGTGGCGCTCCGCCGTCATCTACCAGATCTACCCGCGCTCCTTCGCGGACGCCAACGGCGACGGCCTCGGCGACCTCCCGGGCATCACCTCCCGGCTGGGTGCCCTGCAGGAGCTCGGCATCGACGCCATCTGGCTCTCCCCCTTCATGACGAGCCCGCAGAAGGACGCCGGTTACGACGTCGCCGACTACTGCGACGTCGACCCGATCTTCGGCACCCTCGCCGACTTCGACGCCATGACAGCCGCCGCGCACGCAGCCGGCATCCGCGTCATCGTCGACCTCGTCCCGAACCACTCCTCCACCGCTCACCGCTGGTTCCAGGAGGCACTCGCGGCAGGACCTGGCTCCGTCGAACGCGCCCGGTACATGTTCCGCGACGGCACGGGCGAGCACGGCGAGATCGCTCCGAACAACTGGGAGTCGGTCTTCGGCGGCCCGGCCTGGACGCGCATCACCGAGGCCGACGGCACCCCCGGTCAGTGGTACCTGCACATCTTCGACTCCTCGCAGCCCGACTTCGACTGGACCAACCCCTGGGTGCGTGAGCAGTTCCGCGACATCCTGCGCTTCTGGCTCGACCGTGGCGTCGACGGCTTCCGCGTCGACGTCGCCCACGGCATGATCAAGGCTGAAGGCCTCCCCGACTACACCCCGCCCGTCGAGGGCGGCAGCATGGGTGGCGCCGCGGGGGTCACGCTGGAGCCCGCGATCAGCACGGGCCCGGAATCGTGGCCCGAGACGGCACCGTACTGGGGCCAGGACGGCGTGCACGAGATCTACCGCGACTGGCACGAGGTCCTCGAGGCCTACGACGGCGACCGGGTCCTCTGCGCCGAGGCGTGGGTCGACCCCCTCGACAAGATGGCGCTCTGGGTGCGTCCTGACGAGATGCAGCAGGCGTTCAACTTCCCCTACCTCGAGACACCGTGGAAGGCTTCGGAGCTGCGCGCGGTCATCGCCGACTCGCTCCGTGCGTTCGCCGCCGTCGGTGCACCGAGCACGTGGGTGCTCTCCAACCACGACGTCGTCCGTCACGCCTCACGTCTCGCGCTCACGGCCGACAACCCGCAGGGTCACGGCATCGGGCCGAACAGCGTCGGCAAGCCCGACCGCGCGCTCGGGCTGCAGCGTGCGCGTGCGGCGACGGCACTCATGCTCAGCCTGCCCGGCGGCGCCTACCTGTACCAGGGTGAGGAGCTCGGCCTGCCCGAGGTCATCGAGTTGCCCGACGACGCGCGTCAGGACCCGACCTGGTTCCGCACGAACCACGAGCGCTATGGACGCGACGGCTGCCGCGTACCGATCCCGTGGGAGGCCGGCCACCCGGCCTACGGCTTCAACTCGACGGGTGCCGCCTGGCTCCCGCAGCCCGACGACTGGAACGACTACTCGCGGGACGCCCAGGCAGGCATCCCTGGTTCGACGCTCGAGCTCTACCGCACCCTGCTCCGGCTCCGACGTGAGCACGGGCTCGGGCTCGGTTCGGTCCTGTGGGTCGAAGGTGCGCCAGAGGACATCCTCGCGCTCACGAACGGTGCGGTGACCGTCGTCGCGAACACCGGCGCGTCCGCCGTGGCGGTCCCGTCGGCACTCTCCTCGTCTGCCGTCCTCGTCGCGAGCGGGCCGTTCGACGGCACGACGATCCCCGCCGACACGACCGTCTGGTTCACGACGCCGTAGCCCCTTCCGACCGGGCCGCCAGCGCGATGCGCTGACGCGAGACCAGCGGAAGCGGCTTGGCCGCGGGGTCACTGGCGCGAGCGCGGGCCCCCGGAGGGGCGCGCTCGCGCCAGTGAACCGCGCGCGGTCCAGCGCACCGCGCCGGCCGCAGCACCGCCCCCGGTCAGAGGTGCAGGATCGCCACCGCGTGGGGGCCGAGGCGCAGGCTCGATGCCGTCGTCGCGACGTCTCCGAAGCTGTCGAGGAGGTCGCCGACGCGCAGCGACAGGTCGACCGGCGCCGTTCCGAAGTTCACCGCCACCGCCGCCGAGCCACGACGCATGACGAACGAGCCCGTGGCCTCGTCGGCGATCGCCGTCGTGTCGCCGAACGCCGGATCGGTGAACGCCGCAACCGTTCGACGCAGCTCGATCATCCGTCGGTACCAGGTGAGCAGCGTCGCGTGCCGGCCGCGTGAGCGCTCCGACCAGTCGAGGATCGACCGTCGGTACGTCTCCGGGTCCTGCGGATCGGGCACATCGGCCTCGTTCCAGCCCATCCGCGCGAACTCCGCGATCCGCCCCTTCGCGGTCGCCTCGCCGAGCTCCGGTTCGGGATGCGAGGTGAAGAATTGCCACGGTGTCGACGCCGCCCACTCCTCACCCATGAAGAGCATCGGCGTGAACGGCCCGAGCAGGGTCACCGCCGCGGCGATCGCGAGCTGCCCGTCGTCCAGGGTCGCAGCCAGGCGGTCGCCCGTCGCCCGGTTCCCGATCTGATCGTGGTTCTGGTCGGACACGACGAGCCGCCAGCTCGGTGTCCGCTCGAGGTCGAGGCGCCGGCCGTGGTGTCGCTTCCGGAAGCTCGACCAGGTGCCGTTGTGGAAGAAGCCCTCCTCGATCACCTTCGAGAGTGCTGTCAGCGGCGCGAAGTCGGCGTAGTACCCGGACACCTCACCCGTGAGCGCGACGTGCAGGGCATGGTGGAAGTCGTCGCTCCACTGCGCGTCGAGACCGTACCCACCGGCACCACCAGGGCCACGCGGGGTGATGAGCTTCGGATCGTTGAGGTCCGACTCCGCGATGAGCGTCAGAGACCGTCCGAGATCAGCGGCGAGCGCGTCGACCGCGGCATCGAGCTCCTCGAGCAGATGCACCGCGCGGGTGTCGCGCAGCGCGTGCACGGCGTCGAGCCGCAACCCGTCGACGCCGTACTCGTCGAACCACATGAGCGCGCTGTCGACGATGAAGCGCCGGACCTCGTCGGAATCCGGCCCGTCGAGGTTGAGGCTGCTCCCCCAGGTGTTGCCAGCGCCGTCCGACAGGTACGGGCCGAATCGTGGCAGGACGTTCCCGGAGGGGCCGAGGTGGTTGTGGACGACGTCCTGGATCACGGCGAGACCGCGGTCGTGACACGCCCGGACGAACCGTCGGTAGCCGTCAGGCCCGCCGTACGCCTCGTGCACGGCCGACCAGAACACGCCGTCGTAGCCCCAGTTCCAGACCCCGTTGAAGGCGTTGACGGGCAAGACCTCCACGGCGTCGACGCCGAGGGCCACGAGATCGTCGAGCCGCTCGATCGCGCCGTCGAACGTGGCCGCCTCGGTGAACGTGCCGATGTGCAGTTCGTAGAGCACGGCGCCGATGAGCGGGCGTCCGCGCCAACCGGTACCGTCGCACGGGGTGGGGCTCGACTCGACGACCCGCGACGGCCCGTGCACCCCGTCGGGCTGCCGGCGCGAGCGCGGATCCGCGTAGGGCCCTTCGCCGTCGACGAGGTACGCGTAGTCGGCTCCGACGACGGCGACTCTGGGCGTGTCGCCGTCGAGCGCCACCCACCAGCCGTCGGCCGAGGCGTCGCGCTGCATGGTGAACCGTTCGCCGTCGAGGACGAGCTCGATCACCTGCGGTGTCGGCGCCCACACCCGGAAGCCGTCAGCGGGGCTGGTCGTGACGCTCATCGCGCGGTCTCCCCATCGTTCGTCCGGTCGTCGTCCTCGTCGTCTGCGCTGCTCCGGGTCAGCACCGCGACCGGGTACTGCTCGAGCAGCGCGCCGACCTCGACCTCGCCGCCGTCGATCTCGCGTCCGCTGAGCACGTCGATCCATCGACCATTCGGCAGGGCCACGGTGGTGTGCTTCCAGCCTCCACGTGCGGTGAGACCGATCGGCAACCGGGTCGCGACAGTGACGACACCGCCGCGAGAGAATCCGACCACGTGCTCGGCCGCGTGGCCGGTCGCTCGCAGAGGGCTGTAGTCCACGAACCGCTCCGGGTGGTCCCGTCGCAGCCGCAGGAGTCGAGTGGTCACGAGCAGTTTCGCGGCCCCGTCGGCGGCGACCGTCGGCAACCAGCCCTCGTCGATGCGGGCGAGCACCGCTCGGCGTTCACCGAAGTCGACCGGCCGACGGTTGTCGGGGTCGACCAGTGAACGGTCCCACAGCTCGCTGCCCTGGTAGACGTCGGGAACGCCGGGCATCGTGAGCTGGAGCGCCTTCGCGACGAGGCTGTTCGACCAGCCGGCCGCCTCGACGTCGGCGACCGCGTCGACGATCGCTGCGTTCGCTCGCCGGCTGTCGTAGATGCCGTCGACGGCCGCGTGCAGCGCCGTCTCGAACGCCTGATCCGGCGTGATCCACGAGGTCGAGTCGCCGGCCTCGCGCGCCGCCTTCTCGACGTAGGCGTGCAACCGATCCCGCTCGATCGGCCACGCACCGACCGCGGCCTGCCACACGAGCTGTTCGAGCCGACGGTCGGGGAACCCGTTCGCCGTGTGCAGCGCGACGGCGTGCTCGGCCCAGCGATCCGCGACCTCGCTCAGCGCGTCGATGCGGGCGCGCACATCCTCGCTCCGCTTCGTGTCGTGGGTGCTCAGCGTCGTCATCGAGAACGGCCACTCCGTCTGCCGCCGCTCCTGGCGGTGGTGGAACTCCGCCACGCTGATGTCGGTCTCAGCCGGATCGCCTCCGACCTCGGTGAGGGACGTGAGCGCGGTGAAGCGGTAGAAGGCGGTGTCCTCGACGCCCTTCGCCATGACCATGCCGGACGTCTGCTGGAACCGGACGGCGAGCGCGTCACCGGGGTCGCGAAGGCGAGGCGCGAGCGCGGCGAACGCATCGCCGAGCTCTGGTCGACGCGTCTCGGCCGTTTCGAGCGCGGCGTCGAGGTGCTCGTCGCCGAGCGGCAGGTACGAGCGGTAGACGGGGAAGGCGGTGAGCAGCTCCGCGATCGCGTCGACCGCGTCCGGGACCTCCGGCGCGAGACGGGCGAGGCGACGCACCTCGGAGCCGAGGATGCCGTCCGCGATGCCGCGCTTCGTGCTGTGGACGAGGTCGTCCCACGCCTCGCGACTCGTGTCACCTCCGGTCAGCCTCGCGAGCGTCGGCAGACCTGCTGGGTCGATGAGCACCCGGTCGACGTCGCCGAGCGCGTCGTAACCGGTGGTGCCGAGGGTCGCCCACTCCGCTGGCAGGTCTTCGGCGCCTTCGAGGATCTTCTCGACCCAGACGGGTGCTCCTCCAACGCGCTCGGCGAGACGGTCGAGGTACGCTCCGGGGTCGCGCAGACCGTCCGGGTGATCGACGCGCAACCCGTCGGCGAGGCCTGCGTCGAACCACCGGCCGATCTCGGCGTGCGAGGCGTCGAAGACCGACGGCTCCTCGACCCGGATCGCCGCGAGGGTGTTGACCGCGAAGAAGCGACGGTAGTTCAGCTCGGAATCCGCGCGTCGCCAGTTCATCAGCTCATAGTGCTGTCGGTCGTGGACCTCGCGGGCCGACGCGCCGTCGTCGGCGGTTCCCGGGGCGATCGGGAAGCGGTGATCGAAGGAACGGAGCTCGCCGTCTTCGACCCGCAGGTCGTCGAGGGCGCTGCGGTCACCGTCGTCATCGCCGAGGACCGGCAGCCGCACCCTGCCCGCACCCGCATCCCAGTCGACGTCGAAGGCCTTGGCGTGTTCGGCGTCCTGCCCGTGCTGCAGGAGATCCCACCACCAGGTGTTCTCGGCTGCGCTGGCGACCCCCATGTGGTTCGGCACGATGTCGATGAGGACGCCCAGCCCTGCGGCATGAGCCGCTTCGGCGAGCGCAGTGAGCCCCTCGGCTCCGCCGCGCTCGGGGTCGATCGCACCGTGGTCGACGACGTCGTAGCCGTGGGTGGAGCCGGGTTCCGCGCGCAGGATCGGCGAGAGGTACACCCAGTCGGCCCCGAGAGTGCGGATGTAGTCGACGAGCTCCGCCGCGTCCTGCAACCGGAAGTCGGCGGTCAGCTGGAGCCGGTAGGTGGAAGCGGGGACGGCCCTCATGAGCGGACCCCGGATCGCAGCAGGGTGAAGGACGTGCCCTGCACGATGACGGTGGACGACGTCTCGGACAGCGACTGTTCGGGGTCGCTCGACTCGACGAGCGTCCACGGCAGCCCCGGCACGGCTGGAAGCGCGAACTCCACGCCGTTCTCGGCTGCGTTCAACAGCAGGGCGAAGGACGCGGATCCGGCGTGGCGGAAGACGAAGACGATCGACCGGGCGTCGGGGTTCTCCCAGTCCTCCTCGGAGAAGGACTGGCCGTCGGAGCGGGCGATGTAGACGCGGTCGTCGGAGGTGGACTCGGGGCCCTGGCGGAACCATTCGGGCCGCAGGGCGCGTTCGGACCGTCGGAGGGCGATCATCCGCGTGGTGAACGCGAGGAGCTCCTCGTCGACGGCGTCCCAATCGAACCAGGACACCTCGTTGTCCTGGCAGTAGGCGTTGTTGTTGCCGCCCTGGGTGCGGGCGATCTCGTCGCCGCCGAGCAGCATCGGTACACCCGCAGACAACAGCACGGTCGCGAGGAAGTTGCGACGTTGGCGGTCGCGGCGGGCGTTGACCGCCGGATCGTCGGTCGGGCCCTCCGCTCCGTTGTTGCTGGAGCGGTTGTCGCTCTCACCGTCCTTCCCGTCCTCACCGTTCGCTGCGTTGTGCTTCGTCGAATACGCAGTGAGGTCGGCGAGGGTGAACCCGTCGTGGGCGGTGACGAAGTTGACGCTCGACAGCGGCGAGCGCCGGGACGCCTCGTAGACGTCGGGGCTGCCGAGCACGCGCTGCGAGAGGGTTCCGAGCACGCTGTCGGCGCCGTTCCAGTAGTCGCGGACGTCGTCGCGGAACTTCCCGTTCCACTCGGACCAGCTCGCGGGGAAGCCGCCCACCTGGTATCCGGCGGTGTCCCACGGTTCGGCGATCATCTTGATCGGCGCGAGGACCGGGTCCTGTTCGATGAGCGAGAGGAAGGCGCTGTGGATCTCGGCCGACCCGTCCTGGCGGGTGAGGGTCGTCGCGAGGTCGAAGCGGAATCCGTCGACGTGCATCTCCGTCACCCAGTACCGCAGCGAGTCCATGATGAGTCCGAGTGCCGCCGGGTGTCCGACGTTGACACTGTTGCCGGTGCCGGTGGTGTCGAAGTAGTGCTCGCGGTCGTCCTCGACGAGCCGGTAGTAGGCCGCGTTGTCGATGCCTTTGAACGACAGCGTCGGGCCCTGGTGGTTCCCCTCCGCGGTGTGGTTGTAGACGACGTCGAGGATCACTTCGAGGCCCGCGGCGTGCAGGGCCTTCACCATCGCCTTGAACTCGTCGACCTGCCCGCCGGTGTCACCGGCCGCCGCGTACTCGCCGTGCGGCGCGAAGAAGCCGATGGTGTTGTAGCCCCAGTAGTTCCGGAGTCCCTGCTCCTCGAGGTGACTGTCCTGCACGAACTGGTGCACGGGCAACAGCTCGACGGCGGTGACACCGAGGTCGGTGAGGTATCGGATGGCGGCCGGGTGGCCGAGGCCCGCGTACGTGCCACGGAGTTCCAGCGGCACGTCGGCGAGCTGCTTCGTGAAGCCCTTGACATGCATCTCGTAGACGATCGTCTCGGAGAGCGGAGTGCGCGGCGCGACGTCCGGGCCGCCGGCGTCCCAGTCGAACGCGTCCGGGTCGGTGACGACGCCCAACGCGACGTGGCCCGCCGAATCGGTGTCGTCGATGTCCTCCGGGGAGTCGAGACGATGCCCGAACTGCGCCTGCCCGCGGTCGTAGGAACCGGTGATCGCAGTGGCGTGCGGATCGAGCAGCACCTTGGCCGCGTTGTGCCGCAACCCGTTCGCCGGGTCCCAGGGTCCGTCGACACGGATGCCGTAGCGCGCGCCTGGGACGAGACCGCTCACGAGGCCGTGGAACACGTGGCCCGTCCGGCGCACGAGGCGTGTCTGCTGCTCACCCCCGTCCTCCGGGAAGACGCACACGGTGACGCTCACAGCCGTCTCCGAGTAGATGGCGATGTTCGCTCCGTCGTCACGCAGGGTGACGCCGAGGGGATAGGGGGTCGAGAGCGGCATGGCGCCCTTTCACTCGTGGCTGGCGATCCTTGCTGAGCACCGTACACCGGCGAGATGACTTCGCACGTGCAGGGCCCAGCTCAGCGGACGCCGGCCGGATTCAGAATGCGAGGATCCCGACGGCGAGACCGATCGCGAGACCCGCAGCCGCGGTTGCGGCAGCGAGCAGGAGGGCGATGCGCGGTGCGACGCCTTCGGCGGCGACGACACCGAGGCGGGCCCGCACCCGTCGAACGCGACGGACGCGGGAATCGGCCCAGATCTCGCGCAGGCTCGACGCGACCTCGTGCGCGGCGGGACGGTTCTCCGCCTTGCGCGCGGTCATCGAACGCAGCAGCGGGTGCCAGGCGGCCGGCAGTTCCGGAGGGATGACGGGGTCGCGGTGGAGGCGGGCGACCGCCGACTCGACGATGCCGCCGTCGAACTCACGCCGACCGGTGATCGCCTCGAGCAGCACGAGGCCGAGCGAGTAGATGTCCGTCTCCGTGCCGACCGTCTCGCCGAGCGCCTGCTCGGGCGAGAGGTAGGAGGCCGTCCCCGAGATCGCCTCGGTGTTCGTGAGGCGTGAACCGCCGACGAAGTGCGCGATCCCGAAGTCGGAGAGTTTGACGAGGTTCGCGTGCCCGAACGCTGCGATGTCGCTGAAGAGGATGTTGTCCGGCTTGACGTCGCGGTGCACGATCGACCGCGTGTGGATGAACGAGAGGGCGTCGGCGACCTGCGCACCGAGCGCGGCGGCGTCGCGCGGCAGCATCGGGCCGTCCTGCAGTCGGTCCGTGAGCGTCGCGCCAGGGATGTACTCCATGACGAGGTAGCGGTGCTCGACACCTCGGTGCAGGACCGATCCGGAGTCGTAGAGCTCCACGAGCCCAGGGTGACGCAACTCACCGAGCAGGCGGATCTCGCGCTCCTGCCGCAGGCGGTCGTTCGCGGTCGCAGCCTCGTCACGGAAGAGTTTGACCGCGACCGGGCGCGACAGCAGCTCATCCCGCGCGCGGTACACGTTGGCAGAGCCGCCCGAGCCGAGCTGTTCGCCGATGCTGTAGCGCCCGTTCGAGAGGCTCACCCCGGTGGTCACGAGGTCCTCCGGCTCGGTGAACATCGCTTCAGGGCCGGTGATCGAACCGGCGTGAGCCGGCGATCTGTTCGCGGATTCGGTCACGGCCGCCCTTTCACGGTGCAGTCGGTGCTGGCTGCTCAACCGTGGAATCGGCAGGCTGTTCCACCATCAACGCTACAAGCCGTTCGTCGTTCAAGCGCATTGCGCCCGGAGTGTTGAGATTCGGTCACGCAGCTGATAGGCGACTGCGAGCGGTGTCGGCCCCCTTGCGAGCGGACGACGCGGCCGAGCAGCATGGACCAGCGGGGTCGGGGTCCCGGCCGCATCGCCCAGTCGCGAGGAGCACCCATGTCCACTGTCGCCCAGACCGTCGTCGCCACCCTGCAGGCCAGCGGGGTGAAGCGCGTGTACGGGCTGCCGGGTGATTCGCTCAACGGATTCACCGACGCACTGCGGACCGACGGACGCATCGACTGGGTGCACGTCCGCCACGAGGAGGCTGCCGCGTTCGCGGCCGCAGCGGAGGCCGAACTGACGGGCGAGCTCGCGGTCGTCGCAGCGAGCTGCGGTCCGGGGAACCTGCACCTCATCAACGGGCTGTTCGACGCGAACCGGTCCCGCGTGCCCGTCCTTGCGATCGCCGCGCACATCCCGAGCGCAGAGATCGGGACCACCTACTTCCAGGAGACGCATCCGCAGGACCTCTTCCGCGAGTGCAGCGTCTACGTCGAGCTCGTCTCGGTGCCCGAGCAGTTGCCCCGCGTCCTCGAGATCGCGATGCGCACAGCCGTCGAGCGCCGCGGTGTGGCGGTCATCGTCGTGCCAGGCGATGTGATGCTGCAGCAGGCGGTGAGCGAGCACGTCGCGGCGATCCGGGCGACGTCGCCGCGCGTCCTGCCGTCTGAGCAGGAACTCGACGAGGCCGCCCGCATCCTGGGCGGCGCCAAGCGCGTCACGATCCTCGCCGGAGCAGGTACCGCGGGGGCGCACGCCCAGCTCATCGACACCGCCGACGCCTTGGCGGCTCCGATCGTGCACGCCCTCCGCGGCAAGGAGCACGTCGAATACGACAACCCCTTCGACGTCGGCATGACGGGGCTCCTCGGCTTCTCCAGCGGCTATCGCGCGATGCTGTCCTGTGACGTGCTCCTCATGCTCGGCACCGACTTCCCGTACCAGCAGTTCTACCCGGAGAAGGCGACGGTCATCCAGGTCGACATCCGCGGCGAGCAGATCGGCCGACGACACCCCGTCGACCTCCCCCTCGTCGGTACGGTGCGTGACACCCTCGACGCGCTCCTGCCGCGCCTCGAGCGTTCGACGAACCGCAAGCACCTCGAGGACTCCCTGAAGCACTACCGCAGCTCCCGGAAAGGTCTGGACGAGCTCGCGACCGCTGATCACGACGACGAACCGATCCACCCGCAATACCTCGCGACGGTCGTCGACGAACTCGCGAGTGACGACGCCGTCTTCATCCCAGACGTCGGCTCCCCCGTCGTCTGGGCGTCCCGCTACCTCACGATGAACGGGCGCCGCCGGCTCATCGGTTCGTTCAGCCACGGCAGCATGGCGAACGCCGTCTCGCACGGCCTCGGCGCGCAGGCCTCGCACCCCGGCCGTCAGGTCGTCGCGCTCGCGGGTGACGGCGGGCTCACCATGCTGCTCGGCGAACTCATCTCGCTCACGCAGAACCGGCTCCCGGTGAAGATCATCGTGCTGAACAACTCCTCCCTCAACTTCGTCGAACTGGAGATGAAGGCAGCCGGGTTCGTGAACTACGGCACCGACCTCGAGAACCCCGACTTCGCCCGCATGGCCGAGGGCATGGGCATCCACGGCGAACGGGTCGAGCGGGCCAACGAGGTGCAGGGCGCCATCCGTCGAGCCTTCGACCACGACGGGCCGGCACTCGTCGACGTCGTGACGGCTCGGCAGGAGCTGTCGATGCCGCCGTCGATCACCGCCGAGCAGGTGAAGGGCTTCACGCTCTACGCGTTGCGCACGGTGATGTCGGGCCGTGGGGACGAGCTGCTCGACCTCGCGAACACGAACCTGCTCCGCCGGATCCTGCCGGGCCACTGAAGCCCACCCGGCCTGGGGGCAGGATTCCCCCGTGCCTCTCAGGGCCGTCCGGGTAGACTCGTCTACCGTGTCCAGACTTCTCGTTACCGGCGGCGCCGGATTCATCGGCTCGAACTTCGTCCACTACGTCCTGAACAACACCGAGCACTCGGTGACCGTCCTCGACAAGATGACCTATGCGGGCAACCGCGCCTCACTCGACGGCCTCCCGGCCGATCGCTTCGAGCTCGTCGTCGGCGACATCCAGGACGCGCAGCTCGTCGACGAGCTGTTCGCCCGCCACGACGCGGTCGTCCACTATGCGGCTGAGTCGCACAACGACAACTCGCTGCACGATCCGCGTCCGTTCCTGGACACGAACATCATCGGCACGTACACGCTGCTCGAGGCGGCCCGCAAGCACGACACCCGCTTCCACCACATCTCCACCGACGAGGTCTACGGCGACCTCGAGCTCGACGATCCCGAGCGGTTCACGGAGGACACCCCGTACAACCCGTCGAGCCCGTACTCCTCGACGAAGGCCGGCAGCGACCTCCTCGTCCGGGCTTGGGTCCGCTCCTTCGGCGTGAAGGCGACGATCTCGAACTGCTCGAACAACTACGGCCCGTACCAGCACGTCGAGAAGTTCATCCCGCGCCAGATCACCAACGTGCTCGGTGGCGAACGTCCGAAGCTCTACGGCACAGGCGAGAACGTCCGCGACTGGATCCACGCGAACGACCACTCCTCCGCCGTCCTGACGATCCTCGACAAGGGCGTCATCGGTGAGACATACCTCATCGGTGCCGACGGTGAGAAGAACAACAAGGACGTCGTGGAGCTCATCCTCACGCAGCTCGGCCAGCCGGCCGACGCGTACGACCACGTCAACGACCGCCCCGGCCACGACCTGCGCTACGCGATCGACTCCTCGAAGCTGCGGACCGAGCTCGGCTGGACCCCCGCCTTCAGCGATTTCGAGGCCGGCCTCGCCGACACCATCAACTGGTACCGCGACAACGAGTCCTGGTGGAAGCCGCAGAAGGCCGCCACCGAGGCGAAGTACCAGGAGCAGGGTCAGTAACCCTCAGCACTGTATCCGAGGCCCGTCCCGCATCCGCGGGGCGGGCCTTTCGCTGCTCCGGCCTCGGCCGCTTTTCGCACACCAACACGCACGGCTCCGGGCACAACTCCTGCACCGCACGGCGCCGCGTCACAGCTGCCCTGTCAGCACACGGCCCGAAGCAGCGCCAGCGGACGGACCGCAGGAGTTGTGCACAGGACGCCGTGCCGCCCCCGCCCCCTCCGCCCCTCCGCCCCTCCCCGGAGGCACAACTCCTGCGCAAGGAGCAGGAGGGCAGGGCGATGACGCACAAGTGCTCCTCAGGACCGCGAGGAGCAGGAGTTCTGAACGGTACGGACGCGGCTCAGGGTTGGGGTGAGCTCACGGGAGGTGCGCTCTGGGGGCGTCAGTTGACGTTCGCGTAGAGCCACTCGAGGGGGTCGACCCAGGTCACGCCGTCGAGGCGGATCTCGAAGTGGAGGTGGGGGCCGGTGGACATGCCCGTGCTGCCCGTGAGGCCGATGATGGTGCCGACCTTGATCACCTGGCCCTCGACGACCTTGGTCGAGCCGTGCTGCATGTGGGCGTAGACGCTCGACACCAGCTGGCCGTTGATCGTGTGGTCGACGATGATGTTCACGCCGAGCGATCCTTCGCCGTCTTCGACGTGACGGACGACGCCGTCGGCGATGACCTGGATGGGCGCACCGTTGCCGGGGTTGAAGTCCTGGCCGTGGTGGTCGCTCGAGCAGCCGGCGCAGTCGCGGGCTCCGAAGCGGTCGCCGATCGTGACTCCGACGGCGAACGGCCACTGGATGGTCCCGTTGGGGTTGTTCGTGAAGGTGTTGGCGGGGCGAATGCCCATCGCGGCCGCGGCTTCTTCGACGGTGCTCGTCGTGTAGTCGTCGCGGGTGAAGGTCAGCTCGGCCGAACCTTCGCTCTCGAGGGACTGTGAGGCCTGGTTGCTGAGGCCGTTGCCGTCACCCAGTTCGAGCTGCTCCTGCGTGGTGCTCGCGACCGATGCCGCGACGTCTTCCGCGGTGAGCAGGGCGTTGGCGGGCACCGATGTGGCGACCGCCATGAGGGCGACGAACCCCATCGCCGCGCCGGCGAAGATCTTGGTGGTGATGCGGCGCTTGCGGGCCGGCCGCGACGACGAGGCGGGCCGTGGGGCCGACGTCGGGCGGGACGTCGCAGCGGACCGCTTCGGTGCGGGGCGACGCACTCGCGGGGCGTCTGCCGCGGGAGCGTCGGTGCTCACGGGGATCGAGGCCGTAGCCGAGGTGGATGCGGGTGCGACCGCGGGGTCTGCGATGAGCGGCTCGGTCTCGACCGGAGCTGCAGCATCGACCGGGGAGTCGACACCGGCGTCGATGGCCGCGGCGATGATCTGGTCGACCGGGTCGATGACCGGTGCGGGCTCGGAGGCCTCGACGACGCGCTCGGACGATTCGATCGGCGAGGACTCGACGGACACCTCAGCGGCTCGGCTCGTCGACACGAGGACCTCTGCCGCCGCCTGTCGCTCACGCTCGCGCAGTTCACGGCGGCTGAGCGGCGGGGTCTGCACGGGTGCAGCTGCGCTTGCAGCGGGCGTGTTCAGCTTGTCCTGAGGGTCGGGAAGCACAGGGGTGTCCTCAGGGTGGGCATGGCGTGACAAGGGGGCGGGGGCCTTTCAATGGTGCAGACAGGTGGAGAGATGATCACTCTGCGCCGGGGGAACGCAAAAGTAACGAATGCATAAATGCTAGCAACCGGTGCCTGAAAAAGCCATGCCAATGCTCGGTTTTGTCGATAAAATCCCTGATCAGGGGCATCATGAGAGTTCTGCCATGGACCCATGAGCGTCGACTCCCGCCACGCGAGGGTCGGTTTCCGGTGACGGATCACCGGGGCGCGGTCAGGCGATGGGCGTCGCGAAACCCTGCTCGACGAGCAGCCGCTCCAACACTGCGAACAGCGGCGCATCAGCCGCCATGATGAGCTGCGTCGTCGCCGGTGCGCCGTCGAAGCCCGCGACCGTCGCGCCTGCTTCCGCGGCGACGAGTGCGCCGGCGACCTGGTCCCAGGGCTTCAGTCCGCTCTCGTAGTAGGCGTCGAGTCGGCCGCTCGCGACGCTGCACAGGTCGAGTGCGGCGGAACCGATCCGGCGAACGTCACGGAACGTGCCGAGCAGGGCTCCGAGAACAGCGGCCTGCTCCATCCGGCGCGATGCCGTGTAGGAGAAGCCCGTGCCGAGCAGCGCGATGTTCGGCGCAACGTCGCGGTTCACTTCCAGGGCACGACCATTGAGGTGTGCGCCCTCACCGAGCGATGCCGTGTACATCTCACCGAGGACGGGGTTGACGACGGCGCCGGCCAGCGCCGTCCAGCTCGCCGGGTCGGGTTCGCCCTCGACGACGCCGATGCTGACGGCGTAGGCGGGGATGTCGTAGAGGTAGTTGACGGTGCCGTCGATGGGGTCGACGACCCAGGTGAGCCCGGACGTCCCCGTCGCTCCACCGGCCGCGCCGGTCTCCTCGCCGAGGAACCCGTCGTTCGGGCGCGCTGCGAGGAGTCGCTCGCGGATGAACTGCTCCGACTCGCGGTCTGCGCGCGTCACGACGTCCTCGGCGGAGGACTTGCTCGCGGCGACCTCGACGCCCTCTCGACGTCGGCGCAGGATCAGCTCTCCCGCTTCTGCGGCGATGTCGGTGGCGATCTGGAGGAGTTCTGCTGAGCCGGTCACCCCTTCAGCCTACGGCTGGTACCAGCCTGGAGCCGCTTGTCGGCCAGTACAACGAGCAAGCCCCACTCAACAGGGTGAGGCATTCTGCGCGGCGGAGCCGCTTGCCAGCTGGCACAACGAACGAAAGCCCCGGCCAGAGAGCGGCGCTTTCGTCGCGCGGCGGAGCCGCTTGCCAGCCAGCACAACGAAAATGCCTCACCCAGCAGGGTGAGGCATTCTGCGCGGCGAAGCCGCTTGCCAGCTGGCACAACGAAAATGCCTCACCCAGCAGGGTGAGGCATTTTGGTGGCGAGTGAGGGATTCGAACCCCCGAAGGCTGAGCCGTCTGATTTACAGTCAGATCCCTTTGGCCGCTAGGGTAACTCGCCGGGCGCGCCCGACCAACTTTCGAACAGCCAACCGAAAGCGCTTGATCAATATAGCCGGGGTTTGCCCGGACGCGAAATCAGGACGGAAGTTCGGGCGTTCGGAGCAGGGCGCCTTCGCTTCGGCAGGTGGCGGCGGCGATGATCATGGCGTCTTCGAGGAGCACTCCCCAGTCCGCGGCTCCCTCGGGGAAGCCGTTCTCGAGCACTGTCGCGACGCTTGAGGCGAGGGTGGCGTCACCGCCACCCATGGTGTCGACGATGGGCCCGGGGAGCTCGGCGATGGGACGTTCGACCTCGAGGTTCGCGGTGCGGACGAACGCTCCCGCTCGTCCGGCGGTGCCGAGGACGGCGTTGGTCCCGCCGTCGATGAGGCGCTGGACGAAGGGGGCGAGGGCTGCGCCGGCGAGGAGGTCGGCATCGTCGTCGCCGACTTTGACGAGCAGCGAGTTCGCGGCGAGCCGCTCGAATCCGTCGAGGAACCGTTCTGCGGAGTGCAGCATCCCGGCCCGCGGGTTCGGGTCGATCACGAGTCGGTCCGGCGCGTCGGTCACGGCGGCTTCCAAGGCCGCGGTCTGTGCGATGTCGTCGAATGGGTAGCAGCTCACCACCACGAGTCGGGCGGCGGCGATCGCCGCGTGCTCTGGTGCGCCGAAGTCGATCGCCCGGTTCCACGCGGCGGTGTTGAACTCGTAACGCGGTTCCCCGTCTGTGCGGTCCGACACGGCACGGGAGGAGCCGTTCGGGCCGACTGTGGCGACCAGCTCGACGCCATGCCCGTCGAGGAACTCGCGGATCCGGGCCCCGTCTGCGTCGTCGCCGACCATGGCGATGAGTGTGGTCGGCACCCCGAGGATGGAGAGGCCGACGGCGACGTTGAGCGCCGCACCGCCGACGAAGTCCCGGGAGCCCTCCGCGTCGCGGAACTCGTCGATGAGTGCGTCGCCGATCACGACCACACGGTTGTCTGCCACCATGACCACCTCTCTGCTGCGTCCGGGCGTCCGCACTGTCTCGCTCAGCGTAACGAGTGGAACGAGACGTCGGGGACGGCGACTCAGTCGTCGGCGGAGGGCGCGGCTTCGGCGTAGTCGTTCGCGGCTGCCGCCACGCGGCGGAGGTACTCGGGCGAGGAGTTGTAGGCCCGGATGCCCGCCAACCAGCCGTCCTCTGTCCGCATGTCGTAGTCGCTGGCCCGGCAGAGGTAGTTGGCTGCTGCCATGGCCGCGTCGTCGAGGTTCTGCGGATCGAGGACGCCGTCTCCGCTCGCGTCGGTGCCCCAGTTCTCCCAGGACTGCGGGATGAACTGGAACGGCCCGACGGCGCGATCGTGCTTCGTGTCGCCGTCGATCACGCCGTCGTCGGTGTCGGTGATCTCCTCGGTGTCGCCACCGTCGAGAGGCACGCCGAAGATCGGTGGTGTGACGACGCCGTCTTCGCCGAGCGTCGAGCCGTCGTGGCGTCCGTGGTCGCTCTCAGCGAAGCCGACCGCGGCGATCGTCGTCCACCCGATCCCGCACTCCGGCGTGAGCTCGGTCTTCCGGATCGCCGCACCCGCATAGGACCGGAGCGCTCGTTCCGGGATGCCACTCGCCTCCGACACCGCGGTGATCCACGCCGGGTCGGCGAGGTCGACGTTGGCGACGCCGCCATCCGGTGCGTCGCTCCTCGGTGGGAGCTCGACCGGGACGGCGTATGGGATCGGTTCCGGTTCGGGCGCGCATCCGGGCAAGGACACGGCCGCGACGAGGAGCACCGCACCGACGATCACTCGTCGACGGGCGTCGTCCAGTCGGTGCTTCTCGGGGCTGCGCATCGCATCCAGCCAACCACACCCGCCTGGTCGGACGCCCCGGTAACATGGGCTGCATGGCAGATTCATCGTTTGACGTCGTGAGCAAGGTCGACCAGATGGAGGCGGACAACGCCCTCAACCAGGCGCACAAGGAGGTCGAGCAGCGGTACGACTTCAAGAACGTCGGTGCGTCGATCGCCTGGAGCGGCGAGAAGGTCCTCATGAAGGCCAACACCGAGGAACGCGTGAAGGCCATCCTCGACGTGTTCGAGTCGAAGCTCATCAAGCGCGGCATCTCCCTGAAGAGCCTCGAGGTCGGTGATCCCTACCCGAGTGGCAAGGAGTACCGGATCGAGGCGACCCTCAAGGAGGGCATCAGCCAGGAGATCGCGAAGAAGGCCAACAAGCTCATCCGCGACGAGGGTCCCAAGTCTGTCAAGTCGCAGATCCAGGGCGACGAACTGCGTGTCTCCTCGAAGAGCCGTGACGACCTCCAGGCCACCATGGCACTGCTGAAGGGCGCCGACCTCGACATCGACCTGCAGTTCGTCAACTTCCGCTGAGTCCGAACCGCCGCGACGAGGTCAGCCTCGACGCGGTGTGGCGAGGTATCCGCGCCCCCAGGTGACGATCTGTTCGAACGCGCGCTGACGCACGGGTTCGTCCGACAGGAACACGTCGTGCAGCGCGCCGTCGAGTCGCACGATCGTCACGGTGTCGCCGAGGTCGAGTGCGCGTTCGGCGACGGCGTCGACGTCGAGGGCCGTGTCGCTGTGCATCATCGAGTCGTTCCAGCGCGGCAGGAGGGCACTGCGCGCTGAGAGCAGGGTCAGGACGGGGATCCGGAGCGAGAGACCCGCATCGACCGTGCGGTGCCCGGTCAGGATCGCGTTGAGCCAGCCGGGGTGCAGGCGGAAACCGTGCACGGGGCGCCACGTGAGGTCGTAGTCCCAGGCACCGTCCATGGTCGACGACACGGAGCGAGTGTAGAAGCCGAGGTCGACAGCCGGGAGCTGCGCGCGCGGGTCGATCCGCGATCCTGCCTGGATGAGCGGGGCGATCGCGAGACGCCCGAGCTGTCTGGCTTGGAACTCCAGCCACGGGCTGTTGAGGACGAGCCCCGCGACACGATCCTGGTTGCGTGCCGCCCACAGGCTCAGGGTGAGCCCGCCCGTCGAGTGCCCGAGCAGCACGAGTCGGCGACGCGAGCCTCGGCCGTTCGCGCGATCCTCCGCGCCGTGACCGATGACCGACAGCGCCGCCTCGATGTCCTCGTCGTAGATCGAGAGGTCGTCGATGTAGCCGGGCGTCTGGTGTGCACGCAGGCTTCGACCGTACTTCCGGAGGTCGAGGGCGTAGAACCGCGCGCCGTGCCTGCCCCAGAACCGGGCGAGGTGTCGCTGGAAGAAGTAGTCGGACCAACCGTGCACGTACAGGACGTCGATACCGTCCGCGACGTCCGGGAGGAGGAACTCGCCGAGCTGTTCGATGGCCGGCATCCGGTAGCGGACGAGCGTCGCGACGACCTCACCCTCGTCATCCGGTTCGAGTGGAAGCGTGCGCTGCTGGAAGCCGTCGCCGAGGATGTCGGCGACCCACCCCCGGGAATCGACCATGGGCCAACGCTACCGCGAGTGGAGCGGAGGCGGGTCGGTCCGGACTCCTCCGGACCGACCGACCCGCGCTACTGCTGGTACGGGTTGTGCTGCGGCGGCTGGTTCTGGCCCTGCTGGAACTGCTGGGGCGCCTGCTGCTGGAACTGCTGGGGTGCCTGCTGCTGGAACTGCTGCGGCTGGCCCTGTTCCGGGTAGGACGACTGCGTCGGCTGCTGCGTCGGTGCGTCGGCGAGGCCCGCCGGGGCGACGAAGCGGGTGACGAGCACGGCGCCGACGGTGAGGAAGCCCGCCAGGGTCACCCCGTAGAGGATGGGCGACAGGAAGCCCTGGTTCACGAAGAACGCCGGGGAGCCGTACTGCTCGACCACACCGCGGACGATCGTGACGAGCAGGACGACGACGAGCATGACGCCCGTGCCGACGGCAGCCGCGAGCCCGACGGCCTGCAGGAGGTCACGCGCCGTGCGCACCCGGGTCAGCGGACGCACCTGGATGAGGATGAGGGCCGCGCCGGCACCCCACAGGGCGATGTTCAGGAGGTTGGCGCCGAAGCTCAGGAAGATGTCGCCGAACGTGTAGTACTCCGACAGGCTGAAGAACGAGCCGATGAGCGAGACGAAGGCGACGGCTGCCGCGATACCCGCTGCGATGCCGACGGAGACGAGCGCCAGACGGGTTTCGCGCGCGCGCGGCCCCGGGGCCTTCGGAACCGGGGCGTACTGCGGCGCACCGTACTGCGGCTGCTGGCCGTACTGAGCCGTCGGCTGGCCGTACTGACCCGTGTCCTGCTGGCCGTACTGACCCGTCGGCTGTTGGCCGTACTGGCCCGTCGCCTGCTGACCGTACTGACCGGTCTCCTGCTGACCGTACTGACCGGGATGCTGCGGCTGGCCGTACTGGCCCGGTGCATGCTGCGGCACCTGCTGGCCGTACTGCGGCGCCTGAGGAACCTGGGGCTGCTGGCCGGTCTGGTCCCACGACTGCTGTGGCGACTCCTGCTGCAGCTCGCCGTAGCGCGGCTGCTGAGGTGCCTGCGCGGCTGCCGGCGGCTGCGACGGCGGCACCGGGGTCGGCTGCTCCGACGGGACGTTCTGAGGGGCGTTTGAGTCGGTCATCCGTCCAGCATAGTGACAGGAGTTCCCTCGAACAGGGGTGGGAACACCAGATGCCGGGTGCCTCGACATGAGGTACCCGGCATCCGGACCGAACGCGTCAGGCCGAGGGTGCGTCGGAAGCCTGCTGCTCCTCGCGCGAGATCGCCACCATCTCATCGCGCGGGACGACCTTGATGCGTGCGCGGCCGTGCGGCTCGCCGAGAGCGATCTCATGGGCGTCGAGATGGTGCCAGCCCTCGAGGTCCGTGTACCGGACGCCTCGAGAGTTGAGGAGCGCGACGACCGACTCCTCGCTCGGTTCAGCGGGCGTCCACCAGTCGGCCTGGTCGTTGATGACGTGACTGATCGTCTCCATCGCGTCGGACTTCGTGTGTCCGATGAGCCCGACCGGCCCGCGCTTGATCCAGCCGGTGGCGTAGACACCGGGCACGCGCTCGTTGCTGCCCTTGTGCAGCACCTTGCCCTCGTGGTTCGGGATCACGCCGTGCTTCTTGTCGAAGGGCACACCGTCGAGCGGGCTGCCGAAGTACCCGACGGCACGGTAGATCGCTTGGATCGGGAGTTCGCGGATCTCACCCGTACCCTCGACGCCCCCCTGGCCGTCGGGACGCGTGCGCTCGTAGCGGAAGGCCGCGACACGTCCGTCGCCACCGTCCACGACCTCGACCGGCTTCGCGTAGAAGTGCAGGTGCAGACGGCGGGACGCCTGACCGACCTCACGGGTGCGCCACTGCTGGAGCACACGGTCGATGACCATGACCTGCTTGTTGCTCGCGACGGCGGCCTTCGACGCCTCGTCGTAGTCGAAGTCCTCGTCGTGGAGGATCATGTCGACGTCGTTCAGTTCGCCCAGCTCGCGGAGCTCGAGCGGCGTGAACTTCACCTGGGCGGGTCCTCGACGACCGAAGACGTGCACGTCGGTGACGGGCGACTGCTTGAGCCCCTCGTGGACGTTGTCCGGGATCTCGGTGGACAGCAGGTCCTCGGGGTGCTTCGCCAGCATCCGCGCGACGTCGAGTGCGACGTTGCCGTTGCCGATGACGGCGATCGACTCGGCCTCGAGCGGCCAGGTGCGCGGGACGTCGGGGTGTCCGTCGAACCAGCTGACGAAGTCTGCAGCGCCGTAGGAGCCGTCGAGCTCGATGCCCGGGATGGCGAGCGGTGCGTCCTCGACGGCACCCGTGGAGAAGATCACGGCGTTGTAGTGCCGCTTCAGGTCGTCGAGGGTGATGTCCTCGCCGAAACGCACATTGCCGAAGATCCGGATGTCACCGCGGTCGAGCACGTCGCGGAGCGCGTTGATGATGCCCTTGATGCGCGGGTGATCGGGCGCGACGCCGTAACGGACGAGACCGTAGGGCGCGGGGAGCTGCTCGAAGAGGTCGATGGAGACGTCGAACTTCCGCTCCGCTTTGAGGAGGATGTCTGCCGCGTAGATGCCTGCGGGTCCTGCTCCGACGATGGCCAGCCTGAGCTTGGTCACGGTGCTTCCTTTCGTGTCCCCTCGAGGGGTTCCGGGTGCGGCCGGAGATCACTCCGACCGTGCTGTGTTCGAGTCACGTCCACCCGCACCGCACGGGATCCTGAGCTCCCCGGCGCGGTGCCGGCGTCAGCTCCTTCGGTCGACGATCGCCTCGGCGAAGTGCACGAGCGACTTCTTCACGGAGCCGTCCGGCAGAGCGGCGAGGGCGGCGACGGCCTCACGGGACCACTGCTTCGCCTCGGCGAAGGTGCGGGCGGTGACGGCGTGATCGCGCAAGGTGGCGACGAGCGCTGCGAAACGGACCGGGTCGTGCTCAGGCTCTGCGACCTCGGCGTCGATGCGGGCGACGAGTGCCGCGGCCTCTGCGTCGGTGGCGGCTTCACGACGCAGGTACAGCATCGGGAGCGTGACGACACCGGCGCGAAGATCGGTGCCGGGGACTTTGCCGGTCTCCTCGGGCTGGGGCGAGAGGTCGATGACGTCGTCGATGAGCTGGAAGGCGATGCCGACCTTCTCGCCGAACTCCACCACCGCGCGTTCGTACTCGGCGGGGGCGTTCGAGAAGATGACGCCGCTCTGGGCCGCGGCTGCGATGAGCGAACCGGTCTTGTCGGCCAGGACCTGGAGGTAGTGCTCGACCTCGTCTTGACCGGGACGCGGTCCGGTCGTCTCGTGCAGCTGGCCGAGGACGAGGCGTTCGAAGGTGGCGGCCTGGATGCGGATCGCGCGCTCACCGAGATCGGCCATGAGCTGGCTCGCGCGGGCGAAGAGCAGGTCGCCCGTGAGAATGGCGGTGTTGTTGCCGAACACCTGGTGGGCGCTCGGCACTCCGCGACGCTTGTCGGCGTCGTCCATGACGTCGTCGTGGTAGAGCGAGCCGAGGTGCGTGATCTCGATGGCCTCGGCTGCCGTCAGAACGTCCTCGGTGATGCCGTCGCCGAGTTGGGCGATGAGGAGCGTCAACAGCGGTCGCACGCGCTTGCCGCCGGCCTCGAGCAGGTACCTGGCGGTGACGTCCACGAGGTCGTCGGTGAAGGCGAGCTGCTGCGCCAGACCGATCTCGAGGCGGTCGATGCCGTCGTCGATGGTCTTGGCCAGTTTGCGATCGGAACCGGTCGCGAACATGCGCTCGGCCAGCCCGACCGAGCTGGCCAGGCTGCTGACACGGCGGGTCGCGCTGGGATTCACAGCACTAGCCTAGCCGGGGCAGCCGCTCCGGTGCGCCCGAGCGGGCGAATCCACGGGCTCGTACCGGCCGATTCGCAGCTGTGGTCGGACCACAGACCTGCGATCAGCGGAGTTGGATGCCGTCGGAGTCGTAGAACGCGAGGTGCGGGAACTCGTGGGCGAGCTCCAGGAGCATCGTGTAGCCGTCGGCGTTGAGTGGCGGCCAGGTCCACGCGTCGACTCCGGGGGCGGCGGGGAGGGCGGCCCGGAACAGGCCGGCCTCGGCCCCCGTGCCGAGGTGCTTCGGCGGCACGACGACCATCTCGATGCGCGCGGACGGTCCCGACACGACGAACTGGAGGCGGGCGCCCGTGCCGTCGTCCCGCACGATGAAATCGCGCGTCCCCGGAGTCTCCGGCGGGATCTCCGTGACCTCGTACCGTTCGTACGGCTTCCCGAACGCCGACTTCGCCCGCCGCGCGTTCATGATGATGACGACGAGCACGAGGCCGACGATCGCGATGCCCCAGATCCACGGGCCACCAGGCAGGTTGTCCAACATGCCACCAGTATGCCGGTCCAGCCTGGACGCGTCGTGGCTCTCGGAGAGGCTCAGTGACCGGTGCGGACGACGAGGGCCCGGTCGCCGAGCCTGTCGAGGTGCGTCAGGTCAGGCCACCGTCGACGGAGCGACCGTACTCGGCAGGGTCCTCGGGCACGAGCACCTCGGTGTCCCGGTTGAGGCTCTCACCACGGAAGAACGGCTTCGACGACCTGCGGGAGTACCAGAGCAGCATGAGCACGAAGCCGAACGCCAGCGAACCGACCCCGATCACGAACGTGCCGCCGACACCGAACAGGACCGTGTACCCGTAGTCCACGTCGAACATGTCGATGCAGCTCTGCACGAAGGCGAAGGTCAGCATGAGCGCACCCAGCAGGGGGAAGAGGCCCTTGAAGAAGAAGTCGCGTGCCGACCGGAACAGGTCCTTCCGGAAGTACCAGACGCACGCGTACCCCGTGATGCCGTAGTAGAACGCGATCGCGAGCCCGAGGGACAGGATCGAGTCGGCGAGGATGTTCTCGCTCACGAACGTCATGCCCACGTAGTACACGATCGCGACGATGCCCATGACGAGCGTCGAGAAGGACGGCGTCTTGAACGTCGGGTGCACCGTCGAGAACCGCTCGGGCAACGCCTTGTAGGCCGCCATCGCGAGCGTGCCGCGCGCCGTCGGCAGGATCGTCGTCTGCGTCGACGACACCGCCGAGATGAGGACGGCGACCACCAGGATCCAGGCCCACGGCCCGAGGATGAGGTCCTTCAGCGCCAGGAAGATGTCGTTCGCGTTGTCCTCGTTGCCGAGGCCCGTGCCGCTGTCGCCGAGTCCCGCGTAGACCATCGCCGCGACCGTGACCGTGACGTACGTCACCAGCAGGATGACGGTGGAGATGAGCGCCGCACGGCCGGGGATCTTCTGCGGGTCCTTCGTCTCCTCATTGAGGGCGAGACAGGTGTCCCAGCCCCAGTAGATGAACAGCGCGAGCAGCACCGCCTCGGTGAAGGCGTGGAAGTCGGTGAACGCGAACGGGTTGAACCAGTCGAGCGACACCGGCGTCGCGTCGGGGGCCGATCCGTTCGCCGCGCCGATGAAGGCGAAGACGGCGAAGAGGACGAGCGCCAGGTACTGGACGGCGAGCAGGATGTTCTGGATCCGTTCGCCGAGCTCGATGCCGCGATAGGACACCCACGTCATGAGCGCGATGAACACGACGCCGGTCGCGGTGACGAGCGGCACGTTCGAGGCGAGCGAGCCGTCACCGATCAACAGCCACAGGTACTGGCCGGCGATCTGGGCGAGGTTCGCGAGCACGACGATGCCGGCGAGCGCGACACCCCATCCGCCGATCCAGCCGATGACCGGGCCGAAGGCCTTCGTCGCCCAGGTGAACGTGGTGCCGCAGTCGGGCACGTCACGGTTCAGCTCGCGGTACGCGAACGCGATGAACAGCATCGGGATGAACGCCACGATGAACGCGATGGGCGCTTGCGCCCCGACAGCGAGCACCACGAAGCCGAGGGTGGCGACGAGTGAGTAGACGGGAGCCGTGGAGGCCAGCCCGATGACGACCGAGCCGAACAAGCCGAGCGTGCCGGTCGCGAGCCCCTTGCCACCCGTGGGTGGTCCCGACTGCGGCGCGCGTCCCGTGTCGTGTGCTGTCATGACCGAAACCTAGGGCCGGGCGCTCCCGGTGTCAATGGACCCGAGCGGGTGCCATCAGCTGGAGGGCGCCCGGGAGGCTCCGGCTCAGCGGGGCTTGAGCCCGCGGTGCAGCGCCACGATGCCGCCGGTGAGGTTGCGGTAGGCGACCTGCTCGTAGCCGGCTTCGCGCAGCCAACCGGCCAGTTCGGGCTGGCTGGGCCACGCGCGGATCGAATCGTTGAGGTAGGTGTACGCCTCGGCGTTCGAGGAGGCGACCCCGGCGACCAGAGGCATCACCCGGTCGAGGTAGAGGTTGTACGCGGCACGCATCGGAGCCAGGGTCGGCGTCGAGAACTCGCAGATGACGATGCGTCCGCCGGGCTTGGTGACGCGCAGCATCTCCGCCAGCGCGTCCTTCGGACGGACCACGTTGCGGAGACCGAAGGAGATCGTCGTCGCGTCGAACTCCTCATCGCCGAACGGGAGTTTCGTGGCGTCCGCCTCGACGAACTCGATGTCGCGGCGGTCGGCGTACTTCGCGCGGCCGACGGCGATCATGCCCGGGGAGAAGTCGGCGGCGACGACGTGGGCACCGTTCCGGGCGAGCGACGCGGAGGAGGTGCCGGTGCCGGCGGCGAGGTCGAGAATGCGCTCGCCGGCCGCAGGACCGACAGCACGCGTGGTGGCGACACGCCACAGTGCGTCGTTGCCGACGGAGAGGACCGCGTTCATGCGGTCGTACTTCGTCGAGACGTCGTCGAACATGGCCGAGACCTGCTCGGGCTGCTTGGAGAGGTCGGCGCGGTTCACCCGTCCATCCTACGTCGGCAAGACCTGGCAGAGCCCCGCAGCGACCGGGGAGGGAGGGTCACCGCACAGGCGTAGGGTTGGATGGTGACCATTCCCCTGACCTCGTCACTGGTCGCAGAGACCGTCGCGATCGACGACCCGCGCCAGCTCCTCCCCTACGCCGACCAGGCGTCCCCGATCCTCTGGCAGCGCAAGGGCCACGGCATGGTCGGCCTCGGTGAGGCGCTCCGACTGGAGTTCACCGGCCCCGACCGGTTCACCCGGGCAGCCGCCGCCTGGCGCGAGGTGGCCGCGGCCGCCGCGGTCACCGACCACGTGCGTCGGCCGGGCACCGGTCTGGTCGCGTTCGGCACCTTCGCGTTCGACGACACCTCGACGGCGACGAGCGTCCTCATCGTCCCTCGCACGATCATCGGGCGGTACGCCGACGTCAGCTTCATCACCCGGATCTCCGCCGCCGATCAGACCGGTGCGGAGCCCGACGTCACCGGCTACGGCCCCGAGTACCGCCTCCAGCTCGTGCCAGGCGTGCAGACCCGCGAGGGCTACGTCGCAGCCGCCGAGCAGGCCGTCGCCCGGATCCGAGCGGGTGAGCTCAGCAAGGTCGTGCTCGCCCGCGACCTCACCGGCCACCTGCCGGCCGAGGCCGACCTGCGACGCGTCCTGTTCGACCTCGCGCTCGGCTATCCCGACTGCTGGACCTACGCGGTCGACGGCTTCATCGGTTCGAGCCCGGAGACCCTCGTCCGGGTCGACCGCGGCACGGTCTCGGCTCGTGTGCTCGCCGGGACGATCTCCCGCGGACCCGACGCCGACAGCGACCACGACCAGGCGGTGGCACTCGCGACGAGCACCAAGGATCAGGACGAGCACCAGTTCGCCGTGCAGTCCGTCCTCACGGCGTTGCAGGCGCACAGCTCGCAGTTGCGCCGCAGCGACATCCCGTTCACGCTCAAGCTCCCGAACCTCTGGCACCTCGCGACCGACATCGAGGGCCGTCTCTCCGACGGCTCTTCAGCCCTCGACCTGATCGACGGTCTGCACCCGACCGCTGCGGTCGCCGGCACGCCGACACCCGATGCGCTGGAACTCATCCGCGAGCTGGAACCGTTCGACCGCGGGCGCTACGCCGGCCCGGTCGGTTGGGTGGACGCCTCCGGCGACGGCGAATGGGCCGTCGCGCTGCGCTGTGCCCAGGTGGACCCCGACGGCGACATCACGGCATACGCGGGCTGCGGCATCGTCGCCGACTCCGACCCGGCCGCCGAGCTCCTCGAGACCAAGATGAAGTTCCGTCCCATCGTCGAGGCCTTCGGTTAAGTTCAGAATTCAGGGAACTTTCCCGCGCCGCCGCGCGGCAACGCCGAATCCGAGCGGAAATCGGACACTCCCGCGCATGAACCGGCACATTCCCTGAATTCCGAACAGATCGGAGACGGTCACGTGGCGGCGAGACGGGCCCGCTCGACAGCGATGTCGTAGTCTGCCGCCGGCCACTGGGGGTCGATTCCCTCGAGCGCGTCGAGGAGCAGCCGCTGCACGGCGATGCGTGCGTACCACTTGTGATTCGCGGGGACGACGTGCCATGGAGCCAGTGCGGTGCTCGTCCGCTCGAACACCGTCTGGTACGCCTCCTGGTATGCCGGCCACAGCTCGCGCTCGTCGACGTCGCCAGGGTTGTACTTCCAGTACTTGTCCGGCCGGTCGAGACGCTCTGAGAGACGCGCCTTCTGTTCGTCCGCGCTGATCTGCAGCATCACCTTCACGACCCGGACCCCCCGACCGACGAGACCCTCCTCGAAGTCGTTGATCGCACCGTAGCGCCGTTCGATCTCCGCCGCGTCCGCGAGCTGGCGGACCCGACCGATGAGGACGTCCTCATAGTGCGAACGGTCGAACACCCCGATCTGCCCGCCCGCCGGAACCTGCGACTCGACCCTCCACAGGAAGTCGTGAGCGAGCTCTTCAGGCGTCGGCTTCTTGAAGGCGTAGTGGCGCACGCCCTGCGGATCGACGGCGCCGACGACGTGGCGCACGATGCCGCCCTTGCCCGCCGTGTCCATCGCCTGCAGCACGAGGAGGACGGCGTCCGGCGCACCCTGCGTGCTCGCGGCGAACAGTCGCTCCTGCAATTCGGAGAGCGTCGGTACGCCGGCTGCCAGCTCACGTTCAGCGTGCTTCTTCCCCGCGTCGAAGCCGGGAGTCGACTCGGGGTCGACGTCTCGGAGGTGGAACCCATGACCGACGCGCAGAGCGTCCCGAGGAGGCGTGGACCAGGAGGATGCGTGCTTCGTTGCCGTCATCCGCCCATTGTGGCCGGAGCGGTCTCCCGAAGTCGAGGCCTCGCGCCAGACCGGGTGATCAGTCGCGTGGCAGCGGGACCTCGATCAGCACCGGACCGGTCACCGGTGCGGTGAACGCCTGATCGAGTTCAGCTCGGGTACCCGCCTTGCGGTACGCCCAGCCGTACGCCGAGGCGATCGCCTCCAGCTGCACGTGCTGCGGTGTGTACTGCACGCGGTCGAACAGCGACGCCGGAGCCGAGCCGGCGACCTCGAGGGCGTCGAAGATGGTGCCGCCTCCGTCGTTCCCGACGATGACCTGCAGCCGGGGCATGATGTCGTCGTCGAGCAGCAGGGCGCCGACGTCGTGGAGGAACGCGAGGTCCCCGAGCAGCACTCGGGTGACGCCTGGTCCGCCCGATGACTGGCTGGCGAGCGCGATCCCGGTGGCGGTGGCGATCGTGCCGTCGATCCCGGCCAGGCCACGGTTCGCGTGCACGCTGATCTTGCGGCCGGGGACGAGGCCGTCGGCCACCCGGATGAGTCTCGAGGCACCGACGACGAGACGGTCGTGTGGCCACGTCGCGCGCCACACCGCATCGACGAGGACCTCGCGTGTGACGGGCAGGCGGACGGCGTCGAGTTCCGCGCGCACCGAGGCGAGCCGTTGGGCGGGTGTCTTCGAGTGGAGACCCTCGAGGTCGGGCGCAGCGGGAGCGGGGTCGACCACCCGCTCGCGCGAACCGACGACCCAGGCGCCGAGCCAGGACCGGTCGGGGGGCCCTGCACCGACATCGACCGATGCCACGATGCGCGTCGCGGCATGACCGGGGTTGAACACCTCCGCGCCGATCGGTGCCACGATGATCGTCTCCACGCCCGGCTCCTGGAGCAGCGCCGGGACCTCTCGGCTGAGGGTCGGGTGGCCGAAGACGACGACCCGCTCGACGGCAGCGCGGTAGTCGTCCTCCCGCAGGAGCTCGCGGTAGGCGACGACGACGTTGCGACCGAAGCGCGCACCGCTCGAGACCTCGGCGACGAGCGGCCAGCCGCCGTCGGCCGCCAGCTGCTCCGCGGCAGGACCGGCGCCGTGTCCGGCGATGACGAGGGTGCGTGGTCCGCGTTCGAGTACGAGGTGCTGACGCTCTGGGAACCGCTCGGAGACGGACTTCTCAGGAGCCGGCTGCGTATCGGCATCTGCTGCCGACGTGGCCATGGCGGCGGTGTCGACGGCTCCGGACAGCGGCTCCCGGAAGGCGAGGTTGAGGTGGACGGGGCCAGCCGTCACGGCCTCGCTCGCCGCGCGGTAGGCGCGGAGCGCGAGGGCCGCCGCCATGTGTGGCTCCCCCACCGCCCCGGTCGGTGCGTCGAGTGCGACGGACAGCCGCGTGGCGGAGCCGTAGAGGTCGTCCTGCTTCGTCGTCTGGTTCGCCCGGATACCGTGGGCCTCGGCCGGCCGGTCTGCGGTCAGCACGATGAGCGGCACACCCGAATGGTGCGCCTCGAGCACGGCCGGGTGCAGGTTCGCCGTCGCCGTCCCCGAGGTGGTGATGACGACGGCCGGGCGCCCCGTCTCGACGCCGAGGCCCAGCGCGAGGAAGCCGGCGACGCGCTCGTCGATCCGGACGTGCAGCGCGATGCGGTCCTCCGCTGCGAACCCGGCGGCCGCGAGCGCGAGCGCCTGCGACCGGGAGCCGGGGCACACGACGACATCGCTGACACCGGCGGAGATCAGGGTGTCGAGGAGGACTGTCGCGAAGGTGCTCGCCGGGCTCGTCGATGGGACCGGACCGTCGGGTCCGGGAACGGCGGCCGTGCTCACGAGGCGCTCGGGGCGCCAGGTGGCTTCCGGCCGGGACCGTCGTCCGGGCTCTCGGAGCCCGGCTTCGTGTCGTCGTGCGAACCGGTACCGGTACCTGGTTCGTCGTCGAAGCGCTTCAGTTCGTCCTCGAGGTCGCGGATGCGCTGTTCCTGGGCACGCTCTGCATCGAGCTTCTTCAGGAAGTCGGGGTCGTCGTCCGGTGCTTTGCCTCGCGGCGCCGCCTTCGGTGCCCTGACGCGCCCGATGATCCACCAGAGCAGGCCGCCGATGACGGGCAGCAGGAGGATCGCGAAGATCCAGGAGGTCTTGGAGATGCCTCGGACCCGGTCCTTGGGCATGGTCGCGCAGTCGACCACCGAATACACGATGAAGACGACTGCCGCGACCGTGAGGCCGATCCAGAGACGAACCATGTACCCATCGTAAACGCCAGATGACGTGATTGGCTGGGGTTCCCTTCAGCTGCGACGCCTACACTTGCCTGGTGAATCGCATCCCCGCCGCTGTCCGCTACACCGTGTTCCGCCTGTTGGCGTTCGTGGTGCCGCTTCTGCTCCTCGTCTTCCTCACGGGTCTCCAGCCCTGGATCGCCGCGATCATCGCCGCGATCATCGGGCTCTGCGTGTCGTACATCTTCCTGCGGGCCCCGCGGGAGACCGTGGCGCAGGAGCTCTACGAGCGCCGCCACGGCGACAAGCCTTCGCCGCACGACGACGAGGACTCCGAGGACGCGGTCCTCGACCAGGCGATTCCGGACGCCGAGTCGGTGTCAGCTTCCGATTCCGGGCGTGTAGAAGAACGCCAGGCCGAGGATCACCCCGAACGCTAGCTGCACGAGCCCCGTCAACTTCAGCGCGAGGATCTGCTCCTTCGGCGTCGTCGAGAACACGACGATGACGCACGCGGGGATCGCCGCCAGCAGTGCGAACATGGTGAGCCACGCCACGGGGTAGAACAGTGCCAGGAAGCCCGCGATGGCGAACGGGACGAGCAGCAGGATGCAGTAGAGCACCTTCGAGGCGACGCGACCGACGATCGTGGACAGGGTTCGCTTGCCGACCGACTTGTCCTGCTCGAGATCGCGCAGGTTGTTGACGACGAGCGCCGCACACGCGATGAGTCCGGCACCGACCGCACCGAACCACGCCTCCTGATTGACGCTCCCGACCTGCACGAACGTCGTCCCGAGCGTGGCCACGAGGCCGAAGAAGACGAAGACGAACACCTCTCCGAGTGCGAAGTAGCCGTACGGACGCTTGCCGCCGGTGTAGAACCATGCGGCGATGATTGCCACGGCGCCGACGGCGAGCAGCCACCAGAACTGCGTGAGGATCGTCAGGATGATGCCGGCGACGGCCGCGATCCCGAAGAAGACCAGTGCGACGGTGAGCACCGCCTTCGGCCGCGCCGCACCGGAACCGGTGAGGCGGCTGGGGCCGACGCGGAGATCGTCCGTGCCACGGATGCCGTCGGAGTAGTCGTTCGCGTAGTTGACCGCGATCTGCAGCGCGAGGGCGACGACGAGGCAGAGGAGCGCCCGCACCGGGTGGTACACGCCTGGGCCCGCGATGATCGAGGCGGCACCGGTGCCGATGAGGACCGGCGCGACCGCCATCGGGAGGGTGCGGATGCGTGCGGCACCGACCCAGTCGCCGAACGTCGCCGGGCGCACGGGCGGGGCGTTCTTGCCTCCGCTCCGTGCGGGGTTGCCGGATCGTCCGCCGTGCGCTCCACGACCCGCGAGGGTGGGATGAGGGGTCTTCGTCTGCTGTCTCGGCGCTGTCGGCCGTGCTCCACTTGCCACGGGCCGAGTCTACTCGCGGCGTCCGGGAGTGAGCCGATCAGAGCGCCCCGACGGCCGCCAGAGCCTGCCGGATCGCCGGGGCGATGTGCTCGGCGAACGCCGGCGTGAGATGCACGCTGTCGTACTTCGTCGGCGTCGTCCCGGCGAAGGCCGGGCATGCGCCGTCCGCGCAGCTGAACGGGAGCGACGAGACGAAACGCTCCCCGGCGGCGGCGGCCGACGACTCGTTGGCCGCAGCGAACTCCGTCCAGGCGGCGTCCACCCCGACGACGCAGTCCTGCGGGCTCGACACCCGCGAGTAGCAGCTCCCGAGGTCGGCGCCGAGTGGAGGCGGTGCGAGGAACACCAACCGGCCAGGCACGGCGTAGCCGGATGTCTCCGCGAGGGTCGACGCCATCATCGCGGCGGCGTCCATCGGGCGTCCATCGGCGGTCCGGCCTGCGGCGAATGCGTTCGAGACGACGACGAGATCCGGCTGGTCCTGGGCGATGCGTTCGGCGACGTCGTGCTTGCGGGTGGGGCAGTCGTCCATGACGCCGGCCCCGCTGTTCTGGATGAGGTCCTGTGTGAACCGGCACCCGTAGAGTCCCACTGTCGTCACCCGCCACACGCCCCCGCTCTGTTCGGCGATCGCTCTGAAGGCCGGCGCATAGGCGAGGGCCGTGGAGTCCCCGACCAGGTACAGGTGCTTCGGCGCCGAGGCGTCGCCCCAGGTACAGGATCCGATGTCGGGCGTCGCACCGATGTCGAAGCAGGTCCGTGCCGGATTCGTGCTCGACGTCGCAGCGATGGCGTCGTCGAGGCTCGGCATGAGATCGTCCGGCCAGCTCGCCGCAGTGCTCGCGAGCTGGAGCTCCCCCGCGATCGCCGCCAACGGGTCACCGGCGGGAGTCGACACGGCCGCTGGTCCGCCGCCGGTGACGGGCACGCGGAGCGCCGGACCCAACACGATCACCGCGAGCCCCGCGACGATCACGACGCCGACGGAAGCGTAGAGGTACTGACTGGCGTACCGCTCACGCCAGCGCGTCCAGGCTGCGGCCCTCGCGACGGCGTCGCCTCGCACGCCACCGGCGAGCGGCGCACGGTGGAGCGGTTGCTCGATGAGGAGGAAGGACAGCAGCGAGACCGCCAGGATGACCGCGAGCAGGCCCGGCACGCTGCTCAGCGTGGTGTCGGGCACGAGCATCGGCACGAACACGAGGACCGGGAGGTGCCAGAGGTACAGCGAGTAGGAGATCGCGCCGACCCCGCGACTCAGACGGTTCGTGAGGGGCAGGAGCCACCATCCGTACGCCGGTCCGGCGCCGGTGCCCGCGGCGATGAGCAGCATGGCCGAGACGACCGGTGCGAGCGCCCACGGGACGGGGAACCCGGACTCGCCGGAGATGAGCAGAGCCGAAGCCACGATGCCGGCGAGTCCAGCCCACCCGGCGAGAACGCGGAGCGGTGTCGGCATGGTCGCGAGGAGCGGGGCACACACCGCCAGGAGCGCGCCCGCGCCGAGTTCCCAGACGCGCGCACCGGTCGAGAAGTAGGCGGCCTGCGGCGCGGACTGGGACTGCCACAGCCCGAACGCGAGCGATGCCACGACCATGGCGAGGAGCAGGGCGGCGATGACCATCCGCGTGCGGACCCGCGACGCCGTGCCACGGGCCACGAGCGCGAACACGACGACGAGCAGCACCGGCCAGACCAGGTAGAACTGCTCCTCGATCGAGAGTGACCAGAAGTGCTGCAGTGGCGACGGCGCATCGTTCGCGTGGAAGTAGTCGGTGCCCGTGGCCATGAACCGCCAGTTGGACACGAGCGCCGCGGCCGAGACGGCGTCCCACCAGGTGGCGAGCGCCCGGGGGGCGTTGAACAGCCACGAGCTGAGGGCGAGTGTCGCGACGAGCACGGTGAGCGCCGCCGGCAGGATGCGCTTGACACGGCGGACGAAGAATTCCCCGAGCGAGAGACGCCCGGTGCGTTCATCCTCGCGGAGGAGGAGTCCGGTGATCAGGAAGCCTGAGATGACGAAGAACACGTCGACGCCGACGAACCCGCCGACCGGCAGACCGGTGGTGTGCGCCAGGACCACCACGACGACGGCGACCGCGCGCAGGCCCTGGATGTCGGCGCGGAACCCACCCGGCTGAAGCGTCGTCCGCACGTCCGCGTCGATCGTCGATGTCACGTGCACTCCCCCGGTGCGGTCATCCGGTGACGCGCATGAGAGAGCTTGCCGCATGCGACGGTGCGCTGCAAACGCTGCGGGGCGACCGGGCGGCGCGACGAGGAGCGCAGTGTCAGGCGAGTGCTGCGCGGATCGCCCGCACGTCCGGTTTGCCGCTGGCGAGGACGGGCAGTGCGTCGAGACGCGCGAGTCGTGCCGGGCGGGCGGGACGACCGAGGGCGGACTCGACCGCGGAGCGGACGGAAGCGAGCAGCTCGGCGTCGGCATCGGCATCGGCACCTCGTTCACCTGCCGCAACCACGGCGGACGCCTGGCCGAACCGTTCGTCGGGCACCGCGACGACCACCGCATCGGCGAGTCCCGGCAGGGTGCGGACGACGGCCTGCACGCGATCGAGCGAGATGTTAATGCCGCCGCTGATGATGACGTTGTCGGCTCGCCCTGTGACCCGGACGACACCGTCGACGATCTCCGCCAGGTCTCCCGTGCGGTACCACCGGGTGTCGCCGTCGACGGGGAACGCCTCGGCGGTGCGCTGCGGATCGTCCAGGTACCCCTCCGCGAGCACCGGACCGCTCAGCTCGAGCGCCCCGTCGACGAGCCGGGTGCCGACGCCTGGGAATCCCTGCCCGTCGTACAGACACCCGCCTGCGGTTTCGCTCGAGCCGTAACTCCGGACCACCCTGATTCCGAGCTCGGACGATCGTCTGAGCAACGACACCGGCGTCGATTGGCCGCCGACGAGCAGACCACCGAGACTCGCGAGGGCGTCGCGGACGGCCGTACTCGCCTCGGCTCCGTCGACGAGGGTCCGCAGCTGCGCCGGGACGAGCGCTGCGAAGCCGGTATCGGTCCCGAGGGCGTCGACGAGCCCGCAGAACACGTCGGCGTCGAAGGGGCCCGGCGGGGCGACGATGGGATCCGCGCCGGCGACGATCGAGCGCACCAGGACGTTGACACCGGCGATGTAGTGCACCGGCAGAGCGAGGATCCACCGGGCTGACGTGGCCGGTCCAGCCGGCCCTCCGAGCGCGATCGCCGATCCCGCGGCACTGGCCAGGAGCGCGTCGGCCGACAGCGCGACCCGCTTCGGTACCCCCGTCGACCCGGATGTCTCGATGACGAGCGCGACCCGGTCGTCGACGGTGCCGGGCTCGCGACGTGCCCCGGTCTGCACCGGGAGAACGGCGGGCCCGTCGCCGTCGAGGGCTACCCTGAGCGCCGCGAGCATCCTCGGCGCCGAGGCATCGACGGGATGCAGTGCGCGGGTCATGGATGTAGCGTACGCCGGATCGGACGACTGGCCGCGTGCCCTTCGACACACTCAGGGACCACCCGTCGAGACGTCACGACAGGATGCCCTGGCCGAGGCCGACGACCGATCAGAACTGCCAGGGGAAGGGCGCCCAATCCGGCTTCCGCTTCTCGAGGAAGGAGTCGCGGCCCTCGACGGCTTCGTCCGTGCCGTAGGCGAGGCGGGTGGCCTCCCCCGCGAACACCTGCTGTCCCACGAGGCCGTCATCGACGGCGTTGAACGCGAACTTCAGCATGCGGATCGCCGTCGGCGACTTGCCCATGATCGTCCTCGCCCACTCGATGCCGGTCGACTCCAGTTCGGCGTGCGGCACCGCGGCGTTGATCGCGCCGGCTTGCAACGCGCGTTCGGCGTCGTACTCCTGCGCGAGGAAGAACACCTCGCGGGCGAACTTCTGCCCCACCTGGCGGGCGAAGTAGGCGCTGCCGTACCCGGCGTCGAAGGAGCCGACGTCGGCATCGGTCTGCTTGAAGCGGGCGTGCTCGCGGCTCGCGATCGAGAGGTCGCACACGACACCGAGCGAATGCCCGCCGCCCGCCGACCACCCGGGCACGAGGTTGATGACGACCTTCGGCATGAACCGGATGAGCCGTTGCACCTCGAGGATGTGCAGACGCCCGTTGCGCGCTGCGTCGATGCCGCTCGCCGTCTCGTCGCCGGAGGCGTCATCGCTCGCGTAGCGGTACCCGTCACGGCCGCGGATGCGCTGGTCGCCGCCCGAACAGAACGCCCAGCCGCCGTCCTTCTCGCTCGGGCCGTTGCCGGTGAGGAGCACCACGCCGACCGTCGGGCTCTGACGAGCGTGGTCGAGGGCCCGGTACAACTCGTCGACGGTGTGCGGGCGGAACGCGTTGCGCACCTCGGGGCGGTCGAACGCGATGCGCACGAAGCCACCCTCCCTGGCGACGTGGTACGTCAGATCGGTGAGGTCCTCGAAACCCGGTACGACGTCCCAGATCTCGGGATCGAACAGCTCTGACACGCGATCGCTCATGCCTCCAGCCTAGGCACTACTCCGGCTTGTCGAGGCCTTCGTACGGTTTCAGCGCGGCGAGGTAGTCGGTGCGGTCAGCCTCTTTGAGGAGTGCGTAGGCGTCCGCATGGAGCTCGATCCCCTCCGCCGCCATGCCGTAGTAGTCGACGTCGAACTGCCGATCCTCGGCGACGGTGCCCGCGGCGTCGAGGTCCAGATCGACGATGCTCACCTCGAAACTGCCCGACTGGGTGAACAGGTCGTAGGTGTGCAGATTCCACAGCGCCTGGGTCTCGATCGTCTCGCCCCCGTACTGCTCGGTCAGCTCACCCGGCTCACGCCACGAGCTCGGCGCGTTCCGCATGTCGAGGTTCGCGACGCCGTACCGGAGCAGCACCTGTCGGATGAGTTCCACCACGCGACTCTTCTCCTCGAAGGTCCGCACGGTCGTCGTCGTCTGCCAGACCGGCGCATCGTACGAGTACAGCATCGACTCGCCGCCGTACCCGTTGTTCCCGATCTCGCCCTCAGCCGGCTGTCGTTCCACCCACTCGAATCCGAACTCGTCCGTGAGTGCCGTCCGCATCTCGGCGAGCATCGTGTCCGACTGGTCGGCGAACTCCTCGTAGGTGAGTCCGTCGAGCGTGTCCTTCGCGTCGACGTAGGCCGATCCGGGGTAGGTGTCCCAGATCGGATCGTGTTCGCGGTCACCGTCCCCGCCCGCGGAGATGCCGCCGCCCGACCCTCCGGACGCGATACCGCGAACCATGGTCGCGGTGAGCGGGTTGACGGCGATGAGGATGACCAGCGCGAGCACGCCCAGCCGGCGACCGGTCTTGCGCGTGATGACGACGATGGTGCCGTAGAACAGCGTCAGCTGGACGACCCCGATGAGGATGAGCGCGCCAACGACGGCCCACGCCGTCGCACCGGGTTGGAACAGGAACACGAGGAGCACGGCGAGGAGACCGATGACGATGGTCGCTGCCAGCAGCACCGGCGCGGAGAGGACAGCCGCACCTCGCGTTGGCGCCGCGTCCGTGACGTCGGTGCTCGGTCCGGGTGCGCCGTCGGGGGCGCGATCGGGTCCGCCCGGTGCCGGGGAGGAGGAGGACGACGTCGTCGGCGGGGCCACGGCGGCCCGCTCGCTCGCCGCCTTCGCCTCACGACGCTTCCTCCGGGCAGACGGGCGGTTCCTGATCCCTCGTCGTGAACCCGGCCGAGCGAAGCGGGCCGTGCGGGCCTCGAGCTCCTCGGCGCTCGGCTCCGGCTCGGGAACCGCAGGGCGCGCGGAGCGGCGGGAGACGGGCGGTGCTCCGGGGATCGGTGGGGCGTTCGGGTCGCGTGGCTCCGAGGGCTCCTGGTCGAGGACCGGAGCTCCCACCGCCCCGAGTACATCCTCGGCCGCGGGCGTGAAGATCGGAGTGGGCACGGAGAACGCCTCTGGCTCGTCGACCGGTCGTCCAGGCGCAGCGGGCGTCTGACCGGCGGTCGGCTTGCGTCGGGAGAACAGCGGCACGTGTTCGATTCTGCCACGCCATCAGGCCAGCGCCCCGGTCATCGGGTCGCCCCCACCGGCTGCCGAGCCCGTCGAGGCGCAGCTCACCGGTTCCCTCCGGGCTCGATGCGACCGAGGGTGCAGGATAGGGGGATGCAAGCGACCATCGAAGACGTGCTCGCCACAGCCCGCGTCGTGTCCATCCCCCTCCGCGTCCGGTTCCGCGGGATCGACACACGCGAAGCGGTCCTCTTCAGAGGACCGGCCGGTTGGACGGAGTTCTCGCCGTTCATCGAGTACGACGACACCGAGTCCGCGGCGTGGCTCCGAGCCGCACTCGACTTCGGTTGGAGCGACCTCCCCGAGCTCCACCGGGACCGCATCGGCGTCAATGCGACCGTTCCAGCGGTCCACGCCGCCGACGTCCCCGCTGTCCTCGAGCGTTTCCCCGGGTGTCGCACGGCGAAGGTGAAGGTCGCCGAGCGCGGGCAGGTGCTCGCCGAGGACGTGGCGCGGGTCGCCGCTGTCCGTCACGCGATCGGGCCGGAGGGCCGACTGCGTGTCGACGCCAACACGAACTGGAACGTCGACGAGGCCGAGCGCGCCATCCACGCCCTGGCGCCATACGATCTCGAGTATGTGGAGCAGCCCTGCGCCACGGTCGAGGAACTCGTCGAGATCCGCGAGCGCGTCGCCTACATGGACGTCGCGATCGCCGCCGATGAGAGCGTCCGGAAGGCCTCGGACCCACTCGCCGTCGCGCGCGCCGGCGCAGCGGACCTCCTCGTCGTGAAGGCGCAGCCGCTCGGCGGCATCCGTGCCGCCCTCGGGATCGCGCGCGAGGCCGGACTGCCGATCGTCGTGTCGAGCGCTCTCGACACCTCGGTGGGGATCTCGATGGGCGCGCACCTCGCCGCAGCGCTGCCGGATCTGGAGTACGACTGCGGCCTCGGCACCACCGCGCTGCTCGCAGGCGACGTCACTCAGGCGCCGCTCGATCCGGTCGATGGCGGGATCGCGGTCCGTCGGGTGGACGTCGACCCCGCGCAGCTCGATCGGTTCCAGGCCTCGCCAGAGCGCACGGCGTGGTGGATCGACCGCCTGCGCCGCACCCACGCGCTGCTCCGCTGATCGTCTGCCGACGGCTCAGGGAGCGGCTCGCTGACCTAGAGCCCGCTGTAGGCGTGCAGACCCTTGAAGAAGACGTTCACGACGACGAAGTTGAACATGACGGCGGAGAAGCCGATGATCGCAAGGGTCGCGGCACGTGAACCACGCCAGCCGCGGGTCGCACGGGCGTGGATGTAGCCGGCGAAGATCACCCAGATGATGAAGGTCCAGACCTCTTTGGTGTCCCAGCCCCAGTACCGACCCCAGGCCCGTTCCGCCCAGATGGCGCCCGCCATGAGCGTGAACGTCCAGAAGATGAAGCCGATGATGTTGACGCGGTACGCGAGGTTCTCGAGGCGCTCGGCGGACGGCAGGGTCAGGAGGAAGCGGAGACGACCACCGGTCTGCACCGGCTTCACCAGACCGAGCTTGCGCTCGCGACGCCCCTGCAGGAGCTGGACGACGCTCAGGGCGAACCCGATCGCGAAGAAGGCCGTCCCGAGGCTCGCGACGAAGACGTGGATGACCAGCCAGGCAGACTGCAGTGCCGGGGGCAGTGGCACGACCTCGACGTAGAAGTTGGCCGTCGCGAGGCCGAGCAGCACGGTCACGAGGCCGATGACGAAGCTGCCGAGGAATCGGAGGTCGACCCTGGAGATGACGACGAGGAAGACCGCGACGATGAGCAGCGTGCCCGTCATCGCGAACTCGTACATGTTCGCCCACGGGACACGGCCCGCGGCGATGCCGCGGGTGACGTCGGCGGTGAGGTGCAGCAGGAAGGCGATGACCGTGAGGGAGACGCCGACACGGAGGCTCGGCGACTTGCGGGCCGCCGGTTGCTCGGGCTCGCCCTCGGCTGCCGGGCGACGCCCCTTGCTCCGAGCGACGCCGTCGTTCGTGACGATCGGCGACGCAGCGGCGACGGACGCGGACGACAGGACACCGACCCGTTCCTCGGCTGCCGCGGCGCGCTCGAGCTCTGCGCGTTCAGCGGCGTCCATGGCCGCCGTGACCTCGGCGCTGCGGCGCGCGAGATCGAACGTGAAGGCGATGAAGGCCAGCGCGTAGACGGCGACAGCCGACCAGAGGCAGAGGTTCGAGATTTCGACGAGGGTCACGGGGTGATTCTACCTTCGGGTTCGGACGGGACGGGTGTCGGGATGTGCGCCTCTGCGATGGCCGCGACCGCAGCTTCAAGACCTGGGTCCTCACCACGAGCGAGGCCGGCGTACTCCAGCGAGACGGTGCCGTCTGCTCCCGTGGTCGCCTTCACCCACACGCGGCGACGAGCCACGAAGAGGGAGGTGATGAGACCGGACAGCGACAGGATCGCGAAGGCCAGCACCCACAGCTGCGTCGGATCGTGGTGCACGTCGAACGACGCGAACCGCTTGACCGAGCCGGCGTAGTTGTCGGTCGACGGGTTCTCGGCGACGTTGTCGAACGAGACCGTGCCGAGGCCGTTCGGGAGGTCGGTGATCTGGCCGGGCAGGAGCTCGATCGAGTCGACGCCCGTGTCACCGCCCGTCAGCTGTGTCATGTCGTCGACGTCGAGGGCGTACACCGACTTCGGTGCACCCTCGTTGATCCCGAGGTCACCCGAGTACACGTTGAGCGTGAGCATCGGGTACGCGAGATCGGGATACGAAGAGAAGAACGGCGGCTTCGCTGCAGCTTGCGTCGGATAGAAGAACCCGATCATGCCGAGCTGCTCGGCGAGGCCGTCCGGCACCTTCACGATGCCGAGCGAGGTGAGCTGGGCGTCCTGCGGCAGGAACGGGATCGAGTCGCTGAACACCACGTCACCGGCGGGGTTCCGGATGGTGATCGTCGGTGCGTAGCCATTGCCCAGCAGGTAGACGTCGGTCCCTTCGAAGCGCAGCGGGTCGTTGACCTTGATGGTCGCGTCGTGCGGCTTCCCTCCCGGTGACGTCGCCGTGACGTTGGCCCGGTAGTCGATCGCCTGCCCGTACGCGTCGAGGTTCTCGGTCTCGTAGGTGACGCCGAACTCGTCGAGCGTCAACTTGTACGGCGCGAGCTCCGACTCGTTGAAGAAGCGGCCAGGATTGAACGAGTCGTAGTCGAGGAGCGTGTTGACGAAGGTCTGCCCCTCGACGAGCACGCGCTGGCCCGAGAAGCCGAAGCCGCCACCGAAGCCGACGGTGACGAGGATGCCCACGAGGGCGGAGTGGAACACGAGGTTGCCGGTCTCGCGGAGGAATCCACGCTCGGCCGACACCGAAGCCGAGCCAGCGGCGTCGTACCGCTCCACCCGGTAACCCTGGCGTTTCAGCTGCTTGGTGGCGTCGTCGATCAGCTCCTCGGCGGTCGCGCCGCTGTCGTCGCTGCGACGCTCGAATGCCGAGAGCCGCGACAGACGCGCCGGTGTCCGCGGCGGCTTCGAGCGCAGCGCCTGCCAATGGTGCTTCGTGCGCGGGATGACGCACCCGATGAGCGAGATGAACAGCAGCAGGTAGATCGCGGAGAACCAGGCCGAGCTGTAGACGTCGAACATCTGCACCTTGTCGAGGATCGGTGCGAGGTCGGGGTTGTCCGTGAAGTACTGGGTGACACCGTTGGGGTCGCTCGAACGCTGCGGCACGAGCGAACCGGGGACGGCGGCGATCGCGAGCATCAGCAGGAGGAACAGCGCGGTGCGCATGCTCGTCAGCTGACGCCAGAGGAACCGCAACCAGCCGACGAGACCGAGCTTCGGCTGGTTGACGCCGTCGTTCGAGGTGGGAGCGACAGAGTCGATGTGATCAGAGGGGCGTGACAAGGCTGCCCATCACCCCCTGCAACGAGTACATCCAGGCGGACCAGAGACCAGACACCATCAACACACCGATCAGGATGAGGAGCACGCCGCCGATGATGTTGATCACGCGGATGTGCTTCTTGAGGAACGTCAACGACCCCGTGACCCAACCGAGTCCGAGCGCGACGAGGAGGAACGGGATACCGAGTCCCAGACAGTAGAACAGCCCGAGCAGCGCACCGCGCCAGGCGGAACCGCCCGACAGCGACAGGGCACTGATCGCAGTGAGGGTCGGGCCGAGGCACGGGGTCCAGCCGATCGCGAAGACCATCCCGAGCAGCGGGGCACCGGCGATCCCCGTCTTCGGAGCCCAACTCGTGCGGACGGTGCCCTGCAGACGAGAGAACTGTCCGATGAAGATGAGTCCCATGAGGATGATGACCACGCCGAGGATGCGCGTGATCACACCCTCCCACTGCACCATCCACGCGCCGACCGTGCCGACGGCGGCGGCGATCGCGACGAACACCACCGTGAAGCCAAGGATGAAGAGACTCACTCCGAGCATCACGCGTCGGCGACCAGCTCGGGTCTTCCCCTCCTCGACGCTCGTCATGCCGCCGACGTAGCCGAGGTAACCGGGTACGAGCGGCAGGACGCAGGGTGAGAGGAACGACAGCAGACCGGCCGCGATGGCGATCGGGATCGCCACGAGGAGCTGGCCGCCGTAGACGAGCTCGCCCGGTGTCACTCTGGCGCGCTCTCGGCGATCGTGTCGCGGATGAGGGTGTCGAGGATGGTGCGGTCCTGCAGCTGGCCGAGGATCCGGGCGGCGACGCGTCCTTGGGCGTCGAGGACGATCGTGGTGGGGACGGCGTTCGGCGGGACGCTGCCCGTGAAGGCGAGCTTCGCCTCACCGCTGTCCACGTCGAGGATCGACGGGTAGGTCACGCCGAAGGTGCCGTTGAAGGACTTCGCCGTGTCGGCGGTGTCGCGGACGTTGACACCGATGAACGTCGCACCCTTGTCGGCGTAGGCGGCGTGCAGCGATTCGAGGTCTTCGGCCTCGGCGCGACACGGAGCACACGCCGCGTACCAGAAGTTGACGACGAGGACCTGGCCCGGGTAGTCGGCCGAGGAGATCTGTTCGCCGTCCTCGCCGACGCCTGCGAAGCTGATCGCGTCGCCACGCTCGTCCTGTGCGATCTCGGTGACGCTGCCGTCACCCGCGACGTAACCCTTACTGCTGCCCTCGCGATACTGCTCGGCGAGCGGGTCGCTGCCACAAGCGGTGAGGAGCAGCGCGCCGGCGGCCAGGAGGGCTGCGACGGCGAGCGCGCGGGAGCGACGGGCGATGGACATCCTGGGCATGCTCAGACTGCTCCGACATCGGTCGCGCCCGACGACAGGCGGGCGGCAGGGTCGACGTAGCCGACCTCACGGAAGCCGTGCTCGGTCCGCTCGAGGGTGGTGATGCTCGACAGCGCACAGCGGCGTTTTCGCGGGTCGTGACGGTAAGCCGCTCCGACGACGAAGCTGTGCATCATCCAGATCGGGAGCTGGTGGCTGACGATCACGACGTCGCCCGCCGGAGTGGCGCGCCAGGCGTCCTCGACAGCAGCCGTCATCCGGTTGACGATCGATGCGTACGGCTCGCCCCAGCTCGGACGCGAGGGGTTGCGGAGCTTTGGCCAGTTGAGCGGGTTGCGCAGCGCGCGGCTCATGCGCTTGCCCTCGAACTCGTTGAACGGCTCGATGACGCGTGGTTCGGCGACGATGTCGAGCCCGAACGCCTCGGCGACGGGAGCCGCGGACTCCTGGGTGCGCTGCAGCGGCGAGGCGTAGAGCGCGCCGACCGCGCGGCCACGGCTCACGAGCTCGTCGGCTGCGGCCTGCGCCATGCGCTCGCCGAGCTCGGACAGCCGGAACGCGGGGAGTCGCCCGTAGAGCACACGAGACGGGTTGTGCACCTCGCCGTGTCGCACGAGATGGATCTGGTCGGCTACCACCCTCCAAGTGTACGTTTTCCCAAGCTGCGCATTCGCCGTGATGATTCGAAGGGTGTCCTGACCTCGCCGGGATGCGCGCTCCCCACGACGGCTAAGCTGTCCGGGTGAGTGAACGCGTCGTTGTGAAGAACCTGGCCGCCCTGCCCGACGGTCCCGTCACCGTCTCCGGATGGGTCGAGACCGTCCGCGATCAGAAGAAGGTGCAGTTCGTCGTCCTGCGCGACGAGAGCGGTGCCGTCCAGCTGGTCAACCCGGCGGTCCGGGAGCTCGACCCCGAGGTCGAGGGCTCGGCCGAACGCCTGGCGATCACCGAGACCATCTCGGCACTCGCCCACGGCTCCTTCATCACCATCACCGGTGAGCTGAAGCACGACGAGCGCGTGAAGCTCGGCGGCATCGAGGTCAAGCTCGCCACCCTCGAGGTGGTCTCCGCCGCGGTACCCGAGACACCCATCGCCGCCGACTCCTCGCTCGACAAGCGCATGGACTGGCGCTTCCTCGACCTGCGCCAGCCGAAGCAGGCCCTCATCTTCCGCATCCAGACGACGTTCGAGCACGCGCTTCGTCAGTACTGGATCGACAACGACTTCATCGAGATCCACACTCCGAAGCTCATGGCGAGCGCGAGCGAGTCACGTGCAGAGCTGTTCGAAGTCGACTACTTCGAGGGCAAGGCGTACCTCGCGCAGTCGCCGCAGTTCTTCAAGCAGATGGCACAGCCCGCCGGCTTCGGCAAGGTCTTCGAGGTCGGACCGGCCTTCCGCGCCGACCCGTCGTTCACCAGCCGCCACGCGACCGAGTTCACGAGCATCGACGCGGAGATCAGCTGGATCGACTCCCACGAGGACGTCATGACGCTGCACGAGGAGCTCCTCGTCGCCGGCTTCACCGCGGTCAAGGAGAAGCACGGCGAGCAGATCTCCGAGCTGTTCGGCATCGAGCTCGAGGTCCCCGCCCGTCCGTTCCCGCGGATCCCGCTCGCCGAGGCCAAGCGCATCGTCGCCGAGCGCGGCTATGAGGTACCCCGCGCCGACGACGACATGGACCCTGAGGGCGAGCGTCAGATCGCGGCGTACGTCAAGGAGACGTTCGGCCACGACTTCGTCTTCCTCACCGACTACGCGTCGAGCATCCGCCCGTTCTACCACATGCGGAACGCCGAGGACGGCTCGCTCACGAACAGCTACGACCTCATCTACAACGGCGTCGAGATCTCGACCGGCGCTCAGCGCGAGCACCGCGTCGACATCCTCGTCGAGCAGGCCAAGGAGAAGGGTCTCGACCCGGAGGAGCTCGAGTTCTACCTCGACTTCTTCCGCTACGGCGTCCCCGCCCACGGCGGATTCGGCATGGGCCTCGCGCGCGTGCTGATGCTCATGCTGCACGAGACGTCGATCCGCGAGGTCACCTACCTGTTCCGCGGCCCGACCCGCCTCGCCCCGTAAGCGAGTGAGGGTGACCTAAGCTGGTCCTCGAACCACGGAAGGACCCCCATGCAGATCTGCATCCTCTACGGCACTGAATCCGGCAACGCCGAACGTCTCGCGGGAGACCTCGGGAAGGCCATCGGCGCTGAACACGAGTGGCGCGTCGTCGACCTCGGAGACGTCTCTCCCGAGGAGTTGTCCGTCGACGAGACGCACATCTTCATCACCTCGACGTACGGCGACGGTTTGCTCGGCGAGACCGGCCAGATCTTCTACGAGGCGCTCGAGGAGTCGGACGTACAACTCGACGGTCTGCGCTACGCGATCTTCGGTCTCGGCGACAGCAGCTACGAGGACACCTACAACCAGGGCAGCTCGTTGCTCGACGCACTCCTCACCGAGCACGGCGCCACCCGCTTCGGCGAGTTCGGCCTGCACGACGACGGCGGCTTCGACCGCAAGAAGGACGTCGCGCTCGCGTGGCTGCCGGGCATCCTCGCCGAGGCGGAAGCCAGGTAGGACACCCCTGGCGCAGCCCGACGCGCGACCCTATATTGACCTTGACGAACACGTGTCGTGTTCGCAGGGTTCAATCGAGGGGATCAGTATGGCTGGGAAATTCGAGTGGTTCCAGGACAAGAGCGGCGGATACCGCTTCAACCTCAAGGCCGGCAACGGTGAGATCATCGCAAGCTCCGAGAGCTACACGACCAAGGCCGCCGCGCTGAAGGGCATCGCCTCGGTCCAGGCGAACGCCGCCGACGCGACGATCGTCGAGCGCGACTCCTGAGCGTCGAGCAGCCCGCCGAACCGATCGCCGAGACCGCGTCAATCGTGGCACGGCTCCGGTCGGCGGGCTGCGTCTTCGCCGAGGAGGAGGCCGCACTCCTTCTCAATGCTGCACGCGACGCCCGTCGACTCGACACGATGGTCGCCGAGCGCGTCGCGGGGCGTCCCCTCGAACACGTCCTCGGGTGGGCGACGTTCCGCGGGCTGCAGATCATCGTCGCCGACGGCGTGTTCGTGCCGAGGCTCCGGACGGGGCTCCTCGTCGACGCCGCCCGTGAGCGGCTGCGCGACGGCTCGATCGTCATCGAACTCTGTTGCGGCGCCGGCGCCGTCAGCGCCGCACTCCTGACCGAGGCGCCGGGCCGGCTCACCGTCTGGGCGTCGGACATCGATCAGAGCGCGGTCGCGGTCGCACACCGCAACCTCGATCCGCTCGGGGGTCACGTCGTGCGAGGCGACCTGTTCGACGGGCTCCCGCAGTCACTCCGCTCCGTCGCCCACGTGATCGTCGCGAACGCGCCCTATGTTCCGACGACGTCGATCGCGATGATGCCGCCCGAGGCCCGCGAGCATGAGGCGAGGATCGCCCTCGACGGCGGATCGGACGGGCTCGACGTCCAACGACGTCTGATCGTGCAGGCTCGAGCCTGGCTTGCGCCGGGCGGTGCCGTGATCATCGAGACGAGCGAGCTTCAGGCTGAGAGCACCGCCGCCCTCATGTCGGCGGTCGGCCTCGCGCCGACGATCCTGCAGGACGAGCGCTTGGACGCGACCGCAGTCGTCGGCGTGATGGCGTAGCCCTTCGACAGGCGCAGGGATCGGGACGACAGGCGCTGGGATCGGGAGACACTCCCGATCATCGAGACTGTCGCGACGCGCTCAGTCGAGTTGGAAGTCGACCGCGGAGCGTGCGGAGACGAGCTGTCGCACGATCTGCACGACCCGCTGGTGCTCGGGGTGGACCTGGTACCGATCGAGCGCTTCGAGGCTGACGTAGTCGCCGACCAGCACGACGTCCCAGTTGCTCTCCGGGTAGGCGATGTTCCGCCCGACCTGCAGGGCGATGATGTCGTCGGGCATGAAGCCTGCGAGGGCCTCGAGCTCGGTCTGCATCGTGGCGAACGCGGCATCGCGCCCCGCTTCGTCAGTGGCGGTCAGTTTCCAGCTGACGATGTGGCGGATGGTCATGTCGGCTCCTGGCGATGTCGTGTCGGGGTGGGTACGGCGGTCGGGGTGTCAGTGCGTGAGGATCGCGGAACGGAGGCGGTCCGGATCGATGCGCCAGTAGTTGTGCACCTTGCCGTCGATCAAGACGACAGGGATCTCCTCCCAATGGCGGTCGTGCAACTCGGCGTCGTCGAGGATCGAGAGTTCCTCGCGGGTGATCGTCGGTGCGTCGGCGGGGAGGGATGCGACGACCTCGTCGATGACGGCCCGTGCGTCGTCGCACAGGTGGCAGCCGGGCTTGCCGACGAGGGTGAGCTGCAGAGTGGTCACGCTCCAACTCTACGGGCTGCCCGTCCCCAGCTTCACCCTGAGTGAGCAACACCTGTGGCCTTTCCGGGCGGGCTGTGACACGATGCGTGCATGCCAGCCATTTCGACCCTGAGGACACAGAAGCATCAGGTGGAGAAGCTCTGGGCTGGAACCCTCTGGCAGGCGCGCGTCATGGTCCGTTGTCATTGAGTCATGCCTGCACATTCCGACGCCGCGACGATCCTCGGCGAGCGACTCCGCACCGTCCGAAACGAGCGACAGCTCACGCTCGAGGACCTCGGCGACCTGGCGGAGATGCACTGGACGAACATCGGCAAGATCGAGCGCGGACAGGTGCACCCGAGCGTCGAGACGCTTGTCCGGTTGAGTACCGCGCTCGATGTCGACCCCGGCACGCTCATCGCCGGACTGCACGCGGACATGTACCCGGGGCGGACGCACAAACTGACCGCGCGCGACCTCATCGAAGCGCGCCGGGCACAGGAGAGCTGACACCGCTTCGGGATCAGAACGTCACTCGCCAGAGGTACTGACCACCACCGGGCCTGAACCAGGACACCTGCAGGCTGCTCGACCTCGAGAGGTCGCTCCCGAGCACCTCGACCTCCAGCGCACTGCCGGGCGGCACCCGGCACGGCGCGACGGCCGGGAGCAGCCCGGGACCGACCAGTCGCACCGTCACCCAGTGCGCTGCTTCGACACTCACGTTTCGCAGACGATAGCGCGGAGCGTCGTCGCGTTCGACGACGAACGGCACCCGGTACGCGAGCTCGCGACGGTTGCGGTGGGCGGAGAACGGCGGCTCGCTGGTCATGGGAACGACGCTACGGACGACCCCCGACGATCCCAGTCCGAATCGTGGCCGACCGACGCGCTCTGTGGACAATCACGCCTCACGGCACCCTGTGCAGCACGGTCGAACCGGGCAGGACGCGGAACCGACAACGCCAGAAAGCGCCGTGCCCGAATGGGCCGGCGCTTCCGGTGGACGCGAAGGCGTCTACAGCTCCTGTCGGAGCGGCAGGCTACTTCTTGTTGCGACGCTGGTGACGGGTCTTGCGAAGCAGCTTGCGGTGCTTCTTCTTCGCCATACGCTTGCGGCGCTTCTTGATAACAGAACCCACGGATTACCTCACAGAATTGGGGGGCTTGGCCGCAGGGATCGCGACCGAAGAGAACAAGTCTTGTCGACAGTCTAGCCGATCCGAGCGCGCGTCGTTCACACGACGTTCGCCGAAGGGCTGCTAAAAGGGGCTGGACGATCAGCCGGCATCGGCGACCGGGCGCTGCCGGACCGCGTCGACAGCCGTCTCCGGAACCCGGAACGATTTCCCGAACCGGATCGCCGGGAGCTCCCCCGAGTGCACGAGGCGGTACACGGTCATCTTGGACACGCGCATCATCTCGGCGACCTCGGCCACGGTGAGGAACCGGACATCGGCAGCATCCTGCGTCATCGAACCCCTCCTCGTCGCCTGGTCACAGTGTCGAACAGCGCTCCGACGACCGGTGCGCTGCATGGCAACTCTAGAGTGCCGAGCGGTGTCCTGTACATCCCCTGTGTGAACGGTATGGAACGCACCGGGGTTACGGGCGGAGCTTCTTCGTGACCGCCTGTACCGCGTGCGACATGTCCGCGGCCACCTTGCCGACGGTGCCGGCGACGGCTTTGGCCTGATCGGGCAGGGAGAGGCTCGCGAAATCGACGCCGTCGTCCGCGTAGTCGACGCTGAGGAACGGGATGAGCCAGTCCTCGACGTCTTCGAGCGGTGCGTAGTCGAGGCTGTAGTAGCGGTGCTGCCCCTCCTCGCGCACCTCGACGAGGTCCGCCTCGCGAAGCACCTTCAGGTGCTTCGACACCGTCGGTTGGCTGAGGCCGAGCTGCGCGACGATCTCGGAGACGCTCGTCCCCGCTCCGCCGTGCCGTTCGAGCAGCAGCGCGAGGATGTCTCGCCTCGTGGTGTCAGCGATCACGTCGAAAATGTCGGCCATGGCTCAACGATAGTGACCGATCGCACGGAGTACCATTGCCAGGCGCAGTCCGGAAGTGTTGAGGGGTCAGATGAGCGGCAATGCCATGCAGCGCCACCGCGACATCATCGCGCGCCACGGCTTCGCCCGCATCCGCGAGATGATCAGCGACTTCGCAGCGAAATCGACCTCCCGCTTCGCGATCCTGGTGTTCAGCTTCCTGATCTTCGTCTTCACTCTGCTGTTCTCACTGCCGATCGCGGCTGCCGACGGCAAGGCGACACCGCTCGCCGATGCGCTCTTCACCGCAGTGTCGGTCATCTGCGTCACCGGCCTCTCCACCGTCGACATGGCGACCCATTGGTCGTTGTTCGGACATGTGCTCGTCTTCATCGGCGTGCAGATCGGCGCGCTCGGCGTCCTCACCCTGGCCTCGATCCTCGGATTCGTCATCGCGCGGCGCCTCGGCCTCCGGCAGAAGCTCATGGCGGCCAGCGACACCAATCCGCTCCGCTCCCACCATGGCCCGGTCGCCGAAGGTCAGGCCGTGCGCCTCGGCGAGATCGGCAACCTCCTGGTGACCGTCGCCGTGAGCGCCCTCGTCATCGAGGCCGCGCTCGCCGTCCTGCTCTTCCCACGGATGCTGCTCGACGGCATCAACCCTTGGGACGCGGCCTGGAACAGCGTGTACTACGCGGCGATGGCGTTCACGAACACCGGCTTCACCCCGAACGCGGAGGGCCTCGCCGCATTCGAGAACGACTACTGGTTCTTGAGCATCCTCATGCTGGGCGTCTTCCTCGGGAGCATCGGGTTCCCGGTGATCTACGCACTCAGCCGCAACTTCCGCCGCCCGAGCCGTTGGTCACTGCACGTCAAGCTGACGCTCGTGACGACGGTCATCCTCTTCTTCGCCGGGGCGCTCGCCTTCATCCTCCTCGAGTTCAACAACCCGGAGACCTGGAACAAGTGGAACCTCTGGGACACGATCTTCCAGGGCTTCTTCCTCTCCGCGATGACGAGGTCGGGCGGCTTCTCCACGGTCGACATCGGAGACCTCAACGGGTCGACCCTCCTCGTCGCGGACATGCTCATGTTCATCGGCGGCGGGTCGGCGTCAACCGCCGGTGGCATCAAGGTCACGACGCTGGCCGTCCTGTTCCTCGCCGCGTTCGCCGAGGCGCGAGGGCGCGAAGGGGTCGAGGTCTTCCGCCGCCGCATCCCCCAGGACGTGCTGCGCGTGGCCGTCAGCGTCGTCCTCTGGGGTGCGACGATCGTCGCGCTGTCGACGATCATCCTCCTCCAGATGACCAAGGAGCCACTCGACCACGTCCTCTTCGACGTCATCTCCGGATTCGCCACGGTCGGCTTGAGTACCGGGCTCGCAGCGGACCTCCCCGACCCCGGCGTGTACGTCCTCGCCGTCACGATGTTCCTCGGACGCGTTGGTACAGTGACACTCGCAGCAGCGGTGGCCGCCAGCCAGAGCGGCCAGCTGTTCAAACGACCTGAAGAGAGGCCCATCGTTGGCTGACCGCATCAAGCACGACGCACCGGTGCTCGTCATCGGCCTCGGACGGTTCGGCGCCGCGTGTGCCGGCGAACTCGACCGCCTCGACCGCGAGGTCCTCGCCATCGACGACAACTCGGAGCTCGTCCAGAAGTGGTCGGACCGCGTCACCCACACCGTGCAGGCCGACGCCAAGAACATCGAGGCATTGCGCCAGATCGGTGCGCAGGACTTCTCCGTCGCCGTCGTCGCCGTCGGCTCGTCGATCGAAGCGAGCGTCCTGATCACGGCGAACCTCGTGGACCTGAAGATCCCGCAGATCTGGGCGAAAGCCGTCTCGCAGTCGCACGGCAAGATCCTGGCCCGCGTCGGCGCGAGCCACGTGATCTACCCGGAGCGCGAGGCCGGTGAGCGTGTCGCGCACCTCGTGTCGGGTCGCATGCTCGACTTCATCCAGTTCGACGACGACTTCGCGCTCGTGAAGATGTACCCGCCGAAGCCCATCCGCGGCTTGAACCTCACCGAGTCCGGCGTGCGCACGAAATACCGGATCACCGTTGTGGGAGTGAAATCGCCGGGCAAGCCGTTCACCTACGCGACGGCCGACACGGTCGTGTCGAACCACGATCTGATCATCGTCTCCGGCACCTCAGCCGACATCGAGCGCTTCGCCTCGCTCGAGGGCTGACCCTCCCCTTCCCCCTGTTCAGAATTCAGGGAACTGTGCGGCGCAACTCCCGTACAGCCCCGATTGCTGGCGGGAATCGGCCATGCGCGCGCGATCGGGACGAGAATCCCTGAATTCCGAACAGGAGTTCAGGTGAGGGATCGGGCGTAGCAGCGGGAGCGCGGTTCGTCGACATAAGCGCCGAAGCTCGGAATGGGCGAGTAGCCCTCGCGCTCGTAGAACCGCATCGCATCGGGTTGGGCCGTGCCCGTCTCGAGGAGCAACCTGCGCAGACCCAGCGCGCGCGCCTCGGCCTCGAGCGCACGCAGGATCGCCGTGGAGACACCGGTGCCCCGCGCGGTCGGTTCGACGTACATGCGTTTGACCTCTGCCGAGCGGTCCTGTCCTGACCGCTCGACATCGAGCAGCCGCAGGCCACCGCAGCCGACGCCGTGGCCCGTGGGGTCGGTCGCGACGAGGAACAGCTCGATGTCGCTGGCGGTCGGAGGACTTCCCGGCTCGTGGTCGTCGCTCCCGTAGCGTGCGTCGAGTTCCGCGCGCTGTGCCGTGCGGAGGCGCGTCCCCTCCTCGTCGTCCCAGTCGACCCGACTGATGCTGAACTCCATGTGACTCCATCCTCTGCATTCCGTAACAGACGATACGGTAACATGCGTTTCGAGGTGATCGAGAACATGGCGAGAACGAAGGACCCAGCGGCGCAGGAGCGCATCTCCCAGGCAGTCTGGGAGGTGCTCGGCGAGCGCGGCCCACAGGGCCTGACCTTGCGCGCCGTCGCCGCACAGGCCGGCTGCACGACCGGCCTGGTGCTGCACCGCTTCCCCGACAAGCGGTCACTCCTGCTGCACGCCCGCGACCTGCTCCACGAGCGGACGGCGGCGCGCACCGTCGCGCTCGAAGAGGCCGCCGACTCGTCGGCCGCGGCGCTCAGGACAGTCCTGCACCACGCACTCTCACTCACCGACGTCGCGCGGCAGGAGTCGCGCGTGTGGCTCGGCTATCTGGCTGCCGCCCTCGACGACGACGTGCTCGCCGCCCGGCACCGCGCCGGCCACACGGTGTTCGTGGAGCGCACCAGACGGTTGGTCGGCGCGATACGCCCCGAGCTCTCCACCACCGACGTCGTGTCGACCGCGACGATCCTGGTGTCCTACGTCGAGGGCGCGAACGCGCTCAGCACAGCGGACGACGAACGTTACGACGCAGCGGCCCAGCTCGCCGGGCTCGACCGGCTACTGTCGGTCCTCGGGCTCGACGGGGTGACGGCCCCGTGATCGTCGCCCCGCTGTCGATGACCGCGCCGGCGGTCCGTGCTGAGCTGTCCGCCCTCCTGCTCGACTATCACCGGCAGACCGAGGCCGAGAAGGCGACGGGTGGCACGATGACGGAACCCGCATCGGCGCAGGCTGATGCGCTTCCGGAGCGCTACCGCGCCGAAGTCGTGGACCCCGCACGGGCGTTCGCCGGACAGACCGTGCTGCTCGCGGCCGACGGTGCCACCCTGCTCGGGTGCGTGGTGCTGACCGGCGGACCGGAACCCGAGCTCAAGCGACTCTGGGTCACGCCCGCGGCGCGCCGACGAGGCGTCGCGGGCGCACTCATCGACCATGCTGCGACACTCGCGACGGAGCGCGGCGACCGAACCCTGAGATTGTCCGTCTGGTCGTGGCGCGAGGCGGCGATCGCGCTCTACGAGCGCAGCGGGTTCGCGCCAGCCGCCTCCTGGGACGACCGTCCGGAGCTCAGCTGCTTCATCCGTCGCCTCACCTGATGGCGGCGCGGCCGCTCAGGAGTTGGACATCTCCTGGGCACGGGCGATGGCTGCTGCGGCGGCCCGGTCGAAGGTCTCACGGAAGCCGGCGTCCGCCAGGACGGCGAGTGCTCGTTCGGTGCTGCCCTTCGGGCTCGTGACGTTGATCCGCAGCTGCTCAGGGCTCTCCCCCGTGCTCGCCAGCAGCTCGGTCGCACCGCGGAACGTGCCGTTCACCATGACCGCTGCCTGCTCCGGGGTGAACCCGAGGCCGATGGCCGTGCGTGTCAGCTCCTCGACGAGGTAGTACACGTAAGCCGGCCCCGAACCGGAGATGGCGCTGAGGGCGTCGATCTGCGACTCGGGGATGACGACGACCTGACCGACCGTCTCGAACAGGCGGGTGACGACCGCGAGGTCCGCGTCGCTCGATCGCGCCCCGGCGGCGAGCCCGGTGACACCGAGACCGACATAGGAAGGGGTGTTCGGCATCGAGCGGAGCACCGGGACGGACTCGGGGAGGGCTGCCTCGAACGCGGCACTGCGGATACCGGCGGCGAGGCTCACGACGATCGTGCCCGGTTGCAGCACATCGGCGATCTCGGCCAGCAGCTCCGCGACCATGTACGGCTTCACCCCGACGAGCACGATCTTCGCGGCGGCTGCAGCACGACGGTTGCCGTCGGGCTCCCGCTCGAGGGCGATGGAGGTCACTCCGGGCAGCTCGGCCAAGGCATCGGCCTTCGCGATGGTGCGGTTCGTGACGGTGATGCCACCGTCGACCTCGACACCCGGCTGGACGAGACCGCGCAACACGGCCCCTCCCATCGAACCGGCTCCGAGGATGGCGATGCTGGGCAGGCTGATCGTTTCACTCACCCTGCGAGTCTAGGCACGCGCGGGCGGCGCGGCACCTGCCCGACAGGGCGGTTCAGCCGGCGACGCAGGATCCCGACGGCACCGCGGCCTGGAGCGAGTCGGCGAGGGCGACGACGGGCAGGACCTCGTCCATCGCCAGGGCGTAGCCGATGGGTGCCGAGTTCGCGTCGCGGGCGAAGATGACGCCGGTCACCTCGCCCGCCTCGGTGAGCAGCGGCCCACCGGAGTTGCCCGGCTGCACCGATCCGGACAGCGTGATGACCTGACGGCTTGCGGGGTTCGCGCCCGTGATGTCGGCGACGAGGCTCGGGCCGACGATGATGACCTGCGCGCCGCCAGCGGTGTACGGCCCGCCGTAGGGGTAGCCGGCGACGACCGCCGTGGAGCCCGGCGCGGGATTCGCGACGAGCGGCAACGGGCGGGCGCCGAGGTCGTCGACGCGGATCACGGCGAGGTCGTCGACCGGGTCGAAGTACACGATGCGTCCGGCGCGTGGCATCTCGCCGGGCACCTCGACGACAGGGGCGGTGACGCCCGCGAGCACGTGCGCGTTCGTCATGACGAGGTCGTCGGCGAAGACGAAGCCGCTGCCGGTGAGACTGCGCGAGCAGGACTCGGCGGTGCCGCTGATGCGGACGACGGACTGCGCTGCCGTCTGCAGTGCTGCCGTCGAGGTGTCGAGCTGCGGGACTGCTGGGACGTCCGTCGTCCCGCCGAAGGCTTCGATGACACGCTGGGCTCCGCCATCGACGACGGTGGACCGGAGCTGTGCGAGCGTGCTCTTCACCTCGACGGGCGTGACGCGGTCGATCGTGCCGATGACCGCTGACGAACCGACAGCCTGAGCCAGCAGGGGGATGCCGAGCGCGCCGACGCCGAGCGCCGCCGTCACGAGGACGAGCGCGGTGACCACGAGGTTGAGCGCGGCACCGAGGAGCCGCTCGAGGCCGCGCAGAGGAGTCTGGCGGACGACCGAGCCGATCGCTCCGCCGATGAGCGCACCGAGGGTGTACCCGATCCCGAGGATCAGGACCGCAGCGCCGACGGCCGCCCAACCGCGCCACTGTGCGTCGGGCACCCAGGACGCGACGAGCGGGATCGCGAAGAAGGCGCCCACCCCGCCGGCGGCGAGACCGACGATGCCGCCGAGGCTTCCGAGGAGCCCTGCGCGCCACCCGCGGATCGTGAATCCGAGCAGGATGACGACGAGGACGATGTCGAGGATCACGCCGGGTTGCATCCTGCGATCCTGCCATCACCCGCCGACAACGGCCTCCGGGAATGCTGGGAGCCGGGGAACCCGGTCGCGGAACCTCGGCGCGCCCTCCGACCGACTCAGAGACCGCCGCCGGCGTCGGCGTCAGGGCCGCGGAAGAAGTCGGTGAGCAGCCGGGAGCACCGCTCGGCCTCGACGCCCGCGAACACCTCGACGCGGTGTTGGAGCCGACGGTCGCGCAGGACGTCGTAGACCGAGCCGACAGCGCCCGCCTTCTCGTCCCAGGCGCCGAAGACCACCCGAGGGATGCGAGCTGCGAGGATCGCACCGGCACACATGACACAGGGTTCGAGCGTCACCACGAGGGTGAGTTCAGTGAGATGCCAGTCGTCGAGAGCGGCTGCAGCACGGCGGATCGCGACGACCTCGGCGTGTGCGGTCGGATCGGTGTGCAACTCGCGCTCGTTGCGTCCCACCGCGACCACCGAGCCGTCGGGAGCGACGAGCACCGCGCCGACAGGCACGTCCTCCGTGGCGAGCGCGGCCTGCGCCTCAGCGAGCGCGAGCTCCATCCACGCGGCGAACTCCGCAGGTGCGTGCATCCGTCATCTCCCCGAAATCCTGGCCGCCGCGTGAGCGACTAGATTGATCGTATGCGAGTGCACGTAGCCGACCACCCTCTGATCACCCACAAGCTCACGGTGCTGCGTGACAAGACCACCCCGTCGCCCGTGTTCCGGGCCCTCACGGAGGAACTCGTCACGCTCCTCGCCTATGAGGCGACGCGCGAGGTGACCGTCGAAGAGGTGACCATCCAGACACCCGTCACCGAGACCGTCGGTGTCCGGATCAGCGAGCCCCGGCCGCTCGTCGTTCCGATCCTCCGCGCAGGCCTCGGCATGCTCGAGGGCATGGTCAAGCTCCTTCCCACGGCTGAGGTCGGCTTCCTCGGCATGGTGCGCAACGAGGAGACGCTCGAGCCGACCACCTACGCCGAGCGCCTTCCGGACGACCTGTCCGACCGTCAGTGCTTCGTCCTCGACCCGATGCTCGCCACCGGCGGCTCGCTCGCCGCGGCGATCGACTTCCTCTTCCAGCGCGGCGCCATGCACGTCACGGCCATCTGTCTCCTCGCCGCCCCCGAGGGCATAGAGCGTCTCGAGGCCGAGACCGCCGGTAAGGACGTCACCATCGTCCTGGGCGCCCTCGACGAAAAGCTCGACGAGAACGGCTACATCGTCCCGGGCCTCGGTGACGCAGGTGATCGCCTCTACGGCGTCGTCTGACCCAGGTTCCGCCGAGATGAGGCGGATCGTCGTTCTCCCGAGTGGAGCGACGATCCGCCTCTTCGTCATTCCGGGCCGACCTGGCAATCCCCACGCAATAAAACGTCATCTGACGCATCCGCTTGACAGGATCCGGGGGAATCCTGTTGTATTGCGAACTATGACGACCAACGCGCCCACCCCGACCTCCTTCGAGGCCCCAGGGTATGCCGGCATGATGATGCCCGGCCGCGCTGTCATGTGCTGTCGAATGTGTCGCTGAACCGACCCCAGCACCGGCACTGATTCCAGTCGCCACTGCTCTGAGCACCGCCGAGTCCGCCGCTCCCCCACCCGGTGAGCCGACTCCCGGACGAACCCCGTCCGCTCCCTGGCCCAGCGCCACCTCCCGAATCGCGGGACCGCATCACTGCCCACAGGCAGGCGGGATCACCGAAGCGCATCGCGCACGATTCGCCCAGCAGCATCATCATCTCCAAGGATTTCCGCTCATGTCTCTTGCAGCCGTTCAGACCCCCCGCCCCGCCCGCCAGCTCTCCGCCGTCGAGGACACCCCTCGCAGCGCTGCCCCGCACGTTCGCGCCGTGCCGGCCGGGCCCGAAGCTCGCGGCTTCGTCCTCTACGTCGGGCTCGACGAGGCCAAGGCGCAGGCCGCCGGAACGAGCCTCGGCGAGATCGTCGAAGCGATCAAGGCGCTGACCGCACAGTTCGCACCGGAGGCCGAGACGCACGCCGCCGTCGCCCTCGCGCCGCGCGGCGCAGGTGGCCGCGACCTCGACGTCGTCCGCCTGGCCCTCCAAGACCCCTCGGCACTCGCCGCCCACCGTGACGAGGTCGCGGACGAGGAGGAGCAGGACCGCGCCCACGCGGGTGTCGTCGTCGACATCTCGCGCAAGCGTCTCGTCCTCGACAATGAGGCAGCGCCGCTCACGTACAAGGAGTTCGAGCTGCTGCAGTACCTGGTGCTGCGCGAGGGCCGGACCATCGAGCGCGCCGAACTCATCTCCTCGCTGTGGAAGGCCGGCGACGAGGAGGAGGTGCCGAACGAACGCACCATCGACGTCCATGTCCGTCGCCTCCGCGCGAAGCTCGGCCGCTACGAGGACATCGTTCGCACCGTCCGTGGCGTCGGCTACCGCTTCGACCGCCACGCTGACGTCTCGATCCGCTACGCCAGCACGCCGTCGCCCGACCTGTTCTGAGCCGCCCCTCGACACGCTCGGGGAGAGCGCGGCGTTCGAGGACGGGCGCGACGTCCGGGGACCCCCCGTTCAGCTCGGAGGCCCACGGCACACGCCCGGCGCCGGGTCCATGCTCGCCTCGGGAAACACGACAGGCCCAGTGAACGGACATCCGTTCTCTGAGCCTGTCGAACGGCCGGGCCGCTACTTCACGCGGGGCCGCTCACCAGGCGCCGGGATCGGACGCATCGCGAGGGTCCAGACGCCGTAGACGGCGATCGCTCCGGCCACGACGAAGGCGACCAGCGCGTACCAGGGTGCGTTCGAGGCCTCACCGAGCACGACGATGCCGATGCCGACCGCGACGAGCGGATCGACGACCGTCAGGCCGGCGACCACGAGGTCGGGCTGGCCACTCTGATGCGCCTTCTGCACGAAGAAGCCACCGAGAGCTGCTGCGGTGAGCAGTCCGATGATGCCCACGACGGTGAGACCCTCGAAGTTCTGCGTGATGACGCGGTTGATGACGACCTTCGCGAGGGTCACGACGAAACCGTAGAGCACACCGGCCGCGACCACGTAGAACACCGTGTGCAGCTTTCGACGCCAGAGCGCGTACGCGGCACCGAGTCCGATCGTCACGACAGCCAGCATGATCAGGATGATGATGAGCTGCGGTTGACGGATGGGCTCCTCCACCGCGTACAGCGCGGCGACGATGACGAAGAGACCGATGCCGGCGACGCACAGGACCATCGCGCGGATCTGCTCCTTGCTGACCTTCACCTTCGTCACGCGTGCGTTCAGCAACGCGGTGATGACGAGGGCGATCGCACCGAGCGGCTGCACCACGATGAGCGGCGCGAACGCCAGCGCGACGAGCTGGAACACGATGGCGAGGCCGAGGAGCAGGGTACCGATCAGCCAGGACGGGCGACCGAGCAGCTTCGGGATCTGCTTGAGCCCGAACGCCGACGACGCCGCCTCGACCTTGCCGACGCCTCGCGACTGCAGCTGCGTCCCGACCGCGAGGAAGAATGCGCCGACGAGCGCGATCGGGATACCGATGGCCTGATACGGGGTCACGGAGATCGTGGGGATGTCGACCTCACCGACGAACCCCGCGGCCTGAGCGGCGACACCGAACGCACCCGACACGGCGAACGCTCCGAGCGCGAGTGCCGGGAAGGAAGCCGCCGTCATCACTGCACCGCCGACTTCGAACCGGCGGACGGCTTCACCGCGGCCGGGGTCTCCGCGTCACCGAGCTTGTGCTCCGGGACGAGTTTCGCGTCCTGGCTCGGGAAGACCACCTTCTGCACGATGATGATGACCGAGGCGGCCACCGGGATCGCGACCAGGGCCCCGAGGATGCCGCCGAGTGCGCCACCGCCGAACGCCGCGATGACGACGAGTGCACCCGGTACGGCGACCGCGCGGTTCATGATGCGCGGGCTCAGGATGTACGCCTCGACCTGCATGTAGACGAGGTAGTAGATGATCGCGATGAGTGCCACCTGCGGCGAGATGAACAGGCAGAGGGCGCTGTTCACGATCGAGGCGCTCAGGGTTCCGACGAGCGGGATCATCGACCCGATGAAGGCGAGCAGGGCGAGGAGCGGCGGGAACGGTGCACCGATGATGCTCAGGAAGATGAAGCTCAGCACACCGTTGACGAGCGCAAGACTGATCTGTCCGACCACGTACCGGCCGACCGCCTGGGTGATCTCCTCCGTGACCTGAGCGAAGCCCTCGCGACGGTAGGCGGGGACGAAGCGGTAGGTGACCGACTTCATCGAGCGCAGCGACGCGAGGAAGTAGAGGGTCAGGATGAGGACGATGATCGCGCCGGTGATGCCCGACGCGACACCAGCACCCACCGCGACGATGCCGCCGCCGATGTTCAGCAGGTTGTTCGGGTCCTTGAAGAAGGCGAACACGTCGGAGAGCGCGGAGTCGATGTCGAAGCTGCTACCGACCGTGCTCTGCACCCAGGCCACGAAGTCGCTGTTCAGGAACTGCTGGGAGATCTTCGGGTAGTCGTTCACGAGGTTGGTGATCTGCTCGACGAGCAACGGCACGATCGCGAAGATGATGCCGACGAACGCGCCGATGACGACCAGGAAGACGATGGCGATGGCGAGCGGCCTCGGCACCTTCTTCTCGAGCCAGGAGACGAGCGGGTCGAGGCCGAGAGCGAGGAACAGCGCCACGCCGACATAGATGAGCGTCGTGCTCAGTGTCGACACGATGCTGCCGAGCAACAGCGCCACGAGGACGCCGATGCCACCGACGAGGCCGATACGGAACGCGTTGATGCGAACGCTCGGTGCGGAGGGGCGCAGCGCGGCGATGGCCGCTGCAGAGGGCGCCTTCGATACGGCTTCCTTCGCAGCAGCCTGTTGGCGCTTGGCCTCCTCATGCTTGGCACGCCGCGCCTCGCGATCCTCCGGCGAAGCGGAGAAGCCGGGCAGCCGCAGGTTCAGACGCTTCATCGTGGGGTCTCCTCTGTCGTGGTTTCGGTGGTCTGATTCGCGGCGTCCGCGTCGACCGGGTCGATCTCGGTGACGTGGACGTCGTTGACGGTGACGTCGATCTCCCCGATGGTCATGCCGAGCAGGACGGTGATCGCGTTCGCGATCTCGCTGCGAACCTCGGCAGCGACCTCCTGCACGGGGTGCGGGTACTCGACGACGATGACGGCCTGGACGGAGATCGTCCCGTCGTCGTTCGTCACGCTCACACCCTGCGAGAGGTCGGCTTGACCGAGCACCTCGCGCAGCACGCCGATCGCGCGGGTCGTGACGTCGCCGAGCGCGTACACGCCCGAGACTCGGGAAGCGGAGAGGCCGATGACCTTGCCGACGACCGAGTCCTGCACGGTCGTGGTGCCGGGAACCTCTTCACCACCCGCCGTCGCGTCCGGGTCGGACTGGAATCTGTGCATCCTGCGTCTCCTTCGTGAGGCGGTCGCGTGGACCTGCTCTCTGTGCCTACAGTAGTGAGACGGAGCTCGTACCGGAGATGTCACGGTCGGATACAGGGAACCCCGTACAACTTTGATTCGGTGCTGGAACGACGACGGTGGAGGCTCGATGGTGGCGGCCGACTCGGTGCGCAGCGCAGGCGGGCTTCTGGAACACGCGACCGACCGCACCCTCGTCGAGCGCTGCGTCGACGGCGACACCAGGGCGTTCGAAGTGATCATCAACCGCTACGGCCGGATGATGAAGGCGTATGCGGTGAGACTCACCCGTTCGGCCGCCGACGGCGACGACGTCGTGCAGGAGGCGCTCATCTCCGCGTGGAAGCGCATCGACACCCTGGAGGACGGCGCCACGGTGAAGAGCTGGCTCATGCGGATCGTGAGTCGTCGCGCGATCGACCTCATGCGCCAGCGCAAGGACACCGAGTCCACTGACGACGCGATCATCGAGGCCCCGGAGCGCGACGGCCCGGAGCGCAAGGCCGAGGCGTCCTCGCAGCTGGGAGCGTTGTCCGCAGCGCTCGACCGACTGCCGGCCGGCCAACAGCAGGCTTGGGTCCTCAGGGAGATCGGCGGATACTCGTACGAGGAGATCGCCGAACAGCTGGGGCAGACCGTCGCGAGCGTTCGGGGCAGTCTCGCCCGCGCACGCACGACACTCGTACGAGAGATGGAGGGGTGGCGATGAACGACGATGATCCGGGCTCGGACCAGCTCGTGGCTGGCGGCTGCGCCCACGGCATCGACGCCCTGAGCGACTACCTCGACCGCGACATGCAACCGGCCGATCCGACGATCGACGACTCCCCCGAATGCCAGCGGGTGCTGCGTTCGCTCCGTCGTGTGCGTTCGCTCGCGGCTCCACTCCTGGCGGCCGACGAGGCCGCGGTCACGACCCTGGACCAGGGCTGGATCCGCGGAATCATGGAGAACATCGGGCGCGAGGCGAAGGCCGGGCGCGACATCCCGTTCGCCGAAGCTCCGGAGCAGGCGACGCTCGTCATCACGGAGGGGACCGTTCGCGGACTCGTCCGCGGCGCCGGCGATCGCACCCCGGGCATCCTCGTCGGACGCTGCGTCCTCGAGGGCGATGTGACGACCCTCGGTGAGCCGATCAGGCTGCGCGTGACCGTGAGCATCGGTTGGGGCCGCTCGGTGGCGGATGCCATCGCGCAGTTCCGCGAGGAGGCGTCGGCGAGCATCCATCAGCACACCGACCTCGTCCTCGCCGGCCTCGACATCGTGGTCGACGACCTGCACTTCGAATCCGACGAGACCGGGCAGGAGCCGACGGCCGATGAGTGAGACGACGAACCAGGGCGACGACGTCCGCGAGCTCGCACTCGCGCTCGACGAGATCATCGAGGGCGTGCCGGGCGTCGTCGGACTGACGGCCGCAGAACCGACGCTCCTGCGCGCGGCGAAGGAGTCGATCGGCGTGCTGATCGGCTCGAACACCCCCGCAGCACGGGTGAACGTCAAGCGCTCGAGCGGGAAGACGACGGTCGAGGCGAACATCGCGGTCTCCGAGGAACAGTCGGCACCCGCTGTCGCCCACGCGGTCCACGACGCGATCGTTGACGCGCTCCCCGCTCTCGACGCCGCTGGCGAGCGGGCGATCACCGTCCGCGTCGTCGACATCGCCCCTGCGGGCTGATCCCGCAGCCGACGAGCACGCACATCAGCTCAGCGCGCCGTTCGGACGGGCGGGCACACAACCGGGCCCGTTCGGGATCCAGATTCAGTGGCCGGAAATCGGCGGAGGACGCTCTCGCGCTCCGAGACGTCGTTCCACCTCTGCTCGGGTGCATCGCTCTGACACGCCTCGGTGGCTGCGGCGCGCGCGGTGATCAGCGATGTGGGACCGCTCTCAGCCAGACCACAAGTGTGCGATAAGAATAAAGAATCTTGAATTTAAGTAGGTTACCCTGCTAGTTTGTTCGACGTGCCGCCGCAACCCGCGGGGACAGTCAGGAAATATCAATGAAGATTCAGCTCATCGCGACCGCGATCCTTGCCGGGGCACTTGCCCTCGGGCCAACTCTGGGAACACCTGCGAACGCCGACTCAACAGCAACGGCCACAGGCGACGAATCAAGAGCGTCCAGCGCAGTGGTCACGATTGCCCCCAACGTGGGCTCAGTGACCGATGCCACAATGGGAGACTCAAGAAAACCCTGCGACTACGTCCACGGCGCTCAATGCGTTTCCTGGGTGACGAACTACTACACCTGTCACAACATCTTCCAGATCACATCCGATGCACGAAAGCACCGCGCGTGCACCCTCTTCTACAATCAAGGCATCGTGACGGTGTGGCCGTAAACCACCGCACGCGCGGCGCCCTCCGGTTTTCGGCAGGCACCGCGCTCGTCGTCTGTACCGCGTTCGCATGCTCAGCCTGCAGCATCGACCCCGAGCTGCAGGCCGAGACATGCTCTGCCTATGAAGCGTCGTGGGACGAGTTCACCTCGGTTCGGGATGACACCTCGCCGGATACCGAAGCAATGGTCGCCGCCGCGGATCAGCTGAAGCAGCAATGGGAGGACTTACAGTCCGACCCTGGAGCATCGACCGACGTTGCAGCAATGCTCGGCGTCTCAATCACGTCGTTCACCTCCGCTTGGTCAACGCCGTCGGAGGCGGCTCGCGCAGCGTTCGAGCGCTCACTGACGAACGAACGCGACTACATCGCAGGTCAGTGCTCGAAGATCGGCGCACCGATCGATTTCGACGGAGACGTAGCGCCGATCGCGATCCCGCGGATCCCGTAGCGTCCGCCATGCGGTATCCGAGACGGCTACCGCGCGCGAGACGAGCATTCACTCACGCAGCTCGTACGCCGATGACTCCGGTCGCGTAGCGTCACTCGGGCAACTCCCAGCAAAAATAACGGATTGATAACTACCGCTCGTTACCGATCCGTTATATGGTTTTGGAACGTTAGTTGTTTTGCTGTGGCAGCTGACGGAATGTGATTGCAGGACACTCTTGGTGCAAGGGAAAGAGAGCCGGTCGTAGCCTCTGCGACCGGCTCTCGTCATGTCCGCACCTCCCACCCGCAAGCGCTGAGGCACCATCGGGTCGCCGTCCAGGCTAGATTCAGGTAGTGGATCGTCGGACACCACCGGGAGGCAGCATGGACGACAGACGACTCGCGGTCGCCGCATGGGAGGCACTCTTCCGCGCCCAGGTGGACGTCATGCGTCACCTATCCCACGACTTCCCCGCGCACGGCATCTCCTTGAACGAGTACGACGTGCTCCACACGATGTCCCGTGAACCCGAGCGCCGGATCCGACTGCGCGATCTCAACTCGCGTGTCCTGCTGTCCCAGCCGAGCATCAGCCGCCTCATCGACCGCCTCGCCGCCCGCGGACTCGTCGGCAAGTGCCCCGACCCGGAAGACGGTCGCGGTACGTACGTCCGCATGACCGACGAAGGCTACGAGGTGTTCCGGAAGGTGGCCGTGAAACACGGCACGACGATCGCCGAACGCGTCACGACGTCGCTCAGCCCCGAGGAGATGGCCCAGCTCGCGGCCCTCAGCGACAAGCTCCGCGGCAGCTGACGACCCGATCGGAGCCGCCCACTGTCGTGTCCGATTTCCGCTAGTCGACTCCGATGCCGCGTGCAAGACTCGAAGCATGAACTTCGCAGAACGCTATCGGGCCATCCAGGCCAGGGATCAGCGCTTCGACGGGCAGTTCATCACCGCCGTGAGCTCCACGGGCATCTATTGCCGCCCGTCCTGCCCGGCGCGCACCCCGAAACCGGAGAACGTCACCTTCTATGCGACGAGCGCCGCAGCGCACGAAGCCGGCTTCCGCGCCTGCAAGCGATGCCTGCCCGAAGCGGTCCCCGGGACGCCCGCCTGGAATCTCGGTAACGACGTCGCCGCCCGCAGCATGCGCCTCATCGCCGACGGCGTCGTCGAGCGCGAGGGCGTGCCTGGCCTCGCCACCCGCCTCGGTTACTCGACCCGTCACCTGACCCGCGTGCTCACCGCGGAACTCGGCGCCGGGCCACTCGCCCTCGCACGCGCGCACCGCGCCCAGGGAGCCCGCCAGCTACTCACCGGCACCGATCTGTCGTTCAGCGACATCGCCTTCGCCGCCGGGTTCTCCAGCATCCGGCAGTTCAACGACACCATCCAGGAGGTGTTCGAACTGACCCCGGGCCAGCTCCGTGCGAAGCATCGCGTCAGTGGCGGACAGGAACCCGGATCGATCACCCTGGCCCTGCCGTACCGACGTCCGTTCGACGCGGCGGGAGTGTTCTCCTGGCTCGCCCCTCGCGCCGTCGAGGGGGTCGAGCTCGCTGGCCCCGACCACTACTCGCGTCTGCTCGCCCTCCCAGGGGGCTCAGCGTGGTTCGACGTCAGACTCGTCCGCGACGACCTCATCCTCACCGCGGAGGTGACCGATCTCGCCGACCTCCCCGTGCTCGTCTCACGAGTGCGGCGCCTCTTCGACCTGGACGCCGACCCGGCTGCTGCCGACGCGATCGTCGCCACCGATCCGCGCCTCACCGCCTCCGTCGAGGCCACCCCTGGCATCCGTCTGCCCGGTGCCGTCGACCCGGAGGAGATGCTGTTCCGCGCCATGGTCGGCCAGCAGATCACCGTCGCCGCCGCACGCACGCAGTTGCGACGGCTGGCCGAGGAGGTCGGCACCGTGGTCCCGGAGCGGCACGGACTCCATCGCCTCTTCCCGACCGCGACCCAGGTCGCCACCGGCGGACGCGCCGCCCTCGTGGGCCCGAGGGCGCGCATCGAGAGTGTGATCGGTGTGGCGGAAGCGCTGGCCCGCGGGGAGCTGACGATCGGATTCGGCGACGACCGCGACGATCTCCGCACCCGGTTGCTCGCGATGAAGGGCATCGGCCCGTGGACCGCCGACTACGTGAGCATGCGCGTGCTCGGCAACCCCGACGTGTTCCTCCCGGGCGATGTCGCGGTGCGGACCGGGGCCGGCCGCCTGGGACTCCCGGACGACGCGCGCACGCTCACCGCAGAAGCCTCGGCATTCGCCCCGTGGCGTTCCTACCTCTGCCTCCATCTCTGGAAGGCGGCGACCAAACCGGCCGCGACCGCCACCCCCGCAGCTCTCGAGAAAGGCCCAGCAGCATGACCACGATCACCTCCTCCCCCGCGATCGACACCCGGTTCCTGAGCGTGTCGAAGGGCGCTCCGACACGTCTCACCGCGATCAGTCAGACGCTCGACACCCCCGACGGCCCGTTCACCATCCTCGCCAGGGAGGACGGCGCCGTGCTCGCCTCGGGATGGTCGGCCGACCAGCAGACGATGCTGGAACGCATTCGGCCCGCCGACCGGCCCATCGGGACGACGCCGGGTGTCATCGCCGCCGCCGAGGCCGTCGTCGCGTACTACGACGGCGAGCTGACCGCCATCGACGACGTCCCGGTCGCACAGTTCGGTGGACCGTTCCGCACCCACGCGTGGACCGTCCTCCGGACCATCGCCGCCGGCCGACCCGTCACCTACACCGAGTTCGCTGCGGCGAGCGGCCGACCGTCGGCCGTCCGTGCTGCGGCGAGCGCCTGCGCGACCAATGCGCCCGCCCTGTTCGTGCCGTGCCACCGGGTGCTCAGGACCGACGGCAGCCTCGGCGGCTTCGCTTGGGGCCTCGACGTGAAGCGCTCGCTGCTCGACCGGGAAGCAGCGCTGAGCTGAGGCGGCCGTTCAGTGCAGGGGCGCCCTTCGACAGGCTCAGGGTCAGGCAAAAGGACTCGGGGACGGGACACGGACTGACCGGACCGGAGAAGCACTGACGGGACCGGAGGAGGGCGGAGCGCGTCGGCGCAACCCCGACGGTCCGGGTGACGCCACCCCGTAGGCTGACGTGATGGCCGCTGCTCCGACGATCGTCTGGTTCCGAGACGACCTCCGCCTTGCCGACAATCCCGCCCTGACCGCCGCCGTCCACCTCGGCGCACCGATCCTCTGCCTCTACGTCCTCGACGACAGCGAGTCCCTCCGTCCGCTCGGCGGCGCCTCGCGCTGGTGGCTGCACCACAGTCTCGACGCCCTCGGCACGGACATCGCTGCACTCGGTGGGTCGCTGGTGCTGCGATCCGGGGCTGCGGCGTCGATCGTCCCTGAACTCGCCGCCGCGATCGGTGCCGGCGCTGTGCTGTGGAACCGGCGATACGGTGCGGCCGAGCGCGAGATCGACGCCGGGATCAAGACCGCGCTGAAGGACGCCGGCCTCGACGCACGCAGCTTCGGAGCGAACCTCCTGGCAGAGCCGTGGGAGGTCGTCACCGGACAGGGCAACCCGTACTCGGTGTTCACGCCGTTCTGGAAGGCGTGCCTCGACCGCCACGCCACCCACCCGCCGCGGCATCCGCTCGCCGCACCTGAGGCGCTCGCCGGTCTCGACGGTGCGCCGTCCGGCGACGCGCTCGAGTCGTGGAGCCTTCTGCCGACGCACCCCGACTGGGCGGCCGGCTTCCGCGAGCACTGGACTCCGGGAGAGGCCGGCGCCGACGAACGACTGGCCGACTTCCTCGACGGTGGCGTCATCGGGTACGCCGAGGAACGCGACCTCCCCGCACGCCCGGCGACGTCGGGCCTGTCCCCGCACCTCCGGTTCGGGGAGATCAGCCCGCAGCAGATCTGGCACGCGGCACGCGACGGGCGCCGACACCTCGGCGATGACGGCGCGACGTTCCTCAAGGAGGTCGGTTGGCGGGAGTTCGCCTACCACTGCCTCTTCGCCTTCCCGGAACTGGCCACGAAGAACTGGCGCGAGTCGTTCGACCACTTCCCGTGGCCGGACGTCGACCAGGAGGCCTTCACCGCGTGGACGACGGGCCACACCGGCGTGCCGCTCGTCGACGCCGGCATGCGCGAACTCTGGACGACCGGCACGATGCACAACCGGGTGCGGATGGTGGTGGCGTCGTTCCTCACGAAGAACCTCCTCATCCACTGGCGACTCGGCGAGGACTGGTTCTGGGACACACTCGTCGACGCGGACCCCGCCTCGAACCCGTTCAACTGGCAGTGGGTCGCCGGCAGCGGTTTCGACGCCTCCCCCTACTTCCGGATCTTCAACCCGGAGCGTCAGCGAGAGCGGTTCGACCCGGACGACGCGTACATCAGGCGCTGGGTGCCCGAGTACGGGACGCCCGACTACCCGGAAGCGATCGTCGACCTCGGCCAGACGCGCCAGGCCGCCCTCGCCGCCTACGAGGAGACGAAGGGGCGCTGACCAACGTCGCTCACCTGGAGCGGAACAGGCCGGCGCGCTGGGCAGCGGCGATCGCCGCCGACCGGTTGGAGACGTCGAGCTTCGTGTAGATGTGGGCGAGGTGCGACTTCACGGTCGTCTCGCCGACGTGCAGCCTGCCGGCGATCTCCAGGTTCGTCAGTCCCTCGGCGGCAGCGGCGAGCACCTCGATCTCTCGCCCGCTCAACGCCTGTTGCGGCGCACTCACGCGCGCAACGAGCCGTGTCGCGACCGCAGGACCGAGCACCGAGTTCCCTGCGGCCGCCGAACGGATGCCGTCGATGAGCGCTTCGGGTGCCGCGTCCTTCAGCAGGTAGCCCGCGGCTCCCGCTTCGATCGCCCCGAGGATGTCGGCGTCGGAGTCGTAGTTCGTGAGGACGAGCACGGCGGGGCCGCCCGCCAGCGCCGTGATCTGCCGTGTCGCGTCGATGCCGGTGGGCCCGTCGCCGAAGCTCAGGTCCATCAGCACGAGGTCGGCGGTCGGGGCTGCCGCGACCGCTTCAGCAGCCGTCGCGGCCGTTCCCACCACGGACACGTCGTGGATGGGGGCGAGCACCGCGACGAGCCCGGCTCGGACGATCGGGTGGTCGTCCGCGATGACGACCCGGATCGGCCGCACGCCACCGCCCTCGCCGGTCTCCACGCTCTGCTCAGTCATCCGCTCATCCCTCCGTGTCCGGGCGTTCGGCGAACCGCACGGTGACCGTCGTGCCCGTCCCAGGCGCGCTCCGCACCTCGACGTCACCACCGAGCTCGGTGATCCGTCGTCTCATCGACACCAGCCCGAACGAGCCGCCGGCCTCGCGCTCACCGAGTCGCTCCGGCGCGAACCCGACACCGTCGTCGTCGATGTCGAGGATCACCTCCTCGTCGAGGTAGCTCAGGGTGACGTCGGCTCGGCTCGCGCCCGCATGCTGCACGACGTTCGCGAGGCTGCTCTGGGCGACCCGGAGGAGCGCCGTGGTCACCGGAGTGCTCAGCGAGATCGGCTCCCCCGTCACCGTCACGACGACGGGCACGCCGCTCTGCGCGCTCGTCGTGCTGGCGACGCGCTCGAGCGCGTCCGCGATGGTGGAGCCGACAAGCGCCGGCGGGCTCAGTTCGTCGATCAATCCCCGCGTCTCGGCCAGTGCCGTCGCCGCAGCCTCGCGCGCGAGTGCGAGGTGCGATCGCAGCTGCTCCGTGTCGGCGACACCGCCGCCGTCCGGAGTCGCCGTGCGCTCAGCGGCGTGCAGGAGGAGCTGGATGCTCGACAGCGCCTGGGCGACGGTGTCGTGCAGTTCGGCCCCGAGCCGTTCCCGTTCAGCGAGCTTCCCCGCCTCACGTCCCCGAGCGGCGAGTTCCTCCCGCGCGGCGACGAGCTCGGCGATCAACCGTTCACGTTCGACGGCTTCGCGGGCGAGCGCCTCGTAGCCGAGTCCGATCGCGACGGCGACCGCGGCACCGACGAGCGGCCCGATGACCCCTCCGACGCTGAAGCCGGAGTGCACACCGATCGCGACGATCGCCGCACCGGTCGACACGACGACGGCAGGGACGGCGACCGCACGCGGGAGCAGGTGCAGATACAGGAAGAACAGCGGGAAGACGAGATAGGCCGCGTCCGGGCTGAGCAGCACGAGGACGATCCACTCGACGGTCAGCACGGCGAGCCAGACGAACACGGCGGATCCATGGTGACGAGCACCGTCGGGCACCGGGACCGAGCGGGCACGTCGCGCCAGCAGCGTCCCGGCGGCGTACGTCGACAGCATCACGACCGCGAGCACGATCGCCGCGATCTCCGTCGGCCCGCCGAGCGTGAGGGCACGCAGGACCACGAGCGCGATGAGCGCGACGACGAGGGCGTGCAGACCGAGCCTGAGGGCGGTGAACACGGGGCTGAGAGCCGAGTGCGTCATCCGCCCAGCGTACGCGTGAGCCCGCCGCCGCGAATCATCAGAAAGGTGGAACGTCGCCTCCACCCGACGGGTCCGGAGGACCGTCCGGGTAGACGATGACCGGCACCCGCCCGCTCGCGAGCATGGAATGGTGCTGCACCACGAAGACTCCGTCGGGCGGCGCACAAGGAGATCCCATGTTCGTCGCCTGGCGCGACATGCGCTTCGCCACCGGTCGCTTCGTGCTGATCGGGGCGGTCGTCACGCTCATCACCCTGCTCGTCGGATTCCTGAGCGGCCTGACCGCCGGGCTCGCGAACCAGAACATCTCGGCGATCACGGGACTCGGTGCGTCGAGCATCGTCCTCGCCGCGCCGAGCGACGACGAGCAGGTGAGCTTCGCCGACTCCGCACTCGACCCCGACGCCGCGACGGCGTGGGCTGAGCTTCCCGGGGTCGAGCGGGTCCAGGAGCTCGGGATCAGTCAGACGCGCATGACCACGGACGACGCGCGCACCGCGGTCTCGGTGTTCGGGGTCGCTGAACACGGTGCTGCGGCTCACGGCTCTCCCGCCGACGGACTGACCGACGGCACCGTTCGGGTCAGCCGCAGCGCTGCCGAGGCGCTCCACGTCACCGAGGGCGACACGGTGTCACTCGGCGGCACGACCTTCGAGGTCGCCGCCGTCGTCGACGACCAGTGGTACAGCCACACGCCGGTCGTCTGGACCGGACTGTCCGACTGGCAGGCCGTCCAGTCGTCGATGGGAGCACCGGCTGACGGCGCGACCGCACTCGCCATCACCGGCAACTCGGATGCGACCGACGTCGCAGCGGCCGAGCAGCAGACCGGCACCGTCTCGAAGGACGTGCTGTCGTCGCTCCTCGCCATCGGTTCCTTCCGCTCCGAGATCGGCTCATTGCTCATGATGGTCGCGATGCTGTTCGGCATCTCCGCGCTGGTGATCGGCGCCTTCTTCACCGTCTGGACCATCCAACGCGCAGGAGACGTCGCGATCCTCAAGGCGCTCGGTGCGACGACCGGTCGGCTGACCGTCGACGCGCTCGGGCAGGCTCTCGTGCTCCTCGTGTTGGGCGTCGGGCTCGGTATCGGACTCACCGCCGTCCTCGGTGCCGCGGCGGGGAGCGCACTCCCATTCGTCCTGAGCCCGTTGACCACCCTCGTCCCGGGCGTCGTCATGGTCGTGCTCGGCCTCGTCGGGGCGGCATTCGCGCTCCGCTCGATCCTGTCGGCCGATCCCCTCACCGCGCTCGGCGGCAACCGATGATCACTCGGGCACCCATCCGCTCGTCCATTCCGACCACCCGCATCGCAGGAGGCACCGCATGATCCAGCTCACCGACGTCACCCTCACCTTCCCCGACGGCGACGGCCGCATCACCGCGGTCGACCGCGCACGCCTGCTCGTCCCCGCGGGAACCGTCGCAGCACTCACCGGCCCGTCGGGGTCCGGGAAGTCGAGCGTCCTCGCGGTCGCCGCCGGGCTCATCCGTCCGGACAGCGGCAGCGTCGAGGTCGCCGGCGTGGACGTCGCCGCGCTCTCGCCGAAAGCCGCGACGGACTTCCGCAGGACACGACTCGGCATCGTCTTCCAACAGTCGAACCTGCTGCCCTCGCTCACCGCGACGGAACAGCTGTGCGCCCTGCATGCGCTCGGCGGCCGCACCTCCCGGGCGAGCCGTACGGCCACCCGCGATCGGGCTGCGGAACTCCTCGCCGCCGTCGGACTCGCCGACCAGGCCGACAAACGGCCCCACCAGCTCTCCGGTGGTCAACGCCAGCGCGTCAACATCGCCAGAGCGCTCATGAACGAACCGGATGCGCTCGTCGTCGACGAACCGACGAGCGCACTCGACCACGAACGCGGGTCGGCGATCATCGACCTCATCCTCGAGCTGACCGCGACGTCCGGGGCAGCCACCCTGCTCGTCACCCACGACCGCACCCATCTCGACCGCATGGACCAGGTCCTCGTCATGCAGGACGGGCGCCTCACCGCGGGATCGGCCGAGCTCGCGCGCCAGGTCTGACGACCGCCACCACTCAGCGATAGGGTGAGGCCACGCCGAGAGAGGACCACCATGCGCAGCGTCACCCGAACCCTGACCATGATCGTCGTCCTGGGAGCGGTCCTCGGCACGAGCGCGTGCTCGGACGGCGCCGGATCATCGTCGGCGCAGAGTTCGGCGAGCGACGCCGGTGTCATCGCTCCGATCATCGTGCAGCTCGCCGATCAGGACGGTCGCACGGTGACCGTCGGCCTCGACAACGTGGTGGACCTCGTCGCCGTGGACCCGAAGGCGTGGACGGCGACGATCGCGGATCCGTCCATCGCGGAGTTCGTCGCAGGTGGTACCCGCGGCGGAGCGACGTTCAACCCGGGGCTGCAGCCGCTCGCCGCCGGCACCACCGAGGTGACACTGAAGAACGGCTCCGACGGCTCAACCGTGGTCTTCACCCTCGAGGTCACCGAGGAGTAGACCGCATCCGGTCCCTGAACCCGACGACGGCCGGCGATCCTACGCGTCGAGGTACCGGCAGAGGTACGCCGTGGCGACCTCGACCTCGAGCTGGAAGCTGCTGCTTCCGGGAACACTGAACTGGGTGCCCGGACCGAAGTCCTGCCACGCGGAGGTGCCGGGCAGCAGCACGCGGAGCTTGCCTGCGATCACCGTCATCTCCTCGGCCTTCCCGGTCCCGAACGTGTACTCGCCCGGCGCCATGACGCCGACGCTCGCGGTCTCGGCACCCGGCTCGTTCGTCGCGAAGCCGATCGACTTCACATTGCCGTCGAAGTACTCGTTGCTCGTCAGCATGGTGGCCTCTCCTCGTGATCCGCGACCGCTCCGGTCGATCCGCCCATCATCGTAGCGGCTCGGCGAAGAACGCCTCCTCGTGCGCCGACGACGCCAGGAACACCGCCCGCATCGACTCGAGCGCGTCCGCGTCGGCGCGGGCTGCGGTGAGCCCGACGATCTCGACCGCCCGCCGGTTGGCGACGGCGAACGACGGATCGGCGTAGGTGTCAAGCCACGCGGCGAACGGATGTCCGGCGTGCGACGACCCCACGAGACGTTCACCGAGGTCCTGGTAGATCCAGTAGCACGGCAGCAGCGCGGCCACCACGGTGCCGTAGTCGCCGGTGACCGTGGACGCGTGCAGATGGTCGAGGTACGCGGTCGTGGTGCTCGACGGCGCGACGTCCATGCCCGCCACGGCATACGTGCTCAGCCACGTACGGTGAAGCTCCATCTCCGCCTCGATCGAGCTCGCAGCGCCCTTCGCCCAGAACACCTGCTCGTCGGGGGTGGGGGCCAGTGCGCTCGCCCGGGCGAGGACACGTGAGTAGGCACGCAGATAGATCGCATCCTGCTGCAGGTACCAGGCGAAGCGCGCGGGATCGAGCGTGCCGTCCGCGAGGGCGACGACGAACGGCAGCTGATCGATGCGGGTCCTGAGCTCGACGATCTCCTCCCACCAGGCATCCGTGATCGCGGCGCCGCGCGCGGCCGGGTCACCCAGCCCACCGGCAGCCCAAAGGTCCGCGAAGTGGTTGATCGGCCCGTTGCCCGTACCGACCTCGAGCGCGTCGGCATGCTGCAGGCTCGACGTGAGCCAGGCCTTCGCCGATGAGAGCGCGGACGCCCACGACCCGGTACGCGCGGCGAGCGTCGCCATCGCACTCGACAGTGAGCAGCCCGTTCCGTGCGTGTTGCGGGTCGGGACCCGCGGCCCACTGAACTCGACAAGGGTGCGACCATCGCCGAGTCGCCCTGCTGCGTCGACGAGCGCGTCGGGACACGCCGCCGACTCCGCGCCCTTCGACAAGCTCGGGGACCGAGAGTCGGTCAGGGAGCGGGGGTCGGACAGGTGGCCGCCCTTGACGAGGACGATGGTGCCGGAGCGTTCCGAGACGGCGTGCGCTTGCGCGAGCGCATCCGACCAGGTGGTCGCCACGGGGCCCTCAGCGAGCACAGCGAGTTCAGGCAGGTTCGGCGTCACGAGGTCGACGAGCGGCAGGAGTGCGCGCATGGCGGCCTCTGCGTCGCTCTCGAGCAGGCGGTCACCGCTCGTGGCCACCATGACGGGGTCGAGGACGACGGGACCCGTCTCGGTCGTCTGCAACCACATACGCACCGCTTCGATGATCGCCGCGTCACCGAGCATCCCGATCTTCACCGCGTCGATCGCGACGTCGGCGGCGACGGCGTCGAGCTGCTCACGCAGGAACGCCGCGGGCGGCGTGTGGACGCTCCGCACCCCGTGCGTGTTCTGCGCGACGAGCGCCGTGACGACGGCCATGCCGTACCCGCCGTTGGCTGCGATGCTCTTGAGGTCTGCCTGGATGCCGGCCCCGCCGGTCGGGTCGGTGCCAGCGATGCTGAGCACCCGCGGCACCGACCGGGTCGTGATCGTGCGGTGCGTGGACGTCGGTGCGGTCGCGTCGGTGGTCAGTTCACTCATGCTGACGCCTCAGCCCACGCGTCGCCGAACGCCCGCGCGGCGACGGCGGGATCCTCGGCCCCGCAGATCGCGGAGACGACCGCGAGACCCGCAGCACCGGCGGCGTGGAGCGCAGCGGTGTCGGCAAGGGCCACCCCACCGATCGCGACGCAGGGCAGCTCGGTCGAGCCGGCGATCGCGGCGAACCCCCGGATGCCGAGCGGTGCCGGGTGGTCGGGTTTCGTGAGCGTCGGACGGATGACCCCGACCCCGAGGTAGTCCACGGTTCCAGCGGGCAGAGCCGCGACGGCATCGAGATGGGCGGCCGTGTTCGCGGTCAGCCCGACGACGGCGGCCTCGCCCACGATCCGGCGGACCGCGTCGACCGGCAGGTCGCTCTGCCCCACGTGGACGCCGTGCACGACGGCTCCTGCGGACCGCGCCGCGAGGAAGACGTCGACCCGGTCGTCGACGAGGAGGAGCGCGCGCCCCGCGACCACGTCCGCCGCGCGCACCGTCAGCTCGAACAGCTCACGTGCGCTGGCGTGCTTCTCACGCACCTGGACCGCCGTCGCCCCGCCGTCGACTGCGCGTCGCACGACGTCGAGGACGCCGCGGTCGCCACTCGCGGCTGCGTCCGTGACGAGGTAGGTCGCGAGCCCGCGGCGCACGAGTTCGGCGTGCGAACGGGCGGCGTCGACGGTCGATCCGGTCGTCGCACTCATGCGATCACCGCAAGCTCACGGACGGCGGACGCGTCGAGGAGGTGCAGACGGTCGAGGAACGCCGGGGCGAAGCTGCCGGGCCCCTGCACCGTCGCCGCAGCCTGCTGAGCGGCGATCGTGTAGGCGGTGGTCGCCGCGACCGTGGTCAGCAGGCGGTCGTCGTCGAGCGAGGCGTAGGCGGCGAACACCGCCCCGAGCGCGCACCCGCCGCCCGTGACGAGCGTGAGCCACGCATGGCCGTTCGAACAGCGCACGACACGGTCCCCGTCGGTGATGACGTCGGTCGGTCCTGAGACGGCGACGACCGCTCCCGACGCGCGGGCGATGCTCGTGGCCGCCTCGATGGCGCTGTCGACCGAATCGGTGCTGTCGACGCCGCGACCGCCAGCGCCCAGGCCGGCGAGCGCGATGATCTCGCTCGCGTTCCCTCGCACGATCGTGGGGCGGAGCGCCAGGAGTTCTGCGGCGAGCGCCGTGCGCACGGGCAGGAACCCGACGGCGACGGGGTCGAGGACCCACGGTGTGCCGGCGTCGTTCGCGGCCGTGGCGGCCTCGATCATCGCGACGCGCTGTTCGGCCTGCGGTGTGCCGAGGTTGACGAGGAGCCCGGACGCGATGCGGGCGAACGGTCCGGCCTCGCTCGGGATGTCGGTCATCGCCGGTGCTGCGCCGGCGGCGAGCAGCACGTTGGCGGTGAAGTTCGTCACCACCGCGTTGGTGATCGACTGCACGAGCGGTGTGCGCTCACGCAAGCGGTCGAGGAGCGCGGCGGACGCGGCGACGAGTGCGTCGGTGGACAGGTGGGCAGACTGCTGCGGTGTGCGAATGCTCATTCGCGACATCCCTTCGCTAGTACGAACTAGATCAGGTTCGACGGGTGTGTTCTCAGCCGAGATCGTCATGCGATCGGGCACCCCGTGTCACTCGCCACCACCCTAGCGTCTGCGGTCGGCTTCCCGTCCCGAGTCGGAGTGAGGATGATGGGGGCATGGATTTCTTCGAACTGGTCACGATCGTCTTCGAGGTCGCGGGCGTCGGCGCGATGGTCGTCGGCTTCGTCGTCGCAATCGTGCTGTCGGCACAGCTGTGGTGGCGCACCCGTGACGGCGAGCGGGCGTTCCGCATGTTGCGCGAGACGATCGGCTCGGTGATCCTCCTCGGCCTCGAGATCCTCGTGGCCGCAGACCTCGTGAAGACCGTCACCTCGACACCGTCACTGACGGATGCGCTCGTCCTCGCGATCATCGTGATCATCCGGACGCTCTTGAGCTTCTCGTTGCAGATCGAGATCGAGGGCACGCTGCCGTGGAGACGTCTCGCGACGACCGGCCCCCAGCAGTTCGCACGTGCCGTCAAGCGCGGCGGTGAGCGCACACGACGCCGCGCCGAGGAACAGGCCGACCAGTCACGCGCCACCGAGCCGTCCGCTCCGGTGACACCAGCGGTTCCGGACGACGAGGTGGGCTTCCCCGAACTCCGAGCGCGCGACTAGCCGACGACGGCCGCGGACCAGGTCTCGCGGATGAGCGCGGGCAGGTGCCGCATGTCGTCGAACACATGGGTGTCGGGTCCGGCGAGACGCTCGGCGGTCGTCATGCCACCGGCGTAGGCGTACACGACCATGCCGGCTGCGCGCGCAGCGAGCACCCCGGCGACGCTGTCCTCGACGACGGCACAGCGATCAGGCGCTGCGTCGAAGTCAGCGGCGGCATGCAGGAAGAGGTCTGGTGCCGGTTTGCCGACGGCGACGTCCGTGGCACTGAAGATCCGTCCGTCGAAGCGGTCATGGAGACCGATCTGGCTGAGGTTGCGGATGACGTCATGGCGCATGCCGTTGGATGCGACGCACAGCGCCACGCCGGTCTCGGCGATCCCGTCGAGCGCCTCGACGATCCCGTCGACGGGTTCGAGCTCACGCTCACAGATGCTCCGGAACATCGTGCTCCAGCGGGCGATCCAGTCGGCCTCGAGCGGCTTGCCGAGGCGGGCCTCCACGAGTGTCGCGTAGGTCTCGAGGGAGGCGCCGACGAAGAGTTCGCGGATCTCCTGCTCGGTGTAGTCGCCACCGACCTCGTTCAACAACTGCAGGTTCACCCGGACGGAGATGCGCTCCGTGTCGACGAGCGTGCCGTCGCAGTCGAAGATGACGAGATCGGGATAGTCGGCAGGCATGCTCCGAGCCTAAACGACGCGGGCTGTGGCGACGCCGGGTATCGACGATGCGCCGCGGACGTCGATTCAGCGACGCGCCGCGAGCCCCTGTCGCTGCCAGGTGACGAGCATGCGTCGCGCATACTGCGTCGCGGCGACGTAGTGGCCGATGAGCCCGAGCAGGATCGCGGCGAACCCGATGCCCGCGAACACCCCGTAGAGGGCGGAGCCGGCGTCGCCACCGCTGACCGCCAGTCCCGTGAGGAGTGCGAAGAACCCAGCGAACAGCAACACGGTCCGGATCTTCCCCGCGATACTCACCGGCACCTCGGGGGTTCCTCGGAAGGCGACGACGGCGATGAACGCCAGCAGGAGGTCGGGGACGATCATGACGACGAAGACCTGCCACGGGATGATCAGCCCGACGGCGAAGGAGGCGGCGACCACGACCACCGTGAGGCGGTCCGCCACACCGTCGAGCCAGGTGCCGAGTGCTGAGACGGTGCCCATCCGTCGGGCGATGGCGCCGTCCGCCACATCGCTCAGGAACACCACGGCCCCGACGATCAGCGCGGCGAGGTAGGAACGGGTGATCACGAGGGCCGCGAACACCGGGAGCAACAGGATTCGGGCAGCGGTGATGGCGTTCGGGAGGTTCTTCCAGTCGTCGTCGGCGAACAGCTGGGTGCGCAGGCGGGCGATCGGTGTCTTCTCGTGCAGGGTGACGGGGATCAGCGCTTCGTCGCCCGGGATGGCCGAGCCACGACGAACGCGCACGGCCGACACGATGACGACGACCACCACCAGCAGGAGCAGGAGCCCCCAGCCGGATGCGCCGAGGTACCGCTGCACGGCATCGAGCGACGAGCCGACGAGCACGCCGACACCGACGTAGACCGCCGACCACAGCAGCGCTCCCGACACGGACGCGAGGAGGAAGGACCGGTACGGAACGCGCGCGACACCGGCCGCGGTCGGGGTGAGCACACGGATGACCGGCACCAGGCGGGTGAGGAAGACGACCACGGCCCCACGGTGCTCGACCGCCTCGACCGTGCGATCCCACTTGTCGACGCCGACGAGCGCGACGAACCGCCCCGTCCGGAGACGGTCGCCCTGTCGACGACCGGCGAGGAACCCGACGTGGTCGCCGAGTGAGGCCCCGACGGCGACGACGACGAACAGCACGAACGCAGCTGGAGCGGTGTCGACCGTCGCTGCCAGGAGGAGCACGACCGTCTCACCCGGGACGAAGAGACCGAGGCCGAGGCCCGACTCGACGAACGCGAACACCAGGCCGAGCGCCCACACGAGAGGGTCGGGCAGGGCGGCGGCGAGATCGTTCGCCCAGCCGATGATGTCCACGGGTCCCCGTTCAGCAGTGCACTGCGCGCGTCTGTGCGGCGCGCGCCTCGCCCAGTCTACGGATGCGGAGGGGCGACGACGCCCCTCCGCTGACCCGTGCTCACTCGCCGGTGGACGCCGACTCGTTCCGGCGCCGCTTCCGGCGAAGGATGCCGGCGGTGGTGACCGAGCCTGCGCCGATGATGAACAGCGCGGCCGCGGCGGAGAGCCACAGTGCGGCGTTCGTTCCGGTCGAAGGCAGTCGACCCGAGGTGCCGGGCGCAGCAGGATCGCCCGACGGGCTGGGACTCGGGCTCGGAACGACGGCGTCGGGGATGAGGATGAAGGTCGGCACGGTCACGACGGAGCCGTCGTCGGGAACCACGACCGTCGCGGTTCCACCGCCCTCGGTGCCGCCCGGCAGCGAGTAGCCGTCCGGGACCGTCACCGTGACCTCGTGCTCGCCAGGGCTGAGCTCGTCGAGGCTGTACGCGCCATCGGCATCGGTGACGACCTCGACCGGACCACCCGGGGTGTCGACGGTCACGGTGACGCCTGCGACCGGATCTCCCGCGTCCGTCGTGACCGTGCCTTGGAGACCACCGAGCACGGCGTCCTGGTCGAGCACGAAGCTCGGGATCGTCTCGACCGTACCGTCGGCGCCCACCGTCACCGTGGTCGTCGTGACCCCGCCCTCCGGCACGGAGAAGCCGTCCGGTACGGTGAGTGTGACCTCGTAGTCGCCCGGGGGCACGTCGCCGAGGCCGTAGGATCCGTCGCCGCCCGTGGTCAGCTCGACCGGGCCCTCCGGCGTGGTGACGGTCACGATCGCTCCGGGGACCGGGTCCCCGCCGACCGTCACGACGTCTCCCGTGAGCCCGCCGAGCAGGGCGAGTTCGAAGTCGACGGCATCGAGACCGGCCTGCGTCAGCGACTCCGATCGGGTTCCGGCACCGCTCACGATGTATCCGCTGGGGGCGGTGATGGTCACCTCGTAGGGACCGACCGGAAGGCGCGGGAACGTGTAGCTGCCGTCCGCGGCGGTCACCGTCGACACCGGACCGTCCGGACCGTCGGCCGTCACGGTGACGCCGGCGACCCCGGTGCCGCCCGACGTCACGACCCCACCGAGGCTGGGGTCTGCGACGAGGACGAAGTTCTGATCGACGATGGGCGTCTCACTGTCTTCCGGGACCGTGAACGGGCCAGGCGTCTCCTGCACGCTGAACCCCGCGGGTGCCGTGATGGTCGCCGTGTAGGTGCCGACGGGGACGGTGTCGAAGAGGTAGTTCCCGTCGGTGTCGGTGACGACGCTGCCGACGCCGGGAATGGTGACGGTCGCGCCGACGATCGGCTGACCGTCGGTGTCGAGGGCCGTGCCGGACACGGCGACGGGGACGATGTCGCGGAGCGTGAAGTCGGCGACCGCGTCGGCGTCCGTGAGGTCTGCCGCCACTCGTGCGGGGCCGACCGCGATCTTGCCCGTCGGGGCGACGGCTTGGACCGTGTACCCCTCCGTCGCGAAGTAGCCGTCGAAGGAGTACGTCCCACCACCCGCGGTCGTCGTGGACGCCACGACGCGTCCGTTGGCGTCGATCAGTCGGATCGCGACCCCGTCGAGCGGGCCGTCCACCGCGTCGACGACCGATCCGGTGATGTCACGGGCGATCGACGCGAACCACGTCTGGTACACGGGGAACCCGGCGCGACGCTGGAAGGAGAACGTGAGACTGGAGATCGGTGCGGAGGGTTCGAACCACGCAGCGGCACCCTCGGTGTCCGCAGCGGCGGCGTTCCCACGCAGCACCTGGGTGGCGGCGTCCCAGCTCGGGATGTCGTCCGCGGCACCCGTGCAGGACGGTTTCCCGGCGAGCCCGGGAGCGCAGTAGTTGAAGCCGCCGTTGAACCCGAGCTCGTCGGCCGTGAGGGCGACCCCATCGGGGCCGATCGCCGTGATCCGCACCTGGTCCGCGTCGATGTCGCCGAGGACGAACGTCCAGCCGGAGGCCGGTGTCGGCGCGGCGAACGAGTACGTCGTCGTCGACGGAGATGCAGCGTTGTTGGCCTTCGGCCGGAGGTTCAGGTACTGCTGGTCGCGGCTGCTGCCGTACTTCGCACCCACCGGCGTCGATGCCGCGAGCCAGGTGGAGGCTCCGGAGATGAGCGCCGCACCGCCGAGCGAATCGCTCGTGAGCGCTGCGGTGAGGGCCGGTTCCCCTGCCAGCGTCATCGTGCCCTGGTACGAGCCGCTGGCGCCTGCGAACGTCGGCCAGGTGGCCCAGCTCGCCGTCGTGGCGGCGGACGCTGCAGGCACCGCCCCGGTCAGGACGAGGGCTGCAGCGCCGATCAGCGCGACGAGGGAGGCTCCGGTTCGGCGAGTCATGGCGTCAGGGTAGTTGCAGGCGCGTCACGCGCGAAAGCCCCTTGACCCGCATCCGAGGGTCGCCGAGGACGACCCCGAGGCGCGATGACGATCAGCAGGGTGTGCCGACGCTCGGGGCTCGGTCGTCGGCGAGCGCGGCATGGAACCATTCGAGCACCGCCGGGAGCGCTCGCAGCGCGACCATCCCATGGCCGGTCTTCGGGATCGTCCGATACTGCGTCTCGGTGCCGAGCGCGCACTCCGTCCGGACGAAGGCGGCGGTCGCGGACGGGTGCACGAGGGTGTCGACCTCGCCCTGCGCGACGAGGAGCGGCACCGGGATCCGGACCGTGCCGGGGGTGTTCTCACGGAGCATGGTCGCCCACGGCTCCGTGCTCGCAGGGTCGTTCTTCACGTAGCGACCGGCGAGGCCGTGCGCGACCGTCTGAAGCTCCTGGTGCCCACTCACGAGGCAGAGCTTCGCGAGCGCGGGCGTCGCCGCGACCCCGGCCGGGGTCAGGATGCTGTCGAGGGCGAGCCCCGGGAAGCGTTCGGCATAGACCTCCTGGTACGCCGTGAACGCGAAGGAGCCGATCGTCACGCCGGGGATCGCCTGCAGGTTGTCTTCCAGGAGCGCACCGAGATCGGCGGCGGGAGCCGCGACCGCGACCGCCTGCAGACGCAGTTCTGGTGCGTACGAAGCGGCGTCCTCAGCGGCGAAGAGTGCCGCCTGGCCGCCCTGCGAGTGACCCCAGAGCACGAGCTCGTCGCCGGCGTGCGTGCCGTCGATCGACCTGGCCGCCCGAGCCGCGTCGAGGACGCTGTTCCCCTCGGTGCGCCCGATCAGGTACGACGGCTCGCCCGGCAGACCCATCCCCGGGTAGTCCGTTGCGACGACGACATAGCCGGCGGACACGAGGTCGTCGAGGCCTTCGATGAGGACGAACGGGTCGACGGCGAGCGAGGGTGCGCAGTTCACCGCGGCCCCCGTCGTCGGATGCGCCCAGGACACGATCGGCCGGGCGGCGAGCGCCGGGCCGTCCGGCGCGACGACGACCCCCGACACGACCACGTCGGCACCGTTGAGATCCGTCGAGTGGTACAGCATTCGCCAGGCCCGCTGACCGTCTCCGACGCTCTCGATCGGTTCGACTCGGACGAGCTCACCGGGAACCCCGGGCGCGCGCGGTTCCTCGAGCGTGTAGAAGGGATGCTCCTCCGCCTGCTCCACGACCGACGCTGCCACCCTGCGGTCGAGCGAGGAGGTGCAGGCCAGCACGGCGACGGCGACGAGCACCGCCTGGAGCACGATGTATCGCCTGCGCATGGCTGGACAGTAGCACCAGCGGGGCATGAGCGCAGGCGGGAACATACCTCTCCAGGACGACGGCGGATCACGCTCGCGGGCGATCCGCGAGCGCGTCCGTTCGACGAGGCTTGAAGCATCAACCGAACCGCTCCGCACACCGCGGAGGAAGGAAAGACCATGTCCGCCTCAGCCACCACCGAGTCAGCCACCGCCTCGCCCGCCGAGGACGTGACGCTGGCCGACGCCCCCACTGAGCAGCTCGACTCCGAGCCGCTCGCCGACACGACCCGTCAGTACCCGGTCGAGCCCGTCCAGCCCGTGGTCGTCGCACCACCGGTGACCACCCAGGTGACGACTCCGACCGCCGACCGCGAAGGCGGGACCCAGACGCTGTCGATCATCGCGTTCGCGCTCTCGATCGCAGCAGTCGTCTCGCCGTCGTTCGTGCTGCTGCCGATCGCCTCGCTCGTGCTCGGCATCATCGCGCTGGCCAGGAAGCCGCGCGCGAAGGGCTTCGCCCTCACGTCCGTCATCATCTCGGGCTCGATGCTGGCACTGGCACTCATCGTCGCGATCGGTGCCGGGCTCGTGCTCGGCCTGTCGCTCTTCGGCGCCTACGTGAGCTGAGCGATCCCGACGACGCCCGCCTGCTCCTCGAGTCGGCGGGCGTCGTCGCGTTCGACGGTGCGGCGTCCGGTGGCTCCCGGGACTGTGTGTTGATTGTTACACAATCTTGCGGCAGGCTGTCGGGATGACGAGCACACCGGCCGCCCCCCGCATCGCGGCGGCGTCCGCGGCACCCTCGCGCTGGCCCGTCGTGGCGGCGATCCTGGCCGCGGTCTGCTTCGGCACCACGGGAACCGTGCACGCCCTGCTGCCCGTGGCGGTCGGCTCCGTCGCCTTCGGAGCCGCACGAATCGTCTTCGGCGGCGCTCTGCTCGTCGTGATCTGGGCCGTCGCGCGGCGGCGGACCACCCACCTGCCAGGCGACGCACGACGGCATCCCGTCAGGCTCCGACGACCGGCGCTCCTCGGCCTCCTCGCCCTCGGGACACTCGGCGTCGCCGCCTACCAACCGACGTTCTTCCTCGGCGTCGAGTCGAACGGCGTCGCGATCGGGACACTCGTCGCCCTCGGCTCGGCACCCGCGATCACCGGCCTGCTCGAATGGGCCCTGCGTCGGCAGCGACCGAGCGGGCGCTGGTTCCTCGCGACCGGTGTCGCCGCTGCCGGGGTCGCCGTGCTCTCCGGGCTCACCGGCGGCGCGCTCGGTGCGGTCTCCATCGGCGGTCTCCTCGCCTCGATCGGAGCCGGTGCCTCCTACGCGCTCTACACCCTTTGCAGCAAGACGTTGATCGAGCACGGCTGGTCGCCGCTCGGGACGATGGCCGCACTGTTCGGCACGGCCGGCCTGGTGTCGCTCCCGGTCCTGCTCACGACCGAGACCGCCTGGATCCTGACCCTGCCCGGAGCGCTCGCGGTGGCCTGGCTCGCGCTCGTCAACACCGTCGCCGGATACCTGCTGTTCGGCTACGCGCTCGGTGGGCTCCCCGCGTCCCGGGTCGCGACACTGACGCTCTTCGAACCGCTCACCGCGACCCTCCTCGGCATCCTGCTCCTCGGCGAGTCCTTCGGTGCCACGACGGTGTTCGGGGCGGCCCTCCTGATCGCCGGACTCGCGATCCTCGTGGTCCCGACCCGTCGACCGGTGCGACCGGTGCCGGCATGACCGCCGTGGACGGCGTCGTCGAGGCGCTCCGCGACGACATCCTGGACGGACGACTCGAAGCCGACGCACCCCTCCGCGAGACGAGCCTCGCCGAACGGTTCGGCGTCAACCGCCACACCCTCCGCGCGGCGCTGCAGGTCCTGGCCGCAGAACGCCTCGTCAGCTTCGAGGCGTATCGCGGAGCACGGGTCCGGACCTTCGACGACGCCGCGGTGATCGCGCTCCTGGAGTACCGCACGGCGATCGAGGTCGAGGCCACACGTCTGATGCTCGCGCGGGCGTCCGACACCGCATCACCCGTGCCGCGGTCCGTGACCGACGCGAACGACTCGCTCCGTCGGGCCTGCACCGAGCACCCGGAGGACCATCGGGCGATCGAGGAGGCCCACGCCGCCCTGCATCACGCGATCGTGGCGGCGGCGGCAAGCCCTCGACTGTTGGAGGCGCACGCAGGACTTCTCGCCGAGCTCGGCCTCTTCATGGTGCAGCTGCGCAGCGTGCTGCCGCCCACGGAGATGATCACCGGCCACGACCGGCTGGTCGAGGCGCTGGCGAGCGGCCCGCTCGCGGCCGAGTCCGAACTCCGGGAACACCTGCGGCACTCCACCGCGCAGTTGCTGGCGCTCCGGTCCTGAGGGCCACGCCGAGCAGGACCCGCACTAGGCGCTCGCAGCTCGTTCCTCGGCGAGCTGCGAGAGGCGCGCGAGCGCTCGCGGCCACTCGGCGGCGAACATGTCGGCGTACTCGTCCGGGGCCTCCAGATCGACGATGAGACGGGTACCCGTCTCCGAGGCGGTGAACGTGTACGCCTCGTGGAGGCCGGTGAACTGCTTCGCCGACTCGCTCGTCGTGTCGAGCTCGCCTCGAAGGACCTGGCCGTGGTACTCGATCTCGACGAACTCGTCCGGTCGGCTCCCCGTGATCGTGCCGACCAGCCCGCCCTCGGTCCCGTCTTCGTTCGGACCGACGAAGACGATCTCGGCGCCGAGGGCCCAACCGCCGCGGTAGGTGGAGCCCTCATGGAAGGCGCTCGTCCACTGCTCATAGGTGTCGAGGTCCAGCATGGTCGACCACACCGTGTGCACGGGAGCGGTGATGTCGGCGACGAACTGCAGCTTCTCCATGCGCGAGATGGTACCTCCGCGAAGACGTTCGGACCAGTGGGGAAACCGCCTGAGCGCTACACTCCGAAGCACCCGCGCACGCGGCGTTCGGAGGAGGACGACATGGTTCCGGCGATCAACTTCTGGGCGGTGCTCATCGCGACCGCGTCGAGCATGGTCGTCGGCTCGATCTGGTACACACCGAAGGTCTTCGGCAACTACTGGATGCGAGCCGCGAAGGTCACACCGTCCGGCGACGCCAAGGACGCGATCAAACCGATCCTCGTGACCGTGCTCGTGAGCTTCATCACGGCCTGGGTGCTCGCCGGCGCCGTGTTCCTGTCCTGGTCGTTCTACGACGGCAGCTTCCTCGTGAACGCGCTCGGCACCGGGCTCGTGCTGTGGGCTGGGTTCACCGCGGCGCGCTTCATCACCCACGATGCCTTCGACGGTCGTCCGACGGGCCTCACCGTGCTGAACGTCGCGCACGAACTCGTGACGATCCTGCTCATGGCACTCATCATCGGTGTCTGGCCACCGGCCGGCACCGTCTGACCTTCCCGATCAGCGGTCGACGGGTTCCCTGATCACCGGGCTCCCGGTGACCGGCGCAGGGTCGGTGAACTCGGTGCGGCGCCGCACGGCCGGATGCTCCTCGGCGGGCCCCGACCACGGCAGGGTGACGGTGAACGTCGTTCCGGCGGGCGAGGAGTCGACCTCGATGCCCCCCTCATGCCCTTCGGCGATCGACAGCGCGATGGCGAGGCCGAGCCCCGTGCTCCCAGCCGCCCGTGAACGCGACGAATCAGCGCGCGCGAAGCGGTCGAAGAGTTGCGGCAGGAACGCCTCGTTGATGCCCGGGCCGTCGTCGGCGATCGACAGGGACGCCCGCTGCGGTTCCTCGGTGCTCTTCGGGGCAGCGATGCGGGTGACGACCGAGGTGCCGGCCGGCGTGTGGACCGCGGCGTTCGAGAGCAGGTTCACGACGAGCTGGTGCAGCCGCTCGCGGTCACCTCGCACGACGATCGCGCGCTCGGGGACGTCCACCGACCAGTGGTGACCTGGCGCCGAGACCGCGGCGTCGCTCACCGCGGCGACGACGAGGTCGCTGAGGTCGACGTCGTCGAGGTGGAGGTCCTGGCCCTCGTCGAGACGCGCGAGCAGCAAGAGTTCACTGACGAGCGAACTCATCCGCGTCGCCTCCGACTCGATGCGGGCGAGCGCGTGCTCGGTCATCGGCGGGAGGTCCTCGCTGTCCTGGCGGGTGAGTTCGGCATACCCCTGGATGGCGGCGAGCGGCGTGCGCAGCTCGTGACTGGCGTCGGTGACGAACCGGCGCATGCGCTTGTCCGTCGCCGCCCGGACGGCGAGGGCGCGGTCGACGTGGTCGATGAGCCCGTTGAGCGCCTCGCCCACCTTGCCGATCTCGGTGCGCGAGTCCGTGTCGGCGTCGTCCACCCGCACCGTGATGCCGGTGTCGCCGCGCTCGAGCTGCAGTGTGGACACCTCCTCGGCCGCCGCCGCGACCCGGGACAGGGGACGGAGCGCGAGGCGCACGACGATGATCGTGCCGACGATGGTGACCACGAGCGCCAAGACCGCGAGCGCGGCGATGACGATCGTCTCCTGCAGCACGGCCGACCGTGCGGTGGCGAGCGAGACGCCCGCCACGAGGATGTCGCCGTCGCCGTGCGTGAGGAACTCGAGTCGGTAGCCGCCGAGCGAGCCCAGTTCCGTGTTCTCCCTCATGCTGCCGCCGTCAGCCACCGCCTCCTCGATGAGCGCCTGCGTGCGGACGTCGAGCGGGTTCGCGTCGGACTTCGTGAATCGTGCCGAGTCGACGACCTCGCCGTTCGACACGAGTGCGATCAAGGTGCCGGGGCCGTGCCCGACGTAGTCGACGAACGGCTTCACATAGCCGGGGTCCCCGCGGTTCGCATCGGGGTTGCCGACGGTACCGCCCGCAGCCTGCTGGTCGTAGAACTTCACCACGGAGTGCTCGAACGCTTCCATGGACCCGGTCAGTTGCGTGTCGACGACGGTCGTCACCGAGGCGTTCACCGTGACGACCGTGAGGACGCCCGACACCGCGAGCACCGCGGCGATGACCGCCGCGATGCCCGTGACCAGGCGTCGCTGCAGCGACCACGGATGGCGCCGGCCCTGCTTGGCCGTGTCCACCGACCCGGCGCTCATTCGACGGGCCGCAGCACGTAGCCGACACCGCGCACGGTGTGGATCATGGGCACCCGGTCGGCGTCGATCTTCTTGCGCAGGTACGACACGTAGAGATCGACGATGCTCGCCTTCCCCGCGAAGTCGTAGTTCCACACGCGGTCGAGGATCTGGGCGCGACTGAGCACCCGCTTCGGGTTGCGCATGAAGTAGCGGAGCAGTTCGAACTCGGTGGTCGTCAGGGCCACCGGTTCGCCGTCGCGCGTGACCTCGTAGCTGCGTTCGTCCAGGAAGAGCCCGCCGATGGTGATGCGCGAGTCGTCGTCGGACACCACATGGGCGGTTCTGCGGAGGAGACCTCGGAGCCGTGCGACGAGCTCTTCCAGCGAGAACGGTTTGGTCATGTAGTCGTCACCGCCGGCGGTGAGGCCCATGATCCGGTCGTCGACGGAGTCGCGCGCGGTGAGGAACAGCGTCGGGGTGCCCGGGGCGAGATCGCCCTGCGAGAATCCACGCAGTTGGCGGAGCACGCTCAAGCCGTCGATGTCGGGGAGCATGATGTCGAGCACGACGACGTCGGGCCGTTCGGCACGGTACTGCTGCACGGCCTCGCGACCGTTCCTGGCGACGTCGACGACCCACCCCTCGTACCCGAGGGCGAGGCTCACGAGGTCGGTGAGCACCGCCTCGTCGTCGACGAGGAGGACACGGATGGGCGAACCGTCGGCCCGATACATCCGCGGAAGCTTGGCGAGGACCGCCCGGCGGCGCCCGGACTCGACGATCTGCGTCGGCAGCTCGGAGGGCATGGCTCGATTATCCGCCGTCCGGCTGGGGGAACGCACTGCGACGGGCGATTCATAGAGGGCTCATATCTTTTCAGGCCGCGGGCATGGACGACGTGCCTACCGTGGAGGGCATGAGTCGAGCAGAACCCCTGGGGCCGTCGTTCCCCGCCCGCCGTCAGCCATCGGCGAGCGCGGTGACCGGTCGCACGGCTGAGCGCGCCGTCGACGAGCATGCCGCGAGCAGCACGCTCGGTGTCCTGCGGAAGCTCGTCCCCGACGCCGTGTCGCGTCCGCGACTCCTGCGTGGCCCACGGATCGAACAGCCGGTCGACGCCCGCCCCATCCAGACGCCGCGTCTCCTGCTGCGCCGACACGAGCTGCGCGATGCGGAGAGCTGGTACCGCATCCAGTCGAGCCCCGACGTGCTCGCACACCTGCCGTGGCCGGCACGCGACCGCGCGGCCTCCCGCGAGCACCTGCGGCACCGGACCGGGCACACGCGGTTGTGGCAGTCCGGCGACTTCCTCGCGCTGGCGATCGAGCACGGCGGCCGCCTCATCGGCGACGTCTCCCTGCATCTGCGCCAGGTGCGCACAGCCGACCGTTCGGCAGAGATCGGGTGGGTCCTCGACCCGGCCGCGGGTGGCCACGGTTACGCGACGGAGGCGGCGGGCGCCATGCTCGACCTCGCGTTCGAGCAGGTGCGGGCGACCGTCGTCACGGCCGTGATCGAGCCGGAGAACACGGCCTCGATCGCGCTCGCTGAGCGGCTCGGGTTCCTCCGCACGGCGGGTCCTCGGCGGTCGTCGAGTCTCGGGTTCGCGATCACGCCGCCGTTGCTGGCGGCTCGACGTGCGGAGCGTGCCGGGCTCGGGCACTGAGTCGGGCGTCCGCCGCCGGCGACCGGGTCCGTCCCGTTCGCCGGGTCTGCCGGGGTCGTGTCTCCCCCACACACCTCGACAGGCTCGGCGAGCAGGACGGGCCCACCCGTCCCGATCCGCCACCTGTTGCCTGGGCCGGCGCGGTGCGCTGGACCGAACGCGCCCCACTGGCGCGAGCGCGGGTCTCCAGAGGGGCGCGCTCGTGCGCCTGAGCCGCGCCCGGTCCAGCGCATCGCGCCGGCAGCGGCACAGGGTTTCGCTCGATTCCAATATCCTATAGGATTATCGCGATGTGCCGGCGTGGCCGGACCGATGGACTCGACGACGAGGAGAAGCAGATGACCAGGCTCTGGAACCGACCGGCCGACTTCGCAGACGAGATGGTTGACGGCTTCGTCCGGGCCAACGGCCGGTGGGTGCGCAAGGTGTCCGGCGGCGTCTCACGCTCCACCCGTGCCGCGGAGCCTGAAGTCGCACTCGTCATCGGTGGCGGCTCGGGGCACTACCCCGCCTTCGCCGGGCTCGTCGGCCCTGGCCTCGCGCACGGCGCCGCGATGGGCAACCTCTTCGCCTCACCCTCCGCCCACCAGGTGGAAGGCGTCATCCGAGCGAGCGAACAGGGCCAGGGCGTCCTCCTCAGCTACGGCAACTACGCCGGAGACGTGCTCCATTTCACGGCAGCCCAGGACGCCGTCCGAGCCGACGGCATCGACTGCCGCACGGTGACCGTCACCGACGACATCTTCAGCGCACCGCCGTCCGAGGCCGCGAAACGCCGTGGCATCGCGGGTGACCTGACCGTGTTCAAGGTCGCCGGCGGAGCAGCATCGACCGGGTACTCCATCGACGACGTCGAGCGCGTCGCGATCCTCGCCAACGCTCGCACCCGATCGATGGGGGTCGCCTTCACGGGCTGCACCCTGCCAGGGGCCGACGAGCCGCTGTTCTCCGTGCCGGAAGGACGCATGGCCGTTGGCCTCGGCATCCACGGCGAACCCGGCATCGACGAGACGGACATCCCGACGGCCGACGGCCTCGCCGAACTCTTCGTGCACCATCTCCTCGCCGAGGTGGAGATCCCCGACGGCGTCACCGTGCACGGCGCGCGCGTGGTGCCCATCCTCAACGGCCTCGGTTCGGTGAAGTCGGAGGAACTCTTCGTCGTCTACGACCGCATCGCGACGCTCCTCGAGGACGCCGGAGCCGTCCTCGTCGACCCGCAGGTGGGCGAGTTCTGCACGAGCTTCGACATGGCCGGCGTCTCCCTCACCCTGCTCTGGGTGGACGAGGAACTGGAAGCACTGTGGTCGGCGGCCGCCGACACCCCGGCGTTCCGCACCGGCGCGTTCGACACCGGCGCACTCGAGACGGTGACCGCTGCGGACGTCGCCGTTGCGGCGTTCGTCGTCCCTGAGGCTTCCGCCGAGTCGCAGCAGGCGGCGGTGTTCGCGGCGTCAGCGCTCACCGCGATCCAGGTACTCCTCGCCGAGCACGCCGACGAGCTCGGCCGACTCGACGCGATCGTCGGTGACGGCGACCACGGCATCGGCATGGACCGCGGCGCGACAGCGGCCGCCGAGGAGGGCATCCGCATGCGCGATGCCGGGGCCGGCACCGCGACCGTCCTCGACCGAGCTGGCGACGCGTGGTCGGATCGTGCCGGCGGCACCTCTGGTGCGCTGTGGGGCGTCATGCTGCGGACGGTCGCCGAAGCGCTCGGCGACACGCACGCGCCGACCGCCGCCTCGGTGAGCACGGGCGTCACCGCCGCGAAGGACGCCGTGATGAGCTACGGCAAGGCCTCGGTCGGCGACAAGACCCTCGTCGACGCCCTCATGCCGTTCGCCGACACCCTTGCCGCACGCGTCGCCGCCGGTGACGACCTCACGACCGCATGGACCTCCGCCGCTGCCGCCGCCACCACGGCTGCGGCCGCGACCGCAGGCCTCATGCCGGGCATGGGTCGCGCTCGCTCCCACGGCTCGAAGGCGCTCGGGGTCGAGGATCCCGGCGCGATCTCACTCGCCCTCATCGTCGAGCGCGTCGGCGTGCTCCTCGCTGATCACTGAACCTGCTCGGGTCGGCGCGACTCGGCCCGACACCACGTACACCACGCAACGGAAGGAACACCATGACCCGCACCTGGCGCGTCGTCATCGGCTCGGATGAGGCCGGCTACGACTACAAGGAGATCATCAAGCGCGACCTGGGGGTGAGCGATCTAGTGGTCTCCGTGGTCGATGTCGGCGTCGCCGCCGATGGTCGCACGAACTACCCGACGGTCGCCGTCACCGCGGCCGAGCTCGTCGCCAGCGGGGAGGCGGACCGCGCTGTGCTTATCTGCGGCACCGGTCTCGGGGTCGCGATCGCCGCGAACAAGGTCGCGGGCATCCGAGCCGTCACTGCGCACGACTCGTTCTCGGTCGAGCGCAGCGTGCTGTCGAACGACGCGCAGGTCCTCTGCATGGGTCAGCGCGTGGTCGGCATCGAGCTCGCCCGCCGCAATGTGCGCGAGTGGCTCACCTACGAGTTCGACACCACGAGCGCGTCGAACGACAAGGTGCAGGAGATCTGCGCGTACGAAGGGTCCTGATGTCCACTGAGCGTCCCGTGCTCGTCGGCGTGAGCCTGAAGATGTACTTCGGGCACCGCCAGACCCTCGACTGGTGCGAGGCGGTCGGCGGCATCGCGGCCGGGCACGAGGCGGTCCGGACGGGCGCCGTCGAGCTCTTCGTGATCCCCGGCTACCTCTCGGTCACGGGCGCGGTCGAACGTCTCGCCGGCCTCGCGGCGGTCGGCGCCCAGGACCTCTCGACCGCTGACCGCGGCGCGTTCACCGGCGAGGTGAGCGGGACCGAACTGCGGGAGGTCGGCGTGAGCGTCGTCGAGGTCGGGCATGCGGAGCGTCGCAGACTCTTCGGCGAGACCCCCGAGGTCGTCAGGGCGAAGACGACGGCGGCGCTCCGGAACGGGCTCGCGCCGGTCCTCTGCATCGGCGAGTCCCACCAGGGCGATCCGTCCACGGCCGCGGCGGACTGCGTCGCCCAACTGGACGACGCCCTGCGTGAGGCGGCGGCGGCCGGGATCACCGGCCGGGTCATCGTCGCCTACGAACCGCACTGGGCGATCGGCGCCCCGGCTCCGGCCGACGGCCACCACATCACGACCGTCTGCGAGGCCATCCGCTCGCATCTCGACGATCTGGCCGGGTCAGGGGTCGTCTGGGCATCCTCAGCGGTCATCTACGGCGGGAGCGCCGGCCCCGGCCTGCTCACCGACATCCGGGCCGGCGTCGACGGCATCTTCCTCGGACGATTCGCCCACGACCCCGCCGCACTCACCCTGGTCCTCGACGAGGCCCTCGCTCTCGGGACATCGGAGCCGCGCCTGCCGTGAGGACCGCGGCGCGCCCCGTAAGCTTGATTCCGACGACCATCGCGGCCGATCGAGCGGGGGTTCCCTCCCGCGACGACGACGCGAGCACAGACTCCGGAGGCTGCTGTGGCTGACGCCGTCTTCCCGCTGGGCGCTTCGTCCTCGCTCGAACGACGGGGCCTGCGCGACCGCGTCTACGACCTCGTGCTCGACATGCTGCTCTCCTCGGGCATCGAGCCGGGAGCGCGACTCTCGATCGACGCCATCGCCCGCGACCTCGACGTCTCGCCGACCCCGGTCCGTGAAGCACTCGTGCAGCTGGAGCGCACCGGCCTCGTGACCCGCGTCACGCACAAGGGCTACCGCGTCGCCGCCCCACTCGCCGACGATCAGCTGGAGTCATTGTTCGACGCCCGGATCATCCTCGAGAGCGGGGCGACCGCGCTCGCAGCGGCGCACGCCGACGAGCTCGTTCCCGCGCTGGAGCTCGCGCTCGCCGAGCACGTCGAGATGACGGCGCGGGTTCGCGCAGCGTCGACGAACGGGCCCATCCCCGTCGAGTTGCTCCGCGAGTACTTCGCGGTGGACTGGAACTTCCACCACCTCATCTTCGAGGGGACGCACAACCCGTTCCTCCTCGACATGTCCGAGGGCATCTCCACGCGCGTCCACCGCATGCGACAGACGGTGGAGACGGGTGTGACCGACGCCGCGCAGGCCGTCGTGGAGCATCGGGCGATCGTCGACGCCTTCGTTGACGGTCCGGAAGCGGCCGCGGCGGCCATGCGTTCGCACATCGAGCTCGTGCGCACGCGCGCTCGCACCGACGCCGAGCACTGACGTCCGTCCCTCTTTTCGTGTTCAGAATTCAGGGAGACCGCGCGACCGGATCCGCATCACCGCGGAATACTCGCGGGAATCAGACATCCGGACCGTTCGGCACGCAGAATCCCTGAATTCTGAACCACGAGCTGGGGGGAGGCAGAACGGGGCCGAGCGCCGAAGCGCCCGACCCCGTCCGGGAGGTGGAACTAGTGCGTGCGGTTGGCCGTCGTCTCGAGGAGCTCGTCAGCCTTGGCTCCACGGAAGAACTTGGTTCCGTACAGCATCGCCGCGGCGAGGAAGGCGAAGACGCCGAGTGACACCACACCCCAGACACCGCTGTCGGTCGGCACGCTCTCGTTGATCCCGGTGCGCATGATCGGGGCGACGAAGCCACCCAGGTTGCCGAGCGAGTTGATGAGTCCGATGCCGGCTGCTGCCGCGGTCCCGGTGAGGAACGCCGTCGGGTAGGCCCAGGTGATCGGCCCGACCGAGAGGAAGCTCGCCACCGCGATGGTGATGAACAGGATGCCGAGGAATGGCTGGTTGTTCGCACCCGCCCACGCCGAAGCCAGGATGAACACACCCGTCGAGATGTAGAACATGGTGCCCCAGTTGCGCCGGCGGAGGACGGTGTTCGCGTTGCGTCCCACGTAGAAGCAGGCGAACAGACCGACGAGCCACGGAATGGCCGCCACGAGACCGACCTGCCAGCCGACGTCCTGCCCGATGAGGTTCGCGACCTGCTGCGGCAGGTAGAACGTCGTGCCGTACACCGCGATCTGGAGGCAGAAGTAGATGATGGTGAAGTACCACACCTTCCAGCTCGTCATGGCCTTCCCGATGCCGGTCGGGCCGTCGGACTGCCGGACGGTGTCCTCGCGTTCCATCGCCGCCGTCAACGAGTCCTTCTCCTGCTGGTTCAGCCACTTCGCCTGTTGTGGCGAGTTCGTGAGGAAGTACAGCGCCGCGAACCCGGCGATCACCGCGAGCATGCCCTCGGCGAAGAACATCACCTGCCAGCCGTGCCACGGGGTCAGCGCGTCGCCGAAGCTGATGAGTCCACCACTGAGCGGCGCACCGAGCATCTGCGAGAACGGCTGCGCGAGGTAGAAGATCGAGAACATCTGGACGCGGACCTTGTTCGGGAACCACTCCGACAGGAACATGATGACGCCGGGGAAGAGGCCCGCTTCGGTCACACCGAGGAGGAAGCGCAGGATGATGAACATCGTGTCGCCGGTAGTGAACGCGAACAGTGCGGCCACGATGCCCCAGGTCACCGCGATGCGGGCGAGCCAGAACCGTGCGCCGAACTTCTTCAGCAGCAGGTTACTCGGGATCTCGAAGATCGCGTAGCCGATGAAGAAGATGCCGGCACCGAGCGCGAACGCTCCGTTGGAGATGCCGCGGTCGACGCTGAGCGCCTCCTCCGCGAACCCGACGTTCGTCCGGTCGAGGAACGCCACGAAGTAGAGGATGACGAGCATCGGCATCAGGTGCTTCGACGCCTTGCGGATCGCTGATTTCAACGCTGGATCGTGCGTGGAGCCGATCGCAACCGGGTTGGGTGTGGACAAGACACTCTCCTTTGAGATGACTGGTGCTGGGTGGGTCGTGCTGATGCGCGGGCCCTCGGCCCGGGCGAGGGGTTAGGAGCCCATCGCGGGCAGGATCATCCACAGGCCGATGCCGACGAAGACGAGTCCGAGACCGAGGAAGATGAGCCGGGACTTGGTCCAGCCGCTGGTGAGGTGCTGCATGGTGCTGCTCCGTTCGCTCGTGATGCTGAGGGTGTGACGGCGTATGCCGATCAGTGCATGTAGAGGCCGCCATCGACGTTGAGGGTCTGCCCGGTGACGAATCCGGCGTCCTCGCTGATGAGGTAGGCGATGGCGGCAGCGATGTCGCGCGGTGTCCCGATGCGCGGCAGGACACCGTCTGCGGCCATCGCGGTCTTCCGCTCCTCGGTGAGGGTGCCGCCCATGATGTCGGTGTCGATGGGGCCGGGAGAGATCGCGTTGACCGTGATGCCGTCATGGCCCAGTTCGCGGGCGACGCTGCGGGTGAAACCGATGACGCCCGCCTTCGCCGCGGAGTACGCCGTCTTGCTGAAGGTGCCGCCACCTCGCTGGGCGGAGACCGAGGAGAGGCTGACGACCCGGCCGACACCGTTGCGCACCATCGACTCCACCGCACGACGCGTCGTGTAGTGGACACCGTTGAGGTTGATGTCGATCACCCGCTTCCACTCGTCGGCGGACACCTCGAGGTAGGGCACCGGCGAGGCCACGCCTGCGAGGTTCACGAGGGCGACGAGCTGCGGGAGCTCGGCTTCGAGGGTGTCGAACGCCGTGCGCACCGCGGCCTCGTCGGCGACGTTCGCGCCAGCACCAGCGGCCTGGACACCGTGCTGCTCGGCGATCTCCGCGGCGACCGATCGGGCGGCCGATTCGTCGAGGTCGATGATGCCGATGTTCCAGCCGAGCTCGGCGAGGTAGTGCGCCGAGGCGCGACCGATGCCGCGTGGAGATGCCGCACCGGTGAGGACCACGGTCTTGGATTCGGGGAAGGAGGTCATTGCAGGCCTTTCTGCATGAGGGATGGGCTGGGGGCTGGAGTCATCCGGGGGTTCCGGAGGACGGATCAGTGGATGGGCGCCGGGCCCAGGTCGTCCATGAGCTGCTTGATCGCGACATACGCCTTGTTGCGGTAGGCGACGAGCTCTGCCGTGCGGTCCGCCGGCACGTCGAGGTAACCGGCACCCGATTTGGTACCGAACTTGCCGGCGTCCACGAGCTCCTTGAGCGAGTCCGGGGTGGCGAACCGCTCCGGCCAGCGGGTCTGCAGCGAGGCGTAGCAGAACGAGTACACGTCGAGGCCGGCCATGTCGGCGATCGCGAACGGACCGAACACGGGCAGACGGAAGCCGAACGTCGTGCGGACGATCGTGTCGATGTCCTCCGGTGTCGCGACGCCCTCTTCGACGAGCTGCGTGGCCTCGTGGAACAGTGCGTACTGGAGCCGGTTCAGGACGAAGCCGGTGGAGTCCTTGACCCGTGCGGTCTCCTTGCCGGTCTCGGCGACGATGGCCTCGACGGCGGAGACGGCGGCGTCTGCCGTGGTCTCGTGCGGGATGAGTTCGACGCCCGGGATGAACGGAGCCGGGTTGGAGAAGTGCACGCCCAGGAAGCGCTCGGGGTTCGTGACGGCCTCGGCGAGCGAACCGATGAGGATCGTCGAGGTGTTCGAGCCGATGATCGCCTCGGGCGACGCTGCGGCACTGATCCGGCGAAGGGTCTCGTGCTTGATCTCGATCTTCTCGGGGACCGCCTCCTCGATGAAGTCGGCACCGGCGACCGCGGCCTCGATGGAGGCAGCGGGCGACAGGTTCGCTCGAAGCAGCGCGACCGCGTCGGCCGGGAAGAGGCCGTCCGCGACGAACTGCTCGGCCTCGGCGATGAGGCGGTCGAAGTTCTTGCGCGCGATCTCCTCGGAGATGTCGGCGATGCGCACGGTGTGTCCGGCGAGCGCGAGGACCTGGGCGATGCCGCCGCCCATGTAGCCCGAGCCGATGACGGCGATGGTGTGTGAGGTCATGATGAGTCTCCTTGGGTTGATGCCCCTCGACGGGCTCAGGGACCGACGCTGGCTCGAGGAGCGGCTTCGCATCCCCCGCCCACCGAGTCCGTCGAAGTGCGTTGGGACGTGCGGTCAGGCCTGCGGCAGCAGGGTTCGGATGTACTTCTGGTTCGTGCCGCACATGCCGAGGCTGTCGCCGCCGTAGTGCTCCGCGAGGATGATGCCGTTGAACCCGACCTCGACGGCGTCGCGGAACACCTGACGGTAGTTGATGAGTCCGGCCTCCATCGTGGAGGGCACGGAGGTCGCCCAGCTTCCGTCGGCCGCCTCGTCGCGCGTGTAGTTCTTCACGTGCATGTAGTTGGCGTAGGGCAGCGTCTTCGCGAAGAGCTCGCGCCAGTCCTCCACGGGACGGTGGAGCCGGATGAGGTTCGCGACGTCGGGGTTCAGTCCCACGTTGTCGAGTCCGACCTCTTCGACGAACCGCACCGCGCTGTCGGCCGTACCGAGGTAGGTGTCCTCGTAGAGTTCGAGCGAGAGGGGCAGTCCGACGTCGGCAGCGTGCTTGCCGAGTTCACGGATACGACTGACCGCGGCGTTCCAGACCTCGGGGTCGTCGGGGTCCTTCGGGCCCTGCGCGGTCCAGAACCAGAGCGCTTTGCGCTGCGCTTCGTTGAACGGCTGGTGCAGTCCGGTGGAGAACACCTGCATGCCCCACTCGGCGGCCGCGTCGATCGTCCGATGCGCGTACTCGAGGTTCCGCTCCTCGTGGCCCGGCATGATCACGCTCTGGCGCTGCAGGTGCACGGAGGGGACGCCGACGCCGTGGGACTTCGCGATGGCCAGGAACTCGTCGCGACGAGAGGGCTCGAGGTCGGCCGGCCGCACGTGGCTGTCGGGCAGCTCGGCGAGGGTGAACCCGACGCCCGCGACCTGAGCGAAGAGGTCGTCCCAGGCCTCCGGCTCGGCGTCGTGGAGCGAGACGCCGTTTCGGTCGACCGGCGGGATGCCGTGGAGGCAGGTGGCGATGGGCCAGGTCTCCGCCGTCCAGGCCGATGAGGCCTGCTGCGGTGCGGTCACGGTCTTATCCGTCATGATGCTCCATTGCGCTCAAGGTGTTGCTCGGGCTCTCGCCCCGGTGAAAAAGATCCTATAGGAAATAGCAAACGAAACACAAGCACTGATGATCCTGTCCCTTTCTCAGGAACGCGACGGCGTGTCGGGGCCGAGGAGCCCCGATGCAGGACGACACGCCGCGGCGCTCCTGAGTTGGGTACGGGCGAGGAGGCGGAGCGGAGGAGCAGGCGACGGACGGCTCAGCCTTCGAGGAGGCCCCAGTCCTCGTCGTCGGCGTCGGCGATGCCACCTGCGATGAGCGCCTCGCCAGCCTCGGTCGAACGATCGCGCACCTCCACCAGCAGTTCGTCGAACGAACCGGCCGCGAGGAACCTCATCTGGTCCAGGTCTCCCACCGGAGCGATGCCGGCGAGCTGCCAGCACGATTCGAGCGGCTCGTCGGAGAGCTCGACGACGGAGGCCCACTGCTGTTCCGTGAACTCGCTCGCCACGGCCAGCGAACGACGAACGGCCGCCTCGGTCTCGAGGCGCAGCGGCTCCCAGGTGTCATCCCAGTCGAGGTCGTCGAGCATGCGGATCTCTGCGCGAGGATACGGGTCGTCGGGCAGCCAATCGACGACCTCGAACCGCCGCCCGCCCTCGGCGATCACGGCGACGAAACCCTCACCGCCGTCGACCTCGACGATCTCCGCGATGGTTCCCGTCCGGAAGCGGTGCTCGCCCCCGCCCATCTCCTGGCCGCGCTCGATGAGTACCACCCCGAACTCGGGTTCCTCCGCCTCGAGCAGGTGGGCGAGCATCGTCAGGTACCGCTCTTCGAACAGACGCAGAGCGAGCGGCATGTGCGGGAAGAGCACCGTGCCGAGCGGGAACATCGGCATCTCCAGCACGGGCAGCCCCGGCTGCCACGGATCGGTGCTGAAGGAGTCCGTCATGGGTCAGACCCCTCCGCTGCTCGTCGCTTCGGACGCATCGGCCCCGCGCGACGTCGATCCCGAAGGCTCCACCGCGCTGACGGCTTCGATCATCCCGGTGAGGAACCTGGAGACGGCCGAGGCCTCCTCGGGGGTCATCGACTCGGCCACCGCGATGATCCCTCGATGCATCGAGCCGAGTGTGGCGCGGACGTCGTCGTCAGTGGCGATCGTCGGCACGACCCGGGTGGATCTGCGGTCGCCAGGGTGCTGTTCACGCTTCGCATGCCCGCGACGCACGAGTCGGTCGATGAGGGCGGTCGTCGAGGCGGTGGAGATCTGCAACCGGTCGGCCAGCTCCCCCGCGGTCATCTCGTGATGGTGGCGCTGTGCGGCGAGGAGATGGCGGACGGCGGCGAGGTCGGTCTCACCCATGTTCATCGAGACCCTGGTGCGCCGACGCATGCCCTGCTCGGCTTCGCGGTACTGGCGCAGCAGGTCGAGGAGCGCGCTCGGCGCCGCCTGTTCGGCGCCGTACCAGTAGCCGGCGCGTTCCTGCGGCTGCGTCATACCGGCCTCCGTCGATCGCATCGTGTTGCGATCATAGTCGCCAGTTCCCGGATGCGACTCAGGCTGAGTGACGTGACGAGGTTCGGCTCAGGCGACGAGGAGCGCGCGCAGCGCCTGATCGAAGCGGATGGCCCGGTCGACCTCGACCGCGGTCTCGTAGGCCTCGCCGCGCAAGGCGACGTGCAACGGGCCGTCGACGTCGATGAAGCCGATACGACGATCGCCGACGAAGACGCCGTACCGATCGTCGGAGAGCTGCTCGAACCAGGCGCGGCGGAAGGCGGAACCTCCCTCAGCCTCGGGAACCGGTTCGGCGTCCGGCTCGAGGCTGCGCACCACGACATCCTCGGAACCCATGAAGACCCTTTCGACGGCGTGCGGACGATGGACGGACAGCTGCTCGCTCGAAAGTATCTCGACAGACTAGCTATTCTCGTCGTGGCTCATCTTGCCAGGCATCCACGGGTTCGCCAAGCCGACCGACGAGCCCGTCCGGCAGGGCCGGGCCCGTCCGCTCGAGAGACGGGACGCTCAGCCTCGTCCGCGTGAGACGACGCTCGCACCGGCATCCCGCAGCGCAGCCATGAACGCCGCGTGCACCACCTCACCGGGCACCTCGACGCCACCGAACTCGAGGTCGGGCGCCGCGCACCCGTCTTCGACGACGGTGACCGCGAGTCCGAGGTCGAGCGCGGCTCGTACGGTCGCATCGACACACATGCTGCTCATCATGCCCACGACGGTCAGTTCGTCGATGTCGCGCTCCGCGAGGATGCCCTCGAGACCGGTCGCGATGAAGCTGTTCGGGCGCGTCTTCTGGATGATCGGCTCGTCATCGCTCGCGGGCGTCAGCGTGGGCAGCAGGTCGGCGCCGGTCGTCCCGGCTACGAGGAAGGAGCCCTCGCCCGGCTCTGCGAGGTGCTGCACGAAGCCCACCCAGTCGCCGGCGGCGCGAGCATCGTCCACGACCGATCGGGCGACCTCGGCCGCAGGCCCCGGGCCGGAGAGCGGGTAGGCGCCGCCCGGGAAGTAGTCGAGCTGAATGTCGATCACGAGCGTGCCTCTGGCCATCGTTCATCCTCACATCACCCGACGGCCGAGCGCCACAGGGGGAGCCCCAGTCTCGCACCCGCGCGCGACATCGTTGTGAGATCGTTCCGCAACGGTCCGCTGATCTTCAGAAACGATTTGTAGGATGCTTCGTGTGGGGTGGAAGTGGCCGTGGCGACGCAAGCGCATCGACGATGCGCCGGTCGATGCCGGGTCCGACCCCTACCTGCAGTACCTGGAATGGGTCGCCGCAGGCAAGCCGTCGCTCGCCTCACCCGACGACCCGCCGCTCCAGATCGACCCGCGCTTCGCGCCACGGCTCGCCTCAGACGCCGTCAACGCCTCTCGCGCCGACGGCGTCTGACAGCCGAACCTACGCGGTCGCCCGCTCAGTCGCCTCGTCGCGGTGCGGGAGCTTCCAGCCCGGACGGACGAAGTGGCAGGTGTAGCCCCACGGGATACGCTCCAGGTAGTCCTGGTGCTCGGGCTCAGCCTCCCAGAACTCCGACACCGGCTCCACCTCGGTGACGACCTTCGCCGGCCAGAGACGAGAGGCGTCGACGTCGGCGATGGTGTCGCGCGCGACACGCTCCTGCTCCGGCGACGTGAAGAAGATCGCCGAGCGATAGCTGGTGCCGACGTCGTTCCCCTGACGGTTCTTCGTCGACGGATCGTGGATCTGGAAGAAGAACTCCAGCAACTCGCGGAACGACAGCTTCGACGGGTCGAACACGACCTCGAGGGCCTCGGCGTGCGTGCCGTGGTTGCGGTAGGTGGCGTTCGCGACGTCGCCGCCGCTGTAGCCGACGCGTGTGGAGATGACGCCGGGCATCTTGCGGACGAGGTCCTCCATGCCCCAGAAGCATCCGCCGGCCAGGACCGCGCGCTCGGTCGTTGCGTGCTGCTCAGTCGTTGCACTCATCGTGACTCCTCCTTCGTGCCGAGCACCGTGCGGGATCCCCGCGTGCTCCGGTCTTCGGCTCCATGGTATGCAACAGCCTCGCCTTCCGAGGTGTTCCGACGAACAGTTCGGACACAGACGCCACCCAGCTTGGTCGCTCCTCGGCGACGGCTCAGGCGGAGCGCTTGCGGAGGCGCGCGATCGACTCGTGGATCTCGGGCGCCAGCGTGAGGGAACCGTCACGTTCCGCCTGTTCCAGCGCGTCGGCCTGCTCGGGGTCGGCGGCGGCGAACCACGAGGAGATCGTCACGCCGTGGCCGGGCCGACGCACGAGCTCGATGGCGTCACCGGCCTGCACCGTCCCGCTCTTCACCACCTTGAGGTAGGCGCCCGGCCGGGCGGCGTCGGTGAAGCGCTTGACCCAGCGGGGTTCGCCGAGCCGCCGCTGGAAGGTGCCGCATGGCGTGCGCGGGCAGGTCACCTCCACGACGAGCTCCTCACCGATCCGCCAGCGCTCGCCGATCTCGGCGCCGTTCACGTCGAGGCCGGCGGTGCGCAGGTTCTCGCCGAACAGCCCCGGTACGATCTCGCGGTCGAGTTCGGCGGCCCAGTACTCGGCATCCTCCTCGGCGTACGCGTAGAGCGCCTTCGTCGTCCCGCCGTGGTGCTTGCGGTCGGCCTGCACGTCGCCGTAGAGACCGAGCGGACGGACGTGCAACGGTTCGGCGACGGGGCGCTTGTCGATCGCCGTCACCCCGATCGTGCCGTCATCGGGGAGCAGTCCGTCGACGCGGCAGAGGGCGATGAGAGCAGCCATGCGACCAGTCTGCCGTGCGGGCGCGGCGACGGCCAGCGGCCACGCGCGTCAGATGCGTCAGGCGGACTCGCGGAGCACGAGCGAGACACCCACCGAACGGCGCACCAACGGCCCGGTCAACGGGAGGCTGCCCGCGATCATGCCGTCGAGCAGCTCGAGGCTCGCCCGCGCGATCTCCACCTTGTCGACCGCGATGCTCGTGAGCTCGGGCGTGACGAAGCGACCGAGGTCGAGCCCGTCGACGCCGACGACGGCGACGTCCTCCGGCACACGGACACCGGCGCGGGCGAAGCCTTTGAGGACGCCGACGGCCATGACGTCGTTGAAGACGAGCACCGCGTCGACGTCGGGCAACGCGGACTGACAGCGCTCCGCCGCCGCGACGCCTCCCTGGTGGGTGTCCTCGGCCCAGGTCTCCGATGCTTCGGACCACGGGAGGTCGAGCTCGCGCAGCTGCTGCCGGTAGGCGAGCCGTCGGCCGGACGGCACCTCGGAGGCGTCGATCATCGCGATACTCCGGCGCCCCGTCGCCGCGAGGTGGGCGACAGCCGCGCGGATGCCGGCCTCGAAGTCGATGTCGACACCGGCGACCCGGGTCGCCGCGTCGCCGCCGTCGACGGCGTCGTGGTCGGTGCCGAGTGACACGAACGGCACGGAGGCGAAGGCACCTTCCAGCCCGACGCGGTCGGCTCCGCTCCGCCCGACGACGGCGTCGACCTGGCGTGCGAGTTCGGTGAGCTGTGCCCGTTCGGTCTCCACCGGACCGCCGACCTCGGCGACGAGCACCGTCCAGCCTCGCTCGGAGGCCTGCTGCACCAGCGCCGCGGCGAGTTCGGGGTAGTACGGGTTCCTGAGGTCGTCGACGACGAGGCCGAGCGTCGTCGTCCGCCCGCTCACGAGGTGTTGCGCGGCGCGGTTCGGGCGGTAGTTGAGCGAGGCCGCGACCTCGATCACCCGCTGCCTCGTGGCTGCACTCACGTCGCGCATGCCGTTGAGTGAACGGGTCACCGTCTGGCGGGAGACACCCGCGACGCGGGCGACGTCGATGATCGTCGCGCGTGCCGGCGATTGATCGTCTCGAGCCCTGGTCATGGTCACATCGTACTGATACGCTCATCACCGTGAACGTTCACGGTGCGTTCGCCATCGATCACCCAACCGCCCGTCAACGTCGAGGAGCACACACAACATGGAACACGTCGCCTGGGGAATCATCGGACCCGGAACGATCGCGGAGCGCTTCGCGACCCAACTGCACGCGAGCCGCACCGGTCGCCTCGCGGCCGTCGCCAGCCGCACCACCGCCCGCGCCGCGGAGTTCGGCGAACGCTTCGGCGACGGCAGCGCACCGGTCCGCGCGTACGGCTCCGTCGCGGAGCTGCTGGCCGACCCGGAGATCGACGCCGTCTACATCGCGACGCCGCACACCGAGCACGTCCGCCTCGTCGTCGAGGCCGTCGAGGCCGGCAAGCACGTCATCAGCGAGAAGCCGCTCTCCGTGAACCGTGCCGGCGCCATGCTCGCCGTCGAGGCCGCCCGCCGCGCGGGGGTCTACCTCGCCGAGGCGTACATGTACCGCTTCCACCCGCAGACCGCGAAGCTCGTCGAACTCGTCTCCTCGGGTGTCGTCGGCGACGTCCAGCACGTCGAGGCGTCCTTCGCGTTCGCGGCGGACCTCCCGGCGGAGCACCGCCTCATGAACCCCGAGCTCGCGGGTGGGGGCATCCTCGACGTCGGCGGATACCCCGTCTCCATCGCCCGGCTCCTCGCGGGTGCTGCCGTCGGCGCACCGTTCGCCGAGCCCGTCGAACTGACGGCCGCCGGCACCGTGGGCGCCACCGGTGTCGACGAGTGGGCGAGCGCTTCCCTCACCTTCCCCTCCGGCATCACCGCCCATGTCACGAGTGGTGTGCGCGTCGCCGACGACAACCGGGTCGTCGTCTCGGGGTCCACCGGCCGGATCGTCGTGAACGACCCCTGGCTGCCCTCCGCCGAGGACGGCTCGACGATCGAGGTGCACACCGTGTCCGGCACCGAGTCCATCCACATCCCCGGTGCCTCCCAGTACGCGATCCAGGCCGACGCCGTCGCCGAGTTCGCCGACGCAGGTCAGGCTCCGCAGATGGGCTGGGCGGACTCCCTCGGAAACGCCGCGACGCTCGACCGCTGGCGCGCCGCCATCGGCCTCGAGTACCCGTTCGAGTCGATCACAGCCGTCGTCCCGACGAGCACCGGACGCCCGCTCGCCGTGCGTGCCGAGCTGCCCATGCCCACCGGCCGGATCGCAGGCATCGACCACGACATCTCCCGACTCGTGCTCGGCGTCGACAACCAGCAGACACTCCCCCACGCCTCCGCGATGTTCGACGACTTCTTCGAGCGCGGCGGCAACGCCTTCGACACCGCCTGGCTGTACGGCGGAGGGCTGCAGGAGCGCCTCTTCGGCCGTTGGGTGGCGAACCGCGGCGTCCGCGACGACGTGGTGCTCATCGGCAAGGGCGCGCACACACCGTTCTGCGATCCGGAGTCGATCACGCGTCAGCTGTTCGAGAGCCTCGAGCGACTCGGCACCGACCACCTCGACCTCTACCTGATGCACCGCGACAACGCCGAGGTGCCGGTGGGTGAGTTCGTCGACGTGCTGAACGAGCACGCGGAGGCTGGTCGGATCCGGGCGTTCGGCGGGTCGAACTGGTCGATCGAACGCTTCGAGGAGGCCAACGCCTACGCCGCGGCCAACGGCAAGCAGGGCTTCGCCGCTCTCAGCAACCACTTCGGTCTCGCCCGCGCTCTCGACGTGCCGTGGGAGGGTTGTGTGCAGGTGACCGCGCCCGAGAGCCGCGCGTGGCTCGAGGAGACGAAGACGCCGCTCCTGCCGTGGTCGTCGCAGGCTCGCGGCTTCTTCACGGGCCGTGCGGAACCCGGCGACCTGTCGGACCCGGAGCTCGTGCGCTGCTACTACAGCGACGACAACTTCGAGCGTCTGGCGCGGGCTCGTTCGCTGGGCGCCGAGCTCGGTGTCGCTCCGACGGCGATCGCGCTCGCCTACGTGCTGGCGCAGGACTTCCCGACCTTCGCGCTCATCGGTCCGCGATCGATCGAGGAGACCCGTTCGTCGACCGACGCCCTGTCGCTGCGCCTCACGCCGGAGCAGGTCGCCTGGCTCGACCTCCGCAGCTGAGGGGTCGTTCCAGCGCGGTGCGCTGGACCCGGTGCGTGGCACCGGCGCGACCGCGGGCCTCTGGAGGCCCGCGGTCGCGTCAGTGTGGCGCTCTCGGTCCAGCGCACCGCGCTGGCCGCACAGGAGGCTATGCGACAGGTGGTGTTTTGCCCCTAGTCTGATCACATGTGGACCCGGATCCGATGACCGTCGCGGCCCAGGCGCGCCCGAGCGAGGGCCCGACAGCGCCCCGCCGCGTCGTGCTCGTCGACGACCACGCCCTCGTCGCCATGGCGATCAGCCCCGCGATCGAAGCCGACCCGGAGCTCCACTACGCCGGCCACGTCCACGACGTCACCGAACTGGAACGACGCCTGCTCTCCCCCGACCTCGTCGTCCTGGACCTCATGCTGCGCGACGCCTCCCACCCCGCCGACAACGTCGCCCGCATCCGAGCCCTCGGCGCGGAGGTGCTCATCCTCACCTCCGGCGACAACCGCTACCTCGTCCGCGAGGCCCTCCGTGCTCCGACGCTCGGCATCGTGCGCAAGTCGGCGAAACCAGCAGACATCATCTCCGCGATCCGAGCAGCAGCCTTCCGCCAGGACATCGTCTCCACCGAATGGGCGATGACCGTCGACACCGACCCCGAGATCCGCAGCGCCGCACTCACCGACCGGGAACGCGAGGTGCTCTCCCTCTACGCCTCCGGTGCCGGCGCGAAGAACGTGGCCCACGCGCTCGGCATCACCGAGAACACCGTCAACGACCATCTGAAGCGCATCAAGTCCGTGTACCAGCGCATGGGTCGTCCGGCGAACACGAAGGTCGAGCTGTACCGACGCGGTATGGAAGACGGGTTCCTCCCGGTCCCGAACTCGGCATGAGCACCACCCGCACGGCCCACCAGCGGGAACGCAACCTCGCCGCGGTGTTCTCGATCGGCCTCGGAGTGGTCGCCGCGGTCAGCTTCACCGGCATGTTGACCGTCGTCGTGCAGCCCCAGGCGATCGTCCTGCCGTGGCCGTACCGCGCGCTCCTCTTCGCACTCTTCGGGATCGCCATCGTGCTCGGCGTCTCCGCGGTACGCGCACGTCTGGAGACGATCCGACGGCTGGCGGGTGCGTTCGTCGTCGTGTCGCTCGTGGCGTATGCGGCGCTCTGGCCGTCACTGCTGCTCTTCGGCTCGACCGGACGGCCGGGCCAGCTCACCTGGGTGCTGACGACGACCGCGCTCCCCGTGATCGCCGCCGCCATCGCCTGGGGACCGGTCGGCGGCTGGACGCTCCTCGGGATCGTCGCGATCGTCGTCCCGGTCCTGCGCGCGCTCGTCGGCGACACCTCACCGAACGGTGTCGTCAACGACGTCCACTCGATCGCGTTCGCCATGCTGTTCTGCGTGATCACGACGACGCTGCTCGAGTCCGCGAGGCTCGCCGACGTCGCGGCGAGCGCGGCGCAGGCGACGACGGCGGAACGCACGCAGCAGCTCGCCCGCGAGGCGTCTCAGGTCCGGACCCATGCACTGGTCCACGACGAGGTCCTGGCGACCCTCGGTTTCGCTGCGCGGGCGACGCCGGAGATGAGGCCGCTCCTCGCAGACCAGGCACGGCGGGCACTCGCAGCGATCACGGCGCTCACAGGGGCCGCACCGCCGGCCGTCGGCACGGAGCCGACCGGCTCCGAGCCGACGGGATCGACGACGACGGCCGATCCCGAATCCGACCCCGAAGCCCGCGCCCTGCGGCGGGATCGTCTGGCGCACATGGTCCGGCACGTCGCTGCGGAGCACGGGGTCACCGCGCAGCTGCTGTCCGAGGAGTCGACCGATTCCACCCACGGCACGGCGCCGATGATTCCGAGTGAGGCGACCGCGGCGCTCCTCGGAGCGCTGCGGCAGGCGCTCGTGAACGCCGAGCGCCACGCCGGCCCCGCAGCACGCGTGCGCGTGATCGCCGAGCTCGCAGACGACCGCGTGCGGCTGATCGTCCAGGACGACGGCGTCGGCTTCGATCCGGACCTGCGGGTCGACGGGCGGATGGGCGTTCCCGTGAGCATCCTCGCGCGCCTCCGCACGGTGCGCGGCGGATGGGCGAGCGTCTCCTCGGCGCCCGGAGCCGGCACCACCGTGGTGCTCGAGTGGTCGCCGCCACCTGCGACGCCGGATCGGTCCGCTCGACGTCGACGCACCCTGCCGGTCGCCGAGGGGTCGGTGTGGCGGAAACGGCGGATGTCCGGGTTCGTGTCCGTGACGTTCCTCGCGATGCTCGGCCTGCTGGCGACCGTGGCCGCGCTGCGCACCGGTTCGCCGGCGCCGTTCGTGCCTGCAGCCCTCCTCGGCGCGGGGCTCGTCGCGCTCGCTCCACGAGCCGAGGACCGGGCCACGCCACGGGTGGCCGTCGCAGCCCTCGCCCTCGCCACGGGCGCTTCCGCCGTGGGCATGTCCTCCCTGCCGACCCCGGTGACCCTCGTCTACGCCGACGCGTGGTTCGTCCCGTGCACGGCGTTCGTCCTCGCACTGCTGGCGTTCCGTGGCCGCCCGGTCAGCGCCGCCGTCGGGGTCCTGCTCGTCGTCGCCGTCGTGGTCATCGGTGTCGGGATCGCGGACGTCGACGTGAAGCAGCTCGTGTCGGCCGTGGTGCGGCTGCTCTTCATCACGGCGATAGCGATCGCGCTCGTGTACACCGACGGCGCACTCAACAGCCGGGCGGAACGCGACCGCGCGACGGCACTCGCCGCGGCCGAGGATCGGGCCTGGGCGGTGACCACCCGTGCCGAGCTCCGGACGAGAGGGCTGGCGCTCGTGGCCCTCGTGGAGCCGTTGCTCCTCCGGATCGCCTCAGGTGACGAGCTGACGCGCTCCGAGGAACGCGAATGCCAGGTCCTCGAGGGTCGCCTGCGCGACGAGTACCGCAGTGGACGGCTCGCCCGCGAGCCCCTCATGGCTGCGGCGGCCGCGGCCAGACGACGCGGCGTCGACGTCGTCCTCCTCGACGACGTGCCGGAGCGCAGCATCCCCGAGGAGACCCTCGTCGCGGTCGTCGCATGGCTGGCGCTCGCTCTCGACGACGCCAGCTCCGACCGCTTCGCCGGCCGCCTCCTCCCGGACGGCAGGAGCGGCGTCGCAGTCGCGATCGACGGTGAGCGGGCCACAAGTTTTGGTGGCTGAGGACCCCTCATTCGGGGGCGGGTGATCCCTAGGCTGGCCGCGAGAACAGTGCGCGAGCTCTCGGCCCGATGATCCCCGAGCCAGACCGGCACAGCTCCGCACAGTCGTGCGCTCAGACGGAAGGCACTTCATGAACCGGTTCACCAAGGGCACGATCGCGATCGGAGCAGCAGTCGCGCTCCTCCTCGGCGGCGCAGGCTCGCTCGCCTACTGGCAGCAGACGGACACGATCAGCAGCGGCTCGCTGTCGTTCCAGACGGGCGAGTTGAAACTGATCACGCAGGGCGAGACGTGGACGATCAACGGCGTCTCCAAGACGCGGGACGAGGCTGCCGACATGCGACTGGTGCCCGGCTCGACCGTCGTCTACACGAAGCAGTACTCGGTCGACAAGACGGCCGACGACCTGCACGTGACGTTCAGCGCCGCGATCGGCGGGCTGAACGCGGTCAACATCGACGAGACCGATGTCACCACGGACGCGTTCGACGGCGTCATCGTCCCGAGCGTGCAGATCACCGGCGACCCGGTGCAGTACACCTCGACGCCGGGCGAGGTGTACCTGAAGAGTGCCGGCAGTATCCTCGTCACGATCACCCTCGCCTGGCCGTACGGCTCCGCGGACTCCTCCGAGGCGACCATGTCGAAAGCGATCTCGCTGACCGACACCGTCATCACGTTGAAGCAGGTCCCGGAGGCCCCGGCCGACCCCTGCGCCTGCTGACCCGAGCAGAGCGACCGACGGCGCGGGCCCGACCGCGTCCAGGGGCGGGCCCGCGACCCGAGCGACGGAGCCCGCCCCTCCCCTGATCCAGCCACTCCACGCAGCACCCACGGAAGGCACCGCAGTGCATCGCATCACGAAGGGCGTCATCGCGGTCGTCGCGGCGACGGCACTCCTGATCGGCGGCGGTGGCTCGCTGGCGTACTGGCAGCAGACGGACACGATCGCCGACGGTTCGCTGTCGTTCGGCACGGGTGAGCTGTCGTTCGAGCAGACCGGCTCGGACGTGTGGCGCCTCGACGGCGTCGCCCAGACCTCGGACGACCAGTCGACCCTCCTCCTGGTCCCCGGGCGGACCCTGTCGTTCGAGCGGCAGTACGAGATCACCGCCGACGGCGACGGCCTCTCCGCGGAGATCACCGCGACGCTCGGCGCGCTCACCGCCACCGACGCCGACGCACCGGGCCCCGACCCGGCGGCGTTCGACGGCGGTATCGTCCCCACCTTCACCGTCACGGGGGACGCGATCGCTCCGAGCCCCACGGACGGCGTGTACCGCATCACGGGCTCGGGCACGATCACCGTGGTGATCACCCTCGCCTGGCCGTTCGACGCCGAAACCGACGCCTCCACGATGGACCAGTTGCTCCGTCTCGAGGCGACCACGGTGACGCTCACGCAGGTACCCACCCCGATCGTCTCCGACCCGTGTGCCTGCCCGTGACCACGCCACCGATGACGACAGGGACCCCTGTGCGCTCCACCATTCCAGGCCGATTCCGCATCGGTCGGCTGACGGGACTCATCGTCGGCGCCGTTCTCGCGACCGTCATCGTCACCCCGTTGAGCATGGCCTTCTGGACAGCGGGCGACACCGTCCCGGCGTTCTCGATCCGAACGGGCTCCGCGTCGCTCTCCGTCAGCGGCGGCGACGACAGCGCACCGCCGTCGTTGTACCCGGGTGCCTCCGAGCCGTTCGCAGGGCACCTTGATCCGGTCGTCGTCGAGAACACCGGCGACGTCGCGCTCACCGTGCGTTTCCGCGTCGAACGGGCAGGGACGGGGAGCGAGGCCGACATCGCCTTCTCGAACGCGCTGGTGGTGACCGCATGGTTCGGCGAGGATTGCTCCACGGGGGTCGGGGACGCCGCATCGTTCACCGGAAGCACGTCGGGCCCGACGTCCGACGACGACGTGCTCGGAACCCTGGAACCTGGAGCGCTGGAACGACTGTGCGCGGTCTTGAGCCTTCCCATCGACGCGGACGCGTCACTGCAGGCGGCGACGGCACCGTCACTCGTCCTGATCCTCGACGGAGAGCAGGTCCGACCATGACGAGGACACGATCGACGACCAGTCCGCTCCGGCTCGGTCTCGTCGCCGGCGCCGGTGCAGCCGCACTCCTCGTGGGAGCGCCGCTCGTGTCGCAGGCCGCTTGGAACGCGACGGCGAGCACCACCGTGACCACGTCGGTCGCCCCGTTCGGCGCCGGCGTGTCTTCCGAGGCGACCATCACGTTCGCCTCCTCGGCCGCCGAGGCGACGAGCCCGTTCCTGTTCTATTGGGTGCCGAGCGGGAACGTGCTGCCGACGAGCCTCGGCGTCTCGGTCACCGTCCTGAACGAGGACGCGGAAGCCATCGGACTCCAGGCGCATGTGGTGGACACGTTCTCGGGCGAGACATGCGAAGCGAGCCCGGAGAACGTCGTGCCGTTCGGCTCGATCACGAGAATCACAGCGCCCGACAGCACGATGCCGCGGCAGCTGTGCCTCATCCTCACCCGCACCGACACCTCGGACATCGGCGAACGCAGCCCGATCCCGCTCACCGTGACCCTGACCAGCGGCCTCGGACAGCACTGGAGCACGACAGCCGACCTCGCACTCGCCGTCGAATTCACCCCCATGGCGGCGGGACGGTCGACCGGGCCCGATGCCGCGACCGACGACACGACCGGCACAGCCGATGCGACATCCGCTGGCGCGACCGACGAGCCGACGGATGAGCCGTCCGACGAGCCGTCGGACGGCGCGACCGACGCAGAGGTCGGCGAATGAGCGCGGCGCCGATCGGTCGTCCCGTGCGAGCACTCGTGACCATCGGGATCGCCGCAGCCGCCTGCCTCGGAGCGTTCGGCCCGGCCGCGGGAGCCTCCGCCGAGAGTGCCGCGCCGCTGCTGTACAGCGCCGACGGGGTCAACTGGTCCCCGACCCCACCCGCGTCGCTGTTCCCCGGATGGCGCCCCGTCCCCGGCGACTCCAGGACGGCCACGCTGCACGTGCAGTCGACGCGCCCCGGTGACACCATCGTCGCCGTGTACGCCGGCCGAGCGAGCGGCAGCGATCCCGAACTCCTGCAGCACACCCGGGTGTCGAGCGGCTCGACCGACCTCTCACTCGACACCCTCGTCGACGGACCAGTGTCCACCGGCACCTGTGCCCTGCTCGGCACGCAGAGCGTCCTACGACCCGGTGAGCAGCTCTCCGTACCGGTCACGTTCAGCATCTCCGCCGACCTCGGCGCGGCGCAGGGCGCCAGCGTCGGCCTCGGCCTCCTCGTCGCCCTGAGCGAGACCGGCCCGATCGCCCTGTCGAACGGGTGCCCGGTCGACGCCGAGATCATCGCCGCGTTCCCGACCGCTCCCCCGACGACGCTCCCGACTGCTCCGTCGACGGCCGAGCCCGCTGCGCCCAACGCTCACTCTGGTGCGGGCGGCTCTGGTGCGCTGCCGCGGACCGGTCTCGACGCAGGGTCCGGAATCGGCGTGGCCGCGCTCGCGCTCCTGCTCGGCGGGGTCGCGGTCGTCGGGAATGCCGCCCGTCGGAGGAGACTGCGGGCACTGCCGACAGCCGCTCATGGATCCACCGGGGACGCCGATGACGCAGCGTGAGACGACCGCGACGCCGCAGGACGGCGTGTTCCCGTCGGGTGACGGCACGACCCCGATCGATGCGCCGACGAAGCACGACGGCTGGTTCTTCTGGGTGCGCCGCGGGCTCTCGCTCGGGTTGCTCGGACTCGTCGTCATCGTGGCGCTCGCGGCGGTCGTCGTCCCCCTCGTCACCGGATCGCAGACGTACACGATCGCCGGTGGATCGATGGAGCCTCGCCTGCCACTCGGCTCGCTCGTCGTCGTGCAGGACGTCGACCCGTCGGACATCGCCCTGGGCGACGTGATCACGTTCCAGCTCGCGTCGGGCCAGCCGACGGTGGCCACGCATCGTGTCGTCGGATTCGAGGATGCCGCCGGCGGTGAGCGTCGCTACATCACCAAGGGCGATGCGAACGGGAGCGAGGACGGATCACCCGTGCGTGTCGAACAGCTCCGTGGTCGCGTGTGGTACTCGATCCCGCTCCTCGGGTATGTGAACGCCGTCGTGAGCGGATCGACCCGCGCCGTCGTCGTCCCGCTCGCTGCAGCAGCCCTCCTCGGCTACGGCGCATGGATGATCATCAGCGGCCTCCGAGCCCGCCGCCGCCAGCCGTCGGCCAGCGGATAGCGGGTAGCGGGAGCAGGTAGCGCCCGCACCAGCGCATCGCGCTGGCACGGACACCAGACGCGGGTCAGGTGAGGGGTTTGCGCGCGCGGTCTCGGGCGAGCAGGACACCGAGGAGCAGGATCAGGATGAGGACGACACCACGCGCCAGGCCCTGCCAGTAGAAGGACAGCCCGATCAGGTTCATGCCGTTGGTCAGCAGTGCGAAGATCAGCACGCCCACGAGCGTGCCGAAGAGGTTCGGACGACCCGTCCGGCTGAGCGTCGTCCCGATGAACACCGCACCGATCGAGTCGAGCACGTACAGTTGCCCACTGTTCGCGACGAAACCGTTGCTCCGCGCCGCGAGGATGAGCCCGGCGATCGCCGCGATCCCTGCTGCGAACACGAAGGCCGTCGCCATCGACGTCCCGGCCATCCGCCCCGCGATCCGCGTCGCCGTCGGCTGCTCCCCCGCCGCCGTGAGCACCCGCCCCCAGCGACTCCGCTCGAGCGCCGCCCACACGATCAACAGGACGAGCACGGCGATCAGGATCGGCGCCGCAACACCGAGCACCGAACCGGCGCCCAGCCAGGCGAACTCGTCCGGGACGCTGCTCCGCGACAGGTAGATGGGCGAACCGCCGTCGGTCGCGACCTGCTGCACACCACCCCCGATGAACCAGACGCTGAGCGTCGCGAGGAACGGGCGGATCCGCAGCACCACGATGAGGAAGGCGTTCACCGCCCCGACGAGCAGCCCCACGAGCAGACCACCGACGATCGCGACCCACGCCACGTAGTCGTCCGCGAGCAATGCCGAGGCGGTGAGCGCCGCGAGGTCGATCGCGACACCGATCGAGAGGTCGATCCCGCCCGCTCGCACGACGACGGTCATCGCGACGGCTGCCAGCAGGAGCAGCGCGTTCTGGTTCAGCACGCCGAGCAGGTTGTCCGCCGTGAGGAACGACGGCGACAGCACCGCGAACACGATGAGGAGGGCGGCGAGCACCGCGGGTGCGAGCGCCTGGGGAACCGCAGCACCCAGGCCACGGATCGTCAATGACGACAGCGGACCGTCGGGGCGCCTCGACGTGCGCGAGCCGCCAGCGCCCGCGGGTGACGGCGTCGTCGGCGCGGTATCGGCCCGCTTCGTGTCGATGCTCATCGTCGGACGCTCCGCTCACGGATGGCGGCGACCGCGAGCACCAGCAGGATCAGGACACCCTTGGTGATGCCGATCCACTGGCTCGGGACGCCGAGCTGACTGAACCCGTTCGTGAGGATCGCGACGAACACCGCACTGAACAGCGTGCCGGTGATCGTGACGACGAGACGACGGGAGAACGCGATCGAGAGGAACGTCGCGAGGAGGATGTCGATGAGCGACTGCTCGCCGATACCCGGCAGCGCCGCCGACAGTCGACTGGTCATCAGCACACCGGCGATGCCCGCGAGGACGGCCGCGAGCACGTAGCTGACGACGATGTGCCGGTTCACGTCGACACCGGCGACGCGCGCAGCGGTGGGGTTCTGGCCGACGGCCGCGTTCTTCACCCCCCAGCTGGTGCGGCCCGTGGCGAACGCGACGACCGCGAACACGAGCAGGAGGACGACGACTGCGGCCGGGACGCCCGCGACATGACCGCTCCGCAACCACACGAGGCCGGCATCGGAGACGGGCACCTTCACATTGTTCGTGATGACGATCGTGAGGCTCGTCACGATGCTCATCATCGCGAGCGTCACGAGCAGCGGACGGATGCCGGCGACGACCACGAGCCCGTTGACGAGGCCGATCACCGCTGTCGCGCCCAGGCCGATGAGCAGGGCGAGCGGCAACCCGAGCTCGGCTTGCAGCAGCACGGCGACGAGCGCACCGGAGAAACCGAGGACGGCCCCGATGGAGAGGTCGATGCCACCACGGACGACGTCCTCACCGCCCGTCACGACGACGATCGACAGACCGAACGCCGCGATCGCGTAGACGGCGGACTGCGTGAGGATGGTCGCGAGGTTGGCTGGGTCGAGGAAGCCCGGTGAGGCGACGGCGAACACGACGACCTCGATGACCACGATGGCGTAGCCGATGAGGCCGAGGCGGGACACCGGGCGACGGCGCTTCGTCGCCGACTCGGTGGCGGCCGACGGGGCCGGAGCGGTGGGCCGTGGTGCGATGGCGGTCATGCGGAGTCTCCTCGGTCGGGCCCGTCGACAGGCTCAGGGAGCGGGGCGGCCTCAGCGGAGGAAGACGACGCCGCACCGGTGGACCAGGCGAGGATCGTGTCGGCCGTCGCCTGCGAGCGCGGCAGCTCGGTGCGGATGGTGCCGCGGTACAGCACGAGCACGCGGTCGGCGAGGCCGATGAGCTCCTCGAGGTCGACGCTCACGAGCAGCACGCCGGCCCCCTGGGCGACGAGGGCGTCGATCTCCGCGTAGATCTGCTGGCGGGAGCCGATGTCGACGCCCGAGGTCGGCTGGTCGAGCACGAACACGGTCGACCCGGCGGCGAGCCACCGGCCGAGGACCACCTTCTGCTGGTTGCCGCCCGACAGGCTGCCGGCGACGGCGGTGTCGTTCGCGGGCCGCACGTCGAGGCGTGTGACGAGGTCGCCGGCGATGGCGCGCTCACGCCGGCCGCGCAGCAGTCCGCCGAGTCCGGTGATGCGGTCGAGCGCCGCGAGCGTCAGGTTCTCCCGCACGGACTGTCGGTTCAGGATGCCGTCGCGGTGTCGGTTCGCGGGGACGCACGCTCCGCCCGCGCGGACGAACGCGCGGGGCGAACGGATCGTGGTGCGGCCGAGTCGCACCGTTCCCCCGTGCGTGCGCAGCCCGGTGACGGCGTCGGCGAGTTCTTCGAGCCCTGAACCGACGAGGCCCGTCACCCCGACGATCTCTCCGGGTCGGACCGCGATCGAGACACCGTGCAGGCGCTCCGCGACGGTGAGGTCGTCGATCGCGAGCACCGGTTCCGCCATCGAGCTCGGGGCGACGCGCTCGCGGTCGCCGAACTCCTCGACGCTCCGGCCGACCATGAGCTGCACGATCGCGTCGAGTGTCGCGTCGCGGTCCGCGAGGTCGAGTTCGCCGACGCGCTCGCCGTTGCGCAGCACGACGACGCGGGAGGCGATGTCCCGCACCTCCTGCAGGTAGTGGGAGATGTAGATGACGGCCACACCCTGCTCCTGCAGCGCACGGACCGTCGCGAACAGACGGTCCACATCTCCTGCTGCGAGTGGTGCGGTCGGCTCGTCGAGCACGAGGACACGCGGCCTGGTGATCGTCGCGATCGCGAGTTGCAGGAGTTGTTGCTCGGCGACGCTGAGCTCATCGACGAGCGTGCTGCCCGGCACGTCGAGGCCGACGAGGTCGAGCAGTTCCCGCTCCGCGCGGCGGTCGAGCGCGCGCCCGGTGAGGAACGCGGAACGCGAGCCGAGGAAGAGCTGCTCGGCGACCGTCAGCCGACCGGCGAGGTGGCGGTCCTGGTGGATGACCCGGATGCCCAGACGCTCGGCGTCGGCGGGATTCCGGATGAGAGCCGATTCACCGTCGATCTCGATCGATCCTTCACTCGCCGTGTACAGGCCAGTGAGGATCTTGATGAGCGTTGACTTGCCTGCGCCGTTCTCACCGACGAGGGCGACGACCTCGCCCGGGTGGACGTCGAGATCGACGTCGTTCAGCACTCGGACGCCGCCGAAGTCCTTCGCGATGCCGCGCATGGCCACGACCGGACGGGCCGATGCGGTGCGCACGCCGGCGGGCCGGCCGCCCAGCTCCTGCTGGTCGACCGGTCCGTCGATCTCGATGTCGTGACTCATTCCAGGCCGAGGCGCTTGCGCTCGTCGGCGACGTTCGCCTTGTCGATGAAGACGGCGTCGAGGTAGGTGCTGAGCGGCACCTCGTCCTGCTTGCCACCGAGGTACAGTGCCACGTTGTTCGCGCTGGTGGTACCGAACAGCGTCGGCTGCTGGGCGACCGTGAACTGGTAGACGGAGTCCGGGTCGGCGATCAGGTCGAGGGCACCGGGCTCGGCGTCGACGCCGTAGACCTTGATCTCGTCGCGTCCGGCAGCGTCGATGGCCTGCGAAGCGCCGATCGCGGGGAGGTCCCAGCAGGACCACACGGCCGAGATCTCGCCCTTCGGGTAGCGGGTGAGTGCGTCGTTCGTCTTCTGCTTGGCATCCTCGATGGTGCCCTCGTAGACGTCCTGCAGCTCGGGCTCGATGATCTCGATGCCCGGGTAGTTCTTCAGCACGAGCTTGAACTCGTCGTAGCGGATCTGGCACGGCGTGACGTCGTAGAAGCCGTTGAACACGAGCACCTTGCCCTTGCCGCCGATGTCCTCGGCGAGCGTGCGCGCGAGGGTGGAGCCGATCTGCCAGTTGTCGGACCCGATGTTGTTCACGGAGTTCTCGCTGGCGTGGTCGATCGTGAAGACCGGGATGTCGGCGTCCTTCGCCTGCTGCAGGGCGGGAGCGAGCGTCGTGGCGTCGCCGAGGATGACGACGATCGCGTCGACCTTCTGCGAGACGAGGTTCTCGACGTTCGCGAGGTGCTTGTCGTCCTGCGCGTCTGCCTGCGTGGCGACGACCTTCGCACCGAGCTCCTCGAGGCGGTCCTGCACGCCCTGGTAGGTGAGACGACCGAAGTCACGGACGACGTCCTTCGCGGCGACGCCGACGGTCTTGCCCTCGAGCGAGGGGACATCGACGTCCGACGCGGCGGAGCTGGCTGCGGCGCCACTCGTCGACTCGGACGAGGAGCCCTGCTTGAGGCCGGAACAACCGGTGGCGAGGCCGGCGACGACCGCCAGCGAGAGGATGGACAGCGCGAGGCGCGATCGACGACGCATGGGGAACTCCAGAGGAAGGTGGGGTGCGGGACGGTACTGGGGAGGTGGTGCCGGCCGCGACGCCTGCTGTCGGTGCGATCGGGGGCGCTCCGCGACGTCGGGTTGCAGCAACAGTAGGGAGAGATCAGCGTCCAGGCGAGGGGCCGTTAACCTGACGTAACACAAGCGCCGGCAAACATCGGATGTATCATGACGCACAGCGTCACGATCCCGGAGCGGCGCTGCGAGCGAGCAGGGGGAGACATGGCCGTCACCGACGAAGCGATCGCGAAGATCCAGGCGATGATCGTCGCCGGCGACCTGAAACCCGGTCAGCGCCTCCCGCCGGAGAAGGAGCTCAGCGAGACGCTGGGACTGTCCCGCAGCTCCCTGCGCGAGGCCGTGAAAGCGCTCGAGCTCATCAAGGTGCTCGACGTGCGCCGCGGCGACGGCACCTACGTCACCACGCTCGAGCCGAGCCTGCTGCACGAGGCGATGTCGTTCGTCATCGACATGCACGCCGACGGCTCGCTCATCGAGATGTTCGAGGTGCGGCGCATCCTCGAACCGTCCGCCTCGGTCATGGCGATCCAGCACCTCGACGACGACACGATCGCCGAACTGCGCACCATGGTCGATCGGGTGGACGAGTCGACGACGGTCGAGGACCTCGTCGCCCACGACCTCCAGTTCCACGCTCGCGTCATCGAGCTGAGCGGCAACGCGTACCTTGCCAGCCTGCTCGCGGCCCTCGGGAGCAAGACGGTCCGCGCTCGCATCTGGCGCGGCCTGACCGAGGAGAAGGCGGTCGACCGCACCCTGCAGGAGCACCACGCGATCGTCGATGCCCTCGAGAAGCGCGACACCGAACTCGTGCGCGCCCTGGTGACGGTCCACGTGTCCGGCGTCGAATCCTGGCTCCGCCGCTCGCTCTAGCCCGCGAGGGGTCCCGAATGGCTGGCGTCCGACCCGCCGGGCCAGCCATTCGGGACCCCTCGCGGGCTGAGAGGAGGGTCAGCGACCTCCGAGGCCGCTCGTCACGATGCCCTTGATGAGGTGCTTCTGCAGGAGGATCAGCATGAGCACCGTGGGCAGCATCGAGATCACCGAGGCGGCCATCACGAGGTTCCACTGGCTGCCCTGCTGGCCGAAGAACTGCTGCAGACCGAGCGGGATCGTGCCGTAGGTGTTGACGTCGTTGATGATGATGAGCGGCCACAGGAACGAATTCCAGTAGGCGATGAAGGAGAACACCGCGAGCACGGCGAGGGTCGGACGCGCGAGCGGGAGCATCACGTGCGTGAAGGTCCGAACGACGCCGGCGCCGTCCACGCGCGCCGCGTCGTCGAGCTCCTGGGGCACCGTCAGGAAGAACTGCCGGCAGAGGAACGCGCCGAGAGCGGTGAACGCGAACGGGATGATGAGCGCCTGGAACGAGTCGACCCAGCCGAAGCCCTGCATCATGACGTACAGCGGGATGAGGAGGACGTCCTGCGGGATCATCATCGTCGCGAGGAACAGCACGAACACGACGTTGCGGCCGCGCCACCGCAGCCGTGAGAACGCATAGCCGCTGAGCACCGACACGGCCATGTTGATCATCGTGCCGATCACCGCGACGAACAGCCCGTTCAGGAGGAAACGGCCGAAAGGCAGGTAGCTGAAGGCCTCCGAGTAGTTCTCCCAGCGGATGGACGAGCCGAACAGCGTCGGCGGCGTCGTGAAGGTCTCCGCGGCTGGCTTGAGGGAGGTCGCCACCATGTACACGAGCGGTGAGATGAACGCGAGCGCGACGAGGCACAGCACGACGTAGGAGATGATCGAGCGGACCCGACTGCCCGACGTGGACGCTCCGCGCCGGAGTCCGCGGGGGTTCACGGTCACGAGCGACGAGGTGGGCGGGTGCTGGCGAACGGCGGCTCGGCGAGCCTCGGTCTGACTACTCATAGTGGACCCACTTCTTCTGGCCGAGGAACTGCACGGCGGTGATGGCCAGGATGATGATGAACAGGACCCAGGCGGCTGCGGATGCGACGCCGAGCTGCTGGAAGACGAATCCCTGGTTGTAGATGAACTGGACGAGCGTCGTGGTCGAGGAACCCGGACCGCCCTTCGTCAGGATGAACGGCTGCGCGAACACCTGGAATGCGGTGATGAGCGTCATCATCGCGGCGAAGAAGATCGAGGGCGAGATCATCGGGAACTTGATCCTCCAGAACGACGTCCAGGCGCCGGCGCCGTCGAGTTCGGCCGCCTCGAGCTGACTCTCCGGCACGGAATCGAGCGCTGCGGAGAAGATCAGCATGTTGTACCCGAAGCCCTGCCAGACACTCATCGCGACGATCGCGAGCATGGCCCAGTTCTCGTCGGCAAGGAAGTTCGGTGCCGAGATGCCGAGGGTCGATTGCATCGTCGCGTCGATGAGTCCGTCCGGCTGATAGATCATCCGCCAGATCACGGCGTTGGCGACGATCGGGGTGACGGTGGGGATGAAGAACAGCACGCGGAAGATCTGTCGATGCTTGATCTTCGGGCTGAGCCAGGCCGCGAGCCCCATCGACACGATGAGGTTGAGCGGCACGTACAGCACGACGAAGAGCGTGGTGTTGAGGACGACGGTGCGGAAGATCGGGTCGGCCAACAGGGTCGCGTAGTTGGCGAATCCCACGAACTCCGGGGAACCGAGCATCGGCCAGTTGTTCAGGCTGATGACGAGCGAGGCGATGATCGGCACGACGGTGAACAGCGCTAGACCGATCGCGTGGGGGCTCGCGAAGCCCGCTCCCCACCAAGAGCGTCTCGCATGGGCCGCGTCCGGATCGACACGCGCGCCGCGCTTGGACAGCCGCGCGACGACGCGGGGTGGGGCTGTGGTGGGGGTTGCCATGCTGGTTCTTCCTGTGCGGAGGCGCCGGATCGGACGACGGAACGGGCAGGCGACACGTGCCGCCCACCCGGTTCGGCGCTACTTGGGCAGTTGGCTCGCGATCTGCTCGAGCACCTCTGCGCCGCTCTGCTGACCGTTGATCGCCTGGATCGCATACTGCGAGAACAGCTGGGCGAGCTGGTCGCTGTTCTTGTTGCCTGGCAGGGGCACGGAACCCTCCTGGGCCGCCGCGAAGCTCGTGTCCACGCCCGCGATGCCTGCATTGTCGAACCACGCCGACTGCGAAGCGGTGCGCGATGGGAACGCCCGCCCCTCCTCGCCGAGCTTCGACAGGACGGCGTCGCTCGTCATGGTGGTGATCGCCTGGTAGGCCTGCTCGGGGTATGCGCACTCCTTCGAGATGCCGAAGCCCGAACCGGCGGAGAACGTCGCGGGCGCACTGCCCGCGGGAAGCGTTACGACACCGACGTCGAAGGTGGCCTTGCCCTTGGTGTTGAGCAGCGACCACGGTCCGTCGACGAAGGTCGCCGCCTGTCCGTTGATGAACGCGTTGTCGTCGGCCGAACCGTCGGCGCTGGCCTGCGTGGCGTACCCCTCCTCCACGAGGCCCGCGAGCCAGTCCAGACCCTCCGCGAACGCCGCGTTCGTGACGTCGAGTTCACCGTCGTCGGTGATGACCCGTCCACCGTTGTAGGAGAGGATCATCGACTCGAGGTAGAGGTCCTCCACGCTCGTGGCGTAGAGCTGCTTCCCGGCGGTCTTGAGGGCGGCGCCGGCCGCTTCGAAGTCGTCGACGGTCCAACCCGGCTGCGGTTCGGCGACCCCGGCTTCGGCGAAGAGGTCCTTGTTGTAGAACATGACGAGCGGGCCGGTGTCGTAGGGCAGCGCGTACAGCTTGCCGTCGACCTTCATCGCATCGAGGGCGGTGGTGTCGAACTCGTCGAGCGCCGTGCCGCCGCTCTCCGCGAGGTCGTCGAGCGGGAGGAGAACGTCGGTGTAGTTCGCGGCGCGCAGGCTCTGCACGGTGACGATGCAGGGGGCGCTGCCCGTGCTGAGCTGCGTGCGGAGCTTCGTCCAGTAGTCCGTGAACGGGGAGCCCTGGATGGTGACGTCGATCTTGTCCGCTGCCTTGACGTCGTCGGCGACCGTCTGCCATGCGGCCTGGTCCTCCTGGCCGGAGATCCACATGGACCAGACGAGCGAGTCCTCGCTCTGCGAGCCGGTGGCGCTGCCCCCGGAACATGCGGTGAGGGCGAGGATTCCGGCCATCGCCGCTCCAGCCATGAGCTGTCGTTTCATCGGTTGCTTCTCCACTTCGTCGTGTGTGCTACTCGGGTGTCCGACGCCGCTCACGAGTCACAGAGGCTGGACGTGAAGTGATCTAAACATCCGATGTCTTTTCTGTCAACTCTTGAAATCCGGCCAGTTTTGCGACAGTTTGGACGTGTTCGCCCCGGAGAGTACGGATGAATCGCGTTCGCCGGCTCCCCGGCTGCACGCCGCACCACCCGACCATCAACGATGAAGGATCCCGCCATGGCCATGTTCAAGGACGACTCCGTCCGACTGTCCGAGTTCGAGGAGTTCGCGCGCGAGACGCCCGAATGGTTCTCCGATGCGAAGCTCGGTGTCTTCGTGCACTGGGGCGCCTATTCGGTCGCCGCGTGGGCCGAGCCGATCGGAGAGCTCGGAGCAGACGACCACGCCCACGACTTCGCTCACAACCCCTATGCCGAGTGGTACGCGAACTCCATCCGCATCGAGGGCAGCCCGGCCCAGCAGCACCACCGGGAGACGTTCGGCGACGTCGACTACGACCACCTGCTCGATCTGTGGAAGGCGGAACGCTTCGACGCCGACGACGTCATCGCACTCGTGAAGCAGACCGGCGCCCGCTACTTCGTGCCGACGACGAAGCACCATGACGGCATCACCCTGTGGGACGCACCCGCGACGGACGGCCGCAACACCGTCGCGCGCGGCCCGAAGCGCGACCTCGTCGGTGAGTTCGCCGACGCGACGAAGCGCGCAGGTCTGAAGTTCGGCGTGTACTACTCCGGCGGTCTCGACTGGCACTTCTCCCCCTCAGAGCCCGTCGTCGAGACGGACGGGCCGGAGGGCTGGACGAACCGCGCCAATGACGACCCGTACGCGAAGTTCGCCTACAACCACATCGTCGATCTGATCGACCGCTACCGGCCCGACATCCTCTGGAACGACATCGAGTGGCCCGACCCGGGCAAGGACGCCGGCCCGCACGGACTCGTCCCCCTCTTCGACCGTTTCTACGCTGCGGTGCCGGACGGTCTCATCAACGACCGGTGGGGTGACACCCACTGGGACTACCGGACGACCGAGTACCAGATGGGGGATGTGACCGAAGGGGCGTGGGAGAACTGCCGTGGGATCGGCTACTCGTTCGGCTACAACCAGCTCGAGGACGCCTCGCACATGCTCGACGGCGAGGCGGCGATCCGCTACTTCGTCGACATCGTGGCGCGTGGTGGCAACCTGCTGCTGAACATCGGGCTCAAGGCCGACGGCACCGTGCCGGAGGAGCAGCGGGCGACGCTCGAGACGCTCGGTGCGTGGAACGCCACGAACGGTGCCGCGATCTTCGGGTCGCGTCAGCTTGACGCCTCAATCGCCTCGGGTTCCGAGAGCCCATGGACGCGCTGGACGCGAGCCGGCGGCACGGCGAACGCGATCGTCGACGCCGACGGGTCCGTGACGCTGACGGTCGCGCCCGATGCCCTGGCGGTGGACTCGGCACGTCTGCTCGACGGCACCCCGATTGCGGCTGCGGTCATCGACGGCGGCGTGCGTGTCGACCTCCCGGCCCGCACCACCCCCGGCCCGCAGGTCGTCACCTTCGACCTCGTCTAGCACCCCGGACGCGGTGCCGCCGCGGTGCGCCCGTCCCAGCGCGGGGCACTGGTGCGAGCGCGGGCCTCTGGGGACCCGCGCTCGCACCCATGGCCCGCGGCAGCGGCCAGCGCACCGCGCTGGTCACCCGTCGGAGTTCCACTGACGCGCGATACTGGACGGATGAGCACCGAGTTCCCGCAGCAGCCGACGTTCCCGCCCCTCGTGGTCGCCTCCGACCCGGTCGCGAGCGATCGGGCCACGCGCGGCGCGTTCATCGCCACCGTCGGGCTCGCGGTCGGCAGCGGTCTGCTCGCCATCGTGTTCGCCGCGCTCGGCGCCTCCGTCAACGGCTTCGCCCTCGGCGCCCTCTCGGTGTTCCCCTTCGCCGTCGCATTCGCGTACGCGTTCTTCCTCGCGCTCCGCCTCGCCTGGGTCCGCGGCCTGCAGTCGGTCGAGCGCACCGTGCTCGTGCTCGACGCGTCCGGGCTGCACGGAACACTGCCGCAGGGCACCGTCGACATCCCGTGGGTGGCGTTCGACCGCCTCTCCCTCCGCAGCCGAGGCAATCACCGCGTCATCACCTTCCACCTGCTGCCAGGGGTGACGACCACCAGCCCCGGTATCCGCACGACCCTGTCGCCCAGACTCTTCGCCACCATCGCCGAGCGCGGCTTCCCGATCGGCTCGGCCGCCGTGTCGACACCGCTCGAGACGATCGCCGACGCGTCGCGCGCCTTCACCGCCGGACGACTCGTCGTCCGCTGACCCAGGACCCCGCGGCACGCGGCCGGCAGGTGCCCGAGCAGGCCGGGTCAGCTGAGGAAGGGGCGCAGGTCGGGGTAGCCGGTGGTCGACCAGGCACCGTCGACGACGAGGTTGTCGCCCGAGATGTACGACGCGTCGTCGCTCGCGAGGAACAGGGCCGCCGCCGCGATCTCCTCAGGCTGAGCCGCACGGCGCACCGGGATGCGCTCGTCGTACGCCGCCTGCACACCGGGGATGTCGGTGAGCGACGCCGTCAGCGGCGTCGCCACGAGGCCTGGCGAGACGGCGTTCACGCGGATGCCGTGCTCACCGAGCTCGAGTGCGGCCTGCTTCGTGAGCATCACCGCGCCCGCCTTGGCCGCCGTGTATCCGACACCGAAGTGCATCGGGACGATGGAGTTGAGCGAGGCGATGTTGACGATCGCGCCCGCCTTCCCCTCGGCGAGGAACTGCCGCGCCGCGAGCCGCGTGCCGTTGAACGCGCTGTAGAGGTTCAGCCGGACGGTGAAGTCCCAGTCCTCGAACGAGATGTCGGTGAGTGTGCCGGGGCGCGAACCGCCGGCGACGTTGAAGAGCAGGTCGAGGGTGCCGAATCGTTCGACGGTCTCGGCCACGAGGCCCGCGAAGTCGCCCTCATCGGTGACGTCGGTTCGGCGACCGTGGACCTGGGCGCCGAACGTCTCGCTCGCGCTGGCGACGAGGTCGGCGTTGATGTCGGCGACCACGACCGACGCGCCTTCGGCGACGAGTCGTTCGGTGATCTTGGCGCCGATGCCGGAGACGCCTCCGGTGACGATGGCGACCTTGCCGGCGAACCGGCCCTGGATGGTGTGGTTAGACATGATGCGGTTCCGTTTCTGCTCGCCCGCTCTGGCCAGCGGTTCCAGCATACGCCTCTATAAGTCACATGTCAGATAGATGTGGACGCTCGCCCCGCGGAACCGTCTGAGACCGCGACCGCCCGAGGCACCCGCAAGCTCAACCCGTGGTGGTGGACACTCAGGGACGCACCGAGGACCAGCCCCTGGGCGTCGCCGTCGAGCTGGATCTCCTGCGCCTCGGTGAACCGCACCCGCATCCGGGTCGCCTGCGCCCAACGGATCGCGCGCGGCTTCGGCGTGACACTCGCGAGCAGGCGTCCGAAGCGCGTGCGGTGCAGCATCCGGTTGAACGCCAAACGGTACCCGATGTTCGTCCACCCCGAGCCGCGGCCTGGCCGGAAGATGACGGCGTCGAGGCGGCCGTCGTCGATCACCGCGTCCGGCAGCAGCAGCATGCCGCCCGTCAGTGTGCCGGAGTTGCCGACGATGACGGTGTGCGCGCGGGATGACACCTCCGGCCGCTCATCCAGCTGGTAGCGGAGGTCGAACTGCCGGTTGCCGACGACGCTCCGCGCGATGGGGTCGGAGTAGGCGAGCCAGCCGATGCGGCGCTTCAGCCGCTCGTTCGTGTGCCCGGCCATGTGGGCGTCGAGCCCGATGCCGGCCATCACCAGGAAGACGTGGTGCGTCTCGGTGCCGTCCGCGCGCTCCAGCACCGCGAGACCGACGTCGACTGCGCGGTCGCCGCCCTCGAAGGCGGTCGACACGGACTCGGCGAGGTCGTTGAGCGGCAGCCGCAGCTCACGCGCGAAGAGGTTCCCCGTGCCGGACGGCAGCAGACCGAGCGGGACACCGGTCCCGGCGAGGGCCTGCGCCGCCGCCCGGAGTGTGCCGTCGCCACCGGCGACGAGGATGAGCGCCGGCTGCGAGGCGACGGCAGCGGCAGCCGCTGCCAGGCCGTCGTCGGATCGGTCCGTCTCGAACCACTCGGACGCCGCCCAGCCGGCCGTCGACTCGCGCGCCGCCACGGCTGAGCGCAGCGCGGCGACCGACACCTTCGCAGGGTTGAACACCACTGCGGCCCGCCGTACGACTGACGCCTGCTGAGGTTCCCCGTTCACGTCCTTCAGGATAAGCGCGTTCGCTGCGGGTGGGATGCCAGGAGCCCCGGGCACGCTTCACGTGTGCACGGGGCTCCAGGAGGACGACCGAGGTCCGGGTGTCCGCCCGGACCGGGGTCAGCGCTCTCCGCGATCCACGGCCGGGGCCTCGGCCTGCGGCTCGGAACCGTCTCCGACGGCCGGAGCCGACTCGGCTGCACCGTTCGCCGATGCGAGCACCTTGCCGCGCTGCTGCGCTTCGATCGCCTCGGCCTCGTCGCCGCCGACGGCCTCACCGCGTGCGACGAGCCCGGCGACGTCCGACAGCGGGATCTGCTTCAGGAACAGCGAGAGCAGGAAGGCGGCGCCGATGAACGGCAGCAGGTACCAGAACACCGGGGCGAGGGCGTCGGCGTACGCACCGACCACACCATCGCGGATGGCGTCCGGCAGCTGACTGAGCGTCTGCGGGTCGATCGTCGCCGCAGCGTTCGACGCATCGCCGGCACTCGCACCGGAGCTCGCGAAGACGTCCGTGAGGTTCGCTGTGAGACGCGTGGTGAAGATCGTGCCGAACACGGCCACGCCGAGCGACGCACCGACCTCGCGGAAGTAGTTGTTCGTGCTGGTCGCGGTTCCGACCATCGAGGCGTCGACCGAGTTCTGGGCGACGAGCACCACGACCTGCATGATGAGGCCGAGACCGATGCCGAAGACGAACAGGAACACGCAGATCAACCAGATCGGGGTGTCGGCGCTGAGCGTCGTGAACGCGACCATCGCCGCGGCCGTGATGATCGTCCCGAGCACCGGGAACAGGCGGTACTTGCCCGTCTTGGTGATCAGGTTTCCGGAGACGACGGACGCACCGATGAGGCCGACCATCATCGGGATCATCAGCAGACCAGAGGCTGCGGCCGAGGTGCCGGACGACATCTGGAGGAACGTCGGGACGAAGCCGATCGCGGAGAACATACCGAGACCGAGGGTGAGGCCGATCGCGGTCGCGTTGATGAACGTGGGGTTCTTGAACAGCGACAGCGGGATGATCGGGTCCTTGGCGCGCGCCTCAGTGATCACGAACAGCAGTGCGGCGAGCAGCATGCCGATGCCGAACAGCCAGGTCTCGATCGCACCCCAACCGTGCGTCGCATCGCCGCCGAAGTCGGTGAAGAAGATGAGGCAGGTGGTGAAGGCGGAGAGGAAGATCACACCGAGGATGTCGATGGGTGCTGTGGCCTTCTTGTTCGGCAGCTTGAGCGTGAACCAGGCGACGGCGAACGCGGCGATACCGACGGGGATGTTGATGTAGAACGCCCACTGCCAGGTGAGGTGGTCGACGAAGAACCCACCGAGGAGCGGGCCACCGACGGCCGACAGACCGAAGACCGCACCGAGCGGGCCGAGGTACTTCCCGCGTTCGGAGGCGGGGACGATGTCGGCGATGATCGCCTGCGACAGGATCATCAGACCACCACCACCGAGGCCCTGGACGGCGCGCCAGACGATGAGCTGCGTGAAGTCGCCCGCGAAGGCACATCCGATCGAGGCGATCGTGAACAGGGCGATCGCGACGAGGAACAGTCGGCGCCGGCCGAGGACGTCGCCGAACTTGCCGTAGACGGGCATGACGATCGTCGTGGCGAGGAGGTAGGCGGTGGTGAGCCAGACCTGGTGGTCGACGCCGCCGAGCTGACCGACGATCGTCGGCATGGCGGTGGACACGATGGTCTGGTCGAGGCTCGAGAGCAGCATGCCGGCGATGAGGGCGGCGAAGATGATCCAGATGCGGCGCTTGGTGAGCAGCATCGGCGCCTCAGCGGGCGCGGCGGTGGCGGCGGTCACGGGCGTTCCTTTCGGTGAGTGGTGGGAGTCGTTTCGGGGCGTTCGGGGAAGACGGGGGGCGAAGCGCTGGAGCGGGTCAGTGCGGCCGGTCGGTGCGGCTGGCCGGATCGAGCACGGTCCGGAAGGCGGCGAGTGAATCGTTGATCGACCCGACGATGTCGAAGTCGGTGCCGTGGTCGAAGTCGGCTCCGCTTCTGAGGAGGCGAACCATCGTGGTCTTGATGGCGACCCCGAAGAGCTCGGCGCAGGCGCGCGCTCGCGGGTCGTCTGCGGCGACACCCTCGCGCTTGGCGATCACCGCGACGAACTGCTGCTCGCGTTCGCGATTGAGGCCCATGAAGCGGATGAGGAGCTTCGGTTCGCGCTCGAGAGCGGCGTGGAAGTCGACGTGCTCAGCGAGGCCGAGGCCGATGTGCTCGGCGTGGGCGGCGACGATGTCGACGAGGTCGTCGAGGACGGCGCGCCACCCGCGGGAGCCGAGAGCGAGGAACTCCGCGACGATCCGCTCGGCCTGCTCGGATTCGTCGATGCCGAGGACGGCGTCCTCTTTGCTCGGGAAGTAGTTGAAGAAGGTGCGGCGGGAGACGCCGACCTCGTCGCAGAGCTCTTCGATGGTGAAGCCGTTCAGGCCGTTGGCGGCGGTGAGGCGGCGGGACACGGTGGTGAGTCGCGCGGCAGTCGCGGCCATCCGTTCGGACAGTCGCGAGCCGGGCTCCACATTTGCACTCTGTGTCATAGAGTGCAGTATTGCACTCTCCGCAATATGGTGCAATTCCGGTGGCCCGAGTCTCAGGAATCCTCCAGCTCAGGCGCGGATCCGAGCTGCGTCGAGACTCGCCCGGCACCTAGAGTGAACGGATGGACCCTCGCCAAGCGCGCACCCGTCGTTCGCTGCGCGATGCCATCTACGTGCTGGCCGCGGAGAAGCCGATCGAGCAGGTGACGGTGGCGGAAGTCGCACGGGCGGCATCCATCACCCGCGACACGTTCTATCGCCATGCGCCGACACCCGTGCACCTCCTCGCGGACTTCCTCGGCGAAGAGCTCGACGAGTTCCTCGCCGCGCACGCCGATCTCCCCGACCGGAGCGACACGGAGCTGAGCGTGTTCGACGAGTCAGAGCGCGACCTCCTGCAGCACGTCGCCGGGCACGCGACCATCTACCGCAATGCGATGAGCCCGCGGCTGGTCGGCCCCCTGCGCGACGCACTGATCAACCGCATCGAGAACGCCCTGACACACCACCTGACCCGGCATCCGCACATCGCGCCGATGCGGGAGGCTGGCATCTCCCCAGAACGCCACGCCCGGATGCTCGTCGCCTACGCAGGAACCGGGACCGTCGGCGCGATCGAGGAGTGGCTGCTCTCCGGCGACCTCGACGACATCGATGCGGCCGCCCGCACGATCATCGCCGCCTCCCCCGGCTGGTGGCTGGGCCGACACCCCACTCCCTGACCGCCTTCGTGGGGCGTGCCAGCGCGGTGCGCTGGACCGAGCGCACCCCACTGGCGCGAGCGCTACCCTCCGGAGACCCGCGCTCGGTTCAGCGCATCGCGCTGGCCGTCGAGAACCACAGGCGGGCGCGGGCCGCACGGGGCGACAGCCGGTACGGGTGCAGCACACCGGGCCCGCACGCCGAGGTGCCGACTCCGTGCTGCGCGAGGTCCAGCGACAGGTGCGTCCGGCCGTCGGCGACCAGTGCATCGGCGTGCGTCGTCGCAGCGATCTGCGCTCGCGAGAACTCCGACACCGTCACCGCGAGTCCGTCGGGCCAGAACTCCGCGTCGTTGCGCACGAGCAGCGACCACCCGTCGGTGAGCTCGATCACGGCGTCCTGGACGGCTCGCCTCGACCCGCTCTCCTGGGGTCGCACATGGTCGGTGCGGAGCGCGCTCACGTCCGCCTCGAACCGGCCGGGAAGCACCCCGTCCGCGACGTCCGGCCAGCTCTCCCCCGGCCCGGCACCCCACCACCGCATCGATCGGGGCGCCGCGTCGACGCTGAGGTCGAGGCCGAGGCGTGCCCAGTCGATGGTCCATGGTCCGGTCGGCTCCACTGTCAGGTCGAGCAGGAGCCCGTCCGCCGCAGCCTGCCAGCGGTATTCGACGTCGACGCCGACATCGAACGTGGGCGGAGCGGATCTCGTGCGCACGAGCAGGGTGCCGTCATGTTCCTCGATACCGACCAGGCGTTCTTCCAGGCGGTCGAGGCCGCCCGTGCGCCAGCGCTCCTCCATCGACGGCAGGCTCGGCTCGTCCCATCCGGGAGCGAGGTCGTTGTCGACCGGCGCGCGCCAGAGGCCGAGCAGCGGACCGTCGACGCCCAGACCGCCGAGCGCACGGAGTCGGCCCGTCCGCCGGTCGAACCGGGCACCCGCGAAGGCGATCTCCCGGTCGACGACCACGGCTCTCGCTGACGCCGCCTGGGGCAGCGCCTTCGAGCCCTGCACACGAGCAGCCGATGCGACGACATGCCCTGCGGCGGCCCACGGCGAGGCGACCCGCAGGACCACGGAGACCGTGAACACCTGACGCCGCTCTGCGTCCGCGAAGCCCGGGAGGACGATGCGCACCGTGTCGCCCGGACGAACCGCCGACAGCGGCACCGTGCCCTCCGCCGACTCCTCGTCGCTCACGAGTGTCCAGCGCAGGTCGAGGTGGGAGAGGTCGAGGTGGTCGTGCTTGTTGGTCACCCAGACGCTGACGGCGTCGTCGGCCAGCGCGAGCCCGACCGGAGCGATGAGCGTTGCATAGGCGACGAGGCCTGGTCTCGGCTCACGGTCGGAGCTCACCAGTCCGTCGATGACGAAGTTCCCGTCGTGCGTCGTCTCGCCGAAGTCTCCGCCGTAGCGCAGCACGCGTCGACCGTCGGTCAGCGTCACGGCGAGACCGTGGTCCGCCCACTCCCAGATGAACCCGCCGGCGATGCGCCGGTGCCGTTCGAACAGTTCCTGATACTCACGGAGCCCACCGGGGCCGGCGCCCATCGCGTGTCCGTACTCGCAGAGCAGGAACGGCAGCGTGCGGCGCCGGCGCTCACGCTCGCCCTCCTCCGCCGGAGGTTCCTCGTCGATGGCGCGGCCGATCTCCTCGACCTCCTCCTGTGAGGCGTACATGCGCGAGTACACGTCGACCGATCCGCTCGACCAGTCGCCCTCGTAGTGGATGAGCCTGCTCGGGTCGATCGTGCGTGCCCGCTCGGCCATCGCGTCGAGGTTCGACCCCGTGCCCGCTTCGTTGCCGAGCGACCACATGATGATCGAGGCGTGGTTGCGGTCGCGGGCGACGGTCCGCTCGATGCGATCGAGGAAGGAGGGGAGCCAGCGCGGGTCGTCGCTGGGATTGCCTCGCCAGCCGACGTACTCGTAGCCGTGGGTCTCCAGATCGCACTCGTCGACGACGTAGAAACCCAGCTCGTCCGCGAGCTCGAAGAAGTGCGATTGCGGCGGGTAGTGCGCCGTGCGGATCGCGTTGATGTTGTGCTGTTTCATCAGCAGCAGTTCGGCGCGGGTGTCCTCGCGGAGCACGGCCCGTCCACGCTCCGGGTGGGACTCGTGACGGTTGACCCCGCGCAGGAGGATCGGTGCGCCGTTGACGCGGAGCACGCCGTCGACGACGTCGACCGTGCGGAACCCCAGGCGCAGCTCGACGGCCTCGGTGGCCGTCGCGACGGTTGCACGGTAGAGGCGCGGCGTCTCGGCCGTCCACGGTTCCACCCCCGTCAACGCCATCGTCCCGACACCCGTGTGCCCGAGTTCCTGCCGGAAGCCGAGCTCGGGGATCTCCACCACGACGGCGTCGGATCCGCCGGCTTCGCGCTCGACCGCCAGCTCGAGCGTCGCATCGCCCTGCTGGGCGCCGATGCCGCCGACCCATGACGTCGTGACGTGGACGTCGCGCAGGCCACCGGCAGGGCGGGCGAGGAGCGAGACCTCCCGGAAGATGCCGGGCAGCCACCACATGTCCTGGTTCTCGAGGTAGCTCATCGCGGAGAACTGGGCGACCCGCACGGCCAGCACGTTCCCGTCCGCTCGCAGCACCTCCGTGATGTCGAACTCGTGCGCGAGTCGGCTCCCCCGCGTCGTCCCGAGCTCGATGCCGTTCAGCCACACCGTCGCGGCGCTCTCGACGCCGTCGAACCGCAGCAGCACCCGATGCGGGAGCACCGCGGCGTCGGCATCGAAGACCAGACGGTAGTCGCCGACCGGGTTCTGCTGCGGGGCGTGCGGCGGGTCGATCGGGAACGGGAACTGCACGTTCGAGTAGGCGGGCGAACCGTAGCCCTGGAGGTTCCAGTGCGCCGGCACCTGGATCTCGCCCCAGCCGATCGGGTCCGCCGTGGCCGCGACGTCGTGCAGCCACCCATCGTCGATCACGTCGCGCGGGGTCGGCACGAGCCGGAACGCCCACGTGCCGGCGAGCGACTGCCTCGGAGCGTCGGACGACAGTGCGGCGCGCGGCGGGATCGAGCCGCGCCCAGGCCCACGGTCGTCGATCTGCGCGAGGAGGTCGGCACCGGCGGCGAGTTCGGCGGGCACCGTATCGGGCGCTGCGGACGGGGACTCGGGCTGGAGCGGGGCTTGGGTCACGGGACCAGCTTGCCATCCACCCGGCGGGGCACGGTCGTGTCGTCGCGGAGGACGGGCGGCAGGATCGCCGTCGGTGCGTCCTGGAACACGAGCGGCCGCTGGAACCGACGCACGGCGGTGACGCCCACCGAGGTGTGCTGGGTGTTCGTCGACGGCCACGGTCCACCGTGGTGCTGCGCCCAGCTCACGGCGACGCCGGTCGGCCAGCCCTGGAAGAGGACGCGTCCGGCCCTCTCCGAGAGGATGGCGACGAGGTCGTCGACGGACTCCTGCGGTTCAGCGTGGAGCGTCGCGGTGAGTGAACCGGGCAGCTGCTCGAGAGCTGCTGTGAGCTCGGCCGGGGTCGAGTAGCGCACGACGAGCGTCGTCGGTCCGAAGACCTCCTCGCTCAGCGCCTCCGCCTGCTGGAGGAAGGTGTCGACCGAGACGGCGAAGAGCGACGGCGTGCCCGGTTCGGTCGCGGGCACGATCGCCTCGACACCGTCGAGGGCCGTGAGTCGGTGCGCGCCGTCGACGTAGCCGCCGGCGATCGCATCGGTGAGCATCGTGCCACCGGTCGACGGGACGAGCGGGACGAGCGCCGTTTCGAGCGCAGAACCGACGGGCGCGAACACGATGCCGGGCTTCGTGCAGAACTGCCCGAGACCGAGCGTGAACGACCCGGCGAGCCCGGCGGCGAGACCCGCACCACGAGCGTCGTCCGCCGCCTGTGTCACGACCACCGGGTTGATGCTGCCCAGTTCTCCGAACATCGGGATCGGCCGCGGTCGGGCCGCGGCGAGGTCGGCGAGCGCCCGGCCACCGCGCACCGAACCGGTGAACGCGGCGGCGGCGATCCGCTCGTCCTGGATGAGCGAGACACCGGCGTCGAACCCGGAGACGAGCGCGAAGACACCGTCGGGTGCACCCACTGCAGCGAGCGCCTCGGTCACGAGCTCCGCTGTGCGCTGCGAGGTGCGAGCGTGCCCGGGGTGCGCCTTCACGACGACCGGGCAGCCGATCGCGAGAGCTGATGCGGTGTCACCGCCGGCGACGGAGAAGGCGAAGGGGAAGTTTGACGCGGCGTACACGGCGACGACGCCGACCGGCACGAGCATGCGGCGCAGCTCCGGCTTCGGCGGCGTCGCTGTCGGGTCGGCGTGGTCGATGACGACCTCGAGGTAGGAGCCCTCGTCGAGCGCGTCGGCGAACAGGCGGAGTTGTCCGGTCGTCCGCCCCACCTCGCCCTGGAGGCGCGCCTCCGGCAGGTGGGTCTCGACGACGGCGAGTGCGACGAGCTCATCGCGTGCGGCGTCGAGGCGGTCGGCGACGGCGCGCAGCCAGGCGGTCCGCTCCGCGCTGCTGCTCGCGGCGGCAGGACGGCGCGCGACGACGGCAGCGTCGAGCACGCGGTCGAGTTCAGACGGTGAGGTGACGACCGTCGTCGTGGTCTCGGTCAGGCTCATCGGACGAGCTCCTCGCCGCGCTCGAGGATCAGCCGCAGCTGCTCGGTCTGGGCTGGCGACGGGTCGACGAGTGGGGCCCGCACCGATCCGACGTCGAGGCCGCGCAGCCGCAGACCCGTCTTGATGAGGGAGACGGCGAAGCCTGGAGTCTGGTCGCGGAGGCGCACGAGCGGCGTGTAGAACCCGTCGAGGAGACGCGCCTGCTCGTCGTTGTCGCCCGCCTGGTACGCGGCGTAGAAGGCGTTCGCGATCCGTGGGGCCATGGCGAACACGGCCGAGGAGTACAGGGGAACGCCGACCGCGCGGTAGGCCGCCTGGCTCGCCTCGGCGGTGAGCAGGCCGTTGAAGAACTGGACGTCGTCGCGACCGGCGCGGCGCGCGGCGAGCACGAACTGCTGCATGAGTGCGACGTCGCCGATGCCGTCCTTGATGCCGACGAGGTTCGGCAGGGCGAGCAGGCGCTGCACGGTGGCCTCGCTGAAGTGCGCCGTTCCGCGGTGGTAGGCGATGATCGGCAACGAGGTGGACTTCGCGATGGCCTCGATGTAGGACGCGATGCCGTCCTGCGGTCCGCGGACGAGGTACGGCGGCAGGACGAGCAGACCGTCGACGCCCGCTTCCTCGGCGATGCGCACACCGTCTCGGGCGTGGCCGAGCGGACCGCCGACGCCGGCCAGAACCACCCCGGTACCGGCAGCGGCCTCGACGCCGGCGTGCACGGCGACGCGGTACTCGTCGAGCGAGAGCGCGTGGTACTCACCGGTGCCGCACGCGACGAAGGCCGCGCCCGCGCCCTGAGCGAACCCCTCGCTGACGTGACCGACGAGCAGGTCCCGGTCGACCCGGTCCTGTGCGTCGAAGGGCGTCACCGGGAAGAAGAGCACGCCTCGGAGGTCGCGCACTCCGTCACGGGCGGCCGTCTCGGTGGCTGGTGCGATGGACGTGGTGGTGGTCATGTTCAGAACCTCGGCAGAGTCGGTGAGTAGTCGGGCTGGATGCGGCGCATGTATCCGGTGTCGTCGCGGCGGGTGCGGCCGGACGCCAGGTACACCTGGTGCTGTCGTTCGAGGGCGTCCGGGTCGAGCTCGACTCCGAGGCCGGGGGCCCGCGGGACGGCGATCGAACCGTCGACGATCTCGAGCGCACCGGGACGGACGATGTCGTCGCCGCGGTTCCACGGGTAGTGCGTGTCGCAGGCGTACGACAGCTCCGGGCTCGCGGCGGCCACGTGCGTCATCGCCGCGAGCGAGATGCCGAGGTGCGAGTTCGAGTGCATCGACAGTCCGACGCCCCAGGCCGAGCACATCGCGGCGAGCTCACGGGTGTGGGCGAGACCGCCCCAGTAGTGGTGGTCCGACAGCACGATCTGGACGGCGTCCTTCGCGAAACCCTCCTTGAGCTGCTCGAAGGTGACGACGCACATGTTCGTCGCGAGTGGCAGCGGGGTCTCCCGGGACACGGCGGCCATGCCGTCGATGCCGAGCACCGGGTCCTCGAGGTACTCGAGCACCGGCTCCAGCTCGCGGGCGACGTGCACCGCGGTCTCGTGCGTCCAGGCCCCGTTCGGGTCGATGCGCAGGGGGAGGCCGGGGAAGGCTTCGGCGAGCGCCCGGATCGCGGCGATCTCCTGCTCCGGCGGGAACACGCCGGCCTTCAGCTTGATGGAGCGGAACCCGTAGCGGTCGATGAGGGCACGCGCCTGGCGCACGATCCCGTCGGGGTCGATCGCCTCGCCCCACTCGTCACCGGTCGCGGCCTCGCCGTCGAGTGCCGGGTGCTCCGCCCACTTGTAGAACAGGTACGCGCTGTACGGCACGGCGTCGCGCACGGCACCACCGAGCAGTTCACTGACGGGCAGACCGACGATCTTGCCCTGCGCGTCGTGCGCGGCGACGTCGAGCGGCGAGTACACGACCCGGCGTGCCCGGCGGTCGAGCGGCCCCTCGTCGCCACCGAAGACGGCGTTCACCGCGGCCTCGATGCCGTGGAGGTCGAACACGCTCTTCCCGATGACCGCGTCACGGACGGCGAGCAGGCGCTCGGTCACCTCCTCGCCACCTGAGCCCTCGCCGAGCCCGACCACACCGCCGTCGACGACCAACTGCACGATGTTGCGGAGCGCGAGCCGTTCGTGGACGCCGTCGGAGTTCAGCAGCGGCGGATCGCGGAAGGCGATCGGGGTGATGATGACATCACGGATGATCATTCGGTTATCCCTTCGTCGCGCCCGAGGTGATGCCTCGGATGAGCGACTTCTGCATGAGCAGGTAGATGATGAGGCTGGGGAGCAGGGCGAGGAGCGCACCGACGAGGAGCACACCGGAGCCCACCTGGGCGTCGGAGCGCAGGACGCTCAGCGCGACGGTGAGCGTGTAGTCGCTCGGATCGTCGGCGGCGATGAGCGGGAGCAGGTACTGGTCCCAGATCATCATGAAGCCGAAGATGGTCACGACGCCGAGGACGGGCTTGCACAGCGGCAGGATGATCGTCCACAGCATCCGGAGCTCGCCGATGCCGTCGAGGCGGGCGGCCTCCTCGATCTCGAGCGGGATCTCCTTCATGAACTCGGTCATGAGCAGGATGGAGAAGCCCCACACCGCCACCGGCAGGATCACGCCCCACGGGGTGCCGCGGAGGTTGATGAGCCCGAGCCCGCCGACGTCACCGATGACCTGCGACAGCGGGATCGCGATGACCTCCTCCGGCAGCATCATCGTGAGCAGGAACAGCAGGAGCACGAACGACTGCCCGCGGAAACGGTGCCGCGCGAGCGCATAGGAGGTGAGGATCGCGATGGCGATCTGGAGCACGAGGCCGCCGCCGACGATGATGACGGAGTTGAGGTAGTAGCCCCAGATCCCGCGGTCGCCGGCGAGCTTCCACGGTTCGAGCGACGGGTTCGTCGGGAAGAAGTTCAGGGTCGTGGAGTTGCCCGACGCGTCGAACGCCCCGGAGGCGATGAGCACGAACGGCGCCGCGAAGATGAAGAACACGGCCGCGCACAGCACGAAGCGCAGGACGTTGCTCGCACGCCATCCCGGCTTCCAACCGAGGGCGCTGTCGAACTGCCCCTCCGTGCTGACACGCTTGACGGTCTTGCGCGGTTCGTTGAGCACGCTCATCGCGTCCGCTCCTTCCGGTTCGACAGCATGCGGACCGCGACGGTGAGCACGAGTGTCGTGATGAGCAGGAGCACGGAGGCGGCGGACGCCACACCGAGGTCGTTGCTCTTGAAGCCGAGGGAGTAGACACGGGTCATCCAGACCTCGGTGGAACCGGCCGGACCACCACCCGTGAGGACGTAGACCTCGGTGAAGATGCGCAGGCTGCGGATGGCGGCGAGCGTCAGGACGACGCTGAGGGCCGGTCGCAGTGCGGGCAGCACGATGTAGCGCAGGCGCTGCCGGGTGGTGACGCCGTCGACGGCCGCCGACTCGTAGAGCGAGCGGTCGATGCCGGCGAGACCGGCGAGGATGATCACCATGTTGTAGGGCGCGGAGATCCACATGCCGACGACCATGACGTAACCGAGGGCCGTGTTCGGGTCGCTCAGGAACCCCTGAGCGTCGATCCCGACCATGCCGAGGATGCTGTTCACGAAACCGGACTCGGTGGGGAACAGCAGGATGCGCCAGATCTCGCCGACGACCGCGACCGCGGTGACGACGGGGAGGAACACGGCCGTGCGCACGAACCAGAGTCGGCGCGTGGTGCCCTCGAGCAGGAGGGCGAGCGCGGTGCCGAGGATCAGGGCGCCGATCGTCTGTCCGCCGCCGATGAGGACGGTGTGCGCGAGGGCGTCCATGAACCGCTGATCGGCGAGCACCTTCGCGTAGTTGTCGAAACCGATGAAGACGTCGCCGAGGAACGGCTGCACCTTCACGAAGCTCATCCTGATGCCCTCGACCATCGGGCCGAACTTGAAGATCACTCCGAGGAGGAGACCCGGCACGAGGAACAGCCAGGGGATGAGCGTGCGACGCGTGAAGCGGCGCCGACGCTGCGGGGGACGGCCGACCGACCCGGTGGGACGCGCGGGGCGCTCCACCGGGACGACCGGACCGGTGCTGAGGGTCGTCACCGAGACAGACCCTGGTTGTCGAGCTCCGCGACGAAGCCGGCGTCGATGGCCTCGAGGCCCGCGGGGATGTCGCTGCTGCAGTCGGCCAGGAGGGCGTTCAGTTCGTCACCGGCGATCTGACGGAACGGCAGGAAGTCGATCGCGTAGGGGAAGTACTGCGAGTCGCTGTACGCGTCGGCGACGACGTCCCAACGCGGGTCGTCCTTCACCGCTGCGACGTCGACGTTCTGGTTGACGGGCAGGCGCACGACCGGCTGGGTGACGACACCGGAGTCGGTCTTCTCGACCTTCATCGCGAGCTCCTGCGCCTCTGGCGTGATCAGGAACTCGGCGAGCTGCTTCTGCAGGTCCGCCTTCTTCGAACTCGCACCGAAGTAGATGTTCTCGCCCTCGGCGAGGCTTGTCACGCCGCCGTCGGGACCCGCGGGCATCGCGATGACCTCGACGTTCTCGGCGCCGACCGCGGTGTCGAAGGAGCTGATGTTGTACGGACCCGTCTGGTAGATGCCGGCGATGCCCTGCGCGAAGAACGGGGTGTCCGCGGTGGTCAGGTTGATCGAGCCGGGCACGACCACACCGGGCGTGCAGAACTGTGCGCGCATCCACTCGACAGCGGTCTCCGTCTCGGGCGAGTTCACGACCGAGGTGTACGTCCCGTCGCCGTTGTTCTCCAGCAGGCCCCCTCCGGCCTGGAAGATGTAGGAGGCGCCCCAACGGATGGAGTAACCGTTCTGCGCGCTGCCGGGGACGACCATGCCGTAGGTGTCTGCGACGCCGTTGCCGTCCGGGTCCTGCGTCGCGAAGGCCTCGCCGAGCGCGGTGAGCTCGTCCCACGTGGTGGGTACCGCGAGGCCGAGCTTCTCGCGCCAGTCCTTGCGGATGATGGTCACGTTGGCCTGGCGCGACCACGGCACGCCATAGGTCTCGCCGTCGGTCCCGACGTTCTCCTCCCAGGTGGCGTCGCTGATCTGGTCGTTCCCGGCGATCGACGTGCGGTCGATGGGGAGGAGGAAGCCCTGGGAGACGTAGTTGCCGAGGGAGCCGGCGTCGTTGATGAGGACGTCGGGGAGGTCCTTCTGTCCGGCGCGGGCCTGCAGCTGCGTGTCGAATTCGGTGACCGGCTTGTAGTCGATCTTGATGCCGGTCTTCTCGGTGAAGGCGTCGAACACCAGCTGGTAGCTGGCAGCCGATTCGGCGGCACTGCGGGTCCAGACCTCGAGGCTCTGGTCATCACTGCTGGAGCTGCCCGAGGTCGAGCAGGCGGCGAGGGTGCCGACCATGCCGACGGTGATCGCAAGAGCGACACCGGACCGGACGGTTCGAGTCTTCATCATTGAATCTCCATTTATATATGTGAATGCATCACACCTACGTGAATGCTTCCGCTATAGTAGGCAACGTTCGACGAAGATGTCAAAGGTCTGCGAGACCGGATCCGAAAGGCGAAGCTCGTGCACGTCCCCACCCGCATACTCATCACCGGAGCCGCCGGGCTCGCCGGAACCGGTGTCCGCCCCCTTCTCCTGGAGCGCGGCCACGAGCTGGTCCTGCTCGACCTGGCACCGATCGACGCACGCCCGGGCGAGCGCGTGGTCACCGGCTCCTTCACCGATCCCGACGTGCTCGCGGACGCCCTCGACGGCGTCCACCTCGTCGTCCACTTCGGTGGCTACAGTCGCGAGCAGACGTGGGAGGACATCGCACGGGTGAACATCGACGGCACCCGCCTCGTCCTCGACGCCGCCCATCGCGCCGGTGTCCGTCACGTGCTCCTCGCGAGTTCCACGCACGCGGTCGGCTACCACCCGGTGCCCACCACCCCGGTCCGCGCACTCGAACCGCGACCGGACAGTCTGTACGGCGTCGGCAAGGTCGCGATGGAGGCCCTCGGTGCCGTCTACGCCGACCGCCATGCCATGCGTGTCGTCAGTGCGCGGATCGGCACGGCAGAAGTCCGACCGAACAACGTGCGCTCACTGTCCACCTGGCTGTCGTTCCCCGACCTCGTCCGCCTCATCGAGGCCACCGCAGCACTCGACGCCCCCGGCTCGCACACGGTGTGGGCCATCTCCGCCAACACGCGGGCATGGTTCGACCTCTCGGACGGTCAGGGCATCGGTTACTACCCTGTGGATGATGCGGAGTTCGTCGCCGGTGAGGTCGGCGAGCCCGACGAGGTCGGCAACGGACTCATCGGCGGAGCATTCGCCGATCCGGAACACGAATTGGGGGTGCCCTGGTGAGCATGTCATCGGAGGAACGCACGGTGGGCAAGCCGGTGAAGTCGGCCGAGCGGACGCTGCAGCTGCTCGAGACGATGTCGGCGGCCGGTGGCCCGATGCCCGTCACCGAACTGCACCGATTGACCGGATTCCCCCGTTCGAGTCTGCACCAGCTGCTGCACACGATGGGTGCGTCGGGCTGGGTGGAGTTCAGCAGCGACGGCAGCATGGTCGCCGTCGGGACCCAGGCACTCGTCGTCGGCACCTCCTACCTGGACCGCGACGCCGCACTGCCGCTCGCCGCCGCGACCCTGGAACGGGTGCGGAGCGAGAGCGGATACACGACCCACTACGCGCGCCGCGAGCGCGGCGACGTGCTGTACCTGTCGACGCGGGAGACCTCGGAATCGCATCGCACGGCGTCGCGGGTCGGCCGCATGCTGCCGGCGAACGCGACGGCGCTCGGCAAGGCGCTGCTCGCCGAACTCAGCGAGGTCGAACGCGAGGAGGAGATCGGCACCGGCACCCTCCCCGCGCTCACCGCGCACACCCTGACCGACCCGACCGCGCTCGGTCGCGACCTCGAAGCCGCGCGAGCAGCAGGGTTCGCGGTGGAACGCGAGGAGAACACCCTCGGCGTGAGCTGTGTGGCCGCCGTCGTGCCGTACCGGATCCCCGCGACCGACGCGATCAGCTGCTCGATCCCCATCGACCGTGCCGACGGCGCCGAGATCGCGCGCGTCGCCGAAATCATCAGGCGGAACGCGGCAGAGCTCGCCGCGCAGCTGCGCACCGCGGGCGTCCGATGACCGCGGTGCTGCACGCGGTCGGGACCCGTCCGCGGGTGGTGGCGGCGGGAGCGGCTGCGGCTGCAACAGCCGTCACGGCTACGGCGATCGGTCGACTCGCATGACCGCGGCGACCTGGTGCGCGTACCCGTGGGACCTCCTCGGCGACCCCGGGGTCGTCGGGAGGGTGCGGGCGAGCGGCGCGACGGGTGTCGCGATCGCCGCCGCGTATCACTCGGTGCGCGCGGCGACACCGCTGCACCCGGAGCATCGGATCGTCGATGCAGCCCACGCGGCCCTCTACGTCCCGGTGCGCGACGAGGCATGGGCCGCGGCGCGGCTGCGACCGACGAGCGGCGCGGCATGGGCGGGCGAGGACGCGTTCGGGCGGGCGGCCGAGGTCGCGCGAGCCGGCGGGCTCCGGGTCGAGGCGTGGATCGTGCTGACCCATTCGAGCATCGTCGGCGCTTCGGCACCTGATGTGTGCGTGACGAACGCGTTCGGCGAGGTCTACCCGTACGCGCTCTGCCCGAGTTCGGTGGAGGTGCGCGAGTATGCGACCCGGCTCGTGCAGGAGGTCGTCGCGGCCGCACCGCTCGACGGGGTGATGCTCGAGGCGTGCGGCCCACTCGGCGTCGGCCACCTCGGGCACCATGAGAAGACGCAGGGTGCCGATTGGAGTGCGCTCGACGAGGCGCTGCTGTCGGTGTGCTTCTGCGCAGCGTGCGTCATCGCCCTCGGTTCGTTCGGGGCCGACGTCGAGCGGTCGCGGACCGAGATCCGTGCGGCGGTCGGTGCGACTGCCGCGGATGCGTCCTCCCCCGACGACGTCCTGACCGATGCGGCGGCCGTCCTGATGGTTCGCTCAGCAGCGCGTCGTGCGTTGCTCGAGGCGACGGTAGCTGCTGTGCGGGCGGCGGGCATCGCGCGGGTGACGGTGCACGCTTCGCCCGACCCGTGGGCGACGGGTCCGTTCGCGGCACTGTTCCCGGAGGCATCGCTCGTCGACGAGCTGGTGCTGCCCGGGCATGAGCTGCTGGGCGCGGATGACGATCGTCGAGCAGAGCTGCGTGCCATGGCTGGGGGTGCATCGCTCGCGGTGTACCTGCCGGCGCTTCCGCCTGAGACGCCGGAGACGATCGCCGAGCGCTGGCCGTCGACGATCGCGTTCGTCGACCACGCCTACCTCTACCACCTCGGCCTGCTCTCCTCCCCCCGCCTCGAAGCAGTCACCCGTTCTCTGGAGGCCAGCGCGATGCGCTGAACCGAGCGCGGGCCACTGGCGCGAGCGCGGGTCTCCGGAGGCCCGCGCACGCGCCAGTGACCCGCGGCCGAGCCAGCGCATCGCGCTGGCGCCGGAGACGTTGGGCAACACGTGAAGCTTAAAGTGCTGGCCAGGATCGCTTTCGGGGTACATCTGCTCTGTGGATAACTCGATTCCACGCGCGCACGACACCTAGCGTCGAGGGCATGCCAATTCATCTCCGTCGATGGTCGCGTGCGACCGCCCCTCTCGCGCTCTCACTCTTCGCCCTCACCGCCTGCACCGGCGGCGAAATCACCCCACCCACGCCGACCTCGACGACCGAACCCGTGTTCGCGAACGAGGAGGAGGCGCTTGCGGCGACAGTAGCCACATATCAGGCCTACCTCGACGTCGCGAACCAGATTCTTCACGACGGCGGTTCGAATCCCGAGAGGATCGACGCGGTCGTGTCCGCCGAGGTGGCGGACATTGAAAGAGAGTCATTTGCGCGCATGCTCGACCGTGGCTTTCACACGGTCGGAGACATCGTGCTCTCCGAGCCCAAGCTTCGCGAGTACTACAAGCACCCCGATGCGCTCGGCGTCGTAGCGCAGATGTTCGCATGCGAAGTCATCTCTGGCGTCGACGTCCAGACTGCAGACGGCATTTCACAGGTGCCCGAAGGCCGACCGGAAGCCGTAGGTTTCAACGTCTCGATCGGCCTCACGTCGAGCGCGCCTCAAGCGTTCACCATCACCGCGAAAGAAGCCGAAGAAGGAGACTCCTCATGCAGATAAGCACCGCGCTGAAACGCGCCGCATTGATACTCGCCATCGCGACAGGTGTTGCCATCGCCGCCCCAACTCCTGCTCTGGCAAGCACATGCGGTTCAGCCGACACCGTGTGGGGATGTGTCAGTCCGGGCGGGGTCGATATCGGTGGAAGCATCGCGCAGCCTGGCTCGAACGGATCGGGCAGCGGATCCCCCGGCGAGCCAGGGTGGACTCCTCACCCGGATTGGGAGCAGGGCGGAGACGGAACGCCAGGTTCCAACATCGGCCCAGGAGGCGAAACCGCCGTGTGCAGCATCATCTACCCCAAGGAATGCACGATCTTCGTCCCACCCCCGGCCGAGGCCGCCGAGGCCCTGCCAGCCGCTCCGCCCGTCACCATCAGCGACATCGCGAGCTTCGTCCCTGATGCCCCGACCGTCACGACGGAGCCGGGCGGGTGGGGAATCGTGAAGCTGCACACGAACGTCATCGCGAATGCCGCACAGCATGTCCGCTCGGGCACCCTCCTGGGTGGCTCTGCAGAGGTCAACTTCATCCCGCTCGGCTACACGATCGACTATGGCGACGGCGAATCGACAACCACGGCCACGGGCGGCGACAGCTGGGCCGCGCTCGGTCTGGCGGAGTTCTCGAAAACCCCCACGAGCCACCGCTACACCACGCCGGGCACGAACACGATCACCGCCGAGGTCACCTACGCCGCCGAGTACCGTGTCGGAGGCGGCGCGTGGCTTCCCGTCATCGGCACGCTCACCGTTCCGACCGACACCGCGCACACCATCACGATCCTGCGCAACTCGACGGTCGGTGTCGACAAGCCGTGCCGCCCGGGAAGCGTCGCCGTCGGCTGCTAGCAGCGCGTCGCGAGCGCACCCCACTGGCGCGAGCGCGCCGCTCCGGAGAGGTGCGCTCGCGCCACAACCCCGCGCCCACACCAGCGCACCGCGCCGACATACTCACCCACCGCACGGCACCGCGCTCAGCGCTTCACGGCGTACTGCGCGATGATCACCCCGGTCGTCGTCGTAACACTGCGTTCGAGTTGCAGGTCACTCCGGGAACCGTCGGCGAACAGCTTCGCGCCGGAGCCCAGCACGATCGGGTGGATCTGCAACACGTAGCCGTCCATGAGGCCGGCGGCATGCAGGGAGCGCACCAGCTCGCCACTCCCGATGATCGACAGCGCACCGTCGAACTGGTCCCGCAGCGCCCGCACCGTCTCGGCAGCCTCCCCGACGAGCAGTGTCGAGTTCGGATACGCGAGCGTGGTTTCCGACGACCGAGTCACCACGTACTTGGTCGCGTTCAGCAGGTGGTCGGTGAACGGGTTCGCTTCGGTCACACCTGCCCAGTGCCCGACGACGTCCTCGTAGGTTCGGTGCCCGAAGAGCATTGCGCCGGTCATGCTCATGCCCTCGCTCATGAACCGCATTGCGACATCATCCTGGTAGCCGTCGGCCCAGCCTCCCTCGGTGAACCCGCCGCGGGTGTCCTCGTCGGGCCGCCCGATGCCCTGCATGACGCCGTCGAGCGTGATGCTCTCCGTCGCAGTGATCCGAGCCATGGCAGACCTCCTCGCGCACCACGCAGTGCGGCGTCTCTGCTCCAGTCTCCCGCCGCACGGCGGAGGAGTCCAGGGTCCGATCAGTCGCTCACGGTCCGGGCGAGGGGCGTCAACCGTCTTCGAGAAGCAACTCGACACCGATGCGGCGGCGACCGGCTGAGTTCGGCTTCCTCCTGGCCCGTCGGATCAGATGAGACCTTCGCGACCGCCGGAGACCCAGTTCGGGTCAGAGGCGCGCGGACCGCTCACCCGTGCGGCGTAGCCGTCGATCTCGGCGCGCGTCTCGTCGCTCAGCTCCAGCTGCAGGGCCTCGAAGTTCGCGTGCAGGTGCGCGACGCTCCTCGTGCCGGGGATGGAGACGACGCGTGCGCCGAGCTGCTCGGCGCGGTCGTGGACCCAGGCAATGGCGAGCGCCTCGGAGGTCGTCCCGAGGCGGTGCGCCAGGCTGCGGAAGTGCGCCGCGAGCTCGAGGTTCGCGCCGAGGTGCTCCGGCTGGAACCTCGGGAAGTTCGCTCGGGTGCCACCGAGGTGGACGTCTTCGGGGCCGAAGGAGTCGGTGAACAGCCCTCGTGACAGCGGCGAGAAGGCCACGACGGTGACGCCGAGCTCCGCGGCGGTCGGAACGACGTAGGTCTCGATGTCGCGGCTCACGATGCTCCACTCCGACTGGATCGCGGCGATGGGGTGCACGGCGTGTGCGCGACGGAGTTCGTCTCCGGTGGCCTCGGACAGACCGATGCGACGGATCTTGCCAGCCGTGACGAGTTCGGCGAGCGCCCCGACGGTCTCCTCGATGGGGATGTTCGGGTCGACGCGGTGCTGGTAGTAGAGGTCGAGGTGGTCGGTGCCGAGGCGGCCCAGCGACAGGTCGATCTGCTCGTGGATGTACGCGCGGTCGCCGCGGATGCCCCGCTTGCCGATGCCGCCACCGTTGACGATGCCGACTTTCGACGCGAGCACCACGTCATCGCGTCGGCCGGCGAGGTAGCGCCCGAGGAGCTGTTCGCTGCGACCGTCGCCGTAGACGTTCGCCGTGTCGATGAGGTTCGCTCCGGCCTCGATGCTGGCATCGAGCACGGCGGTGACGTCGGCATCGGCGATCGCGCCGTACGTGCCGGCGATCGACATCGCCCCGTAGCCGATGGCTCCCACGGTCGCGGGCTCGTCGGCGGGACCGATGGTCGTGGTGGGGAGGGCAGTCGGGGTGCGCACGTCGCTCATGCCTTCACCGTATTCGCTCCTGGCCACAGCGGGCACCTCAGGCGTCATGCATCGCAACGATGCGGCGCTGACGGCGGAAGCGGGATGAGTGCTGCCAGCGCGATGCGCTGGACCGAGCGCGGGTCACTGGCGCGAGCGCGGGTCTCCGGAGGGGCGCGCTCGCGTCAGTCCGGCGCGGCCGAGCCGGTTACCCGTCGCTCGGTCCAGCGCACCGCGCTGACCGACGAATCGCCAGGCGGCGTGCGCCTAGACGCGCGCCGCGAGCGCCTGCAGCAGGCCGGCCGGCCGCTCGGGTTCGTCGATCGTGATCGCGAACTGCTTGTCGGCGGTCGTCGTCACCACAAGTCCCGCGCCGGCGCGCAGCACCACGGCCGACCGGCCGGGCATAACGCGGTATCCCCACCCACCCCAGTCCATCGGACGGATGTCGGTCGCCTCGACCACGTCGACCCGATCGAGCGGGATCCGCTTGAGGGGGATGCCGAAGAGGGAGACGACGCGGAGCCCTCGCCAGTCGACACTCACCCGGAGTCGGATGAACGAGGCGCACACGAGCGCCGCGGCCACCATCACGACGAGTCCGAACACGGCGACCTCGACCTCGCCCTGCAGCACGATGGGGATGTAGATCGCGGCCGTCAGCGCGACGACCACGGCCGTCATCCAGGCGAACATCGTCGCCGTGATCGTGCGACTCCACGCGCCGACCTCCGTCTCGCCGAGTTCCATCGACACGGGCACCGCACCCGGCAGGTGCAGAGGTTGCGCTGGCAGGATCGCCGCGGGGATGACACCCCAGAGCGAGCTCACCGCGAGCGGAACGATCCAGAGGCCGAGGACCGCTCCGTCGACTGAGCCGGCCTGCACCGTGAGCCAGGTGGGGATGATCCAGACCGCTGCGGCCATTCCCGCGACGAGCCCGATGAGGAGCACGATCATGCGCTTCGTGCGCATCTGCGGCCTCGGGACGGCGAGCAACACGATCGTGGCGACCGCCGAGACGAGCGCGACGACGAGCGTGGTGATGAGGACGGGCATCGTCGGCAGGCTGTCGTCGGGCGCGCCGGCGCCGGACCAGTGCGACGCGACCTCTGCCGGCAGCACCGGAGCCCAGGCGAGATAGCTCAGCCCGATCGCGAGCGCCGGGACCAGCATCGTGAGCGCGGCGATCACAGCCCGCAGGCGGGTGGGTTTCGGCGTGGCGGTGTCGGACATGTGCTCCCCCTGAGCGTGTTGATGCGGTTGGTCGAACGAACTGGGTTGCTGGTATTTCATTGTGTCACGATGGTCGCGAGCGCTCGATCATCCGCCCGAGCTCCTGTGGAGACAGCCCGACTTTGCGCGCTTCGGCGACGAGCTCCTCCACGAGCTCGTTCACACGGATGAGCCCCGGAGCCGCATCCTCGCGGACCCACGCGCCACGGCCCTGGCGCATGCCGACCAGGCCGTCGTCGCGCAGCTGCGCGTACGCACGGAGGACCGTGTGCATGTTGACGCGGAGCCCGGTGGCGAGGTCGCGGGCCGGAGGGAGCCGCTCCCCCGGCGCGAGCTCGCCGGCAGCGATGCCCGCGCGCACCTGGACGGCCACCTGCTCGGCGAGCGAGACGGCCGAATCGGGGTCGATGCGGAACAACATGTTTGCAATGCTACTAGAACAATACTTCTTCTGGGAAGGGTCTGGCCAGCGCGATGAGCTGGCGCGAGCGACGCGAACCCGCCGTCACCGCGGGCCTCTAGCGCGAGCGCGCCCCTCCGGAGACCCGCGCTCGCGCCAATGACCCGCGCTCGGACCAGCGCACCGCGCTGGCGCCAGCACACACAGGCTGGGGGACGCCGAAGGCCCCGGCCGCGCACGAAGCGCGACCGGGGCCGTCAGGTCGTTCAGACGGTCAGCTCATCAGGCCGCACGACGACGCGCACGCGCCACGAGCAGCGCCGCACCGAGCAGGAGCAGCAGCACGCCGGCACCGATCGTCCCGAACGGCAGCTCGGCACCCGTCGTCGCGAGCGCACCACCAGCGGACGAACCCGTGCCACCGTCGACCGAGCCAACTGCAGCGACGACGTCCAGCGCCGCCCAACCGAGCAGCGTCCCGTCGGCGGCGTAGACCACGATGCGGTGGGCACCGAGCGGGGCGTCCGTGGGGATCGTCGCCGAGAGGTCACCCGACGCGTTCGCCGTGCCCGCAGCGATCCGCTCCGGCGTCGAGTACAGCCACACCTCGGCGGCCGTTCCCGCACCGGACGCACCGAGGCCGACGGTGATCGTCTCACCGGGCTTCGCCGACGACGGCACCGTGATCGTGCCGCGGTTCCCCTCGTTCAGCGCAGACTCCGGCAGCGGGGTGACCCCACCGGTCGGCGGTGTGACCGTCGTGCCAGGCAGCGAACCCTGACGCAGCGCCTGCGACGCGAAGCCGTCCGCAAACCAGAACGCGGCACGCTGACCGTCGATCGACTGCGAAGCCGGCAGGGTCGCGAACCCCTCGTTGTTGATGTCGGGCAGGCCCGCCGGTCGCGCGACGTGCGCGACGGCCGGCTGTTCGGTGCCGTTGAGCGTGATCTGCGCACCCAGCCCGGCGCATCCGTCGTCGCACACGGCCCACAGGACACCGAGAGTGGTGTCGTAGTCGAGCGCCATGACCGCCGGGAGACCGGGGTCGATGGTCGAGACGAGCTGCGCGGAACCATCGGCGTTCAGCGCGAACGCGTAGACCCCACCGGTGTCCTCGACACCCACGAAGAACAGCCCATCTCCGTGCCCCGGGTAGTCGGCCGGGTCGTAGGTCGTCTTCGTGGTGTCGTCGAACAGCTTGCCGGCGAGGTCTCCGTCTGCCACCCACTCGACAGCCTCGACACCCAGGTTCGCGCCCACGGTCGGCAGGAGGGACGTGAGGTCCCACTCCTGCGTGGCGACGACGTCGGGGCCCGCGGCGTTCGGATCCATCTTGAGCACCGCGTTCAGGGTCTCGCCCTTGACGCTGTTGTCGCGCTCGACGCCCAGGTACACCCAGCCGTCACCGTCGACCGTGATGCCCTCGGTGTCGGGGCCCGCAGCGGAGGGGTTGGAGGCGTCCTTCTGGAAGCGCGCACGCTTGCCGGCCTCCCAGCCGTCGGCGAAGGAGACCGACCCGTCGGCCGCGATGGCCAGCTTCCAGAACGAACCGGTGCCGTTGTCGACCGCCCAGAGGAACGCGCCCTGGTCGGTGACCTGGGTGTCGAGGCCGGAGCTGTCCTCGAGGAACATCGGCGCATCGTCGATGACGGTCACGTCGGGCGAGCCGGGCCAGGCGCCAACGGGGATCTCGCCTGCGCAGAGGTTCGCAGCACCCTTGGTCGCCTCGGCGGTCACCGCGAAGGTGCCCGTGATGTCAGGGCAGCGACCCCAGGTCGTTGCCGCGTGACCCTCGCCCCAGGTGGTCGAGTCGAGCAGCGCGTCGCCCTCGAAGAGACGGACGGTGTCGCCGCCGCCGAGACCGAAGCCGAGCTGAGCGCGCTCGATGACGAGGTAGCCGGACGGCGCGATGGTGGTGCCGGCGGGGATCTCGTAGGCGTGGGTGTCGTCATCGTCCTTCACGACGATGCCGGCGACGTCGAGCACAGAGGCGGTCGGGTTGACGAGCTCGATCCAGTCGTCGGGCGATCCGCCGTCGGACTCGACCTCGTTGATGCGCACGGGGTTGCCGCACGCGTTGCGCAGGCCCTTGGTGGAGACGGCGGTGTCGACGAACTCGCCGGTGCCGTCGGGGCAGCGTGCGAGCACACCGTCGGCGTGCGCCGCGTACGCCTGCTCGACGACCGTGGTGCCGGCGGCGTTCCGCACGGTGGTGGTGTCGCCGTTGCCGAGGCCGAAGACGAAGTCCACGTTCTGGTCGAACACGAAGTACGCGCCGGGCTGGAGGACGGTGCCGGCGGGCAGCGGAGTCGTCTGGTCGGCGTGACCGACCGGGTCGTTGTCCATGAGGGTCCAGCCGGAGATGTCGACGGCCGTCTGCTCGAGGTTCACGATCTCGACCCAGTCGGTGGCGTCACCGTTCGACTCGATCTCGTTGATCGCGATGTTCGGGAGCACGCAGTCGTTCGCGGCGCCCTTCGTGATGCGGGCGAGCGTGAACGAACCCTCACCGTCGGGGCAGCGGGCGAGCGTCGCCGAGATGAAGTCCCCGTCGATCGCGGCGTGACCAGACCAGGTGCCGGAGCGGTCGAGCAGCGTGCCGCTCGCGTCGAACAGGCGGATCTCGTCGGCGCTGCCGATGCCGATCGGGTCGCGGAAGGCAACTTCGGAACCGCCGGACAGCCCGATGGTCGACTCCTCGACGACGAGGAACTCGCCGGGCGCGATCGACGTGCCGGGCAGGAACTGCCAGCGGTGGTCGTCGGAGTTGTCGCGGATCTCATAGCCGGAGATGTCGAGGGCCTCGGTGCCGGGGTTGAAGAACTCGACCCAGTCGGAGGGCTGTGAGTCGATCTCGTTGATGCGGATCTCGCCCGGTGTCGTCGGGACCTCGGGGGCCGCGAAGACGTTCGCCGCACCCTTGGTGGACTGGGTGGTCTCGGACCAACCGGAGCGGTCGGCGAGGACGCCGTAGGTGACCTGGGCGTGCTGCGTCCACGAGAAGTCGTCGGCGAGGGTGAGGCTCGGGTCGAACAGGCGGACGGAGTCCTCCTTGCCGAGGCCGAAGCCGAGCGCGTCCTCCTCGACGACGAGGAAGGCGCCGGGCTCCACCGTCGTGCCGACGGGGAAGGTGTAGACGCTGTCGTCCTTGTTGTCGCGGACGATCCAGCCGTCGAGGGCGACGGCGGTGGAGGCGGTGTTCGTGAACTCGATCCAGTCGCCGGGCGTGCCCCCGGACGATTCGACCTCGTTGATGCGGATGCCGCCTGCTGCTGACGGGTCCGGGTCGGCGATGGCGGCTGCTGGTGCGGCGATGAGGGCGGTTGCGCCGATGGCGCACGCTGCCGTCATCGTCAACACGCGTCTGAGCGTGGGCATGGATCTCCTGAGGAAAAGGGGTGCAGGGGGTCCCTTCGATTCCATCGGCGCCGGGTTGCCGCCCGGAGGATCGGACGTGACGCGCAGGTGAACGGCAGGTGAGCGGACGCACGGATCGTATGAGTGGCATGTGAAACGTGCTGTTCCGGGCACGTGCCCGGAACGGTCGACAGTGGGTGGTGCGCTCACTGGCCCGTCGTGCTACCGTCATGCCGATCGTGATTCGACCGTTGGAGGTGAGCCCCATGAACGCAGTACCCGCACTGGGCGCTCCCCGCAGCACACGATCGCGCGACTGACCTCGTCGTAGCCGGGAGCGCTCGCCAGCTCATCGCGAAAGGCGACTCCCATGGACAATTCCTCCTCCTCACACTCCTCCGACACGTCGACACGGCTGCGCGGCCGCGCACTCGTCCTCGGTGGTGGCGGTTCGGCCGGCAACGCCTGGTTGATCGGCATCATCGCCGGGCTCCTCGACGGCGGTCTCGACGTCACCGACGCCGATCTCGTCATCGGCACCTCGGCGGGTGCGACCGCGGCCGCGCAACTCGCCGGCGCACGCCCCGACCGGCTCCTGGCCGACATCCTCGACGCGGGGTCGCAGCAGCCACCGGTGCGCCCAGCCGACGGACGTCCGCTCACGGGTTCCCGCCCTGACGGCGGTGCTGCTGCTGCTGGCCCGATGGTCGACCACCTGCAGCGCACGAACGACGTCATCGCCTCATCGTCGGGCCCCGAGGACATGCGACGCCGCCTGGCAGCGTCGGCACTCGCCCTCGGAACCACGCCAGAGGCCTCGGCTCGGTGGCGCGAGATCGTCGGGGCCCGTTTCCCGAACCGCGATTGGCCGACCGAGCAGCGCCTCCTGCTCACCGCGGTCGATGCCCGCACGGCTGAGCCGATCGAATTCGACGGGAGCGACGGGGTCGATCTCGTGGACGCCGTCGCTGCCAGCACCTCGGGCGGTGCGCCGTACCTCATTGGCGACGATCGCTACATCGACGGCGGCTACCGGCGTTCGAGCGAGAACGCCGACCTCGCCCTGGGCTCCGAGCGGGTCCTCGTCCTGTCGCCGCTCGGCGGTCGCACGCGCGCACCGCTCGAGTGGGGCCTGCAGCTCGCCGTGCAGGTCGAAGAACTGCAGGTAGGCGGCAGCCGCGTCGAGACGGTCCTGCCGGACGCCGCGTCGCTGGACGCGTTCGGCCCGAACATGATGATCCCGACGACGCGCGTACCCGCGGCGCGCGCCGGCTTCGCCCAGGGTCGCGCATTGGCTGATTCACTGACCGTGTTCTGGGGGTGACGCGAGCGACGGCGGCGCTCGGCAGGGCGTCGCCGTCGCGCACGGTTCCGAGGACTACGCTCCCCACATGACCGACATCGCGCCTCGCGCTGACCTCACGGACTGGATCCGGACGCCGTTCACCGGCGGCGGTGTGACGCACGACCGCTTCGAGAAGGGATCTGGGCCGGGCGTCGTACTCATCCCCGAGCTTCCGGGCCTCACACCGGAGGTGCTCGGGCTGGCAGAACATCTCGTCGCCGAGGGCTTCACCGTGTCGATCCCGTCGCCGTTCGGCACGCCCGGTCGCGAGACGAGCACCGGCTACATCCTCGGGAGCGTCTCGAAGGTGTGCGTGTCGGCGGAGTTCAAGGCGTTCGCGACCGGCGCGCACCGGCCGATCGCCGACCATGTGCGTGCGCTCGCCTCCGACCTCAACACCCGCACACCGGGCGCTGGGGTCGGCGTCATCGGCATGTGCTTCACGGGCGGTTTCGCGTTGGCCGCAGCGGTGGACGACAGCGTGCTCGCATCGGTGATGAGTCAGCCGTCGACGCCGTTCCCGATCAGCCGTGCCAGACGGATCGACCCGGGGATGTCCCCTGGCGAGTTCGACGCGGTCGCCACCCGTGCCGCTGCGGGATCGGTGTGTGCGCTCGGACTCCGGTTCAGCGAGGACCGGGCTGTCCCGCGCGAACGGTTCGCGACCATCGCGGCGCGACTCGGCGACGCGTTCGAGGTCATCGAGCTCGACTCCTCACCCGGCAACCCGGGTGGCTTCTCGAAGACCGCCCACTCGGTGCTCACGGGCGAGGTCCGTGAACGCGACGGTCATCCGGCCTTCGAGGCGCGGCGTCGCGTGGTCGAATTCCTGCGAGAGCGCCTCGCGGGAGCAGAACCCGGGACCACCGGAGAGAGGCCGTAGCCCTTAGGAGCGCACCGAGACGGAGAACTTCCAGACGACCTTGCCGGTGTCCGTCATGGTGAAGCACTGGCTTGCGCTCGTCCACGAGGAGTTCATCGTCAGACGCTTCGTGTTGCAGGCGGAGTACGAACTGAAATCGGTGGGGTACAGGTACGTGTAGCCCGCAGCTTGGGCCGGTGCCGCGGTGGCGAGGAGCCCGCCAGCGGCGAGGGCGATGGCGGCTGCGAACCCGATCAGGGTCTTGCGAGGCTTCACGGTCATGATGTTCCAACTCCTTCGTTCGACGTCCGTACCCGGCCAGTGTAGCCAGGACGCACTCCGTGATGAACCCCTGACGGGGGACTCGCAACGTCTCAACCCCGAGGTCATCAGGCACTGCATTTAGTGAACTTTAGTGGGCTAAACTTCACTAAGGAGATTCCAAGTGAAGGTTGAACGCGGGAACGGAGGCTGACATGACGACGGCGATCACCCACGAGAGCCTGCCCTGGCAGTCACGAATCTCGCCCGACGCACTCCCGAAACGGCAACGTGATCTGCTCCGCGAGCCGTACCGGGCCGCGATCACTCCCCCGATCTCGGGCCTCGACATCGACATCGACGACGACCTGGTGGACGAGTTGAGCGAGGCACAACAGCTGATCGTCCGTTTCGACACCGAGGTCGGACACATCACCGCCCCGTTCTCATCCATCCTGCTGCGGAGCGAATCAGCATCGAGCTCACAGATCGAGAATCTGACGAGCAGCGCGAAGGCGATCGCGGAGGCCGAGCTCGACGAGCGCGACACCGGAAACGCACCACTCATCCTCGCGAACGTCCGCGCGCTGGAAGCCGCTCTCGACGCGTCCGACGAGCTGTCGAACGAGAGGATCATCGCGATGCAGCACCAGTTGCTCGGAGCCTCTGCACCCGAGATCACCGGACGCTATCGCGGCGAGCAGGTCTGGATCGGCGGAGGGAACTACAGCCCGCACGATGCCGACTTCGTCCCACCCCACCACGACCGCGTCCCCGCCGCGATGGACGATTTCATCGCCTATTCGCTCCGCCCGGCCCCCTTGCCGCTGGCTGCGATCGCGATCGCCCACGCACACTTCGAGACGATCCACCCGTTCCCCGACGGCAACGGACGAACCGGCCGGGCGCTCGTCCAGGCCGCCTTGCGCCGCACCGGGCTGACCCGCGGGGTCACCGTGCCGATCTCGGCAGGAATCCTGCAACAGCGCGACGCCTACTTCGCTGCGCTGACGAGCTATCGCGCCGGGCGCGTCGAGCCGATCTTGCGCGTCTTCGCAGACGGCGCGTTTCTGGCGATCGGAAACGGGCGCACGCTCGTGGCGGACATCGAACGGATTCAGGCGGACTGGCGCGCAGCGCTCGTCGGCGTCCGCTCAGACTCCGCCGCGCACCGGATCACTGCGCTCGCACTCGAGCACCCCGTCCTCAACAGCCGGGTGGTGCGCGAACACCTCGACGTCTCCGACCGCACCATGTTCAGCGCCCTCGACACACTCGTGGATCGTGGCGTCTTGCGAGTCGGCACGTCACGTCAGCGGAATCGGCTGTGGTCTGCGCCCCTGGTACTCGCCGCGCTCGACGGGTTCGCAGCGCGGAGCATGCGCCGGGGCTGACGGGACCCTGCTCCTCGGGGGTGTCCAGAATTCAGGGAATTCTGAACGGTTCACGCCCCAATGTCCGAAGCCCGCTAGGAATCGCGCGATTCCATAGGTCGGTCCGCAAGATTCCCTGAATTCTGCGCCGCCCCGAACGACCTCAGAAGTACGTGATCCCGTGCGGCGTGCGCGCCGGTGTGAGCATGGACCGGAGCGTGAGCACCGACGCCGGGTCGCCTGCCCGCAGCAGCCCGGATGCGGCGAGCGTCACCGGTGAGACTGAACCGAGCAGCAGTGCGCCGAGTTCGGCGACGTCGAGAACGATGTCGGCGTCGGAGCCGTCGGCGATGCGTTCCACCTGACCGCGACCATCGTTCACATCGAGGCGGTAGGTGCCGCGCGCGAAGCCGAGGGCGTCCACGACCTCGATCGTGAGCGAGCCGTCGGCAGCGTAGGGGCGCGACTGGAGCGTCGCCGGCACGTCGAGGACGCGCAGCCACACGTGGTCCTCCTCGTGATCGATGTCGAACGCTCGGGAGTCGGCGAGCGCCGTGACGATCGGATCGTCGAGGCGCGCACCGCGGTACTTCACGAGGTCGTTGAGGTCGATGGAGAGCAGGAACTCCCAGAGCGACAAGTAGGCGGCATCCGTCGCGTAGACGAGGTCGATGATCTCGACCGCCGTCTGGCCGCTAGGGCGCTCGGCGATCCGCCAGGTGACGTAGCCGTCGGCCTCGCCGGAAGCAGACGGACGGTGCACGGCGGCGCGGACGTTCCGCACCGGCTCGCCGTCGCGTCCGCGCAGCCCGAGCACGAAGGGCCACGTGGCCGTGTTGCGCACCATGGAGCCGATCGAGCGCTCGGTGAAGCGGTCGAACACGCGACGACCGACGCCGCTCTCACTGAGGGACTCGGGGGTGACGACCGACACGACACCGGTGGTCGGCGTGAGGAACGGCAGTGCCCGCGCGCGCTTGACGGTGATGTCGCGCTCACGGATGGCGACGCCGAAGCCGAAGCGCCGGTAGATCGTGCCCTCGCTCGCGGTGAGGGCGGCGAGCGCGAACCCCTCGGCGGCGCCGCGTTCGAGGGCGTGCGTCATCATGCGGCGGAGGATGCCACGGCGGCGTTCCGTCGGGCGGACGGTGACGTCGGAGATCGCCTGCGTGTCGATGGTGGTGCCGTCGCCCCAGCTGAGGGCCTTTGAGAACCACGCGAAGGTACCAGCCGGCCAGGTCTCGTCGATGGACCCCGCCACGGGCTCACGGAGGTAGACGCCGAGCAGCGTCACGCCGTCAGCAGCGAGCCCCTCTGCGATGCGCTTGAAAGCACCGGGCTTCGGGTTCGGCTCGTGGAATCCGAAGCCGACCTGGGCGAGCGATGCAGCGGTCTCAGGGGCGGGCTCGCCATCGGCGCCGAGGGCGGCGGGGAACTCGCGGAGCTCGTATCGGGCGGTGAAGTCGTCGTTGTCAGGCACAGCCCCACCCTATCCGGGTGGTCTGACCGGGGCCGGTGGCTCCGGGCACCTGCCCGTGTGCCGGGCCCTGCTCTGCTCTCGCGGCACGCTCTGCACGACATGCCCCGAGCGTTGCGCAGTGCCGCGAGAGCCGAAGCGGCGAGTAGCGTGATTGCATGCTTCCGGCACCCACCTCTCGGCTTCGTTTCCGGGAGATGACCCTCGCGGATCTCGACGCGATGGCGGCCCTGCTCGGCGACCCGGAGGCGATGGCGGCCCTGCTCGGCGACCCGGAGGCGATGGCCTTCTACCCGGCGCCGAAGACACGCGAGCAGGCGGCCGCGTGGATCGCCTGGAACGAGGACAACTACGCCCGCTACGGGTTCGGGCTGTGGATCATTGAGACGCTCGACGGCGAGTTTGTCGGCGACTGCGGGCTCACCTGGCAGCAGGTCAACGGCGTGAGCAGCCTCGAGGTCGGCTACCACGTGACGATCGCCCACCAGGGGCGCGGGTTCGCGACCGAGGCCGCCGCAGCGTGCCGGGACTTCGCGCGCGACCATGCCGGAGCATCTGAGCTTGTCGCGATCATCAACCCCGACAACATCGCTTCGCAGCGGATCGCCGAGAATATCGGTCTGCGACGGGTCGAGGACGATCGGGGATCGGACGGGTCGATTCGCTGGGTGTTCAGCGCGCGGCTCTGAGCGGAGCGTTGTCGCATCGGCGCCGAGGTGGAAGCATGGCCGCATGTCACCCACCCGCCACCCGGATCGCGCAACGCCGAACCTCCCGTCACGCGACTTCGACGCGACCGAGGGGTTCTACGCGGGGTTCGGCTTCGCGTGCGAGTTCCGCGACGACGGCTGGATGATCCTCACCCGCGGCTCCGTGCAGTTGGAGTTCTTCCCCTTCTTAGACCTCGACCCGCTCGCGAGCAACTTCATGTGCTGCGTGCGGGTGGCCGACGTCGACGAGCTCTACGGTGCAATGGCGGCATCGGGCGTACCCGTCGCGACGACCGGCGCCCCGCGACTCCACCCGGTGCGCATGCAGGACTGGGGTCTGCGCGCGGGGTTCCTGATCGACCCCGACGGAACGCAGCTCACCCTCATCGAGCAGCGCGACTGAGGCCGACCCCGCTGCGGAAACCGCGATCAGGGGAACGACTGCACGACGTTCACCACGCCGATCACGATGCTGGCGATGGACGGCAGGATCAACGCGGCGGGCGGTGAAGGCTTGCCCGTTGAGAGCTTGCCGGGAAGCTGAGCGTTGAAGCGATCGAAGAACGCGGCAACCCGCGCCCTGAACACGAAGGCGAATCCCCCGGCGAGGATGAAGAACACACCGCCGAGCATGAAGCGACCGACGTTCATCGCCGTTCCCCTATCGAGTTGCGCATGGCTCGACGATAGTGCGGCGGCAGCTACCCCCGCGCCGCGACGAACGCGTCCACGCAGTCGAGGATGTCCTGCTCGCTGTGCGCCGCACTGATCTGCACGCGGATGCGGGCCTCGCCTCGCGGCACGACGGGGAAACTGAACGGGATCACGTAGATGCCCTGCTCCAACATGCGCGCGGCAACTCGCACGGACTGCTGCTCGTCGTCGAACATCACCGGGATGATCGGGTGCGAACCCTCCAGCAGACGGAAGCCCGCGGCCGTCATGCGCTCGCGGAAGAGGTCGGCCTTGCGGAAGAGTCCTTCGCGCAGCTCGTCGCCCGATGCCGCGAGCTCGACCGCCCGACGTGCTCCGGCCACCAGCGACGGCGCAAGGCTGTTCGAGAACAGATACGGCCGGCCCGACTGCCGCAGCACGTCGACGATCTCCTGCTTCGCACTCACATACCCGCCCGATGCGCCGCCGAGTGCCTTGCCGAGGGTTCCGGTGAGGATGTCGACGCGGTCCTGCACGCCGAACAGCTCGGGCGTTCCGCGCCCGCCGGGGCCGACGAAGCCCACCGCGTGCGAGTCGTCGACGAGCACCAGCGCGCCGTACTTGTCGGCCAGGTCGCAGATCTCGTCGAGCGGAGCATAAAAGCCGTCCATCGAGAACACGCCGTCGGTGACGATGACGGTGCGGCGCGCGTCGGCGGTGTTCAGCAGCTGCTGCTCGAGGTCGGCCATGTTGCGGTTGCGGTAGCGCAGGCGGCGGGCCTTGCTGAGGCGGATGCCGTCGATGAGCGATGCGTGGTTGAGGGCGTCGGAGATGATCGCGTCGTGCTCGTCGAACAGGGCGCCGAACACGGCCCCGTTGGCGTCGAAGCAGGAGGAGAACAGGATGGTGTCCTCCGTGCCGAGGAAGGCGCTGAGTTCCTGTTCGAGGTCGCGGTGGATCTGCTGGGTGCCGCAGATGAACCGGACGCTCGCCAGGCCGTAGCCCCAGTCGTCGAGGGCCTGCTTCGCAGCGTCGACGATGGACGGCTCGTTGGCGAGGCCGAGGTAGTTGTTGGCGCAGAAGTTCCGGACCTCGCGCCCGTCGATCGTGACGTGGCTGCCCTGCCGGGAGGTGATCGCGAACTCGTGCTTGGTGAGGTCGTCGGCCTCGATGCGGTCGAGCTGGTCGCGCAGCTGGGTCTTGATGGTGCCGTACATGTCGTCTCCTCGGGGTCGAGTGGGCGGTGGGTCGTTGTGGCCTGCGGGGCCGCTCAGGCTGCGGTTGCTGCGTCGAGCGCCGGGCTGGCGGTCTCGTCGATGACGCCCGTGATGACGACGTCGCGGGCGTCGGTCCAGTCGATGAGCACCTTGCCGGCCGCTCCCCCGCGTGCGGCATCGAAGGCGTCCTCCCAGCGCGCGAGCGGGAAGCGGGCGGTGACGAGCGATTCGAGTGCGTGGCGGAGTTCGGGGCTGTGGTCGACCATGGCGCTGGCGTGATGCCAGGTGTCGAACATCTCGCGACCGTAGATGCCCTTGATGGTGATCATGCGGGTGATGACCTTGGTCCAGTCGATCTCGATGTTCGTCGACGGCAGGCCGAGCAGCGCCACCTTGCCGCCGGTGTTGAGGTTGTCGATGAGTTCGCTCGCGGCGGCGGCCTGGCCGGACATCTCGAGTCCGATGTCGAAGCCTTCGAGCATGCCGAGGGCGGCTTGGGCGTCGGCGACGCGTTCCTTCGAGACGTCGACGACGCGGTCTGCGCCCACGGCGAGCGCTTTCTCGAGGCGGTCGGCGACGACGTCGGTGGCGACGATGTTGCGAGCTCCGGCGACCCGGCAGACGGCGATCGCCATGAGGCCGATGGGGCCGCAGCCGGTGATGAGGACGTCTTCGCCGAGGATGGGGAAGCTGAGGGCGGTGTGGACGGCATTGCCGAGGGGGTCGAAGAGGGCGCCGACGTCGGGGGTGACCTGGGGGCCGTGGACCCACACGTTGGAAGCGGGGAGCACGACGTATTCGGCGAAGGCGCCGTCGAGGTTGACGCCGAGGCCGCGGGTGTGGCGGCAAAGGTGGCGGCGGCCCGAGCGGCAGTTGCGGCACGTGCCGCAGACGAGGTGGCCTTCGCCGGAGACTGGTGCGCCGATGTCGATGCCCTCGACACGATTGCCGACTTCGACGACCTCGCCGTAGAACTCGTGGCCGGGGACGAGTGGTGCGTCGACGGCGCCGGCGGCCCATGGGTCCCAAGACTGGATGTGGAGGTCGGTTCCGCAGATGCCGGTGCGGTGCACGCGGATGAGGACGTCGTCGGGGCCCATGGACGGCATGTCGCGCTCGACGAGTTCGAAACCGGCGGTGTCGGGTCGTTTCCAGAGGGCGAGCATCGGTGGTCCTTCCTGCGTTGGGCGGCGAGGGCTGGCGGCGGGTCGTGCGTGCGGCGCTGGCCGGTGGTGCTGGCCTGTGCTGGTGCTGCTGCGACGTGCTGTCGGGCTCTCGCGGACGGGCGACGTTGCGCTGTCCTGGCACTCACGGTAGCCGCGATGATCAGTCATGAATATTGAGGGTTTCGACGTAACCAGTTAGCTTGAGCTGATGAATCTCTCTCAGATGCGGATCATGCGCGAGCTCGCGGAGCGCGGAACGATCGCGGCCGTCGCGCGGCACCTGCATGTGACGGCGCCGGCGATCTCGCAGCAGCTCGCCGCGCTGCATCGCGAGATGGGTGTCGCGCTGACGTATCGGGTGGGGCGGGAGATCCGGCTGACCGAGGCGGGCTTGGCGTTGGCCGAGATGGCCGGCACGGTGCACACGCTCATCGATCGCGCGGCGGAGACGGTGCGCGAGTATGGCGACGACGCCGGTGCGCGGGTGCGGGTGGCGGCGTTCCAGAGTGCGGGGCAGGCGTTGTTGCCGGGGTTGCTTGGTTCTTCGTCTGGTTCGTCGTCTGGTTCGTCGTCCTCGCCTGGCTTGGTCTTCGGTGAGCACGACGTGGCTCAGCCGGAGTTCGCGGCGCTCGTCGACCAGTACGACCTCGTCATCGCACACCGCATGGACCATGACGAGCCGTGGCCGTCGGAGCAGCTGTCGGTGACGACGCTGTTGAGTGAGCCGTTCGACGTCGCGATGTCCGCGGACCACCCACTGGCCGGACGGTCGTCGGTGTCGGCGGCAGAGCTCGCGGACGAGTCGTGGATCGCGGCGCACGCGGGCTTCGCGCCCGACGTGGCGCTGGGCGTCGTGGAGGCGACGGCTGGCGTGCGGTTCCAGCGCGCGCACCGCGTGAACGACTACCACCTGGCGGCGTCACTCATCGTGGGGGGCGAGCTGCTGGCGCTGTTTCCGCGCTACACGGCACCGCGGGCGGATCCGCGACTGGTGCTCGTGCCCCTGGAGGATGTGCGCATCGCGCGCAACATCGACGTGCTCGCACGGCCGCATGCGCTCGCGCGGGTTGCTGTTGCGGGAGTGTTGGCGCGGTTGCGTGGGGCGGCGGATGTGCTTATCGAGGGGCACGTTCAGTCACCCAGGACGCAGGACCGAAACAGTGAGGCCAATCTCTTGCGACAGACTCGTGTGAGCGTGTCGAATAATCGTGGCTTCCTCAGATACCGCTTACCCTCCGCTCATTCGGAGCGACCACCGACTCCCCACAAAGGGTCCCGAGCTCGGACGTAGCCAGGAATGATCCTCGCTCGGCTACGTCGCGGCGAGGCAAATCGGAATACTGTGCAGTTGAGCGGTTGACTATAGCCGACGCGACCATAGGGCGCAGAGCGTGAACTCCGGCTTCCGAAGCGCCACCGGCTGAACTGATGTCCCAGTTCGACCTGCGAAAGGCGGTCAGGGCCCTCATTCCTCGTCGTCGTCGCCAAACTCGGCCATCACATTGCCCACGAGTGCGTGCATGTTCATCGCGCTGGGATCGGGCCGACGACGCCCTTCTGCGTATGCCAGTCGCGCCGCCGCCAAGTCAGCGAGTCTCACGGCTTGAATGACGATGACTCGCCGAAGACCGACGGACACCTCCCCACGCTCGTGGGCTACGGCGGCTACGCGCGAAAGCGTCTCGGCGCGACGAGCAATACGAACGTCGGGGTGCTCTCGCTCCTCGCGCAGCTCTGCATCGATGAGGTTGAAGCGGTATGAACTCGGGATCTCGATTCGCGGCGACACGGGCGGAATCTTCTCGTTCAGAATCGCTCGGTAGCGGGAAGACTCAATCGCTGCTAGGTACACGGAATATTCAAGGGCGTCGATCTGCTCGCGACGTTCCGCCTTCGGAAACCCCCGCACGGACTCCATCGGCCAGAGCTCGATCTCCGCAACCTCGAACGGGTCGAGGATGCGATAGGCGAGCGTGTCCGACCGCTGGCCTGTCAGGTGACGCCCGATTCGGGTTCCAAAGGACTCAGTCGTCTGCCCCACGTAGATGGGTTCACCGTCGTAGTCGTAAAACGCGTATGCGCCGATGCAAGAGCCCAGCCGCTTCCCACTCTCCGCGTCTGTCACCTTCAGCGCATCGCTCAGCAGCGATCGAAAGTATCGGACGAACGGTGTTGGCATCGACTTCTTCGCGGGCAGCGCACCTTCTGGTTCGTTGTACGACGCTATTCCGCGGCTACCCATGCGCAATCTCCGTTCCAACGGCAACGTTCGCGAACTCGCCTCGGACCGCACGGATGAGATAGTTCCGGGCGAGCCAGCTCACTGCCGGCACCGCCACAGCGTCGCCGAAGCCAAAAAGAGCCTGATTCGTTCTTGCCCCATCGAGCACGTATTCATCGGCACCCATGAGCCGTGCATACTCACGCGGTGTCATCCAGCGCACTTTGAGCTGGCCGTCGCCCAAACAGACAACCGCCTGCTTTGAAGAACCGCCGCGCGCAGTTCGAAGGCAACCAGAGACATCATCTGGCCGCACTTCCCACACCGCAATTCCGTTGCGAGTGCGCCGATAGGCGGTGCGGAATCGAATGCCTTCAGCAAGTTGCATCTCGGTTACACGAGCAAGCTGCATGGGCGAGAGCGAGTTCACGAAACGTGCGGTGCGATCCGTATCCCACCATCGCTCGTCATCATGCGCCATGCGTTCCGTTAGGTCACCGAAGCCAGAAAGTTTCACCGCAGGAGCGCTTGGCAAACTCGTTCTGTGCGTCCGCAACTTCGTATCGTCGAAGACCCATTGCAGCCAATCTGGCCTCAACTCGGAGATCCCCTCGGGGTCATCGCGTGGATCGACAACTGCAATGAGGAACAGACGCGGTCGCGACTGCGCGACGAACCGGCGCGCATCGATGGCCAACACATCAACCGAATAGCCGAGGTCGTTGAACGCGGTGATCGCAGCGACGAGGTCATCTCCACCATGGGAAGTGGCCAGCCCGACGACATTTTCCAGAACCGCGACCGGCGGCAAGACACCGCGATCCTTGAGCTCCCCGAGGAGACGAATGTACTCCCAGAACGTTCCCGACTCACTGCCTGCGAGCCCTGCACGACCGCCTGCAAGCGAGAGATCGGTGCACGGTGACGAAGCCCATGCGAGGGCGGCATCCTGAGGGAGCTCATCGACGGAGACAGTGCCAATATCGCCGAGTCGGAACTCGTGTGAGCCCTGGGGGTCGCGAAAATGAGTCTGGTACATCGATCGTTTGTCGGCCTCGTAATCGTTCGACCAGGTGACTTTGAACCCAGCGGCCTCAAGCCCTATCCGCGCGAGCCCGATACCTGCGAAGAACTCAAGAACCTTCGGCTTCGCCGCGTCGATCGATGTCACGTTGTCCACCCGTTCAGACTAGGTGGTGCCGCCGACATAAGGGCCACGACCGTCCGGTGAACGAGGCACAGATCAGAGGTCGATCCGATGACTCACCGCTCCGCCCGCTCGACATCCAGCAACGCATCCACGGACCCCACCGCCGCAACCAACGCATCCCACCCACGCTCAGACACCACTGCCGCCTCGCCGTCGGTCAGCATCCGCAACGTCCGCACGTACCCGACGAGCTTCCCGCCCTCACCTCGGATCTCGTCGAACGACGCACCCCACCGCGACGGCGACACGACCAGTGCCGAGATCGCCGTCCCCTTGAGGAAGGGCGTCCCGTTGCGCCACGGCGCGAGCACCGGCGGAACCCGACGGTTCATCGCGATCTCGTCACACACAAAGCGCAGCGCGACGAACGCCGCGCCCTGCTGACCGTCGACCACCTCGACCGCCAGCTCAACCCGCTCGCCCGATTCAGTCTCGATGCGCGACACCCCCGACGTCATGATCGTGATCGGACCGTCCCCCGGACGCTTCTCGACCACCATCACCGAACCACCGATGCGCTCATCGAACGGCAGCGGCGGCACACCGAGCACATCGAAAATGTGACCAGGGAACGCGTCGTCGGGGCGGGCGAGTGGGATATCGTCGGTCATGCCCCGAGCCTAACGAGTCGGTCGCTCCACTCACTAGGTGCAAGCGCACGACTCATAATCGTGAGGTACAGGCACAGCAAGCGCACGACCGAATAGGTGAGGTCACGGGATCCACGCCCGTCGGAGCCACTAAACCCCACCTAGCTTCTACATGGTGGGGTCTTGCTCTTCCTTGGTGAGCGCTGGTTTCGCCGTCTGAATCCCATGCTCCGACTCCGCGGCATGTGAACGTTCCCGGTCGCTACGTGAGCAACGCGAGACGACGCGTACCGCGGATCGTTGTGCCGAGAAGGTGTCTGGAGACGCGACCAACCCGATTCTGCCACTCCCGGTGCAGAGGAAGTTCTAGGCATGTTCCTCTCCGGCTTACGGCGCAGCCCAACCGCCGGCTGCGCTTCTTCGTCGGGGCTGCGGCGCGTCCGTCTTCGCTGCGCTCCGGTTTGGTGCTCCTCGCCCGACGCGCACGCCACACGGGCGGTAGAGATCTCTAATGTCGCGTGATGCCAGCGCCGTGAGCACGGCCACGGAAGATCACACGGGGTTTGAATCCCAACGCTAGAGTCGGGCAAGGCCACGCGCGATTGGAACTACATGACTTCTAGCTCAATAGACTTCGGACTCGCCGGAATCGGTGCCCAGCTCAAACAGCGTTTGCTAAAGGTGCCGCTCTATCAGCGCTCCTACGCATGGGAGAAGGACCAGGTCGACGAGTTCTGTGGTGACGTCCGTAACGCGTTCAACAGTGAGCAGCGTGAACACTTCATGGGCACGATAGTCCTAAGCGAGGACGGCTCACGCGCGACCGTAATCGACGGCCAGCAGCGGCTGGCAACCACAGCGCTCCTCCTCGCGGCGCTGCGCGACCACTATCGCGAGCAGCACGAGACCAATCGTGCCGACAGCATCAACCGAGAGTTCCTCAACTCATACTCGGATGACGAGGACGACTTCATACCCCGACTGACTCTTAACTCCGAGGACGATGAGTTCTATCGCCAGTTCGTCATCGAAGGGTCCCCGGAGGTTGCACCAACACGTGACTCGCATGCGCTGATCGCGGCGGCATACAAACAGCTGCGGAAGTTCTTGGCCGATGAGGCGGCCAACGCCGGCTCGAGTTGGGTGCAGCGCCTTATCGCTTGGCGCAAGTTCATCGAGGAGGGCCTGAATGTCATCTACGTCTTGGTAGCGACGGAATCTGACGCCTTCCTAATCTTCGAAACACTGAACGATCGAGGCGCAAAGCTCACCCTTGCCGATCTCCTTAAGAGTTACTTGTTCGGTAGGGCATCCGGCGCAGCTGGCGGGCTGGATCAGGTTCGCGAGCGGTGGCTACTGGCTCTTGGCGCCCTCGAAACCGACCAGGACCTGTTCATCACTTTCCTTCGGCAGTACTGGAGCTCGAGGTATGGTGCGACCCGTGAGCGCGACCTCTACCGCAAGATCAAAGACGAAGTTGTCAGCCCTGCCCAGGCCATCTCGTTCTCGGGCGATCTCGAGAAGGCTTCGACGCTCTACGCAGCATTGCGCGACCCGGGGCACAGTTATTGGCAGGGATGGGGGACCGAAACCAAGGTAAACATCGAGACTCTGAATCGTCTCGGACTCGAGCAGAATCGTCCGCTCTTGCTCGCCGTCCTTCAGCACTTCCGTCGAAGCGAAGCTCAGAAGGCGCTGCGCTTGGCAGTCAACTGGGGAGTTCGTGGCCTGGTCGTCGGGGGCATAGGCGGTGGCACGGCAGAGAAGGCGTACTGCGAGGCCGCGATCAGTATTCGCAATGGTACAACCAAGCTCGCATCTGAGCTGCTGGCGTCGTTGGTCGCGATCGTTGCTACCGACGAGGAGTTCGCAAGTGCTTTCGCCACGATCCGCGTACCAAAGACAAACATCGGCCGCTATTACCTGCTCGCGCTTGAGCGCGAGTCCCAAGGAGACGCAGAGCCGGAGCTCGTCCCAAACGCGGACGAGAACGCCGTGAACCTCGAGCACGTGCTGCCGAAGCGCGCGACGGCGTCGGCCTGGCCCGAGTTCGCGGGCGACCTCCGAGCCGAATGGGTAGATCGACTCGGCAATCATTGTCTCTTGAAGAAGTCGGAGAATGACGCGATCGGCAACCAGCCGTTCAGTGTGAAGAAGCCTGTGCTGCTGGCGTCGAGCCTCACTCTCACGGAGGAGATCGGGGAGGCGGCCGGCTGGACGCCGAAAACGATCGCAGACCGGCAACTCCGGCTTGCGAATCTTGCCGTTCGCGCTTGGAAGCGCAGCCTCTAAGAGACCAACATCCGTGCCGGATCTGTGCCGACGGCTCCACATAAATAGCCCCTTCAACCAGCGGTGCCCGATCATGATGACTTCCGCAGACTCACACGGCGAACGACGATCAACAACCGCCCACTAACCCGCCGAATCCGACTCAAAATCGTGAGGTTCGCGGTGCACGACGACCAACAAGGCTTCGTAGGTTCTCCACAGGCACCGTCTCGAGCCAGCGGCCAAATCCACCCCCTCCGTACACTTGATCGGCATGGAGCAACGGAGCGCACCACGGACCGAGTCGATGCACGTCTGGTACGTCGCCGGCGGGCTGCTCGTCGCATCCGTGCTGCTCGGCCCCTACGTGCGGTTCGAATCGCTCGTCGGCCTGGACGCCGGCCTCATCCCAGCGCTGATGTTCTCGGGAGCGCTCGTCCTGTTCGCGATCGGCGCCAATCGCTCGACCAGCGTCACCGCGCGCCGCCCGTTCGGCACGATCGCACTCATCGCCCTGGCGATCTGGACACTCATCTCCACCTTCGTCCTCGGTGCCGCCAGAGTCCCACCAGCGACCGAGTCGTTTCTGAGCTTCGGATACATCGACCAGCTCGTGCAGTTCGTCCTCGCCCTCATCGCCGCGACGCAGATCGCTCGCGTGGGAACCGTTCCTCGGGCCGCGAGCCTCGTGCCGCTCTGGGTGGTCGCCGCGACGACTGGCTCCTGGATCATCCAACAGGTCGTCACGGTTGCCGCAGGGTCGAACGTCTCACTGTTCGTTCCGTTCCTCGTGATGCTCGACTCGCTCGTGCGCGTCACTGGGCCGGTGCTCCTCGGCATCCTGGCCATCGCGCTGGCGAGCCGGGCGACGGCCGGGCGCGCCGCAGCGACGACGGCCTAGACCGGCAACGAGCGACGGTTCAGGGGCGGGGCGCTCCGCGCGGCCCTGGTTTTCGAGAGCAGGGTCGCACCTCGACGAGCTCGGTGACCGGTGAGCGCCCCACCCCGTAGGACGTTCGGCCCACGCCCGCCCTCCCGCGGCTGCGCATACTGGGCCACGGGGGCTCCACGGCAGTTCAACGCAGCAGCCGGTCCTCCCGTTCGCATGATCCAGTCGGCGCATCGCACTGGTGCGCCCCGAGATTCGAAGGGAATGCCATGAGCGTTCCAGCACGTCGTCGTCACGTCGCCCGGGTCTGCGCCGCACTCGCGGCCGGCTTCCTCATCGTCACCGCAGGAACAGGTGCCGCCGCCGGGTCCGCTCCGGCCGCACCCGGCCAGGTCACGGCCGCCACCGACGACCGCGAGGGCCCGCAGTTCTACACGGGCACGGTCGTCGACGTCACCGGCACCATCGACGGCGACGTCTACGCCGCAGGCCAGGACATCACGATCAGCGGCGACGTCACCGGAGACGTGATCGCCGCAGGCCAGACCATCACCGTCAACGGCTCGGTGGACGGCAACGTCCGACTCGCCGGCCAGAACGTCACGATCAACGGCGACGTCACACGGAGCAGCACGGTCTTCGCATCGACGATCACCGTCAGCGACACGGGCACACTCGGCGAGGACCTTGTCGGAGGCGCAAGTGACATCCGCATCGCCGGCGACGTCGGACGAGACCTCGTCGTCAGCACCGGAACGCTCAGTATCGACGGCACGGTCGGCGGCGACGTCACCTACACCAGCGACAGCACCGCGCGCATCGCCGACGGTGCCGTGAGCGGCAGCGTCACGCAGGTGGAACCACCCCAGACGAAGCCCGTCGAGATCTCACCCTGGGCCGCATTCCTCGCCTGGGCACTCGGCGTCCTCTACGCCCTCGTGGCACTGAGCCTCATCACCCTGGTCGCCGGACTGCTCGTCCCGCGCGTCCTGCAACGGGTCACCGACCGACTCGTGCCGTCGCCCTGGAAAGCACTGCTTGTGGGGTTCGTGGCGTGCATCGCCGTCCCGGCCCTGCTGATCGCATTGCTCATCACCGTCGTGGGCGCCCCGCTGGCGCTCGCGGGCATGCTGATCTGGACGGTCGTGGTCTTCAGCACGTTCCTCTACGGCTCCTACTGGCTCGGTCGGCTGCTGTTCCGCGACCGACACCACCCGGTGGTGAAGTCCCTCGTCGGCGGCATCATCCTCATCGTCGCCCTGCAGATTCCGTGGCTGAACATCCTGGTGTGGTTCGCGATGGTCTGCTTCGGAGTGGGCGCGCAGCTGCTGGAGATCCAACGCCGACGCCCGTGGGTCCTGCGGTCCGAGTCCGATCGAACGCCGGCACCGGTCCCAACCGGCGTGGGGATGCCAACCGCGACATCGACGCCGAGCGACACCCCGACGCCGACGGACACCCCGGCACCGACTGGGATCCCGATGCAGACGGCGACGGCAACGGCGGAACCCGACACGGAAAACCCGACCATGCATGACGAATCGCCGCACCCCGAGCCACGACCGCGGAACACCGAAATCGGAGGAACATCATGAAGGCACTGGTCGCCTACGACAGCAAGTACGGCGCGACTGAGGGCATCGCGGAACGCATCGGCGAACGGCTGCGCAGCCGCGGTCTCGAGGCCGACGTCACCCGCGCGGGCCACGTCCCGGACGCGAACGCGTACGACGCCTACGTGGTCGGGTCCGCGAGCTACGAGTCGAACTGGCGGAAGGACGCACGCGCATTCGTGAAGCACCACGCCGATGTGCTCGCCACACACCCCACCTGGCTCTTCAGCAGCGGCCCGCTCGGCACCGAGACGGTCGACAAGGAGGGGAAGGACGTCCTCAAGGGCGCTGAGCCACGGCAGTTCGCCGAGCTCGCCGACCGACTTCACCCGAAGGGCACCCAGGTGTTCCGCGGTGCGTACCACCACGACGAGGTCCGCGGGGCCGACCGGGTCATCGCGTGGCTGCCGGCCGTGCGAGACATACTGCCCGAGGGCGACTTCCGAGACTGGGCTGCCATCGACGCCTGGGCGGACTCGATCGCCGACGAACTCGGAGCCCCCGCCAGCGAGTGAGGATCAGGCGGGGACGGTCAACACCCGACCGGAGCGCTCCTTCCGATCGGATACGTTGCCGCAGGTCTGCTGAGAGAGCGCGCGACCTCGGAATGCATCCACCACACACTTCGTTCCCCCAACCATGACAACCATCGGAATCATCGGCGCCGGTCACATCGGCTCCCAGCTCGCCCGCCTCGCCGTCGCCCAGGGCCACGACGTCGTCATCGCCAACTCCCGCGGTCCCGAGACCCTCGCGGACCTCGTCACCGAGCTCGGTGAGCACGCGACCGCCGGCACGGCCACGGACGCAGCGGAACGCGGCGACCTCGTCATCGTCACCATCCCGCTCCACGCCATCGACACGATCCCGGCCGCCCCGCTCGCCGGCAAGGTCGTCATCGACACGAACAACTACTACCCGCAGCGCGACGGCAACATCGCCGCCCTCGACGACGAGACCACGACCACTGCGGAACTCCTGCAGGCCCACCTGCCCGAGTCGCACGTGGTGAAGGCGTTCAACCACATCTACTCCGCCGACCTCACCACCAAGGGCAAGCCCTCAGGCACCCCGAACCGTCGCGCCCTCATCGTCGCCGGAGACGACGCCGAAGCGAAGGCCACCGTCGCCGCCCTCATCGACTCCTTCGGCTTCGAGCCCGTCGACATCGGCGCCCTGTCCGAAGGATGGCGCATCCAGCGCGACACCCCCGGCTACGGCCCCGACTTCAACGCCGAGCAGCTGCGCGACGCCGTCGCGAACGCCAAGCGCTACCGCGACGCGTAAGCCGCGAGGTCGCACAACGACGAAGCGCCCCTGATCCGTCAGGGGCGCTTCGTCGTGTCATCGTTCGGTCTCCCCAGTTGACGCGCGTCGGAGCCACCCGCTGATTCGACGGCCTGGCTCGCGGGACAATATGCGTCAAACAAGAATCACAGCTTGGAAAATCACACCCAGATCGTTAGAATCCAAGCATGAAAGCACGCGAGGCACTCAAGAACCTGGCGGAGGTGACCGAGTCCCAATGGGGCATGGCCACCACCGCACAAGCTGGTGCGCGCGGAATCAGCCCCATGAACCTCAGTCGCCTCACGGAGGCAGGCGACCTGGTCCGGCTGGCGCAGGGCGTCTACCGCGACGCGGGCGCTCCCAGCGACGAACACGAAGCGCTCCGCGCCGCTTGGCTTGCGATCGAACCGACGAAACTCGCATATGAACGCCTCAACGAACACCCGCACGCCGCGGTCGTCTCCGGCGAATCGGCGAGCAGGCTTCACGGCATCGGAGATCTGCGGGCGACGAGGAGCGAGTTCACCACTCCGACTCGCAAACAGACGCAGCGACCAGACGTCCATTACCGAACCCGTTCACTTCCCGCACAGGATGTCACCGTCCGCGATGGACTTCCCACGACGACCCGCGAGCGCACTCTTGCCGACCTGGTCGAGGATCGACAAGACCTCAGCGTCGTCGGCGACGCCCTCCGCGACGCGGCACGGCAAACCGACCTCGACCTGGAACGCCTGAGTGAGCTTCTCGCCCCGCTCGCGGAGCGGAACGGCCATCGCAAACACGATGGTGATGCGCTGCTCGAAGAACTCCTGCAGATCGCCGGGCTGAGCATGGAGGACCTCGCGCGGAAGGTGTCCGCGATGCCCGGTCTCGCCCTCCTCATCACGGCTCAGTACCTCAGTGAGCTCCCGAAGATCGATACCGCTGCACTCGCGGGGAGCCTGCTCCCGCTCACGAACCACCTGAACCAACTCCCGAAAGTCGACACCGCTGCACTCGCCGCGAGCCTGCTCCCGCTCGCCGTGGCGGCGAAAATGTCCGCCACGCCCCGGCTTCCGGACCTGAGTGCGCTCGACACGGCGACCAGCGCAACGCGATCCGACGCGGCTGCCGAACGGTGAACGACGAGCACTACTCCAGCCCGGCCGCCGTGGAAGCAGCCATCGCCGCTGCAGCGCGCAAAGCGTTCGACGCTGACGGCTCCCTCACGGTCTCGGAGAGGATCCGACTCGAGTACTTCCATCGCTTTCTGAGCCGCATCTTCACAGAATCGGAGGACTCGTGCTGGGTACTCAAGGGCGGGACGGGGATGCTTGCGAGGGTCGCTTCAGCTCGCGCGACCACCGACGTACCCAATGACGAGTCCGCTCGCCACTATCGGTAATAGTGACGAGCAGAATCGTCTTTACACCTTCGAGACGGACACCTCCACGGGGGTCGGGTTCTGGAAGAGGTCGAGCACGGGGCAGTGCGCGTCGACCGCGGCACGGAGCTCCTGATAGCGCTCGTCCGTCTCGGGGCCGGTGAGGCTGATGTTGAGGCGGATCGTCGAGAAGCCCGGACGCACCTCGTCGGTGATGCCGAACAGGTTGCGCACGTCGAGGTCGCCCTCGGCGTCGATGCTGATGTCGTCGAGCTGGATGCCGAGCGCGTTCGCATACAGGCGGTACACGACGATCTGGCAGGAGATGAGCGCCCCGAGCGCGAACTCCACCGGGCTCGCCGCGACGTCGTCTCCGGCGAGCGCTGCCGGCTCGTCCACGATGAAGCGGTGCTTGCCCGCGGTGATCGCACTCGCGACCGAGCCTTCACCGGAACCGGACACCCGGTAGGTGAGCGCGGCACTCGACGGGGCGGAGGCGATGCGCTCGGACCAGGAGGTGCCGGCGGCATTCAGGCGGTCAGCCCGCTCGGCCGGCGAGGATGCGGGGACGGTGGGGACAGTGGGGGCGTCGTTCGTGAGGAGGGTCATGCGGACAGCTAAGACCGCCGGTCTGGACGGCGCCAGTGGGGTGCGTCACAACACGTCATAGAGGGGACGCACGGTGTGGTGGCGACGGTCCTCCGGGGCACGCCTCGACAAGCCCGGCGACCGGGCGGGCGGCGAGGGGATGCTGAGGTTGGCGGCGACGATCGTCAGCGCGGGGTCTCTCGCAGGTAGCCCTCGAGGGAGCGGGGTGCCGCGCCCGTGATCGTCTCGATGTCGCGGCTGACGGCGGCCATGTCGCCGCTCGCGATCGCGGTGTAGGTGCTCACCCAGGCGTCGACCTGCCAGTCGGGCGCGCCGTAGCTGGCCCGTGAGGCGTAGGCCTCGTCGAGGGTCTCGTTCACGAAGGAGACCTCCCTGCCGCGGACGGCTGAGATGACCGCCGCGACCTCGGTGAGGCTCAGGGCCTCCGGGCCGGTGAGCTCGTAGGTGCGATCGACGTGTTCGCCGGGTGCGGCGAGGATGGTCGCGGCGGTCCTGGCGACATCAGCGCGCGCGACCACCGCTGCTCGCCCGTCGCCGGCAGGACCGCGGATCACGCCGTCCTCCCCCACGAGCGCCTCCATGAAGTCGATGTAGAAGTTGTCGCGCAGGAACGTCCACCGCATGCCCGAAGCGCGGATGTGCTCCTCCGTCGCGAAGTGGTCGCGGGCGAGCGTGAACACGGCGTCGGGCGCCGCGGCGACGAACGAGGTGTACACGATGTGCTGCACGCCGGCCTCGGCCGCCGCGTCGATGAACGTGCGGTGCTGGTCGAGACGGTCGGCGCTCTCCGACGCGGACACCATGAACAGCGTCTCAACACCCTCGAGTGCAGTGCGAGCCGCGGCGCTGTCGCCATAGCCGAGCTGATGGACCGTCGACCCGTCGAGCTGCGGTGCCTTAGCCGGCGTGCGGACGAGGAGCCGCTGCGTCAGCCCGCGCTCGGCGAGATCCCTCGCGACCAGGCCACCGACGACACCGGTCGCCCCCGTCACGGCGAGAGTGGAGGAAGCAGCCATGTCGGCATCCTTTCGAAGCGTCGAGAACGGTTCAGCAGTGCCGCCGCCGCTCCTGCAGGCTACCGGCCGCAGGGGTTCTGTGGCCGCTCAGCGACGGACGAACCCGTGCAGATGGGCCGCTTCATCGCTGCGGGATCGATGTAGGGACAACCCGAATACACGAATTCAGTCGGGTGCCCTACATTGAAGAGGTTGTCCCCCACGTTGCGGACAACGGACTGATGTCACCGGGGCCCAACGGCGTGATCCCCAACTCCGTCCCACGCCCGCCGACTCTCTCGTCCGGGCTCCTGCTGCCCTTCCGAAAGACTCCCATGACACACATCCCGCAGCCGCCTGCCCACATCCCGGCCGGCTGGTACCAGCACCCGAACGACCCGACGCAACAGCAGTTCTGGGACGGCTCGGCGTGGACGGCGGCGGTCGCACCACGCACGGACATCGCCGCACGCACCGACATCGTTCCATTCACCCCCACCAGCGCACCCGCATCCAACATTGCGCCGAACGCGCCGGTCGCCTACCAGCAACCGTCGCCCTACGTGCAGACGCCGTACGGCGGCATCCCCTACGCACGCCCCCTCAAGGAGAGCGGCACCGCATACCTCCTCGCGATCCTGCTCGGCGGCGTCGGCGCCCACCAGTTCTACCTCGGGAACGTCGGCGCCGGCATCGGGTTCATCGCCCTGTGGTGGGGTGGCTGGGCACTGAGCTTCATCGGCATCGGCTTCCTCGCGATTCTCGCCGCGGTCATCTGGTGGATCGTCGACCTCTGCACCATGCAGTCGCAGGTCGACACCGCGAACCGACGCCTCATCACCGGGACGTACTGACCCGCCCACAACCACTCGCCACCGATTTCCATCGGCGGCGCAGAAACGCCCCCTGCCCGCTCCTTCCCTTCCGAACCACCGGTCGAGCCGCGAACGAACGCACCGACACCACACCGCAGAAAGGCACACCCATGTCCTACCCGAACCAGCCTCCCGCCCCTCAGCAGCCCTACGCGCAGCAGATGCCGCCAGCACCGAAGAGTGGCAACGGCCTCGGTCTCGCGGCGCTCATCATCGGTGTGGTCGCGTTCGTGGGCGCGTTCATCCCGTTCGTGAACTTCGTCTCCGGTTTCCTCGCGTTCGTCGGCCTCGTGCTCGGCGTCATCGCCATCTTCCTCAAGGGCAGGTCGAAGGGCCTCGCGATCGCCGGCGCCGCGATCTCCTTCGTCGCGATGATCCTCAGCATCATCCTCGCCATCACCTACACCGCGGGCTTCGCGGGTGCGGTCAGCGAGGGCATCAAGACAGCGCAGGCCGAGGCTTCCGTCGAAGCCGACCGCGACGTCACCGTGCTCTACGAGGTCACGGGCGCGTCCACCGCGTCGTCGATCACGTACGCGACGTTCACCGACGGCAACAGCGGCACCGAACAGGCCAATGACCAGGTGCTGCCCTTCACGAAGGAGCTCACCATCAAGGCCGGCGGCGCGTTCGACTACAGCTCGTTCTACCTGCTGGCGATGAACGGTGCGGACGACGCCGGCGACATCTCCTGCAAGATCACCGTCGACGGCCAGGTCGTCGCCGAGCAGACCTCGACCGGCGCCTACGCATCAGCGTCCTGCTCCGCGTCGAGCATGGACCTCGAAGACTCCGAGTAACGACGTTCCTGCGCAACAGCAGACACAGCGCGAACGCTCCGTCGATCTCTCACAATCGGCGGGGCGTTCGTCTCGAACACGATTGCGGCGGGTACGGCGGCGGACAGAAGGACCATCACCAACCCCAGCACCGCTACTGTTCAGAGCCAACGACCCTCTCAGCCGCCGCAGCACACAACCGGAGAATGAGCGATGAACCTGATCGAAACCTTGTGGACGAACTACATCGCGTGGGCCTCGACATGGACCGAGTCCTGGTTGAAGGACCTCCTGTGGCCAGCGGTGGTGGTCATCGCACTCATCCTGTTCCGCAAGCCCATCAGCTCGTTCATCGACGAGATCTCAGAACTCGGGTTGTGGGGAGCGAGTGCGAAACGCAGAGGCGATAGAGCCGCCGAGAAGCTGCGCGAAAGACAGGAACAGAACCTCACGTCCGAGGAGACCGACGACTCCCCCTCTCCGAGCGACCTCGACGAAGCAGGCGAGTCGAACTCAGAAGCTGACGCAACAGCAGACACCCAGAGCACCGCGGAAGAGACAGCGCCCGGCGCACCCGAAACCGACGACGCTCACAGGCAGCCAGCGCAGCTCGTCGAATTCATCGAGTTCTACCGGTCGATCTCCCTGCTGCAGCTGCGGGGCAACCGGAAGAACACCGCATCGACCACCTCGACCCGTGTGGCTCGGGAGGTCGTTCGCAGCACCTACAGCGACTATCTCGCGGTTGTCCGTGTCATCGCATTCTGGATCCAGGGATCGTCTGCCGTCAGCGGATCCCGCGGACGGAAGGCGAACTCCCATGTCACGCTGCAGCGGATCGGGGCGCCGTCAGAGCTCATCGAGGCGACGGTGACCCTGCGAACCTTCGCTGTGGACGTCGCGGACGGTACGGTCACCCTCACCGGCGACGGCGCCAGGAGCTACGTCGACACAGTCGACGGTGCGATGGTCGACCTATTCACCTGGGCGAAGCAGGTGGCGGAGGAACGCGCGGCAGTCACGAGCTGACCTGGTCACCGAGCGCAACAGGAGGTCATCGCGAAGCCCGGCCGCCGAGCCGACCGCGTCGGGCTCCGCGGTTTCCTTGAGATCCGACACCACGCGGTCGAGCAGCACGTCCCACTCCGACGCGGGAATCGTCAGGACCCGTTGGGCCAGTTCGGCGAGCGCCGCACGCGGCTCGGTAGGGTGGCCGGATGTCGGACGCACGTCGAACGGAACTGCGGCGCCGCTATCTGAGCCTCGGGCTCGGCGAGCTGGTCGCCGCGGCGGTGTTCGCCGGGTTCGCCGCCCTGGTCCTCACACCACGGCTCGACGGCACACGGGAGTTGCTGTCCCTCTGGTCCGCGCTCACGCCCCTGCTCATCGTCCTCGTCCAGGCAGGCGTCTACTGGCTCCTCGCCCGGGGCTGGGTCGAACGGGCCACGATGCCACCGACCCTCGCCAGCGTCTACCGCGCGTTCCGGGTGCTGAACGTCGCGATCCTCGCCGCCGGGTTGATCGGCGTCGTCGTCTGGTTCCCCGAGCAACCACTGATCGCTGCCCTCACCGTGTTCGTGTGGGCGTTCGGCGTGGTCGAATACGTCAACTACTTCGCCGTACGCCTCGCCTACCCCGCGGGCGCCTGGCTGCGCCGGGTCGGGACGTGGCAGACGCCGCGCCTCGTGCAGGACCTCCGTTCCGCCGGCCAGTAAGCCGTGCCGGGCGTGCCGAGGAGCCACCGTGACAGACGGTTCCTGAGTTCGCCAAACGGCACCGACTGAGGTTTTCCACAGCCCGAAACGGCGTACGCGCGACTCACGTAGGCTTGCTCGATGTACAAAACAGCGCCCCAAACGTACACTTTCGACATGTCGACGTTCAACCTCAGCGATGCTCGCGCGAACTTCTCGGATCTGATCAAGCAGTCGCGGACCGAGGCCGTCTTCGTCGAACGGCGAGGTCACACCGAAGCCGTGATTATCAGTCCAGAGCAGTACGAACGCATGATGGAGGCGCTCGAAGCTGCTGAGGACGTCCGGAACTTCGACGCCGCCATGGCCGAAGAGGGAGAGAACGTCCCCTGGGCACAGGCGAAAGCCGACCTCGGCTGGGCATGAGTCGCTACCGCATCGAGCTGCGGCCCGCAGCCCTGAAGGCCCTCCGCAGAATCGACCGTCAGGACGAGAGTCGCATCCGCGCAGCGATCGCCCTCCTCGGCGAGGAGCCGCGTCCCCCGGGAGCACGGGCGCTCCAAGGGCGCACCGGGATGCGCGTCCGTGTCGGCAACTACCGGATCATCTACGAGATCAACGACGGCGTGTTGCTCGTCGTGGTCGTCACTGTGGGGTATCGGAGAGACGTGTACAACGCCTGACTGGTCAGCGGCGCGATCCCGGCAGCCGGGGACACCTCGACAAGCTCGGTGACCGGAGACGCCCCGCTCACGCCTCGCCGGTGCTCCACCAGGACTGGATCTTCGTTCCGTTGACGATGTGGTCGCCGACGGCGCGTGCCTTGAAGCGCGCGGGGTTGTGGGAGGCGAGGGTGCGGGCGTTGCGCCAGTGGCGGTCGAGGGCACGCGGAGTCTCCACCGCGCTCGCACCGCCGACCTCGAACAGAGCCGTCGCCGCGTCGAGCACCGCCGGGAGGATGACGAGCTGCGCACGGGTCGTCGCGAGTTCGACGTCGGCGACCGACCACTCGACCTCCTCCGCAGACGCGTCACCGAGCACCGCCGCACTCGAGCGGCCGAGCGCGGCAACCGCTGCCGCGAACGCCGAGTCGGCGGCGAACGACTTCGCGGAGAGGTCGCCGACGACCTCCTGCACGATCGGATCCGCGGCCGCCGTCGGCGCCGCACCGTGGCTGTAGTTGCGGGTGCGCGAGCGGACGAACTCCCCCGCGTCGTCGACGATCGCTCGACCCACTCCCGTCACGGCCGCGAGGAGCACCAGCTGCACGAAGGCTCCGGCATGCGAGGGACGCTCCAGTTCCCGCCTGGTCACATCGGCCGGATCGACGACCACGTCGGTGAAGACGGTCGTGCCGCTGCCCGTGAGGCGTTGTCCGAAACCCTTCCAGTCGTCGATGCGTTCCACGCCCGGCGCGTCCGACGGCACGAGCACGGACACGAACTCGCCTTCCTGCTCCGCCGCCACGGCCACGAGGTCGGCGAACAGGGTGCCGGTGCTGTAGAACTTCGTGCCGTTCAGGCGGAGCGAACCGTCGGGGGCCGTCGTCAGCTGCGTCGCCAGGGAACCGACCTTCGCCCCGGAACGCTCATGGCTGGCGTTTCCGATGATCGCTCCACCTGACAGGCGCGCGAGCTTCGCCTCACGCTCGGGCGACTCCGGCGCGTGCACGGTGCGATCGATGTAGGAGAAGTGGGAGCGCAGGAGCTGCGCGAGGTTCGGGTCGCGACGCGCGAGCTCGGCGAGGAGCTCGAAGAGCTCGGCGTGGGAGGCTCCGTCGCCACCGTGGCGCTCGGGCAGCGTGATGCGCGTGAACCCCGACTCCCGGAGGAGGTCGACGGCGGCGAACGGCAGGATGCGCGACTGCTCGCGCGCGATCGCACCCCGTCCGACCTCGTCGAAGACCGCGGTGAAAGGGGTGAGGAGGTCGCGGCTGCTGGTGAGGGCGGTGGTCATGCGGGAGTCTCTTCACGGTTCGAGGTCGAGCGGTCGGACGGGTCCTTCGCGCCCGGCGCCTGCCACTCGGGGAGGGTGCCGTTCAGCTCCCACTGCCCGAGGGCCGCGGCGCGCTGGGCGGCCGGGTTGTGCGACGCGATCGTCCGCACGTTCCGCCAGTGCCGATCGAGTGCGTGCGTGCGGCTCACCGCTGACGCGCCGCCCACCTCGAACAGCCTGCTCAAGGCGTCCAGCACGAGCGGGAACACGGTCTGCTGCAGACGGAACACGTCGAGCAACACCACCCGCGAGCCCTCCTCAGTGCCCGCCGGCGACTCCAGGGCACGCGCACTCGACAGCACGAGCGACCGTGCCGCGTGCGCCGCACTGCTCAACTGACCGACCACCGACTGCACGAGCGGATCCTCACGTGGCAGGTGCTCCCCCGCGAACCCGACGGTCCGCCGGCGCGACTGCACATAGGCGACCGTGTCCTCGAGGGCGCGCTGCGCGATCCCCGCGACGACGCCGAGGAGGATCAACTGCTGCAACGCCCCCGTGTGGTACCAGCCGGCAGCGCCACCCCGCAGCTCGACGACGTCGCGCGGGTCCACCGCCACCCGGTCGAACGTCGTCGTCCCGCTGCCCGTGAGCTGCTGGCCGAACCCGTCCCAGTCGTCCGTCGAACGAGTGCCGGGATCGTGTGCCGACACCGTCAGCCCGATGCGCGCTTCACCGTCGAGCGCCGACAGGTGGATCCAGTCGGCGTAGATGGAACCGGTCGTGTAGTACTTCGTCCCCGTCACGAAGAGGGCGTCGCCGTCACGCTCGAGCGTCGTCTCCAGATGCGCGGTCGCATGCCGCTCGGACTGCGCGTTGCCGACGAAGTCACCGGCCAGCAGACGGTCGAACCACAGCTGCCGATACGCCTCGTCCGGTTCCGCGCGGAGCGCCTCGACGAACAGGATGTGCCCGCGCCACACGTGCCCGAGGCTCGAGTCGGCCGCCGACAGGTCGATCAGCCGCTCGAACACCTGCTCCAGCGTGAGACCCAGACCACCGGACTCGACGGGCACCCGCAGGCCGGCGAACCGCAGGGCCCGCAGTTCGGCGAGCTCGTCGTGGAGCAGACGCCGGTCGGTCTCGCGAGCGGCAGCCCCACCGCGCACCCGTTGCAGGAACTCCGCGAACGCCGTGTCCGAGAACCGGGCGGCTCGTGCGTCCTCCGCCCCGCTCATCGGTGCAGCACCGTCTTCGCGAGCAGGTTGCCGACCCACTGCGCCAGCTGCACGAGCAGGATGAGGGTGATGACGACGAGCCCGACGACGATCCAGTCGAACCGCTGATAGCCGTAGGTCATGGCGAGGTCGCCGAGGCCACCGCCGCCGATCACCCCGGCCACCGCCGTCGCATCGACGAGCGCGACGAGGATGTAGGTGAGCCCGAGGATGAGCGGCCCGAGCGCCTCCGGCACCACGATCGTGAACAGCACGCGTGCGGGACTCGCACCCATTGCCGCGCCGGCCTCGATCGCACCGGGCGACACCGCCACGAGGTTCGACTCGGAGACGCGACCGATGGCGACACTCGCGACGAGGATCAACGGGATCGTCGCCGGCAGGGGCCCCAGCCCCGTGCCGAACACGAGCCGGGTGAGCGGGATGAGCGCGATGGCGACGATGAGGAACGGCACCGGACGGATCACGTTGATGATGAAGTTCAGAACGCCGAAGACGTACCGGTTCTCCAGGAGGTTGCCGCGCCGGCTCGCATAGAGGAGCAGGCCGAGGAGGATGCCGATGACGGTGGCGATCGCGAACGACACCGACACCATGAGGCCGGTCTCGCCGATCGCCTTGAGCAGGCGCGGGAAGAACGCTGCAGGATCGAAATCACGCATTGACGGGCTCCTGTTCAGGGTGGTCGATGTGGTCGGTGCTCGTCGGCGACGGGTCGATCGCGGTGACCGTCGCCGTGGCTCGTAGGCCCTCGATGGCCGCGTCGACCCGGGCGTCGGGGCCGAGGAGTTCCACGGTCAGGCTGCCGAACAGCCGCCCCTGCAACTCGTCGACGCCGCCGAAGACGACGTTGAAGTCGATGTCGTTCTCTCGCGCCACCCGGGAGAGGAACGGGTGGTTGGTGTCGCGGTCCTCCACGTGCAGCTGCACAAGCCGACCGTGGTGGACGGAGCGGATCTTCGTGAGCGCGTCCTCCGACGGGATGTGGTGCAGCACGCTCGACACGAAGCGGCGGGCGACGGCGGTGCGCGGCGCGGAGAACACCTCGTAGACGCTCCCCTGCTCCACCACCTCGCCGTTCTCCATCACGGCCACACGGTCGGCGATCTCGCGGATCACGTCGATCTCGTGGGTGACGAGCAGGATCGTGATCCCGTACTCCTCGTTCACCCGCTTCAACAGTTCGAGCACCTCTCCGGTGGTCTGCGGGTCGAGTGCGCTCGTGGCCTCGTCGGAGATGAGGATCTCAGGCCTCGTGGCGAGCGCGCGAGCGATGCCGACGCGCTGCTTCTGCCCGCCCGAGAGCTGCGAGGGGTAGGAGAGCGCCTTGTCGCTGAGTCCGACGAAGGCGAGCAGTTCCTCCACCCGGTCGACGATCTCGGCGTCCGACAGTTTCGCGAGCTTCAACGGGTAGGCGATGTTCTTGTACACGTTGCGCGATTCGAGCAGGTTGAACTGCTGGAAGATCATCCCGATCCGCTGACGCGCGGCGTACAACTCTCTGCCGGCGAGCGCCGAGATCTCGCGCCCCTCGACGACCACGCGACCGGTGGTCGGCCGTTCGAGCGCGTTCACGGTGCGCAGCAGGGTGGACTTCCCGGCGCCGGAGAACCCGACGATGCCGAAGATCTCCCCGCGTTCGACGGTGAGGTCGACGTTCCGGAGCGCCTCGAAGCTGCGTCCCTTCACGGTGAACGTCTTGCTGACGTCCTCGAAGGCTACTGCTGTGGTCATCACGTGCTCCTCATGACGGTCGCGCTCTGCGTCGAGCGCTGCTGGGTTCAGGGGCTGCTGGAGTTCAGGGGCGGTCGGGCCGGGCCCGGCTCACAGCGGAGGGCTGCCGGGATGGTGATCCGCGGCAGCCCCTGCGCCGGTGGTGGCGTGCGCCACCGAGGCGTTACTTCGCTTCGTCCTGCAGCTCGGCGAGCTTGTCCCGGAGGTCCTTCACGGGCACCTTCACGAGGATCGAGTTGCCGGCGAACTCGTCGTCGAGGGCCTTCTCGACGCGCGGGTCGGCGTAGGCCTCTTCGAGGATCTTCCAGGCCGGGTTGTCCTTGTTGTCCTCGCGGGTGGCGATGACATTGACGTAGGGCAGGTTCTTCGCGTCGAGCGAGTCGTCGAGGAAGAGCGCGTCGTCCTTCGTGATGCCCTGGCTCGGGTCGAAGTAGGAGGTGCCGACGACGACGGCTGCGAGCGACGGGTCGTCGAACTGCTGCACGATGCTCGTGGCGGGCAGCGGAACGAACTGGATGTTCTTCGGGTTGCTGGTGACGTCCTCCACGGTGGGGAAGTTGCCGGCGTCGTCCGCGATCTCGAGGAGACCGGCGGCAGCGAGGATGTTGAGGGCGCGACCGCCGTTGGACGGGTCGTCGGGGATGGCGATGCGGGCGCCGTCGGCGAGGTCCTGCACATCGGTGAGCGTCTTCGAGAAGATGCCCCACTGGGTGATGACGGTGGAGAACACCGGGGTGAGGTCGGCGTCGTTCTCGGCGTTGAAGGCCGACAGGTAGAGGATGTGCTGGAACGCGTTGGCGTCGACGGTGCCCGCGACGAGCTCGGTGTTCGGGAGCACCCAGTCCTTCACGTTCACCCACTCGACGTCGAGGCCCTTCTCGGCTGCGACCTCCTTCACGGCGTCCTGGAACTGCGTGTCCTCGGAGACGGCGATCTTCACGCTCAGGCGCTCAGCCGGCGCCGCGGACCCTCCGGCAGCTTCGGCGGAGCTGTTCTGGCTGCCGACGACGACGGACACGACGACCGCGATCGCTGCGACGGCGACGACCGCGATGGCGCCGATGACGATGTTGCGGCGCTTCTTCTTGCCCGAGGCGAGCGATGCGCGCAGCTCGCTCTGCTCGGGGTTCGGTCCGGGTCCTGTGCTGTCGCTCATGGTCGTCATCCTCTGGGTCGCTTCGATGTGGTGCGGCGCTGATCCACGCCTGGATGACAGTTTGGGCAAACTCCCGGTCAGCGCCACATCGTGTTACCGAAGGCGGTCACAGAGCGAGACATCTCGTAACGTGCTGCGGCGGAGGAGCCGTTCTGCCTAGGATTCTCCGCCCACCGTGACACTGTCGGTGACGACCGTTCGCGACTGATGCCAGTGAGCGAGCAGAGCGGGACCTGAGCACCTCGACCCCGTAAGCGACCCTTACTGGTCGGTCGGCGTCGGTGAGCCACTTCTTGCGTTGATCCAGACTGGAGCAGGGGAGGAACGTTGCGCGCTGCCCGTGCGCTCCGCTCGGCGCTCCTGCGCACGCGGAAGGTGCGAGTGAGAGGCCTTCACGACGTCGGTCAGCGCGGCAAGGAGACGAGACCTTCCGAGTTTCTGCAGGCTCCGGACATCGAAGTCGCTGGCGCGCTCGCTTTCGAAGACGATGAGGCCGATCTTCTCGCGACCCGAATCGAGGCGCTTCGCGAGAATACTGCGTGAGAACATGCTCAGGAGCCGAGCCTCCGCTGCGGTGAACTGCGATTCCGCGACCAGTTCGGCTTCCCATTCCGCGCGGCTGCCGCTGTTGAAGCTCGCCAAGGACGATCCGGACTGCCAGGCGCGTCCGATGTGACCCTTGTGCAGAGGATAGGAACGCCGCCCGCGCTTCTCGAGTTCTGGGTTGCGAGATACCCGCGCTTGGAGTACGAACTCGTCGTTCTCGACGGAGTATACGGACACACGGGTGTCAGCGCGCTCGTCGCCGGCCACATGCTCGCACAGCTGCGAGGCAAGTTCGTCGATCGCCCCTTGGAGGGATTGACGATAGAGAGAGATGTCCTGCTCGGCCGACGCGAGCTGCCGCGAGAGCTGGGCGTAGGTCGGTTTCAAAAAAGTGAATCGCCCGATGACCAGCACGCCTCCAGCCAGGCCGGCGCCAATCCACCACAGGAGGCCTGGCCACGCGCTCGCTTCAGCGATGGTCTGCATAGATCCGACGGTGACGAGCACGGATGTCGCCCCGACCAGGATGACTTGAGCGCTATCGCGAAGTGATTTCAGGAACCAGTGCGTCCGAACCACCCCCGCTGAGATGTGCTGCGGGGACACCACCACGGCTCGAGCGCGCTCGGCTTCCCTCATGCCCCAACGAGTTGTGAACTGAGGCGGACGAGCGCTGGATGCGCGCCAGCGGTGTCGCCTCGCGCGTGCGACAACGCTTCCTCGAGAACATCGTCGGCCCGTTGTTCGACGAACTCAGGATTCATGCCCTCGATCCTCAGCCCAAGTCGAATGGTGGACGAGTGTTCGTCGGCCTGAACAAAGTACGCCGTCATCGCTGGCATCTCCAGGAGCGCGACGCGAACGCCCTCTTCGAATCGCTCCGCGAACTCGCCGACGTTCCGCGAGTCGACGGATTCCACGGTGAACGCCGTGATGATCTCGATTGCCACTGGTGCCGCTCGCTTTCTTGGAGAGTTCGCGTTCGTCACGATGCTATCCGAAGAGGGATCGCTGACGTCGAGGTTGTCCACATCCCGGCGACGGACCTACCAGCGGTACCCGGCGGCGGGGTGACTGGCGTGGGCTCGCGCCCCGCTGCCGAAGTTCTCACGCAGCGTCCCCTGTGGGGCGTCCTCGCGGTACACACCGCGCTTGATGAGCCGCGGCACGATGTGCTCGGCGAACTCCTCGAGCGACCCCGGCGACAGGTAGCTGCGGAGCACGAGGCCGTCGACGCCCGAGTCGCCCGCGTAGGCCGTGATACGGTCGGCGACGTCGTCGGGCGTGCCGATGAACACCGTCGGGTTGTCGCCGGCCAACGACCGCATCGACTCCCTCACCTGCCCCGCGGTCGGCACCCCACCGGCGCGCGCTGCGCGATCGGAGACCCCGGACTGCGTGTGGTCGGTGCTGGAACGGTTGATCGGCTCGTGATCGGCGTACTTCGACAGGTCGACGCCGGTCCACCCGGCGAACGCCGCGACCCTGGCCTCGAACCCCGAGTCGTGGATGTCCTGCAGCCGGTCGTACTTCTCCTGCACCTCGATCGCGGTGCGCGCCGTCACGAGCGAGAACGCGCCGAGGAAGCTCAACTCATCGGTGTCGCGGCCGTTCGCCACGGCCTGTCGACGGATGTCCGCAGCACCCTCACGCATCGACTCCGCCGACTGGCTCCCCGCGAACACGACCTCGGCGTGCTTCGCCGCGAAGCGCTTCCCCCGGGGCGACCAGCCGGCCTGGAACAGCACCGGCGTGCGCTGCGGCGACGGATGCGACAGGTGCGGACCCTTCACGCGGTACGCGTCCCCCACATGGTCGATCGTCCGGACACGATCGGCCCGAGCGAACAGCCCCGACGCCTTGTCGCCCACGTACGCGTCGTCGGCCCAACTGCCCTCCCACAGCTTGTAGGCGACGTCCAGGAACTCGTCCGCCCGGTCGTACCGGCTGTCGTGCTCGAGCATCTTGTCGAGCCCGAAGTTCGCCGCGGCGTTCGGGAGGTACGAGGTGACGACGTTCCACCCGATACGGCCCTCCGAGAGGTGGTCGAGGGTGCTGAAGCGACGCGCATGCGAGAAGGGGTGCTCGTACGTGGTCGACGCCGTGACGGCGACGCCCAGACGGCTCGTCGTCGCGAGGATCGCCGGCACGATGCTCAACGGGTCGTGCGCCGGCAACTCCTTCCCCGTCTCGATCGCGATGGCGGCGGAGTCCTGGTAGACGTCCGTCATGCCGAGCACGTCGCCGAAGAACAGCAGGTCGAGGTTCGACTCCTCGGCGACGCGGGCGAGGTTCAGCCAGAACGGGAAGCCCGTCGACTCGAGTCGGTCGTCGGTGTGGTCCCGCCAGAGCACGGTCGAGCCGTAGCTGAGGCCGACGCAGGCCTGCTCGTACAGGCCGAACTTCAGTGGGCGGATGGGGGTGGATGTGGCGCTCACGGCGACGTGTTCCTGTCTGGTCGGTGGGGGTGCAGCGTGGTGCGAGGACGGTGATGGGTTCTGGGCCAGGACATCGCGCGGTTCAGTCGAGCAGCAGTTCGGCGACCGAATCGCGCAGACGCCGGGTGTACTCGTGCTGCGGGTCGTCGATGATCTGCGAGCGCGAACCGGATTCGACGATCTCACCCTGTCGCAGCACGTGCACCGTGTCGCACAGGCGGTCGATGATCGCGAGGTTGTGGGAGATGAGCACGTAGCCGAGCTGTTCATCTGTGGCGAGCGCCTCGATCAGATCGACGATGTGCGCCTGGGTGGTCGGGTCCAGCGCGCTCGTGGGTTCGTCGAGCACGAGGACGGACGGCCCGACGGCCAGCGCCCGCGCGATCGACACCCGTTGCCGCTGCCCACCCGACAGTTCGGACGGGCGTCGCTCGGCGAACTGCGGGTCCAGTTCGACGAGGCGGAGCAGCTCGTCGACGGTCCGGGTCTGCGCGGTGCCGAACCGTCGGGCGGCGGTGAGGCCGTCGGCGAGCGAGGCACCGACGAGTCGGCGTGGGTTCAGGGTCTCCGCGCCCTCCTGGAACACGGGCTGCACGGCGGCACGGAAACGCCGCTTTCTGGCGCGGTCGAGGTCGGTGAGCGAGGTGCCCTCGAAGGACACCGTCCCGGCGGTCGGACGGACGAGTCCGAGCAGCGCCCGGCCGATCGTCGTCTTCCCCGAGCCGCTCTCCCCGATGAGGCCGATCCGTTCTCCGGGCTCGATGCGCAGGTCGATGCCGTGCAGCACCTCGGTGCCGCGGTAGCTGATGCGCAAGCCGTCGATCTCAAGCATGAGCTGCACTCCCGTCGATGCTCGGCCGACGCTCGCGCAGCCGGGGGACGGCGGCGATCAGTTCGCGCGTGTACGGTTCGGTGCTCGTGCGGAGCAGTTCGAGTGTCGGCCCCGCTTCGATCACCCGGCCGGTCTGCAGGATGATGACGCGGTCGGCGAGGTGCGACACCATCGCGAGGTCATGCGAGACGAGGAGCAGCGACAGCCCGGTCCGGTCGCGGAGTTCGGCGAGCAGCTCGGTGATCTCGGCCTGGTGGATCATGTCGAGAGCGCTCGTCGGCTCGTCTGCGACGATGAGGTCCACCCCGAGGGACAGGATGAGCGCGATGGAGAAGCGCTGCGCCTGCCCGCCGGAGATCTGATGCGGATACCGCGAGAGGATGCCCTCGTCGAGGCCCACCTGCGCCAGCGACGTGCGTGGATCCACCGCGGCATCGCGCGATCCGAAGCGACGCCGCCCGCCGAGTGCTCCCTGCGCATGGCGTCGGTGCACGTGACGGAAGATCGTCCCGAGCGTCATCACCGGATTCAGGGCGGCCACCGGGTTCTGCATGATCAACCCGACACGGCGCCCGAGCACCGTCGCCAGCCTCGCATGTCCGGTCCCGATCGCGTCGACGCCGAAGAGCGATGCGCGGCCGGAGGCCACCGCCGTCCTGGGCAGCAGGCCGAGGACGGCGTTCAACAGCGTGGTCTTGCCCGACCCGCTCTCGCCGACGATCGCGACGCACTCGCCGGCGTCGACGTGGAGCCGCGGGATCGAGACGGCGAGCACCCCGGTGGCGAGGTCGCCGCCGTAGGAGACGCGCAGGTCCTCGACGTCGAGCGGACGCACGGGCATGGCTTCGACGCGCGTCGTGTCGGTTCCCGCCGCCGTCATGCGCCGCGTCCTTCCGCGATCCGCAACCGGAGTCGTTCGCCGAGGACGCTGAAGGCGAAGGCGGTGAGCAGCACGACGACGCCGGGCACGACGGCGAGCCACCACTGCGCGTTCAGATACGACTGCCCCTGGAAGATCATGAGGCCCCATTCGGCCGTCGGCTCCTTCACCCCGATGCCGAGGTAGGAGAGCGAGGCGACGGCGAGGATGATGGTGCCGGCGTCGAGCGAGAGCTGCACGATCACGGGTGGCAGGGAGTTCGGGAGGACGTGCGAGAACACGATCTTGTGCCAGGGCTCGCCGAGGCAGGTGGCGGCTTCCACGTAGCCGCGACTGCGCACGGAGGCGGCCATCGCGGCCGCGGTTCGTGCGTACCAGGGCCACCAGGCGATCGACAGTGCGACGATGACGGTCACGAGCCCGGCCTGCATGATGCTGACGAGGACCACGGTGAGGAGCAGCGTCGGGAACGCCAGGAAGACGTCCGTGACGCGCATGATGATCTGCTTCGCGACCCCGCCGAGGTATCCCGCGATGGTCCCGAGGGTGACGCCGACGACGGCCGATCCGATGAGCACCCCGATGACGATGAGCACCGAGGTGCGGGCGCCGAAGATCACTCGCGTCAGGACGTCGCGGCCGACGACGTCGGTGCCGAACCAGTGCGCGGCGCTCGGGGGAAGCAGCGCCTCGTTCGGATGCGTCGCGGATGCGCCGTCCGCCGGGTAGGGCGAGATCCAGGGTGCGAACACGCCTGCCAGCACGACGACGGCGAGGACCACGATGCTCGCGACAGCGACCGCGTCGGGACGGGCGACCGCCGTTCGGAGACGCACCGTGCGTGCCACCCATCGCGGCGAGCGCGCCGGCAGCCCACCTGTTGCGACATCGGCCACCGGCGTCGTCCGTGCGACCGTATCCGGTCCGGTGCGCTCGCTCTCGGTCGTCGTGCTCATGCGAGGCTCACTCTCGGGTCGACGGCCGCCTGGACGAGGTCGGCGACGAGGTTGATGAGGACGTAGGCGACACCCACCACGAGGGTGACGCCGACGACGGCCGCGGTGTCGATCGCCCGGATCGCCGCGAAGATGTAGGAGCCGAGGCCCGGCCAGTTGAACACGGCCTCGGTGAGCGCGGAGTTGACGAGCGTCGAGGCGAGGACGAGTCCGCTCACCGCGATGAGCGGGGTGAGGGCCGGACGCAGCGCGAACCGTGCGATGAGCTCGTTCTCACCGAAGCCGAGCGCCCGCCCCATCGTGATGTGCGGCAGGCGCATCTGCTCCGACACCGCACCCCGTGTCAGTTGGGCGATGAGGCCGATCGGGTACGCGGCGATGACCACGGCCGGCAGGACCACGTGGAGCCCTGCGCTCTGCAGGACCGCCCAGTTCCCGGTGAGCAGCGCGTCAACGATCGCGACGTTGGTCACCGCGCTCAACGGGTGCTGCTGCTCGACCCGGGAACTGAACTGCCCGGCGACCGGCAGCCACCCGAGCTTGGACGCGAACACGCTCTGCAGCAGGAGCGCCAACCAGAACACGGGGAAGGAGATGGCGAGCACCGAGAACACCTGGATGATCCGGTCGAGGGCTCGGCCGGCGAAGCGCACCGACACGAGCCCGAGGAGCACCCCGCCCGGCACGGCGATGAGCATCGCCACGAGCGAGAGACCGAGCGAGGCGGGGAGCGCCCGCGCGAGGTCGTTCGCGATCGGCTGCCGGGTGCTGATGCTCACGCCGAGGTCGCCGCGGAACGCGTCGCCCACGTAATGGAAGAGCTGCTGGAACAGACCGTCGTTCAACCCGAACTGCTCCCGCACCTGGGCGAGCTGCGCCTCCGTCGCGCGTTCGCCCGCGTAGACGACCGCGGGGTCTCCGGGGAGGACCCGCACCATGAGGAAGGTGAGGATCACGACTCCGAGGACCACGACGGCTGCCTGCGCGAGGCGCGCGAGGACCTGCGTGCTGCGACGCGACATCGCCTACTGCGCGCCCGAGCTGAGCTGGTACACGAACACGACGTTGGCGTACGGCAGATTGTCGACGTACCCGGTGATCCCGTCGGCGAGCACGCGCTGGCTGTTCTGCACGACGACGCCGGTCGTCGCGGCCTCCTCCTGCACCACCTGCCGGTTGAGCTGCTCGTAGAGCGCCTGCAGGGCGTCCGGGTCGGTGGCGCTGAGGCCCTCGATCGTGTCGATCTGCGCGTCGATCGCGTCGTTCTTCAGGTAGCTGTAGTTCGCCCGCGTCGGCTCGGCACTGTGCACGAGGTCGATGAACCAGCTCGAGGAGTCCGGGTAGATCGGCCACCAGTTGCGCAGCGACAGGTCGGGGCGTGCGGACTTGTCCTCGTTGCGGACGGCCGCGATCTTCGCCGGGCCGTCGTAGTACTGGGCGTCGAGCGTGATGTTGAGTTCCGACAGCGTGGAGCTGAGCAGCGTCGCGAACTGCTCGTCGGTGGTGTTCGACGCGCTCGCCGCAAGGTGCAGCGTGAGTGGATCGCCCGACGGACCGTAACCGGCCTCCTCGAGGAGGGCCTTGGCGCCGTCGAGGTCCTTCACGAGTTCGAGCCCCGGCGTGTAGCCCGGCAGCCCCTCGGGGATCAGACCGCTCGCCGGGTTCACCGCGCCGTTCAGCACGGTCGCGAGTTCCTCGGCGTCGATCGACTTCAGGATCGCCTTCCGCACACGGATGTCGGACAGCGGGCCGGTCTCGGTGTTGAGCGCCAGGATCGTGTTCTGGAAGCTCGGCGAACTGACGGCCTGGGCCTTTCCGCTCGCCTCGACCTCGTCGAAGAGCTGCGAGCTCACCTGCTTGATGAAGTCGACCTCACCCTGCTGGAGCAGCTGCCAGGCCGTGGTCTCGGAGGGCACGACCTTGTACTCGACGCGCTGGTACTGGTCGGGCTTCCACCCGCCCCAATAGTCGTCGTAGGCGCTGAGCTTCACCTCGGTGTCGGCGCCCTTCTGGAAGTCGGTGACGGTGTACGGGCCGGTGCCGGCGTCGTTGCCCTCGTTGAACCAGGCGATGAGGTCTCCATCGGTGGCCTCGACGTCGTAGATGTGGGCGGAGAAGCCCGACGCCGCGTGCACCGCGAGCGGCACGGGCTTCGACAGGTGGAAGACGACCTCGGTCGGCGACGGGGTGTCGATCGACGTGACGGCGTCCCACTCGTAGCTCGCCGCCAGGCCGAGTTCCTTCGTGCGCTCGATCGACTCCTTCACCGCGGTGGAGTCGAACGCGCGGCCGGTGTGGAAGGTGACGTCGTCGCGCAGCTGGAACGTCCACGTGAGCTGGTCGTCGCTCGACTCCCACGAGGTGGCGAGCAGGGGGTCGATCTCGTTGGTCTCGGCGTTGTTCACGGTGAGGGTCTCGTACACGTTGTCGAGCACGACGTCCTCGTTGCCGTAATACGACGCGGGGTCCCAGTCGCTGATGAAGGTGGTGTTGCCGGCGTAGACGAAGGTGCCGCCGCCGTCTTCGGCCTGCTCGGCGCTCGCGGCGCAACCGGTCAGCGCCAACACGGCGGTCGAGAGGATGGCAGCGGGCAGGAGCACACGGCTAAACGGCCTGGAGGGCATGGGGGTTCGCTTTCTCGCAAGGGGGAAGACCCACACGGTATTGGCGGCTGCATCCGCGACGGCCACCGTGTGAAGTTCTGTTGCAGGCGAGCAGTCGATGTGACGTTTCATTGCTGGCGGCCTCGTCAGATGGACCGGTGTGGGGCAGACCCCGACGCAGGCGAGGGCAGGCACTCCCCCACTTCATGGGGCGGGCACCGATGCCGACTCAGCCCCAGAGGAGCATGATCGTCCCCACGAGCCCCGAACTCGTCGCAACCCGATCTCGCACTCCACGCCTGCGCCCCGTCTGCTCCGATGCTCCCGGCCCGCAGCCCGCCCCAGCTGTCGAGGCGCCCCCGCTGCACGTCCTGCTCCACCTGCCACGATCCGAGTCCACCCATGCCTGCTCGTCTTGTCCAGATCACCATCCGCAACAACACCTCCTTCCCACTGCGTTGGATCACCGATTCCGACGACACGACCACCTGGCAGGACCCGTGGTTCCCGTCGAAGCTCAACGGTCTCCGGCCCGGCCAGCAGGCCGCGTTCCGGTCGGAATCACCGGACTTCGGTGTGTTCGTCGGCACCGAGGGAAGCGCAGTCTTCGAGGTCGGGAGACCGGTGAGCGAGCAGTTCCCCGGCCCGCCCGACCGCCTCGAGGTCCGCTGGGAGCTGCCGTACATCGGCGTCCCGCACTGCTGGCCCGAGATCAAGCGAGGCGGCAACGACACGGTGTCCGCTCTGGCGAAGGTCGTCGGCATCCTGAACATGGAGGGGACGTCACGCCAGGAGTTCGGCTGGGAGGCACTGACGGTGCTCGGCAACCTGCCGCTCGCCTGGGCGTCTGAGATCAGCCCCAACGCCGTCGAGTTCATCGTCGAGGTGCGCGACGCGGCGACCGTGAACCTGTTCCCGACAGGCACGCCCGCCCCGAAGGCGAACCCGGCAGACGCCTTCCACTTCCTGGCGCAGCACCTCGACGGTGCGGTCGGCGGCTTCCCGAACTTCATCGACCCGAAGGTCGGCCCGAACTTCATGCGCGGTGGCGTCCTGCTCACCGCGGCGGCGGCCGAGTGGCGCGACGTGCCGCTCTCCCAGCTGGGCAGGCCGGAGTTCGAACGCCAGGACGGACCGATCCTGGTCGATCGGCCGAACCGCATCGACCGTCCCCCGATCAGCGGCCCGGTGCTCGTCGACCGACCGGCGGTCGTGGGCAGGCAGCGGTTGGTCACACGGCCGAGCGACGTCAGCGGACCCGCGGTGACCCCGAGGCTCGACCCGGGCCGCGTCGTCGTCGACGAGCCCGTCGTCGTCGTACCGCCCGCGCCCTCCGGCGGAAACCGCACGGTCGGGTTCACCCGGTTCACGAACCAGCCCTCGCTCGACGACTTCGCCGCCCGCATGCGCGCGAGCAACGACCACGCCGCACGGCACGGGTTCCTCAGCGGCTTCCCCACGTTCTTCCACGCCGACCACGGGCAGGGGATCGTCTGCGGCACCGTCCTGATCCGTCGCGATGCGGGTGAATGGCGGGACGTGCCGCTGAGCGAACTCGGCGTCGCCCTCGACGACATCCCTGGCCGCTTCCGGGCGACACAGCAGTGGGCGAGCTCCCGCGGGTTCATCGGCGGGTTCCCGAACTTCTTCCACGCCGACCACGGTGCCGGCATCGTGTGCGGGACCATCCTCCTGAAGGCTGGGCCCGCGAAGCGAGTGGAGATCATCGCCGGGCGCGACCCGAGATAGGCGCCCGGCGATCCCGCCGCCGGGAACCCGAGCCCGGCGAGCCGTTCGCCCCGGGCGGTCGCACTGCGTCCAGCTGAGTGACCGTCCGGGGCGAACCCGCGCGTGTGACCGGTCGGTCCGAGCCGGTCAGGAGTCCGGGTGTCCGACCCGTCGCTCCAACAGGGTCGGCTCCTCCGCGAACCCCGCGCGCAGATACATCGGTGCAGCGTCGGCGTTCGCACTCACCGTCACCCGCAGCACGCCACGCTCGTCCGCCGCGGCGAGTGCCGCCTCGACGAGCCGCTGCGCCACCCCGCGGCTACGGAACTCCGGCCGGACGAACACGCTCTGCACGTCCCCGGTGAGGCGTCGTCGAGCGTCGTAATCTGGTGCGCGTTCGAAGACCACCAGCCACGCCATGCCGACGAGCTGCTCGCCGACCGCCGCGACGAAGCACACACGCGCGTCGGGCTCGGCCGCGATCCACTGCCGCAGATCGTGGGCGAATAGCGCGCGCTCCCACTCCTTCGGTTCGATGACGGGCGGCGACCACAGGAGCTTCAGCTCCGCCACCTGCGCGGCGTCCTCCGGCGCGGCGCCACGGATCACGACATCGGCTTCCATGCGAGGAGTGTCGCACGCCCGCCCCACCGCGGTCAGGCCCTTGCGTGCGCCTCCCTCGCCGTCAGCACGCGTCCTCGCCCGGGCTGAGTAGGCTGTGCGGAACTGACATCGGGGGACGTCACATGCGCAGACGCATCACAACAGCACTCGGGGCACTCGTGCTCCTGGCCGCACTCACCGGCTGCACCGGCACTGGGCAGAACGCGACCACCTTCGCAGACCTCGACCGCGAGCAGACCTCGAAGGACCAGCTGACGGCCGACGAACTCGGCGACGGTGGCGGCAGATTCGAGATCGACCCGGACTCGACCCGCTTGGTCGCAGTGCAGGGCGACACCGAGATCTTCCTCGCAGCAGCGACCGAACAAGGACACGATCGGATCTGCCTCATCGTGTTCGGCGCGCAGGGCCCGTTCCAGAGCTGCGGCGCCGACGACATCACGATGGGCGACAGCGTCGACTCCTACCGGGTGCTCTCGGACGCGGTCGTCGACACCGCCCTCGACCCGGACGAGGGATGGACGCGGCTGAGTGACAACGTCTTCACCCGCCCGGTGGTCGCAGGCGAGTAGCGGTCGTCGCGGAGCGCCGCTTCGCTACGAGACGAGGCGCTCGCGCAGGCGACCGGCTTCGCGTTCGGAGCCGTGATCCGCAGGGTTGATCGCAGCCCACACCTCGTCGAGCGAGAGCCCGAGGACGCCCGCGACCGCCGCGATCGTGGAGAACGACGGCGTCGCGACCCTGCCTGATTCGATCTTCCGCAGCGTCTCCGGCGACAGTCCCGCATCGAGCGCCGTGTCGAGCATCGAGCGCGCACCGCGAGCCTCACGAAGGAGCGAGCCGAGGCGCTGGCCGCGTTCGACGTCGGCGGGGGTGAGTGGGAGGCGGACCATGCCCCGAGTGTAGTACGGGATACTTTGACCGGTATAGTTATTGGCTGCACGACGTTCGCAGCCGATGAGAGGCACCCCCATGATCGAGATCCTGACTCCCGCCGAGATCGACAAGGCCCGGCGCACCGGTGAGCTCGTCGCGAACATCCTGCACACACTCAAGCGGCGGGCGACGGTCGGCACGAACCTCCTCGAGATCGACGCCTGGGCGAAGCAGATGATCCTCGACGCCGGCGCCGTCTCCTGCTACGTCGACTACGCACCCTCGTTCGGCCGCGGCCCCTTCGGCCACTACATCTGCACCGCCGTGAACGACGCCGTCCTCCACGGCCTGCCCCACGACTACGCCCTCGCCGACGGCGACCTCCTCACCCTCGACCTGGCCGTCCTCCTCGACGGCATCGCAGCCGACTCGGCGATCAGCTTCGTCGTCGGCACGGCGAACCCCGACGACCTCGCCATGATCGAGACCACCGAGCGCGCCCTTGCCGCCGGCATCGCCGCAGCCCGCCCCGGCGCGAAGATCGGAGACATCTCCTTCGCGATCGGCAACGTGCTGAGCGCAGCCGGCTTCCCCGTCAACATGGAGTTCGGCGGCCACGGCATCGGCACCACCATGCACCAGGACCCGCACGTCTCCAACGACGGTCGCGCCGGCCGCGGCTACAAGCTCCGGCGCGGACTCATGCTCGCGATCGAACCGTGGGTGATGGTCGGCACCGACGTGCTCGTGACCGATCCCGACGGCTGGACGCTCCGCAGCAAGACCGGCAGCCGCACCGCACACAGCGAGCACACCATCGCCATCACCGACGACGGCGCAGAGATCCTGACGCTGCCGACCGTCTGACACAGGACTGTCGGGTCGGTGTCGGGTGATCGTCGGGTCGATGTCGTGGCCCTGTCGCCCCGCCTGTTCCTAGGGTTGCAGCATGAATGAGACACGAATCGGCGAACTGCGCAGGGCGAGGGGCTGGACGCAGGAGCGCCTCGCCACCGAGAGCGGCGTCAACGCCCGCACCATCCAGCGACTCGAGGCCGGGAGCGATGCCAGCCTGGAGACCATCGGGCTCATCGCGGACGCACTCGGCGTCCCCGTCGGCGAGCTCTTCACCCGCGTCGAGACGAAGACGTTCGAGGACTCGATCGATGGGCTCGACGCACGCAAGCGCACCCAGCAGGCCAGCCGCGACGGCGTCTCACGCGGTGTGGCCCTCGCCTTCCAGGGCGTCGGCATCCTGGTGACCCTCGGCACGGTGGTGCTCGTCTTGACCGGCGCCTTCCGTGGTCTCGGGTGGCTCGGCTGGTTGATCATCCCCGCCTACTGGGGCGCTGGCGGCGCGCTCCTCAACGGCGTCTTCGCGGCCATCGTCGATCCTCGCCTCGACGCGAAGTACCCGCTGTCGGTCCGGTCGCCGATCAGGTGGTACCAGCCGGGCACCGAACGCAACTGACGGCCGCGCAGCGCGCGGCCGTCGACTGTCCCGTCCTAGAAGTGGGTGCGCAGGAACGGTGCCCGTTCCGTCGCGAAGGCGAGGTCGAGTGCGCGCACGGCATCCGCATCGCCGGTGATGAGCGCCGCATCGGCCAGGGTGGACACTCGTGAGCCGCCGAGGAGTACGGCTGCGAGGTCGTTGATCGTGAGGCGCACGGCTGCGGCTGCCGCGGCATCCTCGCTCTCCTCCGCGGCGACGTCGCCGAGACGCTCGACGGTCGCACTCCCGTCCTCGGCGACACGCAGGACGAAGCGGCCACCGGCGATGCCGAGTGCGTCGACGACGTCGAGGACGTACTCACCTGAGACGGCATAGCGGCGGGAACCGAGCACCGCGGGTACGTCCACGATGCGCAACCAGAGCGCGTCGCCCTGCACCGTGGTGGAGACGGCACGGCGGTCGACGAGACGCCAGAGGATCGCCTCCTCGGCCGAGGCCTGATGGAAGGTGACCCGCTTCGTGAGACTGATGCCGGTGAGGTGACGCCACAGCGCGAAGCGTGCCTCGGGTGTCGTGCTGACGAGGTCGTCGACGACGAGGTTGCCGTACTCCTCGTTCGGCGCGACGCGGTAGAGCGCGTAGCCCTGCGGTGTGCCGTCGGCGTCGTCGTAGCGGAGGGCGAGCGTCACCCCTTCACCGTGGCTGAAGTGTCGGAGCTGCACCTCGCGGAGGGCCTGCTGCCACCAGGCGACGCCGCGGTCGATGTCGCCAGCGGTCCGCGTGCGTTCGAACAGTTCCTGCGCGACCCCGGCGAGTGAGCGCGGGTCGATCGTGTGGACGCGACCGGTCGGCTTGTCACTGCGCCAAGCCACGCGTTTCGTGTCGACCACGTGCGTGTACTCCCAGCTTGCCGGGGCGAAGCCGAACCTGCCGTAGATCGTCGCTTCACTCGCGGTCAGCGCGACGATCGAAGCGCCGGTCTCCACAGCGTGGTGCAGACGCCCCTCGAGGAGGGAACGGGCGATGCCGCGGCGCTCGTGGGCGGTCGACACGGTGACCTCGGTGATCGCGACGGCCCTCACGGATCCACCCGGGACGGTGAGCACCATTGGGTATGAGCCGAGCGTGCCGACGGGGATCAGCGGCTCGGCAGCGGTGTCGTCGTAGACACCCAGCACCGAGACGCCGACGAGGGCTTCTCGGCGCTCGCGCCGCTCGGTCTCGTCGGGCACATGCCGCATCAGGAAGCCGCGTTCCGCAGCGGAGCCCCATCGGTCGAGGGCGGCGGTGTCGGTGTGGTCGAGCTCGACGGTGCGCAGGTTCATGCGTCAAGCCTATTGGCCGCACCTCCGCACCCGCCGGGGCGGCTCGAGGACAGGACGTCCGCGCGAGCGCAGGACGAAAGCACGCGGAAGGTCCGGCTGTCGTGCAGATCTCCTGCTCCCGCGATGCCCTCGACGTGACTATATTCCATGGAATAGACTCGGCTCATGCCAACCGACTCCGCGCAGCTCCTGCGCTTCTTCGACGCCCTCGTCCGCTCAGAGACACTGCTCTGGACGGGCGCCGACGCCCACGTCCGCGCGAGCGGCAGTCCTGCGCTGGGATCACTCAGTGCACTCCGGGTCATCGAACGCCGTGCCGGTGCGTGCCGCGTGCAGGAGGTCGCAGACGACCTCGTGATCACCGTCGGAGCCGCCAGCAAGATCGTCGACCGCCTCGTCCGCGACGGGCTCGCGGAGCGACTGCCGCACCCGACCGATCGTCGCAGCTCCTTCATCGGCCTCACGCCGGGCGGCGCCGCAGCGGTCCGTGAGGGCACGGACCGCCTCGGCGAAGCGATCCGTGAAGCGGTCGGCGAGACGATCGCGCCGGAGCTGCTCCACGACCTGACCGATGCGCTCGAAGGGATCGGGCGATGAACGGACCGGACACGACCCACGCGATCGACATCGTGTCGGACTCGCAGCTCGAACTCCGCTCCGTCGTCGCTGCTCCCGACGCCTCTGCGGGCCGCTCCTGCGTGCGGGTGCGGTTGGACCCTCAGGTGGAAGCGCACGGCGTCCCGGGCGTCGACTACGTCGACCAACCCACGTTCGCGATCCTGCCCGACATCACGACGGATGCCGTCATCGAGGTCGAGATCCTGAGCCGACTCCGCCCCGACGCCCCGGAGTACGCACGCGGGTTCGCCGGCATCGCGTTCCGGATCAGCGACGACGCCGAGCGGTTCGAGGCGGTCTACCTGCGGCCGACGAACGGCATCCGCACCGGAGTCGACGAGCCGCGCCGGAGTCGAGGCCTCCAGTACTTCGCCTATCCGGACTGGCCGTTCGACCGCCTGCGCACCGAACGCCCGGACGGTGGCTACGAGTCGGCGGCCGACATCGCACCAGACGAGTGGATCAGGCTGCGCATCGAGGTGCGGGGGCGCCACATCACCGCGCGGGTGAACGACGACGAGGTGGTCGAGTTCGGCACGGGCCTCGCGGAGCCACGACCGGGACGCATCGGGTTCTGGGTCGACATCGGCACCGACGCGGTCTTCTCGAAGCTGCGGGTGACGCCACTCGACGACTGACGTCCCACCTCCGCCCGGCAACAGGACATCCGCGCGGGAGCAGGATGGACGCACCGGGAACGTCCTGCTGCCGTGCGCATCTCCTGCTGCGGAGCGCGCACTCAGGCGATGTAGACCTTCCGGAGCGTCTCGCGGACGGTCCACGTGGTCCGGCTGCCGGCGGCGAGCCGTCCGACGGAGCCGGCGCGGAGGTCGAGGGATGGCGTCCCGTCGGCGAAGTCGACGGTGGCCTCGCCCGACAGCACCACGAACACCTCGTCGACCTCGGTGTCCTGCACCACACCGACGCCCAGCTCCCAGATCCCCACCTCGGCTCCGCCGACGGTCGCGAGCGACGCGATGCCGCTGCGGGGAGCACCTGCGACCACGTCGTCGGGCGCGAGCGGATTGTCGGCGAGGACCACGTCGGCACCCTGGAGAACGGCGTTGTGAGCGAGCGCATGGTGGGTCATGAGGGGTCCTCTCAAAGTACGGGACGGAACAGCGGATCGCGACGGCAGAGCAGGCGACGGACTACCCGACGCCCCAGCCGTAGGCGAGCTTGTGGGCTTCGAGCACGAAGAACGTCTCGGTAGACCGCACACCGGGCGTCGTCTGGAGCGTGTCCAGGAGGAAGGTCTTGTAGTGCTCCATGTCGCGGCACACGACCTCGACCATGACATCGAAGCCTCCACTGGTGAGCACGACGTAGCTCGTCTCGGTGTGCGTGGAGAGCTCCTGACAGACACCGCGTGCCGCCCCCGGCTCACACCGGATGCCGATGAGCGCCAGGTGGTCGAAGCCGATCGACAGCGGGTTCGCGATGCCGACGATCTGCAGGATCCCGGTCTCCTCGAGCCGCTGGATGCGGTACCGCACCGAGGATGCGGGGAGGCCCGTCTCGGCGGCGATCTCCGAGAAGGCCTTGCGGCCGTCCTGCTGCAGGATGGCGATCAGGCGACGGTCGATGTCGTCGAGGTCGTTCACGGTCGCTCCTCCAGCAGTGGGCGTGTGTGCATCTCGCAAGCGTATCGAGGAAGCGAGACGGCCCGGGCGGAACGAGGACCGCCCGCCTGGGTCGACATCGTCGCTCAACCGACGTGGATCGCGCCGGTGCGGAGGTCCGTCATGTCGTGCAGCGTGTACATGCCGCCGATCCGACCCCAACCGGTGCCCTTGCCGCCCGCACCACCGAACGGCATGTTGATGTCCCACCAACCGTTGGAGTCGTTGACGATGACCTGGCCGGTCTCGAGTTCCTCCATGAAGCGGTAGGCCTTCGACAGGCTCTCGGTGAACACGGCCGACTGCAGCCCGAGCGAGTCCGCGTTCGCGATCCGGAGGATGTCGTCGTCGTCCTTCGCCGTGAGGATCGGCAGGACCGGCCCGAACGACTCCTCGCGTGAGAGCAGGCTGTCCTCGGAGACGCCGTCGACGATGGTGAAGTCGTAGTACAGGTCGGTGGGGTGGCCCGTCGCACGACCGCCGCCGAGCAGGACGTCGAAGCCGAGGGCGCGCGCCTCGTCCAGGTGGCGGTCCATCTTCGCTGCGACACCCTCGTTGTTGAGGGGGCCGAGGTTGATCCCCTCGTCGAACGGGTTGCCGAGGCGGACGGTCGCCGTGGCGTGCGCGAGCGCGGCCTCGACGAAGGCGTCGTGGACGCGGTGGTGCACGATGAGCCGTTCGGTCGCACAGCACACCTGGCCGCCGCTGTAGAAGGCCGAGTCCACGGCCGCCTTCGCCGCACGCTCGATGTTCGCGTCCTCGAGGACGACGATCGGCCCGTTCCCGGAGCACTCCATGAGCGAGCGCTTGAGACCGGCGGTCCGGACGATCTTCGCGCCGGTCGCCGACGAGCCGATGAACCCGATCGCGTCGATGCCGTCGTGCGCGACGAGCTCGGAACCGAAGGGACCGTCGCCCGGGAGGACGCTGACGAGACCGGCGGGGACCCCGGCCTCGACGAGGCAGTCCATGGCGGCGAGGACGGCGAGGGGCGTGTTGCTCGGCGGCTTCACGATGCACGCGTTGCCGGTGGCGAGCCCCGGGGCAACGAACTCGGAGAACATGAGCAGGGGGAAGTTCCAGGGCGTGATGATGCCCCAGACGCCGACCGGCGCCCGCCACGTGAACATGCGCTTGTCGATGTCGCTCGACGGCAGGGTCTCACCGTAGAGGCGGAGCGCGTCCTCGGCGTGCAGGTGGAAGAGCTGCGCGGCTTCGGAGATGTCGGCGATCGACTCTGCGAGCGGCTTGCCCTGCTCCAGCGTCTGCAGACGGGCGAGCTCGTCGACCCGCGCCGCGATCGCATCTCCGACACGGTGGCAGATCTCCGCTCGCTTGAAGACGCCGAGCTTGCGCCATTCCCGCTGCGCCTCGTGCGCCCGCCGCACCGCCTCGTCGAGTTCGGCGGCGCCCGCGAGCGGGATCGAGGCGATGACCTGGCCGGTCACCGGGCTGATCACCTCGGTACGCTCCGAGCTGGATCCGTCGGTGAACTCACCGGCGATGAAGAGCTGGGTGCGAGTGGGAATCGGCAGCGTGGTCATTGCGAACCTCCTGTGTCGTGTTTCTCTGCTGGGGACGCAACGGTGCGTCTGAAGAATCGGGTTCAGCCTAGGACCTTGCGATTCCACGAACAAGCAGTATTGTTTCGTCAAAGTTACGATTACAACAACTGCAACGTCTTGATCTTGTTGTACCAGCAATACTTCGGCACGGTAGTGCCATCCCGGCGAGACAGAGACGTCTCCCTCCCACGAATCGAGAAGAGCGACATGTCGACCGAACACATCGAACAGACCGAACAACCCGATCACCTGCCGAAGCGCATGCGCTGGTTCGACGGCTTCGCCATGGCGATGACCATGCCAGCGGCCCTGATCGCCACCCTCGGAGCCTCCATCACCGGCCTCGGCGGCTGGGGCGCTGCGGTGCTCTGGGCCATCTCCATGATCCTGGCCATGGGCGTCAACTGGATCTACACCGAGCTCGCGACCATGTTCCCGAACTCCTCCGGAGGCATCTCGTACTACGCGGCCGAGGCGTGGAAGTCCCGCGCACCCTGGGTCGCGCCGCTCACCGGCGTCGGCTACTGGCTCCCCTGGGGCACGAACCTCGCCACCTACGGCGCCGTCACCGGAGCGCTCGTCCAGGCGCAGTGGTTCCCGAACGAGGACTGGGTCATCCAGCTCGGCCCGATCTCCATCACCTTCCCCATCCTCATCGGCCTCATCGTCATCGGGGTGATGTACCTCATCAACATCATCGGCGTCCGCGTCACCATGGCCTTCGTCTACGTGACGGCCGGCATCCTGATGATCCCGCTGTTCGTCTTCATCGTGTTCCCCCTGTTCAGCGCCGACTGGGCACCGCTCGACCTCACCTGGAAGCTCAACGGCTTCGAGGGCCTGCACACGGCGATCGTGTGGCTGTACATCATGGCGTGGACCACGTTCGGCATCGAGGTCTGCGCGACCTTCGCGCCGGAGTACCGCGACTCCGTGAAGGACACGACGAAGGCCATCAAGGCCTCGGTCCTCTTCTGCCTCGGCATCTTCTTCGTCATCCCGCTCACCCTCGGCGGATACGCGGGCGAAGCCGCCATCGCGGACAACCCGGCCACGTTCTTCGTCGCGAGCTTCGCCTCGCTCGTCGGTGGCGCTGCAGACGTCATGGTGCTCTGCCTCATCGCCTCGCTGCTGCTGATCATGACCACCTCGGTGGCCGACGCCTCCCGCGTGCTGTTCAACATGGGCAAGGAACGGGTCACCGTGCCGGCGCTCGGCGTGCTGAACCGCCGCGGGATCCCCGTGCGCTCGCTCAACGTGATGCTCGTGATGAACGTCGTCATCCTGGTGCTGCTGCAGAACCCGCTGGCGATCATCGTCACCGGCAACCTCGGCTACATCCTCACCCACTTCTTCGCCGTCTCGGGCTTCTTCCTGCTCCGCAAGGACCGTCCGAACGCCGTCCGTCCGATCCTCCTGCCGCGGTTCTTCGTCCCGCTGTCGGTCGTGCTCTCGGTGCTGCTCGCCATCATCCTCGTCGTCGGCGCCACCGGCTTCTCGATCACCGGATACGGCGGCTTCCTGGAACTCGGCGTCGCGCTCGGGCTGCTGGCACTCGGGGTCGTGATCTGGGTGTTCGTCCAGCGCCGCACCAAGCGCGAGGCCGGGATCAGCGGCTCCGGTGCGGCGCGGACCGACACCGAACGCACCGACGCCGCACGCACCGACTGACCACATCGAACCACGCACCACAGGGGAACCCACACCATGAGAACCACCTACGAACTGGCCGAAGAGCACGCCGACACCGCACACCTGCGGAGACAGCTGGCATCGGCCGCACCCGAGCCGTACTGGCTCGACGACCCGGCACGGCCCGAGCCGCTCCCCCGTCTGGAAGCGGACATCGACACGGACCTGGCCGTCGTCGGCGGTGGGTACTCGGGCCTGTGGACAGCGTTGCTCGCGAAGGAGCGCGACCCGGGCCGCCGGGTCGTGCTCCTCGAGGGCCGGCGGATCGCCTGGGCGGCGTCCGGTCGCAACGGCGGGTTCTGCGAGCCGAGCCTCACCCACGGTGCGTCGAACGGCAGGAGCCGTCTGCCCCACGAGTTCGACCGCCTGGAGGAGCTGGGGCGCGAGAACCTGCGCGAGATCGGCGAGACCATCGCCCGGTACGACATGGACTGCGACTGGGAGGAGACCGGGCTGCTGCAGGCCGCGACGGCCCCCCACCACGTCGACTGGCTGCGGGAGAGCGCCGAGGAGCACGGCGCCCGGTTCCTCGACCGCGAGGAGATGCAGGCGGAGGTCCACTCGCCGATCTTCCGGGCGGGCCTGTTCGAGCCGTCCGGTGCGGCGCTCGTGAACCCGGCGAAGCTGGCCTGGGAGCTCCGTCGGGTCTGCATCGAGCTGGGGGTGGAGATCCACGAGCACACGCACGTGCGCTCCATCCGGTCGGATGCGACATCGGTGACCCTCACGACGACGCACGGCTCGGTCACCGCGAAGCACGTCGCCCTCGGAACGAACGTCTTCACGGCGCTGATCCCGAGCGCACGGAAGTACACCGTCCCGGTCTACGACTACGCGCTCATGACGAACCCGCTCTCGCCCGAGCAGCTCGATGCGCTCGGCTGGAAGGGCCGGCAGGGCATCTCCGACCTGGACAACCGCTTCCACTACTCGCGGCTGACGACCGATGCCGCCGGGGCGACCCGGATCCTCTACGGCGGCTACGACGCGGTCTACAACTACGGCGGCCGGGTGGAGCCGCGGTTCGACCAGCGGGAGGAGTCGTTCCTGAAGCTCGCCGCCCACTTCGCCCACACCTACCCGCAGCTCGCCGACCTGGGGTTCTCGCACAAGTGGGGCGGCGCGATCGACACCTGCGGTCGCTTCTTCTCCTTCTTCGAGACCGCCCACGGCGGGCGGGTCGCCCATGCGGCAGGCTTCACCGGCCTCGGCGTCGGCGCGACGCGGTACGGGGCGAACGTGATGCTCGACCTCCTGAGCGGCGAACCCACCGAGCGGACGTCGATGGACTTCGTCCAGACGAAGCCAACGCCGTTCCCGCCGGACCCGCTCGCGTTCATCGGCGCGCGCATCTCGCTGTCGGAGATGGCGAGGGCCGACCGCAACGAGGGCAAGCGCGGCCTCTGGCTGCGGACGATGGATGCGGTCGGACTCGGCTTCGACTCCTGACACGGGCGTCGTGGTTCGCTACGGTCGGAGCACGAGCAGGAGCGCGAGCGCGATCGCCACACCGACGGGCCAGCGCCCCGGCTCGACCCGCAAGACCCGCACCACCCGCACCACCTGCACCACCTGCACCACCTGCACCGACAGGACGCACCCCGACAGAAGGAGCCAGCTGTGAGCCAGTACGCCGTCGTCAATCCCGCGACCGGAGAGAACCTCAGCGAGTACCCGACCATCACCGACGATGAATTGGGGAACGCGATCGCCTCGGCAGCCGCAGCGCACGAGGAGTGGTCGCGACGCGCATCGGTGGCCGATCGTGCCGCGCTCATCGCCCGCGTCGCCGCCCTCCACACCGAACGTCGCGGGGAGCTCGCCGAGATCGCGGTCCGCGAGATGGGCAAGACCTACGAGCAGGCGCTCGGTGAAGTCGACTTCGCCGCCGCGATCTACCAGTACTACGCGGACAACGGCGAAGCGTTCTCGGCCGACGAGCCGATCGAGCTGTCGGACGGCACCGGCTCGGCGTTCGTCCGTCGCGCATCGCTCGGCGTGCTGCTCGGTATCATGCCGTGGAACTTCCCCTACTACCAGGTCGCGCGCTTCGCCGGCCCGAACGTCGTCAACGGCAACACCATCCTGCTCAAGCACGCTCCGCAGTGCCCGGAGTCGGCAGCCGCGATCGCGCAGATCTTCGACGACGCGGAAGCCGAGCTCGGCGCACACGACGCGGTGTACGTGAACATCTTCGCGACGAACGACCAGATCGCCACCGTCATCGCAGACCCACGCGTGCAGGGCGTGTCCGTGACGGGCTCCGAGCGAGCGGGTTCCGCCGTCGCAGAGCTGGCCGGCAAGCACCTCAAGAAGGTGGTGCTGGAGCTCGGCGGGTCAGACCCGTTCATCCTGCTGTCCACCGACGACCTCGACGCCGCCGTGCAGGATGCGGTGAACGCGCGCCTCGACAACAACGGCCAGTCCTGCAACGCCGCCAAGCGGTTCATCATCATCGACGAGCTGTACGACGCCTTCGCCGAGAAGTTCACCTCGGTCTTCACGGCCAACGCTCCGGCGGACCCGATGGCGGACGACACCCAGCTCGGCCCGCTCTCCTCCGCGGCGGCGACCGAGCGACTCAGCGAGCAGCTGGGGCGCGCGAAAGCGCAGGGTGCGACGATCCTCGCCTCGGGCGAGCCGTCCGGCAACTTCTTCCCACCAGCCGTCCTCGCGGACGTGACACCCGAGATGGACGCCTTCCACGAGGAGTTCTTCGGGCCGGTCGCCGCGCTGTACCGCGTCGCATCCGAAGAGGACGCCGTCCGTCTCGCGAACGACACCCCGTTCGGCCTCGGCTCCTACGTCTACACGACCGACCAGGAGCAGGCCCTTCGGGTGGCGGACTCGATCGACGCCGGCATGGTGTGGATCAACCTCGTCCTCGGCGACGCGGCGGAGCTGCCGTTCGGTGGCGTGAAGCGCTCCGGCACCGGCCGCGAAATGGGCCGCCTCGCCATGGACGAGTTCGTGAACAAGAAGCTCATCCGCATCGCGTAGACACCTCGACAGGCTCGGTGACCGGACCGAACGGCCTCACCCGGTCCCTGAGCCTGTCGAAGGGCGCGTCAGTCGGTGGCCGCCTCAGCGAGCTGGAGTGCGCTCCAGAGCTCGGCTCGGCCGGCGAACCGCGAGAGGTCGAGATCGAGCAGCGACTCGAGCGTGCTGATGCGCGCGCGGAGCGTCTGCCGGTGGATCCCGAGGCGGGCAGCGGCCTGGTCGGTCACGCAGTTCGCCTCCAACCACACCCGCGCCGTGTCCACGTGGACCTCGCGAGCCTCGGCGCCGAGTCCACCCAACGGCTCCAACAGCCGGTTCGCGAGCACCGAACCACCCGAAGCACTCAGCAGCCCGAGCAGCCCCTGCTCCGCGAGCGCCTCGTACCGCACGAGTCGCGGCGTCTCCCCGGCAGACGCCCGAGCCCGCGCGGCCTCAGCCAGCCCATCGCGCAGGCCCTCCCAGCTCGTCTTCGCCGACACCCCGCCCGACAGTCCGTGGCGGCTGACGACCGCGTCCCAGAGCCCGGTGTCCGCGTCGCTCGACACGATGACGATCCGGTCGTCCTGCTCCGCGAAGAACAGCTTGCCCCCGTGCGCCGCGGCCTGGACGTCGAGCTCCGACAGGAAGCCCAGCTCACCCTCCGGGATGTCGACGACCGCGACGCGGATCGGGTCGGGTGGCAGTGGGCCCCACAATCGCTGGGCGGTGCGTTCGGCGACGGCGCGGTCCCCGGAGAGCAGCAGTTCGAGCAGCCCCGAGCGCAGCTGGCGCCGCGCGAGGTCGAGCGCGCTGTGCTGTTCGAGCGCGATGCTCGCCAGGCCGATGACGCTTGCGACGAGGTCGTGCTCGGCATGGTCGAGCGGCACACGGGACCCGACCGCGAGGATGCCTCGGAGCTCGCCCCGTCGGCCGAGCGTCAGCAGCGTCGCCCCCTCGGCCCCGTCGGCGAGGTGGAGGCCGGCTCGCGACCCGCGGCGCAGCACATCGGCGACAGCGGCTTCCACCCCCTCCGGCACCGGCTCCCGCGTCCTCGTGGTGACCCGGTTGCCGAGCGCGTCGTACAGCGCGACCCAACAGCCGAGCTGCTGGCCCAGTTCCTCCAGGATCGCGGTCAGTCCGTCCGGTCGGAGCGCCGCCCTCGCAACGGCGCGCTGAGCCGCGAGCGACCATTCGAGCGATGCCACCCGGGCTGCCGCGACAGCGTCGGCCACGAACCGGATGATCCCGATGAACGGCGTGCGCTCCCCCACCTCGAGCAGGGTGAAGCCGTGTCGCTCGCACGCGTCGACGAGCCGCTTCGGGATGTCGGCGTGGATGATCCCGGTGGCGAAGCCGAGCGCGAGCACCCCGCGGGCGGCGAGGCGGCGGACGTATTCGTCTGCGCGACGGTCGGCGAGCTCCTCGCTCATCGTCCCGGAGAACTGCAGGCCGTCGGTGAGCAGGAGCTGGTCGGCCTCCAACCACGGCGTCGGGTCGCCGAGATCCGAGTTGTGCACCCAGGCGATCTCGCGGTCGAGCACGTCGGCGTCGCCCGCAACCACCAGGGTGAGTTTGAACACCGGCTGGGCCATGAGCGTGCGCAGGGAGACGTTCGAGGACGCGCGACCGGCGTCGTCGATGATCACGGAACCAGTGGACATCTGCCGAAGCTATCACCAATTCCGCCATGTACATCGGTGGCGTCGCTTGCAAAGCTGCACAGGTGATCAACGACTTCCTCTCCGGCCTCGACAACGCCAGCGTCCGCGACGCCGACACCCAGCGCGTCCTCCACTCCTGGTCCACCCAGAGCACCCTCAACCCCCTGCCAATCGCAGGCGGGCTGGGCAGCACGGTGTGGGACCACGACGGACGCAGCTACCTCGACTTCTCGAGTCAGCTCGTGAACGTCAACCTCGGGTACCAGCACCCGAAGGTGGTGGCAGCGATCCAGGAGCAGGCCGCGCGGCTGACGACCATCGCACCAGCCGCTGCCAACGCGACCCGCGCCGAGGCCGCTCGACTCATCCTCGACCGCGCGCCCGACGGCTTCGAGAAGGTCTTCTTCACCAACGGCGGTGCCGACGCCAACGAGAACGCGATCCGCATGGCGCGCATCGCCACCGGGCGCGACAAGGTCATCTCCACCTACCGCTCATATCACGGCAACACCGGTGCGGCGATCGTCGCGACGGGTGACTGGCGGCGCATCCCGAACGAGTACGCGCGCGGACACGTGCACGTGTTCGGCCCCTACCTCTACCGCTCCGAGTTCTGGGCGACGACCGCGGAAGAGGAGTCGGAGCGGGCGCTCCGCCACCTCGAACGCACCGTCCAGGCGGAGGGGCCCGGCTCGATCGCCGCCATCCTGCTCGAGACCATCCCGGGCACGGCCGGCATCCTCACGCCGCCTCCCGGCTACCTGGCGGGCGTCCGCGCTCTCGCCGATCGCTACGGCATCCTGCTGATCCTCGACGAGGTGATGGCCGGGTTCGCCCGAACCGGCGAATGGTTCGCGTTCGACGCGTTCGACGTGCGTCCCGACCTCATCACCTTCGCGAAGGGCGTGAACTCCGGATACGTGCCACTCGGTGGCGTCATCGTCTCCGAGCAGATCTCGCGGGTGTTCGACGATCAGGTGTTCCCCGGCGGTCTCACCTACTCCGGGCACCCGCTCGCCGCCGCGAGCGTCGTCGCGACGCTCACCGCGATGGCCGACGAGGGTGTCGTCGAGCACGCGAAGGCGATCGGCGCCGATCACCTCGGGCCTGCACTCCACTCCCTCGCCGAGCGTCACGAGCTCATCGGCGAGGTCCGAGGCAGCGGCGTGTTCTGGGCCGTCGAACTCGTCGAGGACCGCGACACCCGCACACCTCTCGATGCGGCGGCGATGGGCCGGTTCAAGTCCTCGCTCCTCGCGGCCGGCCTGCTGCCCTTCATCAGCGAGAACCGTCTCCACGTCGTGCCGCCGGCCGTCATCACGACCGACGAGGTCGCCAACGGCATCGCGATCATCGATGCCGCCCTTGCGGAGCTTCGCGCATGAGCGGCGGCCCAGAGCAGTTCTGGGACGCGGTCTCGGGACTCCCGACGCCCGCCCCGGCACCACACGAACCCAGCACCCCTGCAGCCCCCGACTCCCAGGAGCACTCCGCATGACCACCACCGCACTGAACACCTCCTCCTCCGACGCCGCCGAACTCCCCGTCGTCCCGCACTGGATCGACGGCGCCGAGGCGCCCTCGACGTCCGGCCGCACCGCGCCCGTCTACGACCCCGCCCTGGGCGTCGCGACCAAGCACGTCGCCCTCGCGAACGCCGCTGAGATCGAGCGCGCGGTGGCGTCCGCCGCTGCGGCGTTCCCGGCTTGGCGCGACGTCTCGCTCGCGAAGCGTCAGCAGATCGTCTTCAGGTTCCGTGAGCTGCTGGACGCGAAGAAGGGCGAGCTCGCGGAGATCATCACCTCGGAACACGGCAAGGTCGTCTCCGACGCACTCGGTGAGATCACCCGCGGTCAGGAGGTCGTGGAGTTCGCGACCGGGCTCGCGCACCACCTCAAGGGCGAGTTCTCCGAGCAGGTGTCCACCGGTGTCGACGTGTACTCGACGAAGCAGCCGCTCGGCGTCGTCGGCATCATCTCGCCGTTCAACTTCCCGGCGATGGTGCCGATGTGGTTCTTCCCCATCGCGATCGCCGCCGGGAACACGGTCGTCCTGAAGCCGAGCGAGAAGGACCCGTCAGCGGCGATCTGGCTCGCGAAGCTCTGGAAGGAGGCTGGTCTTCCCGACGGCGTGTTCACGGTGTTGCACGGCGACAAGGAGGCCGTCGACGGGCTCCTCACCCACCCGGAGGTGCGGTCGATCTCCTTCGTCGGCTCGACCCCGATCGCGAAGTACGTCTACGAGACCGGCACCGCGCACGGCAAGCGTGTCCAGGCGCTCGGCGGCGCGAAGAACCACATGCTCGTCCTCCCGGACGCCGACCTCGACCTCGTGGCCGACTCCGCGATCAACGCGGGCTTCGGTTCCGCGGGCGAGCGGTGCATGGCGATCAGCGTCATCGTCGCCGTCGAACCCGTGGCCGACGAGCTCATCGCGAAGATCGCGGAGCGCGCGGCGACGCTGCGCATCGGCGACGGCCGCCGCGGCTGCGACATGGGACCGCTGGTGACGAAGGTGCATCGCGACAAGGTCGCCTCCTACCTCGACATCGCCGAGGCCGACGGGGCCACGATCGTCGTCGACGGCCGGAACACGCCTGTCGACGGCGACCCGAACGGCTTCTGGCTCGGCCCCACCCTCATCGACCGAGTGCCCACCACCTCGAAGGTGTACACGGAGGAGATCTTCGGACCCGTCCTCGCCGTCGTCCGCGTCACCTCCTACGAGGAGGGCGTCGCACTCATCAACGGCGGCGCATTCGGCAACGGCACCGCCATCTTCACCAACGACGGCGGGGCGGCGCGCCGCTTCCAGAACGAGATCCAGGTCGGCATGATCGGCATCAACGTGCCGATCCCCGTCCCGGTCGCGACGTTCTCCTTCGGCGGCTGGAAGGACTCCCTGTTCGGCGACACGAAGGCCCACGGGGCGGAAGGGGTGCGGTTCTTCACGCAGCAGAAGGCCATCACGTCGCGCTGGCTCGACCCCTCCCACGGCGGCATCAACCTGGGCTTCCCCCAGAACTAGCCACTGTCCCACCGGGCGCGGATGCTGCCGCTGCGGCGAAGCGGCGGCCCAGGGTGGCGAACGCCTCGGCGAGTTCTGGCGGACCCACGACTTCCACGTCCGCGTCGAATCGGCCGATCGTGGCGGCGAGTCCCGGCCACGACCACGCGCCGAGGAAGAGCCGACACCGACCGTTGGGGAGTTCCTCCACCACCCCGTCACCGACGTAGGGCGACACGTCGCGCGCGGGCAGGTGGAGGATCACCTCCCCGTTGCACGGCCACACGTCCGCGCCGTCCGACCCCTTGAACCGGGCCGCGACGAATGCGCGCACGTCGCGTCCCGGCACCTGGCGGGGCTCGAAGGTGGGGCCGGTGTGCGTCCGCGGGATGATGCGGTCGGCTCGGTACGTCCGCCAGTCCTCCCGATCGAGGTCCCATGCCACGAGGTACCACCGGCCGGAGCGGGTGACCACGTGGTGCGGCTCCACTCGGCGCAGGGGCCTCGGCTCGCCTGCAGGATCGGATCGATCGGTGACGTACTCGAACCGCAGCACCTCGCGCGCCCGCACCGCGGCACCCAGCGCGAGGAGGACATCGGTGGCGACCGGGTGGTCTCCGGCGGTGTGCGATCCGGGAACGGCGGTGACTCGGAGTGCGTCGATGCGGTGTCGTAGCCGCGCCGGCATCACCTGCCGCACCGTCGCCAGCGCTCTCGACGCTGGTTCCTCGAATGCCGTTCCGCTCACCCCGACGGACTGCAGCGCGACGGCCAGGACGACCGCCTGATCGTCGTCGAACAGCAGCGGCGGGAGTTCGGATCCGGCGTCGAGCCGGTACCCGCCATCGGGGCCTTTGATCGCCCGGATGCGATAGCCCAGCTCCCGGAGACGGTCGACGTCGCGACGAACGGTGCGATCGCTGATACTCAGGCGTTGCGCGAGCACGTGCGCAGGCCAGTCGCGGCGAGCCTGCAGCAGGGACAGCAGCGTGAGCATTCGGGAAGACGGGGCCATCTCCCTATTCTCGGTGCAGAAGCGGACAAGAACTGGCCGCTTTTGCTGGGAGTGTGGGCTCCGCACGGCACCTCCGCCGTGCTTCACCCCGACAGGAAGTGGCTCATCATGACCGCATCTCTCGCTCCCCACCTCAACTTCGACGGCAACGCCCGCGCAGCCCTCACCTTCTACGCCGACGCGCTCGGCACGGCGCCCGTCATCCGCACCTACGGCGAATTCGGCATGCCCGACGGACTGCCCGACACCGACAAGGTCGTCTGGGGCCAGGTCGCCACGGACGACGGGGTGCGGATCATGGCCTACGACGTGCCCTCGCAGACGACCGAGGGTGCCACCACGCAAGCCGGCGCCACGCGTCGCGAGAACGGACTGACCGTCACCGATCAGCCCTACTTCCTCGCGCTCAGCAGTGCCACGCTCGACGACGCCAAGCGACTCTGGGACGCCCTGGCCGTCGGTGCCACCGTGCTCGAGCCACTTGCCGCGTCGGCGTGGTCGGCCGGCTTCGGCATGCTCACCGACGCCTTCGGTGTCACCTGGGTCATCGACGTGACGAGCGCAGACGCCCACTCGGAGGCCTGACCGTCAGGGTGCGGTGCCTGCTTCGAGCGCGGTGCTCGGAGCAGGTGTCGGCGGCATCGGGGAGGATCGGAACATGCCCTTCGCAGACGAACTCCTCGGCGTCGACGCCGCCCGCACCCTGACGCACTCGCTCAGGAAGGCCGCGCCGGGCAACCCGTTCGCGGCTGTGGCTGCGGCGTCGGAAGATCTCGGCGAGCGCCCGTTGCGTGAGCGCGCAGACCTGTTGCGCGACGCGATTCTCACGGACGTGCCCGGTGATTTCGACACCCTCGCGCGCATCGTCCGCTCGGCTGCAGCCTCGGGTCCGTCGTTCGCAGGCTGGCTGATCTGGCCGGTGGCGGGAGCCGTCGCGTCCCGCGCGATCAGCGACGGCGGCACCGCGTCCTTCGATGATGCGATGCGTCTGCAAGCCGAGCTCACCGGTCGACTCACGGCGGAGTTCACGATCAGGGCGTTGCTGCAGCACGATCTCGACCGCGCGATGCCGATCGTCCGCTCGTGGACCACCTCAGACGACGAGCATGTCCGGCGCCTGGCGAGCGAGGGCACCCGGCCGTTCCTGCCGTGGGCGATCCGTGTGAAGGCGATGCTCGCGCAGCCGCAGCTCACCGTTCCGATCCTCGATGCGCTGTACCGCGACGAGAGCGAGTACGTGCGGCGTTCGGTCGCGAACCACCTCAACGATCTGAGCCGCGACCACCCCGACCTCGTGATCGAGACGGTCGGCCGCTGGATGGAAGCACCTGCACCCGAGACTCCGGCGCTCGTGAAGCACGCGTTGCGCACGCTGGTGAAGCGAGGGCATCCCGGTGCCCTCGCCGTTCTGGGCTTCACGCCAACGACCACGGAGGTCGAGGGGTTCACCATCGACGCGACGGATGTGGCGTTCGGTGGTTCGGTCCGCTTCTCGGCGACCGTCCGCAACACGGACGCGCTCCCGGCACGCCTCGCCATCGACTACGTCGTCATGCACCAGAAGGCGAACGGCTCGCAGACTGGGAAGACCTTCAAACTCACGACACAGACGCTCGCGCCCGGTGAGCACGTCCGGATCGCCCGCGAGCACTCGTTCCGCGCCATCACGACCCGCCGCTACCATCCCGGTGCCCACGCCGTCGCGCTCCAGGTCAACGGCGTCCTGTCGGAGCCGCTCGTCTTCGAACTGCTGCCGCCCGCCTGACGCCACGCCTCACGGGATGTAGCAGCCCTCGGAGGCGACGATGTGGAGTCGGTCGGCCGCGCCGGTCTCTTCGAGTGTGATCGTCACCGCGTCGTGAGCCACCTGCGCCTCGAGATGATTGAACGAGTGCGGGGTGGGTCGGCGCACCTCCCGCGAGTCGTCGCTCCACTCCGCCGGTGCCATCTCGCTGAGATCGAGTGCGGCGATCTGCGTCAGGACGGCTGCTCCACGGCCGAGCTCCACCTCGATGACGGTGGTCATCTGCGCGGCGTACATCTGCTCCCCCTTCTGCCCGGGAAGGTCGCATGGGGCGGCGCTCAGGACCGGCTCGGAGATCACGGTTCCTCCGTCGATCGTGCCGGCCACGTTCGTGAGCAGACGCGTGGCGATCGCCTCTGCATCCACCTGGATCTGCGCGCGGTCCTCGCCGTCCATCCGGATCTGCTCTCCCGCCATCGACCAGATCGACCCGATGAAGACATCGGCGACGACTCTGGTCCCGAGTCCGGTGAGCAGCGAGTTGATGAACAGCTGACCGATCACCGCCGCGATGATCACCAGCGTGAGGCCCAGCTTCGCCCGCCACGCGCGCGGCGTTCGAATCGGCGTCTTCGGTTCGTCGGTGTTCGTCATCAGCGTTCCTGTCAGATCGAGTGAACGACCACTCTCGCAGAACAGGGCACAGAACTCCTATGCCTTGATGCACTACAAACAGTGACACGGTCGTGACGCTCCACCGGGGAGAGCTCGTTCACGCGATTAACCTAGGACGCGCCGATCGACGACCAGCGGGCGCGCGCACGATCTGTGGAGAGCCGGTCCGCGGCGGCGCCTGTGGAGGACGACACTCGGCTTTGGAGGGCAAAACAAAAGCGGCCCACCGAAGTGGACCGCTTTCATATCTGTGCGCCCGAAGGGATTCGAACCCCCAACCTTCTGATCCGTAGTCAGATGCTCTATCCGTTGAGCTACGGGCGCATTGCTTGCTGAGAGAAGTGAACTTCGGCTCTGCAGGCCGAAGTAGAGCCTACAACACGGAAGCCGAAGACGCGAATCCGCCCCTCGACAGGCTCGGGGACCGGCGGGAGGAATCCTCCGCGAACGGCGACGCGATGGGGAGCGCTCCCCTCGACACGAGGATCGCATACATGGAACAGTCGATGACACCACCAGGAGAAGGAACGACGTGACCGCAGCACCAGCGCCGACCACCGACGGCTTCACCCTCATCGGCCGCCACCCGGTCCGCGCCAACCTCCTGCTCATCGGCATCCTCTCCGGCATCGCCGCGGCCGTGCTCGGCGGCATCGGCGGAGGCATCCTCGGCGCGGCCCTCGACATCGAAGGCGCACCGGCCGTCGCCATCGCGGTCTGCTTCCTCGCCATCGCGGGCGCCTGCCTCACCCACCTCGGTGTCGCCTATCGCCGGGTCGGCATCGACGCCGTCCGCGGCACAGCCCTCATCGACGGCCAGACGATCCCGCTGCGCTCCATCACGACCGGCGCACTCCTCACCAGAACACCGGCCGCAACCACGCCCGTGCTCAGCCTGCGACTCACGACGGACACCGGCACCCAAGCGCGGATCATCGTGAACGGCGGCTGGCTGCGCCACCTCCCGACCGCCGACCTCGCACCACTCGCCGCACTCATCGCCGGGAGCGGCATCCCCGACGACACCGGCGAGGATCCGCTGGACACCGGCAGGGAACGCATCTCCCGCACCCTCGCCGGCAAGGGCACGGACGTCACCATCAGCCGACGCGGCTTCATCATCGACTGCATCTCCGCAGCCGAGGCCACCGGCGACGCGACACTGCTCGACGCCGTGATCACGGCAGCCGGCCCCATCGGACGACAGATCCGGGACGAGAGCGAGCGGATCGGGCGGGACACGACCGGCGGGCAGGACGACGCCCGCACTCCCCTGACGACGCCCGAAGCAGAACCCACACCACTGGTTCCACCGCCGCCGCGGTATGGAGCGGTCGATGGCGGCGCGACGGGTGCGATCGACACCGCGGCGTCGGACGACGACCGGTTCCGGCGCCCGGACGATCCGGCCCGAGTGGCTGCGGCGGGGACAGTCGACCGGGGGCACATCGACAAGCCCGGCGACCGGAGTGGCGAAGTCGGCGACCGGATCGGCGAGCTCGACGACCGGGACACTGGGGTCGGCGAACAGGGCCCGGAGTTCAGGGGACCGAACGCCGCAGGAGGCGCGCAGGGCACGCCGCCGAGCGACCGAGGCGCGGAGGTCGAACTGCCGTCGTGGGTGCAGCCCAAGGACCAGGCGCGGATGCGCGCCTGGCTCGCCGACGACGAACTGGTCGTCCACATGCAACCGATCGCGGAGACCACCGGCGCACGAACCCTGCGTCGCGTGTGCGACTGGATCCTCATCGGACTCGTCGGCGTCGGCTTCCTGGCGATCATCGTCGCAGCCGTCGCTGAACGGGTGATCGACAGCCTGCTGCCGTCGGACGCGAACGGCCTCGTCGGTGCTGCGGTGATCGGCGCGGCACTCCTCGCGTTCGTCACCTGGATCCTCGGCGGCATCGCCCGGTCCAGCGAGATCCGCACTGCGCAACGTGTGTCGCTCGATTGGCTCGACGAGCGCGGATCGGAACAGCGACGCCGCGGCCTGCCTCCCGTCCTGCTCCAGCACTTCCTCGGACCGATCCCCGGAGCGCGCCTCCTCGCGGCCGGAGCGTACGGCCTCAGCGTGCTCGGCGGCATCGGGATCATCGCCGGGGCACTGCTCACCGTGGATCCGGAAGACCTCGGTGCCGCAACGGGACCGATCATGCTCGGCGTCAGCATCGCGCTCGCGGCCGCCGGAACGGCACTGTTCCTCCTGCGCTGGCACCGCGTGAAGCGCCAGCGCGCGTTCGCGATCGAGCTCGGCGGCGAACGGTTGGCGTTCCTCGGGAACCTGTAAGGCCACCTCGACAGGCTCGGTGACCGGAGACGAGTCCGGCGATTGGAGACGAGCTCCGCGATTGGGCTCGACGGCCGAGCACCAAGCTCGCGACCGGCGCGCCTCATGCACCGCAGAATTGCCTGTTGCGCATCCGGTACTCAGTGTTACTATCTACCAGTACCTAGTGACACCGAGTAGCCGGAGGAGGCGCCATGGCGAAGCAGATGACCGAGATGCTGAAGGGCACGCTCGAGGGCATCGTCCTCGCCCTGCTGGCCGGCTCCCCCGCCTACGGCTACGAGATCACCGCCCGCCTCCGCGACACCGGCTTCGCCGACATCGCCGAGGGCACCATCTACGCGATCCTCGTGCGGATCGAGCAGAAGGGCCTCGTCAGTATCGAGAAACGCCCGTCCGAGAAGGGTCCGCCGCGCAAGGTGTACTCCCTCAACCCCGACGGCGAGGCCTACCTCGCCGATTTCTGGAACAGCTGGAGCTTCCTCGCCGAACGCCTGGAACAGCTCCGAGACGGAAAGGCCTGAGCATGTTCATCACCCGCATGATCGAGGAGAAGCGCCACTACAACCGGTTCCGGGCGCGCACGAAGGCGCTGCCGGCGAACTACCGCACCACGGTCGAGGCGCTCGAGCGCTACATCTACTACTTCGCCTCCTCCCGCAGCACGAACCTCCTGGCGCTGCTCGACAACCTCGTCGACCTCTTCGAGGACGCGAGCGCGAACGAGACCCCGATCCGCGACATCGTTGGTGAGGACCCGGTCGAGTTCATCGAAGAGCTCATCCGCAACTACCCACCGAGCGAGTGGATCGCGAAGGAACGCGCCAAGCTCACCCGGATCGTCGACACCGCCACGGCGGGCACCGGCCCCGGCAGCGACCACAGCTGACCCTCGCGTGGCGCCCCGCACCGGGACGCCACGAACACCCTCCGAACACATCACGCGCCTGAGGAGCGCTGGTCGTCGTGCCCGCAGAACATCGTGGTCACGAGCGGCTCCCGCTTCGCTCCGCGCATCAGCGCCCATGCAGGGCGTGCCTCGTCGACCCCGAAAGGCACCGACATGTCCACCACCACCCCCGGCGCGGCCATCCGCGTCCACGGCCTCGAGAAGTCGTTCAAGGACCTCCACGTCCTCCGCGGCGTCGACTTCGAGGTCGAGCGCGGCAGCATCTTCGCCCTGCTCGGCTCGAACGGCGCCGGCAAGACCACCGTCGTCAACATCCTCTCCACCCTGCTCCGACCGGATGCGGGAACCGCGAGCGTCGGCGGGTTCGACATCGACGACCAGTCAGGTTCCGTCCGCGAGACGATCAGCCTCACCGGTCAGTTCGCCGCCGTCGACGACACCCTGACCGGTCGGGAGAACCTCGTCCTCGTCGCCAGGCTGCGACACCTGCCGCAGCCGACGCGCATCGCGGACGACCTCCTCGCCCGGTTCTCCCTCACCGAGGCCGGTGCACGTCGAGCCGCGACGTACTCGGGCGGCATGCGTCGTCGTCTCGACATCGCCATGAGCCTCGTCGGACGCCCGTCCGTGATCTTCCTCGACGAACCCACGACCGGTCTCGACCCCGAGGCCCGCATCGAGGTCTGGAAGGTCGTCGAGGAGCTGGCCGGGCAGGGCACGACCGTCCTCCTCACCACCCAGTACCTCGACGAAGCCGAGCACCTCGCCGACCGCATCGCGATCCTCCACCAGGGACGCATCATCGCGAACGGCACCCTCGCTGAACTGAAGCAACTGCTGCCGCCGGCCGAAGTCCAGTACGTCGAGAAGCAGCCGACGCTCGAGGAGATCTTCCTCGCGATCATCGGCAGCGATGCGACCACCGACGCCGGCGCTCCCGGCACCCAGCCCGAGAACGTCACCGAGTAGCACGACACCACGCAAGGAGCCATCATGTCCACGCTCGCCGCACCCACCGCGCGTCCTGTTCCGCAGGCGCAACGCACCCACTTCCTCACCGACACCCGCATCCTCACCGGTCGTTCGATGCGCCACATCACGCGGAGCCTCGACACCATCATCACGGTGACGATCACTCCGATCGCCCTCATGCTGCTGTTCACCTACGTGTTCGGCGGTGCCCTCGCCGCGGGGACCGACACCTATGTCACGTACCTGCTGCCGGGCATCCTGATCATCACGATCGCGTCCGGGATCGCCTACACCTCGATGCGACTGTTCACCGACCTCCAGAGCGGCATCTTCCAGCGCTTCCACTCGATGCCCATCTCCCGTGCGTCGGTCCTCTGGGCCCACGTGCTCACCTCGCTGGTGTCGAACGGGCTCTCCCTCGTCATCATCGTGGCCGTGGCGCTCGTGATGGGCTTCCGTTCGCCGGCCGGACCACTCGCCTGGCTCGGCGTGATCGGGATCCTCGCCCTGTTCACCCTGGCGCTGACGTGGGTCGCCGTGATCGCCGGCCTCTCCGCGAAGAGCCCCGACGGCGCCGGAGCGTTCGCGTACCCGCTGATCTTCCTGCCGTTCATCAGCTCCGCGTTCGTCCCGACGGACACCATGCCGGGACCGGTGCGCTGGTTCGCCGAGAACCAGCCGGTCACCTCCATCGTCGACACCATCCGCAACCTGCTCGCCGCGCAACCGGTGGGCGGCGACATCTGGGTGGCCCTCGCCTGGTGCGTCGGGATCCTCGTCGTGGCGTACGGGTTCGCCATGGTCGTCTACCGGCGTCGGGTCGCCTGAGCCAGATCGGCGCCGGACCGGGGTCCACCTCGCTCCGCGGAGCAGCATCGCCGTCTCGGCGATGGCGCTCGAAAACGGAGCTGCGGTGGACTCCGGCGCGGGCGTACAGTCGCCGCATGATCACCGACGATCCCACGCTCACGAACCCCGACCACTACCGCACACTGTGGGAGAACGAGCATGTGCGCGTGCTCGAGTACACCGACGAACCGGGCGACCGCACCACGCCGCACGACCATCCGAACAGCGTCCTGGTGGCCCTGAGCGACTTCTCCCGGCGCCTCATGGCCGGCGGGCGGACCTTCGACACCGCCCTCGTCACCGGGCAGACGGTGTGGATTCCGGCACAGCGCCACTCGGGCGAGAACACGGGTGCGACACCCACCCACACCATCCTGATCGAACTCAAGGGTGACGCCGCTGGGGAGGCCTCAGCGGGGGCACTCGGACCACAACCGACCGCCCCAGAGGACTCCTCGCCGGCGGTGTAGCTCGGCGTTCGAGGGGAACGGTCGAACACAGGGCGGCGGCCCCGAGAAGCGTCGACCCCTGCGCCTGTCGACGGACGAATACCAGCTCTACCTCACGCTCCCCGATGTGAGCCCGGCGACGAGCCATCGCTGGAGGAACACCGCGGCGGCGAACACCGGGATCACACCGATGAGCGACGCGGCGGCGATCTTGCCGAAGTCCTGGATCCGCTCGCCGAGCATCAACGACAGCACGACCGGCACCGTCTGCGCCTGCGGGCCCTGCGTCAAGAACGTCGCGAGCACGAACTCGTTGTAGTTGAGGACGGCGACGATCACGCCGACCGCCACGAGTGCGGGCGTCAGCAACGGGGTGACCACGCTGAACAGCACCCGGAACGACCCGGCGCCATCGAGCTGAGCGGCCTCGTCCAACTCCACCGGCAGCTTCCTGACGAAACCTTCGAGCAGCCAGACCGCGACCGCCGTGTTGGCCAGCGCGTACACCAGCGTGAGACCGGCGAGCGTGTTGTTCAGCCCGAGCACGCGAAGCAGCGTGAAGATCGGGATGACGGCGACGATCGGCGGCAGCAGCCACGGGCTGAGGATGGTGCCGGCGAGTGTCCTCCCGCCGGTCCGGTAGCGCACCATCGCCCACGACGCAGGCAGGGCGAAGACGAGCGTCAGTGCTGCACCGAGGATCGAGGTGACGAGCGAATTCGCAACCCCCTGCGGCAGGTTCGACTGCGAGAAGGCCGTCGACCAGTTCGACCACTGCGGGTCGGTCGGGAACAGGATTCCCGCCGCCACGTCGCCCCGCGACATGAGCGAAACGGACACCAGGTAGGCGATCGGCACGAGTGCACCGAGCAGGGCGATCACGAGGAACCCGGTCGCAGCCGGCGATGAGCGACGCCGACGTTCAGTCATGGTGCAACCTCCGGGTCACGGCGACGATGGGGAGCGTCACGACGGTGACGACCACGGCGAGCAGCAGCGTGATCGTCGCCGCACGCCCGACGTCGAACTGCTGCAGCGCCGCCTGGTAGATCAGGTACGACGGCGTCGTCGTCGAGGTGCCCGGCCCTCCGGACGTCATCACATAGACGAGATCGAACACCTTGAACGCGAGCACCACACGGATGAGGAACGCCGCGGCGATCGTTCCGGCAATGGCGGGCAGGGTGATGTGCCGGAACAATCGCCAGCCGGATGCGCCGTCGAGCAGCGCGGCCTCGGTGACCTCCGGGTGCTGCCCGAGCAATGCGGCGAACACGAGCAGCGTGATGAGCGGCGTCCACTCCCACACGTCCGCGAGTGCGATCCCCCCGAGCGCGAAAACGGGCGACGCGAGCACCGACACGGGTTCGCCGCCGGCCCCCAGCAGCCCGAGGCCGCCGAGCAGCGTGTTCAGCAAGCCGCCCGAGGGATTGAAGATGAGCTTCCACAGGATGCCCACCACCACCGGCGGAGTGATGAGCGGCAACAGCAGCAGGGTGCGAACGAGCGATCCGGCACGGACGCTGCGGAACAGTGCAACAGCGGTCGCCACTCCGAACACGACGCTCAGCACCGCGACGAGCAGGGCATAACCGATGTTGCGGACGAGCGATGCCGTGACATCCGCATTCGTCAACGCCTCCGCGAAGTTCTCCGTTCCCACCCAGTCCTGGAACGGCTTGCCGAGACTCGACTCGCTGAAGGCCGCGAGTGCGATGAACACCAACGGGAACACGCCCAGCACGATCAAGGCGAGCACGCCGGGTGTGATGAACGCGCGATGCGCCCATCGGCCCCGTCCCGCTGCTGCGCTCTGGACGCGGCGACGGGCCGGGGAACCGATGGGCGTCTTCTGCGGAGCAGCATCCCCCGATGGCTGCTCCGCCGCGGCCTCGGCCAGGGCGGTCATGTCGACCATCAACCGGGCCCCAGACCACGACTGTGCGTCGCGACCAGGCCGGCCGGAGCGCCGAAGCGCACCGACCCGGCCGGGCGGACGTGACGCGGAGGGCTAGTCCGCAAGGATCTTCTCCCACTTCGCCTGCACGCCGTCGAGCGTCTCCTGGGCGGTGCCGCCCTCTCCGGCCAGGAGCTTCGCGAGGTCGTCGGTGAGGACCTGGGCGAGCTCGGTCGCGTGCTTACCGGTCGGCCAGGCGAGCGCACCGTTGAGGGTCGTGCGGTTGACCTCTTGGATGCTCGGGAACTCCTCGCCGTACGTCGCGTCGTTGAGGGACGACTCACGGTTCGGGTCGATCCCGGTCGGCGGGAGCGCCGTCAGCAGCGCTGCGTTCACCTTGCTCGACGCTGCCCACTTGATGAAGGCCTTCGACAGTTCGGTCTTCTGCGTGTTGGCGGCGATCACCCAGCTGAAGCCGGCGACGAGCGAGGCCCGCGGCGTGCTGTTGTCGCCACCGACCGGCAGGGTCGTCACACCCCACTTGTCGACGACCTCGGAACCGCTCTCCGGATCCTGTGAACGGACTCCGAGGTCGGTCCAGTTCTCGATGAAACCGACCTTGCCGGCGAACCAGGCGCTGTTGCCTGCACCGAAGTCGGTCTCAGCCGGCGTCGGCAGTGCGACGTCGTTGACGTCGACGAGGGCCTGCGCCGCCGCGACGGCCTCCGGCGAGTTGATGGTCGGTTTGCCGTCGGCATCCAGGAACTCCCCGCCGAAGCCGGCGAGACGGTTCGCGAAGCTCGCGCCGAGGATGAGCGGCGACTTCTGGCCGAACACCGCGGCACCGTAGACACCGTTCGCCGACTCGTTGGCCGTGATGGTGGTGACGTCCTGGAGGTACTCGTCCCAGGTCGTCGGGGGCTCCGAGATGCCGTTCCGAGCGAGGATGTCCGTGTTGTAGAACAGCACGTGCGTGTCGCCGTCGAAGGGCAGACCGTAGCGCTGGTCACCGACGAAGCTGTACGGCTGATCGATCGCCGGAATGAAGTCGGCGGTGTCGATGTCCTTGTCCGAGTCGACCCAATCCGTCAGGTCCTGGATCGCCCCGTCCGAGGCGAGGTCCCCCAGCGACACATACCAGGGCGCTGCGACGTCGATCGTGTTCGCACCCGACTGCTGGTCGAGCGCGAGCTTCGAGCCGATCTCGTCGTAGGGGACGATGACGGGGTTGATCTTCGCGCCGGTCTCCTTCTCGAACTCCTCGGCGAGCCACTTCGACGCGCCCTCGTGCGAGGCGATCATCAGCACCGTGAGCTCCTGCCCGCTGAAGTCGCCGTCGTCACCACCGGAGGTGTCCGCGCCGGCCGAGCAGCCACTCAGAGCCAGAGCGCCGATGCCGACGATGGCGGGGATGGTGACGCGGAGCGCGCGGCGACGGCTGAACGCTCCCGACGAAGTTGGGGTGTGCGGCTTGGGCATGGGGACTCCTGGGCTGTGCGGGGGATTCGGGTGGTGGTGATGGGTGCTGTAGCGGGAACGTTATGGCCTCCACCGAACGCCGAGGAAGATCGGACGTCACGAATCGTCACACGCATGTGACGCTCTGTTTCGGCCGCCTCGCGAGGGATCCATCCGCGCGAGTAGCGTCATCGACGACGGCACCCGACCCTCCCACCGAGCAACACCGAGACCTCCGGCGGTACCCCTGTGAGCAAGCGCATCATCCTCAACGCGTTCGACATGAGCTGTGTCACGCACCAGGCACCGGGCCTGTGGAAGCACCCCGACAACCAGGCGCACCGCTACAACGACCTCGACTACTGGATCGACCTCGCGAAGCTCCTCGAGCGCGGCACCTTCGACGCGCTGTTCATCGCCGACGTCGTCGGCATCTACGACGTCTACCGGCACTCCTCGGCTCCGGCGCTCATCGACTCCGCCCAGCTGCCTGTCGGCGACCCGATCATCCAGGTCTCCGCGATGGCGAAGGCGACCGAGCACCTCGGCTTCGGCGTCACCGTCGCATCGACCTACGAGCTGCCCTACGCCTTGGCGCGTCGCTTCTCCACGCTCGACCACTTCACCAAGGGGCGCGTCGGATGGAACGTCGTCACCTCGTACCTCGACTCGGCCGCCCGCAACCTCGGCCTGACCACGCAGATCAAGCACGACGACCGCTACGGCATCGGCGAGGAGTTCCTCGATGTCACGTACAAGCTGTGGGAGGGCTCGTGGGAGGACGGCGCGGTCGTCATCGACCGCGAGAGAGGCGTCTACACCGACCCGAGCAAGGTGCACCCGATCAACCACCAGGGCGAGCACTTCCAGGTGCCGGGCATCCACCTGTCGGAGCCGTCGCCGCAGCGCACCCCGGTGATCTTCCAGGCCGGCGCATCTGCCCGTGGCCGCCAGTTCGCCGCAACACACGGTGAGGCGATCTTCATCAACGGCCTCGTCCCCGAACTCACGCGCAAGACGACCGACGACATCCGCGACCGCGCGGAAGCCCTCGGCCGCCCGCGCGACAGCGTCAAGATCCTCACCCTCGCCACGGCGATCGTCGCCGACACCGACGAGGAGGCGCAGGCGAAGTACGAGGAGTACCAGCAGTACATCTCGCTCGACGGCGCCCTCACGCTCTACGGCGGGTGGTCCGGCCTCGACCTCTCCGGTTTCGACCCGGACGAGCCGCTCAAGTACGTCGACACCGACGCCGCCCGCTCGGCGCTCGCGATCTTCACCCTCGCCGACCCGGATCGTGAGTGGACACCGCGCGACATCGCCCACTACATCGGCATCGGCGGCATCGGGCCGGTGTTCGTCGGCAGCGCCTCGACGGTCGCAGACGAGATCGAGCGCTGGATCGAGGTCGCCGGCACCGACGGCTTCAACCTCGCGTACGTCGTCACCCCGGGCACCTTCGAAGCGGTCGTCGACCTCCTCGTGCCCGAGCTGCGCCGCCGCGGCCGGGTGTGGGAGGAATACCCGGAGGGCACGCTCCGCGGCCGCCTCAACGGCACCGGTTCGCCCGTGATCCCGGAATGGCATCCCGCCCACCAGTACCGCGGCGCCTACGCCGGCCTGCCGAGCGCCGCCGACGACACCGCCCCATCACTCTTCGCGGCCGACGACGCCGACGACGCCCTCTACGCCACCGAAGGAGCCTCAGCATGAGCATCACGACGCAGACCGACACCTCGACAAGCTCGGCGACCGGGGGTTCGGTCCCCGAGCCGACCACGTCGGTCCCTGAGCCGGTCGACGGGCGCACGTTCTGGTCGGGGCAGGCGGACGACGCCGAACTCGCGCACTGGGACGCCGTCGCCACCGAGGTCGCGACCAAGCTCGCCGTCGACGTCCTCGACCGTGACCGCGCGAACCTCGACCCGACGGCCGAACTCGATCTGCTGCGCGACGCAGGCCTCGTGAACCTCCTCGACCCTGCCGAGTTCGGCGGTGGCGGCGGCCACTGGGAGAGCGCCTTCCGGGTGATCCGCATCCTTTCGCGTGTGGACGCCTCGATCGGCCAGCTGCTCGCCTACCACTACATCAACGCGGGCAACATCGGCTTCACCGCCGAGCCGTCGACGCAGGCCGCCTGGCACCGCAAGACCGTCGAGGGTCGCTGGATCTGGGGCGACTCGGTCAACCCCACCGACCCCGACCTCTCACTCACGCCCGACGGCGACGCCTTCCGTCTCAACGGGCTGAAGCGCTTCTCCACGGGCGCGTCGGCGGGCGACGTCATCCTCGTCAACGCCGTCGTCCGCGGCGGCGACCACGACGGCCGGATCCTGCAGTTCGTGCTCGACCACGACCGCGACGGCATCGCCTACCTCGGCGACTGGGACGCCCTCGGCCAGCGCCTCTCGGCCTCGGGCTCGGTGAGGTTCGACCAGGTGCTCGTCGAGCAGTCCGACGTGCTGGGCGTCGTGGGCGACGAACCGTTCTCCTCGCTCGTCACCCCGGGTATCCAGCTCGCCTTCGGCAACCTGTACCTCGGCATCGCGGAGGGCGCGCTCGCCCAGGGCACGGACCTCGTCCGCGCCCGGAAGAACGCCTGGTTCCTGAGCCACGCCGACAGCTACCGCGACGACCCGTTCGTGCAGCGCGTCATCGGCGAGTTCGTGTCGTCGATCGCCGCCGTGGAAGCGCTGGCCGACCGCACGAACGCCCGCTTCGACCGCATCATCGCCCGAGGCGCAGCGGTGACCGCAGCCGACCGCGGTGCCATCGCCATCGAGATCGCGAAGCTCAAGGTCGTGTCGACGGAGCTCGGCATCGAGGTCGCCAACCGCATCTTCGAGGTCACCGGGTCCAGCTCGGCCAAGGCCTCCGTCGGACTCGACCTGTTCTGGCGGAACGTGCGCACGCACTCCCTCCACGACCCGGTGGACTACAAGAAGCTCGAGGTCGGTGCGAACCACCTCAACGGCGAACTGCAGCCCATCTCGCTGTACACGTAGGCCCGACGACCGGGTCCGAAACGGAGATCACATGACCACCGCATCCAGCACCACCGCACGGCCCGTGGGGCTGCAGGCAGCCCGCGAACACCTCCTGCCGCTGTTCACCGAGATCCAGGCCGGCGCCGTCGAGCGCGAACTCGAGCACCGACTGCCCCGCGAGGAGGTGCGGAAGCTCGCCGAGGCAGGCTTCGGCGCGCTCCGAGTGCCGACCGAGTTCGGCGGCTCCGGTCTCACCTTCCCGGAGTTCACCGAACTGCTCATCGAACTCGCTGCAGCGGACTCGAACCTGCCGCAGATCTTCCGTGGTCACATCGCCCTCGTCGAGGATCAGCTCGTCGCGGCGCCGAGCGCGCAGCGCACGGCCTGGCTCGAGCGCTTCGTCGCGGGTGAGCTCGTCGGGAACGCCTGGAGTGAGGTCGGATCCGGCGCCCTCGGCGTCTCCGGAACGGTCGTCTCCGTGCGAGACGGCGCCTATGTCGTCAACGGCCGCAAGTTCTACACCACGGGCAGCATCTACGCCGACTGGACCGACGCGACCGCGCGCCTCGTCGTCGACGGCGAACCCGACACCGAGGTCACCGTCCTCGTGCGAACGAACCAGCTCGGCGTCACCATCGCCGACGACTGGGACGGCTTCGGCCAGCAGCTCACCGGCACCGGCACGATCGTCTTCGAGGACGCCGTCGTGGACGCCGACCAGGTACACGCGTTCACCGACCGCTTCCGGTACCAGACGGCGCTGTACCAGCACGTGCTGATCGCCGTGCACGCGGGCATCGCCGCCGCAGTCGAACGCGATGCCGGTGAGCAGATCCGCGCCCGCACCCGCGTCTACAGCCACGGGCTCGCGCCGCTCGTGAAGGACGATGGTCAGATCCAGGCCGTCGTCGGCGAGATCTCCTCGATCGCGTTCGTCGCCCGACAGACCGTGCTCGGCGTCGCGGCAGCGATCGAGCGGGCCTCCGCCACCGCTGCCGACCGAGACTCGGCCGACGACCTCCACGCCAACATCGAGGCGGAGATCCGCTCGGCTCAGGCTCAGGTGGTGCTGTCCGAGCTCGTGCCGAAGGCTGCGACCCTGCTCTTCAACACGCTCGGCGCCTCCGCGGTGAGCCGCAAGAACGCACTCGACCGCCACTGGCGCAACGCCCGCACGGTCGCGTCGCACAACCCTGTGATCTACAAGACCCGCATCGTCGGCGACTGGTCGATCAACGGCACCCCGCCGCCCTTCGTCTGGGCCGTCGGAACCGCGAAGCCCGACGCCTCGTAGCCCCGCCGCCCTTCGACAGGCTCAGGAACCAGACAGACAGAGCACAGGGATCAGACAGACGTCGGTCCCTGAGCGTGTCGAAGGGCAGCTCACCCGAGCGTCGCGAGCACCTCGGGCCGGAGACGCTTGGCGCCGAGCAGCGACAGCCACACACCGAGCGCGGACGTCACCGGCACGAGCAGCCAGAGGCCCACGGTCGACTGCGGCACCAGCAACGCACCGACCATGAAGGCCACGATCCCGAGCCCGAGGAGCACTGCACCGACGATCCGCAGGACGAGGTTGCCGTCGTCGAGCCACTCGGCGGGTTCCCTGACGCGGCGCGAGCCCACGTAGATCGACCCTGCGGCGAACGCGATGCCGACCGGAGCGATCAGGAACAGCGGGAGCGCGTTGAGTGCGGTCGCCTGGGACACCAGGAGCGCCATCGAGCCGAAAACCGGGATGAACCCTGCCGCCACCAACCTCGCCGCGTCCCCCTGCGGCAACGGTCCTCGTCCGTCGTTCGGAATCCTGCTCTCGGTCGTCGTCGAACCCATCCGCTTCCCCTCGATCGCGTCCGCACGACGATACCCGTCGAGCGCACGAGACGCGACCTCGCCCCGTGAGTCGCCCGAAGATGCACAGTTTCGCGCCGAAAACGTGCACATTCGGGCGACTCAGAGGGCGCGCGCCGACGTCTCAGCCGTCGATGACGAGCTCCCGCGGCGTCGTGGCATGGATGCGCGCGAGGATCTGCTGCGCCATGCGCATGAACGCCGCGGTGGCCGGCGAGATCGCACCCGCGCGCCTCGTCACGAAGGCGTAGTGCTCTTCGACGGGCGGATCGAGCGGTGCCCAGAACAGGCCGCGGCGAGCGATCATCGAGCGCCCCACGTGGAACGACACGAGCGAGTCCCCCACCCCCTGCGCCGCGAGTTCCAGGGCATGCGTCTGGAACTCGACCTCGACGATCGGATCGAGGACCACCCCGGCCCGCTGCGCGCGTTCGAGCATCGACACCCGGAGCGGGTCGTCCTGCGACCACCGTGCTTCCGAGAGGATCAACGACCGCTGGGAGAGCGTCTCGATATCGATCGGGACCAGGGTGTTCTCACGATTCTGCGACACGTACACGGCCTGGTCGACGAACACGGTCGGCGTGAGTGTGAGCTCGCGGTCGTCGATCGGCAACTGCACGAGCCCGGCCTCGATCTCACCGTCGCGAACGGCGTCGGCGACCTCTGAGGAGTTCAGTCCCGTCACCCGGATCTGGACGGCCGGGTGCTCCGCGTGGAACTCGCGGATGAGCTCCGTGAGCAGGTACAGGTGGGCGCTGTTGAAGGTGCCGAACGACACCGTCCCCTCGTCCACGGAGCGCACCCGCTTGCTCATCTCGGCGAGCTCGACCACGCCTCCGATGGCTCGTTCCGCGAGCGGCAGGAGCTGCTTCCCGGCATCGGTGAGGAAGAGACGGCGGGAGGAGCGGGTGAAGAGCACGAGTTCCAGCGACCGTTCCAACGCGCCGATCTGCTCGGACAGACTCGGCTGCGCGATGTGGTGCTCGGCGGCTGCGGCGGCGAACGTCCCGCACCGAGCAGCGGTGACGAAGTACTCCAGTTGGCGCAGGGTCGGCAGGCCCATCGACGGTGTCCTTTCTCAAGGTTTTGCCTATGTCTAACACAAGAGAGTCAGGATTGCCCTGTGGCTGGCAAGCCGCTTCACTGGGTCAACAAGCCGAATCGGCTGAGGAACACCCCACGACCAGCGCCCGCCCCGCAGCCCGACAGGACCCACCACGATGCACGACAACACAGGTATCGCCCTCATCACCGGAGCCTCCAGCGGCATGGGCCGGAGCACCACCGAGCGGTTCCTCGCGGCCGGTTGGACCGTGGTCGGCGTCGACGTCACCCCCTCCACCGCTCCGGACGACGCACCCGGCACGCTGCTCTCCGTCGTCGCCGACGTGCGTTCCCGAGCCGATCTCACGAGCGCGGTCGACGCGGCCCTGCCGCCAGGTGCACGGATCGACGTCATCGCCAACATCGCCGGCGTCTACCCACCGACGACTCTCGACAGCTACGACGACGCCACCTTCCACCGCATCTTCGACATCAACGTGCTCGGCGTCCTCAACGTGATCGCGGCCGCTCGCCCCCGCCTCGACGCCGGCAGCTCTGTCGTCAACTTCGCCTCGGTGGACGCCTTCACGGTCTCCCCGGGACAGTTGCTCTACGGGGCGTCGAAAGCCGCTGTCGTGATGCTGACGAAGTCGCTCGCGCTCGAGCTCGCTCAGGCAGGCATCCGCGTCAACGGCATCGCGCCGGGCTGGGTCGCCACCCCCGGCAACGCCGCGACGGGACGGATGGAAGCCGCGAGCGCCTCCATCCCGCTCGGTCGCGTCGCGCAGCCCGAGGAGATCGCGGAGTGGGTCTGGCTGCTGTCCACCGGGATGCACTCGGCCTTCATCACGGGCGAGACCATCGTGCTCTCCGGCGGCGACGTGATGCGCTGACGCCACCGACCACCGACCATCCGACCTCTCGCCCCACCGAACGGAACCCCATGTCACAGACCGGACGACAGCACCCCGGCACCGTCCTCATCACCGGTGCCGCCCGCGGGCAGGGTGCCGTGCACGCAGAGCACCTCGGCCGTGCGGGCTACCGGGTCGTGCTCACCGACGTCCTCGACGAGGCGGGCGAGGCGACCGCGGCGCACCTCCGCGACACGGGGATCGAAGCCGTCTACCGCACCCTCGACGTCGCCGACGAGACGGCGTGGGCCGAGCTCGCCGCCTGGGTGACCGCCGATTCGGCGAGCGCCGCTGCACCCCTCACCGGCCTCGTGAACAACGCCGGCATCCTGCGCTACGCGCCGATCGAGGACACGACGGTCTCGATGTGGGAGCTGCACCAGCGGGTCAACGTGCTGGGTCCGTTCCTCGGTACCCGGGCCCTCGCCCCGCTGCTCACCGCCGCCCCGGCGGGCGGGGCGATCGTGAACGTCTCGTCGACGGCGGCGCTCGTCGGTTCGGCAGGGTACGCGGCCTACGCGTCGTCGAAAGCCGCCGTGATCGGCCTCACCCGGGTGGCCGCGGTCGAGCTGGCACCGACGGTGCGCGTCAACGTGATCTGCCCGGGCGGCGTCGCGACGCCGATGAACGACGACGAACCCGTCGGAGGGACGAGCAGCAACGCCCCGCTCGCCCGTCGAGCGTCGCCCACCGAGATCTCGCCCTTGATCGCCTACCTCCTCTCCCCGGCGTCGTCCTTCGTCACCGGGTCCGTGTTCACCATCGACGGCGGCCTCACCGCTGTCTGACCCCGCACCAGAACGGCTCTCCCTGCACCACCTGCACGCGCACCATCCACCTCCCCCGAAGAGAAAGCACTCACCACCATGATTCGCTCCGCCTCGTCCACCAGCAGTACCCGCGCCCGCAGCATCCGCGTCGCCGCCGTCTTCGGTGCCGCCGCCCTCGCCCTCGTCGGCTGTTCGTCGACGTCCGCCTCCCCCACCGCCGTCGCGGCCGACTGCTCCCCCGAGCACGACGGCCTCACCACCTTCACCGAGGGCACGCTGACGGTCGGCGTCCCGGAGAACCCGCCGTACACGAAGACCGAGGGCACCGGCGCCAGCGGTCTGGAGATCGGCGTCATCGAGAAGCTCGCTGCGGCGGAGTGCCTCGACATCGCCTACGTGCCGATCACCTACGCGAACGGTATCCCGATGATCAGCGAGCAGAAGCGCACGGACATCGCCACCGGCGGCTGGTATGTGACCGAGGCCCGCGCCGAGCAGGTCGGTTTCACCACCCCGACCTTCTTCGACACCATGGGCATCGTCTCCAAGGACGGTGCGACCACCGTCGAGGAGCTCACCGAGATCGGCACCGTCGGCACCGGCACGGGCTTCTCCTGGCAGGACGACATGACGAAGGTCCTGGGCGACAAGCTGACCCTCTACCCGGGCACCGTCGAGATGAAGCAGGACCTCGAGAGCGGCCGCATCCAGGCGATGCTCGATGGTTACGCCGTCGCCGTCGAGGCGTTCAAGGGCACCGACTGGAAGGTCGAGCCGGCAGCCGAGGACCCGCGGATCGCGATCACGACGGACATGCCGAAGATCGCCTTCCCGGTGTCGAAGGACAACCAGAAGCTGTCCGACGCCTTCAGCGAGCTGATCGACACCTACCGCGAGGACGGCACGCTCGCGGACCTGCTCGCCGAGTACGACCTTCCGGCCGATCTGCTCGTCCCCGCCGACCAGGCGGCCACGTCCATCCGCTGACCAGGCCCCGCCGACCCATCCGCGCATCTGGGCCGGTCGACCACCTCGGTCGGCCCGGATGCGCGGGGAGGAATCCTCATGAAACAACCACTCATCACGCAGTCGAACGAGCTCGCGATGGCCGGGGTCACGATCTCGAACCTGTCGAAGAGCTACGGCGACAACCTCGTCCTCGACGACATCTCGATGACCGTGAAGCCCGGCAGCGTCACCGCCCTCATCGGTCCGTCCGGGTCGGGGAAGAGCACGCTGCTCCGGTGCGTCAACCTGTTGGAGCAGCCAGACCGCGGCACCATCACGGTCGGCACGCAGACCATCACCGCCGGAGCGAAGGTGCCGGACCGCGACCTCCTGGCGCTCCGCCGGCAGGTGGGCATGGTGTTCCAGTCCTTCAACCTGTTCCCCCACATGAACGTGCTCCGCAACATCGCCTTCCCGCAGGAGCAGGTGCTCGGACGGAGCAAGGAGGAGGCGGAGGCCCGCGCGCTCGTGCTCCTCGACCGCGTCGGCTTGAAGGACAAGGCGTTGCAGCACCCGAGCAAGTGCTCCGGCGGGCAGCAGCAGCGCATCGCCATCGTCCGTGCGCTCGCCCTCAACCCGCGTGCGATCCTGTTCGACGAGCCGACGAGTGCGCTCGACCCCGAGGTCGGCGTCGAGGTCCTCGCGGTCATGCGCGAACTCGCTCAGGCCGGCATGACGATGATCGTCGTCACCCACGAGATGCAGTTCGCCCGCGACGTCTCCGACCACCTCGTGGTGATGGCCGACGGGCACATCATCGAGGAGGGCGATCCGACCCGGATCCTGGCCGACCCGCAAGAGGAGCGCACGAAGCGGTTCCTCAACGCCGTGCTGGAGCGCTGACATGGAGGCGCTCCTCGCCGTCCTGATCGGCCTGCCGATGACGCTCGTGGTGACGGGCGCTGCGTTCGGCATCGGGCTCATCGGCGGCATCCCCCTCATGCTCGGCCTCCGGTCGCCGCTGAAGCCGGTGCGGGCGGTGACCCGACTCGTCGTCGACATCATCCGCGGCGTACCGACGATCGTCTGGCTGTTCCTCCTCTACTTCGGCGTCTCGATCGGCGGACTGCGACTCGATTCGCTGACGGCGGCGATCGTCGGGCTCGGCGTCATCGCGAGCGCCTACCTCGCGGAGATCTACCGGGGCGGTTTCTCCACCGTCGCCCGTGGGCAGGCTGAAGCCGCGCAGGCGCTCGGGCTCACCCGTGGCACCGTCTTCCGACGCATCCTCGCGCCGCAGGCGCTCCGTACCTCACTGCCGTCGATCACGACCTTCCTCCTCGCACTGCTGAAGGACTCGTCGATCGCCTCCACCATCGGTGTCACGGAGATGGTGTTCGCCGCCACGACCTTCGCCCGCCAGAACCCCACGACGGCCGGCCTCACCCCGTTCTTCCTGGCCGCCGGCGTCTACGTGCTCGTCAGCATCCCCCTGGCGATCGTGGCCCGACGACTCGATGCACGACTCACCAGGAGCCGATGATGGACCTCGCGCAATACCTGCCCCAGCTCGGCTCCGGCCTCCTCGTCAGCCTGCAGCTCACCGTCATCTCGGTGGTGTGCGGGTATCTCGTCGGCCTCGTCTTCGCCCTCGGCGTCTCGTCGAGGAGGCCGTGGCTCCGCTGGCCCACCCTCGTCGTCGTCGAGATCGGTCGCGGGATCCCGGCCCTCGTCGTGCTCTACATCGTCTACTACGGGCTCCCGTCGATCGGCGTCCTGTTCGCCAACTTCACCGCGGCAGCCATCGGTCTCACCTTCACGGTGGCCGCGTACTCCTCGGAGATGATCCGCGGCGGCATCCAGTCGGTGCCGATGGCGCAGCGTGAAGCGGCGAGCGCCCTCGGTCTCCCCCGTTTCGTCGGATTCACCCGCATCGTGCTCCCGCAGGGTCTGCGGTCGTCGATCCCCGGCCTCATGGGGCTCGCGATCCAGTCCTTCCAGGGCACCTCACTCGCCTACTCGATCTCGGTCAACGAGCTCATGAGCCAGGCGTACCAGGTGAGCACGGTGACCTTCCAGTACCTGAGCGTGTACGCGATCACGGGCGCCATCTACGTGGTGATCGCCGTGCCGTCCACCTGGCTGTCGATGGTCGTGGAGAAGCGACTCGCCCGCGGCCACGTGTGACCCACCCTGCCTGCTCCATCCCTGCTTGGCCCAGCACGATCGAAAGGAACACCCCCATGACCCGTTACTGCGTGATCGGTGCCGGAGCCGCCGGCATCTCCGCCCTCCAGCAACTGCGCGAGGCCGGCTACGACGTCGACTGCTACGAGCAGACCGATCGGGTCGGCGGCCACTGGCACACCGACTACGAGGCACTGCACCTCATCACCTCGCGCGACATGACGGGGTTCGAGAACTTCCCGATGCCGGCCCACTACCCGCACTTCCCGCGTCGCGACCAGGTGCGCGCGTACCTCGAGTCGTACGCGGAGCACCACGGGCACTACGACATCATCCGGTTCAACACCTCGGTCGACTCGGTGGTCCCGATCGCGACGGACGGACCGGCGGGTTCTGCGGGGTGGACGGTCACGCTCGACACGGGTGAGCGCATCGACTACGACGGCGTGCTCGTCGCCAACGGTCACCTGTGGGATCAGAAGGTGCCGACGTTCCCGGGCACCTTCGCCGGCAAGCAGCTCCACTCGGGCTCGTACCGGAACACCGAGGACATCGACGGCGACCGGGTGCTCGTGGTCGGTGCGGGCAACTCGGGCTGCGACCTCGCCGTCGACGCCGCCCAGCATCGGATCGACGCCGACATCGTGATCCGCGAGGGCACCTACTTCCAGCCGAAGACGTACTTCGGTGTTCCCCGGCAGGAGGTCGCGTGGATGGGCGAGTTCTCAGCGGACGAGCAGGACCTCATCGCTCGGTTGCTCGCCCGGGTGTCGATCGGCGAGTGGAAGGACTACCCGGGCATGCCGGAGCCGAAGTTCCGCACGCTGGCGGAGGGGCGCACGGTCGTCAACGACCTGCTCCTCTACTGGCTGCACCACGGCCGTGTCTCGGTCGTCCCCGGCATCGAGCGCTTCGAGGGCTCGACCGTGCACTTCACCGACGGCACGGCACGCGAGTACGGCACCATCCTGTGGGCGACGGGTTTCCACGCGTCGCTGCCGTTCCTCGACGAATCGCTGCTGCAGCGCCAGCGTGCGGTGCCGCTGCGCTTCGGTGCCGGCGTCGTGCCGAAGGGCCTCGAGAAGCTGTACTTCATCGGGCTGGCGGCGCCTCGTGGCCCCCAGATCCCGGTGTACGGCGTGCAGGCGAAGCTCGCGATCCGCATGATCGCCCTGCACGAGCAGGCACCCGACGGTTACGCGAACGTGCAGGGGTACCTCTCCACGCTGCAGGACGGTGAGGATCGCGTCGACATCCCCAGCGTGATCTGGAACGAGCAGTTCGCCGACACCGAGCGTCTGCTCGATGCGTTCACCGAGGCACGGTCGATCGGTGCGTCCCCCAGTGCCGAGGCGCTGGTCTGATGCAGGGCGACGCGGTCCTGGAGGTGGAGTCCCAGCTCCAGGACCCGCTCGGCACCGAGACGGCCGCGATCGTCATCCTCGGCTACGACTGAGCGGACCGGCTCCTGAGCCGCCCACCTGACCAAGCAGTCTCAGGAGGCGAACGCGCCGCGGTACGCGCGCAGCGGGTGCGACTCCGGGAGCGTGGCGTCTGCACCGAAGAGCTTCTCGCGGAGGGTGCCCGGTGCGTACTCGCGCTGGGCGAGTCCGCGCTCCTGCAGGACCGGCATGACCTCGTCGACGAACACCTCGTAGCTCGACGGGATCATCCAGTTCGCGACGTTGATGCCGTCGATGCCTGCGGCTCGCCACTCGGCCAGATGGTCGGCGATCTGCTCCGGGGTGCCGACGACTCGGCCCCGCAGCTTGGCGGTGAGCTTCGCGAGGTCGCGCACCGTCGGCTCGCGGTCGGGCGAGAGCGCCTGCAGAGCCTCGAGCATGCTGTGCCCACCCTGCGTCTGCACCTGGCTGAGCGGGGTCTCGGGGTCGATCGGCTTGCCGGTGGCCTGGTCGGTGCCGAGGTTCGAGTGGGCGAGGAACGCGTCGGCCGAGAGGTACTCGTCGTACTCCGCCTCGATGCGCTTCGCCTCCTCCTCGGTGCTGCCGACGATGAACGACATCGCCTGCCAGAACTTCACGTCACGCGGGTCGCGACCGGTCTCGGCGACGAGCGCCCTGGTCGACTCCGCCGAGGCCCGCGCGGCCTCGATGCTCGGCGCCATCATGAACTGCACCTCGGCGTTGCGGGCGGCGAACGCCTTGCCCGCACCTGACGACCCCGCCTGGAACAGCAGCGGGGTGCGCTGCGGCGATGGCGAGGACAGGTGCGGTCCCTCCACGCGGTACCGCTCGCCGACGTGGTCGATGCGGTGCACCTTCGTCGGATCGGCGAACACACCGCGAGCCTTGTCCGCGAGGAGGGCGCCGTCGTCCCACGACCCCTCCCACAGCTTGCCGACGACCTCGACGTACTCCTCCGCCCACGCGTACCGCTCGTCGTGCTCCACGAGGCGGTCGAGCCCGTAGTTGCGCGCCGCGTTCTCCAGGAAGCTGGTGACGATGTTCCAGCCCACGCGACCACCGGAAGCGTGGTCGATCGTGGAGATCTTGCGGGCGAAAGTGAACGGGTGCTCCTGCAGGATCGAGGAGGTGAACGCGAGACCGAGGTGTTCGGTGCTGATGGCGAGCGCTGAGAGCAGCATCGACGGATCGTTGCTCGGCAGCTGCATCCCTTCGCGTGCGTTCACGTCGAAGGGTGCGCCGGCTCCGCCGTACACGCCCACGACGTCGGCGAAGAAGACGGTGTCGAACCGACCGCGCTCGAGCGTCTTCGCGAGGTCCACCCACAGGCCGATGTCGTCGAAGGTGTGCTGCCGCGCGTCGGGGTGCCGCCACAGTCCGTGCTGCATGTGCGACCCCGTGTCCATTACGAAAGCGCCGAACTGGAGACGGGAGGGTTGCTGAGTGGTCACCCGTCCACGGTAGTCCAGCCCGCTGAGTCGCCCGGTTCCGTTCGTCTTCTCGTCGAAAGCGTGCTCTTTCAGGCGACTCAGTGGACGTCAGCCGAACACACCCTCCAGGACGATGTCGCCGTCGGGGCCCGAGGTACGGATCTGGTACTCGACCGGGACCCCCGACGGGCTCGTCCCCGCGAGCGCCGGGTCCTGCAGGATCGCCTCGATCGCTGCCGCCGCCTCGGGCGTGACGTGGTCCACCGACAACTTCGGCTGCTCCGTCACCTCGTACTCGGCGTCGGGGTTCGCAGCGACCGCGGCGAGGACGGCGTCCACCATCGGGCGGCTCAGCGTGCTCGGCGACAGGGCCATCGAGAACCGGTCGGCCACCGAGTAGTACGCACCGTCGGGATAGATCTCCTCGAGGGCGTGGACGGCGTCGGGCAGCGCGGCGATCGACGGCACGGTGATGGCCGGACGAACCCCCGTGTGCACGACGGTCACCCCGAGCGCCTCCGCGGCGAGCGCCCGCTGGATCTGCGTGGGCAGGGTGTCGGACGGGAACTCACTCGGCACGAGCTGCACACGCCATTGACCGGTCGCCGGGACCGTCCTCGACGCCGCGCTGCCGGGGAGCGCCTGTCGCTCCAGCACGACGAGGACGATCTCCGAGTCGGCATCGGCCGCATCACGGGCGGCTTCCGCTGCGGCGATCACCGAGGCTGCGTCGGCTTCGGCCGCGACGACCACGGTGGCCCCCGCGCCGAGCACGTCGACCGACACGACGCCGGCGAGCCCGCTGATCTCGCGTTCGAACTCGGCGACCGCCGTCGCGGGGCCGTCGCGGTCGACAGCCGTGTCCTCGCTCGCGGGGCGGAAGACACCGATCGATCCGATGACCACCGCGACCGTGACCACCGCGGCCACCACGAGCACGACGATCTGCATGACCCGGTGTTCGGCGAGCGTCGCCAGCCCGATCACGAACGCCGCGACGAGGAGGATCGGCACCCCGTAGACGACGGAGATCCAGGCACTCGTCGCTGCCGCGGATCCGAAGAACGAGAGGGCTCCACCCGAGGAGAGTCCGATCGAGACGAGGACGCTGACGCCGACACCGACCACCGCGATCGGTACGAGCCCCAGCAGGGCGCGCAGACCGGCCGAGGACACCCAGCGTCGGCTGACCTCCATCGCTGGCTGGACGAGCAGCAGCATGATCGCTGCGGCGACCGGCAGGAACGCACCGAGTGAGCCGAGCATCGCATACCAGTTGCCGGCTACGGAGTACCCCGCGACGCTCGACCAGGTCGCCTCCCCCTGCCCACCGGTGGTGAGGTAGCCGTCTGTCTCGTCGTACCGTCGAACGCTGTTGCTGATGCCCCAAGCGGTCATGGCCACGACGACGACCGTCACGATGATGATGGTCGACGCGACGAGGAGGAGGCTGCGCAGGAGGTAGCCGCTCACCCGTGGGTGGCGGGCGATGAGTCGTCGCGGACCACGCGCCGGTGGCGCGGTCGAAGCCGATGGTGCGACCGTCGCCAGTGTCTCCTCCACCGTTCCCCCTGTTCCCCGCTCGTCAGTCTGCCACGCGCGCAGCGAGTCGCCCGGAAATGCGCGTTTTCGCGGCGAAAACGTGCATTTCCGGGCGACTGAAGCTCCACGGACGGTCGCCAGGACCTTCGGCTCTGGCGGCTCCCGTCTGCCGGGTGCAGGCTTCGGCCATCCGAGCATGCACGACTCGATGAGAGCTGGAACGACTATGCAGACCGCAGAACAACCGCGCAGCACGAGTGGGGCGCGCATCGTCGTCATCGGCGACGAGTTCCTCGGTCGCACGGATTGGGACACCTGGTTCCGGCCTGCGCAGGTGCTCGATCTCCGCGGCACACCGCTCACCCCTGGCGAACTCCCCATCCTCACCTCGGTGTTGGCGTTCGTCGACACGCACACCGTCATCCTCACCACGGGGAGCATCGACGGCACGGCCGGGATCGTGGACCTCACGTCCTCGGAAGCGACCGTCGACGCGTTCGCGCACGTCCTGAGCGCGCTTCGCACCGCGCTCCCCCAGGCTCGACTGGTTCTCCAGGCACTGCCGCCGGCCGACCGGGCACACGCCCGGATCATCCGCGAGACCAACGCCCTCCTGCAGCGGCTCTGCGAGAGCACCGATGTCGGCTTCCTCCCGCTCTGGGAGCATTTCGCCCAGCACGACGGTTCGATGAACCCCGATCTGGTCGTCCCGTCCGGTGACCTCAACGCGAACGGATTCGAGACCTGGATCGAGATGCTCGACCACGAAGGCGTCCTGCCCTCGACGGATCGTCCGCGGCGCCTCCCGTCCCCGCACCACATCTACCGGGCGCCGGAGCACACCGACGTCGCTGCCGATGCGCCCTCCCACTGATGGTCACCCGCGCGCGGACCGCGCAGCCGACGATCTCGACGATGATGGCCGACCGCTGAACCGCGAGCGCTCGTCGAACCGACGGGTCGGCCCGACCGCACGGCTCGTGCCGCTGGTCCTGCGTTACCCCTTCGTCCTGACGACGGTGATCGCGATGCTCGTCGGCGGCACCCTCGCACTGATGGGCGCGACGGTCGCGTCATTCTGGGTCCTCGCCGGCTCAGCACTGCTGATCGCAGGTGTCCAGGCCGTCGGCATGGTGCGTCGGATCCGCTCAGGGGCGTGGGGGCTCGACGTGCTCGCGATCATCGCCATCGTGAGCACGACGGTCCTCGGGGATGTCTGGGCCGCGGCAGTCGTCGCCCTCATGTTGACGGGTGGTCAGGCACTGGAGGCCTTCGCGTCCACGCGGGCGCGCCGAGAGGTGAGTGCCCTGTTGGCGACCGCTCCGACGTCCGCGCATCGATCCGGCCCCACGGGCGACACCGAGGACGTCGAGGTCACCGACGTGCGCATCGGCGACGTGCTCGTCGTGCTTCCGGGCGAGGTCGTCCCGGTCGACGGAGCGTTACTGAGCGCCACTGCCGAGGTGGACGAATCCTCGCTCACCGGTGAGAGCCTCCCCGTCACGCATGTGCGCGGGCAATCGCTCCTCAGCGGCACCGTCAACGGCAACCTGCGGGCGGAGATGCGTGCGACGGCGACCGCGGAGCAGAGCCAGTACCAGCTGATCGTCGAACTCGTCGAGGCTGCGGCGAACAGCAAGGCGCCCTTCTTGCGCCTCGCTGACCGCTACGCCATCCCGTTCACGATCTTCGCGCTCCTCCTCGCCGGACTCGCATGGTTGCTGAGCGGCGAGCCAGCGCGCTTCGCCGAGGTCCTCGTCGTCGCGACGCCGTGCCCACTGCTCATCGCGGCCCCGGTGGCGTTCATCGCCGGCATGAGTCGCGCCGCCCGGAACGGCGTCATCGTCAAGAGCGGTGGCACACTCGAACAGCTGTCGAGGGCGCGCACCGTGGCCTTCGACAAGACGGGAACGCTCACGAGGGGCGCACCGGTCGTCGACCGGGTGGAGGTGTTCGGAACACGCAGCGCCGACGAGGTCCTCGCGTTGGCCGCAGCCGTCGAGCGGGAATCCACGCACGTCCTCGCGCGCGCCGTCGTCACCGCCGCCCGCCTGCGGTCACGCGTCGGACCGACCGCCGATCATGTCGTCGAGGTCCCCGGACACGGGGTGAGCGCGACCGTCGACGGTGAACGCATCGACGTCGGCAAGGCGCCGCCCGAAACCTCGCAGACCACGCCACGCGGCGCGCCGCTGTCCGCCGGAGAGATGGCGGTGTTCGTCACCGCAGACGGCACGCTCGTCGGACGGATCGTGTTGCGGGACGAAGTCCGGGCTGAAGCGGCTCAGGTGGTGGACGGTCTTCGCGCGCTCGGCGTGCAGCACCTGTTGATGGTGACCGGAGACGCTGGTGTGACGGCCGAACACGTCGCGACGGCCGTCGGCATCACCGACGTGCACGCGAGCCTTCTCCCGGCGGACAAGGTCGCCATCATCGCCGCGGTCTCCGAGCGGCCGGTCGTCATGGTGGGCGACGGAGTCAACGACGCGCCGGTGCTCGCCGCCGCAGACGTCGGTGTCGCTCTGGGGGCACGTGGCGCCACCGCAGCGTCGGAAGCAGCGGACGTGGTCGTCCTCGTCGACGACCTGCGGCGCACCGTCACGGCGGTCGCGATCGCGCAGCGCACCGTCCGAGTCGCCCGTCAGAGCATCGGCATCGGCATCGGCCTCAGCATCGGTCTCATGCTCGTCGCCACCTGGGGCGTGCTGCCCGCGATCATCGGCGCGACCCTCCAGGAGGTCGTCGACGTCGTCACCATCCTGAACAGCCTCCGCGCGCATCGATCCCCTCGCGGTCTGCCGGACGGCGAGCGACGCCGCTGAGGCGGTGGGCAGCAGGGCCGACGCCATGGGACCTTCGGCTCCCCTCGAGCGGTCCGGAGTGCGCGATGCTGCACGGACGGACGCTCACTGCGACACGGGCACGACGAAGGAGCAGATCATGACCAGTCACACCGTCATCGGATGGGATGGCCTGGGAGCCAGCCGCCATGCAGCGAACTGGGCGACGGACCGGGCAGCCCTCACGGGCGAGCCCGTCCGGATCGTGCAGGTCATCGCCCCCGGCCACTCCGCGTCGGATGACGAGACGCTGGTCCGCGCAGTCGAGTCGACTGAGGACGAGGCGATCAGGCTTCGCAACGAACATCCCGGATTGCAGATCCGTGCCGACGTCTTCGTCGGGGATGCGCTCCGCGAGCTCGAAGCGCTCTCGGGCGAGGACGTCCTCATCGCGGTCGGCACAGACGAACTCGGCACGGCCTCCCGGACCTCCGGTTGGTCGCTCGGGACCCGCCTGGCCGCATCGTGCAGCGGGCCGGTTGCTGTGATCCCGCGGCTTGACAGCGCGGAACGCCACGGCATCGTCCTCGCGATCGAGGGCGACGAGACCGACGACGCCGCAACGGACCTCGCCGCTCGGGAGGCCATCGCCCGGCAGGAGACGCTCCACCTCGTGCACGCCTGGCACCAGCCGGTCACCAGAGGCGCCAAGGGGCTCAATCCGGAGTTCATCGCCTGGCTCGCCGAGACCCATGAACAGGCACTGACAGACGCTGCGCGGCGCGTCGCGGAGGCTTTTCCGGAGGTCTCGCTGCAGCAGCACCTCTCCACAGGGACCCCGGCCGAAGCCCTCCACGCGTTCGCCGCTTCCGCGAGCGCGCTGGTGGTCGGGACACGCGGACACGGCGCTGTGCTGCGTTTCATCCTCGGCTCGACCAGTCATGACCTGCTCCTGTACATCGACGCGCCGACGATCGTGGTCCCTCGTCAGCAGCGTGACGCCGCCGAAGGTGCGGAGGCGACCGCGTCCCGACGCGACCGCACGATCGTGTAGTCGCGTCGCGATGAGGTGAGGTGACTCAGCATGGACACGTCGGCGGACCGGCGTCGGTCCTCGCGCCGGCGGCGATGGCAGCTCACGTGCAGCAGGTCTATGCTCGGCAGCGAGCAGGGCCGAAGCGCACCGGAGGTGTCGATGGATGCCGACGATCCACTGAACTACTCCGATCCGGCGCGCGCCGAGCTCGACCGCACCCTCGAGGCGCTCGTCGCCCAGGCGTCGCACGTCCTCAAGACCCAGAGTCGATTGCGTGCCCTCATCAAGGCCAACCGGGCCATCACCGAGGGTCTCGAGCTGAGCAGTGTCCTGCGCAGCATCGTGGACGCTGCGGTCGAGCTGGTGGATGCCGAGTACGGCGCGATGGGGGTGATCGCGCCGCACGGAGGGCTCGAGCAGTTCATCCACGTCGGGATGTCCACCGACGCGGCTTCGGTCATCGGCCACCTTCCCGAGGGGCATGGTCTTCTCGGCGCCGTGATCGACGATCATCGGACGATCCGTCTGGACCATCTGGCCGACGACCCACGTTCGGTCGGCTTCCCGGCGCACCACCCCGCGATGACCTCGTTCCTCGGCGTGCCCGTTCGCGTGCGGGACGACGTGTTCGGCAACCTCTACCTGACGAACAAGCGCGACGGTTCCTTCTCCGTCGAGGACGAACACCTCGTGAAGTCGCTCGCGTCCACCGCGGGTATCGCGATCGAGAACGCCCGCCTGTTCGAGGAGAGTCGCCGTCGGCAGGCGTGGACCGCTGCGTCCATGGAGTTCACCCGCGCCGTCCTGACCGGTTCGACGGACTCGGAAGCGCTCCTCTGCCGGACGGGCCTCACCCTCGCCGAAGCGGACATCGCAGCGGTCGTCTCGGCGGAGCTCGAAGTGTCCGTCGCGCGCGACGCCGGGGACGATGTCATCATCGACGAGTTGCCGCCCCATGCCCGGTCGACTGCGGCCGCGGCGCTCGACACCGGCGACGCTCGGAGCACCCGCGCGCCCGAGCAGCCCGATGCGCCGACGGGTCCGCCCGCGGTCCTCGCCGGCCCGTTGCTGGCGGTCCGCGTGCCGCTGGACCCTCCCAAGGTCCTGGTGCTCGGACGTTCGCCAGGCCGTCCGCCGTTCACGCCGTTCGACGCACGGATGGCCACGGCGTTCTGCGCACAGGTCGCCGTCGCGGTCGAACTGGCGGCTGCACGGGCAGACCAGCAGCGCATGCTCATGTTGGAGGATCGAGGTCGCATCGCCCGTGATCTGCACGACCACGTCATCCAACGCTTGTTCGCGACCGGGCTCGGCCTCCAGACCCTCGCCTCGGGGACGTCGGGTGACACCAGCCGCGCCCTGACCGACGCCGTCGAGTCGCTCGACGCCAGCATTGCTCAAATCCGCACGGTCGTCTTCGCGTTGACCGGCAACCCGTCGAGCCAACCCGGGCTCAGGATCCGACTGGTCTCGCTGGCCGACGAACACAGTGCCGCCCTCGGCCATTTCCCCACTGTCACCTTCGCCGGCGCCATCGACCATGCCACGACACCACGACAAGCGGATGAGTTCCTCGCGGTCTGCAGGGAGGCGTTGAGCAACGCAGCACGCCATTCCCACGCGACGGCGACGAGCGTCCATCTTTCCCTGAGGGACGACCGGCTGCAGCTGACCGTCACGGACAACGGCGACGGGTTCGACCCCGGCCGGACCGTCCGACGCAGCGGCATCGCGAACCTCCGGGAACGCGCACAACGCCTCGGCGGCGACTGCACGATCGGTTCGTCGTCTGCCGGCACCACCGTGGACTGGTGGATCCCGATCTCGGCTGACACCGCAGAACTCTCGATCGGAGTGTCGAATGACCGATGACACGATCAGGGTGTTCCTCGTCGACGACCACGAGATCGTGCGCCGCGGCGTCGCGGAACTGCTCGGCAACCACCGCGACCTCGACGTCGTCGGTGAGGCGTCGACCGTGCGGGACGCGATCGCCAGAGTCGCTGCGACGAGGCCACGGATCGCGCTGCTCGACGTCCGCCTGCCCGACGGGAGCGGGGTCGACCTCTGTCGGGAGCTCCTGTCCGCCGACCCTGATCTCAGCTGCATCATGCTGACGGCCTACGACGATGAAGCCGCCATCACCGCCGCTGTGCTCGCCGGAGCGTCGGGGTACGTGCTCAAGGACATCGGCGGCAGCGCCCTCGTCGACGCGGTGCGCGCCGTGGCGGGCGGTCGCCGGCTGCTGAGCACGACGCTCGCCAAACGGGTGTCGACCTCGCTCGCCCAGGAGCACCGGGACGATCCACGACGAGAGACCCTGGGCCTGCGAGAGACACAGATCCTCGCGCTGATCGCCGACGGGCTGACCAACCGACAGATCGGGGAGCACCTCGGCATCGCGGAGAAGACCGTCAAGAACTACGTCTCCTCACTCCTCAGCAAACTGGGGATGCAACGTCGTACCCAGGCCGCGGCCTACGAGGCCGAGGCCCGCTCGCGCCCTCGTGGCAGTGGACGCCCGTGATGCCGTCATGTGCGGTCGGTGGCACTGTGGGCGGCGTGCGGGTGCGGCGCCCGATGCACACCCGATGAGACGTCCGCCGCCGCATCGCTGAACACGAGGTGGTTCCGCGACGCCGTGGACACCCCTGACACCGAACACCGCCCGCCGAACTGCGGACGTCGGGACGAGCGGGACGTTCGACCCTGGAGGCGGTCTCGCGGGTGGAGGACACTGCCGCTATGAGCAACGGTGCACATTCCCCAGTCCAAGCGACGGCGACCCCGACCGCCGCGGCGATCACGCCGACCACGATGCCGATCGTCGTCGGCGTGGACGGTTCCGCGGAGTCCTTGGCGGCGTTCCGCACTGCAGCACGCCTCGCCGAGCTCTTCCATGCCCCACTCCAAGCGGTGCTCGTCTGGCAGTTCCCCAACGTCGGATACGCGGGCTATCCGCCGGTGGCGGATTGGTCCCCCGACACGGATGCGCGGGAACTGCTCGACGCCATGACGACCGAGGTCTTCGGTTCAGCCGCGCCTGCCTGGTACTCGTCGGCGCTCAGGATGGGCGCGCCCGCGCAGGTCCTCGCGGAGACGGGGACGCACGCGCAGCTGCTCGTGACGGGCGGCCGCAGCCACAGCGGGCTCGCCGGGGTCCTACTGGGGTCCGTCAGCGAGGCGACGACACGGCATGCCCCGTGTCCCGTCCTGGTGCTCCGAGGCGACGGTCACGAGCTCCTGACGCCGTCGGCGGACGACGACCGACGCCCGGTCATCGTCGGCGTCGACGGATCCCCGGCTTCCCTCGACTCCCTCAGACTCGCAGCGGACTTCGCGCAACGTCTGCACGCGCCACTCCACGTGATCGTCGCCTGGCATGCGCCCCTCTCCTTCAGCGGCTACCCGCTCGCGCTGGCATGGTCGCCGGAGGTCGACGCGCGCACGACCCTGGCGGCCTGCCTGACCGACGTCTTCGGCCCCGACGTCCCGTCGAACGTCTCCTCCGTGGTGCGAGAGGGACGAGCGGCGTCGGTGCTCACCGCTGCCGCTCGAGACGCACGCCTCCTGGTGATGGGTGCCCGCGGACGCGGGGGCTTCTCGGGACTGCTGCTCGGCTCCGCGACCGAGGCCTGCGTCCGGCATTCCCCGGCACCCGTGCTCGTCGTCCCGGATCGCGAGGCTCGCGCCGAACGCCTCGCCCAGGCCGACCACCTCCCGCCCACCGACCACGACGACCCACGTCCGAGCAACCGACCGAGAGAGTGAGGAACGCGTCATGCGAGTAGCGCAGGAGACGAGGATCGGGGCACCAGGTCGAACGGTGGTCATCCCATGAACGACGCGACGCCCGTGTCCGTGCTCGACGAACACGACAGCTGGGCACGACTGGCATCGACGTCCATCGGCCGACTGGCCGTGAGCGTCGCCGGACGACCGGACATCTTCCCGATCAACTACACCGTCGACGGACGTTCGATCGTCATCCGCACCAATCCCGGCGACAAGCTCGTCGAACTCACCATCAACGAGCACGTCGCGATCGAGGTCGATCACTACGACGACGCCGAGGCATGGAGCGTCGTCGTGAAGGGCACGGCCGCGCAGCTCGAACACGGCGCCGAGATCGACGTCGCCGAGCGGCTGGCGCTCACGACGCTCGTGCCGATCACGACGGCCGTCTTCGTGCGCATCACGCCGACGTCCGTCCACGGACGTCGCTTCGACCTCACCCGTGAGCGGCCCGAAGCGGAGTGAATCCCGGAAGGCGCTCACGACGCCGACGGGACCAAGGTCTCACCGCCGAGCGGACACGACGTGGAGTCTGGGAACACTGCGCCGGATGTGCGCTCCGAAGAAAGGACCCGAGATGGCCGGACCTCGAGACACCGCACGCCCGCAGACCGACACGATCGATGGAGCGGAAGTGACCAACCCCTACTGGCAGGACACCACCCTCATCCGTCCCGTCGACGCCGAGCCGTCCGCGATCGAACTCCTCTCCGAGGAGACCTGTTGGGCGCTCACCGAAGCGTGCGACATCGGTCGCATCGCGGTCGTCAACGACGACGGGAGCCCGGAGGTCCTGCCCGTGAACTTCCTCGTCCACGACCGGCACATCTACATCCGGTCTGCACCCGGCTCGAAACTGATGAACATCACCAGCCGCCCGCTCGTGACCTTCGAGGTCGACGGGCACGACGACGAGAACTGGTGGAGCGTCATCCTGCACGGCGGCGCCCGTCGGCTCGCGATCGACGCCGAGATCGACGAGTCCGGGGTGCTCGGCCTCGACTCGTGGAATCCGACGGAGAAGAGCAACTTCGTCCGCGTCACCCCGTCGCGCCTCTCCGGGCGCCGGTTCCCGAAGCGCTCACCACGCCCGCAGGACGAACCTCCGGCGCTCGAACCGAACTCAGCCGCCCCCGCGCAGATCGTGCGCGGTGCCACCGACCGGTTCAGGACGACGATCGCGTGGGGGCTCGTCGTCGTGACGGTCTTCAACGTCCTGTCGGCAGTCGTCGGCGGTGTGGCCATGCTCCTGACGAACGGGCTGGGCATGCCGACCTCCTTCCTGGCGGGCGGCCCCTTCACCGGCTTCCTCGTGCCTGCCCTGATCCTCGTGCTGGTCGTCGGGGGCACCCAGACGGCCGCCGCCGTCCTGCTCCTCGCCCGACGGGAGGCAGCACTCGTGTGGACGGCCGTGGCCGGCTTCGGCCTGGTGATCTGGATCGTCGTGGAAACGGCGATGATCCGCGGGTTCTCCTGGCTGCAGCTCGTCTACTTCACCACCGGCGTGCTGCAGGTCATCCTCGTCGTCGCGCTGCTCGGGGCCGTCGCGTGGCTTCCACGTCGGCCGCTGTCCGACGCCTTCCGTCCGAACGACCCGCGCCTCGGGGCGTCGACTGTACGGATGACGTCATGACCGTCACGACAGATCGGCTCGCGGTTCCAGGTCCGTGGCGTCGGACCGGCCCGGTCGGCCTGGACGCGCATTCGCTCGCATCGATCGACGCCTGGTGGCGGGCGGCCAACTACCTGTCCATCGGGCAGATCTACCTCCTCGACAACCCGCTCCTCCGAGAACCCCTCCGGCCCGAGCACATCAAGTCGAGGCTGCTCGGGCACTGGGGCACGACGCCCGGGCTGAACTTCGTCTACGCCCACCTCAACCGGGCCATCCGTCAGCGCGCTCTGAACGCCATCTTCATCGCCGGCCCTGGTCATGGTGGACCCGGTGTCGTCGCCAGCACCTACCTGGACGGCACGTACACCGAGGTGTACAGCCACATCGACCAGTCCACGGACGGCCTGCGGAACCTGTTCCGACAGTTCTCCTTCCCCGGAGGCATCCCGAGTCACGTCGCACCGGAGACCCCCGGCTCCATCCACGAGGGCGGTGAACTCGGGTATTCCCTCTCGCATGCCTACGGTGCCGTCTTCGACAACCCGGACCGCCTCGTCGCCGCCGTCGTCGGTGACGGCGAGGCCGAGACGGGCCCGCTCGCGACGAGCTGGCACTCGAACAAGTTCATCGATCCGCTGCACGACGGCGTCGTCCTCCCGATCCTGCACCTCAACGGCTACAAGATCGCCAACCCGACCGTGCTCGCCCGCATCCCGGAAGCGGAACTCGAACAGTTGATGCGCGGCTACGGCCACACGCCACACCTCGTGTCCGGTGGGTTCGACGGTGAGGATCCGCTGCTCGTCCACCGCCGGTTCGCCGTCGTCCTCGACGAGGTGCTCGACGAGATCGCGCAGATCAAGGCCGACGCGGCATCGGACGCCGCCGCAGGCGCTCCGGTCCGGAGACCCGCCTGGCCGATGATCATCCTCCGCACACCCAAAGGGTGGACGTGTCCACCCTTCATCGACGGCAAGGCGGCTGAGGACAACTGGCGATCACACCAGGTCCCGTTGGCGAACGCCCGTGACACCCCGGAGCACCTCGCCGTCCTCGAGACGTGGATGCGGTCGTACCGGCCGGAGGAACTCTTCGACGAGCACGGCGCCCCCGTCGAGCTGGTCAGAGCCCTGGCCCCGCTCGGTGACCGGCGGATGAGCGCGAATCCGGTTGCCAACGGTGGACTCCTGCGCAGAGAACTCCGGCTCCCCGACTTCCGGGAGTACGCCGTGGAGGTCGACCGACCGGGTGGGACGACCAGCTCGGCCACCGGCGTGCTCGGCACCTGGCTGCGCGACGTCATCGTGGAGAACCCGGACACCTTCCGCATCTTCGGTCCGGACGAGACGGCGTCCAACCGGCTGCAGGCCGTCTTCGAAGCGACCGACAAGCAGTGGGACGCGCTGTCCGAACCGGCCGACCTCGACAATCATCTGGCCCGCTCGGGGCGCGTCGTCGAGATGCTCAGCGAGCACCAGTGCGAGGGCTGGCTGGAGGGCTACCTGCTCACCGGCCGTCACGGGCTGATCAACTCCTACGAGGCCTTCATCCACATCGTCGACTCCATGTTCAATCAGCACGCCAAGTGGCTGAAGACCTCCAGGGCGATCCCCTGGCGACGCCCGGTCTCCTCCCTGAACTACCTCCTCAGCTCCCACGTGTGGCGCCAGGACCACAACGGCGCCTCCCATCAGGATCCCGGCTTCATCGACCACGTCGTCAACAAGAAGGCCGACGTCGTGCGCGTCTATCTGCCCTTCGACGCGAACACGCTCCTCTCCACCTACGACCACTGCCTGCGGTCGGTCGACTATGTGAACGTCGTGGTCGCCGGCAAGCAGCCCCAACCCGACTGGTTGACGATGGATGAGGCGGTCGCGCACTGCACGCGGGGCCTCGGGATCCTCGAGTGGGCCGGGACGGAACGGGCGGGCGAGGAGCCCGATGTCGTGCTGGCTTGCGCTGGCGACGTGCCGACACTCGAGGTGTTGGCCGCCGCGCAGCTCCTGCATCAGACACTGCCGTGGTTGCGGGTGCGTGTCGTGAACGTCGTCGACCTCATGCGTCTCCAGAGCGAGGGTGAACACCCCCACGGGCTCAGCGATGCCGCGTACGACGCGGTCTTCACAGCCGATCGGCCCGTCATCTTCGCCTATCACGGCTATCCGTGGCTCATCCATCGCCTCACCTACCGCAGGCACGGGCACGGCAACCTCCACGTCCGCGGCTTCATCGAGGAGGGGACGACGACGACCCCGTTCGACATGGTGATGATGAACGGTCTCGACCGGTACCAGCTCGTCATCGACGTGATCGACCGCGTGCCGGGGCTCGCGGCTCGGGAGGCGGGGCTCCGGCAGGAGATGCAGGACAACCGGCTCCGCGCCCGGGCCTACACGCGTGAGCACGGCGAGGACATCCCGGTCGTCGCGGACTGGACGTGGGACGCCGATCGACCGGTTCTCCACACGGACTCGATCGAGCGCGCAGCGGGCCTGGAGTAGCAGGCGCTGAGGCGATCGACCTGCGGCTCAGGCCGCGGGGGCGGTCGTCTCGGGGCAGTGCAGCTGCGTGCGCGGGCCGCTCGTGCGATCGATGATGTGCTCGGACATCGGGAGCCCGCAGATGGGGCACCCCGACTGCGCGGCCGGAGGCAACGGCTCCTCGTCGTACGGCCCGAGGGGCGGCGGGCCGAGCACCTTCCACATCCGACCGTTGACCCAGCCGTACAGGCCGCCGGCCTCGCGGACCGACTCGCGGAACGATCGCTTCTCACTCATATTGATGAGTGTACTAATCATTTGACTACGATGGAACCATGACCGCCGCCGACGCTCCCCTCGCGAACACCGCAGCAGCCCCGTCCGACGACCTCCTGAAGCTCGAGAACCAGGTCTGCTTCGCCCTCGCCGTGGCGTCCCGCAGCGTGATCTCGCTGTACCGCCCCATCCTCGAGCCACTCGGCCTCACCCACCCGCAGTACCTCGTGATGCTCGCGCTCTGGCAGGCCAGCCCGCGCTCCGTGAAGGACCTCGGCGCCGCACTGCAGCTCGAGCCGGCGACCCTGTCGCCCCTCCTCAAGCGCTTGGAGGCGGCCGGGCTCATCCGTCGGGATCGCAGCCGACTCGACGAACGTGTCCTCGACGTCACCCTCACCGCCGCCGGCCGCGAGCTCCGCGCACAGGCAGAGGAGATCCCGCCACGCGTCATGAGCGAACTGCGGATGGGGGTCGACGAACTGACCCGGATGCGCGAGATGCTGCACGCCGTCATCGGTGCGGCGGTCACCGCCCCTGCAGTGACCGAGCCCCGCTGACGGAGGCCGCTCAGACCGACGGGCTCGCCTCCGCCGACGCTGTGCGCTCGGGGTTGCGGATACCGATGAATGACACGACGCCGCCGATGAACATGAAGACGGCCGTCGCGAGGACGACGCGGGAGAAGCCTCCGACCCCGAGGCTGCCGCCCGCGATGATGCCGACGAGCGCGACCGTCACGAGGCCGGCCACGCGTGAGACGGCGTTGTTCACAGCCGAGCCGATGCCCGCATGCGACGGATCGATGGAACCGAGGATGCCGGCCGTCAACGGTGCGACGGTGACCGCGAGCCCGAGGCCCACGAGGAGGATGCCCGGGAACAGCTGCAACCAGTAGTCGAGGTCCTGCTGGGCGGTCATCATGAGCAGGAATCCGACGCCAGCGACGATGGGGCCGACGGTCATGAACAACCGCGGCCCATGGACACCCGCGAGCTTGCCGAACCAGGAGGCCAACGCGAGCATGACGAGCGTCGGAGGCAGCGTCGCGATCCCCGCGAGCGTCGCGCTGAAGCCCGCCGTCTGCTGGATGAACACGGCGATCGAGAAGAATCCGAGCGACAGTGCGCCGTAGATGAAGACCGTCGCGATGTTGCCGTACGCGAAGTTCCGAACCCGGAACAGCGACAGGGGCAGCATCGGATCCGGGTGGCGACGCTCCCACCAGAGGAAGACGATGAACGAGACCACACCGCCGATGAGTGGAACCAGCAGCACCGGGCTGTCCCATGAGTACCGGCCCTGCTCGATGAGCGCGAAGACAGGGCCGCCGAGTCCGATGGCGCCGAGGATCGCCCCGACGACGTCGATCCGAGGACGGTGTTCAGGCTCCGGCACCCGATCGGCGCGCGCCATCAGCACCAGCGTGACGACGATGGGGATGATGTTGATCGCGAAGATGAGCCGCCACGAGACGGTGTCGACCAGCACACCACCGAGCAGCGGGCCGGTGATGCCAGCCGCCCCCGTCCACGCGGTCCACGTGCCGATCGCCTTGCCCTGCGCGACACCACCGAAGGTGGAGATGATGATGGCGAGCGAACTCGGGACGAGCAGCGCCGCGGCACCACCCTGCAACAGCCTCGCGACGATGAGGAACTCAGCACTCGGCGCCACCGCGCACAGGATGGATGTCACCCCGAACCAGACCAGTCCGATCCGGAGGATGCGCATGCGACCGAAGGCGTCGGACAGGGACCCGGCGAGCAGGATGAGCGAGCCGAGGGTGATCAGGTAGGCGTCGACCACCCACTGCTGCACGACGAGCCCGCCACCGAGTTCGCGGGTCATCGCCGGGAGGGCCACGTTCACGACCGAGCCGTCGAGGAACGCCACGAAGGAGGAGAGGATCGCGATCGTGAGCACGAGGCGTTGCTGGCGGGTCATGGGGTCAGCGTAGACCCGAGGGGCGACGCTCCCAGCCGATCCTTGAGCTGGATTCGTAGACTGAGCAGCATGGATGACCTCTGGTGGCTGCCGTCGCTGATCGTGTTCGCCGGAGCCGGCATCGTCGTCTGGCTGCTCGTCTCACTCCTCCGACGACGCAACCCGAAAACCCCTGTCGCATCAATCGACGACCTCCACCGCCGAGCGGGCATCGCCCTCGTCCGGACCGACGACGCCGTGCGGGAGGCCGAGGACGAGGTCGGGTTCGCCGAGGCGGAGTTCGGGCGCGCGGAGGCCCGCGGATACGCGGCCGATGTGGCGGCGGCGCGTGCGGCACTCGGTGAGGCGTTCCGGCTGCGGCAGGCGCTCGAAGACGAGATCCCCGACACCGAACTGCAGCGCCGCGAGTGGAACGAGCGCATCACGCGCATCTGCGAGGACGTCGATCGCACCCTCGCCGCCCGACTCAAGGGATTCGCCGAGCGGCGCGTCGAGGAGCGGTCGGCGCCCGACCAGCTCGAGGAACTGCGTGCACGCATCGAGGGCGCCCGTGAGCGGCTCACGACCACGGGACTGAGCATCGCGTCCGCCGCCGAACGGTACGCGGCGGCAGCCCTGGCGGATGCGAGTGCCCTCCGGCGAGCAGCGCAGGAGGCCGTCGACCGCGCCGTCGCCGATGCCGAGCAGGCCACGCAGCGCATCGCCTCGGGTCAGGCCACGACGTCGACACTCAAGACCCTCGCGCGCGACGTGCAGCAGGCGGAGCAACGGCTCGAGGCCGTCGAACGCTCACTCGCCGGCATCAGCGCAGCCGAGACCGAGCTCGCCGTGGCGACTCGGGAGCTGCAGTCGGTCATCACCGAGGCCGATGCCCTGCGGAGCCGGGTGGAGCGGCCGGAGTCGGCGGACGTCATCACCTCCGCCGTCGAGCACGCCCGGCGCTCACTCCTGCACCTCGCGGCACCGAGGATCGACGGCGACGCCTCCGCACTGCCCGACCCGGTACGCCGCCTGGAGCTGCTCCGGGCCGCCGAGGTCGAGCTCGACGCCGCCCTCGCCACGGCCAGGAGCGCGCAGCAGCGCATCGAGAACGCCCGCGAGGCCATGCGCGGCGCGATCTTCACAGCCGACAGCCACATCCAGTCGGCCGTCGACTACATCTCGGCCAACCGGAACCGCGTCGGCGCAGACGCCCGCACGCGCCTGGCAGAAGCGATCCGCCAGTTCTCACTCGCAGAGGCTGCGGCCGGCGACGATCCGGTCGAGGCGCTCGACATCGCGCGCCGGGCGTCGCGCATCGCCCAGGACGCCGACGCCCTCGCGCGGTACGACGCCGGCAGCGGGTACTGACCAGCGCGGACAGCCGCGTCCCCGACCGCTCGCTTCGCGAACCTCGACGCCACCACCGGACATTCCGGCGGTGGCGTCGTCCGCTCTGCCGTCACACGATGGCGATTTCGCATTCCCAGCTTCTTTTCAGCACAACTCTTCGTCTCATATTCTAGAATATCAATGTCGCGATCGCCCGATCGTGCAGTGAGGAGAAGAGATCATGATCGTCCGCATCAACCAGGCACTCCGCCGCCCCGCCCGAACCCTCGGCCGTCGTGGCATGATCGTCGCCGGCTGGCTCGCTGCCGCCACCCCCGTCCTGATGCCGGCACTGCTCGACATCTGACCGCCCGCTCGAGTCCACCTCCGCTCGTCCCCGAAGACGACGGTCACGCACGACGCGAACCCGGATCCGGACCGCACCCGACGCGGCCCGGCGCCACAACGATCCGCCACCCGAACCGGATCAACCCGACACCCGACACCCGACACCCGACACCCGACACCCGGAGGATCATCATGCAGGCCACGCTCCACGCCCCGTCCCACGACACCGTCTCGCCGATCTTCACCACGCTGGCACGTCGTTTCGAGAGCGCCGGCTCGGCCTCGACAGCGGAGCGCACCCCGAGCACGGGAGGCAGCGACACCGTGGCTTCGGTGAGCGCTCAGGAGAGCCCCCGCTCCCCGATCTTCGAGCAGCTCGCGGGCCGTGCGTCCGTTCGCGTGTTCCGCTGACCGCGACAGTCCCGCCCCACTGAGTCGCCCGGAATTGCACGAAATCCGACGTTTTTCGCGCAGTTCCGGGCGACTCAGTGGGGTCTACTTCAGCCCGGAGAATGCGAGTCCGTCGATCACACGGCGCTGGAGCACGATGAACAGGATGAGCACCGGCGCCATGGCGAGGATCGACGCCGCCATCATCACCGGGTAGTCGGTGGTCTTATCACTCGACAGCGTGGCGAGGCCGGCGGCGAGCGGCATCGAGTTCGCATAGGTCGAGACGACGAGTGGCCACAGCAACTCGTTCCACGACCACAGCACGGTGGTGATCGCCAGCACGCTGATGCTCGGCTTCGCGAGCGGCAGCATGATCTTCCAGAAGATCTGGAACGGACTCGCACCGTCGATGCGCGCGGCTTCCTCGAGCTCGTTCGGCAGGTTCAGGAACGCCGTCCGCATGAGGAAGGTGCCGAACGCGCTGAACAGGCCCGGGGCGACGATCCCGAGCGTGGTGTTGAGCCAGCCGAAGCCCTGCACGATCTGGTATTGCGAGATGAGGTAGGCCTGGGACGGCACCATCAGGATCGAGAGCGTCACGGCGAGCAGCACGGCACGACCCCGGAACCGCATGCGCGCGAACGCGTACCCGGCCAGCGTGCAGAGCACGATCTGGGCGACGGCCCGGATGACCGTGATGACGATCGAGGTGCGCAGTTGGTCGAGGAACGGGAGCCGTTCGAACACGGCAGCGTAGTTCTGCCACTGCAGCTCGGCCGGCCAGAACGTCGGGACGACGCTCTGCACCTCGGCGTTCGTCGACAACGACATGATGATCTGCCACAGGAACGGGAACGCCATGATGAAGCCGCCGACCCCGAGGACGATGTGCGCGACGACGTGCGACCCGCCACGACGGCCGGGTCGCCCCGCGTCACGTCGTCGGGCAGCTGCTGCCGTCGAGCGGCCGGAACCCGGGACGGTCACGGCGCGTGTCGTGAGCGGTCGGGTGGCTGTGAGCTGCTCAGTCATTGTTCACCCATCGTTTCTGGAGCCGGAACTGCAGGAGCGTGACGAGCCCGATGATCACGAAGATGACGATCGCGATGGCGGCCGCATACCCCTTGTCGTTCTGCACGAAACCCTGGTTGTAGAAGAAGTAGACGAGCGACATGCTCTTCGGCAGCACCGGGTTCGTGCTGCCGAGGATCGCGTACAGCAGGTCGAACAGCTGGAAACTGGAGATGACCGTGATGATCGTCACGAAGAAGATGCTCGGCGTGAGCAGCGGCACGGTGACCGAGCGGAACTGCCGCCACCGCGTCGCACCGTCCAACTCGGCCGCCTCGTACAGTTCCGGCGGGATGTTCTTGAGACCGGAGGCGAGGATGATCATCGAGAAGCCGAGCGACGACCAGAGGCCGACGATCGCGACCGCGAACATCGCCGTGCCGGGAGTGCTGATCCAGTAGGGCCCGTCGATGCCGACGAGCGACAGCGTGTAGTTGAGGATGCCGAAGTCGCCGTTGAAGATGATGCGCCAGACGATCGCGACGGCGGTCGGCATGGCGACGTACGGCAGGAAGAACAGCACGCGGTAGAAGCTCGCGAACCGCAGACCGGGGAGGTTGAGCAGGCTGGCGAGGTACACCGCGATCGGGATGCCGAGCAGGACGACCGCCGTGTAGATGAGCGTGTTGCCGAGTGACGCGTACAGACGGGGGTCGGCAAACAGACGTGCATAGTTCTCGATGCCGATGAACGTGGTCCCGCCGAAGACACCCCACTCCGTGAAGGAGTAGTACGCGGTCTGGATCATCGGCCAGATGAAGAACACGCCGATGCCGGTGAGCAGTGGGAGGACGAACACCCACGGCCAGGCACCGTCGCCGCGGGCGGCGCCCCGCCGGGCCGGCTTCCTGGTGGAAGCCGAGCCCGCCGGGGTGCTGCTCAGGGTCTGGCTGGTCATTTCTTGGCCAGCGCCGCGTTCATCTGCTCGGCGATGTCCTTCGCGACGTCGGCGACGGGTGTGGCACCACTGAAGGCGTCGGGCAGCAGCTCGGTCTCGAGCGCGTTCCACGCCGCGGTGTTCTGCGACACTGGCAGCGGCTTGGCGTAGTCGAGCGCGTCGAGGAAGACCTGCAGGTTCATGGTCGGGTAGGAGTCGACGAACGACGCCTGCGTTCCGGTGAACGCGGGGATGACGGCACCGAGGTCTCCCTGTTGCTGCTGGGCCTCCTTGCTCGCGAGGAAGACCTGGAGCGCCTGAGCGGCCTGCTTGTTCTTACTGGCGGCGGCGACGACGTTCGAGACCCCGTGGATGACCGTCGCCTGCTCCTTGCCGATCGGGAGCGGGTAGGCGGTGGTGGTGGCTGCGACGTCGGACTCGCCGATCAGTGGGCGCACCCAGCTGCCGCCCCAGTACATCGCGAGCTTGCCGGAGGTGAACCACTGGTCAGCCGGGGTGTCGGTCAGCTGCTGCATGCTCGGCGAGGAGCCGTCGGCCATGAGGTCCGTCCAGAACTGCAGACCGGCCTGGGCCTCGGGGCTGTCGTATCCGGACTCCGTCTGATCGGCGTTGATGACCTCGCCGCCCGCCTGGAGGATCGTGTTGTAATACGTCGTCTGGCCGTCCATACCGCCAGCGGCACCATAGACGCCCTGGTCCTTGAGGTTCGTCGAGATCGCTGCGGCTGCGGCGTCGAAGTCGTCCCAGGTCCAGTCGCCTGCCGGCAACGCGACACCGGCCTGCTCGAACAGCGCCGTGTTCACCCAGACGCCGACCGTGTCGAAGTCCTTCGGGACGCCGTACTGCGTGTCGTCGAGCGTGTACAGCTCGTTGAGCGCCTCTGGGTAGTTCGCCGGATCGATGTCTCCCGCGGAGACCTCGCCGGTGATGGGTTCGACCTTGCCGTTGGCCGCGTAGACCTGGAAGTTCGGCCCGTTCAGCCAGAAGAGATCGGGCAGGGTGTCGCTCGACGCCTGGGTCTGCAGCTTGGACCAGTAGGAGGCCCACGGGGTGACGTTCACATTGACGGTGATGTCGGGGTAGACCTCGTTGAAGGCCTTGATGTTCGCGTCGATGGCCTCGACCTGCGCCTGATCCCAGACGCCGTAGGTGATCTCGGCTTTCAGGTCTTTCGGTGCCGCGGCGTACTCACCGCCGCTTGCGCCACCACCGCCGGTACTGCAGCCCGCGGTGAGGGCTGCAGCTGCGAGGAGGCCGATACCGCTGAGGACGGCGCGACGGACGGCACGGTTGCCGGATGAGGAACTGCGGTGCATGGACGATGGCATGGCTGGAGTCCTTTCGAGGTGGCGCTACCGGGTGGCAGCGTCGAGGGCGTTCGATGCGGTGCTGGTGGTGAGGGAGGAGAAGTAGGTCACGAGCTCGGGGGCGAGCTGAGGGACGTCCATCGGGATCGAGCCGTTTCGGAGCGAATGGGCCGCCAGAGCACCCGCGGCGACGGCCTCGCGGGCGGCGACGGGCGAGAGCGTGGTGGGCGCACCGTCGGCGACGTGGGCCAGGAACTCGCACATCGTGTCGAAGTCGGCGTCGGCGTGCCCCTCCTCGACGCCCGAGATCGGATACTCGACATCGCCCTGGGTGCTCCAGGTGCGGCGACGGTTCCAGACCTTGACGGTGCCACCGGCGGTGTCCCCGATGTTCTCGAGACGCCCCCGCGTGCCGATGACGGTGTAGTTGCGCCAGTAGTCGGGCGTGAAGTGGCACTGCTCGTAGCTCGCAGTGATGCCGTGGTCGAGGCTCATGAGCATCATCGAGACGTCCTCGACGTCGACCACGGGGTTGAGGCCCCGCTGCTCCTCCGGCGGCCAGTTGTCGTAGGAGAACCAGTCGGACATCGTCTGGTCGCTGCGATCGGCTCGATCCTCGATCGCCCCGTAGACCGCGAGCTCTCCCATACCGACGACGCGACGCGTGTACGCGCCGGCGAGCAGGTGGATGACGTCGATGTCGTGGCTGGCCTTCTGGAGCAGGAGCGTGTTCACCCGCGAACGGTCGGCGTGCCAGTCCTTGAAGTAGTAGTCGCCGCCGTTGCCGACGAAGTGCCGGACCCAGACCGCCTTGACCTCACCGATCTCGCCCCGCGCGATGATCTCGTGCATGAGGCGCACGACCGCCGCGTGCCGGAAGTTGTGCCCGATGGAGAGCGGCGTGCGGGTCTCATACGCGGCCTGCAGCACTGCGTCGGCGTCTTCGAGCGTGATGGCGAGCGGCTTCTCGAGGTACACCGCGATGCCGGCCCGGAGGAGGTCGACCGCGATCTCGGCGTGCGTCCAGTCCGGTGTCGTCACGATGGCCGCGTCGACACCGCCGCGGGCGATGAGGGCGGTGTGCGAATCGAGGACGTCGATGTCCGTACCGAACAGCCCCCGTGCCCGAGCGTGCCCGGCTTGCGTGGTGTCGACAGCTGCGACGACCGAGGCGGGCGTGGGGCTCGACGCCACATGCTCGGCGATCTGGGCTCGCTGGCCGGTGCCGATGACGGCGACCCGGAGCCCGATCGGGGTGGGAGTTGGTGCAGTGCTCACTCGATCACATCCGCTTCCTTGCGTGAAGTTGATTCATATGATGCCAAAACGATCATGAAATGACAATAGGCGATCACGGCGATCATGCAAGCCCGTGGGCGGATGATGTGGAAAGTGTTTACGAAGGTGAAACATGTGGAGGACGTTCACGCGCCGAGAGGCTCGGTGAACGGGCGCGCCGAAGCGTCGGCCCGATCACCGAGCGGACGCCCGGCCGCCCGGCCCGTCGAGGTACCGCTGCCGACGACGCCTACGCCGCGATGACGACCTCGACGCCGGCCGCGGCGAGCGCCTCGGCGAGCGCAGCCTCGACGGGCGCGTCGGTGACCAGCACGTCGATCGCCGCGAGTGGGCAGATGCGGGCGAACGTCGCCTTCGTCATCTTCGTGCCGTCCGCGACGACGATCACCCGCTTGGCGACCTTGACGAACTCCTGACTCACCGCGGCTTCGCCCTCATGCAGGGTCGTCGCGCCGAACTGGGCACTCAGCCCGTCGACGCCCAGGATGGCGACGTCGAGGGCGATCTCCGCGAGGGCGCCGGCGACGAGGGAGCCGACGAGTTCGTAGGACTGTCGTCGCGCGACGCCGCCGGTGACGACGATCTTCACGTGCGATCGGACCGACAGTTCGTAGGCGATGTTGAGTGCGTTGGTGACGATGGTGATGGAGGCGTCGCCGTCGGTGCGCAGCAGATGCTCGCTTCGTCCGAGCACGCGGGCGACCTCGCTCGTCGTCGTCCCGCCGTTCAGGCCGACCGCGTCACCCACACTGACGAGCGCGGCGGCGGCTTTGGCGATCGCCACCTTCGCATCGGCCTGGCGGGCGATCTTGTACTGCAACGGCAGCTCGTACCCGGTGCCGAGTGCCGCCGCCCCGCCGTGCGTGCGGGTGACGAGTCGCTGTTCGGCGAGCGCAGTCAGGTCACGGCGTGCGGTGGCGGCCGAGATCCCGAGCGCGTCTCCGATCTCGGCGATCGTCACGTTGCCGCGTTCGCTCACGAGTTCGAGGAGGGCGTTGAGTCGCTGTTGTTGCGTCATTTCTCCTGCGATTCCGGTGCGGTCGGGCGTACTCTGACCATCATATGGGCGCGTGGGCGACGCGAGCATGATTGAAAATGATGATTTGCACTGGTATCGATCAGATTCGATCCGCTAGGCTGACACCAACGCATCGTCATGTCGCGATCGCGTCCTCCTCACGCGAAAGGCACGTTATGCCCGAGACCTTCGTCGCCGCCGAACTGGCGTCGCAGCCCGCTTCCTGGCGCACTGCCGCCACCCTCGTCCCCGAGGCTTCGGCGGTGCTGCCGCAGCCCGGTGAGCGCGTCGCCGTCGTCGGCTGCGGCACGAGCTGGTTCATCGCCATGAGCTACGCGGTCCTCCGCGAACAGGCCGGTCTCGGTATCACCGACGCCTTCGCCGGTTCAGAGTTCCCGGGTGTCCGCGACTACGACCGCATCGTCGCGATCTCGCGCTCCGGCACGACCACGGAGATCGTCCAGCTGCTGGAGACCGTCGGCGACAGTGTGACGACGGTCCTCATCACCGCCGTGCCAGACTCCCCGGCGTCGGTGCCGGCGGCGCACGTCATCGCGCTCCCCTTCGCCGACGAGCAGTCCGTCGTGCAGACCCGGTTCGCCACCACCACACTCGCCCTCCTGCGCGGCTCGCTCGGGCACGACGTCGAGGCGCTGGCCACGCAGGCGGAGCAGGCGCTGCTCATCCCCATCGACGACTACCTCGGCGCCGACCAGGTCTCGTTCATCGGCCTCGGTCACGCCGTCGGCCTCACTTTCGAGGCGGCACTCAAGACCCGCGAGGCGGCACAGTTCTGGGCCGAGTCCTACCCCGCCATGGATTACCGTCACGGGCCGATCGCCATCGCGCAGCCCGGCCGACTCGTGTGGTCGCTCGGTGCCGCACCCGCAGGGCTGCCCGACGACGTGGCGGCCACCGGGGCGACCTTCGTGCAGCACGATCTCGACCCGCTGGCCGGATTGGTCGTCGCCCAGCGCTTCGCGATCGCCCTCGCCGAGGCGCGCGGGCTCGACGCCGACAACCCGCGCTCGCTCACGCGCTCCGTCATCCTGACGCCGTGACGTCCGCTGCGGTCCTCGGCATCGACGTCGGCGGCACGGGCATCAAGGCCGCGCTGACCGCCGTCGACGGTACCGTGCTCGCGAGTTGGCGGGAGCCGACGCCGATCGGCGACCCGAGCGGCGAACGCACTCGCGACGTCGTCGTGGGTCTCGTCACTGCGGCGGGAGCCGTCTCACCCCCGCAGGCGGTGGGTGTGGTCGTGCCGGGTGTCGTCGATGAGGATCGCGGCGTGTGCGTGCACGCCGTCAACCTGGGCTGGCGCGATCTCGCGTTCCCCGAGCTCCTCCGGCCGGCACTCGACATCCCGCTCGCGTTCGGTCAGGACGTGCGCGCGGGCGCGTTGGCGGAGGCCGTCTCCGGAGCGGCCGCCGGGATGGACGGCACGATCGCGTTCGTCCCCGTGGGTACCGGACTCGCGTCAGCACTCGTCATCGACGGCGTCCCGTTCGCCGGAGGCGGTTGGGCTGGCGAGATCGGGCAGCGGGTGCTGCGCGAAGGACCGTATCGCGGTCTGCGGGTCGAGCAGGTGGCGTCGGCTGGTGGCATCGCGAGGCTCGCGGGTGCCGCCGACGCGAAGACGGTCGCCGCGGCCGCCCTCCGGGGTGAGTCCGAGGCCGTCCGGATCTGGGAGGCCGCGGTCGATGCACTCGCGGAGGCCCTCGCCGGGATCACCGTCGTCGCCGCTCCCACAGCCATCGTCGTGGGTGGCGGGCTCGCCCTCGCGGGGGAGCTGCTGTTCGGCCCACTCGAGCAGGGCCTCCGCGAACGACTCGAGGTCGTGCGCGTGCCGAGAGTCCTGCCCGCGTTGCACGGCGACGAAGCAGCGACCGTCGGCGCCGGCATCCTGGCGCGGCGGCTGGTGGCGGCATGAGTTCGGCCGGCCACCCGGATGCGCCCCGTGCGACCGACTCGCGCCCGGTCGTCGTCGTGACGCCGAACCCGGCTGTCGACGTCACCTACACGGTCGACGAGCAGCAGCTGGGGGTCACCCAGCGCGTGCGGTCGATCGCTCGGCGCCCCGGTGGCAAGGGTGTGAACGTCGCCAGCGTCCTCGCCGCGCTCGACGTCCCGACGATTCAGGTGTTGCCGCTCGGCGGAGCCTCGGGGGCCTGGATCGGCGGGTCCCTGCGCGCGGCCGGCTTCGACGTGCGGGTCGCACCGGTCTCGGGAGACACACGCTCCACCGTCACCGTCGTCGACGACCACCAGCATCCGACGCTGTTCGCCGAGGCCGGCCCGACGATCACCGCCCGTGAGTGGGTGGTGCTGACAGCGGAGCTGCGCGACGCCCTGCGCCTGGCGAGTCATCTCGTCATCTCAGGGTCCTTCCCTCCCTCCACGCCCGACGAGGTGGTCGAGACCCTGGTGCGCGCGGGAGTCGAGGCGGGCGTCCCGGTCGTCGTCGACGTGAGCGGACCCGCGCTGCTCGCCGCAGCGCGCTCGGGGGCCACGATTGTGAAGCCCAACCTCGACGAGGCGATGACCGCGACGGGCGAATCCGACCTCGAATCCGCACGCACGGCACTCCTGGAGCTCGGAGCACGCACGGTCGTCATCTCGCGTGGCGCCGACGGCTTGACCTCCGGCGACGGCGACAGCGCCCACGATGTTCCCGCCGTCCCCGGCGTGACCGGCAACCCGACCGGCGCCGGCGATGCCACGACGGCCGCCCTCGTCGCAGCGCTCCGTGCCGGTCTCCCCCTCCCGGACGCGCTCCGACGAGCAGCCGCCGCCGGCGCGGCTGCCGTCCTCGAACCGGTCGCCGGCGCGATCGACCTCGAGGCCTTCCACCGTTTCCTCGGCAGTCCCCCACACCCCACCGGAGCCCCAGCATGACGAAGACGCTCGATCTCACCACCCTCCTCGCCGAGGCCGCATCCGACGGCGTCGGTGTGGCCGCGTGCAACGTCGTCCTCCTCGAACACGCTGAGGCTATCGTCGCGGGCGCCGAGGAGGCCGGCCTCCCGGTCGTCCTGCAGATCAGCGAGAACTGCGTCCGGTACCACGGCTCGCTCGCCCCCATCACGCTCGCGTCGCTCGCCATCGCGCGCGCCGCATCGGTTCCAGTGCTCGTGCACCTCGACCACGTCGAGTCGGTCGCCCTCGTGCACGAGGGTGTCGAGCTCGGTGTCGACAGCGTCATGTTCGACGCCTCCACCCTCCCCTATGCCGCCAACGTCCAGGCGACGAAGGACGTCGTGGAGTTCTGCCATGCCCGCGGCGTCGCCGTCGAAGCCGAACTCGGCGAGGTCGGCGGCAAGGATGGCGTCCACGCCCCCGGCGCTCGCACGGAGCCGTCTGAGGCGGCGGCGTTCGTCGAGGCGACAGGGGTCGACGCCCTCGCCGTCGCCGTCGGCACGTCCCACGCGATGACCACCAGGGAGGCAGCGGTGGATCACGAGCTGATCGAGCGCCTGCACCTGACGGTTCCCGTACCGCTCGTCCTCCATGGCTCCTCGGGCCTTCCCGACGATGAGCTGCGCGCGGCGGTGCGCTCCGGTATGACCAAGATCAACCTGTCCACGCATCTGAACGGGCTCTTCACCCGTGAGGTGCGCAACGTCCTGGACGAGCAGCCGAAGCTCGTCGATCCCCGGAAATACGTCCGCGCAGGGCGCACTGCGGTCGCCACGGAGACCACCCGGATCCTGCGTCTCCTCGCCGGGCGCTGAGCGCCGAGCGCTGAGCATACGCAACTACCAGCTTTCTATCAGCTATTCACAATGGTGAGATTGTAATATTTATCTTGTTGGAGATGATCCGACAAGACCACCGGTAACAGATCGTCCCCCGCGATCGCCCTCCGGCCTCCCGAGCTCGATACCCCTTCGAGTGCGCGGGAGATACGGCCACCCCATCCCCTAGATTCGGTGGCCGGAAGCTGCGCGGCCCTCTGGTCGCCGTCGATGCCCGGGTTCGGGCCCGGGCATCGACGCAGCCGGCACGCACGTCGCTCCACCGCGTCGCGCCTCGTTCACAGTGGTTTCACAGCTGAGGCGCGTACGTTCTTCTCCTGAGTGCCGATGTCACAACCGGCTTCCGTGTGCAGAGTCCACACCTCCACGGATCCGCCGATGCTCCCGACATGCACCACCAGCCGCGTCCCAGACCGGCGAACCGATCCGTCCGACGGCCCCAGCCGAAGGACACCGCCGAATCACGGCGAATCCCCGTCGCTTCATCCATGCGACCGGAACCGATCGTTTCGCATTCCCCGCGAGGGCCGGCCCATCCATCATCCGCATCATCAGAAACGAGATACACCATGTCCACCATTCAGACTCGGACCCCTGCGTCCACGAACCGCTCCACGGGCACTGCCGTCCACGGTCGCGGTCACTCCACCGACAAGCTCACCTACCGGTTCGGCCTCCGCACGCGCGAGGTCGGCAGCGAGCAGCGTGGCTCCAGCACCTCGGCGAACCGCCGCGGCTGACCCGCTCAGCAACTCCACCGACGCCCCCGTCCAGCCTGGCTGTGCGGGGGCGTCGTCGTCCGGCCCGATCGCGCTGAGCGAACCACCGCGATGCCGAACCCTCCGAGGGAGACGCGACCGCACCGAGGTGCGAGAATCCCCCCATGGATCCCGTCGCGCTCATCTCCTGGATCGTCGTGTTCGTGGTGGTCACCGTCACGGTGACCGGTCTCTCCGGACGCGCCGGCTGGTCGGCCCCCGTCGTGCTCGTCATCGTCGGAGGGGCGGCGTCGTTCATCCCGGCGGTGCCGCACGTGCAGATCGAACCGGACCTCATCCTCTACGGGATCCTGCCGCCGCTCCTGTTCGCCGCAGCCCTCCGCACGTCACTGATCGACATCCGCGCCAGGAACGACGGCATCATCCTCCTGTCGGTCGGCGCGGTCGCGTTCACCGTCGTCACCGTCGGGTTCGCCAGTTGGTTGCTGATCCCGTCGATCACCCTCGCGGCAGCCTTCGCCTTCGCCGCGGTCATCGCGCCGACCGACGCCGTCGCGGTGACCGCCATCGCCGGGAAGCTGCGCCTCCCACGCCGGGTGGTCACGATTCTCGAGGGTGAGAGCCTGCTGAACGACGCGACGGCACTCGTCGCCCTCAACGCCTCGATCATCGCGATCACGAGCGTCGTCAACCCGGTGGTGATCGCCGGTGAGTTCGTCATCGAGGTGGTCGCCGGGGTCGGCGTCGGGCTGGCCGTCGGGTGGGTGCTGTCCGAGGTGCGGCGGCGGCTCCGCGCACCGGTGCTCGACACGAGCCTCTCGCTCGTCACGCCGTTCCTCGCGTTCCTGATCGCGCAGTCGTTGCACGGCTCCGGTGTGCTCGCTGTCGTCACGGCCGGTCTCCTGCTGGGGTTCCGGTCGCCCGTCGTGCAGTCGGCCGAGGCTCGCATCGCCGAGTCGCTCAACTGGCGGACCATCCAGTTCCTGCTCGAGAACGCGGTGTTCCTGTTCATCGGGCTGAACCTGTCGGGCATCCTCGAGGGCGCCGTCCGTACGGGTCCGGGCCTCTGGCCGACCGTCTTCATCAGCATCGGTGTGCTCGCAGCGCTCATCGGGTCGCGCTTCGTGTGGGAGATGAGCGTGACCGCGATCTACCGTCTCGGCCCGAAGCGGCTGCGCGAACGCAGTTGGAGCTGGGGCAACGGCATCGCGGTCTCCGCGGCAGGGGTCCGTGGCGTGGTCACCCTCGCGGCCGTGTTCCTCCTGCCGGAGGAGACGCCGGCGCGCGAGTTCCTGCAGTTCCTCGCGTTCGTCGTCGTCGTCGGCACGCTGCTGTCGGGGCTCGCGCTTCCCGCGATCATCCGCGCGCTGCACCTGCCGCCGCCGAACCACGACCAGGAGAAGGTCGAGCAGCTCATGCTGATGGCAGAGGTGCAGACGGCCGGGCTCGAACGGCTCGACGAACTCACGACGGAGGCGGACGAGGAGCAGGTGCTCGTGCGGCTGCGCACGAACGCGAGCTTCCTCGCCGAGGCGCTCGAGCAGGAGGTCGCCGACGGAGACGAACCGCGTCCCGCTGCGTTCGCACGCTTGCGGCGTCAGATGATCGCCGCCGAACGCGCCGCGCTCCTGGCGGCACGGTCGGAGGGCCGGTACCAGGAGCCGGCGGTGGCCGCCGTGCTCGCCGCGATCGACGCCGAGGAGACGGCCTTGAAGGCGACCTCACCCAAGCGCCCGCGCGCCTGACTGGCGCGAACGGCGCGTGGTCGCTCGGGATGATCCTGAGCGACCACGCCCCGCACCTCCGCCGAGAGGCGCCGCCTAGTCTGGCGCGGTGTCGTAGACCTCGCGCGCGTCGTCGGTCGCCTCGGATGCCGGACCCGAGTCGGGCTGGTGGTCTGCGGAACCGTCGGCGTCGCCGCTGGCATCGTCGTCGGTGAGCGGCTCCTCACGTTCCGTGGAGGGCTCCGGCGAGTCGACCGCTTCCTCAGTGGCTTGGACCTCGCCGGTGTCGGCATCCTCGGTGCCCGTTCCATCGACCGTCTCGGACGACGTCCCGGAACTCGTCTGGTCGGAACTCACCAGCTTCTCGGTGTCGATGTCGGCGCCCTCCCAGGCCTCCTGGTCGGCTCCGGCCTCGCCCGAAGCGAGGTCACCCGATGCATGCTGGCCGTTCGAATCCGTCATGGTGCGCTCCTTTCCGTGCAACGCGATCGCCGCACGTGCGGCGACTCTACGTCGGCGAGCTGTCGTCCTCGGAGGGGTTGACACGATGCACACCCGGACCGACGCTCGCGCGCTAGCGTGAAGGGATGAGCCTTCCCCCAATGGACACCCGCGTCACCTATCCCGCCGGAGATCTGCGCTCCACGGGAACCGTCGTGCACGCCGAACCGTTCGGCGACCACCTCGCGGTGGTGCTCGATCAGACCGCGTGCCACCCGGTCGACGCGGCGTGGCCCGACCAGCCGGCCGACCAGGGCACCATCACGTTCGGCGACGGGGACCGTGCGGTCGAGGTGGCGATCAGCGATTGCGTCGTCGGCGCCACCGATGGCTCCGCGCTGTTCATCGGAGACGCCGTCCCAGTCCGGAAGGGTACCGAGGGTTGGGCGTTCCTCGCGGTGCACCTCGTCTATCCCACGGCCTCGGAAGCCGCGCAGGTCGGGGCAACAGCGCGGGTCGACATCGACGACACGACCAGGCGCGCCCTCTCGGCCGGGCACACCGGCTGTCACCTCGCCTCGCTCGCCCTCAACGCGGCCCTCGCGGATGCCTGGCGGAAGGACGTCGCCCTCGACACCCTCGGCGCGCCCGACTTCGACGCGCTGGCGTGCTCGTCGTCGCGGATCTCGCCGCGCGGCTCGACGGATCACTACCGGGTGGGGAAGTCGCTTCGCCGGAAGGGGTTCGATCCCGCAGCGCTCGACGACCTCGATGGATTGGCCGAGCGTATCGGCCGCATCCTGGCGGGCTGGACGGCGTCTGATGCCGCGGTCCGCATCGACCGCGACGGCGAGCTGCTCACGGACCGACGCAGCTGGCGGTGCGAGCTACCGGGCGGCCCCGCGATCATCCCCTGCGGCGGGACCCACGCCGGATCCCTCGCGGAGTTCTCGACCGTCGCCGTGTGGTTGGAACGCGAGGAGGTCGAGGGCGCCGTGGGATTCTCGATGATCACGACCGTGGTCCCGGCCGGCTGAGAGCTGCCCCAGGGAGTCGCTAGGCGCTGATCCCGGTGGACACGGCGCTGCCGACGAACAGCCCGCCGATGACAAACACCCAGAGCAGCACGAGCGCCGCCCAGACCAGCACGAACACCCCGTTCAGCACGATGCCGGTCACCGCCATCGCCCGACCTGCCGGCTCCTTGCGCGCACCCATGATGCCGAGGACCAAGCCGATCACGGGCAGCACGAAGGTGAACCCGAAGAACAAGGACACGAGCCCGATGACCATGCTCGCGATACTGAGCCCCCTCGGCGGCGAGGGCGTGTAGACGTAGGGGGCGACGTACACGGGCTGCCCGTACATCGGCTGTTGCGGGTACTGCGGTTGCCCGTACGCGAGCTGACCGTACTGCTGCTGCGGGTACTGCGCCTGCGGGTACTGCGCCTGCGCGACCGGCTGCTGCGCAGACGGCTGGACCTGGGCCGGCGGGTGCGGAGACTGCGGAGCGCTCGGCTGCATCGGCGGCTGCCCGACGGACGGGTACGGCTGCTGGGTGTCCTCCGGTGCGCTCATGCGGTCCACCCTACCGAGACGGGCTCCCTGCGCGACGGGGAAAACAGCCTACAGCTGTCTGAGAGCTTGGCCGCCGAGGCGGTGAGCGGCCCGGAAAGCGACTACCGTATTCGTGCGGTCCTCACAGTTCACCCGACTGGATCGCACTGAACCGCAGAGGAGTCCCGTGCAGAACGACGCGATCGCCGAGGAGCAGGACCACCTCGATCGACTGCATGACGTCATCCGGACGCAGTCTGATCTCGAGGAGCGCCGCTCCGAACTCGCCCTGCGGGCGTTCGACGGCGACGACGACTCCAGCTTCTCCGAGCGTGACGCGCTCGTCGCTCACCACCGCCAGCGCATGGTGGAACTGCGGTCCTCGAGCTACGGCCTCCTGTTCGGACTCCTCGAGCGCGATTCCGACGAGCGACACCACATCGGCCGCATCGGCCTCCGCGACCCGGAGAGCGGCGATCAGCTCCTGCTCGACTGGCGGGCGCCCGCGTCGCGTCCCTTCTACACGGCGACCCCGCTCCGCCCGGAGGGGCTCCGCCTGCGTCGCCGCATCGGCACCGCGGGGCGCAAGGTCACCGAGGTGCACGACGAGGTCCTCGACACCACCCTCCTGAGCGAGGACGAGCCGACCGGCATCGGCGAGTCCGGCGCTCTGCTCGCCGCACTCGGTCGTGCACGGACGAAGCACATGGCCGACATCGTCGACACCATCCAGGCCGAGCAGGACGCGATCATCCGCGCACCGCTGCCCGGGACGCTGCTCGTCCAGGGCGGCCCTGGAACGGGCAAGACGGCCGTCGCGCTCCACCGCGCCGCCTATCTGCTCTACGAGCACCGCGAACGCCTCATGCGCAGCGTCGTGCTCATCGTCGGCCCGAACTCCACGTTCCTCGACTACATCAGTCGTGTCCTGCCCTCGCTCGGCGAGACGGCCGTCGTGCTCGTCACCCCCGGCACCATCGTCCCGGGGCTCGACGCCCGTGGCGAGGACTCGCTCGAGACCGCCGAGCTCAAGGGACAGCTCCGGATGGCCGACGTCATCGAGCGCGCGATCCGTGAACGTCAGGTTCCGTTGGATGAGCCCGTCACGCTGCGGATCGCAGGCGACGGCCCACTGCGCATCACGCCAGGTGTCCTCCGCCGAATCAAGGCGGGCATCGAGCGGTCGCGTACGCCGCACAACGAGGCCAAGATCCGGTTCGACCGTGCCGTCCTCACCCACCTCATCGGCCTCGAGGCCAAGCGCGACGGCTTCGAACCGCGCACTGGCGAGGACGCCGACGACCGCCGTCAGGAGCTCAGCGAAGAACCGGAGATCGAGGAACTGCTCGACGCCCTCTGGCCCATCCTCGACCCCGCCGAGGTCGTCGACCACCTGCTGTCCGACCCCGAGTTGCTGTCCAGGGTCGCGACGGAGCACACCGCCCAGGAGCAGGCGCTGCTGCTGCGCGTCGCCGATCCCGGCGTCGCCCTGGCCGACCGGCTCACCCCCGGCGACATCGCCCTCGTGGACGAGGCGGCAGAACTCATCGGCGAGGACCAGCGTCCCGAACTCGAACGCCAGCGACGCGCAGCCTACGAACGCCGCCACGAGGTCGAGTACGCCCGGAGCGTACTCGAGATGATCGGTGACATCAGCATCGACGACGAGGCCCAGGACGACGACTACCTGCGCAACGCCCAGGACCTCGCCGACCGCCAGACGGTCGAGGACGACCGCAGCCCAGCCGAACGCGCCGCGACCGACCGCACCTGGGTCTACGGGCACGTCATCATCGATGAGGCGCAGGAGCTCACGCCCATGCTGCTGCGCGCGATCATCCGCCGAGGCCCGAACCGCTCGATGACGCTCGTCGGCGACATCAACCAGCAGTCCACCTCCACCTCGCGAACCAGCTGGCAGGACCTGCTCGGCCCGCAGATGCCGCGCTGGACCGAGGAACTCCTCACGGTCAACTACCGGACGCCCGAGCAGATCATGGATCTGGCCGACCCCGTCCGCCTCGAGCTCGACCCGGACTCCCCCGCGCCCGTGTCCATCCGACGCGGCGAGGAGGAGCCCGTCCAGCTCACCGTCGACTCGACCGAGCTGGCGGCAACCGCTGCCGCCGCGGCCGTGACTGCGATCACCGACCACCCGGGGATCGCTGGCATCATCGCACCACGCGCGCTGCTCGCCGACATCGACGCCCGGCTCGCCGTGCTCGGTGCCGACCGTGCCCGCGTGTGGAGCGGCACCGCTCGCGAGAGCAAGGGCCTCGAGTTCGACAGCGTCGTCCTCGTGCAGCCCGACGACCTCGGCGGGTCGGGACGCGCGGCGCTGTCCCTCCGCTACGTCGCGCTCACGCGCGCAACCCAGCGACTCACCGTCGTCAGGGAACCATCAGAGCACCCGGACCACTGAACAACCGTAGTCTTGAGCTCTGCCGACAGAATGTGAGGCTGGGATGAAGGTCATCAGCTACAACCTCCGCAAGAACATGGCCAGCGGCGAACTCGTCGCGCTCACCGAAGAGTTCGAGCCTGACGTCCTGGCGCTCCAGGAAGCCGACACCCTGCAGCTGCCCGCCGAGCTGGGCGCGCTGCACCTCGCCGACAGCACCCACCGCAACCGGCTGGGGCTCGCCCTCTACTACCGGCGCGACCGGTTCACCGCCGAGTCGACGCAGACTTTCGCACTGAAGAAGTCACTGCACGACATGGTGCTGGCGCCGGCCCACGAGCGCCTCATCGGCACGCGGCTCACCGACGTCGAGGCGAACCGCGAGCTCATCGTCGCGTCGTTCCACGCCGCCCCGCTCACCGCGCTGAACTCCCTCCGACGCCACCAGATCAAGGCGGCGCACGAGCAGCTGCACGCCATGGGTGACGTCCCGACGCTCATGGTCGGCGACTACAACTACCCGCTGTTCCAGAAGGCGCTCGGCACGAAGATGCTCGAGAGCGGTTACGACCTGAGCCTCAGCGACCGCAGCACCTACACGCGGTACAAGATGTTCCGCGGTCACTTCGACTTCGCGACCTCCGTGGGCCTCAAGATCGACCGCGTGCAGACGCTGCGACGCGGGATCTCCGACCACCTGCCGATCCTGGTCGACGCCAGTTACGGTGCGGCGGTGCCGCTCGACGGCGCTCCGGAGTCCGCCTCGCGCTGAGGATCGGCCGCACGAGCCCTGGATCCCATCGCCCACCACAGCGCACCTGACCGGACCCGACATTGGTCATTTGCCCTAACTCAGGAAGACCCCGGTGTGTCGCCGGGCGGCAGCGGCGTGTCGCGGGCGACGCGCCGCGAGCGTCATGAGTTAGGTTGAGCGCGGCGGGTGCCGGTTTCTGGATTGCCCTGAATTGCGAACCAGGTCGACGCTCAGATGAGGCTGCGGAGGAACTCCTGGACGCTCGTCCCGTGCTCGCGGGCCCGACGGGTGAGGCGCTCGTGTTCCTCGGCCGTCAGATCGAGGGTGAGCTGGTGCCACGTCGGTTCGGCGTCGAAGGAGAAGAGCGCGCCGTCGTCCTCCGCGTCGAACAGGGGTGCAGTGCGCTCCTCCGCGGCCTCGAGCTCGGCGAACAGCTCGGGTTCGGTCGTGTCGGTGGCTGCGACGTCAACCACTGAGGCCGCGCCAGCACCAGCACCGGTCCACCCCGGCCCCTCGGGGACCGCGGTCTTGCGCTGATACGCTTCAGCCGCTGAGCGCGCCCGGATGTCGGCCGCCTCGTTGAGCCGGTGGCCGACGTGCCCCTTGACCCACTCGAATCGGTACTGACGCCCGGCGATGGCCTCGTCGAGCTCCTTCAGGAGGTCGAGGTTCATGACGGGCTTGCCGTCGCCCTTCTTCCATCCCTTCTTCTTCCAGCCCGGCATCCACTTGGTCACCGAGTTGATGACGTACTGGCTGTCGCAGAGGATGTGGAGGTCTTCGTCGAGGTGCGCCGTCGCCCGGAACAGTTCGAGGACGGCTCGCAGCTCACCCATGTTGTTGGTGCCGTGCGGCCAACCACCCGCGGCCCAGCAGTCGTCGTCGACGTACCAGGCCCAGCCGGCGGGTCCCGGGTTGCCGAGGGCGGAGCCGTCTGCGGCAGCGGTGATCGTCATCCCCCCATTATCCCCGCTCAGAATTCAGGGAATGTCGAGCTGGACTCGGCTGCATGGCCGATTTCCGCGAGGATCGGGGTGGTTCCCACCGCCGCCGCGCAAGATTCCCTGAATTCTGAACTGGGAAAAGGGGTGCGGGGGTGCGGGGGTGCGGGGTGTCAGGATGGGGCGAAGGTACTCAGCGTGACCGAGACGGTGACGGTCGTGTAGCCGGGCAGGTCGGCGATCGCCTGCTCGAAGACGTCGTCGTCCAGGTGGTGGGCGCTCGGCCCCATCCGCACCTCGTCGCGCACCTCCTCGCGCATGAGCTCGACCTGGTAGTCGAGCGTGTCGCGCGATCGGAGTGCGAAGCCGTCGAGCTGCGCGTCGAGGCGGGCGTCCTTGTGCCCGGCGATCCCGATCATGCCGAGGCGGTCGCGCAACTCGGCGAGGTGTCCGGGCTGCGGGGTGACGACGGTGAGCAGCCCGTCCGGTCGCAGGACTCGCCGCATCTCGGAGCCGTTGCGCGGGCCGAAGATGCTCAACAGATGGTCGACGGAGGCCGTCCGGAGCGGGAAGGGCGCCCAGGCGTCCGCGGTCGCTGCAGCGGCCCGGCCGTGCGCGCGGGCGGCACGACGGGCGGCGAGCGGTGACAGGTCGAATCCGAAGCCGCGCCAGGCGGGACGGGCGTCGAGGATTCGGCCGAGGTAGTAACCCGTGCCACCCGCGATGTCCACGACGAGCGGCACTCCGGCCGGATCGACGGAACCGTCCGGGAGGAGCCGCGCCGCGGGCAGGGTCTGCGCGACGTGGTCGGCGATCGGTTCGTAGTGCTCGGCCTCCAGGAAGGCGGCACGGGCGGCGACCATCTCCTGGGTGTCCCCCGTCTTCGGCGTCCGGCCTCCGACGACGAGCGAGGCGTAGCCCTGGCGGGCGATGTCGAAGCTGTGGCCGGCGGGGCACCGGAGGACGCGGTCGCCGAGCGTGAGGTCTTCTGAGCAGATGGTGCAGGCGAGGTCGGGTGCGACGAGCGTCAGACGGTCGTGCTGCGGCACGTCCGGGAGCACGGGAATCATCGCGAACTGCTCTGGTTCGACCTGCTGAGATGTTTGCCGCTGCTGCGATGCATCCGGTTGTCGCACTTCACCCACACGGCGAGTCTAGGCGCGCGTCAGGGGTCCGTGCTTGACTCGGCGTCAGGGAGCGGATGGTGGCAGGATGGGAGGTTCGCTGATGGGAGAGGTACCGAAGGCGGGTTCCGGCACGAGCGGAGCGGGCCCCTCCATCCGTCTCGAACGCTATGGGCCAGCCGACCTCCCGACGCTGGAGCGGCAGAACACGCCTGAGATGACGACCTTCCTCGGCGGCCCGGAGAGCCGGGAGAAGCTCCTCGACCGACACGAGCGCTATCAGCGGTACTGGCGCACCGGCGAAGCACGCATGTACCGGATCGTGCTCGACGAGCCCGACGGTCCAGCGCTCGGCACCGGTGTCGGACTCATCGGCTTCTGGTCCACCACGCATGGCGATGAGGCGGTGCATGAGACCGGTTGGTCGGTGGAGTCGGCGTATCAGGGGCGCGGCATCGCGAGCGCCGCACTCCGCCTGGTGATCGATGACGCCCGCCAGCACGGCACGCATCGCTGGCTGCTCGCGTATCCGCGAACCGACAACGTCGGATCCAACGCACTCTGTCGACGCGCGGGCTTCGAGCTCCTCGGCGAGCAGGCGTTCGAGTACCCGAAGGGCAACCCGATCGTCTCGAACGTGTGGCGGATCGACCTCGGGGAGGTCGGCTGAGGCACCGCTGCACCGGACCGGGCGCCGGCCGGGTGCGGTCACCGCCGCCGAGGTCAGTCCTCGAGTGCTGCGCGCACCCGCTCGGCTGCGGTGTCCGCCGCCTCACCCTCTCGACGGAGCCGGTCGACCTCCCGCTGCTGTCTCGCGTGTTCGCGGCCGATGTCGGCAAGGTCCGCATCGAGTTCGGTCAAGCGGCGGGCGATATCAGCACGGTCGCGGAGCAGCTCCGCCTGGCGCGTCGCCGTCTCATCGAGGAGATGCTCGGCCGCCTCGATCTCCGCAGCGGCCACCTCACCGTCACGTTCTGCGTCGGCGAGCCTGGCGCGCAACCGCGCCCGCCGCTCACCGGTCAGCTCCGCATCGCCGTCCGCCTCAGGTGCCGTGGGCGCATCGCTCGCGCTGGAAGGAAGACCTGTTGCCATCCCGCTCGACCCCCAGCCAGATCCGCTCGAGGTGGGTGGCTCGACCAGCAGGCCGGAGGCGACCTGTTCTGCGACGTCTGCATCCGCGCTTGCGGCTTGCAGGCTCTGTCGGACGGATTCGACGACGCCTGCGGACAGGACCGCGCCCGAGGCGGCGGTCACCTCGATGGTGGCGTTCACGAGCTCGGCCACGAGAGACCGTCGTTCGGTGCCGAGGCTGCGCAGGGTGGCCGCGTCACCCGCCGCCTGTGCCGCACCGAGCGCGGAGCCGAGCGCTTCGAGGCGCGCGAACAGCTCGATCCGTTCCGCTGCGAGGACGTTGAGCGCCCAGGCGGCGACGGACGGCTTGCGGAGCGCCCGGATCGCCTTCGCCAGATCCGTGTCACCCCGGTCAGCCGCTTCGGCGGCGAGACGTGTCCGTTCGGCGACGAATCCGGCCGGCGGCGTGCGGAGCGCGACGCGGGCAGTGGCATCCAGGCCGAAAAGCTGGGCGTCTCCCTCGTGTTCGGCGTCCATGCGTGCACCCTTCGGTCCTTTTCCCGTCAGGCTAGCGTCCTCTTGCGCCAGAATCAGCGGCGTCTGTCGCCTTTTCAGGGGGTACTGCAGACAATGTGGGCATGGATCTCAGACCGAAACCGGCTGCTGCGACTCCCCTCGCCGAAGAGGACAGCACAGACCTCAAGTCTCTGCTGCGAGACGTGCAGTTCCCCATCTCAAGCGCGGAACTGCACCGGATCGCGGCCCGGAGCGGCCTCGACCGCGCGACGCTCGCGGCACTCACGGCGCTCTCCGAGCCCGAGTACACGGGCTCCTTCCAGGTCCTCCGCGAGCTCCGGCACCACGGCGACCTGCGTCGCTCCGCCTGACCCGGCGTGGCTGCCCGTCTGCCTGACGGATGCCCGCGCGGCGCGCTGATCCCAGCGCAAGTCCGTGGCGCGAGCGCGGGTCTCTGGAGGCCCGCGCTTGCGCCAGCGGCCCGCGGTGACGCAGGTTGCGCCGCGCTCGACTCAACGCACCGCGCTGACCTCGAAATGGCCACACGACGCGAAAAACCCCCGGCGAACCGAGGGTTTTCGTGAAGAGATCCAGTGCGGAGACGGCGGGATTTGAACCCGCGGTCCCCGTGAGGGGACTCCACCTTAGCAGGGTGGTGCACTAGGCCGAACTATGCGACGTCTCCATGTGCGCTCGCGAGCGGACGCACGACGACCAGCATAACCGGAGAACGGCCGCGGCACGAATCGCACCGAAGATGTGACCCCTCGACAAGCTCGGGACCGGCGACGGCGAGGCGGACGTGCGGCGACGACACGGCCGGCACCTGGCGTGGCGAGGCGGATGATTGAGGCTCGACTACTGGTCGTCGAGGGTCCTGCCGCGGGAACACGTGCGCTGGTCGGCGGTCTGGCCCTGCACCGTCGACGGCAGGACGACGGGACCCGACGCGCTCGCATCGGTCGGCACCGTCGTCGCGGCGGGATCTGCGGCGGGGTCGGCAGCCTCGGCCGGGTCCGCGGGAACCGGACCGGCCGGGTTCGCGACCGAACCCGCACCCGTCGCCCCGGTCAGCTGGATCGGCTGGTCGTTGCTCAGCGCTTCGAACAATGCCGTGGCCGCGGGCTCGATCGGCTCGACCCCGTTCTCGACGGCGGCGTTCGGGTACTGGACGAACGCGATGTTCGCGAGGTCGACCTCCCGCAGCGTCATCGCGATCGCGGTCATCGTGTCGAGACTGGTCAGGCTGTCCGACAGCTGCATGTTCTGCGCCGCCGCCTTCGCGAGCGAATACAGGATGGCGGGATTCGTGAGCGTCTCCGCGCTCTTCACCTGCTGCATCATCGCCGACAGGAACACCTGCTGGTTCGAGATGCGCGACAGGTCGCTGCCGTCTCCGACACCGTGGCGGGTGCGCAGGAACTGGAGCGCCTCATACCCCTCGAGCGTGTGCTCACCGGCGGCGAGGAAGGTGTTCGTGTACTCGTCCTCGATCGGGTCCGCGACACACACCGTCACTCCGCCGAGCGCGGTCGACATGGCCATGACCCCGCTGAACTGCACCTCCGCGGCGAACGGGATCTCGAGGCCGGTCAGCTGCGAGACGGTGAGGGCCGTGCAGGCGAGTCCGCCATAGCTGAGGGAGGTGTTGATCTTCTGCCGGGACATCGAGGAGAACGAGCCGCCCTCGGGGTCTGGACAGGACGGGATCGACACGAACAGGTCGCGCGGGAAGCTCACGACGGTCGCGTTGCTGTGGTCCTCGGAGATGTGCACCAGCATCGTCACATCGTTGAGGTTGCCGGTCTCCACCGTCTCATCGCCGAAGACCGGGTCCTGACCAGCACGGGAGTCGCTACCGACGATCAGCAGGTTCACGCCACCCGGGTACGCGCCGATGGCGGGGAGGGCGGCCGCCGTGACGTCCTGACCGTCGGCGCCGACCAGTGCGACACCGGGCTTCACGCTCGCGGCGACGTCCCAGAGCGCGATACCTGCCACGATGCCACCGCTCACCAGGGCGACGGCGAGCGTGGACGCGAGGATCTTGAACCCGGTGGCGAAGGGATTCGACCGCTTCAACCTGCCATGCCTGGCGATGGTCGCCAGCTTCGCCGGTCGACGTTTCGTCGAGCGCTCAGGTGACGGCTCGTCGACTTCAGGGGCATGCGGGGGCATCCGACGATTCAACCACGTCTGTCTGAGAATGCGGAATGTCTGATGCGGAGAGCGTGGGATTCGAACCCCGCGACGCGCCAGCGTTGCGCCGCCAGGCCCAGCCGGCCATCTCGACGACGTGCGGAGGGCGTGGGATTCGAACCCACGAGACATTTCTGCCCACCAGTTTTCAAGACTGGCTCCATCGGCCGCTCGGACAGCCCTCCTTGGTCGAGAGCCCCAGCGTCACACGCTGCGGTCGACCACGATCGAGTGTAACGGATGGGGCCAGTACCGCGGCCTCCCCACCCGTCCACCCGGTGCGACTACTGGTCTCCCTCAGGACGGCCGGCCGTGCAGGTGTTCTGTGCGGCGTTCTGGCCCGTGATGGTGTCGGGCAGGTCGACGACGCCACCGGCGGTCGGATCTGCCGGCGCAGCGGGGTCCGCCGTGGCCGCAGGGTCTGCCGTGGCCGCAGGGTCTGCCGTGGCCGCGGGATCGGCCGGAGCGGGATCGGCCGTGACCGGCGCGTTCGGATCGGTCACGACGTACTTGCCCGTGGCGGTGAGGTTGACCGCCTGATCACTCTGGAGCGCGCTCCACAGCAGGTCGGCGTCGGACGTCGCCTCGACACCGCCATCGACCGTGGCCGTCGGGGTCTGGACGAACGCGACGCGGTCGAGCGGGATGTCCTTCAGCGCGGACGCGATCGACACCATGGTGTCGATGTTGTTCAGGCTGCTCGACAGGGTCACGTTCTTCAACGCGGCGCGGGCGATCGAGTAGAGCTTGATCGGGTCGGACAGCGTCTCGCTGCTCTTCATGGTGCGGACGAGCGAGGAGAGGAAGATCTGCTGGTTCGAGATGCGGGAGAGGTCGCTGCCGTCGCCGACGCCATGACGCGACCGCAGGAATGCGAGCGCGGACGCCCCGGAGAGGTCGTGGGTGCCGACGTCGAGGTTGATGCCGCTCCAGGCGTCGTTCAGGGGCTCGGTGATGCACACCGGGACGCCGCCGACCGCGTTCGACATCGAGATGACCCCGTTGAAACCGATCTGAGCGGCGAACGGGATCGACAGGCCGGTGATGCCCTCGACCGTGGACACGGCGCACGCGAGTCCGCCGTCGTCGCCGCCGTACATGAGGGCGGTGTTCATCTTGTCGCGGCCGTTGCCACCGTTGGCGCAGTCGCCGATCTGCACGTACATGTCGCGTGGGAAGCTGACGACCGTGGCACTCGAGTGGTCGGCGGAGATGTGCATCAGGATCGTGACGTCGTTGAGGTTCTCGCCGCGCTCACCGTACTGGGCGTCGCCGTCTCCGGAGTCGCTGCCGACGAGGAGCAGGTTGACGCCGCCCTCGATCGCACCGATGTTCGGCGGGGGCGCACCAGGGGTCTCGTTGTCGAGGTGGGCGACGGGTTTCACGCTGTTCGCGAGGTCGAGTGCAGCGACGCCGGCGACGGCGATCCCGCTGACACCGACGACCGCGGCCGTGGCGGCGAGCACCTTGGCGACGGTCGCGAACGGGTTGGACTTGCGGAGCCTGCCGTGACGGACGGCGGCGCGTGGTTTGGGCGCGTCGGCGTTGCGGGTCATCGGTCTCACTCTCTCGTCGGGAACAGGGGCGGCACCAGCCCGTCAGGACAGCGGCTGGTCCGTGCGGGTGGCAACACGACTGCAGGCGCGACCCGAGGCTCCGAGCGCACCGGACAGGCGTGCGAGCACAGAGCTTTGGACGATGTTAACCCGAAATGCTCCTCAACAGCTGGGAGAGACCGTCCTCGGTGACCGTGCCGGTGACTTCGGAGGCGACAGCCAGCAGCTCTTCAGGCGCCTGGCCCATCGCGACACCGCGTCCTTCGACCCCGGCCCACTCGAGCATGTCGATGTCGTTGCGGCCATCGCCGACCGCCACCATCTGCGACCGTTCGAGGCCCAACCACTCGCGGACCCGCTCGAGGGCGGTCGCCTTGTTGACCCCCTTCGGCGCGATGTCGAGCCATGCCGTCCAGCCGATCGCGTAGCTGACCTGGTTCAGACCGATCCGCTCGACGATGCGGAGGAACTCCTCTTCATCGTGGCTCGGCGAGACGACGACGACGCGCGTGACGGGGCTCGTGACGAGCTCCTCGAACGGCACCTCCACGGCGTTGTCGAGGTTCCAGTCCTGCATACCGACCGTGTACTTCCGGAAGCCGTCCGGATACTCGACCATGTAGCTGCCCTCGGACAGGTGCGGTTTGATGAGGCCGAGCACCTCGCTCGGGTCGAACGTCTCCATGAAGAAGCGCTCGTAGCCGTGCTCCGCCGCCTCGTTCCGCTTCATGATGAGCGCACCGTTCGCGCACACGACGTACTCCGGGGTGAGTTCGAGGTCTTCGAGGACGGGGCGCGTGCTCTCCCAGCTGCGACCGGTCGCGAGCGTGACGACGTGACCGAGGGCGACGACGCGGCGGACCTCGTCGGCGACGGACAGGCTGAGCGAGCCGTCCTCGTGCAGCACGGTGCCGTCGACGTCGAGTGCGATGAGCAGCTGGGACGTCGTGGTCGTGGTCGACTCGGCCTGCGTCATCAGATCGGCCGCGCCACGTCGAGGCCACCCAGGTACGGGCGTAGCACCTCGGGGATGACGACGCTGCCGTCCTCCTGCTGGTGGGTCTCGAGGATCGCGACGATCCAACGCGTGGTCGCGAGCGTCCCGTTGAGGGTCGCGACCGGCGACGTCTTGCCCGACTCGGTGCGGTAGCGGGTGTCGAGGCGGCGCGCCTGGTACGTGGTGCAGTTCGACGTGCTCGTGAGCTCGCGGTACGCGTCCTGGGTGGGCACCCAGGCCTCGACGTCGAACTTGCGCGCGGCGCTGGAGCCGAGGTCGCCGGCGGCGGTGTCGATGACGCGGTAGCTGAGACCGAGCGACTGCAGCATCGCCTCCTGGTAGGACAGCAGGCGCTCGTGCTCCGCCTCGGCGTCCTCCGGCTTCGTGTAGACGAACATCTCCAGCTTGTTGAACTGGTGGACGCGGATGATGCCGCGGGTGTCGCGCCCGTAGGAGCCGGCTTCCTTGCGGTAGCAGGTCGACCAGCCGGCGTAGCGCAGTGCACCCTGCTCGAGGTCGAGGATCTCGTCGGAGTGGTATCCGGCGAGCGCCACCTCACTCGTGCCGGTGAGGAAGAGGTCCTCGCCCTCGATGCGGTAGACCTCGTCGGCGTGCTCGCCGAGGAATCCGGTGCCCTTCATGATCTCGGGGCGGACGAGCGTCGGGGTGATGAGCGGGACGAAGCCGGCCTCCATCGCGCGGTCGAGCGCGAGGTTCATGAGGGCGATCTCGAGGCGCGCTCCGATGCCGCGGAGGAAGTAGAACCGCGAACCGCTGACCTTCGTGCCGCGCTGCATGTCGATCGCGCCGAGGAGCTCGCCGAGGTCGAGGTGGTCGCGTGGGGTGAAGTCGAAGGTGGGACGTTCGCCGACCTCGCGGAGGGTGACGAAGTTCTCCTCGCCGCCGGCCGGGACGCCGTCGACGACGGGGTTCTGGATGCGCCCGGCGAGGTCGGCGAAGTACGCCTCCGCTTCATTGGCGACCTGCTGGGCCTCCTTGACGCGGGCGGCGAGCTGCTGCGCCTGGGCGACGAGGGCCTGCTTCTCCTCCTTGGGCGCCTTGGCGACCTGCTTGCCGAACGCGTTCTGCTCCGCGCGGAGCTCTTCGAAGCCCGTGATCGCGGCGCGGCGTGCGGTGTCGGCGGCGATCGCCTGGTCGATGAGCTCGACGGACGAGCCTCGCTTCTCCTGCGATTCGCGGAGGACTTCTGGACGTTCGCGGAGGAGGGCTGGATCGATCACCCGCCAAGTCTATCGATGACGCTCCTCGGGCGGACCCTGCGGCACTACCGTTGTGCCATGACGACATCCCGGCACGCGGCGCTCGTGTACAACCCCGTGAAGGTGGACGCGACCAAGCTGCGGAGTGCGCTCGAGACCCGGTCGCAGGCGGCCGGCTGGGAGTCCCCTCGGTTCTACGAGACGAGCGTGGAGGATCCGGGCAGCGGACAGGCGCAGCGTGCGGTCGTCGACGGTGCAGCGGTGGTGCTGGCCGCGGGTGGCGACGGGACCGTTCGCGCCGTCGCTCAGGGGCTCCGTGGCAGTGGGGTCCCGCTCGCGCTCGTCCCCTCCGGTACCGGCAACCTGCTCGCGAGGAACCTCAAGCTCCCGCTCAGCGACCAGGGTGCCGCGATCGACCTCGCCTTCGACGGCGAGACGCGCGCGATCGACATCGGTGTCGCCATGATCACCCGGGAAAACGGGGCGGAGGAGGAGCACGCCTTCGTCGTGATGGCCGGCATGGGTATCGACGCGATGATGATCTCGAACACGAACCCCGACCTCAAGAAGTCCGTCGGCTGGCTCGCGTACGTCGAGTCGGGTCTCCGGTCGATCATCACGGCCGAACCGTTCCGCATCCACTACCAACTGCGTGGACATCGTGAACACTCGGCTCGGGTCAGCTCCGTGCTCGTCGGCAACTGCGGCACGCTGCAGGGCGGCATCGAACTCATGCCGGATGCGGAGGTGGACGACGGGTTCCTCGACGTCGCGGTGCTGCAGCCGAAGGGCGCGTTCGGTTGGCTGCTCGTCTGGCGCAAGGTCACGTGGGAGAACCGGGTGCTACGGCGCACTGCGGTGGGTCGACGCATGATCAAGTTCACCGAGGGCGGCCGTGGTGGGAACACGATCACGAACCTGCGGTCGGAGGCGTTGACGGTGCGGGTGGAGCAGGCTCAGGACCTCGAGCTCGACGGCGATGAGTTCGGGACAGCGACGATGGTCGCCTTCGACGCCCACCGCGGCGGGCTGCAGGTCAAGCTCCCCTGACCGACGCCCCTCCGCATCGAGGTCTGGCTGTCTGGGCGGCCAGACAATATGCGGTGGGATCGGGTCGACCGGCGACCGCCCCGCGCGGTGGACTGAGCGCATGACCGACTCGACCACCACCCGCGTCATCCGCGCGGCCCGCGGAACCACGCTCACCGCCAAGAGCTGGCAGACGGAGGGGCCGCTCCGGATGCTCATGAACAACCTCGACCCGGAGGTCGCCGAGCACCCCGAAGACCTCGTCGTCTACGGCGGCACGGGCAAGGCCGCTCGCACCTGGGAAGCGTACGACGCGATCGTCCGCACTCTGGAGGGCTTGGAGGCCGACGAGACCCTCCTCGTGCAGTCAGGGAAGCCCGTCGGGGTCTTCCGCACCCATGAGTGGGCGCCTCGGGTCCTCATCGCCAACTCGAACCTCGTCGGCGACTGGGCCACCTGGCCCGAGTTCCGCAAGCTCGAGGCAGAGGGCCTCACCATGTACGGGCAGATGACGGCCGGTTCGTGGATCTACATCGGCACCCAGGGCATCCTCCAGGGCACCTACGAGACGTTCGCCGCCATCGCCGACAAACGCTTCGGCGGCACCCTCGCCGGCACGCTCACGCTCACCGGCGGCGCAGGCGGCATGGGCGGTGCGCAACCGCTCGCGGTCACGCTCAACGAGGGCGTCGTACTCATCGTCGACGTCGACCCGAGCCGTCTCCAGCGTCGCGTCGACCACCGCTACCTCGACGAGATGACCGACGACCTCGACGACGCCGTCGCCCGCGTCCTCGCCGCGAAGGCCGAGCGACGCCCGCTGTCGGTGGGCCTCGTCGGCAACGCGGCGACCGTCTTCCCGGAGCTCCTCCGGCGCGGTGTCGCGATCGACATCGTCACCGATCAGACGAGCGCCCACGACCCCCTCGCCTACCTGCCGGAGGACACCGCGCTCGCCGAGTGGCAGACCGAGGCCGCGGCCGACCCGGTCGACTTCACCCGCCGCTCTCGGCTGGCCATGGCGAAGCAGGTGCAGGCGATGGTCGACTTCCAGGACGCCGGCGCCGAGGTCTTCGACTACGGCAACTCCATCCGCGCCGAGGCGAAACTCGGCGGCTGCGAGCGCGCCTTCGACTTCCCGGGATTCGTGCCCGCCTACATCCGGCCGCTGTTCGCCGAGGGGAAGGGCCCGTTCCGCTGGGCCGCGCTCTCCGGCGACCCCGCCGACATCGCCGCGACCGACCGCGCCATCCTCGAACTCTTCCCCGAGGACGAGAAGCTGCGCCGCTGGATCACCTCCGCCGGTGAGAAGATCGCCTTCGAGGGACTGCCCGCGCGCATCTGCTGGCTCGGCTATCAGGAACGACACCTCGCCGGCCTGAAGTTCAACGAGATGGTCGCGTCGGGCGAGCTCAGCGCCCCCGTCGTCATCGGCCGCGACCACCTCGACTCGGGATCCGTCGCCTCGCCCTATCGCGAGACGGAGGCGATGGCCGACGGTTCCGACGCCATCGCCGACTGGCCCCTGCTGAACGCCCTGCTGAACACGGCGTCCGGCGCGACCTGGGTCTCCATCCACCACGGCGGCGGCGTCGGCATCGGGCGCTCCATCCACGCCGGCCAGGTGATCGTCGCCGACGGCACGGATCTCGCGGCCGAGAAGATCTCGCGCGTCCTCGTGAACGACCCGGGCACCGGCGTCATGCGCCACGTCGACGCCGGCTACGAGCGAGCCGCCGAGGTCGCCCGCGAGCGCGGCCTCCGCGTCCCGATGTGGGAGGGCGAGTGAGCGTTCGACCGCTCCTCGCCCATGGGCGGCTGGCGGGTCTCGACGAGATCGCGACGATCGGGGTCGACGCCACCCGGGGAGGCTACTCGCGGCATGTGTGGACGCCTGCGGAGTTCGAGTTGCGCGAGTGGTTCGTCGCACGCGCGACCGGACTCGGTCTCGACGTCGAGACGGACCGCAACGGCAATCTGTGGGCGTGGTGGGGAGCACCCGGACAGGACGCGGTCGTCACCGGCAGCCACCTCGACTCCGTTCCCGGTGGCGGCGCCTACGACGGCCCACTCGGCGTCGTGTCGGCGCTCGACGCGGTGGCGCGACTGCAGACGACCGGTTTCCGACCGTCGCGGCCGGTCGCCGTCGTGGTGTTCGCTGAGGAGGAGGGGTCGCGGTTCGGTGTGGCCTGCCTCGGTTCGCGGCTGCTGTCCGGAGCGATCGACGCGGATTCCGCCCGGGCCCTCACGGATGTGGACGGCGTGAGCTTCGCCGATGCCGCAGCGTCTGCTGGCCTGGACCCGGCCCACCTCGGTCGCGACGATGACATGCTCGCCCGCATCGGACTCTTCATCGAGTTGCACGTGGAACAGGGACGCGGCCTCATCGATCTCGACGCCCCCGTCGCCGTCGCCTCCTCCATCCTCGCCCACGGCCGCTGGCGCCTCCGGGTCACCGGTCAGGGCAACCACGCCGGAGCGACCGGCATGCGTGAACGCCGCGACCCCGTCGTCGCCGCCGCACGCGCGGTGCTGGCCGTCGAGGAGGCGGCGCTCTCGACCGACGACGCCCGCGCGACAGTCGGTCGCCTGCGCATCGTGCCCGGCGGCACCAACGTGATCGCCTCCGCGGTCGACGCCTGGATCGATGCCCGCGCGGCGACCGACGAAGCGACCCGAGCCCTGGTCGCCGACATCGAGACGCGCGCCCAACGCGCCGTTGCCGGTTCGGGCTGCTCGGTCGACCTCATTGAGGAGTCCTGGTCGGGCGTCGTCCGATTCGATCGGGACCTCGCCGCACGACTCTCCGGAACCCTCGGCGACGTGCCACTGCTCGCCACAGGGGCCGGTCACGACGCCGGTGTGCTCTCCGGCTCCGTCCCGACCGCGATGGTCTTCGTGCGGAACCCCACCGGTGTCTCCCACTCTCCTGAGGAGTTCGCCGAGGCCGCCGACTGCGTCGCAGGCGTCACGGCGCTCGAGGCTCTGCTGCGGAGCGTCCTGTGACCGGCGGACGCGCGTCGACCATCCCCGATCCGATCTGGGCCGCGACCGCCATCATCAACGGCATCGCGGTGCCACGCGTGCGGTTCCGGTCCGACGACACAGGCCGAATCACGGTCGTCGAACCCGACGTTCCAGCGGCGGATGGTGACCGACGTCTCGGCACCGTCGTCCCCGGTCTGGGCAATGCGCACTCCCACGCGTTCCATCGGCTGCTGCGCGGGCGGACGCACGCCGACGGCGGCGACTTCTGGCAGTGGCGCGAAGCCATGTACACCGCGGCCGCGAGCCTCGATCCGGCACACTACCGGCGCGTGGCCCGCGCGGTCTTCGGGGAGATGCTCGTCTGCGGATGGACCGCCGTCGGCGAGTTCCACTACCTGCACCATCGGGCGGACGGCTCGCCCTATCCGACGGCGCACGCGATGGAGTCGGCGGTGGCCGATGCGGCGGTGGAGGTCGGCATCCGACTCACCCTGCTCGACACGGCGTACCTCGCGAGCGGGATCGGTCCGGCCGGCGGGCCTCCGACGCCGCTCCTCGCCGAGCAAGTGGCGTTCGGCGACGGTGATGCCGACGGCTGGCTCACACGCTGGCGTGCCCTGCGGGACGCGCTGACCGCCACCCACGGTTCGACCGGACTCGTGATGCTCGGCGCGGCACTGCACTCCGTGCGCGCTGTCCCCGTCGACGCCATGCGGACGATCCTCGCAGGACTGCCCGCCGACATCCCGCTGCACGTGCACCTGTCCGAGCAGCCGCAAGAGAACACCGACACCCTCGTCGCCACGGGGCGCACCCCGACCGGGGTACTGACCGAGCTCGGCGCGCTCGGCGAACGCCTCAGTCTCGTGCACGCCACCCATCTCACCGACGACGACATCGACGCCATCGGACGCGCGGGAGCGACGGTCGTGATGTGCCCGACGACGGAAGCGGACCTCGGCGACGGCATCGGACCGGCACGTCGCCTGGCCGACGCCGGTGCACGGATCGCCCTCGGCTCCGACCAGAACGCCGTCGTCGACCCGTTCCTCGAACTCCGCGGCCTCGAGGCCGGTGAACGGCTCGCCTCTGGCCGTCGGGGCCGGTTCACGCCGGCGGAACTCCTCAGGGCGGGGAGCACCGGCGGGTACGCGTCGCTCGGCCTCTGGCGGCACACGCTCGCGGCCGGCGACCCGCTCGACCTCGTCGAAGTCAGCACGACGAGCCTGCGCACCACAGGCGGCGACCCCGCGCAGATCGCGCTCACCGCGACCGCGTCGGACGTCGAACGCGTCATCGTCGGCGGCAGACTCGTCGCGGAGCACGGTCGTCTCGTCGGCACTGACGAACGCCCGGAACACCTCCTCGCGGACGCGCTCACCGAGCTGGCAGCATCGAAACGGACGGCCACGCCCGCCCACGGAGGAAACCGATGACCACCGAACTCATCACCGGAATCACCGAGCTGACGACGAACGCCGGACAGAACGCGGAGGACACCGACGGCAACCGGATCGCCGATGCCGCGCTGGTCATCGAGGACAGCCGCATCGTCTGGCTCGGTTCGGCCAGTGAGGCTCCGGACGCCGACGTGTGCACGGACGTGGGCGGGCGGGCGGTGCTGCCCGGGTGGGTCGACACGCACACGCATCTCGTGTTCGCCGGCGACCGCTCCGCGGAGTTCGAGGCGCGCATGGCCGGCGGTCGGTACGCGGCAGGCGGGATCGCCACCACGGTCGCCGCGACCCGCGCTGCGAGCGAGGATCAGCTGGTCCTCGGCGCAGAACGGTTGCGTGCGGAAGCGCGGGCGCAGGGCACCACCTTCCTCGAGGCGAAGACCGGCTACGCACTCGACGTTGACGGCGAGGCACGCTCAGCCCGCGCCGCTGCCGAGGTCGCGGACGTCGTCACGTTCCTCGGCGCGCACCTCGTGCCGCAGGGCATGGACCGCCGCGACTACCTCGATCTCGTCACGGGCCCGATGCTCGACGCGGTCGCTCCGTACGCCTCCTACATCGATGCGTTCTGCGAGGTCGGCGCATTCGACGTCGAGGAGTCCCGCGAGGTGCTGCTCGCCGGTCGTGCCGCGGGGCTCGGCGCGCGCGTGCACGGCAACCAACTGGGCGAGAGTGGTGGTGTCCGGCTGGCGGTCGAGCTGGGTGCGGCAAGCGTCGACCATTGCAATCACCTCTCGGATGCCGACGTCGCGCTGCTCGCGGGGTCGTCCACGGTCGCGACGCTCCTGCCCGCGTGCGATCTCTCGACCCGGGAGCCTTTCCCGCCGGCTCGAGCACTCGTGGACGCCGGCGCCTCGATCGCCCTCGCCACGAACTGCAACCCGGGCACCTCGTATACGACGTCGATGAGCTACTGCGTCGCGACCGCGGTGCTGCAGATGCGGCTCACCATTGCCGAGGCCGTCTGGGCGGCGACTCGCGGTGCGGCCGTCGCGGTGGGCCGGGAGCACGGGGACGACGCGGTCGGTTCGCTCCGCGTCGGTGGCAGAGCCGACCTCCAGGTGCTCGACGCACCGTCGATCTCACACCTCGCCTACCGTCCAGGCGTCCCGCTGACGGCGGCCGTGTGGCAGCGCGGCGATCGGGTGGTGACCGGCGCCCGGCTGTGAACGAACAGCCTGGTGGCAGCAGCGGGGCGCATGGCGTCGAAGCGGACGTCGTCGTCCTGCCCGCCGACGGCTACGCAGCAGACGGAACCTGGAGCGCGAACCGTGGGTGCGGCGGCCGCCCGTCGACCAGGTCGAGGATGAGCCGGCCGAGGACGGGGCCGAACTTGAACCCATGCCCGGAGAACCCCGTCGCCACGACGACCCGGCCGATCCGGTCGATCACGAAGTCCTCGTCGGGGCTGATGTCGTAGAGGCAGCTGATCGTGGCGGGCTCGGAGGCGACGACCCCCGGCACCCAGGCGGCGACGTAGTCGACGAGCTGTGCGAGTTCACCGGGTTCCGCGAGACCGTCGCGCTCGTCCGGGTGCACATGGACCGCGCCGCCGTGGAGGCCCACCTTGACGCCCTCGCCAGGCGTCAGCAGACCGTAGACGGAGGACCCATCGGCGGGGTAGTGCACGAAACTCGGCCACGCGGCGTCAGGCAGCTCAGTCGGGAAGTGCGCCGGTTGCACCTGCGTGACGTCGATGGCGGGGAGCGGCGTCCCGGCGGCGGATGCGAGCGGTCCAGCCAGGTCGGGGGCCCACGAACCGGCCGCGACGACGACGTGGGCGGCACGGACGGTGCCGGCCGAGGTGTGCACGAGGACAGCCTCGGGTGCTGCATCGTCGGTTCCCTCGACCAGGTCGAGGTCCGTCACCCGAACCCCGAATCGCAGCGTCGCTCCGCTCTCCTCCGCGAGATCCAGCAGCGCTTCGATCGAGTCCGCTGCCAGCAGGCGTCCGCCACTCGCGTGGTGCAGGACCTCTCTGTCGAAGCGGAGCCCCGGCCAACGTGCTGCTGCGGCGGCAGGCGAGAGACGTTCGGAGGCGACGCCGCCGCGCGTCATGGCCGCCTCGATCGCGTCGAGCATCGCCGGCTCACCGTGGTCGACAGCGCCCGTCGACTCCAGGAGGGTGCGCCCGGTTCGCGCTTCGAGGTCGCGCCAGGCGTGCACGGCCTCAGTCGTCAGCGCGACGTAGTCGTCGGCGGTGTAGCCCTGCCGGAAGATCCGCGTCGCACCGTGGGAGGAGCCACGGTCGTGCCCACGCTCGAACCGTTCGACGAGCAGCACGCCGCGTCCGCTCTCCGCGAGACTGCGTGCGGCGGCGGCGCCGACGATGCCGGCGCCGATCACGACGACGTCCACCTGTCCGGGGAGAGCGGCGGTCGGGGCGGCGGAGTCCGTGCGGTACGAGGTCACCTGTCGAGGCTACCGACTCGCCGCCAGCGCGGTGCGCTCGTGCACGCGCGCCTCGTCGGACCGAGCGCGGCGCAGCCGCCGCCAGCGCGGTGCGCTGACCACCGCCGCACCCTCCACGCGTGAGCGCGGGCCTCCAGAGGCCCGCGCTCAGGCCGGTGACCCGCGCCCGGTGCAGCGCACCGCGCTGGCATCACCACGAACATCACAGGCGAAGCTGCGGCTAGATGACGCCCTGGGCGAGCATCGCGTCGGCGACCTTCACGAAGGCCGCCGTGTTCGCACCGACCACGTAGTCACCGGGACGCCCGTAGCGCTCGGCCGCCTCGAACGCCGCCTGATGCACGCCGTGCATGATGCCCCGCAGCTTCGCTTCGCTGTCGTCGAACGACCACCGCTGACGCGCGGCGTTCTGGCTCATCTCGAGCGCCGACGTCGCGACACCACCGGCGTTGGCCGCCTTGCCAGGGCCGAACAGCACGCCGGCCTCCTGGAACACGCGAACCGCCTCGGGCGTCGACGGCATGTTCGCACCCTCGGCGACCGCGATCACGCCGTTCTTCACGAGCGCGATCGCGTCTCGCTCGTTCAGCTCGTTCTGGGTCGCGCTCGGGAGCGCGATCTCACCGGGGACGTCCCACACGCTGCCACCGGCGACGAAGTGCGCACCCGGGCGACGAGCCGCGTACTCGGAGATCCGCCCTCGCTCGACCTCCTTGATCTGCTTGAGCAGGTCGAGGTCGATGCCGGCGTCGTCCACGACGTAGCCGGAGGAGTCGGACGCGGTCACGGCGGTACCACCGAGCTGGTGGACCTTCTCGATCGCGTAGGTGGCGACGTTGCCGGAACCGGAGACGACGACCCGCCTGCCGTCGATGCTCCGACCGTCCACGGCGAGCATCTCGTCGGCGAAGAACACCGTGCCGTAGCCGGTCGCCTCGGTCCGGACCTCCGCTCCACCCCAGCCGACCCCCTTGCCCGTGAACATGCCGGACTCGTGCCGGTTGGTGACCTTGCGGTACTGGCCGAAGAGGAAGCCGATCTCCCGGGCACCGACGCCGATGTCGCCGGCGGGAACGTCGGTGTGCTCGCCGAGGTGACGGTAGAGCTCGTTCATGAAGCTCTGGCAGAACCGCATGATCTCGGCATCGGACCGTCCGTGCGGGTCGAAGTCGCTGCCACCCTTCGCGCCGCCGATTCCCTGCGCGGTGAGGGCATTCTTGAAGATCTGCTCGAAGCCGAGGAACTTCACGATCGACAGGTTCACACTCGGGTGGAAGCGCAGCCCGCCCTTGTACGGGCCGAGCGCAGAGTTGAACTGCACCCGGAAGCCGCGGTTGACCTGCACACGGTTCTGGTCGTCGGTCCACGGCACCCGGAAGATGACTTGGCGTTCGGGTTCGACGAGGCGTTCGAGGATGCCGGCGTCGAGGTACTCGGGGTGTTCGCGAAGCGCAGGGCTGATCGATTCGAGGACTTCGGTGAGCGCCTGGTGGAACTCGGGTTCGTTCGCGTTGCGCCGTTTGGCGGCCTCTGCGACGGCGTGGACAGGGTCGTTGAGCGTGGTGGTGCCGGTCACTGTGGTGCTTTCTGATCGGCCGGGTGGACGTCTCCGAGTGGCGCTCGACGGTGGTCGGGAGCGTGGGTTCGTGTCTCGCCGGCGGGGAGGTACGCGGCCGTCGTGAGGCCTCGGTCAGCCTGGCAGCTGCGCGCGATGTCCGTCAAACGGCGCACGGGTTCTGGCCGGTTGACGACATCACAGGTGGTCGTGCTCCGCGCCCTCGCTCGGGATGATCGGGATCGCGACCGCCGGGAGGACGGCGACGGCGAGGAAGGCCAGCGGATAGCCGACGAGGCCGATGAGCGCGCCGACCGCTGGCCCGACGACCGATGCCGCGATGAACTGCCCGGTGTTCTGCACCCCCAGTGCGCGTCCTGCCCAGGCGGGCCCCGCCATCTCGGCCACCGAGGTGAACGCGAGTCCGTTGTCGGCGACGGTGACGGAACTCGCGATGACGAGCGCGACCGCGACGGCGACCGGCCATTGCACGGACCCGACACCGGCGAGCAGCACCATGACGACCACCGCGGAGACCGCCACCCAGCGCAGCGGTCGCACCCGACTGCCGACCCGGTCGCTGAGGACTCCGACGCCGATCCGCCCCACCGCGCCAACGAACTGCGAGACGCCCACGAGCACACCCGCGGCGAGGGCGTCCCAGCCCTGGTCGCTCACGAGCCACACGAGGGCGAAGGTCGTCAGCGTGAACTGCGGCACGACGAGCAGGATCGACACCGCGTGGATGCGCCAGAGGAAGCCGTCGCCGCGATAGGGGTTGCGCGGTGGTGCGACCGTGGGGTTGGGCGTCGTGTCGGTGGCCGGCGGCACGATAGCCACGGCACGCGGCGGGTTCCGGAGCCCGATCGCGCAGGCGAGCGCCAGCACAGCGGTGGCGATGAACGAGATGAGGAGTGCTGCGGCGATCCCGGATGTCGCCGCGACGGTCGGCACGGACACGGCGGCGGCAGTGACACCGAGCGGCTGCGACATCTGCCGGATTCCCATCGCCAGTCCACGTCGGTCCTTCGGGAACCAGCCGACGACGATGCGTCCGCTTGCCGAGTTCGTGCTCGCCGACACGGCACCACCGAGCAGCAGGAAGAGTCCGAGCGGGCCGTAGCCGAGCGTCGGGATCAGCGCGTCAGCGGCGATCGCGCCGCCGGCTGCGAGGGCGGTGAGCGCGAGACCACCCGCGATGACGATCCGCTCGCCGATCCGGTCGGCCAACCACCCCCAGGCGACGAGGGTGAGCACCATGCCGAGGGTCGGCGCCGCCGCGATCACGCCGGCCTCCGCGAGAGACATGCCTCGTTCGGCATGTAAGAGCGGGATGAGGAATGCGGGCGTGCTGACGAACAGGGTGCCGGCGGTCTGAGCGGCGACACCGAGCCCGAGCACGGTCCACGCACGACCTGCATTCGCCATGACGGCGCGGGTCGCGGGCGCTTCTGGTGCGGTCCTGTCGTTCGTCGATGGGGACGTCCCGTGCGTCATGGTCCCGCCTTCCGCAGCGCTTGGTCCCGCTGGTACGATGACGGTACACCATTTTGGTATACCAAGCTCGACGATCGGATCAGCATGAGCACCCCGTCGCAGACGACACACCTCTATGAGCGTCTGCGCTCGGCGATCCTCACCCTGGAACTCACGCCGGGTCAGGCGCTCACCGAACGTGGCCTCGAGCAACGGTTCCAAGCGTCCCGGACCCCCGTGCGGGCGGCGCTCGACCGCCTCGGCACCGAAGGCCTCGCCCGCCGGGAGGGCCGCGGCTGGATCGTCGCCCCCATCGACCTCCACGAGATCGGGCTCATCGCCGAATACCGCGAGGCCATCGAAACGGCGGCCGTCCGCTTGGCGGCCGAGCGTGCGTCCGACAAGCAACTCGACGTCGTCTTCGCGCTCCTCGAGAGACGCACACCCGACGATCCGCAGTCCGTCCTGCGCGTCGGCGGCGACTTCCACGAGGAGCTCGCAGCATTGTCCGGGAACCGGCTCCTCGCCGACGGGGTCCGGGGCGCGATGACACGTCTCGCCCGCACCCGCTGGCTCGAGGTGCGCACGACCGAGGCGCGCGAGCAGGCCGCCACCGAGCACCAGGCCATTCTCGACGCGGTCCGGGGGCGGGACGCCGATCGAGCGTCACTCCTCGTCGCGACGCACATCCGCGGCACGAATGAGCGTTTGCTCGCGTCACTCACGAGCGACCGGATGCGGCTCCGGGCCCACGGTCTCGACATCGTCGACTGAACCGAACCGGCAGCTTCTTGCACACAACTCCTGCAGGTCGTCAGCGCAGCGCCTGCGAGTCGTCTGCGCGGCAGTGCCCATACGGTCGGGTGGGACGCATCCCGGCGACCCGCAGGAGTTGTGCGCGACGAGCGGTGCGGTCAGTCCTGCGGCTCGGCGGACAGCAGCCCGCGCAGCCAGTCCCGCGCCTCGATGAACACCGCGTCGTTGTAGCGCGAGTGGTAGTCGACGGCGGTGCGGTCGGCGCTCGGGTAGGACCCCAGGAAGATCACGTTGGGGCTGAACCTCCGCAGACCGAGCAGCGCGTCGGCCATGCGTTCGTCCTCGATGTGCCCCAGGGCGTCGATCACGAAGCGGTAGCGGCCGAGGGCGTCGCCGATCGGGCGGGACTCGATGAGGCTGAGGTTCACCCCACGGGTCGAGAACTGCTCCAGCATGCCGAGCAGCGAGCCCGACTCGTCACTCGGCAATTCGACGATGAGGCTGGTCTTGTCGGCACCGGTGCGCTCCGGGATCGCCCGAGAACGGCTCACCACGACGAACCGGGTCACCGCGTTCGGGTTGTCGCCGATGTTCTCCGCGAGCACCTCGAGGTCGTAGTGGTTGACGATGCCGGGCGGGGCGACGGCGGCATCGGCGATCGACGTGCCGTCCAACAGCGAGGCTGCCGCCGCGACATTGCTCGCCGCCGGGATGTGTCCATGTGACGGCAGGTTCGCGTCCAGCCACAGATGGCTCTGCCCGTACGCGACGGGGTGTGCGTTGACGACGCGGACGTCTTCGAAGCGGGTGCCAGGACGCGCGACGAGGTAGAAGTTCACCGGCACGAGCACCTCACCGACGATGCGCAGACCCGGCATCGTCGCGAGGGCGTCCTGCGCCACCGAGACACCACCGTCGACCGAGTTCTCGATGGCGATGACGGCGGCCGTACTGCGGCCGGCGAGCACATCTCCGAGCGCCTCGCCGACGTTGCTGACGGGCTTCCAGATCTGCCCCCTGGCTTCCTCCACCTGACTCAGCGCGACCTCGGTAAACGTCCCGCTCGGGCCGAGAAAACTGTAGCTCCGGAGGTCGTCGGTCGAGGGCGATGCTGGCATGATCCGAGCGTACCGTGTACTTCGCGACACGCCCGTCGAGGTTCGCTTGGCTCCCGTGCGGGTCACATTCGGCCGATTCAGAGGAAAAACGCCCCGTTTTGGGTGCGAAACCATCCCCTTTGAGCTATTCAAAACACGCCAATCCCGGCACAATGAATACAAGGGTGTATTGGGCGCTGCCGCTCGCGTGGGGATGCGAGCACCAGCCGGTCGAGCATCCTCGACTCGAGGCGTGATCCGGTGTCTCGCATGGCTCCACCCGACGAGCTGCGACAGGAATGGGAGTGACGTGACGAGTGTCTTCGCCGACGCCGCTTCGCGGTCTGTTCCGCGCCTGACCCTCGCGGCCGGAACGGACGCTTCGTTCACCCTCGGATCGTCGTGGACCGCGCCCCGCTGGACCGCTCCGGAGTGGACGAGACGGCGCCTCTCCGGCGCTCGCGCGACCCTCGTCAAGACCGTCGTCATCGCCGCCGCCGTCACCGCGATCCTCGCCGGCGTCGTCACCGTCACGCATGTTCCGACCGCGACCTCGACGACGTCCTCGGCTGCAGATTTCGCGCCAGCCGCGTCGACCGTCCCCACGATGACCGCGACGCAGTTCACGACCGCCTTCGCCGGCGACCTCAGCGCCGCTGCGACGACCCTCGGGGCGATGTCGGCGACCCAGGTCGCGACGCTCTGGACCGAGTTCACGCCCGGCTACCGCGCGCTGCTCATGACGGGCTTCCCCGCGATCATCGGCAACCTGGAGGGTGTCGCGTACACCGACCGCGCGACGGCGAACGTCTCCAGGCTCGCGGGTCTCCTCGCCGACACCGAGGCGACGTACCGTTCGATGACGACCGGCGCCGACCAGGTCGACGGCGAGACGGCCTCGTCCGCACTCGCGACGACACTCTCCCGCCTCGAGGCGATCAAGCTGCTGGTCGAGCGCTACTCGCCCACCGCCGCGGCCACGCGTCTCCAGCCCGAGTACCTCGTCTCGCTGCAGGCGGCCGGCTCCGGCCCGCCGCGGGTCGCGGTCGCCGTGGGCGATGTCGACGTCGCGACGTATGTGACGGTGCTCGTGCCCGGCATGAACAGCAGCGCGCTCGAGCTCGACGACTACCTACGCGGCGCGAAACGCATCCAGACGGCGTCCCCGGACAGCGCGGTGATCCTCTGGATCGGTGCACACAGCCCGAGCGCCCTCGAAGTGCCGTCGAACGACCGGGCGATCGAGGGCGCTCCGCTGCTCGCGGCCGTCCTCGCCGGCTACGACGCCTTCCGGACGGCGCGTGGCCTGGCCTCGCAGCTGAGTGTCGTCGCCCACTCCTACGGCACGGCGACGGCCTCGCTCGCGCTCGCGTCCGCCGACTACCACGTCGACAACTTCGTGATGCTCGGTTCCGCCGGCATCCCGACGACCGTGTCCATCGACGACCTGCACGTGCCGGTGAGCCGGGTCTACGCCTCGCAGGCCAGTGCGGACACGCTCGCAGGGCTCGGCCAGGTGCTCTCGGGCCGCGCGAACCCCGCCGTGAGTTCGTGGGGCGCGACGGTGTTCGGATCCGACGGGCTCACGCTGGGCGACGGCGAGCGGCTCGGTGCCGTCAACGGTCACAACGCGGTCGGGTCGGACAACTCCGATGACAAGGGCAAGTACCTCGGTCCCGCGACGGAGAGCCTGTACGCGATCCAACGCATCGTGACGGGCAAGTCGTACGCGGTCCCCGACATCACGTCGCCAACCGCCGCGAGGCCCAGCGCCGCCGGCGTCGCGTCCGATGTCACCGCGTCCTCGCCCTCAGCGACCGCCGCCGCCCTCGTCTCCACTCCCTGACGCCGACCAGAGCAGGATCGATCGACTCCCACCGATCCGTCGGGAATCACCGCCCGGCTCCGGTCAAGCTCCTTCCTGACCGCCCTCGTTCCTGCCAGACTGGGACGATGAACGATCGTGCAGGGACCCCCGCCACCGAAGCTGATCTGATCGACGTCCCGTCGCTCATCGACGCGTACTACACACTGAAGCCCGACGTCTCGATCCCCGAGCAGCGGGTGGTGTTCGGTACCTCCGGCCACCGCGGCTCCTCGCTCAACACGGCGTTCAACCAGGACCACATCGCCGCGACCACGCAGGCGATCGTCGAGTACCGCGCGAGCCAGGGCATCACCGGTCCACTGTTCATCGGATCCGACACCCACGCGCTCAGCGGCCCGGCCCAGACCACCGCGCTCGAGGTCCTCGTCGCGAACGGTGTGCGGGTCCTCGTCGACGAATTCGACGACTTCGTCCCCACCCCGGCCCTCAGCCACGCGATCCTCACGTACAACGCCGAGGGCAACGGCGATCAGGCCGACGGCATCGTCGTCACCCCGAGCCACAACCCGCCTGCCGACGGCGGGTTCAAGTACAACCCGCCGCACGGCGGCCCTGCCGACTCGGACGCCACCTCGTGGATCGCGAACCGCGCGAACGAACTCATCGCCGGCGGCCTGCACGAGGTCAAGATGGCAGAACCCTCGGCCGTCGAGACGTACGACTTCCGCGGCAACTACGTCGAAGACCTCAAGCACATCATCAACCTCGACGCGATCAAGCGCAGCGGCATCCGCATCGGCGCCGACCCGCTCGGTGGGGCGAGCGTGCACTACTGGCAGGCGATCGCCGACCGGTACGAGATCGACCTCACCGTCGTGAACCCCCACGTCGATCCCGCTTGGGGCTTCATGACGCTCGACTGGGACGGCAAGATCCGCATGGACCCGTCGTCGCCGTCCGCAATGGCGGCGCTCGTCGCGCGCCGCTCCGAGTTCGACCTCCTCACCGGCAACGACGCGGACGCCGACCGTCACGGCATCGTCACGCCGGACGCGGGGCTGATGAACCCAAACCACTACCTCGCCGTCGCGATCGACTACCTGTACGCGAACCGTCCGGGCTGGCGGGAGGACGCCGCGATCGGGAAGACGCTCGTCTCCTCGTCGGTCATCGACCGCGTCGCAGCTTCGCTGGGTCGCCGTCTCTGGGAGGTGCCGGTCGGGTTCAAGTGGTTCGTGCCGGGTCTCGTCGACGGGTCCGTCGGCTTCGGCGGGGAGGAGAGCGCCGGCGCGAGCTTCCTGCGCTTCGACGGCACCGTGTGGACGACCGACAAGGACGGCATCCTGCTGTGTCTGCTCGCCGCCGAGATCCTCGCGGTCACCGGCAAGACGCCATCGGTGCTCTACCGCGAACTCACCGAGCGCTTCGGCGACCCGGTGTACGAGCGCGTCGATGCCGCGGCGTCGAAGGAGCAGAAGGCACGCCTCGGCAAGCTCGACGGCGACGCCATCACCGCGACGGAGCTCGCCGGGGATCCGATCATCGCGAAGCTCAGCCACGCCCCCGGCAACGACGCTGCCGTCGGCGGTGTCAAGGTCGTCACCGAGCATGCATGGTTCGCTGCACGCCCGTCCGGCACGGAGGACGTCTACAAGATCTACGCCGAGTCGTTCAAGGGCGCCGAGCACCTGAAGCTCGTGCAGTCCGAGGCGAAGCAGATCGTCGACGCAGCCCTCGGCGCCTAGGGCTGACCCCGGTCTCTGAGCCTGTCGACGGGCACTCCTCGACAAGCTCGGTGACCGGGGCGCCAGCTCGGTGACCGGGGCGCCAGCTCGGTGACCGGGGCGACAGCTAGTTCAGGTACCCCGGCGCGGCCGGCAGTCCGAAGAACTCCTCGAGCGTGGTGACACCGGTGTTGTGCATCTCGGTCGCGAGGGGGACGCCGATGTAGCGGTAGTGCCAGGGCTCGAACGAGAAGCCCGTCACCTCGACCTTGTCGGCCGGGTAGCGGAGCAGGAACCCGAAGCGGTAGGCGTTCGCCGCGAGCCACTGGCCCTCTGCGGTGTCACCGAAGCAGGTGTTCAGCGAACAGTTGCCGCTCTCCGCACCGATGTCCATCGTCCACCCGGTCTGGTGCTCGCTGTAGCCGGGCCGAGCGGTCGTCGCGTCGTCCGGCTCACTGTTGTAGACGGACACCTGGCTCGAGTAGCTGCGGTAGGCGCTGTTCGATGCGAGCGAGAGACCGGCCTCGTTCGCGGCCGCGTCGAACATCTGCACGATGCCGGCGGCCGCCTCGGCGCGGAGCAGCGGGTCCCAGGTGTGTGCGACCGGCACGGAGACGAGGTCCGGCGGTGTGTAGTCGACAGGGTTCAGGGGCCGGGTCTTGTTCACGACGACCCAGGGGCTCAGCGGGTCGTCGATCGAGAAGGCGGCCTTGTCGAACGCCGGGGGTGGCGGTGGCACCGTCTCAGTGGGCGTCGGCGTCGGTGTGGGGGTCGGTGTGGGCGTGGCGGACGGCGTCGCACTCGGAGTCTTCGTCGCGGCGACCGGCTTCGGGGTCGCACCACCCGCGATGTTCACGACCAGCACGACCAGCAGGATCGCGAGTGCCGCGGCGAGGATGCCGAACGCGATGGTGCGATTGCGCCGCACGCGCGGCGACACCGGGCGGCGGTGGGAGGGCTGGTGGGTGGACGTCACAGGTCGAGCCTAATCGCGCCACGCCGACTCCGCCTCTGCCACACTGGCGACAGCGAGCCGCACGGACGAGGGGACCGACTGATGACTGCAGCGCCGACCGAGCACACCCCGGAACATCGTCGGCGGCCCCGTGCTCGTCGGTTCGTGGTCGCCGCGGGCGTCGTCCTCGGTCTCGGGTTGGCGGTCGCGATCGTCGCTTCGGTGACGCCGTGGCCGTCGGCGATGCTCATCCGCGCCGTGTTCGAGAAGGGTGGGGCTGCGACCGTCGCCGAGATGGAACCGTACGTGCCGGACACGAAGCTCACAGAGTACCGCGACATCGCCTACGCACCCCCGGCCGACGGACGGCCTCAGACGGACACGACGCTCGACGTCTTCACGCCGGCCGACGGTACGACGCCGCTCACCACCATCGTGTGGATCCACGGCGGCGCCTGGATCTCCGGAGAGAAGGAGAACGTCGAGCCCTACCTCCGCATCCTCGCTGCAGCCGGCTACACCACGATCGGCGTCAACTACTCGATCGCACCGGAGGCCGTCTACCCCACGGCGGTGAACCAGCTCGATGCCGCACTCGGCTACATCTCCGAGCACGCCTCCGAGTGGAACGGCGACCCCGGCCGCCTCGTGCTCGCCGGAGACTCGGCCGGTGCGCAACTCGCGAGTCAGATGGCCGTCCTCGCCACCAACCCGGAGTACGCGCACCTCCTGGGCATCACGCCGAGTGTCGACGCGGACCAACTCGTCGGCGTCATCCTCAACTGCGGCGTCTACGATCTGCCGGCGATGGCCGAACTGAACGGCATCGAGGCATGGGGTTTGAAGGTCGCGCTGTGGGCGTATGCGGGCACGAAGGACTGGTCGTCATCGTCGACCGGCGCAACGATGTCGACCATCGACTTCGTCACGTCCGACTTCCCACCGACCTACATCAGCGGCGGCAACGGCGATGCCCTCACCTGGCTGCAGTCCATCCCGATGAGCCGGGCCCTCAAGGCCGCCGACGTGCCGGTGACCGAAGTGTTCTGGTCGGCGAACCACGTACCCGCGCTCCCGCACGAGTACCAGTTCCACCTGGACCTCGACGAAGCACATGTCGCCCTCGACGACACACTGGCTTACCTCTCGGCCCTGGACTCCCGACTCGACGCCGGCTGAGGCGCCGTTCGGCAACGCTCGGTGAACTTCTACGTGTGAGCGTCGGCTGGCTTGCCGCTCAACTTGCGGCGGGTGTAAGTTTGCACACTACGCAAAATCCCTGCCGCTACGGCGCCGACCGATCGGCGCGCCCCGAGTCGAACGAGACCGCATGTCATCCAGCACCCCATCCTCGGCGAAACCCGAGGCGTCCGCTCCCATCCTCAGCCACCGTCAGATCCTCTTCATCATCTTCGGCCTCATGGCCGGCATGTTCCTCTCCGCCCTCGACCAGACGATCGTCGGCACCTCGATGCGTACGATCGCCGACGACCTCGACGGCATGGCCCTCCAGGCCTGGGTCACGACGGCGTACCTCATCACCTCGACGGTCTCGACGCCCATCTACGGCAAACTGTCCGACATCTTCGGTCGCCGTCCGTTGTTCATCATCGCCATCTCGATCTTCCTCATCGGCTCGCTCCTCGCCGGGATGTCCGGTTCGATGTACGAGCTCGCGATCTTCCGCGCCATCCAGGGACTCGGCGCAGGTGGCCTCATGGCCTTGCCGCTCACGATCATGGGCGACATGCTCGCCCCTCGTGAGCGCGCGAAGTACCAGGGGTACTTCCTCGCCGTGTTCGGCGTCTCGAGCGTCATCGGTCCGCTCATCGGCGGGCTGTTCGCCGGCGCCCCTGAGCTCCTCTTCATCACCGGTTGGCGCTGGGTGTTCCTCATCAACCTGCCGATCGGTGTCATCGCGCTCGCAATCGTCCTGCGCTTCCTGCACATCCCGCACACGCGCCACAGCGTGCGCATCGACTGGTGGGGCGCGGCGACCGTGGTCCTCGCCGTCGTCCCGCTGCTGCTGGTCGCCGAGCAGGGTCGCATCTGGGGCTGGGCCTCGGCCGGTTCGATCGCCTGCTACGCGATCGGTGTCGCCGGCATCGTGGCGTTCATCCTCGTCGAGCGCGCGATGGGCGACGACGCACTGATCCCGCTCAAGCTGTTCAAGAACTCCACCTTCCGCGTCGCCACCATCCTGGGTGTGCTCGTCGGCTTCGGCATGTTCGGCGCGATGATGACGGTGCCGCTGTTCCTGCAGCTCGTCGAGGGCGCGACGCCGACCGAATCCGGTCTGCTGATGCTCCCGATGATCCTCGGCCTCATGATCTCGTCGATCGCGAGCGGGCAGATCATCGCGCGCACCGGCAAGTACAAGGCGTTCCCGATCGTCGGAACCTTCCTGCTGCTGAGCGGGTTCTTCTACTTCAGCTTCGCGACGGCCGACAAGCCGGTGTGGTGGATGATGGGCGGCATGCTCCTCGTCGGCCTCGGCCTGGGTCAGCTCATGCAGACGCTCACGATCGCCAGCCAGAACGCGGTCGAGGCACGCGACATCGGGGTGGCGACGAGTTCATCGACGTTCTTCCGTCAGATCGGTGGAACGCTGGGCACGGCCGTCATCTTCTCCGTGCTCTACACGCGCATCCCCGACACGATCGCTGCGGCCTTCGCCGACAAGACGCTGCTCGCGAACCTGCAGGCGGCGTCGCAGGACCCGGCGGTCCTGGCAGACCCGGCCAACGCGGGCATCCTCAAGGTGCTGCAGGAGGCGCAGGCCGGGAGCGGCTCGGTGGGGAGCGCGCTCGACGGCGACACCTCGTTCCTCGTCGGGGCGAACCACGACCTCGCGGCGCCGTTCCTCACGGGCTTCGCCGACGCGACGGTCACCGTGTTCTGGGTGAGCTTCGCGGTCGTCGCCGTGGCGTTCGCACTCAGCTGGTTCCTGAAGGCACCGCCGCTGCGGTCGAAGTCGGCCCTGCAGGAGCGGACGGACGCGCAGGCTGCGGAGGACGCCGAGGACCGGCGCATCGTGGAGGAGGACGAACTGTCGCTCGCCGCGCAGCGTGCCGCGGAGCTGGCCGGTTCGCAGCTGGCTCCTGACACGGCCTCCAACCGGATCATCACCCCCGACCAGCGCCCCTAGGTCCCGTTCGCCGGTTGCCAGCGCGGTGCGCTGGACCGAGCGCGCCCCACTGACGCGAGCGCGGGTCTCCAGAGACCCGCGCTCGTGTCGTATCACCCGCGCGAACGCGCACGGCCCCGCGCCCGGTTCAGCGCACCGCGCTGGCGCTGACACGTACGCCGACGCCGCAGGGCTCGGCTCGCCGGGTCAGCCCTGCAGCGCCTTGACCTCGTCGCGTCGGGTCTTCGCGAGACTCGCGATCGTCGCCACCGCGATCGTCGCGCCGATGAACAGCAACGAGAACCAGATCGGGATCTCCGGCACCCAGTCGATGTGCTCCCCACCGTTGATGAACGGCAGCTCGTTCACGTGCAGCGCGTGGAACACGAGCTTGACACCGATGAACGCGAGGATCACGGCAAGACCCTGCGCCAGGTAGACGAGGCGCTCCAGCAGTCCGCCGATGAGGAAGAACAGCTGGCGCAGGCCCATGAGCGCGAAGGCGTTCGCGGTGAACACGATGTACGCCTGCTCCGTCAGCCCGAAGATCGCGGGGATCGAGTCGACCGCGAACACCAGGTCGATGAAGCCGATCGCGACGATCGTCAACAGCATCGGTGTGAACCAGCGCTTGCCGTCGATCTTCACCGAGATGCGGTCGCCGTGGTAGTCGTCGGTGATCGGCAGGATACGCCGAGCGAACTTCACGACCTTGCCGTTCGCGGGGTCGCTCTCGTGGTTGCTGAACGCCTGACGGTACGCGAGGAACAGCAGGAGCGCGCCCATCAGGTAGAAGATCCACGAGTAGTTCTCGATGAGCGCCGCACCGGCGGCGATGAACGCACCACGCATGATGAGCGCGATGACGATGCCGATCATCAGCACCTTCTGCTGATACGCCTTCGGGACGGCGAAGCCCGTCATCACGATGAGGAAGACGAACAGGTTGTCGATCGACAGCGCCTTCTCGGTGAGGTACCCGGCGAAGTACTCGCCGCCGTATGTCCAGCCGGACACGAGGCCGATACCGACACCGAACAGCAGCGCGAGGCTGATGTAGAAGATCGACCAGCGCGCGGACTCGGCGATGCTCGGTTCGTGCGGCTTGCGCACGTGAGCGAAGAACTCGTAGACGAAGAAGGCGATCGTCACCGCGATGGTGATGATCCAGACAAGAGGCGTGACGGCCATGGGGGCTCCAAGGGGTCGGTGAACACGAGGTACCGATACGACGATCGGACCAAAGTCTCCTCCACTCTCGATGAGAGCCGACACCCCGGGATCCGACGGTGGATCCGTATTGACGGGCATGTCGCGTGGGAGTACTCCCCTTGCACGCACAAGCATACGACAGCTCGGGGGCTCTGGACTCCATCCGTCGTGTTCTCAGCGGGAACGCACATGAACAGGGCATGCTGGGAGCGGTGGAACGCGGGTATCGTCCGCCATTTCGAGCAGGGACGGGCGGCGGCATGGGCAGGACGACGGCATGACGGGTCCTCGACCGACACTCGCCGGCGACCGAGAGCAACGCCCCTTCGGCGGCGGCCCCCGCACCCGTCAGACGCACTCCGTCCTGAGCCACGGCCGACGTTTCACCCAGTTGATGCGCATCGCCCGCCGCAACGGCGTCCTCCCGTGGCGCAGACTCGACTTCACGACCGCACCCGAACGTTCGGCGCTGCGCGCGCAGCAGGCGGAGGGGTTCCGGCGTGCGCTGGAGGAAGCCGGCGGTGCGTTCGTGAAACTCGGTCAGCTGCTCTCGACCCGGTCCGACCTCCTTCCGGTCGAATGGGTCGACGCGCTCTCGAAACTGCAGCGCGACGTCGAGCCCGCCCCGTGGGGCGAGGTGCGGACGATGCTGGAGGACCGGTTCGGCGGCCCGCTCGCCGACGTGTTCACGGTGTTCCATGAGACACCGGTCGCGGCGGCGTCGATCGGTCAGGTCCATCGCGCGATCCTGCCGGGCGGTCGCGCCGTCGCGGTGAAGGTGCTGCGTCCGGGGATCGTCGAGGAGGTGCACCGCGACGTCGACATCGCCCTCCGCTTCATGCGGTTCGTCGACCGCACGTCCCCGAGGGCGCGCATGATGGGGTCTCGGGCTGTCGCCGAGCAGTACGCCGCTGACCTCCTCAGGCAGCTCGACTTCCGGCTCGAGGCCCGCAACCTGCTGGCCCTCCGTGCCATGCAGGAGCGCAGCGCCCGAGCCGGAGAGCTCCATCTCCCCGAGCTCGTGGACCATCTCTCCAGCGACAGTATTCTCGTGATGGAATATCTCGACGGTGAGACCATCACGGCGATCAACGCCCGCCCCGGCCCCGCACCGGCAGAGCTCGAACCGGCGATGCGCACGGTGTTGCGCGCGTTCATCCGACAGATCGTGTTCGACGGCGTGTACCACTCCGACCTCCACCCCGGCAACATCATGCTGTTGCCGGATGGGCGGCCGGCACTGGTCGACTTCGGCTCGGTCGGTCGCCTGGACCTCCGACTCCGGGAGACGACGCAGGAGCTCCTGATCGCCTACCTGCAGTCGGACACCGAACTCATCGGCGATGGACTGCTCACGCTCGGCACGCTGCGGAACCCGGAGGACGAGACGGCGTTCCGGCGGGACATCAGCGCGTTCATCGCCTACGAGCTGGGTCCGGGCGCGCGGGTCGACGTCGCCACGGTCGACGCACTGGTCGCCGTCCTCACGCGCTACGGGCTCCTCGTGCCAGCCGAGTTCGTCGCTGCATTCCGCGGCTTCGCGATCCTCGACGGCGCCTTGCGTTCCACCGTTCCCGACTTCGACCTCCTCGACGAATCGCGCCATCTGGCCGCTGAGCAGATCAGTGACCAGATGGCGCCGAAGGCGATGATGTCGAACCTGACGACGGAGATGCTGTCGATGCTGCCCGGCATGCGGCGCTTCCCGCGGCGGGTGGACCGGATCGGCGCGGCGTTGGAGAACGGCGAGCTGAGCATCAACATCCGGGTGCTCGCCGACCGGCGTGACCGCAGGATGCTGTCGGGGTTGGTACGGCAGGTCCTCCTGTCGCTCGCGGGACTCGTGACCGGCGTGGCCTCGCTCGTGTTCCTGACGGCCTCGCCGCCCGAGACGGCTGGCATGATCGATCCGGCCACCGCGGGGGTCGTCCTCGGCGGCGTCTCGCTCGTGTCGTTGGTGGGTGTGGGGGTCGACGTGCTCCTGGGCCGCAGCCGCTGACGGGTGCCAGCGCACCGCGCCGGCCCACGAGCACACAACGTGAGAGCGCTCTCAGCAGCGGGTAGCATGAGCGGGACCGACCTCGAGGAGCCTCCGATGACGAATGCACCCCACGCCGACCACCCGACCCTCGCGCTGCCGCCGTTCCTGTGGGGATCGGCGACCGCCGCAGCCCAGGTCGAGGGCGCCGCCCACGAGGACGGCAAGGGGGACTCCATCTGGGACGCATTCGCACGGGTCCCAGGAGCCATCGCGAACGGCGACGACCTCGAGATCGCCGTCGACCACTACCACCGCACCACCTCCGACATCGCGATCATGAACGAACTCGGCCTCGACGCCTACCGGTTCTCGACCAGCTGGGCGCGCATCGCCCCGGACGGCCGCAGCATCAACCGAGCCGGCCTCGACTTCTACAGCCGCCTCGTCGACCAGCTGCTCGAGACCGGCATCCTCCCCTGGCTCACGCTCTACCACTGGGACCTCCCGCAAGCCCTCGAAGAGCACGGCGGATGGACGAACCGCGACACCGCACTGCGCTTCGTCGACTACGCCGAGACCACCTACGCAGCCCTCGGCGACCGTGTCCAGCACTGGACCACGTTCAACGAACCCTTCTGCTCCGCACTGCTCGGATACGCGGTGGGAGTGCACGCGCCCGGTCGGCGTGACGAAGCGGCGGCCCTCGCCGCGGTGCACCACCAGCACCTGGCGCACGGGCTCGCCACGACACGACTCCGCGAGCTCGGCGCCCAGCAGATCGGCATCACCCTGAACCTCACGAACGCGATCCCGGCGAACCCGGCAGACCCGGCCGACGTCGATGCCGCCCGCCGCGTCGACGGCATCATGAACCGTCTGTTCCTCGAACCGATCGTGCTCGGCGCCTACCCGGCGGACGTCGTCGAAGACCTCGCCGGCCTCGGGCTCGACACCCTCGTCCACGACGGCGACCTGGCGACCATCGCCGCACCCATCGACTTCCTCGGCGTGAACCACTACCACGACGACCTCGTCTCCGGGCATCCCGACGACTCGGGCGCCGACGGAGGACACTCGGGCGCCACCGAGCGCGAGGCCGGTTCACCATGGCTCGGGTCACCGGGGATCTCCTTCCCGAGCCGTGAGCTGCCGCGCACCGCGATGGACTGGGAGGTGCACCCCGCCGGCCTCCGCACGCTCCTCGTACGACTCGGTCGGGAGTACCCGACCCTGCCGCCGCTCTACGTGACCGAGAACGGTGCGGCCTACGACGACGTCGCCGCCGAGGACGGTCGGATCCACGACGTCGACCGCGACGCGTTCATCCAGGACCACATCGACCAGGTCGAACTCGCCATCGCCGACGGCGCCGACGTGCGCGGCTACTTCGTGTGGTCACTCCTCGACAACTTCGAGTGGGCCTACGGCTACGACAAGCGGTTCGGGATCGTGCGCGTCGACTACCAGACCCAGGAGCGCACGATCAAGGACTCCGGACTCGCATACGCGAGGCGCATCGCTGCGTCGCGGGAGGGATCTCGACCCGGTCGGTGAGGGGGAACCGCTCAGCGACCACCGCCCCGCGAACGTGCGGAATCAGCCAGTGGCCCCGGCAGCCCGCGGCGATACACTCCACTCATGATGCAGTCCGGTCAGGGAGCCCCCACCCTCGAGATGGTCGCCGCTCGCGCCGGTGTGTCCCGCGCCACGGTGTCGCGTGTGGTCAACGGTTCGCCGAAGGTCACCGCAGAGGTCGTCGCAGCTGTGCAGGACGCCATCGCGGCCCTCGACTACGTGCCGAACCGTGCAGCCCGTTCGCTCGCATCGCGCCGCACGCAGGTCATCGCGCTCGTCGTCCCGGAGTCGACCGCCCGCGTCTTCTCGGACCCGTTCTTCGCCTCGGTCGTGCAGGGCGTCGCACTCGAACTCGCGCAGACCGACTACACGCTGAACCTCCTCATCGCTTCGGAGACGAACCCCGAGAAGACCCGCCGGTATCTGTTGGGCGGCAACGTCGACGGAGCGCTCGTCGTCTCGCATCACAGCGGCGACCACTCGTACACCCAGCTCGGGCAGGAGTTGCCGATCGTCTTCGGCGGCCGACCGATGGGAGCCGACGTGGTCGACAGCACCTACGTCGACGTCGACAACGTGGCTGGAGCCCGGACCGCCACCCGGTGCCTCGTCGACGCCGGCCGCACGCACATCGCGACGATCGCCGGGCGGCAGGACATGCCCGGTGGCGTCGACCGCCTCGTCGGTTGGCGTGCCGAGCTCGCGGCCGCCGGACTCAGGGACGACCTCGTGGAGGTCGGCGACTTCTCCCCCGGCGACGGCGCCGAGGCCATGCGCCGGCTGCTCGCCCGAGGGGTGCCGATCGACGGCCTGTTCGCCGCGAACGACCAGATGGCCGCCGGTGCCTACACGGCGATCCGAGATGCCGGCCTCACGATCCCGGGCGACATCGCGGTGGTCGGGTACGACGACGACCTGTACGGCGAGACGGCCGCCCCACCGCTGACGACGATCGCGCAGTCCCCGGTCGAGCTCGGTGCTGAGATGGCGAGGATCCTCGTCCGGCGTCTGTCGGACGACCCGTTCGACCGGGTGACGATCATGCCCACCCGCCTGGTCTCCCGTTCCTCCGTCTAGCCCGCGAGGGGTCCCGAATGGTTGGCGCGCGGGCATCCGAGCCAGCCATTCGGGACCCCTCGCGGGCTAGGAGAGGCGGGCGTTGATCACGGCGATCGCTTGCGGGTTCTCGTCGACGAGGACGTAGCGACGACCGAGCGCCCGTGCCACCGCGCCCGTGGTGCCACTGCCGGCGAAGAAGTCGAGCACCCAGTCGCCCTCACGCGACGACGCCTGCACGATCCGGCGCAGGATGCCTTCGGGCTTCTGCGTCGGGTAGCCGGTCTTCTCGCGGCCCGTGGGCGACACGATCGTGTGCCACCAGACGTCGGTCGGCAGCTTGCCACGCGCCGCCTTCTCCGCCGTGACGAGGCCGGGCGCCATGTACGGTTCGCGGTCGACGGTCTCGTTGTCGAAGTGGTACCCCTTCGGGTCCTTCACGTAGACCAGGATCGTGTCGTGTTTCGTCGGCCAACGGCTCTGGGCCTTCGCGCCGTAGTCGTATGCCCAGATGATCTCGTTGAGGAAGCACTCCCGTCCGAAGAGGGCGTCGAGGAGCACTTTCGCGTAGTGCGCCTCGCGGTAGTCGAGGTGCAGGTAGAGGGTGCCGTCGGCGGCGAGCACCCGCCAGGCCTCGACGAGCCGCGGCTCGAGGAACCCCCAGTAGTCGTCGAACGCGTCGTCGAAGCGTCGGAGGTCGCCGCGGATGCGCTCGTACGCCTGCCCCTTGAACCCGGCGAACCGCCCCACCCCTGTCTCCTCGGTGCGCACGGAGGTCGTCGAGTGTCGGCGCTGCACCCGACCGGTGTTGAACGGTGGGTCCAGGTAAATGAGCGTGAACGACTCGTCGGGCAGTTGGGCGAGCACGTTCAGGTTGTCGTCTTCGAGGACGAGGTCGGGGCCTTCCGGCGTCCACAGCAGTGGCAGTTCTTCGGCTGCTGCTGCGGAGGAGGGCATGCGTCCATTCTCGCAGGTGGCCTCTCGCAGCGAGGGAAGGAACCGCGCACGCGATACGTTGTCTCCCGATATGAGCACCGAGTTCACGAACGAGACCGACGCCCAGCGCTACACGATGCACGTCGACGGCCAGCTGGTGAGTGTCGTCGACTACCGCATCTCCGGAGACTCGATCTCGTTCCCCCGCACCTTCACGACGCCGCCGTTCCGTGGCAAGGGGTACGCGGGTGAGCTCGTCGAGTACGCGGTCGACGACGTCGAGCAGCACAGTGGGCGCCGTATCGTCCCGATGTGCTGGTACGTCGGCGAATGGTTCGACGCGCACCCGGACCGTCAGCACCTGCTGACGCGCACAGCCGAGTAGCCGCCGCCGTCCCTGTCTCAGGAGCGACTCGGCGTGTCCGGCCGGTGCGCGCCGACGCGCCGCGACCGTCCTGAGAAAGGGCAGTGCACCTGCGCGTCACCCGACGGCTACCCGGTGGTTACGTCGGGCGGCTAGCGTCGCGACCATGCAGCAGCTCGTGTCGCACTACGCCCCGCCGCCCGCTCTCGACCAGGTGGACGACTACCGGGTGGTCGACGTCGACGACGACGACCCCATCCTGCTCGACGCCTCAGGGAAGCACATCGACACCTGGCGCGAGGGCTACCCGTACGCCGAGCGCATGTCCCGAGAGCAGTACGAGAGCGACAAGCGCCTGCTGCAGATCGAGCTACTGAAGCTGCAGAACTGGATCAAGGCGAACGACCGCCGGCTCGTGGTCGTCTTCGAGGGCCGTGACGCCGCCGGCAAGGGCGGCACGATCAAGCGGTTCACGGAGCACCTCAACCCGCGTGGCGCCCGCGTCGTCGCGCTCGAGAAGCCCAGCGCACGCGAGTCGACGCAGTGGTACTTCCAGCGGTACGTGCAGCATCTGCCGGCCGCCGGTGAGATCGTCCTCTTCGACCGCTCCTGGTACAACCGGGCGGGTGTCGAGCGCGTGATGGGCTTCTGCACACCGGCGCAGTACGACGAGTTCATGCGCCAGGCGCCGGCCTTCGAGCAGATGCTCGTCGGCGACGGCATCGAGCTCGTGAAGTTCTGGTTCTCCGTCTCGGCCGATGAACAGCGCACCCGCTTCGCGATCCGCCAGGTGGACCCGGTCCGCCAGTGGAAGCTGTCGCCGATGGACCTCGCCTCCCTCGACAAGTGGGGCGACTACACCCGCGCCAAGGAGGCGATGCTGGAGGCGACCGACACGCCGGACGCCCCGTGGACCATCGTCAAGAGCAACGACAAGAAGCGCGCCCGGGTCGAGGCGATGCGGCACGTGCTCCACCGCTTCGACTACGACAACAAGGACCACGAGGTGGTCGGGACGCCAGACACGAAGATCGTCGGTCCGGCCGCCTCGGTGTACGAGCGAGGCGAGCGCTCGGAACCCTCCTGAGACCAACCGTGCCCGACCGGGTGCCGGGGCCGACCGCGGGGGCGGTCCGTCACCGGCGGGACCGTCGGCACGGTTGCGGGCCGGGCAGCGACCGTTCGGGTCGGTCGCTGCCCGGCCGTCGGACGCCGCTATCCTCGAGTCATCATGCAGACGAACTCCTCGATCCTGCGCCGCCTGACCACCGCGAGCGCCATCTACGGGACAATCGTGTACGCCGGGCTCATCGGGGCGTCGAGCGTCCATGACGACGATGACGTCGAGGACGTCCTCATCACGAGCCTGCTCACCCTCATCGTCTTCTGGCTCGCGCACGTGTACGCCGCGGCGCTCGCTCACCACGGAGACGACTCGCACGAGGACACGGTGACCCTCGGCACGTCGTTGCGGCACGGGTTCCGGGAGTCGTCCGGCATGCTGCTCGCCGTCGTCCTGCCGACCGTCCCGCTGGTCATCGGTGTCGCCGGTGCGATCGACCAGGAGACGGCCGTCCTCGGTGCACTCCGCGTCTCGACGCTCGTCCTGTTCGTCCTGGGCTTCGCGGCGTTCGTCGTGCGCGGCTACCGCTGGTGGGCCTGGTTCCTCGGGGGTGCCGCGACCGCGGTGTTCGGTGTCGCGATCTTCCTGCTGGAGGCAGGCACGCACTGAGTCGCGCACTGCCCGGGCTTCGTCGTCGGACGGCGCCCGGACTGCAGAGACGCGCTGTCGACGCCCGTGCTCAGCGCCCGGCGAGCCGGTCCGCGAGTGCGCGCATCGACTGTTGGGCGGTGCGGCGCACCTCGCGGTCGGGGTCGGTGAGCAGTCGTTCGAGGATCGGCTTCGTGTCCGCGTCGCCGATCGCGGCGAGCGCCCGGGCACCGGCGGAACGGACACGCGCGTGCTCGTCGTTCAGCAGCGGGACGATGGAGGCGACATCACCGATGTGGCGCTCGGCGCAGACTCGCGCGGCCATCTCGCGGACACGCCACGCCTGGTTGCCGAGGGCTGCGACGACTGCGGGAGCCGCGGAGTCGTCCCAGACGTGGAGGAGCGCGCGCGTTCCCCAGAGTTCTGGCCAGTAGAGCGCGGGGGCGCCGCCGAGGATGCCTTCGGCGTGGTGGCCGCCGACGACGCGGAGGAAGTCCTCGCCCTCGTAGCCGCCGGCGAGGAGGGACACGGAGCGTTCGACGACGCGCTGCTCGCTCGAACTGCTCACCGCCTCGGCGATCCGGTGTTCCAGGGAGGCCTGAGGTGCTGCGCTGTCTGTCTCGTTCGTCGTCATGGTCCACCCACCCTAGCCCGCGAAGGGTCCCGAATGGCTGGTCGCGACCGAGCGAGGCCAGCCATTCGGGACCCCTCGCGGGCTGTGGGTCAGGGGACTCGGGTGAGCCAGGCTTCAGTGGCGAACTTCGATGCCACGAGGGACTCGGCTGCGGCGCGCTCCTCTGCGGTGACATGGCCCTCGGTGGCGCCGGTGATCTCGGTGAAGGTGTCCTTCATACGCTCGATGATCTCCGCCCGCGACAGGCCGGTCTGGCTGCGGAGCGGGTCGACGCGCTTCGCGGCGGAGGTCGTCCCCTTGTCGCTGAGCTTCTCACGCCCGATGCGCAGCACCCGGGTCATGAGTTCGCCATCCATGTCGTAGCTCATCGTCACGTGGTGGAGCACGGCGCCGTTGCCGAGACGCTTCTGCGCGGCGCCACCGATCTTGCCCGACGGGCTCGTGATGTCGTTGAGCGGCTGGTACGTGGCCTCGATGCCGAGTGAGCGCAGGGCGACGAGCACCCAGTCGTCGAGGTAGGCGTAGGAGTCGGCGAACGTCATGCCGTTCACGAGTTCTGCCGGCACGTAGAGCGAGTAGGTGATGATCCCGCCGCGCTGCATCATCATCGCGCCGCCACCGGACACCCGACGCACGACCTCGAAGCCGTTCGCCGCGGCGTTCTCGAGGTCGACTTCGTTCTTCAGCGACTGGAAGCTGCCGATGACGACGGCCGACTGGTCCCATTCCCAGATGCGGAGTGTCGGCCCGCGGCGCCCCTCACCGACCTCGTTGGTGAGGACCTCGTCGAGCGCGAGGTGCAGTTGCGGTGACACGGACCCCTCATGGATGAGCTGCCAGTCGTAATCGCCCCAGCCGGTCGCCTTCGCGAGCGAGCGACGGATGGCGGTCGCGACGGCCTCCGGGGTGAATCCGAGCAGGACGGCGCCCTCCGGCAGTGCTCCACGGATGGCGGCGGCGAGGCCTGCGGCGTCGGTGGTGGCCGGAAGGCCGGTGACCGCGCGGTCGATCATCCCCAGCGCGTCGTCCGGTTCGAGGAAGAAGTCGCCGGCGAGACGGAAATCGGCGATCCGATCGTCGACCACCTCGAGATCGACGACGACGAGCTTGCCACCCGGGACCTTGTACTCACCATGCATGCCCCCAGCCTATTCCTGGACGGCGTCCGGATTCCCCCGATCGTGGAACGAGGTCCACGGCCCTGGCAGCGTCCGCCCCTCTACGAGTCGAAGCCGACGCCGAAACGGTCCATCACCTTGAGCAGCAGACCGTCGCGGCCCTCGTTCGCGTCGGAGCGGGCGACGGCTTTGCGGATGATCTGGATCGCCGGGTTCGCGATCGGCTCGGGCGGGATCGGGATGGGCTTCGACCGGACCATCCGCAGGCGGGTGAGCTCGGTCGACTCACCGCTCAGGAGGTCGAGCATGACCTTCGCACCGAAACGGGTCGCCCCGACGCCGAGACCGGTGAAGCCGGCGCTGTAGGCGACGCGTCCACCCATCGCGACGCCCTGGAACGCCGACAGCCGCGAGCACATGTCGATCATGCCGCCCCACGCGTGCGTGAACCGGACGTCGAGCTGCGGATACGTGGTGAAGAAGTGGTCGGCGAGCGTCTCGAACGTCTCGCGTCGCTGGTCGTACGCCTTCCTGATCTTCCCGCCTCGGTGGTAGACGGCGTCGAAACCGCCGTAGAGGATGCGGTCGTCGGCGGTTCGTCGGGAGTAGTGGAACTCCCGGCTGGAATCGGCGATGCCGAACCGCTCCGCCCACCCGATGCTCTCGAGCTGTGCCGCGGTCAACGGCTCTGTCATGAGCACGTAGTCGTAGACCGGGATGGTGAGCAGCTCCGTGCGCTTCAGCAGCGAGGGGAAGCCGTTGGTGGCGAGGGCGACCTGCCGCGCGAGAATCAGCCCGGCCTTCGTCTGCACGGCGACGCCGTCGCCGTCACGTCGCAACGACAGCGCCGGCGTGTGCTCGAAGACACGGACGCCGAGCTCGATGCACACCCGCTTGAGCCCCCACGCGAGCTTCGCCGGGTTGACGAGCGCGGTGCCGTGCCTCTCCCGCAGGCCGGCGAGGAACACCGGTGAGTGGACGAGGGCCTGCACGGCGGCGCGATCGAGGAACTCTGCGTCGCCGGCCGCCTCGCGGAGCGCGTCGACCTGATGCGGTTCCGTCGCGACCGTCAGCGCACCGGTGTGCTCGAACTCGGCGTCGATGCCGTGGCGGTCGAGCGTGGCGACGAACTCGTCGAAGTTCTCATCCGCGAGTCGGTCCAGCTCGGCCAACTCATCGGCGAAGTGTCGCCTGCCGTTGTCCTCACCGTGGGTGAGGCTCGCTTCGAAGAAGCCGCCGTTGCGACCGCTCGCCGCCCAGCCGATCTCCCGGCCCTCGATGAGCACGACATCGCGCGCGGGGTCCGCCTCCTTGGCGATGAGCGCGGTCCAGAGACCGGAGTATCCCCCGCCGACGACGAGGAGGTCGGCGGTGGTGTCACCGGCGAGAGCGGGCTCCGGTGCTGGACGGTCCGGGCTGTCGAGCCAGAACGGCACCGTGCTCGCGCCCTCGAGCGATCGTGCGATGCGCGAGGCTTCGTTGCGGCGTCGGTGACTATAGGTGGGGAGTGACGAGGACATGGCATCTCCTGTGGTCGGTGAGCCTTTCGAAGTGAAGCGGGTTCCGGCGGAGATCTCTACGCCTCGACACGCTCGGCGAAACGTGCTCAGGTGCGCGCGTTCAACCAGTCGACGACATCGCGTTCGACCTCGTCGCGGTTCAGCTCGTTGAAGATCTCGTGCCGGGCCTCCGGATAGATGATGAGCGTCACATCGGTCAGCTTCGAGCGGTTCACGTACGCGTCGCGCAGTTTCGTGAGGCCGCGCACGCCCCCGAGGGAGTCGTCGGAACCGCCGATGATGAGCACGGGGAGCTGCCGAGGGAGACGGCGGGGCGGGCGTCCGAGGAACGCGAAGGCCTGGATCGGATTCCACACGGGCTGCACGCCGATGTCGAAGTTGAGCTCGTCGGCGGCGAACGCGTCCCAGGCGGCCGGGTCACGGTTCAACCATTCGAGCCCGGTCTTGCCGGTGGCCCGCCAGCGCTTGTTGAGGTCACCGCTGTTGATGACGCCGGGGACGGCGAGGGAGGTGCCCGACAGGATGAGGAGTTCGTAGAGGTCGTGCTGCGCGACGACCTTCTGCGCCATGAGCGAGCCCCAACTGTGGCCGAGGAGCGCGAGGGGCGGCTCGGGGAACCGGGTGCGCAGGTATCGGCCGACGGCAGCGACCGAGGCGATCGCACCCCAGGTGGTGCGCGGCCCGAGCTTGCTGAGCCCGAGGTGGTTGAGTCCCGTCTGTCCGTGACCGCGGTGATCGTCTGCGGCGACCGTGTACCCGGCGTCGTTGAGCGCCGCTGCGAGCCGCTGGTAGCGGAGCGCGTGCTCGCCGGCGCCGTGTGCGATGTGCACGACGGCGCGCGGGTTCTCGACCTCCCAGAGGTAGAGGTAGATCGTGACGCCGTCGTCGTCGACGATCGTCTCCGTCTCGTACGGTCGTGGGGTGCTGGGCTGGGCCGGAAGCTGCTCGCTCATGCCAGAAGCGTAGGCCCTCCGGCGCTCCACCGCTTCGCCCCGTCCGGGAGACATCAGGCCGGTCAGCGGCATGATCATCCCGACGCGTACGGGTTTGCAGTTCCCAGGGACCAGGCGTACGGTGAACGAGGCCCGAACGGCGGGTCGGCAGGTTTCGACGGAAGCGAGGTGAGCGGCCATGGCTGGTGACAGTATCCGCGCCATCGCACCGATCAGCCGCCTCGCCTCCCGCACCCGGTAGGCGCTGCCGCCACCGGTGCTCGGCGCCCTTGCTCCCACCTCCCTCGGGGTCGACCGTTCGCGGTCTGCTCCCGTGCGGCCGCCACACGGTTCCGTCGATCGATGGACGGAGACCTCATGGCACTCATCGACAACGGCATCTACGTGACCGGGCGACGCTCGGCGAGCCCTCGCTCGCTCGACGCGACGTACGAGCTCCTGAACGAACAGCAGGGCATGGCCTGGATCGGCCTCTACCGCCCCGAGCCGTCGGAGATCCGTTCGGTCGCCCAGGAGTTCGACCTGCATCCGCTCGCCGTCGAAGACGCCCTCAAAGGCCATCAGCGCGCGAAGTTGGAACGCTACGGCGACACGCTCTTCGTCGTCCTGCGCCCGGCACGCTACCTGGACGCTGAGGAGGAGGTCGAGTTCGGCGAGGTGCACCTGTTCGTCGGCCCCGGTTTCGTGGTGACGGTGCGCCACGCGGAGAAGCCAGACCTCGGTGAGGTGCGGCGGCGCCTCGAATCGCGACCCGACATCCTCTGCCTCGGCCCGGACGCAGTGCTGCACGCGGTGCTCGACCAGGTGGTCGACGGCTACGGGCCGGTGGTCGCAGGCCTTGAGAACGACATCGACGAGATCGAGGACGAGCTCTTCGGCGATGCCGCGGACGTCTCGCGGCGCATCTACGAACTGCTGCGGCAGGTGATCGCGTTCCAGCGCGCCACGACGCCGCTGCGGTCGATGCTGCAGAGCTTCCTGCAGGGGGCGGACAAGTACGGTCTCGACGAGGAGCTGCGGAACGGGTTCCGCGACGTCCTCGACCACGTGCTCCGGATCTCGGAGCGCGTCGACTCGTTCCGGCTGCTGCTCCGCAACGCCCTCACGGTGCACGCCACCCTCATGACGCAGCAGCAGAACGAGGAGATGCGACGCCTGTCGGAGGCGAGCCTGGCACAGAACGAGGAGTCGCGGCGGATGAGCGAGACCGCGCTCGCACAGAACGAGGAGATCAAGCGGATCTCCTCGTGGGCGGCGATCCTGTTCGCTCCGACGCTCATCGGCACCGTGTACGGCATGAACTTCGAGGACATGCCGGAGCTCTCCTGGCAGTTCGGCTATCCGCTCGCGATCGGGGCGATGCTGGCCCTCTCCGGAACCCTCTACGCCATCTTCCGCGCCCGCCGCTGGCTCTGACCCGCCCTCCCCTCAGCTCGCGAAGGGTCCCGAATGGCTGGGTCATGAGTTCCGACACCAGCCATTCGGGACCCCTCGCGGGTTTACTTAGGGTTGCTAATTTGCTAGGCTAAGGGAATGTGGCGAGACGAGCGAGCGTAGAAGAGACGGCATCCGAACTCAGGATGGGGACGTTCCGGCTCGCCCGGCGACTGCGCGGGGAGAAGAGCGTCGACGACCTCAGCGATCCGCAGTTCTCCGTCCTCGGCGGACTCTACAAACAGGGTTCCGCCACCCTCAGCGCCCTCGCCGAACGCGACCGCGTCTCAGCACCGTCCATGAACCGCACCGTCAACTGCCTCGAAGAGGCCGGGTACGTCACCCGAGAGACCGACGCGACCGACCGTCGGAAGGTCACCATCGCCCTCACCGAAGCGGGCCACACCACCGTCACCGAGACCGTCCGGAAACGCGACGCGTGGATCACCCAACAGCTGCGCGCACTGACCCCGGACGAACGCGACACCCTCGCCCGCGCAGCCGACATCATGAGGAGGCTCGCCACCCAGTGAGTGCCATGTTCAGATCCCTGTCCAGTACCAACTACCGCATCTGGTTCATCGGCGCGCTCGTCTCGAACGTCGGCGCGTGGATGCAGGCCACCACCCAGAACTGGGTCGTCCTGACCGACCTCACCGACAACGACGCCGTGGCCGTCGGAGCGACGATGGCCCTGCAGTTCGGCCCGCAGCTCCTGCTCGTCCCCATCACCGGACTCATCGCCGACCGGTTCGACAAGCGCAAGATCCTGATCATCACCCAGTCGAGCCTCATGCTCCTGGCCCTCGCCCTCGGCGCCCTGCTCATCTTCGGCCACGCCGAGCTGTGGCACATGTACCTCTTCGCGCTCGCCCTCGGCATCATCAACGCCGTCGACGGCCCCGCACGGCAGACCTTCGTCTCCGAACTCGTCGACGAGCACAACATGTCGAACGCCGTCGCCCTGAACTCCGCCTCGTTCAACGCAGCACGCATGATCGGGCCCGCCATCGCCGGCCTCCTCATCGTCGCGATCGGCTCCGGCTGGGTCTTCGTCGTCAACGGGTTCACCTTCCTCGCCGTCATCGGCGCCCTGCTCGCACTCCGCACCGGCCAGCTGCGGCGAGCGCCGAGAGCCTCCCGTGCCCGCGGCCAGTTCGTGGAGGGCTTCCGGTACGTGCGCGGGCGCCCCGATCTGCTCGTGATCTTCGTGATCGTGTTCCTGATGGGTGCGTTCGGCATGAACTTCCCGATCTTCGCGTCGACGATGGCGGTGGAGTTCGGCAAGGGCGCCGGCGAGTACGGCATCCTCTCGTCGGTGCTCGCGATCGGTTCGCTGACGGGCGCACTGCTCGCCGCGCAGCGGGCACAGGCGCGGATGCGGCTCATCGTCGGTGCGGCCGGGCTCTTCGGTGTCGCAGCGCTGACAGCGGCGTTCATGCCGAGCTACTGGTCCTTCGCGGCCGTGCTGATCCTCGTCGGGTTCTCCACCGTCACCCTGCTGACCACGGCCAACGGGCTCGTGCAGACGAGCACCCATGCTGCCGTCCGCGGTCGCGTGATGGCGCTGTACATGGCGATCCTCATGGGCGGCACCCCGATCGGCGCACCCATCGTCGGTTGGGTGGCGAACACCCTCGGCCCACGGTGGGCGCTGGGGCTCGGGGCGCTCGCGGGCTTCGTCGCGTGCGGCATCGGGCTCGCGTACGGCATCGTCCGTCACCACCTGCGCCTGCAGGTCGCACCCGACTCCCGCTGGCGGCTGCAGTTCACGCACGACGGCGTGGTCGCCCCGGTGACACCGGAGGACTTCTCCGAGCAGATCGCGCTCACCTCGCCGATCCCGCTGCCCAAGCGCGCTGCGGCTCCGCGGATGACGACGCCGGCGGACCCGTCGATGATCGAGTCACTCACTCCTGAGGCTCAGCCGACCACCGTCCGCTAGCTCGCTGCACCACGGACCGACGGTCGGACTCGATCACGACTCCGATCCGCCGGAGGCCGCGGTCGGTGGCGAGAGGCTAGGTTCGGGCTCGGGTCCGGCGCACGATCCAGAGGACGAACCTCCAGCCGAGGAGGAACGCGCCGAGCACCAGCACCGTCACGATGACGAAGCTCAGCTGCACGCCCTGCCCTGCGACGATGCGGAGCAGCATCCCGACGACGACGGTCGACACCCAGACGACGACGCCGGCCCAGCGGTTCGACGTCGTCTCGCGTTGACCCAGCACGAGTGCCAGCATGTGGCCGATCAGCAGGCCGACGGCGAACGGCCAAAGCGTGTTGAGGAGTCCGAGGATGCCCTCACCATGGCTCGCGCGGCCGATGATCACGAACACGATGACGGCGACGAGGTCGGCCACCACGGAGAGCGCGAAGGTGGCGGGGGTCCTGACGGGGCGATCCATCGCCCCAGCCTAGGGTGTGGGACTTCGTTCGCCCTGAACGGTCGCCGGACGTGTGTCCGAACGACCATTCCGGCACGACGAGCCGCTGGCTACGATGGAGCAATCACCGAGGACGGGAGCATCTCATGTCATTCCAGGCCTATCTCGACGCCGTCGAGAAGAAGACCGGGCAGACGCCCCGCGCCATCGTCGACCTCGCCCACGCGCGCGGTTACGACGCATCGACGAAGGCCGGCGAGATCCTCGAATGGCTGAAGGACGACTACGAGCTCGGCCGCGGGCACGGCATGGCGATCGTCCACGTGATCAAGAACGGTCCGACCATCAGCGAGAAGCACGTCGGCACCGATGGCGTCCACCGCGACGAGTCGACCGAGTTGTGGCTCGACGGCGCCGCGACGAAGCCCGACGCCGGGCGCTGAGTCGCCCGAAAGTGTGCCGAAATCGCCGGATTTCGGACATTCCTGGGCAACTCAGCGCAGGAGCGCGACCTCAGTAGATGAAGATCGGGATCCAGTCCGGATTGTGCGCGTGGACGATCGCGAGAAACACGATCGCGTCGAACAACAGGTGCACGGCGAGGACGTACCCGAGCGAGCGCGTCTTCGAGAACAGGTAGCCCTGCAGGAGCGCGAACGGGAACGTGAGCAGCGGACCCCAGGAACGGTAGCCGAGCTCCCACAGGAACGACACGAAGATGACCGCCTGCAGCAGGTTCGCCTGCCACACCGGGAAGTGTCGCCGCAGCAGGGCGAAGCAGGTGCAGATGAAGAACAGCTCGTCCCAGGTGCCGACGGCGTTGACCCCGACGAAGAAGCGGCCGAGTTCCGAGGCGTCGGTGATGTCGGGCCAGTTCTGGTAGGCGCCCGAGCGGATGAAGTAGAACGGGAGGATCGCCCAACCGAGCAGCGGGACGGCGAACAGGTAGGCGATCTCGCCCTTCGTCTTCTTCTCGCGGCTGCGCCAGGGGAAGGTGATCGCCTTCCGGCGGTAGACGAAGCGGTCGATGAGGAGCGGGACGGCGACCGCGAGGAGCAGTACCGTGCCGATGCGGAGGAAGCTCGGCCAGGAGACGTCGGCTTCAACGGACGTCGTCGACACGATGCCGATGCCGATCCCGATGAGCAGCAGGTCCTTCGCGAGCTCCCGGTCGATGATGACGGCGGTGACGAGCGACGCGACGAGCAGCGGGTACCCGGCGAGCGGCTGCATGAACCCGAAGAGGCAGAGGGCCGACGCTGCGAGCAGCATCGCCGGGATCAGTTTGAGCGATGCGTGGGCCGGGGCGTCCGTCTCGGTCTGCATGCCCTTGATCCTACGGTCAGCGCGATGCGCCGGACCGAGCGCGGGTCGCTGGCCGCCGGCGCACCGCGCTGGCCGAGGCAACAGGTCAGGCCTCGCGGGTGATCTCCACCGTCACGAAGAGCTTCGAACGGTACGGACCGGCGTACACGCCGCGGAGGGGCGAGACGTCGCCGTAGTCACGACCACGACCGATGAGCACGTGACGCTCACCGACATCGACCATGTTGGTCGGGTCGAAGCCGCGCCAGTCGCCGCAGAACCACTCGACCCAGGCGTGCGACTCGCCGACCACCGTCTCACCGATCGCCGCGTTTGGCTTCGGGTGCAGATACCCCGACACGTAGCGGGCGGGGATACCGACCGAACGCAGGGCACCGAGCACGATGTGGGTGATGTCCTGACAGACGCCCTTCCGGTTCGCCCATGCCTCGGCCGCCGTCGAGTACACGCTCGTGACACCCTGCACGTAGTCCATCTGCTCGCCGATCTCACGGCTGATCGCCATCGCCGCATCGCACGGGTTCTCATGCTGGTCGGCGATCGACCGGGCGAGCTCGACGAGGTCCTCCGGCGGGGTCGTCCGACGCGTCTGCTCCAGGTGCTCCACCCGCGTGACCGCTGCCTGCGTGGCGATGTCGAGCTGCTCCCAACCGGTGGGGTGCGGCTCGTGTTGGCGCGGACGCACCTCGACGAGACTCGTCGCCGTGAGCGACAGCTCCTCGTGCGGGGTGAGCACCTCGAACGCCGACACCTTCATGCCCCAGTAGTCGGTGTAGGTCGACTGCGAAGCCCCCGGGTGGATGTCGATGTGCGAGTACAGGACGTACTGGTCCTCGGTCGTCACGGGCAGCATGCGGGCCTCGTTGTACGACGCGTTCACCTTGCCACCGTAGGAGAACCCCGTGCTGTGCTTGATGTGGAGGCGGGTCATGACTTCTCTCCGATCCACGCGGTGTCGCATCGAACACCTGCGAAGCACCCATCAGTCTTGGTCACGCAGCTCATGAGTTCTCTCCGATCCATGCGGTGTCGCATCGAACACCTGCGAAGCACCCAGCACTCCTGGTCACGCAGCTCATGAGTTCTCTCCGATCCACGCGGTGTCGCATCGCACACCTGCGAAGCACCCATCAGTCTTGGTCACGCAGCTCATGAGTTCTCTCCAATCCACGCGGGCACCGCATGAGTGGGGAAGTAGCGTTCGCGGATGGCCTCCGACACCTGGCTCGTGACGTTCTGCACGGCGTCCATCCGGCCGGGCAGGTCGACGAGCGTGTCCTGGATCGGTCGGTACTCGAGGTCGCTGCGGATCTGCCCGAGCAGACGCTGCGCCGAATCCACGGTACCGACGCGACCGCGACGCGGTTCGAGGTCGCGCATGCACTCCTCGGCACGACTGATGGAGAACATCACCGAGCGCGGGAAGAGCTGGTCGAGGAGCAGGAACTCCGCGGCGTTCTTGGCGCTCGGCATGCCGCGGTAGGTGCGCAGGTAGGCCTCGTATGCGCCGCACGAACGGAGGATCGTCGTCCAGGACGGCCCGCTCGCCTCGGTCAACGACCGGGTGGCGAGGAGCCTGGCGGTCATGTCGGCGCGTTCCAGGCTGCGACCGAGGGTGAAGAAGCGCCAGGCGTCGTCCCGGCTCGTCGCGGAGTCGACGATGCCGACGGCAAGAGCCGAGCGCTCACGCACCCAGCCGAAGAACTCGTGGACCTTGTCGCTCGCCACACGCCGCGGCATGCGGGCGCGCGTCGTGTTGAGGCACTCCCACAGCTCAGTCGACACGATCTCACGGGCACGCCGCGCGTTCTCACGGGCGGCACCGAGCGAGTACGCGATCGACGCGGGGTGCGTGCGGTCGACGGCGAGCTGCGCGAGGACGTCCTGACGCGTGAGCTCCTGGTCGGCCGGCGCGTCGCTGCCCATGACGGACAGGAGTGAACGACAGGCGGTGTCTTCGTCGATCCACGGGTCCTCGAGCAGGAGCTGCAGGTGGACGTCGAGGATGCGCGCGGTTCCGTCGCTGCGCTCGATGTAGCGGCCGATCCAGAACAGGCTCTCGGCGATGCGGCTCAGCATGATGCGTCCTCCGTCGTCTGCGCCAGCGCCTGCTGCTGCTGCTGCTGCTCCTGCTGATCCTGGTTCCCGGCCGGTCGGTCCTGCGGCGAGTGCTCCGGCGTCGTCCCGTGGTCGTAGATGATCGGGATCGACGTCGTCTCGCTCGTCGCCTGCTCGGCGACGAGACCCTGGATGTCGTGCGAGGAGGCCTCCGGGGCTGCGTTCGGGTCGTAGGCGCGACCGACGACCCAGGTGTCCTTCGAGCCGCCGCCCTGGCTGGAGTTCACGACGAGCTGCCCCTCGGGGAGCGCGACGCGGGTGAGCCCACCGGGCAGCACCCAGACGTCGTTGCCGTCGTTGACCGCAAACGGCCGCAGGTCGGCGTGGCGTGGGCGCATACCGTCCTCGACGAGGGTCGGGATGGTCGACAGCATGACGACCGGCTGTGCGATCCAGCCTCGCGGGTCCTCCTGCAGCTTCGATTTGAGGGTCGCCAGCTCCTCCTTGGAGGCGTCGGGTCCCACGACGAGTCCCTTGCCCCCTGAGCCGTCGACGGGCTTGATGACGAGTTCGTCGAGCCGGTCGAGCACCTCCTCGAGAGCCAGCGGATCCTCGAGACGCCACGTGTCGACGTTCGGGAGGATCGCGTCTTCGGCGAGGTAGTACTTGATGAGGTCGGGCAGGTACGTGTAGACGAGCTTGTCGTCCGCGACCCCGTTGCCGACCGCGTTGGCGATCGTCACGTTGCCGAGGCGTGCGGCGAGCATCAGGCCCGGCGAACCGAGCATGGAGTCGGCGCGGAACGCCAGCGGGTCGAGGAATTCGTCGTCGACCCGGCGGTAGATGACGTCGACCCGGGTCGGGCCCGCGGTCGTCCGCATGAAGACCTTGCCGCCGGAGCAGAAGAGGTCCCGTCCCTCGACGAGTTCGACGCCCATGAGTCGGGCGAGCAGGGTGTGCTCGAAGTAGGCGGAGTTGTAGACGCCGGGGGTCAGCACGACGACGTTGGGGTCTTCGACGCCGGGCGGGGCCGAGGCGCGGAGTGCCTGCAGGAGCTTGTTCGGGTAGTCGCCGACGGGTCGCACACGCATCGAGACGAAGAGCTCGGGGAGCGTCTGCGCCATGACGCGGCGGTTGGAGATGACGTAGGAGACGCCCGACGGCACTCGCACGTTGTCTTCGAGCACGCGCATCTGCCCGTGCTCGTCACGGATCAGGTCGATGCCGGACACCTGGATGCGCACCCCGTTCGCGCTCTGGATGCCGTAGGCCTGCCGGTGGAAGTGCGAGGAGGAGGAGATGAGCTTGGCGGGGATGACGCCGTCGCGGACGGCGAGCTGCGGGCCGTAGACGTCGGCGAGGAAGGCCTCGAGCGCCTTGACACGCTGCTTGATGCCGGCCTCGACCTGCGTCCACTCCTTCTGCTCGATCACGCGCGGGACGGCGTCGAGGGGGAACGGCCGTTCCTCACCCGCGAAGTCGAACGTGACACCTTGCGCAAGGTAGGAGCTGGCGAGGGCGTCGGTGCGTCCGCGGAGCTCCTCCTGCGTCATGCGCGCGAGCGAGTTGTAGATCTCCTGGTACGCCCGCCTGGCGGTCGCCCCGCCTGCGTGCTCCGCCGCTTCGCCGAACATCTCGTCGAATGCGGGAACACCGCTCGCCGTCTTGCGCGGGGCCAGCGTGCCGCCGTATCCGTTGAACAGATCACCCATGGCCCGACTCTACACAGGGCCATGTTGCCGGGGTGTTTCCGGCAGGTGGCCTGGCGTGATCACGGCCCGGCGTGTATCGCGCGCGGTCGCAGGAGGTTCGTGCGGAGACGAACTCATCGCGGTCGCCGAGCCTGTCGAGGTCCGCGCTTCGACACACTCAGGGCCAGGACCCGCCCGCGCCAGCCATACGGCGCCGCCGAGAGAGTCAGGCTGGTATATGACACGCTCAGATGCGCTCACGTGAAGGCGCGACCGGGAGGACATTCGCGTGAAGAGATCTGCCGCGGCGACTGATCACACGTCACACACGAACAGACTGCGCGTCCTCGGGTCCGCGACGGTCGCACTGGCAGCCGTGTCACTCGCGATCCCGCTGGCGTTCATTGGGGCCGGGATCGGTGCGGTACTCTGCGGACGCCGATGGTCCACCGCGTCGGATCGACTGACCCGCTCCGTGCTCGGACTCGGAATCGCCGCGACGATCCTCGCCTTATTGGCGTTGCTGGCGGCGACCTTGGCGCTGCCGCTCGCAGCACACCAGTAATCACCCCACTGAATCGCCCGAATACGCACGGTTTCGGCGGGAAACCGTGCATATCCGGGCGAGTGGGTGTTGCGGAACGATCAGGCGGAGGCGGGGACCGCGACGGACGCGTCGGTCAGGGCCGTGAGCTCTGCCTCGGTGAGCTCGAGCGTGGCCGAGGCGAGGAGGTCGGGCAGCTGCTGGACGGTGCGGGCACTCGCGATGGGCGCGGCGACCGTCGGCTGTGAGCGCAGCCAGGCGAGCGACACGGTCGCGACCGAGACACCGTGCGCTGCGGCCACCTCGTCGAGGACGGGCAGCAGTGCGGCGTGCTCGGCGAGGTACGCCTGGGCACCTTCGGCACGCACGCTGTCGACATCGACGCCGTCGCGGTACTTGCCCGTGAGGAAGCCCTTCGCGAGCGAGAAGTAGGGGAGGACCGCGAGCTGCTCGCGCTCGGCGATGGTGCGCAGCTCCCCCTCGAACTCGCGCTCGACGAGGTTGTAGTGCGGCTGCAGCGCGACCGGACGATGCAGACCCTTCGCATCCGCGATTTCGAACCACTCGGCGATGCGGGCCGCCGTGTAGTTGGAGATGCCGAGGTACCGGACCTTGCCGGCGTCGACGAGCGACGACAGTGCCGTGACGGTCTCCTCGAGCGGGACGGTCTCGTCGTCGAAGTGCGCGTAGTAGAGGTCGATGCGGTCGGTGCGGAGACGCTCGAGCGATGCATCGGCCGCCTTCAGGATGTTGTCGGCCGCGAGCCCCAGGAAGTCGGGGTGCTGGCTGACCTTCGTCGCGATGACGAGGTCGTCGCGGTTGCCGCGCAGCTCCTGCCACTCACCGATGAGGCGTTCGGAGTCGCCACCGGTGTTCCCGGGGACCCAGGCGGAGTAGCCGTCGGCGGTGTCGATGAAGTTGCCGCCGCCGGCCACGAAGGCGTCGAGGATGTCGAACGAGGTCTGCCGGTCGGCCGTCCACCCAAAGACGTTCCCGCCCAGGTTGAGCGGGAAGACGGACAGGTCGGACGTGCCGAGGTTCGTACGCGTGTGAGTCATCTGATGATCCTCCAAGGGTTCTGTTCAGCGGTGTACCGCACTTGACGCTAAGCGAGTCCGCCGGACACCTATTCCGACGTTGCGGAGGATGACAGCGGACCTTCAGCCACGATCGCGGAACGCACGGCGCGTCCTAGGCTGGAAACCATGAACTACGTGGTCGACGACTCCCGTGACCGGATCGACCGAGAGGTCGTGTGGGGCGCTCTGCGCGAGGTGTACTGGGCCAAGTGGCGTTCGCGCGAGGACGTCGAGGCGCAGATCGACGACGCGTGGCGAGTCATCGGCGTGTACGAGGAGGAGACCGGTGAGCAGGTCGGCTTCGCACGTGCGGTGTCGGACGGTGTCGGTTTCGCCTACCTCGCGGACGTCGTGGTGCTCGAAGCGCACCGCGGAAACGGGCTGGGCAAGCGGATCGTGCAGGCGATGATCGACGACGGCCCTGGGCCGCACTTCCGCTGGACACTGTTCACGAGCGACGCCCACGGCCTGTACGAACAGTTCGGCTTCACAGAACCCGACAGGACGGCGCTCGTCCGTCCAGCGGCCGCGCTGCCCGCGCACCCGACGCAGGCGGGCTGAGCACCTCGCCGATTCTCGCCCGACCTCCAGCCGCGACAGGCTAGCGTTGCACCATGTGGATCTCCGACGACGGCCGGTACAACATCGTTGATGTGCCCGAAGACGCCTACCCGGGGCGGGCCTACCTCGTGGAGCTGGTCGAGTCCCTGGAGGCCGACGAACACCACACCCTCGTGACGCGCATGCAGGAGTTCGACGACGCGATGATCGACCGCATCGAGGTGCTCGTCGACGAGGACGCCCCCGAGGTCGCCCCCGATCCTGAGCGTGAAGCCCCCTACGTCGACGAGATGATCCCGCGCCGCGTGCTCGACTCGGTCGACTGGGACGCGATCCTCACGCCGCCCTTCCGGATCGAGGCGATCGACGTGGTCGGTGACCGCTGGCGCCTCGACGCCTGGTCGTTCCTGGAGTCCGTCGTCGAACCTCCCGTCACCCGCCCGAGCGCCCGTAACCTGGGCTCCTCCTCCACCTCGTCCTAGCCCGCGGACGGTCGCTTCCGGCGAGTCAGCGGGGTCGCGCACCGTTCACGCGCGCCCGTTCGCGAGCTGGCTAGGGTGGAGGAATGGACGACGGACGTTGGATTGGACTGCTGGCTGACGGCGCGGAGGTCGAACGGCTGTGGACCGGTGCGGTGTGGAGCGAGGGGCCGGCTTGGATCGCCGAGACCGGGCGGGTGCGCTGGAGCGACATCCCGAACGACCGCATCCTCGAGTTCGACGAGGCGAGCGGTGAGACGACCGTGTTCCGCGACGGTGCGGAGTACACGAACGGCCGCACCGTCGACCGCGAGGGGCGCGTCGTCCAGTGCAGTCATGGGCGCCGCGCCGTCGAGATCGAGGGACCGAACGGCCCGGTGACCCTCGTCGACCGTTGGGCGGGTGGTCGGTTCAACTCGCCGAACGACGTGGTCGTGCATTCGGACGGGTCGATCTGGTTCACCGACCCGGCCTACGGCATCGACCCGAGCGGCCGCGAGGGGCACCCGGGTGAGCGCGAGTACGGCGGGTGCTTCGTCTTCCGGTTCGATCCGGGCACCGGTGGCGTCGAGCCCGTGATCACGGGGCTCGTCGCCCCGAACGGGCTCGCGTTCTCCCGCGACGAGTCACTCCTCTACGTCTCCGACACGGGCGGGGAGGCGGGCGAGGAGACCCTGCGGATCGCGGCCTACGACGTCGCCTCCGACGGCCTCTCGGTCCGGGGCGGCGACACCGCGGGGCGGACCTTCGCTCGCACGGACGTTCCGGCCTCCGACGGCTTCCGGGTCGACGAGGAGGGACGCGTGTGGTCCTCGGCCGGCGACGGTGTCCAGGTGTTCGATGAGGAGGGCCGGACGCTCCTGCGCATCCCCGTCCCGGAGCGCACGGCGAACGTGTGTTTCGGAGGCGAGGACGGACGCACGCTCTACATCACCTCGTCCACGTCGCTGTACCGGATCCGCACGCGGACGACGCAGGCGGGTCGCCCCGTCTGACGGCGGCCGGTCCCCCGACGGAGACCCGGCCACCGCATCGGACCAGGACGTGACATTCACCCTCGCGGTTCGCGACTCGTCACCGAGAGAGTCGTCCCACCACATCGTCACGCTGACTGGGAGCAGGGGATCGCCCGAGGGCGGGAGTGCGGACGGGGCCCAGCGACAGACGCCGTCCTGGACGAGGTTCTGCACCTTCCACTCGGCGGAGGGCGGCTGCGTCAACCTGGACCACGGCCAGCAGGGGCTCGGCAGTGCTTCGTGCAGCCCCGCACTCCCTGACCGCTACCGAGTTCCCGTCGTCGAGACCACCTTCGCCGTCCGCCTCCGCTCCCTGCCCTCCCTCGCCTCGTCCGAGCCCGCGAACGGTCGGTTCTGGACAGTGCGACGGGGTGAGCACTGACGGCGAGTGACCGTCCTCCCGTCTCAGGTGCGGTCGTGGAGGGTGATCCGGTAGCCGTCCGGGTCGGTGAGGGTGAAGGTGCGACCGAAGGGACCGTCGATGGGCGCGGAGGCGATCGGGTGTCCGTCGGCGACGAGCGCGTCGTGGATGTCCTGGACGTCGGTGGCGTGCAACCAGATCGCGGCTCCGACGCCCGGGTGCTCGCCGGAGGCGAGGTCGGTGCCCGGCACGATGTCGCGCAGGGCGAAGGCGATGGGTTCGGTCTGGAAGACCACGGCGTGCGGAGGGCCGGCGGGCGACCGCACGAGGCCGAGGTACTGCTCGTAGAAGGCCTGGGACGCGTCGAGGTCGCTGACCTGGAGGGAGATGAAATCGGGACCGGTGACCGGCATGTGGAGCTCCTTCGGGGGTATGTCAGTTTTCTGACATGCACCAAGCTATGTCAGACTACTGACATGAGTCAAGGCGGGATCCATCTCGAGACGTCGCTCGGCTATCTCCTCAAGGAGGCGTCGAGCGCGCTGCGCATCGCCATGGAGGAGGTCCTTCGACCACTCGGGATGACCGTGACGCACTACTCGTGCCTGGAGTTGCTGGCACAGCGCCCCGGGCTATCCAACTCCGAACTCGCGCGAGGGGCGTTCGTGACCCGGCAGTCGATGAACGTCCTGCTGCAGTCGCTGGAACGGGACGGCATCGTCACGAGGGCGACGGAGGCCACGGTCGGCAAGGCACTCCCGACCCGGCTCACGCCACTCGGGCGACGCAGCCTCGAGGCGGCGAGCGCGGCCGTCCGCGGCGTCGAGGTGCGCATGCTGGGCGGGATGACACCGGATGAGCAGTCTGCTGCGCTCGGCATCCTCAGGAGCATGATCCGTTCCCTGCGCGACGACCAGGGGTGACCGTCGGACGGAGACCGACCGCGCGTCGCAGTCGTACGCTCACGGCAGCGCTCAAGCGTCAACCGCCGCGCGCGAAGACCACGATCGGCGTGGCGTTGTCCTCACAAGCGGCTCTGAACGACTCCACGTGCTCGGAGTACTCACGACCATCGGGATCGAACAACGCCCCTGAGGGCAGCACCTCCTGGTTCGCCAGGAAGGCGTTCATCTCGGCGATCTCGTCGCGAAGTCCCCACGTACCGAAGGTCTGCATGCCGCGGTAGTCGAGGACGACGTTGTTGACGGCGAACGCCCAAGCAGCGTCGTCGATGGACCCGTCGGCCAGGTTCGACCGCGCCTCCTGGAGGTTCGTCTCGATGATCGCGACCCCGCCGCAGGTCAACGCGATCGCGGCCTCGGACGGCGCCGTCGTCGACGTCGCGGGTGGCGGGTCGGAGTCGCCTCCCCCTGGCGACCCTGTGGCCGTACAACCCGTCACGCACATGACGGCCAGGATGATCGGCACCAGGCCAGCACGGAACGTCATGATCGATCTCCCCCGAGAATGGAGCGCGAGGCTCCGACGTCCGACCACCCTACCCGGCGAGCGCGCTCCGGAAGGCTCGGCCATCCCTGGGGAGTCCTCCCCATCGGCATCACCGCCGGGCCGATGACAGGATGGCGGCATGCGCTCGACATCGACCAGAACCTCACTCGCCGCCGTCCTCGCGATCTCCGCGCTGGCTCTCGGAGGATGCGCATCGGTGTCGACCGGCGCCGGGGCGGCGTCTCCCTCCGCATCGTCGACGCCGACGGTTTCCGAGCCGCCGAGCACCCCGGTCGTCGAGACCACCCTCGAGGACGAGATCGACGGGACCAGGGTGACCCCGCTCGCGATCGTGACCGACTTCCCCGCCCCGGAGGGCTCAACGGCAGGTCTGCACCCGGTGCTCATCAAGGTGGAGCTCGAGGCCGGCGACGTCTACGGCGGCAGCGTCCACCCCTCCGTCGCCTCCATCACCAGGCGCGACGGCAACCTCGACTACATCACCCTCGGCATGGGCAACCCGAAGGAGCTCGTGACCGCGATGACCGCCGCCGGCTACACGCCGCTGCAGGCCGTTCCCGCCGGCGAGTCGCAGACGGGCTGGATCGGCGCGTGGCTCTCCGACGACGTCAGCGAGTACGACCTCGTCTACAACCGCAACGAGGGCAAGGTCATCGGCGGGAGCAAGAACGGCGAGACCGTCGCGGCGAGCCGGTCGATCACCCCGCTGACGGCGAAGTAGGTCGCGGGAGGATGCCGGTGTCCCCGTCGGCAGCCGCCTCCACGATCTCCGCCAGCCGCATCGATAGTCTCGGAGCATGCGATTCAGGGGTGCGGGAAGACGTTCGTTCGGTGTTGGCGCACTGATGATCACGATGGCGGTGCTGACGACGTCATGCGCCTCGATGTCGTCGCCCGGCGCATCGCCCGGCACGAGCGCATCGAACACCCCGTCATCGTCGGCACCGCTCGTGTGCGACGACCTCGTGACGCAGGACACCGTGGCGGCGGTGCTCGCTGCCGAACCGGCCGACGTCGCCGAAGCGGTGGAACCGTCCGACGCGCTCGACCTGGCGTCCCTCGCCGCGGCCGGCGGCCTGGCCTGCTCCTGGCGTGTCGGCGAGGGCCAGCAGTTCATCGGCTCCGGAGGCGGCGACTGGGCCTACCTGACCATTCGGATCCTCCCGGACGCTGCTGGAGACTGGGTGGCACCGTACGCGGGCGACACCCCGTCGGACGAGACCCGCACCATCGCCGGTGTCGAAGCCTCGACGACGGCGGGCGAGACCGGCTGGCGGGTGTCCGCACCGGTCGGGTCTGCATGGGTCGGCCTGGGCATCACGTCCTCAGGTCTCACCAGCTCCGGGAGCCGGTTCGAGGGCACACCGACCGGCGAGGTCCTCGACAACCTCGCGACGGCGGCGGAATCGGCCTTCACGACGGTGGAGTCGGCGTCGGCAGCGCAGCTCGCATGGCCTGCACTCCCCGTCCGCGACGGTGATGCGAGGTGCGACGGTGGGCTCGACGAGTCGGGGATCGTGAGCGCACTCGGCTACGGCGACGCGACAACGAGCTACACCCTCATCGACCCGCGGACGAAGCCGGTCGAGGACCTGGCCGATGCGGTGAGCGCCCGACTCGGCGCCTTCACCTGTGAACTGTTCGCGGAGGGCTTCGGCTCGACCGACATCCTCGTCCTGCGGGGCGCGGCGTCGATCATCGACGGGCTTGCCGCGACGCCAGACATCCGGGCGGCCCTGGAATCCATCGACCTCGAGGGTGCCGTGGACGGCGAACGCGCGCTCCTCGCACGGCGTGAGGACGGCCCGCGCTCTCCGCTCTTCTTCACCGTGGGAGACACCCTGTACGCCGTGAACTCCGGCGATGGCGCACAGACGGTCGCCGAGGCGATCATCGCGCAGACGAGGTAGCGGCGTGGCGCATCGGATCGCGCTCCGGCCGTATACGGAGGCGGATGCCGCTGGCACGCTCGCGATCTTCCTCGCGGCGATCACAGAGACGGCGTCAGCGGATTATTCGACGGAACAGGTCGAAGCGTGGGCCGCGCCTCGTGAGCGCGATGCTCCGAGTTGGAACGTCTCCATGGCAGCACGGGATTCCTTCGTCGCCACCATCGACGGCGCGTTGGCCGGCTTCTCCGACGTCGACTCCAGCGGGTACATCGACATGATGTTCGTGTCGCCGCGCTTCCTCCGACAGGGCGTGGCGAGTGAACTGATCGCGGAGGCGGAGCGACGAGCGCGTGCGGCGGGCACCATCCACCTCTCGGCCGACGTGAGCATCACCGCTCGACCGTTCTTCGAGCACCACGGGTTCGTCGTCGAAGCGGAGCAGCACCCCGTTCGGCGTGGAATCAAGCTCACCAACTACCTGATGCGACGACAGCTCGAACCGTGACCCGGCGGTTCCCCGTGTGAACGGCTTCTGCTACCGTCGATCTCGATAGCGCCTAGGGTTCCGGAGCAGCAGTGCTCGCCTGGTCCGAGCGGCGCCACGGTCGGAGCCCAGTCGACGGCCGTCATCTGACAGGACAAAAGCCCGGAGGACCCTGCCGTCGCGCCCGCGACCGGTAGAAGGGTCCCCGTGTCGTCACTCGCCATCGTCCTCGTCCTCAGCGCCGCCGTCTGCCACGCCGCCTGGAATGTGCTCGCCCACGGCGTGAGCCGGGTCGGCCTGCCGTTCCTCTGGTGGGGTGCCGTGGTGAGCACCGTCCTCTGGGCGGGCGCCATCCCGTTCACCGGGGGCCTGGGCACCGATGACGTGGCCGGATTCCTCCTCGGCACGGGGGTCTCGGCGGTCGTCCACGTCGTCTACATGCTCGTGCTGCAACGGGGCTACGCGACTGGACGGCTCTCGACCGTGTACACGACCGCGCGGGGCACCGGCCCCACGATCAGCGTGGTGGTGGCCGTCATCCTGCTCGGCGAACGGCCGTCCGCGATCGCGCTGGTCGGCGTCGCCGCCATCCTCGTCGGCGTCATCGCGGTGGGGCTCGTCGACCGGGGCACCGGCGGTGGCATGCATGTGTCCGCCTCCAGCCGTCGCCGCATCGATCCCGGCGTGCTGTGGGGACTGCTCACTGGCGTCGCCATCGCCACCTACACGATCTGGGACGCACACGCCGTGCGCACCTGGGAGCTGTCGCCGGTGGCCTTCATGGTGGGCTGCACGCTCATCGAGATCCCGATGTACTCGGCGGCGCTCGGACGACGTCACCGCGAACTCCTCTCGGTCCTCCGGCGGCATTGGGCGCGTCTGCTGGCGTTCGGCGTGCTCTCGCCGATGTCGTACATCCTCGTGCTCGCGGCGATCACCATGGCGCCGGTCGCCCTCGTCGCCCCGATGCGCGAGATCAGCGTGATCCTGGTCGCGTTGTTCGGCGTGTTCGTCCTGCGAGAGGGACGCCCCGGATGGCGGATCGCCGCGGCATCGGTCGTGGTGGGCGGGGTCGTCCTGCTCGCGGTCTGAGCAGCACCGCCACCTGACCATCTCGAATGTCAGTGGTCCATGGTTGGGTGGAACCATGCACGAACGGACCGTCGCGAGCGAGCACCCTCACGAGGTCTTCGCCGCGCGTCTGGCCTCGTTCAGCGATCGCCTGGTCGAGCTCGAGGCCGAGCGTGCGGCGCTCGACGCCAGGGAGGCCCGGTTGCTGGCCGAAGCGGCTGCCTTCGCCGCCGCCACGGCGAGCGCGATCGTGCCGGAGATCCACTCCCCCACTGAACGCGAGGAGCTTGCCCGACGTTCGCTGTGCGCATCGCTGTCGATGGCGACGCGCGCGTCCGAGCAGACCATGCAGCGGCGGATCGGTGATGCCGAAGACCTCGTGCACCGCGCCCCGGCCGTGCTCGACGCCCTGGAGCGGGCGAGGATCGCTCTCGGGCATGCCCGCGTCATCACCGATCAGCTGCACGGCGTCCCCACCGAGGGTCGTGCGAGGTTCCTCGAACACATCCTTCCCATCGCGGAACGCTCGACGCCCGCGCGCCTCAAGCAGCGCGCGCGAGTCGCGCGGGAACGCCTCCACCCCGAGTCGATCAGGGCGCGTACCGTCCGCTCCGCCGCCGACCGCCGGGTCGAGATCGAGGCAGCGGCCGACGGCATGGCGTGGCTGCACCTCTTCACCACGGCTGCCATCGCGCACGGCATCCACGAACGACTCGACACCGTGGCGGCTGCGGCTCGGGCCGCCGGCGACGACCGCACGCTCAGCCAGCTCCGTGCGGACGCGTTCGTGTCGTTGGGTGTCGCGGGTGTCGTGACGGCTGACGACGGCTCGACCGACCCCGGAGCGCTCGTCGAGCGCCCGGTCGCGGTCGAAGCCCACATCCGCGCCACGGTGCAGATCATGGTGCCGGCACTCAGCGTGCTCGGGGTCACCGACGAGCCAGCCACACTCGACGGCTACGGCCCGATCGACCCCGACACCGCCGCGCGACTCACGGCGGCCGCACCGTCCATGACGCGAGTCCTCACCCACCCGGAAACGGGGGCTGTCCTGTCGGTCGGCAGGGAGCAGTACCGCGTCCCGGCCGACCTGCAGCGCGCGGTCCGCCTCCGAGACGCCACGTGTCGGGCACCCGGGTGCGGCAGGCGAGCTCGGGCCTGCGACCTCGACCACTCAGTCGCATGGGCGAAGGGCGGCACGACAGCTGTCGGAAATCTCGCGTGCCTCTGCCGACATCATCACCGCCTCAAACACCTCCCCGGATGGGAGCTCACCCACACCGGAAACGGTGACCTCGACTGGCGCGCACCCGACGGCCGACACCATCAGACCACTCCGGAACTCGCCGGCGTCGGGTGAATCTCCGCGCGCCGCTGCCCGCGCGGTCGACTGGAGCTGCACTCGTTCCCCGACCGACTGCTCCTGCCTCACACCGGTCCTGACCTCACACCGGCCCCTGTCCCACACCGGCCGGCCCCTGTCCCACACCGGTCCCTGAGCTTGTCGAAGGGCGCCACGCTCTATCGTCGAGGGATGGCGATTCGACGGATCTGGCTGAACTCCTGGGAATGGGATTGCTGCGGAGAGCCGTTCAGGCCCGGTGACACCATGGACTTCGCCGTGACAAGCCCGCCGCCCGACTGGCTGGCCGAGTACCTCGGCGCTGCAGCATCCGAGGTCGCCGCCGTCGAGTCCCACCACGAGGAGGGCGGCGACCAGCGTTGGTCGGGCACGGTCAGGGGCGTGTCGAGCGTTGCGACACCGCACCTGGCCACGCGGGTCCGGCGACCACCACGACCGGACGGCGGCACCGACCTTCCGCGCTTCGATTTCGGAAACGGAGTGGTCGCGATCGGCGGCTCACGATCCGAGTGGATCACCTCAGTGGAACCGGTCGCCGGTGAGCCGCGGTTCACGCCGATCGCCGGCGTCCGACAGCCGGCCACGGACGCGACGAACGACGCGCACGCTGAGCCGCCGGAGGGTCTGCACCACCGCGTCGTCGGGTATCTCGTCGAACTCGACATGGCGGAGTGAACGCGGAGCGGGTCCTTCGGCACACCCAGGAAACCGGGCAAGCTCAGGGACCCGGCCGGCGAAACCGGAGCCCGCCCTACTGCCCGCGACCCGTCTTGTCCTGCAGGCGGTCGATGTGCTCGGACGCCTGCGCCTTGCTCAGGTCGCCGGGCAACTCCTCACCGGCCTCCCGGGCGAGGGTGTCGAGGTAGCTGCGCTGCGGGCCGGTCATGGGCTCGTCGCCCGTGACCCAGTCCTCAGGGTCCTTGCTCGCGCTCGTCGACGACCCGTCCCCGCGCGCACCGAGCACGTCCTCGGTCGTGGCGTCGTCTGCGTTCGTGTGCTCTGCTTCAGTGCTCATGCCGCCACCGTACGTCGGTCCAGGCGGAGGCCAGGAGGGGTTGCGCCGCGCACCGAACCCTGCAGAGCGCCGAACGTGGGTTCGTGGTCAGCGGCCTCGACGTCGTCCAGCTCGAAGCTCGGCGCGGCGTGCTGCACCGGGAGCAAGACCGTCTGCGCGACATCGCGCTCGCAACAGGACAGGGGCCGAAGTGGTGTCGGTCACGAGCGGCACGCACCGTTTCGAGGTCCGGACGGACTCGGATGCATCGGGTCCATTCAGAGGAATAGAACAGGTCTCCGCGACGCTGTAACCGACGTGAAGAAGATCGGGTTCTTGTCCTTCGGACACTGGCAGGATGTTCCGGGTTCGCAGGTGCGGACCGGCCGCGATGCCCTCGTGCAGAGCATCGAGCTCGCCGTGGCGGCCGAAGAGGTCGGTGTCGACGGCGCGTACGTGCGCGTGCACCACTTCGCGCGGCAGCTCGCCTCGCCGTTCCCGCTCCTGGCCGCGATGGCGGCGAAGACGTCGCGGATCGAGCTCGGCACGGGCGTCATCGACATGCGCTACGAGAACCCGCTGTACATGGCGGAGGAAGCTGCGGCCACCGACCTCATCAGCGACGGGCGACTGCAGCTCGGCGTGAGCCGGGGATCACCCGAGACCGCGCTGCGCGGTTCTGAGTCGTTCGGCTACGCACCGGGCGACGACGAGACCGATGCCGATGTGGCGCGCGCCCACACCGAGGTGTTCCGAGCGGCGATCGCCGGCGCCGGTGTCGCACGCGCGAACCCGCAGATGACCGGGACCAACGGACTGCTCGCGATCCAGCCGCAGTCCCCCGGCCTCGGCCAGCGCATCTGGTGGGGCGCCGGCAGTCGGCAGACCGCGCTGTGGACGGCCGAGCAGGGCATGAACCTCATGTCCTCGACGCTCCTCACCGAGGACACCGGGGTGCCGTTCGACGAGCTGCAGGCGGAGCAGATCGCGATGTTCCGCGCCGCCTGGGCGGAAGCGGGCCATGACTGGACGCCACGCGTCTCGGTCAGCCGCAGCATCCTCCCCCTCATCGACGACGAGACCCGCCACTCCTTCGGACTCCGCGCGCAGGCCGACTCGAAGGACCAGGTCGGGCATCTCGACGGCGGACTCGCCCGTTTCGGTCGCAGCTTCATCGGCGAACCGGACCGGATCGCCGAGGAGCTCGCCGCAGACGCCGCAGTCCAGGCCGCCGACACCGTCCTCGTGACGGTGCCGAACCAGCTCGGCGTCGAGTTCAACGCCCGCATCCTCGAGGCGATCGTCCGCGACATCAAGCCGGCGCTCGGGTAGCGCCCAGACTCACCTCAGTCGAGCAGGGCGGCGAGCGCCGGCGGCACCTGCCACGCGCCGGACGCGTCGCGGTCGAGCGGGAGTTCTGCGACGATCGCTGTTCCGTCGGTGGGGAGTGGAGCGTGCACGCGTGGGGCCGGGTCGAGGGTGACCTCGAGGCCGGCGGCTTGGAGTTCGTCGACATCCAGAACAACCAAGACCAGCGGCAGGTGGAGCGAGTCGTAGACGTCGTCGAGCACGGCACGGAGTCCGTCGGCGGTCGTCGCATGCACGAACCCGGCGTCGATGAACGGCACCGCCCTCGTCGACACCTCGTACTCGCCGAACGGGCGACTGGCCTCCCAGTCGTCCACGATCGCCACATGCAGGATCCTCGTCATGGTCACTCCCTTCGTCGTGTGCGCCACAATGAAACGACACCGTATCATTACAGCATGGACACCAAGCGAGGCAGACCCACAGCGGCCGAACGCGACCGACGCCGCGACGCGATCCTCGACGCCGCCATCGCCCGGTTCACGGACGACGGCTACGGCGCGACCAGCATCGAGGCGATCGCTGCCGACGCCGGCGTCACGAAACGCACGATCTACGCCTGGTTCGGCGACCTCGCCGGCGTCCTCACGGCGGCCGTCGAACGCCAGCACGGCTATCTCCTCGCGGTCGATGCCGAGGGTGGCGACGAGTCCGAGGCGAGCCTCGAGGACGCGACCACCCGCCTCGTCTTCGCCCTCCACGCAGACGTCTCCATCGCGCTGCACCGCCTCGTCATCGCGGAATCGCCGCGCTTCCCCGAGGTGGCGGCAGCGTTCTACGCCGCAGGGCCTGCGCGCTCGATCGCGTTCCTCGCGACCCACGTCGGCACACTGGCAGAGCCGCTCTACACCCTCCTGCTCGGCGAACCGCACCGGCGCAGACTCCTCGGCCTCACGTCCGCCCCCACCGAGCCCGCCTCCCGCGCGCATGCACGCACCTGCCTCGAACTCGTCGCCGCCGGTGGCTACTGAGCGCCTGAGCGCCTGTGCGGCCTGAGTCGCCCGAAACGGTGCGATTTCCCGGCGAAATCGGACGGTTTCGGGCGACTCAGCGCGCGACGGAGCCGCGGTCCAGGGTGATCGTGTCGGTGAGGCCCGCCGTCGCATCGGCCGGGAGGTCACCACGCCGCGCGAAGTCCGCCCAGAGTTGCCGCAGGAAGCGACCACGACGGTCGACCTCCTCCCAGGTGCTCGTGCCGATGAGCGCCGTGCGACCCCAGGAGCGTTCGGAGCCGAGCAACAACGGCAGGTCCGTGACGTGGGAGGCCCCGAACGGGCTCCCGGTCGGCGCCCAGCTCAGCTCGTAGCGTGTCGCCCGGCCACCGGCCGCCCGGTGCCGCTGCACGAACGCCTTCGCATCGCGTGTGTAGGTGAGATGCGTCGTGGAACCGACGAGCGCGTTCCGGATCCCGCGACCGACGAGCGGCAGAGCCGTGGCCCTCGCGAACACGGGGATGAGCGGCACGTACAGGCGCGTCTCCTCCGTCGTGGAACCGATGAGGACGTCGATGCGCGAGGCAGCCTCACGCCAAGCGGCATCGCGGTCAGACTCCAGGGGCAGCGGCGGGTGCCCGTATTGCGTCCCGAACGCCATCCCGCCACGGAGACCGAAACGCCGCGCCGCTCGCTCGACCTGCTCCTGCAGTGCCAGCAACTCGACGATGGGCGTCTCCGGCGTCGGCGTCCCGGCCGCCTGCATCATCGCCCGCGCCATCCGAGCCCGACCGCTGCTGATCCCGAGTGGTGCGCTCTGCACGATGACGCGCTGGAAGAGGCCCTCAGCGCCTGCACTGATCATCAGGTGGGCGATCGCGTCACCGCCGGCAGACTGCCCGAACAGCGTCACCGATCCGGGGTCTCCGCCGAACGCCGCGATGTGCTCGTGCACCCAGCGCACGGCGAGGATGAGGTCGAGGAGGCCGAGGTTCGCTGGGATCGTCTCACCGTCGCCGAGGAACCCGAGGATCCCCAGGCGGTAGGTGACCGACACGACGACGACGCGCTGCTCCGCGACGAGTGCGCTCGGGTCGTAGAGGTCGAGGTCGCCCGCGCCCGTCACGTACGCGCCGCCGTGGATCCACACCATCACCGGCACCTGTTCGCCGGGGGCGAGGTCGGCCGGGAGGGTGATCGAGAGCGCCTGGCAGTCCTCCGAGTCGACCATGCCGTCGCCGGCCCCTTCGAGGACGGCTGCCAGCACACGGGAGGTGCGTTGCGGCGATGCCGGCGCGCGGTCGAAGGCGCGGAAGACGGCGACTCCGTCCTCGCCGACCGGCAGGGTGGTGGGCACCGGCACCTCGAAGCGACCCGCACGGGCGTATGGAACACCGAGCGCGCGCACCACGTCGCCCTCGACACGCCCCACGATCGTGCCGAGTGCGGTCTCGAAGCTGCGGGAGTCGCTCGTCATCCCTCCAAGCTAACCGTCACCGCTTGCTGAGTCGCCCGGAATTGTGCATTTTCGCGGCTGAATCAGACACTTCCGGGCGACTCAGTGAGCCTGCCGCCTAGGGGATCCGGATGTACACCGGGTCGCCCCAGATGCTCAGGCGATGCTGCACGTATCGACCCCAGTCGGGCGAGTCGTACATGCCGCCCGCACCGTCGTAGATCGCGATGTGACCCTCGCCCCAGTAGAGGAGGTCACCGGCGACGGCCTCAGATGCCGAGATCTGCACGCCGGACGCCGCCTGCGCGCCGGCACCGCGTGGCAGGGACACGCCGAACGCGGCGAACACGTACTGCACGAATCCGTCGCACGAGAAACTGTCGGACGGGTCGTTGCCGTTGCCGTAGGGGACGACGCCGACGAACTGCGACGCGTACGAGAGGATCGCCTCGCCCGACCGGGCCACAGCCGGGGCGGCGAACGTCGCGGAGGAAGCGGACGAGGCGGAGGAGGATGTCTCGGACGCTGCAGCGGCGGCAGCGGCAGACACGGCCGCGGCGGCGGACGCGTCGAGCTCCTCCTGGCTGGTCGCCGCGTAGCCGTCCCGCACGAAGGGGACGTCGGCTGCGGTCGACGGCACCGCGTACGAGACGGACTGCATCGTGGCGGCGGACGGGATCGCCCCGCCGGTCGCGGCGTCGACGTCGAGCCCTGCTGCGGCGGCCGGCATCGAGACGGAGACGAACAGTCCCGTCGCGAGCGTCATGACACCGAACGTCGCGAACGGCTTGGCCCGCTTCGCGAACGAACGCTTCGCGCGCGAAGCCTCCGGTGGCGTGACCGGGACGAGGTCGACGTGGCGTCGCTCCTCGGCCGCCGACGCCGCCCATTGCGCATCGTCGAGGCGGGCCGCACGACGGGCGGCACGCGGGCTGAGCGCGACATGTCGACCACCGGCGCGTGGGGCGACGCGCTCGGGAGCGGGGGCAGCGGCGGGCTGCTGGCGCGCGAGATCGCGCGAGGGAGTCTTGCGGGTCATCGGGTACCGTCCTGGGTCTCGGTCGCGTCGGGGGCGCGCTCGGTTCATGCTCGGTGCGCCACACCTCGATGACCGCGGTCGACCGGTGAACCGATCCGAGGGGGCGAAACGGCAACCCTACGTCGGCGACGCTGAGAGGAACCTCCACTTGGCGTCTGCTGTGAACACGCTGCAGACCACCGTGCGAGCATGCTGCTCGCGGGCATCGTGCCACGATCGCCACCCGGAACCCGACGGACGTCGTCTGCGTCGGCGTCGGCGTCGAACTCGTCGCTGCGTGGGCCGCGTGGGCGCCGCACTCAGTCGCGGGCGAAGCCCGCAGTCGACTGACGGACGACGAGCTCCGGCTGAAAGACGACCTGTTCCGGCTCCGTTCCGGGGCCTCCAGCCGCCTCGCGGAGGAGGAGCTCCACGGCGGTGGTACCGATGAGCGCGCTCGGCTGGCGGATCGACGACAGCGGCACGACGGCTGCGGACGCGAAATCGATGTCGTCGTACCCGATCAGGGCGATGTCCTCCGGCACCCGCACGGTGCCGAGCATGCTGAACGCCTGCAGCACCCCCATCGCGAGGAGGTCGTTGGCCGCGAACACGGCATCCGGCCAGGCGTCACGTGCGCGGTCACGCAGGCGCTCGCCGGCCGACCGCCCTTCGAGCACCGTCAGCGCCTCGGTCGACACGAGCTCGAGCTGGACGTCGACGCCACGACCGACGGCGTCCTCCACCGCTTCAGTCGCTCCCGCCAGCCGGTCGACGACCTGACGCAGCGCCGAAGGCCCACCCACGAACGCGATGCGCCGGCGACCGAGCCCGATGAGGTGGTCGACGGCGAGCCGCCCGCCCGCGACGTCGTCCACCGCCACCGAGGAGAAGCTCGCATCCTCGGTCTGGCGATCGACGAGCACGGTCGGCGTCCCTCGGTCGCGGAGTCGAGCGAGGCGGGAGAGATCGTCGCCGAGCGGGGTGATGAGGACGCCCGCGACACGTTGCTCCTCGAAGAGGTCGAGGTACGCCCGCTCACGACTCACGCTCTCATCGCTGTTGCCGAGCAGGATCGACAGACCATCGTGATCGGCGCGGTCCTCCGCACCCCTGGCGACGTCGGTGAAGAACGGGTTGCCGACGTCGAGGACGACGAGACCGATGCTCCGACTGCGACCCGCGCGAAGCTGGCGAGCGGCGTCGTTGCGGACGAAGCCGAGTTCGTCGATCGCCGCGTGCACCCGGTCGACCGTTTCCGGCGAGACCTTCTCCGGACGGTTCAGCACGTTCGACACGGTGCCGACGGAGACGCCGGCCCTCGCGGCCACGTCCTTCACACTCGCGCTCACACTGCCCCCTCGTCGGCTCGCCTCGGACCGTCACGATCCTGGGCTGATTCGCGGTCGGGCTGGCTCATTCTCGCACGCGCTGAGTCGTTTCATCGGGCTCGTCGTGTTCCCGACTCAGGACGCTCGCGGCGTGTCGGCCCGACTCCAGCGCGGCGCGCCGAGCGCTTCCTGAATCAGGAACCGACCACACGAGAGGGTGCGTCGAGCGCGGGCACGGCCGGGAGGGTCACGACGACCTCCAGGCCGACGCCGGGACGGTTGCGGAGCTCGATCGTGCCACCCGCGTTCCGCACGATGGCCGCGACGATCGCCAACCCGAGGCCCGCACCATGACCCGCCGCACGCGTCGCGTCGGGCCGGCTGAACCGTTCGAACGCCCGCGACTCGAACGCCGGATCGAGCCCGCCACCCGTGTCGGACACCCGGAGCACCAGCATCCCGTCTCCCTCGACGAGTGACACGATCAACTCCGGAACCCAGTCGCGGTCGGCAGTCCCCGCTCGCTCCGCGATCGCCTGCAGCGCGTTGCCGGTGAGGTTGTCGACGATGCGGCCGTAGTCGTCGGCATGGACCGCGTACCCGGCGCCGAGCCCGTCACCGACGAGCGACGCCACGTGATCGATGCGCACGTCGACATCACGCCCGCCCGAGACCGAGCCCGAGCCCGAGCCCGAGTGTGAACCTGCACCCGCACCCGCACCCGCGCGGAATCGCGCCCGTTCCACGGCCTCGAGCACCCCCGCGTCGAGCGCTGCTGCCGAGGTGAGCGGCGGCGGCGTGGCGGCCTCTATCCGTGACAACTCCAGCAGTGACGTCACGAGTGCCGAGAGTCTCGTCGCACTCCGTTCGGCCCCTTCGATGTCGGTCAGCAGCTGCTCACGCGAGGAGTCCTCGAGACGGGCGAGTTCGAGCTGGGTACGGAGGATCGCGAGCGGCGTCCGCAGTTCGTGGCTGGCGTCCGACACCAGCTGCCGCTCGCGTTCGGCTGAGGCACGCAACCGTTCGATGAGGTGGTTGAGGGTGATCGCAAGCTGCGCGATCTCGTCATCGGCGCGCCCCACCGGCAGCAGCTCGGCCGTCGATCGTTCACTGAGGCTCTGCGCGCTCACCCGCAGCCGGGTCACCGGCCGGAGCGACACCGTCGCGAGCACCCACCCACCGGCACCGATGCCGAGTACCAGCAGCGCGAAGGAGCCGATGAGCAGCAACCGCATCTGGACGAGCACGGTCGTCTCCTCGGCCTCGTCACGCCCGGCGACGACGTACCAGGTCTCCCCGGCGACGCTCACCGGCTGCGACAACAGGATGTAGGTGGCACCGCCGGCGTCGGCGGTCGACACCCCCTCCCGGACGGCGAGCGCCGGGATCTGCGCTGCGAGCGTCGTCGGCAGGCTGAACACCGGGATCGACCCGTCGGGGGCGACGACGGCGATCCGGGTGCCGAGCCCTGGGCCCTGCAACGGCTCGTCCGGACGCGCCTGCAGAGCGAACACGTACTGGGCACCGTCGCTCCGGAGCGCCTGGACGGTACCGTCCCGCACGATGCGTTCGAGCTGCGCGTTGATCACGAGTCCGGCGAACAACGACACGACGAAGGCGATGAGCAGGCTACCACCAGCGATACGGGTTCGGATGCCGTGGTGTCGTCGTCGGCGAGCAGGGGTCGCCCCCCTGGGCGCGTCGTCGTCCGTCCCGAGTACGCCGTGCCGCCGGCCGGTGCGTGCCGCCACCACCACCGGCGCGTCGTCGTCCGTCCCGAGTACGCCGTGCCGCCGGCGGGTGCGTGCCGCCACCACCGGCGCGTTCAGCTCTCCGCGGCGACGAGCGAGAAGCCCACGCCCCGGCTCGTGATGATGCGCACACCGGCGTCGGCGAGATCGAGCTTCCGACGCAGCCGGCTGATGTACTGGTCGACGACGTTCGGATCGATGTTCGCCGGCGTCTCCCACACCTCGCGGAGCATGGTGCTGCGGGGCACGACGACGCCGGGCTCGGCTGCGAGGACCCGCAGGACGTCGAACTCGGTGCCGCTCAACGGGACGTCGTGGTCGCCGACCCGCGCACGGTGGCGGTGGAGGTCGACGCTCAGTCCGCCGACGTCGAACCGTGGTTGCACGGTCAGGGCGTCTCGGCGTCGGACGGCCCGGATGCGGGCGGCGAGTTCGGCGAAGGCGAACGGCTTGATCATGTAGTCGTCGGCGCCGGCGTCGAGCCCGCGCACCCGGTCGTCGACGGCGTCGCGGGCGGTGAGCAGGATCACGGCGAGCGTCGGGTCGAGGTCCTTGAGCGCCCGGCAGACGGCGAACCCGGACACCCCCGGGAGCATGACGTCGACGACGGCGACCTGGAATCCGGCCTCCGCGGAGGCCGCCTCAGTCGCCGAGGTGATGGCACTCGCGCCGTCGAAGGTCGCCGTGACCTCGTGGCCGTCGGCGCCGAGGCCGCGGGACAGCAGGCCCGCCATCTCGCGTTCATCATCGACGACGAGGATCCGCACGGTCGTCCCTCCTGTCGTCGTCGAGCATCCACAGCCTAGGCGAGACAGGGCCGCGGGCGTTTCTGAAGGTCCTGTCAGGAAGGGGCGATCGACCTTGCCCACCGCGGGGGAGCCGCCATACAGTGCAGTTGCTCCCGACTCTGAATCGATTCACAACCCGCCGACCGGCGCCACGCGAAACGACTCCCCGCCACCGTCGGGAGCGAGCACCTCACCGTGGAGGAACGGACCCTCAATGACGATCGACCACCCAGCGCAGCCAGAGCGCTCCGGAGCCACATCCTCCGGACGCGACTCGAAACCCGGCGGCGCCCCAGCGCTCTCCCTCATCGGAGCGGCCAAGACCTTCGGCCCCGTCGTCGCGCTCGCCGACGGCACCATCCAGATCGAGGCGGGCGAGATCCACGCCCTCGTCGGCGAGAACGGTGCGGGCAAGTCGACGCTCGTGAAGATCCTCGCCGGCCTCTACACGCCCGACGCGGGCGACTTCGCGCTCGACGGTCGCACCGTCGCGTTCCGGAACGTCGCCGACAGCAAGGCCGCCGGCATCTCCGTCATCTACCAGGAGCCGACCCTCTTCCCCGATCTCACGGTCGCGGAGAACATCTTCATCGGCCGTCAGCCGAAGAACTCCCTCGGCCTCATCAGCACCGGTGCGATGCGCAAGGCCGCCCGGGCCCTGTTCGACCGCCTCGGCGTCCAGATCGACCCCGACCGCGTGGCCGAGGGGCTCTCCATCGCCGACCAGCAGATCATCGAGATCGCCAAGGCCATCTCACTCGACGCCAAGGTCCTCATCATGGACGAACCGACCGCCGCCCTCTCGGGTGTCGAGGTGGACCGCCTCTTCCAGGTGGCGCGCAGCCTGCGCGACGCCGGCGCCGGCATCATGTTCATCTCCCACCGCTTCGAGGAGGTCTTCGCGCTGTGCGACCGCATCACGGTCATGCGCGACGGTCGCTACATCGCCACGCACGTCACGAGCGAGACCACGGTCGACGCGATCGTCCGGCAGATGGTCGGACGCGACATCGCCACCCTCTTCCCGAAGGAGGACGCCGAGATCGGTGACGCCGTCCTCACCGTCGACGGGCTGTCCCGCGCGGGCGTGTTCTCCGACATCTCGTTCACGGTGCGGTCGGGGGAGATCGTCGCACTCGCTGGCCTCGTCGGCGCCGGACGCACCGAGGTCGCCCGAGCGGTCTTCGGCATCGACCCGTACGACACCGGTCGCGTCACCATCGGCGGCGCAGCCGTGAAGGCAGGCGACCCACAAGCCGCGATCGACGCCGGCATGGGCTTCGTCCCCGAGGACCGCCGCAAACAGGGCCTCGTGATGGACCTGTCGGTCGCCAGGAACGCGACCCTCACCCTCCGCCACAAGCTCGCGACGTTCGGACTCATCTCCGGGCGCAAGGAGCGCGCTGCCGCCGAGGAATGGTCGACCCGCCTGCAGGTGAAGACCGGCTCGCAGGAGTATCCGGTCTCGACCCTCTCCGGCGGCAACCAGCAGAAGGTCGTCCTCGCGAAATGGCTCGCCACCGAGCCCCGGTTCCTCATCGTCGACGAACCCACCCGCGGCATCGACGTCGGCACCAAGAGCGAGGTCCACCGCCTCATCTCCGAACTCGCCGGTCGCGGCATCGCGATCCTCATGATCTCCTCCGAGCTGCCCGAGGTCCTCGGCATGGCAGACCGCGTCCTCGTCATGCACGAGGGCCGCATCACCGCCGAGCTCTCCCGCGAGGACGCGACACCTGAGACCGTGATGCACGCGGCCACCGGATCCCTGGAAGGCGCACGATGACGAACACCACCGCAACGAAACCGGGAGGCGGACCCGTCACCGTGGCGACCGAACGCACCTCGGGGCCGTTCGCCTCGATCCTGCGCCTCCGCGAGGTGCCCGTGACGATCGCGCTCGTCGTCCTCGTGCTCGTCACCTACCTCGCGAACCCGCTGTTCCTGTCGGCGCAGGGCGTCAAGGACCTCCTCCTCAACGCGACGATCATGATCATCCTCGCCGTCGGCCAAGCGCTCGTCATCATCACCCGCAACGTCGACCTGTCCGTCGGTTCGATCCTCGGCCTCGTCGCGTTCGCGACCGGCACGATGTTCGCGACGACGGACCTGCCGATCATCGTCGTGTTCCTCATCGCGATGCTGCTGGGGGCGGCGCTCGGCGCGATCAACGGTGCGCTCGTCACCCTCGCGAAGGTCCCGGCGCTCGTCATCACCCTCGGCACGCTCTACATCTACCGGGGCCTCAACAACGCGTGGGCGGGCGGCACCCAGTACTTCGCCGACGACCGACCCGACGCGTTCGGCAACCTCTCCGTCGACACCGTGCTCGGCTTCCCCGTGATCACGCTCATCGCGATCGTCGTCGTCGTGATCGTCGCGATCTACATGGCCGGGGCACGCTCCGGACGCGACCTGTACGCGATCGGCTCCGACCCCGACGCGGCGAAGCTGTTCGGCATCCCCGTCGCCCGCCGTGTCTTCCTCGCGTTCCTGGCGAACGGCCTGCTCGCCGGTCTCGCCGGGGTGCTGTACGCATCGCGCTTCAACTCGGTGGGTGCGACGACCGGAACCGGCATGGAGCTCGACGTCGTGGCGGCGGCCGTCGTCGGTGGGGTCGCGATCTTCGGCGGCAGCGGCTCGGTCGCAGGTGCCGCGATCGGCGCGATCCTCCTCACCACCATCACGAGTGCCCTCACCGCGCTGCGCGTCGACAAGTTCTGGCAGCAGGCGATCGTGGGCATCCTCATCCTGGCCGCGATCATCATCGATCGCGTCGCCAGCCTCCGTACGGCCAAGAAACTGCGAATGAGCGAGGCACGCGATGTCTGATCTGAAGACCCCGACAGCCCCGAAGGCTCCGTTCACCAAGGGTGCCGGCCCGCTCGGCACCGACACCACGGGCGTCCTGGTGGCCGAACCCAAGGGCCGGACCGGCGCTTCGCGCATCCTGCTCGGCCGCGACGCGATCATGATCTACGCACTGCTCGTCGTCGTCATCGGCGCCTGCCTGCTCATCCCGCGCTTCGCCTCACCGGTGACGGTCGGCTTCCTCCTGCTCGACGTCATCCCGATCCTCCTCATCGCGATGCCGATGACGCTCGTCATCATCACGGGCGAGATCGACCTGTCGGTGGCGAGCACCGCCGGCCTCACGAGCGCCGTCATCGGTGTGCTGTGGGCCGGCGGCGGGATGGACATCTGGCTCGTCCTGTTCATCGGGCTGCTCGTCGGCGTCGTCGCCGGAGCGTTCAACGGCTTCCTCATCGCGGTGGTCGGGCTCCCCTCGCTCGCCGTGACGATCGGCACGCTCGCCCTGTTCCGCGGCCTCGCCCTCGTCGTCATCGGCGACAACGCGGTCGCGAACTTCCCACCGGACCTCACCGCATTCTTCACCTCGAAGATCGGTTCCACCGGCATCCCCGTCGTCATGCTCGGCGTGCTCGTCGTGGTCCTCGCCTTCGGCGTGCTGCTCCACCTCACCCCCTTCGGTCGCGGCCTCTACGCGCTCGGGTACAGCACCGAAGCCGCCAGCTTCGTCGGCATCAAGGTCGCCCGCTCGAAGTTCTGGCTGTACGTCGCGACCGGTGGTGTGTCGGCCCTCGCCGGCATCTTCTGGACGCTCCGCTACTCCAGCGCCCGCAGCGACAACGCCTCGGGACTCGAGCTCGCGGTCATCGCGGCGGTCCTCCTCGGCGGCGTCTCCATCTTCGGCGGCAAGGGCTCCATCCCGGGCGTCGTCGCGGGTGTGCTCCTCATCGGCACCATCAACTACGCGCTCCGTCTGGGCCGCGTCTCCGACGTCGTGCTCATCATCGTCACCGGAACCCTGCTGATCGCCTCGGTGGTCGGCCCCAGTATCTTCGAATCCGTCAAACAGTGGAACCACCACCGTCGGATCCGACGCAGCCTGCCCCAGCACTGATCATCGCGATCGGCGCGCACCACGGGCGAACCCACGCCACAGCACCAGGCGTATCCAGAAAGGAACAGACAATGCAGTCGATTCGAAACCGCGCATCAGGCCGTTCGGCCCGTCGCGCAGCGGCCCTCATCGCCGCAGCAGCATCGCTCGCGCTCATCGCGACGGGGTGCTCCACCGGAGGTTCAGGTGACTCCGCTTCCGGCGGCGCCGGTGCTGCGGAGAGCATCACCTTCATCCCCAAGCAGCTCAACAACCCGTACACCGACGTCGTGCTCGGCGGCGGCAAGGACGGCGCCAAGGCCGCTGGCTTCACCGCGACCGAGGTCGTCGGCCCGCTGGAGGCGAGCGCGTCCAGCCAGGTCTCGTTCATCAACGCCGAGACGCAGGCCGGCACGAACGTCATCGTCATCGCGGCGAACGACCCCGACGCCGTCTGCCCGGCTCTCAAGGAGGCCCGTGACGGCGGCGCGAAGATCGTCGCGTTCGACTCCGACACGAGCAAGGACTGCCGCGACGTCTTCATCTCCCAGGTCGTCGCCAAGGACGTCGCCCTCATCCAGACGAAGCTCATCTCTGAGCAGATCGGCGGCTCCGGCGAGATCGCGATCCTGTCGGCCACGGCCAACGCGACGAACCAGAACGAGTGGATCAAGTACATGGAGGAGGAGCTCGCCTCCAACCCGGACTACAAGGACATCAAGCTCGTCGCGAAGGTCTACGGCGACGACGACGACACGAAGTCGTTCCAGGAGGCCCAGGGCCTGCTGCAGGCGCACCCGAACCTGAAGGGCATCATCTCGCCAACGACGGTCGGTATCGCCGCCACGGCCCGCTACCTCTCCACCTCGGAGTACAAGGGCAAGGTCGCACTGACCGGTCTCGGCCTGCCGAACGAGATGCGTCCGTTCGTGAAGGACGGCACCGTCACCGCGTTCGCACTGTGGGACCCGGCTCAGCTCGGCTACGTCGCCGCGTTCGCCGGCAAGGCACTCGCCGACGGCACGATCACGGGCAAGGAGGGCGACACCTTCAAGGCCGGCGACCTCGGCGACCGTGAGGTGGGCGCCGACGGCACCGTCATCGTCGGCCCGCCGACCACCTTCGACGCGAAGAACATCGACGACTACGACTTCTAGGAGTCGCCAGCACCACCAGCACCACCAGCACCACCAGCACTGCCCGCACCACCAGCACTGCCCTATCTCAGGAGCGCCTCGGCGCGTCGCGGCCGGATCCGGCCGACACGCCGGCGGACTCCTGTGATAGGGCAGTACTCACGTGCGGGGGTTGGCGTCGTCCTCGGGGTCGGGTTCGGGTCGGTTTAGCTCCAGTTCGAGCTTGCGGATGCGTTCGGCGTCCTCGGCCGCCTGGATCTCGCGCTCGAGGGCGGCGAGCTGCTCCTCGGTGTCGCTCACGGCACGATCAGGTTGCGAGGGCGTCGGTGGCGACCATGTGTCGGCGGGGCCGGGACGCCTGCGCGCACGACGCTCCGGGAGCTTGATCCGACTATTCGACCAGTCCTTGCCGAGCGTGAACCACAGCACGACGCCGATCAGTGGGATGAACACGATGAGCAGGACCCACACGATCTTGGGGAGGTTCCTGACCACGGGATCGGGCTGCCCGACGACGTCGATGAGCGCGACGATCGTCAGGATGATGAGCAGCAACGACAACAGGAACATGCCCCAATCCTAGGCAGGCGCTGTGGAGAACGGCCCCGATGTCCACATTCGGCTGCGATGGCTGGCGTCTGTCGGCGGCGACCGCGAGGATGGACGGATGAAGACCATCCCCCTGCCCCAGACCGAGCTCACCGCCTCGAGCATCATCCTCGGACTCATGCGCATCCAAGACCTCGACGACGAGTCGATCCGCACCCTCTTCCACACCGCTCGCGACGCCGGTGTCACCGTGTTCGACCACGCCGACATCTACGGCTCCGAGCGTCACGGCTGCGAGCGCCGCTTCGGCGAGGCGATCACCCTCACCTCCGCCGAGCGCGAGCAGGTCCAGATCCAGTCGAAGGTCGGCATCCGTCCGGGCTTCTTCGACTTCTCGGAGGAGCACATCCTCCGCACCGTCGACGAGTCGCTGGCGGCGCTGAAGACCGACTACCTCGACTTCCTCCTCCTGCACCGCCCCGACTCCCTCGTCGAACCCGAGGAGGTCGCGTCGGCGTTCGACGCGCTGCAGGCATCGGGCAAGGTCCGGAACTTCGGCGTCTCGAACCACACGCCGGCACAGGTCGAGCTGCTGAAGGGCTCCGTGGAGCAGCCGCTCGTGGCCAACCAGGTGCAGCTGTCCATCACGCACGCGCCCATCATCGCCTCGGGTGTCGCCGCGAACATGGCGGGCCTCGACCAGTCGATCGACCGCGACAACGGCATCCTCGACTACAGCCGCCTCACGGGCATGACGCTGCAGGCGTGGTCGCCCTTCCAGGCGGGGTTCTTCACGGGGGTGTTCCTCGGCGACCGCGAGCACTACGCCGAGCTGAACGAGGTGCTCGACGAGCTGGCCGCGACGCACGGGGTGACGCCGATGGGCATCGCGACGGCATGGATCACCCGGCATCCCGCGAACATCCAGGTCGTGCTCGGCACCACCACGCCGTCGCGCGTGCAGGAGGCCGCGGCCGGCTCCGACGTCGCGCTCTCGCGCCAGGAGTGGTACCGCCTGTTCACTGCCGCGGGGCACACGCTGCCCTGAAGCCTGACCAGCATCGGTCGTCGGCGGACCATCCACTCGACCGATCGTCTCGTGACCTTTCTCAGGACCGTTCCGGCGTGTCGGGCGTCTGGAGACCCGACACGCCGCGACTCTCCTGAGAAAGGTCGCCCGCTCTCGAAGGGTTCGCCGGCGAGCCGGCGAGGCGGCCGGGCAGGCGACGCCCGCTACGCTCGGAGATGACGCGGGAGGCACGGCATGGCGAAGGACGACATCGGGTTCGCCGCCGTCGCCAGGCTCGCCGGGGTCTCGAATGCGACCGTCTCGAACACGCTGAACCGTCCGGAGATCGTCGCGCCGGCCACCCGTGAACGGGTGCTCGCCGCCATCAAGGAGCTCGACTTCGTTCCCAACCGCGCCGCCGCGACACTGCGACAGGGCACGAACCGGCTCATCGGCCTCGTCATCCCCGACATCGCCAATCCGTTCTACTCAGCGATCGCGCGCGGGGTCACCGAGGCCGCGGCCGAACGCGGGTACACGGTCGCGCTCTGTGTGAGCCACGACGACGCCGACCTGGAGCTCCGGCACTTCGAGATGCTCGCGGAGCATCGAGCTGCCGGGGCACTCGTCGCCCCGCTGAGCGCGGACGCCTCCCGGCTCGCGCAGCTCCGCCGGGTCGGCAGCCGACTCGTCCTCATGGACCGGACCGCTCCCGAGGGAACGGGCTGCTCGGTCGCGATCGACGATGTGCACGGTGGCCGACTCGCGATGACCCACCTGCTCGAGACCCGCGGCCCGGCACATGCCCCGACGCCTGGTGCTCCTGCGCGATCGCGGCAGGCCCTGCACGACGCGCCCGGAGTGCGGGCACGTGCCCGCTCCACCGACGGAGGCGGCTTCACGCTCGTCAACGGTGATCTCGCTATCCCGCAGTGCACCGACCGCCGCACGGGGGCGCGAGCCGCATTCACCGCTGCGGGACTCGATCCGGATGCACTGCACGAGATCACCGTCGCCGAGATGACTGTCGCCGCCGGCATCGCCGCCGGTCGGGAGATCGCCGCGACGCGTCCCACGACAGCCGGTGTCTTCTGCACCAACGACCAGCTCGCACTCGGCGTCATCCGCGGGTTGAACGGCGGCGGCCTCGATGTGCCGGTGGACGTCTCAGTGGTCGGGTACGGGGACCTCTCGCTCGCCGCCGACGGACGCGTGCCGCTCACGACCGTCGAGCAGCCGAAGGACGAGCTCGGGCATGTCGCCGTCGAGATCCTCCTCGCCGAGCTCGGTGCCGACCGCAGCTCGCACGTGCACGTCACCCGGACGCTCGAACCGCACCTCGTCGTCCGTGAGTCGGCGCCGCTGACGACCTGAGTCGACACCGCCGGAGCGGAACCTGCTCGGCTGGATCGAGCCGCCGAAATGACTCCCGAGGCGAGGGAAGCAGCCCAGGGAACGAGATCGATGCTCGACACGTGGTGGCGACGCGAGTACAGTCGATCCCAGGATTTAATCGATTAAATTCTTCGCCCCACGCCGAACCAAGGATCAACGATGACCCACGACACCGCCGTCCACCCGCTCCTCACGCCGAAGGAACGCCGCAAGCCGCGCATCGGCCTCGTCGCGGGCGGCCTCGGCACCTACTGGCCGCAGTTCCCCGAGCTGCTCCCGCAGCTGCAGGAGTCGGCACGCTACGTCTCCGAACGCTTCCAGCAGATGGACGCCGAGGTCGTCGATGTGGGCTTCATCTCCGACGCGCAGGAGGGCGACGCCGCGGCCGAGCGCCTCCGTCAGGGCGACTGCGACCTGATCGTCCTCTTCCTCACGACCTACCTCACCTCCTCGATGGTGCTGCCGATCGCCCAGCGGGCGAACACACCGGTCCTGGTGATCGACCTGCAGCCCACCGAGAAGATGGACCACGCCTCGTTCGACACCGGCGCCTGGCTCGCCTACTGCGGGCAGTGCCCGGTGCCCGAGGTGGGCAATGTGTTCCGTCGCGCCGGCATCCCGTTCCGTTCGGTGTCGGGCTGGCTGCGGCAGGAGTCGGCATGGGAGCGCATCTCGCAGTGGATCCGCGCAGCGCATGTCCGCGCAGCCCTCCGCCACGCCCGGCACGGCCTCATGGGACACGTCTACCCGGGCATGCTCGACGTCTCGACCGATCTCACCCTGCTCCCGACCACCTTCGGCTCGCACGTCGAGGTCGTGGAGTTCGACGACCTGCGAGTGCTCGTCGACGAGGTGACCGACGCGCAGGTCGCCGACCGCATGGCCCTCGCGCGCGAGATCTTCACCCTCGACGACACCGTGGTCGACGACGACTTCGCCTGGGGTGCGAAGGTGTCGGTGGGCCTCGACCGCCTCGTCGACGAGTTCGCGCTCGACACCCTGGCCTATTACCACCGCGGCCGTGACGGCGAGCAGCACGAGCGACTGGGCGCCGGCATGATCCTCGGTGCCTCACTCCTCACGGCTCGTGGCATCCCGACGACGGGCGAGTACGAACTGCGGACCACGGTCGCGCAGCTCGCGACGCAGGTCGTGGGAGCAGGCGGGTCGTTCTGCGAGATCCAGGCGCTCAACTTCGAGGACGACGTCGTCGAGATGGGGCACGACGGTCCGGCGCACCTCGCCGTCTCGTCGCGAGACCCGCTGCTGCGCGGCCTCGGCGTCTACCACGGCAAGCGCGGCTGGGGCGTGAGCGTCGAGTTCGACGTCCGCCAGGGACCGGTCACACTGCTCGGCCTCGGTCAGGACCGTGACGGCTCTCTCGCGTTCGTCGCCTCCGAGGGCACCGTGGTCCCGGGCCCCCTGCTCGAGATCGGCAACACGACGAGCCGCGTGGACTTCGGACGCGATCCCGGCGTCTGGGTGGACGAGTGGAGCGCGACGGGCATCGGTCACCACTGGTCGCTCTCCCTCGGACACCGCGCAGCCGACTACCGCGCAGCCGCAAGCCTCCTCGGGATCGACTTCCGCCAGGTCTGACCGGGCCCCGGCCCGGCGGCAACACCCCCGGCGTGCGGCGACGCCCCCACCGGGACAGCGTCGATCGAGCCCTGGCCGCAGCGATGGTCACCGTCGACCGAAATAATCCGTTCTCATATATGAGTATTCCGGTGTACCGTGTTGCCTTCCGGTGTTTCCGGTCAGCCGATGAAGGAGAACCAGATGTTCCAGACCACCACCATCGCCATCGCATCACTGCTCACCCTCGCCAGTCCGGGCCTCGCCGCGTCGGAGGCGGCGCCGCGCGACCCGGCGACCCCCGGCTGCGTCGTGCTGCTGATGACCGCCGATCACGTGCAGCGCGAGGTCTCCTGGACCGTCTCCTGCGACGAGGGCCGGTACGTGACGATCGATGCGACAGCGTTCCAGGGCACTGCAGACGACCACGAGATCGTGGAGGTCCAGAACGCCCACCAGTACCTCCCGGCCGGCTCCGAGTGGAGCGGAACGGTGCAGTTCGACGCGGAGGCGATCGACATGATTCGCGCCCAGGCGGTGACCTTCGTCTCGCCCGGCGATCCACACGAACGTCCAGCGATCATCGGCGGCGCCACCGGTTGACCCAGTGAGCGGCCCCGATCACGACCGGTGTCGGCACGAATGCTCGCGCCGCGCTACAGGACCGAGCGCAGACGTTCCGCCGCCGCACTCACGACGGCGATCGGGGCCGGTCGCTGCAGGCCGTCGAGCGCCGTCGCGAGACGCTGCATCGCACGCTCGACATCGCCGGTTCCGGCGCGCAGCTCTCGGATCGGAGCGATCAGCGCCGCGCGTCGCAGCCACGGCTCGTCGCGCATCCATCGGTCGAGGACAGCCTCGGCCTTGGCTCGAGGCGCGCCATCGAGATGCGCGAGGAGCGGACCGACGACGTCGTTCGCGAGCGGGTCGGCGAGCTCTGCCAGTCGCCCCGATCGGAGGAAACCCTCGATGCGTGTGAGATCGGTGTGCCGGAGGAGCCCGACGCTCGATTGCAGCAGCACGATAGTCGCGAGCCGTCGCTCGAAGACCGGTTCCTCCCAGAGTTCGGAGGCGAGTGCCGTCACCTCGTCATGGTCGAGACCGCGGAACTTCCTGAGCGCGTCGCGCACTGTCCCGCGGACCGCACCGACCGATGCACCGTAGGATCCGAGCCCACCACCAAGCCGCTCGACGATGTCGGCCGCACGGTACCCATCGCCCTCGTACCGCAACGCGGTATCGATGAACTCGGCGACAGCAGGCACGTCACCCATTATCTGCGCACCCTGGCGCTCGCCCGACCCTCGGGCGCTCCTTGCACGACGCGCCCCGAGCCCTCGTCAGTGCCGACGCGAGCGGCACGTGCCCGCGGAACCGTCTCAGCGCGCGACGAAGTCGAGCTCTTGGAAGTCGGACACCTCGGGCACCCACCGACCCTCGACGAACGCGACGTGCGCCGGGTGGACGTTGTAGGCGTCGTAGGCGGCCTGGTCGGCGAAGGCCATCGAGAAGTGGAAGGCGAGCGGACTCTTCGGGCTCACCTGGCGGGAGATGGCGAAGTCGGTGACGCCCGGGATCGCGGCGAGCTCCCGCGCGGCGGTGTCGAGGAAGTCGCGCTCGGCGTCGGAGTCCTGGTCGTGGACGAGCGAGAAGGTCACGGTGTGCTGGATCATGCGGTCAATCCTAGACAGGGTTAGAACGAGACAACTTCGAGTGGCGGCCCTGCATCGCTACGGTTGAGCGATGACGATCGTGATCGTGGGACTCGGAAAGCTCGGATCGGATGTCGCAGCGCGACTCACCGCGCGTGGCCAGGACGTCCTCGGGCTCCGGCGGACAGCAGCGACGCCCACCGCACCCGAGCCCTCCTCAGCCCCTGAGCGCGTCGCGGGGCGTCTCACCCACGCCGCGGTCGACCTCATCGCCGAGACGCCGACCCTTCCCACCGACACCTCGGCGATCGTGGTCGCCCTCGCACCGCGCGCCCGCTCCGTCGAGGCCTACGACGCGCTCTACCGCGGGGGCATCGGCCACCTGCTCGACGCGGCCTCGACCCTCCCCACTCCACCGCGCATCGTCTTCGTCTCCTCGACCGCGGTCTGGGGCGAGGATGCCGGCGAGGAGCTCGACGATGCGAGCCCTGCGACACCGGCCACCGGCACGGGCCACGCACTCCTCGCCGCAGAGGGCGCGATCCGCGCAGCTGTCCCGGAGGCGAGCTGCGTGCGTTTCGGCGGCCTCTACGGTCCGGCCTCGACGATGCTCGTCGACCAGGTGCGTGCCGGTGCCGTCACCCGGTCGTCAGGCTGGACGAACCGCATCCACCGTGATGACGCGGCAGCCGTCGTCCTGCATCTGCTCGATCTTCCAGCGGAAGCGCTGCCGGCCGTCGTCGCCGGCATCGACGAGGAACCGGCGCTCCTGTCCGACGTCGTCGACCATCTCGCGGACCGCCTCGGCGTCGCTCCCCCGCGGCTCGACGACGCGGGCCGCACCCTCGAGGAACGCCGTCGCGGCAAACGCATCGCAGCGACGGCCCTGCGGGGCACCGGTTTCACCTACCGGTACCCCACCTTCCGCGAGGGTTACGCAGCGCAGCTCACCGACCAGCCTGCGCCGGACAGCAGGACATCGGCGCGACGACGGGACCTCTGAGCACCCTCCATGCTTCCCCGGTGCGCATCTCCTGCTGCCGGCATTCGCTACGGCTGCTCGCGCACCGCCGCCATCGCTCGACGACCGGACGGCACGAGCGCTGCGATCGCGACCACGGCGAACGTCAGGATCCCGGCGACGACGAGCAACGACTCCACCGAGACGACGTCGGCGAGCGGCCCGAACACGACCATGCCGATCGGCATGGACACTGCCATCACGATGCCCACGAAGCCGAAGACGCGACCCTGACGTTCGGGCTCCACGCGCTCTTGCAGCAGCGTCATCGAGGTGGTGGAGAAGAACGGCACCGCGAGCCCCAGCAGGAACATGAAGCCGAAGAACACCCAGAGGTTCGTCGAGAGCCCGAGACCGATCGACAGCACTCCGAACACCACCGACGACCCGACGATGAGCAGCACCCGGTTCTTCGTGCCGCCCCAGATCGCGATGATCGCACCGCCTCCCACCATGCCGATGCTGAACGCGATCTCGTTCACCGTGAGCATCCACACCTCGTCGCCGAACGTCCGCGCGATCATGAGCGGCGTCAGGTACGACGGGGCGACGATGAGCAGGAACACGATCGCGAAGAGGATGAGGAGCCACCGCACGAAGCCGTGGTGCCAGACGTACCGGACACCCTCGACGAGGTCGGCGAAGTAGCCCGGCCGCTCCCCCGCCCGGACGAGCGTTCGCACCGGGACGAGCAGCAGGAGACCGATGCCGATCGCGGCGGTGACGACGTCGACGAAGAAGATCGCGATGAGCGATGCGCTCGCGTAGAGCGCCCCGGCGGCGGCCGGCGCGAGCAGCATCATCGCCGACTGGATGGACCCGTTGATGCCGTTCACCCGCATGAGCTTGTCGGTGGGCGTGATCTGCGGGATGAGCGCCGACACCGCAGGCATCTGGATGCCGGCTCCGACCGAGCGGATCGCGAGCGTCAGGAAGATGAGCCAGAGGTCGGTGACACCGTTGAGGAGGAAGATCGCGAGGGCGAGGGTCGTGACGGCGATCGACCCGTCGGCGAGGATGATGAGCAGCTTGCGGTTGAGCCGGTCCGCCCACACCCCACCGAAGATCGACACGATCGCCTGCGGCAGGAAGCCGGCGACCGCCGCGAGGGCGAGCACGACGCCGGACTTCGTCTCGAGCGTGAGATGCCACATGATGGCGTACTGCACGAGCATCGAACCGAACAACGACACGGTCTGGCCGGAGAGGAAGATCGCGACGTCGCGACGCCACTGCGGGCGCGCTGCGTCGTCGAGCTGATCCGGAGCGCCGGGATCCTCGATGGGGGGAGTGTCAGGGGTCGCGTCCTCGACAGCCATGTGGACACCGTACACATGCTGCGCGGTGGAGTCCATGCCCTTGTGGAATGTCCGGAGCCGACCGGTCGTCGAGCCAGTCGGTCATCGAGCCTGTCGAGATGCGAGCAGCCACCACACCAGCGGCGCGTTCCCGAGCAGGATGACGGCTGCGATCACGCCGACGGCCGGGAGTGCGCCGAACCCGTCGTACACGGCGAGCGCCACGAGCGGCCCGACGACGGCGCCGGCGTCCCCCGCGGTCCGGGTCACCCCGACGACGAAGCCGCTGCGCTCCGGGGGGATCGCCTGGCTCATGAGCACCGAGGGGACGACGCTCGCGACGCACGCGGTCACGAGGAACAGCAGCATCACGAGCGCGTACGACACGGGGCCTGCGGCGAACGGGAACACGAGCATCGCCAACGCCGAGATCACGATGCTCGGCAGGAACACCCACACGAGTCCGCCCCGGTCGAGCAGTCGGCCGATGCCGAGCACGACGCCGAGTGAGACGATCGTCGCGAGAGCGAGGGCGAGGCCGAGCGTGAACGGCGTGAGGCCGCCGATGGCGTAGCCGAGGAGCGGGATGAGCCCCTGCTCACCGGCGAACCGTGCGAAGAACGCGGCGACGGAGGCGAGCGCGAGCGCCACGATGAGCGAGGTGACCCGCGATCGCTGGCCTCGGAGCGGCAGCGGCGGCTGCGTCGGCAGCACGGTGGCGCGTGATCGCGCCGGCACCCGCATCGGCACCGCCCAGTAGGTGGTGGCCGGGCGGGCGAGGTCCCACAGCAGGCATCCCACGAGCGGCACCACCGCGACGGCGAAGGCGACGGGCAGCGGGAACACACTGAGCGCCAGGCCACCGAGGAACGCGCCGAGCGCACCGGCGGACATCTGCACGGCCGTCGCCGTCGACATCACCCGGCCACGTCGATCGGCGGGGGCACCGGCGACGAGCACCGCGAAACCGACGGTGATCGCCGCACCGCCGAGCAGCCCTGCGACGACGCGCGCCGCGACGAGCACCGGCACCGTGGGGCTGAGCCCGGTGGCCGCCGTGACGATGACGAGGAGCCAGCACACGATGTGCAGGAACGGCCGAGGCCGCCACCAGCGCAACGCGATGCCGGCCGGGATGTTGACGATCGCACGACCGAAGCCGAAGGCCGCGATGATCGGGCCGAGCACGAGCGCTGTTGCACCGAAGCGCTCGAGGTAGAGCGGGAGTGCCGGGACGATCGTCCCCCAGGTCATCTGGGTGGTGCCGATGAGCGCACAGATCAGCAGCGTCTGCGCGGTGACCGACGTGCGCTGCCGACCGGCGTCGTCCGCTGGGTCGACGGCACGGGCATCGGCCGGCGGGCGACCCGACGCCGTCGCCGGCCGATGCGCGCTCACCGGGCCAGGTTCTCGCGGAGGGTCCGCCCCTGGTAGGGCTCGCCCATCGCGCCACGGCGCCGGAGTTCCGGCACGAGGAGTTCGGTCACCTCGGCGTACGACGCCGGCATGCTCAGCGGGTTGCCGACCATGTAGCCGCCGCGCGCCCCCGTGGCCGCGAAGTTCTCCTCCAGGGCGTCCGCCACCTGCGACGCCGTTCCGGCGATCGTGTGGTCGAAGCCGACGGCGTGCCGCCAGCCGCGCTCGAAGAACTCGTTCCGGCTGATCTCGTGATCGGCTCCGAGCTCGGCGACGAGCTGCCCGACGAAGCCGGCCGGGGAGGCCTGGGATCGGACGATCTCCTCGGCGAGCTCACCGAGGATGATGCGGTCGGGCACGGCGGAGAAGTCGTAGCCGGCGTTGTACGACAGGTACACGCCGACCGCTTCGTCGCCCCAGTACTCGAGCATCTCCCGCTTCTTCGCTGCGGCCTCGTCCTCGCTGCGGCCGAGGACGAGCTGGGTCGTCCACAGGATGCCGACGCCCGCAGGGTCTCGGCCGGCCGCGAGGAGCTCTGCGTCGAGGGCGGTGCGATGGCGCACCTGGTTCGCGACGTTGCCGCCGATGCCGAAGATGAGGTCGGCGAACTTCGCGCTCGTCGTGATGCCCTGCGGCGAGCTTCCCGCCTGCACCAGCACCGGGTGCCCCTGAGGACTCGGGGCACTCGTGAGCGGACCCTTCACGTCGAAGAACCTGCCGTGGTGGTCGATCGCGTGCACCTTCGCCGGGTCGGCGAACCGGCCGGTCTCACGATCCATGACGATCGCATCCGGCTCGACGGAGTCCCACAGCGCTTGGCACACCGTGATGAACTCCTCCATGCGTTCGTACCGCAACCCGTGTTCGAGCAGCTGGTCGTAGCCGTAGTTCGCGGCGTCCGAGAGGCGTGTCGAAGCGACGACGTTGAAGGCGATGCGGCCGGAGGTGACGTGGTCGAGCGAGTTGAGGAGCCGGGCGACGTAGAAGGGGTGCATGAACGTCGACGAGTAGGTGAGGCCGAAGCCGACGTGCTCGGTGACAGCCGACATCGCCGCGATGAACGGACTCATGTCGTGCCTCGGCCATTGGACACCCCATTCGACGGCCGGATCCGTCGATCCACGCCAGGTGTCCGGGAGCCCGCTGCCGTCGCCGAAGAACAGCATGTCGATGCCACCGCGCTCGGCGGTGATCGCGAGCTCCTGGAACATGCGGACATCGGGGAAGGTCCGCGACACCCACGAGCCGGGCCTCGCCCAGCGGCCTTCGGAGTGCGTGAACGACAGGTCGAAGGCGAGGTGCATCTCGTGCGGGTCTGCGTCGGACGCGCTCATGCGCCGACCACCGCAACCCGCTGTGACGCGACCGCTGCCAGCAGGGCGTCGACGGTCGTCGGCTTGGCGACGGACAGCGCGAGCTGCTCCACAGCGTTCTCGTGGAGGCGGACCTCGTAGGCCGCCGCGGCGTCCGTAGGCAGCAGCACGGGGTAGCCGAGCTGCATCGCGTCGTTGGCGGTCGAGGCGACGCAGCACTCGGTGGTGAGCCCGGCGACCGCGACCCAGGACACGCCGGCGGCACGCAGGAGACCGTCGAGTTCCGTCCCGAGGAAACCGCTGTACCGGGACTTCCGCACCCGGATGTCGCCCACGGCGGGGTGGACGCCGTACCAGTCGGCCCCCGGCGTTCCGACGATGCACGGCTCCTCGTCGCTCATGACGAGCGGATCGCCGCCGTGCAGCCAGTTGCTCGACCCCCACGGTGCTGCGGGGTCGGAGGCGAGCTCCACCCAGACGATCGGGAGTCCGAGTGCACGGGCGCCGTCGACGAGCACGCCCATGCGGTCGATCGCGGCGACGAGGGCCGCCGAAGCCTCGGTGTCGAGCCCGTACCCACCGAGGTGGGCCGGGTCGGCGAAGGAGCGCTGGACGTCCACGACGATGACCGCACCGGCCGCGGCATCGAGGCCGTCGAGCAGGCGGTCCGGTCCGAGCAGGTCGATCATGCGGACACCGCCGACAGGTCCTGTGCGCGCAGACGCGGGAGGACCGCCTCACCGAACGCCGGGAGGTCCTCGTGGTAGTCGGGGAAGATCAGCATCAGGCCGTCGAGTTCGGCGCCCTCGACGACCGTGTTGATGTGGGAGAACACCGAGTCCGGCGACCCGGCGACATAGGGGGTCTGGAACGCGTCCTGGCCGGTGGCCGACTGCGTCCACGACGTCGCACGGTCACGGGGCATCCCCCACGAGACGCGCATGTTCGCCAGTGCCTCCACGTCGACACCCTCGGCGATCCTCGCCACGCGACGCTCGGCGAGGGCATCCGTCTCGTCCATCACGACCGTCAGCATCGCGTAGGTCTTGCACTCGCGGCCGAGTGCCGCGGCCTGCTCGTGGACGTCACGCGACGCGATCCGCAGATCCTCCATCGTGTCGCCCGACAGGAACGCACCGTCGCTGCGGCGCGCCTGGAAGTCGCGACCGGCCGGCGAACGACCAGCGCTGATGACGGTCGGTCGAACCCGCGGATGCGGCCGCGACTCGCAGTCCGTCAGCTGGAAGAACTCACCGTCGAGGGTGACGGAGTCCTCCTCCCACAGCCGGGTCACGGCGTCGGTCCACTCGTCGACCATCCGGTAGCGGGCTTCCTTCGACATGTCCGCGTCCCACAACCCCATCTGCTCGAACTCGTCCGCATAGGACCCGGAGACGATGTTCATGCCCGCGCGGCCGTTCGAGATCTGGTCGAGCGTGACGAACATCTTCGCCGCGATGACCGGGTTGTGGATGTTCGCGTGGACGGTGGCCCAGATCTTCACCCGCTCGGTCGCCTCAGCGATACCGGCCATCATCGTCATCGACTCGAGGCTGCGACCCCAGTGGTCGGTGCTGCCGCCGAAGCCGCGCCACTTCGCCATCGCCATGACGAAGTCCATACCGGCCTCCTCGGCCAGGATCGACGCCCGCTTGTTGTACTCGTAGCTGCCGTCCGGGTGCGGGGCCGTCGTCGAGACGAGCCAGCCTCCGTTCCCGATCGGGAGGAAGATGCCGTATTCGTGTGCCATGGTGCGCTCTTTCGTTCGCTTCGGAGGTGCAGGTGCTGCGGGTCGTTCGGGCGGTGCGTCCGGGGCCTCACTGGGCTGCGAGGCCCCGGAGGGTGAGCTACGGTGCGGGCCAGATCAGTGTCGTGCCGTCGTAGATGTTCTCGATGAAGCTGTTGTCGAAGAACGCACGGGCGTCTGCCGGGGCCGCCGGGAGCTGCCCCGTCTCGACGAGGAAGTCGGCCTCGGCGTCCACGTTGTCGAGGTCGATGAGCCCGATGGGCCGGTCGTCGGGCTGGTTGTCGGCCACGATCCCGACCTCGGTGTTCCAGACCTTCTCGTTGTGCGCCGCGTCGTAGCCCTCGCCGGAGAGCGTCGCGGCGAACCCGACGCACTCGGTGGCGTTGTCGACGCAGTAGTCGTAGGCGTGCTGGCTCGCCCGCAGGAAGTCCTCGACGGCAGTCGGGTTGGCTTCGGCGAACGCCGGGTTGGCGGCGATCGAACCGAGCGACCCCGGCACCCCGAAGTCGTAGGGGCGCCAGACGGTCACGTCGTAGCCGGCGGCCTCGAGCAGGTTCGGCTCGTTGGAGATGAAGCCCGTGAGCGAGTCGACCTGACCGCGCGGCAGGATGGTCGGGTCGTAGCCGACGACGACCTGCTGCAGTGACGCGACGTCGGCGCCCGCGTTCGTGAGCATCGTCGAGACGGCCGGCGGCAGGTTGCCCTTCTGCCCGAGGATCGTGCCGTCGAGCTGGGACAGGTCGGTGATGTCAGTGCCGGTCATGAGGATCTCGAGGCCGACGTTCGAGTAGGTCGAGATACCCGTGATGTCGAGGCCGTTGCCCTGCGCCTGCATGAGGTTCTGCTCGCTCACACCCGTGAAGGTGACCTGGCCGGAGGCGAGCAGCTGGGCGTTCTCGCCCGTGTCCCCGGTACCCGGCTGGATCTCCACGTCGAGGCACAGGGCGTCGAAGTAGCCGAGTTCGTCGGCCGCGACGATGTTCAGGATCGACGCGGACGCCTGGTACTGGTAGCCGGTGAGGAAGGTGATGGTGCCGGCGTCCTCGTTCGCCGCGCAGCGTTCAGCCGAGACGGCGCTGCCGCGCGCGGCGGTCGTCGTGGACGAGGGCTCGGCCGAGGCGCTGCACCCGGCGAGGGCGAGGGCGAGGGCCGCTATCGAGGCGGATGCGACGAGCTGTGGGGTGCGTGTGGGCATAGCTGTCTCCTTGGAGGGTGGGTGGGGGCGGAGGATTCGGGGGCGCTGAACGGGGTGTCGGGACGACTCAGCCGCGGGATCCCTGACGGGAGTCGTGCCAGTGGAGGGCGCGGTTCTCGACCGCGGTGATCGCGAGGAGCAGCAGCGACCCCATGACGGCGAGGCAGGCGATCGCGGCGTAGACCACCGACAGTCGGTTGTTCGAGGACGCGACGCTGATGACGGTGCCGAGTCCTTCCGCAGCACCGGGGGCGGCGAGCTCGGCGACGACCGCACCGATGATCGACAGCGGGAACACGACGCGCAACGCGTTGAACAGGTAGGGCAGCGCGCTCGGCATCCGCACGTGCCACAGCGTCTCGAGGCGTGAGGCGTGCAACGTCTGGAACACCTGCAGCACCGCCGGCGGCACCGAGCGCAACCCGGTCGAGACGCCGATGAGGATCGGGAAGAAGCAGATCAGCGCCGTCACGATGAGCTTCGGCTCCGGACCGAACCCGAACGCCACGACGAGCGCCGGGGCGATGGCGACGAGCGGCGTCACGTTGAGGACGACCGCGACAGGCATGATCGCGCGCCGCATGATCGGCAGCTCCGAGACGAGGATCGCGAGGATGTACGCGACGACGAAACCGATCGCGAGGCCGATGAGCGCCACCCGCAACGTGGCCCAGGCGTTCGTCACGTAGAACATCGGGTTCGCGGCGAGCGCCCGGAACACCGAGTCGAGCGGCGGCAGCAGGTAGGGGCTGTCCTTGGCGACGAGCCCCCAGACCAGCGCGAGTCCGGCGAGGAGGATCGCGACGGGGCCCCAGTAGCTCGGCTTGATGAACGCGAGGCGTGGACTGAGGCCGCTCCGCGCCTGCTTGACGGGGAGTTCGTTCTCGAGCGTCGCATCACGCGTGCCGCTCATCGTGGTTCCGGACACGGGCTGATCGGACACGCTGCCGCTCCTCGGAGTCGCTGTGGTGGTCATCTGTCGCTCCTACGCGGCGCTCGTCGTGAGGGGTCCCTCATGCCAGGCCGACTGCAGGTGGCCACGGATGAGGTCTTCGAAGTGGTGGAACTCGGGCGTGCCGAGCATCGCCTGGCTGCGCGGACGCTCCAGCTCGATGTCGACCGAGGCGGTGATGCGTCCGGGGCGGGCCGACATCACGAGGACGGTGTCGGAGAGGCGCACGGCCTCAGTGACGGAGTGCGTGACGAAGACGACGGTGGTGTTCTGCTCGTCCCAGATGTCGAGCAACTGACCCTGGATCGCTTCGCGGGTGAACTCGTCGAGCGCGGAGAACGGTTCGTCCATGAGGAGGACGTCGGGCTGCACCCCGAATGCGCGGACGATGGCCGCGCGCTGCTGCATGCCACCGCTCAATTGGGCGGGGAGCTTGTCCATCGCGTCGCCGAGCCCGACCATCCGCAGCAGCTCGGTCATGTCGGGGGCCGCCTTCTCCTGGTGTCCGCCGATGCGTTTGCGTCGCCGGTCCGCACCGCGGTTGACCCTGCCCGGCAGGCTCACGTTCTGGAGCACGCTCAACCAGGGAAGCAGCGCGGGAGCCTGCGGTACGAGCCCGATCATCTTGGCCGCGCAGGCCGCCTCGCTCGTGACGCCGAACACACTCGCCTCGCCCTGGTCGGCTGTCTCAAGCCCCGCGATGAGCCGCAGGAGCGTCGACTTGCCGCAGCCCGACGGGCCGATGAGGCTGACGAAACGTCCGCGAGGGATCTCGACGTCGATGCCGTTGAGAGCCACCTGCTGCGTGGGACCGGAGCCGTAGATCTTGACGGCGCCGCGGATCGAGATGTTGTCATCGACGACGGTGCTTGCTGCCTGTGTCATAGGTCAGACCAACTTCCTGAACTCGCGGTTCTGGTAGACGAGCGGAGCGCTCTGCGTGCGGATGACGTCATCGACGCTCACGATGATCATGAGGTGGTCCCCGACCGTCCAGCGCTCGTGGACGCTGCCGATGATGGAGGCCTGCGCACCCGTCACGACGGGCACGTGGGAGTAGCCCTCCTGGAGCGTGACGGCGGCGAACTTGTCGATGCCCTTCGTCGCGAACCGGCGGGCGATGTCGCCCTGGTCGTCGGCGAGGACGTTGATGGCGACGTGGTCGGTCTCGGCGAACGCCGGGTAGCTCTCTGCGGTCTCGGCGAGGAACACGGCGACGAGCGGCGGTGAGACGGAGACGTTGGTGAAGCTACTGGCGGTGAAACCGTAGGACGTGCCGTGGATGCTCGTCGTCACGAGGGTGACCGAGGTCGCGATGCCGGCGAGTGCGCGGCGGAGCTCCGCGGCATCGAGGCCGGCGGGCGGGGTGAGCGTCTCGTCGGTGACGGAGTCGACCGTGTGGACGGCGGGGGCCGTGTGGACAGCGGGGGTGGTCAAGCGTGCCTCCTGGGCTCAGACAGGCGTCGACGAGGTGTCGATGCGATGGCCGGAGAGCGAGCGGGTGAAGTGCACTGCAGGTCTCGACGATGTCGAGGTCCTGTCTGCGCAAATGGCCCGCGGAGGTCCGTTGACCTCAACGATAAGCGGGCCGTATTTCCGGGAGGGGATCCCTCGTATTTCGGGTTCGTAAACTCCGCGACGGGTTCCGGCGGTCGCCGTGCACCGGTGTCAGTCGCGCATCGCCGCCGAAACGAGCAGCGTGGCTCCGTCGTCGCCGTGCACCCAGACGTCGACGCCGAGATCGCGGGCCGCCGTGCGCGGCCAGGCTCCAGCGGAGAAGAACCGCGCGAGCGGCTCGGAGATGCACAGCACGGCGCGCGGCCTCGTGGGGAGCGCCTCATGCAGCCACACCAGCTTGAACAGATCGGCCATCGCCTTGTTGCGGTGATGCGACTTCGGTTGCGCGGCACTCGGAACGAGCTGGACGACGATGCGTGCCGCGGCGTCGATCCCCTCGACCTCGACCCGTTGACCGTCGGCGAGGGTGAGCACGCGCGGCGCGAGGTCGACGCCCAGGCGCCCACCGAGGGTCTGCAGCATCGCGTGCTCGATCGACTGCGCGGCCATCCGGCCCGTCTCACCGATGTGCTCAGGCTCGGTCATCACCTGTTCCGTTCTCGCGGTCCGCCGGCTGTTCGCGCCGTTGAGACGTGAGTGTAGGCGACGCGTGTTGCGGACGCGTTTCCGGCGGCCTGAGCCCGCGACGTCCCTCGTCACCCGGGGAGCGGTCGACTGTCCTCCTGGCGCGAGCGTGAGCCATCCTGTCGGGATGTTCAGAGACGGGTTGTCGCACACGATTGACGGCATGTCGGCGGCGAGGTTAGCCTGAACATTGAGAGTGAATCGATTCAGAAGCTCTCTCCGCGACGAAGGACGAACTCGATGACGAGCCCCACACCCGTGCACCGCGTGTGCTTCCAGCTGCAGGTCAAGCCGGAGCGCCTCGCCGAGTACCGCGAACGCCATGCCGCCGTCTGGCCGGACATGCTCCAGGCGCTCGCGGCGACCGGCTGGCGGAACTACTCGCTCTTCGTGCGAGACGACGGCCTCCTCATCGGCTACTTCGAGACCGAGTCGCTCGCGGCAGCCCAGGCCGGCATGGCCGAGACCGAGGTGAACGCACGCTGGCAGGCGGAGATGGGCGAGTTCTTCGTCGACCTCGACCTCCCGCCCGACGAGGGCTTCCTCCAGCTCACGGAGGTCTTCCACCTCGAGGACCAGCTCGCCGCCCTCCCAACCCCTTCTCCCTAACTCAGGAACCCCTCGGCGTGTCGCGGTCGTTCCAGCGCACAGCACCCGCGACGCGCCGGAGCATTCCTGAGAAAGGGTCTGGACTGAGCTCCGGAGTAGCGGCATTGAAACGATTCACGTAGAATCGCGACGGACGCACGAACCACACAGACCACCGCAACACACCACAGAGAAGTGATCATGACCAGTTTCGACACCATCACCCCCCTGCTCGAGAAGCAGGCCATCGAGCTCCCCTCGTGGGCGTTCGGCAACTCGGGCACCCGCTTCAAGGTGTTCACGACCCCCGGCACACCCCGCACGCCCGAGGAGAAGATCGCCGACGCCGCGAAAGTGCACGAGTTCACCGCCCTCGCTCCGAAGGTCGCGCTGCACATCCCGTGGGACCTCGTCGACGACTTCGCCGCACTGCGCGTGTACGCGGAGGATCACGGCGTCGCGCTCGGCACGATCAACTCGAACACCTTCCAGGACAACGACTACAAGTTCGGCAGCCTGACGCACAGCAACCCGGCCATCCGCCAGAAGGCGATCGACCACCACTTCGACTGCATCGACGTCATGCACGCGACCGGCTCGCAGGACCTCAAGATCTGGCTCGCCGACGGCACCAACTACCCCGGCCAGCAGGACATCCGCGGCCGCCAGGACCGCCTTGCAGACTCGCTGCAGCAGATCTACGCCCGCCTCGGCGACGAGCAGCGCCTCGTGCTCGAGTACAAGTTCTTCGAGCCCGCTTTCTACCACACCGATGTTCCAGACTGGGGAACGTCCTACGCGCAGGTCGCCCAGCTCGGCGACAAGGCGCTCGTCTGCCTCGACACCGGTCACCACGCACCCGGCACGAACATCGAGTTCATCGTCGCGCAGCTCCTGCGCCTCGGAAAGCTCGGCTCGTTCGACTTCAACTCACGCTTCTACGCCGACGACGATCTCATCGTGGGCGCCGCAGACCCGTTCCAGCTGTTCCGGATCCTCTACGAGGTGGTCCGCGGCGGCGGCCTCGAGGACGACTCGCCGGTCGCGTTCATGCTCGACCAGTGCCACAACGTCGAGGACAAGATCCCCGGTCAGATCCGCTCGGTCCTCAACGTGCAGGAGATGACGGCGCGGGCACTGCTCGTCGACCGCACCGCGCTCACCGCAGCGCAGGAGTCCGGCGACGTCCTCGGCGCGAACGGCATCCTCATGGACGCGTTCTACACCGACGTCCGGACGCCGCTCGCCGAGTGGCGCGAGAGCCGCGGTCTGCCGGCCGACCCGTTCGCCGCGTACCTGGCTTCCGGCTACCAGCAGCAGATCGCCGAGGAGCGCGTCGGCGGCACCCAGGCCAGCTGGGGCGCCTGACGCTCGACCACGCATGACGAAGCCCCGCGACACCAGTCGCGGGGCTTCCGTCGCTTCCCCCGCCGCCCCACCATTCGCCCCTCCCATCCGGATCTCCGGCCCGACTCAGGACGCGCGCGGCGTGTTGGGACCGTCGGCAGACCGTGGCGCCCGACAGGCCGCGCCGATCCTGAGTTGGGGAGATCAGAACACGAGCGAGGGGGACGTGAGTTGCGAGGTGTGGACGCCGGGGCGGGGCGGCAGACGCTACTTCGCGAGGAAGGCGAGCAGCTGCTCGTTGACCTCCTGGTAGTGGGTCCACAGCATGCCGTGCGGGGCACCGTCGATCTCGACGTACTCGGCGGACGGGAGCGCCTTCGCGAACACGCGGCCGGTCGAGTCGATGGGGAGGATGCGGTCACCCGTGCCGTGCACGATGAGCGACGGCACGTCGATCTTCGCGACGTCGGCGCGGAAGTCCGTGAGCCACGTCGGCTGCGCAGCGACCGACGCGTACGGCGAGGCGTTGTACGCGAGCTGCGTGTTGGCCCGCAGCGCCTCCTCGCTGAGACGCGAACCGAGGTTCTCATCGGTGTTGAAGAAGTTCGTGAAGAAGTCGGTGAAGAAGGCGTAGCGGTCCGCCGTCACCGCTTCGAGCAGGCCGTCGAAGACCTCCTGCGGGACACCGGTCGGGTTGTCATCGGCCTGCAGCAGGTAGGGCTCGAGCGATCCGAGGAACACGGCCTTCGCGACACGGTCAGAGCCGTAGGCGCCGAGATAGCGACCGACCTCACCGGTGCCCATCGAGAAGCCGACGAGCACGGCATCGTGGAGGTCGAGGGAGTCGACGACGGCCTTGAGGTCGGCGGCGAAGGTGTCGTAGTCGTAGCCGGTCGTCGGCTTGGAGGACTTACCGAAGCCACGACGGTCGTAGGTGATGACGCGGTAGCCGGCATCGAGCAGGGCAGCGGTCTGCTTCTCCCAGGACGATCCGTCGAGCGGGTAGCCGTGGACGAGCACGACGGGCTGGCCGGAGCCATGGTCCTCGACGTAGAGCTCCACGGATGTGCTGTTCTCGGTTCCGACGGTGATGAACGACATGGTTCGATTCCTTTCGTCTCGACGCCCGGGCTGATCGCCCGATCCTGCGCCACTCACCGAGAACGCTCGTTCTCACTGAGTGATTCCCACCTTAGGGAACGATCGTTCTCAGTGCAAGTACACTGAGGGAATGGACAGCGAACACACTGTGACGATCGATCCGCCGGCCCCCGCCGCGGCTTCGAGCATCCGCGACACGATCGTTGACGCCGCCGACCGCCTGTACTACGCGAAGGGCATCCAGTCCGTCGGCATGGACGAACTCCGGGGAGCCGCAGGGGTCTCGCTCAAGCGGCTGTACGCCGAGTTCCCGAGCAAGGAGGACATCGTCCTCGCGGTCATGCAGCACCGCCACGAGCTGTGGACTGCGGGCGTCTCCGCGCTCGTCGAGGATGCCGACACCCCACGAGATCGACTCCTCGCGATCTACGACTACCTGGCCGGCTGGTTCAGCGAGGACTCGTTCCGGGGGTGCGGCTTCATCAACGCGTTCGGAGAGCTTGGCGGGGTGTCCCCGGCTGTCGCGGCGATCACGCGCGAGCACAAGGCGTCGTTCCAGGACTACGTCGCCGACCTCGTCGCCGACGCCGGCGCACCGGCCTCACTCGCGCCACAGCTTGCGATCCTCGCTGAGGGCGCCCAGACCACCGCCGCCATCACCGGTTCCTCGGCCGCCGCCCACGACGCCCGAGCCGCCGCCGAGATCCTCATCGACGCCGTCCGCTGAGTCGACCGCGTTCCGTTCGCCGATGTCTGGGCGAGCGAGCCCGAGAGCACCGTCAGACGATGCCGCCCACGAATGCGTCGCGGCGGAGCTGCGCCTGGGTGCAGTGGAAGTGCCCGTGCTCATCCCACCAGGCCTCGTGACCCTCCAGATCGGGTGCGTCCTCGATGGTCACGAGGTGGTCGCGGAGGTTCTTCAGGTAGTACCGGATCTCGCCCCCGACGTGTCGCTTCTCGACCTTGTCGGATGCCTCGAGTTGGTCGCGGGTCGGTTCTGCAGAGTCAGCCATGCTTCAGACACTAGGCACACGTCGCACATTTCGACGGACCGCCACTCAGTTCGGATCTGCCGGCGGCGGGTGGATCCCCAACTCAGGACGGCCAGGGCGTGTCGGCGCCCAGCGCCGGCGTGTCGGCGGCGGCGCGCCGGCACGGTCCTGAGTTGGGGGCATGATCAGGCGGCCGGTTGTGTCATCCTGTTGGGCGGAACAGCATCGGACACGACGCGCGCGGCGGATGCGACGCGAGCGACGCAGGCGAGGGAGGCGACATGGCGACCACGGGCACCCTGGGGGCCGAAGGCCGTCGCGCGCGGCTGACCGCGATCCTGGAACGCGACGGCAGTATCCGTCTCGATGACGCCGCCGTCGAGCTCGACGTCTCCTCGATGACCGTGCGCCGCGACCTCGCCGACCTCGAACAGGCGGGCCTCGTCCGACGGGTGCGCGGCGGCGCCATCCCGACCCTCCGGCCGCGAACCTTCACGGAACGCTCTGCGACCGGCGTGCGGGAGAAGAGCGTCATCGTCGAGAAGCTCCGGGCACTCATCCCGACCGACGGGGCCATCGCGATCGACGCGTCGAGCACGGCCGGCGGGATCAGCCGTCTCCTCGGCAGCTCCACCCTCACGGTCGCGACGAACTCCTACCCGAACTTCCTGCTCGCGAGCGCGAACCCGGAGGTGTCCGCGATCCTCGTCGGCGGGCAGGCGGAGTCGCGCACGGACAGCTTTATCGGTCCGATCGCCTGCCAGGCCGCGTCGTCGCTGCTGTACCGACGGTTCTTCCTCTCCGCCGCCGCGATCGACCCCCTCGTCGGGAGTTCCGAGGTCACGCTCGAAGAGGCACAGGTGAAGCAGGCGTTCGCTCGGGCGTCCGACGAGACCGTGCTCGTGGCCGCATCCGCCAAGCTCGACCAGCGCGCGATGGCGACGGGCTTCACCCTCGGCGACATCGACCTGCTCGTCACCGAACTCGACCCGTCCGACGCCCGGCTCGACGCCTATCGCGACACCGTCGAGCTCCTCTGACGCGCGGAGCGGGCGACACCTCGACACGCTCGGCTCCGGGTCGTCCGCGGGCGACCCGGAGCCGAGCGTGCGGGCGGGCGGGCGGGCTACAGCATGGTGGCCTCGTCCTCACGAGCAGCCGCACGACGCTTCGCGATGAGGACACCTCCGAGGCCTGCGAACAGCGCGAGCGCCGCGACTCCCACAGCACCCGCTGGGCCGACGCCGGTGGCGACGAGACCGCGGAGGTGGTGGCCGAGCTGCCCGTCGACGAGACCGGGCAGGTGGGTCAGGCCGGTGACCGTCGTGATCGGCTTCGAGTGGACCTTGAGTCCCTCGTCGTCGGCGTCCGCGACCGCCGCACGCGTGGTCTCCGGAGCGTCCGATGCACGCGGCATCAGTCCCTCCGCGACGAGCGTGTGCTCGGCCTGCCCTGCGGCGATGTCGGACTCGGTGATCACGATGGGGCTGGCACTCGTGCAGGTGACGCTCTCACCGGGCGCGATGGTGCGGACGTCGCAGCCCGCCTGCGAGGACGGCTGGTCGTTGATGGTGACATCGGAGACGGTCACGTTGCCCGTGTTCGTGATGGTCGCGGCGTAGCGCAGGCCGTCCCCGGGTTCGACGATGGCCGAACCGAAGGTGACAGGGCTCTCCTGGCCGTCCCGGTTGCGCACGCTCGTCGCGACCTCCGCCTCGATCTCTCCGACGGCGCGGAGGCTGGTGCGCGCCTCGGTCGCGGGGAGCTCCACGACTGCACCGGACGGCGCCAGAGCGTTCCCGGACACGGTGTTGACGATGGCGCCGGCGTCGATCTGCTCCTGGGTGAGTGCAGAGGGCGTGTCGCCGACGCAGGTCACCGATGCACCTGGCGCGATGTCGTCGTCGCAGATGAACAGCGTGCCCAGGCCACCGAGCAGTGATGCGCCACTCAGCGTGACGTTCCCGAGGTTCCTGATGGTCGCGCGGTACTCGACCTCGTCGCCCGCGGACGGTCGTTCCACAGCGTCGTCGTCGAGCGCCGCATCGACTTCGACGGCGACCGCCGGTGCGGCGGCGATGGCCGTGTGCACGGTCGACCGGGGTGCGGTCACCGCGGCGCCGTTCGGTGCGAGGGCATGGAGCTCGAACCGCGTGACCACCTTGCCGGCGTCGACATCAGCCTGGGTCAGGACGTGGTCGGCCGTGCGGCATTCAGCGTTCTCACCGGGCGCGAGAGCGGCCACGGAGCAGTCGAGGTCGCCCTGGACGAGCGCGAGCCCCGTGAGGGTGACGTCGCCGGTGTTCGTGACGACACCCGTGTAGCGGATGATGTCGCCGGCACGGACGAGCGCTTCGTCGGCGGCGACGATCGAGCCGATCATCTCGGCTGCGACAGCCGGCTGCGTCACGATCTTCAGCTGCGCCTCGGCAGCTGGAACGGCCACGCGAGCACCGTTCGGCGCCACGACGTGCCCGGAGGCGACGGCCGCGAGCGTACCGGCGTCGACGTCCGACTGCGTGACGAGGTACGGCATGGCCGATTCGCACCGCAGGTCAGCACCGGGCGCGACGGTGTCGGCACACACGTACGCTGCGCCGAGCGTGTCGGTGATCCGCCCGGCCCCCAGGGTCACGTTGCCCGTGTTCCGGACCGTCAGCACGGACCGGATCTCAGTGCCGACCGCGATCACGTCTGTCGACGCGACGAGTTCGAGGGCGGTCGTGGTCGAGGCGGCTGCGAGGAGCGGCACCGAGAAGGCGCGCGTGTGCGAGGCGACCGGGCGGCCGTCGGGTGAGGCGCCCGAGGCGACGGAGAAGTTCTCGAGCACTCCGGCGTCGACGTCCGCCTGGGTGAGCGTGTACGCGCCCGCCGAGTCGCAGTCGACGGTTGCACCGGGTGCGAGTTCGGTCGCGTCGCAGCTCATCGCCGTACCGAGGTGGTCGGTGATCTGCAGGTCGCGGACGGTCACGTTGCCGCCGTTGGTGACATTCGAGGAGTAGGTCACCGTGTCGCCGGCACGGACGTGGGTGCCGTCGGACTGGACGGATCCGGTCAGCTCGGTCACGAGGCTCGGCGCCGCGGCGAGGGACTGCTCCACGGCGGTGAGAGGTGCCGAGGCGGCCTTGCCGGTGGCGGAGACGCCGTGCGCTGCGAGCTCGTTGCGGAGCACACCGGTGTCGATGTCGTCCTGGCTGATCTCGTACGGCGACGCCGACGTGCACTCGGCGGTCTTCCCGACGGCGACCGGGAGCCCCGTGCAGACGATCCCGGTCTCCAGCGAGTCGATCGCTTCGACCGCGGTGATCGGGGTGTTGCCGGTGTTGGTGATGGTGGCCGTGTAGGCGATCTTGTCACCGCTCTCGGGTGCACGGTCCGCAGCAGCGAGGGTTTCCAGCGGCGCGACCGACAGCTCGGCGACGAGCGCAGGCGCGTCGGGTGTGACCGTCATCTTCACGGGCTTCGTGCTCGCCGGGACGAGGTTCGACGCGCCCGCGATCATCGTCTTGGTGAACGGGATCGAGCCGGGCTCGTCGAACACGAGGTCGACGGAGAAGTCGCAGGCTGACGCGCCTGCCGCGGCATCCGCGCCGCGCACGGAGACCCGTGACGAGCCAGGTTCGGCCGTGACCGTTCCCGCGCAGTCGTCTGCGGTGATCTTCGGGTCGTCGGCGACGCGCACACCCGTGGGCAGCTCGTAGTCGAAGTCGATGTCGTGGATGCGGCCACTGCCCGCGCGGTTCGCGATCGTGGAGGTGAGCGTCGCGGTCGCGCCCTGGCTGACGGTGTCGGTGGACAGGTTCGGCTGGACGCACGCCTGCGGAACCGACGGCGGTGCGAAGAAGAAACCGCGCCCTCGGGTGGCGTCGTAGCTCATCTCGACGCGCTGGACGGGTTCGTCGGAGTCGAACGCGAAGTAGACGGCACCTGTCTTGTCGTCATTGTTCTGGCTCCGGATCGACGTGAACGAGTTGCCGCCGTTCGACCGCACGCTCGTCTCGTCGACGACATAGGCGGCGTTCCCGTCGTGTGTGCGGTCGGGAGCGAGCGTGGGCAGCGTGTCCGGGTTCGAGAGCGACTGCACGTCGAGCGGGATCGCCGTGCCGCCGGTGGCGTTCGCATAGGCGTTGAGGGTCATCGTCTCATCACCGTTGTCGAGGTCGGTGATCGCGGTGCGCATACCGAAGACGGGCTTGTCGTAGGTGATCGTGACGGTGACACGCCCAGCCTCGTCGAGCATGAGATACCAGGAGTCGACCGAGCCCTGGGAGAGGTCGCCGCCGGCGTTGTTCCAGGGCACGCCCTGCTGCTCACCGGAACGCTGCAGGCCGAAGGTGGTGGTTGCGAGGCTTGGAGCGTTCACGGTGATGTCCGCACCGACGGCCGACGGGTTGGTCCCGTAGCCCCCCGGCTTCGACGCGGCGCCGGCCGGGCTCGTCAGGCCGAAGGGCAGTTCGACGGAGGAACTCTCGTCCGTCTCGAACGCGAGCGTGGGGCTGAGGCCGGCGTCGCACTGCAGGCCACCGGAGCTGGTGGTCGTGTGGAGCGTGCCGGCGACACCGGTGGGTGCGGCGAACGACGCTGTCGGGGCGAGCAGCGTCGCCCCCACGGTCGCGAGCGCCGCCAGAGCAGCACCAGATCGTCTGGAGGGGAGAGGCATGGATGATCCTTCGGGACGGAGATAAAACATGAGACGCTAACATATATCTTTACGTTTCAACGAAGTCGAACAACTGACGGCTTGCGCACATCTGTCCTTTCTTGTCATACTTAACAAGATCGAACAGCGGGCACGGGCGTGCCCCGACGAAGGAGTACGAATGTCCGTGAACCAGACCGCGGCTGAGCTCATCGCTCGGAGCAACCGCCTCGGCAGCGACCCGAAGAACACGAACTACGCCGGCGGCAACACCTCCGCCAAGGGCACCGAGATCGACCCCGTGACGGGCGAACCCGTCGAGCTCCTCTGGGTCAAGGGATCCGGCGGCGACCTCGGCACGCTGACGCCTGCGGGCCTGGCCGTCCTCCGCCTCGACCGTCTCCTCGCGCTGCAGAACGTCTACCCGGGCGTCGACCGCGAGGACGAGATGGTCGCCGCCTTCGACTACACGCTCCACGGCAAGGGCGGCGCTGCCCCGTCGATCGACACCGCGATGCACGGCCTCGTCGACGCGGCGCATGTCGACCATCTGCACCCCGACTCCGGCATCGCCATCGCGACCGCCGCGGACGGCCCCGACCTCACCACGAAGATCTTCGGCGACAAGGTCGTGTGGGTCCCGTGGCGCCGTCCCGGCTTCCAGCTGGGCCTCGACATCGCTGCCATCAAGGCCGCGAACCCGCAGGCGGTCGGCACGATCCTCGGCGGCCACGGCATCACCGCGTGGGGTGACACCTCCGACGAGGCGGAGGCCAACTCGCTGTGGATCATCGAGACGGCGAGCGCGTACATCGAGGCCAACTCCCGGCCCGAGCCGTTCGGGCCTGCGCTCGACGGCTACGCGGCCCTGCCAGAGGAAGAGCGTCGCGCGAAGGCCGCCGCCCTCGCCCCGACCATCCGGGGTATCGCCTCCGCAGACCGCCCCGTCGTCGGCCACTTCACCGACAGCCCGGAGGTCCTCGACTTCCTCGCCTCGGCGGAGCACCCGCGCCTCACCGCCCTCGGCACGAGCTGCCCCGACCACTTCCTCCGCACGAAGGTGAAGCCGCTCACCGTCGACCTGCCCGCCACGGCGAGCGTCGAGGAGATCATCGAGCGCCTCGGCACGCTGCACGAGGCGTACCGCGAGGACTACCAGGCCTACTACGACCGCCACGCGACGGCCGACAGCCCGGCGATCCGCGGCGCAGACCCGCTCATCGTCCTCGTCCCGGGCGTCGGCATGTTCAGCTTCGGCAAGGACAAGCAGACCGCTCGCGTCGCCGGAGAGTTCTACGTGAACGCGATCAACGTCATGCGCGGTGCCGAGGGTCTCTCCACCTACGCCCCCATCGACGAAGCCGAGAAGTTCGCGATCGAATACTGGGCACTCGAGGAGGCCAAGCTCCAGCGGATGCCGAAGCCGAAGCCCCTCGCCACCCGCATCGCGCTCGTCACCGGTGCAGCCTCCGGCATCGGCAAGGCCATCGCCACCCGTCTCGTCGCAGAGGGCGCGGTCGTCGCGATCGCCGACCTGTCGCTCGAGAAGGCGCAGGCGGCAGCGGCAGAACTCGGCACCACCGACGTCGCGATCGGCATCGCCGCCGACGTCTCGAACGAGGCCGCGGTCAGGGCTGCGATCGACGAGACCGTCCTCGCCTTCGGCGGCCTCGACCTCGTCGTCAACAACGCCGGCCTGTCGCTCTCGAAGTCGCTGCTCGACACGACCGAGGCCGACTGGGACCTCCAGCACAACGTCATGGCGAAGGGTTCCTTCCTCGTCTCGAAGGCCGCTGCCCGTGTCCTCATCGATCAGAAGCTCGGTGGCGACATCGTCTACATCTCCTCGAAGAACTCCGTGTTCGCCGGCCCGAACAACATCGCCTACTCCGCGACGAAGGCAGACCAGGCGCACCAGGTCCGCCTGTTGGCGGCGGAGCTCGGCGAGTACGGTGTGAAGGTGAACGGCATCAACCCCGACGGCGTCGTCCGCGGCTCCGGCATCTTCGCCTCCGGTTGGGGCGCGAACCGCGCCAAGACGTACGGCATCGACGAGCAGGACCTCGGGAAGTTCTACGCGCAGCGCACCATCCTCAAGCGCGAGGTCGTCCCGGAGAACGTCGCGAACGCGGTCTTCGCCATCTGCACGAGCGACTTCAGCCACACGACCGGACTCCACATCCCCGTCGACGCGGGCGTCGCGGCAGCCTTCCTGCGATGAGCGCGGCAGCGGCCACCGGGCCGGGCGGTCCAGGATCGAGCGGGACCGTCGCGGCGGTGGACCTCGGGGCGACGAGTGGCCGGGTCATGCTCGGTCACGTCGGCCCGGGCGAGCTCCGGCTGGTGCCGGTCGCCCGCTTCCCGAACACGCCCGTCCGCACCCCGGACGGCCTGCACTGGAACATCCTCGAGCTGTACCGGTCGATCCTCGCGGGGCTGTCGGGCGCCGCGAGGCAGGCCCCGCAGCTGTCGAGCATCGGCATCGACTCCTGGGCGGTCGACTACGGACTGCTCCGACAGGGACGCCTGCTCGGCGCCCCGTTCCACTACCGCGACGAGCGCACGGCCGCCGGAGTCGAGGCGGTGCACGCCACCGTCCCCTTCGCGGACCTCTACCGCGCGAACGGACTGCAGTTCCTGCCGTTCAACACCGTGTACCAACTGGCGACGGAACGCGACGCCGGCATGCTCGACGTCGCGGACACTGCGCTGCTCGTCCCCGACCTCATCGCGCACTGGCTGACGGGCGAGCGTGTCGCGGAGGCCACCAACGCCTCGACGACGGGCCTCGTCCGCGCCGGCGAGCCGACCGCTTGGGACACGGAGTTGCTGACGCGGCTCGGGATCCCGTCTGCGATCCTGCCGGCGCTCGTCCAGCCGGGCGACCGCATCGGCACCCTGCTGCCCGCAGTCGCCTCCGAGGTCGGCCTCGACGCCTCGACGCCGGTCACGGCGATCGGCTCGCACGACACCGCGTCGGCCGTGGTCGCCGTCCCGATGCTGTCGCCGGACGCGGCCTACATCTCCTGCGGCACGTGGGGACTCGTCGGAGTCGAGCTCGAGCACCCGGTCCTGACCGAGGCGAGCCGCGCCGCGAACTTCACGAACGAGGGAGGCGTCGACGGCCGGACCCGATTCCTGCACAACGTCATGGGTCTCTGGCTCCTGAGCGAGTCGGTCCGCACGTGGGAGCGCGGGGGCGAGACGATCGACCTCCCGGGCCTCATCGCCCAGGCGGCGGCCGTCACGGCCGAGGTCGCCGTGTTCGACGCGAACGACCCGCGCTTCATGACCCCCGGCGACATGCCGGTCCGCATCGCGGCGTACCTCAGCGAGCACGGCCGGCCCGTCCCGCGGTCCCGCGCCGAGTTCGTCCGCAGCATCATCGAGAGCCTCGCGCAGGCGTTCGCCGACGCGGTCCACACGGCCTCGGAGCTGTCCGGCGTCGACGTCCGGACGATCCACGTGGTCGGTGGCGGCTCGCAGAACGCGCTGCTCTGCCAGCTCACGGCCGATCGGGCGGGTATCGCGGTGGTCGCGGGGCCCGTCGAGGCGACCGCGCTCGGCAATGTGCTGGTCCAGGCACGCGCCGTCGGCATCATCGGCGGAGACCTCGAGTCGATGCGCGCGCTCGTCGCGGCGAGCTTCGAACCGACCAGGTACGAACCACGCCCGTCGCGCGGCTCGGCAGCGGTGAGCCGGTAGCGTCGCAGCATGAGTGCTTCCACCGTCACCGTCGCCCTGCCGTCCGAACTCCGCGAGGAGCTGCTCGCCCAGGGGCCGCTGCCCGAGGGGGTGGAGGTCTTCGAGTGGGACCTCCGCACGGATCCGCCGGCCGAACGCGTCGACCTCGTCGTGCCGTCGTACCTGGGTTCGAAGCGGCCGCTCGCGGACATCGCCCGGGTGAGCCCGAAGCTCATCCAGCTGCAGTCGATCGGCTACGACGGCATCGCCGACCTGGTGCCGTCGGGGATGACGATCGCGAACGCGGCGACCGTGCACGAGGCGTCGACCGCCGAGCTCACCGTCGGTCTCATCCTGGCCTCGCAGCGCGGGATCCCGGACTTCGTCCGCAACGCGGCCACGGGCTTCTGGGCGCAGGAGTCGCGCCCGAGCCTCGCCGACCGCCGCGTGCTCCTCATCGGCTACGGCGGCGTGGGCGTCGCGATCGAGGACCGGCTGCTGCCGTTCGAGGTGGAGGTCACCCGGGTCGCGTCCCGTGCTCGTGCGGACGAGCGCGGAGCGATCCACGGCATCGACGAGCTTCCGGAGCTGCTGCCGCACGCAGAGATCGTGATCGTCGTCGTGCCCTTGACGGAGCACACGCGGGGCCTCATCGACGACGCGTTCCTGTCGGCCCTGCCCGACGATGCGCTCGTCGTGAACGTGGCGCGCGGACCGGTCGCTGACACCGATACGCTCGTCCGGCACGCGACGAGCGGACGCATCCGGCTCGCCCTGGACGTCACCGACCCGGAGCCGCTGCCGGCCGACCACCCGCTGTGGTCGCTGCCGAACGTGCTCGTGTCGCCCCACATCGGCGGCGCGACGAGCGCGATGTTGCCGCGCATGGCCCGTCTCGTGCGCCGCCAGATCGGCCGGCTCCTCGAGGGTGCAGAGCCGGAGAACGTCGTCCTGCGCACCTGAGTCCCACCCCACGCGGGCACGTGCCCGCTCTCGCGGTGCGCCCTGCACGACGTGCCGCGAACCCGGGCACGCGCCCCTCGGAGAATGTCGGGTAACGGCTCGCATTGAATCGGTTCAAGGAGTACAGTTTGTGGTCTGACCACATCGGAGTGTCGAAGGAGGATCGATGAACGCCGCAGCACCAGCAGGACCACCGCTCGAGCAGGTGCTCGATCCGGAGGCGACCTCGGCAGCGCCCGACGACCCGACAGCGGCTCCCGCCGCTCCTGCGGCGATCGCCGTCCGACCCGAGCCCCGTGCCTGGGAGGTCGTCCTCGCCCGCATCGAGTCCGACCTGTTGAGCGGCGTCCTGAAGCCCGGCGACCGCCTGCCCGGTGAACGCCAGCTCGCGATCGACCTCGGTGTCGGACGATCGAGCGTCCGTGAAGCGATCCGCGTGCTGGAAGTCCTCGGGCTCATCCGGACGCACACCGGCTCAGGGCCGACCGCGGGCGCGATCATCGTCGCGACCCCATCGGGCGGCATGGCCACGCTCATGCGACTCCAGGTCGCCGCGCAGGGGTTCGCCGTCCAGGACGTCGTCGACACCCGTCTCGTCATCGAGACGGCGGTGGTCCACAGCCTCGCGACACAGGCGCAGCACCAGGAGCCCGAGCTCGAACACCCGGTGTCGCTGCTCGACGCAATGGATCAGCAGAACCTCACCGAGGCGGAGTTCCTCGCGCTCGACGCCCAGTTCCACCTGTCACTCGCCGAGGCCGAGGGCAATCAGGTCCTCGTGGCGACGATGTCCGGTCTCCGCGACGCCATCGAGCGTTACGTCCTCGCCGGCGTTCCGCAGCAGGCCTCGTGGTCGGCCACCGCCGATCGCCTGCGAGCCGAGCACCGAGGCATCCTCACCGCCATCCGTGCGGCCGACCCGGACGAGGCGCGCCACGCCATCCGTTCCCACATCACCAACTACTACCAAGCTCGCGAGGGGTCCCAAACGGCTGCCGCGAGCACGCCAACACCCACCATTTCGGCCCCCTCGCGGGAGAAAGAAGCCAGCCATGGTTGAACGCCGCATCCCCAAGCCCCACGACCTGCTGCCACTCATGCAGTTCAAGAAGCCCGAGTTCAACGCGCGTCGGCGACGCCTCGCGGCCGCGACGACCATCAGCGACCTCCGCACGATCGCCAAGAAGGTCACGCCGACGGCACCGTTCGACTACACCGACGGCGCCGCCGAGGGCGAGATCTCTCTCGCCCGCGCACGCCAAGCGTTCCAGGACATCGAGTTCCACCCGAGCGTGCTGAAGAACGTCGCGAACGTCGACACCGGTTGGGACGTCCTCGGCGAGCGGGTCGCATTCCCGTTCGGCATCGCCCCCACGGGCTTCACCCGCATGATGCAGACGGAGGGTGAGCGCGCGGGTGCCGCAGCCGCCGCAGCCGCCGGGATCCCCTTCACCCTGTCGACGATGGGCACCACGTCCATCGAGGACGTCAAGGCGGCAGCACCGGGTGGCCGCAACTGGTTCCAGCTCTACATGTGGAGTGAGCGCGAACGGTCGATGGCCCTCGTCGACCGAGCGGCCGCAGCGGGCTACGACACGCTCGTCGTCACGGTCGACACCCCGGTCGGTGGCGCGCGCCTCCGCGACGTGCGCAACGGCATGACGATCCCGCCGTCGCTCACCCCGAAGACCATCATCGACGCCCTCCCCCGACCGGCCTGGTGGATCAACTTCCTCACCACGGAACCGCTGGCGTTCGCGAGCCTCGACCGCTGGTCGGGCACCGTCGCAGCACTCATCGACACGATGTTCGACCCGACCGTCGGACCCGACGAGGTCAAGTACATCCGCGAGCAGTGGAAGGGCAAGCTCATCGTCAAGGGTGTGCAGTCCGTCGCCGACGCGAAGCTCGCCGTCGACCTCGGCGCCGACGCCGTGCAGCTGTCGAACCACGGCGGACGCCAGCTCGACCGCGCGCCGATCCCGTTCCACCTGCTCCCGAGCGTCGTCCGCGAGGTCGGCAAGGACACCGAGGTGCACCTCGACACCGGCATCATGAACGGTGCCGACATCGTCGCGTCCGTGGCCCTCGGAGCCCGCTTCACGTTCATCGGCCGCGCGTACCTGTACGGCCTCATGGCCGGCGGTCGCGAGGGTGTCGACCGCGCGATCCAGATCCTGTCGAGTGAGATCACGCGCACGATGAAGCTGCTCGGTGTCGCCTCCCTCGAGGAGCTGCAGCCGCACCACGTGACCCAGCTGTCGCGCTTCACCACCCTGCAGCCGCTGCCCGAGACCCTCGCCGCCGCGGCCCCCAGCCGCGCCGCGTCGAAGCCGGCCACCGCAGCACGCAAGGCCCCGGCACGGAAGCCGTCCGCCGCGAAGGCCTGACGCACCGGACACCACCCGAGGGGCCACGGACGCCAGGTCCGTGGCCCCTCGTCGTTCCCCCAGAACGCGCCCAGGGATCGAACGGGGTGCACGGTCCGGCATGCCCGGGGGCATCCCTGGGCTGCTTCCTCGGGTTGTCCCCGATGCCGATGCGCACACGCTGGACGAGCATGGGAGGGCACCAGTTTTCAGCAGTCCCTGCACCACATGTGCCTGTGCTCAGATGTCCGCGAAAGGAGCGCTGTGGCACATATCCTCGTGCTCGGCGGCAGCGGCCGCACCGGGCGACTCGTCATCGCAGAAGCGCTCCGTCGTGGCCATTTCGTCACGGCGCTCGTCCGCGACCCCTCCGTCATGGTGCCTGGCGACCGACTCACCGTCGTCGAGGGCTCGCCGCTCTCCCCCGACGACGTCGACGCGGCGATGCGAGGCACTCAGGCGGTCATCGTCGCGCTGAGCAACGTCGGTTCCTCCGAGTGGCCCTGGGCGCGCCAGGTGAGCCCGCCCGACCTCGTCGCCGAGGCGGTCCGCACGGTCACGGACGCGATGCGCTCGCGCGGCCTCAAGCGCATCGTGTTGCTCTCCGCGCTGGGCGCCGGCGACTCGGTCTCGAGTGTGCCACGGCTCCTGCGCTGGGCCACCAGGTTCCTCCGCCTCGGCACCGTGTACGCCGACCACGAGCGGGCGGACGGCGAGCTGCGTCGCTCGGGTCTCGATTGGACGATCGTCCGCCCGACGGTCCTCTCGGGTAGCGCCCACCGTCGCCCCATCGTCATCGCCGGACCGGGCAGCTGGCCGAGCTCGGTGCGCATCAGCCGGGCCGACGTCGCCGGGTACCTCGTCGACGCCCTGGGCGACGAGCAGCTCATCGGGGTCGCCCCCGTCATCTCCTCGGGCTCCGTCGCCGACTGACCTCCCTGCGCGTCCGACTCCACCACCGCACGTGCACAAGTCCTGCTCTCGCTCCGCAGGGCGGGCCCGCACCCCGCAGTCCAAGCCACGCAGGTGTCGCCCAGCCGCCCGAGCAGGAGTTGCGAACGGGCCGAGGCCTCCGGCAGGACGCCTACCGCTCGGCGACGGCGCCGGCACGAACCGGACGACGGCCGGTGATGCGGTCGGTCAGCTCGCAGATGCCCCACCAGGTGACGCGCAGCATCGCCTCGACCACGATGCCCGTCGTCATCTTCGAGGCGCCGTAGGCCCGCTCGGTGAAGGTGATCGGCACCTCGACGATGCTGAGCCCGGCTCGATGCGCATGCCAGAGCATGTCGACCTGGAAGCCGTACCCGTGGCTGTGGACCTCGTCGAGGTGCAGCCGTTCGAGCGCTTCCGTGGTGAACACCCGGTAGCCGCCGGTGACATCGCGGGCCGGCAGCCGCAGCATGGCACGTGCGTACGCGCTGCCGCCTCGGGAGATGAGTTCGCGCCGCTTCGGCCAGTTCACGACCGAACCGCCCGGTACCCAGCGGGATCCGAGCACGACGTCTGCGCCGGCCGAGCCCGCGTCGAGCATCGATTGCAGCTGTTCCGGGGCGTGCGAGCCGTCGGCGTCCATCTCGACCACGCGGTCGAATCCGCGCTCGAGCGCCCAGGCGAACCCGCCCTTGTAGGCGGCACCGAGGCCCTCTTTGCCCGCACGGTGCAGCACGTGCACGGCGGTGTCGGCTGCGGCGAGCGCCGTGGCGATCTCACCGGTGCCGTCGGGCGAGTTGTCGTCGACGACGAGCACCTGGACGTCCGGTGTGGCGACGCGGACGCGCGCGACGATCCGTTCCAGGTTCTCGCGCTCGTTGTAGGTGGGAATGATGACCACCGTGGATTCCATCGTTGCCGTCCTCGTGTCTGCTCAGTCAGCGTAGCGCGCTGAACAGGACGGTATCCGCGCTCCCCGATCGTCTGGTCGACGTGCGGTGAACGTGGAGCGAACCCGGAGGGTCCCGTCAGTTCCGGCTGGCGAAGTGCGCGGGGACGAAGAGGGCGAGGGCGATCATGAGGATGCCGCCGAAGAACCAGAGGAACTGCAGGAAGTCCGTCCGGAAGGCCTCCCCGAAGCACCAGAGTCCACCGGCGAACAGGGCGAGCGCGATGACGACCCAGAAGCCTGTGGCGTCGCCTGACGCGCTCGAGGTCGCGGCCCGTGAGCGCTCGGTGTCCCGTGATCCGCCGTGTTCCGTCGCCATCGTGCGCCTCCGTTCGTCGCGTGCCTGTGCTTGCCAGGTATACGCCGGGCCACCCACGCCCGCAAGCCCCTCGCGTCGGGTGCGAGGGGCTTGCGCGCCGACGGGTCAGACGTTGACGGTGTTGATCAGCTCGTCGAGCGCCTCGCTGGAGATCGGGCTGTTCGGGAAGGATGCGACGCGGCCGATGGGCATGGAGGCCATCATCTTGAGGATCGCGGGGTCGCCGAACATGCCGGCTTCGCCTCCCGCGCCGGCCGCACTGGCCATCGCCGCGCCGAGGACCTGGCCGACGACGGGGTGCTCCAGCCATTCGCCGATCGTGGAGTCCGCGTCGAGCGGCAGGATCAGTTCGTCTCCGACGAGGTCGATGCTCACGGTGGCGCGGAGGTCGCGTGACGAGGCACCGATCGCGAAGGTCACGGCGGCACCCTCGACGACCCAGCGGTCTGCGATGGGGTGGAAGTAGGCGAGGTCCTCGCGACGGATCGTGACGACGACTTCGGCGGACTCCCCCGCCTCGAGCGCGACCGATGCGAAGCCCTTGAGTTCCCGCTCCGGACGGATCACGGTGGATCCTTCGACCGTCGAGTACACCTGGACGACCTCGCGTCCCGCGACGGCGCCGGTGTTCGTGACGGTGACCCGTACCTCGAGGTCGCCCGACGCGTCGGAGCCTGCGACCGGGGCCACCGACGCGTCCGAGTAGGTGAAGGTCGTGTACGAGAGGCCGTGGCCGAACGGGTAGCTGACAGCGAGGTCGTGGCGGTCGAAGTGGCGGTAGCCGACGAAGAGGCCCTCGCCGTAGCGGACGTGGCCGAACTCGCCGGGGAAGTCGGTGTAGGAGGACGTGTCCTCGAGACGCACCGGGATGGTCTCGGCGAGGCGTCCGGACGGGTTGACCGATCCGAAGAGCACGTCGGCGATCGCACCACCGCCGGCCTGGCCGAGGAGCCAACCCTCGACGATGGCCTGCACGCGGTCGGCCCAGCCAGACACGCGCACGACGCCGCCGTTGGACAGCACGACGACGACGTTCGACGTGACGGCGAGCACCGCGTCGAGCAACTCGGTCTGCACGGCGGGCAGTTCCAGGTGCTCGCGGTCGAAGCCCTCCGACTCCTCGTCGCCCGGCAGGCCGAGGAAGAGGACGGCGACGTCCGAGGCGGCTGCCAGTGCGACGGCCTCAGCGGTGAGCGCCGCGGCGTCGGTGGCGGCTGCAGCGTCGGTGGTGATGCTGAAGCCCGGTGCGAACTCGATCGAACGCCCGCCGGCCAGCGCGCGCAGCTCCTCGAGAGCGGTGTCGAGGCGGGTCGGGTTGATCTGCGAGCTCCCGGCGCCCTGGTAGCGGGGCGTGCGGGCGAACTCCCCGATGACCGCGATGGTTCCCGCGCTGGCATCGGCGGCGAGCGGGAGCACACCGTTCTCGTTGCGCAGCAGCACGATCGAGCGACCGGCGACCTCGCGGGCGAGCGCGTGGTGATCGTCGACGCTGTACACCGCGTCGGGGTTGCGCCCGGCCGTGGCGCGCACGGCGAGCTGCAGCAGCCGGTCGACCGCGGTGTCGAGCGCGGCTTCATCGAGCGAGCCGTCGGTGACGGCGGCGACGACCTCGGCATCCGTTCGCCCGCCGGACGACGGCATCTCGAGGTCGAGCCCTGCCGCGACGCCCGCGACCCGGTTGTTCACCGCGCCCCAGTCGGAGACGACGATGCCTTCGAAGCCCCACTCGCCCCGCAGCACGTCGGTGAGCAGCCACGGGTTCTCCGAGGCGTAGACCCCGTTGATGCGGTTGTACGAGCACATGACCGTCCACGGCTTGGCCTCGGTGACGACGCGCTGGAAGCCGCGCAGGTAGATCTCGCGGAGCGGACGGATGTCGACGTCGGCGCTCACGCGCAGGCGATCGGTCTCCTGGTTGTTCGCGGCGAAGTGCTTGAGGGAGGCTCCGACGCCCTGGCTCTGCAGACCACGGACGAGCGCGCTGCCGAGCACCCCGCTGACGATCGGGTCCTCGGACAGGTACTCGAAGTTGCGACCGCACAGCGGCGAGCGCTTGATGTTGATCCCGGGGCCGAGCAGCACGGCGACGTCTTCGGCCGCAGCCTCTTCGCCGAGGGCGGTGCCGACACGGACGAGGAGTTCCGGGTCCCAGGTGGAGCCGAGCGCCACGGCGGGCGGGAAACAGGTGGCCGGGACACTGTCGTCGAGGCCGAGATGGTCGCCACTCCCCGTCTGCTTGCGGACCCCGTGCGGACCGTCGGTCATGAAGACCGAGGGCACACCGACGCGGTCGATCGCCTTGGTGCTCCAGAAGTTCGCGCCGCTCGTGAGCGATGCCTTCTCCTCGAGCGTGAGGTCTGCCGCGCTGAATGCGCTGAGCTCGGAGTTCGTCATCGTGAATGCCCTTCTCGCGGCCTCGGCGCCGCTGCGTCACGGTGATCGTATCACCCAAAACCGAACGGTATTAGGAATTGATTTCACCCGTCGGACACACTGAGCGCCGCCCCTCGACAGGCTCACGGACCAGGCCGGAGCGAACACGGGGCGTCAGGCACACGATCCCACTCGCTGAGCCGACTGCAGGGCGGACAGGCCTACCCGCGCAGCTCCAGCGTGCAGCACTTCACGCCGCCGCCACCGAGCAGCAGCTCGGAGAGGTCGACACCCACAGGGGTGTAGCCGCGCTCGCGCAGCTGCGCCTCGAAGCCGGCGGCCCGAGCAGCGATGACGACGTTCCGGCCGTCGGAGATCGAGTTGAGACCGAGCACGGCGGCATCCTCGGAGCTCACGTGGATGGCGTCGGGGTAGCGCTCGGCCAGGATACGGTTGCTCGCCTCGTCGAACGCGTCCGGCAGGTAGGCGATGTTCGCCGCGCGGCCGTCACCGGGGACGATCGGGTCGAGGACGGAGATGGCCGTGTCGAGGTGGTAGAAGCTCGGGTTCACGAGGTTCAGGGTCACGACCTCGCGATCGAAGATGCGGCGCACCTCGTCGTGGCTGCGCGGGTCGGTGCGGAAGCCCGTGCCGGCGAGGATCGTGTCACCGACGAGCATGATGTCGCCCTCGCCCTCGTTCACGAACTCGGGGCGCACGACGCGGAACCCGTTCGCCTCGAACCAGTCCATGTACGCAGGACCCTCCGGGATGCGCTCGTCGTGGGTGAACTTCGCACCGTAGGCGACGCCGTCGAGCGTGAAACCGCCATTGGCCGCGAACACCATGTCGGGCAGGCCGTCGAGGGGGTCGATGAGCTCCACCGTGTGCCCGAGTTCGAGGTAGTGCTGGTGCAGGACCTCCCACTGCGACACGGCGAGCGAGGTGTCCGTCGGGTCGTCCGGGTTCATCCAGGGGTTGATCCGGTAGCTGACCGTGAAGCGGTCGGGCCGACACATGAGGTACCGGCGGCGCGTGGCCTGGCGGCCCGCCTGTGCGGAGTCCTGGGCGGTGGGTGCAGGGGTGTTGAGCGTCGACGACACGTCGGCCTCCAAACGAGCGAGGAACGGCGGACGAGGTCCAGGGGCCCGGGGGCACGCCGGAATCATCATCGCATGCGATTCACGGCGTTTTCTCGGAATATGGCGCATGATATCTGCGAATTGGCAGCTTTTCACGCAATGAAAGCGCGTACACTTGCCCTCATGGACAACCTTGATCGTGGCATCATCGACCTGCTCCGGCAGAACTCCCGCGCCGGCTACGGCGACATCGGAGCGGTCGTCGGGTTGTCGGCATCAGCCGTCAAGCGCCGCGTCGACCGCCTCGTCGCCGACGGGGTCATCCAGTCCTTCACGATCCAGGTCGACCCCACTGTCGACGGCATGCAGACTGAAGCCTACGTGGAACTGTTCTGCCGCGGCACCGTCTCACCCAACGAGCTGCTGCGCATCCTCTCCGGAGTGCCCGAGGTCGTCGACGCCGGCACGGTCACCGGCAGCGCGGACGCCATCGTGCACATGCGCGCACGCAACATCCCCGCCCTGGAAGACGCGCTCGAGAAGGTGCGCATCGCCCCGAACGTCGACCACACGCGGAGCGCCATCGTCCTCACCCGCCTGATCCACCGCCACGTCGACTGACCGCCCCTCCCCGGCCCGCGAGGGGTCCCGAATGGCTGGTTCTGATGCTCCAAACTCACCGTTTGGGACCCCTCGCGGGCAGGATGGGGGGATGATGGCGATCAGGATAGAGACCGGGAGCAGTGTCAGCGTGTTCGAGCAGCTCCGGACGCAGGTGATGGAGCAGGTGCGCGACGGACGACTCGCCCCCGGAGCGAAACTCCCGACCGTCCGCGGGCTGGCCGACGAACTCGGCATCGCGCCGAACACGGTCGCGAAGGCGTATCGTCTGCTCGAGACCGATGAGGTCATCGAGACCCGTGGTCGCGCAGGCACCTTCGTCTCCGCCCACGGTGACCCGACCACCCGCCAGGCACAGCAGGCGGCAGCCGCCTACGCGGCGCGGATCCGCGAGCTCAACATCCCGGCAGACGAGGCGCTCGCGCTCGTGGAGGCGGCGCTGCGGAGCTGACCACCCTTCGACGAGCTCAGGGACCGGGACACCTCAGGACCGAGACGCCTCAGGGACCGGCCCCGCTCAGATGACGGACTGGGTCCACGGATCGGGCTGACCGTAGCGGTGCGTGGTGATCGAGATCGACTGCTCCCGCAGGAACGGCAACAGCTCGACCCGCCCCGCCTGAGTCACCGGGCCCGCGTAGACGGCGACCTCCGGGTCACCCCCGAGGACCTCCGCCAGCTGCGCGACGAGCGGCTCGGGCGCCGGACGAAGCGCCTCGACACCGCCCGGCACCGTGACGAGCTCGGGTTCCCGCCTCCGGCCGACGATCCGCACGCGCGACACGGTCTCCGAAGCACTTCGCGCGAGCGCGTCGACTCCGCCACCGGATCCGGCGCTGAACCCGTCGGACCCGTCGAGAGCACCCCGCGCGCCCATCCGGGCCAACCACTGGTCATCGGTCTCGAGCGCCACCGGGACCTCCAGCAGCGTCAGCCAGTCGCGAACCTCGCGAGGCAGACGACCGCCGAGGCTCACCGTGAACCGCGACCGCGAGCGGACGGCGGCGATGAGCACGCGGAGCGCGTCACCGAGGTCTGCTCCCGCCGCCACCCGCACCGCGACGGCGACCGGACGGTACCGCCGCAGATTCCGCTCGACACCCAGCTGTGACACGTCCGTCACCTCGCCGAACTCGTTGCCCCAGGCCACCGCGTCGGAGAGTGCCGCGCGGCGCAGCACGTCGAAGGCTTCGTAGGTGAGCGACGGCTGCGCGGCCTCGATGAGCTTCACGATGCGCGTGTCGAGCCCCCGAAGGTGCAGCGTACGGCTCTGAGAGCCCTGGTCGGGCAACCAGTCGCCGAGCACGGCGAGGGCGTTCGGCCCGCCGAGCTTCGCGCCGCCGCCGAGCGCGGAACGCTTCCAGCCGCCGAACGGCTGCCGCTGCACGATCGCGCCCGTGGTCGCCCGGTTGACCGCGAGGTTCCCGGCCTGAACGGCGTCGATCCATTCGCCGACGTCGACCGGGTCGAGGGTGTGGAGTCCTGCCGTCACGACACCGGCGGGAGCGTTCTGGGCGTCGATCGCCTCGCCGAGCGTCTGCACCTGCATGAGTCCGAGCACCGGACCGAACGTCTCGGTGAGGTGGAACGGCGATCCCGGCTGCACCCCGGTGCGCACACCCGGCGACCACAGCCGATTGCTCGGTTCGCCGAAGTTCACGGATGAGTCGTCGAGCAGTTTCGGCTCCACGAGCCACTGTTCGCCGAGTCGTGGTTCGGTCAGCGCTGCGAGCAGCTGCGGACCGGCCGGCTCGATGACGGGCCCGAGCTCGGTGCGTCCATCCGACGGCCACCCGACCCGGAGCGAGCGGACGGCGTCCACCAGCTGCCGACGGAACCGCTCCGACCGGCCCATCGATCCGACGAGGATGACGAGGGACGCCGCGGATCGCTTCTGTCCGGCGTGACCGAACGCACTCCGCACCACGTCGGCGACGGCCAGGTCGACGTCGGCGCTCGGCATCACGATGATCGCGTTGCGGCCCCCGACATCGGCGTGCATCGGCAGCGCTGGGCGCCACGCGCGGAAGCGCGCGGCGTCCTCGAACGAGCCGGTGTGGAGCACGCGGTCGACGGCCGGGTGCCGGACGAGGTGCCTGGTCAGGGACTCGTCCGCGAGGTCGGCGACGACGAGCAGGTCTCGTGGCACCCCCGCATCCCAGAGCGTCTCGGCCAGCACGGCCGCGGACCTCCTGGCGAGCGGGTCCGGGGTGAGGATGACGCCGCTCCCGGCGGCCAGCGCGTTCAGCACGCCTCCGGCCGGGATCGAGACGGGGAAGTTCCAGGGCGAGGACACGACGGTGAGTCGGGCCGGCACGAAGCGGGCGCCCTGCACGCGATCGAGTTCGTGGGCTGCTGCGGCGGCGAAGTGGGCGAGGTCGACCGCCTCGCTCACCTCGGTGTCCGCCTCGCCGAAGACCTTCCCGGTTTCGGCGGCGACGACCTCGATGAGGCGCGCACGACGGGAGGCGAGCATCCGTCCGACCGCGTGCAGCACGACCGAGCGGTCCGCGGCGGTCTTCGCACCCCAGCGCGACCCGGCGGCGGCGACCATCGCGACGGTGCGGTCGAGCACCCGCGCATCACTGATCTCCTGGGCCGCCACGCCCGCCTGACCAAGGGTCGATCCGGGGATCCGCGCCAGGATGTCGCCGGCCCACTTCCGGTTCGCCGCGGTCGACGGATCGGTGTCGGGTGTGTTGGTGAAGCCGCCGGCGCCGCTGACGATGCCGCCCCGCTCCGAGCGCGCGAACACCGCCGTCTCGACGTACCCGGTGCTCGAGGGGATCACCCCGTCACCGCTCGACCCCCGATCGAGGCCGAGGACCTGATGGGTGAGCCCGGGCTCGTCCTGGTCGGCCGGATCGCGGAAGCGCGTGTCCGCTTCGAGGCGAACCGGTTCTTCAGCCTCGGCGATACGATCCTGCGTCCGGTTCGTCTCGGGCACCTGGTCGGCAGAAGCCTCGAGCGACTGGACGGACGCGACGAAGCGTCGCCGTTCGCGAGTGAAGAGCGACGGCTTGGCGGCGAGTTCGTGTGCCGCGGAGAGGAAGTTCTCGGGCCCCGCCTGCTCTTCGAGCCGTCGTGCGAGGTAGGAGATCGCGACGTCGAGCTCCTTCGGGTCGACGACCGGCACGTAGAGCAGCACCTGACCGACGTCCCTCTTGACCGCGGCGACGTGTCCGGTGGCCATGCCGAGGAGCATCTCCACCGTGAGCGCCTCCTGCACGCCACGCTCGCCGGCGAGCAGCCAGGCATAGGCGATGTCGAACAGGTTGTGGCTCGCCACACTCACCCGCACGACACGGGCGTGCTCAGGGGTGAGCGACCACTGCAGCACCCGCTTGAGGTTCGCATCCGTCTCGCGCTTGGAGCCGTAGCTCGCGAGCGGCCAGCCGCGCAGCGCCGAGTCGACCCGTTCCTGCGCGAGGTTCGACCCCTTCACCAGACGGAGGGTGATCGGCGCGCCACCCGCGGCGACCCGCTGCTTCGACCACGCGGTGAGCTGCATGACGGCGGTCAACGCGTCCGGCAGCGACGTCTGGATCGCGAGTCCGGCCGAGTACCCGTGCAGCTGCGGTTGATCGAGGAGCGAGGTGAACACCGCAATGGTGAGGTCGAGGTCGCGATACTGCTCGAGGTCGAAGGTGATCGTCGTGCCGTTCGCGAGCGCCGTCTCGAACAGCGGCATGAGCCGACGGACCGCTCGGGCGACGGTCTGCTCGAACGACCACGACGAGCTCGGACCGACGATCGACGAGACCGTGAAGGACACGTGGTCGACGTCCGCACGCTCGATGAGTGTCCGCACCGCGGCGAGACGCTTCTGCGCTTCAGCAGCACCGAGCACGGCGTCGCCGAGCGGCGCGAGGTTGAGGGCGGCACCGTCCTCACGCAGGCTCGCGATGCGCTCTCCGAGCTGCTTCGGTCGGGAGTCGAGGACGAGGTGACCGACCATGTCGTGCAGCACACGGCGGGCGATGGGCACGACGACCCACGGCAGCACCGGTCCGATGGCACCACCCGCGTGGATGGCGGCACGCTGGTACCAGGGCAGGAAGGCCGGAGCGAGCTGCGCGAGTCCGTGGAGGGTGTTTCCCGCGACGAGGCGGTCCTCGGGTCGGAGGACGCCGTCGACGAAGCCGAGGGTGAAGCCGAGGCCGTCCGGGTCGCGCAGGATGCCGGAGAGCCGTTCGGTCGCGACGTCGGCCGGCTCGTTCGCCGCGGCCTGCACCCAGGTGGAGGCGAGCGCGATCGCCCGGTCGGTGAGCCCGGTCGTCCCGGTGGACTCCTCGCCCGCTACGTTCGCCATGCTCACAGACTATTCGCTCACCCGCCGCGCGCCCCTCAGGCGCACCCCGGTCCGTGAGGCAAACCCCGGGACCACGAGGCGCACCCCGTTCTCTGAGCGTGTCGAAGGGGCTTGCCGCGAACGCGCCGCCCCTCGACGAGCCCGGGGCCGACACCGGGGGGCTCGGGGATCGATGCCATAGGCTCTCCGCATGCACTCGGAGGAACGCTACGACGCGATCATCGTCGGCGGTGGCCACAACGGGCTGACCGCTGCCGCCTATCTCGCCCGCGCCGGGAGGCGGGTGCTCCTGCTCGAACGTCTCGACCACACCGGCGGCGCCGCGGTGTCGGAGCGCCCGTTCCCCGGCGTCGAGGCACGCCTCTCCCGGTACTCGTACCTCGTGAGTCTGCTTCCCCAACGCATCATCGACGACCTCGGGCTCGACGTCCGCCTGGCGCGTCGCCGCTACTCCTCCTACACGCCGGACCCGGCAGCTCCCGGCACGGGTCTGCTCGTCGACAACGGCGACGACGCAGCGACCACGGCGTCGCTCGCCAGTGTCGGGGCCGAGGAGGACGCGGCTGGACTGGCCGAGGTCCACCGACTCATCGACCTCGTGGCCCGCACCGTCTGGCCGACGATGACCGAGCCGCTGCGGTCCCGGTCCGAGATGCGTGCCGCCGTCATCGACGCCGCAGCGACGATCGGCCTGAGTCGTGCGGACGCCGAGCACGTGTGGTCGGCGATGACCGAGCGACCCATCGGTGAACTCATCGAACAGGAGACCGGGTCCGACCTCGTCCGCGGCGTCGTGCTGACCGACGCGCTCATCGGCACCTTCGCCCGTGCGGGAGACACGGACCTGCAGCAGAACATCTGCTTCCTCTACCACCTGATCGGCGGCGGGACGGGAGACTGGGACGTCCCGATCGGCGGGATGGGCGCCGTCACCGATGAGCTCGCCCGCGTCGCCCGTGAGGCCGGTGCGGAGGTCCGCGTCTCCACCGAGGCCACTGCCATCGACGCCGAAGCGGGAACCGTCCAGTACCGCGCGGCGGACGGCTCGGCGATGAGTGCCACCGGTGACTGGATCCTCTCCGGCGCGGCACCGCTCGTGCTCGACCGGCTCCTCGCGGAGGGCGCACGCCTCGGTGGTGACGGCGCTGATGCGGCACCGGGCGCAGCAGCTCCGGAGCACGCCACGCCGGAGGGCGCCCAGGTGAAGGTGAACCTGCTCGTGCGCCGGCTCCCCCGCCTCCTCGACCCGACGGTGGACCCCGCGGCCGCGTTCGGCGGCACCTTCCACGTGAACGAGGGGTGGGCACGGCTCGACGCCGCCTACCTCGAGGCAGAGGCGGGGCGGATCCCTGTGCCACTCCCCCTCGAGATCTACTGCCACACGCTGAGCGACCCGAGCATCCTCTCCCCCGAACTGCAGGAGGCGGGCGCCCACACGCTCACCGTGTTCGGTCTGCACGTCCCTCACCGCTTGGCGCTCGCGGCGGACGAGGTCGACGGCGGCCACGACGCCTTCCGAGATGAACTGACCGCCGCGGTCCTCGCGTCGCTCAACGCCGTGCTCGCCGAACCGATCGACGACCTGCTGCTCCTCGACGCCGAGGGCCGGCCGTGCCTTGAGACGCGGACGACGCTCGACCTCGAACGCTCACTCGCCATGCCGGGCGGCAACATCTTCCACGGTCCGCTGTCCTGGCCGTTCCAGGACGACGACGCCGCTCGATCGACCCCCGCCGAGCGGTGGGGTGTCGCGACGACCCACCCACGTGTGCTGCTGTGCGGGGCCGGCGCTCTGCGCGGCGGAGCCGTCAGCGGGCTCGGTGGGCACAATGCGGCGATGGCCGTGCTGGAACACGACTGACGACTCGTCGCCGGCCACACGGACGGCGAGGCCGCCCGGCTCCAGCGCGATTGCGCCGAAACCGGACGGCCTCGTGGGGTGGCCCGAACCTGACCCCGGAACCTCAGCGGCTGGGATCAGCTCTGGGCGTCGGCGATGGCCGTGATCAGCTCGCCGTCCTCCGTGTCGCCCGAGAGCTCCCAGATGAACGTGCCGCCCATGCCCTGGGACTGCGCCCATGCGACCTTGGTCGCGATGGTCTCCGCGGTGTCGTACGACCACCAGTCTGAACCGCAGTGCGCGTAGGCGGAGCCACCGACCGTGCCGGTGACCGGGCAGTCCTGCTTCAGGAGCTTGTAGTCCTGAATACCGGGCTCGTACTTGCCGAGCGCCGCGCCGGTGGCCGAGCCACCGGGCTCGCTCTGCGTCACGCCCGTCCACCCGCGGCCGTAGAAGCCGATGCCGAGCAGCAGCTTCTCGGCGGGGATGCCCTGCGAGCGCATCTTCTCGAAGGCGGCCTGCGTGTTGAAGCCCTCCTTCGGAACACCGGGGTAGGAGCTGAGCGGCGAGTGCGGAGCCGTGGGGCCGGTTGCGTCCCACGCGCCGAAGTAGTCGTACGTCATCGGCATGAGCCAGTCGAGCTTGTCGATGGCCGCGCCGTAGTTCGCCTTGTCGATGTTGCCGCCGTCGCTACCGTCCGCGGTGGTCGCAGCGGTCACGAGACGGTCGGGACCGAACTCGTCGCGGATCGCGGAGATGATCGTGTCGAACGAGTCCGGACCGCTGGTGTCGCACGTGGCACCACAGGCGTTGGGGTACTCCCAGTCGATGTCGATGCCGTCGAAGAGGCCCGCGTACCGCTCATCGTCAAGGAGCTTCTTGCAGGACTCGGCGAACTTCGCGGGGTCCTTCATGGCCTCACCGAACCCGGCGGACCAGGTCCAACCACCGACGGAGTAGAGCACCTTGAGGTGCGGGTACATCGCCTTGAGGCGCAGCAGCTGACCGAAGTTCCCGGCCTTGCCGGCCTCCGCGTCCGCCCAGTCCATCGCGATGCCGTCGACGCTCTCCTCGGCGGTGTAGGTCTTCTGGGTCGACGCGTATTCGTCACCCATCGAGCACTGGCCGCCCGCGGTGTTCGCGAAGCCGTAGAGGATGTGTGTGAGCTTCTCGGCCGAGCCGCTCGTCACGAGGTCTTTCACGTGGTAATCGCGATCGTAGACGCCCCACTCCGTCACGTAGCCGACCACGCGCTGCGCGGGAGCCGGCTCGGGCTTCTCGCCGCGGACGATCGTGAAGTCGTACGGCGTCGTACTGTGCAGCTTGTCGCCGAAGTACTGCTTCACCAGACCGCCGGCGTGACGGCCGGGAGCGACCGACTTGTTCCAGGGGGCGCTCCAGGTGCCGTTCTCGACGGTGGTCGTAGCGAGCTCGGTGCCCCATGCACCGACGATCAGGATGCGAGCACCGTTGACGCCCGTGCCGGAGAACGTGGGGGCGAGGCTCGCTTCGCCGGCGGCGTCGAGGGTGTCGCCGACCTTGGGGCTCGTGAGTGCGACGGGCTGCTGCGCGACGGTGAAGTCGTAGCGCACACGGGCGGTCTCGACTCCGTCGACAGAGGCGATGGTGTTGCCGCCGACGTAGCGTGCGGGGAGCAGCTGCTTGTCCCATTCGATGTTCCAGCTGCCGTCGTTCGCGGCCTGCGTGCTGCCGACATCGTCCTGCCAGGCGGTGACGATGCGAACGGTGGAACCGGGAGTCGCGGTGCCGGAGAAGACGGGCGCGACGCGGCCGGAGGCGTCGGCGTCGACCGTGCCGCCGACCGTGGGCCGGTCGACGGTGAGCGCCGGAGCAGTCCCGGCGGAGGGTTCGGGTGCGGCGGACGGTTCGGCTGCCGCTGGTGCGGTCAGGCCGATCGTCGAGAGCACCGCTGCCGCCCCGAGGGAGGCGATCAGACGTTTCATGGGTGGGGAGTTCCCTTCGAGTGCGCGGAGCCTCGATGCGCCACGAAACCGTTCGGTGTCACCGGGCTGACACCAGAACTCCACAGGTTGTCATATATCAGAACTAAAATACCACACCGATGCAGATGGGGCAATGTGCAGCCCTCGACACCTCAGTGGGAGCGATGATCCTGGATGGTGATCTTCGGGCCGCGCCGAGGCTTCCTGATGCCGCTGATGGCGATGAGTCGCAGCACGCGCTGACGCTGACCCGCCCAGGGGGCGAGGAGTTCGAGCATCCCGTCGTCGTCGACAGGGGCCCCCGTGAGCGCCTGCCCCACCGTGGACGCGAGGTGGTAGTCGCCGACGCTCACCGCATCCGGGTCGCCGTGCGCTCGGAGGGCGATCTCCGCCGCAGTCCAGACACCGATACCGGGAAGACTCTGGAGGCGAGCTGAGGCCTGGGCGGAGTCCGCCTCGATCGTGCGCTCGATCGCGCTCGCACTGCGGGACGAGCGGACGACGGTCTGCGACCGCTGCGGCCCGACGCCAGCCCGATGCCACTCCCAACTGGGTACCCGACGCCATTGCTCGGCCGTCGGCGCCACCACCATGCCCTCGGGAGCCGGGCCAGGGGCGCTCTGCCCGTGACGACGGACCAACTGCCGCCAGGCGCGCCACGCCTCGAGCGCGGTGACCTTCTGCTCGAGCACGGCCGGGACGAGCATCTCGAAGACGAGCCGATTGCGACTCAGCCGGACGCCGGGGTTCCGACGCAGCACCTCGGTGAGCAGCGGGCTGCGGGAGACGTCGAGGTCGGTCCAGTCGTCGTCGCGGCCGAGGAGTTCGGGCACGCCGGCGATCGCCCACTCGGCGCCGGCCCCCCATGCCGTCGCGTCGACCTCGCCGGAGCGCAGGGTGGAGACGTGGAGGGTCGCGCCGCCGTGGGGCGTCTGCATCGTCACCCAGACGCCTCCGGGCGTGCGCCGGAAGCAGGGACCGTCGCCACCGCGGGCGATGAGCGACAGGGTGGCGTGCACGTCGAGAGGCCCGGACGGACGGTAGGTGGCGCGAAGTGCTTCGACAGATTCAGGGGGCGGCGTCCGCTCAGCGGGCAGGGTCGGCGCGGAGAGCGGGGAGGGGAATCGCTCGATCGCCGACATGCCTGCAACCCTACGTCGCCACCTCTGACATCGATGAGCGTTCAGGCGTCCCCCGACGGCAGCACAGCGGCCCGCGGGAAGGCGCGGGCCGCTGTGCTGTCGCAGGACGGGTTACTCTGCAGCCGGCGCTTCCGCACCGACGGTGTTGTTCTCGACGTCACCCTCGAGCACCGGCTCGCCCGGCGTGACGACGAAGTTGCCCTGGCCGCCGAACACGATGTGTCCGACCGAGGTGGTCTCGATGAGCGAGATCGAGGAGTTGACGGTGAGGTGATCCACGGTGCCGAGGATGACCTTGCTGTTGGACGCCTCCACGACGACGGTCTCGCAGTCACCGACGGTGATGATGGAGCTCGAGGCGTCGTCCGCGATGGTGGCGATGCCGTCGACGCACTCGCCGTTGACCTCGGGGAAGACGTACTCCTCGACCTCGGCACCCGCGGAAGCGGAGGCACTCGGGGACGCTGTGGGCTTCTCAGCCGCGTCGGTGGCGGAGCAGCCGGCGAGCGTGAGGAGGAGGGCGCCGCCAGCGGCGATCATGGTGAGCTGTTTCTTCATGCGGGAGTCCATTCGGTGTCGGGTTGAGTGATGTCGTTCATGACGACGTATGTAGTATATCAGAGTGTTGCATGCAAAAACCTGACCGTGACGCCTGCCAGCGGATTCTCAGCGAGCGCTCGTGCGGACAGGCCGCCCAGCGCGCGCTGAACGGCCTGTCGGCGCGGAGGAGATCAGTCGGAGGCGGGCGCCGAAGCGTCTGCAGCGACGACGGTGAAGTCGTATCCGACCGTGGAGTGCAGGCCGGAGTCCGTGAGGTACTGCTTCACCAGCCCGCCACGGTAGGTGCCCGGCTTCAGCTCCTTCGTCCACTCGATACTCCAGGTGCCGTCCACCACGACCCCGGTGCCGAGCATGGTTCCCCAGGCACCATAGATGTCGATCCGCGCACCTTCGGCACCGGTGCCGGTGAACGTCGGCGCGACCACTCCGGCCGGGCCTGCCGGGATGATGCCCGCATTGGCAGGGCTCGTGAGCGCGACGTCCGAGGCGGTGACCGTGAAGTCGTACTTCACGCGGTCGAGCTCGACGCCGTCGATCGACTGGATGGTGCGCCCGCCACTGTAGTGCGCGGGCTTGAGCGCCTTGTCCCACTCGATCTCCCATGCACCGTCCTCGTCGGCGACGGTGCTGCCGACGAGGTCGTCCCACAGGGTCACGATCTCGACGTCGGCGCCCGGTGTGGCAGTGCCGGAGAACACGGGCGTGGCCTTGCCGGAGGCATCGATGCCGATAACGCCTCCGACGCCGGGCTGCGTGACGACGAGTGGCGCGTCGTCCGCAAGGACGTCGACCGACCAGGTGCTGAGGACCACCCGTTCGGCCCCCACGCGCATGCCGATGTCGCCACCGGTGATCTCACCGATGGGGGCGAAGTTCTGCACCATGAGCGTGAAGGCCACGGTGGTCTGGTTCGCGGGCAGTCGGCCGGTCAGTCGCCCCTGCGTGATCGTGAACGCCGGGTCACTGGCTCCGACGATGAGCGTGCCGTCGGGTGCAGCGATGTCGATGACGCGGATACCTTCCGAGGCACTGAACTGCGCTTCGACGTCGACGGTCTCTCCACGGTGCACCATTGGCGTGGTGATGCTCGCGGACTGCTCGTCGAGGGAGAGGAGGCCCATGTCGACGGGAATCGGGGACGCCGGCCCGACGCCGAGCTTGCCACCGTAGTTGAACATCCGCTCACCGCTGGCAACGGAGTACAGGTAGGTCCGCTCGTCGATCGCGCCGAAGCTCCATTCCTGCGACGTGCTTCCAGCCTCGCACTGCAGGCCGAGCACGAGGGCGTTCAGGTTGGAGCCCTGCGGCGCCTGGGCGGTGAGACACAGGCCGGTCGCGTCGTCGACGACGGGGCCGGTGCTGCCGACGGCGGGGAAGGAGTAGCGCGTGGGCATCTGCCCGGACATCACTTCGCCGGTTGCCTCGTCGGGGCTCCCCCAGAGGTATCCGTCCAGCCCGAAGTGAGTGGTGTGGCGGAAGGTGCCGGCCAGACGGTCGCCAGCGGCTGCGACGGATTCAGGGGCATCCAGACCGGATGCCGACTCGTCGGCGGTGGCGGCGCTCACATTGAGCGCACCGGCAGCGACGACGGCGATGAGGCCGAAGGCACTCAGTGGGATGGTGCGTTTCATGGGTGTTCCTCGTCGGGGTGTTGGAGTGGAGTGAGTGGAGCGGCCGCCCACCCGAGTGGATGGACGGCCGCTGTGGTGCCGCGTCATGACCCGCCAGGGTCGTGACGCTGCGTGGTGCTACTTGGTGACGGTGAAGTTGGTGAAGGTGTCCGTGTCGAACTTGCCGTCGATGTACTGGAGGGTGCGGACGTTCTTGTAGTCCGTCGGCACGATCGAGATCTCCCAGCGGATCGACCACTCACCGGAAGGCGACACGGTGCCCTCGCCGACGTTGGTGCCGTACGCGGTCACGATCTTGATGCGCGCTCCCGCTGCACCCGTGCCCGTGAAGACCGGAGTGGCCTTGCCCGAGATCGGGTCGGCCTGGATGGTGGCGTTGTTGGCCGGGCTGGCGACGGACACCGGAGCCTTGGCAGCCGTGACCGTGAAGTCGTAGCCGACCTTCTGCTCAGCACCGTTGATCGACTGGATGGTGTTGCCACCCAGGTATCGGGCCGGCTTGAGCGACTTGTTCCAGGCGATGCTCCAGGCACCGGTCTTCGCGTCAGCCGTGTCCCAACCCACGAGATCCTGCCAGGCGGTCCTGATCTCGACCCTGGCACCCGGGGTCGCCGTGCCGGAGAACACCGGCGTCGCCGTGCCCGAGGCATCGGCCTCGAACGTGCCGCCCACTGCCGGAGCCTCCACCTTCAGTGGCGCCGTGAACGGAGCCTTGACGGTGAAGTTGTAGCCGACCGCGTCGATCCTCTTGCCATCGATGAACTGGTTGGTCATCCCACCGGTGTACACACCAGCGCGAAGCGCCTTCGTCCAGGTGATCGACCAGTCGCCGTTCGCGTCCACGGGGATGGAGCCGACATCGTCGCCCCAAGCCGTCTTGATCTGGATGGTGGCACCGGGCGTCGCCTTGCCGCGGAACGTCGGGTTCACGACGCCGTTGGCACCCGTGAACACCTCTCCACCGACCGCCGGCGACGTCACCACAAGGGGCGAGACCGGGGCTGCGGCGACCGTCTTCGTGTAGGTCATCGGCACGGTCGTGCCCGCGGGGACCACAACGTCGTCATCGAAGCGGAGCGAGCCGCCCGCCTGCTCACCGGAGCTGGCGTTGTCGTCGGCCTTGATCTTGACCGTGATGTTCAACGTCGAGTTCGCCGGAACGTTGAAGCCGCCGGTCTTCGCCGTCAGCGTCTTCTTGTCGCCCGACAGCGTGGCGACCTTCGTGCCCGTCGCACCATTGAGCTCGTAGTGGTAAAGCGCCTCAGTGAAAGTGGAGTTGTCGGGAGCGGTGAAGGTGAAGTCGGCCTCACCGTACGCGGCCCCACCCGAGTTGACGAACGGGAACGTGACGTCGCCGACCTCGTTGTTCGCCAGCGTCGGCTTGACCGACTGCGACACGGCAACCGACGGCGCCGGGGCGGCAGCCTCCGTGATCGTTGCACCGAAATCGCTGATCTTGGTACGGCCCGAGCCATACGTCACCTTGCCGTCGTTCACCGTGCCGAACGCCGCATCAGCGTTCGCGGTGATCGTGAACTTCAGCGTCGTCTGACCAGCCGGCAGCGTGCCACCGATACCCGAACCGTCCAGCTGGAACGCCGGGTCGGAGGTCGAGGTGATCTTCGTGCCCGTGGGCTGATACACATCGATACGCTGGCCACCAGCAGCCGCATTGAAGGTCACCGTGACCTCCTTCGACTGACCCCGCTCCAGGGAAGGAGCAGTCACGGACGCCGTCGGCTTCGCCGGGTTCACGTCGGGTGCATCAGCGGGTACCGCATTCGCGGTCAGGATCTGATCCGCCCCATGCTTGCCGTTCGTGAGATTCAGCCGCTGCCCGCCGTCGAGGAAGTTGCCGTTGTGGTCCTTCAGTCCGTAGCCCTGCGTGAAAGAGTTGTCGAACCACGCCATGGTGAACGACTGCGATGCGGCACCAGGCTTGCACTCCGCCGCCCAGACACTCCACTGCGTGTTGGTCTCGAGGCAGAGCGGGTATGCCGGGTTGTCGTAGTTCACGACCGGGCCCGTGACGCCGACACCGGGCCACACCCAGTTCGGGCTTGCATCTCGGACAGCCGCGTCGAGGCCATACCCGTACGTGCCAGTGACGGACTGGTTGATCTTCGGGCCGTAGACACCCATGAAGTTCTGGGTGTTCTTCTCACTGAAGGTGACGAGCTTGCCGCGCCACCATCCACCAGCGTTGAGTTCGACCTGCTCGGTCGAGCGTTCGACCGACGGGTCGGTGGCGGGGTCGCCCGCCGAGGCGAACGCCGCGGGGGTGTTGAGGAGCCCGGAGGCTGCAATGGAGACGGCTCCGAACGCCGTCAGGGCTTTCTTGAGCTTCATGAGGGAAGCGTCCTTTCTAGGGAAGAAGACTGCGGCTCGGGTGCGCTCTACATTCGGGCAGAGGAGCGCGCAGAGAAGGTTATGTTCGGGTGAACGGTATTACTCTAACAGATATTTTAGATATGGCAAGGAGAAATTTGAAATACAGCCGTGCATGCTCAACGGCGCTGGCTCATCGGCAGCGACGACGCCAGCGACGTGTCAGCGGCGACGAACACCGCTGCCGCCCGCGCTTCGCGACGAGCATGGATCCGCGTGCAACGCAAACCATCCCCGCTCTGTACCGTCACGGCACAGGGCGGGGATGGGGAAGCCGGACGTCGTCACCGCGATCCGGCGCACCTCCACGAACTCAGGTGCGTTGGTACGGACAGGACAGACGACCGGCTGCAGTCGACCTCGTCAACGAGGCACGTGACGCTCCTCGGGCCCCACGTACTCGGACAACGGACGGATCAACGCGTTCGACGCAAGCTGCTCGGCGATGTGCGCCGTCCACCCCACCACACGGGCAGCGACGAACAACGGCGTGAACGTCGCCGTGTCGAAACCGATCAGGTTGTACGCCGGGCCCGACGGGTAGTCGAGGTTCGGCTTGATGTTCTTGCGGGCCACCATGTCGGCCTCGAGTGCCGTGTACAGCTCGAGTACCTCGGGACGGCCGTAGTGCTCGGCGAGCTTCTCCAACGACTTCAGCATCGTCGGGACGCGCGAATCACCGTTCTTGTAGACCCGGTGACCGAAGCCCATGATCTTCCGCTTCTCGGCGAGCGCCGCATCCAGCCAGGCACTCGCACGGTCTGCGGTGCCGATCTCGTCGAAGACGTGCATGACCGCCTCGTTCGCACCGCCGTGCAGAGCACCCTTGAGGGCACCGATGCCGCCCACGACCGCGGAATACAGGTCGCTCAGCGTCGAGGTGATGACGCGCGCCGTGAAGGTGGAGGCATTGAAGGAGTGCTCCGCGTACAGGATCATCGAGACGTCGAAGGCGTCGACCACGACCGGGTCGGCCTCCTCGCCGAACGTCATGAACAGGAAGTTGGCGCTGTAGCCGAGGTCGTCGCGTGGTGGAACGAGATCGAGGCCGTGGCGGCGGCGCTGGTCGTACGCGACGATGGCGGGCAGCTTCGCGTACAGGCTCGCGGCCTTCACCGCGTTCACCGCTGGCGCATTGTCCTCGGCAGTGGGGTCGTTCGCGCCGATGACACTGACCGCGGTGCGCAGCGCGTCCATCGGGTGGCTCGTGGTGGGGAGGAGGTCGATCGCCGCCTTCACGTTGTCGTCGAGCGCGCGCTGGCCGCGTTCGAGCGCGGTGAACTCGGCGAGCTCGGCGGCACTGGGCAGCTCACCGTTCCAGAGGAGGTACGCTACCTGCTCGAAGGAGCAGTGCTCGGCGAGCTCCTGCACCGGGTACCCGCGGTAGAGCAGGGAGTTCGTCTCGGGGTTCACCTTCGAGACGGCGGTCACGTCGACGACGACGCCGGCGAGACCCTTCTTGATGTCGGCGGCCTGATCGGTCATGCGTTGCTCCTTTGCGTTGCGGTTGCCTTCGAACGAGCTGAATCGCCCGGATCTGCGCCGTTTCGGCTCGAAGGAACGCAGATTCGGGCACGTGACACGGGCTGGGGGCCTAACGATCCACGGTGAAGTTGAACACCGAGGTGTCGAAGCGGTTGTAGCCCTCGTAGTCGATGAGTTCGTAGAGGTCGGCCCGGTGCTGCATCTCGCCGAGCCTGCTCGTGAGCGAGCCCTCCTCGTTCAGGGTGTCGAGCGCGCGCCCTGCGGCACCCATCGCCATCCGGAGCAGCGACACCGGCCAGATGACGAGGTTGATGCCGACATCGGCGAGCTGCTGCGTGGTGAACAGCTCGCTCTTGCCGAACTCCGTCATGTTGGCGAGGATCGGCACGTCGACCGCTTCACGCACCGCGGCGAACTCCTCGAGCGAACGCATGGCCTCCGGGAAGATCGCATCCGCCCCGGCATCGACAAGCTGTTTGGCCCGGTCGATCGCAGCACCGAGCCCGTCGACGGCGGCGATGTCGGTGCGCGCCATGATGAGGAGGTTCGGGTCGCGGCGGGCGTCCACGGCTGCGCGGATGCGGCCGAGGGCGGTCGCGGCGTCGACCACCTGCTTGCCGTCGAGGTGCCCGCAGCGCTTCGGGTTCACCTGGTCCTCGATGTGCAGGCCGGCGAGCCCGGCGTCCTCGATCTCCTGCACCGTGCGCGCGACGTTCATCGGTTCGCCGAAGCCGGTGTCGGCGTCGACGATCGCCGGCAGCTCCGTCATCCGAGCGATCTGCTTGGCACGGCCGGCGACCTCGGTGAGCGTCGTCAGGCCGATGTCCGGCAGGCCGAGGTCGGCAGAGAGCACCGCGCCGGAGATGTAGACGCCGTCGAAGCCCTTCTGCTCGATGAGTCGGGCCGACAGGGGGTTGAACGCTCCAGGGAACCGGAGGAGCTCACCGGTGGCGAGTCGCTCGCGGAACAAGCGGCGCTTCTCGGCTGGTGTCGTCTGGCTGTACAGCATCAGCGTGATCCTCTCATCAGAACAGGCCCGTCGGCGTGTGTCATGTCCACAACTCCTGCATTCCGGCGTCGAGCAGGGAGTTCCAGCCGCACGGCGGCCGATTCGGGCCGCAGTGCAGGAGTTGTGCACGCGCCGTCGGGCGTTCGCCCTCCGCCCATCGAGCTGCGCACAACTCCTGCAGCCCCGGCCGCCACGCCGGCCGGCGCGCGCCGCTGTCGCACGTTCAGCTCCGATCGCAGGAGGTGTGCACGGGCGGCGGGCATCAGAAGAGGCCCGCCGGGTGCGGCGCGGACGCGAGGACGCCGGCAGAGGCCTGGATGGTGAGCTGCCGTACCTCGTCCGCGTCGAGCTCAGGGAGCCGTTCGGCGAGCGCGAGGAAGCGCTCGATCTCAGCTTCGTCGAGCACCCCGGCGGCCAACGTGCGGAACTTGTGCACGTAATCGGCCCGCGCGAACGGGCGCGCACCGAGCGGATGGGCGTCGGCGACCGCGATCTCGTCGACGATGGTCGAGCCGTCGCTCAGCGTGATCTCGATGCGACCACCGAAGGCTTGCTCGGTCGGGTCGAGGGAGTGGTAGCGGCGCGTCCACTCGGGGTCCTCAGCGGTGGTGATGCGCTGCCACAGGTCGACCGTGTCGGGACGGCCCGCGCGCTCGGGGCTGTACGAGTCGACGTGATGCCACGCGCCGTCCTGCAGGGCGACCGCGACGATGTACGGAATCGAGTGGTCGAGAGTTTCACGTGAAGCGGTGGGGTCGTACTTCTGCGGGTCGTTCGCGCCCGAGCCGATCACGTAGTGCGTGTGGTGGGAGGTGTGCAGCACGATGCGGTCGACAGTGGGACCGTCGACCGGCCGTTCCTGAGCCGGTCGACGAGCGAACAGCCCAGGGTGCTCCCCGTGCAGTTTCCGCGCGAGGTCGATCCACGCCTGGGCCTGGTACTCGGCCGAGTGCTCCTTCGTGAAGGAGTCGAGGATCGCGCGCTTCGGCTCCCCCGCGCCGGGCAACGGCACGTCGTAGGACGCGTCCGGGCCGTCGAGCAGCCATGCGATCACGCCGTCCTCACCCTCGTAGATCGGTGATGGGCTGGTCTCGCCGCGCATCGCGCGGTCGACGGCCTCAACCGCCATCTTGCCGGCGAACGCCGGGGCGTGGGCCTTCCAGGTGGAGATCTCACCCTTGCGGGATTGGCGGGTGGCGGTGGTGGTGTGGAGCGCTTGCGCGATGGCCTGCGCGATCGTCTCCTGGTCGAGGCCGAGGAGCGTGCCGATGCCCGCGGCGGCGCTCGGGCCGAGGTGCGCGACGTGGTCGATCTTGTGCCGATGCAGGCTGATCGCCTTCGCGAGGTCGATCTGGATCTCGTACCCGGTGGCGATGCCACGGACGACGTCTGCACCCGTCGAGCCGACGTGCTGCGCGACGGCGACGATCGGCGGGATGTTGTCGCCCGGGTGCGAGTACTCGGCGGCGAGGAAGGTGTCGTGGAAGTCGAGCTCGCGGACGGCGACACCGTTGGCCCAGGCCGCCCACTCGGGCGAGACCCGGCGCGTGAAGTCGGGTCCGAAGACCGTCGCGCCGTCGCCGCCCGTGCTGACCGGGTGGCTGAGTGCCTGTGCGCGGGCCGACGAGACCGGTCGACGCGTGAGGGAGGCTGCTGCGACCGCGGCGTTGTCGATGACGCGGTTGATGATCATGTCGACCACCTCGGGCTCCACCTCCACCGGGTCGGTCGCCACTCGGGCGAGCTGCCAGGCGAGCTGGCCCTCGCGCGCCAGGTGTTCGTCGCTGCGGTGGACACGAAGGTGGTGCTGGATCACAGGGCTTCCTCTCGAGTGCTCGGCACGCACGCGGTGCCGCCCGCACACGCCGGTGGGCGCCTGAACGCGGGCGTCTCCAGCCTACGCCTCGCACCTCGGATCGACGTCGGCCCGGCGCCCCGGTCAGACGCCCACCCGCGCGCCACCCTTCCCCGCACCCTCTCCAGCCCTCCCACCACTCCCTTCCCTATCTCAGGACGGCCCCGGCGCGTCGACGCACAGACCCGCCCGACACGCCGCGACACGCGGACACGTTCCTGAGTTGGGGACAGGGCTGCGGGCATCTCACTCGCCGCACAGCCACCAGATGACGCCCACTCCCCGCCCCTCACTCAGGACGGCCCCGGCGCGTCGACGCACAGACCCGCCCGACACGCCGCGACACGCGGGCACCGTCCTGAGTTGGGGACGGGCGACGGGCGGGTCGGCGCGACAGCAGACTGCGAACCGGTGGGGCTCGGCGCTACGCGGCCTGGAGGTGGGCGTCCGGCGAGGGACGGAGCTCGGTGACCGTCGCGTCGGCGAGCTCGTGGGTGTCGTCGTCTTCCCGGATCGGGGACTCGTCTGCGCGTCGCGGCGGATCCAGGACGAGGACCGGTGCGGCGTCGATGCGGTCTGCGACATCGAACATCACCAGGTCGAGGCGCGTGCGGAGTGCATCGGCGATGGTCGCGACGACCTCCGACGACGCGTCCTTCCGGCCCCGCTCGACCTCCGACAGGTATGGCGTGGAGACGGCTGCGGCCGTGGCCACGTCCTGGAGGGTGCGCCCCTGCTCCAGGCGACGGCGCCGCAGCACGGCACCGAGGGCTTCGCGATACAACATGGCGTCCCTTCCGATGGTGGCGGCGTGTGCTCTCACCATAGATCGGGCGTCGCCCCGCCGGGTGCAGGCGCATTCTGCCATCAGCGGACAGCCCCCTGACGACCGTTCTCGGTGAGCGCCCGCTCCCGGTCACTGAGGCTGTCGAAGTCCCCCTCCCCCGCCCCCGGAAAGCGCTCTTCGACAAGCTCACTGGCCCAGTGGGCAGACGCCGCCGTCAGAGGAAGATGTCCGGGAAGAGCTCTGACTCGTCGACGCCCGGGGAGTACTTCGCGAGGTCGGTGACGCCCGCCTCGGCGAGCACGTCCTCCACGATGAGCGAACGACCGGTGAGTTCGCGAGCCGACGCAGTGAGCACCTCGTAGGCCGCGTCCGCGTAGATCTCCGGCGTCCGGCTCTTCGCCAGCAGCGCTTCGCCGCCGAGGATGTTGCCGACGGCCGCCGTCTTGATCGTCGTCTTGGGCCACAGCGTGTTCGCGGCGATGCCGTCTCGCGCGAACTCGGCCGCCAAGCCGAGCGTCACCATCGACATGCCGTACTTCGCCAGCGTGTACCCGGTGTGGGCGCCGAGCCACTTCGGGTCGAGGTTGAGCGGCGGCGACAGCGACAGGATGTGCGGGTTCTCAGCGTCCTTCAGGATCGGGATCGCGGCCCGCGACAGCATGAAGGTGCCGCGCACGTTGACGTCCTGCATGAGGTCGTAGCGCTTCGCGTCGAGGTCGAGGGTGCGGGCGAGGCTGATGACGCTCGCGTTGTTCACGACGATGTCGATCCCGCCGAACTCGCCGGCTGTCTCGAACACCGCGCGGGCGATGTCGTCGTCGCTCCGGACGTCGCCGAGGATCGGGAGCGCCTGGCCGCCGGCCGCCCGGATGGCGTCCGCCGCGGTGTGGATCGTGCCCTCGAGCCGCGGGTCCGGGGTGTCGGTCTTGGCGAGGATGGCGACGTTCGCACCGTCCGCCGCAGCCCGCAGGGCGATCGCGAGACCGATGCCGCGACTGCCTCCCGACATCAGGATGGTCTTGCCGGCGAGTGTCGTCATGCGTGCTGCTCCTTCGTTTCCGTTCCGTGTGCCGTCTCCGCTGCCCGAGCCTGGTCGGGTCCTCGAGCCTGCCGAGGGGCGTCGCCGCGCTTCGATGACGACGCGGCGAACGCGGCGATCCGCGCTACCGACTCGGGCGTCTCGATCGCCGCGCCGATCGTCCGCGCCTCGTCGTCGAGCGCGTCCCGGTAGGACCGCCCGACTCCCTCGCGGAGCAGCCGTCGTGCCTGACCGAACGCGGCAGTCGCGCCGCCGAGCCAGAACGCGGCGACCTCGCGGGCACGCGCGTCGAGCTGCTCGGGAGCCACGACCTCTGTCACGAGGCCCCAGTCGAGCGCCTCTGCCGCGCTCAGCATGCGCGGGCTGAGGGTCAGCTCGAGCGCGCGGCGCATGCCGACCGCCTCGGGCAGCAGCGTGCTCACACCGCAGTCCGGAGTGAGGCCGATGTCGGCGTACTTGCTCACGAACTTCGCGCGGTCGGACGCGATGATCACGTCGGCGACGAGCATGAATCCGAGTCCACCACCCGCGACGGCGCCCTGCACAGCTGCGACGATCGGCTTCGACACCGACTGGAGGGTGCGGTGGCCCTCGTGGATGACGTCGGCGAGCTCAGCGACGAACGCACCCGTGGAGCCCGCTGTTCCGTCGCCCATGCCCGCCATCTGCAGCACGTCGCCACCCGCGCAGAACGCCGGGCCGTTCGCGTCGAAGAGCACCGCCCGCACGTCGTCGCGCTCGGCGATCTCCCGCGCGAGGTCGCGCCAGCGGCGGGCCGCCGCCGGGTCGATGGCGTTGAGGCTCGCCGGCCGGTTGAGGGTGAGGTGGGCGAGCCCGTCCGTCACCTCGAACAGGATCGTCTCGTCGTCGGTCACAGGTTCCTCCATCGGATGGTCGTTCGTGGGAGCGGGCACGTGCCCGGGTTGCCGGCACGCTGCAGAGGGCGTGCCCCGAGTACGGGCACGTGCCCCGAGGGTGGGGGTGGGGTCACTTGGGCGCCATCCGGATCGAGCCGTCCAGGCGGATGGTCTCGCCGTTCAGGTACCCGTTCTCGATGATGTGGAGGGCGAGGGCCGCGTACTCGTCGGGGCGCCCGAGTCGCGCCGGGTACGGCACTTGCTCGCCCAGGGAGGCCTGCGCCGCTTCGGGGAGCCCCGCCAGCATCGGGGTCTCCATGATGCCGGGTGCGATGGTGACGACGCGGATCGCGTACCGGGCGAGCTCGCGTGCGATGGGCAGCGTCATCGCGTGCACCGCGCCCTTCGACGCGGCGTACGCCGGCTGCCCGATCTGCCCGTCGAACGCCGCGACCGACGCGGTGTTGACGATGACGCCTCGATCGCCGTGCCCGTCGGCTGCGACTCCGTCCGGCTCGTTGTGCTGCATGGCGTCGGCTGCGAGACGGATCACGTTGAAGGTGCCGAGCACGTTGACGCGCAGCACCCGCTCGAACGCGCCGAGGTCCGCTGGGCCGTCACGGCCGAGCACCTTCGCCGGCGGGGCGATGCCGGCACAGTTCACGACGACGCGCAGCGGGCCGCGCTCCACCGCAGCTCCGACCGCCGCTTGGACCTGGTCACCGTCGGTGACGTCGGCCGCGATGAAGGTCGCGAAGCCACCGAGCTCCGCCGCGCGCTGCTCCCCCGCCGAACCGGGGAGGTCGACGAGCACGACGCGCGCGCCGGCACCCGCGAGTCGGGTCGCGGTCGCGAAGCCGAGGCCGGACGCTCCGCCGGTGACGATGGCCGATGCTCCTGTCACATCCATGCGGTGATTCCTCTCTGGAATGGGTGCCGCTCGACACGCTCGGGGACCGGAGACCGTACAAGCCGCGGCGGCAGGATCCCGGCGCGCATCACAGGCGCTCGATGATCGTCGCGTTCGCCATGCCGCCGCCCTCGCACATGGTCTGGAGGCCGTAGCGGCCGCCGGTCGCCTCGAGCTGACCGAGCAGCGTCGCCAGCAGCTTCGTCCCGGAGGCGCCGAGCGGATGTCCCAACGCGATCGCTCCCCCACGCGGGTTGAGGCGGGCGTCATCGACGCCGAACTCGCGTTGCCAGGCGAGGGGCACGGATGCGAAGGCCTCGTTGACCTCGAACGCGTCGATGTCGTCGATGCCGAGGCCGCTGCGCTCGAGGATACGGCGCGTGGCGGGGAGGATACCGGTGAGCATCTCGATCGGATCGCTGCCGACCGCGGCGAAGGAGACGAACCGGGCGCGCGGTGTGAGCCCGAGGGTGAGCGCGCGCTCCTCGCTCATGATGAGCGCGGCCGACGCCCCGTCGGTGAGGGGCGACGCGTTTCCGGGGGTGATCCGCCACGCGATCTCGGGATATCGGGCGGCGAGTGCATCATTCTGGAACACCGCGGGCAGCCCGGACAACCCCTCCACGGATGTTCCGGCCCGGACGGTCTCATCGGAGGTCACCAGCGTGCCGTCGGGCAGTGCCACCGCGACGACCTCGCGGTCGAAGCCGCCCGACGCCCAGGTGGCTGCTGCTCGTTCGTGGGATCGCGCGGCGAAGGCGTCGAGTTCGTCGCGGCTGAGGTTCCACCGTGCGGCGATGAGTTCCGCTGAGACGCCCTGCCCGACGAGACCCTCGGGGTACCGCGCGCGCAGCCCGGAACCGAACGGATCCTGTCCGCCGAGGTTCGAACCCATCGGAGCGCGACTCATCGACTCGACGCCGCAGGCGATCACGACATCCGCGACACCGGCGACGACCGTGCTCGCGGCGAACGTCGTCGCCTGCTGACTCGAACCGCACTGACGGTCGATCGTCGTGCCCGGCACGTGCTCCGGTAGTCCTGCGGCGAGCGCCGCGTTCCGTGCGATGTTCTGCGCCTGTTGTCCGGCCTGGGTGACGCAGCCGGCGTAGACGTCGTCGACGATGCCGGGGTCGATGCCCGTGCGTTCGACGAGGGAGCGGATGGTCTGGGCCAGGAGGTCGACCGGGTGGACGTCGCTCAATGCGCCGCCCGGTTTGCCCCGCCCGGACGGGGTCCGGATCGCATCGACGATCACCGCAGTTCGCATAGCCATCCCCTTCGAGGTCTGCACCCACGGTATGCGCAGCGCCCCTCGGGCGGCAGGGGGTTGTAGCCCTCCGACAAATCGCCCCTCAGCCCTTCCGCGGCACCAGGAGTCTGTCTAGGCTGCTGATATTCATTATTCGGACGCATTGTTTGTTGTGAAAGGACCTGTCGTGTTCCATCGACCACCGCCCAACGGATCCACTCGGGCGCCGGGCCACGCCCGCTCGCGCCTTCGCGAGCGCCTGAGCGGCTCCCTCGCCAGATTGGGCGGCTCGTCAGCGATCTCCCGCCAGGCGGAAGACGACCAAGGCCGGGTTGGTTCCGCACGCGACGGCTCGTCGATCGTGAGTGTCGCCGGGCCAGCCGCACTCCGCGGGTACGCGTTCGTCCGATGGCGGCGGACCGGATCGACCCTGACGGTTCGCATCAACCACTACCGGATCAGCAGCTCCGACGGCTGCCGCAACCCGGCCCTCTTCCTCGGTGTCGGGAGCGGGGCGTTCGTGCGGCGGACGGATCTCATCGCTGACGGCGACTGGCATGAGGTCCCCCTGACCGCCTCGACGCCCCTCGCCACCACAGCGACGATGACCTGCATCCGTGTCGGCTTCGGATTCGACGGCTTCCTCGCATACCCGGGCGCGGTGATCGAGCTCGATGTCGACGCGAGGACGACTGCACAGCACCGGGACCCCCTCCGGATGCGACACTCGGCGGCCGACGCCCTGAACCCCGCATCCTGAGACCGCGCCCTTCGACAGGCGCAGGGAGCGGGCCACGTGGCGCGGGCCAGGGAGCGGATGCGCATCGCGAACGGGAAGCAGCCGTGCGCGCGGACCTCCCGCGTACCATTGAGCGGTGGCCGACTCGAAGATCCTCCTGTACTACGCGTTCGCGCCGCTCGCCGATCCGGAGGCGATCCGGCTGTGGCAGCGCGACCTCTGCGAGTCGCTCGGCCTCCGCGGGCGCATCCTGATCTCGAAGGACGGCATCAACGGCACTGTCGGTGGCGAGCTCGACGCCTGCAAGCTCTACGTCAGGAAGACGAAGGAGCATCCGGCGTTCCGTGGGCTCGATGTGAAGTGGAGCGACGGGTCAGGTTTCGACGAGGACGACCAGGTGCACACGGCGAAGCATCGACCGGCTCCCTGGCGACGCAGTGCGGACTTCCCGCGGCTCAGTGTGAAGGTCCGCGAGGAGATCGTGTCCTTCGGCGCACCCGGCGAGTTGGTCGTGGACGGGCACGGCGTCTCGGGCGGCGGTGTCCATCTGCAGCCAGAGCAGCTGCACGAACTCGTGGCGGAACGAGGCGACGAGGTCGTGTTCTTCGACGGCCGGAACGCCTTCGAGGCGGAGATCGGGCGATTCGCCGGGGCGGTCGTCCCCGACGTCGCGACCACCCGCGACTTCGTCACGGAGCTCGACAGTGGCAAGTACGACCACCTCAAGGACAAGCCCGTCGTCACCTATTGCACGGGTGGCATCCGGTGCGAGGTCCTCTCGGGTCTGATGCGCTCGCGCGGGTTCGGCGAGGTCTACCAACTGGACGGCGGCATCGTGCGCTACGGCGAGCAGTTCGGCGACGACGGTCTGTGGGAGGGGTCCTTGTATGTGTTCGACAAGCGCGGGTCGCTCGATTTCAGCGACCACGCCGCGGTGATCGGGCACTGCGTGGTCTGCGATGCATCGACGAAGCTCCTGCAGAACTGCGCAGACCCGTCCTGCAAGACGCAGCTCGTCGTGTGCGAGGAGCACTCGTCCGGCCCGACCGGCGGTCCGTACTGCGCCGTGCACGCCGACGCCGGCACCGCGGCAGCCACGGCCTGAGCGCGACGTGACCGCGCACTTCATCCTCCGCGAAGCTCCACGGCACACCCGGGCAGGCGAGTGACCCTCGAACGCGCAGACGGTGCCGCGCATCACGGGCGGGGCACCCGCGAACTCTCTCGACATCGAGACAAGCTGGGCCCTTCCCGAGATTCCGAGACCTCGCACACACGTCCGCTGCCAAGATGGAGGCATGGGCGCTCGCACGAAGTCGAAACTGGCCATCATCGGTGCAGGAAGCGTGGGTTCGTCCCTCGCCTACGCGTCCCTGATCCGCGGGAGCGCCCGTCGTGTCGCCCTGTACGACATCGACGGCAAGCGAGCAGCGGCCGAGGTCCTCGACCTCGCACACGGCACGCAGTTCACCGGATCGAGCAGTATCACGGGCGGTGACGACATCTCGGTCGTCGCCGATTCGGACGTCGTCGTCATCACGGCCGGCGCGAAGCAGGAACCGGGGCAGACCCGCCTCGACCTCGCGGGCACCAACATCCGTATCCTCGAGAACCTGCTGCCGAAGCTCGTCGAGCAGGCACCGGACGCCGTGTACATGCTCGTCACGAACCCCTGCGACGTCCTGACGGTCGCCGCGCAGCGCATCACCGGGCTGCCGAGTGAGCGCGTGTTCTCCTCGGGTACCGTGCTGGACACCTCACGGCTGCGCTGGTTGCTCGCAGAGCGCGCCGGCGTCGCGACCTCGGCGGTGCACGCCCTCATCGTCGGCGAGCACGGCGACAGCGAACTCCCGCTCTGGTCTCAGGCGACCATCGGTCCGGTGCCGATCCTCGACTGGGAGCTGCCCGACGGCTCGCGGTTCACCGAGGCGCAGCTCGACGAGATCGCGCACGACGTGAAGACCGCCGCCTACCGGGTCATCGAGGGCAAAGGCGCCACGAACTACGCGATCGGCCTGTCCGGTGCGCGCATCGTCGAGGCGATCCTGGGAGACGAGCACGCGATCCTCCCCGTGAGCACCGTCCTCGACGGGTACCACGGCGTGAGCGGCGTCGCCCTGTCGGTGCCGAGCATCGTCGACCGCACCGGCGTGCGCAGCGTGCTCGATGTCGTCATGTCGCCCCGCGAGGAGCAGCAGTTCGCCGATTCGGCCGCGGCGGTGCGCGAGTCCCTCGCCTCCCTCGGCCTGTAGGCGCCTCAGGTCCCACTCCCCGGCGCGGCCCGTCCCCAACTCAGGACGCACACGGCGCGCCGCTTCCATCCGGACACGACACGCCGAGCCGGTCCTGAGTTGGGGACAGGTCGATCGCCGGCGATCTCCCCCGAGCGGCCGATGCGGCGACAGAACCACACCGATACGGTGGACCGACGAGGGCGCGGATCCGGCCACGCCCCAGGGGAGGTACCGGATGACTGCTGGCGTGACGATCGAGTTCAATGCACTCACGAAGAGCTTCGGGGCGGTGCAAGCCGTCGACGACCTGACGTTCCACGTGGAACCGGGCAAGGTCACCGGCTTCCTCGGCCCGAACGGCGCCGGCAAGACGACCACGCTGCGGATGCTGCTCGGCCTCGTGAAGCCCACGTCCGGCAGCGCGACCTTCGGCGGTGTCCCCTACGCGAAGCTCCCGGTTCCGGCAGCGACGGTCGGCGCGGCGCTCGAGGCGGCGAGCTTCGTTCCGGGCCGCACCGCCCGCAACCATCTGCGCGTCCATGCCTCCGCGGCGCGCCTCCCGTCGACCCGGGTCGACCTGGTCCTCGCCCAGGTCGGGCTCCTGGAGGCAGCCGACCGGCGGGTCGGTGGCTATTCGCTCGGCATGCGTCAGCGCCTGGGGCTCGCGACGGCGCTCCTCGGCGATCCCGGTGTGCTGGTGCTCGATGAACCGATCAACGGCCTCGACCCCGAGGGCATCAAGTGGATTCGCGGTTTCCTCACCGCGCTGGCCGCGGAAGGGCGCACGGTGCTCATCAGCTCCCACCTCCTGAGCGAGGTGCAGCAGTCGGTCGACGAGGTCGTCATCATCGCCAAGGGACGACTCGCGCACGTCGGGACGCTCGGGAGCCTCGACACCGCAGACACCCTACGCGTGGTCGTGAACTCCCCTGAGCACGATCGCCTCGCCGCAGCGCTCACCGCAGCCGGCTACACCTTCGAGGAGGCGAGGTCGGGTCTCATCGTGCACGACGTCGAATCGATCGAGATCGGTCGGGTCGCTCTCGCGGCAGGCGTCCCACTGAGCGCGCTGTCCCGGCATCGATCCGGACTCGAGGACTCGTTCCTCGCACTCGTCGGCGGCACGGAGGACCACGCATGAGCTCCCAACTCGCGGCGATCCGTTCCGAGTTCCTCAAAGTGTTCACCACCCGCGTGTGGTGGGGCATCGGGATCATCCTCTTCGTCTACGTCGCGTTCGTCGCGGCCGGCGCAGCACTGCTGTTCACGAACATCCCCGGCGCAGCGAACTCCCCAGCCGAAGCCGGGGTCCTCACCCAACCGCACCTCATCTACGGCTTCGCGACGAGTATCGGCTACGTGTTCCCCGTGCTCCTCGGAGCGCTCGCGACGACCGGCGAGTTCCGGCACCAGAGCCTGACGCCCACCTTCCTCGCCAACCCGAACCGCGGCCAAGTGCTCATCGGCAAGCTCGTCGCGCTCACCGGTGTCGGCGCGTTGTACGGGGTGATCGCGCTCGTGGCCTCGGTCGGGCTCGGTGGCGCGGCGCTCGCGATCGGCGGCATCGACCCACTGCTCGGCGACAGCGACACCTGGGCGCTCATCGGGCGGGCCGTGCTCGCGATGGCGCTGTGGGGCGCGATCGGCGTCGGGCTCGGTGCGGTACTGCCGAGCCAGGTCGGAGCGATCATCGTGGTCCTCGCCTTCACCCAGTTCGTCGAGCCGCTGCTCCGCCTCGCGGCCGGGTTCTCGTCGATCACCGCGGACATCGGCCGGTTCCTGCCCGGGGCCGCCACCGATGCACTCGTCGGGCCGAGCTTCTACTCGCTGATGTCGGCGCAACAGGGCGCCTTGGAGTGGTGGCAGGGCGGTCTCGTGCTCCTCGGCTTCGCGGTGGTGTTCGCCGGCATCGGAGCGGCGACCACCTGGCGTCGCGACGTCACCTGATCGCCCACCCGTCGACAGACTCTCGGGCCGGCGGCTTCCTCCACACCGGTCCCCGAGCTCGTCGTGGGGCGAGGACACGGGCGTAGGCTCGACGGACAGCCAAACACCGGTGTCCGCGCCGGGGACGGGAGCACCATGGGCCGCGCGTACGTCATCGAGCAGGTCGAGCAGGAGGACGCGAAGCCCACGAGAACCGTGGAACTGCGGGACGTGCCGGACGCATCACTCCCGGACGAGTCGGTCACCGTGGATGTCGAGTTCTCCAGCGTCAACTACAAGGACGCCCTCGTCCTCACCGGCAAGGCCGGGGTCGTGCGCTCCTTCCCGATGGTCGCGGGCATCGACCTCGTCGGCGTCGTCGCGGCGTCGAGCGACCCGGACTGGACGCCCGGCGACCGGGTCGCCCTGTTCGGCGACGGGCTGAGCGAGACGCGCTTCGGAGGTCTCGCCGAGCGTGCGCGGGTGCGGCCCGACGCCCTCGTCCGCGTCCCCGACCACGTCTCCAGTGAGCGGGCTGCTGCGATCGGGACCGCCGGCTACACGGCGGCGCTGTGCGTGCTGGCGCTCGAGCACGGCAGCCTGGCGTCCGGTGCCGTGCAACCGGGTGGCCTCCCCGTGCTCGTCACGGGGGCCGGCGGTGGTGTCGGCAGCGTCGCGATCGCCCTCCTCGCCGCGGCCGGCTTCGACGTCGCGGCATCGACAGGGCGGGTCGACGAGCTCGGCTCGGAACTCCGTCGGCTCGGCGCCACCTCGATCGTCGACCGGGCTGAGCTGTCGGAGGCTGGGCGTCCGCTCGCCACGCAGCGCTGGTCCGGCGCGATCGACTCGGTCGGCGGCCAGACCCTCGCGACCGTGCTCTCGCAGGTGGAGTACGGCGGCACGGTCGCCGCCTGCGGGCTGGCGGGTGGACCGGACCTCCCGGCCACGGTCATGCCGTTCATCCTGCGTGGGGTGACGCTCGCCGGCGTGAACTCGGTCGAGGCTCCCCTCGCACTCCGGCAGGCGGCGTGGGATCGCGTCACGTCTGCACTCGACCTCGACCTGCTCGACTCCCTCACCGCGACCGTTCCCCTCGCCGACGCGGTGTCAGCGGCCGAGCGCGTCCTCGCGGGCGGCGTCCATGGCCGCATCGTCGTCGACGTCCGCGCCTGACCGCCCGAACCAGACAGGTGCCCGCCGACCATCCGTCCCCAACTCAGGACGCCCGCGGCGTGTCGCCCGCGTCAGAGCACCACACGACCCGACACGCCGGAGCGTTCCTGAGTTAGGGAGAGGCTGACGGGAGGTGGGGGCGGGGTGCAGGTGGGGGCGGGGTGGAGGTAGAGGTGGGGTCGAGAGGACGAGGGGACGCAGCGACGGCGGCCGAGCCGGAGCCCGACCGCCGTCGTGAGTGATGCTGCGCCGAAGCGCGGGTGACTAGTAGCCCGTCGACGCCGACATCAGCGATGCGAACGCGGCGAAGTACAGGATGCCGCCGATGATGCCGAGCACGACGAGGATCGCGCCGATGATGACACCGATCTTCGCGAGCTGGTTCGGGTAGCCGGCGGCCTTCGACTGGTTCTGCGCGACGATGCTCAGGATCAGGCCCACGAGCGGGACGACGATCGCGAGGATGAGGCCGACGAGGCCGAGCGTCTTGCCCGGGTAGTCGGCGGGAACGGCGGCGGGCTGCTGGCCCGGCTGGTACTGCGGTGCGTTGGTCATGATGGTTCCTCTCGGGATGGTAGGTGCGCCGAGGGCGCGACCCAACAGTAGTGGGTTATCCGACTGAGATGGGATGGGGAGAACTCCCCAATCGTCAGCCTGGCGGAGTCGGGTTACGGGCAGGTGATGGTGGTGGCGCCGCTCGTGTGCGTGCCACTGCCGAGCTCAGCGCACGCCTCGGAGAACGCTGCCGCGCCGATCGAGATGGCGACGATCGTGATGATGATCCCGAGCACGATGAAGATGATCGACAGGATGAGGCCGACCTTCGCCGGGGTGTTCTTGACGCCAGCGCCCTTCGACTGCACGAGGGCGACGATGCTGAGGATGAGGCCGATCGGCGTCGCGACGAACGCGAGGATCAGGCCGACGATACCGAGCGTCTTCCCGACGGTCGGGTCACCCGAAGGGGTCGGTCCGCCCGAGTAGGACGGAGCCGCACCGTACGACTGCTGCGGCGGTTGCGGGGCCTGCGGCGGCTGCGGAGGCTGGCCGGGAAGATCACCGGGAGGAGGAGTCGACATGTCTGCGGGTCCTTTCGAACAGGCGAGCGCTACGGTTCGAGCGGCCCCCAGGATACCGGCCAACCGTCGTTTTTGTACCCTGTTCGGGGCAAATGAATACAGTTCCGCGCCGACCAGCAGGGGTATCCCTGAGCTGACACCCGGGCGGACCCACCCTCGAGGCGTGCGTCAGGGGAGGTTCAGGGCCGCGATCAGCTCGGCACCGTGGCGCGTCGTGACGATGACGCGCGAGTACTCGGCGTCTTCGAGATCGATGACGACGGAGGGCTTCGTGCCCTTGATGACGAGGAAATCCTTGCCGCCGTGGAACTTCCACTGGCCGATGGCGAGCGTCAACGGGATCGCCGCGCCGGGCGCCCGAATACCGCGGACCCAGATCCATGGATCGTCGGTGATGGTGGCGGAGCGAATGCTCGACCGCGGCACGACGACATTGCTCTTGCGCAGCGCCAGAGCCTTGTCGTACGCGGACAGCTCGATCTCCAGTCGGTCGGGGTGTAGACGCAAGGAGGCCATGCCTCTAGTCTGCCAAGCCCCACCGACGTTCGTGCAGCCGCAAGTTCACAAAGCGGTAACGCATCAGTTGTGCGACAGCACGAGCCCGAGGTGGACGCCAGGCATCGCCCTACCGGACCGCAGCCGCAGCGGCCCGCGCCGCACCGGGCAGGGCGTCGAGGATGCGTCCGATCGCCTCGTCGTCATGCGCAGCCGAGACGAACCAGGCCTCGTAGACGCTCGGCGGCAGGGACACCCCGGCGTCGAGCATGCGGTGGAAGAACGCGGGGTACCGGAAGGCGTCCTGGCTGAGCACGGCCGCGTAGTCGGTGGGCGCCGTCTCGCTGAAGGCGAAGGAGAACAGGTTGCCGGCGCGCTGGACCGTGTGGGCGACGCCCGCCTCGGTGAGCGCGTCCGACGTCGCCTGCGAGACGGTCGCGGCAGCGGCGTCGACCGCACGGTAGACGTCCTGGTCGGCCAGCCGAAGGGTCTCGATGCCGGCCGCGAGCGCCACCGGGTTCCCCGACAGCGTGCCCGCCTGGTAGACGGGGCCGAGTGGCGCGAGCAGGTCCATGAGCTCGGCGCGACCACCGAGGGCGGCGAGCGGCATGCCACCGCCGATGACCTTGCCGAAGGTGAAGATGTCAGGCTGGTACACACCCACGGGGATGCTGATCGCACCGGTCGAGTTCGCGACCGCGTGGTTCCCCGCCTCCCACGCCTCGGCTCCCGGCACCGGCTCCGTCCCGGGCGCGACGGCTGCGAGCCCTCGGTTCTCGAGCCCCCACCAGCCGGCGGAGGACACGCGGAATCCGGTGAGCACCTCGTCCATGATGACGAGCGCACCGTGCCGGTGGGCGAGCCTGATCACCGCGGCGTTGAAACCCGGTGCCGGCGGCACGACACCCATGTTCGCGGAGGCCGCTTCCATGATGATCGCGGCGATCTCGGTGCCGCGCTCGGCGAACACCTCGTCCAGCGCCGCACGGTCGTTGTACGGGACGACGATCGTCTGCGCCGCGGTCTCTGGTGTGACGCCGGCCGAACCGGGCAGCGCGAGCGTCGCGACACCGGAGCCAGCCTCGGCGAGCAGGCCGTCGGAGTGGCCGTGGTAGTGACCGGCGAACTTGACCACGATGCTGCGACCGGTCGCGCCACGGGCGAGACGAATGGCGGTCATCGTCGCCTCGGTGCCGGTGGACACGAGCCGCAGTTTCTCGATCGGCGCGACGCCCGAGGCCTGCACACGCTCCTTGACGAGCTCGGCGAGCTCGGTCTCGGCCGGGGTCGATGCACCGAACGACAGCCCCCGGGCCGCGGCCGCCTGCACGGCTTCGACGACCTGCGGGTGCGCGTGCCCGAGGAGCGCAGGGCCCCACGCGCTCACCAGGTCGACGTACGAGGCGCCCTCGGAGTCGGTGATGTAGGCGCCCTTCGCCGACACCATGAAACGGGGAGTGCCGCCCACCGAACGGAAGGCTCGGACCGGCGAGTTCACGCCGCCGGGAATGGAGCGCTGGGCTCTCGCGAAAGCTGCGTCGTTCATCGGGTTCCTCCCGCACGCAGACCGCGTGCCTCATCCAGCCAGCCCGCGAGTTCGACGGCCCAGTAGCTCAACACGACCTCCGCGCCGGCACGCTTGATCGACAGCACCGACTCCTCGACGGCGCGGCGGCGATCGATCCAGCCCTGCTGGGCGGCAGCCTCGATCATCGCGTACTCGCCGGACACCTGGTAGGCCCAGACGGGGATGGAGACCGTGGCGGCGACATCTGCCAGCACGTCGAGGAAGCTTCCGGCAGGCTTCACCATCACGATGTCGGCGCCCTCGGCCTCGTCGATCAACGCTTCGCGCAGACCCTCGCGGCGGTTGGCCGGGTCGAGCTGGTAGGTGCGACGATCGCCCTGGAGCTGCGAGTCGACGGCCTCTCGGAAGGGGCCGTAGAGGGCGGAGGCGAACTTGGCGGAGTAGGCGAGGACGATCGTGTCCTCGAAGCCGGCGACATCGAGGGTCTCGCGGACGGCGGCGACCTGGCCGTCCATCATGCCCGAGAGGCCGAGCAGCGCGGAGCCGGCCTCGGCCTGCGCGACGGCCATGTCGCGATACCGCTCGAGGGTGCGGTCGTTGTCGACGCGGCCGCGGCTGTCGAGCACACCGCAGTGGCCGTGGTCGGTGAACTCGTCGAGGCACAGGTCGGTCTGGACGACGAGCGCGTCGCCGACCTCCGCGACGAGTTCGCGCGTCGCGACGTTGAGGATGCCGTCGGGGTCGGTCGCGCCGGAGCCCGTCGCGTCGCGCTCCTCCGGGACGCCGAACAGCATGACACCGCCGACGCCGGCCGCCGCAGCCTCGGCAGCCGCGCGGCGCGCACTGTCGAGCGTGTGCTGGACGACGCCCGGCATCGAGCTGATCTCGACCGGTTCGGAGATGCCCTCACGGACGAACATGGGGAGCACCAGCTCTGCCGGGTCGAGTCGCGTCTCGCTGACGAGACGACGGATGGCCGGCTGCTGCCGGAGACGACGGGGGCGGGTCTCGGGAATGCTCACCACACCAGCCTACGCGGGCCTCACGCCACTTACTGACTTGCCCGGAAACGCACGGATTCGGCGCATTTTCGTGCGTTTTGAGGCGACTCAGCGCGGGAGGGCGACCTTCACGATGGCCTCGATGAGCGAGTCGACGGTCTGCTGCTCGGCGACGATGTCGACCCGCAGACCGAAGCCGCGGGCGTCGCGAGCCGTCCGGGGACCGATCGCCGCGATGACCGTGGTCTCGGGGATCTCCGGGAACTGCGTGCGCACCTGCTCCGCCACGCTGCCCGACGTGATGAGGATTGCGCGGACCTTGCCGCTTGCGACGTCTCCGACGATCTTCTCCGCGACCGGCACCCCCACGGTGCGGTACGCGACGACCGACTGCACGTCGTGACCGGCGGCGATGAGGCCCTCCGTGAGCAGCGGCTTGGCGATGGCGGATCGGAGTGTGAGGATGCGCTTCGGGTGGGGCTCGAGGGCCGTGAGCTCCTGCACCATGCCCTTCGCGGAGTTGTCCTTCGCCGGGACGAGGTCGACGTTGTAGCCGACAGCGGTGAGTGCCGCAGCTGTGGTCTCACCGACGGCCGCGACCTTCGTCGTGTCGGGGATGCGGATGCGCTGGGAGGACAGGACGTCGACCGTCGTCGCACTCGTGACGGTGAGCCAGTCGAACTCCCCGGCCTCGAGTGCCGCGAGCGCCGTTGCCAGGGTGTCGGGGTCGTCCGTGCTCGCGAAGTTGATCATGGGTGCGACGACGGGCGAGCCGCCCTTGCCGCGCACGGTCCCGGCCACGGAGTCGCCCCAGGGACCACCGCGCGGCACGAGCACGCGCCACCCGCCCAGGGGTTTCGTCGCGGTCGGCACGGTGACGGGTGTGGTCCAGTCGTTCACGCAGCGCCTCCCAGCGGGGCGAGATCGGCGGCGCCGGCCTCGATGAGCTCGTCGGCGAGCGCGACGCCGAGGGCGTCGGCCGCCTGCAGCAGCTCGCGTCGGTGTCCGTCGCCGGAGAAACCCTCGGTGTGGCTCTCCAGGTGGATGATCTTCGTGCCGTCGAGCGCGTAGACAGCTGCCTGCAGGACGAGGACCTCGTCGTCGAGCCAGGCGGCGGCACCGACGGGGGCTGAGCAACCGGCTTCGAGGCGGCGCAGCACTGCGCGCTCCGCGGTGGCCTGCCAACGGCTCGGCGCGTGGTCGAGGAGGGCGATGGAGCCGGCGATCGAGGACTCCTCGTCGTCGAGGCACTCGACTGCGAGTGCACCCTGGCCGGGCGCGGTGGGCCAGGTGTCGAGGTCGAAGAGACCGGTGACGGCGTCGAGCCGCCCGAGTCGTGTGAGGCCGGCCGCCGCGAGGACGACGGCGTCGAGGTCTTCATCGATCCGGCGGAGGCGCGTGTCGATGTTGCCACGGATGTCGATGACGTCGAGGTCGGGGCGGACCCGCTTCAGCTGGGCGATGCGGCGCGGCGAACCGGTGCCGATGCGGGCGCCCTGCGGCAGCTCCTCGAGTGAACGGCCGCCGGATGCGCACAGGGCGTCGCGAGGGTCTTCGCGCATCGGGATCGCGGCGATGGTGAAGCCCTCGGCCGGGGCCGTCGGGAGGTCCTTCAGGGAGTGCACCACGAGGTCGCACGCGCCGTCGCGCAGCGCGTCGCGGAGCGCGTTGACGAACACGCCCGTTCCCCCGATGGTCGAGAGCGATTCACGGCTCGTGTCGCCGTGCGTCGTGACCGTGACGATCTCGATCTCCTCGCCGGTGGCGGCGGAGAGCGCGTCGGCCATGTGGCCGGTCTGCGCCAACGCGAGTGCGCTGCCGCGGGTGCCGATGCGCAGGGTCATGGAGCGATCCCCGAATAGGCGGGTTTGAAGCCGAGACGAGCGTTCTCGCAGCACCCGGGGCGACAGACGTCGTACCAGGGACCGAGCTCGGTCATCGCCGGCCGTTCCTCCACCGGCACGCCGTCGCGGCGCTCCAGGACGAGGTCGACGAGGCCCTTGACGTACGCGGCCGATGTTCCGGGGGTCGCGACGCGCACGGCGGCGAGGCCGTGCTCACCGGCCGTCTCGATGGCCTCGTTGTCGAGGTCCCACATGACCTCCATGTGGTCGCTCACGAAGCCGAGCGGCACGATGACGACGGCCTTGCGACCGGCGGCAGGGAGCTCGGCGATCGCGTCGTTGATGTCGGGCTCGAGCCACGGCATGCTCGGCGGGCCGGAGCGGGACTGGTACACGAGCTGCCAGGGCACGGTGATGCCGGAACCGATGGCACCGCCGAGGACGCCCTGCTCGCGCAGCTGGTCGATGGCGTTCGCCATGACGACTTCGGCCACCGCGAGGTGCTGGGCCTCGTACGCGCCGTGGTCGCCGAAGTTCCGGAAGTCGGGGCCCGACTTCGCCGCATCGCCCGTGGGGATCGAGTGGGTCGCGAAGAGCACCTCGATGTCGGTCGACGCGTCGAGGTCCGGCTGCTCGCGCAGGTAGTCGGCGATCGCGTCGCGGACACCGTCGATGAACGGGTTCACGAAGCCGGGGTGGTCGAAGAACTGACGCACCTTGTCGATCTGGATGACGCCGTCGAGGCCTGTCTCGTCGATCGCGATCGCGAAGTCCTCGCGATACTGGCGACAGCTGGAGTACGAGGAGTACGCACTCGTCGCGATGGCGATGAGCTTCGTGTATCCGCGCTCGTTCGCCTCGGTGAGGGCGTCGCGCAGGTAGGGGTCCCAGTTGCGGTTGCCCCAGAGGACCGGAAGGTCGATACCTCGCGAGGCGAGTTCGAGCTCGAGCGCCGCTTTGAGCGCACGGTTCTGGTCGTTGATGGGGCTCACGCCGCCGAAGTGGCGGTAGTGGTGCGCCACCTCCTCGAGGCGTTCCTCGGGGATGCCACGGCCGCGTGTGACGTTGCGCAGGAAGGGGATGACGTCGTCCTGACCCTCCGGACCACCGAAACCGGCGAGCAGGATGGCGTCGTAGGCGACGGGTTCGGTGACGTGCTCAGGGCCGGCTGCAGCAGCATCCGTCGCGCCGAGGACGATTCGTTCCGGACGGTCGAGGCCGGTGCTTCCGAGGTTCGCGGCGGCCATCAGCGCACCACCTCGAGCGCCTCGGCGGGCGTGATCCGACGCCCCGTGAAGAACGGCACCTCTTCACGGACGTGGCGGCGGGCCTCCGTGTTGCGAAGATCGCGCATCAGGTCGACGAGTTCGACGACATCGTCGGCTTCGAGCGGCAGGAGCCACTCGTAGTCGCCGAGTGCGAACGACGCGACCGTGTTGGCCAGCACCCCGGTGAACGCCGCACCCTGTCGGCCGTGCTCGGCGAGCATCTTGCGACGCTCCGCCTCGGGGAGCAGGTACCACTCGTAGCTGCGCACGAACGGGTACAGGCAGAGCCACCCCTTCGGCTCGATGCCGCGGAGGAAGCCGGGCACGTGCTGACGGTTGAACTCCGCGTCGCGGTGCACGCCCATCGCGTTCCACGTCGGCGCGAGCGACCCGATGATCGCCGTACGGCGCAACTCGCGGAGCGCGGCCTGAAGGCCTTCCGCGGTGTCGCCGTGCAGCCACAGCATCAGATCGGCGTCGGCACGGAGGCCGGACACGTCGTAGATGCCGCGCAGGGTCACGTCTTGCGCCTCGATGAGCGCGATCGACGCTTCGAGTTCGGAGACATGCTCATCGCCGAGCGGCAACGCAGTGGCCGGCTCTCGGCGCAGGACGGCCCACAGGGTGAAGCCTGAGGGTCCAGTCGGGGTGTCTGAGTCGGATGGGTGGTGCGATGCCTCGGCAGAGGCCGGGTGAGTCATACCCCTATCCTCACCCAGTTCCGTCGATTGGGCAAAAGGGGCAGGTCACGATTGACTCTGAGCCTGCCCTCACTCCTCGCTACAGTCGGAGGATGAGCGCCCCGCAGACCACGGTCGAATACCACGTCGCCCACGCCGCGGACATGGACCCGGTGGTGCTGTACCGGCTGTTGAGGATCCGTGTCGACGTGTTCGTCGTCGAGCAGACGGCCCTGTTCGCCGACCTCGACGGCCGCGACATCGACAGCGACACCCTCCTCGCCTGGGCGCAGGAGGGTGATGAGGTGCTCGCGACCATCCGCATCCTGACCGAGGACGACCATCTCGTGATCGGGCGTGTCGCCACCGCGTTCGGGGCGCGCGGCCGGGGACTGGCCGCCGAACTCATCCGACGTGCGGTGGACGAGCACGGCCACCACGAGCTGCGGATGGAGGCGCAGGAACGGCTCGCGGGGTGGTACGGCCGGTTCGGTTTCGAGGTGAGCGGCCCGTCGTACGTCGAGGACGACATCCTGCACGTGCCGATGACGCGCCAGGCGACCGCCGCTCCCTGAACCGGACCACGGCCCGAACCGGACCACGGCCCCCGGAACTCACCCGGGCAGCGGACGCAACGGGTTCTGCTGCGCGAGCTCGACCACGATGCGTCTGTCGTCTCCAGGCTTCGCCGGGTCGAACCAGAGGCGCGTCTCCTGCCCGTTCTCCACCGGGTGCGCGGCGTGGATCACCATCTGGCGCTGCACCCACCGGCGCGTACCCGCGAGGTCGACGAAGCTGAACGTGACCGTCGTGAAGATCCGGTCGCTCTCGTGGAAGACGGTCCATCCGCGGTCGGTGACCGTCGCCGTCGTCTCCCGTCCGGAACGCACCGCGTCATCGGCACGGGTGACCGATCGGCGACGTGCGGCTGCGGCGACGAGACCGAGGATCAGGGCACCGGCGGCGAGTACCAGCAATCCGATGACGACGAGGCTGAGCATTCCTCGGTCGTCCACGCGCTGCGAGACGAGGAACACTCCGAGCGCACCGCCGAGGAGCACCGCGGTGCTGCCGTACATGATCCCGAGGTCGCCGCGCCTGGCGACGAGGAACGTCCAGGCGATCGACGAGATGACTGTGAGGGCCATGCCGACGGGGATCGCCGCGGCGACGAGTCCGTCCACCTGCTCGGTGTCGAGATCGACCATCCACCCGAAGCCGCCCCAGCCGAAGCCGAGGGCGCACCCACCGGCGAACAGGAGGAGCAGCGTGACGACCACGCGCAGGTTCGACGGCCGACGCGCCGCCCGGAGCTGCTTCGCGATGCCGGGATCGATGGTGCTCATGCCTCCAGTGAAGCGCAGGGGCAGCCCCTCGACAAGCTCGGGGACCGGAACCGAGGGGAGCCGCACGAGGCGCGCACGCGCAAGCCACTGGTGGGAGCGCGCCGCTCCCGGTAGTGTCCGAGGACTCCTCAGGCGGAGCGACGACAGCGGTACGGGGCTGGGTGCATGGACTGGTTGTGGGATCTGAACGTCATCGACGGCCCCTTGGTGTGGGTGCTGTACGGGCTGAGTCTCGCCGGCCTCCTGTACCTGTTCATCCGACGGGCGCGCCTGCTCTGGTACCTGAGCGCGATCATCGCCCTGCTCGTCGGAGCGCTGCTCGCGGTCGCGACGGTCTGGCTGCTGTTCGACCTGCTCGACCTCTTCGGCGGCCCGCTGCTGGTCGGGGCGATGCCCTGGATCCTCGCCACCTTCGCCGCCATCGCCCTCGCGATCCTGACGATCTGTTGGCGCGTCACCTGGAAGCGTCGGGTGCTCGCCGTCGTCTGCATCCTCGTCTTCGGCGCGACCGGCGCGATCGGCGTCAACGGTGCGTACGGACTCCAGACGACGCTCGGCTCGATGTTCCACATCCCGAGCGGCAAGGCGGTCGACATCCTCCGCCCGCCGACGACACCGACGCCCGACCCCACGCAACCGCTGTACGAGACCTGGAAGCCGCCGGCCGACATGCCGAAGGTCGGGACGAGTGGCCCGCTCCCCGCGGGCGAGCAGATCCCGAACACGAAGTCCGGCTTCGCCGCTCGCCCAGCACAGATCTACTACCCGCCGGCAGCCCTCGTGAAGAACCCTCCGGCGCTGCCGTTCGTCCTCATGATGATGGGCCAACCGGGCGACCCGGAGGCCAAGTGGATCGGCGGCGCCCTCGATGCGATCGCAGCCGAGAACAACGGCCTCGCACCGATCGCCCTCGTCGTCGACCAGCTCGGCGATCCGTCGAAGGATCCGCTGTGCATCGACGGCAAGCTCGGCAACGTCGAGACGTACATCACGCAGGACGTCATCCCCTGGGTGAACACGAACCTGCACGTCCTCCACGGCCGCGACTTCTGGACCGTGGCCGGCTACTCCTCCGGCGGCGGCTGCGCGCTCTACTACGGGGCGAAGTACCCGGACACCTTCGGCAACATCGTCAGCATCTCCGGCGAGGAGTACCAGGGCTCCGACGTCGCCGACGCCAACCTCAAGACGATGTTCGGCGGCGACCAGGCGGCCTATGACGCGATCAAGCCGACGACGATCATGACCGGTCGGAACTACCCCGACACGGACGCCTTCTTCTCGGCAGGCACCGCCGACCCGGTCTACCTCGCCGCGATGCAGCGGAACGCCGCGGCGACGGCGGCCGCCGGGATGGTGACACGCACCTTCGAGGTCCAGGGCGGCGACCACGGTGTCGGTTCGCTCACCGGTGGGCTCGACCAGACACTGCGCGCCCTCTACCCGAGGCTCGGCCTCTCGAAACCCTGACCCAGAGCATCATCGACGAACCCGACCGATCACGAGCAGATTGCAGAGCGTATGAACACCGACGAGATCCGCCAGGCCTTCCTCGACCTCATGCAGGAGAACGGGCACGTCCGCATCCCTCGCGCCCCGCTCATCCCGCGCGACGACCCGACGACGCTGTTCACGGGCAGCGGGATGCAACCGCTCCTGCCGTATCTGCTCGGCGAAACGCATCCGGCGGGTACCCGGTTGACGGACAGCCAGACCTGTCTGCGGGCGCAGGACATCGACGAGGTCGGCGACAACCGGCACACGACCTTCTTCGAGATGCTCGGCAACTGGAGCCTCGGCGACTACTTCAAGCAGGAGCAGATCCCCCAGGTGTGGACGTTCCTCACCGAACGCGTCGGACTCGACCCCCACCGCATCTACGTCTCCTGCTTCAGCGGCGACGAGGAGCACGGCATCCCGAAGGACGAGGAGTCGGCCGGGATCTGGGCCCGTCTCTTCGCAGCCGCCGGAGCGGACACCGAGACCTTCGACGCCGGCACCGAGGAACATGCGGCCCAGGTCGGCACGGACGGCGCCCGCATCGTGTTCTACAGCAAGAAGAACTGGTGGTGCAGAGGCGGGAGCGCTGCCGACATGCCCGTCGGCGAGCCGGGCGGGCCCGACACCGAGATCTTCTACCTCTTCCCGCACGTCGAGCACGACCCCGCGTACGGCGAGCACTGCCACCAGAACTGCGACTGCGGCCGCTTCATCGAACTCGGCAACTCGGTCTTCATGGAGTACCGCAAGACCGAGGACGGGTTCGAACTCCTGCCCCGCCGGAACGTCGACTACGGCGGCGGGCTGTCCCGGATCGCCGCGGCCGCGATGGACACGTCCGACGTGTTCCGGACCGCACTGCTGTGGCCGATCATCGAGCGGCTCCAAGACCTGTCCGGGCACTCCTATGAGGACGAGACCAGGGCGATGCGCGTCATCGCCGACCACCTCCGCGGTGCGGTGTTCCTCGCGGTCGACGGCGTGCAGCCGAGCAACAAGGCACAGGGGTACGTGATGCGTCGGCTCATCCGTCGTGCCGTCCGCTTCGCCTTCGACCTCGGCCTCCAGGAGAACTTCCTGCCGGAGATCGTGCCGGCGATCGCCGGGATCTACGACACCCACTTCCCCGAGGTCGCAGAGCACGCGGAGTACGTCGAGGCAGTGCTCGCGAAGGAGGAGCAGTCCTTCCGACGCACCCTCCGCAAGGGCATCAACCAGCTCGAGGGGTTCCGGGAGAGCGGCGTCACCGGCGCTGAACTGTTCCTGCTGTACGACACCTTCGGCTTCCCCATCGAGCTGTCGGTGGAGGAGGCGCAGCGGCAGGGCATCGAGCTGAGCGAGCACTGGCACGAGGAGTTCGACGAGCACATGGCGGCGCAACGTGCGAGATCGCAGGCGTCGACGACGCTGCACGTCTGAACCCACCCGCACCCTATCGACCACCGGAGGTGAGCAGCATGCGCGACGCACCACGCAGCGTCCGAGGCGTCACGATCCTGGCCTGGATCGCGGGCATGCTGAGCATCCTCGGCGGGCTGTTCGTGCTGTGGGTCGCGGCGCTCCCGACCGACGAGCTGCTGCGCGACGACATCCTCGTGCTCGGGGTGTTCGAGATCGGGCTCGGACTCGCACTCGTCCTCAGCGCGAGCGCCCTGCCGAGCAGGCGGCGCTCGGCGCGGATCGTCGTGACGGTCATCGCGGGGCTCATGATCACGCACACCGTCCTCGCCGCACTGATCGGGCTTCCGCTCGCGTGGATCCCCAGCATCCTCAGCGTCATCGTGCTCGTGCTGCTGTGGGCGGGGCCGGCGCGGCGGTCCTTCGCGCGCACGACCGTCGAGGAGCCCCCGGCGGCGTGATCAGGCCGGAACCGAGGCGGGGCGCCCTCGTCGATCCCGCGCGAGACGTGCCACGGCGCCGTCGACGAGGGCACCCAGCCACGCGGCCGCCAGACCGCAGACGACCACGGTCCCTTCGATGAGCAGCGTGTACGTGCCCGACGTGACGGCGGCGATGTCGAGTGCGCTGCCGACGATCGGCGGGACGAACACGACGAGGAACGCGATCCACCCGAAACGACGCCCGCGCACGATGAACCACCCGCCGAGCCCGACGACGAGGGTGATGAACCCCTGGTTGAGGACGAACTGCCAGAACTCGACGGGATGCACGATGCTGCCGGTCCCCCGCTCGATGCCGAGGGTGGCCCAGGTGAACAGCACCGTGCAGGCCAGGGTGACGGCCGCGACCCGGCGAGCGCCGTCGACGGGCATGATCGAGAACGAGGCGACGTACAGGCCGACGATCGTGAGGAACTGGACGACGTTCACCAGTGGGACGTCGGTCCCGAGCGAACCCGCGTAGTTGGAGGCCTGGATGAACGCGGAGAAGTCCGTGGCGATGTTCAGGTAGCCCGCGAACAGCACTCCGACGAGCGCAGCACCGTACCGGGCACCGGTGTCGAAACGGAGGCGGTCTGCCATGAGTGGAATCTAGCCCACGGGGCGGACGATGTCAGCCCCCCTCCCGCGCCCGGCCGCAGGTCTACACTGAAGCAAATTGCACGCCTACCCGGGGGTCCGCATGGACGATCAGGACGGGACCGAGCGGTCCGAACCCGCGCACGAGGGTGCGTCGCGGCGCGACTTCCTGCGTCGTGCCGGGCTCGGTGCCGCGGGGCTCGCGATCGGTGGTTCCGCCGGTGCTGCCGCGACGGCGGCTCTCACGATCCACCCGCCGGAGTTCGCGCCCCTCCCGAAACGCAGTGCGCCCGGCTTCGACCACGTGGTCGTGGTGATGTTCGAGAACCGCAGTTTCGACAACATGCTCGGCTGGCTCTACACGGCTGAGGAGAAGCCGAGCCCTGCGGACTTCGACGGACTCGCCCAGGGGTCGTACGCCAACCCAGGACCGGACGGCAAGCCCATCCCGGCGTACGTCTACGAGGGCACGACCGACGTCATCATGCAGCAGCCGCAGCCCGATCCCGGCGAGCACTACGTCCACGTGAACACGCAACTGTTCAACACGGTGGACCCGCCGGGAAACGCCGACATCCGGAAGAACGGCCAGAATCCGCCGTACAACGCTCCGCCTGCGGGCACGAAGCCGAACAACCAGGGTTTCGTCAACGACTTCGTCATCAACTTCCGGCATGCTCGCGGCACCGAGCCGACCGCCGAGGACTACCGGGTCGCGATGGGCGGGTTCAGCCCGGAGATGATGCCGGTGCTCTCGACACTGGCCCGCGAGTTCGGGGTGTACGACCACTGGCACGCCGCCGTCCCGTCGCAGACGTTCTGCAACCGGCTGTTCTTCCACGCCTCCACCTCGCATGGCTTCGTCACGAACCACGGCGGTGACAGCTACTACAAGTGGATCAACGGTCCGGCGGCCGCGACGGTGTTCAACCGCCTCGAAGCGGCCGGGGTCTCGTGGCGGGTCTACTACGACGGCTCGCAGCTCGTGTCGCTCACCGGGATGCTGCATGCACCGTCCCTGCAGCCGTATTGGAAGAGCAACTTCCGCGACATCGAGCAGTTCGAGCAGGATGCCGCCAACGGCGACCTCCCGGCGTACTCGTTCGTCGAACCGCGCATGGTGTTCAACCACAACGACATGCATCCGCCGTGGGGGTCGACCGTGAACGAGGCGACGCTGCGGCTGAGCGACGGCGAGAAGATCCACGTGTACAACAGCGCACTCTCGGATGTGCGGGCGGGCGACGCCTTCGTGCACCGCGTCTACGAGGCGATCCGCACGGCGAACTCGGCGAAGGGTTCGAATGCGATGAACACGGCTCTCGTCTTCACCTTCGACGAACACGGTGGGACGTTCGACCACGTCGCACCGCCGGCGGCCACTCCTCCGGACGACTCGGGGCCTGGCGAGATGGGGTTCCTCTTCGACCGTCTCGGGCTGCGGGTGCCGACCATCGTCGTCAGCGCGTACACGGCCCGGAACACCGTGATCCACGACGAGATGCACCACGGCTCGATCATCAACACGCTCAGCCGACTGCACGGACTCACGCCACTCACCCGTCGTGACGACGAGGCGAACCCGATCTTCAACGCCGTCAACCTCACCGAGCCCCGCCAGCCGTACACCTGGCCGACGCCGTCGCCGCTCTACCTCCCGAAGAACCCGGAGTCGGGCGGCGCCCAGAAGGCTGCGGTGCAGCACCACTCGCGTCGGCTCTCGGCTCCGGGCGAAGGCCTCACCGGTCTGCTGCTCGCGCGCTTCAACCCGGGCAGCAAGGCACCCACGACGTACGGCGAGGCCTACGACGCCATCTACACCTACGGCAACGGCCTCTTCGGCAGCTTCGACACCTGACACCACCAGCCGCCGCGCCGACCCGCACGAACCGACCGGAAGGACGACCCATGCCCATCGCCGGTGTGTCCCGCGACCTCATCGCCCGACTGCAGACGCTGTCGCCGTTCGAGCTGAAGGCCGAGCTCGAGCGTCTTGCCGGCGAGCACGAATCGCGCACGGCCTTCCAGATGCTCAACGCAGGACGAGGCAACCCGAACTTCGTCGCGTCCACACCGAGGGAGGCGTTCTTCGCGCTCGGTCAGTTCGCGCTCACCGTGTCACGGGAGAACGCGGAGTGGGACCCTGAACTCATCGGGGTGCCGGAGAAGGACGGCATCGCCGAGCGCTTCGGCCGATGGCTGGACGAGCATCAGGGGGAACCGGGCACCGCCCTCCTGCGCGCGGTGCTCGACGACGGCGTCGCCCGGGGCTTCGTCCCGGACTCCTTCGTGTGGGAGCTCGCTGACGCCGTCATCGGCGACCACTACCCCTCGCCGGACCGCATGCTGCGGCACACCGAGATCATCGCCCGCGACTACCTCACCCAGGAGCTGTGCGGCGGCATCGCACCCGAGACCCCCTTCGACCTGTTCGCGGTCGAGGGCGGGACTGCGGCCATGTGCTACCTCTTCGACTCCCTCCTCGCGAACCGGATCCTGCACCCGGGCGACCGCATCGCCATCATGACGCCGATCTTCGCGCCCTACCTCGAGATCCCCGCCCTGCCCGACCACCGGTTCGACGTCGTGCACCTCACGGCGAGCACGGTCGACGCCCGCGGTGTGAACACCTGGCAGTACCCGCCCGAGCAGATCGACCGGCTGCGTGATCCGTCCATCAAGGCGCTCTTCGTCGTCAACCCGTCGAACCCGCCGTCGGTGCGCATGGCCGCCGACACGATGCGCCGCATCGCCGACGTCGTCAGGGAGGACAACCCGCAGCTCGCGATCATCACCGACGACGTGTACGCGACGTTCATCGACGGTTTCCGATCGCTCATGGCCGAACTGCCGCGCAACACGATCGGCGTGTACTCGTACTCGAAGTACTTCGGCGCGACCGGGTGGCGACTGGGACTCATCGCGGTGAACCGCGACAACATCTTCGACGAGGCGATCGCCGAGCTCGACGAAGCCGACCGGCAGGAGCTCGATGCGCGCTACGGCTCGCTCTCGCTCGACCCGCGGTCCATCCGTTTCATCGACCGCATCGTCGCCGACAGTCGTTCGGTCGCACTCAACCACACCGCGGGCCTGTCCCTCCCGCAACAGTGCATGCTGCTGCTCTTCTCCGCCTACGCACTCCTCGACACCGAGAACCACTACCGGCAGACGGTGCAACGCCTCATCGCGCGACGCCTGGACACGCTGGCCAGAGGCATGGGCGTCACGTTCCCCGACGACCCGGACCGTGTCGGGTACTACGTCGAACTCGACCTCCTCGCCTACGCCCGGCGGCACTGGGCTCCGGGCTTCGCCGACTACCTCGAGGCGACGTACGAGCCGACGGACATCCTGTTCCGGCTCGCCGAGCAGACCGGCATCATCCTGCTGAACGGGGGCGGCTTCGAGGGCCCGGTGTGGTCGATCCGCGTCTCGTTGGCGAACCTGCGCGACGAGGACTACGCACAGATCGGGAGGAGCCTCCGCGCGGTCGCACTGCAGTACGTCGCCGAGTGGGAGGCACGGCCGTCGAGCTGACGGTCAGTCCTTGCCGCGGACGAGCTCGAGACCGGCGCCCGCGAACTGGCGAAGGGTCGCCCCCGGCAGGAACGCGCGCGTGAGTGCCGCAGCGATGCGGGTGAGGTCCGACTCATCACGGAACAGCAGGTACAGCGTCTCGTAGCGCGGGTGGAACTTCTCCTTGAAGCGGTGCAGCGACTGGAACCCGTACACGGGCTCCAGGGTGTCCGCGAGCTTCTCACTGAGCACCGCGATCGGACCGGCGTCCGGCGGGTACTCGTGGGCGAGCGGAGCACCCGACAGGGACATGAACTGTGCACCTTCGTCACGGAAATGCAGGGCGGAGGAGCCGAGCAGGAACTCCATCACCGGCGGGAACCCGCCGTCGCGACGACGCATGAGATCGAGCGTCCAACCACGGACCGAACCCTCGCCGTACACCGGCAGCCACGACAGGAAGCCGTCGACGTCGCCGTTCGAGGACACCGCGAGGGCGACACGCACCTCGGGGTCGAGCGCCTGGTCGAGGGTGCCGAGCGTGAATCCCATCTCCGGCAGGCTCTTGTCACCCACCCACATGTCGGAGATCCCGCGCAGCTGCGCCTTGACGCCCCACGACTCGTCGGCGAGGGTCGTCATCCGGAAGGTCACGTCGTCCCGGGCGGCCCGGTTGATCGCCGTGCGGACCGAGTTCCACCGCTTGCCGACGAACTCGAGACCAGGGAGGTCGACGATCGTGTCGTCGGCGACGATGAGGTTCCGCCAGCTGTCGGGCACGGCAGCGCGGGTGCTCTCCTGCGAGCTGAAGAAGCACGGGATGAGCCCGGCCTCCTCGACCATGGTCGAGAACTCCGCCACCGCCTGCGCACGGCCCGACTCCGGCCCGATCGGGTCAGCGAGCGCGATCGCGACGCCGGCGTGCACCTGGTACGCGATGACGCCGGTCGAGGTGCGGGCGTAGTGCTGCCCCTCCCACGTCGTCATCCACGACAGCGTGCCGCCGCCGAAGGCGCGCAGCTCGTCCTTGACGTCGTCGACCGTCGGTGTCGGCGCGATCCCCACCTTCGACTTCCGTCGCCAGCGGAACGCGTTCCGGGTGACGATCAGGTACACCATCATGGCGACCCACAGCAGGGCGGTCGCGACCTCCGTCGACGGGTCGCCACCGATGTCGACCGTCACCTCGTCCTGGTCACCGACGGCGACGAGGAGCAGCACGAGCGCCGCCGTCAGGAGGTTGACGACGCCGAGCAGGATCGCGATCAGCCAGGCGAGGCGACGCGAACGCCGCAATCCGTTGGCGATGAGCAGGATGACGACCACGTCGAACGCGACATCGGCGAACGACCCGGACAGCGGCTCGGTCCGCCCGAACGGCCCGTTCGTCGGCACGAGGGCGACGAGGACGGTGATGGCGCCGAGCGCGAGCAGCCCGACGAACGCGATCAAACGCTTCTCACGGACCGTCGTGCGACGGAAACGGAGCGGCTTGTCGACCACGAGGACGGCGACCGCCGCGATCAGATGCTCGACGTCGGCGAGGCGCCCGCCGAAGAGGGTGGCGACGAGCAGGCCCGTCAGCAGGACGAAGAGTCCACGAACACGCCACGGCGCGGGGATCAGCGTGAGCGCGGCGATCATGCACGCCATGAGACCGCTGCCAGGACCGGCGTCGAGCAGCCCCGCGAGCATCCGGGCCCACGGCCACCCGGTCATCGAGAGCAGCCAGAAGATCAGCGAGGCAGCGAAGACGGCGAGGAGCTGGCCGAACCAGAAGTACGCGAGCGCCGCCCGCGTGCCCCGCTTGAACTCGAGATACGCCATGCCGAGGAAACCCACCGGGATGAGCGCGTAGAACCACGGCTGCGAGAAGAAGAACGTGCCCGTGATCGCCGTCCAGAACCGCCCCTGCTCGAACGCAGGCAGGCCGTACGCGACCCAGTCGTGCCAGGGACCGTCAGCGAGTGGTCGCCAGAGCCCCTGTGACACGACCCCGAGCACGAGGACGAGCGCGATGAGGGCCAGCGTCGCCGGGAGGCGTCGCACCACGTGGAGGAACCGGACTCGTGTCTCTCGCGGCGGGGCCAAGCGGGTCTCCGATGTTCAGCAGGCCAGGAGGCCAGCGGCTCGAAGCCGCTAGCGGGTGAGTGACCTGACGATACCCCAGACGGCGAGTCCTGCGACAGCCGCAACTCCGGCGACACCGGCGTAGAACACGGCCGGCCGTTCGACCTTGACCGTCGCGATGCGCACGATCATGCGACGCTTGGCCCGATGCATCTGCTTCGGGACGTTGAGCTTGTCCTCGATGGCGTTCAGCGTCGCGACGAGCTCGGCACGTGCCTGCTCGGGCGTCGGTGCCTGGCCCGGATACTGATCAGCGGTCATACTCGCCGACCCCCTTCACAGCCTTGATGTCTTCCTTCACGTTGTCGATCGGGCTCGGGTCCTCGTTGATCTTCTTGAAGTACCGCAGGGCGATCAGTACCAGGACGGCGGCGACGAGGACGAAGAGGACGAACACGCACAGCGCTGCGAGCCACGACGGCATCACCAGGGCCAGGGCGAGGATGAGCACCGCGACGAGCACGCCGACGGCGAAGAACAGGAACACGGCTGCACCGGCGACGAACGCCGCTCCGATGCCCGCGTACTTGCCCTTGTGGGCGAGCTGCGTCTTGACGTTCGCGATCTCCGCCTTGACGAGGTTCGACACCACGCCGGGCAGCTGACCGACGAGGGTCAGCAGGGACTCGTCGCGCTTGTCGACGCGCGGTTCGGATCGGTTGCGATCACTCATGAAACCCACCTTGCTGCGCTACTCTGCCGGCTTCGGCTTCGCCGCGGCCGGCTTCCGTGCAGCCGGCTTGGCAGGCGCCTTCGCGGCGGGCTTCGACGAACCCTTCGCCTCGATGGCGTCTTCGATGGCGTCTTCGACGTCCTCGATGGTGTTCTCGGCCTTCGCGATCGACCTGTCGAGCTTCTGGCCCGGCGTCGCACCTTGCTGCGAGACGACCTTGGCGATGCCGGTCACGCCGCTCCACAGCGCCGCGGGCACCTCGCTCACACGCGCCTTGGCGAAGTCCTCAACCTTGGTGCGCTGCACACGCACCGGCTTCGCGTTCCACAGCTTCAACCACTGCGTCTTGATCTGCTCGTATCGTTCGCGTCCGGCGCGGGTTCCGAGCACGTAGCCCGTGAGTCCACCGACGACGAACAGGACCTTGCCCTTCATGGCGCCTCCGTCTGTTCGAGTCGTGCTGGGGTACTGCATCCAACTGTTCCAGCGTAGTCGCGTGACGCCGGGGCGCCACCATCCTGTCGGGGGTTGACAGGAAAAGATGCCCGCCCCGGCATATGTCGTGCGTTTCGTGACTACAGCTGCAGCGCCTGATGGCGGAGGCGGGCAGCCGCCGCGTGGGCGTCCGGGACGACCGATGCGAGGCCGGTGCCCGAGAGCCAGGCGCCCGTGACCGCGAGATCGGGGACCTCCGCGACGGCCTCGCGGATGATCCCGGAGCGCTCACGCTGCCCGCGTGCGGCGGTCGGCTGCGTGCCCGTCCAGGACACCCGGTGGAAGCCGCGCACACTCGCCGGGTCGAGCTCGACCCCGAGCATGGCCGAGGCGTCTGCGAGCGCGACGGCCAGCAGCTCGTCATCCGACAGCTCGCTCGTCGCATCGGCATCGCCCTGACGACCGAAGGACAGGCGGATCACATGGCGGTGCTCGCCCTGCTCGTGCGCGCGCTCCGCCAGCCACGCCCACTTCGCCGTCGCGTGGGTGAGCGCCTTCGCACGGAGGGTGGAGCCGGGTGCCACCAGCAGACCGGAACCGCGCGGAGCGGCGTCCAGGGCCGGTTCGTCGAGCACGATCGTCGCGAGCTCGATGGGAGCAGGGAGTACGGGGTCTCCGGCGTCGTCACCGGCAGCGGGGAGGTCGCGAAGAGCCGGTCCGACATCGGCGAGGAGGTTCCGCGCCTGCTGCTCGGGGGTCGCGATGAGCACGAGGTCCGCCTCGAGCACCCGACCGTCGGTGAGGGCGACGTACCAGGGCGCGGGCGTCGCTCGCGGGTCGGCAGGACGCTCGCTCATGCGCGGGAGCCCCGCGTCCCCCAGGCCGACACCGTCGCCGTCGGCGTCGATGTCGAACGGCTCCCGGGAGATCGCGCTGACGGCGACGCCCGTGATGAGCGTCGACGCCCAGTGCTCGAGCTCGGCCAGGAGGGCGTCGACGAGGACGGTCATGCCGCCGTCGAAGCCACCCACGGCGGCCCCGGCCGGTGCGTTCTCGCGCAGGTCCGCGACGGCGAGGGACAGCGCGCCGGTGCGCGTCAGCGCCGAGTTCAGGCCGGGCGCCGCGCGGTCGACGTCGAGGTCCTCCGGCATCGCCGAGTAGACACCCGAGGTGACAGGGGCGACGAGCAGGTCGTGGACGGCTGCGCCCATGCGTTTGCGGACGAGCGTGCCGAGGTTGTGCTCGGCACCGATCGTCAACGGCGGACGGACGCGGTCGAGGTAGGCACGGAGCGCGCCGCGCCAGCCGATGACACGACGGACGTCGTCGGCCAAGGGGTTCATCGGGATGCCGAGGAGACCGGCCTTCGGCAGGGGGACGGTGCGCGCGGCCATGCCGGGCTTCGCGATGTGCAACCAGGCGCCGGCGCGGTTCGGGCGGACGACCCGATCGCTGATGCCGAGCTGCTCGACGAGTTCGGCGACGGAGCCGCCGCGCGTCGCGAAGCTCTCGGCGCCGACGTCCACGCGGAGTCCGGCGACCTCGGCCGCAGCGACCGCGCCGCCGAAGGACTCGCGGGACTCGACGACCGTCACGGAGATGCCGACCTTCGCGCAGTCGACGGCACCGACGAGCCCGGCGATACCGCCGCCGATCACGACGACGCGCTTCGGAACGACGCTCATGCGCTCTGCCAGTCATGGGCGAGGGCGACGATGCGGGTCAGCACGGCCGGATCGGTGTCGGGCGGGACGCCGTGGCCCAGGTTGAGGACGTGGGACGGGGCCGCCGTCCCACGACGCAGGACGTCGAGCACGTGCGCCTCGAGGACGGGCCACGGTGCTGCGAGCAGTGCCGGGTCGATGTTGCCCTGCACGGGAACGGTGCCGCCGAGTCGACGGATGCCCTCGTCGAGGGCGAGACGGTAGTCGATACCGACGACATCGGCGCCGACACGGTGCATCGCGCCCAGCAGTTCGCCCGTCCCGACGCCGAAGTGCACCTTCGGGACGGGGAGGTCGGCGACGTGCGAGAGCGCAGCCGTCGAGGCAGGAGCGACGTGGCGCTCGTAGTCGTCGAGCGAGAGGGCACCGGCCCAGGAGTCGAAGAGCTGCGCGGCCGAGGCACCGGCGAGCACCTGGGCCCGCAGGAACCGTCCGGTGACGTCGGCACACCACGCCATGAGCTTCGCCCACGACGCGGGGTCGGCGTGCATGAGCGTGCGTGCGGCGAGGTGGTCCTTCGACGGCCCGCCCTCCACGAGGTACGCGGCGAGGGTGAACGGGGCGCCGGCGAAGCCGATGAGCGGAGTCGTGCCGTCGCCGATGCCGGCGAGCCCGGCGACCGTGGCCGCGACGCCCTCACGGATGGGGGCGAGTGTGTCGTCGAGCACGGCCGGGTCGAGCGCGACGAGTGCGTCGACCTCCGCGGCCGTGCGCACTGCCGAACCCATGACCGGCCCGCGACCCGGGACGATCTCGACGGCGACACCGGCGAGCTTCAGCGGGACGACGATGTCGCTGAAGAAGATCGCCGCGTCCGTGCCGTGGCGACGGATCGGTTGCAGGGTGATCTCGCTGGCCATCGTGGGATCGAGGCAGGCGTCGAGCATCGCCGTACCGATGCGCAGTTCGCGGTATTCGGGCAGCGACCGACCGGCCTGACGCATGAACCAGACGGGCGTGCGCTCGGGGCGCGTTCCACGGTAGGCGGTGATGAGCGGTGACGCCTGGGTCACGCCGGTGACGAGCGGATGTTCGGGAGGAAGACTCACCCCTCCATCCTCCCATCTCCTCCTGAGCAGGTGAGGTCCCCCTGGGTGCTTTCCGGAGAGCCCGAAGCGCGTGCTCGGGTACACTCGTCGGGTGCTCATGTGTGTGACGGCGAGCCATAAGAACGCCAGTTTCGACCTCCTCGAACGACTCTCAGTCGGCGCGGAGGGCGTTGCCGCGCGCCTGATCGCCCACAACGAATGCGTGTCCGGCGCTGTCGTCGTCGCGACCTGCAACCGCTTCGAGGCCTACATCGACCTCGACGAACCGGTCACCGCCGCAGCGTCCGTCGCCTTCGAGGCTGCGGCGGAAGCCGTCAGCGACACGACGGGCATCCCCGCCGAAGAACTCCGTGAGGTGTTCGACCTCAGCGTCGGCACCGCGGCGGCCGAGCATCTCTTCGCCGTCTCCGCCGGCCTCGAATCCGTCGTCGTCGGTGAGGGCGAGATCGCCGGCCAGGTGCGTCGCAGCCTCGAATCCGCTCGCGCTGGCGGCACCACGTCCTCCGAACTCGAGCGTCTGTTCCAGCGCGCCTCGCAGACCTCCCGTGGCATCAAGAACCGCACGCCCCTCGGCCGAGCCGGTCGCTCCATCGTGCGCCTCTCACTGGACCTCGCGGAAAGCCGCATCGACGACTGGGCAGCACAGCGTGTGCTGCTCGTCGGTACCGGCGCCTACGCCGGCGCGAGCCTCGCAGCCCTCCGAGACCGCGGCGTCACCGACGTCCTCGTGTACTCACCCTCGGGTCGCGCCGAGAAGTTCGCCCGCTCGCACGAGATCGGGTGGATCGGCGACGACGAGCTCGCCCAGACGACCGCCGAGGTCGGCCTCATCGTCACCTGCACCACCGCGGCGGGCCACGTCGTCGACGCAACGCTCCTCCGTGCTGGCCGGGCCGAGCTCGGTGCCGCGCACCGCGCGCTCGCTTCGTCCGGCGTCGCCCCCGTCGTGTCGATCCTGCCCTCGTCGGCAGCCGCCGAGCAGACCGGCGTCACCGCGATCGCCCACGACGTCATCGCGGAGGCAGCGGCCGAGTGCCCCGTGCCACACGGGAACGCACAGCTCGTGATCGACCTCGGCCTGCCACGGAACGTCGACCCCGACGTCGCCACCGTCCCGGGCGTCGAGCTGCTCGACCTCGAGACCATCCGGATCCACGCACCGCTCGAGGAGCTGCAGGCCACCGAGGTCGCGCGCTCGATCGTCAGCCGCGCCGCGCAGAAGTTCGCCGCCGTCGGCGAGGAACGCAGCCTCGAGCCGGCAGTCGTCGCGCTCCGCAGCCACGTGCACGCCCTGGTCGAAGCGGAGGTCGCCCGCGCAGCGGCACGCGGCGACGACGGCACGACGGCGCAGGCGCTGCGCCACCTGGCCGGTGTCCTCCTGCACGAGCCGACGGTGCGCGCCCGCGACCTCGCCCGCAACGGGGAGCAGGCGGCGTACACCGCCGCACTCCAGACGCTCTTCGGTCTCGAGGTCCAGGCCCCGAGCACCGTCGCCCGCGCCGCCGACACCGGCACCGGCACGGCCGCCTCGGCCTCCTAGCAGGCACAGGCGCCGTCACTCGCGACCGGACGTCCACCGCTCAGCCACGACGGTCTTCCCTCGGGACCGTGCTTCGCCGTCCACGGAATGGCCGCGGTAACGACGAAGGGCACCGGCGCGATGCCGATGCCCTCGTGGTCCGCCTGCCGCGCAGGCGTCGGATCAGTAGTCGTAGTTGTACGAGCTGGCACCGGCGATCGCACCGGCGATGAAGAGCACGTAGATGATGATGAAGATGACGCTCAACGCGAGGACGGCGCCGCTCACGATCGTTCCGGCGAGCGCGAGGCCGCGCCCCTGCTCGCCCGTCTTCTTGATCTGGCCGAGGGCGATGATGCCGAGCACCAGACCGACGAGCGAGAACCCGACGAACGGGGCGATGAGGGAGATGATCGCCATGACGTTCGTCTTCGGCCCGGTGGGCTGCGCGTAGCCGTACGGCTGCTGCGGCTGACCGTAGGGAGCAGCGGGCTGGCCGTACGGCTGCTGCGGCTGACCGTAGGGAGCCGACGGCTGACCGTACGGGTTCTGGGGCTGTTCACCGTACGGTGCCTGCGGCTGACCGAACTGGGGAGCCTGCGACTGTCCGTACTGCGGCGCCTGCGGCTGACCGTACTGCGGAGCCTGCTCGCCGTACTGCGGCGCCGGCGGGACCTGCGACTCGCCGTAGGCCGGCTGCTGGGGAGGCTGAGCCTGACCGTACTGGTCGTTCGGCTGGCCGGAGTTCGGATCGGTCATGGGTTTGCACCTCGCGCATAGGGGTTCGACGAACGGGACTCATGCTTGCAGCGTGCAGTCACCTTGTCAACACAGCGTAACGCCGTGTTCCCGGGCGCTGTCTGGCAAGCTGCGACCCCGCTGCGACCGTCTCCACGATATCCGCAGGGGCGGTGTGTTCCCAGGATGCCGGTGGCAAGATGGAAGACGGGGGTGGGCATGGATCAGGAATCGGTGGCGGGAGCCGAGGACGTCACCCTCGCGGATGCCCCACCCGTCGCGCCGCGTCCCGGTCCGCTGGCCATCGCGGCGATCGTCGCTGCCGACTACGTCCACGCGAGCCTGTGGCACGTTCGCGCCTTCTTCGGCGGCCGGATCCCGAGGGAGTACGGGCGCGGCGACCCTGCCCGACCGGTGGTCGTGCTCATCCCGGGCGTCTACGAGACGTGGACCTTCTTGAAACCTGTCGCCGACCGCTTGAACGCCGACGGCTACCGCATTCGCATCGCCCGTGGGCTCGGCCTGAACCGCCGTCCGATCCGCGACACCGCTGCGCGGTTCGCACGGGCGCTCGGCCGACTGCCGAAGCCGGACGCCGGCTGCGTCGTCGTCGCACACAGCAAGGGCGGTCTGGTCGGCAAGGAACTCCTCATCACCGATCGGGAGCGTCTCGGTCTGCTCGGCGTGGTCGCGGTGTGCACGCCGTTCTCCGGTTCGACCCTCGCCCGGTACGTGGTGGACCCGAGTCTCCGCGAGTTCCTGCCGACCGACGCGACCATCGTCGCGCTCGGCGATGAGCGCGGGGTCAACGGCGACGTGGTCTCCATCTACAGCACTTTCGACCCGCACGTCCCGGACGGAAGCGTGCTGCCCGGGGCGACGAACGTGCTGCTGCCGGTCGCGGGGCACTTCGTGATCCTGGGTTCGTCCGAGCTCGCAGACGCGGTCGAGCTCGCGGTCGATGATCTGGCCGAGCGGTCGCAGCGAGCATGAACCTCGCCCTCACCGACATCCTCGTGTCGGCGGTCGCGGTCATCCGTGATCGCCGCGTCCTCATGGTGACCGCGCGCGGTCGTGACGTGCTCTACATGCCCGGCGGGAAGATCGACGCCGGTGAGACGCCACCTGAGGCCGCGGTTCGGGAGGCGTCCGAGGAGGTCGCCCTCGCCCTCGACGCCGCGGCGGTCGAGCTGCTCTTCACCGTGGTGACGCAGGCGCACGGCGAACCCGACGGGCGGCTCGTACGGATGCACGTCTTCGCGGCATCGACGGATGCCGAACCGCGCCCGTCGGCGGAGGTCAGCGCCGTGCACTGGGTCGGTACCGAATCACTCGATCGATGCCCGCCCGCGGGTCGTGAGGTCCTGGAGCGACTCGCAGCGCTGGGTCTCATCGACTGACGCGCGCTCCGCCCTCGGTACGCCTCCCTGATCCAGCCGGGCAGACCTGCCCACCTGCCTGAACCCGCTCTGCCCTTTCTCAGGAAGGTCGCGGCGTGTCGCGCTGCTGCAAGCCCTCCCGGCGGCGACTCGCCGGAGGTCTCCTGAGACAGGGGAACGACAAGAGGGAAAGAGAAACAGGGGTGCGAGGGACGCCGGGGGTGCGAGGTCAGTGCACGTACTCGAGGAGGTCCTGGCCGAGGATGCGGACGGCGTCGACCACACCGAGGCGGATGCCGAGCTCGGTGTCGTCGTAGCTCGTGCACACGGCGAAGCTGACCGCACCGTTCGGGCCCCGGAGGATGCCGGCCTCCGAACGCACACCGACATCCGACCCCGTCTTGTTGAAGAGCTGGATGCCGTGGTCGGGTTCGCGGTGCGCCAGAGGGTCGAGGCCGAAACCGGAGGCCACGAGCGAGAGGTCGGTGTTGAGGGACAGCCACCCGAGCACACGACGACTGGTCGTGGCATCGACGATCTCGCCGGTCGCGAGCGCCTGGAACAGCCACGCGAGTTCGCGGGCGGAGCCGACGGACAGCTGCGGTGCGTTGTCGGGGCCGCGGTGGTCGCGCACGATGTCGAGCAGCGCGGTGCGCTTCAGGCCGATCTCCTCGGCTCGATGCCGCACGGCGTCGAGACCGATGTGGCGGAGCAGCACGTTGGTGGCGAGGTTGTCGCTCGTCGCGCCGACGAGCGCGGCGAGGTCTGCGACGGGGAGCGACGGTGCCTGCAGGTGCTGCCAGATGCCCGAGTCTGCGACGGCGTCGAGCGGCTCGCGGTCGAGGATGGTGAGGCCGCTGAAGTCGGCGTCGCCGAGACGGGCAGCGACCTCGATGAGGAGCAGGACCTTACCGATGGAGGCGGTGGGGACGACGACGTGGTCGTCGACCGACATGAGGGCCTCGCCGGTCGTGATGTCGTTGATGCGCAGGCTGACCTGCGCTCCGGAAGCGGCGAGTTCACCGAGGGCGCTGAACCCGCGCGTGAACGGCTCGGTCTGCCCGGAGGCGCGGTGGCGTCCTCGACGCGCTTCGCGCGACTTGCGACGCTCAGACTCTTGGACTCGTGAAGCCACGACTGACCGAACTCCTCTGCTCCCGATGGTGATTCCGACGGTGGTACCGGGTGGCAGGCCTTGCCCCGATCGGCCCACTCGACGGCTTCCAGAGACCCGCTGCACGGGTCGGAGGATGTGTCGTCCAAGGTATCGTAAGCGCCCTTTGCGCGAGCTGCGAATCCGGGCTCAGGACGTGTCCGTCGGGCGCGTCGCTGTGCGACAAGTGACCGATAAGTGGACTCGATCGCACACGGTTCTCGCAGCTTCACGAAACATGAACGTCACCCAGGTAACGAGCGTGTTGCAGTGCTGAAAAATATTTGCAAGCATCCTGTACTTATTGAATACTGTTTCCACACCCACTGAAAACAGCAGGGATCGATCATCGGTTCCGGCCAACGACGGCCGGCACCACGATCCCCTCTATCGAGGAGTAGCACATGCGCAAGCGCACCCTTCCGCTGGCCGTCCTCGCCACCGCAGCACTCGGCCTGACCGCCTGTGCCGGTGGCGGTTCCGGCAGCGGAGACGTCTCCGCAGACGGCCAGACGCTCACCGTCTGGATCATGCAGGGCACGAACCCCGACTCCGAAGCCTTCTTCGACGAGGTCGGCTCGGCCTTCAAGAAGGAGACCGGCGCCACCCTGAAGGTCGAATACGTCCAGTGGGCCGACGCCCACGACCGCTTCGTCACCTCCATCGCCGGCAACACCACCCCGGACGTCGCCGAGACCGGCACCACCTGGACCGCCGAGTTCGCCGACGCCGGGGCACTCGCCCCCATCGGCGACTACGTCGAGAAGGCCGGCCTGAAGGACGACCTCGTCGAGGGCCTCGTCGGCTCCGGTACGTACGACGGAGAGCTGTACGGCATGCCCTGGTACGCCGGCGTCCGCTCCATCGTGTACCGCACCGACGTGTTCGAGGAACTCGGCCTCAAGGTCCCCACCACCTGGCAGGAGATCATCGACGCCGGCACGGCCATCAAGGCGGCAAAGCCGGACATGATCCCGTTCCCCGTTCCCGGTGACGCCGAGTTCACGGCGTACCCCTGGGTCTGGGGCGCGGGCGGCGAGGTCTCCGAGCTCGACGGCAAGACCTGGAAGTCCGGTCTGGCGAGCGACGAGTCGCGCGCCGGCATCCAGTTCTGGACCGATTTGGCCACCAAGTACGACCTGTCCTCCTCCGGCGCAACCACGTGGAAGGAGACCGACGTCCTCGACAACTTCGTGCAGGACAAGGTCGCCATGGCGATCATGGGCTCCTGGACTCCCGCGACCATCGTGGAGAAGAACCCGGAGCTCGAGGGCAAGTTCGCCGCCATCCCGATCCCGGGTGAGGACGGTGGCATCTCGCCCTCCGTGCTCGGCGGCTCGCACCTCAGCATGTTCAACACCTCGAAGAACAAGGACCTCGCGTTCCAGTTCATCGAGATGATGACCACCGGCAAGTACGCGGCGGAGTGGGCCGAGCAGACCGGCTACTTCCCCGGCCAGACCTCGCTCCTCGCGGACGCGACGGAAAGCGACGACCCGCTGGTGAAGCCGTTCGCCGAGCAGTTCGTCGACGGCGGCGCTTCCCTTCCCGTGACGCCGAAGTTCGGCGCGGTGCAGGCGAAGAAGACCACCAACGCGATGATCCAGGCCATCCTCTCCGGAGCGAAGTCGGTCGACCAGGCGACGACCGACGCCGCCACCGAGATGGACGACATCATGAACGGCAAGTAGCCGATCGTGTCGACCCTCACCCCGCCCACGGTCACCCGCGAAGCCCCCGCTTCGCGGGTGGCCGGGGGCCCCTCCCCCAAGCGGCAGCCGTCGCGGGTGCGGCTCCTCATGCGCACCCGCCCCTGGCTCCTGCTCGCACCGGCGCTCGTCATCCTCGCCGTGCTCCTGCTCTGGCCGCTCATCCGGGTCGTCCTGTTCTCCCTCCAGGACTACGGCCTGCGCGAGATCGTCAGCGGCGACACGAACTTCAACGGCGGCGCCAACTACCTCGAGGTGTTCGCCGACCCCACGCTGTGGACCACCGTCCTCCCCAACACCGTCTTCTTCGCCGCAGCAGCCGTCATCGGCACGGTCCTGCTCGGCACCCTCGTGGCGCTGCTCATGGCGAACCTGGGCTCCTTCTGGCGCACCATCGTGGGCAGCGCCATCATGGTCGCCTGGGCCATGCCCGCCGTCACCGGCACCTACGTGTGGGTGTGGATCTTCGACGCCGACCGAGGCATCGTCAACCAGACGCTCATGGGCCTCGGGCTCATGGACGAGCCCTTCAACTGGTTCACCAACCAATTCACCTTCTACGGCATCGCCCTGCTGAACGTCATCCACCACGGCTTCCCGTTCGTGGCCATCACCGTCCTCGCCGGCCTCCTCGGCGTCTCGAAGGAGATGCTGGAAGCCGCGGAGATGGACGGGGCGGGCGCGTTCCGCCGCTTCTTCCAGATCACCTTCCCGTCCCTGCGCCAGGTGTTCTCCGTCGTCATCATCCTGTCGACGATCTGGGACTTCAAGGTGTTCGCGCAGATCTACCTCATGCCGGGCGGCTCCGGCTCCAACCGCGAGGTCTTGAACCTCGGCGTGTGGTCGTATGTGGAGTCGTTCGGTCAGAACCGGTACGGCTTCGGCTCGGCCATCGCGGTGCTCCTGACCCTCGTGCTGCTCGGCATCACGATCGTCTACATCCGCGCCCTCATGAAGGAGGACGAACTGTGAGTACGCACACCCCCACCCGCGAGCCCGGGACTCCGGTCCCTGAGTCCGTCGAAGGGCAGGGACAGCCACAGCGGCAGCAGGTCCCGATGCACCGCAAGGCGAGCGCTCGCAAGATCCGCTCCAACACGGTCAAGGCGGTCCTCGTCACCCTGCTGCTCGTGTTCACCCTGTTCCCGGCGTACTGGATGCTGTCGAGCGCGTTCGACGCGCAGGCGTCCAGCGGCGGCCAGTCGTTCTTCCCGAAGGAGTTCTCCTTCTCGAACTTCGAGTCGGTCCTGACGGACGGCGGCTTCGGTGTCTTCCTGCGGAACTCCGCGATCGTCGCCGGCGCCACCGTCCTCATCTCCGCCGCCGTCGCCCTCCTGGCCTCGGTCGCGGTCGCCCGGTTCCGCTTCAAGTTCCGCACGGCCGTGCTGCTCATGATCCTCGTCGTGCAGATGGTGCCACTCGAAGCGCTCGTCATCCCGCTGTTCGTGCAGATCCGTGACCTGCAACTGCTCAACACCCTGCTCGGCCTCATCATCGTCTATGTGGCGCTCGCGCTGCCGTTCGGGATCTGGATGCTCCGCGGCTTCGTCGCGGCGGTACCGGTGGAACTCGAAGAGGCCGCGTTCCTCGACGGCGCCAGCTGGTGGCGCATGTTCCGCTCGATCATGCTCCCGCTCGTGGCCCCCGGCCTCGTCGCGACGAGCGTGTTCAGCTTCATCACCGCGTGGAACGAGTTCATCTTCGCGATGACCCTGCTCGGTGGCTCGACGGAGAACTACACCGTGGCCATCGGCCTCAAGCAGTTCTTCGGGCTGAACTCCAACGACTGGGGTTCCGTCATGGCGGCGTCGACGATCATCACCATCCCGGTCATGATCTTCTTCATCCTCGTGCAGCGTCGCCTGTCCGGTGGCCTCGTCTCCGGCGCGGTGAAGGGATGAGCGGCTCCGGCGTCGACGAGGCGACCGCCCGGCTCGTCCGCGGCGTGCTCTGGCCGGGGTTCCTCGGACGCACGGCACCCGAGTGGCTGCTTCGTGAACTGGACGGCGGCCTCGCGGGCGTCGTCTACTTCGGGCAGAACGTGTCGCCGGACCCGGCGGAGGTCGTCGCGCTGTCGACGACGCTGCACGCGCACCGCCCGGAGATCCTCATCGGGATCGACGAGGAGGGCGGCAACGTCTCCCGCCTCGAGGCGCTGACCGGCTCGACCCTGCCCGGTCATGCTCAGCTCGGCGCTCTCGACGACGTGGACACCACGCGAGCCGTCGGTGCCGCTCTCGCGGCACGCCTGCGTGCTGCGGGCGCGAACCTCGCCATCGCGCCGGTCGCGGACGTCAACACCAACCCCGCGAACCCCGTGATCGGCGTGCGTTCGTTCGGGCCCACCGCGGCCCTCGTGTCGCGGCACACCGCCGCGTTGATCGAGGGTCTGCAGTCGGGTGGTGTCGCGGCGTGCGTCAAGCACTACCCCGGACACGGTGACACCGCGAGCGACTCGCACCTCGACCTGCCCCGGATCGACCTCGACCTCGCGGCACTCGAGGCGGAGCACCTCCCGCCGTTCGACGCCGCGATCGCCGCGGACGTGGCGAGCGTCATGACCGCGCACATCGTCGTCCCGGCTTTCGGAGACGCGCCCGCGACCCTCAACCCCGTGCCACTCCGGCGCCTCCGCGACAGCGGCTTCGACGGCGTCATCATCTCCGACGCCCTCGACATGGCGGCCATCCGCACCACGACCGGCTCCGGTCGGGGTGCGGTGCTGGCGCTGGCCGCGGGGGTCGACCTGCTGTGCATCGGGAACCCGTCGAACCTCGGCCCCAAGCAGGGTGCGACGACCGACGAGGACGACTACCTCGAGGTGTTCCACGCGGTGTGTGCCGCGGTCCGCTCAGGTGAACTCGACCGCGGCGTCGTCGAGCGGGCGGCCGCGCGCGTCGCGAAGCTCGCGGCGTCGGTCGCCCCGTTCGGCGCCGAGCGCCCTGGCCCGGTCGCCGAGCACCTCAACCCGGTCGCCGAGCGTGTCGAGGCGCGCCCCTTCGCCGACGCGATCCGTCGCGTGGTGCGTGTCCGCGGCGACGTCGCGCTGTCCGCGACGCACCTGTCGCTCGTCGACCTCCGCGACCGCCCGACGTTCGCCGTCGCCTCCGCACTCGACCCGTTCGCCGAGTCGCTGAGCGAGCGCTTCGCCGTGGCCCGCGTGGCGGCGGGCGCGATCCTCTGCGAGGACGAGGCTCCTCTGACCTCGCTCATCTCGACCATCCCCGCCGACCACGGCGTCGTCCTCCTCGCCGACCGCCTCACCGAAGGAGGACCGCAGCGCGTCGCCGTCGACACGATCGCGTCGCTCCGGCCGGATGCCGTCCTCGTCGGCGTCGGACTCCCCCTCGCCGACGCCGACGCGCTCCCCGTGCCGTTCATCGACTGCCTCGCGGCCTCCCGTGCTTCAGCGGATCGCGTCACGGAACTCCTCACCTCCTCCCACGGAGAGCACCACCAGCACGACCAGCACCAACGGAACGGATCATGACCCACCACGAACGAGCGGTACTCGCCATCGACCTCGGGAAGACCTCCTGCCGGGCCAGGGTCACGACGGGAGAGGGTCCGGAGCCGACCGTGCTCGCCGAGACCCACGGCCGGGGAGCCCCTGGTCTCGCCGACCACGAGGGCGCCGAGCTGTCGGTGCGCGCGATCCTCGACACCGTCGCCGGGATCCCGACCGACATCCTGGCCGCTGTCCAGCACGTCGGGATCGGTGCGGCGGGCGTCGAAGCCGCGCCGCACGAGGTCGCCGCGTTCACCGCAGAGCTCCGCCTCGCGCTCGGCGCCACCATCGCCGTCGTCAACGACGCGCTCGCAGCCCACGCTGGAGCGTTCGCAGGCGGGCCGGGCACCGTGCTCATCGCAGGCACCGGCGCGGTCGTGTTCGACGTCGACTCCAGCGGAGGCGTCAGACAGATCGACGGATGGGGTCCCTGGCTCGGCGACGAGGGCAGTGGACGCTGGATCGGCCAGCAGGGGCTCGAAGCGGCCCTCCGCGCCTCGGACGGCCGTGGTCCGGCCACCGCGCTCCTCGCCGACGCCGAAGCCCTCACGGGAAGTGTCTCAGCCCTGCCGCTCTGGGTCTCGCACCACGGCGCACCGGCCCGCCAACTGGGCACCTTCGCCCCGACCGTGATCGCCCGGGCGGAAGAGGGCGACACCGTCGCCGCCGCGGTGATCGTCGAAGCCTGCGCGCGCCTCGCGACGAGCGCGGCCGCCGCCGGAACGGGGTCGGTCTGTGTCGTCGGTGGCATCGCCTCCCAGCCGTACTTCGCCGCCCACCTCGCGACAGCGATGCACGAGGTCGGCGTCGAACTCGTCGCGCCCAGAGGCGACGCCCTCGACGGCGCCCGCCTCGTCGCCCTCGACACCACGATCACCTACGACGGAAGGGTCGTGCGCGACGATGTCCACGCAGCCTGAAACCCCTGGATCACCGGCGACCACGCGCGACACGCTCCGCGCGGAGCTCGCCACGCTCTCCACCGAGCAGGTCGGCGAACGCGTCCCCGATCTGGACGCCCTCAGCACCCGCGACCTCGTCGCCGCGATGAACGACGACAACCGTTCCGTCCCGGACGCGGTCGCAGCCGTCGAACCGCGCATCGCCGAGGCCATCGACGCGATCGTCGAACGTCTCCGTCGCGGAGGTCGCCTCATCTACCTCGGAGCCGGTACGGCCGGGCGCATGGGTATCCTCGACGCGAGCGAGGCCCCGCCCACCTTCGGCACCGACCCCGGCCTCATCGTCGGCCTCATCGCCGGCGGGCCGGGTGCGATCCAGCAGGCCGTGGAGGACGCCGAGGACCACGACCACGCCGGCCGCGCAGACCTCGCGTCCCTCGCCATCACCGCCGACGATGCGATCGTCGGGGTCTCGGCGTCCGGCCGCACCCCCTACGTGCTCGGCGCACTCGACTACGCGCGGTCGATCGGCGCAGTGACGATCGGGCTCTCCTGCAACGCCGGTTCCCCGCTCGGCCGCGACGCGGACATCGGCATCGAGACCGTCGTCGGCCCGGAACTCCTCACCGGCTCCACCCGGTTGAAGGCCGGCACCGCACAGAAGCTCGTGCTCAACATGCTCTCGACCATCTCGATGGTGCGCCTCGGCAAGACCTACCGGAACCTCATGGTCGACCTCCGGGCGACGAACGAGAAGCTGCGGGCGCGATCGGAGCGCACGGTCATGCTCGCGACCGACGTCGACGCCGCCACCGCGGCACGCACGCTCGAGGCGACCGACGGTTGGGTGAAGGCCGCTATCCTCGTGCTCATGACCGGCATCGACGCAGGCGAAGCCGTCGCCCGCCTCCGCGGCGGCGACGGATCCCTGAGCGCTGCCATCGCAGCGTACGGATCGACGGGGGCAGCGCCCGATGGCGACTGACGCGCTCCTCGTGCTGCGCCAGGCGATCCCCCGCCTGAGCGCTGCGGAGACGCGCGTCGCAGAGACCATCATCGGCACCCCCTCGCTCGTCGTCGAGCTCACCATCACCGAACTCGCGAAGGCCTGCGGCACCTCGCAGGCCACCGTCGCACGCTTCTGCCAGACCATCGGCTACACCGGGTACCGCGAGTTCCGGGTGGCCGTCGCGACGTCGACGAGTCGCGAACAGGCGGAACGCGACCGGTTCGAGGTGGACGACGCCGACATCGACCCCGACGACTCGGTCGAGGCGGTCGTGGCGAAAGTCGCCTACCAGGAGGTGCAGGCCATCGAGCTGACGGCCCGCTCCCTCGACCGGGTCGCGCTCGACGCCGTGGTCGACGCTCTGCTCGCCGCGCCGCGCATCGACATCGTGGGCTTCGGGTCGTCGAACCTCACCGCGCAAGACCTCCACCAGAAGCTCTACCGGATCGGCATGCCGGCGAACACCTTCGTCGACGCCCACCTGGCGCTGCCGTCCGCGGCGCTCCTCGGACCGGGCGGTGTCGCGATCGGCATCTCGCACTCAGGGCTCACGGTCGAGACGGAGCAGGCGTTGCAGCTCGCGCGGGCCGCCGGCGCGACGACCGTCTGCATCACGAACTTCCCGGATTCCCCCATCGCGAGTCGTTGCGACCTCGTCCTGGTGACGCAGGCCCGGGAGAGTCGCTACCGTTCGGGCGCCATGTCGTCGCGAATCGCGCAGCTCGCACTCGTCGACCTGCTCTTCATCCGCGTCGCCCAGCGTCGTTATGACGCTGCCGCCGAGTCGCTGCGCCGCACCTATGACTCCATCCAGGACCACCGCATCGACAGCTGAGTCCGTGTCGCGCGCGTCACGGCCGGCCGACTCGGCGAACCGCGCCGGACGTGTCCCGCGCACGGATGCCAGCGATACTGAGGAGGACACGAGTACCCATCTCGTGCTGGAAGGTGCAGCTATGACGGATCACCCGGTGGACCTGAGCGACGCCGTCGTGCTGTTCCTCACGGGATTCCCGTCACGGAACGACGACGAGTTCCTCGCCGGCGTCGCCGACGAGGCCACACGGGATGCCGTGCACGCAATCCTCGACGAGACCCGGAGGATCCCCATCGAGTGGGGGCGGAAGACGCTCCCCGAGATCGGCCAGGAGGTTCGCGGAGTCGTGCGCCAGCGTCATCCCGAGCTGACAGACACCGCGGTGGACCGACTCGGCAGCTATTTCACCTATCTCGTGAAGTGACGTCGCCCGGGCTCCGGCGCACGGATGCGCCCGGTGCTAGAGGGTCTTCGAGAGGCGGAAGACGTCTTCGACGGCGAGTTCCGCCGCGACGGCGTCGCCTGCCTGCAATGCATCGCCGAGCGCGGGGAACGCTGCCCGCTTCGTGTCCCAGTCGATGACCTCGGGTGTCGTCATGACGGAGACGCGGTAGGACAGCCCGTTGATGATGTCCTTCGTCGCATCGACGAGTGTGGGGTTCGGGCAGGCGTCGATGAAGGCGTCGAACAGGCTGCGGCTCAGGCGGTCGTACTCCGCGGCGTCGCGCTCGTCGACGACGACCCGGATCTGATCGATCGACCGGCCGAGCGCCTTCTTCTGCGTCGCTCCCAGGCCGGGGACGGTCACGCGGACGACGCCGCCGAGCATCGCGCCGAGCGTCTGCATGAGCTCGGTCCGCTGGGCGGGGTCGGGGAGGGCGACGCGTGTGTACCGCTGAGCGGCCATCTCGACGAGACCGACGCGGGCGAGGTCGTTGAGCGCCTCGCGGATGGGCGTGCGGGAGATGCCGAGCCACGACTGCAGCTCGCCGTCGTTCAGGTGCTCGCCGGGCTCCAGCGTTCCCTCGAAGATGGCGGCGCGGATGCGTTCGACGGCAACCTCGCGGAGGGAACGACGCTCGACCGGCGGGGTGGCTGATGGCACAGGCATGGGATTCTCCTTCGACGGGATGCTACGAGATCAGCGTACCGAGTATCAGCGCACCTGCACCCGTGCGCGGCCGTCGTGGCGCCGGTACCGTGACATGCGACGCCGAGTCGCCCGAATTCGTCCGAAACTGCGAGCGTTTCGCACGATTCAGGGCGACTCGGAGCTCGTCCTGCGGGCTCACGCGGCCCGGACTCAGGCTCTGACGAGGAGCGTCCACGTGCCGGCGTCGTCTGCGAGCCGAAGCTGGACCTCGGTGCCCGCGACCCGCGCCGAGATTGCGGCCGCGAGGACGTCGAGCAGCGCGCGATCGGGGGCGGAAGCGTCGTTGGAACCCGAGTCGAGGCGCCGCTCGGCTCGCACGGATCCGCGGTCGAGGCGCACGGCCCGGTGGCGCGGCAACGCCTGCGGATCGAGAGCCGTCACGCCCGCGTCGACAACGGCGTCGAGGAGCGAGTCGAAGGTGCGGTGGAGCCGGGCCGGGCGACCGCCGACGGCGACCATCCAGCCGGACGGCCCGGTCGTCACGCGTACCCGCGGCGAGCCGGAGGACAGCACGCGGGCGACCACCGCGCGCTCGTAGCTCCCGCCGACGAGGCCGGCCGCCCAGTCGGTGGGACCGCCACCGCACGCGCCGCACACGGTTACCGCCCTCCGACGACGGCGTGGCGGCGGGCACCGCGGACCGGACGGTCGAGAACCCGCATCGTCACATCACGTCCCCGCTGTTGGGACCGAGCGTCTGACCGACGAAGAGGTTGCCGTCGGGGCTCGCGGCGAGCAGCACCGCGGTGGGAGCGACCTCGTCGACCGTCCCGAACCGCCCGAGCGGCAGCTCCGCACGCTTCGCGACCTTCCACTCCTCGCTGATCCCCTCGACGAGCGGCGTCTCGATGGGCCCGGGTGCGATCGCGTTGACCAGCACCCCGCGGGCCGACACCTCGAGCGCGAGCGACTTCGTCAGCGCGATGACGCCAGCCTTCGCAGCCGCGTAGTGCGCGAGTCCGTCGCCACCCTTGATGCCGAGCTGCGAGGCGATGTTGATGATGCGTCCGTCGCCGCGGTCGAGCATCCCGGGGAGCACCTCACGGCACAGCACGAACACGCTCGTGAGGTCGACGTCGATCGTCTGCTGCCACTGCGTGGTCGCCATCGAGGCGACCGGCGACTCGGTGAGGATGCCGTGCGAGGTGACGAGCGTGTCGATGCGCCCCAGCACAGCCGTCGCCTCGGCGACGGCTCGCACCACCGCGGACTCATCGGAGACGTCGAAGACGAGCGCCGCTGCGCCACCGAGATCGATGGTCGCCTGCTCCACCCGTGGATCTCGGTCCGCCAGCACCACCGTCGCGCCTTCGGCGATGAAGTGTCGGGCGATCGCGAAGCCGATCCCGCTCGCGGCACCCGTGACGAGCGCCGTGCGCCCCGCGAGCCTGCCGTTCCGCTGCTGCTGCATGGTCCGATCCTCCTCCATGGTCCGGTCAGTCGCGCATCGCGACGGTGAGCGCGCCATCGACCGTGATCGCCTGGCCGCTCACGTAGTCGGCGTCCGAGGACGTCAGGAACCCGATGACCGAGGCGACCTCCTCAGGCTTCCCGACCCGTCCCCAGGGGATGTACGAGCCGGCGTCGCGCAGACCGTCGGCGCCGAGCGAGTTGACCGCGTCGAGCGACTGGGGCGTCTCGATGAGGCCGGGGATGATCGCGTTCGCGCGCACGCCGCGAGGGCCGTACTCGACGGCGAGACTGCGGACGAGACCGATGACGCCAGCCTTCGCCGTCGCGTAGTGCACGTGTTCCTGCCAGCCGTAGACGCCGCCCGCGATCGAGGAGATCGCGACCACCGAACCGCCGCGACCGAGATGCGGGGACGCGGATCGGGCGAGACGCATGACCCCGTGGAGGTCGACCTGCAGCACCTCGTCCCACTGCTCGTCCGTCATCGTCTCGAACGGAGCGCGACGCAGGATGCCGGCGTTGGCGATCACGTGATCGACCCTCCCGAAGGCGCGCACCGCCTCGGCGACGAACGCGTCCACCGATCTGGTGCTGCTGACGTCGAGGTCGACGACGACACCGGACCCACCGATCGCCTCGACCTGACGCAGGGTCTCACCGGCGTCGTGCGGGTCACCGGCGAAGGTGCCGATGACGACGCGGTCGCCACGAGCGGCGAGCCGCACGGCGGCAGCCCGCCCGATGCCGGAAGCGGCGCCGGAGATGATGGAGACCGCAGCCTCCCGGGACTCCGTCGGGGCCGCCGTCATCGCGCAGCCTCCGTGGCGACGTCGGCCGACGCTGCAGCCGCACCATCACCGCGGTCCGCGGCCTTGACCGACTTCGCGCCCAGCATCACGAGCCCGGACACGACCGTGCCGACGGCACCGACCACGAGGGCCGCGGTGGAGAACGGGACGGCTGCCGCGACGAGACCCGTGAGGATGAAACCGCCGATGATCGCGCCCGGCTGGCTCATCGCACCGATGAAGGTGCTGCCGGTGGCGCGGCAGTCCTGGTCGAAGCACTCGGCCTGGAAGAACATGATCGCCGCGTAGGGGCCGAGGAGGAAGAACAGGCCGGCCATGTAGGTGAACAGCACGAAGAACGGGTCGCTCGGGCCGAGCAGCATGGCGGCGAAGCAGACGCCTCCGAGGATCCAGCCCATCACGATGACGCGCTTGCGTCCGAAGCGGTCGCCGAGCCAACCGTGTGTCAGGTAGCCGAGAGCACCGACGAGGTTGGAGCCGATGACGAGCAGCAGGGCGTTCGAGGCGTCGATCCCCTTGCCGGTCTCCAGCACGGTCGTGCCGAGGACGGAGAAGGTCTGGATGCCGAACCAGTTGAACAGCCAGGCGAGCGACAGCACGATCGTGTTGCGGAGGTGCTTGCCCTGGAAGATGCGCTTGAACGGCGCCGAGGTCTGGACGTCGAGGCCCGTGGCCGCAGCCAGCGCTTCGGCCTCCGGGACCTCTCCGACCTTGCGCAGTCGCTGGATCTCCCGCTGAGCCTCGAACTGCGGGCTCTCCTTGAGACGACGGCAGACGAGGGCGACGATGACCGCGGGGATGGTCGCGAGGATGAAGGCGATGCGCCAGCTGTCCGCGCCGAAGATCGCGGTGACGATGGCGACGAACGCCGCAGCGGTCAGCGCTCCGATCGGCCAGCCGGTCTGCACCATCGAGTACACGAAGCCCTGGTTGCGCTTGATCTTCTTGTCCTCGGTGACGGCGTAGAGCTCGTTGAGGTAGGTCGCGTTGACCGACTGCTCTGCGAGACCGAGGCCGCTGATCGCGCGCACACCGACCAGGGATGCGGCCCCGACGGTCGCAGCGGTGGCCGCCGAGGATGCTGCTGTGCCGGCGACGGAGATGATCATGCCGCGACGACGCCCGAGCTTGTCGACGAGCGGCCCCACGAGCATGACGACGACGAAGGTGCCGATGCTCACGAGGGTGGAGATCAGGAGCGCGTAGCTGGTGTCCCAGCCGAAACTCTCCTCGATGCGCGGGAGGAGCGTGCCGAAGAGGATGAAGTCGTAGACGGCGATCGTCCAGGCGAAGAAGGCGATGCGCGTCGCGCGACGCGTCTCCTTGACGCCGACGGACCGGAGGCCCGCCGGGTGGTTCGTGGTTGGGGAGGTCATGATGATCCTTGTGATCGGGTGATGCGACGGAGGTGCGGGCGCGCCGGACGTCGGTGGGGTCGCCTCGTGGGCGCTCGCCTGGTCTGGCGGGTGGGGCGCTGGTCGCGCTGCAGAACGGGTCAGGGTGCCGGTCAGCTCGGGGAGTCGGCCGGCACCGGTCTCATCAGGAGGTGCGCGGGTTGCGCTGGACGAAGTCCTGCGCGATCGCGTCGAAGGTCGTCCAGCGGACGCCCTCGTGCCGGTTGATGTGCTCGATGAGGCGCTCCAGCATGAGGAGTACCTGTGGGCGACCGGAGACGTCGGGGTGGATGGTGAAGGTGAAGACGCCGTAGTCCATCTCGCGGTAGACCCAGTCGAACTGGTCGCGCCACATCTCCTCGAGATGGCGCGGGTTCACGAAACCGTGACTGTTGGGACTCGATTTGATGAACATCATCGGAGGCAGGTCGTCGAGGTACCAGCTGGCGGGGATCTCGACGAGGTCGGTCTCCTGACCGCGCACGAGCGGTTTCATCCAGGTCTCGGCGGGCTGGTCGTAGTCGATCTTCGTCCAGCTGTCACCGACACGCACGTAGTACGGCTCGAAGTCGCGGTGCATGAGCGAGTGGTCGTAACGGATGCCGCGTTCGATGAGGAGTTCGTTGGTGACGGGCGAGAACTCCCACCAGGGGGCGACGTAGCCGGTGGGCCGGGAGCCGCTTCGGTCGGTGATCAGATCGATGCAGCGGTCGAGGATGTCGGACTCCTGTGTCCGACTCATCGCGATGGGGTTCTCGTGGCTGTACCCGTGGATGCCGATCTCATGCCCAGCCGCGACGACCTGATCGAACTGCTCGGGGAAGGTCTCGATGGAGTGGCCTGGCCAGAACCAGGTGGAGGGGAGGTCGTATTTCGCGAGGAGTTTGTTGAGGCGAGGGACGCCGACCTCGCCGGCGAAGACGCCGCGCGAGATGTCGCCGGGCGAGTCCTCTCCGCCGTACGAGCCGAGCCAGCCGCCGACGGCGTCGACGTCGATACCGAAGGCGACGAAGATCTCTTTGGTCATGGGGTGTCCTTTCGAGTGGGGCTGTCGGCGTTCACCGGGCCGGACGAAGGGCGCTGGGCCCATCGATCAGCTCGGAGAGCGGGGTGGAATCGGGGAGCGGGGTGGACGTCCCGGCCGCTGAGCCTGCCGGGGTGCGCACGGGCGCAGGCCCTTCGACAGGCTCGGGCAGGGTTGCATCGGGGCTGCAGTATCGCGCGATCTCGTCACGGACGACGGCAGGATCGCCGGACTCAGACAGCAGGAGCGCGAGGAGGATGCGCACCTGCGACCAGGGGAGGTCGCCGGTGGGCACGGCACCTGCGTCACGAGCGTCCACCGCTCCCCCGCCGCCGTAGATCGGCACGACCGGGCCGTCGCCGGCTCGGCTCGCGAGGGCGACCACCACGCCGTCGGCGGTGGCCTCACCGATCGCGGTCACGATGGCGGAGTTCGGGTTGCCGGTGCCGGATCCGATGACGACGATCCCGCTCGCACCGGAACGGATGGCCGCGTGGAACAGGGACTCGTCGGCGCCCGGATAGGTGAGCAGGGCGTCCACCCGAACGGTGTCGAACGCTGAGGAGGGCAGCGCGCGGGCCGGGAGACGGACCGGACGGAGGCGGATGTCGACTCGACCGTCCCGGACGTGTCCGAGGGGGCCCGTGCCGGCCGAGGCGAACGGTGCCATCTCCAGAGAGTGCATCTTGCGCACGCCTCGAGCGGCGAAGACCTCGCCGGCGAAGCTCACGAGCACGCCCATCTCGCGGGCGACCGGGGAGGCGGCGAGCAGGATCGCGTCACGGAGGTTGGCGGGGCCGTCGGTGGCCGCCTGGTCTGCGGCGCGCTGGGCCCCCGTGAAGACGAGGGGGCGCGGGTCGGCGTGCACGAGGTCGGCGAGGAACGCCGTCTCCTCGACCGTGTCGGTGCCGTGGGTCACGACGATGCCGTCGATGTCGGGACGGGCGAGCTGGTGGCCGACGGCCTCGACGATGAGCCGGAGGTCACCGAGCGTGAGATTGAAGGAGTTCTTGCGGAGCACGTCGACTGCCTCGACCTCGATGCCCTCGAGCTCCCGGTCCAGGCCATGGAGCAGCTGGGCGGCGGCATCGCTCGCAACGGCCGCACCATGCTCGTCCACGCGGGAGGCGATGGTTCCCCCCGTGGCGAGGATGACGATTCGAGGCATGTCGGCCCTTTCGGAGGCGGCTCGCGGGCTGCGAGTTCCCATAGTCTGCACCTACACAAACGTTTGCGTCAATCGTTTGCGTGTGTCGATTGTGTCAAGATGCTGTTTCGACGACGTTACGCAGATCAGGCCGGACAACGGGGTGCCGCACGCGATAATCGAGTGAAGCACGAGGAGGCTCCATGGCCACGGCCCCCAGCGATCCGCCGCTCCGGATCGAGCAGGACACCACGCCCAGCGCGCCGCCCTCCGCGAACAGCGGCGCACCGGCCCGCCGCTCCGGCGCCCCGCGGCGCCCGATGACCCAGCGCATGATCGCCGAGCTCGCCGGGGTGAGCGTGACGACCGTCTCCCGCGTCCTCAACGAACGCGAGACCCAGCCCGACCGCTGGGCGTCACCGGAGACGATCGCGTCGATCCTCGAGATCGCGAAGGCCAACGGCTACCGACGCAACCCGCATGCCGCGAGCCTCCGGACGAGCCGTTCCGACCTCGTCGGCGTGCTGGTGCCGCGCCTCCAGGACTTCGTGCTCGCGACGATCTACGAGGGCATCGACGAAGCGGCGACAGAGCGCGGGATCTCCACCTTCGTCACCAACTCCCTCGACGACCCCGAACAGCAGCGCATCCGCACGCAGAGCATGCTCGACCGTCGGGTCGACGGCCTCATCTTCGGCGACGCCCACCTCGACGACCCCTTCCTCGACGAACTCGCCGCCGAGGGCGTCTCCTTCGTGCTGACCTCCCGTCGAGCCGGAGACCACCTGTCCGTGACCTGCGACGACCTCGCCGGCGGGCGCCTCGTCGCCGAGCACCTGCTCGAGATCGGGCGACGCGACGTCGCGATCCTCGCCGGTCTGCCGTTCGCGTCGACCGCACGCGAGCGCACCCAGGGCGTGGTGGAGGGCTTCCGTGAGGCAGGCTTCGAGATCCCCCCGGAACGCATCATCTACAACGGTTTCGACGCCGCGGCCGGCCGCGAGGCCGCCGAGCAGTTGTTCGCGACCGCCCCCTACCCCGACGCCGTGTTCGCGACCAACGACTTCGCCGCGATCGGCGCCATGGGCGTCCTGCGCGACAAGGGGCTGCGCATCCCCGAGGACGTCGCGCTCGTCGGCTACAACGACACTCCGATCGCCGCCTCGATCGGCACGCCGCTCACCACCGTCCGCTCGCCGATGCACGAGATGGGACGCGAGGCGCTCACCACGCTGCTCGGTCTCCTGGCAGGCAAGGAGGTCGCGTCCAAGCGCCTCACCCCCGAGCTCGTCGTGCGCGCGTCAACCGTCGCCGCCTCCCACTGACTCGCCCGGATTCGTCCGAAATCGCGCGATTTTCGCGCCGATTCGGGCAACTCAATGCCTCAGCGCGGGCCCGGAATCCTCAGGCGCCCGAGGACCACTCCTCGCGCACGAAGCGCACGAACTGCTCGACCGCGGGTGACACGACCCGTGCGCGGCTCGTCGCGACGCCGATCACCCGCACCGCCTCGTCGTCGAGCGGCACGAGCACCACGCCCTCGATGCTCGTGGAGTCCGGCAACACCGCGATGCCGACACCCGAGCGGACGAGCCCGCGGAGCGTCGACAGCTCGGAGACCTCCATCGTCACGCGCGGGACGATCCCGTGGCGGGCGAAGTACGCGTCGGCGATCTGCCGGAGCCCGGAGTCCGTGGTCATCGCGAGGAAGTCGACCTGCTCCAGCTCCGACGCGGACAGCGAGGCGCGCGACGCGAACGCGTGCCCGGCCGGAACACCGAGCACGAGGCGCTCCGAGGTCAGCGGCCGCCACTCGATCTCCGGGTCGCGTGGCTCCGGGCTGAGGAACGCGACGTCGGCCGAACCGGAGCGCAGTGCGTCCAGCACACTGTCGGCCTTGCCGCCGTCGAGCACGAACTGGATGTCCGGGAGCAGCTGCCGGTACTCGCTCACGATGCGCGGGATGAGCCAACTGCCGAGCGACGACACGTAGGCGATGGACACGAGACCGGCGGACGGGTCGCGCAGCTCGTCGATCCGGGACTGCGCGTTGTCGAGTTCGGTCTGCGCCCGGAGGGCGTGGACGAGGAGGATCTCGCCGTAGCGGTTGAGTTCCAGACGGTTCTTGTGCCGGTCGAACAGCTCGACGCCGGCATCGGCTTCGAGACGCCCGATTGCGCGGGTGAGGGTCGACTGCGAGATCCCGAGCGCTTCCGCGGCGTACGGGACGTGGCCGTCCTCGGCGAGCGCCCGGAGGTACGCGAGTTCGTCGATCCTCATCCCCTCATGATGCCGCAGATGTCCCATATCGGCCGGACCTGCGGCGGTGTCTCCCCGCAGGGACCAGGACTTCCGCACGGCACCAGCACAGAACCGCGCATGTTCGCCCTCGCCGGTGCAGATCTCCTGTCGCCAGGGCCAGTACCGTGGTGCAGTGACCCGCGCAGCGAACCCCAACGCCACGGCGACCGGAGCCCTGCTCGTGGTCGCCGGTCTGGTGTGCCAGGAGGTCGGCGCGTCGATCTCGGTCACCCTGTTCCCGCAGATCGGTCCGATCGGCATGGTCACCCTGCGACTGGTGTTCTCAGCGATCATCCTGCTCGCCATCGCGCGGCCGGTGCTGCGCGGGCACACCGCGGGCTCCTGGGGCAGTGCGATCGGATTCGGTCTCGTGCTCGCCGGCATGAACACCTTCTTCTACCTGTCGCTCGAACGCATCCCTCTCGGTCCGGCGGTGACGCTCGAGATCCTCGGGCCGCTCACCCTCAGCGTGATCGCGGGGCGTCGGTGGATCAGCGCCCTCTGGGCCGGGGTCGCGCTCATCGGCGTCCTCCTCCTCGGCGGCGTCCTGCTGCACCGCGGAGAGACTGCCGCCCTCGACCCGCTCGGCACACTGTTCGCGCTCATCGCCGGAACACTCTGGGTGGGGTACATCCTGCTGTCGTCGCGCACGGGCAAGGCGTTCCCCGGCCTCAACGGCCTGGCGATCGCCGCAGCCGTCGCGGCCCTCGCGACCATCCCGCTCGCCGCGGTCACGGCAGGCCCGAACCTGTTCGACCCCGTGATCCTCCTGCTCGGCCTCGGAGTCGCGGTGCTGTCGTCGGCGATCCCCTATGCCCTCGAGTTCATCGCGTTGCGACGCCTCAGCCCGGCGACCTTCGCGATCATCCTCGCGTCGGCACCGGCCATCGCCGCGATCGCCGGGCTCGTCCTGCTCGCGCAGCAGCTCACGGTGCCGCAGTGGGCCGGGATCGGGTGTGTGGTGGTGGCGGGAATCGGCGCGGTGCGCACCGCGAAGCGCGACCTCGGTCCTGAGGCGCAACCAGGTCTCGCGTAGCACGTCGACGAGCTCAGTGACCAGGGGCGGAGCTCAGTAGCCGAGCCAGGCGTGCGGTGACCCTTCGACCGGTTCAGGGCTCCGCGCGCGGCACTCGGTCCCCGAGCCCGTCACCCGGTCCCCGGGCCTGTCGAGGGGCGCTCGGATAGGCTCGAAGCCATGAGCGACGCGCAACCCTTCGACCCTCGTGCTGCTCGTCGCCGGCTCCGCAGACGGAACCACCGGGAACAGCCCGAACACGGCGACGCCCGCGGCTTGCCACCCGGCAACGCTGCAACGGTCGCGAAATACCTGAAGGAGCGCGTCTACGCGACCTTCACGGGGCTGGCGATCGTGCTGGTGCTCGCCGCGAACGTCGAGCACCACGATGCGGCGGGCGCGCTCTTCACGCTCGTGATCGGTGTCGCGGGCATCACCGTCGCCGGGCTCGTCGCCGAGATGATCGCGCACCTGGCCGCGCACGGCGCCTTCCCCGACGCCACCGAGTGGCGTGTCATGTTGCGCATCGCGTGGGGTTCGCTCTTCACCGTCGCGACACCGGCCATCCTCCTGATCCTCGCGGTGTTCGGCGTCATGCAACTCGACACCTCGCTCCGCGTCTCGACGATCGTCTACCTGGTCACGCTGGGCCTCAGTGCCTGGTTCGCCGTCCGCCGCGCAGGGCTCACCCTCTGGAGGCAGCTCATCGCGATGGCCGCACTCGTCCTCCTCGGTGCCGCAGTCATCGGACTCCAGGTCCTCGCGCACGGGTGACCGACGTCCGCGGAAATGCCAGCGCACGCTCGAGCGTTGTGCTGGGGGTGAGCGAACCGGTCCCCGTCGACGTCGTCGTGATCGGCGCGGGACAGGCAGGTCTCTCCGCCGCGTACCACCTGCATCGTCGCGGCTTCGTCCCCCTCGTCGACGACGCCCTGCCCAGCGACTCCAGCGCCCGCACCTTCGTCGTGCTCGATGCGAACGACGCCCCTGGAGGGGCGTGGCAGCACCGCTGGCGCTCACTCGTCATGGCGACCGTCAACGGCATCTACGACCTCCCCGGCATGCCGAAGCCCGAGCTCGATCCGACGTCCCCGAGCGTCGATGTCATCCCGCCGTACTTCGCCGCGTTCGAGCAGCAGTTCGGGCTCGCCGTCCGGCGGCCGGTCCATGTGCAGGCGGTCACCCGAGCGGACGACGAGCCGCACGGCCGGCTGATCGTTGAGACGTCGGCGAGCAGCTCCCCGTCTGCGCAGCGCTTCGCGGCGAGCGCCGTCATCAACGCGACGGGCACCTGGACGAAGCCGTTCTGGCCGTCCTACCCGGGGCGCGAGCGTTTCCGCGGGCGTCAGCTCCACGTGGCCGACTACGTCTCTGCCGAGGAGTTCCGGGGGCAGCGCGTCGTCATCGTCGGTGCCGGGATCTCGGCGATCCAGTTGCTCGATGAGATCTCGCACGTCGCCGAGACGGTGTGGATGACGCGTCGTGAACCCGAATGGGTCGAGGAGGAGTTCGACACGCTCGCGCGGGTCGAGGCGATCAGGGGTGTCGAGGAGCGGGTTCGCCAGGGGCTCCCGCCAGGCAGTGTCATCTCGGTGACGGGCATGCACTGGACCCCGTGGGCGCGTGCGGCCCAGGCGCGTGGAGTGCTCGTGAGGCATCCGATGTTCCGCAGGATCGAGGAGCACGGGGTGATCCTCGAGGACGGCTCGTACCTCCCGGTCGACGCGATCCTGTGGGCGACGGGTTTCCGCGCCGCCCTCGACCACCTCGCGCCACTCGGCGTCCGTCTCCCCGGGGGCGGCATCCGGATCGACGGCACGCGCGCCACGGACGAGCCCCGTCTCCACCTGATCGGCTACGGCCCGTCCGCATCGACCGTCGGCGCCAATCGCGCCGGTCGGGCCGCCGTCAGTGCGATCCTCGCGGACGAACGGTCGCGTTCCGCCGCCTGATCGTGCCGCAGCCGAAGGTTCGCTCGCGACACGCCGACTACTGCACGGGCACCGGGATCGGCACTGCGGGAGCTCGTTCCGAACGCACGAAGGCGATGCCGAGGAGGATGCAGACGCCGCCGAGGAGTTGGGCGAACGACAGCTGCTCACCGAGCAGGATCCAGGCGAAGCCGGTCGCGGCGACGACTTCCAGGAGACCGGCGAACGACGCCAGGCGCGAGCCGAGCATCTGGCTCGCGGTGATGCTCGAGGCATAGGCCACGGCGGTCGAGACGACCCCGACGAACAGCAGCGGCACCCACCAGACGACCGCGTTGCCGAGCACCTCGACATCGGCGGTGGACGTCGTGAACGGCACACCGAGCAGCCCGGCGAGCCACAGACTGAGCGAGCCGATCAGGAGTCCGAGCGACGCGAAGGCGACCGGTGGCAGCCCCTGGGCAGGACGCGCCGAGATGACGTAGTAGGCCGCGCATCCGACCATCGCGAGGATCGCGAACACGAGACCGAGGGGGTCGAGCGAGGAACCGCCGCCGGGCGCGACGACGAGCACCAACCCCACCATGGACACGATCGATCCGACGAGCACGACGGTCGCGGGCCGCCGCCTCGTGAGCACCCAGGCCACGGCCACGAGGAGCAGCGGCGCCATGTACTCGATGAGGATCGCCGTCCCGACCGCGATCGTCTGCAACGCCGCGAAGTACACGAGCTGGGTGGCGGCGACCCCGATGAGCCCCATGCCGAGCAGCCGCCAGCGCGCGCGCCACACCGTGTTCCAGCGCCCACGCAGCGCGAACAGTGCGAACGGTGCTAGCACGATCCCACCGATGAGCGCCCGGACGGTGACCGCGGCGGCCGGGCTCCACCCCGAAGCGAGCACGGGCTTGATGAACGCGCCGGAGGTGCCGAACGCGAGCGCCGCGAGCACGGCGATGAGGAGGCCGACGGTGGTCGACGAGGTGGGTTTCATGGCTGAGCCTCCAGGCTGCGGCTGACGGGCCGCGCGCTCGGTGGACGCTTGGCTGAGATGAAGCTACTCTGGACCGAAGTAAGGAGTCAACTTGCATTTCACCCCTGACACCGAGGATGCGCTCGTCTTCGCAGTCGACCTCGTGAACACCCGTCCAGGAGCATCGCGCAGTGGCACCGACGAGCTCGCGACTCCCGAGCAGCTCGGCGAGCTCCTCCGGATCAGCCGCTACTCGGGGCGGGTCGACGGCGACGAGGCGGAACACGGCGCCGTCGCCGCGCTGCGCGAGCGACTCCACGCCCTGTGGGCGAGCGACGTCGACACCGCGACCGCCCGAGACCACGCGGTCGCCGAGATCAACGCGATGCTCCGGGAATCGGCCGCGCTCCCCCAACTGCGCCGCCACGACGGTTTCGACTGGCACCTGCACGCCACCGACTTCGACGCCCCACTCGTCGACCGCGTGCAGACCGAGATCGCGATGGCCCTCGTCGACGTCGTCCGGGCCGGCGCGTGGGATCGGCTGCGCCTCTGCGAGGCCGCGGACTGCGACGGGCTCCTGGTCGACCTGTCGCGGAACGGATCGAAGCGCTACTGCTCCGTCCGGTGCAGCAACCGCGTCAACACGATCGCGTTCCGCGCACGGAACGCCGGCTGAGGACGGCGCTCACGAACCTGCCGTTCCGGTCGTGTCAGCCGTGGGTGACGTCCCACAGGTGGTGCACGGGGTCGTGGATGAAATACCGGCCGAGGGTCTCGGTCGTGAACCGCGCGCCGTCACTGCGCAGACCGGTGCGCCCGAGCGCCGTGTCCGGCACCTGCTCGAACGCCGCGGCGAGCGCCTCGGCCGCCTCGACCAGCTGGGCTGCGACGAGCTGCGGGTCCTGCTCGTCGTACCGGTCCTCGATCGCCGTCGCGTCCTGATCCCAGTTCGCGAAAGCCGGGTCGTCCTCGTCGAGCACGAGCTGGAGCCGGACGCCGAAGATGCGGAACACGTCGCGCACGTGGGCTCCGTATTCAAGGGCGGACCACGTCTGCGCATCGGGACGCTCCCGCACATCGGCACGGGACAGGACCGCCGGCCACGCCGCGGCGTTGTCGCGGATCAGCGCCGGCAGCTCGTCGAACCGCACCCGCGTGGTGTCGAGGCCGCACTCGGGGCAGGCGCGCTCGAGCACCCAGGTCCAGTTCTTCGTGTCGGGGACGATGCCCGCGGAGTCGCTCATGCCACCACTCTAGGAAGCAGCCCGGTGTCGCGCGTTCGGGAAACCGTCATCGTGCGTCGATCCGCCGCCAAGCGGTCGACGCCACCCGGCTGGTCGCCGTGGGCGGGCGCCGCTGCGCCGATCGCTACTCGGCCGGAGCCACCGGTGCCGCGCACACCATCGCTGCTGCAGCGAGTGCCTCGGCCATCTGCTGCTCCGACCACGGCAGTTGGATCTCGGGCGCCTTCTGACCGCTCGCCGGGGCCGCCTTGGCACCGATCGATGCGAGCTGCTGCGCGAGGGTCTGCGCGAAGCCGGCGCCGAGCGTCGAGTTGTTCAGCATCACCACGACGGTGAGTCCGGAGCCCGGGTCGGAGAAGGCTGCGGAGAGCGAGCCTGGGATGGCTCCTGCCTGACCACGGAGCGGACCCAGCTGCACGGCACCGATGCCGAAGCTCTTCCACGCCGGCTGATCCTCGCCGAGCGAGACCGGGTCCTTCCACTGCTTCTTGTAGGTGCTGTCGTCCAGCAGGGATCCCGAGGCGAGCGACTGCGTGTACCGACGCAGGTCGTCGACCGACGACACGACACCGCCCGCCGTCCACACCATCGACGACGAGAGCTTGGTCTCGTCGGTCGGGGCGTCGCACTGGTAGGTGCCGTCGGCGATCCGCGGCGTCGTGTAGCCCTTCGGGTGGGCACCCGGCAGATCGACCGTGGTCGCCCCCGGGAACGACGAACTCGACATTCCGAGGGGAGAGAAGACGTAGTGGTCGTAGAGCGACTGCCACGATTCGCCGGTGAGTTCCTGCAGCGCCATGCCCAGCAGGATGTAGCCGGTGTCGCTCGAGTTGAAGAGCGCGCCCGGTGCGGTGCGCGAACCGCTTGCGAGCCCGTTGGCGAGGATCTCGGCCATCGACCAGTTGCGTGTCGGGTTCGTGACGAACTGCGTGTTGAGCGCGGGCTTGTAGCTGCCGAGGCCGGAGGTGTTCTGGCAGAGCTGTTCGTAGGTGATGCCCTCGATGCCCTGGATCTGCGGGAGGGTCTTGTTCACCTTGTCGGTGAGCTTGACCTTGCCCTCGTCGACGAGTTCGAGCAGCACCGTGCAGGTCATCGGGCGGGTGGTGTCACCGATCCGGTAGACCATCGACGGGTCCATCTTCGTCTTGCCGCCGGGCTCGGTCGTGCCGACGCCCGCCGTGTAGCTGCCGGCCCAGGGAGCCCAGACGCCGACGATGGCGCCTGAGGAGCCGGACTGGACGATCGCGGACTCGACCGCTGCGGTGATCGCGTCGGTCGTCTCACTCGGCAAGGCCCCGCTCACCTGGTCGGGGAAGTCGGTGTCGGCGACGGACGGACCCGAGCATCCGGCGAGCGCCGTGGCGAGCGCCGCCGCGGTGATGAAGGCGGCAAGCCGTCTACGCCTCGTACCTGTTGCAGTCACGTCATCCCCCTGATGAGCGGTCTGCCGAACTGCAGATCCGATGCCGATTCTAACCGGGAGCGGCTGGGAGGACTCGCCGGGCGTCGCGTGGCGGACGTCTGCCGTCGTTTCGCTGGTGCGGACGGGACCGATGGTGTTCCCTGGAGGGGTGACCTCGAATCCGTTCCCGCAGACCACCGTCGACGCCGTCCTCTCCCACATGAACGGCGACCACCCGGACGACAACGCCCTCATCGTGCAGGCGTTCCTCGAGCCGTCTGCCACCGGGGCGACGATGACGGCGCTCGACGCCGACGGCGGCGACTGGGCCTGGCAGGTCGAGGGGGTGCCCGCTGCCGGCCGTGTCGCCTGGCCCGCCGGCCCCATCTCGGAGCGTGCCGAGATCCGCCGCGAGATCGTGGCCCTCTACGACGCCGCCTGCGAGCGTCTCGGCGTCACCCCACGCCCCCACGCCTGAGCCACGCCCCGAGCCGCGAGGTCGCGCGGGCACCAATCCGCGGCGCCGCGATCCTCCGAACTCCTTCATGCCCCGAGGTCTCTCGAGGTTCGAAGGATCAGGAGGCATCTCATGCGCCAATCACCGAATCGTCTGCTGGCCACCGTCTTCGGGGCGGTCTACGTCCTCGTCGGGATGCTCGGCTCGCTCGTCTCAGGCGGACTGGCTTTCGCCGCGACGCAGGGCGGCCTGCTCCTCGGCGTCTTCGAGGTCAATCCGCTGCACAACGTCGCACACATCCTCATCGGAGCAGCGCTGCTGATCGCCGGTCTGTCGAGCGCTGCAGCGGCCAAGACGGTCAACACCGCCATCGGCGCGGTCTACCTGCTGCTCGGTGTCGTCGGATTCTTCATCGTGGGTTCCGCGTTGAACGTCCTCGCGCTCAACACGGCGGACCATGTGCTGCACCTGGCGAGCGCGGTCGTGCTCCTCGGGGTGGGTCTCGCGGCCGACAAGCGTGTCGGACACGTCGCGACGGCCTGACATGTCAATCTCCACCACGCGCAGAGAGCCCCTGGTGGGCGACACCGTCGCCGCCCACCAGGACACCACCTCCATCGGTAACAGCCTGCTGGCCCTCGCGGCGATCGGCTCGGGTCTCGTGCTCGTGGGCACCGGCGCGGGGTCGGCTCCTGTCGGTGCGGTGCCGCTCCTCGTCCTCGGTGTCGCGTCGTTCGTCTGGGCCGTCGTGGTCCTGCGGCGCGACCGCGTTCCCTTCCTCCGCACCTCCTTCGCCGCCGCGGTCGGCACGATCATCGTCTGGGTGGTCATCGACGCCCTCGCCTCGCTCGGGGCGACCACCGCACCGCCGCTCGGACCGATGGCCTCCTCGACGATCATGCTGCTGGCCGTCGCCGGCGTCCTCGCCGCACGCCTCCGCCGTGAGACGCTCGGCGCGGAGCACACCGAGGCGACCACGGTCCCGCGTCGTCCGCGGACGCCCCGACAGCCGAGCACCGCGCGCTATCTGCTCACCCTGCTCGCGGGAGCCGTCGTCGTCGCGGCCCTCACCGCTCCGGCACTCGCCCAGACGCACGCGGGCGAGTTCGCGGTGCCGCACGGTTCCCTGCACAGCGGCCACTGAGTGGCTGGGCGAGTGCCGGACACCTCTCCCACGAGTCCGCTCCTCCGGCTAGGCTAAGGCAACCCTTACCATCCGAGCCGACCGCGGAGTCCGACATGAGCACTGTGATCCCCTTCTCCCAGGCCCTGCGTGAGCGGACGTCGTCCGGTCACTCGTCGAGCGAGGGTGCCGACTTCATGAGCGACCTCATGACCGGCAAGGGCTCGAAAGCGGACTACATCGCCCTCGTCGCGCAGCACTACTTCATCTACGAGGCCCTCGAGGCCGCTGCCGACCGCATGCGTCTCGACGCCGTGGCCGCCCCGTTCATCAGCGAGAAGCTCACCCGCCTCCCCGCGATCGAGCAGGATCTCCGGTTCCTGATCGGCGACGACTGGCGCGAGCGGATCACGCCGCTGCCGACGACGGAGCGCTACGTCGCCCGCATCAACGAGGTCGGCGCCGTCTGGGCCGGCGGATTCGTCGCCCACCACTACACGCGCTACCTCGGTGACCTCTCCGGTGGCCAGATCATCCGGACCCTCATGCAACGCCAGTTCGGCTTCGACACCAATGGCGTCGGCTTCTACCTCTTCGGCGACATCGCGAAGCCGAAGGAGTTCAAGGACACCTACCGCGAGCAGCTCGACGCCGTCCCCTGGGACGATGCCGAGCAGGCGCGGGTCATCGACGAGGTCATGGTCGCGTACCGGTTCAACACCGACCTCTTCCGCGACCTCGCCGCGGCGAAGGCTTCCTCGAGCGCCATCGCCTAGCTCCGGCGCCGCCCGCCGAGATGTCGGACCCCGGGCGTAGCATCGCCACATGGACATCATCCTCGTTCCCGGCTTCTGGCTCGACGCGTCCTCGTGGAGTGCGGTGACCCCACCGCTCGAGGAGGCCGGCCACCGCGTCCGACCGCTCACGTTGCCTGGGCTCGAGTCCGCCGATGCCCCGCGTGCCGAGGTCACACTGCGCGATCACATCGACGCGGTCGTCGCCGAGATCGACGCGAGCGACGGGCCGGTCGTCCTCGTCGGGCACTCCGGCGGCGGAGCGATCATCTACGGCGCGATCGACGCCCGACCAGGCCGCGTCGTCCGCGGCATCTACGTCGACTCCGGCCCGTTGGCCGACGGCGCGTGCATCAACGACGAGCTCCCGGCCGCCGCCGGCGAGGTCCCGCTGCCCGATTGGAGCGTCTTCGAGGAGGAGGACCTCGTCGACCTCGACGACCGACTGCGCGCCGAGTTCCGCGCCCGGGCGATCCCGCAGCCGCAGCATGTCGCCAGCGACAAGCAGCAGTTGTCCGACGACGTCCGCCGGTTGCAGGTGCCGGCCACGGTCGTCGCGTGCGAGTTCTCCTCGGAGATGCTGCGCGGGCTCATGGAGCAGGGGCATCCGTACGTCGCTGAGCTCGCGCGTCTCACCGACGTCGAGTTCGTCGATCTCCCGACCGGGCACTGGCCGCAGTTCACGAAGCCCGCCGAACTCGGAGCCGTCCTGCTCGCGGCCGTCGACCGCGACTGAGCAGACGCTACAGCGTCAGCGACAGCGCCAGAAGCCCGAACATCGCGACGAGGAAGAGGCCGAGCACCGCGTACATCGCGATCTGCGCGCCTCGGCCCTTGATCACCGCCTGGCCACGAGGTGCGAGCGAACCGGACACCCACTGCTGAGCCGGCGCAATGTAGTCGAGCGACGGCGCCTCCCCGGGGTGGACGAGATACTCTGCACGACCGAACTCCCACAGCCACGCCATCGAGCATGAGACCTGCACCGGTCGGTCGGCCGGGACGGTGAACTGCGACCAGCCCCAGTTCGGCCGATGCTCGAACCCGTCGATGCGCACCACGAGGGGGATCATCGACCAGTACCCGGCGAAGGGTGGCTTCGACGCGTGCAGATCGAGCGTGCGCCAGGCGGTGATCGGTCCGGGCTGTGGCCAGCCCTGCATCGGTTGCGTCATAAGCGACAAGCGTAGGGCACCCGTTCGCCCATTCCGGGGCGAACGAACCAGGTGGTCAGCGGCCGGACATGAACCGCTTCACATCGGTGTCGACGATGATGTCGCTCGGGCGCAGCGGCCGCGACAGGTACAGGCCGTCGAGCGTCGAGATGCGGCTGAGTGCGACGTAGCTCTGACCGGGGCTGAACGCACGGCTGCCGAGGTCGACGATCGCACGGTCGTAGGTCTTGCCCTGCGACTTGTGGATCGTGACCGCCCACGCGAGCCGCAGCGGGAACTGGGTGAACTCGGCGACGATGTCGCGCTTCAGCTGCTTCGTCACCGAGGAGTAGGAGTACTTGTACTTCTCCCAGGTTGCCGGTTCCACCTCGAACTGCTCGCCGTCCACGTCGACCCACACCGTCGAGTCGATCTTCACGACCGTGCCGAGCGTGCCGTTCACCCAGCGCCGCTCACTGTCATTGCGGAGGAACATGACCTGGGCACCGACCTTGAGGTCGAGTGCTTCGTCGGCGGGGAACGCCCGACCACCGAAGTCGCCCGACACCTCCGCATTCGCGGTGAGGGGTTTCCCGTCGAGCTTCGCGAGCGCGGCCTTGTTGATGCGGTCGACGGTGTCGTTCCGGCTCGCGAGCGTGATGACGCCGTCCTCCGGCGGCGTGCGCGCACCCATGCCGTTGAGGCGGCCAGCCATCTCGGCGGTCACCTGGCCATGCCGCACACCGTTCAGGAGGTACTTGAACTCGGCCTCGTGCTGGCGGTGCACCTCCGTCAGTTCGATGAGCTGCAGCGGTGTCTCGGACCACACCTTCGCGTCGAAGAACCAGAAGGAGCGGTAGGTGTCGGCGATGTACGCGCGCTCCTCGAGGCTTCCAGGCACCGGCGCGAGCTGATACGGATCGCCGAAGAGGACGATCTGGACGCCTCCGAACGGTTCACGTGGCCGTTGTCGCGCCTGGCGGAGGCTGCGGTCCATCGCGTCCATGAGGTCGGCGCTCACCATCGACACCTCGTCGACCACGAGGGTGTCGATCGAGTTGAGGAGTTTGCGCGTCTGGTCGTTCTGGTCGATGGTGTGGTCGGCGATGAGGCCGATCGGCAGGCGGAACAACGAGTGGATCGTCTGGCCGCCGACGTTCAACGCGGCGACACCGGTCGGCGCACAGATCGCGAGCTGCTTCGACGTGTTCCACGCGAGGTGGTTGAGCAGGGTCGACTTGCCCGTCCCGGCTCGGCCGGTGACGAACATGTGTTCCCGAGTGCTCTCGATGCGATCGAAGACCGCTTGCTGCTCGGCGGAGAGGGCCACGCTCATTGTGCTGTCGGTTCCCTCCCGTTTCGCCCTCCAATCCTACGCGAGGCGCCCGCCTAGGATGTCTGGATGAGCCATGTCGCGACACGCGGGGAGCTGCGACGCCCGGGGGCGCCCCGGGGCGCACTCCTCCGAGCCGTCGCGCTCTGGCTCGGCATCGCTGTGCTGCTCGCCGGCGCGATCACCGCGGCGTGGTCGTCGGTCGCACGGGACGTGTACGGCGCGGGCTCCTTCGTGCAGCAGTACCTGGTGGCGCTCGAAGAGCACGACGCTGCGGCGGCGCTCGCACTCCCCGGGGTCGCGCTGAGCGCCACGGAGCTCACGGCCGCCGGCCTGCCCTCAGGGAGCTCGGACGCCCTGCTTCGCAGCGAAGCGCTCGGCGATCTCGACGACGTGACCCTCATCTCCGACGTCGCGACCGCGGACGGCACCCACGACGTCACGTTCTCCTACACGCTCGCCGGGCAACCGCACCGGACGGTCTTCTCCGTCGTCAGTGGCGAACGCACCTTCGGCTTCTTTCCCTCCTGGCGGTTCGCGACGAGCCCGCTGAGCGTCGTCCAGCTCACCGTCCAGCACACGACCGGTTTCCGTGCCAACGGCTTCGAACTCGACACGCGCCGCGTCCTCGAGGGCGCGGACGAGGCGTTCACGACGACCCTCCCCCTGCTCACGTTCACCCCGGGGAGCGTCGACTTCGATCTCGACACGACGTACCTTGCAGCCTCGGTGCAGACCGCGACGACGACGGACGTCGCGAGTGTTGTCGACGTGGGCGTCGTCGCGCAGGCCACCGCCGCGTTCGTCTCGGAGGTGCAGACCCAGATCAACGGCTACCTCGACGGGTGTGCCACCCAGCAGGTACTCCAGCCGACCGGATGCCCGTTCGGCATCGTCATCCGCGACCGCGTCGACGATGTGCCGGTGTGGTCGATCGCCGCCTATCCGGTGGTCGCCGTGCAGCCCGGCGAGACGAGCTGGCAGATGCCCGCGGCAGCCGGAGCCGCCCATCTCCTCGTCGAGGTGAAGTCGCTGTTCGACGGAACGCTGTCGACCCTCGACGAGGACGTGCCGTTCACGCTCTCGGCGTTCGTCACGATCCGTGACGACGGTTCGCTCTACATCGACCTGCGCTGAGCTGCCGCAGGAACCCTACTCGCTGTCTCGTGCAGCCATCTTCGCCAGGCGCTCGTTGTACTCGTTGAGCTCGGCGTCGTTCGTGCGGTCGGCGTTGCGGTCGAGGCGTTTCTGGTCCTTCGCGTCGCTCTTGCTCCAGGAGATCGCGACGGCCACGGCGAGCGCCAGCGTCGGGATCTCGCCGACACTCCACGCGATCCCGCCACCGGTCTGCTGGTCGAGCAACGGCGCCTGCCCCCAGGTGCGCCCCATCGCACCGAACCAGTCGGCGAGGAAGAGCCCGGAGGAGGAGATGATCGCCAGCCCGAAGAAGGCATGGAACGCCATCGTCGCGAACAGCAGCAGGAGGCGCATCGGGTACGGCAGACGGTACGGGACCGGGTCGATGCCGATGAGCGACTGCACGAACAGGTATCCGGTGATGAGGAAGTGCACCACCATCCACTCGTGCCCGATGTGGTCCACCATCGACCAGCGGAAGAGCGGCGTGTAGTAGAAGACCCACAGCGAACCGGCGAAGAGCACGGCTGCGACGAGCGGGTTCGAGATGATCCCGGCGAACTTCGAGTGCACTGCGAGCAGGATCCACTCGCGGCCGCCGCGGGAGCCGTCGGGACGCTTGCGGACGGCGCGGGCGATGAGGGTGACGGGTGCGCCCGGCACCAGGAGGACGGGCACGAGCATCGTCAGTCCCATGTGGCCGAGCATGTGCACACTGAACAGGTACGGCTGGTAGGCGTTGATACCGCCGGAGGTGAGGTAGAACAGCACGAGCAGGCCGAGGACCCAACTGACGGCACGCAGGATCGGCCAGCTGTCGCCGCGACGACGCAGGCGCACGACACCTGCGATGTAGAAGAAGATGCCGAACGCGCAGGCCAGCAGCCACAGCAGGTCGACGTTCCACTCGGTGAAGTAGCGCGCGAAGGTGAGCTCTGGCGGCAGAGCCTCACCGGTGAGCAGCTCGGCAGGCGTCGGCGTGCTCGGCAACGCCTGATCGACGGGTGGAGCGGTCTTGGCGAGTGCGGCCGCAGCGCCGGAGGCGATGCCCATGAAGCCGAGCTCGAGCGCGACCAGCCACCAGAAGGTGCCGTTGGCGCCCTTCCCTCCGGCGACGCCGGTCGAGCGTTCGATACGGCGGATGAGCACACGACGTTGCAGCGCACCGAAGAGACCGAGCGCGAGCAGCGCGAACACCTTGACGAGCACGAGGATGCCGTACGGCGTTCCGAGGCGGTCGAGCGAACCGATGCGGAGCTCGGCGCTCGCATAGCCCGACACGGCGACGACGACGAACGAGACGAGTGCGACGGTCGAGTACCGGAGCAGCACCGGCGTGAGGCGGCCGTCGTCGAGCGTCTTCCGGATGAGCACGAGCGTGAGCAGCCCACCGAGCCAGATCGCGGCGAACACGAGGTGGAGGCCGAGAGCCGTGACGGCCGCGTTGTGGCCGCTTGCTTCGGCGGAGTGCCCCTGCTGTGCCATCGGGAGGAGCGACAGGAGGGACAGCCCGAAGACGAAGACGAGCACCGTCTGGTTGCGCACCGCGAAACAGAGCACCGTCACGGCGGCGGCGATGAGCGTCGTCTGCAGCCACGCCTGACCGGCCTCGATACCGGTGAAGAAGAGGCTGAGCTTCGCACCGAAGGCGTCGTCGAAGGTCAGCGGCACCTGCGTGACGTTGAGGAACGTGAAGAACCCCGTGACACCGGCAGCGACCGTGAACACCGCTGCCGATGCGGCGGCGACGTCGAGTGCAGCGCCGTACTCGCGGCGGTCGGGGCTGAGCGCCCAGCAGGCGAGGAGCAGCGCGCCGATCGTCCCGGCGGCACTGAGGTTCACGAGCAGCTGGGCGATCGGGAGACCGTAGCGGACGACGGCGCCGGGATCACCGAGGAGTTGTGCGTCGGCCCCTCCGCCGAAGGCGAGGCCTGCGAGCAGGGTCGCCACCGCCACGAGGAGCAGGAGGGCAGGACCCGCGAGACGGACGGCACGATTCACCCTGCAAGCCTACGCGTCGCGGCTGGGAACCCTGACCGCAGCGGAGCGGGCTCCGGCAGCCCGTCCTGTGGTCCTTCTGGCCTGTCGGTCCCTGAGCCTGTCGACGGGCCCGGGCCGTCTACGCGCGCACCAGGAGCGTCGACGAGCCGTCCTCGAGACGACGCACCTCGATCCGCTCGCCGATGCGCTGCTTCATCTCCTCGACGTGGCTCACGACCCCCACCACGCGGCCCCCGGCCGACAGTCGCCCGAGTTCCGCCATGACGGTGTCGAGGGTCTCGGGGTCGAGGCTGCCGAACCCTTCGTCGACGAACAGCGTGCCCAACTCGACGCCGCCGGCCTCCCCGGTCACGACGTCGGCGAGCCCCAGCGCGAGGCACAGCGAGGCGTAGAAGGTCTCGCCGCCCGACAGGGACTTCGGATCGCGCCGGCGATCGGTGCGATGGTCGTGGACGGTCAATGACAGGCCGACCCGCTGGCTGCGCGACGGGCCTTCCTTCGTGTCGCTGCGGACCAGTTCGTAGCGCCCACCCGACATCGACTCGAGGCGCGCGTTCGCTGCGGCGACGACGTCTTCGAAGCGGCGGAGCAGCACGTAGGTGCCGAGGGTCACGCGGGTCGTGTTCTCGCTCCCGGTGGCCGAGACGACGTCCGCGAGCCGGATCACGGCTGCGGCTTCGCGCACCGCCTCGGCGTTCTCAGCCGCGGCGGCGTTGAGCGCTTCAGCGGCCGTCCTGGCGTTGTCCGTTCGACGAGCCGACACGGCTGCTGCGGCAGTCGCGGCGGTCGCTTCCTCCTCGGCCTCGCGCAGCCTGGTGGCCGTCGCCTCGGTGTCGACCGACTCTGCGCCGGTCAGAGCGGCGATCTCGGGACGCGCCAACGCGCTCGCGTTCGCGGCGCTCTTCCGTCGGTGGTCCTCGACCCGGGCCTCGGCGTTCGCCCGCTCGATGCCGAGCATGGTGGCGGCCTCCGCTGCGGCACGGTCGGGGAAGCCGGCCCGATCGAGGGCGGTGCGCAGCTCCGCGGCCCGCTCAGTGTCGCGCTGCGAGCGTTCTGTCACGGCCACCCGGGCTGCTGCGAGTCGCACGAGTTCGGTGAGCTCGCGCTCGAGAACGGCGTCGAGCTCCGCGAGGGAGTCCGCTCGACCGTCCAACACGCGGGCGACGTCGGTCCTGGCCTGCTCATGGGCGGTGCGCGCCGCATCGGAGCGTTCCGTGAGGGTGGCGCGTCTTGCGAGAAGCTCCGACTCGGCGACGACGGCGGCGAGGTGCTCGGCGGCGAGGCGCGTCGCCTCTTCGGCGTGCATCTCGGCTGTGGCGAGCGCTGTGGCGGCGGCGGCTCGCATCGTCTCGGCGCTCTCGGCCGAAGCGGTGACCTCCGCTCGCGCGGCGCCCACGACGAAGGGTTCCGGCGAACGGTCCGCGTCGGTCGCCGCGTCGGTCGCCGCGTCGGCTCCCGCGTCGGCTCCCGTGTCGTCTCCGGCCGACGATCCGTCGGCTCCGAGGAAGCGTGCGATGAGTTGCGCACGCTCGGCACGCGCACTGTCGTGCGCGCTCTGGGCAGCTTGCAGTTTCTCCTCGGCCGCAAGGCGAGCCGATGCCGCCATCTCGACAGCGTCGGCGTCGGGGTGGTCGGTCGCGAGCGCAGCCGGCTCCGGATGGTTGACCGAACCGCACACCATGCACGGCTCGCCGTCGTGCAGCGCCGCCGCGAGTTCCCCGGCCATGCCGTCGATGCGACGGAACCGCAGGGCGGTCTCGGTCTCGACGGCCCGCTTGGCGTCTCCGGCGGCACTCGAGACACCGGCGGACGCGCGCGCGACACGGTCGTCGCTGCGCTCGATGCGATCGAGGAGTGCGGTGCGTTCCTCCTGCTGTTCCACCGATCGTCGGGCCGCCTGGAGCTGCGTGGTCGCGCGGTCGACGGCGGCGGCGCTGTCGCTGAGTTCGCTCCGCCTCCTCGCCCGGAGCTCTTGCGCCTCGATCAGCGCGTCGAGTTCGGCCCCGATGTCGTCGAGTTGCCTCGTCAGCGTCTCGAGTGCGGCAGTGCGGTGGGCGTCCGCGGCCTCGAGCGCGAGGATCGACGCCATGCCGGCGCGTTCCACCGTGATCGCCTCGCGGCGGGCAGCCAGCGCACCGTCGTCGAGCGCGACGACGGGAGCGGAGGTCCGGCGAGTCGTTTCCTCGAGCACTTCGTGCGCCTCGGACAGCGCGCGCGCGGCGGATTCCGCCCCCGCGAGTGCAGACGCCACCGTGTCTGCTCGCACCGCGGCTGCCACGCGTTCGGCGAGCTGAGCGATCGGTTCGTCGTCGACCGCGAGCAGCTCGCGTTCGGTGAACAGCTCCGCGCGCCGCGCGAGTGCGGATCGGAGCGCTTCAGCGGCGAGGTGCTCGTGCCGCGCCCGCTCGAGCGTCGTTCGCGCGCGGGTGGCACGGTCTGCGTCAGCGGTCGCGAGGCTCGCGAGCGCCTCGACGATCCGCTGCGCGTCGCCGAGCAACGACTCCGAGTCGGGCGTCAAGACGAGGTCGAGCGCGGACAGGTCGACGTCGGGCCGGTTGGCATGGGCGTCTGTTCCGTCGTCTCCCGCCCCGACGGCGTCGATCGGCACGAGGTCGGAGTCGGGTGCGTCCTCTCCCGCGACGGCCTGCCGTGCCTCGAGGAGGTCTGCGGCGCCGGTGAACCGGGCGATCGCACGGCCCAAGGCCTCCTCGGCGCTCTCGACGTCTCGGTGTGCTTGGCGCCGCTGCTCCACCAGGTGCTTCGACAGCCGCTCGTAGTGCTCCGTGCCGAAGAGGGAACGCAGGAGGTCGCTGCGTTCCTCTCCGCCTGCCGCGAGGAACTTCGCGAACTCGCCCTGCGGCAGCACGATCGTCTGCACGAACTGTTCTCGGGTGAGACCGACGATCCGGTTGATCTCCAGACCGATCTCCTGCGCGCGAGTGGACAGTGTCTCGCCAGAGTTCGCGTCCGGATCGGTGAGACGGACGAGGGTCGCGCTCGCCTGTTGCGGGGTGAAGCCGTCTCCGCGCTGTTTCGGCCGCTGGTAGGCGGGCGTCCGCCGCACCCGGTACACCCCGGAACCCGTCTCGAAGACGAGTTCGACGAACGGCTCCACGCCGGGGTGCGCATGGTGGGAGTGCAGACGGTCCTTGCTCGCTCCCGTCCCCGCGAGTTCGCCGTACAACCCGAACACGATCGCGTCGATGATCGTCGACTTGCCGGCACCGGTCGGCCCTTCGAGCAGGAACAGTCCGGCGCGGCCGAGCTCGACGAAGTCGATGGTGTGCTCACCGGCATACGGGCCGATCGCCTGCAGCGTGAGACGGTGGAGGCGCATCAGGCGCTCGTCTCCGCCGCGAGGGCTGCTTCGTTCGCTGCGGCGATGAGTTCCCGCTCGCGGGCCGTGGCCGGGGTGCCGGTCGCGTACTCGAGGAACTCCGAGGACACCTCGACCGGGTCGGACACCGCCGTGACCGCCGCCGCTCGCACCTCGTCCGCGCGGTTCGCGGGAGCATGCGACCAGACGAGCAGATGTGGGAAGCGACGGGCGAGCGTCGCGTACAGTTCCGACGGCCTCACATCGTCGGTCACGGTCGCGCGGACCCACGCGTCGACGGCGTGCGCTCCGGCGGGACCGAGCAACTGCTCCATCGTCCCCGTGACGTCGACCAGTCGGCGCGGAACCGGCGTTGGGACGAGTTCGAGCTGCACCGAACCCTCGGCCGAGAGTTCGACGAGGACGCACGACTTCACCTGGTCGCGTTCGGAGAACGAGTACGCGAGCGGCGAGCCCGAGTACCGCAGGCGGCCCGGCCCCGTCGATGAGCCGACGCGCTGGGCGCCGTGGAGGTGGCCAAGCGCCACATAGTCGAAGTCGTCGAACAGCGACGCAGGAACGGCGTCCACCCCGCCGATCCGGATGTCGCGTTCGCTGTCGCTCGCGGCACCGCCGATCACGAAGGCATGGGCGGCGACGACGGAGCGGACCGGACCGTGCGCACGGCGCGCGACCAGGTCGGCGCGGACGAGGTCGAGGGCCGCACCCATCACGGCCGCGTGGGAACGGGCGAGCGGCGCGTCGTCGGAGCCGAGCACTCCCCTCGCCGTGTCAGGGTCGAGGTAGGGGAGCGGATAGAACGCGACCGTGCCGTCTGCGTCGTCGACGAGCACCGGTTCCCCCACCCGCGCGATGTCCGCCCGGATGTCGATGCCGTCGCGCAGCATCGCCGCACCGAACCCGAGCCGGATCGCCGAGTCGTGGTTTCCGGGGGCCAGGATGACACGGGTGTGGGCGGCGAGGCGGCTGAGCGACTCCGACAGGAGGGTGACGGCCTCGACCGGCGGGATCGCGCGGTCGTAGATGTCGCCGGCGACGAGGAGCACGTCGACCGAGCGGTCGATGACCAGCTGCTCGAGGTGCTCGAGGAACGCGCGCTGATGCTGCAGGAGGTCCACACCGTGGAGGGACCGGCCGAGGTGCCAGTCAGAGGTGTGGAGGATCCGCATGAGAGCAATGCTAGGCGGATCCACCGACAGGTCCGGGAACGACTGCAGGGCGTCGCGACAGCGACGCCCTGCAGTGTGTGGACGGGCCGAGGGCCGCGTCCGTGCGGACCGAGGTCCGCGGGAGACTACTTGACGGAAGCCTTGAGCTTCGAGCCAGCGGTGACCTTGACGCGCTTGCCGGCCGGGATCTGGATCTCGGCGCCGGTCTGCGGGTTGCGGCCCGTGCGAGCCGAGGTCGCGGTCTGCTCGAAAGCGATCCAACCCGGGATCGAGACCTTGCCGCCCGTTGCGACGGTCTCAGCGACGGTCGAGAACAGCGCGTCGACGACGCTGCCGACGGTCGCCTGGCTCTGGCCGGTCGATGCGGCGATGGCGGCGACGAGCTCGGTCTTGTTCAAATTTGCCATTGTGAGGGTCCTCCTCGGACGTTGCTGCAACGTACAGCTGATCTGTTGGTATCGAAGGTGTCGCTGTTACGGCACCAACTGGTCGGTGTGACCGCCTCGAATGTAGCAGCATTCCGCGAGATTTCGCGGATTTATCCGCTGTTCGCGGACAAACACCCTCGCGTGTCGGCGCTTTCCCAGCTCGGAGCGGCGTTCATCCTGTCTCAGCGCGCACCGATGACGCTGTGGCCGGCCGCCCGCGACAGCAGCCAGGCTTCGATCGTCGGGAACAGCGTGATCACCGCGATCGCGACGAATGCGAACTGGTACGGCAGCAGCAGGCCGTCGGCGAGCCCCGCTTCGAGGGAGAAACCCGTCGAGAGCAGGATCGCACCGACCGCGACACCGAACCCGCTCGCCACCTGCTGCAGCGTGGAGTTGAGCGTGTTCGCCCGCGTCATCTCCGCCGGCTCGATGTCCGCGAACGTGATCGTGTTGTACGCGGTAAACCCGACCGAGCGGGCGACACCGCTGAGGAACAGCAGCAGAGCCATGACGACGATGGAGGTGTCCGCGGTCAGGAACGCCATGGCCGCCATGCACAGCACACCGACGACATTCGAACCGACGAGCACGAGCCGGAACCCGAAGCGCCGAAGCATCCAGGTCGTCGCGGGTTTGATCGCCAGGTTGCCCGCGAAGAGGAACAGCACCATCGAGCCGGCTTCCACCGGTGACCAACCGAATGCGTCCTGGAACAGCAGTGGCAGGAGGAACGGCACTGCGCTGATGGTCAGCCGGTACACCGAGCCGCCGGCGTTCGCCAGCCGGAACGTCTCCACACGGAGGACGCGCAGGTCGACGAATGGATGCTGCGCGCGGAGGAGGTGACGGACCGCGGCGCCGAGGAGGGCGATGCCGAGCACGAGCGAACCGATGAACCACACGGCGTCGAATCCGACTCCGGACACCAGCGACGCCGCCACGAGGAGCGAGGCGAGTCCCGCGCAGCTGAGCGAGAGGCCGGGCCAGTCGAGCGGTGGCACGTCCTCGGCGGTGAAGTCGGGCACGATGCGCAGGGCGACGATGAAGGCGACGACGCCCATCGGCACGTTGATGAGGAAGATCCAGTGCCAGGACGCGTACTGGGTGATGACACCGCCGAGGAAGGGCGCGATGATGGGAGCCGCGAGCGCTGGCCAGGTGAGCAACGCGATCGCCTGGATCAGTCGCTCTTTGGGGGTCACCCGCAGCACGGCCAGTCGGCCGACGGGCACCATGAGCGCACCACCCACACCCTGTAGCACCCGGAAGGCGACGAGCATCGGCAGGCTCGAACTCACGGCGCACAGGATCGACGCGAGGGTGAAGATCGCGATGGCGGCCGCGAAGATCCGCTTGGCTCCGAAGCGGTCCGTCAACCAGCCGCTGACGGGGATCAGGACCGCCACGGTCAGGAGGAAGGCGGTGACCGCAAGGCCGACGGCTGTCGACGAGGTGCCGAGGTCGCGCGCGATGCTCGGTGCCGCCGTGGTGAGGATGGTCCCGTCGAGGTTCTCCATGAAGAAGCACCCGGCGACGAGCAGCGCGATCGCGCGTTGGGTCCGGACGTCCAGCAGCGTCTCCTGTCTCGGGTGGGAAGAGCCCGCGAATCAGTCGAACCGATCGGTCGACGTGAACGACCTGACCGGCGCGCCGTCTTCGATCCTGGCACGGGTGACCGGAAACGCGAAAGGGCCGCCCGCGATGCGGACGACCCTTTCGATGGTGCGTTGCTGTGTCAGCCGGGAATGGTTACCAGGACGACTTGGTGATGCCGGGGAGCTCACCCTTGTGCGCCATGTCACGGAAGCGGACACGGCTGATGCCGAACTTCGTGAGGACACCACGGGGGCGGCCGTCGACGGCGTCGCGGTTGCGGACGCGGATCGGCGAGGCGTTGCGAGGGAGCTTCTGCAGGCCGACGCGAGCTGCTTCACGCGACTCGTCGGTGCCGGCGGGGTCCACGAGGGCCTTCTTCAGCTCGGCGCGCTTCGTGGCGTAGCGGTCGACGATAACCTTGCGCTGCTCGTTACGGGCGATCTTGCTCTTCTTAGCCATGTTTAGCGCTCCTCTCGGAATTCAACGTGCTTGCGCACTACGGGGTCGTACTTCTTGAGCACGAGACGGTCTGGGTTGTTGCGACGGTTCTTCTTGGTCACGTACGTGTAACCGGTGCCGGCCGTCGAACGGAGCTTGATGATGGGACGTACGTCCTGCTGCTTTGCCATTAGATCTTCACCCCACGAGCGAGAATGTCCTTGACCACGGATTCGATGCCACGAGCGTCGATCACCTTGATGCCCTTGGCGGACACCTTGAGGGTGACGTTACGACGCAGCGAGGGCACGTAGTAGGTCTTCTTCTGCACGTTCGGGTCGAAGCGGCGCTTCGTGCGACGGTGCGAGTGCGAAATGTTGTGTCCGAAGCCGGGAACGGCTCCAGTCACCTGGCACACTGCTGCCATAGTAGTTTCTCCTTCATTACCGCAGGACGAGTGCCCTGCCCAAGATCTCTTGTCGGCGTGCGCGACCCCTTCGGCGTGAGCGGTGGGGATCGTGCGACACGATGTGGACATGGAGCGTCCACACCAAGGGTCAAGCTTACGCGCTGACCAGGCGTTTTGCAAACTGTCGTGCTTGTGCGCGTGTGCGCACGGATGTGACTTAACGCAAAATGGCCACCCAAGAACCTTGGGTGGCCATTTCAACGAAGAAGTCCGGCGGTGTCCTACTCTCCCACAGGGTCCCCCCTGCAGTACCATCGGCGCAAAGAGTCTTAGCTTCCGGGTTCGGAATGTAACCGGGC